>NZ_CP040586.1:0-2762250 GCF_013394005.1 Furfurilactobacillus rossiae
GTGGTCGATAAAAACACACTCTGGGATGGTTTAAAAGAAAGTTTCCGCGCTAATTTGTCACCCGTTACCTTTAATACGTGGGTCGAATCAGCACTGCCACTTTCTTACCAGCCGCCACGCTTCGTTTTACAAGTTCCTTCCCAGCTTCATAAAGACTACTGGGAGCGAACGCTAACCCCCAAACTGGTCGAATTTGCTTTCTCTGATTTTCAAGCTGAATTGGAACCAGAATACGTCATTGAAGGTGAGCAACCTGCTCAGCCAACAGTAAAAGAACCTGTTACTGACACTGCCACACCTGAAGTTACCAATCATGCAAACTCGTTGAATGACAAATACACGTTTGATACATTCGTTATTGGTAAGGGGAACCAGATGGCGAATGCGGCTGCCATGGCGGTTTCTGAGGAACCCGGTACCTTGTATAATCCCTTGTTTCTCTATGGTGGTGTTGGCTTAGGTAAAACACATTTAATGCACGCCATCGGTCATGCCATGATTGCCCGTAACCCTAATACCAACGTTATGTACGTCACCAGTGAAGAGTTCACCAATGATATGGTTATGTCAATCCGTGACAAGACTCAGGAACAATTTAGGTTGAAGTATCGGTACGTTGATCTACTCCTTGTGGACGATATCCAATTCTTTGCAGACAAGGAAGGGACTCAGGAAGAGTTCTTCCATACGTTTGAGCAACTTTACAATAATAGTAAACAAATCGTGTTGACGTCTGACCGCTTGCCCAACGAGATTCCTAAGTTACAAGACCGCTTAGTAAGTCGCTTCAAATGGGGCCTATCCGTTGACATTACGGCTCCTGACTTAGAAACACGGATTGCCATTTTACGTAATAAAGCTGAACGGGAACAAATTGAAATCCCTGACGATGCACTCGAAATTATTGCCAGCCAGGTCAATAGTAACGTCCGTGAATTAGAGGGCGCGCTCGCACGTGTACAGGCCTATTCGCGCCTTCAAAAGAAGCCGATTGATGAAGACTTAGTTCACAACGCATTGAAGAGTCTTAATCTTGAAAGCAAACCAACACTTACAATCGAACTCATTCAACAGAAGGTTGCAAGCTACTTTGACGTTAATCTCGTCGATCTTAAGGGTAAAAAGCGGATGAAGGAGATCGTTGTTCCACGACAAATCGCTATGTATCTAGCCCGTGAATTAACGAATTCATCCTTGCCAAAAATCGGTAAAGCCTTTGGTGGCAAAGATCATACAACTGTTTTGCATTCTTGCGATAAAATTGCCGAGAGCATTTCAAACGACGCAAAACTTGCTGAAAACATTCAGCAGCTTAAAATTGAGATACAACGCTAGTAAAAACTGGCGTATCATGGGGGCAGGACGTCGTTAGGACCTGTGGATAAGTGAATCGAAACCATCTGAGTTTTACTTAAGTTATCCACAGGTGGAAAACTTTACCAGCTCTTGGAATTCTTGGTTTTCCACAGTATCCACACTGCCTACTACTACGACTATCTTTATATCTTAAATAAGTAATGGGGCTTTGCCCCAAATTACATAAACCACTTTGGGGGACTAAGAATGAAATTTACGGTCAATCGACAAAGTTTTATTAAAAAGCTCAATGATGTTTCACGTGCTATTTCTACAAAAACGACAATTCCGATATTAACCGGTTTAAAACTAGAAGTTACCAGCAACGAAATCACCTTTACCGGATCTGATACTGATATTTCAATTGAAACCACGCTCCGTGCAGATGATGAAAACGCAGAACTAAATGTTGAAGAAGCCGGTAACATTGTTTTACCAGCACGTTTCTTTGGTGAAATTGTCAAACGTTTACCAGAAGCTACAATGACTGTTGCGGTTAAAGAGGGTTTTCAGGCAAACATTACCTCTGGAGCAGCTGCCTTTACGATCAATGGTTTGGATGCCAATAGTTACCCACACTTACCTGAAATTGAAAGTGATGATGAAGTAACGTTGGCTGGTGATGTTTTTCGTGACATTATCAACACTACGGTTATTGCCGTTTCGAACCAAGAAAGTCGTCCAATTTTAACTGGAGTGCACTTTACTTTGGCCGGTGATCAATTTACGGCTGTTGCGACTGATTCACATCGTTTAAGTCAGCGCAAAATTACTCTACCGACGCCGGCGACCGAAACTCACGACGTAATCATCCCCGGAAAATCCTTAGTTGAACTATCACGGATGATTGGCGAAGACAGCACTGACGTTAAGATGCGCCTAGCTGAAAACCAAGTGCTCTTCTTACTTGGTGACACATCGTTCTATTCACGTTTGCTAGAAGGTAATTATCCAGATACGTCACGTTTGATTCCTAGTGAATCTGACACGACTATGGAAATCTCTGCACCAACGTTACTATCTGCTATTGAACGTGCATCATTGTTATCACATGAAAGTCGGAACAACGTGGTTAAAATTACGCTGAAGGGTGAAGAAAAATCGGCCACAATTTTCGGCAACTCACCAGATGTTGGTGCTGTTGAAGAAAATCTATCAGCCATCAGCCTAGAAGGTTCAGACTTAGAGATTTCATTTAACCCAGACTACCTGAAGGATGCATTGCGTTCCTTTGGTCAATCACAGATTAAATTAAGCTTCACTTCAGCTTTACGACCATTCACCTTGGTCCCAAGTGAGGATGAACAAAACTTTATTCAGCTAATTACACCTGTGCGGACGTTTTAGTTGATTGCATAAGTAACCCAAAAGGAGCACTCCAAGACCAGTAGTATTTTGGTCGCGGGGGTGCTCTTTTTTGTGTCAATCTTGTGAAAGTCACATTCTGTGGTTGGGATGTTTGCGATAATTTCAAACGACAGAACGTGGGAATTAGAAACACAACGCCAAGATTCGGGATAAAAGTCGTTTTTTAAGGCGATTTTGTCGTATTTTGCGTTTAAAGCGTCTCTTAGCCATTTTGAGGGTTCGTTAGTATCGGGTATTTAAAAAGATATAAAATCGATTATAGGGCGTAAAAACCGGTTAATTAATTGTTTTTCGGTTCTGAAAACGGTATAATAGTTACTGTAAGTAAGGGATGGTGTTGATTGTGAAAAAAGAAGTTTTAATCAAGACAGCCTTCATTACTTTGGGCCAACTATTGAAAGAAGAATCAGTTGTTGATTCAGGCGGCCAGGCTAAGTGGTACTTACGCGAGCATTCAGTATCCGTTAATAACGAACCGGATGATCGTCGTGGTCGTAAACTTTATCCTGGTGATTCAGTAGATGTCCCAGATGTAGGGCTATTTTTTATACGGCAAAATCAGTCAGCAGACACGACGGAAAAGGATGCGTAAATGTACCTGGAAGGTTTACACCTCAAGAATTTTCGTAATTACGCTGACCTTGACGTCAAGTTTAATCAAGGTGTGAATGTGTTACTGGGCGAAAATGCACAGGGGAAGACAAACCTGCTGGAAGCAATTTACGTTTTAGCCTTGACGCGTTCACACAGAACGGCAAACGATCGTGACTTAATTGGCTGGCAGGCTAATGAGGCCCTAGTTGCTGGTCGTGTTCATAAAACGAATACGGTTACGCCATTAGAGCTGACGTTTAGCAAGAAAGGCAAAAAAGCCAAGGTGAACCACCTTGAGCAGGCTCGTTTATCGGCTTATGTGGGCAATCTTAACGTGATTTTGTTTGCCCCAGAGGATTTGGAGCTGGTTAAAGGGTCGCCATCAGTGCGAAGGCATTTCATTGACCAAGAATTTGGGCAAATGAGTCCTAAGTATCTGTATAACGCTGGCCAGTATCGGTCAATTTTGCGGCAGCGAAATAATTACTTGCGACAATTACAACGTAAACAGGCTAAGGATTTGGTTTATCTCGGGGTGTTGAGTGATCAATTAGCTGCGTTTGGCGCTGAAATTGTTGCAGCACGGTTGAATTTTCTTGATCAATTGGCCGTTTGGGCGCAACAAGTGCATAAAGTGATTTCGCAAGAACGCGAAGAACTCGCGTTTGAATACGTTAACCAGATTAAAGCAATGCGCGAAAAAAGTGTTGATGCCTTATACAAAGCGTATCAGGAACAGTTTGAGCGACAACAAGCGAAGGAAATCGAGCAAGGGACGACATTAATTGGCCCTCACCGCGACGACCTTCACTTCATGGTTAACGGCAAAAATGTCCAGACGTTTGGCTCACAAGGTCAGCAACGGACGACGGCATTATCTGTGAAACTAGCTGAAATTGATTTGATGAAGGCAATCACAGGTGAATACCCAGTGTTGTTACTAGATGATGTGCTGAGTGAACTGGATGATGCAAGGCAGACACACCTGTTGCGGTCTATTCAAGATAAGGTTCAGACCTTTCTAACCACTACATCGTTAAGCGGTATTGCCCGCAAACTGATCAATGACCCGACGATATTCAATATTGCCAGCGGTCATTTAAGTCAGGATGAATCAGTATCATCAAGCGATGGTAGTGATAGCCAAAACGGTGACGATGGACGGGAAACACAACAGGAGTAAGTAACAAGTTAGTAAGCAGCAGTTTTTGAGCAACGTGGTTAACGGTCCGTTTTTAGATGCTGGACCACGTTTGAGGAGGAATTACTTTGGCTGAACAAGACGACGAGCAAAAGTTAACGCAGGCGGAACGCGAACGTGTGGAACAGGCAGAAGCTGACCAAGCATCTAAGGTTGCTTCCGGCGATGCCAACCAACGTGAAGCTGAAGCTGGTCAGTATAATGCTGATCAAATTCAGGTTTTGGAAGGCCTCGAAGCCGTCCGTAAACGTCCCGGAATGTACATTGGGACGACCAGTTCTCAAGGACTGCACCACCTTGTGTGGGAAATTGTCGATAACGGGATTGATGAAGCATTAGCCGGTTTTGCTAATGAAATTAATGTGGTTGTTGAAAAGGACAATTCCATTACCGTTACGGATAACGGTCGTGGGATTCCGGTCGACATTCAAAAGAAAACGGGTAAACCAGCGCTAGAAACTGTTTATACAATTTTGCATGCCGGCGGTAAGTTTGGCGGTGGCGGTTATAAGGTTTCTGGTGGTCTGCACGGGGTTGGTGCGTCCGTTGTTAACGCCTTGTCCACTGAATTAGACGTTAAGGTTATGCGAAACGGCAAAATCTATTACATGGATTTTGATACCGGCCACGTTAAGACGCCAATGAAGATCATCGGCGATTCAGAACCGCATGCTCATGGAACCATTGTTCACTTTAAGCCGGATCCGGATATTTTCCGTGAAACAACGGTTTATGACATTAAGGTCTTGACGACTCGAATTCGTGAACTGGCCTTTTTGAACAAAGGCTTACGGATTACGATTGCCGATAATCGCCCAGAAACACCGACCAAACAAGATTTCCACTATGAAGGTGGGATTAAGGAATACGTCAAGTTCTTGGATGATGGTAAAGATGTCTTGTTTGAGGATCCTGTTTACGTTGAAGGAACTCAAAACAACATCGTGGTTGAAGTCAGTCTGCAATACACTGATGATTTCCACAGCAATTTACTAACGTTTACAAATAATATTCACACCTATGAAGGTGGGACTCATGAAACTGGGTTTAAGTCAGCGCTGACACGAGTCATCAATGACTATGCGCGCAAGAGTGGTCAATTGAAGGATAATGATGATCCATTGTCTGGGGATGATGTTCGTGAAGGTTTGACGGCCGTTGTTTCAATCAAACACCCAGATCCACAGTTTGAGGGTCAAACGAAGACTAAATTGGGTAACTCGGATGCCCGGACCGCCACGGATCACTTGTTCAGTGACACCTTCAGTCGGTTCATGATGGAAAATCCGGACACGGCTCGTAAAATCGTGGACAAAGGCATTTTGGCCTCGAAGGCACGGGTCGCTGCTAAACGGGCACGTGAAGTTACACGGAAAAAGTCAGGTCTAGAAATTTCTAATTTGCCTGGTAAGTTAGCGGATAACACCTCTAAGGATCCAGCAATTTCAGAATTATTCATCGTCGAAGGTGATTCGGCCGGTGGTTCAGCTAAACAAGGTCGATCACGGTTAACACAGGCAATCTTGCCAATCCGTGGGAAGATTCTGAACGTTGAAAAGGCTAGCTTGGATCGTGTCTTAGCCAATGAAGAAATTCGGTCATTATTTACCGCATTAGGAACTGGTTTTGGTGAAGATTTTGATATTTCAAAGGCTAATTACCATAAGCTAATTATCATGACCGATGCCGATGTCGATGGTGCCCATATTCGGACACTGTTGTTGACATTGTTCTACCGGTTTATGCGGCCAATGATCGATGCTGGTTACGTGTATATTGCGCAGCCACCGTTGTACCGAGTTGCTCAAGGTAAGATGATGCGCTATATCGACTCAGATGATGAACTAAACACGATTTTAGGTCAGTTGCCACCGTCTCCTAAGCCAATGATCCAACGGTATAAAGGGCTTGGTGAAATGGATGCCGAACAACTTTGGGAAACAACAATGGATCCTGAAAAGCGCCGTTTGTTACGAGTTGATCCACAAGATGCCATTGAAGCAGATCAGATTTTCACCATGTTGATGGGTGATAAAGTTGAGCCACGTCGGAAGTTTATCGAGGATAACGCTAAGTTCGTTGAAAACCTTGATGCTTAATTTGTTTGCATAAATTAGGGCACTAGAGCACCGACGTAAGAACGAAGACAAAGGAGTAGCGAAATGAGCGAAGATTTACCGAGTCGCATCACCGACGTCAATTTGTCGCAAACGATGCGGACATCATTTTTGGATTATGCGATGTCCGTTATTGTCGCCCGGGCGCTGCCAGATGTTCGTGACGGAATGAAGCCGGTTCACCGCCGGATTTTGTACGATATGCATGAACTTGGCAATACACCGGACAAACCCTACAAAAAGTCCGCCAGAATCGTTGGGGACGTTTTGGGTAAGTATCACCCACATGGTGACAGTGCCGTTTACGAATCCATGGTGCGGATGGCACAAGACTTTAGTTACCGGTATATGTTAGTTGACGGTCACGGGAACTTCGGTTCTGTCGATGGTGACGGTGCGGCTGCTATGCGTTACACGGAAGTGCGGATGAGCAAGATTGCACTGGAAATGTTACGCGATATCAATAAAAACACGATTGATTTCCAAGACAACTATGACGGTACAGAACGTGAACCAACGGTATTGCCAGCGCGATTCCCTAACCTGTTAGTTAATGGTGCTTCAGGGATTGCCGTGGGGATGGCTACGAGTATTCCACCGCATAACTTGGCTGAAGTTATCAAGGGTATCCACATTTTAATGGACAACCCAGATGCTACAACGGCTGATCTAATGGAAGCTATTCCGGGACCAGACTTCCCAACTGGTGCGATCGTCATGGGTAAGGCCGGTATTCGGAAGGCTTACGAAACGGGTAAGGGATCCATTACCGTCCGTTCGAAAGTTGACATCGAAACGCAAAAGAACGGCAAGGAACGCATCATCGTGACCGAATTACCATACATGGTTAACAAGGCCCGCTTGATTGAGCATATCGCTGAATTAGCACGTGACAAACGTATCGAAGGTATCACGGATATCAACGATGAATCTGATCGTGAAGGTATGCGGATTGTGATTGACGCGCGTCGGGACTTTTCTGCATCCGTTATTTTGAACAACTTGTACAAGATGACGATGTTGCAAACCTCATTCAGTTTCAACATGTTGGCTATCGAAGATGGCACGCCAAAAGTCCTTAGTCTTAAGCAAATTTTGATTGACTACTTGCGCCATCAAGAAAGTGTTATCCGTCGCCGGACCGAATTTGATTTAAAACGTGCTCAGGCACGGGCTCACATTCTTGAAGGTTTGCGGATTGCCTTGGATCACATTGACGCCATTATTTCGATTATTCGTAATTCACAAACGGCTGATGTTGCCAAGGCCCAGTTAATGAATAACTATTCGTTGTCTGATAAACAGGCGCAAGCCATTTTGGACATGCGGCTGGTTCGGTTAACTGGTTTGGAACGTGGCAAAATTGAAGATGAATACACTGGGTTGATGAAAGATATCGCTGATTACAAGGATATCTTGGCCCATGATTCACGGATCAACGAAATCATCTACCAAGAACTACTTGAAATTCAGACTAAGTTTGGTGACAAACGACGGACTGAGTTACAGGTCGGTGACATTTCGAATATTGAAGACGAAGATTTAATCGAAGAAGAAGACGTCATTGTGACGTTGACCCACAATGGTTATATCAAACGTCTACCAACAACTGAGTTCAAAGCTCAACATCGTGGTGGTCGTGGGGTTCAAGGGATGAACGTTCATGATGACGATTTCATCGAACACTTAATTTCTACGTCGACCCATGACCGGTTGATGATGTTTACCAACACTGGGAAAGTTTATGCCATGAAGGGCTACGAAATTCCTGAATATGGCCGAACAGCTAAGGGAATTCCAGTGATTAACTTACTTGGTGTGGATGCCGGTGAACGTATTCAAGCGGTGATCAACGTCAAGGGTGGTCCGGATGAGAGCAATAATTACTTGTTCTTCACAACGGTTCATGGTGTGGTTAAACGCACGGCTGTTAGTGAATTCAGTAATATTCGGAGCAATGGACTGAAGGCCATCAACTTGCACGATGGTGATGAGTTGATGAATGTTTCCATCACGGATGGTCATCAAAACATGATTATCGGGACTCACCTTGGTTATGCGGTATCATTTGCTGAAGATGCTGTTCGTGACATGGGTCGTTCTGCGGCCGGGGTTCGCGGAATTCGTTTGCGTGACGATGACTTTGTCGTTGGTGCTGACGTGTTGAAACCGGACAGTCATGTTCTTGTTATTAGCGAGAAGGGTTACGGTAAGCAAACCAAAGCCAGTGAGTACCCAATTAAGGGTCGCGGTGGTAAAGGGATTAAGACCGTTAACGTGACAGCTAAGAACGGGCCACTGACTGGATTAACAACGGTTAGCGGCACGGAAGACATCATGCTAGTAACCAATAAGGGTGTCATGATTCGTTTTAGCATCGATTCTGTTTCTGAAACAGGTCGTGCAGCGCTTGGGGTTCATTTGATTCGGATCGATGAAGATGCCTCAGTCGCAACGATGGCCAAAGTAGAACCTGAAATCGACGACGAAGATGATTCAGCTAGTGCGACCCCAACTGATGGTGATAACACAGTGGTATCATCTTCAAGCGAGGATGTTGATTCGACGACACCAGTAGCAGGCGATGAACCAGCTGGTGACGCTGATGCACAGGTCAACGAATTGTTGAAACGTGCTGAAGCTGATCAGGATGATACATCTGATGATTCTGATGACGACAATGACTAAAAAATATAATTAGATTTAAAAAGAGCATCGCGACGAGCAAAATCGACGCGGTGCTTTTTTTATGACTCAGGGCCTGTCGATTGCTTTTGCGATGCTAATCCTGGACAATAAACTTGAGTTATAAATTCTAGCTAAGGACGTGATACTGCATGAGTGATTCAAAAAAGATTCTCGTTGTGACGACCGAACGAATCCCCGGTCAAGAGTACGAAGTTATTGGTGAAGTCTTTGGGTTAACAACGCAATCCAAAAATGTTGTGCGTAATATTGGTGCTGGTTTGAAAAACATCGTCGGCGGCGAAATTAAAGCTTATACTGAATTGCTCAGTGAGGCACGCGATATCGCAGTGGATCGATTGAGAGAGAATGCTACTGCGATGGGTGCTGATGCTGTGGTCATGATGCGTTACGACTCGGATTCAATTAGTCAAGACATGGAGACCGTTGCTGCGTACGGAACTGCAGTTAAATTTAAATAGTGAGACACAATTTTAAAAAAATTCGACGACAACAAACATTTGTTGTCGTTTTGCGTATGTTATAGGTGTGTGAACGAACAACAGGCGTTGCGGATTAGGAGTTCTGTGGTAAGACAAATAACCGTTTAGTGTTTGTAATGTGGTTGCATATATGTCGATCAGCTACGTCAAACGCAATAAGCTACACCTTGTTATTTAAGCTTTGCCATGCTATACTTTTAGTTCGTGAGCGTTCGCCATCCTGGCGAATGACTCCTTACCCGTTTGAAAAACAGCGGGTCAAAAGTCCATAAGGAGGTAGACAGTCAATGTTAGCAACTAAGTATGAAATTACTTATATTGTTCGCCCAGATCTTGATAGTGAAGCTAAGCAAGCCTTAGTTGAACGTTTCGACAAGATTTTGACAGACAATGGTGCACAAATTGCTGATTCAAAAGACTGGTCAACTCGTCGCTTTGCGTACGAAATTGGAGGCTTCAACGAGGGTACTTACCACGTTGTAAACCTAACCACTGACCAGGCTGAAGCTTTAAACGAATTTGATCGTTTGGCTAAAATCAGCGATGGCATCTTGCGTCACATGATCGTTAAACGTGACGACAAGTAAACAAAACAAAAATTTTAAGAGAGGAGCACTACAACTATGATTAATCGCGCAGTTCTTACCGGACGCTTAACCCGTGACCCTGAAGTTCGTTACACACAATCAGGAGCAGCTGTTGGTTCATTTACGTTGGCGGTGGACCGTCAGTTCACTAACCAACAGGGCCAACGAGAGGCTGATTTCATTAACTGTGTAATCTGGCGTAAGTCAGCGGAAAACTTCGCTAACTTCACGCATAAGGGTTCACTAGTTGGCATCGAGGGCCGGATTCAAACCCGGAACTACGAGAACCAACAGGGCCAGCGCGTTTACGTCACTGAAGTGGTCGTCGAAAACTTTGCCTTACTAGAATCCCGTTCTCAATCTGATCAACGGACTTCTGGTAACACAAATGACAACGGCGGCTACAACAATAATGCTCCTCAATCAGGAAGCGCCAATCCGTTTGGCGGCACTGGCAACAATGGCGGGAACAATGCAGGTAATACTGCACCTTCCAGTCAATCAAGCCAGGCCCCTGCCGATCCTTTCGCTGGTAACGGTGAAAGCATTGACATCTCGGATGACGACCTTCCATTCTAGTCTCAGAAGATAGGAGGATCATATCATGGCAGATCAACGTCGTCGTGGTGGTAACCGTCGTCGCCGTAAGGTAGACTTCATCGCCGCAAACCACATCGAATACATCGATTACAAAGACACTGAATTGTTGCAACGGTTCATCTCAGAACGAGGCAAGATTTTACCTCGTCGGGTGACTGGTACGTCCGCTAAGAACCAACGTCGTTTGACGGTGGCAATCAAGCGTTCACGGATCATGGGCTTGCTTCCATTCGTAGCCGAAGACTAATCAATGTTTTATCAAACAGCCCTTTTAGGGGGGCTGTTTTTTTTAGTCTTTAGGTTTGCCAATTTCATTATCCACAGACTGTCGTGTGCTGTGTATTGGTCACATTAGATGTGATAAACTGGTAACAGTGTAACGGTACCGAAGTACTTTACTGGTAACAATACTTTATAGAAAGGAACGAACAACATGAGACAATTACTCGCAAGATTTCGTTTGCCCGTTTTCATGCAAAACACGCGTTTGCGGTGGATTGCATTTTATGGGTTGGCATTAGGCCTGTTGGGCGTTATTACAGCGTTTATGTTGAATTGGATATTTGGGCTCATTGTGCTGATTGCGGCCGTTGTCGTGTTGGTCGTGATTTTCAATACTCTGCAGGAGATCAGCATCGATACGCAAGAGTTCATTGCCGATTTATCCTATCGCATTAAACGCGGTGAACAGGAAGCACTGATTGAAATGCCAATGGGCGTGCTGATTTTCAATGATCATCAACGCGTCGCTTGGATTAATCCATATTTACAGGCCTATTTTGGTGATACAGAAGTGTTAGGGAAGAGCATTGCTAGCGTGGATCAAACGTTGGCTGATGCGATTGAAGCACACGCAAAAGATGAAACGTACAGTACGATTACATGGGCTGATAAGCAATTTTACTTGCTGGTTCAACCAGAGTTAAACGTTGTGTACCTGATGGATGTCAGTCATTACGCGCAGATTGAACGGGACTACCATAATGAACAACTTGTCCTTGGAATTATTTCATTGGATAACTACGATGAAGTGACTCAAAGCATGAGTGATTCAGATATTTCAACACTTCGTAATTATGTGACGAGCACACTGACAGACTGGACTAAAGATTTTAATACGTACTTGCGCCGTTTGAATTCAGACCATTATTTATTAGTTGGCCATTTGAGCGACTTGGAAAATTTGGAAGCTGATAAATTTAAGATTCTCGACACGATTCGTGAAACCACTTCTAAACAGAACTATCCGCTCACATTGTCCATGGGATTAGCTTATGGACAGAAAGATATCAATCGTCTAGCTAGCTTAGCTCAGAGCAATTTGGACTTAGCTCTCGGCCGTGGTGGTGATCAGGTTGTCGTTAAAGCTGAAAATGAGGAAGCTCGTTTTTACGGCGGTAAGACGAACCCAATGGAAAAACGGACGCGTGTGCGTGCCAGAATGATTTCTCAGGCGTTACAAGAATTATTCAGTCAATCAGACCAGATATTTGTTGCCGGTCACCAAACGCCTGATATGGACTCATTAGGGGCAAGCTTGGGGATTAGACGGATTGCACAGATGAATGGTAAGAAATGTTGGATCATTTTGGATGAGGCACAACAGTCCCATTCTGATATTCAACGTTTGCTACAGTCCATTGATAATTATTCGGAAGTAAAAGATGCGATCATCACGCCGGCAGATGCTGCTAATCGGGCCACTGATCAAAGTTTATTGATTATGGTGGATCATTCCAAACCATCCATGTCGATGGCTGAGAGCGTGTATGACAAGCTTCAGAATCGAACTGTGATTATTGATCATCATCGTCGGGGTGAAGAATTCCCCGAAAACCCAATTTTGGTTTACATTGAGCCTTATGCAAGTTCAACTTGTGAGTTGATTACAGAGATGTTAGAGTATCAACCACAGGAAGCAAATGCAATGAACAAAATTGAAGCGACAGCAATGCTATCCGGGATTGAAATTGATACTAAAAACTTCACGAACCATACCGGTACGCGAACGTTTGATGCAGCCAGCTATTTGCGATCAGCTGGTGCCGATGCAGAACTGATTGTTCAATTTAATAAGGAAAATCCGGACAGTTACATGCAACGTAATCACCTCATTAGCCGAGTTGAACTGATTAATGAGAGCGTGGCATTGATTGCTGGAGAGGACGGTACCACATATGATTCGGTAACGGCGGCCCAAGCTGCTGATTCGTTGCTAAATATGGCAGGCGTCGAAGCCTCGTTTGTTATCACCCAACGTGCTGACAACCGAGTTGGGATTTCTGCTCGTTCTACTGGTGAAGTTAACGTGCAGGTCATTATGGAACAAATGGGCGGTGGCGGTCATTTACAAAACGCAGCCACACAGATTGAAAATCAAAGTGTTACCGAAGTTCGTCAAGAATTATTGAACATTCTCAATAATCAGGCGGCAGAAGCAACACAGGATGCAAAGGAGTAACAACGATGAAAGTTATTTTTACGCAGGACGTTCGTGGCCGTGGCAAGCGCGGTGAAGTCAAAGAAGTACCAGATGGGTTTGCTCAAAATTTCTTAATTAAGACAGGCAAGGCCAAAGCGGCAACCGCAACTGCCATGAGCCAACTAAAAGGCCAACAACGTGCGGAAGCTCGCGAGGAAGCAGCCGAATTAGCAACGGCTCAGGAATTGAAACAGAAATTAGAGGCTGATGAAACAGTTGTTGAAATTAAGGCCAAAGCTGGTTCAGACAGTCGTCTATTTGGTTCAATTCCTTCAAAGCAGATTGCTCAGGCATTAAATCAACAATTCAATATTAAGTTAGATAAGCACAAGATCGAATTGCCGGATCCAATTCGGGTGCTCGGTTATACGAATGTACCAGTTAAACTACACAGCCAAGTGACTGCGAAGATTCGTGTACACGTGGTTGAACAATAGTTATTAAGGCATTTTGACCGCACTATTTCCCGGGAAATGGTGCGTTTTGTTATTTTGGTTCAGAATCAAGTGGAGATAGCATGGATAATGTAGATTTGCGGGAACAAACCCCGCCACAAAACATTGAAGCAGAGCAGGCCGTTTTGGGGGCCATTTTCTTAAGTAATGACGCCATGCCTGAAGCGATGGAATATCTCCAAGCTGAGGACTTTTACCGTCGAGCACATCAGATTATTTTTCAAACGATGATTGATTTGAACAATAACGGCAGTGTTGTTGATGCTGTGACAGTTAACGATGCCCTTACTGCTAACGCACAAATTGATGACGTTGGTGGTGTGACTTATATTGCTGAGTTGGCGCAGGCAGTACCAACTGCGGCGAACGTCGTTTATTATGCCAAGATTGTTCAAGAGAAGGCTTTGCTACGTCGTTTGATAAAGACAGCGACAGACATTGTCACCCGTTCGTATAATGAAGAGGATGATGTTTCGACACTGCTTGAAAATGCCGAGACAGAAATCATGAAGGTGGCCGACGATCGCAATAGTGGTGGTTTCAAACCGATTGCGGACGTGTTAAATCAGGCCATGAATACTGTTAACGAGTTGTCGAAGAATGGCGATGAAATTACCGGTTTAGCTACCGGCTTTCATGAATTGGACAAGATGACGACTGGATTCCATGACGATGAATTGATTATTCTTGCTGCTCGTCCCGGTGTTGGTAAAACAGCGTTTGTTCTGAATATCGCCGAAAATGTGGCAACCAAGACGAATAAAACGGTAGCTTTGTTTAGTCTTGAAATGGGAGCTGAATCGTTAGTCAACCGGATGCTTTGTGCTGAGGGTAGTATCGACGCAAACCATTTGAGAACAGGCCAGTTGACTGATGAAGAATGGCAGAACCTCGTTGTGGCCATGGGCGCACTATCTAAGACTAGTGTTTACATTGATGACACGCCAGGTAACCGAATGGCTGAAATCAGTGCAAAGTGTCGTCGTTTGGCCAAAGAACATGACCTAGGGATTGTTATTGTCGATTACCTTCAGTTGATTGAAGGTGGGAATAAAGAAAACAGGCAGCAAGAAGTTTCTGATATTTCCCGTCAGTTAAAAAAATTGGCTAAGGAATTACGTGTGCCAGTTATTGCTTTGTCACAGCTATCTCGTGGTTTGGAACAACGTCAGGATAAACGACCAGTGTTATCTGATATTCGTGAATCTGGTTCAATCGAACAGGATGCCGATATTGTTGCCTTCCTGTACCGTGATGACTACTATGAACGTGACAACGATGATGAAGATAATGACAACGATCCGCGTGATGATGAGGATCAAAACGTTGGGGAAGTTGAAGTCATTATTGAAAAGAACCGTTCTGGTGCCCGGGGAACTGTCAAATTACTATTTGTTAAGTCGTATAACAAGTTCTCAAACATTGCGTATAACGCGCAAAACTAAAGTGACAACCAATAAAACGGGCGTGCATCGATATGATGTGCACCCGTTTATCAGTACTAATCAATCATTATTTCCGGGGAAATAAATTTGGAGGGAAGACCGATGCAACAACAAGTTACTGGGAAAGAAATTAAGCTGCCATGGTTATTAGTTGCCGGGCTGCTCAACAATATGGGACAAAGTTTTATTTGGCCATTAACAACCATCTATATTCATGATGCACTTCATGAATCATTAACGGTCGTTGGACTTGTATTGTTGTTTAACTCAACTGCAAATATCATTGGTGCTTATTTAGGTGGCTGGCTGTTTGATCGTGTTGATGCTTATAAGCTGACGTTAATTGCGACAGTTTATGAGTTTATTGCTACGGCCTTCTTGATTTTCTGGCATGGGTGGCCGGCATTTCCAATAGGTCTTGTATTTATGGGCTTTGGTAGTGGACTTTTGATCACGCTGATTAATTCTTTGGGAACAACCATTAAAAGTCGTGACGGTCGATATGTGTTCAACATGATTTACTTTATGCAGAACCTTGGGGTTGTCTTTGGGACCATGATGGTTGGCTTTGTTTATGAACACGGTGTTCAATATCTATTCATTATCACTGCGGTAATGTATGTAGCCTACTTCTTTATCGCAATGACGCAGTTTAATGTGGATAGTGTACGTTCTCATGCAACCCATGCCAAACAGACTAAGAGAAAAGTCAAATTGCCTAAGCCGAATTTGGTTATCATCTGGACGTTCTTCGCTACATTGATTGTCATTTGGATCATGTATGAACAATGGACATCAAACATGGCAGTGTACATGACTGATCAAGGGATTCCATTGACAAAATATAGTTTGTTATGGACGATCAATGCCGGGCTTATTCTTGTTTTTCAAATAGGCGTCAATTTTCTTGGCGACCGGATTCGCAATCCATATTATCAAATCATCCCAGGAATTGCTGCAGTAGCAATATCGTTTGTTATTTTGCTCTTTGTTAAACAGTACATTGGGTTTGTCCTTGCCATTGCTGTATTGACGCTGGGCGAAGCGACGGCCTTTCCAGCAATCCCGGCGATTGTCAATCAGTTGACGCCATTAGATGTGAAGGGAAAGTATCAAGGTGCTGTTAATGCGTCCGCCGCTGCGGGACGGGCGATTGGTCCACTTCTAGGTGGTGTCCTGATTGATGCAACCTCATACAAATTTTTGTTTGGTTTTGCGGCGGTTGCCATTGCGTTAACATGGTTCATGGTGATTGTCATTCGCCGATTGATGTATCATAAAACGACACAGTATTAATGTGTTTGCATAAAAAATAAATACTAATAAGATCGGCAGCAACTCTGATTAGGGTCGCTGCCGATTTTGTTTATAGCGTTATTTCCAGAATTGTCAGTGAATTTGAGGTCAGAACCACGTACAATGAATATAATTATGCTTATATTCGAGGAGATTGTGTAGTTGCGACGACAAGAAAAAATTTCACTGACGATTTTAACCTTTGGCGCGTTTTGGAGCTTACTGTGCTCCACACTGATGAACATTGCATTGCCAATTTTAATGCGGACGTTTCACGTTACAGCCGAACAAGTCCAATGGGTTAGCAATGGTTACATGCTAATTAATGCACTGATGATACCGGTGAGCGCTTATTTAATTAAACGTTTTTCATTCAGACGGCTATTTCTTGGTTTTACCAGTGTCTTTTTATTTGGGACAATCCTTGGTTCAATGGCACCAGCTTTTTGGCTAGTCGTGTTTGCACGCATGATTCAGGCCGTTGGAGCAGGTGTTATGGTGCCGCTAGTAAATGTCATGGCGATTCGTTATGCGCCCAAAGGTAAGCAGGGTTCAGTGATGGGCTTTATCGGATTGGCATTCAATTTTTCGCCCATTATTGGTCCGACGCTGTCAGGTGTCATTCTGACTTACTTCTCCTGGCGGTATTTATTTATCTTACTAATTCCATTTTTGGCAGGCGTGCTGGTTGTGGCTTTTAAGGCGTTACCAGCAGAGTCGCATAGCTTGGCGTTGTCCTTTGATTACCGAGGGTTAATGCTGATCAGTTTAGGCCTATGGTTCTTATTGTGGGCATTATCAAACGTCAGCCAGTTGCTGTCGGGAGAAGGGTTACTGATTAGCTTATCCTTAGCAGCGGCGGTAGTTTTCTGGCTATTATTTGTTTGGCTACAATTGCGAACGAAACAACCGCTGGTAAACCTTAACGTTTTTAAAACACGTCAATTTACGTTTGCACTGGTGATTAATTCACTGATAATCGCGACAATGTATGACAATACGATCTTATTACCGCTGCTTGTCCAAAATAGCATGCATAAGAGCCCGCTCGTGTCCGGACTGGTTATTTTACCTGGGGCACTAATTACCGGCCTTATGTCGTCTACCAGTGGCAAGTTTTATGATCGTTTCAAAATCAAACATTTAGTGCTCATTGGGCTCACAATTGATCTTTGTGGAACGCTGTTACAAATGTTGATTGGTGCGCAGTCATCGATTTGGATGGTGACGTTAGGACAAGCAGTTCGTCAGTCAGGCTTAGTGTTGATGTTGATTCCGCTACAAACGCATTCGTTAGTTTATCTGAAACGGGCGCAACTTCCCGATGGCGTCGCAATTTTTAATACGTTGCGTCAGGTAGCCGCAACAATGGGAACGGCATTAATTGTGGCGGCCATTACGATTACTGATGCCCGTTTACATGTACCAAACTCGCGAATTGGAATCCAAGTTGGTTTCGGCATTTGCCTGTGTTTATTACTGGTTGCAGTGACGCAGGCCTTTCGTTTACAAAATGCGAAGGAAATTCCAGACAATGACTAGGCAGACACAATTTTAGTTTCACGTGTAACAATATGGTTTTCCGTTTCTTCTAATCAAGAGGTGGATTCATGAACACTTAATAGTACGCGACCGCGCGATGGCGACTGTAATAGTCGTTGTTGCGCGGTTTTAACATCTTGCATTGGAAAAATGCGGTCGATGTGTGCGACAAGCTGACCAGTAGCGAGCATATGAATGATTGTTTGATATTGTTTTGGAGGAATCGGATTGTTGTTGAACTGACTACGGATATCTTGTCTATGCGGCTGATAATTCGGCAACGCTGACGTAAATAAAATACCATTCGTTTTTAACGTGCGCTCAATCTTGCCTAGTGTTGTGACATCGCTGGATGTGTCGAGGACATAATCGAATGTTTCATTAGCGAGTTCTTCAACCGTTGCATGGATGTCGGCACCCACAAAAGTTTGCCGTGTGTACTCTAAGCTTCTTTGAGAAGAAAGAATTGTGAAGGTTATTCCACGTGAAGTTAAAAGCTGGGCGAGATAATCGCCAACGCCACCAGAGGCACCAATGAGTAAAACGTGGTCTGTTGCTTTCAAACGGACATTGTTTAAAATCATCATTGCGGTATCAGCGCCGCCAAAAATGGTTGCGGCTTCCGCCAGGGAGACCTCGTCTGGCAAAGTGAATAAATAAAGTGGAATTGGTGCATTGACGATTTCTGCGTAACTACCCGTTGGTGTTGCCCCAACGACACGTGTTCCGACAGCTGGTCCAAGGAGATGACTCGTGTTAACAATTCCTGAAAAGCCATAACCCGGTATTTTGGGCAAATGGTCGGCGTGGACATCAGGTAGTAATCCCATTTCACTTTTTACCTCCCAGGGTAATACTGGAACAAAATGGACATTTACCAGTGTTCCCATTAGTTTTAGTTGACCACGCGGGGATGGTGTCTCAATAATCTGTAATGCATCAATGCCGTCGTAACTCGTTTGCATAATTGCCTTCATGATATGGACCTCCATTTGTTTTGATGCACGCAGTATAAAATGCATTTCGTTTTGATAAAAATCAGTATTCTGATTTTGTTGATTTCTCACTTGCGAGCATACTTTTCTCATGGAGGTGGTTATATGCCAGTCGTTTTATGGTTATTAGTTTTGCTAGGTTTGGCGAAAATCTTCTCGGTGAGTTTTGTGGTTGTTTTAGGCTGGGCAAGCGTCGCCTTGGCAATTTTCTTGGCGGTGAAAATTTGTGCGGTTTTATTCTTTAAGCGAAGGTTGTATTAGAAACAGGCATAATCACACTGAGATTGAGTAAAGCAGGATCAGTTTTAAAAAAGCAGCAATGTGCGCTTGAACGCAGAATATCCCCGCTCCAAATGATAGGAACGGGGACATTCTGCATTATTTTTGGTAAAAAAGATTCGTTACCAAACGCTTAGCTGCTTTAGTCGATTGTTTGATTGACGGGCTGATGAAATAATGACTCAAGAACTTGATACTTTTGCGTTGCTGTTCGTGCGTTGTCATCGTCTTTGATCGTGATATATTCTTTTGATAACAGAAAGAAGAAGTCAGCTAACATAAACGTGACGTTATGGTCGGTAGCCCATTTGATTCCTGTCTGTAGAATAGCGATGGATTCTATTTTTTCGCCATGGTGAAACAGAGTTAGCGCGTACTGATAGAATATTAAACTATAGTTTGGATCAAGAGTTAGATTATCATCGTTTAAGATAATGCTTTCGAGCCGTTTGAATCGCTTAAATTCATGATTGATATTGGATTCACTTTCGACAAAATCAATGCAGGACATAATGACCATTTCTAAGCTGGTGAGGTGTGCCTGATGTGGAGAGTAGGTGAAGGATAAGGCTAGGTTTAATTCTCTCAGTGATACTGGCGCATCTTTTGTTAATTGGTAAACGCTGCAGGCATGGTAGTAATAATAAATCTGCAAGTCGTCATCTCGTTGCAAGTGATCCGCAAGTTCGGATTTTTCTAAATAGTCCCGCATTTGTTGATATAAATGCTGATTACATAGTTGTTCAACAGTTTCGTTAAAGTCCTCGTGGTGACTAATTTTGTAGTAATGGTTCAATAAAGCGTGATCGATGGACATTTTCAATCGGTTGCAGATTTGACCAAGTAGAATCGCATTGGGTACATAATTACCACGTTCAATGTTGCTGATGAGTCCCTGCGAACAAATATCACGCGCTAATTGTTTTTGCGTTAGGCCTAAACGACGGCGTTGCATGGCTAAATTCTTGCCCAATGTTTGTGCCATGGTAGCAAACGATGTTTCATATTCAGACATGATAATTTCCTCTTAAAACGTCTCTGTCTAAGCAATCCAATTAATTAATGTGTGCAGTTTAACATCCTTTTCATAAAAATGGGCAGGAAAAGTGTTGATAAAGTTGGTCTGTCAACATTGTTAAAAATGTGTGTGTTAAATAGTGTTCAATATGAGTTAAATTCAAAAGCCTGATTTCTCAACCAACACTGTGAGAAATCAGGCTTTTTAGACTATTTAAAGTTTGGTACACCAAAACGAAGGTAAAGCGCGATGGTTACCACAACGTAGGCTGTCCGCCCAATCAATGGCCACCAACGAATGAGACCCTTGGACCGGTCCGTTTGATAAGCCAATTCAAGTGAGGCGAGACTGCCGACGACAAGAAAGACCCAACTGGCAAGTGTGAGTGCCATTACGATAGTTACGGCGGACCACCACATCGCAATGTGAGTAGACACCTTGGGGTCAGAATATGCTTTGACAGTGGTTACCAGACAAGCAGCGACATAGCCAACGGCCAGTAACTGAGCAAGAAAATAATACACGAGCAGCACTCACTTTCTTCACGGTTTCATTAAAACGTTCGGTTAATTGTACCGCAAAACGTGCACCTCGCCCACTGTGATTAGAACATCGTTGGTACAATCCCGCCGTCCATACGAATAGCGTTACCACTAAAACCACCAACGGCAGGACTAGCGACAAGGGTGACAAGTTTGCCAATTTCTTCTGGGCGAATGAGTCGGCCAAGCGTTGACGTTGGTCGATTCTTGGCCATGTATTCACGTTCTTTTTCTTCAAACGTTTGCTTCGGGTCAGGATACAAATCGTTAATGAAATCGACTACGCCCTCAGTCAGTGTGGACCCTGGCATAACGGTGTTTACCGTAACGTTAGTACCACGAGTGACGTTGGCTAAGCTCTTGGATAGATTCAGTTGCATGGCCTTAGTCATACTATATTGCGGCATTTCTGGGGATGGCATGATAGCGGCTTCACTAGCGATAAAGATAACCCGACCAAAATCAGCTTTCATCAGCCCTGGTAAATAAAATTTGACGAGGTCATTAGCACTTAAAACGTTGGTATTAAAGTAGTTATTCCAGGTTTCGTCGTCGATGTCGAAATAATCCATAGCGCCAAAAATACCTAGGTTGTTGATAAGAATGTCTAGTGTTGGAAACTTTTCTTCCAGTGCTGTGCGACCGTCAGGCGTTGTTAGATCAAACGGGGCAGGTTGCAAAGATGCATCTGGGACAGCTTCGGTAATGTCGCTGATTGCCATTGAAACACTCTTCTGACTGCGGCCATTGATAATAACCGTGGCCCCCTCCCGAGCTAATTCAGTAGCAATGGCCTTACCAATTCCCTTGGTTGAACCTGTTACGAGAGCGATTTTGTGCGTTAATTGTAAATCCATATGTCATAATCTCCTGTCTTTTTTCAATCATCAGGTTAGTTGGTTCTCAGTTAAAGAACAAGTAGGCACTTTTTGGTAACCAATAAAAATAGAATCATAACAATTAATATATTTGTAAAATACGAACTATATAATTAATACATAGCGGAATAGTTAATGTTTATCGTTGATTTAAGAAATGTGCAATGATAGAATTCCTTTATTAACTTTGAAACGAGTTGGTGGATGCTTTTATAAACACGAACTTTATTTAAATGCTCGAAATTAATTAGAAAAGTCAGTCACTCATTTGATGGTAAGGAGATATTAAGGTGAAACGTGCATTGATTAGCGTATTCAATAAAACAGGAGTTGTGGATTTTGCCCGTGGTTTGGTTGACTTGGGTTTTGAAATTGTTTCAACAGGCGGTACTGCACGCCATTTAAGCTCCGCTGGGGTGCCAGTTATTAGCGTAGAGTCAGTGACACAGTTTCCTGAAATGCTCGATGGAAGGGTTAAAACGCTCCATCCCCGCATTCATGCAGGAATTCTTGCGCAGCGCGATAAAACTGAACACATGCAAACGTTGTCTGAAAACGATATTGAACCGATTGACGTTGTGTGCGTCAATCTATATCCATTTTCTGAAACGATAAATCGACCGGACGTATCACGTACTGAAGCAATTGAGCAAATTGATATCGGTGGTCCGACGGCACTGAGGGCGGCTGCGAAGAACGCTAAAGATGTTTGGGCTGTTGCAGATCCGAGTGATTATTCAGCTGTACTGAGCGGCATTAAGTCTGAAGATGCGACATTACGTAGTCAGCTGGCGGCAAAAGTTTTTTCCATTACTGCCGCCTACGACACAACTATTGCACATTATCTAAATCCTGAACCTTTCCCAGAAAAATTAACGATGACTTATCAGAAGCGCCAAGCTCTTCGTTATGGTGAAAATGCACATCAACAAGCCGCTTTTTATGCAAAGGAATATCCTTCGAAAATAAGTCTTGCATCTGCTAAACAGCTTCATGGTAAAGAACTGTCCTACAACAATATCAAGGACGCTGATGCAGCGTTATCTGCACTTAGTGAATTTGATCAACCAGCAGTGGTGGCAGTCAAACATATGAATCCGTGTGGCATTGGTCTTGGAGATGATATTGAGCAGGCATGGGACAAAGCATACAGTGCAGATAAAATGTCGATTTTTGGTGGCATTGTTGCGCTGAATAGATCGGTCGACCTTGCCACAGCGACAAAGATGCACGCCTTGTTTCTAGAAATTATCATGGCGCCTGCGTTTGATGATGATGCTTATGCAATTTTGGCTAAGAAAAAGAACGTCAGATTGCTAACTATCGGATTAGGAAAAGCACAACCAGGTGAACTTGAGGCGATTTCTGTAACAGGTGGGTTGCTTTTACAAAATAAAGATCTTCAGACTGAAGCAATTACTGATATGACCGTTGTAACAGAAATTCAGCCAACTGAGGCAGAACTAAAAGCTCTTCAGTTTGCACAAACTGTTGTGAAACATGTTAAGAGTAATGCCATTGTTGTAGCTACTACTGATCAGACATTGGGCATTGGTTGCGGCCAAATGAATCGTATTGGTTCAGTGGAACTAGCTATTAGCGCCGCAAAAAAACAGCCTCGATTTAACGAGGCCGTGTTAGCTAGTGATGCCTTTTTCCCGATGGACGACTGTGTTGAATATGCGGCTAAGCATGGTATTCATGCAATCATTCAACCGGGTGGTAGCATCCGTGATCAAGATTCTATTGATAAGGCCAACGAACTTGGCATTGCAATGGTGACGACAGGTGTTCGACATTTTCGACACTAGTTTATGATCTGATAATTATTACGCCAAACATACAGAATGAAATCCGGGGGTATTTGCATGCATTGGTTGGCTGATTTAATGGCGGCAATAGGAGTTGTCTTGAACGGGATTCCTCAAGGTATTATGGCCATGACTCTGGGATTCGCCATTTTTCCAACGTCCTTTTCCTTTGTTTTTGGTGCATTAGTGAATGGCGCAGTTGGGTCAGTTGCGCCGATTTCATTTCAAGCTGAATCACTTGGGCTGCTGAGTCATTTAGGGCAAACGCACCGTGAACGTTCTTCAATCATTTTGGGTGGCTCACTCATTATGTTAATTATTGGTTTGACGGGCACGTTGACTAGTATTGTGCACCTTTTGGGCAATGGCATCATTGCGGGGATGATGGCTGGCGTCGGGCTAATGCTAAGCAAGATTAGCTTAACGATGGTTAAAGAAGAACGCATCGCAGGTGGGACGTCGATTGGCGTTGCTGTGCTGACATATTTATTAACCAAGGACTTGGTTTGGACAATTGTCTTATCCGTCATTGCATCAAGCTTAGTGGCCGTTTATGGCACTCACTATCGGGTGGAACTGCCACAATACGTTATAGAGCGGCGATTTCACTTCTTGAAACCAATGGTTAATCTGCGGGTGATTCGGGGAGCACTAAGCTTGGCCTGTTTGAATATTGGCGCGAACATTTCATACGGGCTGGTAACAGGTCAGTTAACGAACATTAAGCCAAATCCGGTGAACCTGAATATTCTGACGGGGACTCAGGCCTTTGCGGATATGGGAACGAGTTTACTTGGTGGGGCGCCAGTAGAAAGTATTATTTCGGCGACTGCAAGTGCACCGGAACCAGTTGTTTCTGGAATATTGATGATGTTACTAATGGCACTTTTACTATTTTCCGGTTGGTTACCACGATTGGGTAAATATGTACCAGCTGCTTCAATTGCAGGATTTTTGCTAATTTTGGGAGCCGTGATTATTTTTCCAGAGAACGCTGCATTAGCGTTGAAAGGATCTGGTGCATCGGTTTCTGCGTTGACATTGATTGTCACAGCATTAGTTGATCCAATGTCAGGCTTATTGACAGGGGCTATTTTCAAATTTATTTTGCCAATAATCGGATTGGGGTTATGAGGATGGAAAAAAGTTATGAAGTCACGATAGGAGTTCTGAAAAGAAAGTTGCCGATTATTCCGATTAGTTCAACTGTTGCAATTGCGTCATTTGTTCTGCTCGGGGATACAGAAATGGCTAGTTATGCGGCCGCTGAACTTGTCAAACGAATAACTGAACCGTTTGATGAAATCGTCACAATTGAAAGCAAAGGTATTCCGTTAGCAGAAGAAATAAGTAAAATAACGCATCGTAAAAACTATGTTGTTCTTCGAAAAAGTGTAAAGGGGTACATGGCTCATCCAATAAGTGTTCCTGTAAAATCAATTACGACAAATGAATCACAAACGTTAGTGTTAGATGGTAATGATGTTCTTCGACTTACTGACAAACGAATACTCTTAGTGGACGATGTGATTTCGACTGGAGGTTCATTGACTGCAGCAGAAAATTTAATGGCTAAAGTTGATGCCAATGTTGTTTATAAATGTGCGATTTTGGCCGAGGGAACAGCAGCAACGAGGGATGATATTACTGTTCTGGGGTCTCTGCCAGTCTTTCCAATTTAAGGCTAACCAATAAAAATAGACAAAAAGAAACTGACCTAGGATCGGGGAATCCTAGGTCAGCCATCATTCTAGAGAGAGTCTTAACATATCTGGGGGGAGATACATTACGTCGGAGGAGTGAGGGGTATGAACTCCTTCGATGTTTATAATATACCGACGTTACCTAAAAGTAAGCTTAAAAAGACTTAATGAAATAGTTGCGAAACGTGGAAATTTCGGTGTTAACGTTTGTAAACGATTGATGTGACAACGTTTACGAGTTTGAAACGTGGCGCATATTTTTTGGAAAAATTTTTAGTGACGCTTCTTCCCCTGGTGCCACAATTCAACTGATGCGTAATCTTCCTTCAACAAGGTAAGCATTTGTTGAAAGTGTGCTTGCTGAGTTACAGACGTTTTAGGACTGAATACATAACGTGCCCAAGAACGCTGATAGCCAGGTGTCAACGTATCGAAGGCTTGATGGGCATCAGTATCTGCATCGATTAGTTGTTTGAGTTCGCTCAACCGATCTTCATAAGTTGCCACGCGACCAGACGGATTGTCAGCACGACGAGGATTGCTTGCCAGCCAGGTCAAACCCACGGCTGTATAGTTGTCATCAAAACTCACCATCCGAGAAAATTTAAGGCCAGTATCGGCTACTGCACCACTGTCCGCATCAACGTGGAGAGCGGGAAAAAGGACGTCGCGATGAATCCCTGGTAGGCCAAGTTTGTTTTTCAATTTTGGATAAACTAGGTAAAGATAGCCTCTGGATGAAAGCAATTTTTCGTCCGCAATCGTTTTAATTTCCGTGGCCATCATGTCTGTTGATAAACAAAAACTTAGAATGAGGTCGTTTGTTTTTGTTGAGTCACTGGCTTGGTTAAACGGCAGTGACTCAATTGTATCTGGTTGATGACGGATCGAAACATATTTGTACGTGGATAGTTTGATTTTGTCGGCAAATGTTTTAGGCATAAGTAATCACCTTTCGTATATACATTGATCTTAGCGTTGATTTTCACCGACAGCATAGCATAGTGCGCAAGAAAAGGGGGTTAAGTGCGTCGTTTAAAGCGCATTTAACCCCTAATATTTACTTCATTTAGTGAAAATCAGTAGCGACTGATTCCAACTGGTTGACCATCTGGCAACTGGTCTTCATTAACAACAATCACATCACCGCCATGTTGAAGCATAGTAACGCACAGTGAAGGAATAGCATTAGCGGCGGTTGGATCGGCAATGAATTGATCACGATCTAAGTGACCGTTCCACTCAGATGTGTCGGCAACGATCAAAGTCCCTAATTGACCATGAGAAACGGCTGTGGCAATGTCGGTCGGTAACTTGACCTGATGATTGGCATTAGCAGCATCATGGTAGGTTTTGAGTCCTGTTTGAATAATTTGGTCGGCATGCTGTTCAAATAAGGGTTCAACCCGTTGCTGAATCTGGGCAGTACTTAAGTTGGCGGGAGATTCATTCAACACATACTCTGTGGAAACATGTGCTAACCGACTGAGTTTGCGGAACAAGGCTTGGTTTTCTGGTAAGGCAAACAGAATTAGAGGACGTTGCGTATCTTTTTGCCAAGCTTGCATGAAGTTATCAACGGCTTGGAAGTAATTTGTCAGGTCAATATCTTTGCCGACATCCTTTGTGTGGTGACCGTGATAGCCGGCGTGTTCGCCGCGACTGACACCGTTAACGTCTCCGCCACGAATTTCTGTGCCGAGCGCCTGTGTCAAGGTGGTTGGTGCATCCTCTGGCAGAGGGGTCAAAATCACGCGATGATTACGAATTTGGTAAAGCTTAAACGAATCGCCATTTAGAGCAAGTAAATCGAAATCGAATGCGCGCTGTTGTTCACGTAGGAGTGGTCGTAACTCGGGAACGGTGCTCACAGACACTTGGTCAGTTACATTGGTGGACAAATGATCGATGATTACTTGATCTGCTGTGGTTAAAACGGCGATGCTTTCTTTAATGTTTTGTGCAAACAGTGCGTCATCGCTGAGTGCAGCTGTTACTCGCGGTTCAATGCTGGCCCACCAGTCGGTGCCAAACTGACGGGTGACGTGTTGCTTTGCCTGACGAATAAGATCCTGAACACGCAATCTTGTGTGTGGCCGATCAGCAGGATCAATGTTTGCGTAAATTGATACAACTGGTGCGTCAGGATGCTGTGTTAATAAAGTTGTTAGTGTAGCTGTATTTAACAGTGAGTTTGGCATATGCGTTATCCTCCTAATTTAAACACGTCTTAGTTGTTTAGGCATGCGTCCTTTAAGGCATCAAACACCTGTTGGACGGAGCTTTCTACTTGATAGCGTAGCAAGCACCACGGTTGGACGCGAATTATGTGCCTATGGGGATGAATCCGCATACAACGCCAAGCAAGCCGTAAATTAGTTAATTATTGAATGTAATTCTCACTGATTCGATTTGCGCAGCCAAAATGAAAAGTAGCTATTTTAAGCTGATATTATAGGCAAACCGGCGTTACGTGGCAGGAGGATCTTGCTTAAAAAGAAACTGTGAACGTTTATTAACACTATTCAATGAGAGGACATTTGAAAATGATAAGGGCATGCTTTCGCAATATTATTCCCATAAGCAAATAAATTGAGAAAGCGTCAATTAACACAGGAAATGCAGGCTAACTGCTAGTCATTGACCTTTGATTTAAAAATAATAACGATCATTTAACATTGGCTAATTATTCATTGTATAATTTAGTCTGAGAAAACATTAGCCACTAAAGTATGTAGTGACTAATATAATTTATATGTTGAGTAAGGAGATAATTCTCAAATGAAAAAGCATAAGTTATTGTTTTTAATCCAGTTTATGGTGTTAGTAGTTAGTCTAATGGGACCGTTGATGTCCGTTAACACTGCAAAGGCAGCCAACGTCTCAGTATCTGGCCTGGATGCCAACGATGCCACTGTTTGGGATGACGCGGGAAACAATGTTACCGGTCAAAAGGATCTCGATCGATACAGTAACTATACGGCAAAATATCAATGGAAGATCGAAGATGGGGTAGTGATCTCTGCAGGAGACACGGCGCCGTTCTCACTGCCAGACAATGTCGTTATGAATAGCGATGTCACGTTTAATATCACCAATAATGATGGCAAGGTGGTCGGTACTGGAACTATTTTAAAAGGACAGTCGCAAGGGACGATTACTTTTTCTAATGCCTTAGAAGACACTAATTTTAATCGCGAAGGGCATTTGTTTTTAAATGTTATTGGGACACATTCTGGCGGTGGGCCAGCAAGTTATTTTATCAACAAGATTGGTTGGGTGGACAGCAGCACCTATGACAAACAAGGCTATCCTACCGAGGTGATTTGGGAAGCGTCAGTTAATCCGGGTGCAGCAAATCTTAAAAATGTGGTGTTAACTGATACCCTCGGTGAGGGACAAGAGTATATTCCTAACTCAATGACTTTGACTAAGCGTCATGAAGAAAACGGTCAGTGGGTCAATGATGGCACAATAACGCCAGATGTAACTGTAAATGGTAAACATTTGACGATTAACCTTGGAGATATATCCACTAATATTGATGTTGTTTACAAGGTCAAAGTCACAAATTTAAATTCAAATGGCGGTAATACTTGGAGTAACACGATTTCTGCCAATACATCAGATAGTCCAGAGCATGGCACCACCGTAAATAGCAATGTTGTTTGGGGTGGTGGTGGCACCGGAAATGGATCAAGTGGTTCCGTTGACTTAGTAAAATATGATGCACAAACGCATGCTACGCTGGCAAATACAACATTTGACCTTTACAAGGACAACGTATTGATTAAGTCAGGCTTAACAACGGATGCTAACGGAAAAATATCAGTCGCAAACTTAGCAGCTGGAGATTATTCTTTTGTGGAACATCAATCCGCGTCAGGCTACCAATTAAGTAAGACTTCTATTCCGTTTACGATTAGTAAAGATCATCAACACGCTGATGTGTCAGCGTACAACACGGCGGTTGTTTCTGTTACTGGCACCAAAACATGGGTTGATGACAATGACGCTGCCGGCAAACGACCTCAGAATGTTGTTATTGATCTTTATGCAAATGGCAGCAAAAAAGACAGTCAGACGGTTTCTAATAAATCAAAATGGCGATACGCTTTTGACAACCTGCAAAAGTATGACAATCAAGGCAATGTCATTAATTACACCGTCAAAGAAGAGCCTGTCGCAAATTATAAGAGTACTCAAACAAGCGAAGGGTTTACCAACACGTACGTGCCTAGCGAACCCGATAAACCTGGTGAACCGTCAAATCCGGAAACCCCAGGGACCCCGGAAGTACCAAGCATTCCAAGTAAGCCAGAAACACCAAGTACACCAAATAAAACAGAAACCCCAAATACATCTGTTGTACCAAACAAACCAAGTGCGCCAAGTACTTCATCCGAAAGTCAGGCAGCATTGCCTAAAGTTGCTTTGCCGACGCCAACAAATCCCGCGCCCGAAAACGGTGAAGCTAAGACAGCTAAGTCGAATAAGGAAGGTCGTTTACCATCCACAAACGAAAAGAGCAGTGGTCTTTTCGTTGTAATCGGCGTGGCCGTGTTATTAGTTGCTGGTCCATTTCTATTGCGTCGTAAACACAGTTAATTGAAATGCATCTTCTTCATCAATCGTCTCGGTGTGCTTAAGGGTTAGACAGCCGATGTGGTCAGGTGTACAAGACTGTGGTTTGTCACAGACATGCAGGACAAATTCAGGACAAAATAGGAATGAACAGGGTATAATTTCCTCAGTTTAAGAAGGAGGAATTGATATGGAACTAACAAATACAGATTACGATATCTTAGATGCGATTGCCTCAGGACGTGTTGAATCCGGGACGCCAGTGACTCATTTCGTAGACTACTGTGATAATGCGATTGGCGGCGATCCGCGGCCTTTGATCGATGCTGGTTACATCGAAGCAAGTGGCAATACCGTCGAAGGATTAACTGATCAAGGCAAGCAGGCTTTAGCAGATCGTAAGACAAAGTAATAACGTCGGCCATTTTGTCCCTTAGATTAGCAAAGTGTGTCATAATGAATCAACTAACTAAGGATAAAAGGACGGATTTAAAATGAATCAGGAATGGCGTGAACAGGCTAATGCCGCCGTTCACGGGTTATTACTATGGGCAGCCATTATCAACATCTTTTCCGGTGTTGTCATTAGTTTGACAATGTTGACAGGTGGGGCATCATTCTTCGTTTACACGGTGACCTTGATTCCAGCCATTGTAGGTGTGTGGGAGTTGTCCAAATTGAATCAGCTCACGGATCGATGGCTGGCTAATGGCAGTGCGTTTTATCAGCAAGGAATTATTAGCGTGATCTTTGCTTCTTGGGTGGCGGCTATCCTATTGTGGATTGCTGGCCATCGTTTGCAAGTCATTGCAGCTAATCATCGAAACTAAAATAGAGTTGAACCATCAGTTATTATCTTGAACAATCAAATTTGCGATTGTTTGAAATAAGCTCATGGTTCAACTCTTTTTCTATGTAATTTTGAAAATGCACACGAAACGTAATTATTTTGTAGCGAAATGGTTAATCACAGGTGTTTAGTCTGTATTTTTAGGCTAAATAGGGTATCATTTAACTCGAACAAAAGTTTTCTAAATTTACATATTCCTGGAGGGAATGAAAATGAGAAAGTATTTTGCCGAGTTTATCGGAACTTTCATGCTTGTTTTCATCGGTACTGGTACAGTTACGGTTGCTAAAGGCGGCACTTTAGCCATTGGTTTAGCATTCGGATTGGCCATTACGATGATGGCTTACGCCGTTGGTGGCGTGTCAGGTGGTAACTTCAACCCCGCAGTATCTATTGCGATGTTGATCAACGGTCGTTTGTCAGCTAGTGACACCATTTTTTACATTATTTCGCAATTTTTAGGTGCCACAGTTGCTTCAGCCGTTTTGGACTTCTTTGAACACGCATTAAGCTTGCCCAAGAGCGTTGGTTTTGGTCAAACGGATTTTCCTAAGATCTCTGCTGGTGCAGCGTTCTGCTTCGAAACAATTATTACCTTCTTGTTCGTATTTGTTATCTTGATGGTCACGAGCGACAAGTTTGGTAACGCTACAATGGCACCAGTAGCAATTGGTTTAACCTTAGCCTTTTTGATTATTGTTGCCTTGAACTTGACCGGTGGTTCTTTGAACCCTGCTCGTAGTTTTGGACCTGCCATCTTTGCTGGTGGTACTGCTTTGTCTCACTACTGGGTTTACTTGATTGCTCCAGTTTTGGGTGCTGCTATCGCGGCCTTTGTTGGTCGTTGGATGGGTAGCGAAGACTAGACTGAATTTTAAAGTTTTATATACGAACACCCTGGATACTTGGCCATTTGGTCAGGCAACCAGGGTGTTTTTTGATGTCGAACGCTGTTTTTCATTCAATGCTCGCACTGGTAATAAACATTACGACTCTAGAAAGTTAAGCAATATAAAAATTATTAAATTCTTAGAAATCAATTCTTTTGTCAGAAAGAGCCTCTTTTGTTTTTGGCTTTAACGTTCCAATAGTGGCCTGTTACTTTGTGATAAGGGAGTTTTGAACCGTACCAATTTCAATAAAACCAACACTATCTAAAAATGTAACTAAATGTTTTGATAACGCATTGTTTTACTATGTTTACAAATAAATTGTGCGATATATAATTAACAAAATGTGATATTTAACGATGCTAATTTTTCCGAAACAGGGTTTCTGAGGGGATTTATGAAAGATAGTGAGTTGGGTCGGTTCTCAACGGCACGTAAAGAGCACTACAAGATGTATAAGGCAGGGAAGCGCTGGCTGTTTGCAGGCATAGCGCTACTTTTTTTTGGCCTGGGAATGATTGGTACAGATCAAATGGTCTCGGCGGATCAAACTAGTGCTCAGTCACAAACACCTGAGACTTCAATCACTACTTCTTCGAGTCTTGGCAACGACGGAGCTGTCAAAAACACACCTAATAACAGTGCAATCAGCAGTATTGTCAGTAGCACCTCAATAACTAGTGACGCTTCTGAATCCAACGCGGCTCAAGCAGCTGATTCAGCGCAACTGACAGTTAGTCAGCCGACTGATGGTGAAAATCCAGATTTAACTAGTGTTAATAGTCAAAGCAGCGTTGACGGTAGTTCAGAAAAAAATCCTGACAGTAGCGCGTTAACTTCACGTGCGTATTTGGCTCAGCAAGATAATGATCAGGTACCGACAAGTGCTCCGGCTGAAAAGCCAGCGGCCGTTACTGGGAATGTTATTAATCCGGCCACGCTAGTTTCACGCGCGACACAGGCAGATGCTGCTTTATCGGTTTCTACTAGTCAAAGCGTAGCAGGTAGCCTTGAGCAAAGTACGGCATCATTAGTATCGCCGGCACAATCTGCTGTAACTCCGGTATCTGAAGCTAGTACCATGGGCGTTCAGTCCCGAGCAAAAACGACTGTTACACGTGAAACACCCTTACCATTAGACGCTAATACCAATGTACCCACGTCAATTGTTCAACAAGCTGTATTACCGACAGGCAGCACGCTAACGATGGTTAATGGCATGATGGTAATTAGTGTCCCAGACGCAACAACAACGGCTCAGCTGACAGAACTGAAGAAGTCGTTGGCGCTTGTTAACCAGCCTGTGATGATCACACAAAAGGATGCCAGTGTTAGCCTGCCTACTTTAAGCAACAACATGGAAATTGGGACAGCTACTGGAAATGTTTCGGGCACAAATGCGTCAACTCAATTCACTGGTAACGGGACCAGTGTGCAGTTTGATAATACGGGAACGGTTTATCTGACTGCGGACGACAATGACCAAGTTGGACATGCTAATTTGAATACAACTGTCGATTTTACGCATGATTTCAGCTTAACCGGTGCTATGCAAGTTGGTTATTCTGGCGGTGCTGATGGTGTGTCAATCGTGTTTGTTAAGGAGCCGGAAAATCCAACTGAAACCTTTAATGGCATGAAAGGTGGAGGTCTTGGTATTGCGGGCCTTAAGAATGCCTTTGGATTTGTTTTTGATCCATGGGGAAATCAAGGTAATCCTGCCAATGGTGGGGAGATTCAGAATCGTTTCGGCGATCCAACAACACCCTACATGGGCTGGAGAACCACTGATGCAAATGGGTTAATCAATAATTACGCCCGCACAAGTAGTTCCTCCACAACTTGGCAAAATATGAGTTCCCAAATTCTTGATGGGGGATTTCATAATTTCACGCTAAGTTACCACTATGATGTTGCTTCTGGCACAGGGACGTTGACGATGTCTGTTCCTGACAACGGCAGTCGATATACTTTTACTAAAACGGTCTCTGTGGACACATCACAATCGACTGCTTACACATTGTCTTTTGCCGCTTCCACTGGTGGTGCTAAGAATCCGCAGTCAGCCAAAATAACTAATTTAAGCTACACAAAGGGTACTTCGCGGGTGACGTTGGACGTCAAAACGCCTACTGGACAATCGGCACCAATCGTGATCACGGGCAATGTTGGGGACACCATTCATGTGTACCCGGATCAAAAATCTGCGCAAGCGGCGATTGACATGGGGATGGATCCTTCGACTGTTGTCGCTTGGGACAACAGTGTCGGTTATGGTCTTAAGTCAGCGTTCACGTATACTGTGAAAAATAACGCAACTCAAATAACACAACCGATTACGACTGGCGCCATTGTGACTACCACCATTCATTATGTGGATGCGAATGGTAAGCAGATCAAGGCGGACCGGACTATTTCTGGAGTTGATGGCACTGCAATCGATCTATCTGCAGTCGAACCGACCTCAGAAGTTAAAGGAACCGATGGACTGAACTATCTCTTAACCAAGTCGCCAGACTTGAAAGAAACGTTTGGCACAAATACCTCGCTAACTTATACGTTTACGGCAGATCCAACGCCGACCGTGACTGCTGCTGAGTCACAGGTTAATTCATATCAGGCGATGACCAGTGGCGCACTTTCTAGTGCTAAATCGGCGTTAGTTGCTGCCAGTTATGCCGCTTCAGTTTCGTCTAATGATCAAAAGGTTACTGATCAGTATTCTGCAACACAATCCTACTATAATGCCATTTTAGGACAAGGGAGCGCAGCGACAAGTGCTCAGAGCGTTTTAGACTCGGTCAACGGTAAAGTTGCTGAAGTTATTACAACGGCCAATTCCGCTAATAGCTTAGCTACAAGTCTTGAACAAGTTTATTTGAAGGAGTTGGCGGACGCTTCTGCGGCAGTTGTTGCTGCCAACTCCGCTAATTCCTTATATAAATGGGAAAGTTCAAGCTTTAAACAGGATTCAAATCTTTCCTATTATTCGGATATGGCAACTAACGATCAGAAAAAAGCTGATTCTGCAAATGCTGTAGCGGCTTCTGCCACAAAGCAATACAATTCAGCACTGGCAGTAGCATCCACTGCAATTGCCAACGCTTCTTCAGTAGCGAATAGTGCTGCAGCGGCGGCGCAAACGTTGACGAATGCAACCAGTATCACAGCGGCCCAAACGACATCCACTGCTTCTCAAGCCAAGAGCACTGCGGCCACCGCGACCTCAATTGCCGCTTCAAATGTGGCCTCGACAGCTCAGAGTGTTGTCCATTCAGTTCAGTCAGCCGCGTTATCTGCTGCAATGACGGCGATTCAGGCTAACATGACCGCTAGCCAGGCAATGTCATTAGCAGCTGCGGACCAGGCTAACGGGAATGTTCAAACTGGCGCCGGCACGACTTCGCAAAATGCGGATGCTGGGAATAAAGCGGCTCACTCTGCCAATAATGACGCCAACAAGGCGTTACAATTTGCGTCATTGGCCGCCAGTGCCGCTGATGATAATGACGTCAGTGCTGCGTACGATTACGCCATGAGCGCGTCTAGTTTGGCGGCTCAGGCGAACTCGGAAGCACAGGTGACGCACAGTGCGGCGGCTGTCGTTACTAGTTCGACAAAAACCGTGGCCAGTCAGGTTACCGTTGATAGTCAGGTTTCTTCACAACTTGCTAGTCAGGCTCAAAGCATTGCGTCGAATGCCGTTAATAATGCCGTAACCGCCAGTGGTGCAGCTGTTCAGGCTGTGACTAATGCCAATGCGGCCTCAGCAACGGGGAAAACCGACCTTGCGAATAACAAGGTTGTCAGTGCCGCCAGTTTAGCCCAGTCAGCTGCTAGTGGTGCAGCATCTGCTGCTTCCGTGGCCAGCTACGAGGCTAAACAAGCGACGTCATTTGCCAGTCAATCGAGTAACTATGCTTCTGCTGCCAGTGACTTTGCTTCACGAGCTTCACTGGCCGCGGCTTCAAATGATGCGAGTTTAGCCAGTGAATACGCTGCTTCGGCGACGAGTGCCCAAACGGCAGCTTTGTCGGCCGCTATGGTCGCTACCAGTCTATTCACGGTTGCTCAAAGCGCCAATGATTTCGTTCAGAGTGCTGTTAGTTCCGATAGTATTGCGGCGAGTTCTGCGGCGAAGGCCACCAGTGCGGCCGCAGTACAGGCTAGCGCGGATATTGGTACGATTCAAGACTTTGTGACGAGCAACAACTCGCTGAGTGTCAGGGCCGCTAATAAGGCTGTACAGGACAAGCAAAATGCTCACGTTCAATCGCAGGCAGCAGCGGCCGCATCTGCCGCTGCATCCACACAGTCTTTGCAGACCGTTGCAGCTGATCAAACTGCAATTGCTAATAATCTGTACAAATCTGCTCAGTCAGCCGCTGCCCTAAATCAGGCAGATAATGCCAAAACGTTATATGCATCGGCTGTAGCTGCGCAAAGCACAGCCGACTCCGCAGCAAAAGCAGCGCGGGCTTTCTACATGGACTTCTTAGCTGAAGACGATGATATTGATAACGAGGTTAGTGCAGATAGCACCGCTGCTTCACAGGCCGCTTCCGCAACGAAGTCAACAGATTCCGATACGGTATCGATGATGGCTAACCGCTCTGATGTTGCCTCTCAGGCAGATAGTATTGCACAAAAAGCTGCCAGCGATGCAGCAACTGACAGCACAAATGCCGAAGTTCAAAAATCGGCTGTTGCAACCAGCCAGGCAGCGGATTCTGCCGCCTCGATTGCAACCAAGTTATCTAATGATCGGGCAACAGTTGACCAACTGACGAGTACGGCATCCACGGCTGCGTTAAACAATGACGCGACAGGTGCTTCTCAAGCTGCCTCAACGGCGGCATCAATTGCGAGCCAGGATGCACAACTAACATCGTCATTAACTTCGTTGAACAACGTTATTAGTCAGACGGCACCGATTATTACCAACGCGGTCCACGTTGATAGTGTTACTGCCAGTGAACAGGGTTCCGATGCGGCGGTAGCTGCCTCCACCGCTTCTGGTGAGGCGACAACAGTTAGTCAGCAAAACAGCAATGTTAATAAAGCAATTTCTGAGGTTGCCAGTGCTGCGTCAGCGACGACCGCTGATAGTGCGCTACAGAGTTTGGCCAAACAAGGGCAACAGGTTGCTAGCACCGCGAATAGTATTGAAACGACAGTAAGTGATTTGGCTAAGCAGGCCAGCACGTATAGCTCGATGGCCGCGTCTGCAGCAGCACTAAACGATGTAAATGAGGCCGCAAAAGATGCCTCTTTGGCCGCAAGTGCTGAGCATCAAATTCCTGGCTTACAAGATTCACTTCAGGGATTAATGAGCCAGGCCAATTCATTGGCCATTTCAGCTAACCAAACAGCTATCGCCGATAGCACGGCTGCGGCCATTCAAAACTCGGCTGCTTCAACAGCTGCTAGTATTGCGAATAAGGCAACGATTGCAGCCGCTAGTGAGGGAACAAACGTTAATAGTATTCTGAACGCTGCTAATTCAGTTGCAGCTACAGATCCTAAAAACACTGAAATTACTAATCTAATCGACGGTGCTAATTCGTTGGCAAGCGCGATTGCGAGCGATAATCAACAAGCGTCATCTGCTACTAACGAAGCTAATTCTTACGCAGCGTTAGCAGCTTCTGCCGCGGCCAACAATGACGCGTCATTAGCCAGCCAGTATGCGGCCAAGGGTTCTGCGGCCGCTTCGACTGTTAGCTCTTTAGAGTATCAAGTTGATAGTTTGGCCTCTCAAGCAAACAATGTTTACAGTCAGATAACGACTGCTATCGCTGGTGACGGCAGTATCGCTAATTCAGCGGTAAATGTCGCAAACAGTTTAGCTAGTCAGGCCACGAGTGATGTTGGCCAGACTAACGGTGCGGCTTCTCAAATGAACGGCGCTGTTAGTGACGCGGGTCGATTAGTGAACACCGATAGCGCGAATACTGATTTGGGTGGTATTCTGACGTCTGCCAATCAGCTTAATAATCAAGTCAGTGACCAGAAAGTCAGTCTTTCAACGGCGACTAGTATTGCCGAAAGTGCGGCTAGCGCGGCGTCAAACGTGGCATTGCTGAATGATCAATCAGCTGCAAAGTCGTTGGCGTCCGTGGCATCCACACAGGCCAGCACGGCGAACAGTATCGCCTCGACGATTGCCAGCCTTCAATCAGGCGTCAACAGTGTTCACAGTCAAATTGCCAGCGAAGTCGCCTTGGATAGCAATAATGCGTCAACAGCGGCTAGTGCGGCTAGCATCGCCGCTTCAACAACGATCAGTGTTGCCAGTCAAACAACGCAAACGGCATCAACGGTCAATTCGTTGGCAAGTAAAGCAGCGTCAATTGCTGCCCGTGATCCGAAAAATAAAACGGTTCAAAGTGAAACCAGCGCAGTCAATTCATTAACAAGTGAAGCTTTAACCGCTGCATCTGCTGGAAGCGTTGCTGCCAGCAATGCTAGTGTGTTTGCTAGTGAAGCCGCGTCAGCCGCAGCTTTGAATGATGCCAGTGCATCTAGCACGTTTGCCAGTCAGGCTGCCTCTGCTGAATCCTTGGCAGATTCTGACGATAAGGTTGCCAATGGGCTTGCCTCACAAGCTAAGTCACTCACAAACGATGCTCAAAATACGTTGATTCACGACAGTATTGGCGCCAGTCAAGCAGCGGATACGACTAGTAGTGCTGCTAACGTGGCTAGTATTGCCAGCTCACTGGTTGATAGTTTGGCCAGTGCAGCGAGTGCTAATGCCGCATCAGTTGCTAAAACGACGACTAGTGATACCAGTAATACGCAATTGATGACGCCTTCCAAGAGCGCCGCTAATTTAGCCAGTTCGATTAATGGATTGGTTGATCAGGCCAAACAAGCCGCTGCTAGTGCCGCTACGTTAGTGGACAAAGCCACTAGTGCAGCTAATGACAACGACTTTACGACTGCTAGTCAACTCGCCAGCGAGGCAAACTCAGACCAAGATGTCGCTAATAGTTTGGAAACTAAGGCTGAGTCGTTAACTAGTGACTTTAATTCAGTCGCAACGACTGTTGACCACACGGTTGCCAGTGATTTAGCCAGTCAGGCTGCCAGTGCGGCGTTGTCAGCTGCTAGTGCCGCACCAATCATTAAAGCGGCCTCTGCCACAACGGCGACTAATTTGAGCTCGTTGACCAGTGTTGCCAGTCAAGATCCTCATAATGCAAATATTCAAACGGCCGTTTCAACGGCAACGAGTTTGCTCAATAAGTTTGCCACAACGGCTAGTGAAGCCAGCGCTGCTGCAGCATCAGCAACGGATTATGCAAAGAGCGCGACCAGTGTTGCCAGTTTTAACAAGCCAATTTTGGCGAGTCAGGATCAGTCTTTGGCACTAAGCGCTGCTAAGATTGCTAATGATTTGGCCTCTACAGCGGCAAGTGCACAATCTGAAGTGACGAGTATTATGAACTCTGCCACATCGGCACTGGCTAGCGATAGTACAGCAGCAAAAGATGCTGCTACTTCTGCTGGCAACACAGCCACGAGTGCGGCAACTGGTGTAACGACCAGTAAAAATGTGGATAGTCAAATAACCAGTAACGTTTCAAGCACCAATTCACTGGCTAAGACGGATTTAATGAATTCACAAGTTCAAAGTCTGGATAGCGGTGCTAAAAGTATAAATAGTGAAACAACGAGTCTGAACACTGTTGTCTCACAGCAAGCATCGATTGCTGCCAGTGCCGCCAGTGTTGCTTCCTTGGCAGCTTTAACAAACGATCAATCAACGGCTCAGTCTGCTGAAAAATTGGCAACGTCAGCTGGTGCTGTTGCGTCTGCTGATGTTGCAAAAATCAATCAGTTAAACGATTCGGCCACATCGATTTATGCTCAGGTACAAAAGTTGGTCACAGACGACCACCAAGTTGCTAGTCAAGCTGCCGGAAAAGTGACGACAACGAGCACGACTGCTAATGGCGCAAACAAAACGATTTCCGATCAGCGTGCTGTTATCACCAGCTTAGTAAATGAACTGAGATCACTGGCTGGCGCGGATACGAAGAATCAGGCAGTCTCAACTGCGGTCAGTCAGGCTGTAATTGCGGCCAAATCAGCTGACAGTACGGTTGCTTCGGCCACGTCAACGATCAGCAAATTGGCATCCGTGACTAGTGCAGCCAAGTCCACGGCTTCGTTAAACGATGTCAATGGCGCTACGAGTGCACAGTCGGCCGCTACGTCTCTAAATGATGATATGACGAGCAATCAATCTGCAATTAACTCATTAGAGTCGCTGGTTCATAGTTTGGCAGACGACGCGAACGACAAAGTGACTGCCGATCACACAGCTGCCTCTGAGCAGGTAACCTCGGCGACCATCCATGCCAACATTGCAACCAGTGAGGCGACATCAACGAGCAGTCAGATTGCGAGCGTTGCTAGTTATACGTCAGCTGGCAAAAAGTTGGCGGATACAGATTTAGCGAATAAGACGGTTCAGAGTCTAAACCAAAGTTTGGTATCGTTAGACTCTGCCGCCAGTGCGACCTTATCTGCGGCTAATTCTGCCGCTAGTGTAGCGCGTTCGCTACAGTCGTTAGCTAGCGCTGCCGCTGCGTCTAATGATCCAGCGTTAGCGACTAAGTTAGCTCAATCAGCCAGTGCGGCAGCATCCACCGTGGCCAGTTTGGAAAGCGATGCTGATGCAGACAACACATCGGCTCAGTCATTAATGACAGCTCTTTCAGATGACGTCAAAGCAGATGCGAATGCGGTAAGCCAAATTGCCGATGGGGTTAATGATAAGGCGAGTGCGGCAACTAAACAGTCCAGTGATGTCAGCAAGCAGGCAGCATCATTGGCTGGCAGTGCCGCAACATCAACAACCGCTGTTCAGTCGGGAGCAGATAAGGCAAACAGCAGTTACCAAAGTTTGATCAGTCAACAAGTAGCAACACAGTCGGGGCTAAATTCGGCAGACAGCGTAGCCGCCAGTTTGAACGATGACGCGCAGCAGTTAGCTAGTCAAACGGCCTCTGCCACGGCTCTGAACGATGTTAGTGCGGCAAGTAACTTTGCAATGAGTGCCGCAAATGTTCAAAGTTTGCTGAATTCTGAACAGAGTGTCGCCAACTCGTTAGCTAATCAAGCTACTGCCAATAATCAACTGATTACGCAGGCATTAAGTGCCGATAGCCATGCCGCTAGTTTGCAAGCCTCTGGTGCAAGTAATGCTGCGAGTGTCGCTAGTTCGGCGACAGCAACCGCTCAACATGTTGTAAATGGGACCAGTCTCGCTGCATCGACGGCTAATCAAGATGCTGATAAAGATACTGCCAACAAAGCCGTCAAGAGTTGGGCTAGCCAAGCAACTTCTGCTGCGAGTGCCGCTCAATCAATCGAAAAGATTCTTAGTGCAACCGCAAGTACCGCCGCATCATTAGCCAGTCAAGCAGTATCTGCCGCAGCTGATAACGATGTTTCTGCTGCCAGTCACTATGCCAGTGCTGCGGCATCAGCTAATGCCAACACGCAGACACTCACAGATCAAGCACAAGGTTTGACCAGTCATGCCACAGATTTACAATTATTGGTCAATAACACGGTTACGACAGATACATCAACAGCCGCCAGTTACGCGAGTGAGGCAACGAAGCAGGCATCCAGCGCTGCGTCCGCCAATCAGTCAACTAATTCGCTAGCATCAGTGGTGGCTTCAACAGCAATGGTTGCGACAAGCGCAGCCGAAACAGATAAACAAAATGCCAGTGTCCAGCAACTGGCTAGTGAAGTGACACAAAAGGTTAATGAGGCGACTAGCGCCGAAACGGCCGCAAGTGAGGTCGCTGCTTTAGCCGAAGACTTTGCCAAATCTGCTGCCAGTGCTGCTGATATTAATGATGCATCTGCAGCTAGTGAATGGGCCAAGAAGGCACAAAGCGCTCAATCAGCCGCTACTAAAGCGCAACGGCTAGCGGCTTCTGCTGAGGATGCCGCTAGCCAGGCATTAGCTAGTTTGCAAACGGCGGTTAGTGCGGATTCGAGTGCCGCTACAAGTGAGGCAAGTGCAGCCTCGGCAGCTAACGAGACCGCGCAAAGTACTGCTAACAACACGACTAGTCACGTTAATTCGGCAGGTGCAACTGCAACTCAGGCCGGTCAACAAGTTGCAAGTGATCCGACGAATGCAACTGTTCAAAGTTTGGACAAACTGTTACAACAGCAAGTCGCTACGGCTCAATCAGCTGGTAAAGTTGCCAGCAGTGCTGCCAACTTGGCGAGTGTGTTAGCCAGCGAGGCGGCTAGTGCTGCGTTGTTGAATGATGCTAGTGCTGCCAGCCAATTTGCGAGTGCAGCTGCTAGCGCCGAACAGGTGGCAACATCTGCTGCACAAGCGGTTCAGTCAGCTGAGGCGGCTGTTCAACAGATGGCGACAGCGATTCAACAGACGGTTAATACAGACGCACAAAATGCCAGCGTTGCGGCTAGCGAAGCAGCCAGTGCAGCAAGCCAAGCAGCTCAAACGGCTCACGCAAGCGTCTTGACACCAGCTGGTCAAAATCTGGTCAATGCTGCTCAATTAGCTAGGGATGAAGCCCAACAAGATGCCCAGTTAGCTGCTGAAGCAGCCGCGCATAATGATGTCGCATTAGCCCAACATTATGCACAACTGGCTCAAGCTGCATTAGAGCAAGCTCAACAGTTGCAGAATCAAGCGGATTTATTGTTGCAAGCGAATAATGAGTCCAGCATGAACGATGCTTCGGACCCAACCGTTGACCAGCAGGCATCACCGACTTCACAGACTGGAGAAAATAGCGGTCTGACGATGGTTTCAACTCGCCCTGGTGCGTTTGCTAAGCAGGCTGTTCAACATCATCGACTGATTCCATCTGCCGTGGTTAAACCAATGCGGTTCAAACATGACGGGGTGAATTCAACGACTAACAACAAAAAACTACCCGAAACGGGTGAACAGGGTAACGCTAACCTCCGTTTAACAGGCGTGATTAGTCTTGCTTTACTTGGTTTAGCCACATTATTGGGACTTGGCGAGCAAAAACGGCATTAAAAAAGGTATTAAGCTCGCGAAAAGGTCGTTCATCAGGCTCAAGGTACGTTAAAATAGGACTTAGCAATTATGCTGAGCCCTATTTTTGTGAGCTTCTGGTATGATTAAAAAATAGGTGTGCAGATAAGTGAGGTAATGGGATGTATTACTTTATCAACGCAAGTTTTAACGAAAAGAAATCAGGAATTGAACACGCGGAAATGAAGCGGCTGGGGATGTTTAAGGATCACGGCGAACCGGCAAAGATTGTTACACGCTTTTTTTCACTGACGCTACATGATACGTTGGCTCATGCTGGATTGGCGGATAGTGACATGGTCAATCTGTTTGACTTCTTCGAAGGTACAGAAGACCTTAAGAAGACGGCATTTACATTGGCTGATTTACACGTGAAACCAAATTTACAAGTGCTGGTTAATGATCAAGACGAGCACGGGTTTATGGTGCGTAATTCTGAACGAATTATTCAGCGAATTAAAATGCGAGCACCAGAATATAAGGAAGTTGAAACGGTGTGGACATTTGATCGGTATGGCAAACTGGTAAAGAGTGAATACTGGGATGCCCGTGGCTTCAAGGCGCTGGAGCAGTGGCACGATGCAGACGGCGTGGTTAATGCTGAGCAGGTCTTTAATCCTGATGGTAAAGTGGTTTACCAAACATTCCACATGAAAAATCAGGAAGGTAAGTACGATAATTCGCTATACCGGATCATGAACTGGCACGGGACGAACTACTCATTTAACGGTGAGCGGGCGATGATGCGTTTCTTCCTCGATGAATTGAACAAACGCGACGGTGAAAATAACGTATTTGTCGTTGACCGGACGTTTGAATTGGCTTGGTCTGTGCTTAACATGCGGACACGGGCATTTAAGATGATGCACCTTCATTCAAATCACTTGAATGATCCTGAAAAGATCATGACGGCGACCCTGAACTATAACTACGAATATGCAATTAAGAATTTGGATCAGTGGCAGGGTGTGGCAGCACCAACGCCGCAACAACGGACAGACTTTATTGACCGTTGGGGCGATCAAACACCAGTCTTTGAATTACCTGTTGGTATCGTTGACAACGACGTTTTAAATGCGCCTCACGTTAAATGGTCGGACAGGACACCAGGACAAATCATCATGGTGGCCCGTCTTTCTCCCGAAAAGCAGCAAGATAAAGTAATCGAAGCCTATGAAAAGGTTCATGCTAAAGTGCCGGCAGCGCGCCTAGATTTCTGGGGATACGCGAACGGTAAGGAAGGCGAACGATTGAATAAGATCGTTGCTGATAAAAAGCTTGGCGATTTAGTTACCTTCCACGATTACACCTTGGATGTTGGCAAGGTTTACGATGGTGCGCAAATTAATGTGCTGGCGTCACGAGCTGAAGGATTCTCGCTGGCTTTATTGGAAGCCCAGTCTCATGGGGTGCCAACAGTGTCTTATGACGCAAAGTATGGTCCTCAGGGAATTATTGAAAATGATCGCGATGGCTATTTGGTTGAGTTGGACAACGTCGATGCTTTGGCGGATGCCATCACGAAGTTGCTTAAAGATGACCGGCTAATGCAAAAGTTCAGTGAAAATGCCTACGAGGATGCCAAACGTTTCTCAGAAGATGCTGTGTGGGACAAGTGGCGACCTGTTTTAGACGATGTTAAGGCGTTTGCTGAAGCTGACTCAAGAACTCAGGCGGACAAACAACAGGAGGCCAGCAAATGATTTATTTCGTAAATGAATATCTGATGGCCTTGAATTCAGGAATCGAACATGCTGAAATCAAACGGCTGCAACTGTTTAAGCACCAGGGCACGCCTGCTAAATTGGTGACACGAAATTTTGATCAAATGTTGTATGCAAATAAACAACGTTTCGGTATCGAAGATGATCAAGTCGTCAATATGTATGATTATTTCCAGGGTATTGAAGACTTAAAGCCAGTTGGCAAAAACGAACCCAAAATTGAGTCCTTAAACCTGGCTGCGGATTACAATGTAGATCCTGGAGCTGATGTGAGTCACGTTTATGATGGCGATAAGCTAGTGATGAATGTTCATTTCGCACCAGGCACAATTGGCCAGTTGTACAGTGTTGATGCGTTTGACCGCAGTGGCAAAAAAGTCCAAACAGAACTGTGGGACTTCCGCGGTTTTAAAACACGTGATCAGTTCTTTAGCGACGCGGGCGAACTCATTAGTCAAGTGACCTACGCGCCAGATGGCAAACGGGTGATTGAGGAATACTTCAGTCATGACAAAGATGGCCACAACTTCTTGTCGTTACTCCAATTATTGGATTATAAAGGGCAGGATCTGTTCTTTGATAGCTACGATGAATTGTTCACGTTCTTCCTCGACGAATTGAACCGTCGTGATGGCGAGGGTTCAACGTTTGTTGCTGATCGTCCGGGCGCGGCTTACGATGCAATGTTAAGTATGACGACCAAGGTCAGCCGGTTTATTACATTGCCGACGACACATACTATTGATCCTAAAGATCAGGTCTACGCTAACCTGTCTGGTATCTATGCCAATCCGATCGTTAATCAAATTGATAAGCTTTCCGGTATTATTGTGGCCACAGACGAGCAGAAGGCTGATTTGACGCGGTGGATGGGCGGTGAAGCGCAGGTTAAGGCGCCAATCACCGTCGTGCCATTTAGTGTGGTCAATGATGAACAAGCTCATGCCAAACGTGTTCGTTTGCCGCAACGGACAGCTCACAAGGTGATCGTCGTTGGACGGTTGACTAAAGAACGACATACAGAAGACGTTGTCAAAGCGTTTGTGACGGTGAAGAAACATATTAGTGATGCGACACTTGATATCTATGGGTATGGTGATCAGGAAAAGCCACTTACTGAGCAGATTAAGAAAGCTGAATTGACGGATAGCGTCACACTTAAGGGATACCATCCAGATTTGGACAAGGCTTACGATGGTGCACAGGTCTACGTTAATGCTACGGAAAGTGACAATGAACCATTGGCACTGGCAGAGGCACTGGCACATGGGGTTCCATCAGTCGTTTACAATGTGCATTATGGTCCATCAGAAATGATTGATGAAGGTAAGAACGGTTATCTTGTAGCGGATAACGATGTTGTTGGTTTAGCAAACGCTATTCAACGGGTCATGAAAGATGACCAGGTTTGGGAAGCGATGAGCCGCAATGCATACGACAGCATTACACCGCGCACGGAATCAATCGTGTTTGCCAAATGGAAGCGGGCATTGCACATTAAACACTAGTTGTTTGTGAGACGTTGAATGCCGCTTGCGGTTGGCAACATTGATACGCTCGCCGTGGGACCGGTTCATGCCTCCCAAGTTCGGAGTCTTTCATCTCGCCGCAAAGCCTCGTGAGGAGCCGAGTCGTTACGACCGTCCGTAACCTAAATTCGAGTAAATCACTCGAATTAACGTTACCTTCACGGCTCGGTGTCAATGTTGCCGCCCTCCAGCTGATATAAGTGGCAAGATTCATCTGAGATCACTAGATAATTCAGTACTGTTAATCTTGATGAATTAAATAGAAAAACACAAAACTTAAAACCGAAAACCGTATCAAATATGACTAAACATATTTGATACGGTTTTTTTGCTGTGAAAAGCCTTTATTGATGACAAATTTCGCATCTTTTATCGATAACCACAGAGTTATGATTTGAATTCAAAAATGCTAATTGATATATTGTGAAAAAATCAGCATTAACGGAGATTTGCCAATGAAACGATTGTTTACTTTGTTTATGATTGCGTTTTGGGTTATTGGGGCTAATCAAGTTGGTCCGCAGATGATGGTGCAGGCTAATGAATCAGTAGAGAATGCACAACAGTCTTCACGGGATGACTCGCAGACGGCTAATTCAATTGATGCTTCAGTGGTCAGTGATTTTACGACAAACAAGATAACGGCGGTTGCAGATAGCTCATCCGCCGATAAGACTGATGCTATTGAGGTTAAACCGACTGTTCATACGTTTGCCGAATTCAAAGCTGCCTATGAAAATACCGATGTTCAGGAGATTACATTAGCCGCAGATATTAGTGGTGATGTCCGTCAATTAGCTGCACGGACAACTTCGCTAGTGATTACAGGGAGGCAGCACCAGTTAACTTTAACTGAAGGTTCACTGCCATTGGGTAAATCGGGTGATAATACGCGATTAACTTTACGAAATTTGAGCATTAACAATGACCGAAGTGGTTCGTTTATAACTGCTCAGGCTGGCAGCCTTGGCTGGTTGTTGACGTTTGAACATGTGGATACGAAAAACGTGACTAAACTCAGTGACCTTCCTGCTGAACAAGTGTCACTGAGTGGAACGATTGATCCTGCTGCTGAAGAATCAGCCAGTGAAAGTGGATCTTCAAGTAGTAGTTCAGTGTCTTCAATGAGTGAAAGTAGTCAATCTGGTGAAAGCAATCGTGAATCAAATGATTCTGACACTAATAGCGACGTCAGTCAAAGCAGCAAGGCAAGTTCAAAATATTTGGAAAGTGACACGACCGTTTCACGTGAAACCAATTCAATTGATTCACAGTCATCTAATCAGTCTAGTAGAACCGATGAAGAAACTAGTTCACGATCAGAAAGCACACAAACTTCCCGGGTAGAGGAAGACACAAAACTTGGCGAGACAGAGCGCGTGGTTAGCAATATTTCTGAGTTACAAACTGCGATTAACGAGCCATCCGTAACCAAGATTTTTTTGAAGAATAACATTTCTGCCACCTCAATATCTGCCAATCCCATCACTCGCAGTTTAGAAATCGATGGGCAGCAACATACTCTAAACATTGGCAGTGGCGCTTTACGTTACGGTGTACCGGTTTCAGGCAATCCGACACTAAACGTGCATGATATTCAAGTGGCAAACACGGCGGCAGCATTTGTCACGTTCAGCGGTACGGCTCGAGGTCAATGGCACTTTGAATTCAGCAATATCAGTACGGCTACAACGGTTAATCGACTGGTCATTGCAACGTATTCGGACATTACGTTTTCAGGAACCTGCAACATAGATACGCGAGCGGAAAACGTTTATACCGGGAGCGTCAAAATGGCCGACAATACGGTCTACACTGGGAACGTCAACAATACGAACTATTCGATGTTTTATTATGATTTGCGGCCATCTGAGGACCAGACAGGTGGGACTCGGGAATTTACAACGGGGCAAAACTGTACGCTGAACTTGACTGGAACTAACGGGACACAAGGTTATCCAATTGTTTATCTTTACTATAACAACATTACGTTAGGAACCGGGACGAAGTTTAATGCGGAGTGGCCTGGAAATAACGTTTATTTTCAAATCGCCAATGACAATGCTTCTTTAACGATTGGTCAGAATGCCCAAATGAACCTAGATACAGATAATCGGTCAATTGCGGCGATTCGTTCCTCAGGTGGAAACAATAATATTACTGTTGCTTCCCGAGGATCATTGACTGCGCGAAACAATAGTACAACTGCTGCAACGGTAGACTTAGGCACAGGTACGACAACGGCTGTCGTTGAGGACCCGGCTGCATTTGATTTACAAAACACTGGGACTGGTACAAATTCCCGGGCATTGAATCTGAACGCTAATTCCAGCTTAACCTTATCGAATTCGCCGTTTGCATATTGGGATACCACTGCAGTTAGCGGTGATCCAACACAGTCGTTTGAAAAAATTGAGTGGGGAAAATTTGCTGGTAGCACGGTCACCAGTGATCCGGAAGCGATGGCAACTGCCGTCAGGGGCAAAACGTTGCACCGAATGGCCGCTTACAATCCGCCCGGTACGCTGCAATTATCCAGTGTCCCCAAAAATTTGAATTTTGGGCGTGATCTGATTGTGCGGCAAGCCGATCAACTGTTTCCGCTAGTAAGCTGGGATCAGCCATTGAGTGTGACCGATCAACGTTATGTAACCAAACAGTGGTCGTTAACGTTGACACTGACGCAGGCGTTAACAAATACGACTGGCGATGTGTTGCCGGACGCAATTAAGTATAAAAAGAATGGTGAACTACTGCCGGTAAGTCATGCAGCCATTGAGATTGAAACAGCACGTAATCCTGACAATGATCCGTATGTCGTTTCTAATCAATGGAATAGTGAAGAGGGGCTCATGCTCCAAGTCTCTCCCTCAGAGGCCAAGGCAGGTACTTACAATGGCGAAATTACTTGGAACCTGAGCGATGTACCGAACGAAACGGAGGGGTGATGGTACATGAACAAAATGAAATGTTTGCATCATGTCCGTTTGCCACCAATTCGGGCCGATAACAATGAACGATGGCCGTCCCTTTGCAGATAAAAAAGTGAGGTAAAAATCATGAAATTAAGCAAACTAACGACCATTATTGCCGCATCATTACTGACGCTGGGGTTGGCAACACCGGTTATGGCAGCGTCATGGGATTCTACAGCGACGGTTTCATTTACTGATCCGAGTAGCGTTACGACACCATTGGATCCTAACGACGCAGCAACTGAGCTGACAGGATCCGGGACGACTAATCAGAGTGGTTCATTGACCATTGATTACGCGTCCAAACTAGATTTCGGTCAACGGACAACATCCAACACGCAGGAACAAACATTCAATGCCAAGACAGATACAGTTCAAATCGACGGTATTGAAGGTTCAGTTAAGCGTTCCAACTTCGTGCAGGTTACTGACAAACGGGGTGGCGGACTTGGATGGCAATTAGCAGTCAAGCAGAGCCTGCCCTTTAAGAACGGCGAGGAGCATCAAATGACTGGTACTAAGATTCTATTCAATGATCGAGCCGTATTAGGCACTGAATCTGGCCAGGAACCAACTATGGTTGGCGGCAATGTGACGGTTCTTGATGATGACGCGAATGTGAAATTATTAAACGCGCCAACGGGTAAGGGAACAGGAACGACCATCCATCGTTTTGGTGGTGAAGTGACTGGTACTGAACAAGAAGAAACAACTGGTGTTCAGCTAGTAGTTCCAGCTGGTGCCGCTCGTGCGGGGACCTACAATGGAACATTGACTTGGACACTAGAAGATACACCAGATGAAACCGTTTAGTTTTAAAGGTTTCAAATATGCGAAACACAGGAGGGTTCAACATGACCAAGAAAACATTAACGAAAATTATAGTGATGCTTTGTGGGGTGGTTGGCCTCCTGCTACATAGTCAAGTGGCTCACGCACAAAGCATGGATTTCAGCGTGGAGCCACAAAAATCGTCACTGCAACGGGATCAATCGAAAACGTATTTTGATTTAAACGTGATGCCGGGTCAAAAAGAAAGTGTCATGGTGAAGGTTACCAATACGTCCGACAAACGCATTAGAATCAACACAAGTGTGAACGTGGCGAAGACGAATCCAAACGGAGTGGTTGAGTACGGTAAGTCACGGTTTAAGTCTGACAAAACGTTGACCACACCCATAACAGATGTTGTGACGACAGAACCAAAGCAACTCAGTTTAGCGCCCAAAAGTTCGAAAATGGCGATTTTTGAAATCGATGCGCCTAAACAAAAGTTTAACGGTGTGATTGCCGGCGGAATTTCGTTTAAAAAAGTAGCACCCGACAAGAAAAAGACCTCGAAAGGAATTTCCGTCACGAATAATTATCAATACGTGGTGGGAATGGTCCTTCATCAAGGTCGGCAAAAATTAACACCAATGTTAAAACTTGGGGATGTAAAAGCTAAATCTGAAGCGGGTCGTAATCTGGTCACAGCTCAATTGCGCAATGTAAAAAAACGTTACTTAAGCCAGGCAAAAATCGTGGCAAAGGTTCAAACAACGAGCAAACGGACGTTGTATAAGTCGACAAAGGATCACGTTCAGTTTGCACCAAATTCGATCATGGATTACCCAATCCGTTTGAACGGGGAACGATTTAAACCAGGGCGCTACCGGCTTGATTTAACAGTCACTGCCGTCAAGAAAAAGTGGCATTTTGTCCGTGAATTCACGATTACTAAGGAACAGGCCGAAAAATACAATAACCAAGATGTGACGCTGAAACCAGATCATACGATGATTTACTGGGCTGTCGGTATCGTGCTGATTATCATCATCGGTGTGCTGAGCTGGTTGATTATCAAATTGAAACGTAAACGCTAGGCTAATTTGAGCCGGCTGTGAACACAATTAATGCTTTTTCCCGTATATGTTCCGTGAGGCAACGAGCGTAATGGCTAAAAAGATGTCTAAAATAGGTATGCGTATCCTTCTCATGGTGGCGAGTTTAAGTTATTAAGTCCAACGTTTATGCTGCTAGATATCTTGACAGTTAGAAGTGGACGCTAAGTTAACAGCAAAAAAATAATCCAGAATTTCAAAACGTGTTAGACGAGTTATGATAATTTCGCCTATCACGTTTTTAACTTGTCTAAGATGATTGAAAAATAATTATTTCAGAATGCTTCGATGTTTGTTGCAAGGCGTACAATCAACATAAGCACCATATTTCACACATAAAGGAAGTTGCGATTCATGAAGATTGAAGAAGGCTACATGCCATTTCGCGGGTATAAAACATATTATCGAATTGTCGGTGAGAAGACGCCGGGCAAGGCACCATTACTGCTAATTCACGGTGGTCCTGGCTCATCGCATAATTACTTTGAATTGCTGGATGACTACGCAGAAACTGGTCGTCAGTTGATTATGTATGACCAAGTTGGTTGTGGGAAGTCATCATTGCCTGAGGACGAATCCGTTTATGTGAAGGAAACGTGGGCCGAGGAATTAATCGCGCTCCGCAAGTACTTACACCTGGATGAAATTCACATGTTGGGTCAATCTTGGGGCGGCATGCTTGAGATGCTTTACCTTACGCACTATGACCAAACGGGAGTTAAGAGTGTCATGATCGACGGTTCGCCTGCTTCCATCAAGTTGTGGACGCAAGAGCAACATCGGTTGATTTCCTATTTGAGTTATGAGGACCGTGAGGCAATTGCTGAGGCTGAACGAACAGGTGACTTCTCTGGTCCTAAGTACTTGGCTGCTAATGACCGTTACATGGAGCGTTATTGCTGGGATGATCCCGACGAGAATTCACCAGAACCACTGCGTCGTGAAACAAATGGTAAACGTGCCAGCCTAATCGCTGAGGGACCAAACGAATTTACCGAGAACGGGACCATCAGTGATTACGATGTAACCGATGATTTGAAGAACATTCATGTGCCCGTATTGGTTACTAATGGGACGGATGATCTATGTACACCACTGATTGCTAAGTCCGTTTACGATCACATTCCAGGCGCTAAGTGGCACTTGTTCGCCAACAGTCGCCATTTGGCTTTGCTGGATCAGCATGATGAGTTTATCAGTGTGCTGGATAAGTGGTTGAAGGAAAATGACTAAATTAATTAATGAAAATATGTTTGGTCATTTTGAATTCCAAGGAATTTGGTCTGTTAAAAAGGAAATTAATCCAGAAAATTGGATTCCGGGAAAACTTCATTATGACTCTGGAAATATACTTCTCGAAGTTTTTGGAACGCTAAATGTTAGTGAGACATCAGCGATAGATGTACTCAACTTTGAGGATTATGAATCAGTATTTGGTTTTGCCCAAACCGGCGAAAATATTGTTTTATCCACGGTGAGCATGATTGGCAATACAAACTCTATACCTGGATTAATCTCAGAGAGATACCGAGTGTCAGATATGCTTATTACAAATGGAAATTTCAACAAGGTTACCCAGCGCCAGTATTTATCTTTTTTTAGATTTTCTTTAACTGATTTAAACGTGTGGCTGCCAAACAACATGTTGACCATCAAAAAAGAACCAAAGAGCGGTAAACAAATTTTTGAAGTCAAGAAACCTGAGCGAAAAATTTTAACTAATTTCGACTTTGATGGAGGTAATTTCAGTGTTAGTTTGGACGAATCTGGCACAATTAATTATCCCCGTGAACTTCTAAAAGTTAATATAAAAAATGAAACAGGATTAATAATTGAACCTAATTCTAATTCGGTTTCGATGTTGCAATCGACCAAAATAGTTAATGAAACTGCGAAATTTTTTACTGTTTTACTTGGTGAGACTATTAGTGCTAAATATTTACAAGGCAATTTGTCAAACGGCTTGAAAGCAAATGTGTTGTTCAATCAAACTTATCCCATAAGAAGTGTAGAGAGAGAAAGTGACCTTAGAATCACGCCCAGATATAATGATGTTGAAGATGAATTACCTAATAGTTTGACTAACTGGTTTGATATGTCTAGCGAATTAAAGTTACTGGCCGATGATTATATATTGACAGTTACGCAGGAAAGTATCATTGAAAACACTTTAATCAATTTAACGGAAGGTGTTGAGTCATTTTTCCGTAATCGTGATGCTTGTTTACGAGACAAGCTAACATTTCTTTTTAAGAGAGTGCCAAATGAAATTTTAAATAGAGATGTTTTACAAAAGAGTATTGACAGTGAAGATGATTTTATTAAAAGTTTAGTCAATACAAGAGTGTATTTGACACATGGAAAAGTTAGACCAGGTATTTATAAAGATGAAAAGCTAATAATTGCAACAAGAATTTTACAATTAAGTGTTCGATACTTTCTTTTGTCAGAGATTGGATTTTCAAAGAAATCTTTACAGAGTGTTGGTGCGGACATTGCAGAGATATTTCATACACGATTTTTCAACAATGAACTTCATTTCTAATGTTTCCCTTGCCTTCAAGTACACATTAAGGTCTATTGTGAACACATCAATGAGACTGACCGTTATTTAGGCCATTGTGCTACTATGATCCACAAGGAGAAAACGCAATGAATATTAAAGAAGCTAGTGAAAAAACGGGCGTATCGTCGGCAGCCATTCGGTATTATGAAAAAGAATCGTTGATTCCAGAAATTGACCGAACAGAGGTTGGCAATCGTGATATTGATGATCGCATTATTCGTCGCATTACGTTTGTGACGCAGATGCGGGCTGCTGGAATGAGTATTGACAGTTTGCGGCGTTATATCCAGCTATTCGACGCGCAGGAAGATAATACGAAAGAACAGAAGGCTATTTTGCAGGAACAACTCGTTGTGATGGAAGAAAAACGCGATGACCTGCAATCTGCCATCGATCACCTTAATTACAAACTCAACCATTTCTATGATCACATGGAAACGACTGAGGAAGAACTTCGTGAGCTAGAACGACAGCACGCGGAGAAAAAAGCAAATCAGTAGAAATGAAAGGAGCTGGTCACAATGTCCGCTGAAGACATTGTGATCAGCTCCTTTTTTCTCTATGAGAGTAGATTGGAAATTTCGGCGACTGAACTAGCAGCTTTTATTTGCTTAACCCAGTGATCATCTTGGATTTTTTGCATAAGTTGCGATAGGGCAGATAAATGACTGGTTTGATCCAAAGGTGCTAGGCCAATGACAAGTTGAATCGTGCGTTTGTCTGCGTGGTTCTTATTTTCAATAGTGACTGGGTGTTGCAGTAACAGTAAGCTCATGCCAAGATCGTTGACGCCGTCGTTTGGTGTGCCATGGGCTAACATGATGCCGTTACCAAGTACCATGTAGGGACCGTTGACGACTGTTAATCGAATGATTCGATCAATGTAACGTTGTTCGATAAGATGTTCAGTCAGCAGGGGTTTCAAAGCTTGTTGAACAACATTTTTCCAATTATCCAACTCATCATCAGCATAAGTAATGTGGCTGTTGGGTAAAAGCTTCTGTAGGCTTGTTGGTCCTGTGACAGGAGCCTTTTTTAACGGCAGTTTTGCTCTTTGATTGAGGTAACCACGTAGAGCATCCGTCAGACCATCAAAGTTCTCGATACGAGCGTAATTACTGATAATATCGAGCAGAGAATTTACACTGGCTTCGTTAAAATGGTTATCAGTTAAGTGGCCATTGATGAATGCTTTTTCGATTGTTTCCCAATCTTTTTTATTTGGTAGCGGTGATACGCGAACAATGGGGATATGAACGGGGACATTGAGTTCGATGGTACTGATGATAAGCTTGATGTTGGATAAATCTTGATTTTTATACTGGAAAACACTAAGAGGCTGAGAAAAATCAATGTTGGGATAATGTTGAATGAGTTGCTGCTGAAGAATATACGAGGTACCAATACCACTAGAACAGACAACTAAAACATCCACATGTTTGCCACGGCGGCTTTCAATGGCTCGCAATTCACCGCCGAAATATAGTGCAATCAGCGCGATTTCGTCATCACTAAGGTGGCCATTGATGAATTTTTCAAACGGACGAATGGCATACTTAGTGAACGAAAATAGTTCGCGAAAGCCTTCGGTGATTTGTTCAAGGTTGGGATGGTGATAGGGAATCATAAATTTTGAACGATAAAAGGTAGATAATAAGTGTGTAGATAGTGTTAATTCAAGCTTTTCAGGGGATACATTGGCCCCAGACACGGTGTTAAAGCGATCGATAATTTCCCGGGAAATCGGAAAGATAGTTTGGATTAATCCGTCAGCACGATTGACACGATAAAATTGGCTCGTGTTGATGATGCGACCCAAGAAATATGATTCACTAAAATTATGAATGTTGTTATCGCTTAAGAACTTAATTGACCAATTAATCGACATTGAATCTACATTGGTTGTTCTTAAGGGAGAATCTGGCAATTGATTTTCTGGCTGTTTGATTCGTTCCAAAAACCATAAAATAAAGTCATCAAGTGTTGATAAAGCGTCGTCACTAAAGTAATTGCCCGTAATTTTTTCCAGCTTATGAATCTCAGTGTTGATTGCAATCAAACGTGAAGGATTAATGTCGATTTGACTGTATAGAATTGAGTCACGATCATTAAGCGCCTCTAATACCCAGTTTCGTTGTGATATTTCAGATCCGGAAATATGCTTTCCTTTAGGCTGTTGAATAATATCGAGTCCATGGGATTCTAAACGTTCACGAACAGATTTGAGGTCGGATATTGCCGTATGTTTGGAGATTTGAAATCTGTTGGTTAAGTCTGACAGGGATAGTGACTTGTGATTGATGAGATCCCAAGCGATAAGTTGGCAACGCTGATGTTTTGTAAATTGTTCCGTCACAGCTTGAGTTTCTGAATATCGATTCAGAAGCTCTTTTTTTGTTTCTTCAGGAATGAAATAGCCGACTCCAGCGAGGTTCATGATGATATCAAGCTTAGAGTCGTTTAACTCTTCATTCACGCGTTTTAGAACATAGAAAGTGCCGCGACGAGATAATCCAAGCTGTGTTTTTAATTCTTCAAGAGTGGTGTAATCCTGACGTGTTAGTAAGTAATTAAGAAGATCATTGCCATGTTTGATGTTAGTAAAGTTAATCATGAATGATGAGCCTCCAAATTAAGCACATTTTTTGATGGGGTGAATATTTTGCACTATTGGTAGTGTAAGTATTGCACTTGTTAGCGTTTTCATCAATGCTAGGATTAAACCATAAATTAATAGCGGAGGTGATGGAATGCTGAATGACCTTTTGAACCAGGAAACAGTCCAGTTAACGGATGCAACTGATTTGAGTTGGGAGGCAGCAATCCGACTTGCGGCAAAACCTTTAGTTGCCAACGGTAGTGTGACAGAGCAATACGTTAATTCAATGATTGATGTGGTCAATAATCAAGGCCCATATATTAACATTGGTGACCATATTGCACTTGCACACACGCGACCTGAGAATGGATCAAATCGGATCTCGCTTGCACTGCTCAAAACGAATCATGACATTGCACTTGTTAACCAGGATCATCCCATTACTTTATGGTTCGTTTTATCAGCGGTTGATAGTGAGAGTCATTTAGAAGTCATTAAGCAATTAATGACACTGTTAACCAACGAAGCAACAGTTAAACAGTTGATGGCTGCTTCGTCGGCTGAAGATCTGCTCACAATAATTCATAGTCGCAACGAATAACGGAGGAAATAACATGAAAATTTTAGCAGTATGTCAAAGCGGTTTAGGCAGTAGCTTTATGGTGCAAATGAACGTCCAACAAATTCTAAAGGACGAAAATGTGAATGTTGATGCAAACAATATTACAGTCGATCACTCAGATGTTGGCAGTGCCACAGCCGATTCAGCAGACTACTTTTTCGTTGAATCAACATTGGCTGATGCGCTAGGTAGCATTCCTAAAGATCGGATCGTTTTGCTAAAGAGTCTGATTGACAAGAAGGAAACTGCAGAACATGTCAATTATGTTTTAGATAACGAAAACATTGCTCACGATTAATTCGTAAAGGACAAAAAAGATGAAAAGTGTATTGAACTTATTTGTCTCCATTGCGACTCAACCAGCTATTTTAGTTGCCTTGATCGCTATGTTGGGACTGCTCCTACAAAAGAAAAAGGCGACTGAGGTTGTTCAAGGAACGATTAAAACGTTTGCCGGCTTCCTTGTCTTAATCGGTGGTGCTGGGATCTTAAGTAACTCATTAACGCCGTTTGCCAAAATGTTCCAGTTTGCCTTACATGTTCAAGGTGTCGTGCCAAGCAATGAAGCGGTTGTCGCCATTGCATTGGTTAAGTATGGTACGACGACAGCATTAATTATGTTGGTGGGGATGATTGTCAATATCCTACTAGCCCGTTTCACTCGGTTTAAGTATATTTTCTTAACTGGTCAAGCAATGTTATACGTTTCCTGTTTGACGGCGGTTATTTTAATCAGTGCCAAACTTGGTACTGGTTGGCAGACCATTATTCTTGGTGGAATTTTCGAAGGAACATTACTCACTGTGACACCGGCTTTGTGTCAACCATTTATGCGTCAAATCACTGGTGGCGACGAGGTTGCCATGGGTCATACGGGTAACATTGGTTACGCAACTGCTGGTTTGATGGGTAAATGGTTTGGTAATAAGAAAAACAGTACTGAAGACATTGAAATGCCTAAAGGATTGAGTTTCTTACGTGATTCAACCGTATCAATCACGTTATTAATGGGAATTGTTTATATTATTTTAGCAATTGTAGCTGGACCGCATTTTGTTGAAACAAAACTCAGTGCTGGTACTAATTACCTGGTTTATGCACTGGTTCAAGCAGGTACATTTGCCGCCGGTTTCGTCGTTGTTCTTCAAGGTGTTCGCATGATCTTGGCCGAAATTGTCCCCGCCTTTCAAGGGATCGCGACAAAACTTGTGCCTAATTCTAAACCTGCTTTGGATGTTCCAATCATCTTTCCATATGCGCCTAACGCTGTGCTAATTGGCTTTTTCACTAGTTTCATCGTCGGCACAATTAGCATGTTTATCATGATTGCTTTGAAAACAACGGTTATTATTCCCGGGGTTGTCGGTCACTTCTTCTGTGGCGCTGCGGCAGCAATTTATGGGAACGCGACGGGTGGCCGTCGTGGTGCGATTATCGGGTCGGCGGTCAACAGTTTATTGATTAGTTGGTTACCGCTTCTCATCTTGCCTGTCTTAGGTACGTTAAAACTGGCGGCTTCAACGTTTGCTGACACTGACTACCTAGTTCCTGGTATCTTACTTGGAAACCTTGGTAACTTGGGCACGGTCGCCGTTGTGGCTGGAATACTAGGCTTCTTAGTAATTGTTGTTTTGATTAGTCTGATTTTAAATGGACGCGATAAAGCAAACTCGAAGGCAGAAGCAACAAAATAGTGTTTTTGACCCGGTCAAGTTATTCTACCGGGTCATTTTTGAAAGGAAGATAAAAGAGAAATGACATTTACTGAAAAAGATACCGCAGCCGTTAATGCAATCCGCTTTCTGAGTGTTGACATGATTCAAAAGGCTAACAGTGGACACCCAGGTTTGCCAATCGATGCTGCACCGATGGCCTATGTTTTATGGGAAAGATTGATGAATTTCAATCCCGAAGATCCTAAGTGGCTTAATCGTGACCGCTTTGTATTGAGCGCCGGTCATGGATCCGCACTGCTTTACAGTTTGTTGCATCTTAATCACTTTGGCTTAACAACTGACGATTTAAAACAATTTCGTCAGTTAGGGTCGCTAACGCCTGGACATCCAGAGGTAACTGAAACAGCAGGTATCGATGCGACAACCGGTCCTCTTGGACAGGGATTGGGAATGGCCGTTGGAATGGCCATGGCGGAAAAACATTTAGCAGCTATGGTGAACAGACCAGGATACAATGTGTTTGACCATTACACGTATGCGCTTGTTGGTGATGGTGACTTGATGGAAGGCATCAGTCATGAAGCGATTAACATTGCTGGTGATAAGCGCCTAAATAAGTTGATTGTGCTTTATGATTCAAACGATGTGTCATTAGATGGTCCACTTTCGTTAAGTGCTAATGATGAGGTCAGCGCGCGTTTTAAAGCAGCTAAGTGGGACTATGAACGTGTTTTGGATGGCAATAATTTGGACGACATCTACGCCGCAATTAAACAAGCTCAGCAAAACGATCGGCCAACCTTAATCGAAGTCAAAACAATTATTGGTTACGGTACGCCTGAAGCGGGGACGAATAAGGTTCACGGCTCTGCACTGGGTGAAGAAAATGTTGCCAAGATGCGTGAATTTTATGGCTGGTCTGCTGCTCCGTTTGAGATTAGTGATGAGATTTATGATACTTACAGTGCAGCCGTGGATAAAAAGCAACGCGGTTACAAGAATTGGCAAAGCATGTTTGCCGACTACCAAACGAAATTTCCAGATGTTGCTAAGAAATATTTGGATAATAAGCTAGATTTAGCAAATGTTTCGCTGGACTATGATACGTATAAGACGCCAACAGCAACTCGGGTGGTTAATGCTGATTTGATGCAACAGATTGCCGCAGAGAATGACAATTTTTGGGGCGGTGCCGCTGATTTGTCTTCGTCCAATAAGACAAGTTTGAAAGCCGACGAAGCCTTTACACCATTAACGCCAAAAGGTCGCAATATTTACTTTGGTGTGCGTGAGTTTGGCATGGCAGCAGCAGTTAACGGTATTACGTTGCATGGTGGTACGCGCGTGTTTGGTAGTACGTTCTTCGTCTTTAGTGACTATCTAAAGGCGGCCGTTCGTTTGGCTGCTATCCAGCAAATACCATCAACCTTTATCTTCACACATGATTCACTGGCCGTAGGTGAAGATGGGCCAACCCATGAACCAATTGAGCAGTTAGCCGCTTTGCGAAGCATTCCAAACGTTAATGTGCTTCGCCCAGCAGATGCAAACGAAACATTGGGCGCTTGGCAGACTATTGCCCAGACGACTGATCGGCCCAGCGTACTTGTCTTGACGCGACAGGCCACACCACTGCTTGAAGGGGCAGACGCTGACAAAGTGTCAAAGGGTGCGTACGTAATTTCACCCGCTAAGAGTCAAACACCCGATGGCATTTTAATTGCTACTGGTTCAGAAGTGGCCCTAGCGATAGAAGCACAGCAAACATTACGTGATCGCTCGTATGATGTGTCCGTTGTTTCGATGCCAAGTATGGATATTTTTAAACAACAATCGGCCGAGTATCAAGAATCCGTCTTACCCAGAGATGTTCAGTTACGTATATCCATCGAAATGGCGTCTTCATTTGGATGGGGTGCCTTCACGGGTACTCGCGGTGCCAACGTGAGTGTTGATCGCTTTGGCGCAAGTGGTAAAGGACCAGAAGTTGTTGCTAAGTATGGTTTTACGACTGACACGATTATTAAGACCTTTGAACGATTATGGAAGGCGAACGATAAATAGCTGATTTTTAAACATCCCCTAGTCTATTGAGTGATTTTAAGAATACAGGATTGTGAAAGATTAAAAATAGAACTGCTAATTGATTACCTAGTGAGGGTAGCGATTAGTAGTTTTTTCTACCTCTAGTCAAGTATTAATATAGGTCTAGCAGTATTTATGTCTTTGAATTGATTTGAACTTAGGGATTCAAAACGGTTTCTTTGCGATTTGAACAGTTTGGAATACGATTTTTGAGTACACTAAATAGACCTTAGCCATTTTATTTTTTGAGTAAGGCTAGTACACTATAGACGTAATCAGAATGATTGGCGCTTGACGCCGTATATATACATCTGATTCGTAATCACGAGATGGTAAATCGTTCGTAACAGGCGACCCATCGCAGCGATGGCAATCCTCTTAGTCCCTGACTGAGGAGATTGTTTTTTTCTGCGTTGATAAAAGTCGTTAATATGATTCGGATGGTAGTGAGCGACCGTCGCGATATTACTGATTGTGCGAAATAGTAGCTTACGGGCAAATGTGTCACCACGCTTACTGATATGGTCAGCGGCCACGAATTCGCCGGATTCATAATGGCGTAAGTCAATGCCAATAAAGGCATTGAGCTTATTAGAGCTACTGAAACGCCGAATATCGCCCAGTTCACCGATTAATAACACAGTGGTTGTCTCCGCAAATCCAGGGATACTCATTAAAATATCAAACTCTGGAAGGGACTTAGCTAACGCTGTCATGGCTTTAATCAGCTGTTGTTTATGACGGGTTAGTTCGCTGACTCGTTTAGCGTGGTAGCGCGTCTGCGACACCGACGGTGCCTCAACGCGATCCGCTGGATACGATGCTTGTGCTAGATGGAGTAATTTCTTTGCGACCATGATCGCGCGATTTAGAGAAATATTCTTGGGAGTCGTTTCCATGATTATTTTTCCTAATCCGTCTGGACTGAGTTCTTCAAGCAGATCGGGGTGTGGATAACGCTGCACGATGTTCCAGTATTGTTCGCCATCCGGTCTACTAAGCAAAGATTCTATTTCCGGGAAAGTTAATTGTAAACTACGATGTAATCGATTCTTCTCACGAACGACATCTTCATTGAGTTGTTCATAGAAGTGACTATCGTCCATCAAGTCGTGGTAAACCGGCTTCTGGTAATATTCCAATCGACGCTTTATAACGAGCTGTGTTTGAGCTAAATGCAAAGCATCGTTATTGTCTGTCTTATTTGGCCGTAGGCTATCTAACTGCTTTTTGGCAGCCAATGGATTCAAACGCGTATAAGCATAATGATTATCTTCTAGAAATCGCTGTACCCGACGAGAGTATACACCTGTGGCTTCAAACACGATTTGCGGTTTTGCGTACTCTTTCATCTCTTTGAGTAAGTTTTGAAAGCCAAACCAGTTATTATCAATCTTGAATTGTTTAACGGTGACACCATCATTCACTATGGCTACTGCCGAAGTAGCCTTACTAACATCAAGACCAAATGCGACTGTCATTTGATTCACCATCTTTCTGAAGTTGTTCCACGTTAATATGATCAATTTAATTTTCAAAACACGACCTGAAGGCCAACAGACTAAGAACAAATTTGGATCATACCGGTGAAGTTGCCATTTTTTATTACGACGTCAAAGCGCCAAAAACTACCACGGCTTGTCAACTTCACCACCACTTTAACAGAAACTAAAAGTGGCGAGAAACGATTCCGTCGAATCATTTCTCGCCACTAAGGTTAGTCTGTTTTTATCCATATGAATGACGATTCGCCGAAAAAAGAAACTTTTCTTGTTGCGTTGAAGTGCAGTTGAAGGTCTAAGCTTTCAAACATTGCATAACAACAGGAGGACAACATGGCAACGAAGAAAAGATTCGATTGGATACTATTAGTTATTTTGATGAGTTATTTTATGATCTTGCTTGATAATTCAATTATTTTTACGGGAACTGTCAAAATTGCTCAAGATTTACAGCTAAATCAGCAAACTTTATCTTGGATTAGCAGCGCCTATTCGTTAACGTTCGGTGGATTTTTACTGCTTGGCGGTCGGGCAGGGGATTTGTTTGGTCGGCGACGTGTATTTCAAATTGGTCTGGTTATCTTTGGAATAGGTTCACTACTAGTTGGATTATCAGTTAATGCACCGATGATTATCGCTTCCAGAGCCTTTCAAGGAATTGGCTCGGCCATTCTTGCACCAACGACCTTGGCTATTTTGATGGATACTTATGACGGTCCTGCACGTGTACGTGCCATTGCATATTATGGTGCTATGGCCGGAATTGGTGCGAGTGTTAGCTTAGTTATTGGCGGCGTGTTTGCCAGCCTGCTGACATGGCGTGTTGGATTTTTCATCAACGTTCCTATCAGTATGTGGATGTACTACTTATCTGTTCGTCATTTACAGAAGGATGGCGGTCAATCTGGAAAGCTGGATTGGCTTGGTACGTTAAGCTCTTTATTTGGAATGAGTGCGTTGGTGTACAGCATTGTTGGTACTTGGGGAAAGTTATCCGCGCTCATACTGGCAATTGTGCTACTGGTGATCTTTGTTTACCAAGAATATCGAACGAGCCAGCCGATTATGCCGTTACGGTTGTTTAAGAATCGTGAACGTATTGGCGCGTACTTAGGACGTTTCTTATATTTGGGCGCAATGCTTGGCTTTTGGTTTATTACACCACAACTGATGCAAAGACAATTAGGTTTTAGCGCGTTAATGGCTGGTGTCGCTTTCTTTCCATTGACGATCGTTAACTTTATCGTGGCTTTACAGGTCGCGCGTTTAACGGCGAAGTTTGGTAATGGGCGCTTACTGACAATTGGTATATTCTTAACGTTGATTGGTATGACATGGATGAGTTTCTTTACGGTTAGCACTGGCTATTGGCTGGGCATTGCCTTACCAATGGTTATCATTGGCGTTGGACAAGGACTCTCGCTTAGTCCATTTACTGCTGCGGGCGTGGCGCACACTGATGTAAGGGACGCTGGTGCGGCATCTGGTGTTGTCAACGTGATGCATCAGATTGGTGGATCCGTGGGATTGTCAATTTTGGTTAGCGTTCAAGGTCTGTTTAAAAATCAGGTGATAGGCTTTCACTATGCTATTTTAATCGGCGCAGGTTTATTGCTGATTTCGTTGTTGGCAGCGATTTTCTTAATTTTGCCAGAAAAGCAAAAGTAAGTGTTGCCTTCAAGTTACTGTAAGGTTGTAAAGTAATCATTGTTACACGTGAAACAGGAGGTAAATTAAATGGCAAACGTACTTATTATCGGCGCCACGGGCTCAATTGGTCAGGTGACACGTCAATATTTCTTGGAACGCACGGATGATCAGTTAACGTTAATGGCACGCATTCCAGATCGGTTAGGCAAACTGAATGAGCAGCGCGAGCGAGCAATTCAGGGAAATGTGACTGACACTCAAATCTTAAACGATGCACTTCAAAAGCAGGATGTTGTATTTGCTGCTTTAAGTGGCAATTTACCAGAAATGGCAACGGCAATTGTGTCAGCGATGGATCGTGCCAATGTTGACCGACTGTTATTCATTACGTCGATGGGAATCTACAACGAGATTCCGGCCAGCGTTGGTGCAGACGGTAACCTTGAACATAATCCAATGTTGCAAACATATCGGGATGCTGCCGATATTATTGAGGCATCTGATCTGAACTATACGGTGATTCGTCCGGGATGGTTTGATAACCGGGATGATACGGACTATCAAGTGACGAAAAAAGGAGAACCGTTTGGCGGCCACGATGTTTCACGCGAAAGCCTTGCTGACTTAGTGATGCATCTTGCCCATGACGCCACGTATGGGTCACGTGATAGCCTCGGTATTAATAGAAAATAATTGGAGGACGTTAATAATGAAAACAGCAGTGTTTGTAGAGCCAGGAAAAGTTGAAACGCAGGATTTACCTAAGCCAGAAATTAAGCAGCCAACAGACGCAATTTTGAAAATCGTTCGGGCCTGTGTTTGTGGATCAGACTTGTGGTGGTATCGTGGCATTTCTGACCGACCAAAGAATACGCCAGTCGGGCATGAAGCCATCGGCATTGTCGAGGAGGTCGGCTCAGAGGTAACTGACGTTAAACCTGGTGACTTTGTCATTGCGCCATTCACACACGGTTGTGGTCACTGTGCCGCTTGTCTGGCCGGCTTTGATGGTGATTGTTTGAATCCAAGTGACGATGAAGTGGTCGGCTATCAGGGTGAATATTTACGATTTAAGAATGCAAATTGGGCGCTGGTTAAGGTGCCTGGACAGCCATCAGATTATACAGATGACCAATTGAACGATCTGTTAACATTAGCCGACGTTATGGCAACAGGTTATCATGCTGCGTCATCCGCTGAGGTTAAGAAGGATGACACCGTTGTTGTTATGGGCGATGGTGCTGTTGGTCTGTGCGGTGTAATTGCCGCTAAGTTGCGTGGTGCCAAACGGATTATTGCGATGAGTCGTCACGAAGATCGTCAAAAATTGGCCAAGGCATTTGGTGCAACAGATATCGTTGCAGAGCGCGGAGATGATGCAGTGAAGGCTGTGATGTCCCTGACAGATGGTGCTGGCGCCGATGCCGTTTTGGAATGTGTCGGAACGGAACAATCAGTTGACACAGCAGTTAAGGTCGCACGTCCAGGTGCCGTTGTTGGTCGTGTCGGTGTGCCACAAAAAGCGGACATGAATACCAATAGTTTATTCTGGAAAAATATTGGTCTCCGTGGTGGAATCGCTTCTGTAACGACTGATGATCGGAACATTCTCTTGGACGCAGTGTTAAAGGGTGAGATTCATCCAGGTAAGGTGTTCACCAAACGGTTTGATTTAAAACACATTGAGGATGCTTACGAGGCGATGGACAAACGTGAAGCAATCAAGTCGTTGCTCATAGTGCGTCAATAATTTACATTATGAACATTTCCTAATAAAATTGGCGAGTTCTCTAATAAACAGAGAACTCGCCAATTTTATTTGATATGCTTATGTAAGCGGTTTCTAGAACACTTAATTGAGGAGATTTTCATATGTCATTTAAGAAGAAATTTGCACTTATTCTAGGTACTATTACAGCTTTAGGGACGTTTGGAATGGCCAACGTTACTAGTGAACCGGCTATGGCTACTAGCACAAAACCAGTGACCATATACTTAACTCGGCACGGAGAAACGACTGCCAACGTTATGATGCGTGTCCAGGGCTGGAGCAACTTTCCACTGACTAAGAACGGGATTAAAGTAGCCGATGATTTAGGCCGTGGCTTGAAAAACACTAAGTTCAAGGCAGCCTACACAGGGGACTTAACCCGACAAACAGTAACAGCGCAGGAAGTGTTGAAGTACTCAGGCAATAAACATGTCTCTGTTAACCAGAACAAAGATTTGCGCGAAGGTGGTTACGGTAGTTTTGAAGGTGACAGTATCGCTGCCGATAATAACAAGATTGCCGGCGTATATGGCTACAAGACTGGCGATGAGTTCATGCAGAAAACGGGTAAGGATTACTGGAATCAGCTGCAGGACGCCTACCACAAGCTCGACACTCAAAACAGCCAGGATACTAAATTAGTCAAAGCTGATCGTGCCGAAAGTGCTAAAGAGGTGCAGCAACGGATGACGACGGAACTCAACCACATTGCGAAGACAACTTCGAAAGATGGCGGTGGTAATGTGTTGGTGGTTAGTTCAGGAATGTCCATCAACGAATACTTGTCCACAATGAGCAAGAAGTACGAGGGCAAGCCATTAAAGAACGCGGCTGTCACTAAGCTTGTTTACAAGAATGGTAAGCTCCAAGTATCTGGTCCAATTGGAACATTAAGCTACGTGGATAAAGGCGCAAAGGCCAGCAAGTAATTTTCACATAATGAAACAAATTTAGAAACCGCGAAAAGCCCTGCATAGGCGACCAAACATTGGTCGTCTAGCAGAGCTTTTTTGAGTTCGGTTCACTTTTGTAAAGCATCAGGAGTAAGCGAGTCTAGCTCTGTCAGCCATTGGACGCTATCTTCGTCTGCGTCTGCAGGGATGGTGTATTTGAGCGGTTGAAAAACGGTGGCAACGGCTTGCCAATCCAGACCCTGCTCAGTCTGGAAACTGTGACGCAATTGATCAATTTGTTGATTGGACACACTGCTTAACTGTTGTTGATTCCCTTTAAACATCAACAAGAAACTGTTGACCGTCAGTTGTGTGCTAAGAGATGTGTGCCAATCATTTGGAGTTAGTTGATTGTCTGTAAGATGTTGATCTGCAAGCGGCACTGCAGGCACTTCTTTGGTCAAAAAACGTTGCAGGTGTGACCATTCGTGATTAATGATTGCGTAAAATTGCCATGGCACCTGAATGGCGAAGGCTTTCAAAGTATTGGTTGTAATTGTCGCAATATTCCAAACGGACGTGTTAGTTTGTTGAGCCTGTTCGAGCCAAGTGCGTAAGAAGTGTTGCGTGGTTTGTTCAACCAACTGCGTCTGATTATGCCGAGTTAAATGCCAGCGGACGAGCAAAAAGTCGACTAAATCGGCCTCACCAATCGTATGTTGGCCCTTATTACTAATTCGCTGGCGTAAATTGCGTAGCTGCTTTTGCCGACTACTGCCAGCGTATTTACCTTGTTTAACCATGTTACAAATTGTCCCTCCATTGGATGTTAACGTGCTTTTCAAACTGACGTACAATCGCCAAGTCGACTGGATCAATATTGATTGTATTCAGGTCTTGGCTGGGCACAAACTTGATTTTATCCATTTCGTCACCCTTGTGAAAAATAAAGGGCGTTGGTTGTGAAATATCACCGGCACAGACGGCACGATTTCTGGTTTCTTTTTTGTCTTCATCGAAGATAGTAGCTATTCCGCAAAGCGTCAAGTGCTGTGCGGTTTGATGTGTTTCTTCACACAGTTCGCGAATAGCCGTTTGTAAAACTGATTCAGTTGGCGCTTCTTTAGGCTCACGTTTGCCAGCGGGAATTTCCCATCGCAAACGCCAGTTGTTAAAGCCGACGAGGTAACATGCTTGAAATTGACAGATGACAAACGCACTGGAAAATAGGTCATCCGGATATTGTGATGGATCAGTTATAGTTGTGTAGTCTTTTAAAAGCATTAGGCCATCATCTTTCATATTGCGCTATTTTAAAACTATCGTACAAGTGTGCCGCTACGGATGAAAGCAATTTAATTAAAAAAACGTTTTAAGTTCATTATTGACGAATGTATCAGTCTGATATATGATAATTTCACAAATAACATATCTGACTGATATATGGAGGCGTCTTAATGTACGAATTATTTGTTTTGGGACAACTGACAGATAAACCGATGACTGGCTATCTGTTACGGAATGTTTTACAACGAATTGTCGGTAACCGGCGAAAAATTAGTTTTGGCATGATCTACCCGCTATTGGATCGACTGGAAACAAAGGGATTTATTACATTGACGGACAGTCAGGATGACGCTAATCGTGGCAAAAAGGATGCCACACTGACTGAGCTGGGTAGAGAACGATTTGAAGAACTCATGACGGCTCCAGTTCCATTGAATCAAAACACTGATTTTACGTATGAAGTTAAGTTTCGTAATTTTCATCAAATTGACCTGAGTTTGCAACTCAGTATTTTAGGCGAATTTGAACAGTATTTGGAAAATAAAATTGAAGATGTTGCAGATGCCGAAGCTTATTTACAGCAGACGAAGATCACGCCAGATGATCTTAAAGATGCCGTTCGGCTGATGGCGTTAACCAAGGTTCAGGCAACAGCGGCATTGAAATGGACTAAGTCAACAATTGAGGAGGTACAGAATGGAAACAAAGACTAATGTTGGTGGGGCTCGCCGCTGGTTGAGCTTGGCAACACTGTGTGTGGCGGTGTTTATGTCACTGTTGGATGTGACGATTGTTAACGTGGCGTTGCCAACGATCCAAAAAAGCTTTAATGAATCATTTAGTGACGTTCAATGGATTATCAATGCGTATACCCTGGCGTATGCTGTTGTCTTATTGGTTGCTTCCAAACTCGGCGATATTTTTGGACGCAAACGAATTTTCTTTATTGAATTAACAATTTTCACGTTAGGATCACTCGCCTCAGCATTATCAACAACGGGGTTACGGCTTAACTTATTCAGAACGATTCAAGGAATTGGTGGCGCAGGCATTATGGGGCTGTCGATGACGATTGTGGCATCTACCTTTGTCGGACGTGACCGTGGACTGGCGTTTGGTATTTGGAGTTCCGTGATTGGGGTCGCCACCGCTATGGGGCCGCTACTTGGCGGGTACTTAATTCAGCTATTCAATTGGCGGGCTATTTTTATGATCAATGTGCCGATTGGTGTTATCGCATTGTTAGGTGCTATCTACTTTGTTGATGAAAGCTACGGTAATCGCCAGGGGTCAATTGACTGGATTGGTATGTTGATAAGTATTGCAATGGTGTTTAGTCTTGTATTCGGCCTGGTTCAAAAAGAGACTCATTCAGCATGGCATTGGTCGAACTTGCACGTTGCCGGTTATTTGATTGCGGGAATTGTGCTACTAATTGGTTTTATTTTGCTGGAACGTCACCTTAAGAGTCCGATGATTGACTTGACCATTTTTAAATCAATTTCGTTCGATGGCACCATTATTGCTGCTTTCTGTTTGGGCGCTGGGTTATATGCTTTCTTCACGTATTTGACGATTTGGATGCAAGATTATCTTGGATATTCTGCTATGCAAACGGGGGTTAGACAGTTAGCAATCAGTATTTTCAGTATGATTTTAGGCCCTATTGCTGGCATGTTGTCCGGCCGTTGGCAAAAACGTTGGATGATCAGTGGCGGGTTGTTATTAATTGGTTGCGGCTTTTTGATTATTTACCACGCCGTTAGCCTCAAGGTTATGTATATTGACTTTGTGGCTGGCTTTGCGCTTTTAGGCATCGGTAATGCAATTGTGAACCCGCCTTTGTCCTCGGCAGCGATGGATAGCGTGAAAATGAGTCAGGTTGGTATGGCAAGCGGCGTAATGAATGTCTTTCGGCAATTAGGGATCAGTTTTGGAGTGGTTATTTACGGTTTACGTTTGAGCCATATTTATGACCCTGCAGTTACGACAAACATAAAAGCAATTAGCCAGTTACCACAACAAGCAGTGGCAGGAATTACGAAAGGCCTTCACCAGGCAGGACCAATGGCCGGCCATAGCGTTGTTGAAGGCGCAAAGAGATTTACTGCACATTATGTAAATGGATCGGAAGTTTTACGACAAATGAACAAAGCGGTGTTCAGCGCATTTAATCAGGGCTATAAAGGTGTTCTTGTGACAGCTATTACCCTAGTTGTTGTGGGCGCAATTGCTGCAGGTCTTATGATTAAGGAACCGCATCACGCGCAAAAATAATGATGTGACATTTCCCGGGAAATACATTTCACACTGTTTCAGATTAAAATCTATTGACATTTCTCATCAATTATTTAGAATGGCTAACAATAGATTAAACAAGTTATGAAGCAGAGGAGTAACAGGCAAGATGTGCTTGAAGCGAGCCCTAGTTGATGAGAATGGGTGGCACAATGTTTGTGAAAGTAACCTGTGAGCTTTTGAATTCCAAACGAAATTCAGTGGGGTGGTGCCCATTATCGTCACCAAACTCTAGTCGATTGATGGCTGTAGTTTATGAGATTATGCTGGCGACAGTATAACGATGCAAGGTGGTACCGCGTTCGCGCCCTTCGCAACAGAGATGTTGCGGGGGACGTTTTTTTGTATGTGAGTGTGACCAGCTCCGGTTTGAAGCCGAGCGATAAGGAGAAAGGCGAACCATTCGGTGAATTTCTGAATGATTTGTCTTTCAGCTTATGCACAGGATTCAGGAGTTGGGAGCGCGTTATAGCCATGTAGCAGTAAGCATTCCAAAGACACTAGTCTCCTTAAACTTGGACCACAGAAAGCGAGGTTGACCATATGGATCAACGAGAAAAACATTTAACAAGACGCGATTACTACGTCTTAGGATCACTACTATTCGGTTTGTTCTTTGGTGCCGGCAACTTAATTTTCCCGATTCACTTGGGTCAACTGGCCGGTAAGGGATGGATCACCGCTACAATTGGTTTCCTACTCTCTGCAATTTTATTGCCATTGTTGGCGATTATTGCTATCAGTGTGACACGTAGCGATAGCATGTATGATCTTGCTAGGCCAGTGAGTAGACGATTTGCATCATTCTTTCTGCTAACTACGCACGCCAGTTTGGGACTGTTGATTGCCTCACCCCGGACGGCGACGGTTACGTTTGAAATCGGCGTCGTTCCTTTTATTCCAAAAGGGACTGAAACAATCAGTTTAGCCATTTTTTCATTTTTATTCTTCTTGGCGACATTCCTGCTGGCCAGCAATCAACAAAAAATCACGCTGTATGTTGGCAAACTCCTCAATCCAATGTTTCTCCTGTTATTAACGTTTATTTTCTTCTGGGCCTTGGTAATCAAAGGTGATTTAACCCATGTGCCTTTTGTGAGCGCGGCTAATTCAATTGGTGGGCTGACAAACGGGTTTCTACAAGGGTATAACACGATGGATGCTCTGGCCGGTCTTGGATTTGGGGTAACGATTGTCAATGCGCTCAAGTATATGGGGGTGCACAATGAGGGCGCTCAGTCACGGGCCATCGCTAAGATTGGTCTTTTCTCAATGTCACTAGAAACAATTATTTACACGTTTTTGATCATGCTTGGTGCCGTTAGTTTACGGTACACATCAATGAGTGCTAACGGTGGGCTAGCCTTTGGTCAGATTATGGAACATTATACCGGGCTGATTGGGACGGCCTTATTAGCCGCACTGACGTTGCTAGCCTGCCTGACCACCGCCATCGGGCTCATCACATCACTGGCACAAGACCTCAGTCGTCGTTTTCCACGTGTTCAGTACCGGACTTTTTTGCTGGGGACGACGGTGGGAGCTTTTCTGATTGCTAATATCGGCTTAACTCAGATTATTGCCTTCTCAACGCCATTATTAATGTTGTTATATCCATTGGCTATCAGTCTGATTGTGCTGGGGATCTTGCAGCCTTTGATTCATCAGAATGCCACAATTTATCGGACGACGATTTATCTAGTCCTAATTCCGGCAATCTTTGATTTCATTCACGCTTTGCCACCAGTGTTTGCCAAATTGACGGTGGTTAAAGCCTGCAATCATTTTGCCCAGCAGTTCTTCCCCTTGTTCAAAGATGGACTGGATTTCTTACCGTTTATGCTTATCGGTTTAATTGTCGGTCTGGGATTAGTCGCCTTGCAACGAGAGCCAAAACAAAATTCGGTTGAATAGTGTTGCACTTAAAGTGAATTAACGAAGCGAACTTTATTGCCTGATGAGAATTAGGATGAAGTTCGCTTTTTATTGTCAATTTAGGTGAACAGTGTTATCCTAAAATCAAAATTCAAAGGAAATGATAGATGTGGCAGATTTGAGGACAACGGATACGCGTCAGCGAATTGTTGAGTATGCCGTTGAGTTTGTCGGTGAGAACGACTTTCACCTGCTATCTTTACGGACGGCGGCTAAGACCGTTGGTATTGCGCCATCGGCAGTGTATAAGCATTTCAAATCAAAAGATGATTTGTTGGATGCGGCCTTGCAAGAGGTCTCACGTCAGTTTGAAACCGAAGCTATTCAAAGTGTGGCGCAACTTAGTCCCAAGGAACACCGGGAGATTATTGCAAAGCTAGGGAAAATGATTGTGTCTTGGGCAGGAATAAAACCGCACGCAGTGGCGTTTCTTTTCTTTAGTCCTAGGGCACTTGCTGAGTATCGGCAGCAGAATTTTTTCAGTAATACTGAGGAACCCTTTTTACGTTATATGAGTCAGGAAGTCTCAGGGTTAAAGCATGACTATCATCTGACCGAAGAGAGTGACTTGTTGTTTACCAAGCTGTGGTCTTTCATCTTTGGCTACGCACAACTCATTGTTAACGGTGCGCTAACTTATGATGAGGCTGTTGTGGACAGTATGATTGATGACATTGTGAAAAACGGGGGCGTTAACGATGCAAAGTAAAACAACAATTGTTTATTGCCATCCGTATGATAAAAGTTTTAATCATCAGGTGTTGATGACGGTTCAAGAAAAGTTAGATCAGTTAGGTGAGGCGTATGACGTTATTGACCTGTATAAAGATCAATTTGATCCCCGCTATTCTGTAGCTGAACTGGCTAAGTTTAAAAATGGTGACACCACGGATCCACTAGTCACTAGATATCAAACGGTGCTGCGAAATAGTACGAACCTCATTATCATTACGCCGATTTGGTGGAACGACCTGCCAGGTATGTTGAAAGGCTTTTTTGATAAGGTGATGAAACCTCAGTTTGCCTACATCAACACTCCAAGAGGCGTTAAGGGTTTGATGACGAATATCAAACGGGCTGATGTTTTAACAACATCCACGTCACCAACATGGTATTTAAAGTTGTTTTCTGGGAATGCAATTAGCCGTGTTTTTATGGGGGCAACGCTTAAACAGCTGGGAATCAAGCAGCGGCACTGGACCAATTGCGGCGGCATTACGAACAGCCATTTTAGTCAACGACAAGCGTTTTTAAAACAGATTGTGAATCAAATTTGAGGGTGATCTTAATGCAAATTGGATCTTTAGCGGATTGGTTTACGGGTGCAGCGACGTTTGCAGCGGTGCTCACGACATTACTTTTCAACTTTTTCGAACGACGACGGGCGGCCAAACAGAGCATTTACAGGGCTAAGACAGCCATGGCACGTTTAAGTTTGGATGTGATTCGACAAGTTGATGGTTTGACTGACGACGTTAGCGATGGTGATTCATTGAGTGCCATTCATACAATGAGGATCTACGTCTTTGTGCTAACACTGATCGGCAACCAGCAAGTCAGTGAACTCTTGGAGGCTAGCGAACTATTTTTAGTGACCGCCAACAAGACGGCTGTTGGTAAAACAGATAAGTCTGAGTTGAAGGAAGCTTATGATCAGTTAGTAGCAAGGACAATCTAGAGCAGTTCTGATAATCTTTCAAAAGGTGTACACTATAAATGCGAACGTACATTCGAGAAAAGTGGGAGATTATTTATGAAAATAGCAGAGTTTGTCCTTTTGGATCAATATGCTGACTGGGAGGGAGCCTATCTTTCCAGTCAATTGAATCAGAAGAAAGATTGGCAGGTTAGGACGGCATCAATCAAGTCGTCAGTCAAATCTATCGGTGGATTTACAACCCAAGTCGATGATCTGATTTCTGATGTCCCTGAGCATATTGATTTATTGGTTCTAATCGGTGGCAATTCTTGGAGCATTACCGATGAGGCACTTTATCAGCTTATTTCGGGTAGTCTAACAAACGAAATTCCAGTTGGGGCCATCTGTGGGGCCGTTGATTTTCTAGCGAGAACAGGTTTGTTAACAGGATTTAAGCACACTGGGAATGCCCAATATTTGTGGAAAGATTATGTAGACTATAAAAACCCAACAGATTTTCAAAACGTTCAGGTTGTCAGCGATCGTAATCTCGTTACTGCCAACGGGACTGCTGCGTTAGACTTTACAGAACGGGTTCTTAAAATGATTGGTTCCTCAGCAAAGGAGATTGCGATGGGCGTCGAGTTACATAAACTTGGTTTTTATGCTTATACGGAGAAGTACGGCAACCCTTATCAGTAATGATGCTGAATTACGCGGACACATCAAATGTGGCCGTTTTTTTGTTTGCTTTTTATATCTTTTAGATATATATTGTTTGCATCTAAAAGATATAAAGGGACGGCAAATTCTAAAATAATGAATGAATTATATATTTTGGGCGAACTGATGGAGAACCCTAAAACGGCTTATCGTTTGCGTCAATCAATGCAGGTTTCACTTGGCCGTCACCGAAAGATTAGCTTTGGTGTCATCTATCCATTGTTTGAACGTTTGGAAAAAGAGGGCTACATTACGCTAACGGTTCAAGGCGATGACAAACGGTCGACAAGATTGGCAGCCATCACCAAGAAAGGTGAAGTGCGATTCTTGGAATTAATGTATGCGCCAGTTCCTGAGGGCGCTCACACGGATGATATTTTTCAAATCAAGCTGGATTCAATGCAGCATTTGCCATTAACCGATCAACAGGGATTGCTGGATCAGTATATGAACGAGCAGATTGCCATTGTGAATGACTGTCAAACGGAGTTGGAGCACTTAAAGAAGCACGAGCACAAGGATCACTGGTATGCGGCACAGAAGATGCAGTTACGTCTCCGCCAAGCGCAGGTGACAGAGCAGTGGATCCAAGGCTTTAAAGTAGCACTGGAGAAGAACGGGGGCTTTCAGTCGAATGACTAAAGAAATCAAAATTGCGTTATTAATGGCGGCGAGCCTCTTCATGGAAATCATGGATGGGACGATTGTGACCACGGCGTTGCCGAGTATGGCGAAATATTTTCAGACAGGATCAGCCACAGTCGCACTGCTAGTGAGCATTTACCTAATTACTGTTGCGATTTTTATTCCATTAAGTGGGTGGCTCGCTGATTGGTTTGGCAAGAAACGCATGTGGTTATTGGCCGTTGGCTTATTTACGTTGAGTTCGCTGGGCAGTGCGCTGGCGCCTACGTTTGCCATTCTGCTGGGGATGCGGGTGATCCAGGGAATGTCAGTCGCAATGATGACACCAACGGCTCGACTGATCGTGTTGGAAAAGACGATCCCGTCACAATTGTTGCGAATGACGAGTTACTTAGTATGGCCGGCCTTAATTGCGCCAGCGATTGCGCCGTTAATCGGTGGTTTGATCGTGACATGGTGGAACTGGCGCTGGATTTTTCTGATTAATTTACCGATGGGAATTATTATTATTTTGATTGGGATTTTTCTGATTGATCAAGATAATCAATCAGCAGAACATCGCCAGTTTGACGTTATCGGTTTTGTTGAGATCGCAATTGCATCAGGATTAATTTTAGCTGGGGCAGAATTAGCGACTCATGGTCGTTCGGAATGGCTATTAGCAGCACTGATGGTGGTCATTGGTGCGGGGATGTTAGTCTTTTCCTATTTTCACTTACGCAAAGTCGAAAATCCTTTGTTTTCCGTTTCGTCACTACGAATTGAATCATTTCGGTTCACACAAACGGGCGATAGCGTTTTGTGGTTATCAGTTGGGGCCATGCCATACTTAATGACGGTTTATTTGCAAACGATTTTTCAGTGGTCACCGGTAAAAGCATCAGGTTTCGTGATTTTTATTTTTCTGGGAAATATTGGCATTAAACCCTTCACGACAGTGATTATCAAAACGCTAAAATATCGTGGCGCACTCTTTAGCGCCTTCTTGATGGTGATGGTCAGTTCGTTCTGTTTGGCACTGATTACGATATCAACATGGCCATGGATAATCGCATTGTTGGCGTTTATTTCCGGGGTTGGGCGTTCCTTAGCGTTAACTGCCTACAATGGGCTGACATTTGCTGATGTGCCGTTGGCTGAACGTAACAGTGCGAACACGTTAACGGCCGTGATTATGACCTTAGCGCAAGGATTAGGTGTGTCCTTAATTACAGTGATCGTCTCCGTTCTCAGTCAAACAATGACGTTGGGACATGCTTACCAGTTTGGTTTTGTTTTCTTAGGATTGCTCATGTTGTGGCCAATGTTTGAGTTAACGACGGTCAGTCGAAATATTGGTGAAAGTACGATTTAGTTTTAAACGAGTTACTTTCAGTAGATTATTTTTTCTCATTGACTTTTAATGATAACGGGCGTATATTTTTGTCAATCAAACAACAAAACGAATTGATCAGGAAAGTAATGTTGATTGCCAGCGCTTAGAGAGCCTCTTTAGCTGAAACGAGGTCGCAGGGCACAATATGAAAATGGCCTGTGATTGGTGTCACCGAACTGCAAGGACAGGTGGCAATGACCGGCACTCATTATTGTGCACGCCATGAAAATGGCTAGTAAGCATCAAGATGCAAGTCTTGGTGAAACAAGAATGGTATCGTGCGCGAGCGCTTCTTAAGTGGTGGACTTAGGGAGCGCTTATTTTTGTGCGCGATGTAAATGTTGCCAGTTGTTTGTTTAGTTGACCGTCGTAAACTTGATTTGATAGGGAGAGGTTCAATATGAAAAAAACGGGACGTTTATTAGCAGCATTAGGAATCACTTTTGGATTAGCATTAACATTAGCAGGCTGTGGAAAGAGTAGTAATAAAACGGTAAAGGTCGGTGTTGTGGGCGACCAGGACGCAGCTATTTGGAAGGCCGTTGGCAAGGAGACTGAGAAGAAGGATCACATTACCTTAAAGATTGTGAACTTTACCGATTATACTCAGCCGAATGCGGCACTGTCAGACCACAGCGTAGACATTAATGCGTTTCAAAGTTTAAACTTCCAAGATGCGTGGAACAAAGCACATCACACTAACATCGTTGCTATTGGGAATACTTATTTTCAACCATTAGCGCTGTATTCTAATAAGTTTAAGAAATTGTCAGAAATCAAACACGGTGCGCAGATTGCGATTCCAAATGACGCGGCTAACGAAACACGGGCATTAGTGCTTTTGAAACGGGCTGGATTTATCAAACTGAACAAGGCTAGCTTGCCAACGACTAAGGACGTCACTGAGAATCGATTGGGCTTAAAGTTTACAACTGTTGATGCGGCACAAACAGCGCGTTCTCTGTCCAGTGCGGATGCTGCAGTCGTTAATGGTAACTACGCTTCGGCTGCTAAGCTGTCACTTAAGGATGCTCTTTACGCTGAACACTTAAAGACAGGTGGTCAGTACATCAATGTTGTTTCAACCTTGAAGAAAGATAAGAACAACGCAACGTACAAAAAGATCGTGAAGGCCTATCAGACGGAGGCAACCAAGCAGAATTTGAAGAAATACTACAAAGGAAATACGTTACCGGCCTGGTAGAATTAATGCCAAATTAACGAGCATCTGAGAATGTTATCAGACACAAAAATACCCCTGAATGAATCTTCAACCGGATTCATCCAGGGGTATTTACTGTCTAAGCAGTTAATAAATGTTCCACGTGTAACATGAATCAATATTCATGCGTGCACGAGTGTCAATAAATTTATAAGGTTAGTCACACACCGACTAACTGTTTTGACGACGCAATTGCAACAGTTGATGGCTTAGAGATGCCGTTGCCTCGTAAACTTGATGGTAAACAGCGTAAAATTGCTCATATTGTGCGACATGCTCCGGTTGCGGCTGATATATTTTACCGTACTGAACAAACTTTGCGACACAAGTTTTCCAGTCAGGATACCAACCCAATCCCATGGCGGCAATCATGGCAGCTCCTAATCCAGGGCCCTGTTCATTAACAAGGCTGGTGACTGGTGCATTAAAAATATCTGCCTGTAGTTGCAGCCAAAACGAACTTTTGGCGCCACCGCCAATAGAGACAACCTGTGAAAATGTACGATGGTTGTTCTGATAAATTTGCAAAATATCTTTAAAAGAATAAGTGATTCCTTCCAGCACTGATCGGATAAAGTCGCCTTGAGTCTGAACACCATCTACGCCAATAAAACTGCCGCGAATATCGGCATCTGCGTAGGGTGCTCGCTCTCCTACAATGTATGGTGTAAAGATAAGCCCGTTTGCGCCGATTGGCCGCTCGGCGGCCAGACTAGTGAGTTCATCAAAAGAATGGTCTGGAAGAAAAGTTCGTTTGAACCAGCAAAGACTGTAACCCGCGGCTAGGGTAACGCCCATGGAATAGTATTGGTCAGTGATCCCATGATCTTCAAATTGAAGCACGCCACGGTAATTGCTTGTTTTAGGTTCCGTCTTCAGAACAACGCCAGAGGTCCCAATGCTTACCATAACTTGTTTGTCATCAACAATACCGGCGCCAATCGCGCCTGCAGCGTTATCTGCTGCACCTCCGAAGACTTTAGTGCTAGTAGATAGACCAGAGAAGGATGCATAACTGCTCGTAATATTGCCGACAAAATCCGTGGAATTAATTAACGGCGGGCATAAATCGATGTCGATATTTAATGAATCCAGGATTTCTTTGCTCCAAGTGCCTTCGTTAACGTCAAGCATGACCGTTCCAGTGGCATCAGAGTAGTCGATAGCTAATTTGCCAGTCATTCTAAAACGAACATAATCTTTGGGAAGCAAAACCGTAGCAATCTGTTTATAAATTTCTGGCTCATTTTCTTTGACCCACAGTAACTTGGGCAGCGTGAACCCTTCTAAAGGTTGATTCTTAGTGATTGTTTCAAAACGATCACCCAAAACGTCTGTAATTTCATGACGCTGTTTTGCTGCGCGGGTGTCATTCCACAAGATTGCAGGCCGCAGTATTTGATGATTTTCGTCAAGCAGGACGAGACCGTGCATTTGACCAGAATAACTGATGCCTTCAATGTCTTCTGGTTTGAGATGATCTTTCAAGATTAAATTTACAATGGCAACAGTAGTCCCAGATACCCAGTCTTCAGGATTTTGTTCACTGTACCCAGGATGTGGTTGGTTGAGTGGATAATCAAACGATTGCTGAGCAACAATCACACCTTCCTGATTAACGGCTGAAACCTTGACAGCACTGGTGCCAAGATCAATGCCCAATACATAACTCATGCTTAGACCCCCTCAGAAACATGATACCGTGCGTGGTAGGTTTGATTAACGTCTGCTTTTAAAATCATGTTACCAAAACCTTCGAGGTTAATCGCATTGGAAAGAATATGTGGTTCCACTGCAATACCAAGGAATGGTTTTCCTGCACCCTTATTAGTTTGCATGGCTGGTGTAAACCCATTGGCTGTAAAAATAGTAACCCCGTTACGATCTGCAGTCGTTTGCAATGTTAAGTTGCTTTCTTGATCACGAATGGTAACGTCGGCACCTGCAGGCGTGAGAAAAGTATCATCAATCCCAGCGCCGTGATTACTGTCAATAATGCTTTTAATTGCCTGACCAACATTTTTAAAATTTCTATAATCATACATGTCGTTGTCGATAGGGGCCAGAATGCCGTTTGGCACATGTTCCTCATCCAATGCTTCAACAAATTGAGCATTACTCTTTATGTCATGGTTTTTGATGTCTTGATTATCCTTATTTAAGTTGAAGTAGGCGTGACAAGTGGGACTGAACAAAGTGTCAGTATCACAGATGGCTTGGTAAGTGATGTCAACAGTGTCGTCTTCTGAAAGCGAATAAGTGACTGTGACTGTCATGGTGCCAGGGAAGCCGTCCAAAGACTGGTCTACCTGTCGACTGAATTGAAGGTAGTTATCACCATCGTCCGTGGATAAAATAGTTCCTTCCCACTGCAAATAAGCAAATCCGTGGGGACCACCATGAAGAGTGGTAGCGCCTTCATTTTGCTGTAATTGAAACTGCTTTCCGCCAAGCGTAAAGCGACCATTTTTAATTCGACCAGTTACGCGGCCAATTGTGGCACCTAAATAGAATGGATTGTTCAAATAATGCGCAATATCAGGTTCATTTAATAACACATTTTGTGTCGTTTTATCGTGACGTGCTAAACGGTATTCGTACCAGGTTGCCCCAAAATCCAATACACTAATACTCGAACCACGTTTATTGATTAATGTAAACTTCTTAATAAGACGACCGTTATGATGATCAAATTCTTCGATTTTATTAGTAATCATAATGTCCTCCTACCATTATTTAGCGCGGTTATGCAGCTCTTGTTCAATATCTTCAAGGCTGCGGCCGCGGGTTTCGAATACGAATTTTGAGACGAATACAATTGCTAAAATACAAATAATCCCGTAAATAGCGAAGATTGATGTTCCTAACCAAGTTAATAAAATTGGGAAAGTTAATGAAACGATTAAGTCAGCAAACCAGTCGATAACACTCGCGAAACCAGTTCCTAACCCACGCACATTTAACGGGAAAACTTCTGCCATTACGACCCAAGCAATTGGTCCCCAAGTTGCAGAAAAAAAGACAATGTACACGGCAAGAGCAATCATAACGATCCAGGCAGAGAGTCCAGAACCTTTTTCAGCAAAATTAGTCACGATTGCAAGTGTAAATAGTGAGACCGCCATACCAACGGAACCAAAGTTAAGCAGCGTGCGACGGTTAAACTTATCCATGATAATGACAGCGATACCGGTGGTAATAACGGAGACGACACCTATCCCAACAGTCCCTAAAATGGCAGCCGAATTTCCGAGTCCCACCTGTGAAAAGATGGTTGGAGCGTAATATAAAACAGTGTTACATCCAGTAATCTGTTGGAAGATACATAGTCCAACAGCAATTACCAATGCAGGGTGGACAAGTTTTGAGAATAAGTCTTTTAGAGTACCAGATTCTTGTTTGTTAGCTTTTTCAATAACTGAGAGCTCATCGTTAACTTCTTCTTCATTGTCTCCCCGAAGACGCATCAATACATTTTTAGCATCCTCAGTTCGCCCAACTTTGTATAAGAATCGTGGACTTTCAGGTAGCAATACACCACCAATCAATAGGATGATCGCTGGTAGTGCAGCAAACGCTAACATATAACGCCAGCCATTTGTGACGTTAGCAAAACTATAGTCAATGATGTAGGCCAGTAAGATACCAGTCATAATCATTAATTGGTTAAGACTGGAAAGCGTGCCCCGGATACGAGCAGGAGAGATTTCAGCTAGGTACATTGGTACTAGTGCCGACGCACCACCGACGGCGACACCTAAGATGACCCGGGCGATGACCAAGACTATCACATCAGGTGAAAAACCTGATAGTAGGGCACCAATTAAGAAAATTAATGCTGAGAGCATCACCATTTTCTTGCGCCCGAACCGATCGGACATTGGACTGATGATAGCAGCCCCAATAATGGCACCTAAAAGAACAGCACTAACGACTAGGCCCTGCTCAAGGGAGGTAAGTTTCATTTCTGCTCGAATGTAAAGCAATGCACCAGAGATAACACCTGTATCGTAACCAAATAATAATCCGCCTAGCGCACCAAAAAAGTAAATATACCAACTGCTGCGGCTTTTTGCCGTTTTGTTTGTCATGATGCTTCTCCTTTCAAGAAAAGTGTCCTTATTCCTAACTCGGGAACGAGGACACGGCATGTTCAAACATTAGTCAGAACATGAATACCAGCTATTAAAAGACGATTATTTGTTACCACGCAGTGTAGGATAATCAGCGAATAGAACATGACGAATAGGTTCATCTTCGTCCACGTTCGAAAAACGTGGTACTGGTTCAAAGAAGCGATTGTCGACGTTGTCATCATTTGATGAAGAAACTTCCCAAACCATGATCTTGCCTGTGCCTTTGCGACCCATCCAACGGTGATAGATGCGTTGTGTCATCGTGACACTTTCTCCGGGTTCCAATGAAACGACGCCACCGGCAGGAACAGTGATTTTCTTGCCATCCTTAACTAAATGCACATCCGATTCTTTATCGAGTTGTTCATCGGCTGTTGCGTTGTAAACGGTAATGTCGAGAATACCGCCGCCACGGTTGATAGTGTCTTCTTCCTTAATCTTGTGGAAGTGCATTGGTAATTCTTGACCGTCTTCAAGGATCAAAATTTTTTCACAGTAAGGTTTTGGATAAGTTTTTTTGTCGTTGAAATTACCATTACGGAAAGTGAACGTAGCCAAGCCACGTTTAGCAAAGTCATCACTGCCAAAGTCTGTGACATCCCATCCCAACATGTTGTCAAAGGTTTCCTGATATTCTGGGCCGGCATTCTTCACGTCTTCGGTTGTCCAGTTAGCAAATTCTGGGAAATAAACTTTGTGTTCTGAGGCAAAAGCAATTAAGTTGTCCAAAATGGTGTTAATTTGTGAACGTTTCATGATATATAAATCTCCTTAGATATAAGACTAGGTATTTGTTAGTTAATTTAATGAAATGAAATCGATTTCATAAAAGACCATAAAAATCGGTAATTGATTTTTATGTAATGCGCTTAAGGAAGCGCTTACAAAAGTTTTGATTAAAAAAGTAATCTATTATCGAATTACTAATTTAGTCTGGACGATATCATGCGTCACGGGGCGATCGGGATTAGCGAGGCGATCCATGAGTGTAATAAAAGCTTTGGTACCAATAAGATATGCTGGTTGATCTACTGAAATAATAGGATATTGAACAAAATCAAACCAAGGTTGATCATCAAAAACAGCTAGTTTCATATCCCCAATTTGCCATTCTTTAAGGACTTTCAGCACATTCATTAGAATCACATTGTTACCACAGAAGAGGGCATCACACTGATTAGTTTGAATGAGATTAAGTGCCAATTCTGCTGTGTGCTGACCAAGGTAATCATCGAGTGCAATATCTTGCTCACGAATTGGGAAATCGTGAGTTGTTAGTGCTTTTCGGAAGCCATTTAAACGCTCTGTACCGGTTGTGGCGACGGGGCTAACAATGGCATTAACGCGGGTCGCGCCTTGCTTAATTAAAGCGTCAACGGCGTTAAAACTGCCCTTCTCGTTATCAACTAAAACTGTGTCATATAAATTGGCATCCTTACCTTGTGGCATACGGTCGATGAAGACGAGAGGCATGTCATTGACCATTGAATGATAGTTGGCATGATTACCAGTGCTAGCCAAAATGATGCCATCTGCCTGATGATCAACTAGCATATTGATATAACGCTGTTCTTTATCTGGATTTTCGTCAGTGTTGCAAACAATCACAGAGTAGCCACGTTTAGTAGCCGCATCTTCGATACCACGGACGAGGGTAGTAAAAAATGGATTTAATACGTTTGAAATGACCACACCAATAGTTTTTGTAGTGTGATTTCGCATGCTTTGTGCGAGAGCACTCGGCCGATACTGCAATTCGTCCATCCCATCTTTAACCTTCTGGATTGTTTGTTTGCTGACCAATTCAGGTTGGTTAAGAACACGAGAAACGGTTGCTTCTGATACTCCCGCATATTGTGCTATTTGTTTAATAGTAACTTGCTTTGACAATTTTTTACCGCCTTTATGAAATCGATTTCATATACAAGATAAACCCTAAAAATTTGTGTGTCAAGATAACTTTATTATTTTTGATAGCGCTTTCTTAATTTGCTATACAGATGTTTGGATATGTGTAAACAAAAACGACATGCACTTAATGTGGCTAAGTACATGTCGTTTTATGGCAGTTAAAATTCACTACGATTTTTGTCTTTTGTAACTGGAAGTCCTTGAGAAACATTCCTTTGTTACACGTGAAACAGACAGATCTTTTAGGCGAGTGCGGATGGCGCCTTAAGTTGTGGCCCTTTGCCTTCACGAGCTAAGACCCAGTCATCAAGGTTCCACTCTTCTGTTCCACGACGCCATTGACCGAAGTCCCAGCGTGATTCACGTTCGATTTCAACAATTTCGTTGTTTGGTCCAATTGAGACCCAATTATAGGAACCGTTGTGATGAGCGAACTTGACCCACAGAATCGGTGTGGTTACGAGTTGACCAGCATCATTGGTGAAGGTGCGCGTTTCTTGGTCAATGCGCATGAAGCTCAGTTGATGAGCGTAGGCTGAATCAATGGATTGAAAGACCTGAGTAGCAAGGTTGATTGCTTGTTGACTCCTTGGCAAGTTGCCTGGTTCTTCGAAACTGAAGTTGTTGTAGCTGATGAGGCGGTTGTCGCTACCGTAAATAACCGTTACGTGAGCGTTATTGAGAACTACTGGACCTTCCTTTTGGTAGCGAACGACGGTTACCTGTTCGCCATTACGAGGGTGCTGTTCACGGCTAACTGCAACAAAATCATCTGGAATAACAAGGTTGCGGTTTTCTTTGCCGTTAACGTTCAAATACTTTGTCATAAGGAACTCCTCCAAATTTAAAGAGATATTAGTGTTGATGAGCGAGATTGGCGTTTTTAGCAATCGTCCGTTTGCGTGCACGATTGAACACAATGATACCCGCGCCAGCTAAGAGCAATAAGCCAAACAGATAGGCGGTTCGTTGTGCGGCAATAATATTAGCTGCAGACTGACCGATAGCTGTGGTTGTTCGATGACCTGCATCAAACGAAAGGTGAACATAGAAGGTTAGTGTTGAAAGCGTAGTTCCCAACACGAGTCCGAATTCACGCATTAATGAGTTAATCGATCCTGCCATCCCACGGTCGGCGGTTGAGACACTTTGCATGATCAGCGTGTTGTTTGGTGTGCCGAAGACAGCCGTGCCGATAGCGATCAGTGCTGAAACACCGATGAAGACGATTGGTTCAACATGACCATTGCTGAGCACTAGGCCAATCTGAGCCAGCAGAAGGATGATTAAGCCAGCAGCCATAACACGCTGTTTGTTGAATTTATCCGTTAGTGTGCCGGCAATAGGGTTTGCTACTAAAGCGACAATCGGTGAGGCCATTAGCAGCAAACCACTGACTTGACTGGAATACTTCAACACGATTTGCAGGTAGATTGGTGCCAACAATGTGAAGAAGTAACCGACAACAAAACTGATCAATGCGGCAACAACGTTTTGCGTAAACGCGTTGTTTTTAAGCAGGTTGAGATTTAATAATGGACGCGCTGCCCGACGTTCGTGATAGACGAACACAGCGATCATCGCAAAGAAAATGATCAGGCCAATAGTGGCCCACAGCGGATGGGTCATGATGACACTGGATGCAACGAAGAAAGAAATGGCCAGGATGATCAAGTCACCGACGCCCAACCAATCTACATTTGGCCGGGAAAGTTTGCCAGGTCGTGGAAAGATAAACCATTCGGCAATGAGGCAGATAATACCCAGCGGAACGTTGATCCAGAAAATGTAACCCCAGGGGAGGAAGGCCAAAATGAGTCCGCCTAACCCTGGTCCCGCAAGTGATCCTAATGAGATGAACAAAGCTTCAATGCCAAGTGCACGTCCCAGATACTGTGGTGGGAAAGTATCCGTTACGATGGCATAGCTGTTAGCCATCGTCATACTGGCACCTACAGCCTGAACAAAGCGACCGAAGAGGACAAACGGTAAGTTGATTCCAAAACCTGCCAGTCCTGAGCCAATCAGGAACAGTGCGGTGCCAATTTCAAAGATGAATGGTCGACCGAGCTGATCGCCAAGTTGACCGAAAAATAGTAACAACGCACTGATGGTGATGAGGTAAATGCCAATAATTGTCGTTGTTGCGTTTGTTGAGACGCCCAAATCTCTTGCAATGGTCGGAATGGCGATGCTAACGATGCTACCGTCAATGATGACCATGAAGAAGAATGAGCCAAGAATACTTAAAATAAGCCATCTTTTAAGCAACGATTCCACTTCCTTTCTTTCACCTTTTTTAAACAGGATTGCGTAAAGTGAATGAGGGAAGGTGTTTATTCGCCGTCTTCATCGAGTTCACGTTCCAGTTGGCGAATCTGTTGCTCGAGATCCTTGATGGTGTCCCGAACTTCATCCAGCGTTAGACCCTCTGAGCTGTAGCCCTTGTAGTAAGCAGTGACGTAATCGTTGTCTTCGAGACGTTGCAGTTCATCGCGTAATTGGCCTAAACGTTCAACGTCATAATCGTACTTGTCTTCGTTTAACATGATGAAGCCTCCTCGGAATTGTGTGGTTTCAAACGGAAAATAGTGAGCGGAGTAGGGCAGACGGTGCTATCCCAATGGCTGTGGTGCCGGTAATTGCCGACGTTTGCCCTCACGAACCAGAACCCAGTCGTCAAAATTCCACTCTTCGGTTGAACGGCGGGAGAGCAAGTAGTTCCAGCGGGAGTCACGCTCAACTTCAACGATTTGTCCGCCTGGCCCTACAGAAACCCAGTTATATGAGCCATTGCGGTGTGAAAATTTGACCCAGAGGATTGATGTTTGAACGGTTCGGCCACCGTCTGTGAAAGTTCGTGTTTGCTTATCAATGCGCATGAAGCGCAAATGGCGAGCAAAGTTCGGATCAATCGATTCAAAGGTTTGTTGTGCAATCTGTAATGCTTCTTCGCCACGTGGCAACGGTGCGTCACTATCGATACTAAAGTTGTTGTAGCTTAGTAGCCGACCGTCGTTGCCGAAGATAACTGTGACGTGGGCATTGTTGGGAACGACTTTGCCAGCTCGTTGATAACGAATTACCGTCACGGTTTTGTGATTTCGCGGGCGTAGATCACGGGCGACTTCCACGAAATCATCTGGTAACGTCAACATCTTGTTTGGCTCATGGTGAATATCAACAAATTTTGTCATCAGGTATGCCTCCTTAATTACGTTAAACTAACGGCAATTTGGACTAAGGACTCTGTAAACGCGTCCACTTGTGCTGCAGATAGGGCGCCTAAACTTTCCTGATTAATGTGGGCTAACACATGTTTAAGAGCTGGAATCAAACGAGTGCCTTTGTTGGTCAAACTGATATTCCAGGATCGCTTATCATCTGTGGCCCGTGTCTTTTTGACTAGTCCCAGCCGGATCAGTTCATCCAAACGACGCGTCACGTTGCTTGGACTGAGATAAATTTGGTGAAATAACTGATCCTGTGTCATTTGTCCTACCAAGTTCAGTTTTAAGAGGAAATAGTAGTTACTGGCGGTTAGTTGAAGTGGCATGAGTTCATTATTTAACTGCATTTGCAACTTACGAGAAACGATATTGAGTTGTGCTAAAATCCCGTCATCTGTTGCCAGCATTGGTTTCACCTTCCTTACCTTTTTAGTGTCTAGAATTATAAAACCAAAGATTTATTTGCGCAAGCAAGTAAATATCAAAAACTTCGCAAATACAAATCTTTTTGTATTTGGCGATGTTCAGTTTACTTATTAAGTCAGTTAATGATTCATCACGCCCTGATGGGACAGCTTCTGACGGTTTTCTATTTGGATAGCTAGCCGGTGCTGTTTTTAACAAGGGGGGTTACGGAGTTGAAATTGGTTTGCTGAGTTAAAAGTTTCGTAGCAGGGGTAACCACTTGACCGCACCCCCATTGTTAGTTTTATAGTTAAAGCGAATACACAACAACTTTTGATTTGGAGGAAAAACTATGAAACAACGCAACATTGGCGGTACCGATTTTAAGGCATCCGCAGTCGCCTTGGGAATCATGCGAATGGAAGCGTTATCCGCTGACGATGCTGCAAAAACGCTAGACAGTGCGTTTGACGCTGGCATCAATTATATTGACTCAGCTGATATTTACGGGATGGGCAATTCCGAAAAGGTCTTCAAACAGGCCTTGGCAAAGTCATCTGTCAAACGTGATCAGCTCTATATTCAATCGAAGGGTGGGATTATTTTTGATCCTGCTCGCAGTCATGGCAGCTTTGTGTTTGGCCAACGCTATGATTTTTCAAAACAACATTTGATTGAATCAGTTGATGGTATCTTGGAACGGATGGGCATTGATTATTTAGATGCCTTTCTGTTGCACCGGCCAGATCCACTGATGGAGCCTGACGAAGTGGCAGCTGCTTTCGATGAACTGCAGGCTTCTGGTAAGGTGCGTCATTTTGGTGTATCAAACTTCAATCCTGAACAAATTGAAATGTTGCAAGCAGCAACGAGCCAACGTTTGCTCATTAACCAATTACAGTTCAGCATTATGCATTCTGGCATGATCGATGAAGGATTGCACGTCAACATGACGGATGATCGTAGTGTGATGCATGATGGCGGACTGTTGGAATATTCACGTCGTAAGCATATGACGGTCCAGACATGGTCACCATTCCAGTACGGTTTCTTCGACGGAACATTCATTAATAACGATAAGTTCAAAGAGTTAAATGACAAACTACAAGAACTGGCTGAAAAGTACGATGTTTCTAAGAATGCTATTGCCACAGCCTGGATTTTACGTCACCCAGCTAACATGCAAGTGTTGTTATGCACAGGATTCGGGGTCAGGATCGCGTTTTGGATATGTAGTAGCAAGGACAGCACGGATTCTATGGGGAGTGAGCGCGTTTTAGATACATAGAAATGGGTGCGTCACATAACGGTCAGAGACAGGATAGCGTTATATCAATAAGCGCAAAATAACCCCCATCATTCGCCAATAATGATGGGGGTTTGACGACGCATTTCAATTTCAATGTGATAATACTAGCGTTGTTATGGAAGAGCAATCATTAGGCTGATCATTGATTGACATCCTTGGACGACATAGAAAGGCTTTTACTCTTTAAGGGCCGCCAACGTTGATTGTTGAAACTTTGCTAGGATTTCATGAATTGTTTCTATAGACTCCCTTTGTCCGTTACTCAGCCATTCACGCCAAATTGCGTAGACACCAGCGCTCATGAACTTAACCCAGTAGGTTTGTTGGGCAATGCTGATATCCTTCCAATTGATGGTCTCCTTATAGAAAGTGGCCATGTTTTCGTTGAACACAGTTTGAATAATGGGTTCAAATCCACGTTTGGCAGCCAGATTAAAAGTATCAGTCATGTCCGTAAAAAATTTTCCTAATGCTGCAATTTTCTGATCCTGTGGCGTGTTGGTCATAATGTCATTAAAGCGTGCGTCAATCTGCGGTTTAAAATACGCGATCAAAACATCCGCTAGTGTCTCAAAGTTTCGGTAGAATGCCATGCGACTGACGCCGGCTCGGCGGACGACCTGAGCGATAGTAATCTCAGCCAGGTCTTTAGTTTCCAACAGTTGTAGTAAAGCTGTGGTGAGATATTCTTGCGAGTCTTGTTTGATTTGTTGCGCATGTTTGGTGGCTGCCATTACAATTCTCCTATTCTGTCACAGATGCCCGTTTTTGGCTTGTTTAGCTATAAGAAACACTCTACAATTCTTCTACAGATGTTACAAGTATAACGTAAGCGGAGGAATTCAAAAATGGATAAGAAATTAGTTGTTGTTACAGGTGGTAGCGGGTTTATCGCTGTTCATATTATTTTGCAATTATTGCAGCAGGGTTATGCGGTTCGGACAACTGTTCGATCAATGAAGAAGACAGACTTAATCCATGAAATGTTAGCAAAGGGTGGTGTGGCGGATTTTAGCAACTTGGCGATTGTTGAAGCGGATCTCACGAGTGATGATGGTTGGACCGAGGCTGTAAAGGGTGCAACCTATGTGATCCATCCCGCATCACCGACGCCAACATTAAACTTTAAAAATGAAGACGAAATGATTCGTCCGGCCGTGGATGGCGTGCTTCGCGTTATGCGTGCCTCACGTGATGCTGGGGTCAAACGTTTTGTATTGACCTCCGCTTATGGCGCGATTTTTGCCGGTCACAAGAACCGGACCACGCCATACACCGAAAAGGATTGGACGGATCTGTCGGCCAAGAATATTCATCCTTACCAAAAGTCTAAGACAATGTCTGAACACGCGGCGTGGAATTTTATTAACAGTGAAGGTAATGGGATGGAATTGGCCACGGTTAACCCAGTTGGTGTTATGGGGCTCGTGTTGTCCTCAGATTACTCACATTCAAACATTCAAATTCAAGATTTATTAGAAGGTAAAATCAAAGCTGTACCAAAGGTTGATTCCGGTTATGTTGATGTTCGTGACGTCGCAAGTCTGCACATTTTGGCGATGACGTCACCTAAAGCTGTGGGTGAACGTTTCTTAGCGACGACGGGTGAAACATTGTCGATGTTGGATGTGGCAAACATTCTTCGTGAAGCGTTCCCACAATTTGCGTCAAAGCTACCAACGAAGACAATGCCAAACACACTGGTGAAAGCTGTTGCACTGACTAATCCGATGTTGAAAATGGTGGCGCTACTAGTTGGACAGTATGCCGAGACAAGTAACGAAAAGGCAGTCACCATGTTGGGCTGGCATCCACGTTCAGCACGTGAGGCAATTATTGCCACTGCACAGTCAATGATTGATTTGGGAATTGTGAAAGCTTAATTTAAATAGCAGTGAAAGACGGAATCCGGATAAGATTTTGTCTTTTTTTAGTCTGGCAAACATTGCGCTATCAAAATGCGTATGTAAATGTGTAAGAACCTAAATTACTCGATGTAAAAAGACTGTTCCACGATATTTGAGCTTGGGTGTAAACTTGTAGCACACGATTAACTCGTAAAATAGGAGACCATTATGAAATTTTTGCACACGGCTGACTGGCATATTGGTAAAAAGTTGCATGGTTTTGATTTACATGAAGAACAGGACGATGCGTATCAACAAATTTTACAAATTGCGTTAGCAAATAAAGTCGATGCGGTCGTTGTTGCAGGCGATTTATATGACCGATCATTGCCCAGCGAAGATAGTGTCAAACAACTGAATCATATGTTGATTGATTTAAATTTGACTAATCATTTTCCGGTTTTGGCAATTAGCGGAAATCATGATAGTGCCACACGTTTGCATGTCGGCAGTGAGTGGTATGCCCAAACCAATTATTTCTTAAATACCGAGTTGGCGGATGCATTCGAGCCAGTTGAACTGGGCAATACGCAGTTTTTCTTGTTGCCTTATTTTGAACCGTGGCAGGCTCGAAACGTGTTTGAAGACGATAGCATTAAGACGGTTGAACAAGCGATGACATTGGTCGTAAATCGTCAACAAAAAGCGTTTAAGGCAGGGATGAAACACGTCCTAATCGCGCATTTCTTTGCCGCGGGCAGTAGTCAAACGGACTCTGAAACGAAAGTCGTTGTTGGTGGGCTTAATGCGGTGCCACTGGATTTGTTGGGTGCATTTGATTATGTTGCACTTGGGCATTTACACAATCATCGAGCGCTAACTGACGACAAGATTAAATACAGCGGCTCACCCGTCAAGTTTTCACTGTCCGAGGCTGACGAGCAAAAAGGCGTTTGGATTGTGGATTCAGATGCCGGAACAACAACGTATGTACCAATTAAGCCATTACGGGATGTCGTTAACTTAACGGGTTCTTTCGAAGAATTAACCGATCCGGAAACGTATGACAAGTTAGACCGCGATGCCTATTATGGCGTGACATTGACAGACAAGGCCATCATTCCAGATGTAATGAATCGCTTGCGTCAGGTTTATCCACGAATCGTTAGTTTGGATCGACAGAACGGCCGCGATGAGCTACCGACTGTCCAAAGGGTGGACCCAACCTTGGCACCAATGGCGTTGTTTGGAAAGTTCTTTGAGCACGTCAATGATGACGAAATGAGCGAGCAACAACAGAAGTGGGCTGAACAAGGCCTGCAGGAAGCTGAACACGAGGATTAACATGCGACCATTACGAATTCGCTTAGTAAATTTCGGGCCCTATAAGGACCAAACAATTGATTTTGAAGATTTTAACGACGCACCACTATTTCTGATTAGTGGCAAGACGGGTAGCGGTAAAACAACCATTTTTGATGCGATGTGTTTTGCGCTGTTTGGCCGTTCATCTGGTGGTGACCGCAATCCCGATGAAATGCGCTCGGACTTTGCTGACCAAACGGAAGAGACGTTTGTAACATTCATTTTTGAACATCACGGGCAACAATATGTGATCAATCGCAAACCTAAGCAGACGCTTGCTAAAAAGCGTGGCACGGGGACAACTGAACAAGTTGCCAGCGTAGATCTGACCGTTACTGATCGCGATGGCAAAGAACAAAGCTGGACGAAACGCGGAACAGTGGATCAGAAACTATTTGATTTACTCCATCTGACGCCGGCACAATTTACTCAGATCGTCTTGTTGCCTCAGGGCCAGTTCAGACATTTTCTTGAGGCAAACAGTAATGATAAGGAAGCTTTGTTGGCCGATTTGTTTGGGACCGATTTATACAAACGCTGGGCCAACAATTTAAATGATCAGCTAAAAGCGATGCGTCAGGCCTCAAAAGATCAGAGTACGCAATTGGCGACGTATGCAAAAATGATTAAGTGGCAAGATGACACAGAAGTCCCAGTCGCCGATGCGCCGGCAACAGACATTTTGGCCGCTCTGATTCAGCAAAATGAAGCGATGAAGCAGGAGTTAGCACGCAGGCGGCAAGTAAATGACAAGGAATCAGCCCGGTTGAGCCAATTGACGACCCAGGTTAAAACAGAAGAAAGTTTGTTAGCTGTCTTTAACCAACGTGAGCAAGCGCAATTGGCACTGACCAAGCTCAATCAGCAGACGGCTGATATAGAAAAACTAACTGCGCACATCAAACAGTTGGAGTGGGTTCAACAAACTGTGCCACTGCGAGAAAAGGCAGTAGAAACGAAACAACAGGAAATGCGGACCACGGAACGACTGGCCTCGACTAAGACTAGTTTGACCACCGCTCAACAGACATTGACTGACGCTGTAGCAGTTGTCGAACAATTAAATGCGCAGAAACCAGAAGAGGTCAAACGGCAATCTGAACTGACACGCCTAAGACAAGTGCGACCGTTGTTTGAAACTGTGGCGACATTGAATAAACGGCAAGTGGCACAACAACAGCAGTTAAAGACGGCTCAAACAAACGCTGAGCTAATTGCTAAGCAACTCAGTGAACAACAGCAATTACGCGATCAGCTGGATCAGCAACTCACGACACTGCAATCATTGGGCGCTCAACAACTGACGGTTAGGGATCAACAACATGCGTTAAAAACGTTAGTCGCTCAACAGACTGACCTTGATCAACAGCAGCATGCGTTGCAACTTCGTCATCAACGAATAGAGAAAACAGCACAACAATTGGCGGAACTGACTGCCAAACAAAAAGGTGCGGCGGACAACTATCAACAGCTAGATCATGATTGGACTGTCGGGCAAATTCAGCGTTTGAGTGCGAAATTGGAAGATGGTGAACCCTGTCCTGTATGTGGTTCTACGGAACATCCTAAGGTTGCAGTGGCAACAGTCACAGCTGTAACCGAAGATGAACTGAAGGAAGCGGATAAACAGCGACAAGACCTAAATCAGCGCGTTGCTAATGTTACGGGACAACTCAATGAATTGAAGGCAGGGCAAGAAAAAGATCAGTCTGTTTATAAGGAAAACGAGTCAAATTGGGCTAAACGTATTGCGCAGTTAACGGATCAGTCAGTGGCTACCGATAATGCACGCACCGCGTTATCACAATTTAAGCAACAACTGGCCAATACAGTTCAGCAACTGAGCGATGCTTTGGAGCACCGTACTCGACTCCAGCAGCAATTAGCCGTCGTCAAACCTCAATTAGAAACGTTGACCGCTCAGCGTGATGAGGCTAATAAACAGGTACAACATGTGCAAACGGAATTAGCTACCGTGACAGCACAACTCGAAGATCGCCGTCATGATCTTCCAGACCAATTCAAAGATTTAGCTTCCTTAGATGCGCATATTAAGCAAGTTGAACAGGCGAGTCAGGCTTATATAGAGCAGACGACCAAACAACAGGATGACCAAAATAAGGCACAACAGAACGTTACACAATTACAAACTCAGGTAACGAGTCTGACTCAGACTCAAGCTGAACAGCACAAGACTGCCACGGCCGCCCAGCAGACATTTGATGAGGCATTAAATAAACGGCGTCCCGTTGTGGAACTGGCAGCGTTCAATCAATTGGCAAATGAAGTTGATGAACTTGATGAGCAAAGAAAAGTTCATCAACGTTTCTTAACAGATAAAAGTCGTGCTACTGCGCAAGTTGAGACACTGACGAAACAAATTGGTGACCAAACCAAGCCAAATGTGGAAGAAACTGTCAAAGCCCGTGAAGTACAGACTGAAAAGCAACGGACTGCCCAGCAAGCATTCTATGACTTTCAACAGGTGGTTCAAAGTAATGAAGATGTGGCGACCAAGATGAAGACGTTAATGGATGAAAGCCGTGAAGCACAACAGCAATTGGCCGAAATGGCTGAGTTAGCTGACACTGCTACTGGTAGAAGCGATATGCATCTGAGTTTGGAACGGTATATTTTACAAACTTATCTTCAAAAAGTGCTGACAGTGGCCAATGTGCGACTGGCCGTACTGACGAATAGACGCTATCAATTCCGTTTGGATACGTCGGCTGGTTCGCGGGCCACAGATACTGGGTTAGAGATCAATGTATTCGATGATCAAGCTGGTAAAGTCCGTAGTGTGCATACCTTGTCTGGTGGGGAAAGCTTTATCGCAGCATTGTCACTGGCCTTAGCGCTAGGTGAAGTCATTCAAAGCGAAGCGGGCGGAATCACAATTGAAGCACTCTTTGTGGATGAAGGCTTTGGTTCACTGGATGGCGAGGCTTTGCAGATGGCGATGGAAGCTTTACAGACCATTGAAGGCAATAATCGGATGATTGGTATTATCAGCCACGTGACAGAAATGCAGGAACAAATTCCGGATCAACTGCAGGTTGTTTCGTTAGCGAATGGGCAGAGCACGATTAAGTATCAGCATGAGCTGTAGTTAAAGATATTTCCTGGGAAATAAAAAATCGACCAATTTGAGAAAATTGATCGATTTTTTGAATTCTATTTGAAGAAAATTGATTTAAAAAGAAGGATTACGCCTAGATAACCATCTTTTTCACTTTGCATGATACCAGCCCACATTCCTGAAATCATATCATGAATAGACTGCGTTATGCTCGGAATAAGCAGAAATGTTAAACAGAGTCCGCCGATTATTAACGTTTTCTTTGACAAGATTCGGTTCATTTGTGTCCAGTTGATTGTACAAAGGAGCCAAATCAATGTCACAATGAAAGGTAATTCTAACCAATCACGAAGGTTACTAGCAGACATGTGCAGTGCCAAGCCGATCAAGTACCCAACAATTGATAGGCCTGTCACACTAAGAACAAATTTGCTTAGTCTTGATAACGGTTCTGGCTCGTGTGACTCAAAGTTGTGAATCAGCTTGTCGTCGCCCTTAATTAAATCATCTAATGATAAATCAAAAAGTTCACCGAGCTTAATGACATTCGTGAAACTTGGTAACGCAGTGTCACTTTCCCATTTCGAAATAGATTCACGCGAAATATTCAAACGTTTAGCCAGATCAGCTTGTGACCAATGTCGTTGTTCACGTTGTTGCTTGATTTGTTAACTGATTTTCATACGCTTCGCCCCCTCAATTTCTCCTATGACCCAAGTGTAAAGAGTATTTCGCGGAAGAGGTAGGACTTTATAGTTACATCAAGCTGTTATTGACATAAAAAATTAGTTAACTAGGAAATTGTTAAATCAACATTTGTGTCGGCGACTGGCACTGTATTGACCAATAGCTCAATGTGATGCACCCCAGCATATAACGTGCGGGTGGTAAGCTGCTTCCACTTTATTGAGAAATGCCCGTTTATCGCTTGTTGTGATTTTAAGTTGACACGTTTGATAAAGAAATTCTTGGCAGATGTTTGCTGGTTCTTCTTAACATAGTGTACGCGGTAACCGAGATAAAGTGGTAAATCGCTCTTTGTTGAATTCGAGAGCTGATAACTAAAGTCAGAATTTTGATTTAGGAAAATGGTCGGTGAAGATGTTGTTAACGAGATGTTTGTCAGTAATGATGCATCACGTTGGCTGTAGCCTAGTAGTGTCAATACATCCGGATTTCCCGCCTTAAACAGTGTTCGCAGGGCTCGGTTAATAATCCAGTCCGTCGTTTGGGAGTCATGCCAGTGTGTCTTACAGAAATCGATGACCAACTGGGGATGATCTTTACTAATGTCGTTTAGGTTATTAGCGACACTTTTTTGAACGTACGTGCTTTGATCGTGAACTAAATTTTCCAGAATCGGGAAAATTGGTGTTGGATCTTCCACAAACTGTTTGAGACGAATCCCCCAGGGCAGACGTGGCCGAATGCCTTCGCTAGCAAGGCGACGCTGATCTTCATTTTGACTCTGAGACCAAGTGACCATTTGCTGAATTGTTTGTTCTGGTGAGTCGACTAGAAAGGGACGGATGGCAAATTCTGCCGAGGATGTTTCGGTCAGAACGCCCAGTGTGCTCATGGAGGTTTGCCAATTGTTGCGGCCATAAAGCGCCACGTAGTTTGGCAGACATAGTGCGGCAAGGCCGGTAATAGTTGTACTAATATCACACAGAATACCGGCAGCCTCTGTAAAGTCGCTTGGCAACTGATGATGCAGCGCCCGTGTGATTTGGTCGCGACGTTCCATTAACTTGAGTGCCGGCCATTGCTCATCAACCGTGTCTCGAATAAATGTCGGAACATCAAATGTTGAATAGTGTTGTGTAATCGCTGTGCCTAGCTGGGTTAAGAAAGGTGTTGAATATACATCCTTTAGAGCATCTGCCATGGTTCGTCCTCCATAAAAAGTTGATTATATTCTGATTATCATACAGTACAAAACATGACACCCTTTGTCAGGCTTTAATAATGAACCAAACATTTCTGAATTTCATCTTTCATTCGCTGCCGTAGTGAGCTTGGTTGTACCACGGTTAAGTGTGATCCAAAAGACAACAAGTAAGTAATTAACCAGTCATCGTCATTCATCTTTGTGTTAACCAGATAGTCACCGTTTGATTGTTGAACAATTTGATTTGTTGGAAAGGCTTCAAACAAGCGGTACTTCAAGACTGCATCCGCGTGCAACTGAATGTCGATACGGTTGGATGCGCTAGACTGTTGAACAGAATGGTTAGTCAACCACGGTTGTTTGCCATCTGCCAACGATTGTTTGTTCGTCACGCGTAGATGATCAATTCGTGACAGTTTAAATAATCGGTCTGCTCGACGCTCTACTGAGTATCCCCTTAGATACCATGCTTTATCTTTAAAAATGACTTGGTAGGGAAACACTTCACGGGGCAAATATTCATTTTTAGCGCTTAAATAATTAAACGTAATTAGTCGAGAATGAATAATCGCATCGCGAAGCTTAGCTAGTGTGCTCTTTTGGTTACGTGAGTCAGACCATGTCGATGGGTCGATCGTGATCCAGGCAACGGGCTGTTGATGAAACAGGGCCGATAACTTTTCGACCGTTTCATTGTTGTCGACGCCGAGGTTTTTTAAGCCATTCAAGGCAGCTAAAATGGTCGTTTGTTCCTGCTTATTAACGATTGTATTGTCGATTTTATATTCCGGCAGGAGGGCAATACCACCATTGCGACCTTGTAGAACATAGATGGGGACACCGGCGGCCGACAAGTCATCGACATATCGGTATACGGTTCTGACCGAAACACCTAGTTGCTCAGCTAGAGCCGGCGCAGCGACTTTATTATGGTTCATTAGTAGATAAATCATTTGGAATAATCGATTGGACTTCATGGGATTGGGCCTTTCTATAGAGGATAGGCGTTATTAATCTGCGTTAAATTGACTGCGATAACGGAGACGAATAAAAGTAAACTTGCTCAATTAAGTTTGCTCTTTTTTTGGAAAACATGACAGTCTATTGTCAGGTTTATGCTGGTAAGCTGAATTCAATCAGTAAGGCAGCGTGCGTTTGACACTAAGCCAGCTGATTATTTATGACACACGAAAATTTAGGAGGAATTAGTTATGAGTAGTGAACAATTTGCATATAAACCAGGTACCGAGGCATTTTTCAATATTGTCATGGAAGGTCTAAAGGGTGAGGTAGACACAGATAATTACTGGGAAGCCGTTGATGAAAATGCTGTTTTTGAATTCATGTACAATATTCCTGGTTTTACCAACAAAATTGAGGGGCGTCAGGCCTATATGGATTGGTTTGCAGGTTATTCAGCGGTGTTGGATAGTGCGGATGGTTTGCGAGTTTACAAGGATGCTGACAAACACGCGGTGATTTTAGAATATGCTGTTCACGGCGTGGTACCCAGTACAGGTAAGAAATATGACAACAATTTTTGTTCCATCGCAATTCTTAAAAATCGTAAAATTGTTCACTGGTATGATTACATGGACACGATGGCCGTCATGCTCAGCAACAAGCCGGAAGATAAGAAATAATCGTTAACTTTGTTTTGAAGCAAAAGAAATTATTGTCTTGCAGGCAGCTTACCAAAAGGTGATAGTTAGACTATTAAAAGCGAATATAAGGTTATGGGTATGCTATTATTCGTTAATTTGGGAGAGTGCCTACATGACAATCCAGCAGTCAGAAGACAATGCACAGTATCAAACGGATAATAACTTATCAATTCGACAACGCCTGCATCAGCAATATAGCACAAATAAGCAGGGACTAATGCCATGGCTGCGTCACCAAATGACCATTCACTCAGGTGATCGCATCTTAGAGTTAGGCTGTGGCAATGGTAGCTTGTGGCAAGGATATTTGGGGCAACTGCCTTCAACGGTTGCGTTAACGCTGTCTGACTATTCACAGGGGATGATCGATTTAGTGACAAACCAGTTTGGAAACGACCAACGAGTCAACTGTATGAAAATTGACGCACAATCAATTCCTTTTTCTGATGAATCATTTGATATTGTTATCGCAAATCACACGTTGCACACTGTGCCTGATATTGCACTGGCTATTCGTGAGATTGCTAGGGTATTGAAACCACACGGCACCTTTTATACCGCGGTCAATGGCAATCAGGGGATGGAACATTATCTGCACGAAGCGATTCAATCAATTCAACCGACGAACATGGCGTTTGCCGAGCAGTTAAGTTTTAATTTGCAAAATGGCGTGCCACAGTTAGACAGGGCTTTTAGTCAAGTTCATCGACGGGACTATCCCGATAGTCTGCATATTACCAAGACACAAGATTTAATTGCGTGGATCCAGTCGACTAACATGGCAGATGATGGGATTGATGATAAGTTACTGCAAGAGCTGACCGTTTATTTTGAAACGTTAAGACTGCGTAATGGTGCGATCGATATTCCCAAGCAAGTCGGGTTATTAATTGCTGAAAAATAAACTAGGCTTAACAATGCTTGACTAAACAAATAGGCTGACGAGGAAATTAATCTTCGCCAGCCTATTTGCTTATTCAGTTTTGTGCGTAAAGACGAGAACTTTACTTACCATCTGGATGTTCCTGCAACCATTGTTTCAAAAAGGCGATTTCTGTTTTGCTCGAATTAATGCCGTATGCAAAGGCTAATTTTTGCCCGGTCGACATGCACCGATTATGTGATGGTAGATAGTCGCTAAGTCGCTGTTGAAGTTGCTCAATTTCTTCCGATTCCTGCTGGATTTCATCCTTAACGATTTGTACGATTCGTTCTGGATCGACAAATTCGCCAAACATTAACCGTGCCAAAAAATCGGATTTGACGCTTTCTGCTTCTACGGGCGAATGAAGGTACTCGGCAAATTCCGCTTCACCTGCTGGCGTAATCGAGAAAACGTTTTTATCAGGTTTACCCTGCTGGGGGACAATTTCCTTAGTGACCATTCCGTCTTTTTCGAGTTTTCGTAGCGCAGGATAGACCATTCCGGCCGAGCTATCAAAGAAGAATGCAAAACTTGTTTGAAACAGTTGGGTGATGTCATAACCTGTTTGAGGACCGCTTTTTAAAATACCGAGGACGATTTGCCGACTTTTCATGGTCTATTAACTCCTTTAGTGATTAAGTACAGGTTATCATAGAATCTTCAAGAACCGCTTTTTTATCGCGCAATTTTAACATCGTGCTTGATAATCGCCAAGTAATCTTTGCGCCGGTAAAATAAGAGCGCTACGAAAATGAAGCTAATTGCAAACGGAAAGGCGTGTCGATATAAGACCAGGAAGGCCTGCGATATCATTGATTTAGTGTGCTTAGCAATACCGTCACCAGTGCTTTTGATTTCGTAATTATCCTTTTTCACAATAGCGACAACCTTCTGTGTTACCCGTTCTTGAATTTGTTTACGTACAATAACTTGTTGTTGAGCAGGAAGCTGATTAACGTGCGCTCTTTGGGTCGCAAGTTTTGTTTCCCGGGCAATAATCTGTGCCTGTTGGTGCTTGCTGATACCATTGTTCTGGTGAGTTGAGGTCTTGGCTCCTGTGCCTATGAAACGTTGATGAGTGGCACTTAGCATTTTCTGCTTGGTCGTTTGAGAGAGGGAGGTTTGCTCAATTCGGGTTTGCGCGTCATGCCAGGCGGTTGTTTTGGCCGTGCTGATGTTACTAGTAAGCAGTGAGACGAAGATGGCGACAGCGAGAACATTGCCAATTTGACGCAGAACGCCCATCACTGATTGAGACGCAGTTAGCTTTTCACCTTCAAAGTCGGACGCGGCTAAGACGGTGATTGGGCCGATAATCACACCATAACCAGCGCCGAGCAGCATGAGCCCGATCAATGTTTGCCAGTAGTGGTCTGGGTTCATAAAGCCAAGGATGCCATAACCAATCGCCATAGAAAGGAAGCCAAAGCCAATAATCAAACGGGGGCCATAATGTTCAATCAAGGTACCGGCGATGGGCGACATAACAAAAATCATAAATGAAGCCGGCGTGATGAGTAATGCGGCCACTAGCTCTGTTTTCCCCTGAACCTGTGTGAAAAATGTCGGCATGATTACCATGACTGACACTAACAGTAGACCGGCCAAGATAACGGTCAGGGACGCGCCGGAAAACTGCCGATCTGCGAAGAGATCCAGACGAACCATAGGTGATTTGACACGCGATTCTAGGAAAATGAAGGCGACAAAAGCAATTATGGTTAGCCCGGCAAGAGATAAAATACGAGCGCTTGTCCACCCCCAGTCAGTGCCTTGCGTGAGTGATAGTGTCAATGAGAATAACGTGATCATTAAGAGAAACATGCCGCCAAAGTCGATTTTAGCGTTGGTTCGTGACTCGTGTCGCAGTGGTAACTGCAATGTCACGCCGATAAAGGCAATAAGTAATAACGGCAGGTTAATGTAGAAGACCCAACGCCAGCCAAGAAACTCTGTTACAACACCGCCAATGGTTGGTCCTAAAGTTGATGCCAGTCCTTGTGTGAGGCCAATGGTAAGCAGTGCCGTTTTACGTTTGGACTGAGAAGTTGATGCAATGGCGATGGTCATACTAGTTGGGAAAATGATGGCAGCACCAATACTTTGGATACCACGACCAATGATCAATGTTGCGGGAACGTTGGCGTCTCCGGAAACAAATGAACCAATCGCAAACGTCAACAACCCAATCAGATAAACTTTGTTGCGCCCGAAAATGTCGGCAATCCGTGCTAGTGGAATTGTGAGCACGGCAAACGTAATTGTGTAAATGTTAAGCGCCCAAGATAAGCGATCTAAAGGCACGTTCATGCTAGTCTGAATTGCTGGGAGCGCAATGTTCATTACCGTTGTATCCAACATGCATAAGAATGTTCCGATACACATGGTTAGGATTAGTAGCATATTTTTATTTTTCATATTCAATGTCACTTTCATATTAACAATTATAGTATTGTTCGAACGTTTGATACTATAATTGTTAATAGTAACATTGTCAATATAAATTTATTTTCCTTAAATCAAGAAAAGGCTTACAGTAGAAGTGAACATTAAACAAATCGAATGGAGGAGTTAAGATGCGTTCAGTTGTTATTAATGAGCCAGGGGATTCAAGTGTCTTAAAAATTGAGGAACGGCCAATTCCTAAGGCGGATGCTACGCACACCGTAATTCACATCAAGGCTTTTGGGATTCATCGCTACGAAGTATTGACGCGGGCTGGTGGTTCTCCGTCGGTAAAGTTTCCACGAGTTATCGGCGTCGAGGCTGTTGGGGAAGTGTCTGAGCCAGCGACAAACTCAAGATTTACTAAGGGGCAACGTGTTCTTGTTATCAATGGTGGTTTTGGTCGTGAATTTGATGGCAGTTATCAAGAGTACGCATTGGTTCCAGATGATTTATTGTTTGCAGTTGATTACGATGTTGACTGGCAAACACTGGCACAGTACCCGGAAAACTTTTACACAGCATTTGGTGCTATGAAAATGACGCGTGTGAAAAAGGGTCAATCACTGCTGGTTCGGGGCGGGACTACGGCTGTTGGCATGGCAATGATTGGACTGGCAAAGTCACTTGGAATTGAAGTTTCGGCAACCACAAGGAAGCCAGAACGAAAGCAATTGTTACTGGATCAAGGAGCCGACCATGTGGTCCTTGATAAGGATAATCAACTGCAAACAAGCGAAAAGTATGATGGCATTGTTGATATGGTGGGCACGGTCAGTTGTCAAAACTCAATTGAACACGTCAAACGTGGTGGTGTCTGCTGTATGATTGGTTTGTTAGCTGGTGAATGGGTCTTTAAAGAGTTTGACCCCTTCACATTAGGTGGTGCATATTTGTCTGTGTTTGACGGTGGCGAACCGAGTCAGGCATTATTTGATGAAATTTTCGATTTAATCAAACGTAATCACCTCAGTATTCCTATTTCCAAAACGTTTAAACTGTCGGAAATTGCTGCCGCACAAGATTACGTCATGGCCAATCCTCAACCAGGACAAGTGATTGTCACTACGGAATGATGCTATTTAGGTCAAAAAATAACGTGTAACCCATTCAAATTTTTGGGTGACGCGTTATTTTTTTGATTCAAGAGCGTTGGGGCGAACTTGAATACAACAATATAAAACTGGCAAGTGCGTTTGAATTTCCCCTTCAATTGCTTTGCAAAGGCGGTAACTATCCGCTGTTGTGAGGCGATTATCGACCATGATTTCAGCTTCGATGATAATGTTGTCACCTGTGAATCTACCATTGACATAATCTGTGTGAATAACGTCGTCGAACTGATCAATGAAGTGCCAAATTTGGCTTCGCAATTTGGGATTGAATCCATTAGACAATTTTTCGGCACTGGTACTGAGAATTTGGTTGCCATTAATGATGATGTAAAGGCCTAATATGAATGTTGACAGGCCATCAAACCAGTTGATACGTAGCCAGTAAGCAAGTAAGATTGCCAGCATGGTCCCGTAAGATGTGAGTGCGTCACTGAGCGAATCACGTGCTGAGGCGATGAGTGAGCTATCATGTGCACGAACACCAATGAGGTGGTTAATGTGACTGATGACGAGCATTAAAGTTCCTGAAATCGCTGCGGCGTAGGCGGCAATAATACGAATTTGGCTTGCTCGACCGATGATAATGGCGGCGATGCTTCGACCTGCAGACCACAAGCAGTTGAGACCGACTAAGTCCATAATAATGCCAGTTAAGAATACTGCGATAGTTTCATACTGCCAATGACCTTCCTGGTGCATGGTGTCTCTTGGCAAACTTGAAAAGTGCAAACCAACCAACAGCAAAATAGATGACATGACGCCAGTAACGTTATTTTTACCATCTGCGACTAAGATCATTGCGTGGCTAAAGTGGCCGACAATCAGTTCGCCAATTGACATTAACAGGTAAACGCTCATATTGAGGTAAATTAGCCGTTTGGCAATGGCCATTTTGCGTTTACTATTCGTTTGTAACTTCTGTGAGACCGCGACTTCTTTTGACATAGGGCTCCTCTGGGTTTTATTCGCAAAAATGAGTAAAATAAACATATTAGGATGCATCAGAAAGAGGGCGTTGGCATGACGGAGAGCACTAAGGAAACTAATACAGAATCGGCACTCAGAAAGGCCTTTATTAAGCTAGTGGCCGCCAAGAGTTTTCGGAAAATGACAGTCCGTGACATTGCCACGACTGCACACGTTAGTCGAGGGACTTTTTATCTGCACTACGTGGACAAATATGCCATGCTGGACGCCTATGAAGATCAATTGGTAACGGGAATTGCGCAAATATTTGATACCTATGCGAAGACTTCTTGGGAAGTTGGCAGTCGGGTTGAGGATAATGTCTTTTATCACATGTTTGTTTACCTCAATCGGCACAAACAGATGGTGCAAACGCTGTACCGAATTCCGGAGTCAGATGTAATGCGGAAAATGACGGCGTTTATTACTGCCGAGGTTGCCCGTGAGACAGTCGCATCTGTTTCGAGTCCGAATGGTAAAGATATCCCACTAGATTACGCGCAAGCCATTCTTGTACAGAATGTTTCCGGCATCATTACACAGTGGTTTCAAAAGGCACAGCCGGAATCGCCCCGTGAGATTTTTGCCATTTTCATGAATAGTCGAACGTTATCGCCGGTCGATTTAACGTTACTTGTTCAGGATAACAATCAATAAGTTGCTACCATTTAGTCTTGGTCGCAACTTATTTTTAGTATAGGGACGCGCAGCGAGCACACACAATGAGCATTTGGGTAAAAAGTGTTCATTTGGCGTTGTCACTTGAAGATATGAACCGGCCCATAACGCCGGCATAGCAGGTATTTATGCCATTTGAGTGATTAATCAACCCCGTGCTAAATTGACACTTTCGGCTATCTTGCACATTGATTGGCCTTCTTTTCTCACTTAACATCGACAACCGAAATGAGTTACGAACTTCAGTTGAAGGAGAGTTTAAGAGAGATGATTAAAAAAGAATGGCAGCAATTATGGCATAGCCGCAGGATGCTCATTGGATTAATTTTAATTGCATTGATCCCGGCGATTTATTGCCTTTTATACCTATCGTCGATGTGGGATGCTTACGGAAAAATGGACCGGATTCCCGTTGCAATTGTGAATCAGGATCAGCCGCAAAACTATTCTGGCAAACGGATTGCGATTGGTAAACAATTAACAACTAAACTACGTCGTTCGGATTCACTTGATTATCATGTGACAACGGCTAAGACGGCTGCCGCAGGGATTCGGAACGGTAAATACTACATGGTCGTGACGATTCCCAAACGGTTTTCTAGTGACGCGACAACATTATTAACAAGTTCACCACAACGTTTGCATATCCGCTACACAGTCAATTCTGGCCGTAACTTTGTTGTTTCCAAAATGACCGCAGGGGCGGCAACGGCGATTCAATCGAAGGTTTCAAACCAAGTCAGTACGATGTACGTCAGTGTGTTGCTGACGACAATTGAACACGTACAAGTGGGGATGGCGAATGCAGCTAAGGGCAGTAATCAGGTGACGACTGGATTGACCAGTCTAACTAACGGCATTCAGCAAGTTGGGACGGGAACAACTAGCTTGCAGCGGGGATTGCAAGCTGCTAACGTAGCGTCACCAGAGATCGTTGGTGGTGTGGGTAAAATGAATGCTGCCCTAGCAAAGCTCCATGATGGTAGTTCGGCGCTCACTCTAGGAAGTACGCGACTTACCACTAGTCTTGCAGGTAGCACTCACCAACTACAGCAATTGCATGAGCAACGTCGGACAGCCGATGACATTGCCTCGCCAGTGGTTGCTGACACAACAGACGTGGCGAAAGTGCCAAACAACGGAACAGGCATGGCACCATTCTTTATTGCCATCGGACTGTTTGTCGGCGGCATTGGTTTAGGAACTATGTTCGATGCCTATTTACCAAAGTCAAGGCCTAAGTCTGCTGTTGCTTGGTGGCTGTCAAAATTTTCAGTTATCGGCGCACTTGGTGTTGTACAAAGTGGTTTACTCTTATTGGCGTTGACTTGGGGTAATCACTTAATGCCGACTTCCCAGATTAAATTGGCAAGTATGCTGTTGTTAGGTTCGCTGACTTTCTTGTCATTGATATTTTGTTTGCGAATTGTGCTTGGCGGTTTCGGTACCTGGTTGATCACAATTATCTTGGTGCTCCAACTGTCTGCTTCGGCAGGTGTGTATCCGGTCGAACTGACAAGTGGTTACGCTCGAGTTATCAATCCGTATCTTCCGATGACTTATCTCATCGACGGGTTGCGACAGTCAATTTCGCTCAATGGCAGTATTGCAACGGATGTACTTGTTTTGAGTGTAATGATGATTGTTTTTAACGGGTTGATAATTATGAAGTACCGATCTGACTTGCGGCGAGACGTATTTAAACTAGTCGATTTTGCATAATTCCATCAAAAAGCACGGGCCGGTTGGCTCGTGCTTTTTTGCACAAATATGAATACTAGACAGCAAGTCACTAAAAGTCGGTAAAACTTGGGGAGCTTAGAAATATGTAGCCCTTATTAAGATCAGAAAAAGCTAGGTATCAAACGTCCCACCGCGTAGCCTTCAATGACATATTTACCTGTCCGGAAAATATGTTATCTGGAATCAAAAAAGAAAAAAGTTCAAAAAAAGAATTGACAGCATATATAACATGTTATATAGTCATCACGTTGTCAGATATATAACATGTTATATACAAACCAAACCACATTAAAACAAAGGAGATCTATTTATGAATACTGCTGTAATTATCGGAGGAGGCACTCTCATCCTTTGGATTATATCTTCAATATTTATCTACGTGCATTATGGTGCAAAACCAGATCAACGAATGAATATTACTAAACTTGCTGGACTATATACTGCCATTGCAACTGCTGCATGGCTGATTATTTAAGGAGAAAAGAATATGAAAAACGCGATTAAACTTGGTAAATATGCTGGTATTAGTTGGGCTACACTGAGTGCTGCCATCTATTTAATTTATGGGAATAAACCAGACCAGCTATCAAATATTGGTGAACTAGCCCTAATTATCGGTGCGATTTCAAGCATAGCGTGGCTATCAATTGACGCACCAGACGACAAGATGTTAGTTCAAAAAAACAAATAAAAAGTTGACAATATATATAACATGTTTTATATTCAAAAACGTTGTTTTATATATAACATGTTATATAAAATGCTACATGATGAAAAAGGAGATTTATTTATGAACACTGCTTTAATTATTGGAGGAATTACACTTATTGTTTGGATTCTATCGGTTATTTTTATTTACGCACGCTATGGTGCGAAACCGGATCAACGAATGAACATTACTAAACTTGCTGGACTATACACTGCCATTGCTGTTGTTGCATGGCTTGTCATTTAAGGGGAAAAATTATGAAAAACGCTATTAAAATTGCTATGTATGCCGGTATCAGTTGGATTGTATTGAGTGCTGCTATCTACTTGATTTATGGAAATCAGCCGGACCAGCTATCAAACATTGGAGAACTAGCTTTAATTATTGGTGTGATCTCTGGTGTCGCGTGGTTATCAATGGATGCGCCAAAAGACAAAAAGGTGATTAACAAAAAGTAATTGTGAAAGCTTCGTAACAATGTCAGTGCACCCTCGTGTTTTTGGGCAGCATTAACTTTAGTCGTTGACTGATATACCGGAATTAACCTGATCGACTGTTTGATTTTGGGTCGCGTACACTAATTATTTGTGGTATTTATAGTGTAACTGAGTTATTAGTGAAGGCACTCTAATTTAAAAAAGCAAAGGATGTTTCAATATGGCAGTGACAGAAGCTCAAAAACGGGCACAAAAAAGGTACAACGAGAAGAATAAAAAACGGCTAAAGGTCGCATCCTATCGTAATTCCGCTAAGACATTTATTCGAACTTATGCAAGTGATGCAGAGCTCGACGAACTATCCGATCTTATAACCGAACGCCGGCGCATTAATCAATTACTGACAAATCTTGATCAGATACGGGCTTTTATTAACGATGAAGCGTTTCTTGAAAAGCATGCACTCAAGGTTGAAATTTGGCGACGGCCAAAAGAGCTGCTGAAACATAGAAGTGAACAAACAGATGATGTTACAGCCGTTCAATCCTGGTTTGATGAAAAAATTGCGCCTCGATTTAATAAGGAAGAACCCATTGTTGAGATCAATCAGCAAGGTCATAGCGAATTCTATGATGGAAATACAGGTGTTGAAGTTTTAAACGAATTTGCTCAAAAATAAAAAAGCGTTTCAATGAAGCACAAACCCTCAAGGTTGAATGACATTCGGCCTTGAGGGTTTGCTTTAAGAAGAGTCTTTAAACACTAAAAAACTTATGATTCACGTAAGCTTATTTAGTTGTACGTCTAGTGGGATGGAAATAGTGCGAAATACGAACATTAAGCACATTTTGAGATTAATTAATTTCCATTAGTCAGGTGAGGCGACACCAACTGACTAATGGAGATTTGGACTAAGACCACACTTAGGTCAAGGAAACTGAGTGTAAAAGAAAAATTAAGTAATCATTGGAGAAAACATCATGGAATTAAGGACTGATAGATCGAAAATCGCAAAAGTTGATCGGTCACGGAAAAGATTCGACTTTACCGGCTTTCTACAGTTAATTCGAAATACTCAACCGAAGTATTGGCAACTCTGGCTTGGACTCTTTTTAGGGCTGATTGCGACAAGCGCACAACTAGCAGTTCCTAAGCTAGCTCAAGGTTTGATAAATGATTTGAAACATAGCTTAAATACACAGTTGTTAGCAACAGTTGTTATCTTATTTCTGCTCAGCGCATTGATTAGTGCAACTTCAGGGGCATTATTAGGTATTTTTGGGGAGAATGTCGTTGCTAGGCTACGCGAAAGATTGTGGAAGAAGCTCGTACGTTTACCAGTAAGTTATTTCGATAGTGTGAAAACTGGAGAAATGACTTCACGATTGGTCAATGACTCGACACAAATTAAAGACCTACTTGCCAATTCATTTCCGCAGATGGCCACGTCACTACTGCAACTGGTAGGGGCTTTAGTAATCATGGTCCTCATGGACTGGAAAATGACCGTCATTATGTTTGTTGCCATTCCACTACTGATGCTTTTTATGTTACCAATCATGAATCAGACCAGTAAAATTGGCCGTCAACGACAAGACGCGTTGGCCCATTTTAATGGAACGACTGGCGAAACACTGAGTGAAATCCGGCTAGTTAAGTCTTCTAACGCAGAAGAATACGAAACAAGGACGGGATTTGAACAAATCGATAATCTATATCACATTGGTTTACGTGAAGCCGTTTATGACGCAATGGCTAATCCTATTATGTCTGCAGTAACACTGGCACTTCTAGTTGGATTACTGGCATATGCTGCAGCGCGTGTTTCAGATGGCACCATGAGCTTGGGAACGATGTTGTCACTCATGATGTATTTGTACCAAATCATGGATCCGATTGAGAGTCTGGGCCAATTTTTCACTTCTCTATCAAAGACAAGTGGTTCTACTCAGCGAGTTCGGGCCTTGCTTGAAGAGCCAGAAGAAAACTTTCGAATTGGCAAACCGCAATCTGTTACTGACCAAACATTGGTAATGAGCCATGTCGACTTTGCGTACGCCGATGACAAACAAATGGTTCTTCACGACGTTAATTTTGAGGCAAAACCTAACAGTGTTGTGGCATTTGCTGGCCCATCGGGTGGCGGTAAATCAACTATTTTTGGAATTCTCGAACGCTACTATCAACCTACAAATGGCCAAGTTACTATCGGTGGCAAAAGTATTACGGACATTAGTCTGAAAGATTGGCGTTCACAAATCGGTTATGTCAGTCAAGACTCTGCCATTATGGCTGGAACGATTCGGCACAACTTGACTTATGGTGCTAGTCAAAAATATTCAGACGATGAATTGTGGCATGTTTTGCAGTTGGCGTACGCCGATCAATTTGTACGCGATATGCCAAGCGGATTAGATACACAAGTTGGTGAACGCGGTGTGAAAGTCAGTGGCGGTCAACGACAACGTTTGGCTATTGCCAGAGCATTTCTTCGCGATCCAAAGATTTTGATGTTAGATGAGGCAACGGCCAGCTTAGATTCTGAATCAGAAGCGATGGTCCAAAAAGCCCTTGGAGAATTAATGCATGGTCGGACAACTTTCATTATTGCTCATCGATTAAGCACCATCGTCGACGCCGATAAAATCTATTTTATTGAACATGGACATGTCAGTGGTAGCGGCACTCACAATGCATTAATGAACACACTGCCGCTATATCGTGACTACGTGAAAATTCAATTTAAAAAATAGCAGATTGTCGAGAGTTGAACGTAAAATGATTCATTTTATCGATTCCAATCGCAAGTTTAACTGGAGTCGATGGCCAAACAAACGAAAATGAGGACATCGTATTGAACTTCTTAGAATTAAAGAATATCCATAAAACTTATTATGTAAATAAAGAACCATTTCCTGTTTTGAAAGGAATTGATCTTAAATTTGACCGAGGTGAATTTGTTTCTATATTGGGCGAGTCAGGTGGTGGTAAATCTACACTGATGAACATCATCGGGGGATTAGACCACGCATATGAAGGGGATGTCTTGCTAAACGGGAAGTCTATGCATGATGCTAATGAACAAGCCATGGACAATTTTCGCCGTCAAACAATAGGCTTTATCTTTCAAAGCTTTAACCTGATTAGTCATTTAACGTTGTTAGATAACGTCATGATTAGCCTGGAAATGACTGACCTGCCCCATTATGAACAGGTTAAACGGGCAAAAAGATTATTAAAACAGGTGGGGTTGGAAAATCACATCAGTAAGTATCCAAACCAAATCTCAGGAGGTCAAAAACAACGTGTTGCCATTGCACGAGCATTAGCATCTGATCCAGATATTATCGTTGCAGATGAACCGACTGGTGCTTTGGATGCAGAAAATACTCAGGAAATTTTGGAGCTAATGAATGACATTGCTGAGAAGGGCAAACTGGTTATTTGTGTCACGCACAGTCAGGATGTTGCAAACTATGGTACACGGATAATTCACATGGAAAATGGAAAGATTGACGAAGATCGTCAATTAAAGCCTTCATTTCGAAAAGAGGGTAAACAACTTTCGGTTAAGACAAGGCATCTGAGTTTTCGTTCAACGCTGAAAATGAGCTTGCAACACCTGCGGTACAATACCAAAAGGAATTTATTAATTGTGGTTGGCGGCTCTATTGGTATTTTCAGTGTTATCTTAATGCTTGCGTTGGGCAATGGCGTTAAAGGATATATGAATAAACAGATTATGTCGCACATTAACCCGACCACAATTCAAGTGGCCAAAAAAGTTAGTGGTGATGTCACTTCCGAACAAGATCTAGAGGTGACTAAAGCAGATCGTGATCGAATCCAAAAAGTTAATAATGTCACTCGGGTCGTGCCAGGATACCAAAGGGACAGTGGTGTTCAAGTGAAATACAGAGGAAAGTCACAGCAAGTTAAACAATTTCAAACATGGAACAAAACAGAAAAGGTTAGTGACATCAAGACGGGGTCTCGACCCGAAAAAAATGAAATTTTGTTAAAAAGAGAAACCGCTCAAAAATTTGCTAAAAATTACAAGTCGTTGGTTGGTCAAAGAGTGAATTTCAGCATCGCTGCTGTGGATAATAATGGGCAGCCAATTATAGTTACACGGAATATGCGTGTTTCCGGCATTATCAATTTTGGCAAAGACACTGTTAACTACAATAGTTTGAAGGACATGTATAAGCAAAATGGGGCAAAGTTACGATCTAACTTCGTGACTGTTTCCACAAAAAATATCCAAACAACGAAACGTGCGCAAAATGAAATTAAGGGTATGAAGGTTAATGGTAAACTAGCTTTTTCCATTACCGGTGTTGGCGCGATGTTGGGGACGGTGAATACGTACATTTCGTTAGCTTTTTATGTATTAGCAGGCATTGCGGCTATTTCACTACTGGTCTCAGCCATCATGATTATTGTTGTCCTGTACATCAGTGTTTCGGAGAGGACGAAAGAAATTGGTGTACTCAGAGCGTTGGGCGTTCGCCGACGTGATATACGCAATTTGTTCGTGTCGGAAGCATTTTTTATTGGATTATTCAGTGCGACACTTGGAGTCGTCATTGCGGGGTTGGCACAGCTATTAATTAATCAATTTGCTGTCCCTGCCATTCACTTCAGCATCATTCAGATGAGCGTAAGTTATGCCTTTTTTGGAATTTTCGCTGGTGTAATAATTAGTCTGTTGTCAGCAGTGGCTCCAGCCCATCAGGCATCTAAATTAGATCCAATTGAATCGTTATCGGTCGAATGATAGCTTATTAAATAACTCAAAGAACTTTTTATAGTGGCTTTTAATGACGTAATCGCTGCTCATTTAAAAGCACGAAGGCCAAAAGCACTCACGTGATCCGTGAATGCTTTTGGCTTTTTTATGTCGTCATGATTTTACTACCTGAATTGTTACACGTGAAACGCGGTTACGGTTTTGGTGCAAACTTCGCTGGCACATCCCAGGTAGTGCAATGAACCGCGCCACCAAGTGTAGAAACCTTGGTGATGGGGATGCCGACGACGCGTTTAGACGTGTGTGCTTGAATGGCATGGAGTGCTTCTTTATCTCTGGCCAAATTGAACTGTGGCACATAAATCGTGTGTGCCGTTTCCAGCATGTTGATATACAAACCGCGGGCAGACGCAATTTTTTTGTCATATTGTCCGGCATCAGTATAGGCCGATTTGAGCGTAATCAAACGGACGTGAGGGAGTGACTTTTTAACAATCTGTTTGAATTTGTTTTGGAAAGCTCGATCTCCTTCAAAATCACTTATAAACGCGGTGTTTGGTGTCAGAAACTTGATCATGCCATCGGTGTGGGCGAGCGTATCGCCCGGCTCCGCAGGTACAATGACAACTTTGCTGACATTAAGCTTGTGTTTAAGCTCGTTGATGATGTCATGATGTGACCAGTGTGGATTATCTTTAAACACCCGATTGGTAATTACTACTGCGTTATCTTTGTCCCACTGAACGTTGCCACCGTCTAAGACCAACTTAGATGAGTGATAGTCGAAATGTGATTGATTCAGCCAATTGGTGAAGTTCGTATTCAAGTAACTACTGTCGGCTTTGGGCAAATAGGCAGGTGAGTATCGGAACTTCACCATTGTTGTCGTGATAATCGGTGCCACATCACGGACCCATATATCGTCATATGTGTAAGGAGTGGTTGCAAACTTACCACGCTGATTAGTTTTGGTGAGGCTGGTTAGTTGGTCGGCGTTAGCCAATCGCTCAGAAAATGTTTGATTATATTGAATTAAATCTGGATAAATACGGTGGTAATAGTGATCCGATTGTTTGGGCAGTGCCGTATAAATTATGGTTGAATCTCCTCGTGCGGACATTGGCAGGAACAACAATAGACTTGCCAGTAGAATACTGAACATGAATATCGATAACCGTTGATACTTCATATGTCTGACCACCTTTCAAGATGGCCTAAGTCTAACATGAGGTTTGGCTTATATATTTATATAAAAATATAACCCCGACAGGAGTGGAAAAGGTCGGGGTTGACAGGTTTGGTTTATATTTTTAATTAGCAATTAAACATTCCAGTCGTAGCACCGCAGTGGTGGCTTCTGGTAAACGGATATCTTCATCCATGTTGATTTGCCACAGTGGGCCACGGAGCGTGAGTTTATGTGCGACAGCGTATTGATGAATCAAATCGATTCCGTTACAAATAGCGGTATCGTCATTGTCGATATCGATTGCCAGATAATCGCCAGCTGGTCGATTGACCGTAGTAATGAACGCGTTATTAATATCCGTAGTCGCTTCTTTAATTAAACGGAAGGGCGCATTGATGAATTGAGCTGCATTTGCATTTGGCAGATCGAGGACAAAACCCGAACATTTACCATTAATACTAACGAGTGGATCCAGCCGTTTGTAAAACTCTGCAAAGGCCTCGGCAATTTGTTGGCGGGAACAGTCGTGTAACGTCGTCGATTGCCAAAAAGATTGCGTTTTATGTTCATGAATATAGGGCGCGTCACAGTGAATCGGTGTCTCTGAATTAATAGCCGTCATTCTGCTGCCTAACGACTGTTTGACCGCTAATAAATCGTGAATTTGTTCATCAACGCGAGACTGCAGGTTTGTCAGTAGAACGTTTGGTGATTTCTTACTCTCGGTCGAACTAATTTGCTTGATCTCATCGAGTGAGAGACCGAGTTTGCGTAGCGTCAGAATGAAGGATAACTCATACAGCTGATCATAATTGTAGAATCGGTAGCCTTCATCGCTAACCTCAGCTGGTTTAAAGACGTTTTGTTCATCGTATAGAATCAATGTTCGCCGTGTCGTTTGGGCAAGCTTAGCAAACGCACTAATCTTCAACATAAAATTTCTCCAAATAATTTGCACTTTCGAATTGACTGTAACGTAGCGTGACAGTTTAGTGTAGGTTACATCAGTTAGAGGAGGAATTCAATTATGAGTGATAAGGCACAAGTGACGATTATTTACGTGCATCCGTGGGGTGGTAGCTTTTCGCATGCTGAACTAGAACAAGTTACGCAAACGTTGGCTGCACGCCAACAGGATTACAAGCTTATTGATCTGTACGCGGATGGGTTTGATCCCGTTATGCGTGCCACCGACCTTTCCGTTTATGGCAAAGGTGACTTTAAGGATCCGATGGTGGCTAAATATATCGACATCATTCAGAAGACCAATAAGGTCATCGTGATGTTCCCAATCTGGTGGTTGAGTATGCCTGCCATGTTGAAAGGTTTCTTTGATAAGGTCTTTCTGGCCAACCATATTATTAATTTTGTTGGCAAAAAGGCTGTGCCACATACTGCAGTTAATAGTGCTATGGTATTATCCACTTCGGAATTAACCAACGATGAATTATTCAAGGGTTATGAAGGTTCTGTTGAAAGAATTGTGAACTTCCCGTTGGAATCGATTGGTGCAAAACAAGTGACGTGGCATAACATGGGTGATATTATTGTTGCCAAGCGTCCAGCATTAACGGATTATCTCAAACAGATTCCAGGTTTTGTGAACGCATTTTTGGACGAAGACGACACTAAGTAGTGATTGTTAGTTTCAAATTAAGCACTTCAAATTCACGATGATGTGACCAAGTTGGCTCATCATCTTTTTTATAATCGCGTATGTTAATTCCAATAACGACCGGATTTGTTCGTAAAAGTCACAATTTCCTCTTTGCAAACGAAAAGGACAGTGCTACACTAAACCAAATTAAATAACCTTTAATTAAGTCCGAGAGGCTTAAAAGGAATTCGGTTTGGTTGCAGTACTGCATGACAATACTCGCAGACCATTTATAAGCAAACACAGCGAAGCCCCTGAAAGATTCTCGGAATTTTTCAGGGGCTATTTGTTTGCCAAAAAACAAATGAAGGAGCTGCAACATGAATCAATTTACGAATTTGAACACGTTGACGAACGAAGAGGTTATGCAGTTAATCGAGCAAGCGATAGCGTTTAAACAAGGTATCGCAGAGATTCCAGAACAAAAAAGAACCGTTGCTAATTTGTTTTTTGAAAACTCGACGCGCACCAAAAGTAGTTTTCAAATGGCAGAGCTTAAACTTGGCTGGTCGCAGATTGTGGTTGATCCAAGTAGCAGCTCAACGGCGAAAGGTGAAAGCCTGTCGGACACCCTTAAAACCCTAGGTGCTATTGGTGTCGATGCCGTCGTGGTTCGCCATCGACAAACAAACTGGTATGAACCCTTGCTACATGATGAATCCGGGCTAATGCCGATTTTAATCAACGCCGGTGATGGTTCTGGACAACATCCTTCACAAAGTTTGCTTGACCTCATGACGATCTACGAAGAGTTTGGTCATTTCGAAGGGTTACATATTCGTATTGTTGGCGATTTGAGTCACTCACGAGTTGCACGTTCAAATGCAGAAATCTTGCAACGGTTGGGCGTTAGCGTCAGCTTTGCCGGTCCAGCCAGTTGGTATCCGGAGGATTTCAATCAGTTTGGCCAGCGTGTTGAGCTTGATGATGATTTGTCAGCAATCGACGTGATGATGATGCTCAGAGTTCAACACGAACGGTTGTCAGAAGCAGCCGATGAGCAGTTTGACGCGGCATCTTATCATGAAGCCTACGGTCTTACGGTAGCTCGGTATGAACGTCTGGCACCACAAGCGATTATTATGCATCCCGCACCTGTGAACCGCGGTGTTGAAATTGCGGATAGTCTAGTTGAATCACCAAAGTCACGGATTTTTAAGCAAATGGCAAACGGTGTCTTTGCACGGATGGCTATTTTGACAAGTGTTACGGAGGCGAAACATGCGGTTAATAATTAAAGGTGCCACGATTGTTGACGAAACAGGTGCGGTGGCCCGTCGAAATGTTCTGATTCAAGGTGACAAGGTAATGGCAATTGTGGACCATGATCTTGAACCAAACGATGACGATCATGTTATTGAGGCACAAGGAACAGTACTAATGCCCGGCTTAATTGATGTTCATGTTCATTTCCGTGAACCAGGTTTTGAGGATAAAGAAACGATTGCTACAGGGAGTCGAGCCGCTGCACGAGGTGGTTTCACAACTGTGCTGGCGATGCCGAACTTAAATCCGGTACCAGTAACGGCCACACTATTGCGGCAACAACTGCGTCGTAATGAAGAATCGGGATTGATTCACGTGAAACAATACGGTGCTATTTCCGCCAATCTGACGGCTGAGACGGTGAGTCCTATCGAAGAGCTGGCAGCGGCTGGGGCCATTGGCTTTACGAATGATGGCAAGGGGGTCCAAAGTGCCGCTACAATGTTGGCTGCGATGAAAGCTGCTAAGGCTGTTAACCGGCCACTCGTTGCCCACCTTGAAGATCAATCGTTGATGAATGGTAGTGTGATGAATATGGGCGAACGGGCAGACCAGTTGGGATTGCCAGGTGCAGATCCACTGGCGGAGACATCTCAATTGGCGCGTGATCTGGTGCTAGCGCAAGCAACGGGCGTTCATTATCATGTTGCTCACCTTTCAACGAAGGTTGGTGTGGAACTCGTCCGGGTTGCCAAGACGATGGGAGTGCATGTGACTGCTGAAGTTTCACCACATCATCTATTGCTGGATGAGACGGACATTCAATCTGCTACGCAAACAAACTTAAAGATGAATCCGCCATTACGTACACCGGCTGACCGTGAGGCGGTTATTGCTGGCTTGTTGGATGGCACGATCGATATGGTGGCGACTGATCATGCACCACATAGTGTGGCGGACAAACGTGGCGATTTTCGCACTGCAGCATTTGGTATCACAGGATTGGAAACGTGTTTCCCACTGCTCTACACCCACTTCATTGAGAGTGGCTTGGCTACCTTGGCGCAGTTACAACAATGGTTAGTAAAGGCACCTGCATCGGCATTTGATTTAGATGCGCCAACTGTCCTGAAAGTTGGGATGAAAGCTGATTTAGCGATGTTTGATATTTCGCATCGACATACAATCAACGCAAATGAGTTTGCGTCTAAAGCGGTTAACAGTCCGTTTGTCGGCCAGACAGTGACGGGGATGACGTTATTAACGATGGTCGATGGTGAAATTGTGTATGACGCAACAACTGATAACACAGGAGGTCATGATGACAACGAATAAACGGGCACTGGTGTTAGAAAATGGATCAGTTTATTGGGGAGAAGGCTTCGGTGCCGACTGTGATGCGATGGGTGAGTTAGTGTTCAATACGGGCATGACCGGTTATCAGGAATCTCTTACAGATTTGTCCTACCGCGGTCAATTACTGACGTTTACGTATCCGCTAATTGGTAATTATGGCATTAACGCAGTCGATTTTGAATCACTAAAACCAGCTGCCAGTGCGGTGATTGTTCACGAAGTCGCTACTCAGCCATCCAATTGGCGTGCTACGCAGTCGTTACCAGAATGGGCTAAAGCGATGGGGTTACCAGGGCTAACCGGCGTTGATACACGGACGCTGACGAAAGAAATTCGCTCACTCGGAACAGTTAGGGCAGCACTGGTTGATGCACCATCAGATGACATTTTTGAACAGTTGAAGTCGTTTGAACAACCGGACTTAGTCGAACAAGCCACCACAAAATCGGTTTACGTCGCGCCGAATACAGGCTTGAACGTTGCCTTAATTGATTTCGGGATGAAAAATTCAATTCTTCGTGCATTAGCCAAACGGCAAATAAATGTCACTGTGTTCCCGGCAGATACAGATGCTGAAACGATTTTGAACACGCATCCTGATGGCGTTTTGCTCTCAAACGGACCTGGCGATCCACGGACAATGACGTCTTGTCTGACGCAAATTAGAACGCTCGAAACACGCGTTCCATTGATGGGTATTTGCCTAGGCCATCAATTATTCGCACTAGCCAATGGTGCCGAAACATTCAAAATGCACGAAGGTCATCGTGGCTTCAATCATGCAGTGAAAAATTTACAAACAGGCCATCTTGCTTTTACCTCGCAGAATCACGGTTACGCGGTGGATGCTGCATCAGTTGTTGGCACCTCACTGGTGGTTACCCATGAGGAAGTAAATGATCACATCGTTGAAGGATTACGTTTGAAGGACCAGTCAGCATTTTCCGTTCAATTTCATCCAGATGCAGCGCCTGGTCCACACGATGCTGACGACCTGTTTGACCATTTTGTTGACTTAATGACGCAGAAAGGAGCCCCTCAACATGCCTAAACGGACAGATATTCATAAAATTATGGTCATTGGTTCTGGCCCGATCGTGATTGGTCAAGCCGCTGAATTTGATTATTCCGGTACGCAGGCGACGATGGCATTGCGCGAAGAGGGCTATGAAGTCGTACTGGTAAATTCAAATCCGGCGACGATTATGACTGATCCGGAGATTGCCGATAAAGTCTATTTGGAGCCATTGACGTTACCGTTTTTAAAGCAAATAATTCGCCAGGAACGGCCGAAAGCAATTCTGCCAACACTTGGTGGACAAACAGGTCTGAACATGGCCAAAGCGTTGGACGAAGACGGTATTTTGGCCGCATTAAACATCGAATTATTGGGCACTAAGCTCACCGCTATCGAGCAAGCCGAGGATCGTGAGCAGTTTAAAGAACTTATGGCCAAACTGAATGAACCGGTACCTGCTTCGAAAACGGTCACGGAATTAGCGCCGGCATTGGCGTTTGCAAAACAAATTGGTTATCCCGTCATCGTTCGGCCAGCATACACACTTGGTGGCACTGGTGGGGGGATCGCTAATGATGAGGATGAGTTGCGGGCAATCGCTGCAAATGGACTGGAATTATCCCCGGTAACGCAGGTTCTTATTGAACGTTCAATTGCGGGTTACAAGGAGATCGAGTTTGAAGTGATGCGCGACCATGCGGACACAGCACTCATTGTGGCATCTATGGAAAACGTTGATCCTGTGGGTGTTCACACCGGTGATTCGATTGTTGTATCCCCGGTGCAAACATTGTCTGACCGTGATTATCAAATGATGCGTGATTCGGCGCTAAAGATTATTCGCGCTCTTAATATCGAGGGTGGCGTCAATATTCAGATGGCGCTTGATCCAAACAGCGATCATTACGACATTATTGAAGTGAATCCGCGGGTGTCTCGCTCGTCAGCACTAGCTTCCAAGGCCACTGGTTACCCCATTGCAAAAATGGCCGCAAAGATTGCGGTCGGATTGAACTTAGATGAAATCAAAAATCCGGTGACGAACAAAACTGTAGCAGCGTTTGAACCAGCAATGGACTATGTAGTGGTTAAGATTCCGCGCTGGCCGTTTGATAAATTTCCATTAGCTGACCGTCAATTAGGGACTCAAATGAAGGCAACTGGCGAAGTGATGGCGATTGGTCGCAACTTCGAGGAAGCACTCAACAAGGCGGTACGATCGCTAGAAATTGGTGTTACAGACCTAAGAGAGTTACGCTTCGAGCAGGTCACCACGCCACTTTTGTTAGCGAGTTTAATGCCAGCACGCGACGACCGATTGTTCAGGGTCTCAGAATTATTGCGACGAAATGTGTCACGTGAAACAATTCATAACAAAACGAAAATTGACATGCTTTTCTTAAGCAAAATTCAGCATGTCGTGGAACTTGAACAGTTGCTAGTTGACCATATTGGCGATGAAACCACGCTACGTCTCGCCAAACAAAACGGAATTAGTGATGCACTGATTGCGTCACTATGGCACTGGTCGTTTGACCAAGTTCGCAGTTGGCGAGAAGAACAAAAAGTTACCGTCAGCTACAACATGGTTGACACTGTCGCAGCGGAGTTTGATTCGCAAACACCTTATTATTACGCAACGTATGATGGTGCCAATGAAGCCGTGAAGAGTGGCCGGACGTCCGTTCTGGTGCTGGGTTCCGGCCCCATTCGAATTGGGCAAGGAGTTGAATTTGATTACGCCACTGTCCATGCGGTTAAGGCAATTCAGCGTGCCGGCTACGAAGCGATTATCATGAACTCTAATCCAGAAACGGTTTCGACGGACTTCTCAATTTCGGACAAACTGTACTTTGAACCCTTAACGCTGGAAGACGTCTTGAACGTGGTGGCACAAGAACAACCGCTGGGTGTCATGGTTCAGTTTGGCGGGCAAACGGCAATCAATTTAACTCAAGGATTGGCCGACCATGGCATCAAAGTTTTAGGTACCAGCGTGACTGACATGAACCGGGCGGAGGATAGACAGGCGTTTGACGACGTGATCAAGCAACTGCAATTGCCGCAACCGGTGGGGATGACGGCGACAACGGTGAATGGTGCGGTTAGTGCAGCCAGCGAGATCGGTTACCCCGTGTTGATTCGGCCGTCGTATGTCTTAGGTGGCCGAGCGATGGAGATTGTCGCCGATGAATCAGAATTGCGTGACTACATGGTTCGAGCGGTGCAGGTTTCAAACGACCACCCGGTACTGATTGATTCGTACTTAGAGGGCACTGAAGCAGAATTGGATGTCATTTCAGATGGTGACACCGTTGTTATTCCGGGATTAATGGAACATATTGAGCGGGCTGGCGTGCATTCCGGCGATTCAATGGCCGTTTATCCGCCACAGCATTTGAGTGAGCACGTGAAACAATCGATGGTGAAAGCCGCCATTGATCTGACTAAATCCTTAAATGTGTGCGGCATGATGAACGTGCAGTTTGTAATTCACGACAATAAAGCATATGTGATCGAGGTCAATCCACGTGCGTCACGGACGGTGCCATTCATTGCCAAAGTGACGCATACGCCAATTGCACAGCTAGCGGCACGCGTAATGCTGGGCGATAAGTTGGCCGACCTCGGCTTTGAAACGGGATTGTTGCCTAACAGTAGCCAAGTTGCGGTAAAAGCACCAATCTTCTCCTTTACCAAACTGCCAGATGTTGATGCACTGCTGGGACCAGAAATGAAGTCAACGGGCGAAGTTATGGGGATGGCACCAACGTTTGAAAAAGCGCTATACAAAGCTTTCGTTGCGGCTGGGATTCAGGTGCCAACGTTCGGTCGGGTGCTGATTACTGTTGCCGATCGTGATAAACAGGAAGCATTGGCACTTGCCCGTCGTTTGACAGACCTCGGCTATGATCTGGTTGCCACAAGTGGAACCGGAGCAATGCTTGAACAAGCAGGTATCAAAACTGATGTGCTCGGTAAGGTATCCGAGTCTGACGATAATGCTGTAACCGCCATCCACGCGGGGAAACTGCAGATGGTGATCAATACTTCGAGATTAGATGAGTCTGCTAAAAGCGACAGTCTCCAGATTCGTGAAGCTGCAATCGCAAATGATGTACCGTTGTTTACGGTGCTGGATACGGTGGCAGCATTGCTGACGGTGCTGGAGTCGCGGAGTTTGGGTGTAGCGGCGATGTAAAAACAACAAAATTTGGCATCATTGATTTGTGTTTTACAATCAATGATGCTTTTTATTCAGTTATACACAGATAAAAATATTAATAGATCGTAAATGCATTGGTTCTGGGCGAAAAGTTCTTATTGTAAGGTTCAGTGAATGTAATAAAATGTAATTGTACAGCGATGAAAACGTTTGCGGAGGAATACGTGATGGATAAATCAAAACCATATGGAATTGGCCTAGATATTGGTACAAATTCTGTCGGGTTCGTGGCGACTGATGCTGAGGGGCACCTTATCCGATTGAAAGGAAAGACGGTTATTGGAGCGTACCTGTTTAATGCTGGAATATCGGCAGCGGAAAGACGGGGGTTTCGGACGACAAGACGTCGATTATCGCGGGTTAAATGGCGCCTAGGACTTCTTAGAGAAATATTTGAGACTCATTTTCAGGAAAGTATGGGAGAAAATGAGGATAATGATTTCTTTTTACGTTTCAAATACTCGAATATTTCACCTAAAGACCCACAATTTTCGACGGCTAAGGGTTTATTTAATGATCGAACGGATAAGGAATTTTATGATCAGTATCCGACTATTTATCATTTGCGTCGGGCTTTGATGACTGAAGACCATCAGTTTGATATTCGGGAAATATACATCGCAATGCATCACATTGTTAAGTATCGTGGTCATTTTTTGAAAGAAGGACGTGCCAAAGATTTTAAGGTTGGAGATTTAAGACTGCTAGATAATTTCAAAATGATGAATGAGCAAATTGACGAAATTAATCCTTTGTGGCAGTTAAAATTACCAACTGATGATGCATCTATTGAGTCGATAACCGCTACTTTACTAGACAATACTCAGAGCCAAAATGATCGTCAAAAAGCAGTGACGAAAGTAATTCTGGCAACACTTGTTAAGGCGAGTGACAAAGACATTAACGCTGCACGTAAACGGTTTGTTGGCGAATTGAGTAAGGCTATGGTTGGTCTTAAAACAAAACTTTGGGTTCTTGCAGATGTTTCGCAGAATGGTGATTGGGAAATTAAGTATGAAAACTACGCTGACTTTGCGGAGACGATCGGTTCCGGTGAAAATGATACCATTCAAAGTCTTTTTAACGAGATCAATGATCTTTATGGGGTTATTACGTTGGCTGGCATTATTCCCAAAGAAGCTGAGTCATTTTCTGACGGGATGGTTCACAAATATGAACATCATCGCAAAAATCTAGAAGTGTTAAAAGCTTATTGTGCGGAACAATCAGATGGTAAACGGGGACGACAGATTCGTCAGACTTATGATAAGTATATTGACGGGGTAGATAGCAAACAGTTTACGCAGGAAGACTTTTATAAGGCATTAAGCAAGTTCACTGCGGAGGATGAAGCGACTTGTGAAAATGCCAAATTAATTGCTCAGGAAATTGCAGTTGGAACGTTCATGCCTAAGTTGCGAACAAAGGCTAACGGAACCATTCCACATCAATTGCACCAAAAAGAACTAGATGCAATTATTGAAAATCAAAAAAAGTATTACCCATGGCTTGGTGAAGTCAATCCCGTTGAAGGTCATCGTCGCGCATTGCCATACAAATTGGATGAATTAGTCAGTTTTAGGATTCCATATTATGTTGGACCAATGGTCACACCAACAAAGGGAGATCCAGAAAAAAGTAAATTTGCATGGATGGTTCGAAAAGAACCGGGTACCATTACACCATGGAATTTTGATCAAAAAGTAGATCGATCCGCGTCTGGTGAAGCGTTTATTCAACGAATGAAAACGACTGATACATTTTTAATTGGCGAAGATGTATTGCCACAACAAAGTCTGTTGTATCAAAAATTTGAAGTACTAAATGAATTAAACAAAATTATGATAAACGGCAAGCCAATTTGCAGAGAACAGAAACAACGGCTTTTCAAACAACTGTTTATGCAATATAAGACTGTGACAGTGAAGAAAGTTCAACAAAATTTAATAGCGAATGGTGAAGAGTCTGAAAATGCACCAATTACTGGCTTGTCAGATCCTTTATGGTTTAATAGTTCATTCAGCACTTATATCGATTACAAAGATATTTTGGGTACAGCTGCTGTTAACGATAATGCAAAGCAAAGCGATATTGAGCAGATAATTGCATGGTCCACAATTTTTGAAGATGCAGCCATTTTCCGAGAGAAGTTAAATGATATTAGTTGGCTTAATGACAATCAACGCAATAAGCTCAGTCATAAACGTTATCGCGGCTGGGGTCGTCATTCTCGCAAATTGTTAGCTGGTCTTCGTGACGGAGAAGGCCAGACTATCATCGAACGGCTATGGAACACAAATGACAACTTCATGCAGATTCAAAACGATAGTGAAATAGCGCGTCAAATTACCGAAGCAAACTCAAGCAAGATGGCAACCGCTGAGGGAACAGATGAAATTATCGATGGTTTCTACACTTCACCCGAAAACAAAAAGGCCCTGCGTGAAGTAATGAAAGTTGTGAAGGATATTCAACGTGCGCATCATGGTCAGGCACCTGCTTGGGTCTATATTGAAAGTCCCCGAGAGGCGCCAAGACCCGGTCAGCGGACAGTTAGTCGAGAACAACAGTTAACAGATTTGTATGAGGGTGCAGCAAAAGAAATCGTTGATGATGCTATATCAAGTGAGCTGAAAGACAAGATTAAGTCCAAGGCTAAGTTTAGTGATCGGTTAGTGCTTTACTTTTTGCAAAATGGGCGCGATTTATACACTGGCGAACCATTGTCAATCGATAATTTATCTTCCTACGATATTGATCATATCTTGCCACAGAGCTTAATTAAGGATGACTCTATTGATAATAGAGTGCTAGTTCACTCTGCCGTGAACAGAGATAAAAATGCTTTATTTGCCTCTGAATTGTTTATGAACAAAATGGGAAAACTTTGGAATCAATGGCATCGACAAGGTCTGATTTCGAGTAGAAAGTTACAACATTTGATGATGCGGCCAGATCAGATTGACAAATTTGCAACGGGATTTGTGGCACGACAGTTGACGGAGACCCGGCAAGTGATTCGTTTAACGGCGAACGTACTATCGAATTTGTATCAAAAAGATGATACTAAGATTGTTATGATTAAAGCCGGGTTAAATTCCGAATTCAGAAAAATATTTGATTTCCCGAAGAACAGAAACGTAAATGATTACCATCACGCATTTGACGCGCTATTAACTGCAAAAATAGGGCGCTATTTGCTGAAACGTTATCCACGTTTGGAACCATTCTTTGTTTATGGAGACTTCGTTAAGAATTCGGATGCGATGAAACGATTGCGCAGCTTTGATTTTGTTGGCCAGTTGGCGACAAAACAGACAAATGGTCAAAAGCAGCTTGTAGATCAGCGAAATTTAGAAAATGTTAAATTAGCGAATAAAGATACTGGTGAAATTGTTTGGGATAAAGCTGCCGAATTGAAAGAATTAGATCATGTTTATAATTTTAAAACGATGCTGATTCAGCATGCAATGGAGCAACAGCATGGGGCAATGTTTCAACAAACCGTTTATAAGGCCAGTGAAAATAAACATAAGAAGCTTATTCCAATAAAGGAAAATAAATCGACTGCTATTTATGGTGGTTACAGCAAGGGAGCAACAGCTTATTTAGCTATTGTATGGATTGAAAGTTTAAATAAATATCGAGTATTGAGTGTTGACGCTAATAATGCTGACATGGTTGAAAAAATCAGAAAAGAGTCGATTGAGGAAGCAAATGCATATTTGCTACAGTCTTTTATTAGCTATTTAAATAATGAATCTAAAAAGCAGTTCGATTCTAAGGATGTTAAGTTGGTAGTCCCCAAAATGTTAATGGATCAGGTCGTACAGGATGAGGGAATGCTGTTTGCAATTGGAACCACTATTTATTATCACAATTTACAACAGTTGTACTTGTCTAGAAAAGATCAATTGATACTGAAATCGAAAGAGTCAACTAGTGAGCAAGTTAATGAAGTGATTGAAGACACTTTTAAACAAATGAATCGGTACTTTAAACGCTATGATGTGAATAATTTTAGAAAAAAACTGACCGAAAAGAAACAATTTATTGAAGATTTGCCGTTACAGGATACAGATAAAACTATTGGTAAAAGGTCAGTAGTTGACAGGATATTTGTAGGTCTTCATGCTAATAAATCTTTTGGAGATTTAAAAACTGTCGGAATCGGAACACCCTTTGGTCAGTTGAATAAAAGAAAAATGGTATTAACTCGCAATGCAAAGCTTATTTACACTTCACCATCAGGTCTTTTCACTCGCACTGTTCCACTGAGTTCTTTGTAAAACTAAAGGGCGCCATCGAATGTGAACTCGATGCCGCCCTTTTACTATGTACGGTCCGAATAGCGGACCCAAAGATTTAAACTTGGCTCGAAAGCCTTGCTTGATTTTAACGCTGTATGTCAGATCAATAGGGTCAAAAGTTGAGGTATGTCGGTCTCAACAACAAAAATATAGCACATAATTTTTCGAACTACAAGGAGGAACATATATGGGGTGGCGTAACGTGGTTATCACACAACATTCAAAGTTATCTTTATCAGCTAACAATCTTGTTGTGCAGACGAATCAGAATGTTTATCGAATACCAATTGATGACATTGACGTGTTACTAATTGGCACTACTCAAGCGGTCATTACAACTGCAGTGATTGCTGCACTGGCGAGTACACACGCTAAAATAATTTTTTCTGGAAAAGATGGCCAGCCGGTTGGCGAATTTTGGGGAACTCAAGCACGTAAACGAACAGCTGACTCAATTACAAATCAAGTGAACTGGGAGACGGATAGATGTCAGCGACTTTGGACAAATGTCGTACAGGCCAAGATAACAAGTCAAATGCAGGCGTTAGATAATACGGGAATAGATACAACGCCTTTGGTAGATGAACTAGATCAGCTGGAAGTAGGAGACATCACTAATCGTGAAGCAGTGGCAGCACACAAGTATTTTCCACTACTATTTGGCAACAAATTTTCTCGTCGCCAGTTGGATTCTACAAATGCAGCATTAAACTATGGCTATGCAATTCTATTGTCATTAGTAGACCGTGAAATTGTTAGCAACGGGTACTTAACTTGTATTGGTATGCATCATCGGAGTGATGAGAATCCGTATAACCTGGGATCAGACTTGATGGAACCTTTTCGTCCAATCGTTGATTACTGGTTGAGTCAGCAGAAATTTAATGAGTTAACACCAGATGTGAAGTTCGGTTTGGTCCAGCTTCTGGATTTAGAAATTCATTTTAATGGCAAAACGATGCTGGTACGAAATGCTTTAAGCGAACACGTTCGTAACTGTGTGAATTACCTAACTGGCGATGTGGAAAAAGTTGAAATCGATGTGGAGGTTCCAAATGAGGTATCGAGTCATGCGATTAATGGTCATGTTTGATTTGCCAATGGATACAACTGAAGATCGCCGAAATTATCGGCACTTTCGAAAGGCGCTGATTAACGAAGGATTTTTGATGATTCAATATTCAATATATGTGCGTGTTTGTGTTACACGGCAGTCGGCCGAATTGATGGAAAAAAGAATTGCAATGGTGACACCATTACAAGGAATCGTTCAGACTTTAATGGTCACCGAAAAACAATATCAAGCGATGAACTTTCTCGTGGGTTCTCCAAAAGAAGATTTGCGAAATTCAGCTGAAAGGACGTTGATTATATGAACTTGGCTTTTGCATCTTTTAAACCCTTTACTTTGAAGGACAGTACTATTTCAGTAATTGATGTTGCCAGTTCAAACTTATACTTAAAACTGATTCAAAGTTTTAGAGATGAAATCGATTTTGTCCATGTTAGTGATAAGGAATGGAAATTGCTACCAGTGACAAAGCTTTGTGAGTGGACAGGCGATTTAATGCTAGATGTGGAGCTCGATAAACTATTATTACGAAAGGTACTACTGCATTTTGGAACAGTTATTGGGGATGAGTGGTCAAGCATGGCCGATGAAGCTAGGCAACTGAATGCGCATGTGCTTGAAGCCAGTTATTTAATGGATTTGCCTTTGGAAGTTAAACCGATACTCGATGTCGAAACAGTGTTGAAGAATACAGGATTGTCGTTTTCCGATGACGTGTCTAAGGATCCATATGCTAAAATAGAAGCGTTAATTAAAACTTTTTCGGAAATTAATGAGCGTCGAATTATTGTTCAAACTAATCTGAGCCATTATCTCAATGTCACCCAGTTTTGTCAGCTGGAGGAGTTAGTGGAAACGATTGGTACTCAATTGTTTCTAATAGAATTCTCAGACCGCGACCGTCACGAGTTGTTTAAGAAATGCGATTATACCTTCATTGATGCCGATTTTGTTGATTGGCGTAGTTAACAAGGTTAAAAATGCGTGAAAGAAAAACGGTTTTAGATGTATGTCAGATCAATAGGGTTAAGAACCTAACTTTTGCGGATCATATGCCAACGGTGGTTTTAGATGTATGTCAGATCAATAGGGTTAAGAACTGTGGGCGCGCCTGCTTGTTCTTATCAGTCGTTTTAGATGTATGTCAGATCAATAGGGTTAAGAACGTGTCTCATTATTCAGCATTAGCTTCTGAGGTTTTAGATATATGTCAGATCAATAGGGTTAAGAACTTAACAGAATTCCGAATTCTATCAAAATCAGTTTTAGATGTATGTCAGATCAATAGGGTTAAGAACCACCATCACGCATGCTCACATCCGTTAGTCGTTTTAGATGTATGTCAGATCAATAGGGTTAAGAACCCGTCATTGTCGCTGTAGACGTAGGTGCCAGTTTTAGATGTATGTCAGATCAATAGGGTTAAGAACGGCGAAGAACCCTGAATTAAATGTAGATACGTTTTAGATGTATGTCAGATCAATAGGGTTAAGAACAAATTCGTCAGACAGTAACTATTTCAACATGTTTTAGATGTATGTCAGATCAATAGGGTTAAGAACATCCGTCAATAGCTGGGGATGCAACGGCAGGTTTTAGATGTATGTCAGATCAATAGGGTTAAGAACTCTATGGATGGGTTCTAGACAAAGATGGTAGTTTTAGATGTATGTCAGATCAATAGGGTTAAGAACCCTTGATCAGAAGCGGCTTAATAACTTCAAGTTTTAGATGTATGTCAGATCAATAGGGTTAAGAACTTCGTATTTGTCATTGTCGTTACGTGGCTCGTTTTAGATGTATGTCAGATCAATAGGGTTAAGAACTGAAAGAAATTAATTACAGGCGACAATGTGGTTTTAGATGTATGTCAGATCAATAGGGTTAAGAACTCACAAATTCTCGGATGTGTCCACAAACCCGTTTTAGATGTATGTCAGATCAATAGGGTTAAGAACTCAATCCTATCAGCTTCATTATTTACCGCGGTTTTAGATGTATGTCAGATCAATAGGGTTAAGAACAACGAACAGGCTCGTTCGTCTGAGTTTTTACGTTTTAGATGTATGTCAGATCAATAGGGTTAAGAACGCCGTATATAATTTATAACTATCACGTATCGTTTTAGATGCATGTCAGATCAATAGGGTTAAGAACTGTTGGCGTCATTCTGTGAACCGCCCTTGCGTTTTAGATGTATGTCAGATCAATAGGGTTAAGAACTGCCCGGGTTCGGTTAAAATCTTATTACATGTTTTAGATGTATGTCAGATCAATAGGGTTAAGAACTAACAAGTTCATCATTATTATTTGGCTGAAGTTTTAGATGTATGTCAGATCAATAGGGTTAAGAACTGTAGTTCTTACCTACATTTATATAGTACCGTTTTAGATGTATGTCAGATCAATAGGGTTAAGAACCAATGTAATGATAATAATTATCAAAAGCAGGTTTTAGATGTATGTCAGATCAATAGGGTTAAGAACACAACGTTCCAAGTGACTTTCCCAATATGTGTTTTAGATGTATGTCAGATCAATAGGGTTAAGAACTGACTGGTTTGTCGATCCTTTTGTCACGTTGTTTTAGATGTATGTCAGATCAATAGGGTTAAGAACTATAGCGTCGATATTTTCGACAAAGCCACTGTTTTAGATGTATGTCAGATCAATAGGGTTAAGAACGTGTTATTCTATTTTCATACCAATAGAACGGTTTTAGATGTATGTCAGATCAGTAGGGTTAAGACAGACAGTCACCACGTGTTATCAACGAAACTTGTTTTAGATGTATGCCAGAGCAATAGGCCTGAGAATAAAGTTTAAGAAAACTATGTACAATTTCGTTGGTTTAGGCGCATATTAACAAAACTAAGACACGTCTCAAACTGTAAGGAATAGTTTGGGGCGTGTCTTAATTTTGCTTTTTTGTTAGTTTCTCGCCGATAACACCAACCCGCCAATAGTCAGCACGATTCCGACAATCATCGCCGGTGTAATTGGTTCCTTCAGTATGAGCCACGCGGCGATTACGGTAACGACGGGGACAAGGTACAGGTAGATGCTGGCCTGTACCGGACCGAGTTTTTGCACGACAAAGGTCCATAGCAGAAAACATAGCGCGGAGGCGCCCAACCCTAAGAACAGAATGTTGGCCAGATTTAATGGCTCTGCTAGGGTGGGAAGATTGATGCTGCCATGGGTCAGCCAGAAAATCGGCAGAATGAAAATGATACCGTACATAAATGTGCGTCGCGTCATTTGAAACGAATTGTAGTGAAAAGTATTCATACGTGTCACGATGTATGAATACAACGCCCAAATGACAGCCGCTAACAATGCCAATACATCGCCAACAATGCTGCCATGACCACTGCCGCCGGTTCCGTTGAACGAAATGAGTGCGATACCTGCGATAGCTAATACGAAACCGGCCATGAAGCTACCAGATAACCGTTTGTGATCAAGCACAGCGGACAAGATGGCGATGAAGAGCGGGGAAACCGAGACAATGACCCCAATGTTAGCCGCAAGGGTGTAGGTCAACGCTAGATTTTCGCACAAGTAATAGAGTGAAATTCCTAGTAAACCGGCAAGGGCAAACGTCCCTTCACGTTTCCACGACGTAAACTTAAAAATTTTCGGATAAATGAGGAATAATGCGATTGCGCCAATGATAAAACGAATGAGTAAAATTTCTACCGGCTGAAAACTGCGTAACAGTACTTTTGTTGAAATAAACGTTGTACCCCACAGAAAAATGGTAATGAGTGCCCCGATATGGCCACTTAATGATGATGTCTTTTTCATGATGCCCGCCTTTTACACTGATATTATTCAACGCTATCATGCTGTAGCTACGATTGTAAACACCGTTTGGTAACATTGTGTCTTTCTCTCTTACTAGAAAACGTTTACAATAGGAAAGGTAGAGTTATACAACAATATTTTTTCTGCTAATACCTAAAAAGGAGCGATTATATGAGTACAGACAAGGATTTAACAGTTAGAGCAAACGCAAAGCAATACATAGATGATTTATACAATCAGTTGATTGTTCGAAAAGATCAGTCGTCGGAATTACGTGATATCACAGATGTGTTATTACAATCATACAAGAAAATGGATGACGTCAAGAATCCCGAAGCGCTGGTTAACAGACTCGTTAACTATATTAGAAGTCAGGCGCTGAAGGCCAAGATTCATTTTCCATCCGACCAAGAAAATCTGGTTATTGAACTGGAAACGATTGGTCAAAAGGCAGGGCTAAATGGCGTCTACATGGCAGATTACTCTGACAAATCGCAATTCTACAGTTTGCTAGAAAAGATTCCTAAGCGATAAACAGTAATTTTGAGACATAAAAATAGTGGTCATCCAACATTTTGGATGATCACTATTTTCAGTTACTACTCAAATTTAATGTATCTTGTCAAAGCTTATTTAGCGTCGTAAGCTGCTTGGAAGATCTTGATGATATCTTCTTTAGTACCTTTACGAGGGTTGGAGAAGGCGTTCCCATCCTTCAAGGCATTTTCAGCCATCAATTCAAAGTCTTCAGGCTTTGCACCGATTTCCTTGATGGACTTTGGAATACCGACATCTTGTGACATTTGCTTCATGGCCTTGATGGACAATTCAGCGGCGTCACGAGTTGACAAACCATCAGTGTTTTCGCCCATGATCTTAGCTAATTCAGCAAAGCGTTCTGGGTCAGCAACGATGTTGTATTCTTCAACGTAAGGCAACAGCAATGCACAGCAGACACCATGTGGGGCGTCATATTGACCACCAAGTTGGTGAGCCATGGCGTGAACGTAACCTAAGTTAGCATTGTTGAAGGCCATTCCGGCTAACATTTCAGCCTCAACCATCTTAGTACGAGCTTCTAGGTTATGACCGTTTGCAACGGCTTCGCGTAAGGAAGTTTCGATTAATTTGATTGCTTCAATACACTGTGAGTCAGTGATTGGGTTGTGGTCAACGGAAACGTAAGGTTCGATGGATTGAACGAAGGCGTCCATCCCAGTTGCGGCAGTTAAACCGGCTGGTACGTCCAACATCAAAGTTGGGTCGTTGAAGGAAACCAACGGAATGTTACGCCATGAAACAACAACGAACTTCAAGTGTGTTTCTTCGTTCGTGATAACGGCGTGACGGGTCAATTCTGAACCTGTTCCGGCAGTCGTGTTAACGGCAATCAATGGTGGCAAAGCCTTGTCCAAGGTTTCAATTCCGGCCAATTTAGTAATGTCGTCACCGTTTGTCAGGATGATACCGGCACCTTTACCAGTATCGTGAGCAGAACCACCACCGACAGTGATGATTGAGTCGGCACCAGATTCTTCATATAACTTCTTAACTTCTTTAATATTGCGGATCTTCGGGTTTGGTTCAACATTGTTGTAAACAACGTAATCAACGCCAGCTTTGTCCAATGAAGCCAAAGTTTGTTGAACGGCACCATCTTTCAAACCTTCCAAAAATTTGTCAGTGACGATAACAGGTTTCTTCATGCCTAACATCTTGGCACGGTCACCAATCTTTTCAATGACACCAGGGCCAAAGAAATTAACACTTGGCATTAAGAAATCGTAACTACGTTCAGCCATAACTGAAAAACCTTCTTTCATTATTTGTGAAAACATTTAACAACTCATTCACAAATAAACTATAACTATAAAAGTTACAATTATCAAGACCATTTTTAACGATTCACAAACTCGATTATTGCGCGGATTGTATGCTAGTTATCAGATTGCCGTTTTCACGGAATCGCTTTCATAGATAATAAACAAAATTCACAAGCATGACTATTTATTTGTTGCGTAATTTAACTGTTAACAAACGACACGTATTTGAAATAGTAGGGAAATTTTTAAGAAACGAGCTGTTTGAGACCTTTTAATGTTGAAATAATTTGGTGTTTTGCTGGTCGTAAAATCTTGGTAAATTCACCAATTTCTTCAGCCGGATAACCATTAAATCCCTTTTTGAACTCAAACACGCCATCAGAGCCATCGAACTCACCAGCAATGCCGAGAAAATTGTAGGTTTGGATGTGCTGCCGGAGTGCTTCATGCATCATGGCATCTTGAATGAGAAATGGGCCACGAAACATCTTGAATTCTTCGTTTGTGTAACTGAAAACATAGTCCATTTCTTGTGGTTGGATGATAAACATTGCACCGGCGATATTTAACGTCGTGCCATATTCGTCAGCAAACATTTTAGCTTGAGCGATTTTTCGCGTGTGGTTATTTAATTGACGTTTGAGATCAGCAATCTTGGCTTCGTTGTAACCTTTATGCTTGGCGGTCAGTTCGTTGATTTGTGCATCGTTGTGCGTGATTTTTTTCTGATAAATGGCAATGTAATTGTTCAAATTCAGTTCCGCAACGACAAACTGAACCTGGTTGCCATACGTTTCAAAAGCATCTTGGTAATAAGCGAGCGACTTGTCTTTAAAGTGCAGCCGCTCAGCCGTTTTATTGGTGTTGTATTTAAATTCACTGAGTTCATCAAACGGAATTTCTCGGAGGGTGACGCCAAATTCTTTGGCTTTATTAAGGTTATAGCGTGCTTTAGGACTGTAACTTTTGGTCAAGGTGTCAGTGTTCAAGTGACTTAGATCCTTTTTATAAACATAGTGATTAGCATGCGCAGCGGTCTTATACCCAACGGACTTGAAGTCAGCGTAATGGTAGCCGATTTCAGAGAATGCTTGCGTTAGTGTTTCATTTTGCGAATCAATGATTGTGCCGTCGTTATCCAAAACGTGACAGTCTAGGTTCGGCACGAGTTTCAATTCGAGTCCTTGATGCTGAAAGGCATATTGCTCCAAGTCAGCAAGAAAGACGCGTAGTCGGGCGACGCTGACTTTGTTCGGTGCAATCACTGGTCCACCGTATACTTCGAACCGATAACCGAAATGAATTTTTCGACCAACCAATAGTGCGGCCATAACTAATTCATTGTCCTCATATAGGCCACGAAACGTGGTGAGGTTATGTTCCCGTAATAAGAGTCGTTGTTGCCAGATGGTTTGATAAAAATTCCGGGTGGGGCAATGTTGTTCAAACGACATAAATTCGGTAGGATTGATTTCTTGTACAGTTAACATAGGCAAACCTCCATCAAATCAAGATTAGACTCACTATCAGGGTTCGACCTTTAAATGGCCTTAAAGTTGATTATTAAAACGGCAACAGGGAATTTTTTTAAGAAAGTTATCAGTAGTTTTAAAAGATGGTGACCTAACTATGCCTTGGAAATATTAATACTGTTTTTTATTGAAATGAAAACGTTTTTAATGCAGCACTGCCTCCCTCGGTGATAGCTTACTGACCTACGTCAAGATTGCAGCTGATAAGCGCAGAGTTCACATCGAGTGTCTAAGGGTGACGGCTGTATGTCGATGATCATTGCCAACAACACGATCTCTGCAGGACCAGTCAAGATTCCGGTATTCATGATTGAATCCATTCGCCTTGATGGTGACGGCAACAAGGTCTGGAACGTCAACACCTGGGTCGGCCGCGGCTATAATAATGGCAAGCCGGTATCGATGAAGCTGCCAATGCGCGACAAGATCGCCACGAACGTCGGCATGCTGATCGTGCACAGCAACAAGGAAATGGCCCACCTCAACACAGTGCTGCCAGGCCTGTATCGCGATTACAGCAACAAGCCGCTGATCTAACTAAAGAAATAGGATTAACCAACGCGCATCTTGCCACTTGGGTAATCCTATTTTTGGATGCTGCACAGATTTCAGATTATTTTTATTTTGAATTTTTTTCGAATGTGCCAAGCCAAGGTAAACTCAACAATTGCGATGATCAAAACAATATGGTGAAAAATCATCTTAAATAAATAAGACTGCCTGAGTAGTGGCAGTCTTAATCATTAGGGTGGTACCCACGTAGCACAAATTCATAATCGTTTTATATAATGTTAGTATCATAATGCGCCTCAATAAGTGCATTACAGCAAGATTCTGTAAATTGGTTGGTCGACTAATTTATTTCCTGGGAAATAATTAGAAGCACCGGTAGAGAATGCTGGCGCTTTTTTATGTTTGCTGCGTTGCAGTGGAATGTCCTAAAAGAATGGAAAGCCGACCAACAAGCACTAACAAACGGCAATGTAAAAACGATTTATCGTGACTGACAAACATCTTGGATGGTAAAATTTGCGTATCCTGAGACAATTCAAAATGAGAGGTGCCAACATGCATATTGGTAAGCAGATTCAGTCTCATCGCCAGCAACTAAAATTAACCCAAGATGAGCTTGCCGAGAGACTATATGTGTCGCGACAAACGATTTCTAACTGGGAAAATGGCCGTAATTATCCAGACATTGAGAATCTGTTATTGCTTAGCAAGCTGTTTGACACATCTCTAGATGAATTAGTGAAAGGAGATGTGGCGGCGATGCAACATAAAGTGTATACCGACAAAACAGATCGTGATGTGAAATGGATGCTTGGTTTGACAGTCGCTGGATTTATTGCGATAGTGCCATCAATGTTCTTACCAAGAGGAGGATGGGTGCTTCTGGCTCCCGGATTTTTCTTTATTGCGGCTTTCCTGTTCAGTTGCCATATAGATTATCTAAATCACAAAGCTGATGTGCACACATATAAAGAAATCATCGCTTATATGAATGGTGAAAATGTTGATCAACTACGCCAGCAACGTAATTGGTGGCATGATGGGTGGGACAAAACTAAAATTGTGCTGGCTTTCACGCTGTGTGGCCTAATCTTAACGTTTGTGGCTATGGTTCCGTATTTTATTTATCGTTTTATTGTTCAGTTAAGTTGATTGCGGAGCGTTGAATCTTTCAAATGTCAAAATCCCATAAAAAATCGTTGACGTGCTGAACTGAAATGGTTATGCTTACTTTCAGTTAGTCATGGGCTAATAAATTTTAAGCAAAAGGAGTGCCAAACATGTCATTAAAACAATTCTGTTGTTGTCAAAACTGTTTATCAACCAAGTCGATGACCATGGTGAACAATGTCTGTTGACACAACGGGATTTCTTTAATGACGATGGCACGCTAGCTTGAAATTTGGCGGTCAACGTAAAAAAGAATCATGTGACAACGCATTTTGTCCATCTGTGGATAAGATGCGTTTTTTGTGTACGAAGACGATACTCTTCGTCCTCGGTCGCTGATACTACTCTTATCCACGACAATTGATAAATTTGAGGGGTATGACAAGTATGGAATTTTCTTTAAAGCGACGTAGACGAATTTTAACGTTAATGACGGTATTACTGGCACTTATGGCATTGGTACTAACGACATGTGGCAAGAAAGGTACTAGCAGTGATCGTCAAACACTTAAATTGTCGGCACAAACACCGCTAGATACTATTGATTTATCTAAAGCCACTGGCTATGGTCAAACCGGTAACGTATTCGAGAGCTTTTATCGGTTAGGCAAAAAGGGCAGTCTTACGCCCGGATTAGCCAAGTCCGCTGAGGTTAGTCAGGATGGTAAGACGTACACTTTCCATTTGCGACCAAACTTAAAATGGAGCAACGGTGATGCGCTGACTGCAAAGGACTTTGTTTATTCATGGCGGCGCACACTAACGCCTTCGACCAAGTCGCAATACGCTTACCTGTTTGACGGTATTAAGAATGCTAACCGCGTAAATGCTGGTCAAGCATCTGTTAAATCGTTGGGAATCAGTGCACCGAATAAAAGCACGGTTGTCGTTCAGTTAGAGCGGCCAATTGCGTACTTTAAACTGTTGATGGCGTACCCGCTGTTTGCACCGCAGAACCAACGGATTGTTGATAAATATGGTAAAAAGTATGCCACCTCTTCAAAGTATATGGTATACAGCGGTCCGTTTAAGATGACGGGTTGGAACGGGACCGGTAACCATTGGCAGTTCGTCAAGAACAATCAGTACTGGGATAAAAAAGTCGTTAAGCTACACAAAATTACGTATCAAGTTATTGGCAATAACACGACCGGTGTAGAAATTTTCGATCAAAAGAAATTAAGTTTGACGTTATCGTCTAACCAACAGGTCAAAAACTACAAAGATGATCCGCGCTTCCGGCAGTATCCTTATTCGTACATGACATATTTGAAATGGAATTTTCATGATTCTGATGCTACGAATAACAAAGCAATCAATAACTTGAACATTCGTCAGGCGGTCGCATTGTCTGTCAACCGAGCTCAGCTGACAGAGAAGGTTTTAGGTGATGGTTCTCGCGTGCCAACTGGGTTTGTTCCAGGTGGATTAGCCACTGATGCCAAGAACAAAAAGGACTTTGCTAGTGAGCAAAAAGTTGCCCATACAGTCGCTTATGAACCGGCACTAGCCAAGAAGAAGTTTGCCACAGGCTTGAAAGAAATTGATCAGAAAAAAATCACACTTACACTGCTGTCGACAGACGATGATGGCACGAGTCCGATGGTGGCACAGTTCCTTAAGAGTCAGCTTGAAAAGAACTTACCAGGATTAACGCTGAACATTCGCTCAATTCCTTCTAAGGCCGCTAATCAGCAAGGTCAAAAAGGTGAGTTTGACATTATGCTCTCAGGTTGGGGTGGCGACTTTAACGATCCGGTAACCTTTTTGCAAATCCCCCAGACCAATACGGCGTATAATTACGGTAAGTGGTCAGACACGAAGTACGACGATTTAATTGATCGTGCTCAGAATGCAGACGCTAATGATTCTAGCAAACGTTGGCAAGACCTGGTTCAGGCAAGTCAGTATTTAAATCAAGTACAGAGCTTTACGCCACTGTATCAAGCAAACTATGCATATTTGCAGCAGAACAACGTTCAGGGGATCATCCATAACACGGCCGGCACGCAGTGGAATTATAAATACACAAGCATTAAGTGATGGAAGTTTGTCGGTTGTCATGAATGGTTCACAATTATGTAACTGGATTTTTAAGGGTCCTATGTGATAGTCTTGTTGGTATTAAAAAGGATCTTTAAGTGGCATTGTAAATGGAGGAATCACCATGGCAGCAGACGTTAAACCACGTTTGATCGACGACCAGCTTTGTGTCGCCGTTTATAACGCGAATAAATTATTTAATCATTTTTATATTGAAACACTGAAGCCTTACGGACTAACATTCCCGCAATACATTGCCCTATGTGTGTTATGGGAGCAGGACAAGTTAACGGTCAATGAAATTGGTGAACGTGTCAGTTTGGACAGTGGTACGTTAACGCCATTACTACGTCGCTTGGAAACCAACGGCTGGGTCAAACGGACGCGGTCAAAGGTTGACGAACGTCAGGTTGTTGTTAAATTGACGGCTAAAGCCAAGTCTAAACGCGATGAAATCTACCAACATGTAACTGATTGTCAGGATTTGCTGAATTACGATGACGATACCTATGTAAACTCACGTTCAGCAATGTTCGATTTGTCAGATCGGTTAAAAGCTGTCGAAGGCGAAGATTTGTCCGCTAAGTAGTTGTTGTCGACACTCAGAAATAAGTTATACAAAAACGCTGTGTAAGAAAATGGGTCACTAATGGCTCATTGGCTTGCACAGCGTTTTTTATGTGGAATCGAGTGGTAGGTGAAGTCATCACAGACTGCTAACTTTTAACATTTTGTATTTTTACTACGCTTGAGGACTAATAGTCGCGGCCTTGTTTGAACGATACAAGGTGAGACTCAAAATAATTAGCCATACACCAGTAATTAAGAAGTTTCCCCAACCGAGTTTTGGAAGTAACGCAACCGCATTAAGACCAACACCGGGGATGAGGACTAACACGGTTATAAACGAGTTGGCTAGGCCAAGACTACTGGATTGACTGGCTGTATATACAGCGGCAAACGGCAATCTCATGCTTTGCCCAGCAATGATTTGAGAAATTAATAACGCATAAAGCGTTGCATTAATATCAGTGATTAAGGCCTGCCAGCCAAGTAAAGGTGTTAATAACACGGCAAGTAGTAATGCCTGTGGGATTAATAATCTAGCCACGACCATCCAAACGGTTGCTTGGCGAAAGTCATGGGCGTGAAAACCAGGAATGATTTTGAAAACGCTCATGGCTTCGGGAGTACTGCTGTATCTAAGGTTGATGATCAGTTGCGGAATACTAAAGGCCATTGCGTAAACGGTCAGCGTTAGCCAACGATTCTGCAGAAGTGCTTCCCAATGACCGCCGTCGATACCGAATTCGACAAGGAAAACGAATACGATGACCACGGTGAGCCCCAAAACAGGATATACCCGCAGATGGTAGTCTCGTTCCGTTTGGTTGAGCCGCCAAGCCAGGTTGAAATACTCACGTTTGCGAAGATTGTGACGGTACGGCAAGACCATTAATCGTTGCCAAACGCCAACACGTGGCCTTTTATCCGAGTGAGTGGCTAATTTTTCTAGCATGACTTCAAACTGACTACTGATGTGAAGGTAGTAGATGACACTTAAGATTAACCCCAGGATAGCAAAGCCAGTGAAGATGATTAGGCTTGGCGTCCATGTGCCTTGCCACGCAGCCAATGGTGCGGCGAACCAGAATGGAAAAGCGATGACGCTCCACCAATGCCAAATTGGCGAAATCGTAAAGCTGACATTGAGATTGTCTAACAAGTTTGGCAATTGGGTAGCCGCATAGATTAAAATCATGAAAGCAACTTGAAAGATGTTAATCATGTTGCGTAGCTTGTCACCTTTAAATGTATGAAGAATGACAAAGTACAATAACAAAGCAACAAACGATGTGAATATTGTGAATAAAATGGTATCAATTAAAAATAAGATGGCAAATATTGGGGATGCTCGCCAAATCAATATCAGAGATGCTGGACCAATGAGTAGAAAGGCAATAATACCAACATAGTAGCTGATGTGAATCAAACGCGCAGCATTTAGCGTTTGATCATTAACGCCACGGATACCAATAATCTGTCGATCTCGTGGATCGAGTAATACAGACGAAAAACTCGATAAAATAGTGGTGAATAATATCATGAAATAAGCGAGAAAAAAGTAGCACATGGCTGAAAATGAAGTGCCAAATAATAGCAATAGGCCGAAAATTACGCCGTAAATGCCGTAATACCACAGTGACCGTAAAAGACCACGAGCGGTGGGAATTTCGTCATCTTTCTTAACGTTGTCCGTTTTCATTTGCATAAAGACAGTGAAGAAGGAAGTGTCGCTAGTATCAAGTAATAGCTTATATTTCAAAATAAGTCGCAGTTTCTGGTAATTAATATGACGCTTGGCGAACAACGATTGAAAGCGATCCAAAAAAACAAGTAGTCCACTTTCTTTGTTAGCTTTTCCTTTTTTATAGAGCATTTAGGACACCCCCAATACGTCGATGTGGACATGACCCAGTCAAGTAAACAGTCGAAATAATATAAATTAACTTGCTTTGCGAACGGTCTGATTCCGATATTCATTCGGAGTCAGGCCGTTTAGTGTTTCTTGCGGACGACCATTGTTATACCAGTCGATCCCAGCGTCGACTAAGGCGACAAGTTCTTTGAACGTGCCGGCCGGTCGTAGATCAAACCATTCATCTTTGATATGACTCCAAAAGGTTTCCATGGCGCCATTATCAATAGGTTTACCACCACGAGACATACTGTGTGTGATGTGATGTTGACGTAATTCTAAGTCATAGATTCGAGCTGTATACGCAGAACCACGGTCAGTATGTAACAGTGGTTCTGCGTCTGGGCAAGTTTCTAAGGCCCGGTGTAATGTGATAGTCACAGCCGCCGCTGTTTCTGTGTCACTAAGATTATAGGCAATGATTGAATGGTCATAGAGGTCTTTAATGGCACTTAGTTTCACTTTGTTAAGGGTATCTATGCCGTACTGTAATTCAGTGCAGTCGGTAACCCATCGTTGGTTTGGTTCGTTAGCGGAAAACTTACGGTCAAGGATGTTTGCGGTAATGACTTCAGCTTTCTGGGACTTACGGTCAACCTTCGCTTTACGAATTGAAGCGGTCATGCCGTGAGCATCCATCAAGCGATACACACGCTTGCGATTAACGTGAAACTCAGTTTCACGGTTAATCAGCCGTGTCATTCGTTGTGAGCCATAGATGCCATAGTCACGAGCTTCACGTTCTTCAATGAACTGCCAAATGACTTCATTATCAAGCTCACGTTGATTAGGCTTTCGGTGTGTCCATTTGTAATAGGCGGCGCGCTTGATACCTGTAAGGGCACAAAGCTGTTCGATGACATAAGGTTTGTGCGTTCGTGGATTAGTTTGTTCAGACAATTCCTGAATCGCCTGATAACGTTCGATTCGGGTTACTGGGTGTAACCAATCTATTGATTCCTCCTTTGAATCTCCCGTAATTTTTTTGCCAAATCTTCACGTGTTTCTAAGAAGTCATTGCGCTCTTCCAGCTCTTTGATGCGCAACTCTAAACGCTCTTTTTCGCTTAGCTCCTCAGGTTCACGATTTAGTCGCTTTCCACGACGATCCTGAAGCGCATGAATCCCATCCTTCTCGTATTTACGTACCCATGTGTAAACCTGTTGATAGGACACGTTAAAATGATTGGCAGTTGTGTGATAATCCTTCTCATGAACGAGGGCATATTTTGCGATTTCAATACGTTCTTGATAGCTGGTGGTTCGACCTTGTTTCATATGGGTTGTTTGTCCTTTACTAGTGGCTTTGATTTCCTTGCCATTAGTATACTGATTTACCCACCTTCGTAAAACAGAAGTAGAACTAATCTGATACTTTTTAACGATATCTAGTTGAGACAGTCCATTGACTAAGCGATCATGAACTGCGGCATTCTTTGTATCTTGCGAATACCGTTTCCATTCATGACTTGGTTCAAGCGCTTTAAAATCTTCTAATTGTTCAAGGCCAAGCCACTTTTTAAGTGTTACAAATGCGATTCCAAAGTCCTTGGTGAACGCCCTCATGCTTTTGCCTGAGTGTTTGAACTGATAAAGAGTGTCTAGCTTTTGTTCAAGACTATACGAACGTCCTTGTTTTTCCATACAAAAATCCCCTTAGAAATAGATAGACGATTTATTATTTCGTCTGTCTACTCTAAGGGGACAATAACAATGAACGCTTAGGCTTTTTCACCATGCTCTTTGAAACCGGTCATGTCATTGAACAGCTGTTGGAGGGTAGTGTCAGTGCTGTTTGATAGATCAGCAAACGTTCCGTGGGCCGCTACCCTGCCATCGTGAAGTAACAAGATTTGATCACTAACGGCCTGGACGACATCTAAAATATGAGAAGAGTAACAGATGGTTTTGCCTTGATCCCGAAGTTTACCCAAGACCTCTTCAATGATTAGGACGGTGTTGGCATCAAGTCCGTTCAGTGGTTCATCCCAAAACAGTAAGTCAGGATTGTGTAGAAGACTCGCAATAATCAATACGCTCTGCCGCATGCCTTTTGAAAAGCTGCTGATGGGTTTGTTGAAACTATCTCCATTACCTAGGATGGTGAGCAGCTGTTGCGCTTTGTAGCGAGCATCCGCCTCGGTTAACCCATAGAGTTGGCCAATAAAACTAAGGTATTCATTGGCAGTGAGGGCTTCAAAAATATCAGCATTTTCGGGTACATAACCGATTCTCTGCATGAGTTCATCACGATGTTCGTGCAGTGACTGGCCTAAAATAGTTATCTCACCGTCACTAGGTTGCTCTAGGCCAAGAATGATTTTTAAAGTGGTACTCTTACCAGCACCATTTTGACCGATATAGCCGACGATTTGACCAGCTGGAATTGCAAACGTCACGTCTCTTAGCACCTGATGATTTTCAAAATGTTTGGCAACATGGTTCAATGATAAAACATCTGTCATTTTTAAACGCCTCCTCGATAATAACTTTTTTATTATTTTATCGTAAGATAGCGTTTGGGTGGCGAAAAGACTACCGATTGAAGTGCTAACCTTCGGCACATTATGGCGGAATTTTTGTTAACTGGTGACCAGAAACCTGATTACGTTTCACGTGTAACAAATGGCCTAAAATTGTGAAAATGGGCTAGCTTGACTGCCGGAAAGTGAACTAAATATTGAGCTTTATATTCTCTAACCATCTTTTCTGAAAAGCTAGGCTAAGACTGTTGTGGCAAGGCATTTAGAGCACGTATTGTTAACTATTTCACAGCTTCACAGATGAAAAAGATGCGTTTACATTAATCACCGAAAGCGATTTCATTTTTCACAAAGTTTCGATATTGAAAATTTATATTGAAACTTTGATAAACAGTAATTAAAAACTGTCATGATTTATGAAAGGAGACCAGATATGGCCAATAAGATTAGTGGTTCAGATGCAGTACTGAAGGTAATTGAAGCGTGGGGCGTGGATCATATTTTTGGTTACCCCGGTGGTTCGTTTGATTCAACAATGAACGCTCTTTATAACCAGAGTAATAAATTGAAGTTCATTCAGGTTCGTCACGAAGAAGCTGGCGCATTGGCTGCCTCAGCAGAATCAAAGTTGACTGGTAAAATTGGTGTTTGTTTTGGATCAGCGGGTCCTGGTGCCATCCACTTAATGAATGGCTTGTATGATGCTCGTCATGACCACGCACCGTTGCTGGCCATTGTGGCTCAGGTACCTTCAAGCAATATGAACCGGGATTTCTTCCAAGCCATGGATGAGGAACCAGCCTTCAACGATGTTGCTGTTTGGAATAAAACCGCAATGAATGCTGAAGGGTTGCCACAGCTAGTTGACGAGGGGATTCGGCACGCCTATAAGTATCACGGCGTTGCCGTATTGACGATTCCTAAAGACTTTGGCTGGGCCATGATTGATGATACGTATGAATCAAACGCAGTTAATCACGTTGCGCCACTATATCCAGAACCAGATCCGCAAAAAATCGAAGAAGCTGTCAAACTGATCGAACAGGCTAAGGCGCCCATGATTTACTTTGGCAAGGGTGCGTTTGGTGCCGCTGATGAATTAAAGGCTGTTTCTGAAAAGTTTAAGATGCCACTGGTTTCATCTGTTTTGGGCAAAGGTGTCTTGGATGAAACGTATCCAGCTTACATGGGCTCAACGGGTCGAGTTGCACCTAAACCTGGTGCTGACCTTGGCTTTTCTACTGACTTGATCGTTTGGGTTGGGAATGACTCGCCGTTTAGCTCGATGCTCTTTACTCCGAAGGCGAAGGTTATCCAGATTGATGTAGATTCTGAAAAGCTTGGCAAACGGCATCATATTGACGTGCCAGTTCTCGCCGATGCCAAGAAAGCGCTAGCAGCTATTGCAGCTAAAGGTGAACAGCAGGAACCGAGTGCTTTTTATAAAGCTGCGCTAGCTGACAAAGAAAATTGGCGCTCTTGGCAAGATAGTTTCAAAGATGATGAAGAAGTACCACTTCGGCCAGAACCAGTCTTTAATGTGTTGAACCAAACGGCTAGTGATAAAGCTGTCTTTGCTGTTGATGTTGGTAACGTCAACATCAATTTTGAACGTTTAGTTGATATTCACGGCGATCAAAAATGGACGACTTCCGGTCAATACGCAACCATGGGTTATGGTTTGCCGGCTGCGATTGCTGCGAAAATCAATTACCCGCACCGCGATGTATACAGTCTGAGCGGTGACGGTGCGTTTGCCATGCTGATGGAAGAAATCCTGACTCAGGTCAAGTATCATCTGAATATTGTGAACATCGTCTTCAGCAATGAAACGCTAGGCTTTATCGAAGCTGAACAAAAAGACGACAGTAATCAGCCACTCTCTGGTGTTGATCTGCCAGCAACAGATTGGGCCGCTATTGCCCGTGGGATGGGTGCAGAGGCTTATACCGTTAAGACATTGGACGATTTCAAACAAGCCATGGCCGCCGCAAAACAGGCAAGTGCGCCAGTGGTCATTGATGTGAAATTTACCCATGAAATGCCACTAACAACGCAACACATGTTCCTTGATCCGAGTTTCCAGCCTAAGGACAAGGTAGATGCCTTCGTCGAAAAGTATCAGGCTCAGGCATTAAAGCCGTTTAGTTACTTTTTGAAACAAGCTTCTGGAGACAACGGAAACGAAGCCGATGCATCGACGGGCGCTTCTGAAGACACGGAGGAGGAAACACCAGTGGAAGCTGACCCACAATCAGGTGATATCGACGCGTCTACTGGAGCCTCGGAAGAAGATTAATTGCTAATATAAAATTTAGTTTGTTCGCTAACCGACAAATGCAAGATTGAATTTCAGCAAACACAAAATGCCATGTGATAAAGTCGCCACAAAAAGTGGGGATGATGCACATGGCATTTTTGTTTAATTGGGCCGAAGTTGAGCCAGACGAATACGCAATGACAACGACTGATGGCAGTATTGTTGACCTTGGTGAACGGAACTATCTGCGGATTGATGGCGAAGGGGATGAAAGTAGTGCCGAATTCATGCGTGATGCGGCAATTTTGCTAGCGTTGGGGAAATTCCTGTCAACTGCACCGACACATGGGATTCCCATTGCAACCTTTCGTAAATTTGTACACTACCCGTTGATGGTGAACTGGTACGGCACTTTGCACGATGACCATGAACGCTACCAGATGCGAATGAAACAACCCAATTTTATGCCTGCAGATGCTGTGATTGCTGCTATCAATCAACTAAGGGAAAGTATGCCAATGATTGGTGATGTTACTTATGAACGGTTCAAAGAGGGGCTGGAAGCACAGGTTAGCCAAATCGGTCTAGTTACACCAGCATTGGTTGAAAAACTGCAAATGTTTATCGGCAATAGCCCATTTGTTATTGATCATGGCGATGACTGGCACCGAGAACTGTACTTAAACGACGTGACGGCGTTGCCACGATCACAGTGGCAAATTATTTTGCGCCAGCAGATTAGCGTTGCTGATCCAGTAGCGGCGCGCAATTACCCCATCGTCATAAATTGAGTCATCATAATTTGTGCGTTGACAATTAATTTGAAAACTAATATCTTTATGCCAGTTGAATAAATCATTTCTTCGGGGCAGGGTGAAATTCCCGACCGACGGTGACAACAAGGTGTCGTTTGACAGCTTGTTGAAGTCCGTGACCCGCGCAAGCGGTTGATGCAGTGTGAATCTGCAACCGACAGTACAGTCTGGATGGGAGAAGAAATTGGTGATGATCATTTGTGGCCGACCAGTTAATTATGCAGTACGTTTTTTAAATTGGTGCAGTCTCACAACAATCATCGTTACAAACGTTGATGGAATGCTTTCATCAGGGTTTGTTTACCTAGGCAAATTTACCGCCCCGTGAATTTTTATATTCGCGGGGCGTTTTTTTGTAGAGTGATGCCGAAGCTCGGGAAGAACCGAGCAATTTTCAATACATTTAAAAACGGGGTGGTTGGATGATACAGTCGGACTATATGGCGCAAGCGATTGCTGCAGCACGTTTGGGCGCTGGTTTAACGTATCGGAACCCACTGGTGGGTGCTGTGATTGTGAAAAACGATCGCGTACTGGCTGTGGGACATCACGTTGGCTTTGGTCATGCCCATGCTGAAGTTGACGCGTATCAACATGTAACACACCCCGAAGATGTGATTGGTTCAACGATGTATGTCACTTTGGAACCATGCAGTCATTATGGCAAAACACCACCGTGTGCACACCAATTGGTGAAGTGGGGTGTCAAAGAAGTTTATGTTGCGCAACAGGACCCGAATCCCTTAGTTGGCGGGAAAGGCATTGCCTATTTGCGTGAGCATGGGGTTCAGATTCATGTGGGCCTGATGGAAACGGTCGCTCGGCAATTGAATCGTGCCTACAACTTTTACTATGAGTATCAACGACCGTTGGTGACTGTCAAAGTTGCTCAAAGTTTGGATGGTAAATTGTCATTGAACGATGGCAAACGGACTTATTTGACTGATATAGTAGCCAATGCGGACGTTGATCACTTACGCGCAACACAGCAGGCAATTTTGATCGGCAGTCAAACGGCAATCGATGATGATCCACGTTTGCTGGTCAAAGGAAGGGTAGCCTACCCACCTGTTCGTGTTCTTTTGGATCGCAGAAATCGAGTATCTCATACATCACGTTTGTGGCAAACGAATGAGGCGCCCCTATGGCACTTTGTGACAGGGAAAGAGTCGACAAAAGGCATTGAAGACAAAGATACACGGCGAACCTTTAAAACGTCGGAGTGGTCAATTGACAAGGTTATTCAAACGTTATCGGATCAAGGTGTTCAATCTGTGTTAGTCGAAGGCGGCGCTCATATCCATGATGCTTTTCTTCGTGCTGGATTGGTCGATCAGCTTATTATTTATCAAGTTCCGGAAATCTTTGGTGGTCGGTCACTGGCATCCTTCGCCAGTCGTGCGGATTCAATGCGAATGAGATTTACCCCAGTGACGATAGAAAGCTGTGGGAATGCCACTAAAATGACATTCATCCGGCCATCACTGGCGGCAGATTGGGGGCTGGACTGATGTTTACTGGAATTATTGGTGGTCTTGGTAAGATCACACAAATTCATCGTCAGGGCCATACCCTAATGCTAGAAATCACGATACCGTCGAATATTAGAACGGGTCTGCAGCTGGGCGACAGTTTGTCAGTAAACGGCGTTTGTCTGACGGCGACATCGGTGAGTGACTCAAACGTAACCCTTGACGTAATGCCGGAAACATTCAAACGAACGACGCTGTCCTCAATGAACATTGGGCAACCTGTCAATCTTGAACGAGCGCTTCCTGCAGATGGCCGATTTGACGGTCATATCGTGCAGGGACACGTGGATGGCGTCGGCCGCATTATTCGAGAATGGCAGGATGAAAACGCACGGTTTGTTCAGATTCGATTGCCACAAGCGTTAGCTAATCAAGTGGTGACCAAAGGTGCAATTGCCGTTGATGGCACCAGTCTGACGGTTGTGAAGGCAATGGCCAACTGGTTCACTGTCAGTCTTATCCCGCAAACACAGTCCGCTACTATCCTTGCGATTAAACGGACGGGTGCTGAGGTGAATATTGAAATCGACGTCATTTATCGCTACTTACAGAACATGAAGGGAGACCAAGCATATGGCAACGCTTACTGAAAAAATGACAACGGCACTGACGGCCTTGAAGCATGGCAAACTGATTCTAGTGGTCGATGATGCCAACCGAGAAGCCGAAGGGGACTTGATTGGACTTGCCTCGCTAGCAACGCCAGATTCAGTTAACACAATGACGAAGGATGGTCGCGGTTTGATTTGCGTGCCTATGACAGCCACAAAAGCTGAGCAGTTAAACCTGACTTTGATGACTACGGAAAACACAGAACATTTTCATACTGCGTTCACGGTTAGCGTGGATGAACGTCACACGAGCACCGGTATTTCAGCATATGAACGCGCAACGACAATCCGCCGCTTGGGTCAGGTTGACGCGGCTGAGGCTGACTTTGAACGACCAGGACACATTTTCCCATTGATTGCACGGGAAGGTGGTGTGCTGGTTCGGCGTGGACATACAGAGGCGGCAGTCGACTTGGCCCGTCTGGCAGGCGAGGAGCCAGCAACTGCGTATATTTGTGAAACATTAACCACTGACGGTCATATGCGACGTTTGCCAGAACTAAAACAGTTAGCGACGAAGTTAGGAATTCCGTTGATCACAATCGATGACTTGACTCAATACCGTTACTTGATTAATGACAGGGCAGTCACGGCTGATGTACAGGTTAAGTTACCCACGCAGTATGGCAAGTTTACATTAACCGATTATGAGAGTGCGACGGATCAACGTTTGCAGTTACTCCTTCATTCAACTTCGGCGAGTGCAAGTGATGTTCCGTTAGTACGTTTGCACTCGGAGTGTTTTACAGGGGATGTGCTGGGTTCCAAACGTTGTGACTGCGGTCAACAACTTGCTACGGCGATGACTAAAATCGGCGCGGAAGGTGGCTATTTGTTGTACTTACGCCAAGAGGGTCGCGGGATTGGACTGAAAAACAAACTGCGCGCCTATCAGTTACAAGAACAGGGGCTCGATACTGTAGAGGCAAACGAACATCTTGGCTTTGAACCAGATGAGCGTGACTACGGGATTGCCGCAGCCATGTTACATGATCAGGGTGTCGACAGAATTCGTTTGATGACCAATAATCCAGATAAAATTGCTGGTCTACAAAAATATGGCATCGAAGTGGTTGAACGTGTGCCACTTGAAGTGCCTGTGTACGCCGAGGATCACGATTATTTAAGAACAAAGCAGTTTAAATTTCATCATGCTTTACATGTTGATTAAACGGTGGATAAATTCATAAGAACTATTAATAGTGGAGGATAAGAAAATGACAGTTTTTGCAGGAGAGTACTTAGCACATCCAGGTAAAATTGCGATTGTCGTCAGCCGTTTTAACGAGGCGGTGACAGGCAAACTACTGGGTGGCGCGCAAGATATGCTACACCGGCATGAAGTAAACGATGATAACATTGACGTTGTCTGGGTACCAGGTGCGTTTGAAATTTCAGGGATGGTCAGGCAATTACTAGCAACAAATCGTTACGCAGGGGTAGTTACACTTGGTGCGGTGATTCGTGGCGAAACTAGCCATTATGATTATGTCTGTAACGAAGTGGCCAAGGGCGTGGGTCAATTGGCCTTGAACAGTGACGTACCAGTCGTCTTCGGTGTATTAACAACGGATACCTTAGAGCAGGCGCAACAACGGGCTGGTGGCAAGGCCGGTAACAAGGGGAGCGACGTAGCAGCGGATATTCTTGAGCTAATTGATCTGCATAAGCAATTAGCCAATGCTTAGGTGATCTACTGTCCGCATGTAGATACAAAAAATCACGAGCCAACAGAACTCGTGATTTACATAGATAATTATTCAGCTTGGCTTAATGCGTCCACAATATCCGTTTCAAACTTCTCAGGCTTTGTCTGTGGTGCATAGCGTTTGATGACCTGGCCGTCGCGACCTACTAAAAACTTGGTAAAGTTCCATTTTATTCGACCATGACCAGCAGCGTCCTTTAAATAGGTGAATAACGGATCTTCATCGTCACCATTCACAGTAACACGCTTTGTCATCGGAAAGGTTACGCCATAGTGAACTTGGCAGAAATCATCCGTTTCCTCATCCGTCGCTAGTTCTTGGTGGAATTGATTCGACGGCAGGCCAAGAACATTGAAACCCTGATCATGATACTGTTTGTACAGGCTTTCTAAGCCTTCCAGTTGTGGCGCAAAACCGCATTTGCTAGCAGTGTTTACAATCAAGAGAACTTGACCGCGATAGTTGTCTAATGGGATGGTTTGGCCGCTCATTTCAGTTTCCGAAAAATCATAGATTGATGCCATTAAATATGCTCCTTTCTAGTTGCTTGATATTGTTACACCATTGCTTGTGGTTATTGTGCGTCAATTTCATAAATAATGCGAGAATCGAGATTTTCCGATTTCGAGGATGGCACGGGACGTTTCACGTGAAACGGAGAAAATGGAAGTACTCTTCCAAAATCAAGAATTAGCCAAACATGGAAATATACTTCCATTCCTCGAAAGGTAAATCATAGAAAAAAGCCATCCAGAGGGGGATGGCTTTGAAGTGAACCCACAAGTTTGGACAACTAAATTAAGCTACTAACTGATTGGCAAGTTCTCGGTATTGTACTGGTGACTTGCCTTTTAGCTTGGTCCTGATTCTACGGTTATTATAAAACTCAATCCATTCAGTCATCGCTTGCGCGAGACTCTCTGGATTTTCGAAGTGTTCATCCATCATCTCTGCTTTCATGAGATGAAAGAATGATTCCATGGCGGCGTTATCTAAGCAAGTCGCCTTACGGGACATACTCTGAAAGGTATGATGAGTTTTAAGCGTTTTTTGCCACTGCTTATGTTGGTACTGAAATCCTTGATCTGTGTGTACCGTTGTTCGATAAGGAAGCTCAGGTAGTCCATCTAATGCTTCTTTTAGTGGCTTCAACGCAAACTCAAGAGTTGGATGTGCGCTAATGTTAAATGCCAAAATTTCACCCGAAAATAAATCCATGATGGGCTCTAAATAGATTCGTTCACTTTGACTCATCTGACCGTATCGAAATTCACTAACGTCGGCGACAAGTTTTTGATATGGTCGATCTGTCTTGAATCGCCGGTGTAACTTGTTTTTGGCGATTCTACCAACAACTCCTTTGTATGAGTTATATTTACGAGTTTGCTTATTAAAGGCCTGACATGTCCAGCCTTGTTCCTTCATAATTCGGAGGACGCGTTTGTGATTAACTTTAAATCCCTGTTCATGCATAACTAACGTTATGCGACGGTAACCGTATTTTTGAGTATACTTGGCATCTGTTTGGCGAATTTCATCAATGGCTTGGATAACCTGGTCATCATCATATTTTCGTCCCTGGCTGTGCTTAGTGTAATAGTACGTGCTACGTGGTATCTTAACGGCTTTGAGGATAAAACTAATCGACGTTTTGAAGACTCGCCTCAGATCATCAATTAAGGTCACGGTTTCGCGTGAGCTGATTTTTCGTGATCTAAGGCATCGAGTTTTTTTAGGAATTCATTCTCGATTCTTAACATCTTATTTTCTTGCTTGAGTTGCTTTAACTCATCTTTATCGTGGCGTGCTTGAATTTGTGCTGTTGTGGGTTTGGTTACTTTTTTATGCTTATGCTTAGCCATAGTCTTTGGATCTCCTCTCACTCTATTTAGGCCACTGAGTCCCTTTAAATCAAACTTTCTTTGCCATTTCCAGATAGTACTTGGTGAAGAGAGATTGAAGTGTAGTGCTGTTTCTGAAAGCGAAGCTTGGTGCTGTTGTTTCCAGTTTAATACTTCTATCTTGAACTCACTAGAGTATTCCAAGTTCATAGGTCTCGGTTTTAATCCTGCAATGCCAAAACGATTAAAGCGATGAACCCATAGGAGAATCGTTTCATTGTTGGCAATATGGTATTTTCTGGCCAATTGAATGGAACTAATACCCGTTAAATATTGTGTCACAATAGAAATTCGTAACTCTAAATTAAATTTAGTCATAATAAATCCCCCGAGATTGTTGTCCAATCTCGGGGGTTCACTTCACTTTTTTTCTATGAAACCTCATTCTTTACGTTTACGCATGCCGAAAATTGCTGAAACAATCAACACCAGAATTACCGCTCCAATAATGGACGGGAAGACTGCCATGCCAGCAAGCATTGGGCCCCAGTGACCGAAGATCATTTGACCCAGCCACGCTCCGACCAGACCGGCAATAATGTTACCAATGATGCCGGCTGGCAAATCACGATTTGTGATCATCCCAGCAACAACACCGATTAATCCACCAACAATAAGCGACCATAACCATCCAAACATAAGCAAGCTCCTTTCTTATGAAAGCAATAAGGTTTTGCGTTGATTTAACGTTATCAAGAAATGATGAATAGCTCAATTTTTATGCCTAAAATAATTCGCATTTGTGGTACATTTACACTTGTGCTACATTCACAGATGTGATATAGTATTTATCGAAGGGAGGTTACCGAGAATGTCATGAAAATTGATGTGAAGACGTATTTGGTCGAGCATGACTTGACCATCTATGAGGTGGCTAAGCGTAGTGGCTACGGGTATACCACCTTACACAAGTCGTTTAATAAACGACAAACAGATGCGACCCCGTTGAATATTAGGGATCTAGATGCATTGGCGCGTGCACAGCACGTTCAAATGTGGGAAATCCTAAGGGATCTGGAGTCACATTATATGAACTAACCTTTAAAGAGCTTTGAACTGAAGCATTAGTACAGAGGAGGAAATTAAATATGGCACAACAAAACTTTTCTAACGATCCGTTTGGCAACAACATGGACGATATTTTTAATCAATTAATGGGTAACATGAATGGGATTAACTCAGAATCACGTTATCTAGTTAATGGTCGCGAGATGACACCGGAAGAATTTGCAGAATACCGAAAAAATGGTCGTTTGGCAGCGTCTGAACAAGGGCGTAGCAAACAGGCGGCTCAAAGCGGAAAGAAGCAAGGCATTCTGGAAAAACTGGGTCGTAACTTAACTCAGGAAGCTCGCGACGGCAAGCTGGACCCGGTGATTGGCCGGAATAAGGAAATTCAGGAAACAGCCGAAATTTTAAGCCGTCGTACTAAGAACAATCCTATTCTTGTTGGAGATGCTGGGGTTGGTAAAACGGCCGTCGTTGAAGGACTGGCACAAGCAATTGTGAATGGCGATGTGCCAGCAGCCATCAAGGACAAGCAGATTTGGTCAATTGATCTATCTTCATTAGAAGCAGGTACACAATATCGTGGTAGCTTCGAAGAAAATATTCAAAACCTGATCAAAGAAGTTAAAAAAGCTGGCAATGTCATCCTATTCTTCGACGAAATTCACCAGATTTTAGGCACTGGTTCAACTGGTGGTGAAGATGGTGGCAAAGGCATGGCCGACATCATCAAGCCAGCACTGAGCCGTGGTGAATTGACGGTCATTGGTGCAACTACACAAGACGAATATAGAAACACCATCATGAAGAACGCAGCACTTGCTCGCCGATTCAATGACGTTACGGTTAATGCGCCTAGTGCAGAAGATACCGTGGCGATTCTGAAAGGGATTCGCAAGTTGTATCAGGACCACCACAACGTTGACTTGCCTGACGAGGTTCTGAAGGCCGCTGTTGATTACGCGGTTCAGTACATTCCACAACGCTCGTTGCCTGACAAGGCGATTGACTTGCTGGACATGACAGCTGCACACTTGGCTGCACAGCATCCAGTTACTGACAAAGTTAGTTTGGAAGCACAATTGAAGCAGGCTGAACAAGACAAACAGGCTGCCGCTGATAAGGAAGACTTTGAAGCCGCTGGTAAGGCAAAAGCCAAAGTCGATGCGTTAACCAAACAGTTGAAAGATGGCGGTCACGAAGAACGCCCAGTCGCAACTGTCAATGATGTCGCCGCCGCTGTTGAACGGTTGACTGGAATTCCGGTTTCACAAATGGGCGCCAGCGATATTGAACGGTTGAAGACCATTAACAAACGCCTTAAGGGTAAGGTCATCGGTCAGGATGAAGCGGTTGACATGGTTGCTCGGGCAATCCGTCGTAACCGTGCCGGCTTTGACGAAGGCAATCGTCCAATTGGGAGCTTCTTGTTTGTCGGCCCAACCGGTGTCGGAAAGACGGAATTGGCTAAGCAACTCGCGCTCGACATGTTTGGTAACAAGAATGCGATTATCCGTTTGGACATGAGTGAATATACGGATACCACCGCTGTTTCCAAACTAATTGGGACGACTGCTGGTTACGTTGGTTATGAAGACAACGCCAATACGTTGACGGAAAAAGTTCGTCGTAACCCATACTCCATCGTGTTACTTGATGAAATTGAAAAGGCTAACCCACAAGTGTTAACCCTGTTACTGCAAGTCATGGATGATGGCCGTTTGACAGACGGTCAAGGAAATGTGGTCGACTTTAAGAACACCATTATCATTGCCACATCTAACGCCGGCTTTGGTAACGAGAGCTTGAGTACCGATGAGAATCAGAACAAGAGCTTGATGGACAAGTTGGCACCATACTTCCGTCCAGAATTTTTGAACCGGTTCAACGGAATCGTCGAATTCAGTCATCTAACTAAAGATGACTTAGGTCAAATTGTGGACCTGATGATCGATGACGTTAACCAAACGTTGGCTAAGAAGCAAATCACCTTGAAGGTAACGGATGATGCCAAAGCTTGGTTAATCGATCAAGGGTACGATGAAGCGATGGGCGCACGTCCATTACGTCGGGTTATCGAACAACAAATTCGTGACCGTGTCACTGACTTCTACTTGGATCACTTGGATGCCAAACATCTGGAAGCAGATTTGGTTGACGGTGAAATCAAGATCAAGGATTTGGACAAAGACGGCGTTACCGAATAGTGTTTGAACGCATAAAGACCCAGTGCCGCATGCTGACACTGGGTCTTTAGTACATATATATTTTCTTGCAGTGCTATGGTCGTCTGCCGTTGCGGCAACCAGAGACGCCGTTCCATGAGGACCGGACTCAACCCGCTAAGACCGCGGTTTTCGTCTTCGATTTTGAGCCGAAGTTCCGTCTCAAAAGTCGTCCCACACTACTAAACGACCAAAAGCGTGCCATTAAGTAGCGTCGACACGGAACTATGTCTCTGGTTGCCTCCACTACCACATGCTTATGGATATAGGATTAACTTGTCCTCAGGATTGCACCAAGGTATTTACAATAGTTTAGAGTTTCGTTACAACTATTTTTTGAGGGACGAGTATACGAAATTAGATTTCTGGTAAAAATTGATACACAGGACAAAGGAGAAACAAATAACAATGAAGACAGAACTGGAAGGTTTCAGGGTCAAGTCAGATAAACACGCAGAAGCCCAGGAATGGTTGAAATTTCTGGCAGATAATCGGCAAGCGTTCTTGGCAACCTTACCCGCAGAAAAGATGTTAGTAGAATCAGTCTTTTCGACAATGATTGGCAATGATCTGTATCTGTGCTGGTATTCTATTCAGGGCGATAATCCAAGGCCGGTTGAGGATTCTGAGAGTGAGCTGGACAAACGGCATGTCGCATATTGGGAGGACTGTATTGATGAAAGTGTGCCATCGTTGAAGTTTGATCATGTAGTGAACTATGTTCCGGAAGAGTTGACGAAGAAGATGGCAGCGCTGTATGAGAATTAAAGTTTGATTGTTGCTAGTGCGTGCATGACGTCCACGGCGTTTTGCATTTGCGTGTCATCGAAGGGTGCCAGCGCTTTAGCGTAAAGGTCACGCTCCGTTTGGTGCATGTCGGCGTGCAGTTTAGCAATTAGTTGACCAAGGTCGGTTACGGAAACGTAAACGGCCTTTTTATTATCTGCTTGGTGAAAACGCGTCAATAGTTCTGCTGACGCCAGCTTTTTAACGTAGCGTGAAAGCATTCCTTGTGAGAAGGGAACTTTGCCGACCAAATCTTGATAAGCCAGTGTTCGTTCAGGCGCTTCAGTCACAAAACTGAGGATTTGCATTTCCGAGTGTGTCATCTGCATTTTACGAAGTTTAGTAGCAACTTGATCAGTCAGTTGATCTTGAAAATGATCAATGGATGTTTGCCAGAAGGCTTTTTTAAAGTCTTCATGAACATCATTTAAATCGTGGATAGATTGGTATATTTGCTGCATTTGCGAGTTAGTCATGCAATGTCTCCTAAAATAAATTACCGGTAATCTATTGTATTTTAATATCAAATGGTTATACTCAATTATAAATTACTGGTAATTAATAATCAAAAAGAAAGTTGGCAATAATATGAAAGCAGCAGTTGTAAATGATTTTAAAGAGGCACCAAAAGTTAGCGTAATCGAGACGCCGAAGCCAGCCGCAAACGAGCAGACGGTCCATGTGCTCGCTGCCGCAGTGTATCCCCGTGTACGTTCACAAGCAAATGGCACGCATTACACAAGCACCGGCGAATTACCGTTTGTACCAGGACTAGATGGTGTTGGGCAAACGGAGGCGGGCCAGACAGGTTACTTTATCACGTCAAATGCCAAATATGGCGCACTGGCTGAGAAAACAGTGATTGATCACCACCGTTTTATTCCCTTGGGTAATGATATTGATGCAGCAAGAGTTGCAGCGGGGATGAATCCAGCAATGTCCGCTTGGATGTCAATTAAGGTTCGCGTGGGGGATTTGACGGGCAAAAAAGTCATGATTTTAGGCGCAACCGGAGCAGCTGGGCAGATGGCCGTTCAAATTAGTCGTTATCTCGGCGCAAGCGAAGTTATTGGTGTGGGCCGTAATCAAACAAAACTGGCAGCATTATCTGAACTAGGCGCAACACAGACGATTTCGCTTCGAGATGATCAGGAATCATTAAGAGTTGCGTTTACAGCAGCTGCCGACGTGGATGTTGTGTTGGATTATTTATGGGGCACCGCAGCATCCACAGCGATGAAAGTGATGTTACCGGCTCGCCAGAACCACAGTCAACAATTGCTATGGATTGAAATTGGCAGTATGAGCGGCGCCGATATGGTGCTCCCAAGCGCTGCACTCAGATCCGTAAACTTGAATTTAGTAGGTAGTGGTCAAGGTAGCATTAATGCTAGACAATATTTAGCGGAACTGCCTGAATTGGCGCAGTTAATCAGCGCTGATCAATTCAAGATTGCCTCGACAACGATGCCTTTAACAGAGTTAAATGAAACCAATTGGAATGATGTCACAAAACGTGTTGTTTATACGATGGACTAGTTAGTTTGAATGGGTAGCAATGATGCTATTTACTTGATATTTGATTAGAAAGGTCAGTGTGTTGTCTTCTTTGTCTTATATGATGTGTTAAAAATTATAGCGATATTTTCAAGATACATTCCTGCGTAAATGTAGTGTAGTCAGGCAGAAACAGAGTTCCGTGAAGGTAATACTTAATGGTATGGTCTTGACCATTTAGTATTACAGGACGAGCTTGAAGACGGTGGTTTTGCGGCTTCAAGTCGAGTGCGAAGACCGTGTACTTCGGGCTGAGACCGGTCTCACGGAACGGCGTTTCAGCCTGACGAAACGACAGTTTAATTCGTTTGCAAAACACTTATCTGAAGAATAAATGAGGAGAATGTCACATCAACGCTGGTGTGGCATTTTTTATCGTGCAAAGCTGGCATCACCACTTAATTGACACACTGAAGGTAAACGGCTATATTGACCTTTGTAAAGCTAGGTTAAACGTTTACCTAAAAAGGAGATTTCTTCATGAAAACTTTTGATAGCAGTTGGTTTCGACTCGATGATAAGGTGGCAATCGTGACTGGTGGTGCTTCAGGACTAGGCGCATTTTATACGCAAGCGTTACTCAAGTCTGGTGCCAAGGTACTGGTTGTTAGCCGCTCACAAAAGGGCTGGCCAGAACTTAAAAATTTTGCCACTGATAATCAGGCGGATATTGCGTTCATTCAGTGTGATATTACTGAGACTGATGCCCCGCAACGAATCATGGACGCTGTTCAATCTACGTTTGGAAAACTCGACATTTTGATTAATAATGCTGGCCTACAGCGACGTGCTACCTGGGACAAATTCACGGACGAAGATTGGCGCGCCGTAATCGATGTGAACTTAAACGCCCTCTATTACTTGTCACACGCGGCGGCTAAACAGATGGCCCCGCAACATCATGGCAAGATTATTAACGTCGCATCTATGCAATCGTTTAGAGCGGGTAAGTTTATTTTTCCGTATACCGCTAGCAAACACGGTGTTGTTGGTTTGACCAAGGCGTATGCCGATGCGCTCGCACCCGATAACATTCAGGTTAATGCCATTGCCCCTGGCTACATCGATACGCCAATGACGAAAGCACTACAGGACGACCCGGAACGGAACACAGAAATTTTAGCGCACATTCCGGCTGGTCACTGGGCGGATCCGCGGGAGTTAATGGGAACCATCGTGTTTCTCGGCAGTGAAGCATCTAACTACATTACTGGTGCGACGATTCCAGTCGACGGTGGGTATCTCTTGCGATAGAAAGGAAGACTTTATGACAAAACGAGTTGTTGTACCGGAAAATTGGCAGCAGTCCGGCAAGGATTATTTAACTGAGCATGGGATGAGCCTCATTGAGGTGCCAAACGAACATGCAGACACGTTACGTCAATTAGGTGATCGTGTTGACGGCATCGTTTATATGCTTGATCCATTTACAGAGGACTTATATCCAGCATTGCCAAACCTTAAAGTAATCGCGCGACATGGCGTTGGTTACGACAATATTGATCCGCAGGTAGCTACAAAGCATGGTGTATATGTCACTATTACGCCGCAAGCGAACGCATCGACGGTGGCCGAAACAACCTTAGCGGATATTTTGGCCGTATCGAAGAACCTGTTTCAGGATTCTCAACATATGCGCCAGGGCGACTTTAATTATCCGCAAACCCACCGAGGCTTTGACCTGGAAGGCAAAACGCTGGGAATATTTGGATTTGGTCGGATCGGTCAGCTCGTGGCGCAAAAGGCGAGTGCTTTGGGGATGACAATTTTGTATACCAATCGGCACCCACGTGAAACAACGTTTGCTAAGCAAGTGACCTTTGATGAACTATTGCAAAAATCTGATATCGTGACTTTACATGCGGCTGTGACGTCTGATACACGCAAAATCATGAACCGCGAGGCGTTTGCTAAGATGAAACCTGGGTCCGCCTTAATCAACTTAGGCCGTGGCGCATTGGTTGATGAAACAGCGCTGATCGATGCCTTAAATTCCAAACGGTTACGTGCGGCTGCTCTCGACGTTTTTGACGAGGAGCCATTGCCGTTATCTAGTCCATTGTATCAATTTGATAATATCTTGCTGACACCACACATTGCTTCAAACACGACAGAGTCTATGAACCGCATGGCGATTGGTGCTGCTAGTGAAGTGGTTCGTGTGTTGAACGGTAGGCAACCACAATGGGCGGTTAACACGTTACAGTGAGGAGCATTTGAAATGACGAAAAAGCCACTTACAATTAATGACATCGCAGCCCAGGCTAACGTTTCAAACGCCACGGTATCACGTTATCTAAACGGGCATTACGAAAAAATGTCTGCGGCCACACGGACACGCATTCAACAGGTGATTGACGCGACTGGCTTCCGTTTGAACCGTCAAGCACAATCGCTCAAGCGGCAGTCCAGTCATCTGATTGGGATGGTCGTCGCCGATGTTGAAAACTTATTCTCGTCACTTTTATTTAAGGGCGCGGATCAAGTTTTAGCGGCAGCGGGCTATCAAATCGTTTTGATGAATGCCGATAATGACCTTAAAGTTGAACGTCAACAGTTACAACGTTTGCTAGAACTGCAGGTTGACGGCATTATTTTGCAGCCCGTTAGCGCTACAGCAGCCAACTATGCATTTTTAAAACAAACGCAGCCGGTTGTTGATGTCGTTGATCGCCAGTTGAGAGGTACAAACTGGCCTCAAGTCACAACGGATAATTATCGTTATTCAGCTCAGTTGACGAAGACAGTTGCCAGACGCGGCTACAATCAACTGGTTGTTGTGACGCCGCCGTTGGGTGATAACACAGCTCGTGATGAGCGTTATCGGGCAGTTACTGACCTTTGTGAGCGACAGACGTTTATCCAGCCGCTGCAAACACTCATTGTTCAGCCAGAGACCCCAAATGCGAAGTTGTATCAACAACTTCATACGACTCTGAAAAACCGTGCTGGTCACACAGCTTTGTACGTGCTTCAGGGTCACTTACTACTCCAAGTGATGACAGTGTTGGCGGAGAATCAGATTAAAATTCCTGATCAGGTGGGGCTAGTGGCCTATGATGATTGGTCATTGTCACAGCTGATGCAACCCGGCATTACCACAATTCAACAACAGCCACGAGCGATGGGTCAGCAGGTCGCGACAAACGTTCTCCGTCAGCTGGCAGGCTGGTCCGTTGAACCACTCACGATGGTTGAAAGTGCACTTCATGAACGCGATTCCCTAGGTACGTTTGCCAAAAAATGACCACTCACGTAGCAAAATTGACCGCTCATTCAAATACTATTTCATTTATGATCGTTTCGACGTTTAATTAGTCTTGTTCATAAGGGAGGGATGTCCATTGAAAGTTCATGTTGAAATTGATCCGGAATGCAAAGAACCGGAAGTCATTATTCGTGCGGCAACCGTAAATGATGAAGTTAAACAACTTGAACAACGTTTAGTGGGCATCCACACGAGTGAAAATACCCTTGCTTGTTTTCAAGGGAACACGCAATACTTCGTGTCACTGGATGATATTTTGTTTATTGAAACCGCTGATCGGTTGCTGCAGGTGCACACAGCCTTGGATATCTTCAATAATAAGCGACGGTTGTATGAACTAGTCGATGAATTACCTGGATTTTTCTTACAGGTTTCTAAATCGACCATCATCAATTTGCATTATGTCAGCGCACTGAACAAATCACTATCCAGTTGTCTGGTTTCGTTTGCCGGGAGCCACAAAGAAGTTTATGCGTCACGTCGTTACACAAAACAACTACAGGAACGATTAAATGAAATGAGGTCTTTGTCATGATGAGTACGAGAGTAAAGTGGGGTCGCTGGTTCTGGGGATTATTCTTTTTAATCAGTGCAGGTTTATTATTAGCAGTTAAGATGGGCTGGTTAACCTACCAGTTCGGAGCCTGGACAATCGTCGGAACGTTGGTATTGGCGGCGCTGGCAATTAAAAGTATCGCTTATTTCAGCGTCAGCGGTGTCATTTTCAGTTTAGCGTTTATGAGTATGCTGTATGCCAAACCGCTTGGTATTACTGGGCTAGTACCGTGGACCATTCTTGGCGTTGCGTTGTTACTCAGCATTGGTTTATCGCTCGTGTTACAACCGTTGCGTCACCGTTTCTACCGGCGTCACGCTTACTTTATGGCAAATCGCTGGGCCAGTCATCATGGCCGAACGTTTCAGGGCACAACGTCAACGGAAACGGACCATGAATCATCTGTCAATGTAAACGTACGCTTAGGCAACGCTGTCCGTTACGTGCAGTCTGAGGATTTTAAGCAGGCTAATATCAATGTGACGATGGGCGAAGCGAAGGTTTACTTCGATAAGGCTAATATCAATGGTGACCAAGCAACGATTTTTCTAAACGGCAATATGGGCGAAGTGGACCTTTACGTGCCGCAAGATTGGAATGTGGATATTGAAATGGACGCCACAATGATCGACATTAACGAAAAAGGTGTGAAGCCGACCAAAACAGGGCCTGACGTCTTGATTACGGGTGCGTTTAAAATGGGTGACATCGATATTATCTATACAGATGTTCCGGCGTCAGCTAACAGTGAATCTTAAAATGTTTAGAAACTGATCTTAGGTGGGCACTTTATTTCTGAACTTTGGAAATAGAGTGCTTTTTTGATTACCTTGAATTCTCCCCGGATTGAGACGATAGCATCCACACCGCCCGCTGCTACAAAGATAAAGTCACCCACATACTGAAGTAATGTCCTTATAGATAGGGATTATTTGAGCAAAGCAAGAGTGGTTGATTGATTAATGAAATAGACAATGAAAAGATGATACTAATAGTTTGGTAATCGCTTACAGAAATCGCTATACAAACACGAAATGCAGTGCTAAAATTTACAGTTGTAAAGAGTATGAAAATTAAATCACAAGGGGTGCATTACATAATGAACAAATTAGGTATGAAGGCAGCTACAGTTGCTGCAGCATTAACCATGGGCAGTTCATTAGTAGTATTACCATCAGGAACTGCTAAGGCTAGTTCAAATAATAACCAAGTTGTCATCAAACAATTGGATGGCAGTCCTCACAACAACGAATCATTTGGTGTTACGACTGTTGCCATGAAAGGTAAGAAGATCTTGGCTGCTAAGGTTGACGAATTCCAATTCATCAAGACATCACAGTCGAAGGGCTTTACCAGTGTTCCTAACAGTGACAAAAAGTTTGGTCAAGAAGGTTACAAGAAGGGCGAAACTTTAATTTCCAAAGCTAACAACGACAAAGCATACTCTGCACTGATGAAGAATATTGCTCACTCAACTAAGGGCCGTGAAGAATCTTTGACTGCCATTGAGAACTACGTCAAGGGTAAGACTGCTAGTCAACTTTACGCTGCTGCTAAGAAGAACAAGGCAATGCAGAAGAAGGTTATCTCTGGTGCTACCTTAACCAGCACGAACGGTTACGTTAAGGCTATCGCTGATGCAGCTACCAAAGGTTACACCACTAAGGGTGCTAAAGTTTCCGGCGACAACGTTGTGCTGAAACAAACCAATGGTGCTCCACATGGTAATGAATCATTTGCTGTTACGACAGTTGCCATGAGTGGTGACAAAGTTGCTGCTTCAAGCATTGACGAATTCCAGTTCATTAACACAAAGCAAAACAAGGGCTACAAGGGTGTTCCAAACAGTTACTCCAAGTTTGGTAAAGAAGGTTACAAGAGTAACGAAATCTTGATTTCCAAGCAAGCCAACGACAAGAAGTACTCTGCTTTGATGAAGAAACTTGCTAAGTCTAAGCAGGGTCGTATGCAATCAATCAACGCCATCAACAAGTGGGTTGCTGGTAAGACTGCTGCACAAATCACGACTCAAGCTAACAAGACCGTAAGCAAGAAGAGTAACCTTGTTTCAGGTGCTACGTTAGTTGACTCTAACAACTACTTGAAGTCAATCGCTACTACTGCAACTTCCAATCAATAATTGAATCATTTTAAAAAGCTTCCACCATCTATGGTGGAGGCTTTTTTGTGCCAACGAGGCTTAGACGCAGGGCCGAAAATGTGATAACCTAGAACAACTTATACAACACTATATAAAGCTGTGGCATGAACATTTTTATGACGCGGCTTTTTCTTAAAGACGAGAGGATATTAATGTTAACAGTAAACAACGTCAGCATGCAGTTCGGCACACGAAAGCTGTATGAAGATATCAACCTTAAATTCACCGCGGGTAATTGTTACGGTGTAATTGGGGCAAATGGTGCAGGGAAATCGACCTTCCTAAAGATTATTGAAGGTAAATTAAAGCCAACGACTGGAACTGTTTCACTCGGACCCAACGAACGGATGTCCAGTTTGAACCAGAACCATTTTGCCTTCGAAGATGAAGAAGTTTTGAACACGGTCATTCAAGGTCACGCTAAGCTGTATGCCATTATGCAAGAAAAGGACGCTTTATATGCTAAGCCAGACTTCAGTGATGAAGATGGTATGCGCGCTGCTGAATTAGAAGGCGACTTTGCTGAAATGGACGGTTGGAATGCCGAGGCCGAAGCCAGCCAGATGTTGCAAGCGCTTGGCATTGATGAATCCATGCACCACATGAAAATGAGCGAATTGACTGAGCCACAAAAGGTGAAAGTGTTACTTGGTCAGGCGTTGTTTGGCAATCCCGACATTCTGCTGTTGGACGAACCGACAAACGGACTGGATGTTCAATCCATCGCCTGGTTGGAAAATTTCTTGGCTGACTACGATAACACCGTGATTGTGGTTTCACATGACCGGCATTTCTTGAACCAAGTTTGTACCCATATCTGTGATGTCGATTTTGGCAAGATTACGCTCTTTGTGGGAAACTATGATTTCTGGATGGAAAGTAGTGAATTGGCTGCCAAACTGAAGTCTAGTGCCAACCAGAAAAAAGAGGAACAGATTAAGGAACTGCAAGACTTCATTGCCCGGTTTAGTGCCAATGCGTCGAAGTCTAAACAGGCTACTTCGCGTAAGAAGCAGTTAGACAAGATTACGCTTGATGACATTAAGCCGTCAACACGGAAATACCCGTTTATTCAGTTCACGCCAGAACGTGAACTTGGGAACGATTTACTGCGTGTTGAGGATGTTTCGAAAACCATCGAAGGTGTGAAGATTCTTGATAACATTACGTTCACACTGCGTCCTGGAGATAAAACGGTATTGATCAGTCGCAATGAACTGGCGACGACAACTTTGATGCAAATTATTTCCGGGGAAATGAAACCTGATACGGGAACGGTCACTTGGGGACAAACGGTTAAGAAAACGTACTTGCCCCGTGATATCAATAGCGAGTTCACGGACTCTGATTTGACTGTCATTGACTGGCTTCGGCAGTATGCGCCGAAGGGTGAGGATGACAACACATTCTTACGCGGGTTCCTTGGTAAGATGTTATTCTCCGGCGAGGATGTCATGCGCCAGGTGAGTGTCATGTCCGGTGGTGAAAAGGTCCGTTCAATGCTGTCCAAGATGATGCTGAGTAAGGCGAACGTCTTATTGATGGATGATCCAACTAACCACTTGGACTTGGAATCAATCACGGCATTGAACAACAGTCTGATTGATTTTAAGGGTTCTATTGTGTTTACGTCACATGACCATGAGTTCATTCAAACGATTGCAGATCACATCATTGAAGTGACCAGCAAAGGACTAGTTGAACGATTCGACACGAAGTACGATGACTTTTTGGAACATGAAGTTGTTCAAAAGCAAGTTCATGATTTGTACGACTAGAAGTTTTTTTCTACTCAGGTGTTTGAGGGATAGCCTTGCTTGCCGCCTTCGGCTGATATTCGCGTGCCATGTAAACTTAGTAATCAAAAAAAGTCTATTTCTATCGCACCTCAATTTTTGAGGCACGGGTGAAATAGACTTTTTTATTTGAATCAATATTTTCCTGCGTTAATCAGGTGGTGGCGTCGATATTCCAACGGACACCAAATTGGTCCGTGACAATGCCGAAGAGGCCGCCCCAATCTTTCGAAGTAAAGTCAATGACACGCTGACCGTTTTCGGATAGTTGGCCGTAGATGTCTGCTGCGTGTTTTGCGTCGTTAAAATGGAGACCCATCGAAACCGTTGCTCCTGGCTGGACGTCAGGCGCGCCGGGGATAACATCGAGTGCCGTAATTTGAAAGCCTGCCTCGATGGTTAACACACCATGCACCACTAGATTGGCTGTTTTGTTATCGCTGGTTTCAAACAGTTCACCTACACGCTGGATATCTAGGTGACCGCCAAAAACTGATTGATAGAATTTTAGTGCCTTATATGCCTGGCCGTGAAACGTGAGATAAGGTAAAAATTGCATTGTATACACACCTCCTGTTGTGTGGCGTTGATATTAAGTTCAGCTTACCATATTAACAAAATTAATTAATTCACAAACGTTTGACTATGATTAGGCACATCGTTTATGCTTACGACGTAAGTGATGTGTCGTTTCTTCTGCTAGTATTAGTGAATTACAGAGCAAAGTTTGATCGATGGCACATCCAATTCCTAAATAGAATCAATTTTAGTCACTCATTTTGCAAACAAATAAGGAGCGTCAATTAAAATGGCCGAAAAATTTCGTTTTCAACCAACTGATATCAATGCACTTCAGGACAGCTATGATGTTGTCATCATCGGTTCAGGTAGTACTGGGATGGTAGCTGCCATTCAGGCACATGAACTTGGCTTGAAGCCGGTTATCTTTGAAAAGATGCCAAAAATTGGTGGTAACACGATGCGTGCTTCATCTGGGATGAACGCCGCTGAAACCAATGTTCAGTTACATCATGGTGTTGTCGACAGTTACGAGGACTTTTACGCTGAAACCCTTAAGGGTGGTGGCGATTTAAACGATAAAGAATTGCTCGGCTATTTCAGTTCACACGCTGCTTTATCAATTGATTGGTTAGCTGACCACGGTATTCGTTTGGACGATATTACCATCACTGGTGGGATGAGCAAAATGCGGACTCACCGGCCAGCAAGCATGGCGCCAATTGGTGCGTTCTTGGTTACTGAGTTATCAAAGGTCGTTCAGAAGGAAGAATTACCACTGTTCACTGGCGTAACGGTCAACAGCTTGGTGAAAGATTCAGATGGCAAAGTTACGGGCGTTAACGAAACATTGCCTGATGGCAGCCAAAAGGTGGTTGGCGGTAAAGCTGTTATCTTGGCAACAGGTGGTTTCGGTGCCAACAACGATATGATTGAAAAGTACCGGCCTGATTTAAAGGGTTACAAGACAACGAACCAACCCGGGGCAACTGGTGATGGTTTGAAGTTAGCAACAGACGCCGGTGCTGCTTTAGTTCAGATGGATCAAATTCAGGTACACCCAACTGTACAACAAGATAACCCGCATGCATTCTTGATTGGTGAAGCCGTCCGTGGCGAAGGTGCCATTTTGGTGAATGCGCAAGGCAAACGGTTCGTTAATGAATTAACGACGCGTAAGGTAGTTTCTAATGCCATTACAGCTCTGCCAGAGCACAGTGCTTATCTGATTTTGGATCAAGGTATTCGTTCACGTGTTAAAGCCATTGAGTTCTACGACAGTATTGGTTTGGTTGTAACAGGTTCAAGTCTGTCAGAATTGGCTGGCAAACTGAATATGGATGTTGATGCGTTGTCATCAACTGTTTCCACGTGGAACACCGCTGTGGCTGATCACGATGATAAAGAATTCGGTCGCTCAACTGGTATGGATCGTGATATTTCAGCTGGACCATTCTTTGCTATTCATATTGCACCCGCAATTCACTACACAATGGGTGGCATCAAGGCCAACCATAAGACGCAAGTATTGGACGAAAGCGGTCAGATCATTCCAGGCTTATTTGCTGGCGGTGAAGTTGTCGGCGGATTGCACGGTAACAACCGGATCGGCGGAAACTCGATCGCTGAAACGGTAATCTTTGGTCGTCAGGCTGGGGAACAAGTTTACGATTACATCAAAGGCTAAATAGTGTGTTAATAATACTGAAAAAAGTGGTTTGAGAGTTATTTTCTCGAACCACTTTTTGGTCTGGTATAAAATTTGCTTGTTTGAACCATTGAACGTTGATGTGGGTTGAACGAAAGCAACAGTATGTCAGCTAATGCCAAAAAAGGTGAAATCAGCATGATTAACGTGTCAATCACAAAGTTTACGCCCAGATTGCTGAAGTAGTCTGTAAACATGAAACTAAACGACACAGCAGGCGTTATGATCTGATGCGAAGGCATGTTAACTTCACGTGGGTGAGACTGTCGTGAAAGATGAAGGATGTGAAATAAATTTGGGAAGAATTGGTGAGCAAACGGAAAACTCATATAGGCAAGGACAAGATAATCGTCGAGTGGGCTGAAAGCAAAGCGAACGCCGACTCCAGGTTGTAATGAAAATAGTAATAACAAAAACAACATTGCCGGTAAGCCAATTAAATAACCCCGAATAATCTGTTTCAAAAAAATCCCCCCAGACCTGGATGAACGAATTGACGCATCGTGTTTTGGAGGGATTATACAATATTATTTTTGTTGTCGTCGAGTGAATAAGCTTCGAGAAATCATCTAATTAATGTAAGCTAATTACCCATTTTGTAATTAGTGTGTTTATCTAATTTAAACTTGGTCTTTAGGCCGTCTGTAACGTAGATTTTTTTGTCGTTTGTAATGAAGATAGCCTGAATTTTGGGCTTCTTATTCATGTATGCTAAGCCATCTTTTAGTCCCTTATCAAACGCAGCATTGGATAAGGCGTCACCGTCAATCGACTTTTTAGAGACAATCGTGACACTGGCTAGATTATTTTCATATGGGTAGCCAGTTTTGGCATCGAACAAATAAATGTATTTATGACCGTGGGACATGAGGTACTGCTCATAGGTACCAGCAGTCACAATTGACATGTCAGATTCTTTAATGGTGCCAACAGCGTCGCCACGAGGTTTGACTGGGTTCTGAATACCGACTTGCCAAGGCTTGTTATGGCCTTCCGGCGAATTGCCCATCACAATGATGTTCCCGCCTAAGTTAATAATGCCGGAGGTAACGCCGTTTTCCTTAAAGACCTTTTTGACTTGGTCCGCAATATAGCCTTTTGCAATTCCGCCAAAGTCGAGCCGCATGCCTTTCTTGGTAAGGTAAACAGTGCGATTTTTATCATTCAATTGAACGTCATGGTAGTCGACAAGCGGCAATGCCGCATCAATTTCTGACTGTTCAGGGACTCGTGCACCTGGCAAACCGATTTTCCATAAATTGGTAACGGCACCAATTGCCATGTCGAAACTACCCTCAGAATTTTCTGAAACGTCGAGGGCTTTTTGAACCATTGGATAAAAGTCTGCAGGCACTTTAACAGGTTTGATGCCGGCATTTGCGTTAATTTTATCAAGTTGTGATCCGCCACGTGTCAACGTGGATTCATCGTCCATGTGATGAATTTCCTTAAAGCCTTTATCAATGACGGACTTCTTGCCTTTGTCGTAAATTGACAGGGTGCAGACGGTGCCCATCACCATCTCAGTTTTCTCATAAGGATTTTTTACCATTGTGTGCTTTTGAGGTTTCTTTGCACAGCCACTCAATACTGCCAATAAGGCAACGGTTAGGCTACCCCAAATAAGCGCTTTTTTCATAATTGCCAAACTCTCCTTAAATGCCACAATTTATAGTTAAAGCTAAACTTTGATGGCACGCTCATATGTCTTGTGAGAACTGTTACATTTTACCGCAAAACGCGAGCAATGTGGGGTTGATTTTGAAAACGATTACAAACGGCGGTAAAATTAAGCCAAGATAAGTCTAAGCAGATTGTTAACTTGCAATCAATGGAGGAGCAAACATGAAAAATCATGGTAAATTGAACGCAACACTTTTAACCCCTGCATACTGGGAGAAATATCATCTGTCGGACGGTGTTGATTTCGCTAATCAGTTTCAAGCAATCGACGCGCAAGATCTGGGCGAAAATGATCGTAAGCAAGCGTTGGACGAACTGCTAAAGAAGATGGCAGCCCAAGGGTATAACAATCCAGCTAACTCAATGTATGTTCTGTATTCAGCTATTTTGGTTCAACGAAACTGATACTCGGTTTTGTGGTGGATGTCGCTTTCGCTTCCGGTTGTCAACATTGACGCGCTCGCCGTGGGACCGGTTCAAACTCCCTGAAAACCGGAATCTTTCACCTCGTCGCCAAGCCTCGTGAGAACCGCGAGTCTTGGCGACCGTCCGTAACCTAAATTCGGAAAAACACCGAATTAACGTTACCTTCACGGCTCGGTATCAATGTTGACGCCCTTCAGCAACACAGCGATGAACCATTCACTAACATCAACATCATTTGATCCAAAAGTGGTCTGTAAGTATTTTTATTATTTGTCCATAGAATAGAAAATTGATAATGGTTTATTTCCTGCTACATGAGTGGAGCTGGCCTGAAACATAGTTCCGTGTCGGCACCACTTGTCGGCATGGGTCTGGCCGCTTAGTGGTGCGGGACGACTTATGGGACGTGAGTTTCGGCCCATAATCGAGGGTGAAAACCGCGTTTTTTGCGGGTTGAACCCGGTCCTCATGGAACGGCGTTTTAGGCCAGCGCAACGGCCTTTAAACCACACAAAATATTTATCTGAACAATCTGTAAGCAGATTTCAGTGATAAGAAAATAGGTGTCTTCACTATCGCTCATTTACGCAATGGAGTAGTGAAGACACCTATTTTTATACACAATTGAGTTTAATTAATCTGTAGTCGACAACGTTAACCGCTTTTCCAACCAGTTTTGACCAACAGTCAGCAATGAGCAACATGCCCAATAAATGAGTGCGACCAATAGATAGACGGTCATGTAGTCAAACTGCTTACCGCCCTGGATTTTGGCACGCATGAACATTTCGGAAACGGTGACCATCGCGGCCAGCGAAGTTCCCTTGAACATATCTAGCAAGATATTGCCCAGTGCGGGGATGGCAATCCGGAATGCTTGCGGCAAGATGACGTAATGGACGGCTTTACCATACGACATGCCAAGCGAATAGCTAGCGGCCCATTGACCATCTTCGACGCCCATAAAGGCAGAACGAAAGACTTCGGAAACAAACGCTGCTGCGTTTAGAATGAACGCAATGGCTGCAGCTACAAAGGCGTCTAACTGAATGCCAGTGTAGGGCAGCCCAAAGTAGAGGATGAACAGCAGAACTAACGAAGGCACACCGCGCATAAACGAAATGTACGTCCGGGTCAGCCAGTGAAGCCAATGGCGTTTGCTCATTTGACCGAGGGTGAGGAAAAAGCCGAGTGCGAGTGCGCCGATAAAGCTGACAACGGTGAGCTCAACTGTTAGTGGCAAGCCGCCAAGAATGTAGGGCAAAGCATGCCACGCAAAGTGGGCATTAAAAAAGTTAGGAATAGTCAGCCAATTTAGCAATGAATTCATGAGCGTTCCTTATTTGATCTTGAAGTAAGTTGTCTTAACGTTAGGCTTTTTGGAGACGTCCTGGCCGCCATAAAATTCCTTCGATAGTTTGGTGATGGTGCCATCCGCTTCTAACTTCTTGATTTCTTTATCGACTTCCGCAGTCAACTTCGTGTTGCTCTTCTTCATGATGATGCCTGTACCATTTTTATCGTTTTGAGTGGTGAAGTAGAGATTCTTTGGAATGGTTAGAGGCAAGTTAGGCAATGCCTTGAGCGCCATGGATTGTAAGTAGTAATCGTTTAGAATGACGTCAGTTCGCCCGTTTACAACATCGCGGAGGTAAACGTCGTTTGACACGTTATCGTAATTAACTTGCTTAGCGCCGAGCTGACTGGCCAAACGTTGATAGCCGGTACCAGCTTCACCGGCAGCCTTTTTACCCTTTAGGTCAGCGAAGCTGTGAATCCCAGATTGATCTGACTTGCGGACAACCATGCTGTCAAAACTGAATTTATAAGGAGTGGAAAGGGCAAACTGTTTTTCACGCTGTTTGCTGATGCTAAAGTCGTTGGCGGCCATTTGAGCAGTCCCGTTGTTAACGGCTGTCAGCATTCCGTCGACATCCATTTCTTTGAAGGTCACTTTTTTATGGAGTCCCTTGGCAACGGCTTTGACGACTGCAATGTCGTAGCCAGTTAGGGCACTCTTTTTATTGGCGTGAAACGAAGTTGGATACAATGTACCAGACGTTGCGACGACCCACGTTTTTTGGTCGGCAACCTTTTGGTTAGTTGACTTGGCCGTTTTACCACAACCAGCTAGTGTGAAGACTAAAATCAGTGCCATGGCTGATGCCAAAGCGGTTAAACGAATCGATTTCTTGGAATGAAACACAACAATCGCCCCTTTAATTAGATTATCTTAAGCATAAAGGTTTATGTGAAAAATGTAAACGCGTTCATAAAATAAAGTATTACCGTTATATGGCATTATTTTTGAAAATAAGAATATAAATTTCACAAACTATTCAAACGAAGGTTCAAGTTAGGGACTACTATCGTTAATATGCTATAGTTTAGTTTAGGTAAACAGCTTCACAGCTGTGTTTTAAAAGGTATTCACAGGAGGATTGAAGTCGTGACGAAAGTTTATAACGTTGGTGTCGAGGCAACATTGGATGTGATCGGTGGTAAATGGAAGCCAGTTATCCTTTGTGATTTGCACGAGGGGCCAATGCGGACAAGTGAACTGCGTCGGGCCATTCCAAACGTGACACAGAAGGTTTTAACGGCACAGTTACGTGATTTGGAACGTGATGGTATAGTGACCCGAAAAGTATTCAATGAAGTGCCACCACGTGTGGTGTACGGATTGACGGAACATGGTCAAAATTTAAGCGGCCTATTGGAACAAATTTGTCAGTGGGGTGAAGAAGACGTCCGTCGTCGGGCAGCCAATGGTGAAAGTGTGGTCATTCGTCATCTCGGTGAGACTGCACCGAGCCGAGAAGAACTGCTTGGTTAATCCACGTTTGTCAAGGTACTTATTGGTAACCTAGGCACTTGCAAGTACCGTCTTGTTTTACTAAACGAACGCGCTAGTATTGAATATGAAAGCAAGTTGAGGAGGAATTTCAATATGGATGAATTAACATTAAACAATGGACAAAAAATCCCTCAGTTAGGATTAGGTGTCTTTTTGGTGCAGGACGCAACGGACTTAAAACGTTCTGTTGCTGATGCTTTAAAGGATGGTTATCGTCATTTTGACACGGCGGCTATTTATCATAATGAGGCTTGGGTTGGCGAAGCCTTGGCTGAAAGTGATGTTAAGCGTGAAGACCTGTTCATTACGTCAAAAGTTTGGGACAGCAACACGACTTATGATGAGACAATCGCGGCCTTCAAGGAATCACTGAAGAAGTTACAAACGGACTATCTGGACTTGTACCTCATTCACTGGCCAAGTGAAGGGTACACGGAAAAGTGGCGTGCCATGGAAGACTTGTACAATGATGGCAAAATCAAGTCGATTGGTGTATCAAACTTTGAAAAGCCACATCTCGATAAGTTGTTGGCTTCCGCAAAGGTTAAGCCAGCGGTTGACCAGATTGAAACGCACCCATACTTCCAGCAAAAAGAGTTGCACGATTACTTAACAAGTTTGAACATTGCTCACGAGGCTTGGGGCCCATTGGGTCAAGGTAAGAGTGGCGTCATGGAAGATGCAACATTGAAGCAGATTGCTGATGCGCACAAGAAGAGCGTGGCGCAAGTTATCTTACGTTGGCATTTGCAACGCAACATCATCGTCATTCCAAAGTCCATTCACGCTGAACGGATTGCGCAAAACATCGATGTGTTTGATTTCAAACTCAGCGACGACGAAATGAACGCTATTGCGGGTATCGACAAGAATCGTCGTGGGTCGGAAGATCCTAACGACGAGGAATGGTTGAAGAACTCATTGTCGATGAACTAAATGCATTTAGATGCAAATTAAAGCGGACTGTAAATCTCGGGAATTCCCCTGATTTACAGTCCGTTTTTCGTGGTTATTTGATTAAGAGGCTTTGCACTCGACCGAAATTGATACCTCATAGTCTATATATCGAAAACAGGTCAAGGTTGGTATCAATGGGCGAATTCAAACGATTATAGTTGCAAAGCGAGTTCGATACACTGCTAGCTAAACCCGACAGCTAATCGATAAATTGCTCACAACTGCCTAGTGCTATTGCGCTCAACGACTTTAATTGGCAAAAACTTGGACTGGATTGGCTCATTGTCGCCATTCAACAGAGCTGCACAGCCAGCGCGGCCGATTTGGAAGAAGTCCTGCGTGACACTGGTGATGGTCGGTCTGAAAATACGGGTCAGTTTGGTTCCATCAATACTCATGACAGAGAGTTGCGCAGGGACTTCTAAGCCGTAATCGCGGGCCTGGTCGATGACACCGATGGCGGTGAGGTCACTGTTAGCGATAATTGCGGTGACCTCTGGTTGTTTGCCAAAATGCGCCATGGCTGTTTCTCCATCTTCAAACGTAAAGTAACCAGGGACTAACCAGTCCTCGTTGATTGCTAGACCATATTCTGCCATTGCTTCACGATACCCGGTCATGCGCTGTGTACCGACAAATGATTGTTCATCCATACCAACTAAACCGATTTTGTGGTGACCATGCTCGATGAGATATTTGGTTGCTTCATACCCGATAGCATGATCGTCAGAGGCGATAAACGGACCGAGGTTTTCTTTGGCGGCAGTTGAGAGGAAAATATGCGGAATACCACTCGTTTTCAAGCTCGACAAAGACTCATCGCCAAGCTCCAAAGCGACGATCAAAACGCCCATGACGTCTCGTTCAATAACCGTTTTAATGGCTTTGTCCTGAAGTGTAGGATTATTTTCGCCGGCGTATAAAATCATGACACTATTGCCGTTTTTGGTCGCCACATCGTGAATACCGGCGATGATTTCATCGGCAAAATTTGATTTAGTGGCTGAAATCACGACGGCCAGTACGTCACTTTGATGGCTGGCTAAGTCGGCGGCGTAGGCATTTCGCTGATAACCTAGGTCGGCAGCGACTTTGCGAACATGATCAGCCGTTTTTGAAGCAAAAAAGTTTTCTTTGTTTGATAGCACACGCGAAACGGTCGAGACAGAAACGTTCGCCGCCTGCGCGACATCCTTAATGGTTACTCGCATAAGCACTCCAATAAAATTTACTGTCTCAAGTTTACCATTCGTAATTATACAAGTATACGCAAACGTTTGTGTTATTGTTTTAACAATGTTGCAAACGTTTGTGTAATGTGATAATGTACTTTTTGAAAGCGCTTACGGTAATACGTAACGTGAAGTCAACAAGACCCAGGTACATATTTATAGGAGGCTTGATTATGCAAGCGACGGATTCAGACACTAAAGTAAAAGCGTCGACGGAAGTTGATGTGAACAAGGGATTGCCAAAATTAAAGTTATCCGCAATCTTTGCGATGACTTTTGGATTTTTTGGTATTAACATGGCCTTTTCACTTCAATCATCACAAATGGGACGGATTTTCCAGACCATTGGAGCAGATCCAACTAAACTTGGTTTCTTCTTCATTTTGCCACCATTGGCAGGGATGGTTGTTCAGCCTTTAATCGGTAAATATTCAGACAAAACATGGAATCGGTTTGGTCGGCGGATGCCTTATTTAATGATTGGTGCCCCGATTGCCGCTTTGGTTATGATTCTGTTGCCAAACGCTGGTTCATTCGGTTTCGGATATGGTTCATTATTAGCGCTATTATTTGGTGCCTTTACCATTTTATTCATGGACCTATCTTCAAACGTATGTATGCAACCATTCAAGATGATTATCGGTGACATGGTTAACGAAGACCAAAAGGACATGGCCTGGTCTTGGCAACAATCATTTTCAAACCTTGGTGGTGTGTTTGCCACCATTGCCCCATATGTTTTAACACTGTTCGGGATAAGCAATATTGCGCCAAAGGGACAGGTGCCAAACTCCGTTAAGTTGGCCTTTTACATTGGCGCTGGGATTCTGTTACTGACTTCGCTTTACACGATTTTGTCAGTTAAAGAATATAACCCAACGGAATATGACTTATATCACGATATTGATCCAAACGAAAAGAAGCCCGATGTTAGTCTGTGGCACTTGGTTAAAGTTGCCCCAAAGGCCTTCTGGGAAGTTTCATTTGTTCAACTCTTTGCCTGGTTTGCTTTCCAGTATTTGTGGACATACAGCACTGGAGCAATTGCGGATAATGTTTGGCACACAACCAACCCAGCATCCGCAGGGTATCAAGCAGCTGGTAACTGGTACGGGATTTTAACGTGTATCCAATCCGTTGCCGCTGTGCTGTGGGGCATGTTGTTGCTGTCACGCACTAAGGCGACGCAACGTAAGCTATGGTACAGAATTGGTTTAGTTATGGGTGGTGTCGGCTTTATCATGGTGTTCTTCACCCACTCACAAATGGGCTTGATCTTCCCATTCTGTTTGATCGGGATCAGTTACTTAACGATGCAAACACAGGCGTTCTCACTGTTTACGGAATCTTTGGACGGCACAAATGAAGGCGCTTACTTAGGACTGTTCAACTGTGGGATTTGTTTACCACAGATCATTGCATCAGTGGCCAGTTTCGCAATTTTCCCACTTATCGGTCAGTCAATGCCTGGCATGATTGTCGTCGGGGGTATTTCCCTAATTATTGGTGCATTTGCGGTCAGTGTAATTCACCCAGCACTTTCAGAAACAAAATAGTCAGTTTGAAAAAATGAATTAAATTAGCTAAGAGACAAATGAGGAGGTTCATCATGCAACATCAATGGTGGCAAGGTTCAGTTGTATATCAAATATACCCAATGAGTTTTCAGGACAGCAATAATGACGGGGTTGGTGATTTGCCTGGGATTACATCACGGCTCGATTACATTAAGCAACTTGGCGTCGACGTGATCTGGTTGAACCCAATTTACAAATCACCTAATAAGGATAATGGTTATGATATTGCCGATTACAAGGCAATCAATCCCTTATACGGTGATATGAATGACTTCAATACGTTGCCTAAACAGGTTCATGAGCACGGAATGAAATTGATGATGGATTTGGTTGTCAATCACACGTCTGATCAGCATGCTTGGTTCAAGGAGAGCCGTCAGTCTAAAGACAATCCATACGCTGACTATTATATTTGGCGCGATCCGGTTGACGGCCATGAACCGAACAACTGGCAGGCTGCATTTGGCGGTCCAGCATGGACTTACGTGCCAGAACGCGGGCAATATTACTTACATTTGTTTGCTCCAGCACAGCCTGATTTGAATTGGGAAAATCCCGATGTTCGTCAAGCCGTCTTTGATATCGAACGGTTCTGGTTGGACAAAGGCGTCGATGGTTTCCGGATGGATGTTATCAACCTGATTTCTAAACAACCTGGTTTACCTGATGTGCCTGGTGAAGCGACTGCTGGCACAACGATGGACTTTGTCGCTGATGGACCACGATTAAATGAATTCTTGCACCAGATGAATGAAGAAGTGTTGTCGCATTATGATGTGATGACGGTGGGCGAAATGCCTGGTTCAACACCAGAGGACGCAATTAAATATACCGGGTTGAAGAGCGAAGAGCTGAACATGGTCTTTCAGTTTGAACACGTTGGTTTGAGTGCTAACCCTGATGTTCGGTTGGGTAAATGGAACGATCAGCCGGTCAAACTGACAGAGTTGAAAGATTCCCTCAACCGTTGGGAACAGGAGCTAGATGGCAAAGGTTGGAACAGTTTGTACTGGAACAACCATGATCAACCGCGTGCCGTTTCCCGGTTTGCCAACGACAATCCAGCGGTCCGCGTTAGGGCTGCTAAGATGCTAGGGACAGCATTGCACATGCTGCAAGGAACCCCATACGTTTATGAAGGTGAGGAGCTGGGGATGACCAACGCTCACTTCACGTCACTATCACAGTATCGTGATCTGGAATCATTGAACGGTTACAAGGAAATGGTTGAAGAAAAGCACCTTGTGTCCTCGAGTCAAATGATGAAGGACTTAGCCAACATTTCCCGTGATAATGCGCGGACACCAATGCAATGGAGTACTGCGGCAAACGCTGGCTTTTCTGAACACACACCGTGGTCTGAGATGAATACCAACTATCCTGAAATTAATGTAGCGGTTGAAGAAAATGACCAGGATTCGGTCCTTAAGTACTATCAGAAACTAATTGCCTTACGTCATGGCAGCGACTTGATTAAGTTTGGTGATTTTGAGGCACTAGACGCGGATGACGATCAGGTTTATGCGTACAAACGTCATTATGACGGGCACACATTGTTAGTTATGTGTAACTTCACTAACGACACCGTTACACGCGATTATCATCAGGGTGAGGCGACCGGAGAACTTATTGGTAACTACGCCGATGACCAGGGTGTTACGTTACGCCCATATGAGAGTAAGGTTTATGAGTTTGACGAAAAATAATTAGATCAGTTGAAAGTGCGTTGCCAGATGGCGCGCACTTTTTTGTTTTCACGTGGAACATTTTTATATTTAGAATTTTCTGATTACAATCATAAAATTTGCCTTAACATACTGGCAGTTGCTATTCTGGAACTAACAATTATGGTGGTCAACTTACAAGCATGCAAAGTCAAACGCACTGATGAATAGACGCAAGTTCAAATGTGCGTTCAAAAAGGAGGACCAAACATGTTTAAAAAGACACAATTATTTGGTGTCATTGCCGCGGCTGGGTTGCTCATGGGTCCTGTGATGGGCGTGAAGGCAGCTGGTGATGTGGGCACCGCGACAACACAAGTGACGGCAGGATTTATCGCTGGACAGGGGCCGACTGGACCAGTTGATCCGTCAAAACCTGGTGATGGGCCCATTACCGACCCATCTCATCCCGGCACTGGCGCTACGGGAGCACTACGATTGAACTATGTTTCCAAGTTGATTTCGTTTGGTACGCAGCCAATTAGTTCGGCCACGACAAAGCGAGTGGGAACATCTGGCTCAGATATGATTGGAACATTTCAATCAGCTCAAGTTGCAGACGAACGTGGGACTAATGCTGGCTGGGCGCTGAAAGTTTCCGGGACACCGCTGAAGTCTGGTTCGGATGAACTTACGGGTGCGACATTAAAGTTGCCCGTCGGACAAGTCGTGACGGAATCGGGTATCGATAACGGCGCGGTTGCCAGCGAAGTTAGTAACGCTTTGGGCACAGGTGGCACACTATTATCGGCTGCAGCAGGTAAGGGTGGCGGCCTAACAGTTGACCGTTGGACGCCAGCCCAAACAGAATTAACCATTATTGGTGGAACGGCAAAGGCCACGAACTATACAACCAATTTAACGTGGACACTGCAGGATTCGCCAACAAGTTAACAATTATTCTGACCCCATAATTGAAGTCACCGGTCAGCTGTCAGTTGAACGGTGCTTTTTTAAGAGTGATGCCGAAGCCCGAGAGAAATCTCAATCACTGCACCAAAACACAATGGAGGAACCGCAATGAAACGACTACGAGGATTACTGGTGATCCTATCCGCAATAGCCGCGGTGTTTGTCACAACTGGATTAGTTAAGGCGGCTAGTGATGACGCAAATGTAAATTTTAACGTTCAAGCGCAAATTCCAGATAATCAAATAGATAAAAAGCAAAGTTACTTTGACTTAAAAATGAATCCGGGTCAGACGCAGACGGTATCGACGGTGGTTCAAAATACGTCTGACAAGGAAATGAAGATTAAGAATGAGATTCACACGGCACATACGAATGAAAATGGTCAGATTGAGTACGTTGCGGAAGCAAAAAAGCAAGATTCATCGTTAAAAATACCGTTAAAGAAAATTACCCAATTACACGAAGCGAAGATTATTACGGTTCCTGCTAATAGCAAAAAAACGGTGTCAGCAACGATTCGTGTGCCTGACAATTCGAAAACTGGCGTGATTCTCGGCGCATGGTACTTTGAAAGAGTTGATGCGAAACAGAAAGACAAAAAAGCTGGCGTAACCGTGCATAACAAATATTCTTATGCAGTTGCGATGAAGCTAACGGTGAATCATGAAGTGTCAGCAGTGCTGAAACTAAATGATGTGAAACCTGGTCTGCGCAATTACAAGAAGGGAATTTTTGCAAACCTGCAAAACACTGCAGCAGTTATCATTCCAAATTTGACTGTTCAAGGCAAAATTTACGAGCAGGGATCAACAAAAGTTGTAAAACAGGCTAAACTACAACAGATGATTATGGCGCCAAATTCTAATTTTGATTTTCCAATTCTGTTTGGCGGAGAAGAATTGAAGCCCGGCAAGTACACCTTGAAGATGACGGCGAAGAATGAAAACGATACATGGCATTTCAAACGTCATTTCACGATTCGGGCTAGTGACGCCAATCGCATAAATGATAAGTCGCTCGATAAGGCAAAGCCACGTCATCCAGGCTGGTACATGTTGGAAGGTGCAGGCGCTGTGATTATTTTAGGTGCCATTATTGGTGGTGCGACATGGTGGTTCCGGCGTCGGCGCTAACCATGTGAACAAACGAGGAGGTGCAAGATGCGTAAATGGCAGCAAACACTGACCCGGTTTATTATGGTGGGCCTGTTGCTGGTGGTCTCGGTGCCATCAACGATTAGTTCCGTTGGTGTTCGAGCCGACACTAGTAGTCCAGCAATGTCATCGGCAAATGAGTCAACGCGGGCACATGAAGACATGGATGCGCATGCATCTGTTGAAAGCGCGCCATTTAGTGAGTCGCAACGCGCTGGCATTGATGAAAAAAACGACGACACGACTCAACGGCCAGCGAACGCTGAATCTGAGAACGTCAATGCAAAGACGGATGAAGAACAGCAGAAACAAGCTGAGGCACGGCTAAACGACGATGGCATTAGTACCCAGTTGGTAACACGCTTGGATACGACAACGTTGATTCAAAATGGCCAAACGGTTCGAGGAAACAATGATTTGTTAGGGGTACTGGGCGGTTTGACAGTTAGTCTAAATGATGTTGTTAAGGCGACAGTATCTATCTTGACGGGTGATTGGACAACTGATATTGGCACGCCGATGAAGACTGGCGACAAAATAACTGTTATCAACCGGGCGCTTGGCTTGATTCCACTCTATACGGAAAATCAAACCGTGGTTGACCCCGGAATGTCAATTACCCAAGTTAACGCCGGCAGTTTGCCAGGCACTGTAACCTATGACAAACGGACGGGTACGATGCCAGCAATCTTTGGGCAGTCATTACAGTTAAGCGCTAACGTCGCGTTTAATTACACGACAGCTGATCAAGTCAACAGTGTTTCGTTTATGATCGATGGTCAACAAATTGCTGGGGACGCGTTTACAAGTGCCGATACGGTAATTTCAGGAAAGACATTAACCGTGAACACTGCTAAAATAGCCGCTCGCAACTGGACTGCGATTAAAACCGCTCTTAATGGCCTTTCAGGTGGAAGTACGCATACGTTGCAGGTGGTTGCTTATCATAATGGCCGGCCAATCAATCCGTGGATGAGTGCCAATAGCATCAGTTTGTTCGTCAATCCAGACAAACCAGTGATTAATGATGTGTGGTCGGGTCAACGGCGCTTATCTGGGACGGCATTGCCGGCTGGGTCGACGATTAAGGTTACAGATAGCAGCAATAATGTGTTAGGCACAGGTGCTGTCGCTGATGGTGGCACGTATACTGTTGGACTCAATCGTGCTGTTGCCATTGGCGAAACGATTACTGTAACAGTAACTAGCCAAGGAATGAACGAGACAGCGACAACGGTCGTTAAACAAAATCAGGCGGTTCAGGTTACCAATGCGCCAAAGTTTGTTTGGAATCAGCAGGCGTCGACGGCCGATACAAACGATTTCTGGCAACTGACGGCCTCAGGTGCGGGCTTTCCAAGTGCGAGTAATGCCACAGAATTGGTGATCGATGGCAACAACTTGGGCGCAGACAATCCCATTACACGGGGTGCTACAGCAAGTGTGGGTTCAACAACGGGTGTGAATCCGGCTACGAAGGTGACGACACTTAATGGCCTTGATCCTCAACAGACGCACAAAATGATGCTGACGATTCCAGGGATGAATGATGTAGTAACCGACACAGTACCAATCGTGATTGCTGTGCCAACGCCCCATTCTGTTATTGCAGGCGATGGCGCCACAACGCTGACGGGTAAGTTAGCACAACCGGGCAGCCGTGTAACGGTTAAGGACAATAGTGGAATGACCTTGGGAACTGGCACAGTGACAGTCGGTGGCACGTATCAAGTTACGTTGAATCGGGCTGTTGTTGGCGGTGAAACGTTAACAATCAGCGCGACAAACGGATCTGGCGGTACCAGTGCGACAGAAACGCTTAATGTGCCACAGATGGAGCAACTAAGTATTCAGTCGGTGTCTCCCTTAAACTTTTCGCCCGCTATGATCAAAACAGGAACGACACTGGCGCCACCGCGAGCGCATGACTTTGCTGTCAGTATTGTGAATTCGTTGAATGGCGGTGCAGGGGCTAATTGGACACTGTCTGCCACGCTGGTCAATAACGAGCTTGTGAGCACGACTGATCCGACTCACAAGTTGGCGCAACCGTTGATTTTTACGGATGCGAATGGCGTTAAAACACCACTATCAACCAGTTCGTTGCCAATCTTCACGAACAATTCAAGCAATGTGACGATATATCCTACTAGTCAGTTCAGACGGACGGGGATGACGGATACTGCAACTCAGCAAACCCTTAATCGCGGCATGGGTCTTAGCGTTAAGAGTGACGCGGTGTTCGCGGAGAGTTATCAGGGAATTTTGAATCTCAGTTTGACAACTGGGCCAAACAAATAATCGGTGGGCGACACTTCATATCTAAAAAATTAAAGTGGTATAGTGATTCTATTAGATTTTTAGAGGAGTCACGAAATGAAGCGTCAGTCACTTGAGCAATGGCAGAAAAACATGTACGCACTATGGATCGGTAATTTTGTTACTGGTGCTGGTGCCAGCATGAGTCTGCCATTTTTACCGTTGTTTATTAGTGAGATGGGCCATTATCCAAAATGGGAATTAACGTTATATGCCGGTCTTGCCTTTTCGGTCACTTTCTTAAGCCAGGCGATTGTCTCACCTTTGTGGGGACGGCTGGCCGATAGAACAGGGCGTAAACCGATGCTACTGCGGGCGGCAATCGGGATGACTATCACGGCCACTTTGACCGGGTTCTCACCAAACGTCTGGGTCTTAATCGGCCTTCGTTTGATTCAAGGCGCGTTTTCTGGATACATCAATAATGCGTACGCCTTGATTGCCAGTGAGGTGCCAATGGAAAAAAGTGGTCAGACGATGGGCACATTAACGACCGGGGCGGTTGGTGGTCAGTTAGTTGGTCCTGTCATCGGTGGTTACATTGCCGGCATCTTTGGTTACCGGATTCCATTTTATATGTTTGGTGGTCTGATGCTGATTGCGTCGTTAGTCACTTATTTCTTCGTCAAAGAAGACTTTAAACCGATTACGGGTAAGGCCGCCACGGAGCACCAGAGTGCATTTGCCGGTATCAAACATGTGCGCATTGTGTGGGCAATGATCATTTCGTCCATGCTGATTCAGGCGGCGACGACATCGATCAACCCCATCATTAGTCTGTTTGTTAAGGAGCTGATGCATGGTCGTGGGAATGTTGCCTTAACCAGTGGAGTGATCGCCGCTCTGCCAGGAATTGCAACGTTGATTGCGGCGCCACGCCTAGGTGCGCTGGGTGATCATATTGGACCACAGCGAGTGTTGATTGCCGGACTTGTCTTTTGTGGTTTTGTTTTCTTCCCAATGTTTTTTGTCACCACCGTTGTCATGCTGGGCATTTTAAGATTTTTGGTCGGCATTTCGGATGCGGCGCTACTGCCAGTGACACAAACAGTGATGACATTGAACACTCCTGATGACGCAGTGAGTCGTATTTTCAGTTACAATCAGTCATCACAGGCAATTGGTTCCGTCGTTGGTCCAATGTTGGCCTCAGGGGTAGCAGGTGTACTCGATTACCGTTACGTTTTCCTGATGACAACGCTGTTGGTCATCATTAATTTGGTTGTTGTCATGTGGGCTTATCGCACCGACCACGGTTCAACCACAAGTAGCGAGCAGGCATAGTTAACAAAACAATCGGTCCATTCCCCAAAACGGAGGATGGACCGATTGTTGTTTTCAACCAAGATTTTCAGTTAATGTCGCCTGCGGTTGGCCACTATGACACGCTCGCCGTGGGACCGGTTCAAGCCTCCTAAATTCGGAGTCTTTCACCTCGACACAAAGCCTCGTGAAGCCCGCGAGTCTTTGCGTCCGTCCGTAACCTAAATTCGGTAAAACCACCGAATTAACGTAACCTTCACGGCTCGGTATCACCGTTGCCGCCCTCCGGCTAATATAGCAGTGAGCATTAAACGTTATGCAGACAGCTATTGCTGAATAGCGGTGACAGATATGTAAAATTTAATCATTAGCTATAAGAGTGGAGCTGATTGGAGACAGAGTTCCGTGTCGACAACACTTGGCGGCGGGGATTTGGCCGCTTAGTGTTGTGGGATGACATATGAGACGTGGGCTTTCGGCTCATGTGCAAGGGCGAAAACTGCGACCTTTGCAGGTTGAACCCGGTCCCAGGGAACGGCGTCTCCGGTCGGCGCAACGGGTAATTGACACTTTAAACACAAGCTTCATCATGGCAGCTGTCGTTAAAAGATAAATTTTTCTAAAGGGATTTTAATCGTCATTCAGTGAAACAGCCCAATGTTTCAATTCGAGCATCAAACTCATGTTACGAAAGCTAACATGCACCTATACCAATAAGCACAATTGGCTTTACAGACAGTCGTTACACACCTATACTGCTTCGTAATAAGAGAGAAAGATGTGATGTGAATGAATGCTGCAAATTCTGCTTTTATGGTGCTGTCGACGATTCTAGTATTGTTCATGACGCCGGGGTTGGCGTTTTTTTACGGTGGGTTGGTGTCCAAACGGAATGTGGTCAGCACGATGCTATCCGTGTTTGTTATTTGTGGCATCGCCATTTTACTATTCATCGCAGTAGGCTACGAGCTTGCCTTTAATAGCGATATAGGTGGCGTGATCGGTAAGGTCGATCATTTCTTTCTTGGCGGTGTGTCATTAACAAAGCTAACTGCGACGAAGATTCCTGAAGCGTTATATTTTTTGTTTGAAATGATGTTTGCCATTATTACACCGGCGTTGTTCGTGGGTGCCGTTGTTGGCCGAATTCGCTTTAACTTTTTGCTCGTATTCATTGTGTTTTGGAGCTTGCTTATTTACTACCCGATGGTTCACATGGTGTGGAGTGCAAACGGATGGTTAGCTCGGATGGGCGTGCTGGATTTTGCCGGTGGAACAGTGGTTCATATTAATGCTGGTGTCACAGCATACGTTCTATCTGCGTTTCTCGGTCGGCGGCTGCATCCACATCAGGATCAACCCTATAATTTACCGTGGGTTCTTTGTGGTACGGCTATTTTGTGGATTGGGTGGTACGGTTTCAATGCGGGCAGTGCACTGGCAATCAACCAATTGGCAGTTACGGCAATGCTGACCACGACGGTCGCAACGGCCACATCAATGGTGGTGTGGCTAATATTGGAAATGACGATTCGAAAACAAGTGTCTCTGGCAGGTATCTGTACAGGTACGCTGTGCGGACTAGTTGGCATCACGCCCGCAGCCGGTTATGTTACTGTTGGCGGGGCGTTTTGGATTGGCTTATTGGCGACGCTAGCCAGCTACGGGTTCGTTCATGTGGTAAAAGACAGAATCGGTATCGACGACGCTCTAGATGCATTTGGCTGTCACGGTGTGGCTGGAATTACCGGGTCGATTCTGACTGGCGTATTTGCCACTCGCACAGTTAATCGCACAATTGCCGAGAATGGCTTATTTTATGGTGGTGGATGGCACTTGTTAGGTATTCAAACATTGGCTACCGGTGTCACAATCATTTTAGTAGCAATTGCGAGCGCTGCAATCATTTTAGTGTTGCGTCGGTTCGTTGCCATGCGGGTCTCAGCTACAGATGAGCGCGTTGGCCTGGACGAAAGTGAGCATGGTGAGCATGCGGAAAACACTGATGAGTACAGTACGGAAATTGGCCAACATCACAAAGAATTTGCGGGTCAATTAGCACATTTCAATCGGCATCAATCATGATTTATGGTGTGATTGATCAAATTGGTCAAATTCCTGTTCGACACGGCGCTCTGGTACAAACCAAATCATCATGGCGATAAAGGTGCTGAAAATGACGGCCGGCGGGAACCAGATGCCGATAAACAAGCCGAGTATTTTGGTGCCAAAATCAGCGACTATCTTAACGGGACGGTTGATTGCATAGCGAAGCTTTTTATTATCCGGGTCGGCTTTAATCAATGCCAAATCGACTGAAAAGTATCCAATCGATAATAACAGGAAAATGAATCCATAGAACAGTTCCGCTGTTGAAGAAAAGAAATGTTCATCGACAAATTTGGTTGCGTAGGGGAAGAACGACGCGCTGAACAACATGAGTCCGTTTGCCCACAGAACCCTGCCGTCAATTTTATGAACCAGTTGAAAGATGTGGTGCTGATTATTCCACATAATCATTAAACCGACAAAAGAAATAAAGTAGGCAAGATAGCTTTGCTTTAAGTCCCAAATGGCTGACCACGTGGCGTGAGCCGGTTGTTTAAGCTCCAAGACGAGAATGGTCATCGCAATTGCTAAGACTGCGTCAGTGAATGCAGTTAAACGTTCTTTACTCATGGAAAAAGCCTCCGAAGATAATCAATTATGTTTTCAGTGTAAGCTAAAACACGACAAGTTGTCTGCTAGAAGACATATAGAATTGGCTATCTGGTGACAGTAGCGCAAATAAAAGAGCTTGTGACATAAACTTATTGAGGACGAAAAAATATGAGCAATATTGCGCTCCAAGTCCTGAGAATTCCGCTTAACCTAAAACTGACCCATTCCCAAAATTTCAGGAATAGGTCAGCTTACATTAATGCTCATTCTCAAATCGGACTTATGTCACAGCCCTTCGGAGGTTATTTCAATTTGTCATTAGGATTGTTGTTTCCACTTGCTGGCGTCTACTTGAACCAAAAATTCAAAGTCTGGATTGAGTTGAATGGACACGATCCGTTGATCGTCAACAGTTGTTGCACGGGTGAAAAAGTCATGCCGAGCCTTGCCTTCGCCTAGGTCGTAGGTAATATTAGTCCGACTCAGATCTGCAAGGGTCTCCGGTATAATGTCATCAATGCTAGCGTCGTCTTCAAGATCATTGGTTAGCCAAGTTAATTCATCGAAGTTAAACACAACACTAGTAGTTCGCAGATGGTGCATACGGGTTAATACTGCAAAGAACAGACTGAGTTCATTTTTGGACAGACCATCAAAGTTTACGGAATCAATGGAAAATGTGTTTTGAGTCATGACAGTGATCCCCTTTCACAATAAATATTTTTATAGCAGTACGATAACCTGAAAGGCGGATTTCTGCAATTAATCTGTTCCTGGTTTTGTTACATAGCTTAAAAACTAATGAAAATGTTAATATGTCCCATTGCAGTTGCTGGGGCGCTGTTTGTAGAGAGCGTTTGCACACCAAGATAAAATTAAAAGATTAATACTTGCCTTATAGTTACTCGAACCTGTTATACTTAATACTGTTGTTAGGAACCTAAGCATCAAAGCGTTAGTATTGATGGGTTTTATCAAGGCTGCGTTTGAAAAGGAGTGTGGCACATTTGAGTAAGAATTGTGTTATTGATATTGATAGTCCGAAAATGGACTGGGTCGTGGATCAATTATTCACGAAACCAGAGGAAACGGACGCGAACAGCCCACACAGCTTCAACGTTTGGGTAGGCCAGGAACACTAGCCGACCACGAAACACCTTGCCATAATTAAATAATTATTATTTTGAGATCTCAGTGATTAAAAGCTGAGATCTTTTCTTTTGTCTTCTGAGGTACTGGCTTGCATTAAAGTGTGCTTTAAGATTTAATAAAATGGCCTTGCATCAGACGAATGCCAATATTGTATTGATTTTTTTCGAATATGCTTGACCCTTACGTTACGTGAACGTTTATGTTGGTTTTATGGAGGACAATGAAATGTCGTATTTGATTTCAGACTTGGCAGCTTTAGCGGGAGTTAGTGCACGAACCCTTCGCTATTACGATCAAATAGGTTTGTTGCATTCAACTGGAAAAACAAGTAGTGGTTATCGCCAATATGATGAAGAAGCAGTTTTGCGTCTCCAACAAATTTGTTTTTTTAAGCAGTTCAACTTGCCATTAAAGCAAATTGGTTTAATTATGCGATTACCTCTGTCTGAACGTGAAGAACAATTGCGTATGCACCGGCATTTGTTGGTTGATCAACAACGTCAGTTGACTCAGTTGATTGCGACTTTGGACGCTGCCCTCCAACTAAATCAACAAGGAGGTAGTATTATGACAGATGAAAAAAAGTTTGCCGCTTTTAAACAGACACAGGTTACTCAAAATGTACATGATTTTGGCTCAGAGGTTACGGAAAAGTGGGGTTATGCTGCTTTAGCGGACGCCAACCAGCAATATCTGGGCTTGTCGCAAAAGGATATGGCAGATGCTAGGGCTATTGAAACAGAAATGCTTGATAAGTTGGTACTAGTGATTGATTCAAAAGATGAAAATAGTGGAATGGCTCGCGAGGTGGTTAAGCTGCATCGTAAGTGGTTGAATTATTTTTGGCCCAGTTACTCGCCCCTGGCCCATAAAGGTTTAGGCGAACTGTATGTGTCGGATCTGCGATTTAAAAACTATTATCGAGATAAATCGAAACGGGATCGGGCTGCTATTGTGCTAAATTCATTAATTCAACGATATGCATAATTTTTTAATATCGTAAAAAGGGAGCAATTACGCGCTTATTTCGCCAATGCGTGTGATTGCTCCTTTTTAAATTTGGCTGAATTAGTTTGTAGCTTTTGCTATTTTAGGAATGCTCTTCGATTACACTGCTACCAATTGGTGTTGCTGTACAATACCGCGCTCCAGTGATTGACTTTCTTGTTCCGAACTGACGAGTAGTCCTGACAAACGTTGGATAACCGCTATTCGCAGGAATTCAGATTCGGAAGTGGCGGCCGCAATTGCTGCCCAGGCACCAGCTTCGGCGAGATCCCGGGACATAATGGTTGCCTGCGTGATTGTTTGGTTAGCACGATCAAAACGTTGTGTTGCCAGAGCGCCGTTTCGTAAACTGTAAACGGCCAACATTGCTTGCTGGTGACGAGGAGAAGTGATGCCGAGGGTCCACGTAAAGGCTGTATCAGCGGCTGTACCAACTTGAACATTACCATCAGCTTCAATTGCCACGGCGAATACTTGGTTATGACTGAGCAATGGCGCCAAATACTTAAGGTAGGCCTGTTGCATTGCCCATTGTTGAATCATTGTGTGCGTGATGGTATCTGTCATGAACGCCGTTGGGGTGGCATTGTCGACAAACATAAACTGGTGTTGAAGGGGAACAAGTTCTTGCTTGGTAAGTGCTTGCCGTGTCTCGATTGGATTGTTTGCATTGAGAGCCGGCGTGGTGATTTTATTGACGTGACGAAGAAAATGCCGGATATTACTCAGCGTTTGATCGAACAAGGCGTGTGCCTGATCATCCGGTGTGACAACACCCATTTTAATGGTGAAGGGTGTCCCGGCGACATTAACAATGCGGGTCATAAATTTACTTTCTAAAGTTGTCATGATAAATTTCCTCCTCGTGTAAGTGAATTGAAAATGGGTTATCGCTCTCGCTGAAGTGATAAGAACATTTCCGTTTGGATTAATAATGAGTTTAAGGAGGGCATCATAAAGTCAGCTTAAATCCTGTCTAAGGAACTGCAAAGTTGGTAACGATTCGGTTGCGATGGGTCTATTTTGTTGATGTAAGCGGTTAACTGACAAATTTTGAAAGTTTTACTTACGAAGCACAGAAAATTCTGCTAGTGTAACCTATTGTGCCAGCAGACGGTGATTCTTCACGGCAGTTGCTAGGCACGTATAGATTAGGAGGACTTTTTTGAACGAAACAGAAGACATTAAACGATTTCCAATTATGATTGGCCTACTACTTGGTGGATTTATTGCAATGTTTAGTGAAACAGCATTAAACATTGCTTTATCAAGTTTGGCTAAGCAAATGGATGTCCAAATGGGGACCATTCAATGGCTGGTTATTGGGTATTTATTGGTCGTAGGAATTTTACTACCCCTTTCCGGGTTATTGACACGGTGGTTCACAACGCGTCAGCTATTAGTATTTGCTTTAAGTGATTTTATCGTCGGCGCAGTAATTGCTGCACTGGCACCATCGTTTGGGATGCTGTTAGTTGGCCGAATGATTCAGGGAATCGCAACAGGGATTATTTTGCCACTAATTTATCTGGTGGCACTTTCGATTTATCCAATGGATAAACGCGGTGCTGCGATGGGAATTATTGGACTGGTAATCATGTTTGCACCAGCAATTGGACCCACTTTATCAGGATTGATCTTGGGTGCACTGTCATGGCAGTACATTTTTTGGGTAATGGTACCACTTTTGGCGATTGCACTTTTTCTAACGGTAACCTACACAAAAAATGTGGGCGAAATTACCCGTCCGCATGTTGATATATTATCAATCGTAGAATCGACATTGGGTTTTGGTGGTATCGTTATCGGTGTCAGCTTGGCCAGTGAAACGGGCTGGGGATCATGGCAGGTTATCTTGTCTCTATTGGTGGGTGTCGTCAGTTTAGCGTTGTTCTGCCAGCGCCAATTAAACATTGATGAACCAATCCTAAATGTTCGTGCGTTTGGCATTCGCAACTTTTCCGTTGGTACAGGGTTAGTGATGATTGATTTTATGGTCATTATGAGTTCGATGTACCTTCTGCCAACGTATTGGCAAGATGGGTTGATGGTTCCTGTCGCGCTGACGGGTGTGTTAATGCTGCCAGGCGGTATTATTAATGCCTTAGTATCAACTGTTGCAGGTCGTTTATTTGACCGCATGGGCGGCCGCCGTCCAGTGATTGCTGGCTTTTGTTTAGCCGCAATTGGTGCGATTTTGCTGGTATTTACGAATAGCTCATCTGCCTATTGGTACGTTGTCGTGGCCCACGTAATTTTAATGATTGGTGCACCGCTAGCGATGTCACCGTCACAAGCCTTTGGTCTGGGTGCATTGCCACCACAGATGGCTGCTGATGGTAGTAGTATCATGAACACACTGCAACAGGTGTGTGGTGCTATTGCGACAGCGTTGTCCACGAGCTTGATGAGCAGTGGTGAAGCGGGCAAACGCACACGTGACGCCATCTCGTCGGGCACCAGAATGGGCTTCATGTTAACTTTGGCGTTAGCGATTATCGGGGTTATCGTTGCAACCGTATTTGTTCGGCAGCAACAAGCACCAGCAGACGTTGATGAAACCTCTGCCACACAATCGGCAGGTCATGAAGCACCCGTCGAGCATTAATTAATGAAACGAGATTCAAAAAAAGTTGGGTAATTGTTGCCACGTTGTGTGGTGAAACAGTTACTCAACTTTTTAATTACGCCAGTTACTTAACGTAATGTCCACAAAGGCATCAATTAGTGACTGCTGGCGCGTCTGTTTATGGGTCAACATGTGTGCACGAATTTCGTTGTGGATTGGATTATCAATGGCAATCAGCTGGCCGCTTGCTAGTTCTTTTTTGATAGTTGAAGTTGGCAAATAGGAATAACCGATCCCACTTTCGACCATTTCCTTAATCGCGGCGATGCTCCACAGTTCCATGATTTGTGGGCGGCGATGAAACTCACCCCACAGTGATCGTTCAAATTGATTGCGGTAGCTGCAATCTGGCTCATTGATGATGAAGGGTTCGTGGCGATCGCTGATGAGTTGGGTAAACGTCTTATGTTTATCGGCGGCTGTGACCAAAGTTAGAGATTGTTCTCCTAAGTCATGTTCAACCAGTGCCGTAGTGGTTAAAGATGGCCACATCATGAAGGCAATATCGGCCTCGCCATCTTGTAGCTGCTGTTGATTATAGGAACAGGTGGCATTGGCGATTTGCAGATCAACATCCGGATACTGTTGGCGAAAGGCTTTAATGATAGCGGGTAGGTGAGTGACAGTTAAGGATTCCGGAGCGGCAATTCGCAGAGTACCGGCAACCGGCGACTGATCGGTCAAATGTTTAACTTGTTGGAAGTCTGCTAACAATTGGTCAGCTAGTGGTCGCAAACGTTTGCCAGTGTCTGTTAAGAAAAGTTGCCGTCGTTCATATTTAAAAAGACTGCCACTTAGTTCTTGTTCCAGTGCTTTCACTTGAGCAGAGACTGTTGATTGGGTGTAGCCAAGTGTTTTGGCGGCCTTGGTAAAACTGCCTGTATCAAGAATGGTTTTAAAAGTCGTCAGTTGGCGAATTTCCACGTGTGTTTGCCCTCCATCGATATAATCGATCAATAATATTTAAAATATCAATTTTACGAATGAATGATTCACGTGTAAGCTTAAATCATCTTGAAGGGAGTCACAAGCATGAATATTGAACCTTATCATACAAACGCTCAGTTAACGGCAGGATTGGTAGACCTGATTGAATTTTGTCAAAACGATGAAGCTCATCTTGGTATCAAAATGATTGAACAGCCGGATGTTTTTGAAATTGAACATCACTATCAGGAAAATGGCGGTAACTTTTGGATTGCCCTAGATGGCGATAAGGTGGTCGGCTCAATCGGTTTACTGAAAGTTGGTCAACAAACAGCCGTTTTGAAGAAACTATTCACCTATCCAGAATATCGTGGTGAGCCGCATCGACTGGGTCGCAAGCTTTTTCAAACGTTGCTGACATATGCACAGGCACAGTCAGACATCGACAAGCTGGTCTTAGACACACCAATGGGTGAGCATCGTTCGCACTTCTTTTATGAGAAGCAGGGTTTCAAACGTATTTCCCGGGAAAAGTTGACGGTTGATTATGAATTTCCGGATCGCGATTCGCTCATTTATGAACGTGAACTCTAAGCGTCAAATAGTTGTTCGATCAGTGTCAGCAATAGCAAAAATGTCAGATGTTAATTTAGATTGAGTTGCAATTTTATTGCCAAAGCAGTGAAAGCTGCATCAGCCGTGGATGATATTCTGAAGTCTGCAAACTGCGTGAACCAGGTGGCGTGGGGATTGATTTCGATAACCTGTTGCGGCGAACAATGGCGATAATACCCGTTTGATCCAGTCACAATTGTGAGGTCACTTTGAGACAGCAATTCATCGGCTAACTGATCGTTTAAGGGGACGCGCCATGCGCCATCGGTCAAACGTTGGCGCACATAAGCATTGGCTTGTTTAAGGTTGGGTGGTAAAGTACCACCGAGATGACGAAATGCCGGTTCTGGGGATAAAAGGCCGTGGCAAACAGGGCAGCGTGGGACGTCTGAATGCAGTGCCTGAATATTAAAGATACGGCCACATTGAAGACAAAAATTAACGTTAATGCTACCCCAGACTTCAATTACGTGGTGGCTACCAGCGACTTGGTGCAAGTGATCGACATTTGTGGTGACAATGCCATCAATGAGGTGCTGTTTTTCTAACTGCGCAATAATTCGGTGAGCTTTAGTGGGACCATATTTGCGAATCGGGTCCAGCATTTCCCGATGAAAACGCTGATAAAAGGCGGCAGGGTCATCTTCTAACCAAGTTTGGGAGAACAAACCAAACTGGTTAACTGCGGATTCCATGTCGGGAATATGGCTTGGCACAGAGATGCCAGCGCCTGTGAGAAATGTTGGCCGGTGAGCCGTGGTCAGTTGTTTTACGAGCTGGTCAATTTGTCGATCAAATATTGTTTGTTCTGGTTCCAACATAGGCTCACCTTCCTTACTTAGTCTCATACTGTCAGTGTAGCGAAATTATTCGGCAGGGTGGGTGAACTCGTTTAAGTCGACAAAAAAATGATATTTGCGCGCAAACGCAAATATCATTAGCAGCATTATTTTGCACTCTCGGTCAGTGCTTGTTCTTTAGGGTGATTCTTAAGAAAAATCGCATAGTCCTTTTCGACCTGTGGAATATACGCTTCGGCCCAATCTGTCATTGCTCGGTCAAATTTCTTAGAGTTACCGATATAACCGGCAATCATTGGCCCAGTCGGTGTCTGACAATGGTCCACTGCCAACAAACGACCACATGATTCAGCATAAACGTGAAATTGATCCTCGCTGAGAGTGGCAAGATCCACTGAAGTTTTCATATCTCTGAACTGGCGAACATAAAAGCTGTGCTTTTTACTTTGGAAGTAACCTAAAAAGGGATCAGATGCTGATTGGAGAATCTTCTGGCTGTCGATGATACGGCGGCCTTCGTTTTCTTCAAACGTTGAGGTCAAAGCTAGTTGACGCTCCGCACCGGTCTTTCTGGTTGGCAAAGCTTCCTTAATCTGTAACACTAGGTGACTGCCATCAATACTGGTGAGCAAAACTAAATAACAACGTGAGCCGAAACTCCCAACGCCAACACAATGACGAGCAATATCAGTGATGTGGTATTGGGATAACAACAGTGCGATATCAGTACGTACAGTGGAACGATAATCGGCTAGGTAATCGATAATATTACGCGTAACATCATCATTGGTGTGACGCGTAATTTTTGCGTTATCAACGAAGCGCAACCCAGCGTCGGTCGTTTGCGTGAACTTCTTAACGACTTGTTCGGAGTTCCGTTTGCCAGCCTTATCCAAGAAATACTGAATCATTTCAGCCGTTGGATCACCTTCTGGTACAGCGCCAAGAATGCTGGCCACGTCGTTCGCTGGATAGAAACGGTCGATTGTCGACCGTTTGATACTGGCTTCAATTCCCGCCCGATAACTTTTTGCTACGTTCCGTGTGATTTTATGAATCTTTTTATCTGTGTAACCATTCTCGCGGCCAGCCAAAATAACGCTCACTAGCAGTCGTTTGACATCGCGCTCCCACGAATTGACACCAGCTTCATCGAAATCGTTTAGGTCGAACACTAATCGCCGTTCGGGAGAAGCAAAAAAACCAAAATTGCCAAGGTGGGCATCGCCCGAGATGATGACGGGAATGTGGGTACTGGCTTGGTGGTTGAGGTCAAACGCCATTAGCTCGGCAGTGCCTCGAAAGAACGTGAAAGCTGATACACCCATTCGCCGATACCGTTCTGGCAGTAATTCAGGAACCAACATGTCTGAGATACGCTGCATTAAAAGCGTTGGATCACGTTGCGTTTGTTTGAATGTGCCAAGTGCGTCAAAGGGGACCTTTTCACGTAATTTGTCGCCCATGTGCTCTAAGTCCGTTTGGCTACTATTGACGATGATGTTATTGATGTCTAAACCACGATTTGCCATGAAAGTTAAGGATGCCTCCTGAGTAAATATTGGTTTGATTATACCCCGTGGTTCGGTATAGAAACAAACAATCCTAAATCTTGACGTCAAAAAAGGCTATCCAACTAATAGCGGTCGGGTAGCCTCAAAAACAAGATTATAAATACTTCTCTATAGATACTTAGCGTCAGCTTCGTGATCCTGACTCGATAAAATCTTTGGACCGTCTTTGGTAATTGCTAGGGTGTGTTCATATTGACAACTCAAGCTACCATCAGCCGTACGAACAGTCCATCCGTCATCAGCAACAGGCGCACAGCGCCAGTCACCAACGTTGACCATGGGTTCGATGGTGATGGTCATGCCATCACGCAAACGTAATCCTTTACCGGCCTCACCGTATGCAGGAACCATTGGATCTTCGTGCATCGTTGGCTGAATGCCATGACCGACGTATTCACGAACGTCGCCGTAGCCCATTTCATCTTCAACATAGTGTTGGATGGCGTAACCGATGTCACCAATCCGGTTACCGACGACAGCTTGGTCGATACCAAGATACAAAGCCTTCTTAGTAACTTCCATCAACTTTTTAACTTCATCGCTGACATCGCCGACAGCGAAGGCCCAGCAAGAATCTGACATGTAACCGTCTACACTAATAACCGTGTCGACTTTGACCAGATCACCGTTCTTTAATAGCAGGTCCTTACGTGGAAAAGCGTGACAAACTTCGTCGTTAACGCTGACACAAGTGGCGAAGTCATAACCTTCGAAGCCTTTTTCTTCAGGCTTGGCTTTATGTTCTTCAAAGTAACGGACAGCAAATTTTTCGATATCCCAGCTAGAAATACCGGGTTTAATAATGTCACGTAAACCGATGTGCATACCGGCTAAAACAGCACCGGCTTTACGCATACCCTCGATTTCGCGAGGTGATTTCAATGTAATCATGACTGATTTCTCTTCCTTTTGTCTTTGATAACTATACTTATTTAGTATAACCATTTTAGGATAAAAAGAGTAGCGTCTCGCTTGAAAAGGCTTGTCGCCCTTACCTTTTGCATTTCGATGGTGAGTTCACTATGATGAGTGTTGAGAGAATAAAGGGGCGAATAATGATGAGCAAAGAAATTTCAGGAATTAATGATACGACCACACTGTCAAACGGTGTTGAGATGCCACGTCTAGGTTTAGGTGTCTGGCAAGCAGAGCCTAAAGACGCCGTTAATGCTGTGAGTTCAGCAATTCAAATGGGTTATCCAATGATTGATACCGCTAAAGCGTATGGCAACGAACAACAAGTGGGCGAAGGTATTAAACAGGGTTTGGCAGCCGCTGGTAAAAAGCGGGACGACTTATTTGTGACGACTAAACTTGCCAACTCTGATCAAGGGTACGAATCCACGTTGACTAATTTCGATGCTAGTTTGAAACGTTTAGGTTTGGATTATGTGGATTTATATCTTATTCACTGGCCAGTTGCCGGTAAGTGGGCCGAAACTTGGCGTGCGTTTGAAAAGATTTATCAAGATGGTAAGGCACGTGCCATTGGGGTCTGCAATTTTTCTGAACAGACGATGAAGTCATTGATTGCGTTAAGTGATATCACGCCAATGGTTGACCAAGTCGAATTTCACCCATGGTTGCAACAGCCGTCTCTGAAGAAGTACTTAGCTGACACCGGTATTCAACAAGAAGCGTGGTCACCACTTGGTGGGACTGGTGGTTCCTTAATGAAAGAACCTGTAATTCAGGCCATTGCTAAGAAGCACGGCAAATCAGCTGCTCAAGTGTTGATTCGCTGGGATTTACAGAATGGATTGGTGACGATTCCAAAATCTGTTCATCCAGAATACATTAAGCAAAACGCTGATGTGTATGATTTTAGTTTGGACGATGACGATATGAAGCAACTGGCTGTTATGGAGCAGAACAAACGGACTAGCTACTGGCTAACCAGTTTCGATTGGTACTTTGGTGATGAAAAATAGTTTGTAGAAATTACGTGCCGCATTCGTTAAGCGTGTGGCGCGTTTTTGTTTGCAGTTCAAAAAAGGTATTGTGGATTTAGTGCGGTGGATGCCGCTTACGGTTGGCAATATTGACACACTCGCCGTGGGACCGGTTCAAGCCGGAAGTGCGCCGTCTATCACCTCGCCGCCAAGCCTCGTGAAGACCGCGAGTCTTGGCGTCCGTCCGTGTTGTAAATCCGAGAGAACCATTCGGATTTACAACACCTTCACAGCTCGGTGTCAATGTTGCCGCCCTCCAGCTACTATAGACGCAAGAGGTTTACGCAACCGTTAATAAGTAACAACCGGTTAGTTGGATACAATAAGCGAAGCAATCAGAAATTGCCGATTAGCGAACATGCCTTGTCTATAATTCAATTGAATCGTGAGGTAACATCATACTGATCGAATCCGGTTTGTTCAACAGATTATTGAACCGTTAACTCAAAAATAAAAAATAACGCCTGAAATTGAGGAATGGTCATAAACTAACACTCAATTTCAGGCGTTTATTTAGTTGAAAAATGGTCTCATTATTTCTTTCGATTAAACTCTGTAAAGCCATTGTCTTTGGCTGTTTCGATTGTTTTAACCAACGTGGGCATAAAGCCGTCGCCCAGTTCGTTTTCGAGGGAATCAAGGATTTCCTTTTCATGTTCACGAAAATCGGTAACTAACTTTTCACCTTTTGAGGTTGGCGCCAGAAAATGACGACGATCTTTAGCATCGGTTTCTGAACGAATGTACTTCTTTTTCATCAATCCAGTGATTGCTTGAGAAACGGCCGATTCAGAGACGTTAACACGGTCTGACAAATCAGTCAGGTTCGTTTTAATATCAGTTACAATCGCCACTAAAACACCTAATTCACTGTTGTTTAAATCATATTTAGCTGCATATGCACTGAAACGTTGGTACAAAATACGAAAATCACGAATGACAACAGTTTCAAATTGAAAGAAAGTGTCGTTGTTGTCTAGTTCACTCATGATATGTTTCCTCCCATTGCCGGAATCAGTAACCCACTTAAAGTTTTAATGACTTTATTATATCAGGTTATCGCCGTCATGACAGGCTTTTTAGAACTTATTTGATTAACTTTCTATACCAAGTGATTTTTATCCAGAATTTAGGCCAATTTGAGGAAGATTTGTGGGACTGATTTTAAATAATTAGCACCAAGAAAAGGTTAATGACGGTCATCCTTTTCAACAATAAATAGCGTAAATGTATGATTGTTAAATAAATCAACTAAGATGGTGTCAGCACTTATTCAAATATTCACAAACTGTTGGCATTCCAACATAAAAACCAAGTATATGATGCTAGGATAAACTTGAAAACTGATGAGGAGGCGAGTCAAATGCGTGATGAAGAGCCGACACTACACTTTTATGGGGGACCATATATTGCCTTAGTGCCAACACTGATCTTCATTTTATTAAGCGGTGTATTTACGATTGTTTTTCATTATTATTCCTTGAAAGCGCTTACTATATCTGCAGTAATCGGTCTTGTGATTGTTTTCTTTATGGCTAGGAATCGCAAACAGTATTGGAACACCATTGTTAGCGGCCTGGCACGATTTGGAAATGCGAAATTAATTTTTGTCTTTTTAATTATCGGAGTTTTTACAAAATTATTGTTAGTTGGAAAGGTTGGCCAAGGATTTGTATGGCTGAGTTTAATGTTGGGACTTCATGGTGCGGCCTTCACAATATTGGCATTTATAGGAACGGCCGTTTTCGCCTTAGGATCAGGAGTTCCATTTGCAGCATTGTTTGCAGCACTTTCTATCTTTTATGTACCAGGTATCTTAGTGGGATCAAATCCAGCAATTCTTGCAGGTGCCATTATTGGCGGTGTTTATTGTGGGGATGCACTATCACCAAGCTCCCAACTAACTAATGCAACATTGGGTTTGGAAACAAATTCTACCACAGGTGAACCTGCTGATTTAGTTAAAACATTGCAGCAACGAATTCCTTGGATTGCTGGCGCTGCACTTATCACAGTCATTCTACTCGGCATTTTTGGTGGTCAAGGAGGCACGCCCCATTCATCAGCTGCGCTGGCTAAGTTTTCTGACCCTCGTGGTCTATGGATGCTGATTCCAATTATTGTGGTTGTTCTGATTTGTATTCGCACTAAAGAAATTTTGACTGGTCTTACTTGGGGCGTTGTAGTGGGAACTGTTGTTGGGTTGATGACGAATTTGTTTCAATTTAAGGACGTTATTAGCATTGATCCACATAATCCAACGTTGCTTGCAGGCATTTTATTCGATGGTGTGTACAGTATGGTTGATATCTCTTTACTGACAATATTTCTTTATGGACTTATTGCAATTATGCACGCCAGTGGTGTGGTTGATTTGATTTGTGAGCGGATTACAAGTCATAGGTTTGTTCGTACGGCTCGTGGGGCTGAACTAACAATTGCTGCTGGTATTGGACTCGTCAATATTTTGCTCAGTGGTTGCGACTTGCCAGGAATTTTGCTGTTTGGCGAAATGTCTGACCATATAGGGCACGCCGCTCACATTTCACCAGAACGAAGAACATATTTGATTATCACAGTTGCAACCTCATTCACCGGTATTATTCCAATTAATAGTGTGTACGTGATGGGCGTGATTAGTGTAGCAACCCAAATGCACACCAAATTCCCATTCTTACCAGTACCCACTCCAACTGCAATCTTTGGTGCCACATTCTTTAGTTTGATATTAACGATATTGTGGCTGTGCTGGGTACTATTTGGATGGGGTCGAACCATGGAGCCAGAGGTGCAAACAACAAACGCAAAGGTCAATTCAGAAAACATTTCTGCTGTGTAGATAAGTGAGAAATGGTGGTATTGAAGAATATGGAAGATATAAGAGCTTTGCAATCAAATCAATTATTTAGAAGCTTTGATTTTACGGCATTCAGAACGCTATTGGCAAATATCCCTTTGCAAAAGGAAACTTATAACAAGGACGAAATAATAGTTGAAGAAGGAGCAGAAGTACAACGCGTCGGTTTTGTTTTAAAAGGTGCTTTGCGTGTTACTAACTACACGGCAGAAGGTCTTGAACTCAATAATTCATATTTTTTTGGATCGGAAATGTTTTCGGAATATCTAGTGTTTTCTCATGCAAGATCCTTTGTTTACACCTTAGTCTGTGCTGAAAATTCAGAAGTTGTATGGATGAATGCAAATCAATTTCGCACCTTGGTGCATCAGAACGCGAATCTCTCGCAAGCAATGATCTATTACATGTCATGTCGAGGTTATCGTGATCAACTGCTTTTAAGGTGTATCGGGTACAAAACAATTCGTGAACGATTGGCCTTCTGGCTACTTGGCATTCATCAACGTGATGGTGATAGTGTTCCAATCCCATTTTCACAGCAGATTCTTGCCGATATTTTGCATGTCAGTCGAAGTAGTTTAAATCACGAGTTAAAACAACTCTCGGAGGAACGTATTTTAACCTATGAGGATCAACATTTGCATATTATAAATCGGGATGCATTAAGTGAATTGCTATAAAGAGGAGATGGCATGAATGAGTGATGAAGAATATGACCTAATTATTGTTGGTGGTGGTCCTGGCGGAATGACGGCCGCCATTTATGCCGGGCGTGCAGAATTAAAAACGTTATTGATTGAAAAAGGTAGTTTTGGGGGACAGATCACAGATAGCCTAGATGTTGAAAACTTTCCAGGTAGTCCACATCTGTCAGGCCAAGCATTAATGGATCGATTTAAGGAACATGTTACACAGTCCGATTCAGTTAGTTTGCTAACTACTCGCGTTAGTGGCGTTGAAGCTGCCGCAAATCATAGACAAATTGTTCATACTCGACGGCGAGGCGATTATACTGCACGAGCAGTAATTCTCGATGTGGGCGCCAAACCACGTCAACTAGGAATTCCAGGCGAAGCTGAGTTTTCAGGCAATGGTGTTTCCTATTGTGCGACTTGTGACGCTGAATTTTTTAAGAATCAACATGTATTTGTCCTCGGTGCTGGAAATCAAGCTATTGAAAATGCAATTTTGCTAACTAAATATGCATCGAAGGTATCTGTAGCCGTTATGCACGATGAAGGTATTTTAGATTGTAATGAGGTTGATCGCCGTGAAGCTATGGCAAATAACAAGATTGAGTTTATTTGGAATTCAACACTGGCATCCATTAATGGTGAAGATTCCGTTACTAGTGTCACGGTTCGTAACATTTTGACTGGTCAGGAACATGACGTAGATGCAACCGGCGTATTCTCGTTTGTTGGTATGGTTCCACAAACAGACTTTTTGCCTGATACTTTGGCCAGAGATGTGCACGGCTATATTAAAGTAAATCGTAATCAAGCTACAAATGTGGCAGGAGTATATGCCGTTGGTGACTGTACGGATACACCACTTCGACAAGTTGTTACTGCTTCCGGTAATGGTGCAGTTGCTGAGGTCAACGTTGAACGATACTTGAAGGAGACCGCACAACTGGAGAAGATTATGGGCGACACTAGTGGCAATGAAGCCGTAATGTTCTACTCGCCATACGATGATGAATCTGTCAAACGTTTGGAGCATATCGAGGCGCTGTTAACGCCACGCTATAAAGTTAATCTTGATGACATAACATCGCAAGCATTGCTCTATCATCAACTAAATATTGGTTCGGATTTTGCAGTTGCACTGTATCAGCAGGGACACCTCAAGCAAGTCGTGGATTTAACACAGGGTTCAGCAGAGAGCAAACTTAGTCCAGTCCGTCAGTAAAAATACAATTAATGAAACTAAGAATATAAAAAAGGAGTGTATGAATTATGGGCCAGCCTTTAGTATTTCCAATGGGAACAGTCATTTATAAACCAGATAAGGCATGGAACGGATATACAGTCGTACCAACAATTAACGACGGGATTTTGATGTTCGACATGAACGGTAATGAGATTCGCCGTTGGAACTTTCAAGGTATGCCACCAAAGCTATTACCAGGTGGTCACCTCATGGGAAATTCAGGAATGCGTTATCCAGAGAATGGTATGCAAGATGGCGTTAATTTAGTTCAAATTGACTACGATGGTAAGGTTGAATGGCAATTTGATCACTTTGAAAAAATTGATGATCCAGGTCATGATCATCGCTGGATGGCACGTCAACACCACGATTATCAACGTGAAGGCGCCAGCGTTTACTATTCTCCGAACGATCATCCGGCAATTGATCATGGTAAGACATTGATTTTAGCTCATCGGACAATTCATAATCCTGCAATATCCGATAAAAAATTGTTGGACGATATTGTGTACGAAGTAGATTGGGATGGCAATATTATTTGGAGCTGGAGCTGTTCTGATCACTTCAATGAATTTGGATTTGATGAAGCAGCGAAAAATATCTTGTCTCGTAATCCCAACATGCGTGAGCCAGATGGTGGCGTTGGTGACTTCATGCACACTAATTGTGCCAGCTATTTAGGGCCTAACAAATGGTATGACCAGGGTGATGAGCGATTCAAGCCAAACAACATCATCATGGATTCACGTGAATCCAACATTTTGTACATTGTGGATCATGATACTGGACATATTGTATGGAAGTTGGGCCCAGATTATACACACGATCCGAAAGCAGCAGCAATTGGTCAAATTATTGGTCAACATGGATTGCACATGATTCCCAAAGGGTTACCTGGTGAAGGGGACCTTCTACTGTTTGACAACGGTGGTTGGGCCGGATACGGTGTTCCGAACCCTGGCAGTAAAGATGGTTCAAAGAATGCATTGCGTGATTACAGCCGGGTACTGGAAATTAATCCAGTTACGATGAAACTTGTTTGGAGTGTGACGCCAGAGAACATGGGTGCTGTAATGCCCGTGGACAGTAGCAAGTTTTATAGTCCCTATGTGTCTGATGTTCAACGTTTGCCAAACGGCAATACAATGATTGATGAGGGGGCCGACGGGCGGATTCTTGAAATCACCAAGGACTACGAGGTTGTTTGGGAATGGATTTCACCTTACTTCACTCATAACGATGATGGACCTCGGAATAACATGATTTACAGGGCTTACCGTTATCCTTACAGCTATGTACCACAAGAGCCAAAACCAAATGAAGTGCCAATTGAGGCGGTCGATAATACGACATTTAGATTGCCAAATGCTGGCAAAAAGGGTGCGAAGACGGTGGTGGATGTCGACGGCACGCTACCATACTATCCCGATGTGGCTCTTTGTGTGGCAACTATTGATGAGTCAAATGAAATGCAGGCTAAGAAAAAAACCGTTCACCTATTTGATGTTGATCGAAAGGTCTTTGAAGAAATCAATCAGGATGGTTTCAATTCCGAAGTACTGAACGGAAAGAGTGATAAGCCACAACTCGTTATGTTTGGTGCTGAACGATGTCCGCATTGCAAAAAGGTTCATCCACTCTTAGAAAAGGCCTTTAAGGAAGACTTTCCAGGCGAATTTAAGGTTTATTATACTAATGTCGATAAGAATCCGAGCCTGACGGAGTCCATGAGAATTACTGGTACACTTGTCGTTGCTGTCTTTCAAAATGGCAAGGAGATCGAACGGTTCCGCGGAGAACTGGACTATGATGGAATTTGTGACTTTCTTGATGAGGCTTTGACTGCAAAGGCCTAGAATAGTACAAAAAATGACTTTGAGTTTCGAGAAATGTAAATATCGGTTTAGAGATGACACTGTTATTTTGATGGTGCCATCTCTATTGTTTTAACTAGCAATTTACATGTTAGTGAAACATAGCCACCGCCTAGCGTAACGGAAACTAAAGCACACTTCAAAAAGTGCATCACCTCACATTATCAAACGTAATCACCATCTTTACACTTGACTATAATCTAGTCGACAGGTTACGCTACTCCTGATCGATTTGCAGATGATAGTGATGTGATCGATGATTAACCGCCGTTTGAAATGGCCGCCCGCTACGCTTTACCGCCATGAATTGTAGTGAGAATGGTCGATTGAATTCGTGTTCTACAACACAATGACGATAAAAACGAATTGCCCTTGATAAAGAAAGGAAGCAAAATTTTGGCTAATCAAATTAAACATACAAAAGTTGTTCTTGTTGGTGACGGGGCTGTTGGCTCCTCATATGCATTTGCAATGATGCAACAGCAAGTTGCCGATGAATTAGTAATTGTTGATATTCAACAAGATCACATCAAAGGGGATGCCCTTGACTTAGAAGACGTTCAGCCTTTTACGTCACCGTTGGATGTCCATGCTGGCAGTTATGCCGATGCTGGTGATGCCGACTTAGTTGTCATTACTGCCGGTGTTCCGCGTAAACCGGGTGAAACGCGCTTAGACCTTGTTAACAAGAACATGAAGATCTTGGAATCCATTGTGACACCGGTCGTTGACAGTGGTTTCAAGGGGACCTTCATTGTGTCTGCTAACCCTGTTGATGTGTTGACCGCCGCTACACAACGTTTGTCAGGATTCCCGAAGAACCGAGTTATCGGGACTGGGACGTCCTTGGATAGCAGTCGTTGGCAAGTTGCTTTGGCTCACAAACTGAATGTCGATTTGCGCAGTGTTAATGCGGATATTCTTGGTGAACATGGAGATAGCGAATTTGCTGCCTATTCTGCTGCGACAGTTGACGGCCAGCCATTGTTGGATGTTGCCAAGAAGGCGGGCGTTTCACAGGCTGAACTTGAACAGCTGGAACAAGAAACGCGAACCAAGGGTGGTAGTATTATCAAACTAAAGGGAGCCACATTCTATGGTGTCGCTACCAGTTTGATGACATTGAGCCGGGCAGTATTACACAATGAAAATATTGTGTTACCTGTTGGTGCACCAGTTGATGGGCAATACGGATTGTCCGATATGTACATTGGCACACCGGCATTGATCAACGAAAATGGAATTGCCAAAGTTCTCGAAGTACCGTTGACTGATGAAGAGCAGGCCAAAATGGTCGCTTCAGCCAAACAGTTGAAACAAGTGCTTGATGATGCAATGAACTAAAAATGATTTCAATGAAACGTCGCCGTAGTTGGTGACGTTTTTTGCTTGCAAGATGAAGTTTGTCGAAAAAAGTTTTGTAAACACCATATTCGTTTTGACTTTCACAATAACTGCGAGCCAATGCAAATGAGTGAAAACAAGTGTTTACAGTAATTGTGAAGCACTCAACAGCAAGCTATTAATGTTTTTAATGGCAACCGCTTCGTTTGACTATAATTAGTTACGCTTAGTAGACTTAGAAGCGTTAAGTGAATGAGGTCACAAACTGGATTAAACGTTCCACCGACCTCGCTTTTTATTTGTTTATGTTTGTTACTAAATACACAAAGAACTGGAGGCACATTTTGATGTCAGATTATCGTGTTGAAGAAGATACCATTGGGCCAGTTAAGATTCCTAGCGAAGCACTATGGGGACCACAAACCGAACGGAGTCGCAACAACTTCCCAACAGGGCAATTCATGCCAATTGCAATTATTCGCGCCCTGTTACAGATCAAAAAAGCTGCTGCCGAAGCCAATCAGGAATTGGATCAAATTAGTGCAGAAAAAGGTCAACTCATCATTCGCGCCATCGATGAGCTACTGAGCTTGAGCGACGAAGACTTACGTAAGGACTTTCCACTTCGTGTTTATCAGACAGGTTCTGGTACGCAAACGAACATGAATACAAACGAAGTCGTGGCCCACGAAGCTGCTAAGCTGGATGACTCAATTGAAATCCTTCCTAACGATGACGTGAACCATGGTCAGAGTTCAAACGACATTTTCCCAACGGCGATGAACATCACTGCTAGTGTTGCCGTTAAAGAATTGGAAGAATCTGCACAACACTTGATCGCCGAGTTGAAGGTTAAGCAGGACAAGTACTGGCGGACAGTTAAGATCGGCCGGACTCACTTGCAAGACGCAACGCCATTGACGTTTGGGCAAGAAATCAGTGGTTGGGTCAGCATGTTGGAACATGACCTTGGCTACTTGAAGAGTTTAGATGGCACATTGCTTGAATTAGCGATGGGTGGTACCGCGGTTGGTACTGGTTTAAACGCTGCGCCTGGTTTCGCCGATGACATTGCTGCCCGGATGAGCAAAGTCTACGGACCTGCTTTCACGGCTAAGACAAACAAGTTCTATGGCTTGGCTGCACACTCCAACCTTGACGTTGTCCACGGTGCAATGAAGACCTTGGCTGCTGATCTGATGAAGATTGCTAATGACGTGCGTTTCTTAGCAAGTGGCCCACGTGCTGGCTACGCCGAGTTGAACATTCCTGCTAACGAACCTGGCTCATCAATCATGCCTGGTAAGGTTAACCCAACCCAGGCTGAAGCGATTACGATGGCCGCCGTTCGGGTAATGGGTAACGATGTCGTTGTGACCATGGCTTCTTCACAGGGTAACTTCGAAATGAACGTGTACAAACCAGTACTGATCGACGCTTTCCTTGAATCAGCTGAATTGTTACGTGGCACGATGACCGGCTTTGCTGACAAGATGATCCATGGTTTGACAGTTAACGAAGAACGCATGGAAGAATTGGTCGACAATTCATTGATGACGGTTACGGCTTTGTCACCACACATTGGGTACCATGACAGTGCCAAAATTGCTCAGCAAGCTGATCAAGACGGAACCACATTACGTGTTGCTGCCTTGAAGTCTGGCAAAGTTACTGCTGAACAGTTCGACGAATGGGTTAATCCATTGAAGATGACGAACATCGACCGTAAGTAAACGACAGTCGGGTTTCGCGTCTGAACAAAGCACTATTAGTATTAAAAAAACATTTCTTGATTAACAATGCGTTGCACAACTCCTGAAGACTAGATGTCAGGGGTTGTCTGCGCGTTTAGGGATATACAAATATCCATGTTGGTTAGGTTGGCGCTGACATCGCAAGATGCACGCACCTTAGAATGTGAAGAAACGGCCTTCGTCGATTAAGCGTCGGCGGGGACACGAGAGGGATAAAACATGAAGCTTGAAAACGTTAAGTACAAAAATTTTCTGTGGCCAGTGTTAGTTGGACTGATCATTTGGTTCCTTGCGCCAATTCGGCCAGACGCTGTTAGTTTAGCAGCTTGGCATATGCTTGCCATCTTCGTTGGGACGATCATTGCTTGTATCACTCAGCCAATCGCAATTGGTGGGGTTGCTTTAATCGGGGTTACACTGACAGTCCTGCTGGGCATCGTGCCAATGAAGGATGCCACAACGGCCTTTGGTAACAACACGGTTTGGTTGATCGCGATGGCTTACTTCTTGTCACGCGGGTTCATCAAGACTGGTTTTGGTCGGCGGGTAGCGCTGATCTTCGTGCGTTTGTTTGGTAAACGGACGTTAGGTTTGGCTTACTCGCTAGTCGGTGTTGACTTGGTTACTGCCCCCGCAACACCAAGTAACACGGCCCGTGCCGGTGGGATTATCTTCCCAATTATCGAATCACTAGCAACAACGTTTGGCTCTCATCCTAAAGATGGGACTGAACGTAAGATTGGTTCGTTCCTTGTTTATACCGAATTCCAAGGGGACATCATTACTTCAGCAATGTTCCTGACTGCGATGGCACCAAACTTGGTTGCCGTTGCAATGGCTGGTAAAGCTGGCGTTCACATTACGTGGATCAGCTGGTTCATCGCCGCTCTGGTGCCTGGGATTATTAGTTTGATTTGTGTGCCATACATTATTTACAAGTTATATCCACCAGAGGTTAAGGAAACGCCAAACGCCAAGGACTGGGCTGACAAAGAATTAGCTGACATGGGACCAATGAGCACGCCTGAAAAGATCATGATGAGCGTCTTCTTGATTGCCTTGCTGCTTTGGATCGCTTCAAGTTTCATCGGTTTGGATGCAACCTTGGTTGCCTTTATCGCAGTTTCACTGTTGTTACTGACGGGTGTGTTATCCGTTCAGGACATCCTGAAGGAAACAGGTGCTTGGAACACATTGATTTGGTTCTCTATCCTGATTTTCATGGCAAACGAACTGACTCAATTAGGTTTAATTAAATGGTTATCTTCATCAATCGGCACGGCGCTGCATGGTGTTAGCTGGATGATGGTGCTGGTCATTCTGTTTATCTTCTACTTCTACACACATTACTTGTTTGCTTCTGGTACTGCCCACGTTACGGCAATGTACGCTGCACTATTGGCTGTTGCTTTAGCTGCTGGGGTGCCTCATATGTTAGCGGCAATTATGTTGGCCTTTGCAGGTCCACTGTTTAGTTCTACTACCCACTACGCAAGTGGTCCGGCCACAGTGCTGTTTGGTTCTGGCTTCGTGAAGCAGTCCGACTGGTGGCGTCTAAACGCCATCCTAGGTGTCTTCTACATCGTCGTATGGCTAGGCGGTGGTCTGCTTTGGACCAAAGTACTGGGTATGTGGTAATAGAAAAGTGAGCGTGAGCAGGCCGGGTTTGACCCCGAGCAATAACATGGAGGTGAAGAATTCGGTGGTTTTCCGAATAATTCAGCTTCGGGTTATGCACAGGGGTTAGGCCTGCGAGCGCGTTATGGCTATGTATTAATAAAGAAGTTATCCAAAATCTTTTGAACTTAATACCAATCAAGAAGAACCGAAATCGTGTTTTTGACGATTTCGGTTCTTTTCGTCCAATGAACCTCAACTCAATCTGCTGGAAATTTGCAGCATAACGATACTACAATGCTGTTATATGAGTAAGCAAGGAGGCAACAGCGATGACAAAATCACTTCCAATGTCGGCATTGCGAAACTATAATAACGTGTTTGATGAAGTGCGCGATGGCACAACAATTCGTTTTACGAAAAACGGTAAAGACGCGGGCGGCGTCTTGGTCAATACGCAAGAGTGGGAACATGTACAAGCTGAAATAAGGCTTTTAACAGAATTAAATAGAGCGGATCGTAACTTTGGTACAGTGATTTCTCATGATAAGTTCCGTCAGAAGCATCGACATGAATAATGCCTATACGCTCTTTTTTTCTCAGTATTATGACGATGATCATCAACAAATTGAATCGAGTTTGGCGATGTTTGGCTATCAACGTGCGTCGATCAACATGATCTTAAACAAGATTGATCGTACTATCGATCTCCTGCAAAGCAATCTATTCTAGGACCTAGATTAGATAAAAACACAACGATACCAAATAATTACAGATATTTAGCGAGTGGGGACTATTTACAGTTTTATCAAGTCTTTCCAGAGACTAAAACAATTCGTGTTTATCGTCTCTTGAATGTACATACTGATTACTTAGCAACACTGGGCTTAAATTAATTCGGGTAAATGTTCCCAGAAGACGCACTATGCCAGTGAGAAGGTATTTGTCGAAGTATATAAACCGGCTATATGGCAGTCTGAGCCCAATCAAATTGTTTTACCTTCACCGCAAACTCCCTTATGATGACCGTGTATATATCACAGCAAGGAGGACGTTTACACATGGCAAAAACAGTCACAATCGGCAAAAGTAACGTTTCGACAACTAAGTTAGGTTTAGGGACAAACAAAGTCGGGGGTCATAACCTGTTTCCTGGTTTAAAGGATGAGGATGGTGCGGCTGTCGTTAAGGCAGCTTTAGACAGTGGCATTACATTACTAGACACAGCATTTATGTATGGCCTTGGCCGGTCAGAAGAAATTATTGGCGACGTTTTACAGAACTACGATCGCAGTAAAGTTGTCCTGGCAACAAAGGCTGCTCAAGACAGCGACAATGATTTAAAGAATAACAATACCCCGGCATTCCTGAAGAAGTCCGTTGATATTGCGTTGAAACGTTTGAAGACTGACTATATTGATATCTTCTATATTCATTTTCCAGATGAAACGACACCAAAGAACGAGGCAGTGGCGGCGTTAAACGAGGTCAAACAAACTGGCAAGATCATGGCAATCGGTGTTTCCAACTTCAGTTTGGACCAGATCAAAGAAGCTAACAAAGATGGATTAGTCGATATTGTGGAGGACAATTACAGTCTGGTTCACCGTGAAGCAGAAAAGGAATTGTTCCCATATCTTGAGGATAACAAGATTTCGTTTGTCCCATACTTCCCACTAGCATCTGGTTTGCTGACTGGTAAGTACGGTCCTGACGATGCGGATAAGTTCAAACAATTCTCAGCTGAACAATATCAACTGATTATGAAAGGGTTGGATGTTGTCCGCGGGATTGCTGACAAGCATGACGCGACTGTCGCTCAAACGATTTTGGCATGGTACATCGCCAATCCGGCTGTTGGTGTTGTGATTCCGGGTGCTCGCAAACCTGAACAAGTCGACAGTAATGCGAAGGCGTTGACCGTTGTCCTTTCTGATGAAGAATACAAAGCAATTGATGACGCATTTAGTGCGTTTAAATAGAGCATAGTGAAAAAGTCTTTCGAATAAGACTTTTTTCTTACTATTTTTGGACAATGTTTTACAAAGGCGAGGGACAGTTTATATGAAAAATGTGCAGCGCAATGACACGACAATAACGATTAGGATTGCAAAAAATGATAAGGCCTTTTTAGAAGCGTATGCTAACTCAAAAGGAATTGGCGTCGGTAAATTTATGCGCGACTTAGCTTTAGAAAAAGTAGAAGATGAGTATGATTGCGAAGCGTTTATTGAAGCTGAAAAAGAATTTAAAAAGGATTCAGTCGTTTATTCTCAAGAAGAAGTGGAAAAAGAGCTGGGATTTACTGACTGATAGAGCTCAATGACAATAAGCATTTTAGGCTGGTTTATACAGAAAAAAAGTGAACGAACATCGTTTCTAAAACGATAGTCGTTCACTCTTTTGTGTTTTAATAATTTTTCAAAGAAATAATCTAGATTTTTGGTATTATTCAACTAATTCCGTGATGGGACACGCTGTGCTTCATCGTTTTGACTCACATATATCTAGCAAATTGCACATTCAGTTGATGATAAACGGAACGACATTGGTATTACCATAGTGCGTCTTATGGTCTAGATCATGGTACAAATCGTGTAACGCCTTTGGGACTTGGTATTGGTGGAGAATCGCGTATTTTGAAATATCTGATCTGACTTTAGCCACAATTACATCATCGTTGCCATTGTTATTAAGCTGTTTAGCATAGCCCAACAACATGTCGCGAAGTTCTGGAATTGCTTGAATTTCATCGTCTTGATAGGCTTTGTCAATGTCGTTAAAAACGGCCGTTTGTGATTTATTCATAATACGTCACATCCTAATGGTTTAATATACAAAACATTATACATCGATGCGTCGGAATTGACGTTAATCCATTTCCAACAGAACACGATTGGCCACGGCTTCGTTGGTGATGACGTCCGTCAAAAAACCACCACGTAGAGCGCCAAGTAAAGCGCGACTCTTGAATTTGCTCTTCACAATACCGACACGGCGGGGAACCGTTAGTAGTTCGTCCATTGACACGCCCATGGTTTTATCATGATTATTCAGTAAATTACCGTCCACGTCATATGGCCGTCCAAACAGCACACCGGCAATCTGTTGATCATCAACGTTTTCAAATAGGTCACTGAAATGCTGCTTCCAAACGGGGATGGTATTGATTGAGGCAAGTGTGCCAATGCCGGCAAACACCATGTCCATTCGGGCTGCGGACGACAACGCTGGCACTAAGGCAGGTTCACTTTGTAAAGTTTCACGAATCTCATCGTTGTTGACATAAAGCGGCGCTGGTAGGGTGACGTACTGGGCGTCAAACTTGGCAGCCGCTTTCTGGACAAGCGGCACTGTACTGGCGGCCGTGTTCAGCTTTAAGTTTTCACCAACAAACTGTGTGAAGATAAGGTTTTCGCGGACTTCCGTTTGAAACCGGTCAATGATGTTCCATACGGTGTCACCCCACGTCATCCCGACAACGTGACAGTGACGGATCAGTTCCTGAATTTCAGCCGCAGCAAAGTCAATGACGTTCGCCGAGTCTTTGTCCGGTGAGTCACTATCTTTTAGGATCATCATGTTGCGGATATTGAATTTTTGCTTAAAGGCAAGCTCCATTTCGACGTTGCGGGAAACAGGTGTATCGATACTGATTTTGACCAACCCTGAGGCCAGCGCCTCATCCAGGGATTTACTAATGAGGTAACGACTGAGGTGGTATTTTTCCGAGATATCTGTAATAGGCAGTTTGGATAGGTAATAATCCTGTGCGATCCCGGCTAATTGTTCACGGTGTTTGACATCATCCATGTGCGGTTACTCCGTTCTTTAGACTTCTATTGTCTATCTCATCACAGAATTTTAAAAAATGCAAGTGTACTTTAAAATGTACAAAAGATTAAATTGACGTTTTTAAGTATTTAAAAAATCGGCTTTCAATTTGCAATATTAACACGAGCCGAGTAAAATAGCACCTGTAGAACACGATATCTGGTTCGTTACTTTTTCATGGCATGTGACGAACTGCACGAAAAGGGTGGTACATGGCGAATGAATAATGAAATTGTTGATTTGCACTTGAATGACCCACAGGTTCGCAAAACGTGGGAGGATTTTCTGACCTCGTTAGGCATTACGGATTTTCAGTCGCAAGAAACAAATGCAATTGACTTCACCCTTGGCATTTACGAAGGGGACAAGTTAGTGGCGACAGGGTCTGCTGCCGGGAATATTTTGAAATACATCGGCGTTTGCAATAAAGGCGTCGATCAAGGGTCACGGTTTAACACAATTGTCTCTGCGCTCATCAGCCGTTTGTTCCAACAGCAGGTATTCCATCTGTTTGTCTTCACTAAGCTCAAGTACTCCGAAAGCTTCCAACATGTCGGGTTCCATGAGCTAGCGCATTCAGATGTTGCCGCATTGTTGGAAACTGGGGACAGCAGCATTGATGATTATCTCGATGCGATTCCGCGCGTAGCCGACCAAACGAACAAGCGGGTGGCTGGCATCGTAATGAATGCCAATCCGTTTACTCGGGGGCATCGTTATTTGGTCGAGCAGGCAGCTAGTAAAAATGACGTCGTTTATGTTTTTGTCGTTAACACGGATGCTTCTCTGTTCACAACGGCCGAACGGTTTGAACTGGTCAAACAGGGAACAGCCGATTTAAAGAACGTCATTGTTGTGAATGGCGGCGACTACATGGTGAGTTACGCCACGTTCCCGGCTTACTTTTTACAGACACCCGATCAGCAAGTTGATTACCAAACGACCCTCGATGCGCGCATTTTTCGTGATCGGGTTGCACCGGCGTTAAACATCAAGACCCGTTACTTAGGAACGGAACCGCTGTCGCGAACGACTGGGATCTATAACCAGGTTTTGCAACGTGAACTTCCGCCGCAGGTAGCTGTTAAAATCGTCGATCGAAAAACGACCAATGACGGGACGATTGTCACCGCAACAGCCGTTCGTAAGGCAATTGCAGATGATCAACTTGATTCATTAGCTGCCTTGTTACCACCTAGCACGACTAACTTTATTAACCAACATTTAGACTCACTACAGTTTCGCATCAAGAAAGGAATGAACATTAATGGAAATTAAGCAGACCGCACTTGCGGGCACGCTGGAATCTTCCGACATTCAAATTATGTTGTCGAAGGGCACAGACGGTATCACCATTGATTTGGAATCGGACGTTGAAAAACAGTTTGGCGATCAAATTCGTAAGGTGATTACGGATACACTAGCTGAATTCGATATTGGTAACGTCAAGGTCAAGGCTGTCGACAAAGGTGCTTTGGATTGTGTTATCAAGGCACGGACGATTGCCGTTGCCCAACGCGCATTACAAACTCAAGATCAACCAGCATGGGAGGCATTCTAATATGGCTGAAACTGAAGAACGCTTACGCCGGACAATGATGTTTGTTCCCGGTAATAACCCCGCAATGGTTAAGGATGCCGGTATCTACGGTGCTGACTCCATTATGTTTGACCTTGAAGATGCTGTTTCGATGGCTGAAAAGGATGCCGCTCGTGCATTAGTTTACGAAGCCTTGAAATCACAAGACTACGGCAATGCTGAACTGGTTGTTCGCATCAATGGTGACGACACACCTTATTACCACAATGATATTAAGGCAATGGTTAAGGCCGGCATCGACGTTATCCGTTTGCCAAAGACTGAAACTGCAGACATGATCAAAACGTTGGAAGCAGATGTTTTAGCTGCTGAAAAGGAATTCGGTCGTGAAGAAGGCTCAACCCACTTGATGGCCGCTATCGAAAGCGCTAAGGGTGTCTTAAATGCCCCAGCAATTGCTGCCGCTTCTGACCGCATGATCGGGATTGCATTGTCTGCTGAAGACTACACAACCGACATGAAGACACACCGTTACCCAGATGGTGCCGAATTAGAGTTCGCCCGCAACATGGTTCTGCATGCTGCTCGTGCTGCTGGCATTGCTGCGTTCGATACTGTCTTCACCAACATGGATGATACTGAAGGATTCTACCGTGAAACGCGGTACATTCACCAACTTGGTTTCGACGGTAAGTCACTGGTTAACCCACGGCAAATTGCCATGGTTAACGAGGTCTATCAACCAACTGCCAAGGAAATCGCCAACGCCAAGAATGTTATTAACGCCATTGAAGAAGCTCGGATCAAGGGCTCCGGTGTTATCTCGATGAATGGTCAGATGGTTGACCGCCCTGTTGTTCTTCGTGCACAACGGGTTATGCGTTTGGCAAAAGCTTCACACTTAGTGGATGAGGAGGGCAATACCATTGAAAAATAATGTAAATCGCGAATTACCAGATGATGTGATGAGCGCCTTAGACTACCAACCCTACCAAACGACAAACATTGGTAACCCAGATATCCAACGGGTTGCGCCAAGTGTTCACGTTCAAACGGGTGACGACAAGTTAGTCGACTCCATCGAAGACGTTGTTAAAGCAACGGTTAAGGATGGCATGACCATTTCATTCCATCACCACTTCCGTAATGGTGACTTTGTGTTTAACAAGGTGATGCGGGTTATCATTGATGCTGGCATTAAGAATCTAACATTGGCACCATCTTCACTGACTGGTGTTATGAACGACATGGTTATCGAAGCCATCAAGGCTGGTACGGTAACCAACATTACGAGTTCAGGGATGCGGGGTTCATTAGGTGACTTCGTGTCACACGGTAACTTGAAGAACCCAGTTATCTTCCGTTCACACGGTGATCGTGCCCGTGCGATTGAACATGGCGACATTAAAATTGACGTTGCGTTCCTTGGTGTGCCAAACGCCGACAAGCTAGGTAATGCCAACGGGATGGACGGTAAAGCTGTTTTTGGTTCATTAGGCTACGCTTTGATGGACGCACAGTATGCTAACAAAGTGGTACTGTTAACGGATAACTTGATGCCATATCCGAACACGCCAGCTTCAATCAGACAAACACAAGTTGACTATGTGGTTCAAGTGGACCAAGTGGGTGACCCAGACAAAATTGGTTCTGGAGCAACTCGTTTCACAAAGGATCCTAAGGAATTGAAAATTGCGTCAACAGTTAATGATGTGATTGTTAACTCCCCATACTTTAAAGATGGCTTCTCATTCCAGACTGGTTCTGGTGGTGCTGCCTTGGCAGTTACCCGTTACCTGCGTCAGGCTATGATTGACAACAAGATCAAGGCATCGTTTGCTTTAGGTGGCATTACCAAGCCAACGACAGACCTGTTAAACGAAGGCTTGATTGACCGCGTGATGGATGTGCAGGACTTTGATAAGGGTGCTGCTGATTCCATGCACACCAACCCTAAACAACAGGAAATCGACGCTTCATGGTATGCCGATCCTGATAACAAGGGTGCAATGGTTGATCAACTGGATGTTGTTATCCTGAGTGCTCTGGAAATTGACACGAAGTTCAACGTTAACGTTATGACTGGTTCAGATGGTGTCATTCGTGGCGCCGTTGGTGGTCACCAAGATGCTGCGACTGCCAAACTGACGATTATTTCTGCACCGTTAGTGCGTGGCCGAATTGCAACGGTTGTGCCAGATGTTACGACGGTTGTAACGCCTGGTGATTCCATTGATGTTCTGGTTACCGAATACGGTATCGCCATCAATCCTAAGCGTAAGGACCTACAAGAATCATTAGGTCATTTAGCTGGTGTGCCCGTGTACACAATCGATGAATTACAAAAGATGGCTGCTGCCAAAGTTGGCACGCCAAAACCACTTGAATTTACCGACCGCACTGTTGCCCTCGTGGAATACCGCGACGGTAGTGTGATTGACGCGATTCATGAGGTAAAAGATTAGAGAGCGTGAACACCCCGGTTTAGAGCCGGGCAATAACATAAAACAAGCGTTGTAAAGGTGAACTTTCCTTTGCAGCGCTTGTTTTGAGTTATGCACAGGCTCGTGGGGTGTGAACGCGTTTTGGCTATGTAACAGTGTCAACCCACCATGTTTTTGGGCAGCACCTCACGTTTCGTCACCCAAGGACGCCGTTCCATGGGACCGGGTTCAACCTGCTAGCGCAGTTTTCGCCCTCGATTCAAAGCCGAAATGCACGTCTTTGAATTCGTCCAGCAATTCTAAGCGGCTGAACTCGCCGCCAAGAATTGCTTTCACGGAACTCTGTCCTTAGCTGACTGCACGCCACTTGCGGACAGTTTTACAGAGTTGACGCCTAACTTTTCCACGAAACTGTGTACAAAATCGCATTTTCCCACCCGCTATGCGAAATGGCTAACCGACATTTGAGAAGTATGGTAGTCTTTAGATATTGTGATTAACATTCAACGGAAGGGGCGCAAACGACGTGAACACGCGCGACTTGGCCTATTTTTCATCATTAGTAGAATTGAGAAACTTTACGGTGGTTGCTAGCCGTTTCAATGTAAGTCAGCCGACCATTACGGTGGCGATTCAACGGCTGGAAAATGAGTTTGGCGCGCCGCTGGTTCAACGTGATCGTGCCCATAATAAACTGGCCATTACGCGTGCGGGAATCTTGCTGTATCAACGTGCTCAACGCATCTTAAAGGACTTAGATCTAGCACATAGTGAGGTTTCTCGCGCCAATCAATCGACCATTCAGTTTGGCATGCCACCAATTATCGGCACGATGTGGTTCCCATTAATTGCAGGTCAGTTGTTTTCAAAAGGGCTGTTAAATTACACCCAAACGTTGGAAGTTGGCTCTGATCAATTGTTGAAGGAGTTAGAGTCCGGCAAAATCGACGTCGCGCTGCTCGGATCGGTTCGTCCACTTCATGAAGAAAATCTTGATATCACATTATTGGCATCGCATCCATTTAAAGCAGTTGTCAGCAAGGAACATCCCTTGGCAGATGCTGGACATATTTCGTTTGAACAATTGGCGCGTGATAATTTTATTACAATGACCGGGAAGTTTGTTCATCCACAGGCGTTGAAAGCCTACAGTGAATATGCTGGTTTTAAACCGAATGTCATTTATAGCACGCCAACGTTGTCGCTAATTAAAGGGTTGGTCAGGGCTAATTTAGGTGTTAGTTTACTGGTTGACGATGCCGTTCTGCCTAGCGACGACGTGGTTGCGTTGACGTTGGACGATCCATTACCTGAGCGGTTTAACATGTCGCTAGTCGTGCGCAAGGCCTTTTTGCCGAACAAGATTCAGCAAGAATTCATCAGTACACTATTTGCGCTCAAACAAACGGTGGCGTAGAGGTCTAACAGCTTAAATGCTGATGGCCCTCCGACTATAAAGAACTGAATTGGCTACTGAACATTTATGTATGTTCAGTAGCCAATTTTTTATAGTTATCTGTTATAGGAGTGAAGCGGACCAGAGACTGGTCCCACGGAACGGCGTCTCTGGTCGGCGCGACGGCATTATATTGGCGTTACACTAACCAGTAATAAATCGAAACCGCCGCAGCACTCTTCATTGAGTATTGCGGCGGTCTTTTAGACTAAAAATCGGAAAATTAATGAGTTACTTTTGAGAGTGCATCCTTTACGGCGTCTTTAATAGCGCGGCTAGATACCGATGCACCCGAAACAGCGTCAACATCATAAGTGTTGTTAGCGACCATGCGTTGAGGCAAAACCTTCACAGCCTCGCCGCCAACTTCACCGGTTTCGCTTTGTTGCACGACCTCAACATTCTGCAAGCGATCACTATTATAAGTGATGCGAACGACGACCTTGCCACCGATACCGGTTGAGCTGCTACCAAGATATTGGTTGGCACCAACTTTGATATCTTGAGGCGTTTCGTCAGAGACTAGGTCGTTACTACCAGTTAATGTGGGTTTACTTTCGGTTTGGCTAGCACTAGTAGAAGCATCAGTTGCAGATGCGGCTGTTGTATCGCTACTATCAGATTTTGGTTTAGCCGCATTTTCACCGGCAATTTTTCCGAAAATCAAACATTCTGCAAGATTTCCGCCGCCTTGATACTGGTTAGCTGAAATGCCACCCAGTTCACCAGCACCGTACAAATGAGGAATTGGTTGCTGATTGGCGTCCAAAATCTCGGCATTGACGTTACGACGTGGACCACCTTGTGTATTTAACACGTCATGAGTTAGTTCAATGGCGTAGTATGGGCCGTCATCAAATGGTCGCATGGTTTTAGGATCACGATTGAATGCATAATCTCTGCCCTGTTTGGCAAACGTATTAAAGTCATTGATGGTCGCGGATAAGATTTCAGGATCAACATTGATCTTATCTGCTAAAACCGCTAGAGAATTTGCGCTTTCGAGGTCGTCTAAAAATTCAGGGTATGGCAGTTTCTCTGCATCTTTAAATTGATTATACTGAGCTTGGTCAAAGACTAGGTATGGGTGGACGTTGGTCCGTGGAATTCGCCATGTGCCGTGGTCATAAATGTGGCCGTGACGGTTCGGTTCATCTTCTTTAAAGTAACGGCTACCATCATCTGCAACAGTAATAATACTACCGGAAAACATGCTGTCACCAGGTGTAAGCAACAATCGAGCCCGTTCGCCTTGTTTAGGCTTGAATGCCATACCACTGAGAAAACCAAGTGCTTCGTAATTATTCATATGCCACATATCGGCACCGACTTCCTCAGCCATACGTAAGCCATCACCACGGTTGTACAAAGTACCTAGTACGCCAAGATGACTGGCACCTAAGTAGTCTTGAATATCTTTTTGGCTGTTTTCAAAACCGCCAACAGCTAGTACGACACCATTCTTGGCTTGAATATTGTATGTGTGTCCTTGACGTTTGATTTGTGCTCCTGTAACAATTTTGGTTTCTGGATCTTGCAACAAATGCAATGCTGGTGACTCAAGCCAAACGTCGATTTTATCAGCGCGGTCCATAACTTTTTGGCGTAAAATTTGCCAAAGTGCGGCGTCGAACATGCCTTTATGAACTGTTGTGAAATCGTATGAATGGACACCTTCATATTCCGGGTATTCAAACACTGCTTTATCCAAAGGCAATGGTGCAATCTTTGCTAAATCTTTCTTAGCACTGATTGGTTCAACACCGAGGTATTTGCGGACATAGTCACGCATGTGGACCATACCGTCGACATAAGTATCAATCATTTCTTCGTCAAGTTTCATCGGTGCTGTTAATGCTTTGTAGTATTTTTTAGCTCCGTCAAAATCATCACCAGTACCAAGAAGCTGGGCAGAATAACGGGTGTTACCACCTTCATGTCCGTTTGGGGCAGCATCAGTTAGCAAAACTCTGGCACCAGCATCGGCTGCAAAACGTGCGGCAGTGGCACCAGCTCCACCAAACCCGAGAACAATCGTGTCATATGTTGCGTCCCATGAAGTTGCGTTAGTCATCAATGTCATCCTTTCAAATCCTTGTGCAGTTATTAACAATAACCACATTATCTAACCGATAATATTGAAAGTGAAATGCCAAAATCAGACGTGGGCTATTACAAAACAGTAATGATTTAGCACTTATCATGATAAAATAAACGAAACACAGTTATGAAAGTGAGCAACGATGAAGAAACGATTGGTTGATTTTTTAGCGGCGGTTAACCGTTATGACACGATGACGGCGATTGCTCAAGGACTATACATGAGCCAGCCGTACGTCAGTCGACAGATTGGTGAGGCTGAAAAAGAGTATGGCGTTCAGTTGGTTGACCGAACATTGCCGATTCATTTAACGTATGCTGGTGAGCGATTGCTGTCGTATTTGCAACAGGAACAACAGTTACATCGAGCGATGGATACTGAAATGGAAAGCTTAGGAAAGTTTGAGTATGGTTCACTCTCGTTGGGCATTAATCAACCGTTAGCGGCCAGTTGGTTTACCGAGCTACTTCCTGATTTTTACAAACGTTTTCCACAGATGCACGTATCTATTCAGGAAGTTACCACTTCCAGAGCAGAGAATATGTTGCCAGATGGGCAGTTGGACATGTTTATTGGCAAGACAGTTTATCATCCACGGGTGGTGACGAAACCATTAGGCATCATGAAATTGGCACTACTGGTGCCGGCTACGTCGCGGCTTTATCGCAAGGACAGGTTCTGGCGACAGGCCACTGCAGAAACGATTAGCCGGCTAAATGGTGAAAATTTCATTCGTATTGGCGGTGAATCACGGTTTCAAGAACTAGTAGACCATGCTTTTCGCGACAACGGCATCCATGTTAACAACCGAATGGAGGTCAGTGACTCGCGGATTGCCTTCAGTTTGGCATTAAAACAATTAGGGGCCGTTATCGTTAATGTGAATAGTGCCAAGAAATTATCAACAGATCTGCCCATTAACGTGTTTGAGTTTTCGCCGGAAATGATGAGTTTAGATTTCAGCGTCGCCTATCGAAAAGCATTAGTACCATCAGAACCGTTGAAGTTTTTAATTCAAACGTGTGTTGAGAAAGCCGATGTATTGATGAAACAAGGATACGAGCTTTAATGTTGCGGGTGTGATTTGATAGCGTTTTGAATATAATGCAATAGTTGCTGAACAGCGGCATTATGGCAATCAGGGTCGTAAACAAACTGTAGGTGACTCGTGACAGGCGTCGTTAGTGGCCGCATCACTAGCTGATCAGTCATAAAGGGGCGCACGGACTCTTTGAACAGTAGCGTGCATTGTTGGGAGTTGGCGACAACGCTTAAAATAGTTTCAATATGAGTACTTTCAAAATGAATCGACGGGGTGAAACCAGCTGCCTGACATAATTTAATAAGGGTTTCGTAAACACCGGAACCCTGAGGGAGTGACGTGAACGCATTGTCGGCTAAGTCGGCAGGCGCAATCGTCGCTTTTTTTGCGAGGGGATGGTTCGCCGGCAACACGACCACTAACTCATCGTCGAGTAGATTGACCTGACTTAAGTGATGATGCTGAAGGTAGGCCGTATTTAAATCACGAATAATGATGGCATCCAATAGTTGTGATTGCAGTGCTGAAACGATGCGTTGTCCTTCAGTTTCCTGAAGTTGGACACTGACGTTTGGATAATCCTGCATAAAATTGGTTAGGGCTTGCATGAGTCCATATTGAGACATGATCGGGACACTGCCGATGCGGATGCTGCCGCGTCGCAAGTCTTCGACTGAAGTGACTGCCTCACGCATTTCGTTGTACTGACTGAGCAATTGCTGAGCGTAGCGGTAAAAAGTTTCACCACTTTCCGTGATTTGGAGGCTTCGACGATTGGTCGTACTTATTAGTTCTGCGTCGACTTCCTGTTGGATACCTTTCAAACGTTTGGAGAGGGCTGACTGGGTCATTTGCAAACTGACGGCAGCGTTAGACACACTTTGGGCTTCGTAGGTCGCAATGAATGCTCGTAAATCATCGATTGTCATGCTATTTTCCTTTCTATTCCATTTAGGAATAACAATACAACAAACGCGATTTGTTCACAACGTGTTTCCAACGTAAGCTGATCATTGTAAAGCAAGGTTGAAACGTGCGAAGGGAGCGATCGTAATGGCAAACGAACCATATGATTTGAGAAAAGTATTAAACGAACTGAAAAATGAACCGGGCCAGTATCATGAAACAGATGAGCTGGTTGATCCTAACGCAGAGTTGTCTGGTGTTTATCGCTACATTGGCGCGGGTGGTACCGTGATGCGGCCAACTCAAGAAGGTCCAGCAATGATGTTTAATAACGTCAAGGGATTCACAGATACGCGCGTTCTAATTGGGCTACTTGCCAGTCGCAAACGGACTGGATTGATGTTTCATCACGATTATCAAACATTGGGTCAATGTTTGAACGATTCGGTCGAAAATCCTGTGGCACCGGTTATGGTGGATGAAGATCGGGCACCGGCCCATGAGGTAATTCATCGGTCAGACGAGGATGGTTTTGATATTCGTAAGTTAATTGCTGCACCGACAAACACCGAGTATGACGCAGGACCGTACATCACGATTGGACTCGTCTACGGTTCAAATATGGATAAGACCATGAGTGACGTTACAATTCATCGGATGGTACTGGAGGATGAAGACACTATCGGTATTTTCATTATGCCCGGTGGCCGGCACATTGGTGCGTTTGCAGATGAATATGAAAAAGCCAACAAGCCAATGCCGGTTACCATTAATATCGGGTTGGATCCAGCGATTACATTAGGGGCAACGTTTGAACCACCGACTACACCACTTGGCTATAATGAGCTGGGCGTGGCGGGGGCGATTCGCCAAGAACCTGTTCAGTTAGTTGATGGCGTCAGTGTTGATGAAAAGGCGATTGCGCGTTCTGAATTCACAATCGAGGGCTACATCATGCCAAACGAACGGATGCAGGAAGATATTAATACGCATACTGGCAAAGCCATGCCTGAATTTCCTGGGTACGATGGTGACGCTAATCCAGCAGTGCAGGTCATCAAGGTTAAAGCGGTGACTCATCGTAAAGATCACCCGATTATGCAAACGGTTATTGGTCCAAGTGAAGAACATGTGAACTTGGCAGGTGTGCCAACAGAAGCCAGCATTTTGTCGCTGACTGACCGTGCGATTCCAGGGAAAGTCTTAAACGTTTATAATCCGCCTGCAGGTGGCGGTAAGTTGATGACAATCATGCAGATTCATAAGGATAATGAAGCTGATGAGGGGATTCAGCGGCAGGCGGCCTTACTCGCGTTTTCTGCGTTTAAAGAATTGAAGACGGTTATTTTAGTCGATGAAGATGTCGATATCTTTGACATGAATGACGTGATTTGGACTTTGAATACGCGCTTTCAGGCTGATCAGGACATCGTTGTGTTACCAGGGATGCGTAATCATCCACTTGATCCATCTGAACGACCACAGTATGATCCGAAGTCTATTCGTATCACGGGGATGTCCTCCAAGATGATTTTGGACGGAACAGTGCCGTACGATATGAAGGATCAGTTTGTCCGGGCTCAATTTAAAGAAGTCAAAGACTGGCAGAAGTACTTGAAGTAATTACTAACTATCAACAGAGGTTGCAAACGACAGAAGGAGGCAAAAATGAAACGCATTGTGATTGGAATTACTGGCGCATCCGGAACGATTTACGCAATTGCCTTGCTCAAGGCATTGAAGCAGTACGCAGATGTTGAAACACACCTCGTCATGAGTACCTGGGCTAAGAAAAACCTGGAATTGGAAACAGATTTATCACTCAGCGAGGTGCAAAATTTGGCAGACTATACGTATAACATTAATGATCAAGGTGCAGCTATCGCAAGCGGTTCATTTTTGCATGATGGCATGGTTATTGTACCGGCAAGCATGAAGACGATTGCGGGTATCGCTGTTGGATATGGAGATAATCTGATTGCACGGGCGGCTGATGTCACAATGAAGGAGCAACGCAAACTGATCATCGTTCCACGTGAAACGCCGTTAAGTGCGATTCACCTTGAAAACATGACGAAGCTGGCACGTCTCGGTGTTCAGATGATTCCGCCAATCCCAGCCTTTTATAATCATCCCCAAACCATTCAGGATTTGATTGATCATCAGACCATGAAGTTACTGGATGCATTACACATTGCAAATAATGTTGATCAACGCTGGGAAGGGATGGCTAAATGATGCAAAACGATAGCCGGACGTTTCAAACGACTCGGCAAGACTATACTATCCAAGCCGACGTACGTTTAATTGGCAAGGATGCGCTGATTGTAGTAACTGGTGGTGACCATCCACATATTGGTGATGTCACAACATTGACGGCGACTACAGACATGCAAACAGTTAAGTTTCCCAGCCATGACGGTCGGTTTCACAAGGATAATGTCGTTGGGGAACAAGTCGCTAAGGCAATTCAAGCCGTTTTACCGGGTAGTTGTACGATCACGTCTGGTATTCATGTGGATCATATTTCGCAAGCTCAGATTGACGCAGCGATACCGATGGGCGATGACCTGGGTGTTCAAATCAAAACGTGGCTTCAACAACAAACGATTTCGGCATCCGCACCAGTTTATTATTCCGATGATGAAAAACCTCAATAAGAGTTATGCTCAGCGTTCCGCGGAGTGGGGACGGCCGTTTCATGGGACCGACCCAAGCCCACAAGACGGTCTTGGGTCTCGATTCTGAGCTCATAACCCGATCTCAGAAGTCGTCCAGCTATACTAAGTGGCCTATCGCCACTAAGTATAGCTACCACGAAACTCTGTCCCCACTCCGCTTCACTTACATAACGAATAACTGTCATTTTTTTACAATATTTAAGCTGAATGATGAATATGAGCTAGCAAATTTTAGTCAAGGTTAGTGTCGAATGATGCATCGATTGCCGAATCGGTGTGAGTTAAGTACAATGTGAGCTGGAGGGGTCAGTGTTGAAACTAACTGCGAAAGTGGTGTTAATTCGGTGATTTGTGCCGAATTTACAGCACGGACGAGCTTGAAGACGGTGGTTTTGCGGCTTCAAGTCGAGACACAAGACGGTTTATGGCTTGGGTCGGTCCACGCAGTAGGTTTCATAAACTGACAACCGGAAGCGGAATAATTCAACAAACGTAATATCTTCAAAATTCGATAACATTAAAAACAGGATTTGACTGCCGTATATCATGACAATCAAATCCTATTTTTAGTGGAAAAACTATGCACGACGTTTGCGACCAAACTGGTACCAATGCTTGCGATTGCTGTAATCTAACACGTGCTGCTGGTATACGCGGCAGGCAACCCAAGTCATGAGGACCAGCGCAATGGCGGCAATTGCGACGCTTGCCCAAACTTCTGAAAGTGCGGCGTTACCAACTGCGTAACGAACGGGCATCAGGCTTTGGGAGAGGAACGGTACATAAGAACCGATTCGAATGAGTAGGCTGTTGCTGTTCACTGCGATAAAGGAGGCCACGTACGCCAGCATCCCCACCGTCGTTAACGGTGACAACGCTTGGCTGACTTCTTCTTGGCGTGTGACCATGGAACCTAGCATTGCCGCAATAACGGTGTACAACATGACACCGAGAACAAAGTAGGCAACTAGCACACTCACCATCCCCGGTTGAATCTGACTAAAGGAAAAGTCACCTAAAAAGCTGATATTGTGATTGAAGTATTGCATCCCAATCAAACCGGCAATTCCGGTAATGATGACCTGCAGGACGATCAGCGCTAGCATGCCAGTCACCTTGCCAAAGAATTGTGTCACCGGACTGACACTGCTGACCAATATTTCCATGATGTGAGAGCCTTTTTCGGTAGCCGTTTCCTGGGCAATCATACTGGTGTACATCGCGATAAACATGTAGATCAAAAAGGTGACGACAAACGCGACGACCAAGTTAGCCCCTTGTTGGTTGGATTTTTGACGGCGAACGACCCCATTTTGATAGGCGACGTTTTGTGTTTTATACGAAGCGGGGGCAAACAGTTGTTGTAATTGTTTGGCAGTCAATCCCAGTTGCTGGGCGGCCTGTCGCAGTTTTAATGTATTCAAATTATTTTTGAGCGTGTCACTGTCTAGCGAATTACCATTGGTACGTTGTCGGTAAACGGCACTAACCGTTTGACCGGTCACAGTGACATTGAGGTAGCCATCGATTTTTTCGTGACTCAGCCGTTTTTCAGCAACTTGTTCAGAGGGAACGGCTTTATTCACTCGATAATCGCCATGTGTGGGTGATTCCACCAATGCGTTACGCAAAGCCACGTTATTGCTGGTGATGGCAATGGTTGGCGTCTGATTGGTCTTATTAGTGATAAACGCAAACAACGCGATGGCCGCAATGATTAATACTGGAAAGAATAGTGAAAACAGATAGGCAGGCGACTTGATGTTCTTGCGAATAACTTGGCGGGTGACGACCATAAACTTATTCATGATTGGCCACCTCGATTCTGAAGATTTCGTCTAACGACGGTGGCTCTTGCGAAAATTCCGGAATATAACCTTTGCTGGTAGCGGCTTTGAATAATTCGTGACCCACGGCTTCATTGTCTAGCGTTAGTTCATAGGCATTGCCACGTTGCTGAACGTCATTGACGCCAGGAAAGGCGACTAGTGCTGATTTGTCCAGTGGTGAGCGCAAACGGACGCGGGTGTTGCCGAACTGTGACCGAATCTCATCTGGTGTGCCGCTAAGTACGGTTTCACCGTTTCTTAGCATCAGTAGATGATCACTGATGCGTTCCACATTTGCCATGTCATGAGAGGAGAAGATGATGCTGGCGCCATGTTGCTTCATTTCGATGATACTGTCTTCGAGCAGTTGGGCATTGACGGGATCAAGACCACTAAAGGGCTCATCAAGGATAATGAGTTTTGGTTGATGAATTAATGTGGCAATTAACTGAACCTTTTGTTGATTCCCCTTAGACAAGTCCTTGATCTTATCTGTCAGTTTGCCCTTAACATTAAATCGCGCCATCCACTGTGGGAGGGCTTTCCGCGTAACGGCCGGTTTTTGCCCACGAAGGGCGGCAAAGTATACCACTTGGTCCTGGATGGACATGCGGGTGTAGAGGCCGCGTTCCTCCGGCAGGAAGCCGACCGTATTATAGTCGTCTTTTGTCAGGGGATGACCTTGCCACAAAACGGTGCCACTATCAGGTGGTAGAAGGTTTAAAATCATTCGAAACGTGGTGGTTTTGCCAGCGCCGTTTTGACCGATCAGCCCCATGATTTCGCCTTCTTGAATAGTAAATGACTCGTCCCCAACACCTTGTTTAGGACCGAATCGTTTTGTTAAGTTTGCTACAGTTAGCATGCGATTACCTCGTTTGGAGTGCGTCATTACCGTGAACATTAACACTGTCAGTATATGAAAAAATGCAACGAATGAACAGAATATTTGTTTGTTTAGATGGGTTATGGCTTGCATTCGAGTGGGTGGAAAGCGCTAGTATATAGTCACGGTGGTTGTTAACTGCCTTTTATTAAATGGAGGTATGAAAATGGCAACAGTTACAGATACTTATAAGTTAAGTAACGGCATTGAGATTCCTAAAGTCGGCTTTGGCACATGGCAGATTCCTGCTGGTGACGTTGCCTACAATTCTGTCGCAAACGCCCTTAAGGTTGGCTATCGGCACATTGATACAGCGAAGGCATACGCAAACGAAGCGAGTGTTGGCCAAGCCATTCGCGATTCAGGCATCGATCGCAAGGACATTTTTGTGACGTCAAAATTGCCCGGCGAGACGAAAACATACGACGGCACATTAGCGGATTTTGATGCAACATTTAAAGCTCTGGATATTGATTATTTAGATTTGTACTTGGTTCACGCACCGTGGCCATGGTCACAAATTGGCACTAACCACGATAAAGAAAACGTTGACGTTTGGCGCGCCATGCAGGAAATCTACAAGAGTGGTCGGGTAAAGGCCATTGGTGTTTCAAACTTCAATGTACACGACTTGCAAAACGTGATGCAGGATGCTGAAATTGCGCCGATGGTCGACCAAATTCAGTACTACGTTGGTTTCACAGAGCCAAAGATTGTCGACTTTGCTAAGCAAAATAATATTCTGGTTGAAGCCTACTCACCATTAGCAACTGGCGGTTTGCTGAACAATGAGGACGTCGCCGCAATGGCTAAAAAGTACGGCGTTAGCGTCGCCCAACTAGCTTTACGGTTCTGCATCCAAAACGGGTTGTTACCGTTGCCTAAAGCAACGAGCGCTGCTCACATTGAGGCGAACAAAGAACTCGACTTTACGATTCAAGATGAGGACATGGACAAGTTGAACAACATGCCTGACACTGCACCATCACATTTTCACAATGCAACACAAGGTTAGTTTGAAATCTTGTTAACTAGTTAAACAAAAGAGCCGTTGCGCAAACAATTTATGTTTGTACAGCGGCCCTTTTACGTGTCTGGAGTCGACCGCTCCGTCAAATTGAGACGGACCGTTCCATATTTTGATTCTTCATGTTACTCCGGGAGTGTCCCCCAAAAGAAAAAGACTAAACATCAGTAGCCAGCCGGTGAATCTGCTTCAGTGTTGGGCTGGAAGACAGCGATGCTGGCACGGTTATCACGGGTGGAATCGGTGATTAGCTTAATGACATAATCGCTGACGCTGGCGCGCGAAACAATGGTGTTTGTAACTGTGGTGCCACTGGCTGAGGTGCCATAGTCAATGGTTGCGTCATTGGTCATCCAGGCACAACGAATTAACGTATAATCCAAGGCTGAATTTTTGATCACGTCGGCCGCACGAACGGATACGGACATTAAGTCACCAACGGCCTGATTTTCCCATTCTTTAAAAGCACCGGTTAGTTCGTTCTCGATACCGATGCCAGTAATCCACAATAATCTTGAAACGTGCGCTTTTTCCATAGCAGTAGTGATGACTTGTGCCTGCTTTTCATGTTCCGTGTCACCACCAAGGGTTTCAAAGACAATGTCTTGATTAACCATGGCCCAATTTACCGCAACGGCGTCAGTTGCATCGCCCTCGATAATCGTTTCACGGGTAGGATCAGTAATTGTCAGGCGTGATGCGTTCCTCAAAAACAAGGTTAAGTGGGCATCCGTTTCGTTTAACAAACGTTCGGTGACCTGACGGCCGATTGTGCCATTAGCCCCCAAAATTAAAACATTTTGCATCAGTAATACCTCCCAAACTCGGTCATTTCGACCAAGTGACGTCAGTATAGAACCTTCGAGTAACTGTAATGCAAATGACTTTCTAAACTTTCTTGTGATTTAACCGCAGACCGTGAACCAATACAAAGAAGTTAATCAACAAGAGTACCGCCAGCACAATAAAGCCACGCTGTGTGCCTAACTGAGTGCGGAATGTAAAGGAGTGGGTGCTACCAGCCTGTGTCAGCGCGACTACCGCAGACACAATCGCCGTTCCGACGGCACCGGCGAATTGCTGAACGGTGTTGTAAATAGCGTTACCATCACTTTGCTGTTGGTCTGACAGAGATTTTAGGCCGGTTGTCATGATGTTGCCGAATGCTAGGCCGGTACCAAACATATAGAGCAGATACCAACTTAAAATGATGCCAGGAGTCAGAGAGCTTGTACCAAACATCATGCCGCCCAAAGCGACTAACTGACAGAAAGCACCGGTCAAAATTGGCCGTGTTGGACCGAAATGGTCGAGAATCGTGCCACCTAGGGGCGCAAATAACGCTCCTAGCGCAGCCCCAGGCAGGACAACTAACCCGGCAATTAAGGCACTTTTACCGTTTACGAGTTGCAGGAAGTTTGGCAGGAGAAAGGATAATCCCAGCGCACTGATTTGAACGAGAAAGAATGCTAAAAGGTGCCAACTGAAAACGGGTTGACTAAAAACTGTCAACTTGATCAGTGGCTGATCAATGCGTTTGGAGCGCCAAATGAACGCTGCGAGGGACAAACAACCAATGATGATGCCTAAAATAACAGGCCACGGTTGGGTCGTCACGTGGGCCATATTGCTGAGACCAAGGATAAAGCTGATGAAGGTCAGCGCGACTAGCCCCCAACTGAGAACGTCAAAATGGACTTTTTCTGTTTTATTGACTTGCCGAATGGTCAGTAACCCGGTAATCAGCGAGAGTAGCAACAGCGGGATGAGGAACATAAAAATGTCCCGCCAGTTGAGGTTGCTGACAATCAGGCCGCCATACGTTGGTCCTAATGCAGGTGCAACCGCGGTGACTAGCGTGCCAATGCCCATAAGCAGACCAATTTTGTCCATTGGTGCCTGCTCCAAAATGATGTTAAACATCAATGGCAGGGCAATCCCAGTTGCAACACCCTGAATTAGTCGTCCTAGAAGAAGCACGCCAAATGTCGGGGCAAACGTATCAACGAGCAGGCCAGCAATGAACAGCAAGTTAGCAGTTAAAAAGAGTGTCCGTGTTTTGAATCGTCGTTTGAGGAAGGACGAAATTGGGACAAACGTCGCAACAATGAGCAGGTAGCCAGTGGTTAACCACTGAACGGTTCCCGTACTGATATGAAATTGCCGCATCAATACGGGAAAAGTAATATTCATGGCCGTCTCGACCACCACACCGGCAAATGACATTAGACCGGTGGCGAAAATGGCAAGGATCAAGCGACTATTGAGCGTTCGTTGTTGCAAAAAAAGACCTCCTTAAGGTGCAATTAAACGTTACTTCGTTTATATCACAGTCTCGGAAGGTCTCGCTAGAACGAATTTATAAAACTTTTTATGGAAAGTAATTAATCACTGAAATGAATGTTCTTTTGATGAAGTGCAATGGAGTAGCCGACGATGATCAATAGGATGCCAACTGCGGCAAACCAAATCGCGTGAACGTTGAAGGATAATTGCAAAAGAGCCGAAATGATGGCACCTGCCGCAAACGCCACCACCAACTCTAGGTAAAGCAACGCGCTTATCAGTTGACTGCGGTTGTGATGGAAATGAAACTCACCAATCGCAATCATGGCCATTTTAAGGTTACCGGTGGAATAAACGCTGTTGTAGCCGTGACCTTCAATGGCATTGAAGGCCGTCGTTTGCATGGCCATGACCATTGCTAACGGTGGTACCGCGAAAATATCCGACACGCTCCGTGGTTCGAACCCAACGATGATACAAACCAGCATTTCCAGTAAGAGAGTGGGGATGCGCCAATAGTGTGTGTTGTGGCGATGCTTAAATAAACTGACGGCCAGCACGCCCAGTGAGAAAAAGAGGATGGCTGCCACCTTGGTCATGAGGCTAGGCAGATTGCGTTTGGCAACGTCGACACTCAGAAAAATGATGTTGCCAGTCTGCATAGCCGCCAGTGAGCCACCGCGCTGTTCAAACGTATAAGCGTCGATAAAACCACCGACCATTGTGAGAGCTACGGCGAGCCGTCGAAGCTGGTAAATCTGGGGAACACCGTCTTTATCTAGGGGCATAATAAACTTCTTTCCGATTTCGTATAAGGAATAGTTTAGCACAACCGCGGAAGATTAAAATTCAATGATAAAACGAAGGCTACAGTGATGAAAAATAAATTGTTATTTTTTGAACAAAGCGGACCATTAAATCCCAGTTTCAATAATGATACATGGGGTATATTGTTCAAAACTTAATTGTGGTAGTGCCTCAAAAGGTTGCAATATCAGCATCTTTCACGAGTCACATCAATTGTTAGAGAAACTAATTATTCTTATGATTACGATAAGAACATTGGTGGAAGCAATAGATGGAGGCGACGAAATGATGATGGAAATTAGTATGCATTCAAAATGGTTGGCTAAAATGGTTCATGGCTTTTCTGCCACACTGATTATGTTTGGCACACTTGGTGGGCTGGCTTGGAGTCCACCATCGTCTGCAAAAGCGGAAACGAAGACAAAACAACGAACTGAGCGCAATGAAGGGATAATCAATGTTTCGGCGAAGGATTTTTTGGAACGCTTTCACCTTAATGGGTCAGCAACATACAAGTATGATGCGAAAAACGATACGGGGATTGTGACGCTTACGGAAGATGTGAAGGAACAGGCTGGTAATTTTACGTTAAAAGATCGGATTGATCTTGATAAGAGCTTTGAACTGACTGGTTCGGTTAACCTCGGTAGTGATTCAGAGACTACAGGAGCTGACGGTATTGGGTTTGCCTTCCACCCTGGGGATACAAAAGCAGTTGGGTATCGCGGTGCCAACATGGGAATCGGTGGATTGCAAAATGCCATTGGTTTCCAGCTAGATACTTTCCATAATAGTTATTCAGCCCCTGATCCTAACGGAAAATATCCCAATTATCAGTTAGGGTGGGAAGCCGATCCAAACGTCAATCCGTACGGGGCGTTTGTTACAACGGATGGTGAAAAAGGCTGGGCTACGATTGACACGGCTACGGTGCAGAAGTTTGATGGCTCAAAGAATATCGATGGTAAGTTTAGACCTTTCAAAATTTCTTATGATGGAAAGACGCGTTTGTTAACGGTTCAGTATGATGCTGCTGAAGGCGCAAAGTATTGGACGTACACGATTCCTAAGGGCGAGCAGTATCAACAGATGGCGATGGCTGTCAGCGCTTCTACAGGGGGCTCGAAAAACAAACATCAGTATAAATTTGATGATTTCAAGTATGAATCTTGGTCCGGTATTAACGTGCGGTATGTTCGTGAAGATAAGGATGGTTATCACGATATTGCTGATCCTGAAAGCATGTCAGGGCCAGATGGACAAGAGTACAAAACAGAACAAAAAGAGATTTCCGGTTACAAATTTAAAGAAATGGGTAAAGACAGTTTGCCCGCTAGCGGAACATACAGCGGTACCGGTGGCACGGTCATTTACGTTTATGAATCGACTCAGTCGGACTCGGCTGGGGTTAAGGTGATCCATAAAACGGAAGATGGCAAAATTTTGAAAACTGAAAATGCCACTTACGGAAAAGATTCAAGTGGCAATCCCTTGCCGCCAATCGTTGGTAATCAATATTTTACTCAGCAGGGCACATTTGACGGGTATGTCTTCGTTAAAGTAGATGAAAGTGGCTGGGCGCCAACAGGTTTCTTGGAGAAAGACGAGGGTATCGTGACTTATATTTATCGCGATAAGAATGCGCCAGAAACTGCGATGCCAGTTACGGTTAACCACGTTGATAAGAGCACAGGCAATTTATTGAAAGAAGGATTGGCGACATTTCCAGATGGCTTGTTTGTCGGTCAACGATATACATCGGAAATTGGTGAGTTTCCTGGTTTCAAGTATGTTGGCATCGACGAAAATGGATTGAAGCCTACAGGAATTCTGGACAATAAAGGTGGCGCTGTGACCTATTACTATGAGCCAGAACCAGAGCCTGCTGGAGAAGTGAAAGTTCATTACCAAACAGAAGATGGTAAGACACTAGGTAGTGCGGATGCCGATTATCCAGATGGTCAACACGTCGGTAAGCAGTACACGACGAAGCAAAAAGCGTTTGATGGGTACGAATTCGTGAAAGTGGATGAAGAAAAAGGCTTGTCGGCTACTGGTACATTAACCGCCGCCGATGGTGATGTGTACTACATCTACAAGGCAGTCGAGCCAGACCCCGAACCTGCCGGCAAAGTTACCGTTCATTACCAAACGGAAGACGGTAAGTCATTAGGAAGTGCAATGGCCGGTTATCCGGATGGTCAACATGTCGGTAAACAGTACACGACTGAAAAACGCGATTTTGATGGCTATGAATTCGTGAAAGTGGACGAAGAAAAAGGCTTGTCGGCTACTGGTACATTAACCGCCGACGACGGAGATGTTTACTACATCTACAAGGCCACCGAAACGCCTGATCCCGATCCCGAACCTGCTGGCAAAGTGATGGTTCGTTATGTCACCGATGATGCTGAACCTAAGGAGTTAAAGGACTCCGAAGAGGCCAACTACTTAGACGAGCAGGTTGTTGGTGGGCGTTATCAAACGACTAAGTATACGTTTGAGGGATACAGTTTCAAAGAAATATCCAGCGATGGCCTGCCAGAGAGTGGTTATCTGACCGCCGAGGGTGGCACAGTAACGTATGTTTATTCGAAAGAAGATGACCCAGCAAAGTGTGGACGTGTTCACGTGACTCATCAGACGGTTGACGGCGAGAAAATGGATAGCCACGAAGCAGATTATCCAAATGGTCAGGCAGTTGGTGAACGGTATGAAGCTAGTCCACGTGATTTTCGGCCACTGACCTATCTATTTACGACGGAGGACAGTGACCCTGCGACGGGTACGTTAGAAGAAGCGGACAAACAGGTAACGTTCGTTTATGGCGACGCTGATGATGCTTTGCCAAATGTGAAGGTTGAATACAAAACGGAAGATGGCGACTTGCTGGGTAGTGCGGTTGCAACATATCCAGAGGGTCAACAAGTGGGTAAACCGTATCAAACAAACCAACGTGAATTTAACGGATATAGCTTTGTTAGGATAGATGCCGCTGGTCTGGCCGCTAATGGTGACATTCCAGAAAGTGGCGGCACGGTAACTTATCTTTACCGGGCTAATCCAACAGATCCGACGCCTGGTGAACCAGATCCAGACCCAGATCCAACAGATCCGGAGCCATCACCCGTACCAGATCCTAAGCCGGACCCAGATCCGGAACCGACGCCGGAACCATCCGATCCGACTGAGCCATCAAATCCAGGAAACGGATCAGGTTCTGACAACTCGGAATCTAACAACGGTAGTTCTAACACAGACAGTTCTGATAATGAATCGAACGGTAACGATGTTAATAGTGGTTCCAACATTGGCGGTGGAAACGGCAATGCCAGTAACTCAGATAGTTCGAGTGTAGCTGACAATGGATCAGGGACAACAATTTCAGATTCATCGTCAGCAGGTAATCAGAATGCTGACACTGGAAAAGAAAATTCAAATAATCAACAACGAGCAACGACCGGTAACACAAATACTGATAACCAGTTAACTAGTGGTCAATCACAAGGCTATCCAGTAACCGATGTGCTGGGTGAAGTTCAACAATCGGGGATGACGAGTGGTGAATCTAGTACTGAACAGTCAACGTCTTCTGTTGAAGAAGCGACTGCCACGCATGATTCAGGTCAAGCACTAGCAGGTAATCAGCCGGCAATGGCGCAGACTGATCCCGGCGAACCAGCGGTTAAGTCACCAGTTAAAAAGGATTCAGGTGGTTTACCGTTCGTGGGTCAACGCACGGAAGCACTAGTTACTATTGGGGTCCTCGCGCTGTTAGTAACATTTACAGGATTCTACATGTTTAAAAAACGGTCTAAAAAGTAATTTTCCATCTTAATTGAAAGCACTGACTGTAATTGGTGTACCAAGTGACAATTACAGTCAGTGCTTTTTGATGGGTTGCGTCCGAAAACGAGTTAGCGTAGAGTAAATTGCATCTCTTTTACAAAAAATGAACGGATAGGAAAGGAAACATCATGGCACAGACACCGCCCAAACAACTTGCTCGTAAGCTAACACACCGTCACATTCAAATGATTGCGCTGGGCGGCACGATTGGTACTGGCCTATTCTTGGGTTCTGGTAGTGCGATTCATCAGGCTGGACCGGCCATCATTTTAGCCTATGCCATCGGTGGTTTCTTTTGTTATTTAATGATGCGAGCTCTGGGTGAGTTGTTGCTGTCTGATTTGAAGAAAACCTCTTTTTTGGACTTTATTCAAACATACCTTGGCAAACGCGCAGGTTTTGTCATTGGCTGGATTTACTGGTTGTGCTGGTTGAGCCTGGCCATGGCTGATTTAACGGCAACTGGTATTTACTTAAAATACTGGTGGCCGGGCTTGCCCCAATGGCTACCACCACTGATAATTATTGGCCTCCTCGTTTTGGTCAATTTGATGTCTGTTGGCGCGTTTGGTGAGTTGGAATACTGGTTTGCGATGATCAAGGTGGTCACCATTGTGGCGTTAATTGCCGTTGGGGTCATTTTGCTAGCAACGCAAGTAAACGTTAATGGGCACACGGCTGATTTAGCGCGATTGTGGCAGCACGGTGGTTTCTTCGCCACCGGTTGGTCGGGCTTCTTGACCTCATTTACGCTGGTTATCTTCGCCTTTACCGGTATTGAGATGTTGGGACTGACTGCCGGTGAAACGGCCAACCCGCAAAAGGAGTTGCCTCGAGCAATCAACAGTTTGCCAATTCGGATGATTTTGTTTTACGTTGGCGCGTTGTTTGCGATGATGATTATCTATCCATGGCAACAGTTGCCAGTTCACAGCAGTCCATTTGTACAAGTATTTAATGGTCTGGGAATTAAAGCGGCAGCTGGTGTGATCAACTTTGTGGTATTGACTGCGGCTTTGTCAGCGGCCAACAGTGCCTTATTTAGTACAAGTCGGACGTTATTTGTGTTGGCTAACATGGGTGGCGCGCCGAAGCGGCTCAAAAAGGTTAACCGGTTTAACGTGCCTAAGCCGGCAATGCTTGTTTCTGCCTTTATTCTGTTACTAACTGTGCTTTTAAATTACCTACTGCCAGGTACCGTCTTTACGCTAGTGGCCAGTATGTCGACGATTAACTTTATTGTTGTATGGATGGCACTTATCGTGTGCCACTTGCGTTATCGCCGACAAACGAAGCAGCCCAGTCAGCTATTCGCAATGCCGTTCTTTCCTATTAGTGATTGGATAACGTTGGTCTTTTTTGGTCTCGTCATCGTTGGACTGTTTTTCGTTCCTCAGCGTTGGTGGATGGTGTTTGGCGCCGGTGCTATCATACTGGCATTGATGTTAATCGGCCGGATTGTCGTGAAAGAACCCTGATTATCATTGAGTTTTAGTTTATAAATTAATGTGAGATAAGATTGTGACTCAGTTTGATACCGTTGTAGTGGTGGGAACCGCCAAACGGCAATCAGTGAGCTGCAATCTTTTTTTATGGCTTTCATAGGCGTTAACTTTGCGCGTCTTCATTTGTGTTTGTTAAAATTATTGCAACGAGTCGTGCATGACAGCGGTTATGTAGCGATCGATTCCACCGAAGTTAGAATGAGAAAGGACTGAGGCGATGAACCAGATTGCACACACTAAAGAAGAACGGCGTGACTTTATCCATCAGGGATTAAGCGCCAAAGAAGTTAAGGACCGTCAAGCACTTGACGGTAAGAATGAATTACAGGAACAAAAGCCACCGAGTATTTGGCGGAAGCTACTTCAACAGTTAACGGAAATTACAGCCATTATTTTGCTGGTTGCCGTTGGGATCTCCACCTATATGGCAATTGCGCTCAATGGCGGTTGGACTAAGCCGATCGTTATCGGGGCGATCGTCATCTTAAACGTTGCGATTGGGTTATATCAGGAGCAAAGTGCAGAAAAGGCGTTGGCAGCACTGAAACAAATGAGTGTGCCAACGGCCAAAGTGCGACGTGATGGTGCCGTACAGGAGATTGCGGCAGCCGATATTGTCGTTGGCGATGTGGTGCTTCTCAACGCCGGTGACCGGGTACCAGCTGACGGTTTGCTGGAAAGTGTAACCGCCCTGGCTGTGGATGAAGCCATCTTAACGGGTGAAAGTGAAGCGGTTGAAAAATCGCTGACCGGTAACGGTAAGGATGTCGAATCAATCGGTGATCAAGTTAACCGGGTATTTGCTGGTACGTCGGTTACTCGCGGATCAGGGACGATGATTGTCACGGCCATTGGGATGGCGACGGAGCTCGGTGAAATTGCTGGTTTATTGAATAAGACCAAGCCAAAGCAGACGTTGTTGCAAAAACGGTTGTCACGGTTGGCCTTAACCCTAACTGGTGTTGCCATTGCTGGTGGGGTACTGATCTTTATGCTCAGCATGACACAGCAGTTGGGCAGCGTTGCTGACAATTTGATGATGGGTGTCTCACTAGCTGTAGCGGCGGTTCCGGAAACGTTGCCAGTGATTGTGACCATCAGTTTGGCTGTCGGTGTCCAGAAAATGGCCAAGCGGCATGCCATTATCCGTCAAATCAGTGCCGTTGAAACAATCGGTAGCATTGATGTGATTGCTTCAGATAAGACGGGGACCTTAACCCAGAATCAGATGACAATTACACGACTGTGGGTGCCTGGTGAGCAACCGGCAAACATTAGCGGAAATGGTGAACTCGATGTATCTGCAACACGACTATTACGCTATTTTGGTCTGGCTACGAATGCTACCATTGTCGCCACGGATGATGGCGAACAGACCACTGGTGATGCGACCGAACTGGCTATCGTTCGGTTAATGCAGCAGCACGGTTTATCGAGAAACGAATTCGAACAAGAAGCACCACGTGTGGCGGAACGGCCATTTTCATCGGATGTGAAGTCCATGGCGACCCTTCATGAAACGGTAGAAGGTAAATTTTTGCTGATTGTCAAAGGTGCTGTGGATCGTTTACCGGTTAAACTTTCCCAGGCAGAGCGTCAACGTTTGGACAATGTACATGACGCGTTTGCACATGATGCACTGCGTGTGTTGGCCGTCGGGTACCGTGTCTTTGACAGTGACCCAGGGCGTGACTGGACGAAGCTAGAAAGAGACCTAACCTTTGCAGGAATTATTGGTCTGATTGACCCACCACGACCTGAAGCTGCACCGGCCGTTCAGCAAGCACGTGAGGCTGGCATCAAGCCAGTGATGATCACGGGTGACCACAAGGAAACTGCCAGGGCGATTGCTGAGCAAATTGGGATTTACCGCGACGGTGACCTAGCCGTTTCTGGCCGCGAGTTGAACGCTTGGAGTGAAGAAGAACTGGCCGACAAGGTCGAACGGGTCAGCGTGTTTGCCCGAGTGTCACCTGAGGACAAAATTCGAATTGTGAATGCTTGGCAGAGTCATGGCAAAATTGTGGCAATGACCGGTGATGGTGTCAACGATGCGCCCGCATTAAAAGCCGCCGATGTTGGTGTGGCAATGGGCATCACAGGAACCGAAGTGGCGAAGGGGGCGGCTGATGTCATCCTGACTGATGATAACTTTGCTACGATTATTGATGCTGTTGATTCTGGGCGGACGATTTACCAAAACATCCTTAAGGCCGTCGAATTTTTAGTCGGCGTTAACTTCGCCCAAATCTTCTTAATGATCGGTAGCGTGTTAATGGGTTGGGGTGCGCCGCTGATTGCAGAACAATTGCTGTTAATTAACGTGCTGGCCGATGGGATTCCTGGTTTCTACCTAGCCCGCGAACCAGGTGAAAGATCAGCAATGAAACGACCACCAATTCCAAATGAGCAGAGTATTTTTGCAAACGGACTTGGCAAACGAATGGCGTGGCGGGCCGGTATCTACACGGTACTTACGCTAGGCATCTATGCATTGGGCCGCTTTGGCTTAACAGATAACAAAGCTGTCGTTGGCTCCACAATGTTGTTCCTTGTCTTGGCACTAGGGTCAATGATTGATATTTACCCAATCAAACGACGTGAACCAATGACGTGGGCGTCAATTAGAGCAAACCACTCACTCAACCTCGCATTAGGCGTTGCGGCAGCAATCATCATTCTGATTGCTCTCGTACCTGCTTTGCAAGGTGCCTTTGGACTAACCAGTTTAACGCCCTTGCAATGGCTGATTAGTCTTGTCGCTACGCTTATCCCAACCGCTATTCTAGAAGGATTGAAGCGATTGGATTGGCGTAAACGTTCAGAATCAGTGGTAGCAGAATAGGTATAAAAACTCACTAGTTTTATGATTAGTGAGTTTTTTTGTTGACTTTATGTCGATAACGACATAATATAATCAGTGTCGTTATCGACAATAATAAAAAAGAGGCAATTAATTATGACAAAAGAGTTTGTAACACTAGATGATTTCTTGGGCACCCACTTTATTTACACGTACGACAATGGCTGGGAGTACGAATGGTACGCTAAAAACGATCACACCGTTGATTATCGAATTCATGGTGGGATGGTCGCAGGCCGTTGGGTAAAGGATCAGCAGGCTGACATCGTGATGTTAGTGCCAGGCGTTTACAAAGTCACCTGGACGGAGCCAACCGGGACTGATGTGGCGTTGGACTTTATGCCAAATGATAATAAAATGCATGGGACGATTTTCTTCCCTAAGTGGGTTGAGGAACATCCAGAAATCACGGTGACCTTCCAAAATGAGCACATTGATTTGATGGAAGAATCACGTGAAAAGTACGAAACGTATCCTAAGTTGGTGGTGCCTGAATTTGCGTCCATCACATATGTAGGTGAAGCAGGTCAAAATAACGAATCTGTCATCAATGAAGCACCATACGATGGGATGACTGATGATATTCGCGCAGGCCGCTACTTTGACGACAACTACCAGCGCATTCGCAAGTAGTTTATAATGGCTTCAAGTAAACGATAGATTGTGAGCGTGTGTTATGCCGAAACCAAGAATTTTGCCAAACGTTATTTTGGGTTTATTAGATAATCATCCCAACATGTCCGGTCGTGACATCGAAAATGAATTCCAAACAGAAATTGGTGAATTTTGGCAGGCCTCTCATAGTCAAATTTACCCAGAATTAAAACGGATGTTGACGGATGGTTGGATCAAAATTGTCACTGAGCGCGTGGATGAGGATGCTAAGGTTATTCGCTATGACATCACAGCAGCCGGTCACGACCACCTATTGGCTTGGTTGCACGAACCAATTACAGCCGAAAATGATGCGTTGAGTTCATTGAAGCTCTACTTTATTCATGATCGTCACAGTCCAACATTGGCGAAAATATTGCGGACGCAGGTAGAATTGCACACGAAAAAGTTGAGCCATTTGCGACAACGACAGCAACAACTTTTTTCCAAGGATGCTCAGATTGATCGACAATATGGTCATTTTTTGATTTTGACCCGTGCCATTGAACGAGAAGAAAACAATGTCGATTGGCTACAACGAACACTAGCTGGGCTGAAGTAACTAATTTGGGCCTGAATCATGGCTGATTGTTAGAAACTAGATAGCATGTAGATAACTAAACAGCCTTTATGGGGAATGTTGGTCCTCATAAAGGCTGTTTGTTTTGTTTGAAAGCGTCAATGACAAGTACTTGGTTTTATAGCTGGCTAGTAACGCGGTCACTCAGAATACCTCTATTTCTGCTTACGAGCCTGCCGTTGAGCTTGTTTTTGAGCCTGCTTGCGTGCTTGCTGTGTTTGACGCTGCAAACGTGGATCCTTTTGACGCTGTTCTTTAAACCAAGATTCCCATTGCTGCTTTTGAATCTGGGTCAAACGGCCGCCTTGGCGTAGTTGTTCTTGTAGCTGGGGATCGTCACTTTGATCCAACCATTGCTGCCAATAGTTACGACGATGGGGGTTGGGACGAGGTGTTCTTGGTGCGCGAGTTGTCTGTTTAATATCGGTTGCTTTAGCTTGCGATGTCACCAGTGCTGATGCTTGCGAAGTCTGGGTCGAAGCAGGCTGACTGGTCGAACTATCTGCAGCCACATCAACTGGCAATGTTTGCGAGTTCACGTTTTGAGTATCGTCTTCAAGAACTGCTCCCTCTGCGTTTGCTTTCAACATAGCTGTGATTTTTTCTTGCTGTTCTCGGAAAGCTTTACGGTCAGCCGTGGAGAAATCAAGGAAGTCTTTTCGTTGATCCGGTGTTAATTGCTCAACATCGTACATTTCCTGACGATCACTGCTACTGCTCAGAAAGTTCCAGATTGGGTAGGCGAGAAAGAAAATGATGGCCCACGTGGGTTTAAAGTAGGCGAGAATGATGGCTGCAATACTAATTGCCATTTGAATTCGGTTATTAAAGCCGAATATTTTGATGTAGACCTGCGCCATATCTGACTTGTTGGTGTATTCAAAATGAATGATCGACTGGGTGAGAAAACGGAAGAGGACATTGACAACTGCGGATAAGACTCCGTAAGCCATCACGGTTACTCTGGTCGTATTAGTGGCCATCATGCTGGTGAACAATGGCATCAATGACAATGCCGCCAGAAACACGAAGTCCATAATTAGAATGCGATAGGTCATCGAATCAATTTCGTCAAACGCCGTGGCGTGCGAGTACCACATGTTAGCGACGTAGAAGAAACTGATAAAGTAGATGCCAATTTCCTTTGCTAATGATAAATAGGCAGATGGCGAATCTGTCACGACGCCGTGCAAATCAAGTACCATGATGGTGATAATAATGGCGATGATGGCATCACTGAATGCATCAAGCCGCACTTTAAGCTTATCCATAACTGCTCCTCGATAAGAATAGTTTAGTTTGATTGTACACGTTTATGCTGTTCACAAATCGATAAACACAAATGTTTGCCATTTGAGATGAAGAAATTTATGGTAATCGGTGTAAGTAACTAACAATTTGTAAGGAAGCGACTTAGATGGCAGTATTTAGTGCATATTCACAAGATGAAATCTTAGATGCTTTAAAGCAAGCAACACCACACGCTGACGTGTACACGGACGCAGATAGTCTGGCTAAACACAAGAATGACCCTAACGGCATCGGTGATGCGGATGGCGACTTATTAGCCTACGTTGAGGTGGGCGATACGGAAGACGTGAAGGGCGTTTTGAGCGTAGCCCGCCGGTTTCATATTCCGGTTATTCCACAAACAACGGCGACGAGCACGGTTTCTGGTTCTGATGCAGAAGCTGGCGCCATCATGTTGTCAACGATTCGTATGAATAAGATTTTGGACATCAGCCGTGAGGATTCAGTGGCAGTTGTCCAACCGGGTGTAATCAATCAAACATTGAACGATGAAGCCAATAAAGTTGGCATGTTTTATGCACCCGACCCTGGTTCACGGCCGATTTCTGCAATTGGTGGTAATGCTTCAACCAACGCTGGTGGGATGAGCACTGTTAAATATGGTGCCACCCGTGATTCTGTTTTGGGTTTGAAGGTTGTCTTAGCTGACGGCCGTGAACTCAAGTTAGGCGGTCGGACGTTTAAACAGGCGTTTGGCTATGACCTGACGCACCTATTCGTTGGTTCGGAAGGTACGCTGGGCATCATTACTGAAATCACAGTGAAGTTATTCCCAATTCCGCTTGGACACGCGGTGATGGGGTTGGCTTTCTTCGATAACATGACCAAACTGTCAGAGGCAGTGACGGAAGTGCGGGCATCTGGTGTTTATCCAGCAATGTTGGAGGCTTTGGATGCTAACACGGTTGCGGCTTTGGATAAGTATGAGGGCACGCGTTACGCTGACAATAGTGGTGCGATGCTGATTCTTCGTTTGGACGTTGGTGGCGACGAAGCGTTAAAGGTTACTGAAAAAGTGTTGAACGATCATGGCGCACAACACATTCATGTGACTTCCGACGACGCCGAGATGAAGGCCATCGAAAAGTTGCGGCAAGATATGTTACCAGCGGTCTTTGCCGGACACAATCACGTTATGGAAGATATGGCCGTGCCGATGTCTAAACTAGCACCAATGATGGATTACGTCAGCGAAGTAGCCGATCAACTTCACGTACAAATCTTTACCGCTGGCCATGCTGGTGATGGTAACGTTCACCCAAGTATCGTTTGGCCTAAGGAACAAACGGAGGTGCCGGACAATGTTATCAAGGCACTGCAACTGATGTTCCGCAAAGCCTTGGCACTCGGTGGGACGATTTCTGGTGAGCATGCGGTTGGTATGTTGAAGAACCAGTGGGTCAACGAAGAACTCGGCGATGATGTTGACATGGTTCAACACCAAATCAAGTCGTTGCTTGATCCGATGGGCATCCTGAATCCAAAACGGAAAATCAATTAAGCACACAGTTGCTACATCTTTGATGCGACTATAGAAAACGACCTACACAAGGTTTAGATCATTAACCCTGTGCAGGTCGTTTTTGGATTTGAATCTAGATTTCGCTGTCGCCTACGGTTGTCAACAGTGACACACTCGCCGTGGGACCGGTTCAAGCCCGAAGTTCACGGTCTTTCACCTCGCCGTGAAGCCTCCCAAAACGAGTCTTCACGACCGTCCGTAACCTAAATTCGGGAAACCACCGAATTAACGTTACCTTCACGGCGCGGTAACACTGTTGACGCCCTCCAGCTTGGATAGTCGCAAGTCTACTGTCCTGTCTCAGTTTGCATTGAACTAAGTATTTCAATTATGTGGGTGGAAACAGACTAGCTGTTTTATCATGTGCAATGTGAAAGGAACTGATGTGAAACAGAGTTCCGTGTCGGTAACACTTGGCGGCGAGAATTTGGCCGCGTAGTGTTACGGGACGACTTCTGAGACGGACTGTGGCTCAGAATCGAGGTGGAAAACCGCGGTTTGTGCGGGTTGAGACCGGTCCCAGGGAACGGCGTTTCAGGTCAGTGGAGCGGAGTCAAACATCAATGATGCATGCTAGCTCTGTGTCCAACTGCCATCGGCATAGTTGATGGTAGCACCGTTCTGAGCGTTAAATACGTAAACGTTAATATTTAGTGCTTGGCCGTTATCCGTTGTGCTGACTGCCTGAACATGAGTGCCGCGGGGAACGAGTTCGTTGCCTTGATATAGCGGCGTGACAACGTAGTAGACGGGGATGTTTGGCCGTTCTCTGACAAAGTCACGAATTGCGGTTTCGGCGTAAGCCATCCCACCGGCAGTGCTTTGGCTACGTCCGTTTGTACCAACGTTTTGGGCACGAGTGCCAGTCGTTAAGTTGTTGCGCTGCATGATGGCATTGCTACTGGTGTCGGGTCCGCCAAGATTACCAACTAACGACCACGCCAACGTGTGGGAACGGTTGTAGAAATAACCGCGATAACCGTTTAACTGAGCAATGCGATTGTTGCCTTCGTATCCCGTTGGATCAGCGCTTTCAGCAAAGGAAGGTCGCTTCATGGCGGCTGTGGCGCTGACACTGTTGTAAGTGACTAATGCCTGACCTGCTTGACTGCGCCCCAACGTGTCTGGCGAGTCAATCGTGTACCAGGCTTGTTCATGGTTGTGCTCTAAGGCATCATGAATTTGTAAACTGGTTAAGGTTGATTTGCCCAAACTGACGTAGTTTTCTGGATACTTATTCGCATCGAATTGTAGTGCCAGTAACTGACTGTCCGTAGCGTCACGGGGCACATCGGCGGTAGTCGGCGTCGTTTGTGTACTACTGCCTGAATTACTGCTGAACCAGTTTTCAGCTTGTTTGGTCCAGTGACGGTAATGACGGCGCATTGTGGTGACTTGGCGGGGGCCATGGGTAAAGGCCTTGACCTCGGTGTTATTAGTCGAAAAGAAGTAACCGAACACTAACACTGCAATGGTTGCCAAGGCGGTAATGAGCTTACGCTGCTTTAGTTTGAAATGTTTCTTTTTCATGATTCAATCCTTATTTTATTTGTTCTTGTCTGCCACCTAATAGTTTACTCGCATGGCAAACGAAAAGCAGTACTGTCAACAAAATTGACGGTACTGCCTCTTTTGTAAATTAAGTGTTGTTAGTTCATGCGTGGTTGTTTCCGTTTGTGCCACTGCATCCGAATAATCTTATCGGCTTCAGTAACAACTAACGTGACAAACCCGGCGACGATCGCCAATCCCCATTGACTCCAACTCATTGGACCAGTCTTGAAGATATCCTGCATAAACGGAATGTACGCTTGCGCGAGTTGCAGCAACATCAGTGCGGCAATGACGACAAACGCCATTTTGTTTGTCCAGAAGTTCTTTGAGAAGGCCAGATGTGGACTGCGAATGTTGAACAGGTAGAACACCTTGCCTAACACAATGACGTTAACGGTAATCGTGCTGGCAATGACTTGGCTGACGCCGTTATTGGTGAGCCAGTCAAACGCCCACAGTCCCATCGCCGCTATTAAGACGGACACATAGGCCATTTGGAACACGTCATGTTTGTTCATCAGGGTTGAACCAGTTTTCTGCGGTCGCCGCTGCATAATGCCTTGTTCTGCGGGTTCAAAAATGAACGCAAACTGAATTGTGACGGCTGAAACCATGTTGATCCAAAGCAATTGCGTTGGCACTAAAGGTAGTTTTTGTTGCATCAAAATACTGAACGCGACAATTAAACCTTCGGCGAAACTCGTTGGCAACAGGAAGGCGATGGTCTTCTTAATGTTGTCGTAAAGTCGCCGGCCTTCACGAATGGCCTTTGTCATCGTCGTAAAGTTATCGTCGACTAAAATCATATCTGCCGCATCCTTGGCTACATCGGTTCCCTTGATCCCCATCGCGACACCGATATCAGCGCGTTTCAAAGCGGGCGCATCGTTGACACCATCACCGGTCATCGCGGTAATCTTCCCGTTTTCCTGGTAGGCTTTGATAATGGCCAATTTGTTGCTTGGAGTTGTGCGGGCAAACACATCGTACCGATTGATGTTGGCACGGAGTTCGTCAGGTGACATGTCGTCTAACTCCGCGCCTGTGATGGTTTGGATGTTGTCTGCCAAACCTAGTTGACGACCAATGGCAGTTGCCGTGTCGGGATGGTCACCGGTGATCATTTTAACTTTGACCCCGGCTGTCCGCATTTCTTTTAACGCATCAATAACTTCTTCACGTGGCGGGTCAATAATCCCGACGATTCCGAGAAAGTCGACACCATCGCGCAAGGTTTCGTGTGTAACTTCGCTAACATCTTTGCCCACGAGTTTACGGCCCACTGCCACAACACGTTTGCCTTGAGTAGTTAAGTCGTGAATGACGTCGTTCCAGTGATCGACATTAAACGTTGGGTCCGCAGCCTGCGCCATTTCATAAAGCTTGTCAGGCGCGCCCTTTACGAACACTTCATGTTGACCGTCTTCACGGACGCTGAGGCGGGCGATGTAACGATAGTCAGAGTCAAACGGAATGCGATCCAGTTCCTCAAACGCAGGTTCGTCCATGCCGCAGCCTTTGTGGTATAGCGTGAGAAAGGCACCATCAGTCGGTTCGCCATTCAGGATCCACTGGCCATCTTCTTCTTGTAGCATGGTATCGTTGGCTTCGAAACCACTGATTAACAGTTCTTTCAAGACTGGGTCATCCTGAACGTTAACTGGTTGACCATTTGCCACAATTTGACCTTTAGGTTGATAGCCAGTTCCCGTAACTTGATACTGATGATCCTTAGTAATGATATCCTGAGCTGTCATTTCGTTCTTCGTTAACGTCCCAGTTTTATCCGTGGCGATAATGTCGACAGCACCTAGCGTTTCCACGGATGGCAATGTTTTAACGATTGCCTTATTGCGCGCCATCGTGTTCACGCCCATCGCGAGGATGACGGAAGTTGAAGCCGGCAACCCTTCAGGCAGGGAACCCACAATCATGGTGATGATTGCTAGCGCGAGGGTTGGCAACGCGTATAAGTGACGCGCCCAACCAAAGATAAACAGTGCAATGGCAACGGCGATGATGAAGTAGGAAATCCAGGTTCCCAAACGATCGAGTTCCTTCATCAATGGTGTTTTGGTTTGTTTAACATCCGTTACATCATCGGCAATTTGACCAAGTTCAGTGTCGTGTCCAGTTGCCGTGACGATACCAGTAGCACTCCCATTGGTCACGGCAGTACTGGCGTAGGCCATGTTTTCACGCTCAGCTAGCGGTGTTTTACTGTCTTTCAGTGGGTCAAAGTTCTTGAGCACAGAATCTGGTTCACCGGTCAAAGCCGATTCTTGAATCCGTAGATTATCAGAGTCGAGAATTCGCATGTCGGCAGGGACATTGTCACCCGCTTCCAGATAGACAATATCCCCAGTTACTAACTCGGTGGCCGGCACATCTGTCCGTGCACTGTCCCGAATAACAGTGGCTTCGGTAGACAACATCGACTTGATCTTATCAAGCGCGTTGCTGGCATTAACTTCCTGAAAGTAGCCAATCAAGGCATTAATGATAACTACCAGACCGATAACGACGGCGTCGGAATAGTGACGAATGAAAAGGGTAAAGGCAGCCGCAAATAGCAGAATGTAGATAATTACGTTGTTAAACTGACGCAGGAATATCAACCATTTTGGTGTGACATGAGCTGTCAGTTCATTTGGCCCATTCTTGGCCAGTCGATCAGCGGCAGTTGCGGCTGTTAGCCCCGTTTCGAGATCACTATGGAAGTGATCCAAAACCTCGGTTTCCGTTTGTACATAGACAGGACTAGGTTTGGGGTCAGGTGCATCAGGTGCGGTATTTGGGTTCTGTGACATTAAATGAAGACTCCTTCTGAATTGAGTTAGTTTTAGTGAGAAAAGTATATCATGTCAGCTTACCATCATTAAAGCAATATCGTTTCGAAATATAATGGCTAAAGAGTAAAACCTTATTGATGACTGTGGGTGATGATATGTCGCTTGCGGTTGTCAACAGTGACACGCTCACCGTGGGACCGATTCAAGCCCGAAGTTCACGGTCTTTCGCCTCGCCACAGAGCCTCGTGACCCGCGAGTCGCTGTGCCCGTCCGTGGTGTAAATTCGAGAAAATCATTCGAATTAACACCACCTTCACGGCTCGGTATCACTGTTGACGCCCTCCAGCTAATCTAGCAGTCAAGTTCACAAAAATATCCTTTCATCCCAGAATCTGGGCGGATGAAAGGATATTTCTGACAGAAGTGGAGCTGAATTGAAACAGAGTTCCGTGGTAACAACACTTAATGGCGTGGTTTTAGCCATTTAGTGTTGTAGGGCGAGCTTTGAAACCTGGTTTATGGGTTCAAAGTCGAGGTTGAAGACCCAGACTTTGGGGCTGATACCGGTCCCACGGAACGGCGTTTCAAGTCAGCGTAACGGGTACGATGTGGTACTTGCCGGCGCAACAGCATGTCCACACAGATATCTATTTTTGTGACTCATCGAACAGCCGCATCAGATTGTCGACAAAACTGTCATCGCGATCGATGGCAGGGTTCGTAAACCAGCCGACACTTTCGCTGACAACTTCACCGATGATCATGGCCCGGACACCACGGGAGATGGATAACTGTTGTACAGGATCGCTGATAAAATCGCCAATGTACTGCTGCATCATTTCAGATAAATGACGTGTTTCATTAAAAGCTGACAGGTGGTCGGGCAGTCCAGACGATCGCATCACCGCTAGTGATAGGTCCAAATTTTGGCGGCCATAGTTACGGATGGTGGTGGCCATTTTGATTAGCGCCTCTCGACCATTTAAATCGAAGCAGGCCGTTTGGACTTCATGATTCAGGGTGGCAAAAAAGTTCGTTGCCACACCAAGCAACAGGTCGTTATGGTTTTTGAAGTAGAAGTAAAGGGCCTGCGTTCGACAGTTAAGCGCCTTGGCGATGTTGCCAAAAGTAGCGGCATCAGCGCCGTCAGCTTTAATGAGATCTGTGGCTGTTTGAATGATTTTTTCAGCAGATAAATCGCGTTTTTGAACCATGAATTAATGACTCCTTCATAGAAAGTGGTTTGCTTATATTTACATTTTACAACATGTAAATTATACTTACAAAGTGTAAAATAAAAAAGAGATGTGAGTTTTGAACAATGAAATTACGATTTCCGTTTTCAGATAGGACAATTCCTGATCAGTATGGTGGCAATGCGATTGCTTCGGAAAAAATCGAAGGGGTGACCCCACAATCATTTCCGTTTGAGATTCATGACATTAATAATGCTACCAAGGTGGTGGCGTGGAAGTTGATTGACTACGATACGGTGGCCATGTTTGGTTTTCCGTGGACACATTGGGTGGTTGCCGATGTGCCCGTCGAAGGGCAGTCCTTAATTGTGCCGGCAGATTTTAGTCGCCACACGAACGTGCCTCAGGGTGAAAACAGTTTGCACTCTGTCATTCAGGATTTACGGGCACCGTGGTGGAAGTTGCGTGCTCAACATATATGGCTGGAACAACACTACGCCGGTCCACGGCCAAAATCGGGAACGCATCACTATCAATTGACCGTTTATGGGTTCGCTCAACCGTTGGGATTACAACAAAGTTTTTCTTTGGCTGATCTGATGGCGCATGTGAACGACGATGACATTACAGAAATGGCATTTCAAAACTTGCTATACACCAAGGCTTCGACCGACAAACAGAGCGAGGCTGATGAGGTTTTTTAGAGAGAAGGATAAAGCATGTTGTGGATTGAGTTAATTATTACTGGTTTTATTATTGGCACCCTGGTGATTTCGATGGGCGGTGGTGGCGCGGCTATTTATTTAGGCGTATTAACTGGCATCTTTCACTTGACGGCTGCTGTAGCGGCTGCAACTTCACTATTTACGGCTTTTCCGTCGTTGTGTGTCGGCGCCTACAGTCATTATCGCACGGGTAATGTAGAAGCTAAAGTTGGTAATCGAATGTTACTGGCAGCGTTGCCTGCGACTATCGTTGGTTCTTTGTTGTCACCGTTTATACCGACCAAAATCTATACCTGGGTGATCGCGATTATCTTGGTGTTACTCGGCGTCCAGATTATTGCACGTCAGTATTTGCCACACCGGAATAAAACAGCAAACGGTGGTACCAAACGGATTCAAGCGATTGCGTTTGGTATCTTAAGTGGCCTAATGGTTGGTGTTGCCGGGTTAAGTGGTGGCGGTCCAATCTTGGCTGGCCTATTGCTTATGGGATTGGATACCGTGCACGCCGCCGCGACCTCTTCATACGTGTTAGTCGGTACGACGCTGATCGGGCTGCTCTTTCACATGTCTAGTGGTCACGTGGATTGGTCCATTGGTTTCGGCCTCATGATTGGAGCAATCATTGGTGCAGCATTAGCTCCAATTATCATTAACCGGTTAAACAAACGGGTGTTAAACTTGGTTTTGCAGCCAATGATGGGCTTATTGCTAGTTATCATGGGCTTGAGGATGATTCTTTAATCCGTTTGTCTAAATAGCAGAAAAATAAATTGTAAAAAATTTAAATTGGCCGATAGCTTTGATGTTATCGGCTTTTTGCGTGTTTAAATTTGTGAGTGGGTCTTGCATCAAAAACGTGTAAGTTTTACAGTATGTGTGTTAGAAGAATTAGAATGATTCTAAAACATACGATGGAGGTTAACTATTTATGAGTAAAACAAAAATCGTTATTGTCGGTGCATCACACGGTGGTCACGAATCAGCAATTGAACTGTTGGATAAATATCGGGACGTGGATGTCACGATTTATGAAGCAGGTGATTTTGTCTCATTCATGTCATGCGGGATGGAATTATTCTTAGAGGACAAGGTAACTGCTCAAGAAGACGTCCGTAACTTTAAACCGGAAGATATCACCAGCAAGGGTGGCCACGTGTTCAATAATCACGAAGTTACAGCCATTAACGCAGATAAGAAAGAAGTCAGCGTGAAGGATGTTAAGTCTGGTCAGACTGAGCAAGTCGCTTATGACAAGCTGATTTTGAGCTCTGGTGTAACGCCAACGGTTTTGCCAGTTCCAGGTCACGATTTAGATGGCATCTACGCAATGCGTGGTTACGATTGGGCCAGCAAGATCAAGGCGGCCACTACGGATGATAGCATTAAGAACGTTGCCGTCATCGGTGCTGGATACATCGGAATTGAAGCTGCCGAAGTCTTTACTGAGGCTGGCAAGCACGTCACATTAATGGATATGATTGACCGCCCATTAGGCAACTATCTCAACGAAGATTTGACTGACGTTGTCACTAAAGAGTTGACTAGTAAGGGTGTTGAACTGGCCTTGTCTCAGTCGATTAAGTCGTTTGAAGGCGACAAGTCTGTTACTGGTGTAAAGACAGCTGACAAGACTTATCCAGCTGATCTCGTTATTTGTGCGGCAGGGGTTAAACCAAATACGGCTTGGCTGTCAGGTACAGTTAACTTAACAGACCGTGGCTTTATCGATGTTAACCCTTACTTACAAACGAATTTGCCCGATGTCTATGCCATTGGGGATGCGATCCTGCCATTGTCTATCCCAGCTGGTAAGCCAATGCCCATCGCATTAGCAACCACCGCTCGTCGAGAAGCTCAGTACGTAGTTGATCACATCTTTGAAGATACGCCTGCTGTACCATTCAAAGGAGTCGTTGGTGCGTCTGCATTAAGTGTATTTGATTATCACTTTGCCGCTGCTGGTTTGAACACCACTACTGCCGCTAAAGTTGATGTGCCAGTCGCAACCAGTGCTTACAAGGACACTTTACGGCCAGCTTATGTGCCAGAAAGTGCTGGTAACACAGATGTTTATACCAGTTTGACGTTTGATCCGCTGACTCATCAAATCCTTGGTGGCGCCGTTCTGTCCAAGTACGACATCACTGCTCAAGGCAACGTGATTGCTTTAGCTGTTGCGCATAAACTGACATTGGAAGATTTAGCTACTGCTGACTTCTTCTTCCAGCCTGGTTTTGACCGTCAATGGAGTTTGTTGAATCTAGCTGCTCAACATGCGCTGGGTCGGGCACGATTCTAGTAGTGGAAATGTTATAAGATAAAATGAAGGCCACCGAGATGAAAATTCTCAGTGGCCTTTTGCTGTACATATGAAATATGCTTTACTGAATAAAGCTGAATTAAGGGTTAATTAATGATTGGTTAAGAGTTGGTTTACGAATACCTATCATAATGGTTTATGTAGAGGGGGAAGAAAAAATGACTGAAGTAGCGCTTCAATTGAAACATGTTTCTAAACGGTTCGGTAAACACCAAGCACTGGATAATGTTGATTTAACGATTAATCGAGGAGATATCTACGGTCTTATTGGTGAAAATGGTGCCGGTAAAACAACCATTATGAGATTGATAACGGGATTATCACCGCTGCAAAAGGGGACTATCACCTTATTGGGCCAAGCATCTGGGCCAAAATACCGTGAAACACTCAGTCGTGTGGGAACCATTATCGAAGCTCCAGCGTTTTTTCCGCATTTGACGGTGGTGCAAAACCTGCGCTTGGTTGCTAAACAAAAAGGAATCGTTAATCCTGATGAAGTTGATGACACGATTAAACTGGTTGGGTTAAGCGAAAAGGAAAAATCCAAAGCACAAAAGCTGTCGTTAGGACAGCGCCAACGTTTAGGACTCGGTATTGCCTTGCTAGGTAAGCCGGATCTTTTAATCCTTGACGAACCGATTAACGGGCTTGATCCAGAAGGCATCATCGAGTTTAGACAGCTACTAAAGCAATTAAATCAGGCCAATCAAATGACGATTCTAATTTCTAGCCATATTTTAACGGAATTATATCAGGTGTCTACTAGATTTGGCTTCATTCATCGAGGCCGTTTGATCAAAGAAATTGATAAGGTCTCGATGGATCAAGCAAACCAATCCGGATTGATGGTTCATGTCGATAACGTTGATACAACCTCACAAGTGTTAGATCAGCTAAGGGTAGGTAAGTTTACTGTTATCGATGATGAACATGTAATGATTTATAACTTGGTTGCTGACGCGGGATTAATCAATCGTGAATTGCTTACGGCGGGTGTTCGTGTGTCGGAAATTGAACGGCGCGAGGGGTCCTTAGAAAGCTACTATACGCAATTAATTACTGACGCCAATAAACAGGAGGCTAACTAAAATGGGACGATTATTTAGAGCGGACACGTATAGATTAATGCGCACCAAAGGAATCTACTTGACGTTGTTAGCGATTATTTTGATGGGCATAAGCTCAGCCGTTAGCAAAAATGTTGGCGGTGTCGATGTTAATATGAATTTGATTGACACACTTCGTACTGGTAAATGGACTTTGATTCACGCAATGATGGCTGCCTCACTGTCTGTGAGTGTGGTGTTATTCCTACTGATTGTCGTGTTTGTGGTGACTGTTGGTTATGAATTTAGTCAAAAAACATACAAGAATACACTGACTTCAGGCGTCAGCCGACTCACCTTTGTTGTTGAAAAATTTGGGATTATGCTGCTGACAATTTTTATTATGATGCTGTCCTATTTTGTTACAGTGCTGATTGCTGGTTCAATTAAGGGTTATCCGGCTGGTGGATCGGCCGGGAAAGTGTTACAAACATTATTTACCAATACAGTGAGTGACGCAGTGGCAGTGGCAGTTGTTTTTGCCGTTGCAATGTTTGTTTTAGCGCTGTTTAAAAGCATTATTCTAGCGAGTGTGATGGTTCCAGCTTGGCCGATTGCGATTTCAATACTTGCGGCTGAGACAGGTTGGCACTGGTTGAAGTACGTTAACTTTTTCATAACCGTCAATGATTTTGCTGGAGGTTTTTTGAAATGGTCACAGATGGCACCGTACATAAGCGTCGGAATTGGCATCATTATTGCGGCATGGCTATTAACAATCGTGACGCTTAATCATCAAGAACTGTGATTGCGGGGTTGAAGACGACTGTCACACTAAAGCGGTTCTTCGTATGGTCATGGGCAACGGTAAATGTGCCACCAAGTTGCTCTAAAATTGATTTAGTAATACTTAACCCAAGACCGGTGCCGGTCTTGGGATTTTTTGTGTTGAAACGTTTGATGTCTTCGATGTTGAAAGAGTCACTCGTATCATTAACGAATGTGAGAACAAGATGCCCGTTTTCGTCAGTTTGCGCACTGATTGAAGCGACAGAATTCGCATATTTAGCCATGTTGCTGATGAGATTTTGTAAGGCACGGTTGAATAATGGCTTGTCAGTTAACAAGATTAGGTCTGGTTGAATTGTGAGCTTTGGTTCCAGTTGACGTTGCGTGAACATGTCATAAAAAGAAAGGATATTCGTTTGTAACAAGTCGGAGATGTTCAAACGTTCGGGCTTTAAGCTGATTCTTTTCTCGTTTAACAGACTAAAATCCATTAGCGTTTTGAGATAATCGCTAACGGTAGCTAAACTTGTCGCAACTTTGGCTAACTTATTTGCGTCAAGAGATGTAACTTCCTGTTGCAATAATTGAGTGTAGCCAGAGGCCACAGCGAGTGGTGTTTTGATATCGTGTGATAGATTAGTCATAACAGCGCGGATTTCTTGTTCATTGAGTACTTGTTGACGGGTTAGTAAATTTGTTTGATCTAAATTCACGTTGATTTCGTTTGCTAGGTTGGCTAATGCACGCGAATTAACTGGCAGTGTCACGTTTGCATTCGTGTGATGATGATTGATATAAGTCAGACTGTGGGTCATATGCTGGATACCAAGTGTTTGTCTAATTAGTAAATAAATTAACAGTAGGCAGAGCAATGTCATAATAACTAAAATAATAAGCATTACTTTATCCTCCTTTAATTAGATAAACGAATCCCAATACCCCAAACAGTTTCAATATATTCAGGCAATTCAGCAAAATTAATCTTCTTACGCAAATTACTGAGGTGAACGGCCAAAGTGTTTTCGGCACCGATATAAGGTTCGTTCCAAATAGTCTCGTAAATGTCTGCTTTACTGAATACTTGATGGGGATGTGCAATTAACAATTTTAGAATCGCGAACTCTTTGCCAGACAGCGTGATGTTGTGATTTGCGCGTGTAACTTCATAGGTGTCAGTGTTTAAGCTAATGTCTGCAAACGTATGAATAACGGGGCTAACTTCCGGCTGTCGCAGTTGGACTTCGATACGAGCTCGGAGTTCGTCGAGGTCAAATGGCTTGGTTACATAATCGTTGGCCCCAGATTGCAGTAACTTAACGGTTCGCTCCTTGTCCTGAACAGCGGTGAGCACGATTATTGGCACTAGGCTAAATTGACGGATCGTTTTCAGCACGCTGTCACCGCTGAGGATGGGTAACATCAAATCGAGCAAAATTACATCCGGCCCGAAATTCCGTGCAGTATTAATGCCAGCGGCGCCGTCTCGGACGTACTGAACATCGTAATGTGGCTGAAGTGCGGTCATTAGCAGATCATCCAGACTTTGATTGTCTTCAATAATAAGGACCTTTTTCATGAACAAACACCTTTCGAAAAATGATTACCTTCATTTTACCTGATTCTAAAACGAAAAAAGGCTTGCCAGTGTAGGCAAACCCTTAATTAACCCTTAATTTTCCTGATTGTAACCTGATAATCCCCATTTGGTGCCTTAACCGTGACGGTGTCGCCAACCTTATGATTGATCATGGCGTGTCCTAAGGGTGAATCAAACGAAATTTTGTTAGCATCTAAATCTGCTTCAAACTTACCAACAATCTGGAAAGTGTCAGTATCGTTTTCGTCCTCGAATTGCACATCGACATGCTTGCCAACCTCGATCTGATCTGTCGTTTCTGGTGTGACGACCTCCGCGTATTGTAGCAACTTGTTAAGATAACGCAAACGGCTTTCTAGGTGACGCAAATCACGTTTGGCGGCGCTGTACTCAGCGTTCTCCGATAGGTCGCCTAATGCGCGGGCCTCCTGCAACTGTTTGATGCGGTTGGGACGGTCCAACTCCAAACGGGTGATTTCCTGTTCAATTTGGTGATAGCCAGCTGGTGTCATTGAATTCGCGGTTAACTGCATGCGAAAAACTTCCTTTGGTGTGATTATTCCCCACAATTATAAGCCAGTGGGCAGTCATCGTCATCCTGCATGCAGGTTTTCTCGCAGCTGATCAATGTGCGCGTCTACTTCCATCTCACCGCGCCGCATAGCCATTGAGGCTGTGTGAATAGTGCTCCCTGGTCGACTTACTTTGTTATAGACGAGAGTTGGATTAAATAGAAAACGCTGTGCACCAGCTTCGTAATCAGCGGTAAATAACAGATCCTCAGCCAATTTTAAATGGGTATCAAAACGCAGCATAAGTCGATTGATAACACTAACTCGGAATGCTTTATTCCAAGTGTAGCCACCAATTTGGGTACCGTGTTCTGTAGCTTCGGATAACATGTCGTCTTGACTAATTTCGTGCCATCCGGTGATACCGGAAACGGCTCCGCGAGCATAGCCACCCCAACGATAGCCGACAGTTACAAGGTCGACACCGGGTTGGCTCATACCATCTATGAAGGTTTGCAGATAGTTTGGTTCACATAGATCATCACCATCAATAAAGCAGATCACAGGTGCGCTCGCATGGTCAATGCCATAGTTGCGGGCGGCTGAGACACCGCTGTGCTCTGGCAAATGCGCGGCAATAAACCGAGAATCATTTTGCGCCCATTTTTCGATAACACTATTTGAACCATCTGTTGAATGGTCATCAACCATAATGACTTCGAAATCGCTTAATGTCTGGCGCGCTAAACTGTCCAAACAGGGATCCAGATAATTACCAAGATTATAAACAGTCACAACGGCAGTAATGGCTGGTTGTTTTTGTTCGCTCATGATTTAACCTCCCTCAAGGAAATATTCACTTGGTTTGATGATACTTGGAAACAAAGGAAAAGGGGGAGAATCATACTTGGCTTGCTTCTCAAAGGATTGTTATTTCATGAGTGGCATACTAAAATGGCATTATGTGAAAACGCTTACATGTATACTTTGTTACTCAATTCAAATCCAACAAGGTATAGGTGCAGTTAATGATGAAGGACAGTATACGTGTTAAAACGACGCTAAGTCTGTATCTGAACTATCTGGTTCACGGGATGGCTATTGTTATCTTGGCTCAAAATATGACGGCCCTAGGTCATCAATGGAAAGTTCCAGATGCCGGTGTAGCCATGGTCATTTCTTCACTAGGCATCGGCAGACTGCTAGTGTTGTATATTTCTGGTTTTCTTTCTGACCGTATTGGACGTAAATTTTTTGTCCAGCTAGGCATTTTAACGTACATTCCCTTTTTTATTGGCATTATATTTAGTACCACAACAACCCAGGCTTATTTTTGGGGGATTTTGGCAGGAATGGCAAATTCATTTTTAGATTCCGGCACATATCCTGCCCTAATGGAATTTTTTCCTAAATCTCAAGCGACGGCCAACATTCTAATTAAGGCGTTCGCATCCATCGGCGAACTCATTTTACCGTTACTAGTTGCTGGGTTGGAACAAGATCAATTATGGTATGGATGGTCGTTTGTTATTTGTGCTGTAATTCTGAGCATTAATTTTATTTATCTATCTTTCCGTGAGTTTCCACAAATGACGACAGGTGATGACAAATTACCACAGGCCAAGTATGTGGCCAGTAACGTTGAGTCAGCCCATCATTCTAAGCCGAGTACTAAACGAATTATGTTGGGCGTCATTCTAACTTTGTTTGGCTACGTCTCCATGGCAACTTTCTATTTAATCAGCCAGTGGTTAACCAAATATGGTGAAGTGGTTAGTCATTTGGGAATGGTTCATGCACGGTTTTTAGTCAGCCTGTATAGTATTGGTTCAATAATTGGCGTGCTTCTCATGGCAGTTATTGTAGATCGTGTTGTTAGTTCATTATGGGTGATGATAGGTGATACTGTTGTTTCATTGGTTGTACTTGTGTTAATGGCATCCGTTCCGCAAGAATTGGTAATGAATGCTTGCTCTTTTATCATTGGAGTTTCTGCAGCAGGTGGTGTTATGCAAATTGGACTAACAGTAATGAGTGACATGTTTCCTGCCGCTAAGGGTACTGTAACGGGCATATATTATACTGCTAGCGGGCTTGCGTCATTCACGATTCCGTTGGTTACAGGAATCATTTCTAAAAGTAGTATTCATGGCATTATGTGGTTTGATGTCCTGATTGCTATAATTGGTGTGGCCTGCACGGTAAGTGTTGCAATATTCAGCCGACAGTTAAATATTGAATATAAAGTCCAATGAAAATGAATAAGAATTCAACTAATTAATCTTTATACAAAGTGACCGTGTTCTCAAAATTTGAGAGAGCGGTCATTTTAATTCGGATTTTGAACCAGAGAAAATACGTTTTAACACAAGTTTTGGTAATTAATCATTCATAGCCGTTTATGTCGGAAGCACAGTATCGCATTAAAAATTCTTTAAAGCGGGTGACTGAAGGTGCCATGAATTGATTGATTTTTGTGACCAGATATAACTGGTGTGCTACATAATTATCAGTCAGATGGATTAACTTAACGTGTTCTTGTTTTAGTTGAGGCAAATTCGGTACGAGTGCGATGCCAAAACCATGTTCAACGAATGAAACGATAGTGTAATCTTCTTCGACTTCATATTTTATTTTGGGCTCAATTCCGGAATGTTCCAAAATTTTATCGAGTAATGGTCGAAGCCCGCTACTTTGAGAATAAGCGATTAGCGAATATTTAGCGATATCACTAACAAAGACATTCTTTTTATGTGTCAGAGGATGGTGAATAGGGACTGCCAAAACGATTTCCTGCTTTACTAATGGTGTAAAAAGGAATTCTTTATTGGCGTCAGTGTCACCGAGTTTTTGAATGCGAGATGCTAAAACGAGATCTAGTTTGTCCTGACGTAAATCTTGTAATAGCTGATAGGAATTGCCTTGAGTAAGTGAGAAAGAGATATGAGCATTGGTATCCGAATGTTGAAAGGCGTTAATCGCCGAGGGTACCAATCCTTGACCAAGTGTATATGTGAACCCTAAATCAATATGGCCCGTATTTGCATCCATAAGCTGTTGAATTAACGTTTCACCTTGAGACAATTTGGCAAGACCGGCGTCTACGTAGGTTAGATAAGTTTTCCCAAAACGCGTGAGCCTAATGTTTCGTCCTTCGTGTTCAAACAGCGGAACACCTAATTCCTTTTCCAATCCACTGATGGCGTAACTTAAAGATGGCTGTGAAATTCCAAGGTGCTCAGCAGCAATAGCCATATGTTGAGTTCTGGCAAGTTCTTGAAAGAAAAGCAAGTGACGTAAATTCATGGGATCACCTCTTAGATGAATGATAGAAGAATTCTATTAATCGAACAAGATAACATTATTTATTTGTATGTTTGTAACCGCTAACATAACTAGTGAATTGAGTAACAAAGAAACCCAAATACTTAGGAACAAGAAAATAGGAGTGATTGAAATGACTGAACGTATTGATGGACACACAATTTTAATTGGCTTGATGGCTTATCCGATTCGTCACTCGATGTCGCCAACTATGCATAATAATGCTTTTGCAAAGTTAGGATTAAACTATGCATATTTGGCTTTTGAAGTCGACAACGACTCTCTACCGAGTGCCATTCAGTCGATTCGAACGTTGGATATGCGTGGTTCCAATATTTCAATGCCTAATAAGCAAAAGGTCATTCCATTGTTAGATAAATTGGATCCTGCCGCTGAGATGGTTGGTGCCGTTAACACAATTGTTAACGATCACGGAACATTAACTGGTTACACCACCGATGGTACAGGATTTATGCAATCATTGAAAGATGAAGGATTAGACATTCGTGGTCAGAAGATGACTTTGGCTGGCGCTGGGGGTGCAGGAACTGCTGTGGCAATTCAGGCTGCACTAGACGGTGTAAAAGAAATGTCGATTTTTAACATTCACGATGAATTCTGGGACAATGCTAAACGCAACGTGGACATTATTAATGAAAAGACTGATTGCAAGGCCACACTCCACTCTATTGAAGATAAAGATGACTTTAAGAAAGAAATTCAGGACGCAGCGATTTACTGTGATGCAACTGGTGTGGGGATGAAGCCTCTTGAAAATGAAACGTTGGTCACTGACCCAAACTGGTTCCGTAAAGATATGATTGTTTTTGATACTGTTTACGCACCGCGAACGACGAAATTGATGCAAGTAGCTGAACAAGCCGGTGTTGAGCATGTGTTTAACGGATTAGGAATGATGTTAGAACAAGGTGCAGAAGCCTTTAAACTATGGACGGGTGAAAGCATGCCCGTTGACTATATTCGCGACCTTCTCTTCAATGACGATAAAGTGGCTAGTAAATAGCAGGAGTACAGGTTATGAAAAATAAGTATATGCCGACTGCACTGAGCTTGTACTTAAACTACTTTGTGCATGGGATAGGTGTCATTATTTTGGCACAAAATATGGCTCAACTAGCACAACACTGGCACACGACCGCCGGCGGAGTTGCAGTAGTCATTTCTTCATTAGGAATTGGTCGATTATTAGTGCTACTTGTTTCGGGTGCATTATCGGATAAATTTGGTCGTAAACCATTTGTATTACTTGGTATTGCCACATATCTCTTATTCTTCGTTGGTATTGTGGCTAGTCCAAACATTACGATTGCGTATATCTTTGGTATTCTTGCCGGGATTGCTAACTCCTTCCTAGATTCGGGAACCTATCCAGCATTAATGGAAATGTTTCCAAAGGCGAAGGGAACAGCCAATGTAATTATCAAAGCGTTTATTTCTGCTGGTCAATTTATTTTGCCTTTGTTTGTCAGCTTTTTAATTGCGGGAAACATCTGGTATGGCTGGTCGTTCATGATCTGTATTGCAATTTTGGTGTTGAACGGTATTTTCCTGATTATTGCTGGTAAATTTCCAGTGGCCAATCAACTTCCAACGGATGTACAAGCAGATGATTTAACAGATGAAAAAGCTGAATCTAAAGGGAATTTGTGGTTTGATGGGACATTGTTTATTTTATACGGATACATTTCCCAAGCGACATTTTATTTAGTCAGTCAGTGGTTGAGTCAATATGGTCAAAAGATTGCTGGTATGGGTGAAACAAGTTCCCGAGCTTTGATTAGTTATTACAGTGTTGGTTCACTGGTCTGCGTTTTTGTCACTGCCGCATTGGCTAGAAAGGCTGTCAAAGAAATTCAGTTTTTGGGTGTATATACTTTAATCTCATTTTTATCATTACTAACTATGTATCTCGTTCCGAATGGATTAGTTTGTTCAATCATGTCTTTCGTAGTTGGTTTTTCTGCGGCTGGAGGCGTAATGCAACTAGGATTGACCGTTATGTCTACTTTCTTTCCTAAAGGGAAAGGAACCATCACTGGGGCCTTCTATACAGCTGGTTCCATTGCCTCGTTTACGATTCCACTGTTTACAGGGATGATGGCAAGCAATCTAGCAAATATTATCTTGTTTGATGTTTTCATCGCATTAGCCGGTTTCGTTGTTGCGGTGTTAATCACCATTCGTTACTATCATTTGTTTGGCAAAGAAGAAGTGGAAGCCTCGAAAGGAGAGACTAATCTTGATCAATCAAGCAACAGTTAAACTCAGAAACATCACTCTTGGTGTTGGTCGTCCGAAAATTGCGGTGCCGATTACCGGTAAAACAGCAGATGAAATTGGTGAACAGGCTCAGAAGATCGTCACGGTCAAACCAGATGTTGTGGAATGGCGAATTGATTATTTTGATGGTGTGTTGGATGCAGGGCAGTTAACCCAAACAGGTCAGCAATTGCGCCAAATTCTTGGTGACATTGCGTTGCTAACGACCTTCAGAACCAAAGGTGAAGGCGGCGAACTGGCATTGGCCGATGATGGTTATTTCAAGGTTTGCGAGACTGTTCTTCAAGGGCACTTTACCGATGCACTAGATATTGAACGTTTTCATGATGAAACAGCCGTGAAAGGATTAGTTGGCGAGGCCCATGAAGAAAATGTAGTCGTCATTATGAGCAATCATGACTTTGACAAAACACCAGCTGCTGATGAAATTCAGTCACGTTTAACAGGTATGGTTGAGCTCGGCGCTGATGTTGCCAAGATGGCAGTAATGCCTCATAACGCTAACGATGTTCTGACGTTATTAACGGCCACTACTAAAACTGCAGCGTCGGTAAATCAGCCGCTGATTACAATGTCGATGGGTGATTTGGGCAAAGTTTCTCGAATTGCGGGTGAAACTTTTGGCTCTGCATTAACGTTTGCAACAGTTGGTGCCGCTTCAGCACCAGGACAGATTCCACTACAGAATTTACGTCAAGAACTAGAAGATTTGAAGTTGAACTAGAAACAAGAATAGCATGACAGATGGGCCGACCAAATGACTGATTGTTGGTCGGTCCGTAGTTTATCATTGATCAGGCAGTGTGAGTCAGGAGGTATTGCGGTGTCGAACGAAGTGACTACAAAAAAGTACGTTTCTCAGTTTGAAATGTTTGGCACGGTGATTTCACTGACCTTATTCAAACGCGATCAGGCTGTAGTCGAGACCGTTTACGATTACTTACAGGATGCGGATCGGATATTTTCAGCTAATCGGGAGGATTCCTTGTTGATGAAGATTAACCGTCAAGCTGGTGTGCAACCAGTGCAAGTACCACGCCAGTTGTACGATCTGATCAAACGGGGTGTAGTGGCGAGTCGCAAATACCGTGACAGTTTTAATGTCTTGATCGGTCCACTTGTGAAACTATGGCGAATTGGTTTCGATGGACAGCGGTTGCCAGATCCAGCAGATATCAAGGCACGGTTGCAGCTTATCAAACCCGATGATGTTCTGTTGAATGATGAGCAGCAAACGGTTTATCTGAATAGGCGTGGAATGGAATTGGACCTGGGCGCGATTGCCAAAGGGTATTTTGCCGATCAAATTATGGATCTGTTGCAATCGAATGGTTTGAAAGCTGGCATTGTGAACCTTGGTGGTAACGTTCAATTGTTTGGCCGCAATCCGTTAACTTCGGATGGCCGGTGGCATGTGGGCATTCGCAATCCGCAACAACCAACGGGGCAACCGTTGACGACAATAAGTACGGTGGCAGAAAGTGTTGTGACTTCTGGTATTGATGAACGATACTTCATTGTTGACGGTTACAGATATCATCATATTCTTAGTCCGTTAACTGGTTATCCAATTGATAACGATCTTGCCTCTGTTAGCATCGTGACACCGGAATCTACATTGGCTGAAATCTTGACGACGGTCTGTTTCTTTGCAGGTAGTCGTCGTGGGCTCGAATTGGTTGATCATATGATAGATGTCGAAGCCGTTTTTGTTACCCGTCAGAATAAAATATTAATGTCTCGTGGTTTGGAAAGATAAGTAAAGGAAGAATCCATTATGAGCAATGAACAGCAAATTACCGGCCAGGCTAATGGTCACAACGGTATTATTAATTATGAAGTGGATGTTTCAAATGACCATATCGACGATTTTAAGGTGTTAAAGCATTCTGAAACGCCCGGTATTTTTAATCAGGTGGTTGACACACTTAAGCAAAATATTATTACTAACCAGTCATTTGATGTTGATACGATCAGTGGTGCGACCGTGATGACAAAAGCCCTATTAACATCGGCCAGGTCTGCGGTTAACGCGGCTGCTGTTAAGTTACATTCGGTTCCAACAAACACGGAGCATCAGGATGTTGAACTAACCGCAGACGTTGCCGTAATTGGTGGTGGTGAAGCCGGTTTGGTTGCCGCTAGTCGGGCACTCAGTTTGGGACACAAGGTGATTTTAGTCGAAAAAAACGGTTATCTTGGTGGCGCAACTATTCTTAATGGTTCTAACGTGACGGCCACTGGTTCAAAGGTTGCGGCGCGCATTTTCCCAGAACAGCAAGATTCACCGGAACAATTGTTCAATGATGTGACAAAAGAAAGTCGTAACACGAACTTGCCTGAGTTAACTAAATTAATGGTAAATAATATCGGTTCAGCAATCGATTTTGTCAGCGACTATGCGGATCTCGAGTACCAAAAAGCTCAAACACAAACGCCCGAGCACTCTGTGGAACGACAGATTGAGTTGCCGAGTGCTTCTAGTTTTGAATTCATAAAAAAGGTTCCAGCGGCATTTAAACAAAACGGTGGTCAAATACTTTTAGATGCCCGTGTTGAAAATATTTTGACCGATAATGATCGTGTAACTGGTCTTGTAGCAGAAGCTAAAAATAAAACGATTACTATTCACGCACAGGCTGTTGTTTTGGCCGCAGGTGGGTATGGTGCCAATCAGAAGATGCGTGGCACTGAAAGTGAAGGTATCGACTATTATGGCCCAATGACATCTACGGGGGATGCGTACAGCTTTAATGACAAACTGAGTTTGAAATCACACGATCTCGGTTGGTACAAAGTTTATCCACATGGTGTTGAAGTGGAGCCGGGGATTGCCAAACTGACAACGTACGCTTCAAAAAAAGCCACTGACATGGGCGCCATTTATGTGAATAACCGTGGTCAGCGGATCGTTAATGAATCAGACGTTTACGCCAAGTTCCGAGATGCTATTCTTGATCAGCCGGGCAAAGTTGCGTTTATGGTGATGGACGAACGCACTTGGAAAGAAGTTTATGCTTTGCTGGTGCTACATGATTTCACTGCGGCTGAGATTAAGGGCTACTTTGATAATCCAGACAAGAAGCCAGTGTTTGTTAAAGGCGGTCTACGTGAGGTTGCTCAGGCAGCTGGCATCAATTCTGATCAATTGGTTAAAACGGTTCAACACTATCAGGAACAGGCCAAAACGGGAGAAGACCCAGACTTTGGTCGTGATGCGCAGTACTTACATCAGTTTGACGGTGAAACATTCTACGTTGTTGAGCAACGTGATCGGTTTGCGACAACGCTTGGTGGTTATAGTATTGACCCGTCGACCATGCAACTTAAGAATACAGACGATCAGGATGTGACTGGTTATTATGCTGCGGGTGAAATTGTGGGCGGTGCTAACGGCCATGATTCCATGCCAAGCATGATGAATACATGGGGAATTTCCTCGGGATATTTGGCTGGCACCTATGCTAGTCAAGCGGTGGAGTCTGAAAAGACAGCAAGCACTTATTAAACTGGGCTAAGTTGAATTTGATGCAATTTTTCGTTTTCAAACCAACTGACCCAACTAATCGCCAGACTAGCTAGCCTGGAGACAGGCTAAAAATGAAGTTAATACAAAACAAATAACGCCACTTCCGCGATGGAAGTGACGCTATTTTTGTAGGCGCACTCGGCATGCATATGATATTAAGTGCTAGGCGGTGAGAGCCCGCTGTGACTTTTACTAGCTGAGTGACATGCTAAAGATTGTCGATTGTAGCTTATGGAAGGGGGTAGGGATAACTGGGGCGCATAGTACCGTTTTTGGTAAATAAACGATGAAAGTTTCAAGCCCCTACCTCCTATTCTGTTCCTTTTGATTAAAGACAATACATTCTCAAACGCTATTGAGACAACGACAATCTTAATTTAATTTCTTGCAAATACTGACGACTTTTCAGTGACGCTTTTTATAGTTGAACCCGAGCAATCCTAAACCCATTGAAACAACACCTAGAATTTCAGCCGTAAGCGAAACCTGTTGGTTGGTCTGTGGCAATACATTATTTGAGGCCTGAGATTTTTCATGACGTAATTGTCTCGTGTTTGTGATCGGTTTTATCTTCTGTGTTGGCAGTGGTGGAGTAGGCGGTGTCGATGGGCTAGGCGGAGTAGGTGTCGTCGGTGCTGGTGGAGTAGACGGTGTCGTCGGCGTCGGTGGAGTCGGCGGCGTCGGTGGAGCAGGTGGTGTTGGTGGAGTCGGCGGCGTCGGTGGAGTAGGTGGAGTCGGTGGAGTAGGCGGTGTTGGTGGAGCAGGTGGTGTTGGTGGAGTCGGTGGAGTCGGTGGTGTTGGTGGAGTCGGTGGAGTCGGCGGCGTTGGTGGAGTCGGTGGTGTTGGTGTAACGGGCACCTTAACCCATATGATTAAAGGTAGTAGGTCTTGAATAATTGGATACTCTGTCTCGCCTAAGATGGTTTGGATTGACTCTTGTGAATCGGGATTGGTATTGAATATTTTTGTCGCGGCTGCATTCCATAGTCTGTTTACGTTTGCATATGGCCAGTCTGAAGATATCTGCTCCATGATGCGTCCTGGTATAGCGACTGGAACGATATTGAAGCCATCTTCTTGTACAGGCATTTCTGGAGATTGATTTAAGTCACCGCTTGTTCCCCACTGTATAAAGCGATTCCAAAAGTCCTGGACAATATTTGTTATTTGGGCTGCAGATAAGTCCGGGTATTGTGTGGCAAACGCAGTATTGAGAATGGACAACATTTGAGATATGTCTCCCATTGAACCCGTATCAATTATTTGTTGAATTCCTTTGTTGACCGCTATTGAAGCCGGTGTTTGCACATAGTCATTAAGGATTTTTCCCGTCTTCAAGGTGGCATCGATAAAATCAGTGATTTGAGACGAACCAGCGGACTCACTAATGTTTTCAATTCTCTGAACGTATTGACCCACGACATCGTCTGGTAAAGATCCTGTTGACGATTCAAAACGACTTATGGAAATAGTCAGTTTGTTTAGTAGCTCAGTGAGGCGGGCAATGCTAGTGGCAGTTTGGACGAGGCCGCTTTGTTCATTGAGAAACACATGAATTGCATCTCCAGCCTCGAAAATCGGATTGCTAAGTGAAGTTGGCAGTCCCTGCAATGATGTCTGAACCTGAAAGGTTGATACAATATCTGATAGAGCATTATAGAAATTATCAGAATCAAGTGTGTTTGAAACTCCGTCGTTGTTTACGCTGCTAATCATTTGGTCCAAACTTTGTTGAACGGTCATTTCCTGGTTACTCGTAAGAATATGTGATTTAACTGCACCGTTTAGTGCCGTCTTTAAATCGTTCGCGGCCTGATTTAATTGTTCAGTGTCGATAGCCTGTGAAGTCAAGCTACGTGAGTCAGATGATTTATCTTCCGACATGGTTTTGGAGGCTTGGTAGTTAGCAGAACTAGACGTGGGGGACGGCGAAGATGCTTGGACAGGCGCACCTGAATGATTAGATGTCAATGAATTTACATCGTTTGAAGATGAATCTAAGACAGTTGCGGCATGAGAAGTCAATACTGTAGAACTACTTGATGATGAGTAAGAGTCATTTTCAGGTTTTGGTACATTTAAAACTGATGACGAAGATTTGCTGGCAATTGTTGATGTATTAGATGATTTTTTTAATGTATCTGCATGGGACGACACGGTTGACGTGTGAGTATTATCACTTGCTGACTGACCACTAGATGCCAATGAGTCAGAGCTTTCTGTATTAAACGTTTGAGAAGGTGTATCTGGTGTGGATGCGCTGACATTCACGTTAGCAACAGCAAGGTCAACTGAGAAAACCGTCAATATTGTTATTCCCATGTACACCCAGTGCTTACCAGACTTATACATTTTATAATGTTGCTTCAGTTTTGAGTATTTCATCTTGTAAGGCCCTTCTTTGCAGAGTGAAATTATTCAAATTTTGCTTAAATCTGTACATGTAATTGGTGATCACTGCACTTTACAGTTCCAATAAGTTGTACACAACTTATTGGAACTAGTAATTGAACAAAAACCTATTTTTATTAGTGAAGAATTGGCTCAGTCCGCACAAGAAAAAAGCGCGGACTTTTAGTAACTTTTGAAAGCGTGTTACCCATGGCTTGCCAAAAGTGCCCGCATTTCAGCAATCCGTTCTTTGTGGGAGATGAATACGCCGAGTTCTTCTTGACCGTGGGTTACCAAGAGGTTTCTCTCGTCATCAAAGATGAGTGGAAAATGAATCAAGTGACTGTCTAGGCTCATCATCTGTAACAAATCATTCAAGCTCATCGCATCTACGCCAGATATTGATTTCAAAGATGTTGATCGACGAGCCAAGATGGAATCTACACCATCTTCTGAGGCAGCAATGAGTCGCTTTAAGGTCTTAACTGACAATCGATCATGCTGAGTGATCCTTCTTTCAGTAAAAGGCACGTTATGTCTTTTAAACCATTGAACAGCTTCTCTAGATGGTCGATTAGATGGAGTGGTATAAATTATTACCATAGTTAATATTGCACTAGGCCCTGTCAAGTTGACAGATGAAATAATATAAACTTTTGTTTGTCTCTAAACGGCTTCATTCCAGTATTCATCTGGAGTGAGGCCGTTTCTTTGTGCCGAACGATTATGATGATTGAAGTATTCGATGCCGTCTTCAACCAACTCCACGAGCTCTTGGTAGGTCTTTGCCAGCGGATGACGATCCATCCAGCGAAGTTTGAACTCATTCCACCAGCGTTCCATTGGGGCGTTATCATATGGTGTTCCTGGACGAGACATGCTTCTCGGGACATGATGACGACTTAAAAAGTTATTAAATGCTCCGGCTGTGTACGCTGGGCCACGATCCGTATGCACCAGTGGATGAACATCGCCAGATGCCTCAAACGCACGGTGAAAAACTTGAATCTCCGCTGCCGCAGTCTCAGTAACGCTAAGATTGTAAGACAACAATCGGCGTCCATAGAGGTCCATGACGCCACTTAAGCGCATCTTGTACTGGCCGTTTACGCCGTACGTTAACTCTGTTGAATCAGACAGCCAGACCTCATTGGGCACCTCCACGTCAAAGTCCTGGTTGAGCACGTTGTCTAAGATATACTGCTCACTTTCTTTACGTCGATGATGTTTCTTAACCCGAATTTGACATTTCAGTCCGAGTTCACGCATCACACGACGAACCATTTTTATCGTAACTGGGAAGTCAATCAATTTATCATGTTGGAGATTGATCAAGAGATTTCCAGCTCCGATACCTTGGTGATGAAAATCGAACCAATACTGTGTTCGTTCCTTAAGTGCTCGGTCTCGCTGCTCCCAAGCAGTCTCTGAACGATTCAAACCTTTATGATAGGCCTGACGGCTGATCCCAATAAGGCCTAATAACTTTGTGATGGCTCCGTGCTGTCCTTGACTGACTTCCTTGATTGCGTGGTAGGCCAGTCGGTGTTGTTGATTCACCCCTTGCGCTGAAGTTCCTGTAATTTTTTTGCGAATGCTTTATATAACTCCTGATCTTTGAGCCGCGATTCTAACTGGCGAATGCGGAGGTTGGCCTTATCTAAATCAGTTAGTTCGTGCTCTGGTTTGCGGTGACCACGGTTATCCACTAGTGCCTCATAACCACCATTTTTGGCCTTCAAGACCCATGAGCGAGCTTGTTGATATGAAACTTGAAAATGATTAGCTGTCTCAGTGTAACTATGTTCACCCTTAACAACGTATTCGACAATTTCAATGCGTTCTTCGAAAGTTGTTTTTCGACTCATGATGGGGACCTGCTTTCTAGACGGCGAAGCCGTTAATTTGTCTCCATTATACTTTGAAATCCATTCTTCAAGTTGTCGTGTTCCACGTAAACCAAATTTTATGCTAAGCGTTTCAAGTGTACCTTCGCCTGCCAAGTATGCTTGAACGACCCTTAGTTTAAACGTTTGAGAATAGTGGGCATTGTTTCGCACTGCTTGTAATCCTGCAGGTCCATATCGTTGGAAAAGTCCAATCCAACGTTTCAGTGTCTTGGGGGTAATTCGCTTCATCTTGGCGAAGGTGCTTAAAGAAATTTCTTGTTGCTGATACTCCATAATGATTGCCAGTTTTTGTCGTGTTGTATGTCTTGATCTAGGCATAGAAAAATCCCTCCATGATTGATAGATGAATTATGATATTTCATCTGTCAATCATGAAGGGATTATCGCATATACCAACCTTTTTCTCAAATTTTAAAAGCCTTAGTCAATAAATGGCTCACGCTTGAATAGTACATATACACGAATTGGTATACATATATTATTTTCCCGATTAGCCCGTCACAAATTTATCTTTTTGTAGCGAGTACATCTTGTGGACGATTTACAAGCACAATGATATATTGTAGTCGCTAAAAAATCAAGGGGGTAACACTTGTAGTAGCTAATGTAAAACGATTGAATTTGCGATTGGCAAATCAACGGTTTTCATCATCAACATCGACGTGTTATTGACTTGCTTAGAGCAGACTAAACAAAACATGAGTGTTCCTTGTAAATGTTACGTTCGGACACAAATCAATAAAGAGGGAAACTAGATATGAAATTTAGTGCCTATAACAAATTACCGTATGAAGATGCAGCCAAAAAGAAACGAGCTTGGATTCCAGGAGCATTTTTGACGATTGGAATGTTTGGTGTTTTTACCTATTCCGGAATTTCTGAAATAGTTCATGCAGACACTGGATCAACAGATGCAACCGCAATCAAAGCGACCACAACAAATTTGACGACGGAAACAGCGCATGCATTAAGTGCTTCAAGCGCGGTTTCGAGTAATACTGGTTCAGAAGGCACACTAACTAGTGATGTTTCAAAAGCATCATCAACCCCGAGCGCGGCAGTGAATAGCAATACGTCCCCTTCGACACCAAGTAGTGAAATAAGTGCATCGAGAAGCACAGAAGCAACGAGTCAGTTTGAACAAAAACAGGATGCCCTGAGCGGCAGTGCCGTAGCCTCATCTAGCGCTGCGCATTCAAACATGCAATCGACTACCTTATCGGACACTAACAGCCATTCAGCAAGTAGCGCCGATCCTAATACCCAATCTGCTAAGGAAAATTCAGTTGTATCAAGTGCAACGAGTCAAGCTTCAATGGGGGACAGCTAATTATCTTCGGCAGAAAGTGTAACTAGTCAGGCTGAGAGCGACACGGAGACTACAGCACAGCCTGTTCAACAGAATCCTACACACCAAGCCCAAGTGACACCCGTTCAAACGAGTTTCACATTATCAAGTGCATCTCAAGTCACTGCGCCACCATTAAATCAGGCACCGGCGTTGTCCAATTTCTTTGTGACTGGTCAGGGCGACTATATTTTATTTAATGCATCTGGTGTTTTTGATTTATTTCCGTACAGTGTTACCAATTTAAATAAGCAACTATATGGATTTTATGTTGTGTTGCCGACATCGATTACGGGACAAGGTTTGACCGTTATGCAAGCGGCGGCGGATGATCTAGTGGCCCAAATGAAGGCAAAGGGCTTTTCAATTGATTCTATGACAGCTTACCAATTGAATGATACGACAGACGGCCGGCAGGTTTATTATTTCAGACCTAATGATGGTGCTAATGACACCAATGCAAACATATCGTCTAGTTGGCCAGTTCTTCATCTACCTGTTCACACGGGTGCGGATGTTAGCACAACCCCTAAGGCAATAAGTATGAATGCCAATACGATGAATGAATTAGCATCGAAGGGCGTGCTGTTTGCTGGTTCCGGTAATTACACAGTGGGCGGTGGATCATATCCCACAATGTCAGCGAGTTCGCTAGGCATAAATGCCCCAGATGCAAACTTAATGGGGATTGTCTATTCTGGCATTACTAGGGTATTGACCTATACACATGCGACGGTGACGGATACCTATAACATAGTTGATGCCGAAACTAATAAAGTCATCAAGGTGTTGACCAAAGTTGGGCAGGATGGAACTCAGTATTCTCGAAAAGGTTTTATTGACTCGTTAGTCGCTTTAGGACTTGATCCGGCGATGTACGTTAACACTGATATAAATGTCAACGATGGCACGTTAACGGATGATATAACTCTCACACCAGCACAATGGAGTTCAGGTCAAACATTTGTTGCTGGACATACCTATACAGTAACCGTTGGGCGCGTTAAAACTAGCGTTACCGGTCATGATAGCAACTTGATTGCCGGCCCAAAGACGACATGGACGGCTAGTGATAACTTTGATGGAGCGACTGATATCAATGGCAAGGCCCTACAATTAGTCGATGTAAAAGTTACTGGTAGTGTAAATACGCAAGTTCCCGGCGATTATTCGGTAACGTATGGTTACGTGGATAGTCAAGGCAATAATGTCAGCAAGAAGGTAGTTGTTCATGTTACAGCCACTCAAGCGTGGGTATCAGCACATGACAGTAACTTGATTGCCGGCCCGAATACTACGTGGACGCCTAGCGATAATTTCAATGGCGCAACTGATGCTAATGGCAAGCCACTACAGTTAAGTGATATGACAGTCACAGGAACCGTAAATCCGCAGGTTACTGGTGGGTATTCAATCACGTATAGTTATGTGGATAGCCAAGGAAATTACGTTAGTTGGACGGCGGGCGTGTACGTCACAGCCAGTAAGGCGAGCGTAAAGGGTCACGACAGTAACTTGATTGCCGGCCCGAATACGACATGGACCGCAGGCGATAATTTCGACGGCGCGACTGATGCTAAAGGCAAACCGTTGCAGTTAAGTGACGTCAAGGTGACCGGCAGCGTAAATCCACAGGTTCCGGGCGACTATTCTGTAACGTACAGTTATACGGATAGCCAAGGAAATAATTTTGATAAGACGGTAGTTGTTCACGTTACAGCTAGTCAGGCGAGCGTAAAGGGTCACGACAGTAACTTGATTGCCGGTCCCAATACAGCGTGGACTGCCAGTGATAATTTCGATGGCGTGACCGATGCCAATGGCAAACCACTACAGTTAAGTGACGTCAAAGTAACTGGCAGCGTAAATACACAGATGCCTGGTGATTATTCTGTAACTTACAGTTATGTAGACAGCCAAGGAAACGATGTTAACAAGATGGTGGTTGTTCACGTCGCAGCAAGCCAGGCAAGTGTAACCGGCCATGATAGTAATTTGGTTGCTGGTCCCAATACCACGTGGACTGCTAGCGATAATTTCGACGGCGCAACTGATGCCAATGGAAAGGCCTTGCAACTCAGTGATATAAAAGTAACAGGCACTGTAAATCCACAGGTGCCTGGTGACTATTCTGTAACTTACAGTTATGTAGATAGCCAAGGTAACAATGTCACCAAGATGGTGGTTGTCCACGTTGCAGCTAGCAAAATTAGTGTATCAGGTCATGACAGCTCCTTAATTGCTGGTCCCAATACCACGTGGACGCCTGCTGATAATTTTGATGGTGCAACTGATATAAGTGGCAATCCACTGCAAATAAATGATGTGAAGATAACTGGTAATGTAAATCCACAGATGCCTGGCGATTATTCAGTAACGTACAGTTACGTGGACAGTCAAGGCAACAGCATTAGTAAGACAGTAACTGTTCATGTCACGGCTAGCCAAGCCAGTGTAGACGGCCATGACAGTAATCTAGTTGCTGGTCCCAATACCACATGGACTGCCAGTGATAACTTTGATGGCGCGACTGACGCTAACGGGAAAGCGCTACAGTTAAGTGATATAAACGTGACTGGAAGTGTAAATCCTCAAATTCCCGGCGATTATTTGGTAACGTACAGTTATGTGGACGGTCAAGGGAACAATGTCAGCAAGACTGTTGCCGTTCACGTCACCGCTAGCCAAGCAAGTGTAGACGGCCATGACAGTAATCTAGTTGCTGGTCCCAATACCACATGGACTGCCAGTGATAACTTTGATGGCGCGACTGACGCTAACGGCAAGCCGCTGCAACTAAACGATGTGAAGGTAGCCGGTAATGTAAATTCACAGATGCCGGGCGATTATTCAGTAACGTACAGTTACGTGGACAGTCAAGGAAACAGCATCAGTAAGACAGTAACTGTCCATGTCACGGCTATTAAGAGTGAAACAAACGATCAGAAATCCGCAGGTGATTCAAGTCAAGAATCATCTACCATAGCCAAACCTGGCATGACTGCTGCGACTGAATCTTCAACGCAAAATCAAGAAAACGTGTCTGTAGGAGTAGCAAGGGACAGCCTGCCAAAGATTTCATCTGCGTCTGGTTCCCAAAAATCTCAAACTACGAAAGCTAAGACCACGGCACTACCGAAAACAGGGCAACATGCTGAACAAAGTCTGTCTCTGCTAGGGTTGATTTTGGGCCTATTGGGATTTGGTTTGTACCGTCCCAAGCGTGATAAAAAGTAAATTGGGTTATTTGAAATAAAAGCAGCCTCCAAATGAAATGGTTTTAACCAACTCATTTGGAGGCTGCTTTTGATGTGATTGCAATGCAACGCGTTAACTTTTCACACCATAGGCTTTCCCAGTGTACGTGATTTTTCCAAGCGCTCGTCCAAAAATAGTGGCGTATTCGGCTAGCCGCCGTGCAATCAGTCGTTTGCGCTGTTTATTAATAATCTTGTATGCTTCCACGGTGGCATTGAGCTTCTTTGTTGTGAGTTGATATCGCCAAGTGCCGTACAAATCACCATCAATTAGGATAATCGGCTCAATCTGTCCGCCAGTATGCCAAATCTTCTTTTGATGTTTCGTGGTGAGCCACGTTTTGTCCGCATAGCCAATCAGTAGGGGGTCAAACTTGCATAGCATGATGAGCGCAGGCATTTTGGCGGGCAAATTATCTGTGGGTCCGTAGTACGTTTTACCGGCGTATTCAAACGTTGCCAAACTGCTCAAATCCATCTCCGTAAAGTGGAGCGCCGTTTGGGAAAGGCCAGCAAAGTGGGCGTAGTCTTGCAAGGTGGCCGGACCATAAGCGGTAAAGTAGGCAATTGCATAACGCTGAAGTGTCGGTAAAAGCGATTGCTGAGGCACTGGCGAACAGGCGGTGAAACTGGTATTGGTGGCGGCAATGGCAGGCAGGTACAACCGGCCGTGCATTGATTCGTCTAGCAGCAGAGCACTCCAAGTGAAGAGGATGGGGGCTTGCTCGCCAAACTCAGCGAACAGCTCGTCACGGGTAAAGTGGGGATGAGCTTGGCCAAACGTGTGAAAGTGGTCGAATGCCTTCTTCGGATCGATGTTGTTTTCGCGCAGGTGTTTAGTGACCCATGTGGCACGGTCGCCGAAAATGGTGACGAATTCTTGCCACGAGTGTTGCGTGAAGAGATGCAAAGTTTGCCGATTGCCCCAAGCTTTAACGATTGGTGACGCCTGCACGGCTGTTTGAAAGTCTTGCGGGGCGATGTTGTCGATTCGATTATATAAATTTAGTAATGCAGCATTGCCGTATTGGGCTTGGATACCCAGTAAGTGATCGACCGTTTGTGACAGCGTTCTATTGGCAGGGTTAACCAGTAAACTATTTTGGAGACGCAGGTGCCGAATCTCCGTTTGCGTGATGGTGTTTGTCATATTAGTTCCTTTACTGATTCGAATTAGTTAACATTAGTAAAATCCGCGAGTTTATAAATGATGCGACATCTGTATTCTAGACCAGATGTCAATTTAGCGTGCCAAGTTAACAATTAGTGTATAGTGTATGTAATATTTCAAACGAGGTGGATAATATGCCCATTCCAAAGAGCCAACCGATCAAACGTGAGACGGCGACAGACCATGCTTATCAGCAAATTCGCAGCTGGTTGATTGATGGCACGCTAGAACCAGGCGAAAAACTGGCAGAAACCGCATTGGCAAACGCGATTTCGATTAGTCGGACACCAGTACGTGAGGCTTTACAACGTTTGGCAACGGATGGTTTCGTCATTATGAATACAGGTCAAGTCACGCGGGTGGCGCCACTGTATCATGATGACGTAGCAACGTTATACCAGCCAATGGCCGCCATTGAAGGACTAGCTGCTCAGCTAATGGTCAGCAAAATTAGTCCTGCCGAGCGTGATGAACTGCAAAAAATCGATTCGCGGTTAACGACGGCGCTGCATAAACAAGATGTTGAAACAGAGCTGAGCGTTGACCGAGCTTTTCACGAACAGGTTTTAGCGGTTGTTGACAATCCATATTTAACGCAGTTTAGTGATTTCCTATACAGTCACATTTTACGGTTTGAAACATACTTTTTCAGTCACCACAATGTCAGTATTGACATCAATGGTCGGCAGCACGAAGCGTTGTTAAGCGCAATTGATCATCATAATGCTGAGGCGGCCAAACAGGCGTTGACCAATGATTGGTTGGAAACCATGACACAGATTCAACGAGCGCAGGAACAAGATAACTAACTTTAACATACTGTATACAATGTCCACTGGATGCAATAAAAGATACCCCTAATTATTGGCTATTTTGAAGTCTAATAATTAAGGGCATTTTTTCTTGAAGCGATATTAGATTGTTTGCGTGATATTAGTAAGGACTTGCGATAAAAGATCTTGGAGTAATGATTCCACCAATACTGGTTGTCCCTCTAAATAATCGAAAGATTTCAGTTGTTCTGTGAAAATAGTGCCATTAGTATTTGTGCGTTTATCGAGTTTAACGTGCAACGGATGATAGTAATTTCCATGTGAGATTGGCACCAACCACATAAAAGGTGATGTGTGAGATAGAATTTGTTTGCTAACTACCACTGCGGGTCGCCAGCCTCGTTACTCATGGCCTTTTGAAGGGTCAAAACTAAGCTTTATGATGTCACCTTGTTTCGGCAAATATTGTGACTCTGTCATCACCAAATCTCCTGTCCAGTTGAGGGTGTGTCCCAGTCCTTGAGATCATTAGGCTGTTGATAACTTTCAGGAGTTCCCTTATATTCAGCGTATTTTTCTGACAGTGTCTGGGTAACTGGTTCAAGTTCAACAATTGTTTTACCATTTGATTTTTTGGTCTTAATTTTTAAATTGTCACCGACTTCCAGATTGGCTGCCTTTAGAATACTTTTGCTTATAATTATTCCATTACTATTACCCCAAGGTCGTAGTTTAACGATAGAACTTTGATTAGTCATCACGCTCACCACCTTTTTAGCAAAATATAAGCACATGTTTAAACTTTGTCAAAGGATTAATCCTCTCAAACATCATAATCGCAAAAGATTGAATTCATCAAAGTTAAGCGATACAATACCCGTGTAAAACTTAATAGGCGATGACGTTCGCCGCAAATAATTATTGATAATTTGATGACGTCTACTGCATGTGTATTTTTCGTGCAGTAGGCGTTTTTTTTATTTATATTGGAAAGGTCGATTAGCTATGGATAAACAATTGACGCTAGGCGGTTTAAGTCGCCAGGAGGCCGAAATACGTCTTCAACAAAATGGACTTAACGAAGTTTCGGAAACAAAATTCAATTTTTGGAAGGCCATACTTATCCGCCTTTGGGAACCGTCAGCATGGATTCTCGAAACGGCATTAGTGATTGAAATTATTCTTGGCAAAGAGATTCAGGCTGGTTTTATTGTTTTGATGTTACTATTCGCTGCGGTGAACGGTGCAATTCAATCTGGGCGATCCAGCAAGGTGTTGCATCAACTTGCGCACGAACTAACCCCTCAGGTTTCCGTTTGCCGATCAAAGCAATGGCAAAAAATGGATGCTAAGAAACTAGTGGTTGGTGATCTAATCAATTTGCGAAGTAGAGAAATTGTGCCTGCAGATGTGAAACTCGTGTCGGCAGATCTTGAGCTGGATGAAAGCAGCATTACTGGCGAATCGAATTCGGTCAAGCGGCAGAAAGGCGAGCGGGCATTTGCTGGAACAGAAGTTGTGAGCGGTGATGCTTTAGCAATTGTGACGGCAACGGGGATTAATAGTCGTTCTGGCAAAACAATCAGTTTAGTTAATCAAAATTCTGCCCCTGGTCACTTGCAACAACTGTTAGGAAAAATCATTGGTTATCTTGCCATTTTGGATGCTATCTTAGCCGTTATCATGATTATTGTTGCCGTCGTCCGACACGAAAACTTGATTGAAATGTTACCGTTTTTGGCAATGCTCTTTATTGCGACAATTCCGATTGCGATGCCTTCAAGTTTTGCAGTTGCCAACTCAGTAGAAGCAAATGTATTGAGTAAAGAAGACGTACTAGTTAGTGATTTAAGCGGAATTCAGGAAGCAGCTAACATGGATGTTTTACTGGTTGATAAGACGGGTACAATTACTGTCAATCGCCCACAGGTAACGGCGTTTTATAATCTATCTGAATTGACGGACGATGAGGTGATCCGTAACGCTATTAGCGCGGCGGACATTGTTAACTCAAGTGTCATTGATCAAGCCATCATCAATTACGCGGCAGACAAGAACGACCGCTCATTAACCGTCAAACAATTTCAACCGTTTGATGCGACTATTGGTTATTCGGTCGCAATCGTTGGGCCTAATAGACAATCCATTTACCTTGGGGCGCTCAAACGGTTGATGACGATTGACGATGGTCAAACTCCCATTCCCGCAACGGTTGATTACAATGCTGGCCGAACGGTAGCGGTAATGCGGAACAATCGATTATTAGGCATCTTTGTCTTGCAGGATCAACCACGTGCTGACAGTACGGCATCGATTCAGGCATTGCAGGAGCGCGGCGTGAAGGTAGTAATGCTGACTGGTGATAACCGGAAAACGGCCCAAATTATTGCCAATCAAGTTGGTTTAAACGGAACCGTTTTACCCTTCGCCGATTTAAACAATGACACAGCGATTGACAAGTTAGCTGGAATCGCAGAAGTTGTCCCCGAAAATAAGTTAGCGATGGTCAAGCAATTTCAACGTCGTGGCTATATCGTTGGCATGACTGGCGATGGTGTTAATGACGCGCCGGCACTCAAACAGGCCGAAGTGGGGATTGCTGTGGCAAATGCGGTGGATTTAGCCAAACGATCAGCCAAGCTAGTGCTCATGACGGATGGCTTAAGCTTAATCGTTAAAATCCTCGATAGTGGACACCGCGTTTATCAACGAATGATGACTTGGACGATTACCAAGCTTTCGCGAACGGCTGAACTAACAATGCTGCTCACGTTTGGTTATCTAGTCTTTCATTTTATGCCTCTCACATTGAATGCCATGATATTGGTAGCGATTCTAAATGATTTGGTAACGTTGGTTCTCGGAACGGATAACACGCACATTAGGTTACAGCCAGAAAAATGGAACCTGAGTAACTTAAGCAAGGTAGCAGGCGTGTTTGCAGCGGGATGGACTATCGTCGGGGCTGTGTTTGCAACGACATTAGTTAAAATGGGTTATTCAGCAGGTCAGGTTAGCACAGGGTTGTATGTTTATTTAATCTTTAGTGCGATGTTAACGATTCTGATGACCCGAACAACTAGGCCGTTCTGGCGGAGTAAGCCTAGCTTAGCAGTGATTATTGCGATTACGCTAAACTGTTTGTTGACGTTGCTGTTAGCTGCCTTGGGATGGGGCATCACTCAGATTTCAGGGGTGTTAATTGGTATGACTGTCGTTTTGACGATTATCATAGCTATGGTATTAACATTAATCTGGAAATTGATTAATTTAAGTCGTTAGGCGGCATAGATTATCAACATGAGCTGATCTAAGGTTAAATCATTATTTTCCCCACAAGAACTGAATAATATACCGGTTAACTTCATCGTTATCATGCAACTTGCTATGTTGGGCATTCGATCCTTTGATCATGTGCTCAACATAGCTTTTTGGTTTGCTGCCTAATAAATATTTCAGTGATTGCGCTGACACGTTGCTGACACTGCCATCAGAATTAGAGCCGTCACCGAGGTTGCCGTAGATATTCATAACGTCAACTTGATTCGTTGGATAATTATTACGGTGTGTCAGCATGTACCTGTATGAACTGTTAAGATGCTGTGGCTTGCCATTTGCTAACAAATGATTGCGGTTAGCTTTGTCGTCCATACCGAGGATGCCATCAAAATGACCGGCCAGATCGACCTGCTTTTGCAGTTGAGGGAGTGAACGTTGCTTGCCGTAGTTGACTTCGTAGTACATGAGGGCCAGATTGCCCATTGAGTGAGCGACAACGTTGAATTTAGTGATGTGATATCTTTTCTGCAGGGTGGTCAGTACGTTTTTAACCCACTGTGCATCGTTGTTGTAATTTGATTCACGGTTATTGGCAAACAGCACTTGGACAAGTGGATTGACCTTGCCCGTTTGCCACTTACCACTGAGCGTTACGTGACCAGAACGGCTGACATGAGCGGTCAACACTTTTTGTGCGGCCCCAGCCTTTTGAACGGCTGCGATAATATTGTTAGCAGACGAGGGGCCACCACCGTAACCGTGCAGGAAAATGGTCGGTGTTTGAGAATAGTTGTATTTGCTATGATTTTGCTTGATGGCTGCTTGTGTCTGAGTGGTGAGAACAAGCGTTAGCGCGATGACAAACGTACCGAGTAGTGCGAAAACTCGTTTGAACATAATGTAAATCCTCCACTTGAATGATTTTTGGTATCGCTATTGTACGGTGCCTGTTTTGAATTCGGCAAACAAAGCTATTTGATTGTTGGAAATTTGTCACTTAGTGCGCAATTTGCAATTGACTTTGACCATGGAAACACTGATGATCGTAACCAACAGGAGGCGATGCAGATGGCAAGTGAGATTACGATCCGTCCCTTTGTGGATACAGATGCCGAGAAAACCGCCGCCATGGTGAAAGACGTGTTACTGACGGTTAACGTTAAAGATTACGGCGAGGCGCTGATGTTAAAAACGGCTGCTGAACATGATGCGGCACATCTTCGTGCGATGGCGCATTATGCTAACTTCTACGTTGCTGTGAACGATGTAAACGAAATCGTCGGTTGCGGCGGCATTAGCAATTATTGGGATGTGCCACAAGAGGCAATCATTTTAACGGTGTTTGTTGAGCGCCATCAGCAGCGTGCGGGAATCGGTCATGAAATGATGCGCCAGCTGATGAATGATCCTGTGTTTTTGCGATCCAAACGAATTGAAATTCCGGCTGCCATCAGTGCCGTGCCATTTTACAAACAGTTTGGCTTTGACTATAAAGACGGCCGAACGGAACCAGATAATGAGGGAAATATTCGGCTGGAACTATTCAGGACGATAAAAGATGATCATAAGAAGGCTTAGCTAGCTCAAAAGCGTTACTTGAGTGCATTTTATCGCACCATTCAAGTAACGCTTTTTGAATTTATAGACCATTCTTCCTTAGACTGGTTGATTATTTAGTTATGCGCCAGCATGCTTTCAGCAAACGTTTTAACGGCCTGGATTTGCTCAGGTTTCAAGGTGACATCTTTCTTGGCACCAATCATGCCTTTACCGCCCATCATTTGATGGAAGTGGCCGATCACCGGAATGCCTTGTTTGTCAGCCAATTTGGTTAAGGACTTATCGGCCGGCGTTTCCGGGCCACCAGAAGTAGTGAAGATGGCGATGTGTTTAACCTTGGTAGCGTCTAAAGATCCCACAAAGGCACTCAGTGTTTTATCTGGACGCAACATGTAAGTACCACCGCCGACAAAAAGGACATCAACTGGATCAGCAGGCAACGGCGTGTCGATTTTTTCAGCCTGAACACCAGCCACTGCTGCAATTTGATTGGCGAATGCCTCTGTGTTGCCATTACGAGTTTGATAGCGAACTGCAATTGTCATACTAAAGCCTCCAAGTTCTAAGTAATCTTGGCTTTAGTATAGGTGCGAAAGAAAACGTTTGCAAGAACCTGGAGGTGGCAAACTTAGACCTCAATGGCATGACGTTAACATTTAATAAATTGAGTCGTTTTACTGAATCAAATTCTTTAATACATAATTCAAATCGACATCTTCCGTCAGCATTTTCGGTGTCCACGGAATGTGAATATCTGGGGCATAGCCAATATTGTCGACACCTTTTCCCTGATCAATGGCAGTCGTTCTGGTTGTGGGGTACCAAAACTCAAACGCGGGAAATACTTCGGCGGCTTCGTTAGCGTAGTCGATGACACCCGCCGAGTTGCGGCCAATAATTGTGACTTTAGGGGATGCGCTGGTGATATGGATGAAATTATCACCGGAACTTCCGCACTTGCGGTCACAGAGGACATAAACGTGGGTTGGCTTAGCATGTCCAGAAATAACTGTGTCCTCATCATCAAAACTATCTGAGAAGTGGGCTAGCCCAGCATGCTCGTGCCTTTTAAAGTCATTCAAAATGGTATTTAAATAGGCTTGCGTACTCTGGTCATCTTCGCTGGCAAACTCGTTAAAGATCCGACGCCGATTGCGTAAATTTGTTGGCGTATAGTTGGTTTCTTGGACAATATTTGGGTCGATCTTATTAAATATAGTGTTTAACGTTGTTGAATTGGAAAACAGCCAGTTCAACAAGGGATAGTAAACGTTATCTGAGCCACCACCGTTTATACGCACATCAATAATTAAATTGTCTAGTTGAGACAGTTTTTCGGCATATTGCTCTAATAGATGATTCATTGGAATCGCGCTAGCAAAGTCTTCTAATGTCATGAGGCCAGTTGTTGAAGAAAGTTGTTCATAGTCGTGCCGAATTTGTGGATTGTACCGTTTGCTAAGTTTTATGGTCAGTGTTGTGCCGTTAGATAATGTCACGGTGTGTGCTTTACGTAAAAGTGGCGACCATTCTTGGTGTTCAATATTTGCGTCCAATCTCGTTTTATAGAGCTGTGCCATTGCTTCGATTGAATGATCATCAATGGCGACGATTTGCGAGCCTACTGGTATTTTCTTGTCGTAGGTTTTAGTTACGTACAATGTGTTTTGATACCGCTGGGTAAAAAATGGCGTCCGTAGTTCCGTGTGATTTGGACGGTACAGAAAACAATGTTGATCCTTAAAATCAGCGAGGTAATCCTCGATGATGTCGCTCAATTGATCAGTGTTAAGCGAAGTAGTCACTTGTTGTCGAAAAGCGTCCGGATGGTCCCACGTTGCCTTGTCTTTAAAACCGGCGTAGTCGTGATGCATGATGTGAACAATACGATCAAAAATTTCTAAGTTGGTCATTTTAGTTACCTCCGTTTGAGATTAAAGCTAGTGTAGGTAAACGAAGGAACGTGATGTTCTGTTATACGTCTTGTATACTGGACATATGGAACAAACAGTGTTTGGCATTACGTGTCGACAAATTCGACGCAATAAAGGACTAACGCAAAAAGAGGTTTATCTTGGCGTAATGTCGCGGTCCTATTACGCGGCGTTTGAACACGGTGATTACAGTATTTCTGCCGAAAAATTGATTGCCGTAGTGGCTAATTTGCGGATGACGATGGCGGAATTTATGTTTATTTATCGTGGTTATCAAGCAAGCGAGCCAGATCAATTACATCATCACATTCAGGAACTGTATAATCATTGGCAACTTGATGAGCTGATGGCGATTTACGAGCAGTATCGTCACAGTAATGATCAGTTGCAACGGTTCAACGCGATTTTGGCATATGCACTGGTGTACATTACCAGCAATCATTCGCTAAAAATGAGTACGACACCCATTGATGAGTTGTGGGCCTATTTCATGAATTTGAAGTCGTGGACGTTAACGGATGCCAAAACAGCGGACATTCTGTTGTCATTATTTCGCGTTAAGTCACCGCAACATGAACAGTATATTTTCAACGAAATTGTGAACACCTACCACCGTTTTGAAAAGTTGTACGACCAGGAAAATAATCTGGCAAGTGGTCTGGCAAACGCCTATTTAGATTGGCTTCAAACGTTATTACTCGAACATCGTTATTCACTGGCTCATGAAGTGGTTGATCAAATGCGGAAAGAATCACTGTTTGATCAAAACATGGAGGCGACGGTGTTACGACGATTGGCACGAGTTTTAGTTGATTTATATGATGACTATCCGCAGGCCAAACGTGACGGGGATGAGTTGCTAAACTGGTTAAGCAATTTACATTATGGTCAGACAAACATACTAACCGCAATATTTGAGGTTCATAAACTGCGAGGCCAAACGCATTATGAACGGTATAAAATGCCGAAGCAGTCTCAGTAAGTCGTAGTTACATTCAGGTGCGTACTTTTCATCCAGCGACAGACTGCTACACTAGAATCTGTGGGCGATTAATGTGGTGACCGTTTGAACATGTAATCGTCAGTGACTATGAGAAATCTGACATTCGATGCCAGAGAATTATGATAAAGTTGATGTGAAAAATAGCTTAGGGGGAGACACAAACTATGCAATATCGTACGTTAGGTAAAACTGGCTTTAAAGTCAGCGAAGTTTCGTTAGGAACCTGGCAACTCGGCGGTAAATGGGGCGATCCGTTTAGCGAAAAAGATGCTTTGGACACGTTGGAAGCCGCTTATGACGCCGGCGTTAACTTCTTTGACACCGCTGATATTTATCAGGATGGTGCCAGCGAAAAGGCCATCGGTAAGTTCTTGAAGGGTAAAGAAGACAAGGTTCACGTGTCAACTAAAATTGGTCGCAAACTCGATCCGCATGTTGCTGAAGGATACACCAAAGAAAACATCGAAAAGTTCGTGGATGAATGTTTGACCAACATGGGTGTCGACAGCTTGGACAACGTTCTGTTACATTGCCCACCAACTGCCGTTTACTACAATCCAGAAGTCTGGTTCGAATTGGACAACTTGAAAAAGGCCGGCAAGATCCAAAACTACGGGGTTAGTGTGGAAAAGGTTGAAGAAGCCATTAAGGCATTGAGCTACAACATTTCAACTGTCGAAATTATCTTCAACATGTTCCGTTTACGTCCAGCAGATTTGTTCTTCAAACTGGCTAAGGAACAAAACGTCGGCATCTTGGCACGAGTACCACTGGCTTCCGGCTTGCTATCCGGCAAGTACACGGCCGACACCAAGTTTGGTAAGAACGACCACCGTTCATACAACCGTGACGGTTCCGCCTTTGATAAGGGTGAAACATTCTCCGGCGTGGACTACATGACTGGTGTGAAGGCTGCTGATGAATTGAAAGAACGGTTGGGTTCAGACAACTTGGCCCAAACGGCTTTGCGGTGGATCTTGATGTTCGATGCTGTTTCCACGGTTATCCCTGGTGCATCCAACCCACAGCAAATTGACCGCAACGTGAGCGCCGCTGATGCGCCCGCATTGACGCATGACCAGATGCTCATCGTCAACGATGTTTACAACAAGTACATTAAGAATCCAGTTGAGTATTTGTGGTAAAAGAGAAGAGCGTGAACAGACCCGTTTTGGCCTCGAGCAATAAGAAGTAAGAAGAATTATTCGGTGGTTTTCCGAATAGTTCGGCTTACAGCTTATGCACAGAGGCCAGGGTCTGTGAACGCGTTTGCATTGTAATATTAAAAGGATTAAATAACATCCAAAATCGGTCACTGCGAAGGAGAGTTTCTACCTTTACAGTGGCCGATTTTTATTACGCATAGAATTTGGGTGACTGTGGCCTGCGTTATGATCAGTTGAAGTATTCAAAAGAAAAGGTCTAAAGGGTGCTAATTACATAAGTTAAATCAATAGCAAAATAATAGCGATTACGCTATTATGAATGCATAAAAAATGGGGACAAATTTATATATTCGTCAGAATTCGAAGCGTTTTATAATGCATTGCGTCCGGCTGATAAGGCAAAGTTAGCTTGAACAATCCAGCAGGTAAAGACTCTTGGAATGAGAATAGCTATTCAACAAAAATGGGTTAAAAAGTTAGATAAGAATCTTTATGAAATACGTTCTCGACAATCTTCCAATATCCAACGGGCAATTTACTTTCAGATAGTTGGAAATGATTACGTAATAACACATGGATTTACGAAAAAGACGCAGCGGACACCACAGCGTGAAATTAACCATGCTAAAAGAATTCGTGATGAGTATTTAAAACAGATGAAAGGACAGTGATAGAATGGAATTTAAAAAGTTCGATGACCTTTTAAAGGAAAGTATGAAGGATCCTGAATTCGTAAAGGGATACGAGAAGGCGGAAAAGGAAGGTCAGGCTGCTATGCAAATTTACAATTTACGAAAGAGTCTGGGTCTGAGTCAGGCGAAGTTAGCTAAACGGGCAGGACGATCACAGTCAACAATTGCTCGTATTGAGAACGGCAATATGAACCCTCGACTGGAAACTTTGGAACAAATAGCCAAGAGTGTTGGGAAAGAAGTCAAAGTTACAATCGTGTAATCTATAAAGAACGCTAATTCATACTTTTTTAAATAAACAGACAAGGTCTCGCAAATTTATTAACTACTTGCGAGGCCTTGTCTGTTTTTAATTAAATTGTTCGTTACTTGTAGCGTCTTCCTTCTTCGTCAAATTTCGTTCAGCAATTCGCATTGCGAACCGGATGCCGCGGTCGATAGTCTTGTACGAAAACTTGCGAACGGCGATGACGACGGCTCGATCACCCCAAGATAACTGATAGCGTGTTTTTGGATTAACGGTCGTAGCCGCTTTGAACATCAGGTGGGCGATATCATCCGCTGTGGCGCTGAAGTTCATGCTGGCGTTAGCGTAAATTTCAACCATCTGACGGTAAGGAGACTCTTTTGGCGTTGCTTCCAACATATGATCTGCAGCAATCTGTTGCCAGTTTGTTTTCGTGCCACCTGGTTCGATGATGATGACGTCAATGCCGAAGTCTTTGACTTCCAAACGAAGGGAGTCGCTCAAGGCCTCCAAAGCGTGTTTGGAAGCGTAGTACCAGCCACCAAGTGGTGAGTACATTTGGCCACCGATAGAAGAATTGTTCAAAATTTTGCCGGCATGTTGGGCACGCATTGTTGGTAAAACGAGTTGAATCAAATCAGCGGCGCCGAAGACATTTACGTCGAATTGACGTTTGGCCTCAGCTTGGTCGACGTCTTCAACGGCGCCCATGGAACCATAACCGGCGTTGTTGATCAGCACGTCAATGCGGCCTTCGTTTTCCAATGCGGCATCGACAAACGCCTTGTTGGAGTCGTGGTCCGTGACATCTAATTTCATGGTGTGGATGCCTTGTTGTTCCAGTTCAGCCATAGGTTCCGTGTGACGGGCACCAGCGTAAACCGTGTAGCCAGCGTTATTGAATTGAATGGCAGCGGCCTTGCCCATGCCTGATGAAGCACCAGTAATTAAAGCAACAGATTTAGTCATAATGAAGTTCTCCTTTTTGATGTTCAAACGAACAGCAGTGATGGTGTCAACGTTAATTTCGTTTGAAGAATGATTGTTCTTTTTAGATTTAAAATAAAAAATCATTCGCGATGAGCATGTGACCAATATAAAAGAACGAACGTTCTTTGTCAACAATAAAATCAAAATAAATAATAAATTGACGAGGAACAACCATTCTTTTATAATGTAATGCATGCGAACAAAGAATGAACAACGGCCACAGGAAATTATTGATGTCGTGGCGCACATGGTGATTGAGGAAGGCATTTCCAGCATCGCCATGGGGAAGGTGGCCAAGCGCATCGGCATCTCACAATCGAATATTTATTTGTACTTTAAGAACAAGGATGATTTACTCAAACAGGTATTCTTGGCGCAAAAAAACAAAATGAGCGATTATATGCGCGATCATTTCAGCGAACAGCCAGGGGCAATTGCTAATATGAAGTTATATGCACGAATTATTTATCAATTTGCCATTGAAAATCCTGTTGCGATGGATGTCATCACACAATACGAGAACTCCCCAATTTTTGCTCAGATTGATATTTCAGCAGAAGAAGCCGAGATGGACTTTGACCGGGTGACAGTGTTAGTTAAGCGAGGAATAGCTGATGGCATCGTGCGGGATACTGACCCATATGTGCTGATGGCCATTGCGTTTGATACGCTGGTTCGGTACGCTAAGTCAGTTCGTGACAAGATTGTCGATCCGATTCAAGTGCCATTGGAAACAATTTTAGACATTCTGGAAGCGGCATGGTTGGCACCGAAAGAATAATCTATCGGCGGGTGTAGTATTATCATCTTTTCGTTTTCTTTCACTTTAAAAAAATGTACAATAAAGTGAAATATATGGAGGCGATAATGATGGGGTTAAAAGGGAACGTTGAAGACTATTTTATTTCTAGCGAGTGCGCACATATATTAGTTGACGGCGCATTAATTGGTAACCAAAATTATGCACAAATGCGTATTCGTGAAAATGAACAGTTAATTGTCAGTCAAGGCTTGAGTTGGGCAAGAGGCAATTTTGTCGATACGGCTATTGCCAATGAAATAACTGATAATCCTCAAGCTGGTATGATTTATAACCAAGCTGTGGCAGGTTATACTTGGCAGTATTTGCAATTTCAAACAAAGCCAGAAGATAACTCAATGATCATTGTTCGCCCTACACGTTCGTCAAATATTGAACATGGTTTTAAAATGGACACTAAGCATCTCATTAACAAAAACAGTTTGAGATTAGGCACTATTAATGCCAAGTATTTCGATGACAAAGAATCACGAGTTGTCGAACAGCTGGATCTTGGATTAACTCTTGAGGACATCGACACGGACGTTACTCGAGTGTTAGAAGATGGAACGCTTAAGCAAAAATTCAGCAAATTCTATATTTTTTCATACTCTATGAATGAACAACGTGAAATTGACAAAGCGGTATTGTACATGATGAATCCACGTTTACAGAGTTTAGAATTGATTCAGGACTTGTCTGGACTTATTATTGCAAGTCAGTTTGGTAGGCTGACGGAGGATGAAAAAGAGGCCGTGAACCACGATATCGTTATTCCACAAAGTGAAAGTTATCCTGTAAAAATCACCCAAACTCGGTCCGGTGAGAACGCATAACTAAAAAAACAAAGGATTAGATTGAGGTGAAACAATCATGTCAGTGACTTTTAATGGATTGAGGCTACGAGACATTAGAGAGGCCAACGGCTGGTCACGACACGATTTGGCTGACCACTTGGAAGTTAGTGAACAGACCGTGTGGCAGTATGAAGTAGGCGAAATTGTTCCAAGATTTCAGATATTAGTACAATTAACAACCTTGTTTGGAGTCTCGGTCAAATATTTTCAAGAAAAGAATTTGATTGCTCAAAGATTTGATGAGCGCCATGTGGCATATCGGGCTAATTTGAGGTCTTCTGCTAAAAAGAGTAGGAATGAACTGGCCTTTTTAAATAGAGCTTCTGATTTACTTGATAGTCTGACAACTAACGTTTCGTTTCCGAATGAAAATATAAAGCAATTGCAAAAAGCGACGGTTCAGTTAAGACGTGATGCTGAGGTAACTATTGATCAAATTGCTGACATGGCACGAGTTAAACTTGGCATTAACAATAAGAATTCGAATCTGATGGAAAGCATTGAAAATGCGGGCGTATTTGTAATCGAACGGAATTTACACGAGGATATTGACGCATACAGTAGTTGGTCCCAAGATGACGTTCCATTCATCGTTTTAGAGAATGGAAAATTCTCAGGAACAAGGCGTAATTTTGATTTGGCGCATGAACTGGGACATTTGTTGATGCATCGCGATTGGAACTTCTCTATGGAGGCACCAAAGGAATACCGAAAAGCAGAACAAGAGGCCAATGATTTTGCTGCGGCCATGCTAATGCCTGCGGATCTACTAGAATCTTTGATAAAAACGGTTGTTGTTCGGCCAACCATTCCTGACCAGTATTTACCTATCAAGGTAAAGCTAAATGTATCACTAGCTGCAATCGGTGTGAGAGCTACACGACTGGGGATCCTTAACGGCACACAGGAAAGATATTTCTTTGCCTCCATGGCTAGGAAAAAATATCGAAAGAGAGAACCTGAAGAAAACAAAATTCCCTACGTACGACCAGGCAGAATAAGAGCTATTGTTGAGGCGCAAGTGAATGCGAATCCTGATTTTCTGAACAAGTTATTAAGTAAAAAGGGAATTAAACAAGAATACTTTGAGGAAAGTTTAGGTATAGAGACGAGTTTTATTAACAAATTTGTTGCTGATACTGCTGGCCGAATTGTTCCTTTGAGAAGAAATTCAAAAAACTATTTCGACTCACGAAAAAAGCTGTAAACAAAATTTATATATGTTTAAAGGAAAAAGCAACCATCATAGATAGTTGCTTTTTCCTTTTATAGCTCATTTAGTTTCGTCATTGTTATCATGTCGCCGTTTAGCTTCATTCTTCAGCATTTCATACTGTGCCGACATGTTGTCGTAAATTTGCTTGGCGTTGTCCAAATTCTTCTTAGTGACGTTCAAACGGCCAGCCAACTCTGCATTTGAGTAACCGGATAACCGTTGTTGGGTGTGGACGGTCATTTTGTAGGCGTGAGAGACAGCGCCGTAACTGACGCGGCCTAACTCAACGATTTCAGTGCCGACACCCTTGAAACTTGGTTGCGTGCTAAACCGGTCGATGCTGGTGACAGCGTGTTGACTGACATGAGTGTTCCAATAAGTAATCAGTGGGCCAGTAAAGAAGGCGACGATGATCGTTGCGATGCCGACTGGGCCGCCAGCTAAAAGCGCTGCGAGCATGAAGAGGACATCTTGAACAATCCGGACGATGCGGTATTGAATGTGCAAACGGTCCGACGCAATTGGTGCAATCGCATCATAAGGGGCAACCCCAAGGTCGGCGGTCATGTATAGAGAAGCGCCTAACGTAAATAGCAACAGACCAATAATGGCATCCGCCAAAATCGTAAACAGGTTAACAGTCGACGGTAAAATCGATTTATAGATGGCGGAGAACCACTGAATTTCATAACCGACCAGTACCATGTTCAGCACGGTCCCAATCCCGATCTTCTTGCGGTCAAGTAAAACGATGAAAACGAAAATGACCACGTTAGCAGCCAATTGATATGTACCTAAACTGAGGCCAAATTTGTTCGCCATGCCGGTGTTTAAAGCGGTGAAGGGATCTAAACCGACTTGGCCTTCGCGCAAGAATGTAGTCCCGAGCGATAAGATGGCAATGCCGAAGAACGACATCAGTGTTTTTAAGGTCACACTGATGACCTTGTTGGGTTGAGGTTGATCCTTAGTTGATTCGATGTTTGTCATAGAGACCTCCTAGGACGTTAATTGCTTAAATTATCGTCTAACATACAAAAAGTTATCGTTAATTTCAAGGGTTAGTGCTTCATTGGTCTATTAGAAGACTAAGATGGAAAGCGATGAACGACTGGTCTTACAGCTATTTGCGACCATATTGGTTCGTGGATTAAGTTAACGTTAAAAAGTCGCACTTACACGGCGAAGTCCACGTGATGGGGTGCTATCGAATCGGCAGACGTGTAAACTAGTTAGTAATGAATTTACTGAAAGGAGGACGAATCGTGGCAGAGGTTAATGAAGAAAATGATCCGAATCGCACAGATGTTGGCGACTTCTTGAAAGTGTTTGCCTGCACCGCAGTGATGTTACAAACGGTCCTCGGATTCGCCCTCGACGTTGGCCCAAGTACTGCTCAGCAATCTTGGATTATCGGTTGGTACAATGCCGTTAAGTTCACCGCCCCTGCCTTTATTTTCGGAATCCTCTACACAACGGTTCGAACGACCTCACTGCGAACTTTGCATGGCGATTATCTGCCTTATTTACAGAAGCAGTGGACAGCCTTGTTTACGCCAACCATTTGGTGGACGTTGGCTTATCTAGTCTTAATGCCGAGTCTGCAACAACGGGAACGCTTCGACGGTCTAGTGAGTTTCAATTGGCAGTTTGTGAACGGTAACGCGGCGCCACATCTGTGGTACAACACGATGATGTTGCAATTCATCGTGCTGATGCCACTGTTCGTCGGCTTAACTCGATGGCTGACCGGTCATTCTGGACGAGGTGTAGCGGTGAGTTTGGTCACCCTAGTTGGTTACGTTTGGTGGGTCGCTATTTACGATGTGGAAGTCTTCAACGGCCCGCGTGCAAACGACTGGTACCTGCTGGATCGCGTGTTTATCAGCTTTATCCTGTACGCCATTGCTGGGATTCTGCTCTGGGTGTTCCGTGACCAGCTGATACCGCTGCTGACGCGTTGGTGGTGGGTCGCCGCCATTACTCTGATTTGGTCCTGGTGGCGCAATAATGTTGAGTTGAAAAGTTTCAATGGCGGACTGACATTTGCTAATGCGCCTTATTTGAAACCGGCAGGAGTAGTTTACGCGCTGAGTGCAATTGTCCTCATTATTGCGCTGGCGTTGTGGCTGATCAAACGGCAATCTCAGTTGTTGCCCACAGTTCACTTTCTTGCCGTCTATGCATACCGCGCCTTTCTGGGCAACGTGTTTTGGATGAACCTATTGTGGCAGGGTGAACGACTATTCGGCTGGCAGAGCAACAATGCACTGGGCGCTCGCGTCGCCGTGACGTATGTACTCGGATGGGCGCTGGCGTTTGGCTTCGCGATTGAAGGTCACCGGCTGGAAACGTGGATTAAAGCGGGTGCCGAACGGATTTACCTGAAAGTCGAACAGTCTAAAGCTTGAGTGAACGTAAAAAACCTTCGCAGATGAAATTCTGTGAAGGTTTTATTTGTCTCTATTTAGTCGGGTCAAACGCCCAGTAGCGTCCAGTCCGTGTTAACAATTCGTCGGCTTGCTCCGGTCCCATGCTGCCTAATGGGTACTGGTGAATAATCGGTGAGGTCTTTTGCCAGCCTGCTCGAAGCGCGTCGATAAACTGCCAGGCAACGGCGATTTCACGCCACTGTGGGAAGTTTTCCGTATTGCCATCGATAATGTCGCTCAGCAGCGATTCGTACGCTTCCGGAGTCTCGAATCCAGTTGCTGGTTGCGTGTTGGCAAGAATCGCGTTGGTCGAGCCAAACGTTTCTTCGTCACTGTCCCGCGTGTTGAGTTGCATCGACAATCCTTCATCGGGATCAATGAGGATCGTCAGGATGTTTGGCGCCAAGTGGTCAATCACTTGATGATGTTCCTCAAATAGTTTGAGCTGTGGGGCTTTGAACACCACGTCAATCCGTGTCGTTTTCGTTGCCAAACGTTTGCCTGTTCGGAAGTAAAAGGGCACGCCATCCCAACGGTAGCTGTTAAAGTTCAGTTCACCGGCGACAAACGTTTCCGTTCGTGAAGTCTTGGGGATGCGCTCCTCGTCGAGATAGGCGGGTTCCTGCTGGTTGCCAAGATACTGACCCAGCACGAATTGTTGATCAACTTGCTGCAAGTCCGGCGTCTTCAACATGCGTAATGCGGCTACCTTGGCCTCCGTCACGTCCTCTTGTCGAAGCGAGATGGGCTGGTCCATCGCTAACAAACTAATCAGTTGGAAAATATGATTCTGCGTCATATCGCGGGTTGCCCCCATCTGATCATAGTAACCGGCTCGGTTTTCAAGCCCGACCGTTTCACTCAGCGTTACCTGAACATTGTCGATGAAGTGGCTGTTCCAGATGCCCTCGGTTAGACCATTGCCAAACCGCGTCAACATAATGTTCTGCACCATTCGTTTCTCGAGGTAGTGGTCAATCCGAAAAATCTGGTCCTCGTGAAAGAGATGATTCAATTGTTCATTTAACGCCTTGGCACTGGGATAGTCCTGACCAAACGTTTTTTCGATGACGACGCGTTTATATCCTGGACGGGCCAGAAAACCACTATCTGGCAGGCTGGCAATGATTGGGCTAAACAAGCGCGGCGCAACGGCAAAGTAAAAGATGCGGTTGCCGCCGAGATCAAACTGCTTGTCGATATCGTGTGACTTGGTAGCAGCTGCCGTATAATCGGTAGCTTTTGTCACATCCATCGTTTGATAGAAGATATGTTGTAAAAATCCGGGAATGTCTGGTTTCGTTGACCGTCGCAAAAAGGGTCGAATGAACTCCCGATAATCATCGTCTGTAAAATTCCGATTCGACAGAATCAGTACCGCAAAGTTCGCAAGTTTCCCAGTATCAAATAGTCCCAGCAGCGACGGCATCAGCATCCGTGTTGTCAGGTCCCCCGTCCCGCCAAAAATCACTAATTGTACGTTTGAAGTTGCCATGTCCGCACTTCCTCCACGCGTTTTGTGATAAATCTAGCATGAAATAAATACGAGGGAGCAATTCAGTATTTGAAAATGGAGATTGCGTCATGGCCAGGCCAACAGTATTCATTCAGTGATTTTACGAACATACGATTAGGCCTAACATAAAATTTAGTTCTCATCGGAAACATACTGATGAACAGCAGGCAAGTGTGTAACAAGATTTGACAATTCACGATTAAATTGTTGATTGTGCCCAGAGTTAGCATGTAATTCAATAGAGGATTCGCTATCCCAGGCTTCGATCATTTGAAGCTCATACTGGTTTTCAACATCCTGGAACAAACTAAATGATATATTGCCTCGGTCTTTTCTAGCGTGGTCAATTTCAACTAAGGCAGCCTTTTTAAACTGTGTTAACAATTCTTGATCATGTTTGATATGAAATTCGCAGTTAATGATTTGCATAATGGTGTCCTTTCTTGAATAAAACATGTAATGTAAATGTGGATTAAAGTACATTTTCCACAATTGAAAAGTGATATTGTTAGTGGAAAAGTTGGAGGCCTTGTTTTGGAAAAAATTATTCTGGATTGTGACCCTGGTCATGATGATGCAATCGCAATGATGATCGCAGTAGCAAACCCCAATATTGAGTTGTTGGCTGTTACGACCTCTGCGGGTAACCAAACGCCTGGGCGGACATTGACCAACGCTATGTCGTTGCTGACTTTGATGAAACGTCAAGATATTCCAGTAGCATCGGGTGATAAAAAGCCTTTGATGCGTGACTTGATCACTGGTGTTAGCATGCATGGTGTTACTGGTTTGGATGGTGCAGATTTGCCGCATCCAGATTTTTTTGCACAAAATGTACCGGCAACGGAACTAATCGCGAGGGTTTTACAAGAGCAGGATGATCCAGTAACAATTGTGGTTACTGGGCCATGCACCAATATCGCACTATTTTTATCCGTCCATCCTGAGTTGGTCAATTCAATTAAACAAATCGTCATTATGGGTGGCGGTATGGGTCTCGGAAACTGGGAGCCTACTACAGAATTTAATATTCTGGTGGACCCTGAGGCCGCAAAAATCGTCTTTGATTCTGGTGTGCCAATTGTTTTAGCACCCTTGAATGTTGCTTTTGAAGCGCAACTACTCGATGAAGATGTCAAAAAAATTAACAAGATTACAAACCCAGTTGGTGAAGCAGTTTCTGGATTAGTTGCTTATTACGGCATTGCTTTTGGTCAGGATCGTTGGGGATTTAAGGGGTTGCCACTATACGATCCATGCACTATTGCGTGGCTGATTGATCCAGATATGTTTGAAGGTCGTGTCTGCAACGTTGAAATTGAGACTAAGGGAGAGTTAACGTCCGGTGAGACAATTATTGATTACTACAATATGACGCACCGTAAAAAGAACGCTAACGTACTTTTTCATATAAACAGGGAGAAGTTTGCTCATTTAGTTATTTCTAGCTTGGAGTCGTTTGATAATTAAAGAATAACCGTTCAAATGCCTAAAAATAGGCTCTTGAACGGTTATTTTTATAACGTCACGATGACCTTTCCATCAGGATTTCCGTTTGAAACGAGGTTTTGCCCGTTTCGAATACCTAAAAGAGTGAAAGACTCCATCTTGCCGATGCTGACGTGAAGCTGATTATTTCTAATCATTAAAGATATGGCGGCAAAGGCGTCGCTGTCTAAATAATCTTTCTTGGGAATCATTTGGCGGTATGAAGCATCTGGTTTTTGCGTTGTATCGTTGGGAAGTGTTGTTAAGGATACATAGATTCCCCTCGGTTTAACGATAGGGACACCAGCTTTGGCACCAGTGCCACCGTTTGTGGCATCAACAACAATGTCGGCTACGGAGTTGAACTTTTGTCCGACATGCTCAGTATCGTAGGCACCAAATTCATTTGCTCCGAGTTTTAGCACTGTTTCTTTTGCTGTATTGACATCTGTACCGATGACGTATAGTCCTAGTGCTTTGGCCATTTGAACAATCATTGATCCGACGCCACCTGCTGCACCTAGAACTACGATTGTTTGACCTGGACGCACTTGAGCGATATGAACGAGAACGTTGTATGCAGTGATTCCTGAAAGGGGGAGTCCTGCTGCTTCGTTTCGATCATACTCAGCAGGTCGTAAACCGATGTTAGCACTTGAAACTTTGAAATATTCAGCGTAGGTGCCTGTACCAGCATGTGCAATGATTTCATCGCCAATGTGATAATCAGAAACATTATTACCAACAGCAGTAATGCGTCCGACCGCGTCTGTCCCTAAAATTGTTGGGAATAGAAGAGTAACGGAATTTTTGAATCGTCCGCTTCGTACAGCTACGTCAAATGCATTGATTGCAAAAGCTTCGTTTTTTACTAATACTTCATTGGCCGAAATCGTGGGCATTGGCATTTCCAATTCTTCCATGACGTTGGCATCGCCGTATTGATTGAAGCCGAATGCTTTCATCTTTGATAACCTCCTTGGCAAAGGAATCTACTATTTTTATGACTGCTTTAAGGCAGACAATGCCTTATATGCCAAATCGTGATCGCCCTCATCAGTTAAGCCAGAGACGATTAATGTGCCTACAATACCAGTGCCTTGAACGCAGATTGGAAAACCACCACCAACGATTGCGTAATCCTTGGGGCTAAGTCCGTTTGATTGGTAGTAATTATCTGGATTATCAGCATAGATTGCTTTTTCTAGTAGCGAACTATGCTCGTAAGCATTCACAACATTGGCTTTTTTCTCAATCCAAATATTGTTTTCATTGGTTGTGCTCGTGCCGGCATGGAAATAAACTTCACGGTCATTCTTTGTAATTAGAATGCATACGCGTTGAAAATCATCTCCACCAATGGTTTTTAATTTCTCAACTAATCGATCAACATCTTTTAAACCGAAGTGATCTAATGTTGCGGCATCTTCCTGTTTAAGAATCTCATCAATTGATAACATACTGACCTCCTAATCTAATGAAAAGTTCGTGTCCACCTTTTGTGGGAGACCTGTTTCTAAGGACTTCTGAGCTGCAATGGCCGCACGTTGCGCCATGATGACATCTTGTCCGGAGGCAACGACGGGTTCATCGTTTAGAATTGAATTAACAAATGCCTTCATTTCGTTAATGTAAGCATTACGATAGCGTTGAACAAACATCGGTAGAGGCTTTTTCATAATCTTGTTTTTATCAGTGTACAGTTCGACAGTGCTTTCACTAACGTTTTCTGCTTTTAACATTCCTTCAGATCCGAATACTTCAACACGTTGATCATAACCGTAGACGGCACGACGACTATTATCAATAACGCCGTATGCGCCGTTTTCAAACTGCAAAACGAGCGCTAATGTGTCAATATCGTTGATATCCTTGAGTGTGGGATCGATTAAGGTGCCACCCTTTGCGTAAACTTCGGCAATGTTGCTGTTCATCATGTATCGAGCCATGTCAAAGTCATGCATGGTGAAATCAAATAAAAGTCCGCCGATTCGCTGAATGAGATCATGAGGTAATAAGTCAGGGTCCCGCGAAGTTATTTTAACGACTTGTGGTGTTCCGATTTCTCCTTGTCGAACATTTTCAAAAATATTGCGGAACTGAGGATCCATTCGACGGTTAAAACCCATTTGCAACTTAACGTGGTTTTTTTTGACGGCTCGAAGAACGTTAACGCTGGCTTCTTCAACGGTGTTCATGCTCAGTGGCTTTTCGCAGAAAATATTTTTACCTGCGTTTGCTGCGGCCGTCACAATTTCTTCGTGAGTATCCGTAGAAGTAAAGACAAAAACGGTGTCAATATCGGGATTGTTCAAAATGTCGTGATAGTCGCGAGTTCGATTTGTAATCCCGAGATCGTTTAATTCAGTTGAGATCTTTTCGATAAAAACATCTGCAACCTGAACAATATGAATTTCAGGAATCGTCATTAGATTGTGTAAGTGCATTTGACCTGCACGACCAAGACCGATAATACCGACGTTAATACGTTTCATACTCATAATTTAAAACCATCCTTTATGCATTATTATTTTGATTCGGGATTAACTCCTGAATCATCGCCATATTTAAATTCCAGTTGGATTTGTTCGAGAGATTTGCCTCGTGTTTCTGGAGCAAATTTGTAAGCGAAGATGAACGATAGAATGTTGCAACCAACGAAGACTACAAAGGTGAGAGATAATCCAATGGCTGACATCAATATTGGGAAAAAGAACCCAACTAAAAAGTTTGAGAACCAAAGGAAGAATGTTGATACGCCCATGCCGAGACCACGCAAATTTTGAGGAAAGATTTCTGAAAGCAACAACCAAGTTGTGGGCGAAATGCATCCTTGGAAAAAACCGAGAAACGACATGGTCAAAAGAATTACAAAGAAGGGCAGCAGTGACGAATGACTAAGCGTAGCCGATACAATCGCGATTAAGACCAGTGAAATGCTGGTTCCCGTGATTCCTGTTAAAAGCATTCGTCGACGATTGACTCGATTCATCATACGCATGCCAATGTAGGTTGCTACCACTGAAACCAAGCCATTAGAGATGTTAGCGATTAGTGCGGCACTATGACCAAAACCAGCTTTCATGAGAATCGTCGTTCCGTAGTACATCATGATGTTGATTCCAATAATTTGTTGCATAACACCTAGACCGATACCAATTAGGACTAAACGACGAATCCATGGCTTACCTAAGTCGCGAAAACGAGCTTGAGCAGTTTCTTTTTCCTGCGCTAAAGTATCCTTGATTTGTTGAATTTCTCTTTCGGAGCTGGCCTTGTCCGGTCGAATTTCGGTTAACGTAGACAACGCTTCCTTTGTTCGACCTTGCATGGTTAACCAGCGGGGCGATTCAGGTACAGTTAACATCCCGAAGAAAAGTAAGACAGCCGGAACCATGCCAAAAGCGATCATATAGCGCCAGATATTGGAAACATTTGTAAAAATAGAACCTAACGCTGCGTTAACGATGAAGGCAAGTAATTGACCGCCAGTTATCATTAGTTCGTTTTGCGTAACCAATCGTCCGCGAATGGCAGGCGTCGACATTTCCGATAAAAATGTCGGCACGATGACGGATGCCCCACCGACGGCCAATCCTAATAAGAACCGGAAAATGATAAGAATAAGGGCATTAGGTGCGATGGAACAGATAGCAGTTGCGACAAAGAAAACAAATGAGAGATAAAGAAGGACCCGCTTTCTACCGAATTTATCTGCTAGACGTCCTGCCGCAATAGCGCCGATAGCTGCACCTAATGTAATGCCACTCGTGACCAAACCTTCGTCAGTTGGCGTTAAATTTAGTTCCTTAGGTGACGACATATAGGAAAGTGCACCATTAATGACTCCGGTATCGACTCCGAACAACAGTCCACCGAGAGTTGAGATGATGGCGATACGACGTAGGTTTTTTGAAGCTTTTGTGTTAATTGGCACTTTTGACTGCACATCTGAAGCTTCAAGACCAGTTGAATCATCGTTCAAAATAGCCACCTCCAGAAAAAATAAATTTGTAGACGATTCAACTGTTGAACCGTCATTTTTTTTGAGCAAATTATGATATGAAATCGACATCTTTGTGCAAGCCGGAACGCTGTAACGGCCTTATCAAGGACATCATCTTCACAAAGTGATTGTGCGCACAAGAAGATAATTTAACTTCGATTTGAATTATTTCACGAGTGCTTGTGATTGTCAACACATCAAAGTAAAACGCTTTCTTTTTTGACTTTAAAATAAAAGGAACTGTTGACAAAAGCCTTTATCATGCTATTATGACGTCAGATGAAGCTGGTAGCTGAGAACCATAAAACGATGCGTAAACGGTATAGCTAAATATATTTTCACAAGCATTTGCTCAGTTACAAAATGCTTCATACCATAACATGAAAGGAGGTATTCACATGAACAATGACAAAAAAATCACAATTGGAATTATCGGTATGGGTCGTATTGGAAATGTTCATTTCAAAAATTTAAAGCAGATTGACAATGTCGAAATTAAATCAATTTGCGACATTGTTGCTAAGGATGACTGGGTCGAAAAATATTCGGTGAAAAAGGTGGTCAAGGATTATCACGAAGTATTAGATGATTCTGATATTCAAGCGGTCTTGATATGTACACCCACGGATTTACATCCACAAATGACTATTGATGCAGCTAAGGCGGGTAAAGATATTTTTTGTGAAAAGCCGGTCGGATTTGACGATGCTGAAATTTTAAAAGCATTAGATGCTGTCAAAAAAGCCGGCGTTAAATTCGAAGTCGGATTTAATCGTCGGTTTGATAAAAATTTTGATCGGATAGTCGATTATAGAAGAGACGGCAGTCTTGGAAATGAGCAGGTATTAAAGATTACTTCTCGTGATCCGGAACCACCTTCGATGGATTATGTTCGTCACTCTGGCGGTATTTTCATGGACATGACGATTCATGACTTTGACATAGCACGATTCATCACTGGCGAAGAAGTTGATCGCGTGTTTGTAACTGGCAACGTCATGATTAATGACGAGATTGGCAAGGCCGGAGACATTGACACTGCCATCATTACGTTAATGTTTAAGAATGGCATGATGGGCGTGATCGATAATAGTCGACAGGCTGTTTACGGATATGATCAACGCATTGAATTGTTTGGCTCAAAGGGCATGGCACACGCCGATAATGTGATAGATTCGACGACGACTTATTCGTCAAAGGATAACGTCGAAGGTGATAAACCAATGTTTTTCTTCCTGCAGCGTTATATGGACGCATACAAAAGAGAACTTGAGTCATTCTTTGGCGCGGTTCGCGGAGAACATGAAGTCCAATGCACATTTGAAGATGGCATTCGTGCAATTCGATTAGCTCAAGCAGCAAAGAAGTCATTAGATACAGGCGCAGTTGTTTCAGTTCAAGACATATAAAACGGAGGCAATAGTTATGGCATCAGATGTTAAAAATGACATTAAGTGGGGCATTGCTCCTATTGGTTGGCGGAATGATGATATTCCATCAATCGGAAAAGAAAACAATCTTCAGCAATTATTAAGCGACATTGTTGTCGCAGGGTTTGATGGCACCGAAGTGGGTGGCTTCTTCCCAGCACCAGAAAAGTTGAACTACGAACTTAAATTACGCAATCTACACATTGCCGGTCAGTGGTTCAGTAGTTATATCATTCGTGACGGTATTGAAAAGGCGAGTGAAGCCTTTGAAAAACACTGTCAATTTTTGAAAGCGGTTAATGCCCCAGTTGCTGTTGTCTCTGAACAAACGTATACGATTCAAAGATCTGATACAGCTAATATTTTCACGGACAAACCACATTTTACAGATAAAGAATGGGATGAAGTTTGCCAAGGGTTAAACCATTACGGTGAAATTGCTGCCAAGTATGGGATTAAGGTTGCCTATCATCACCACATGGGAACTGGCATTCAAACGAAAGAAGAAACAGATCGCTTGATGGCGAACACGGATCCAGACAAGGTCGGTCTGCTTTTCGATACAGGACATATTTATGTTTCTGATGGAGACTACATGAGCCTATTAAACGACCATATTGATCGAGTTGTTCATGTTCATTTCAAGGATGTTCGTAAAAAGCAAGAAGATGATTCACGCGCAAAAGGACTCACTTTCCAGCAGGCCTTTTTGAACGGGATGTTCACAGTACCTGGTGATGGCGATTTGGATTTCAAGCCTGTATTTAAGAAATTGGTCGAAAACAACTACAAGGGCTGGATTGTTGTTGAAGCTGAACAGGATCCTGACAAGGCTAATCCGCTAGAAATGGCTCAAATTGCTCGCAAATACATTGATAATAATTTAATTTCTCAATTTAACTAAATCAATTAAAAAAATAGGAGACTACATCATGGCTGAAACACATGTTACCAAAGTAGGGATTGTTGGTATTGGTTTTATTGGATCAGATCACTTACACCGTTTGACGAAAACTATTGCTAACGTGGATGTCACTGCTGTTTGTGATATTGTACCCGGCAAAGCACAGAAAGAATTGGATCGACAGGGGTTAACTGCTCATGACTATTTGGATTATCATGATTTGGTTAACGACCCAGATGTTGACGTTGTTGTATGTACTGCGAATAACGAAGCCCACTACGAAATCGTAATGGCAGCTTTAAAAGCCGGTAAGTTCACATTCTGTGAAAAGCCATTGGCCTTAGATGCAAAACAGTGTTTGGATATCATTGCCGAAGAAAAGAAATATGGCAAACGGATGTTGCAGGTTGGATTCATGCGCCACTACGCACCTGAATATGTACAAATGAAACAAATGATTGATGAGGGTAAAATTGGCGCGCCATTAATGATTGACGAACGTCATTATAACCAAACTCAGCCGGAAGAATATGATTCAAGTCGGTCAATTATTGAAACAGCAATTCACGAAATTGATTTGGATCACTGGTTAATCAATGATGACTATGCAAATATTCGTGTCTTTAGTCCAAAGCAAACTAAGTACGTTCAAAATGCTAAGATTCAAGACCCAATGATTGTCATGATGGAAACTAAGACTGGCATTAACATCATTATTGAAGTCTTTGTTCGTTGTCAGTACGGTTACGATATCAAATGTGATGTTATTGGTGAAGAAGGGGTTCTGGAATTGCCAACGGTACCACAAGTTGCTACTCGTTTGAATGCTGAATACAGCACTGCCATTTTGACAGACTGGAAGGCTCGTTTCGAAAGTGCTTACGATATCGAATTCCGTGACTTCATCGATCATGTTTCACAAGAAGAATCACCAGTTGGTCCATCTGCATGGGATGGTTACATTGCTGCAGTTACTGCGGATGCTGCCATCACTTCATTGAACGATAAAGGTGCTACCCAAGATTTGAGTTTCCCAGAAGCACCAGCATTATACGCTGAAAATTAAGGTTATTAATTCTTGGAGGAATTAACCATGGCAAAACAGGTAAAGCCAGTTCGCGTTGGAATTATTGGTTTAGGTCGTTTAGGTTCAAGGCACGCACGTCACTTAACTGAGAAGATTCAAGGTGTTGATGTTGTTGCAGCATGTGCCCTTGATAAAGATCAATTGCAGTGGGCACATGCTGAACTTGGGATTGAAAAAACATTTCTCGACTATAAAGAAATGATTGATCAGTCTAGTTTAGACGCTGTTGTTATCGTTGCACCGACACCATTCCATCCAGAAATGACAACTTATGCTATGAATGCGGGATTGCATGTATTTTGTGAAAAACCACTTGGACTTGATCTTGAAGAAGTTCAAAAAATGGCAGATACCATTCACCAACACCCTAAGCAGATTTTTCAAAGTGGATTTATGCGCCGCTATGACAAGTCATATCAGTACGCAAAGAAGATAGTTGATGAAGGCAAGATTGGCAAAATCATTTATATGCGTGGTTACGGAATTGATCCAATATCCGGAATGGAAAGCTTCAAGAAATTTGCATCTGAGGCCGACTCTGGCGGTATTTTCGTGGATATGAATATTCACGATGTTGATTTAATTCGATGGTTTACACATCAGGAACCAGTCGAAGCATATGGATTAACTAGTAATATTGCCGCTCCTGATTTAGCGGATATTGGAGAATTTGAAACTGGGGTTGCTCAGTTGAAGATGGACGGTGGTGTTATTGCCACTTTAATTGGTGGCCGTCATGCCGCACATGGCAATCAGGTTGAACTGGAAGTGATGGGCTCTAACGGTTGGCTTCGTGTCGGTGAACATCCAGATCTTAATCGGGTTACGGTTTTTAGTGAAAATGGTGTATCTAAGCCATCTTTGCAAAGCTTTGGAGCCCGCTTCGATGAAGCCTTTCTGGATGAAGTTCAAGACTTTATTAGCAATATTGCTAAAGGTGAACAGCCCGAGGTAACGGTAGAAGATGGCATACGGGCTTTGAAGATTGCCAAAGCATGCCAGGAATCTGCTAATACTGGAAAACTGGTCAACATTCCAAAGGGATGATCTAAACCTACTATAAGAAAGAAGACTCGATAATGGATCAAAGTCAGGATCAAAAATCACATGTTGGCTTTTTATGGGCTGCTACATTCATCTCTGCGATGGGTTCACTCCTTTTTGGATATGATACCGGGATTGTCAATGGGTCTCTACAGTTCATGGCCAAAGCCCAACAACTTGATTTAACATCCTTTCAACAAGGGATTGTTTCTTCAGGATTAACCTTAGGTGCAGCATTTGGTGCAATCTTTGGTGGACCATTAGCCGATAAAATTGGCCGTAAACGAATTCTAACCATCTTGGGAATCATCTTCGCGGTTGGTGCACTTGGTTGTGCTTTCTCGACCAGTATTGTTGTGCTGATTATATTTAGATTTTTACTGGGTCTAGCAGTTGGCTCGGCCTCTGCAAATGTACCTGTTTATATTGCCGAAATCGCGCCATCTGAATTTCGAGGTAAAATGGTCACGACTGCTCAAGTTATGATTGTTTCTGGACAGTTTATTGCATTTGGTGTTAATGCTGCTTTGACGCCACTTGGTGCAGGCAATGCTGCAATCTGGCGGTGGATGCTTGGACTTGGAACCATTCCTGGAATTATTTTGTGGTTGGGGATGTATCTTGTGCCTGAATCACCCAGATGGTTAGTATCGCAAAACAAAAACTCAAAGGCACTTGAAGTGTTGAAGAAGATTCGTTCTGCTGCATCAGTACCATCTGAAATGGCTGAAATTGAAGCCAAGGACAAGGCTGACAAGGAAGAAGCTGCCGAACAGGCCAGCTTTAAAGAATTATTCCAGACACGCTGGGTGCTACAAATCCTTATCACTGGGGCTATGTTAGGTATTATTCAGCAATTTGCAGGCATTAACTCCATAATGTATTACGGTGGCAAGATTATTCAAGATTCAGGATTTAATCCAACGGTTGCTGCCATTTTGAATACCGGTAATGGACTACTGTCTGTTGTTGGTGCGGTTCTAGGAATGTTCACAATTGACTGGCTGGGTCGTAAAAAATTGGAGTATTCTGGACTAGTCATTTGTGCAACTACGCTAGTCATCGCCGGGATTATTCACTCGACAGTGCCAAACGCAAGCTGGGCAGGTATCACTATCGTTATCCTTGTTTACATTTACATTATTTTCTTCCAAGGTACTTTAGGTCCTGTTACTTGGTTGATTAATTCGGAAATCTTTCCACAGAGGTTCCGTGGTATTGGAACTGGAATTACCATTTTTATACTTTGGATTGGTAATTTCGTTGTTGGGTTATTATCCCCAGTACTACTGGATTGGAATATGTCATATACCTTTTATATATTCGCTGCATGCTGTGTTTTAGGAATAGTGTTTGTTCATATAAGGGTTCCTGAAACAAAGGGGGTACCCCTTGAAGAAATTGAAAAATATTTCAGATCTAAATATGATAAATCTTATAAAGAGGATTCAAAATAGTAAAAGTCTTTACTATCGTCAATGAAGACGGCAAAAGAAAGGTCAATCACAAATTTCTGTGATTGACCTTTCTTTTATATGGGTATTGTAAATGTCGTTTTGGTAAAAAAAGACTTTGATGTAATTACGCAGGATGTTTTTTCGAAATAGTCGAGCGAATTTCATCAAGAACTGTTTCTGCAGATTTGCCAAAATATTGTGCCGTTAGCATATACAAGCAATCGTTGATTGCCAATTGAGAGGTTAGTGATAGCAGTGCCTCAGAACGGTACCGAGAATCTTCAGAGATGGAGAAGAAGTCTACATTCCCGTATTCAGCTAAAGGTGAATTTGGAAAACTTGTGATAACGATTATTGGCACATGTTTAGATTTTAAGGCCTCAGCGATTTCAAGCGTGTCCGTATCATTTCCAGTGTGCGAAATTACAACCGCACAGTCAGAATCAGACATTCGAGAGGCTTGCATTAAGGCCAAATGGTATTCGGTATCATGCAGAACGTTTAAGGGTACTCGTAGAAATTTGTGATAGGCGTCAAGAGCCACAATGTTTGATCCACCTAGACCAAAGAATTCCAATTTTTTAGCGTGGACGATGAGATTTACGGCTTTTTCCAAATCCTTTTCGTCCATTAAATCAAATGTGCCATTTAGGGTTTCGATGTTTGCATCGAGTGTTTTTTTAGCAACCATCTTTGGCGTGTCAGTGTCAGCAACTTCTTGAATGGTGGGTGCGCTTTTACTCATTTGATTTGAAAGTGCCCATTTAAGCTGTGAGTAATTAGTGTAACCTAATTGTTTTGCAAAACGCGAAATTGTGGCGACAGAAACATGGCAGTCCCCAGCTAGTTCAGTAACGGTTTTGGAGGAAGCGTTAGTTTGGTTGGCGAGAAAATAGTCTGCGATGCTCTTGCTACTGCGTCCAAGGGACGGGTAGATGTCTTTAATCCGATCAAAGATATTTAATTCCATTTGTTTTTATCTTCCTTAATTCGTAAAACTAATGATTTGTAGTGTGACATAACGATAACATGACAATTTAAAATTTTCTAGCTTGCAATGAAAGCGGTTTCGACTATAATAGTAAATGTAAAAAGCAATCATTTCTAGTTGATAATTCATGACGTTATTTTACATTACGGAGGTAAAAATTATGGACACCGATCCAAAGCTTTCTGTTGATGAAGTGCAGTTAAAGGTACATGCATCAAACTGGGAAGAAGCAATTCAGGTTGCTGCCAAGCCATTAGTAGATGGTAAAAAGATCACTAATGATTACGTTACGGCAATGATTGATTCCGTTAAAAAATTAGGCCCTTACATTGTGATTGCACCAGGATTGGCGCTTGGTCATGCACGACCGTCAGAAGCTGTGCATCAAACAGGATTCGCAATTGCAACATTGGCGGAACCCGTGAAGTTTGGAAACAAAGACAACGATCCAGTTGATCTGGTGGTTATTCTTGCTTCTACCAGTGATACGGCCCATCTTTCATTGTTACAAAAGATTGTTATGTTTTTGAATGACAGTCAAAACTTAGAAACTTTACGTTGTGCGAAAACACGAGAAGACGCAAAGCATATTGCTGAACAGATCAACGGGGGCGATCAGTAATGCAAGTGATTAATTTCTTGGTTTATCAGGTTTTGAGTAACGAAACTATTTTTCTTGGCTTGGTAGCGTTGGTTGGGTTATTGCTCCAACGCAAAAAGTTTCCGCAGGTTGTTGATGGCACAGTTAAAACTGTTATTGGATTAACCGTTTTATCTTCTGGTGCCGGAATTTTAATTACTTCTCTATCGCCAGTGGTCACAAAGTTGAACTCAACACTTCATGTTAAAGGGGTTCTACCAACTAATGATGCTGTCTTTGGCGTGGTACTTCGCTTTAGCAGCATTGCAAAGAACACTGTTATCACTTTCCTATTGGCATTCTTCCTCCATTTGGTATTAGTAAGAATTTCATCAGGAAAGAATTTTAAGAACGCCTATTTAACCGCCCATCTAATGCTTTACCACGCAGCGTTTATGAATGTTACGTTGCCAGTTGTATTACATACCAACGGTTTTTGGACGATTGTTGTTGGGACGGTTTTGAACGCGGTCTACTACACGTATTCACCTGCAATTCCAAGAATCATTTCACGACCATGGATGCATGATGTGTCCACGCTAGGGTTTATGGATCAGGTTGGGTCGTTGGTTGCTCACTTTATTGGTAAATGGTTTGGTAGTTCCAAACCTGAACAGGATGCCGATAATATGAAGTTGCCTAAATGGGCCTCAATGTTCCGAGACAATACGATTGTTCTGTTCTTCTTAATGCCAATTATCTTTGTTGGAATCGGATTAGCCGTTGGTCCTGCAGGCATCCAACAACTTGCAGGGAAAGGTCCTGATGCTACGAACTGGATCATGTGGTTAATTCTACAAGGATTCACGTTTACGGCAGGGATTGTTATCTTACTTTCTGGTGTACGGATGTTTATTGGTTCAATTGTGCCAGCATTTAAAGGGATTTCTGACAAATTCCTTCCTGGTGCAATTCCAGCTTTGGATGCACCAACCATCTTCCCTTATTCACCAATGGGTGGGATGTTTGGTTTCCTTGGTTCGACCGTTGGCTGTATTTTAATCACGTTTGCCACAATCATTTTCAAATCTCCTGTTATCGTGTTCCCAAGTCCAATCATTATGTACTTTGACGGGAATGTTATGGGGGTATTTGGTAATAAAGCTGGTGGTTGGCGTGGTGCCATTATGGCCGGATTTATTACTGGGATGATTTCATCCGCCGCTGTCATTCTGTTCTATCCACTTACTGGTGCTGTGTACGGCAGTGGGTTGACGTGGTCAAACATCGACTATGCTCTTGTTTGGATGCCACTTATGTACCTGCTAAAGTTCATTCGCACCGCGATTGTTGGCTTTATTCTGTAATTTAAACGCAAACGAAATTTGGAGGAAATATCATGAAAATTATTGCTGTATGTGGTTTAGGTGTTGGATCAAGTGTTATTGCAAAAATGAACATTGAGAGTATTTTGTCTGAAGAAGGTAAGGATGAAGTTGATGTAGACACTGTCGATTTAGGCAGTATTCGGAGCGCTCCAGCTGACATTTATGTAACAACACGGGAATTATTTGAAGATTTCCCTGAAGAGGACAAAGAAAAAACAATCGTTTTGACAAACTTTGTGGACAAAAACGATATTAAGGCCCACTTAGATCCAAAAATGGCGGAATTAGAGAATAAGTAAGGAACGTGGGGAAAATGTCAGTTGATAATGTAAATGATGTCACAGAACAAACATGGAAAGATGAAGTGTTTCCAGAGTGGGGAACGTGGTTAAACGAAGAAATTGATCGCACTGAGGTACCACAAAACAAGTTTGAAATGTGGTGGTTAGTTAATATGGGCATTTGGCTTAAGTCTGATCAGCAGACGAGTGTTGCCATTGATTTGTGGTGCGGTACTGGTAAAACAACACATGATAAGGCTGACATGTCGCCACGTCATCAGTGGTCCCGTTTGACCGGTGGCCGTAAAATTCAGCCTAACTTACGGGCTCAGCCAATGGTCATTAATCCGTTTGCAATTCATCATCTTGACGCATATCTTGTGACGCATTTTCACCATGACCACATTGACATGAATGTGGCTGCGGCCATTTTGCAAAACGTAAAGGAGCCAATTCCATTTATTGGGCCTAAAGATGTTGTTGATCAGTGGCTTGACTGGGGGGTTCCGGCTGACCGGTGTCGTATCGTTAAACCCGGGGATGTCATCAAAGTAAAGGACATTGAAATCGATGTGACAGATTCCTTTGACCGCTCGGTGTTAATTACTGATCCCGACGAAAAAGATCTGCCTGATGATAAACAGGTGCCTGATATGGATGCTCGAGCCGTTAATTATGTTTTGAAAACTGATGCAGGCACCGTATACGATGCTGCCGATTCACACTTTTCATCTTACTTTGCTAAACATGGTAAGGACTTTGACGTCGATGTCGCAATTGTGGCATATGGAGAAAATCCAATCGGTGTCCAAGACAAAATGACTTCCGTAGATGTTCTACGGACTGCAGAAGACTTAAATACAAAAATTGTCATTCCGCTACATTGGGATGTATGGTCAAACATGCTTGGAGACCCGAGTGAAGTTGAAGCATTGTGGGAAATGCGTAAAGAGAGGTTGGATTATAAATTCCATCCATTCTCTTGGTTACCGGGTGGACGATTTGTTTATCCTGACGACCAAGATAAACTGGAATATTATCATGATCGTGGATTTAAGGATCGTTATACGCATCCGATTAATCTACCATACAAGTCATTCTTGTAATCACTAAAGTAAATATTGAAAGATCTCTTTCTGAGGAAGTCGGAATGAAATTACAGGTCGCAATTGATCGTAAGTCGTTAACCGAAACTGAGCAGTTAGTTCGAAGTTTGAATGGTGTCGCCGATATCATTGAGTTTGGCACATCGCTGATTAAAGATTTTGGGTTTAATGATGTCAGTAAACTTGCACAGTTGGCTCGTCACAGTCGTGTATTGTATGACATTAAGACTGTTGATGAAGGCGCCTATGAATTTCATTCCGGCTTTTATTATGGCGCCGATTATCTGACGGTCATGGGGTCAGCGTCTCCGGCGACAATTGCTTTATGTTATGAGGAAACTAATGCGGTTCAGCACATGATGATTGACTTGACTGATGTTCCTGAGAATCAAGTCGCAAAAATTGATACTTTCGATAACGCCGTTTATTTGGTTCATCACAATAATGATCTTGGTACGAAAATTGACGCACCCGAAATGGTCGCTAATTTTCATCAATTACATCCTAAAGTGAAGCATATCGCTGTAGCTGGCGGAATTGATTTAGACAATGCTCAGAGACTTAGGAAACAAGGTATCGCAGAGATAGTTATTGTTGGTGGGAAAATAAGCAGCGCAATGTTTGCTGAGGGAGCCGCTAGATCCTTTCGAGAAATCCTAAAGTGATAATTTATTGCTGAGGCAATTTGAACTAGAGAAGAGATAACCAAAATGGTTGTCTCTTTTATTTTGGTTTGAAAATTCATGGACTTTAGCAAACGTTTCCAATCCTTAAATAAAGGGATTTACTTAAACAAAAATAATAAAAAACATGGTTATCTCCTTACTTTTTGTTATGATGATATGGTAAAAGTTTTACTAATAGGCATTTCATGTGATGAAAGTTTGGTGACAACTGTGGGTAAACGAGTAACTATCAAAGATGTGGCCGAAGCGGCAGAACTATCAATTACGGCTGTTTCTCAAATATTGAATGGTAAAGGAGAACGATTTCCCAAAGCCACCAGAGATCGTGTAATGGCCGTGAGAGATAAACTCGGCTACGTTCCAAACTTTAATGCAAGAAGTATGATTAACCACTCAATGAAGACTGTTGGTATCATCGTGCCTAATCTTGTTAACCCTTTTTTCAGTACTTTCCTGAGGGGTATTCAAAGTGCAATGTATGAGAGTGAGTGCGTGCCGATTATTTTGTCGGCAGATCACAATGAGACCCTGGAAAGGTATTATTTAAAAACATTCATTGAGCGCGGCGTTGATGGTGTCATCATTGCGGGATCGGCGATTGGGAATAAAGGAATTAAGGACTTATTACAACCGATTCACATTTCGTATCTGTTATTTGACCAAGCTGATCCCATAAGTGGCGGGGATCAAATAATTGTGAACGATGAGCACGGTGGTGAACTGGCCACATCCCATTTGATTCAGGCTGGACACAGAAAAATTGCCGTTGTGATACCAGAGCAGCCTTCACAAAATGTGAAATTAAGATTGGCAGGTTATCGGCATACACTTGAGCAAAATCAGATTCCGTTTGACTCACAGTTGATTTTTCCGACGGTACTTTCGAAAATGGGTGGTCGACAAATCGCTGCTGATATTATCGAATCCAAGGTAACGGCCGTCTTTAGTACTAACGATGAAATGGCCATTGGGCTGATTCGGGGATTGCAGGAAGCAAACGTGCGCGTGCCCGAGGATGTTTCAGTGATCGGATATGATGACATTGACTTAGACGATTATGTAACGCCACGATTAACAACAATTCATCAACCGATTTACGACATGGGCGTGTGGGCCGGTCAAATGATTATGAGTCGCTTGAGCACACCGGAATTGAGTCCACAACTTAAGATGGTTGATGTTAGTTTGAAGGAACGTAACTCGGTTAAAAGATTGTGAATTACCAAAATATGACATCTCGATATTAGGCTTGGTTAACTATTTCTTTCCAAATGTATAGGTCACTTGTGTCCTATCATTTAGGAAGATTTTTTTGTCTAGATTGCTAGTGTATAAACAAAATTTCTAAATTTGAGTACGAAATGTTGTAAACGCTTACATAAATTGGTATCCTATACGAGTGAAGCACGTAAATCGTTTTACTGGATTTTTTCACAAACATTAATCGAAGGGTGGTTCAACGTTTCAAATGAAGAAAACAACAGTTATCAATTCAGACTTATCGCGTGTTATTGCACAAATGGGGCATTTTGATACGCTGGCAGTTGGCGATGCAGGAATGCCAGTGCCTGCTGGGACAGAGAAGATTGATTTGGCGGTTACTAAGAACCTGCCAAGTTTTATCGATGTGCTGAAAAACATCTTAAGTGAACTTCAAGTACAACGGATTTTTCTGGCAGAAGAAATGAAGACTCAAAATCCGAAACAACTAACGGCGGTTAAAGAATTATTACCAAACGTTGAGATTCAATTCATTCCGCACGATCAGATGAAGGCAGATCTTAGCAAGGCGCATGCATTTGTACGGACAGGGGAAATGACGCCGTATTCAAATATTATTCTTGAGAGTGGCGTAACCTTTTAGGGGAGGCAAAATCACAGATGGAAATTGACATGCAACATATTTCTAAAGCGTTTGGTCCTAACGTCGTTTTAAAAGACGTTAACTTTTCCGTTAAGGGCGGAGAGGTCCATGCGTTGATGGGAGAAAACGGTGCAGGCAAGTCAACAATGATGAACATCTTGACGGGCTTATTGGAGCCTAACGGTGGTTCAATCAAAGTTGACGGTAAAGAAACACATTTTGCTAGCGCGTTGGAAGCGGAACAGCACGGCATTAGCTTTATTCACCAAGAAATGAATAATTTTGGTGAAATGCCGATTCTAGACAACATGTTTTTAAACAAGGAAATTAAGACGCGGTTTGGCTTTATCGACAACGCAAAAATGAAAGCGATTGCACAGGAATCACTGGCCAAGCTTGATGTGAAACTAGACTTAAATCAGCCAATTGGCAATTTATCTGTTGGACAACAGCAAATGATTGAAATTGCGAAGTCTTTAATGACAGAAGCCAAAATCATTATCATGGATGAACCTACGGCTGCCCTGACAGAAAATGAAATTGGCAAGTTGTTTGAGGTGATTAAGTCACTTAAAGCACAGGGTGTGGGGATTATTTATATTTCACACAGAATGGAAGAACTTTTTGAAATTTCCGACCGTGTGACTGTTATGCGTGATGGACTAACGATTAACACGTACAACACAAAGGGAACCAACGTTAAACAAATCGTTCACGACATGGTTGGCCGAGATATGGGTGACTTTTATCCTGACCGTCATCCCAAGTTTGGCAAAGTCATGTTAGAAACCAACAAGTTAACGCGTGAAGGTGTCTTTAAAGATATTAGTTTCAGCGTACGTTCTGGGGAAATCCTCGCCTTTTCTGGATTAATGGGTGCAGGTCGAACGGAAGTCATGCGTGCCATTTTTGGAATTGACAAACTTGATTCAGGGACAATCACGGTAAATGGAAAGCAAGTCAAGATCTCAAATCCAAGTGATGCTATCAAGGATAATATTGGATTTTTAACTGAAGATCGCAAATCTGAAGGGCTTATTCTGGACGACAGTATTGCTGACAACATCGATCTGCCAAGCATTGAGGGATTCGTCAAGCACGGCATGATTGATCGTAAGGCTGACAGGGATTTCGTTAACTTGCTGATGAAGCGACTGACCGTCAAAGCAAACAGTGCTGAAGATGAAGCAGGCAGTTTGTCTGGTGGTAACCAACAGAAAGTCGTTTTGGCTAAGTGGGTTGGTTCCGGATCGCAAGTGCTAATTTTGGATGAGCCAACTCGTGGGGTCGATGTTGGTGCTAAACGTGAAATCTATGATCTGATGAACGAACTAACAGATCGTGGAACTGCCATCATCATGGTTTCTAGTGATCTTGATGAAGTACTCGGTTTTTCAGATAACATTGCCGTACTGTACGAAGGAAAGCTAATGGGGGTTGTGCCAACTGCTACCGCGACCCAAGAGAGTGTTATGACATTAGCAACGGGAGGAGAAAACTAATGGATAACCAAACAGAAACAAAGCGTCACTTTAGCTTTGGCGACTTTTATTCGAAACTTGGTCCGCTGGTCGCCCTGATTGTTCTAATTGTGCTTGTATCAATTTTGAATTTTTCGTTTCTTGATCCACTGAACTTATTGAATTTACTTCGCCAAGTCTCCATTAACGCGTTAATTGCCTTTGGGATGGAATTTGTTATCCTGACTGGTGGAATTGACCTATCTGTTGGATCGATTCTAGCGTTAAGTGGTGCGTTTACCGCACAGTTAGTATTGATGGGTGTACCGTCGTTTATCGCCTTCCTGATTGGGATGGTTACCGGTGGTATCTTTGGTGCATTGAATGGTGTCCTAATTGCGTATGGTAAAGCAGCACCATTTATCGCAACGTTGGCGACACAAACAATTTTTCGTGGTGCAACGTATGTGTTTACTAAAGGTAACCCAATTACAGGCGCCAAGATGAGCAATAACTTTGGCTTCCAATTCTTTGGTCAAGGTTACTTATTCGGTATCCCATTCCCTGTCTACATCATGGTATTGTTCTATATCCTTGCGTTTATTCTGTTACACCGGACAACGTTTGGTCGTAAGACTTATGCCTTGGGTGGTAACCCTCGGGCTGCTTTTGTTGCTGGTGTTAAGAACAATAAAATGATCATTTGGATCTACACTCTGGCAGGTTTTCTTTCTGCGGTTGCTGGGATGATCTTAACGTCACGTCTGGCATCTGCTCAGCCTGATGCAGGGGTGGCCTACGAAATGGATGCCATTGCCGCCGTTGTGTTAGGTGGAACGAGTCTAGCAGGTGGTAAAGGTAAGATGTTCGGAACGTTGATTGGTGCCTTAATTATCGGGGTTCTAAACAACGGTATGAATTTACTTGGAATTTCGAGTTTCTATCAACAGATCGTTAAAGGGATCGTGATCCTGGTCGCTGTCCTGCTCGATCGTAAGCAGGCCAAAGCCTAGGGAGGGGTACTCATGAAAAAGGGTAAACGATATGTACTTGTTCTAGTTGCATTGTTTGCATTGAGTTCAATTATTTTAACCGGGTGTAAAGCAGTTTCATTAACGCCGCCAACATTCGGTGGCACGCACACTACCAAGAAGTCAAAGGACAAGCTGAAGGTTGGGGTATCACTCTCAACATTGAGTAACCCGTTCTTCATTTCAGTTCGTAACGGGATTAATGGTGTTGCCAAACAAAATGGCACTAAAACTGAAGTGTTTGATGCACAAAATGATAGTTCCAAACAGTCCAGTGACATTGAAGATCTGATTCAGAAGAAGGTTGATGTTATCATCATTAACCCTGTTGACTCAGATGCCATTGTTCCTGCTGTTAAGGATGCAAACAACGCTGGTATTCCAGTTATCGCCTGTGATCGTGGGTCTAACGGTGGGAAACTACTGACGACGGTTGCTTCTGATAACGTTAAAGCCGGTAAGATGGCTGCTCAATACATGATGAGTAAAGTGCCAAAGGGCGGTCAGGTTGCTGAACTTGAGGGAACGCCTGGTGCGGATGCTGCCATTCAACGTGGTAAAGGATTCAATACCGCTGCCAAGAACAATCTGAAGATTGTGACGAAGCAAAGTGCAGATTTTGACCGTGCTAAGGGACTTTCCGTTATGGAAAACATTTTGCAGGCTCACTCATCTATCCAAGGTGTGTTTGCCCAAAATGATGAAATGGCACTCGGGGCTGTTAAAGCCATTAACAATCCAGATCTAGTTGTTGTTTCCATTGATGGTGAACCTCAAGGATTAACTGCTGTTAAGCAAGGCAAGATTTCTGGTATTATTGCCCAGTCACCAGAAGTTGAAGGACAGTTGGCCATCAAGGCTGCCTATGCACACTATCAAGGCAAGTCAGTACCTAAGCACACAACGTCACCAATTCACTTGGTTACGAAAGAAAATGTGTCTAAGTATAAATAGTCAGATGAATAAAGGCTGTTAAAGAGCGCTTTGATCGATATTGAGAAAATCGATTTAAAATAGCCCCGGCAATTTTGTTTTGAATTGCTGGGGCTATTTTTTGTTTGCGTTCAAAAGTATATTAATCCGCTTAATTAGTTAAGGCTGATTTTAAGAAAATAGTGTCCCTAACTATTCAGCTTAATCAGTAAACTGCCAATATAAAGTTCCACAAGATCCTTAAAGTTCCGTGGATTCAGTCCCGTCTCCTCATGAATTTTGTTCAGCTGGTAGCTAAGCGTGTTGCGGTGAATGTGTAGGTTAGTGGCGGCGTGTACTAAATTGCCGTTAGCATCGATAAATGCATCCAGTGTTTTGAACAGTTCTCCCTGATCACCGTCAATGGTGGCATTGCGCAGACGTTCAAGAGTATCGGGAATAATCAATTTACTGTTGGCGATTGCGCTGATAAACTGAACCTGTTCAAACGAAATCAGGCTCGGATCGGCTAGTTTTGTTTGAATATCAATGACTTGCAGCGCTTGATTGACCGTTGTTTTAATAAGGTTCGTTTTGGTGCCGATCCCAATGGCAATGTGGTTGTCCTTGGCAAAACTAGTTAACCGTTTAATCGTTGTGTCGTAGGCAGTTAAAACTAGGCTAGTGTTGTCACTCAATTGAAGCAAGTAATCCGCAGTATCCATGGGGATTTGCGGCAGGTGTGTGGCGTGCAGGGCTAGGGCCACTCTTGGTTGTTCAACCTGGATGCCCAATTGCTCAGCTTCCAAGTACAAGGATGAACTTTTAGAAATGACGGTTTTCGTTTGAATCCACTGGTGCAGGAAACGATTTAGACGGGAGGTGTGTTCCTGACGAATGGCGTCCGTTTGCGCTTGGGAAATCAACAGTTCCGTTGCAGTGCTCAATAAAGATGCCAATGGTGTAACTTTCTCCGGATCACCGGTAATTCCGATGACACCAATAATTTGGTGGTCAAACACAACCGGTGAATTGACGCCAGGTTGACCGTGTTCACCATATGATTCGGCCATTGGTAATGACTGGCCCGAGCTAATTGCTTCAACGGCACCGCGATGGAGTGATCCAATCCGCTTTTTATCACCACTGGCAATGATGGTGCCGGTTTCGTCCATCATATTGATATTGTAAGGAATCTGTTTCATCATCTTATCTACGATTGACTGTGCAAGAGTTGGCTCAAGCTTCATTTAAATCACCCCGATTAACAGCGTTTGATTAGCGCTAGTTCCCTATAGTTATCTTAAGACATCTAAGTATTGTGAATGAATATGCAAAGTGACCAAATTCACACAACATTTTTGGCAGTTTGATACTGTTTTATGTAACCGCTTTAACGTAAAGTATACCGTAAAGTTAGTAATCTATTTGGAGGGATGTACTGTGGTAAACGTAACGGTGAGTTGGATCGGTGCGCTGGTTGGGTTAGCTTTAGCCATTATTTTGATTTTACGTAAACTCAACCCAGTGTACTCGTTATTATTGGGGACGATTGTCGGCGCCATTATCGGGGGTGCCAACTTGGTCCAAACGGTGAATATTGTGGTCGCCGGAACCCAAAGCGTGATGGGGACAGTGGTGCGCGTGTTGGCCGCTGGTGTGCTGGCTGGTGTCATGATGGAATCTGGCGCTGCTAACACGATTGCCAAGACGATTGTGAACAAACTTGGTGAGGGACTGGCGATATTCTCGCTCGCCTTATCAACGATGATTATCACAGCGGTTGGTGTCTTTATCCCGGTAGCTGTGTTGATTGTGGCGCCGATTGCGCTTGAAGTTGGTAGCCGCATGAAGATTTCCAAACTGGCGTTGCTGGTCGCCCTGTCTGGTGGCGGTAAAGCCGGTAACATCATTTCGCCAAACCCTAACACGATTGCGGCTGCGCGTGGCTTCCATTTGCAACTGAGTTCTGTGATGGTTGCAGACTTTGTACCAGCGTTGTTTGGCCTTGCAATGGCCGTATTACTGGCAACAGTTTTGAAGAATCATGGTGACATTGCCAGCATGGCGGATGTTGAAGCAAACCAAGACACGGGTGCGACGCCTGATCCAGATAATTTGCCATCGTTTCGGTCAGCCATCGTTGCGCCACTCGTGGCCGTTATTTTATTGCTGATCAATCCGATCGGTAGCATTCTGCACATTGCTGTCCTGCAGAAATTCCAGGTTGACGCGATGTACATTCTGCCTTTGGCTGGGGTGCTGGGGATGTTTGCCATGCATCAAGGTCGGCAGATTCTCGCTTACACTAAGTCAGGTATGGATCGAATGACGGATGTCGTGCTTATCTTGATTGGTGCCGGAGCTATTGGTGGTTTGATTACCGCCTCGACTCTGCCAGCCGTGATTGTTCATTTGATCAAAATTTCTGGTATCTCTGGCACGTTCTTGGCACCAATCGCCGGAATTCTGATGGCTGCCGCAACGGCTTCGACCTCAACCGGTGTCATTCTCGCGACCGGTTCGTTTGGCAAAGCCATTCTGGCCTTCGGGACCGCGCCACTGGCAGCCGCTGTGATGGTTCATACCGGTGCGACGGTGATTGACCACCTGCCACAGGGGAACTATTTCCACGTCACCGCCAACGCGATGAATATGGATCTGAAGGCGCGGATGAAGTCCGTTCCGTATGAAACAGCTGTTGGTCTGACGATGACCATTGTCGGCACGCTTATGTATGGGTTCTTACTCTAGGAGGACAACAAAATGAAATTTGTGATTGCACCAGACTCATTTAAAGGAAGCCTCACTGCCAAGGAAGCGGCAGATGCAATCGAGACCGGTATCAAACGGATTTTCCCAGACGCCGACTACGAAAACGTGCCCATGGCCGATGGTGGCGAGGGCACTGTCCAATCGCTAGTTGATGCAACGCATGGGACTTTTCGGACGATTGATGTCTTGAACCCACTGCAAGAGACCGTTCCCGCTGAATATGGCATCTTGGGCGACGGACAAACAGCTGTAATCGAAATGGCAGCCGCCAGCGGTATTCAGTTTGTTAACGATGAAACGAAAAATCCGTTGATCACTACGACTTACGGCACCGGTCAGTTGATTGCGGATGCACTGCAACGTGGCGCTACCGAAATCATTATTGGTATTGGCGGTAGTGCGACCACAGATGGTGGTGCGGGAATGGCCGAGGCGTTGGGCGCCAAGTTCTTGGATGCTTCTGGATCGCCAATTAAGCGTGGTGGCGGTGGTTTAGCTGACTTGGCGACTATTGATGTCAGCGAGATGAACCCGTTGTTGAAAGATGCACATATTCGAATTGCGTCTGATGTGACGAATCCATTGGTTGGTGAAACTGGTTCCGCTGCTGTGTTTGGACCACAGAAGGGTGCGACGCCTGAGATGGTTAAGCAGTTGGATGCGAATTTGGCACACTACGCTGAGGTGTTGAGGACAACTCTGGGTGTCGATTTGGCAGATTACCCTGGCGCCGGTGCTGCTGGTGGTCTGGGTGCCGGACTACTTGCCTTCACCAACGCCAAAATGGAAAAAGGTGTTGAGATTGTCGTTCAAATGACTAAATTGAAAGAACGCGCTAAAGACGCCGACTTTGTCTTCACTGGTGAAGGTGGCATCGATTTCCAGACCCAATATGGCAAGACGCCGATGGGGACAGCGCAGGCCGCTCATAGCGTGAGTGACCATGTGACGGTCATCGCTTTAGCCGGTAACGTGGGGAAGGGCATTGATCAGTTGTATGACCTCGGGATTGACGTTGTGATGGGGATATTGCCCGGCGTTGAGGATTTGCCGACTGCGGTTGCACATGCGAAGGATAACTTGACTAGTACTGCGGAGAATGTGGCACGGTTGATTAGGCGTGCACATAAATAAGCGGAAAATAAGATATAATTCCTGTTAGATAAATCCATTCTTTGTGATTACGCGAGTGCTTGAGATTTGAGTCATTTTTTTTGGACGACAGGAGTTGATTCAAATGTTCCTTCAAAATCTAGCTATTTCAATTTTTTTAGTTTTTGGCGTGTTACTTATTATTGCTGGTTTTAAAATAAATTCGCATACTTTGACCGATTATGCTAGCGTCGCAGATAGCACTGATGCAGGCCCATGGATTGCTTTGTTGAGTTTTCTGTTTAAAAAGGCTGGCTTCAAACGATACGGCAAGGCGGCGTTTGTGATGGTCGGAGGTCTCCTAATAGCTGTATGCATTGTGCTACTGATAGTTTTGAATTGATGACTGGAATTTCTATTTTGTTTGAAAAATCCCTCTATTTGGATGCATTTAATATAAGTACTTTTGATGAGTTAAGCTGTTACAGAAAAAACGTCACAGTATGGTAGAATCTCAATTTTTTAAGATTCTACCGTACCGTGACGTTTTATTTGTATATTTATAGGTTGCTAAAGAACTGAATGATGATTAGCTTTATTTGTTCAATTAAATCGATTCCTGTGAAATAATAGTAAGCTTTCCAACCAATATAAAATACTACGACAAAGCCAATGACTGTTAGCAGTCGATCCCAGGTACGACTATATCTACTTCTTCGGTAAGCACGCTTTTGAAGTTTACGCTGTTGCTTTTGCATCTTTTGTGACTGGATATGTTGTTGTTCCGCATTAATTTCGCGCTGCGCAGCGAGTGCTTGACGTTGCCGAGAATCGCTGATTATTTGAGCATTACGTCGCTGAACTTCTAAGTCGTGTTCCTGTTTAGCTTGTAAATAAGCTGCATGCCACTTAGGATCGTTTTTGCGTTTCTCATAAAAATCGAAGCTATGATATGCCATTGAGACTACACCGCCATTCGTTATTCTGATTTGATTTTATCGTAGAAGGATTAAAAATGGGACATATTGTAAAAAGTAGTTTTAAAGGTAACAATTGATTTTTATATAATAGACAAATGAAAATGACTTGAAATTTCTAAATGAATTGATATGATGGGGTATATAAAAAATGTTTTCGAACAAAGGAGGATAAACCCATCACAAATCTATCAACTAGGGAAGTCGCGCGGATATTGAAGTGTTCTCCACAGCAAGTTAGAAATTTTGCTAAAAATGAGAATCTGCCATTTGAACGTATTGGTAAAATGCTTGTTTTTAATGATCAAGAAGTACAAAAATGGGTTACTGAAACTGGGTATGTTATAGAACCTGACGATCATCGACGCAAAAGTCAAAATGTGCCAGCAAAAATCGCTTTGAGTTTTTTTACCGGAGCAGGCGGTCTAGATATTGGAATGGCAAAGGCTGGAATCCATCCGTTATTAGTTAATGATATTGATAAAAATGCTAGAAAATCAATATCACAAAATTATCCGAATGAGGCCTTGGTAGGCGATGTGAATAATTTAACGATGCAAAAAGTGTATGACTATGCGCGAATCCCAAGTAACAGGCGTGTTGACTATATGTTTGGTGGACCACCGTGCCAAGCATTTTCTACTGCTGGAAAGCGAAAAGGTTTTGAAGATACAAGAGGAAATGTTTTCATTAATTATCTAGAATTGATTGGGCAAATACGTCCTAGATACGCGGTTATTGAAAATGTTCGCGGGCTTTTATCCGTTCCTGCAATTTTTAACGAAAAAGATAAAAGTGGTATTAAGGGCGGCGTTCTTTTTTATGCTCTTCAGAGATTACGGACATTTGGTTACACCGTCTCTTTTGATTTATATAATTCTGCAAATTTTGGTGCACCCGAAAGCAGAGAACGGGTAGTAATAATTGCAAAGTTGGGTGATGACAAGGTAGCATATTTAAAACCAACAAACGATGAATCAGGGAAATTTGGATTATCCAAGTGGAAGACGTTTGGGTCGGCCGTCAAAGGGCTACCCAAGCAACAAAGTTTTGTTGAATATCCAAGTAAAAGGGCTAAATATTTAAAATATATACCAGAAGGGGGAAATTGGCGGAGCTTACCCGACGAATTGCAGCGTGAGGCAATGGGGAAGTCATATGCACTCCCAGGGGGGAAGACCGGATTTCTCAGACGTCTAGCCAGAGACAAACCATCTCCAACGTTGGTTACAAACCCTACTATGCCAGCAACTGATTTAATACACCCCATTTATGATCGCCCACTGAGTGTAGAAGAATATTCAAGAATTCAGGGATTCCCAGATTCTTGGCACATTGAAGGCAAGTTGACAGACGTTTATAAACAGATAGGCAATGCGGTTCCTGTTCCACTAGCGAAAGCAATCGGTGAAAGAATTTTAGACGACGATGCTGGGGAAAATTATAAAAAAATAAAGGGATTTAAATATTCTCGTTATAAAAACACAAATGACATAGAGTGGGAGTCAAAAATCTTAGAAGAGATTAAAAAATCATCTTTATACACATTGGAAGAGATTCTTGAAAAAATAAATCATGGGTTTTAGAATTATTTCGCCGATATGTGAAATTTTGACACCACCTTAATAACTGCTTGATGATCCTTCCTTCTAAAGAAGATTAAATTCTGTAAAGAGAACATCAGCAAAGTGATCGTTTCTTGCATGGATGTTTGATTCTCTGCTGCTCAAGAACGGTGAAAGGGTAGTTAACGAGCGGTAATTTATTTTTTGAGCTTTTAATAAAAAACTGTTGATCGTTTGATGTTAAAAACGGTTAACAGTTTTTTTAATTTAAGTTCAAGATCAAGTTGGAAAAAATATATCTTTTCAGATGTCTAATTAATGATGTCGTGATTAGCATTTACTACGTTCTTCAAAAATTGATTATACCCAGCTTCCTAAGCGCTTTGAATATGCATTAAAGTATTTAATTGATCCCAATTAAAAGAAGGGACGGGCCGCTTATTTTTCATATGAGTCGTTAGTCTATTCCATTTCTTTATTTGAGTACCGTTTCTTATAGCTGAGCTGGAGCTATTTTCTGTATTGTCTCGATTTTTTATTTGAATAAACTCACTCCCTAAAGCTTGTGCGTTGAAACGAACAAAATCGCAGGCACGCAACGTTTCACCTTCTGCCCAAATCCAACCTTCTGTGCTTGCAATCGAGTTAATGTATTCTTCTAATAGCGCACCTTGTATATTTTCAGCACTCATGAAAAGATTGTGAGCGGATAAGGAGTCGTCAAGCCTTTGTGTACTCCAACCTTCTCTAGTTTCTACAATTACTCCCAGCGCCGGGTCGTTAACTGAATGTTTCACATTCGCATGGCGGGTTGACGGTCTATTTGTGTGGGCATCATAGTATCGCTTTAACCATTTGGAAATATAATCATCTGCATTTAAAGAAGTTACGGGAACGTTGAGGTTTGGAAATAATACATTTATATTGCTAAGACCAATTTTAAATAATTGTTCGACTTTTGCCTGTTCCTGTGGTGATTTGCTTGAATAATCTACTGCTTGAAGGCGAGACAGTCTAGAAATAAGATCAGTACTATTTTCTCCATAACTAGCTAATGATTTTGATGACATTGTTGAACAGCACCCCTCATTATTTTTTGAAATTCCTTCTCTAGTGCTATTATAGCAGCACATATTTAAAAATATTATGCTTTTGTAGCAAAAAGATAGTTGAACAAGTACTTTAGATTGACCAAGAACGATGCTTATTAATCTCAAGTTTCTTTTGAACAAGTTCATTTGGAGCTACATCTAGCTCGTTGCAAATGTAGTAAATATACGTAAGCACATCTGCAACCTCTAATTTGTAAGCATCTTTTTCCTTGTCAGTGAGATTAGAAGTACTAGTCCATTGAAAATGTTCTAGCATTTCGGCAGATTCAATGCTGACTGACTTAGTGAGGTTCTCTAATGTGTGATATTGTTTCCAATTTTTAGAGTCTCTGAATGCGAGCAATTCTTGCAATACTTCTTCGAATTCTGGGCTTTTATTCATTTGATATATTCCTCCAGTTATTAGACTAAACAGTTCTGGGAATTACGCACCTTTACACAGTATAATTATTGTGTAAAGTTCAAAAAATAACAGCCCTGATACGTATATCACTGCTAAAGGATATTTCAAAAATATGAAATCCAATATTAAACCACCAAAAGTTAAAGAAGTGCCATACAATCGGTCCAGCATTGATACGCTTAGTGACAAACTTGCCAATGATAGTGAGGCCACTTTGTTGTTGGAATACCCGACCGTTTATATTGTTCACAGTCATAGTGGCAAAGACAAGTATGACGTATACGTTGGCGAAACAAACGATATTAAACGTAGAAGTATTCAGCACTTAGACGATGACCCTAGATTACGCCTAGACTGGAAGCAGTTTCGTGATGGAAAAAATGCACAAATGATCATGATTGGTCATGAGCATTTCAATAAGTCGTTAACCTTAGACATAGAGAATCAACTGATGCTGTATATGTCCGGATTGACGCAGGTTAGCCATCTAAATAATCGTCGTGATAATCCACAAAATAAATATTACACATCCAAAGAAAAAAATGAGATTTTTTCGAAGATTTGGCGAAAACTAAATAGCTTAAATCATAGACTTTTTCCGATTGAGGAAGTAGTTAAGAACTCTGCATTATTTAAAGCATCGCCATTTCACGATCTGACAGATAGCCAACAAGAGGCCAAAGATCAGATATTGCAGCGTGTAACAGAGATTTTAGACAACGGTCGCACTAGTCAACTGATTTTAGTTGAAGGTGAAGCAGGATCCGGAAAGACCGTACTTTTGAGCACTATTTTTTATTTACTGAGTCAATTTGAGAGTGAAGATGGCAAAAAGATTGACGCACATTTATTGGTTAATCATGACGAACAGCTCAAGGTGTACGAGGAAATTGCTAAAAAGTTAGGTCTGGGTAGCAATACTGTTGATAAGCCCACTCCCTTTATCAACAAACGATCGACTGATGAAAAGGTCGATGTTGCTTTAGTTGATGAGGCGCACTTGTTATGGACCCAAGGCAAACAATCATATCGAGGATCAAACCAACTGGCGGATATTCGTAAGCGCGCTAAAGTAACAATTGCTGTGTTTGACAGGCATCAAGTACTTAGAACACAAGAATTCATTGAGAAAAAAGATATGGATTTGATGGAAGCGAGTGCTCGCAAAGATGGCAATTTTATTAGACTCAGAGATCAATTGAGAATGAATGCCAATCCCGACACTATTCAATGGATTGAAGACCTCACTGAAAAGCGTGTTGTAGGGAAAATTCCAGATGATGATCATTATGATTTGCGTATATTTGATGATCCTCAAAAAATGTATGCGGTCATAAAAGAAAAGGCACATCATTCTGAAAATGGGTTATCTAGAATGCTTGCTACATTCGATTGGAAATTTGTTGGTAACGGAAAAGGTGATCACGGGCATCCGTGGGAAGTCACAGCTTCCTCCGCTTCACATTTGCATGACTTAACGTTGCCTTGGAATCTTCAACTGCCACTCGATGCAAGTCAAAAAGGACAAGGGAAAAAACTCGCTTGGGCGGAGCAGAGACAAACAATTGATGAAGTTGGATCTACGTATACGATTCAAGGATTTGATCTGAACTATACGGGGCTGATCATTGGACCGTCAGTTAAGTATCGCGATGGAAAGATTGTTTTTGATCCTAGTGCAAGTGCTAATACTAATGCGGTGCAAAATCGAACTATGAAGTCTGGCGATAAGCGGACTGTTTATGAAGAGTTGTTGCCGAATGAATTGCACGTTCTCTTAACGCGTGGCGTGAACGGATTGTACATTTATGCTGTGGATGCAAAATTACGAACGGCCTTGCTAAAAAACAATCAGAGGTAGAAAAAATTCTCTATTTCTAAAGTTGGCAAAGAGATTGTGTAAGTAAAACTAGTTGGATTGATAGCAACTTTCTTTGCTGCTATTAGCTCTCAATACAGCTATGTGTATATCAATCAGTCTAAAGAGCTTATACATTGTTGTATCACTAAAAAACGTCGATGATTGGAATTTCGAAAATTCTGACCACCGACGTTATTTTTGAGGGGCTATTTGTCCAGTTTCAAAATAGAGCCTCTGTTGACTACTTTTAAAAAACTATAAAAATGGAATCAAGCTATTGGAAATACCTTGATTTTGATGAAATTGAGCTTTTTGCATTTATAGACCCGAAGCTTGTTGTAAAACTTGAGTTAAGGATGGCCAATCAACGGGTAGTTTTATGTTAGCCGGATTAAAATCTAAAAATTGCTGGTATTTGTATATAAATAAAACTGCAAGAATAAAAACAACAATAGATGCCCAAGTGCCTACCCTTTGAAAACGAATGGTTGTGTAAATTGAGGATATGACAGACGTGGCTATCAATGCTAAAAGAGATGTGTGGATGATAGGAAATAGAATTGCTGGTGTGAGACCATTCCCTTTGATTAGCTGGAAAAGTGTGACCATATTCATATTAGCGTATACATTCATTTGTGTGGCAGATGGTGTAATTTGAGCAACCTTAACAAATAGTATCGTATAAACTCCTACTATAATGACGATACCTAATGGACTCTTCCAAGATTTCGTTTTATAAAAAGAAATCAAATAAAGGATGACTGCAACTGAGATGGCTGTAATTAGTATGTGTGATGGAGTGAGCACCCTTTGCAAGGAATTTAACAGCAAACCATAAGATTTAATAAAGGTACTAACAATTGGTAGGACAACATAGACTATCCAATCAGGGATTGAATTTCCCTGACTTGTGTTGTTCGTGTGAACGGTGGTGTTTTTAAAGAAGTATGTAATATTAGTTGTTTGATTAATGGTCGCATGGTTATGATCACCATTTTGATTAATAGAGCTATTCAAGTTCTCTTGCCTGACTTTCTAAAACTTATTTTATTTAATCTTACGCCTATTTGTCATTTTTTGAATATTAAAAATTATTAACTAGGATGGAGGGCGAGTTTTGCAAAATCAATGTTTTCTCAAATAGAGGAAATTGATATCATTTATAATGTTTAAAATGGCTAGAACGTATGTTCACAATGATGCTATAATTGTATGAACTAATGTATGATAAAGAGGGATAAGCAATGACAGGTGGAGTAGCTTTTAAGAAACTAGTTTATTTTGACGAACAAGCAGCTTTGGACATTTTGGAAATGTTTGATAATGGTAGTACTACGGAGATGATCAAGACTGTAACTGAAAAAATTGCAAAAGCCAGTGTAAGTGCTGATGCCAAGGTTGGGGTAGGCATATTGCAATCGTTCAAGCTACGATTGTCAGGAAATGCCAAAGCCGGAATTACCAATCTTGTGGAGAGTCAGGTTAAGTCAACCATACTAAGCAATTTCTTAACTAAGTATGCTGATCACAAATCGGAATTCGGCTTGACCGATGTAAAAAGCATAAATTTAACATTGACGGAAAGCTCGGCCGCATATTTTCGTACATTAGGCAGATATATGAAAATGGTTAAAAACTTTGAAGGTATTGATGCTGACATTACCCCAGAAGAGATTAAGTCTCTAAAATCGGTTGATTTTTCAGACTTTGATGTCGTCATGGATGAAGCAACTGGGTATTATCAGTTTATTGGCGAAGATTTAGAGAATAATACAAAAGCCATTTATAGATTTAACTTTGAGGGAATTCGAAATAATTATAAATTGACTGATTTGACACTAATGAATCTACGGGTTATTGGCGTGAAAGTTGGACAAGTAGAAAGTCTAAATATTGACTTAGGAGACGATGTCTTGATCAAAACGTCGGACGAAGAATATGGTGGTCAGGATATTTTTGATGAACAAGAAGATAAATTAAAAAACGGCGATGTAAAGTATGACGTCATAGATGTACTGATTTCTGGTGTAATTTAAATGCAGAAAATAAATGTAAAATTATATCATAAAAATGATAAAAGCTTTCAAAGTACTATTCAAAAAGTGATCGGTGAGGGGTTTGATTTAGCTATAATCGTTTTACCGGATAAAAATATTTTAGAAGCGCTAAAAGATGTTCTAAAATCTGTGCAAGAGAAGGACATACATTACACCTATATATATGCAAACTCAGGATTTTTTTCGAGCATAAAAGAATTTGCCTATGAGACCATGAGTGATTTGTTGTCGGTAGTTGCAGTCACATTGCAAGTTGAATTGATTTTGTTGAATAATATTCCGGACGTAGTCATTAGAAATATTAAAAGCCAAAAAAATGTGTTTAGTCTGGGCGATGTTCAAGACAAAGCAAGTAGAATGACCGAAGCTAATTTCAAGACAATAAAGAGAAGTCTTTCGGAAAAAATAATTGGTCAAGATGTTGCTAAAAAAAGATTACTTTTGACGCTTGGAAAAAGAATCTATAGTCAAAATAATCACCCACTCGTTATAGGGCTAATTGGACCACAAGGTGTAGGTAAGACTGAGATGGCAAAGACCTTAGCTTCTTCGATGGGACATGGCGAAATATTTAGAGAACAAATGTCAATGCTCAATGATTCTAATAGTGTTGAATATCTTTTTGGTGGAAGTAGTCAAAAGAGCACATTTGCAAAAAAATTACAGCAGAGAAGTTCAAACATTATTTTACTTGATGAAATTAATCTTTTACCAAAAGGAATGCTGGCCGCCTTTTATCAATTTTTCGATGAAGGTAAATTTGTAGATACTGCATATACGGTGTATGTAAAAAATGCAATAATTATTTGCACAGGAAATTATCTTAGTAAGACTGATATGGCCCAAAAAATTGGATTTCCTTTATTTTCAAGATTTTCATCAATTTGTTCTTTTGAGCAACTAACACCAGATGACTACTCCGAAATTGCGTCTAGTAAGGTGAATGATAAATTAAATGAAATTTCACCTAAATTTAGGCGAGATATTAACAGTAAAAAAATAGTTTCAGAATTAAAAAATAATCCAATGAAATTTCCAGATGTTAGAAACTTAGATCACTATATTGATGACTTGTTTACGGAACAGATTTTGAAGGGCAGGGGGTTGTTGTAGTAAACAAATTCACGTTGGCGCGTAGAGGTTGCAAGGAAGCTGATAAGGCGTTTTTGAATGTTACTCAAGTGATTGATATGCGGCAAAGTACATCTAGTTACTAAGAACCCTAAGATGAACATGAGTCATTTTGAAATTCTCATTTCGAGAACAAATTTCTTTAAAAATTGATTGAGCGACTATTTAAAAGCTAGCCATAGGTAATAGAACTTTTTAGGAGGGAGTGTAAAGACTCACTCCTTTTTTCTTTACCCAATCCATACCCAACCTTTACATTCCCCATCTCGAATTGTTACATCCGTTTGCTAACCTTATCTCTGTAAGGCAGAGAAAGAGAGGAGCAATTAGATGAAACTGGGAAAACGTTTGGGTGTAGCGGCGGTGACGCTGAGCTTATTGGGAGTGGCGCTGGCGGGGTGCTCGTCGAATAATGCGGCGGCCGCGACGTCGGATAAATGGTCGACGGTGGTGAAGACGGTCAAGAAGGAAGGCACCGTGAAGTCGGTGGGGATGCCGGATACGTGGGTCAACTGGATTGGTTCGTGGAGCGACGTTAAAGCGAAATACGGTGTCATACTTAAAGATACGGACATGTCGAGTACTCCACAATACTTTAAGTCTACGTACTAAATAAGACTCAAAATCAAAAATAGATTTTGAGTCTTATTAGTTTAGATATGTTGTCGCGAGCTTCTGTCAGTCAGCGAAGCTAAGCTAAAATCAATTCAGTACTGCACCAATTCCGTCCTTCTCTGCAGCCTTAACAATCCGGTCCGCCACAATCACGTCCAGCGCTGCAGTCCCAACGGTCTTAAACACAGTGATCTGATTTTCTTCGGTTCGTCCGTCAATTCGTCCATTAATAACCTGTCCAAGTTCACCATTAAACTTATCCTTCTCGATAATGCCACGCTTTAGCGGCTGAATCATGTCACCTGCTTCGGCTAAAACGCCGTCCATTGTGTCGAAGATGATACGGTCGGCTTTAACCAGTGCTTCAGCTGGTAACTCGGCCATTTCTGGTGTGTAGGCACCGACACCATTGATATGAGCGCCAGGTTTTACTAGTGAGCCATTGAACGTCGGTCGTCTAGAAGTAGTGACGGTGGTAATGATATCAACAAAAGGGACAACATCATCGGCGGAATCAACAACCTGAAATTTTGTTTTAAATGTATAACCAAACTTAGCTTTGGCTTCGTCACAAAAATCTTGTGCGCGTTTCTTATCAAGATCTGAAACATAGACAATAGTTAGATGACGTACTGTTAACATTGCCTCTAGTTGAGCCATCCCTTGACCGCCCGTTCCGATGAGGAGGGCGGTTTTTGCGTTCTTTTTGGCCAACAAATCTGTCGCGGCACCTTGAACGGCACCAGTTCTTAATTGGGTCAGGTAAGTGCCATCCAGAATAGCATTCACGATGCCTGTTTTGGCATCTAAAGTCACCATTGTTGCAGGAACACTAGGCAAATGTTTGGCAATGTTATCAGGATAAACAGAGACTAACTTGATACCGAGGGCCGGAGATGCACCGCTCATGTATCCTGGCATGTAGAGGCTCTGTCCGTTATGTTCTGGAATATCGATGTTAGTTCGCAACGGAATGTCAGCACGGCCGGAAGAATACAAACTGAGCGCTTCTTTGTCGGCTTTAATGGCGTCGCTCATTGTAAATGTTTGTTGAATATCTTTTGCGGATAAATAACGCATGTTTTAAGCCTCCTTACTAGCAGTGTTATCAGACTTGGATTTATTGCCCAAGTACAATGAAACCGCTGAGTACAGCAGAACAGCAATCACAATCCATTGAATAATTGATGTGTTCAAACTTTTAACTAGGAAGACGGCGACTAACACACCGACGATTCCGAAGACTGAGAACATAGTGATTTTTCTTGAGTAGTCGTTTAGCTTGATGAATTGCATGCTACCGATTGAAACGGAGAAGGTACAACCACCCATCATAATTGGAAAGGCTGCAACGGGATTCATGCCCATTGCGTAAACAGTAGCCATGGTAAGTGCGTAGGAACCAATCCCGATGTTGTTTAAAGCTCCATAGACAAACATAAGCAGACCAGTTAACCATAGTTTCCAGCCATATAGTTCTGTAGCTGTTCCGTTTGATGGAATGAGTCCCATTTTACCAGCTACAATAAGTGCAGTAGCGACTAGCAAACCAACAATAACAAAATTACGAATTACGCGTTCCGGTAATTTAACGACAAATCGTGGTCCAAGGTAGGCACCGATAACCTGACAAATAATGGCGACGAGCAAGGTTTTGATGCCAACTGTAATGTTTGTGATGTAGGCCAGCGACATGACAAACACGGGAATAACACATTGTGTGTTCAAAGTCCCGGGCAGTTTCTTCATAGAAACCCACTTAGCCTTTGGATAAAGAGCTGTCGATATCGCAAAGTCGGATATTCCAAATGTTGACAGGAAATAGATCATGGCCTGAGCGATTGGCGTCCAGATTGAGCTCGCCGGTTCACTCATAATTTCATCTCGGTGACGGAGTAAATCACGAACTAAAATAAAAATGAATAACAGATTAATTAAAACAATTGCACTGATTAAAGCAACTCGCATAACGATCTCCTCAATTCTTATCGAAGTAGATGTCACGCACTCCTTCCAAATCAGGTCCAAAAACTTTTTCTGCCTCATCGTGTAACAATGAAAGAGTACGTAAATCATAAGCATCATGTAATACGTATTCTTGAGCGAGAAAGATCATTGAACTATTTTTTGTCCAAATTACACCTGTGTTAGCAGAGTCTGCTGGTAATTTTCCGTAAACGACTTCCTGCCCATCGCTGACAACATTTACCCAGCGACCACCGTAGTCCAATACCTTATCAGCTTCAAAAAAATGTTTATAGAAACGTCTAAAAGGTAAATCGTAGCGGTGATGATTACTAAATAAGATTACAACGAATTCATGAAGCCGACTTTCTGCATCTGCCAACGCTTGAGTGATTTCAGGCGTTAAGTCCTCAGAATAGATTTGCACGTACAAACTGTGAGTAGCATGTTGAATTTGGTAAAGAATTTTTTCAAACACCTGATCATAGGCATCTAATGCCCACACAGAACCATAATCAGTAACGGTTCCCAAACCAGATAGAGAATTCTCCAAGTTTGAAATATTATGTTCACTCTCAGTTTTAAAACGTGCAACTAGTTCGTCTACTGGAATTGCAGTATATACAGGTGTGTCATCTTTCGATTCAAGAATAAATTTTTTGTCTTCAAGTGAAGACAGTACATTGTATATTTTTGAACGAGCGATACCAGAGTTTTTACTAATTTTGTAACCTGTTGATGCGTCCATCTGTAAGAGGGTTACATACGCTTTGGCTTCACTTTCTGTGAGCCCGAAACGCGTCAATAATTCTGTTTTTTGATCCATGGTTTCCTCATTTTTAATAGTAGCTACCATCGGGTACTACTATAATTCCATTTTTTTATTTTGTCTACAGTTTGTGATTCTTTTAGCTAATATTGTTTGATTTGCATACTAGAATATTATGCTTCGAATACACACTTAAAGAAAGGGCTTAGATATATGCAGCATATATGTTAACTTTGTATGCTTTCACAAACGCAAAAGACCACCTCTTAACTGTGCAGATGCTCGCAGCCATGAGGTGGCCAAATTATAATGATTATTGTTAAAGACAAAAGATTTTTATTAAATGAACGCTATTTAAGACTAGCGAGCAGTTTTCTAAAGACTATGGATTGTCAAAAGTCTCAACAGCTTCTACTGCTGACATTGAATTATGAGGACTTTTGGTTTGATAATTACGCCGTGCCTCTGGTTCTGTCTCGCCAGTGACAACTTCCATGCCATGGCGAGTGACAACCAGCTGTTTGCCAAATTTACGGATCGTGCCAGTTGGAAAACGTTCTGGATTTTTACGGAAGACCTGACGAACATAGTCGTCAGCTTTTCGCCATCGGCTAGCTGCCTCACTAGATGACATGATGTCACTATCGTTAAGATTAATCATAAGTTACTCCTGAAGAGTGATAAAAGTTATTGTATTGAATGGAAATTACTTACGTAGAATCATTGTAGCTTTCTATGTTTAAGAGAATATAAAAAATAAAGAAGATTTTGTGACATTATATGTATCCGGCCCGCTCTGTTTATGAGGGGGCCTTTCAATAGTTGCTGTCCGAATCAGTCATGATTATTGTCCTTTGTTATTGCTTTGGCGAGTTGACCAGCTAATGTCCATACGCCAATGATTGAGGCGGTTAAACTCACCATAATCAAAATAGCGGCGATAAAAGGTACTGAAACGAATGTGAAAGTTGTCAGAGCAAACGTTAACGGTGCCAACAAGATAATTGTAATAAGTGTTTGGATGCTAATTTTTTTAATATTCATATTTACCAGTAACTGTGTTTTGATTTTTGTGTTTTCCATATTTTCACCTTTAGGTTAGTTTTCCTTTAGTGTCATTTGATTGCCGCAATTTTCGCATTCGATAGTACGTGTGCCAGCAATTTTCTTAAAAACGATGTCATTACATTCCGTGCATTTCAGTGTTTCGTCGATTGATTTCATCATGTTGATTTCCTTTATTTCCGATGTGACTAAGAATTTATTCTGCGTGACCGCAATTTGCACAAATATGTTGACCATTGCTTGAAGTTCTTGTAAAGACAATATCGCCACAATTGCTACACTTTAGTGTTTCATCGATTGATTTCATGTTTATCACCTCCAATGTTTATTTCAAATAACAAAAAGAGCGCCCTAATTAGTAACAAGAGTTACTAATTAGGACGCTCATCAACGCGGTACCACCTAAATTCAGAGATTAGTCTGCACTTAAAATCCTCCGTAACGAGGGGGAGACACGTTTTCGGTTCAAGGTATTTCGTCAGTATGCCCTGCGTGATTTTCACCAACCATCACTTCTCTAAACCCTGAGGCAAACTTTCTACTGTCTGACACGAAAATGATTTGTTATTTGTTGTCATGAATACTATCATCGTTTTTTAATAAAAGCAACCCCGAGTTTAATAAAAATTGTAAAAAATCTCATAAAGGGGAATTTTTAAGAAAAATAGTTCGACACAAAACAAATGTCGCACAGTAAACGTTGATATAATTGCGTTTAAAACGCTTTCTAAAAGCACATAAACTTAAACGCCAAGCTCATTAAAACATAATGCCATAAACTATTGACGGAATCCTTATGAATACCGTATTGTAGGCGTTGTAAACGTTTTAAATAAACAAAACTTTTTAATCGTCCAAAGTAGATATATATTCTTTTTAAAGCGAGCTAATGGCTGGTGTGAATTAGCAAAGGAGATATATCGAATTACACTCGATTTCTTTGAAAAGTACGGTTTGGTCCCGTTACCAATCAATGAGTGACACGAAAGTGTAAATCGGGTGGTACCGCGGTTAATCGTCCCTAGGATATATTATCTTAGGGACTTTTTGTTTTGTAAAAAAGAGGAGGAATGAACGTGAACATTATTGATGAACTAACTTGGCGTGATGCAATCAATCAACAAACTGATGCAGAAGGCTTAAAGAAACTGGTATCGGATCATAAAATTGCTTTGTATTGTGGTGTTGATCCCACTGGTGACAGTATGCATATAGGTCATTTGATTCCATTTATGATGATGAAACGGTTTGAACTAGCAGGTCACCACCCATACATTTTAATTGGTGGCGCTACTGGGAGCATTGGTGATCCAAGTGGTCGAAAGACAGAGCGTCAGCTTCAGACGATGGAACAAGTTAATCACAATGTGGAGGCGCTGGGTGCACAGATGAAGCGCTTGTTCGGTGGTGATGCAAATGTAACGATGGTGAATAACTATGAGTGGTTATCGAAGATTTCATTATTGGATTTCCTTCGTGACTACGGGAAAGTTGTTAACGTAAACACGATGTTGGCCAAAGACATTGTGGCTAGCCGTTTGGAAGTAGGAATTTCATACACTGAATTCACGTATCAAATTCTTCAGTCAATTGATTTTATGACGTTGCATCGTGAACACAATATTCAGTTGCAAATTGGTGGTGCTGACCAATGGGGGAACATTACTTCAGGAATTGACATGATTCATAAAATTATGGGTTCTGATGAAGAAGTATATGGACTCACTATCCCATTGATGTTAAAGGCCGATGGTACTAAGTTTGGTAAAACAGCTGGTGGTGCTATATGGCTTGATCCGAAGAAAACATCACCATATGAGTTCTATCAATTCTGGTTGAATCAGGACGATCGTGACGTGGTTAAATACCTGAAGTTCTTTACTTTCCTAAGCAAAGATGAAATTGATCAACTTGCTAAAGAAGTGAAAGAAAACCCGGCTGGACGCCATGCTCAAAAACGTCTTGCGGAAGAAGTAACCCGGTTCGTTCACAGTCAAGAGGCCTTGGATCAGGCAGAAAAAATCTCTGATATCCTCTTTTCTGGCAACGTCAAGGAATTGAGCGTAGCTGAAGTTCAAGAAGCTTTTGAAAAGGTACCCCATGTTGAAATGAGCTCGGATTCAGTCAATATTATTGATGTATTGACTGAGACTGGAATTGAACCTTCACGTAGACAGGCTCGAGAAGATGTATCGGCTGGAGCCATTTACGTTAATGGTGAAAAAGTAGATGAAATTGATGCAGTAGTTGATCCATCTACTAACTTCTCTGGAAAATTTGTAATTTTCCGTCGTGGGAAGCGCAATTACTTCCTGGCTAAAGTTAAAAATTAGAAAAAATATCATAAATCGAATATATGTTCCCGTAAAGGCTTGCCAATTATTTTTAAATTAAATTGGCAGGCCTTTTTCATTTTTAAGTCCACTTTACGATACCCGATAAAGGGCTAGAATGCTCAATTCGTAAAATAGAAATGCCGCCGTTAAAGGGCTCATTGAATTCTCACTTGTGAAAACGCCTTCAAAAGACCCTTTACAGGGACGTTTGAGCTGGAATATATTATTTGCGATGAAACACGCGTGCTTCAAAAATATATCGAAAGAAGCTATTTAACGATGGATGGACTTAAACCAGCACCAAAAGATCTGGACCTTAATGCACTCTTCATTGGTGACAAGGCAGAAAACGGGCAATTATATAAAGACTTACTAAATGAACTGGTTGATGAACATTTAGGATGGCGTAAAAATTATATTCCTCAAGACAAGGGCATGATCAGCCCAGAACAACAGTCTCAACCAAATTTCAAAGCAACAGTTAACAGAATGAAAGATGTTTTAGATGAATTGTCCCAACGGATTCGGACTGAATCAGTGCCGTGGCATTCAGCTGGTCGTTACTGGGGTCACATGAATTCGGAAACGTTAATGCCTTCTATCCTTGCGTACAACTATGCAATGTTATGGAACGGAAACAACGTGGCTTATGAATCATCCCCCGCAACTTCACAAATGGAAGAAGAAGTTGGTCATGATTTGGCCGAATTAATGGGCTACAAGAATGGTTGGGGCCACATTGTCGCCGATGGTTCTTTAGCAAACTTGGAAGGTCTCTGGTATGCACGAAATATCAAGTCATTACCTTTGGCAATGAAAGAGATCACACCGGAATTAGTTGCTGGCAAGTCAGATTGGGAACTATTAAACCTGCCAACTAGTGAAATTATGGACTTGCTTGAAAAAGCTGGTACTAAACTTGACGAAATTAAGAGTAAATCTGCTCGTGGTGGCGAACATTTACGCGAACTGGGTAAGTGGTTAGTGCCACAAACCAAGCATTACTCATGGTTAAAGGCGGCTGATATTATCGGTATTGGTTTGGATCAAGTTGTACCTGTACCAGTTGACGATAATTACCGGATGGACATTAACGCGCTTGAAGATATTATCAACAAATTGACAGCAGACAAAACACCTATTCTTGGGGTTGTCGGCGTTGCCGGTTCAACTGAAGAGGGTGCCGTTGACAATATTGACAAGATTGTCGAGTTGCGCAAGAAGTTTGCCGCTAAAGGCGTTTACTTCTACTTGCATGTTGACGCTGCTTACGGCGGTTATGCTCGTGCCATTTTCCTGGATGAGGATAACAAATTTATCCCATACGAGGACCTAAAAGATGTCCATGAAAAGTACGGTGTCTTCACAGAAAAGAAAGATTATATCAAGCGTGACGTATACGAAGCCTACAAGGCATTTGACGAAGCTGAATCAATCACTATCGACCCACATAAAATGGGTTACGTACCGTACGCCGCTGGTGGGATTGCCATCAAGGATATTCGGATGCGTGACACGATTTCTTACTTTGCTACCTACGTTTTCGAAAAAGGTGCAGACATCCCTGCGTTATTAGGTGCTTACATTCTTGAAGGATCTAAAGCAGGTGCAACTGCCGCCGCTGTTTGGGCCGCTCACCGCGTATTGCCATTAAATGTTTCTGGTTACGGTAAGTTAATTGGTGCCTCAATGGAAGGTGCTAACCGTTATTACAATTTCTTGAGCAATCTTGAATTCAAAGTTGGCGAACACACAATTGAAGTTCATCCGTTGACTAATCCAGACTTCAACATGGTTGATTACGTACTGACTGAAAAGGGAAACCACAGTCTAAAAGACATTAACGACTTAAACCACAAAATGTATGAGGAAGCTTCTTACGTTAAGGGCAGTCTTTATGGGAAAGAATACATTGTTTCGCATACTGACTTTGCTCAATCTGACTATGGCGACAGTCCGTTGAACTTTGTGAAGAGTCTTGGTGTGTCTGAAGAAGACTGGAATGATGTCAAGAAGGTAACGATTATCCGTGCCTCTGTCATGACACCATACATGAATAAAGCTGAAAACTTCAATTACTTCACACCAAAAATAAAACTAGCCATGCAACACGATCTTGAAGCCATTTTTGAAAAATAGTCTCTGAGATTTAACGTGCAAATAAAATCTAAAGGAGAACTAGAAAAATGGAGAAGCAGGCTACAAAGATAGGTCTGACGACATTCATCGGGATGACAATGGCTTTGTGTGCAACTGTTCGGAGCATTCCTTCTGTTGCGGCCACTGGATGGACACAAATCACTTACATGATATTCGCGGTTGTCTTTTTTGCCCTACCAGTTGCGTTAATTTCCGGTGAATTAGGCACGATGATGCAAGAAGAAGGTGGCCCACAGCTTTGGGTCAAAACAGGCCTTGGTGAGAAATGGGGCTTCACAACAGCATGGTTATTGTGGGTTCAAATGTTCCCCGGCATGGTTATGGTGGCCTCAACTATTGGACCACTATGGGGAAACACTATCGGTAACGTCAGTTTAGGCAATAATCACTGGTTTATTCTTGCTAATATTTTGATTTTTTATTGGATTATCACGTTCTTGAACTTGAAGTTTGATATGGCTAAGGTCGGTGGGAATATCGGTGTTTGGCTTGGTGTCTATATTCCTATCGTGATCATGTTGATCATGGGAATTGCTGCCATGATCAAGACGGGAATCAACCCGGCTGGTTACTTGGGTACATTCAGTTGGCACAAGTTATTACCTAGTTTGGCTAATATTCAAACATTGCAATACTTCGCCGCAATTTCGTTTATTTATACCGGGATTGAAATCTCCTCAGTCTTTATTCCGCGCCTTCACAACGCCGCAAAAACTTACACACGTGGGATTTTCATCGCTTTGATCGGATTAGTTTTGATGAATATTCTGAACGGTATTTTGGTGGCAAACGTTGTTCCTAACGGAAAAATTGAACTGTCTAACATTACACAGCCAATTGTACTTTGGAGCAAAATTCTGGGTTGGCCAAGTATCATCGCCAACATTTTCAGTTTCATGGTTGTTATTGGGGTTTTAATTCAATTATCTGCTTGGGTAACAGGACCTTCAAAGACTATGACTCAGGTTGCGCGGGAAGGTCAATTACCAGCGTCATTTGGCTATCACAAGGTCAACAAATATGATGTTTCGAAAAATGTCGTTTTAACACAAAGCATTATGATTTCACTGTTTGCATTGTTATATGGGGTAATGAAGAACGTTAACGGGGTTTTCTTAACGTTGACGAATGCGACCACAGTTATTTACGCATTAGTGTACATTCTGATTGCATTGTCGATTATCCGTTTGAGAAAAATACAACCCGATGCATCGCGACCATATCGTCTCGGTCAGCACGGTAACTTTATTGCATATATGTGGGCATATCTTCTGATCTTTGGGATTGCCGTTATCATTGTTGCCACGTTGATTGCAAGCGATTTGGTTCAGGCAATTTTCGTTGTGCTCATCACGGTTGCGTTATTCATCGCACCACTCATTATTTACAGTCATAAAAACGACTCTTGGCTAGAACAAGTACAAAAAGATTTAAAGGAAACGAAGTAATTTGTTTCTATTTTGGGGAGCCTCTTAATTAAAGTGGCTTCCCTTTCTGTTAAGAAGGTATCTAAATGAAAAACGATGATAAAGAACATCAGAAATTTGGTTTGGCAGAAAGTATTGTAACGCTGTTAATCATGTTTTCAATTCTGGGCACGTTGATTATTAAGTATCAATTGGCACCACAAATTCCAATTTTACTTGTCTTTACGCTGTTGATGTTTTACGGACATCTAAGGGGATTTTCGTGGGATGAAATTTTCGATGGGATTACAAAAGGCATAACGCCCGGGTTGATTCCAATTATTATTTTCTTGATGATTGGTCTCTTAGTGTCGACATGGCTTTCCTCAGGCACAATCGCAACGATTATGGTAGTTGGATTTAAAATTTTATCGGTCCGCCTATTTTTACCGACAGTATTTTTGATTTGCGGATTGATTGGAATCACTGTTGGCAGTGCCTTTACGACAATTTCCACAATGGGGATTGCATTTATGGGAATTGGGCACGTCTTAGGTTTTCCCTCTGCCTTAATTGCAGGCGCGATTGTTTCAGGCGCTTTTTTGGGAAATAACATGTCACCACTTTCTGATACGTCGAATTTAACAACTGGAATTGCAAAAGTAGACTTATACGAACACTTGAAAACAATGGCACAAACGGTATTGCCATCCGCACTGATTGCGTTGGTTATCTATGTATTTATGGGTAACACGACGCACACTGCTAACTTACAGTCGGTGAGGCATATTAGTTTAGTCCTGACAAAAGCCTTTCCAGTTTCCGTCTGGTCATTGTTACCAATTCTTGTGTTACTGATTCTAGCTTGGCGCAAAGTGCCAGCAGTTCCAACGTTACTTAGTGGCGCCATCACAGCAATTATTTTGAATGTGGTACGTGGTTCAAACGCATCTGTACAGAAAATTGGCACGATGTTGATGAACGGATTCCATGCTTCTACAGGATCTAAAGTTGTCGATAAGCTGATGAGTGGCGGTGGAATTACGAATATGCTAGGCTCAATTTCACTTATTATTTGTGCTTTATCATTGGGCGGATTGTTAATTGAGTTCGGTGTGGTACACGTATTGATTGATAGTGTAAAGAATTTTGTGAATACACCTGGAAAATTAATCTTAATTACTGCTCTAAGCGGTATTGGCATTAACTTTGCGGTTGGTGAACAATATTTATCCATTATCTTGCCTGGAACAACTTTTGAAGGTGCGTTTGATCGCCTACATTTAGAAAGAAAGTATCTATCGCGAACGCTAGCAACGGCAGGGGCAGATATTAATGCACTTGTTCCGTGGGGTGTGAGTGGCATCTTTATTTCAGGCACTTTAAATGTCGACTCATTGAAGTACATCCCGTTTGCATTCTACCCGTATTTAAATCCCTTAATGACAATTATTCTTGGTTTCACGTTTGTCACATGGAAGTATCACGCTGCCCAGGCTAAACGTGCAGGAGGACAGTAATGAACAGCGCTGACTTACATGATCGCGTTCGATTGGAAATTGAGACAGGTGTTAAAGAACTCCTGTCAAAAATGCATCTAGAAGAAAATGATCTTTTTGTTGTCGGATGTAGTACGAGCGAGATTCAAGGTATCCGTTTGGGACAAGACCCTAATCAAGAAATTGGAAACTGGGTCATTTCGGCATTACTCGATGTGCTCATTCCGAGAGGTATCAATCTAGCCGTGCAAGGCGGCGAAGAGATTAATCGTGCTTTACTCGTTGAACGTTTCGTCGCGAAGCAACGACAATATGAAATTGTATCTGTCATACCATCCCTTCAGGCTGGCGGTGCCGCTCAAACTGCCGCGTATGACCTTTTTAAAGATCCGGTAGAAGTGGAACACATCACTGCGGAAGCTGGAATGGACATTGGTGATACTGCAATTGGCATGCACGTTAAGTTTGTTCAGATACCTTTTAGAACTTCTATTCAGACTGTTGGTCAAGCACATACAACTTATTTGGGAAGTAGACCGAAATTTATTGGCGGTGAGCGCGCAATCTACCATAAACGTACACGTGATTTGCCGCCTGACATTATTCCAATGAAGCGTAATTAAAGCAATGGGAGTAGAGGAGAAATGATAATGACAGTACCCCAGGTATTAACAATTGCGGGATCAGACTGTGATGGCAGTGCCGGTGCACAGGCAGATTTACTGACCTTCTTTCATCAGCAAACTTATGGTCTATCGATTATGACATCTTGTGTAGCGGGTAATTCTGTTGGCATTCAAGACAGCACTGACTTACCACATGATTTTATTGTGAATGAATTTGAATCTATCTTTTCTGATTTTCATGTGGCAGGAGCTAAGACGGGGATGCTATCTTCTCCTGATGTGATTGAGGTTACACGTTATTATCTAGAAAGATATCAGGTCAAAAATTTTGTTTTAGATCCTGTTATTATGACTAAGCATGGGGCCCAGCTAATAGGAGATAAGGCTGTAAGTGCAATAATCCGTAAACTGATTCCTATTAGTCTCTGCATCACACCAAACTTTTATGAAGCGCAGGTGCTTTCAGGAATGACTATAAAAAGTGAGCAAGATTACTATAGTGCGGCGTTAACCATTCAATCTGAAGGTGCTAAAAACGTCTTAATAAAGGGTAGTCATGACGATGTTGACGATAAAGGCCAAATTACGGATTATTTACTGAGCGAGGATGGGCAATTGAAGCAGTATAAAAAAGCACTACGCCCAACAACGCATATTAATGGAACTGGTGATACGTTGTCTGCCTGCATCGTAGCTGAGATTGCGAAAGGATCTTCGATTGCCACTGCCGTTCAAACGGCTGAAGATTATCTTTTAAACGCAGTTACTTGGGATTTGAATATTGGTTCAAAGTTTGGACCAATCAATCATTGGGGTACCAATATTAGCTGAAATGTTTTTGGGGAGTGAACCATTTGTGTTCACTCCTTTTTTCTTTACCTAATCCATACCCAACCTTTACATTCCTCATCCCGAATCGTTACATCCGTTTGCTAACCTTATTTCTGTAAGGCAGAGAAAGAGAGGAGCAATTGGATGAAACTAGGTAAACGTTTGGGTGTAGCAGCGGTGACGCTGAGTTTGTTGGGAGTGGCACTAGCGGGGTGTTCGTCGAGCAATGCGGGGGCTGCGACGTCGGATAAATGGTCGACGGTGGTGAAGACCGCCAAGAAGGAAGGCACCGTGAAGTCGGTGGGGATGCCGGATACGTGGGCTAACTGGATTGGTTCGTGGAATGACATTAAGGCGAAGTATGGTGTGTCACATAAGGATACGGACATGTCGAGTGCGCAGGAGTTGCAGAACTTTAAGAATGTGCAGGGCAAGAAGGCCTCTGACATCGGTGATATTGGCATCAACGTAGGGCCGACTGCTACGAAGAAGAACCTGTTGATGCCATATAAGAGTCAGTATTGGGATAAGATTCCGACATGGGCAAAGGACAAGAAGGGTTACTGGGCGGCCGGTTATACTGGCACGATTGCGTTCATCACGGATACGAAGAATGTGAAGGCTAGTGATGCGCCGAAGTCGTGGGCTGACTTAGCGAAAGGCAATTACAAAGTGTCTGTCGGGGATGTGGCTACCGAAGCGCAGGCGCAGTATGCCGTATTGGCAGCCGCTCACGCTAAGGGTGGCAGTGAAACGGACGTCAAACCCGGCATCGACTTCTTTGCTGATTTACATAAGAAGGACCGCTTATCAACGGTCGATACTTCAATTGATAACTTTAAAAAGGGTGAGCAGCAGGTGGCTGTCGTTTGGGACTTCAATGCGTTGAACTATCGCAAACTGATTGGTGGCGATAAGGACAGATTCAAGATCAGCATCCCCACAGATGGCACAGTCACGAGCGGTTACGCGGAAGTCCTGAACAAGAAGGCGGCACATCCAGCGGCGGCCAAACTAGCGCGGAGTTTCATCCTGTCTGACCAGGGACAAATCAACTTGGCGAAAGGGTTTGCTCGACCAATTCGGTCAGACGTCAAACTACCGGACAGCGTAAAGAGTCAACTGTTGCCGGATAGTGACTACAAGAACGTTTATCACGTGAAAAACAACGACAAGTGGAACACGACCACGGTCAAACTTGCGCAGATGTGGCAGTCAGACGTCATGGGCAAGAAGTAGGTCGCTGCATGAAAACAAAAACGAAGATTTTCTCACCATTTCTGATTTTGATGGGTGTCACGATACTGTTACCGATGGTGGCGATGTTACTGACAAGCTTTCATTTGGATGGCGACGGTCAGTTTACGCTCGCCAATTACACGACCATTTTCATGCAGGCATATTATCGACAGGCCATCTTTAATAGTCTTGGGATTTCAATTGTGGCAGCTTTGATTGGGCTGGTTATCGCTGTTCTCGGCGCGTGGGCGATTACACGTTTGTCCGCAAAAGCTCAGGCGGCGGCGTTGACGCTATTTAACATAGCAACGAGCTTTGCCGGAATTCCGTTGGCTTTTTCACTGATTATCTTGTTTGGGAACGACGGCGTTCTGAACGCGATCATGGCAGGTCTTGGCTCAGCGGTCCACAGCCCCAGTATTTATTCACTAGGCGGGCTAATCCTCGCCTACGTGTTCTTTGAAGTCCCTCTGGGCATCCTGTTCCTGTATCCGCCATTTCGTGAAATCAGCCGCGACTGGCAGGAAGCATCACTGATGTTGGGCGCGAGTCGTCGCTTTTATCTAACCCACATTGTGTTACCAATCGTGTTACCAAACTTAATTGAGACCTTCATCATTTTGTTTGCAAACGCCATGGGGACGTATGAAACGATGTACGCGTTGACCGGTAACAACATTGCGACGATTCCGATCATTATTGGATCATTGATCAATGGCTCATTGAACGCAAATATTCCGTTGGCGAGTGCACTATCGACGGTGTTTGTGCTGTCGATTGTCCTTTTAGTGACAATTGGGAACTGGTTAACTAAACGTAAACGGACGTTACAGACCGTAACAGAGGTAGCAAAGAAGCCTGCTCGCAGAGACCACGGTTTGATGGATGGTTATCCAGTATTGATGAGGGGGATGAGGAGTAAATGACGACAGAACGGAAGTGGTCGGTCGGCATCCTCACCATGATTGCCGGACTGTTATTACTGCCAATTTTGGCAACGCTTGTTTATTCGTTTGCGACAAACTGGGTGAAGACGATTTTGCCGGCGTCGTGGACACTGAAGTGGTACGGCCAGTTGGTGACCAACAGCGATTTCATGACGGCGACGATTAATTCACTGATTGTTGGCGCTGCCGCGGTGGTTGTGGCGATGGTCATTTTTCTACCCGTTATCTTTTACATCAACGTATTTGATGAGCGGCTGAAAGCGAAGGTGCGCTACCTGATGGTCATGCCTTACGCGGTGCCGGGAATCGTGCTCGTGACCGGATTAGTCCAAATTTACGGCAACTTGCCGATCCCTAAGTTGATCTTTCTGATTTTAATTATCACCGCGCTCAGCTTTCCGGCGTTTTACCAGAGTCTGGATAACGTCTTCATGAGTCGCGACTTTCGGGGGATGTTTGAGCAAGCACGAATGCTGGGCGAGCGACCAGTGAGTGCGTTTGTCCACGTGATACTGCCAAACATCAAGACGGGTGTTTTCGTGGCGATGTTGCTGACATTTACGACAGGTTTTAGTGAATATGTAATTACAAACATCTTTTTAAACGGTGATTACGAAACGTTCAAAATTTATATGTATCGATTGATGAAGGCCAACGGGAACGCCAACAGCGTACTGACAGTTTGCTACTTTGGGCTACTGATCCTGGTCGCTATCATATTGATGAAACTCTCCGGCAAAGACGTAAAGGCAGGGAAGTAAGATGGACGATTTACTGACGGCTGAACAATTAAACATCGGCTTTAATCAAACGCAGGTGATTAAGGATATGAGTTTTGGCGTCAAGAAGGGGCAATTGACTTCGTTTCTTGGTCCCAGCGGCAGTGGCAAAACAACGGTATTACGTGCCATTGCCGGATTGAACAAACACATTAAGGGACACATTCGGTTGGCCGGTCACGACATTACCAGTTTGCCGCCTAACCAGCGTAACATCGGCATGATCTTCCAGTCTTATGCGCTGTTTCCAAATTTAACGGTTGCAGACAATGTGGCATATGGACTGCGCGTTCAGCGCCGTCCGAAAGCTGAAATCATTAAACGTGTCGATCATATGTTGGAATTGACTGACATGATGACAAAGAAAGATGCCTACCCAGATGAATTGTCTGGTGGTCAAAAGCAACGGGTGGCCCTCGCGCGGTCGATGGTGCTAGAACCACAACTGTTATTGCTGGATGAACCATTGAGTGCGCTGGATGCCAAAATTCGGGTTGAACTGCGCAATCAAATTCGTCGCTTTCAACAGGAACTGGGCATCACTATGATTTTTGTCACGCATGATCAAGCAGAAGCCATGGCGATTTCTGATGATATTTTGATCATGAACGATGGCAAGATTCAGCAACAGGGCAGTGCCACCGATATTTATGAACGGCCACGGAATATGTTCATTGCGAAGTTTATTGGCAATAACAACATTCTTGATGGCACCACATTGCGTAGCCTTGGCTGTGTCGTTAATGAACAACGGCAGTATGTGATTCGACCAGAGTTATTTACGTTTGATAACGGACATCAAGGTAGTCAGGTACAGGAGAATCGTTGCTCAGCGAATGCGGAGGTGATCTCAATTCCAGGTGTGGTCGAGTCAGCGTCACTGCTGGGTGACCGGCTCGAATTTACGTTTGTAACAACAAGTGGGACGCACTTGAAGGTAAAACGGTTGAACACAAGCGATCATCCAAGTGTCGGCCAACACGTGAACGTGTTGCTAAGAAAAAGTGCTGTGACACCGTTGATGGAGGCCTAATGTTAACGAAGACAGAACTAAGCAAGATTGATCGCCAAACATGGAGTGGTCACGCACATACGGAATTTTGTTCACACGGATCTGGTGAGCCAGTGGAAGACTACATTGACGCGGCAATTGCAGCAGGTTTCAAGACGTATTCCATTACTGAGCATTTTCCCATGCCACCGAAGTTTTTCGAAGAGGTTAGCGGTTCGCGTCACGCCATTTACACAGCGGCGATGAATGAACGTGAACTGGATGCTTATTTGGAGAAAATGGCGCTGATTAAAATGCGCTATGCTGACCGAATTCGCGTGTTGGTTGGTTTTGAAATTGATTATTTTCCACGTTACCAAGATTGGACAGCTGCGATGCTGGAAAGGTACGGGCAGCGCATTGATGACGCAATTTTATCTGTCCATTTTCTTCCCACAGCGACCGGCTTACGAACAGTGGATGATAGCGAGTTTGATTTTCGCGACGGCGTTTTAGCAGAATACGGCAGTCCAGTGGAGGTTGCTAACGCATATTTGAGCACTGTCATTGAAGCAGTCAGATGGGATGCGCCGAATAAGCCTGGCCGGTATGGACACATTACGTTGTATCGCAAGTGGTTGCAACAATTCTCAGAGGAGACGGTGTGGAAAAATGATACGACCACACAATTAGTTAACCAGTTACTTGATGGAATTGCCAAACGTGGTGAGATGCTGGACTGCAACATGTCAGGTTTGCCTCGTGTGACCCAGCAGGAACCGTCGCCAACGTTTGCCATTATTGATGAGGCATTGAAGCGGGAAATTCCAATGGTTTACGGCTCTGATACACACAGTGTGGCAGATGTGGCACAAGGCTATCAAACATATGTTGAGAAGCAACTCTATCGGTAGTGAGGGAAAAGGATGAAGCTAACAGTTGCACCAAACGATGCATTTCGGATTTGTCAGCTGACGGACCTATACTTCGGCAGTATGCTATTGAACCCAGCGGATACGCGAACATTGAACGCTTTACGGCACTTTTTTAGCAGTCACACGTATGACCTGATTATTGTGACCGGTGATTTGATCTGGGACAACGAAACGCCGCAGGAAAGCTTGAATGCCTTCTATGACGTATTGAATCAGACAAATACACCAGTTGCGGTAACTTATGGTAATCATGATACCGAGGGGCCGTTAACACGTACTGAAATCCGTGGGTTTGAATCTGAATTACAATTACCGGTGCCAAAGACTAACGTGTCCGTCAATTCAGATCGTGAAAATTACACGCTCGATGTTTATACTGACGACGTACTTCGGAATCGGTTGTTCATTTGGGATAGTGGTGATTATCTCAACTGGAATTTGGGCAAAAGCTATGCACCCTTGGAATTTGAACAAATCGAGTGGTACCTGAAACTTAGTCAGGCGGACAAACGGACGAATCGTGTGGATCTGGGGTTCCTTCATATTCCATTACCAGAGTATGTCGACGCTGCCGACTTCATTCTGGATGGCACAATGGGTGAGCAGACCTGCCCGTCCGATTACAAGTCTGGGTTGTTTTACGAGATGATGCGGCAACACGACATTAAAGGTCTATTTGCCGGGCATGATCACAATAATAACTTTCGAAGTCGGCTGGGTGACATTGAACTAGACTATGGTAATGTCACTGGATATAACGCATATGGCGTGGCTAAGCGTGGTGTGCGGGAGATTGATCTGTATGCAGACCGGTTTGAGACACGGGTTGTGACGTTTGAGTAAAAAAATAATATAATTTTGATAAAGTTAAAAAAATTGCAAAAAATGTGTAATAACGCCAAATGGTAAGAGCGTAGCCTTTAAACACAGGTTACGCTCTTACCATTTGGCGTTTTACATAAAAAGTGGTGCAATACTGCATATGAAGTGATTATAAAGTTAAACAGTCAAGATATTTTTCAACATAAATTAATGAGCTGCCCATTTCATTGCTAATACAATGGAAAATAGCCTTAACTCAGCAGCCTTTTTAGAGCAATTAAACACTAATATTATAGCAATTGCAAAACGTTAACTTTTTCCGATTAAGGAACTATCATTTATTGTGATGAAAGGGGGAAGTCATAATTGAAAGGCGAAGAATATGATCATGAGTCAGATAACGAAAGCGAAAGCAATGCACAGCTGGAGGTGAACTTTTCAGAAAAAAGTTTCAAAGTAGAGGGTCGAGAAACTTTTGTAAATAAGATGTTTCAGGTATTAAAGGCTGAGTTAGAGCAATATACAGTCCCTTCGACCATTTCCAAGAATGAAACAGATAAACAAGGCGACAATCAACCTAGTGAAGATGGTTTTAGGACCTCTAACAACAAATTTATTGAAGCCGGCATTTACACGTATGACGATACAAACGATAAGTTTGAAATCATCACAAGCATGCCAGGTTCTTCAAATAGTCAAAAAATGATTAATATAGCATTGTTACTGTGTCTTTTTTATGATCGTCCAGTGTCTAGAGACGAGATTAAAGAACAGGCAGAAGTTCAAAATGCTTATGATCCAAACAATATTTCCGCACATTTTTCTAAGGATAGGCAGCAGTTCATAAAAACTAAGGCTACTTCAAAAGGCTGGACTGTTAGTTTGACTGTTCCTGGACATAAAGATGCAGTGGACTTTTTGAATGAACTTTTTGAGAGTTTAACAAACTGAGACAATAATTAGATAGTTGGGACAAAAAAATAGCAAGCTGCAACTTGCTATCCAAATTGAGTGTCTTCCACAACCCAACTACCTCATTATAATCAGAAATCGATTATATTTCTAGACACTAATGTTTAAAAGAAATGAGGTATTTTTATGGCGAAATTTAACGAAGCTGTATACAGACAAAACGGTGTTGAAAGAGTAATTAATGTCGACGACATTGTAAAACAATCATCCTATGTTGATGTTGTTGAACATTTGTATTGTCCAGGAAAAGGATGCCACGCCAAACTGGTTTTCAATAGGAAATCAAATGGCACTAACTATTTGAGCAAACATAAAGGGTATGAACACGACACTAAATGCCCATACTTTTCGGATTCAGAAATCGTTCCTAGGGCAGAAACAGAGTATATAGAGGAGGATGGAGCTCTATCTGATGATGGCATCAATAGACGGAAAAAGCAGGCTCAAAGCGAACTAATGAGTTTTCTAAATCCTCAAACTAAAACAAAAAAAGCTACACCAGGTGATAAACCTAAAGCCAGAAATAAGACCGTTGGCAATGGAGAAAAGAACATTGTTATACAGTTGAGATATGACCCCAATGCGGATGGTGTGGAAAACAATAATAATCTAAAAGTAAGAGAACCCGCTTTTTATAATCGTTTGCCACAACAGATCTCTGAACTTGACAGTTTTAAGAATTTAAAAACATCAGCTAGGATTTTGGCCGTTGATGTAAGTGAACAAGACAATTTTTGTACGATTTTAGGTGAATTGGGTAGCACAAAGATAAAATTTATTTTCCCGGAAGCATTCTTTGCAAACACTAGTTCAGTAGTGTCAAGCCAGCTTTCATCTTTCTTCGAAACTTTGAGTCAGTTTGTCAAAAATGTTGATACCGAATTATATATCACTACGCTTTGTCAGACTCGAGAAGTAGACATGACAAATTTGCAAGTTTACGTTTATACATCAAACTTTTTGTCTTTTCAAACACGAAGAAATACGTATAATTCGCTTGATGCTATTGCTATAGCGATTAGTAGAAACTCAGTATTATAGTCGAATTTCAGAGGCCGTTTGAAAGCAAAAACGTTTCTCGCAGAATTTTTCCATTGAAGACATGCAAATTTATTGCATGTCTTTTTTGAAACACAACTTTCAATCTGAACAAATGACAGGTTACTTAGCTCACGATTTTTGAATGTAATAGACTATTGCATCACCGTTTTACCGTACCCTGACCTATGCTGGTCTTAGATGAAGTCTGAAATTAAGTATAGTAGATTAAATCGAGTTAATGGTTCTAAGAAATTTCGTTTACTTTCACCAATTTCCCGAATAATCATACAGCAGATGACTTGCCGTAAACGTCCACAGGTTCCGTGTCCGTAACCACAAACATCCGTCCAGCAGCGTTGGCAGCCCAACATCTATCAGTACTTCTGTCATGTGATAGCTGTAGGAACTATAATGCCAAGCGCCAAACAGCAGTGAAGTGATTAGAAAGGCTAGCCAGTAGCGCAAAGTAGGACGTTTTATCCACAGCAGGGCAACGAAGATGAGTGAGAATAAACTCAACCGAAAAACGTCCTCACTCGGAATTTCGTACCAATTATTGATGACGTAGCTAATGAATTTATGCCATGCGGTGCCGTGAAAAGTCACAGTACTTTCGGCGGTATCGGTCACGGTTTTGACGTGAATTTCGGAAATTAACATGTCGAGGATGTTCGAGACAATACCCTGCACAAACGTGATAACAACAACTGCTAGCACACTTTCAATCAGACCAGTTCGACGTTTGACACGAGGACGGTTGGGCATCCAGCGACTCAACTGCCAGAAAAAGAAGAAGATGGTGCCAGCGGCGTAGTAGCTGTATATGCCGCCGAGCACCGTTATCAAGCTCAAGAACGGCGGTGCAATGAGAAGGTGGAAGTGCTCAAGGTCGGGAACCACTTCGGTAATGATGCCGGCAAACGCACTCCAGGCAATCAAAACCCATGCCAGCGCGGAACTTCGACCATACTTAAAGGCTAGTGTGATGTCATTTTGGTCGTTTTCTTCCAAAATGAAATATTTTTTGATTCTCGACAAACAAACCACCTTCGTTTCGCGTATGTAATGGGTGTGATAGTAGACAAAACGAGTGCTGATTTAAGTAACCAGCACTGAGACAGACTTTTATTAAATAACGTGATACTCAAGTAGCACGGCGAGTCCAGCGAGAATCACTAGAGAGGAAATAGTTAGAGCATGTGCCCACTTGTGCCGAGCAAACACGGCGATATATTCACGGATAATTGCGTTTGGTAAGAAAAATTTAGCAGTGTGCGAACCAATGCCATCAGCTTTTAGGTTGGCCCGTTTGGCAATCATGCCGGCGCGCAGGGTGTGATAGTTACTGGTTACGAAGATGGCATTCGGCTGTTTGCCATCTTCAAACGTCATCAGTTTCTTTGAAAATAACATGTTTTGTAACGTATTAATGGATTGGTCTTCCGCAATTGCATGGTCGGCGGGGATGCCTTGTTTTAATGCATATTCATGCATGGCAACACCTTCAGGTCGGGTTTCGTTACCACCTTGGCCACCTGAAAGAATAATCGTTGGTGCATTGCCGGATTCATCGAGTTGTTGGTGATAAAACTCGATGGCGCGGTCCACCCGCTGAGCTAGTAACGGTGGTACATCACCGCCGTTGATTAAACCACTGCCTAAAACGATGACATAACGCTGATTGCGTTTGGGCCGGTTAAATTGATAGAGGACCAAAACGGTAAGGTAGTTATAAAACCAAAAGAGTAGGTACAGCACGACGATATCGGTCACCATGTTGAAGAAAACGAACCACGGTTGTGGTAGCAAACGTCCGGCCCAACCGTCAATCCAGGGAATCAGTAGCACGCCGATACCGAGAATTAACGTTAACATATTGCCGAGTGAGTGGCTTTCCCTACGCCAGACGATGACGGCATTCCAAATTAACAGGATACTTTGAAGTGCAAACACCAACCCAATTGCAATTATGGCCAAAACAAACGGAACACCGAATAGCACGATCAGAATATGATTTTCCATGTTCAAAATCGTTGACCCCAGCGCCAGCAACATTGAGTAGAAGGCGATGTTAAACCAGATGCCGTTAATCAACCGGCGCTTATCTCGATACCAGGACCAAGCAAAGATTAGTGCAAAAATAATAGCAATCAGCCAGACCGATTTAATTATTGGACCGGCCCCATAGTTGAAGTGCATGAATCTAATTCCCCCTCGTGTTCGTAACTCAATTGTGCAGGTTGAACGCTATTTTGACAACAATTTACAATTAATTTTATGCGCTGGGAGTGCGGTCAACAGCTTCGCGTAGTTGTTGCCAAACGTCTGACGGCATAAAACGTTGCAGGTAGTTAATTTCGTGTGCCAGCAATGCTGGTGTACCAACCTGTTTAACAATGATTAATGCTGCTTGTAGACGATTCAATCCAGCATCTTGTTTACCAGTTAAGTACATAATCATGCCGACAAGAATTTGATATTTAACGGTCTCATAGAATTGCCGAGGATGGATTAACAGGCGTTTGAAGAGTGCCAAAAAGTGCTGAGCAGCTTCTAAGCGATTATGTTCAGCACAGGCACAAATCAAGTTGTTCAAGATGCGGAATTGGGCAGACACATTATCCGTTTGTAAATTCACGTAGGCCAGCCCGCGTTTATACATCAGATCGGCTAAGGTGATCGCCTGATCGACTGGCAGGCACATCAGCGAGTTGCCAAATAAGTAAAGCTCGTAGAATCCCCAATGCTCAGCGCTTGATAGGTAGTTAATGATGAGTTCCTGCGAGGACGACGCCAGTGTTGTTTGGGTTAGTGATGCAATACAGGCATCTAACATTGCGTCATTTAAATCGAGAAAGAGTGGCAACAGCTGTTCGTGGTCTTTTCTAAATGTGCTTTTTAACTGACGTAAAGCGCCAATATTATCTGCCAGATATAAACGGCTCACGTCATGCAAATACTGCTCGTTTGTCGAGTGATCTGACTGTGCGGACTGGTCAAAATAGACGAACTCTGCGATGTCGACATTAATCCGTTCGAGCAGGCGGGTTAATGTTGCAAACGAAATATCAGTTAGACCACGCTCGTATTTGGATAAGAATGACGCAGTAACGATGCCATCACTGACCTCTGTCAGCGACAGATGTTTGCCACGCCGCAATTGACGGAATGTTGCACCCATTGAAGGCATAAAAGACTTCTTTCTATTTGTATAATATGACAATTTGGACACGCTACTCAGAGTCTAATGCTAATGTGAACAACGAACAATAGCTATTTATTAAACGCGTCGACGCGTGATTAATCGATATGAGGTGTTGTCATGATTAAATCACGCTTTAATTTTCAATTTTTGTGGCTGTCTTTCACAGTTTCGACACTGGGCGACTGGCTACTAAAAATCGCTTTGCCAATTGCCATTTATCAACTGACAGGTTCAGGTGCGCAAATGGCCTTTATCTACGGGATTCAATTTTTACCATGGCTGTTTATTTCAGTCTTTAGCGGCATTATGGCTGACCGTTTTGAAGAACGCAAGATTTTGTTCTGGGGTAATTTAGGTGCCGCCTTGGCTACCAGCTGTCTAGCCATCTTAGTGCATAGTCACACAACTGGATTCTGGTTCTATCTATTGATTTTCGTGCAGGCTAGTTTCGCGCCGTTAATGCATCCAGCTTTTCAAAGTATTATTGCACGGATCGTTGATTCAACGAGACTGTATAAGGCGAATGCTTCTTTACAGGTTGTGGACAACACACTGAGCCTAATTGGTCCGATGGTCGGTGGTTTGTTGACTGCGATTATTGCACCACAGTTAGCGGTTTCCATTGATGCGGCAAGTTTTTTAATGGCGGCCATCTTGAGTTTCGTTGTCCACCCCAGCGCAAAACATCGAACTGCATTAATTTCAGAGTCGACAGTAAGCGCCATAAAGGCCGGGTTCGTTGCTTCATATCAAAACAAAATTGTTTGGTATGGGGCTCTGTTATTCTTTTGGACAAACTTGGGTACCAACATGTTTGCCGCTAACTTTATTTATTTTATGCGCCATTCACTGCACACATCTGTTTCGATTGCTGGTATTACGATGGGATTAGCAGGCATTGGGGCTATTATCGGCTCTCTTGCGACGCCATGGTTAAGTCTTCATTTTTCAGCAGGCACCTTAATTGTTGGTACGACATTATTAGCAGGCATCGGCTTGGTTGGTGTGGGCCTGAGTCACCACTTCCTTTCAGTAGCAGCCTTTTATGCGCTGGTTAATTTCTGTGGCAATGTGAATGCAGTGGTGTTCTTTTCATTACGACAAACGGTTATTCCACAAGCAATCCTTGGACGAGTTGTCAGTGTGACACGAATGATCTCATACGCTTCGATTCCCATTGGTAGTTTTCTGGGAGCGGGGTTAGTGGCGGCGCATTGGCCGTTAGCAGTCATCATTGTAGTAGCGGGGATGATTCGTTTTGGCGCCGGTGTATTTGGCTGGTTTACACCTTTAAATAGTTCTTCGAACGTCAATTAATTTGGTCACAAAAAGTCCGCAATAACCGATTCTAATCAGTCATTGTGGACTTTTGAAACGAACTTTTATTGTTTTGCATGATGTTGTCGAACCAAGTACTTACGCAATTCTTCCAGCAAGAATAACGGAATTGGAATGACAATCAAGAAGATCCATTCACTAACGCCTAGTGGTGCCGTGTTAAATAGTCCCTGCAAGAATGGAATATAGATTAAGCAGGCTAGTAGTAATACTTCAAAGGCAATTCCCCACCAGATGCGGTGGTTGCTGAAAATACCGATGCTGAAGACTGAAGATATCTGTGTCCGACAGTTGATAGCTGCGGCAATCTGACAAAAGACAATTGCGGCCAGTGTCATGGTGGTGGCTTCGCGGTAGACATCGCCATTGCTTGCCAATGCGATGCTAGGCCAACCATTCATCTTGTTAACGAAGAAGTAGGCGACCGTTGAAATCACAGAGGCGACTAGACCATATAAGCCAAATGCTTTCCAGATGATGGACTTGTTTAACAAGTGGGCTGTCCGCGGACGCGGTGGCTGATCCATGATTCCTGGTTCGCTTTGTTCAGCACCAAGGCCAAGGGCAGGTAGCATGTCCGTTCCTAAATCAACGGTCAAAATCTGCATAACGGTTAATGGCAGTGGCACCAGACCGCGAGTGAACAAGAAGATAACGGATGGTGCTGCTTCTGGTACGTTGCTGTTTAGAATGTACAACAAGAACTTTTGCAAATTGCTGTAAACGGTCCGGCCTTCTTCAATAGCCGCCACGATAGAAGCAAAGTTATCGTCTGTCAGGATCATATCCGCGGCATCTTTAGCAACATCGGTCCCAGTGACACCCATGGCAATTCCGATATCAGCCTTCTTTAAGGCTGGTGCGTCATTGACACCGTCACCAGTAGAAGCAACGATATCGCCGTTTGCCTGACAGGTGGAAACGATACGGAATTTATGTTCAGGTGCAACGCGGGCGAAGATAACTTCACCTTTGACCGCTTCACGAAGTTGATCGTCACTCATTTGGTTGAGTTCATCACCGGTGATGACGCGCGCTTTGTCAGAAGTGAGCCCAATTTTGACGGCGACACTCTTGGCAGTTAACGCACTGTCGCCAGTGACCATAATGATCCGGATGTTGGCGCGGTGACACTTTTTGACTGCGTCGTAAATTTCTGGACGTGGCGGGTCGGCCATAATGGTCAGCCCAACGAAGATCATGTGCCGTTCAGCTGCGTCGATACTGATTGCTTTGTTGTCTTGAGGGAGCGTTGAACTATCCGCGCCGACTTCTCGATAGGCAAACGCCAATGCGCGTAACCCTTGAGCCGCGTACATTTCATTGGCGTGATTAATCTCGTTGCGGTCGGCATCGGTCATGGCACGCACATTACCGCCATCTAGAATCTGATCACTGATGCTTAACATGCCATCGAGCGCACCCTTTGTGTAAATGACGCGGCCACCGTCAGCAGTGGGGTGAATCGTCGTCATCCGTTTGCGATCAGAATCAAACGGCAATTCTGCCAGCCGTGGCATTTCTTTAGCAACCGTTGTCTTATCCAGCCCAGCCTTAGCTGTTAAGATATCGAGGGCTGCCTCAGTCGGCGTGCCCAGGATTTTCGGTGTATCTTGACTGGTTGCTGGCGCCTGAACCTGAGTGTCATTATTGAGTAGCGCAATTTGTAGCAGTCGTGAAAGGTCCGCATCCTGTGTGGTATCGAAGTCTTTGCTACCAAACTGAATGTGGCCGTTGTTGACATACCCAGTTCCCGTAACAGCATAAGTGCGGGTCGGCAGCCACACATTGTTGATGGTCATTTGGTTTTGCGTCAACGTCCCGGTTTTATCAGAACAGATGACGGTCGTTTCGCCCAGTGTTTCCACACTGTTGAGTTGTTTCAGCAAGGCATGTTTTTTGGCCATCCGTTGCGTGCCTTGAGCTAATGATAGTGTGACAGTTGGCAACAAGCCTTCGGGGATGAATGCCACAATCATGCCAAGCGCAAAGATAAACGATTTAGCGACCGGATAGTGAACGAAGAAGATGGCCAGAACAAAGAAGACAACACCAATCATAATCGCGATAAGTGATAGCTGCCTTGTTAGACGGTTAAGCTCTTGTTGTAATGGTGACGCAGTTTGTTTTTCGTTCTGAGTGAGACTAGCAATTTTACCAAATTCCGTTTGCATTCCAGTGCTGAGTGCAATCGCGGTTGCCGTGCCACTGGTGACGACAGTACCGGCATAGACGATGTTCTTTTCGGCAAACTGACCGTCGCCATGATTATAGGTTGAACGCTTGGAAGTGGGGACGGACTCACCGGTGAGGGCGGATTCGTCAACTTGCATCGAGGAGACTTCGGTCAGACGGGCATCGGCAGGAATCGCGTTACCAGCCTGAATGGCGAAGACATCGCCCGGTACCAGATCATCCGCATTGATTTGCATGTCCTTGCCATCGCGCGTGACCTGGACAAACGTTGGTAACATCTTGCGCAAGGAATCCGTTGCCTTTTGTGCGGCGTGTTCCTGCCAAAATGAGAAACACCCATTGATCAAGTTGACAGCCCAGATGGCAATGCCGAGTTCCACCATCCCAGCGAACATGGCGATGAAACCACTGACCCACAGCAAAATGGCCATCATCGACGTAAAGTTCTTGAGAAAGCTTAGTAACTGCGACTGACGTTTGCCATGTCGAATGGTATTGGTTCCATATTGTGTGAGCCGTTTTGCCGCCTCATCATGACTGAGTCCTTCTGCTGAAGTGCCGAGTTGTTCTTGTAATTGTTTGATATCCATCTTAGCAAAATCATCATTTGTTAATGTTTTCGTTGCCATCGTCCTCGCCTACTTACATTTCTAAATTTAGATGCTAGGGCCAGTATAGGCCTTTTATAATTTTCGTTAAATTAGAGTACATCGAAATTCAAAACAGTCGAGTGAGTGATTACTCACCTAACGAATTGACTACAGCATACGCTTCTCATTAACAAAGTCAAATTTGGATGGATTTATTCACGATGCCACACCATCCCAATGCTTTCGGGAGCCGTTGGTTGGAAACCGAACTGTGCGTATAGGTGGTCAGCGGGCACATCGGCGATCAAACTGACGTCTGCGTCCGCGGGGGCATTTTTAGATAAATAGTTGGTTACAGCGCGCATTAATTGTTTGCCGAGACCGTGACCTTGCTCACTTGGTGTGACGGCAACATCGACGACTTCGAAGACGATGCTGCCATCGCCAACAACGCGTGCCATCGCCACTAATTGGCCCTGTTTACGGATTGAAACGCCCATTAAACTATTTGGCAAACCGCGAGTAGCTGAGACTAGGTTACGTGGACTTAGACCTGCAACTTTGCGAAGTGCACAAAATTCTTCTGGTGTGGGCACAGTGAGTGTTAATTGATAATTTGTTTCATTGGACATACTAGTCATCTCAATTCTGTTCTATTATTTTGTCACTGTTGTGATAGGCAGGTTTAGCTTACCCGCCAATGCAGCAAATGTTTTATCAGCTGTCGCACGAATCACTAAAGTGGCTCGATCATCGAATTCCGTTTGGGCGGGGTTGATGTCAACTAGGGTTGAGCGACTTTCAACATGGTCGTAGTATCCATTAGCGCCAGTGACGAGGACTAAGTCAGCGGTGTTTGTCCATAGATCAGCCCGTTCGCGTTCGGCGGGCACTGTCGCAATATTGCGGAATATGGGGTCTGGCGAAATGAGGCCACCACAATTTGGGCAGTGAGGTACTGGCTCACGCAAAATTTCGAGGGGATAAATGCGACCGCACTGCACACAGTGATTAATGTTCAAACTACTCCAAATATTGGCTGTGTTGTGACTGCCAGCACGCTCATGAAGATAATCGACATTAGTCGTAATCACGCCGTCTAACAGTTGATGGTGTTCAAGCTGAGCTAAAACTTTATGTGCAGCGGTCGGGCCGACATTAAAAATAGGATCGATAAACAGCTGGTGAAATTGGCGATAAAAATCATCGGGGTGTGCTTCAAGGTAACTTTCAGATGAAAGTGAACCTGTCGTACCGCCACTCAATTGTTCCAAGTCGGGGATGTCACTGGCCACCGAGATGCCGGCACCTGTTAGCGCAATGGTGTGATGTGAATTTGAAATAAGCTGAGCCAACTGATTAATTTGTTCGTCAAAGTTGGCTGATTGATGGTGCGTTAAAGCATTAAACATGACTGAGGACCTCGATAACATTTTTTATTAATAAACGGTCAATTATGAAGGATGTAATGAGGGTAACGTTTACGCAACGGGCACAAGGTGAATGTGAGCGTGATCAACTCGTTGACCAGCAATTTGGCCGACATGACTAAAAACTTGATAACCTCGGGGATGTAGTTGCGCATCGAGTGATTGTTTGGCCTGTGACAGTAAATCCATCATGGCATGTTGTTCCTCTGGTGTGGCGTCAAACAAGGTTTGGCAATGCCGTCGCGGCACAATTAACATATGACCGGGAGCCATTGGATGAATGTCATTAAAAGCGACCGCCAGATCGTTTGATAATAAAATTTCGTTAGCTGGCTTGTCACAAAATGGACAATTGGTTTGTTTAGAGGTAGTCATGGAAAGGACATCCTTCCTTAAAATCGTGATTGAAGAAGTTTGCTGATAGTGGGGTCTAAGTCACGCACACTCAGTTGTCCTTGGTATTCGGGACGCACCACTTGTTGGTATTTAAAGTTTACGTAGTCAATTAGTGCTTGTCGTGCACTCAATGAGTGGGTGACAAGATAATGTTCGTCGAGCAGTGTGGGAATCATTTCGTGATCCGCCAGCAGCCAGAGTGTTGGGTTAGCTTGATTGAACAATTTCAGTGTCTGACCATGCGTGTAAAATTGTCGTTGTTGTTGGTCAAATTTTTCAATCGCAGTATTTAGTGTTGAAGATAATTGGGGATATTCAGTCGCTAATTCTTGGCGAAAACGGCGCGACAGACTGCTCTCAAACAGTAATTGAGCTTTAATCAATTCATTAAGGCCGATGAGCATGGCCGTTTGATCATTATTAGCGGTGGGTAGTTGCAAGTCGTCGATGAAGTCGCAATACTCTGTAATGACAGCTATCATTACATCATCTTTTGACGAGAAGTAACGGTAAACGGTTGTGCGGCTTGCATGTGCAATCCGGATAATATCGTCCATTCGCAGGTCCGAAAATCCGTTAATGTTCATATAGCTTATAAGATGATGTAACATGTCGGTTCGCTTTGAAGTTTTGGCCATGATACACTTCCTTTCCAATCTCAGCTAAAATCCTTCATAATTGTGGACGAGTATAACACCATTCTAAAAAAAGTGTACAAAAACGACTAAAAATGTTCTTTTTGTTTCATTCATTACAAGAAAACAGTTTATAATGATGCCAATTAGAAAAGTGGCGAATGAATTATGAAGCGACATACCAAGGTTTTACTGATTATTAGTCTTTTATTGCTCGGATTTGTGGGGTGGGATGCTGGGCACAGTCTACTATATCAACACCGTTTATTGACACTTCATGCAAGACAGACCCACACAGCCACAGTGTTTATCGGTGGTTATGGCTCAAACGCCAAGGCTTTTGACCAGATGACGACACATTGGCAACGGGCAAGGATTGCTAGCCATCGCGAGCTGGTTCGCATAAACCATCGCGGACAACTGAGCTTTTCTGGTGATCGACGGCCCTCAACTAATTATCTGGTTCAATTGGCGTTTGCAGACAATCGTGATCCGGCTGCTCAAATCAGACTGTTACCTAAAATTATGCATGAATTGCGGACCCGACAGCACATTACCGAGGTTAATTTTGTAACGCATTCGATGGGTGGTGGCGTTGCATATAGTTATCTGGTTACCAACCACCATGATGCTCAACCGCAAGTCCGTCATTGGGTCGCCATCGCTAGTCCATTTGCAACAATTAACAGCAATACTTCCATTGCTCACAGATATAACCGTTATCTCAAGCGGGCGGCTGACCTGCCACGTAATCTGAAGATTCTGGCGATTGGGGGTAATGTGTGGGGCTTAGGCACGGACACAGAGGTATCAGTTGCTGGTGTTAAGGCATTACGACCACTTGCAGCGCAATATGTTCAAACGTATCAACAGCACATTATTAACGGGGATATCTTATCTGTTCAACACTCAGCCTTACGGTCTAATCCCGAAGTTATTTGGCAAACGGCACAATTTCTGTTTTAAAAGTAGTTGCATAAAGTTAACCGGTTATTCTTGATATCGATTAGATAAAACCAATTAAAAAGGGATTTGTTAACAAAAATTGATTGTCCAATCATTGCATAAAATGAAAAATACGTTGACGTTTAATTGCCATCTTTTGATGGTTAATCAAACATCAACGTATTTTTTTGCCTTACATTTCAAACAAAACAACCCACATCATGCGAATTGCTTCGATAAGCATTGTTAGCAGCCCTAATCCTAGGACGCCCCCAGCGACATACCACAAGGCGCGTTGCAATTTAACTTTATCCATGGCAATCTCCTCTATTCACCTTGAATTCTAGTCGAAACGGTCTGGATGTGCAATTAGTAAATTTATGAAGAGTAATAATTGTTAGTGGTATTCAATGTGTTTTTTCAGGGGCCCTTGTGTGCGTCGGTTATTAATTGGATTCGTGATTAATCGGAATAAAATGCAATTTTTTGATGCGCGTAGTTCGAGGCAGTTCGTGATAATACTGCTGATAGGTTTGGTAAAAGTAGGTCCGGCTGGAGAAACCAACGTTTTCAGCAATTCGGGCGATTGGAATTTGTGAAGAAATAATGAGTTCGTGAGCCCTCAAGAGACGTTGACGGTTAAGCAATTCTGTAAAAGTGAAGCCAGTTTGCCGGTGGATAAAGTTGCTTAGATAGTTTTTGTTGTAAGCACACTCTTGTGCCACCTTTTGTAAAGAAGTATGCATGTAATCGCGCTCGATAATTTTTAAAATTCGGCGGATTGTTACGCTGTCTTTATCGTGGATTTGTTCAGCGATTGTTTCTTTACGAAAGATGCGCATGAGATCGATCAGTAGGATGGGGAGAAAATTTGTGATGATAACCTTCGAGTATTCCTCAGGAAAGTAGTACTCAGACAGAATTCGATACATGATATTGCGAGTATCATCATTAGGCTGAGAGTGAAAGATACGAAATTGGCGTTCTTCATGGTGCGCCATTTTTTGTTGGTAAAAGATATTGAAAGCGATACTAGAGGCGCTACTCATTGTGGCCAGCCAGTCAAGATTAAGCGACTTATTTTGGAATAGGACGTTCATCAAAATGTCTTGTTCACCTAGTGAGTGAATCGTGTGGCTGGTTCCAATATCCATTAGTAATACATCGCCAGTATGTAAATGAATTGTGTGTCCGTTTACAATCTGTGTGCATGAACCTGCGTACATATAATTAAGCTCCAAAAACTTGTGTGAGTGCAACGGATAATCAGCAAAGCGATTGTGCTTGCTGATAAAAATATCTTGGTTTCTGAAAAAATAGCCAGCGTTTAATTGCACACCACTAGGAAGTGACGTTTGTGCTGAACTGGGGATGTCTTGTACAAACGCATTGGTGCGCAGTTGTTCATGCTCTGCAGGACTAATTTTAAATAGAAGTTGATCGAGTTTATTCATAAGTTTCTCACCTGTATATTCGATACAAAATGTCTGTATTCATCGCATTGATATGAATAGCGTAACATTGTTAAATAATTATGAAAGCGTTTTCTAAATAAACATGTTAAAAAATGAGCATTCGTTTTGAAAGGATGATTTTGAATGATTAGGATTCGGGATGAACGTGTGATTCGCGCCACAATTGAGTCTTTGCTGGACAACTTGGTTCATTTATCTGATCCTACAGGTGAATTTTCAATCAAGGTTGCAGATGGATCAATTATTGATAACAAGAGTTTTCACTATTGGGAGTGGACTTCCGGTATTGGACTTTATGGCATGATGAAATACTACAAAATCACAAACGATGAAGATGTGCTAAATCAAATTGTCGAATGGTTTGATGAAGAACTTCCTCAAAGCATTGAAAAGAATATCAACACAATGGTTCAAATGCTCACATTGGCTGACTTGTATGACATCACCCACGACAAACAGTACTTGCCAATCTTAAATGAATGGGGGACGTGGCTGTATGAAGAGGCACATCGGACAAAGTTTGGCGGATTACAGCACGTTACGTTTGGTGATTTGAATCCACAGGAAATGTGGGATGACACTCTCATGATGAGCGTGCTACCAATGGCCAGACTTGGATTGTTGTTTAAGCGTCCGGAATATATTGAAGAGGCTAAACATCAGTTTTTGTTGCACATTAAGTACTTGCAGGACAAACACACGGGACTTTGGTATCACGGTTGGACATTCAATGAAAATAATAATTTTGGCGGTGTCTTTTGGGGCCGTGGCAATTCATGGATAACTATCGCGATTCCAGAATTCTTAAATATGATCAAACTGGCTTCAAATGATGGAACTCGTGAATTTTTAACTAATTGTTTGAACGATCAGGTGGAAGCCCTTAGTCAATGCCAAGATCAATCCGGGCTCTGGCATACGGTGCTGGATGATCCTACTTCGTATTTAGAAGGTTCTGCGACTGCTGGATTCACTTACGGTATTTTGACGGGTGTGGCCAATGGCTATCTGGATTCTCGATATCAAAGTGTTGGGATGAAGGGTATAGACGCACTGTTTGACAATATAAGCTCAGATGGGGCGCTAGCGCATGTTTCTGCGGGCACACCGATGGGTGATAACGCTGAGTTTTATAAGCAAATTAAGATTTCCACAATGCCATATGGGCAGTCCATGGCAGTACTGGCCTTAACGGCATATTTACAGGACGTTAAGAAAGGACAGACTGGAGGTATGAAATTATGAGTGCACAGGCAAGCGCGACTAATAGTGATTCTCTTGAGACGGCGGCGAAACCAACAGAAAACGAAACATCAACGCAGCATATTATTCGTAGTGACCGAGCGTTTGGGTGGCGTGACAAGATTGGTTATGCATTTGGTGATTTAGGCAACTGTTTTATTCTGGGATTGGTTAATTCGTTTTTGATGATTTATTACACGAACGTGTTGGGAATTGCTGGTGCGACGGTAGGGCTACTATTCTTGTTGGCACGGTTCATTGATGCCTTTGCCGATATAACAGTTGGCCGACTAACGGATACGTCGAAATTGACATCAGAAGGACGATTCCGCCCTTGGATTCGAAAAATGAAATATCCATTCTTGGCTGGTGCTATTCTCTTATTTGTACCAATTGTTAACCAGTTTCCGATGGGCGTTAAAATGGTTTACATTTTCTTTACGTATATTTTTTATGGCATTTTTCAATCAGCAATCAATATTCCATATGGATCAATGGCTTCGGCAATCAGTGCAGATCCGAATGATCGCACTTCACTGTCAACCTTTCGCAGTATTGGTTCAGCGCTGGGCGGTGGATTAACTGGATTCTTCATTCCTATCTTCATGTACGCAACAACCGACAGTGGAAAACGCATTGTTTCTGGTAACCATTTCTTTATTATCGCTTTAGTCTGCGCCGGTTTAGCCTATGTCTCATACTTGTTTACGTATCATCTTTCATATGAACGTGTTCAAGTGGAAAAGACTAAACCTGTTAAGCTGACAACTGTTTTAAAAGGCATTGGTAAGAACCGTGCACTCATTGCCTTGGTATTTGCTGATGTATTGTTGGTGATCAATCAGATTTTGGCCGGCACGACCACAACATACTTATTCAACGACTACTTCAGAAGTCCCGCAGCCATGTCGGTTGCGATGCTGTTTACCTATGCGACTGTTATTTTATTAGCGCCGTTTGCTACGTATTTAACAAATCACTTTGGGAAGAAGGAAGCTTCTGTCACTGCATTGTTTATTGCAACTGGGCTTTACCTCATCATGTTCTTCATGCATACACATAATGAGTGGCTTTTCTTAGCAATGTTGTTTATTGCCACACTTGGTGCAGGTTTATTTAACCTAATGGTGTGGGCATTTATCACAGATGTTATTGATTATCACCAAGTCGTTACTGGATTACGTGAAGATGGAACCGTTTATGGTTTGAATTCGTTTGCCCGAAAATGTGGTCAGGCACTCGCAGGTGGAATTGGCGGGATTATGTTGTCAGTTATTGGATACAAGGCCTCGGCGGCCGGTGGTGTTGCACAAAGCGCCGCAGTTGTTAATCGAATTTATGGTCTAGCAACATTGCTTCCGGCTGTATGTGTCGGAGTGGCGGCAGTCATTCTATTGTTGTGGTATCCACTAACTAAATCTAAGACACAAGAAAATACTAAAATTCTAAAGGAACGTGACGCAAAGGAGGCAGATTAATTTTGACGAGTGAGTCATTACCAGTTGGAATTCGTGCTCATGATGTGTCGATAGTAGATGATCCGGAAAAACTAGCAGCCAGAATACGAAAGCTTAACGTTCACACAGTTCAACTAGCACCAGGAAAATCATTTCCGAGGTTGACGAAGAACGGTACTGTGTTTGAAGATGCTACAGTTCATAGAGTCAGTACTGCATTTTCTGAAGCTCAAATTAAGATTGTGGTTCTGGGATGTTACATCAACTTAATTCATCCAGATTTAACTATTCGCACAAGTAGTCTAAAACGGTTCGAACTGACGTTGCGTAAAGCTCGGCAATTTGGTGCCAATCTTGTGGGCACAGAAACGGGTAGTGTTGATCCTGAGTTTCACCTTACATCGGCTAACTTCACTCAAGAACATTTTGACGAAGTTGTTCAGGAAGTTAATCTGTTACTACCGACCGCGATTGAATCCAATGTAACGATTGGACTAGAGCCTGGCATGAACCATCCAATCTATTCGCTTGAAACGACAGCCGCATTGCTAAAGGCTATCCCAGATAAACATGTCAAAATCATCCTAGATCCGGGAAGCTTGGTAAGACCTGAATCAGCATCTCAAGAACTGTCTATGCTACAACAGGCTTTCTCGATGTTTGGCAAACGAATAGCAGCAGTTCATTTAAAAGATTATGTGTTTACAAATGATGGTCAGTTGAAGATTGTGGTGCCTGGAAAGGGAATCGCACCATTAGTTGAAATGAATCATTGGCTAACTGTTGTACATTCTGAAATACCAGTTATTTTGGACGAATTACCGGTTGGCTCAGTGGAACAAGCATTGACTGATATTAAACAAAAATTTTAAATAAAAACAATCACATCCGCTAATCATTTCACTGGTAACGGGTGTGATTGCTTTTGTTTTAGACAAAATTTTAATACTGAAGCATCACAAACTGGAACTTAGTCGTCTAAATTCAATTTGGTATATTCTGGTGTCCATTTCGTATCCAGGACGGCAGCCTTCACATCGTCAATTGGTTTTTCGTTCAAACCTTGATCGACAGCGCTTTGAGCAACGGCCTCGGCAACGGTTTCGGAGAAGACGTTGAGTTTTTCAACGGGTGGAAGGACTGCCGCACCAGGTTGGTTAACGTCTACGATGCCGCCGAGGGAGTGAGCGGCCTTGCTGATCATGGTATCATTCAGCACTTTGGCGGAAGCAGCGATGGTGCCGAGGCCTAAGCCAGGGTAAACCAGTGCGTTGTTGGCCTGGCCGATTTTATAGGTCACACCGTTATACTCAACATCATGAGCCGGAATCCCCGTCGCAATCAAACCACGACCATCAGTCCATTTAATCAGGTCGTCAGCGGAAGCTTCTGCCAGCTTGGTTGGGTTGGACAGTGGGAAAATGATGGGGCGTTCTGTGTGAGCGGCCATGTTACGAACGATATCTTCAGTGAAGGTGCCTGGCTGAGTTGATGTTCCCACCAGAATTGTAGGGTGGATGGTATCAACGACGGCAGCCAGGTTGGTCAATTCGTCTGCATTCGTGAATTCACTCCGTTGACGGGCAAATGGCCGTTGTTCGGGGGTGAGGTCAGTCATGTCATCAAACAGCAGACCCTGTTTGTCGACCATATAGAAGTGTTTACGCGCTTCATCCGCACTCAGGCCTTGTTCGACCATTTCATCGAAAATCCGTTTGGCAATACCAGCGCCGGCTGATCCTGCACCAAACGTCAGGTAGGTTTGATCAGTCAACTTTTGCTTGGAAATGTTCAATGCACCGAGGATACCTGCAAGGGTGATGATCCCAGTGCCTTGGATGTCATCGTTGAAGGTGACGTATTGGCGTTGGTACTTTTGCAAAATTTTGGCGGCGTTGTTTCGACCAAAGTCCTCAAAGTGAAGGTACATATTCGGGAAGAGCGATTCAGCAGTGGTAACAAACTGATCGACGAATTGATAATACTTGTCGCCTTCGACACGTTTGTGGTGATTGCCGAGATAAAGGGGATCGTTCAGCAAGGATTCATTGTTAGTACCAGTGTCCAGAACAACAGGTAAGACCTTGTGAGGATCAATGCCAGCTGCGGCGGTGTAAACCATGAGCTTACCGACAGAAATGTCGACCCCTTGAACGCCCCAGTCACCGATGCCGAGAATTCCTTCACCATCTGTGACAACGACCAACTGAATGTCGCGGTCGCCAGCCACATTCTTTAAGGTTGTCGCCATGTCATCAGGGTCGTCAATGGAGAGGAAGGCCGCATATTGTGAGCTTAAAAATAGTTCACTGTAATTTTCAATCGTTTCAGAAATGGTTGGATCGTATACAACGGGCATAAATTCAACGACATGTTGACTAAAAAGCTTATAGAAGAGAATCCGGTTTTCATTGAATAGATTCATCAAGTACAGACGCTTGTCCAACATGGTGGACTTGGCTTGATACTGCGCATAAACACGGTCTAACTGATTTTCCATCGTTTGGACGCGTGGTGGCAACAAACCAATCAGACCAAATTCGCGGCGTTCGGCGTCGGTAAACGCAGTGCCCTTATTTAAAAATGGATCTTCTAAAATTTCAGTTGGTGTCATTTTCATATTAATGCCTCCATGGACGTTTTGATAAATTAAAGATACAACCCTGTTATAATCATAGTCAAACAGTTAGTTTGATATAAAAGATAACAATATGGAGATTATTAAAAATGAATACACGTGATTTGGAATACTTTATGGCTGTGGCGGAGCGTCAAAACTTTTCCGCCGCCGCAACTCAGTTTCACGTTAGTCAGCCAACCATCACGTTAGCGATTAAACGGTTGGAAACAGAGTTCGGTGATACCTTGATTCAACGGGACCGGACCCACGCACAGGCACATTTGACCCCGGCAGGAGAAATTTTACAACGGCGGGCCACTTTGATTTTGCAAAATTTGAAATTATCACAACAGGAGATTATTCAGACCAAAGCGACGACCATTCGGTTTGGCTTGCCACCAATTATTGGAACGGTCTACTTTCCCAAATTAGCGGGTAAACTGATGGCAGACGGCATTCTCACACATATCCGCACACGGGAGGCTGGTTCTGACCAGTTGCTAAAAGAATTGAAGAATGGCGATATCGACATCGCATTGTTGGGTTCAATCCAGCCGCTACCAAACGACCTATTGCACACGCAGTTACTGGCGGAGCGGCCCTTTCACGTCATCGTCAGCAAGCAGCACCCTCTGGCTCAACGTGACCGGGTAAGCTTTCACGAACTCGCCAAGGAACGGTTCGTCACGTTAACGGATAATTTTATTCATCCGGCGGCGCTGACTGCTTATTCAAAAACGGCCGGTTTCACGCCAAACGTCATTTATAAGTCGCCAGACATTAACTTGATCAAGGGATTAGTGGCTGAAAACCTTGGCGTCAGCATCATGGTTAGTGATGCCATTAAGTCGGGGGATGAGGTTGCCTCGCTGACGATTGCGGATGCCCTGACTGAACGTTTTAATATTTCACTCGCTTACCGGCAAGGTTTTGTGCCAAATGAGATGCAACAGCAATTTATTGATGATTTAAAGCGCTTAAGATGACCAATATAAACGTTTAGTATCTATTCTGTTCATGTTAGGAAAAGGATATCAATAACAATCGTCCATAAACGTGTTTGATTTTGTCAAGAAAAGGTACAGCTACTAGAAACTTTACTAGAAAAAAGGCGGGTGTAAGTTAACTAAAATGGTTAGCAACTGTAAATGTTATTCACTTATCATTTTATAATCTTAAACTTGAAACTACTTGGTGCACAACTGATTTCGAAACTGGTCTAAAAACGCGTCCTGTCAATCTTAATGGTAGGTGATCAAATTTTCGATTTGGTCGTTTGCAATTTGTGTACAAACAATATTTAAGCGTGCTAAACTGCTTTTGGAATCAGGTTAGAGGTGGTAATTGTTTAGTAACTAGACATTAGTTCAAGTTAAAGATGGACTTGAACAATGGTTAGTTTGTTAACTTACTTTGGTGCAATTTCGTGAGCAATCGTCGATGTACATATAGCGAGACGACGATTTAGCCAGCGATGAATATTAAATCAATTACAATTTGGATTCACTTTCAAGGGGGTATTGATTATGTCTCGCAGGAATAAAGAAATCGCAGATACGATAACAAGTGAGAAAGAGCATTACAAGATGTATAAGTCTGGCAAGCAATGGCTGTTCGCCGGAATTACAGTATTTACGTTCGGCGGCTTCCTCGTTAATAGCGAAAAGAACGTTGAAGCAGCAACAGATCCTAATGGCGGCGGGGCGCCGAATGATCCACAATCGGACGCTACGAAGCAAACCAACACGCCACTGGAGTTTACGTCGACAGTAACGCAAAACCAGGCGACTGCTAGTGCCGTACAACAGCCTGTTGGTTCGGCAACAATGCCGGTTAGTCAGGCGAATAGTGTCGCCCAGAAGTCCACGTCTACAGCATCGACGGATCAAACGACTATTGAGCAGAACACTAAGACCCAACAGCAACCACTACAAATCAACGCAACATCTGCGGCTAGCCAAGCACCAGTTAGCACGACAAGTGTCCAAACTAAGTCAGTAGCTACGCCTCAGGCCAGTCAGGCGCCGCAATTAAGTGCCACGCCAATGGCTGCCTCCACTGCACCAATGGGGAGTCAGTCACCTACATCGGCTGCTAGTGGGACGCAAAACGGCGTCACTAGTGATAGCTCATCAGCAACAGCCACACCTACTAGCCAGGCACCAACGGTTATGGTATTGCCAAATGACGCGACGAGTCAGCAGGTTGCTGATGCAAAGACGGCTGCCCTCAAGGCGTTTGCAGAAACTGGCACGCCGCAGGAAATCACTCAGATGGATGCTACTAGCACTGCCGCTACAACGCCGACTTCTGGCGTCACCTCTGATGCCACAGCTGCTCCTACATCTGGTGCAACTATGGGTGTCACTTCTAACGGCACTTCCGGCGCCGCTACAACCGCTGCCTCTGACGCAACTTCCAATAGTGCATGGACGAACTATTCTGAGGTGCTCGCAAAGGTCAAGGACGTTGTGCGGTCAAAGTTTACCAGTGCATCATATGCAGCGCTCAATACTGCTTTAACCAATGCAGCCAGTTTGACTGACACTTCTTCGCCAATTGCGTTGAAGCAGGCACAAGAACAGGTTCAAAGCGCCTTAAATGGATTAGTTATTATGCCTGGATCCGATGCTGTCGGTGATACTAATGCACTGATTGCAGCTGATCAAACGCATTATCCGGTTAGTGATGCATCGCAATACACCACTACGACATGGCAAGCTTATCAAGACGCTTTATCAGCAGCGCAAAATGCTGCTTCGGACAACGCCACGACTGCCAATACCTTGGCTGTATTGAGCAAAAAACTTAACGATGCCACAGCCAACCTTGAATTAAACAAAGCTGATGTTTTGTTTGGTAAGTTAACAAGCTCACTCGGCAGTGCGGCAACAGCCATCGATAATGCCGGAACGTTTACGATTGCTTCGATTCAGAATTTGAAGAAGGCCCAAGCAGTTGCCCAAAAGTTGACAGCAACTAGTTCAGCTCAAGACATTCAAGATGCTTTAACAGCCTTAAACGCCGCTCAATCAGCGCTGATTCCAGCCGGTTCATTGAAAAACTTGCAGGATCAATTGAACACTGCCAAATCCACGTACATGAACTTCCAGTCTTCTGACGCAACGGCTACAAACTACGCCTACAATGCCTATACCAAGGCCAGCTGGGATTCATTTACGAGTGCTTATGTATACGCACGGGCCGTTATGAATAACAATGCTGCCACTCAGGATCAGCTAAGCAATGCGATTTTTAATTTGAAACAAGCAACCCAACAATTAGTTAGTGAAAAAGCTGCTCAAGATGAGCTGAACACCACGATTACCGGTGCGCAACAGCTACTGGCTGAAAATAATGGTGGCGCTTACAGTACAGATAGTACCTATAACTTGAATGTAGCGGTTCAAGCAGCACAGGCATTACTTGATTCAACGGGCGCACCATTGAAGACTACCACGACTGACGAATTGGTTAACGCAACGACTGTAATTCAAAATGCTGTTAACCAGTTATCAACGGTTGCCAACACTGATTGGGCTGACCTAAACAAGATGATTAGTGATTCCAAGCTGCTTAATCCTGCTAATTTTGATGGCAAGACATATGGCAATTTGGTTGATGCGCGTTCGAATGCCGTTGCTGATTTGTATGATGAACCATCGTCTGCCTCGGTTAGAACGGACACGTCGAATTTACAGACGGCTATTTGGGGTACCATTGCGAATGATAGTGCCGCGGCTTCAGCACGTGCCGCACTTGGGCAGATTATTACTAATGAAGGAACGGTCGATCCATCCCTGTACACAAATGAAACATACGGAATTTATAAATCAATTTTGGATAACGCATTGAACTTGATGAACACCGGCAGTTTGGACACCAAAAAGTTACAACAAGCAGTTAGCGATTTGCCTTTCTACTTTAACAACCTGCTAAAAACGGTAGATGCTGATCAAACAGCTGCAGTTGTTAATATTCAAAAAACTTCAGGAACGATGACACTTGGCATCGGTTCATGGGATACGGTAAGTACAACGAACACTGGTCATGATATTAGTTTTGGTGCAGCCGGATCTTTTAACAAAACTAATGATGGCAATGGGACAATGATCACTAAAATCACGTTGCCGGCAAGTTTGACACCATTCTTCAAAACATCAAATTGGCAAGATTATACGCAGCTGGCTTACAACATTGAAGTCAGCAATGGTCTTATACCGACGGATACAGGGACTGGGTTAACTTTTGGCAATGTTGATCCAAGTAAGGCAATTTCATTAACCGACGCGTTGGCTAAGACACACGTAATTTCATCTACCGCTGGTTCCGTTTCCGACTTTAAATTATCACTGAGTTTCGACGCTCACGGACGACCTGTTTTAACTATTATTACCGGGAAGTCGGCCAAAACAGGGACTTATAATAACGACCAGTTCTGGTTTAGAATCGGGATTTCTAATTGGGCTAAAGATTCCCACCAGTGGCTTGCTAGAACCACTGGCGATCAAGCGTCAAACGAAGTCATTGTTGAGTCCCACATTAACGGGTTGCCAAGCATCTCACAAATCGGTAAATCTACTATTTTGGCTAATCACTACAGTAGTACGGTTCCAGATGAGGTAACGCCGCCGGACGCCGGTTTGAATTACTCCAGCGATGCTATTACCGCACCTGATCCAGCTGTTAAAAATCGCTCAGACGGTGGTATTGCCATGGTTGGGCTGACCTCAACTGATAGTGAGGCTCCGGAAAAGTTGGTTCAACAGGCGGTACCGCAGTTTAAGACAAGCAATGTTTCATCAGATATTGTCCAAGGAATCAACACCATCACCGGTAACGTGGCGGTTGATCACACGACGGATGACCTTGGCGATACCTATCAGGTTGTCTTTAATGACACGAAGAAAGTTACGATTACCAACTCTGATGGCACTAAGTCCACAGCTTACCAAGTAGTTGCCACAGCTGTCGGCAACATTGATAGCAATGGCAATTACACAGCTAGCTTTGGTCGTCACGATGGCACGACAATGAGTGGTGTCACTGTGCAAACGGGCGATATTGTGACGGCCTACATCCAACGGGTGAACACAATTAGTGGTGCTATTTCACAAGGTACGATGGGCTACGCAATTGCCAGTGTACCGTCTGCTCAGACTCCATTTGTTTACGTTGATTCTGACACTGTTAAGGTTGGCTCTTCCAAGATTACTGGGACGATTTCAAGCTTGGTAGCATCTTCAGTGACTGCCTCTGATGCAGTAAACAAGAAAGTTTCCCCAGACGACATGAATGTTTACACCGTTACGGTTACGGTTTACAACCCGGATGGCTCAGTAAATGCCTCTAATAACACCCAAGTTGAAAAGGATGGCTCATGGACGAGCACTGTTGGCACGCCGTTGACCGCCGGCAAGTATGTTCAAGCGACTGCACATGTGTTACAGGGTATTGTGTCCGGCACAAACGCAGTACAGCCGACAGGGGTTCAACTGACTGATTTAGATACCAATGTTTCTGATTCCATTTATGTATTAGCTAATAAAGATGTTTTAAACGCTGCCATTTCTGATGGCACCACCGTTCAAGGTAGCGTGGCTGATCCTGCATACGCCACTGCAACTAAGGATGACTGGGCTAACTTGAACAAACAGATGACAGCCGCGATAACCGTTAATAATGATAAGGCGGCTACCCAGGATGCCGTTAACGATGCCGTCAAGAATTTGGATGCGGCCATTACGCAAATCACTAAGTCGAAGAACGGACTGGAAGCAGCCATCAAGTCTGCTCCCGCGGCTACTGAGGCGCAAAAGTACACGCCGACAACATGGAGCAACATGCAGGCTGCATTGACAGCGGCGACATTGTTGGATGCTAAACCGGCTGATACCTTAACGGCAGCACAAATAACCGATGCCACTAATGCATTGCTTGATGCAATTAATGGTCTGCAGTTTATGAGTGCCTCTCAAACGACGGGGACGGCAGCTGGTGAGGCAACATCAAACGCAACAACTGCTAATTCAGATGCCGAAAATGCGACGGTCAATGCCAGCGCGGCTGCTCAAAATGCTGACCTTGCTACGTCAGCTGCTTCACAAGCCGCTGCGTTAGCTGCTCAAGGCTCTGATGGAACCACTGATTTGATTCAGGCGGCAATCAATTACACAACTGCCCAAGGGTTGGCTTCACAGGCCGCATTAAACGCTCAGCGGGCAACCGCCGAAGCTAACGCCGCCTCAGCAGCTGCTGCTCAAGCTACATCGGCCGGTGTTGCTGCGAACACGCCTGAAGCTAAGGCATTGGCCAACGATGCTGCTACGGCAGCGAAGAAAGCAGTTGATAACGCAGCAGCAGCCAAAGTTGCTGCAAATAGTGTTGCGAATGCTGTGGTTGCAGCGACCGCTGCTTATGACGCAGCTCGGGCAAACATTGCAACATCAACGGCTAACACAGCAATCAAAGATGCTCAGAAGCAAAATTCCGCGGCTAGTGATGCCATTACCCAAGGTGATAAAACCGCGGCTTTGGCAGCATTAACTACGGCAGATACAGATGTCGCCCAAGCTACCAAAGCATTAGGACAGGCTAGTGATGCCTTGAAAGTCGCCCAATCAGAGGCTGATGCAACAAGCACAGCTGCTGCATTGACAACGGCGACTGATAATGACAGGACCGCCGCCACGAATGCCGAGAATGTTTACCAGGCAGCTAGTGACGCTGCTACAGCTGCGCAGAAGAATCTGGCGGCTATTCAAACCGCTGTTCAGGCTACACGCAAGGCTGCCGAAGCAATGACGGACACTGGGACGAAAGCTGATCCGGCTACCAGTGATGCGACAACTAAGGCGACCACGGCTGCATCAAACGCCACCAGTGACGCAACGACAGCAGACAGTAACGCGGTTGATGCCAATAATACGGCAATAGCTGCTAATAGTGATGCTGCGGATGTTGCAACCTTGACTAAAGCTGGTTCTGATGCCACAGACGCGTTGATTAGTGACGCTGTTAATGTTGCCAGTGCAGCCAACTTGGCTTCACAAGCAACAAGCAATGCTGCAAAAGCAACCAGTGAAGCAACAGTAGCTAGTGCCGCAGCCAGCGATGCAGCCGTTGCGGCTACTAAGGCCGGTACAGATGCCGCTAAGTCGCTGGCAACGTCAGTCAGTGAAGCTGCTGCTGCAGCAATGCAGAAGGCTACGGATGCTACTAAGGCTGCACAGACAGCGACAAACGCTGCTAAGGCGGCTCAAGCAACTTATGATGCAGCTAAAGCCAATGTTGCCACGGCTGCGGCCAGTGCAGCGGCTAGTGATGCCGCGGCGCAATTGAAGACTGCAAATGCAGAGATTACTAAGGGCAATCAAGATGCCGCCAGTGACGCTTTATCAGCCGCTAGCGTGGATAACACCAAGGCAACCGCCCAGTACAATGCCGCTAGTGCCGCTTCAAGCACAGCAACCGCTGAGGCAAAGGCGTTAACAGACGCAGTCAGTGGTGCTGATGCTACGGATGCAGACAAAACGAACGCAGCGGCTGCCGCACAAGCAGCTAAAGATGCTGACGCTAACTTGCAAGCAGCTAAAGCTAATGTTGATAAGGCTGCGACTGATTACACGACTGCGCACACCAGTTACACTAATATGACACCTGGTGCAGGCACTGTTGAAAATAGTGACGGCAGTGAGACAACTACTGTAAAGAACGCTGATGGCTCAACGACAACCACAACGAAAGATAAAAATGGCAAAGTTATTGACATCTTGACGACCAAACCGGATGGTTCGACTGATGATGTTAAGCCTGGATCTGACGGTGCTTCTACAGAAACAACGAAGAATCCGGCCGGTAATGTCACACAAACGGTCGTTACGAATAGCGATGGTTCAAAAGTAACTACAACGCCTAACGACGATGGATCTGTGACCACCGTTACCAAAGACAAGAGCGGTGCAACAACGTCCACTCAGACTAAAGATCCGTTTGGCAACACCACGACGACTACGCCAACCAGCGATGGCGGCAGTCAGACCGTTAAGAAGACAGCAGCCGGGAAAACGATTGAAACGAGCACTACTAATCCGACGACTCATGACACCACAACGGTTACGTCAACGAGTGATGGTGGTCAGAAGACGGTGGTTACCGATCCAAACGGCAAAGTGATCAGCACCACAATTACAGATGCGAGTGGCAAACCAGTTTCGACTAGCACTGTTGATCCGACGACTGGCGACACGACCACCACGACGCCAACGAGCGATGGTGGTCAGAAGACAGTTGTCACTGATCCAAACGGCAAAGTAATCAGTACCACAATTACGGATGCGAGTGGCAAACAGGTTTCAAAGAGCACAGTTGATCCAACGACTGGCAACACCACGACTACCACTCCAACAACGAATGGCGGTACTCATACAGTGGTTACCGATCCAAATGGTAAGGTGATCTCTGATGTTACCAAGGATTCAACTGGCAAGACGACTAATGAAATCATGACGGATCCAACAACCGGTGATACCAGCACGACGACGCCAACTAGCGACGGTGGCACTCACACAGTCGTAACGGATGCCAGTGGTAAGACGATTTCTGAAACGACCAAGGACTCAACTGGCAATCTGATTTCGTCCACGACCACGGATCCCAAGACTGGCAATACGGCTACCACAACGCCAACGAGTGACGGTGGCGAGCAAACAGTCGTCAAAGATCCAAGTGGCAAGACTGTTTCGACGACGACCACGAATCCAACAACTGGTGATACCACAACTGTTATGCCAACGAGTGATGGTGGGGCTAAGACAGTTGTCACTGATCCAAATGGCAGCACAATTTCGACGACCATTACCGATAAGGATGGCAAACAAATTGACAAGACGACGACTGATCCGACAACAGGTGATGTTACCCACGAAACGACCGGCTCTGACGGTCAGCACATTACGCAAACAACTGGCTCTGATGGTCAGATCATCAGTCACCAGGTCACGGACCCAACGAATCCTAAGCAAAAGGTAACGACCACAACGACTTCTGATGGTGGCACAGTCACCGAAATGACGGATGCTGATGGTAACGTAATCAAACGGGTTACACGTGATCCAAATGGCAATGTCGTTAAGACGGAAACCATGGATCCGAAGACCAGTGACACCACAACCGTTACGCCAACGAGTGACGGTGGTAGTAAGACGGTTGTCACAGACGGCACCGGCAAGGTCATCAGCACGACTATCACGGATGCTAACGGAAAAGTGATTTCTGATAGCAAAACGGATCCGGTTACTGGCAATACAACCACGACGACGCCGAATAAGGATAATCCTGGCAACACAGATATCACCACGCCAACATCGGATGGTGGCAAACAGATTGTCACGAAGGATCCACAAGGTAACGTGATTAAGACGGTTACTGAGGATCCAAGTGGCAAGCCAATTAAGACGGTGGTAACCGATCCAAAGACTGGCAACACCATCACGACCACACCGACATCAGATGGCGGTCAAGAAATTGTGACGAAGGATCCACAGGGCAACGTCATCAAAGATGTGATCGAAGATCCAAGTGGCAAGCCAATCAAGACTACGACGACGGATCCAAAGACTGGTGAAACGACAGTTACCACGCCAACAAGTGACGGTGGCACGACGAGTCAAACTACTGGTTCTGATGGTAAGCCGATTTCCAATACGACGACGGAACCAACATCAGATGGCGGTTCAACATCTACCACCACTGATCCAACGGGTAAGCCAGTTTCGTCGACGGTTACGGATCCTTATGGTGACACAACGATGACGACGCCAAATAGTGATGGAACGACAACCGTGGTCAAGAAGGATCCAGCAGGCAATTTGATTTCGTCCACGACGACTGATCCTACGACTGGTAAACAGACGATCATCACACCGACAACAGACGGTAAAGGCACTGTTCAAACAACGAAGGGACCAAACGGAAACGTTACCGAAGAGCTAACAACGAACCCAGATGGCAGCACGTCTGACAAGCAATTTAACCCTGACGGTAGTTACACCATTGTCGACCGTGATCCAAGTAAGAATGTCACAGGCGCAACGTTTGGCGCGACCGATGGTTCCAAGACAATGTTTGCTAAGAATCCTGATGGGACAACAACAGTAACGGCTACCGATAAAAATGGCAAAGTCACTGATACCAAGACGATTCCTGCGAAAGGCGGGGATGCCACAGTCGGTAACACACCTGTTAGCGTTGGCTCGGACGGAACGATGGTGGACCATGCTACAAAGCCAAACGGTGTGACGACCCGGGTAAATCCTGACGGCACAATCGCACTGTTCAGAAGCATGGTTGATCCCGTATCAACGTTTGTCACCAAGGATGATTTCTACGACAACACGCAGCCAAAAACTACGGTGCAGAAGAATCCTGACGGCAGTACGGTTAGCGTGACGACGGATCCAACAACGAAGGCTGTCACTGATGCAACCCTCAAGGGTAGTGATGGATCAACGGTTACCTTGAAGAGAAATGCCGATGGGACGACAACCGCGACGACTACTGATAAGGACGGCAAAGTTACCGGAAGCGCCACGATTCCGTCAATAGGTGGCAGCGCAACAGTTGGTACCACGCCGATTACGGTTGATTCTGACGGTACCATGATAGTCGCAGGACCAACTCAAGGTAGTACTGGTACGAAGATCAATCCGGATGGCACGGTTTCATTATTTAGAGAACTCGTTGATGCTGTTGGCGTCGAGGTTGGCAAGAAAGACTACTACGATAACACCACGCCAACAAGTAGTAGTGCGTCCGACAGCGACAACGGTAATTCGACCGGTTCAACCATTGTGGGCTCCAACGCAACTCCTGGCAATTCAGCAGGCGCTGGTTCAACTAGTTCAACAAACAATACTGGTTCTGGTTCGAACAATACTGGTGTTCCTGGATCAACTGGCACTGGTTCTAACAGCACTGGTTCAACGTCGACAACCGGCGGCTCTAGCGCACCAACTAGCACTGTCGGTTCAACGGCCAATGCAATCTCAAATGCTGTGACCGAGGCCCGTCCTTCGAACAATTCAGCAACAAGTGAAGCTAGTTCCAACGCACCTCAGCCGAATGTGGCCAGTGTGGAACCAAGTGTAACGGTGGGCGCTCACCAAGGGACTAACATGGGCACACCCGCTGCACCATCACCGACCGTCGTTCCAACAATTGGTGGTTTGTCAACGAACACAACGGTTAGCGGAAACAGCAATGCCGAGGCCCAACCGCTTGCGAACACAATAGTTGGATCGCCGATGACGTCAACAGTCCGTTTGAACAGCGGATCGACGTCAACTGTTACGACTGGTATGAAGGGTGAAACGCCGGCAACGAAAGTAGCTACAGATGGTATTTTGCCCGATACTGGTGAAGACACGGACACTGCAGGAGTCATGGGATTACTTGGTGTGGCAGGTTTAACGGCCGGATCAGCAATGTACATGGCTAAGCGGCGCAAGCACGAAGCATTAGAACATGCGACTGACAAACGTCATTAGAACAGTCGGCCCGAATGAATTAGATGATGGGAAGCACAAATGTTTCCCGTCACCTATTGAGGGGATTTTCTGTTGAAAGTCCCTTGAATAGATGACGCAATACTCATCGAGGATTAACTAAGAGTAAGTTAAATAACAGCTTTTTAACAAAACAACGAGATGGACTTTTAAAAGATAGACTGGGGGTAGGGTTTCATGAAGTTGTTTGGTGGGAAAAGACAAACTACGGCGTCAGCACATCGTCATGTATCGCCTTCTAAAACGAAGGTTTCCAATTCAGCGGCAAGCCAACAGTCTGTTGCGGCAACAAAGACGGTGATCCACACAACGGCCCAGCTCCGCGATGGTCAAGATGACAAACAGGATGTTGTGACCGATGAAATTAACCACGACGATGCACAATCATTGGAAGTTGCGATTGAAGAACGGCAACAACTTGAACAACAAGTGGATCAGCTGAATGAACAATATGGGACTGCGCGTGGTCACTTGCGCTCCAAGCTGTTGACTGAAAAGGACTTGTTACGGTCACAATCCCGTCGTGTTAATCGTTTATATGAAGTTGCCAGCGAACAGCGCAAGGATCATTTTGAGATGTTTGGGAAATTACAGGCAAAACGAACGGTCTTGTTGGCACAAATCAAGCAAAATGATGCACATCGTCAGGAACTGCAGCAGTCTTGTGAGAAGCATGATCGGACATTGCGGATGCTACAGGCTCAGCTTGCCACGGTTAAAAAAGAACGGCAGTCATTGAGTGACCAAGAACACGCATTGATTGGTGCGATTAACACGCAGTCAAACTTGACGGACATGATGTCTGTCATTAATGACAAACGGCAACAGATTACTGCAATTAATGCACAAGACCATGATCTCAAGCTGACTTTGAGTGGTTTAAACACGAGTGCTGCTCAGGAGCAAGCCACAATTGATAAACTTCACCATCAGATTCAATTAGCAGCGCAGCAGGCCGCTGACAATCAACAGATTATTGATCTGAAACATCAGGTTGAAGTGTTGACGACCCAGTTGTCAGATAAACACAAGCAACTGTCTAAGGACGATGAAAAACTTGGCGAACTACGCTCACAAAAGAATGTTTTGAGTCAGAGTTTTGATGAGCTGGCAGACCGAATGAAGTTTTACTTCAACTCTACTAAGGTTATTGATACGTATAACTTTGATCCCAAACGTCATTATGTTCTGTATTCTAATACGTTGTTACCACTAGGCCAGCTTAATGGCGAATTCAGTTTGCAACGCATCGACCAGCTCTTCGATAATACGCGTACAAAATATGATATCCTGACGACTGATTTCAACCGTGAGTTAGGTTCAATTTGGGCCACTTATCAAAGTCAGGGAATTTTGCGACATGCACACGATTTGATAAATCCATACTTAGCTATGCAACATGATGGTCACCATCAGGCACATCAAACGGACGTTGTCTTGCCACTGGATCAAGCGCAAGAGTGGCAGGTGGAGGAAGGAACACGCGAACAGCCGGAAAAAATCAAGTCTAAAACCGGTTCTCAAGTGGTCACACTGCAGTATCGTACCGATCGGTCATTATCGAGTGTTATGTATTATCAAGATAAGCAACTTTATAAGATGGCAATTTATGACGCACAAAATGTTTTGTTGGCTACTCAGTACGCCGATCCGCACGACGCAACTAAAGCTGCTTCGGAAATTTACTACCGACCCGACCACAGTGTTGCGTTGGAAAAGGTCTACTTCCCAGATCATGTGGTGGTTCAGTCCACAGAGGATGCCAAAATTGTCGAACACGCCTTTGATACTGAAGCGTCCTTCTACGAATGGTGGCTGATCTCACACGCTTTGACACGGAGTCAAGATTCTTTGATCATCGGCACTGAAGCACCATTCTTTAAACAATTGCTGAATGACTGCGCTCGTAAATTTGAATTGGTACCACTGATCAGTTCCACTGCCGATGTATCACTTATAGAAGCAATCATCGCAGATGACTCACCAATCAATAATGTGTTGGTCAGTAACGAGCAGGTTCACCAATCGTTGCTCAAACGCCTGAATCGTGACATGCACATTCAGGTTGTCGATCCAACAGGCATGGTAGCGCCAGAGCCGAAGGAAAAGAAGGTTAAGACACGGATTTATATTCCTAAAGTAGGATAGTTTGAATGATGCCAATAGTGGTTTTTAAAAGGAGTACTCATTGTGAGTGCTCCTTTTTGTCGGATTATTTATTTAGTACTGAAAGTTTGATATTGTCCATATTTTAATCGAATGGTTAGTGTGTTTATTTGAAAGTGATCCAATAATAGTTAAAAAATTAAGACACTTTAGCAAATAATCTAGTCAGGGTACTAAACCGATTTTAAAATAAGTTAATTAAGTGACTTAAATTCGTAATTACATGGTGCACAACTGATTTAGATAGCACACAATATTATTGGTATACCAATTGTACATACGTGTTTATTAATATAGTGTTTTCGGCATAAATTATAGTTGTACAAGTAGACCATTTGCGTGCTACACTCTGTTTGAAATCAATCAAGGGGATGAATGTTAATGAAAAAAAGGCGGGTCACGTATAGTCAATAGTACATGGGGTAAACAAGCAATGGGATATAACGTTAATAAACATAGTTAATAAAAATCTATATATTATTTGAACCCAATTACAGATTGATTTTATCCATATTTATTTTTTAGTTACTTTATCAGTGTTTAATTTCAGGGGGGTTGTTGAAAATGTCACGTAAGAATGAAGAGATTGCAGACACAATAACAAGTACGAAAGAACACTATAAAATGTATAAGGCGGGCAAGCAGTGGTTGTTTGCCGGCATTACTGTTTTTACGTTCGGCGGACTCTTAGCCGGTGGTGAACAAGTCGCAAAGGCCGATGCAACCAGCAGTAATGGTAGCGCTGCTGCTGATCCACAAGCAGATGCAACTAAGCAAACGAATGCACCGTTGGAATTTTCAACGAGTGTTACACAAACAAATACCACAGCAAGTGCTGCAGCAACTTCTGTTGCACCTGCTTCTGCGGCTGCAAGTCAGTCTTCCGTAAAGACCGGCACAGCTTCTGCGCAAACGACGAATTCACAAGCGTCAACTGCACCTAGCTCTGTAGCAAGCAAAACACAGACCGCACAAACATCAACTGCACCGACATCTGTGACGAGTCAAGCAAGTGAAGCACAAACATCGACTGCAGCTACCTCGACAACTAGTCAGGTGAAGGATGTTCAGACATCCACGTCACCTGCCTCCGTAACAAGTGCTACGAATGATGTTCAAGGATCAACGGCGCCTGCCTCTGTGACAAGTGTTGCAAAGGATGCTCAAACGTCAACTGCACCAGCGTCAGTAACAAGTCAGGTAAAGACTGATCAGACAAGTCAATCCAAGGATGCAAGGACATCGACAACTGCCACATCGATAACAAGTCAGACTGAACAGTCGTCGGTAGCACCTGCATCTACAGCAACAAATACATCAACAGCAGCATCACAAACATCAGCGGCTTCTACAGCGCCGACTAAACAGGTGACCGCTTTACCAGACAATGCGACTAGTCAACAGGTTGCCGATGCTAAGTCAGCAGCCTTAGCGGCATTTGCTGAAACTGGCACTCCACAAGAAATTACGCAAAAGGATGCAACAGTTACCAGTGCTGCTACTAGCTCGGCAGCTACTTCTGCAGCAACAACCAGTGCGGCTGCTAACCAAGCGTGGACTGATTACAGCAAGGTATTAGCTGCTGCGAACGCCGTTGTTCCGGGTAATTACACTAGTGCTACTTATGCAGGATTACGTACTGCAATTGCTAATACGAGCATGCTGACATCATCTTCTGCCAAAGTTGCACTGAAAGCAGCAGAAGAACAATTACAATCTGCTATTGATAACTTGGTGACCAATTTAGGCGGTAAAGGTTATGACACAATTACAAGCGTTATTGCCGACGACCAAAGTAAATATCCAGTTACCGATTCAGCGGCATACACTACGGAATCTTGGCAAGGATATTTACATGCACTGTCAGCAGCACAGTCTGCGGCAGCGGATAAGTTTACGACTGGGAGTACCTTCTCGGTTTTGAATAAACAATTACTCGACGCGACAGCTAATTTGGAAGCTAATAAATCTACTGTGTTATTTACACAACTAAGTAGTCAAATTGAAATTGCGAATGAGGCCATTAACGAGCCCGGTTCATACACAATTGAATCTTTGCAAAATTTAAAGGTAGCAGAATCTGCAGCTGCGCAATTAACGAATAAGTCATCTGCACAAGATATTCAATCCAGTTTGACAAATTTGAAGGCAGCACAGGTGTCACTAATTCCATCAGGGTCTTTATCACAGTTGCAAGTAGCGTTGAATACTACTGGTCTTACTTATGGGACATATCAGACATCCAGTGCTACAAATGATAACTATGCATACGCACAATACACACAGTCTAGCTGGGATACATTTGCGAGCGCATATGTATACGCTAAGGCTGTTATGAACAATGGTGCGGCAACACCGGACCAGATTAGTACAGCAATGTACAATTTGCATCAAAGTTATGCTGAACTTGTCGGTAAGCAGACGGTGAGTGCGGTATTGAGTGATGCCATTGCAGGTGGAAATCAAATTCTTCAAAAGAGTGAAAGTGTAACAAAGGATTCGAACGGAAACAGTGTCACCAACATTACCTATACAGAAGCATACAGCCCAGAAACTACTAACAACTTAATTGCCGCAATTGCGACTGCCAGCACTTACTTAAACAGTAGTAATGCTGTTAAAAATAGTGCTACCCCAGATCAACTTATTGCAGCCACAAAAGTTATTCAGGATGCAATTAGCGGGCTTATGACTACAGCAGATACAGCCCGTGATGATTTGAATAATTTGATCAATGTAGCAGCTAATATGAATAACGGCGATTATGTTTCACAGGGATATGGAAACGTCACTAGTGCGGCTGAAAGTGGTAAACAAGCTTTAAATGATGACTCAACTGCAACTGATTTACAAAGTGTTGCAGCCAATTTACGAAACGCAATTTGGGCAGCTCAACCAAGCGATGCAACTAACTCTGCGGCAAAGGCCAATCTGAGTGCGGCCACTAGCACTGCAATTGCACTCAATGCAACATCAGAAGAGTATTCAGTTGACACATATCAAAACTTTGTCGCTGCACTGGCAGTGGCAAAAAAGCTTCTCGATTCTGCTAGTTTAGATGCAGTCGCAATGCAAAAGGCAGCAACTAATCTGACATTCTATCAAGGCAATCTGGCTCACACAATTCCAAAGTCGAATGTGGGTGCTGACACAATTACAAGTGGCGGCACCACCCTGCCTAAAGCTGGAGGACTTGGCCTTCAAGGCGGCTGGGATACAGTTGGCCTAACCAATGATAATAAAGTTAGTTTTGGTGGTGCTGCAGTGTTTGGACTTGGTGCAAACTATAATCCTAGTGTGACATCGACAATAACATTACCGATTTCATTGACGCCATTTTTCAAGACGGCAGATTGGCAAAAGTATGTTGACGTTGGCTATTCACTTCAGACGTACCTCCTAGCTGTAAAAGTGGCAGATATCGGAACGGGTGTTGATATATGGGGAGATGTATCGGCAGATAAAGTGATAGGTTTGTTACCATACACTGATTCTAAAGGTGCACAACAAGCTGGTGCACTTGCAAGTGGTGACTTCAAAATTCAATTAAGCTTTGATGCCACTGGTCGTCCAGTTTTAACAATTATTACAAAAGAGTTGAACGGAATTTTAGGCGGTTCTAACAAAGTTCAAGTTCAATATTACTTCCAGGTTGATGTTCCGAAATGGGCTACGGAGACCAAACAATACCTACCAAGATTTACAGGTGATCAGTCTCTTAACGATGTCACATTTTCATCATTCATTGCCGGTGCATTGGCAAGTTCAGTTAGCGGTTCGTCTACAAAATTGCGTAATGTATTCAACACGGATACAAATGGCGCCTTAACACCTGGTAGTGATCAACCGGACTATACAGGATCGGCAGCTGGCGGAATTGCCAAACTAATTGTTCCGGGTAGTGATGGACAGACATCGACCATATTGGTTCAACAAGCGGTTCCACAGTTTACAATTAATGATCTAACATCTGAAATTGTTCAAGGAACTAACACAATTACCGGCAAGGTTTCCATTGATCATTCAACGGACATGCCTGGTGATATTTATCAAGTAGTCTTTACTGATCAAACTACTGGAGCGCAAACTACTGCGACAATCAATACCGATGGCACTTTTGTTGCTAGTTTCGGAAATCGAATCGGTACAACAGTTACAGGAACAACAGTAAACACAGGAGACCTTGTCACGGGTCAATTGCAACGTGTGAATATGACAACTGGTATTGTTTCCAAGGGGACGATTGGCTATGCGATGGCTAGTGTCCCAATGGCACAGACGCCATTTGTTTATGTTAATTCAAGTGATATCAAGGTTGGTTCAAGCACTATTTCTGGTACAATTTCAAGCTTAATTAAGGCCACAACGACGTCGTCTGAGGCTGCGACATCCACCACAATGAACAAACCATCGGCTAATGATTTAAACGTTTACACCGTTAGTGTTACCGTTTATAACCCAGATGGCTCGGTTAACGCGCAAACGACAACTCAGGTTGCTAAAGACGGTACTTGGACAACTCAAGTTGGGACGCCTTTAACAGCTGGGAAGTATGTTGAAGCAACAGCGCACGTTTCAGTTGGAATTGTTTCAGGAAACAACGCAGTGCAACCGACTGGGGTGCAGCTGACTAATTTGAATACGAACGTTTCCGACCCAATCTATGTTGAAGCCAATAAAGACGCATTGAATACTGCAATCGCAACTGCAGACACAGTTTCACAACAGCAAGGGACCTATCCCAACACCACTGATGTTCAGTGGTCAACGCTTGCAGGTGCACTGAGTGATGCGAAAACAGTAACTGCCGATAAGACAGCGACACAGACAACGGTTAATGAGACACTCAAAAAGTTGGATGCTGCGATGACAGCAATCACGCTGTCTAAGTCAGGACTTGAAGCTGCTATTACCGCAGCTCCACTAGCAAGCAATGCTTCAAAGTACACGCCAACCAGTTGGAGTAATCTACAAACGGCTTTGGATCAAGCACACGCAGTGGATCAGAACTCGGCAGCCACAGCTGATCAAATTACTAGCGCAACAAATGCATTGTTAGATGCAACAAGTGCTCTTCAGTTTGTCACCGCTGCGACTACGACAAACAATGCTGCTAGTGATGCAACTTCAATGGCTGCTAATGCCAACAGCGATGCAACGCTCGCCACTAGTGGCGCAACGGCTTCTAAGGACGCTGCCGGTGCAGCTAGTCTGGCAGCATCTGCGGCCAATGATTTGGCCGCCAAAGGCTCTGATGCAAGTGACAATTTGTTAACCGCTGCGGTTAAAGCAACGCAAGCCCAAGAATTAGCTGCTCAGGCAGCTGCCAATGCAACGCGGGCTGCTAATGAAGCGAAAGCTGCTTCACTATCTGCTAGCGCGGCTCAGTCCGCAGCGACGGCCGCTAACACAACAGAATCTAAGGCAATTGCACAAACGGCGACATCCGCAGCTCAAGAAGCAACACGGAATGCTGCCGCTGCTCAAACTGCTGCTGCTGAAGCAGCTAATGCCGCACAAGCAGTTCAAGCAAGTTACCTAGCAGCTAAGGCAAACGCAGCAACTGCTGCTGTTAGTGCAGCGGCTTCAACGGCTAGTGCACAGACATCTGCAGCTACTTCCGCAATTGCGGCTGGCAATCAAAGTGCTGCCAGTGCAGCATTAAGCGCAGCTAGTGCAGCTTTATCTGACGCTAAGACAAAAGCATCAGCCGCTGACACGGCTACCAAGGCCGCTGCCAGTGCTGCCAGCGATGTTCAGTCTGCTGCAAACGTAGCTGGCGCACCAGCCAACGCACAATCAAATGCTGCCGCTGCCAGTGATGCTGCTGCTAAAGCGGCAGCCAACTTGAAAGCTGCAAACGATAGCGTCACCGCGGCCTCAACGAGTTACGATACTGCTAATACAGCTTACACAACGATGAAGCCAAGTACTGGTGGTACGACTGGTACGGATGCTAACGGTAACAAAGTAACGACAACATTAAACAGTGATGGCTCGACAACGGCTGTCACTACTGATAAAGACGGGAAGACCATTTCTACAGTTAAGACTAATGCTGATGGCAGTTCAAGCACAACGACGCCAAATTCCGATGGCTCAAGTACCACCGTTAATAAGGACAAGGCTGGTAAAGTCGTAACATCAGCAACAACGACGCCAAATAGTGACGGTTCCAGCACAACAGTTGTGACGGATGCAGCTGGTAAGACGGTATCGACAACAACGACTGGATCTGATGGTAGCACGACGACAGTCATTCCAAACAGTGATGGTTCAAAGACTACTACGCAACGTGATCCTCAGGGTAAGTTAGTATCCGAGACCAAGAAGAATGCTGACGGCACAAGTGTCACAACAACGCCAAATTCAGACGGGTCATCTACTAGCGTAAACAAGGATGCTTCTGGAAAAGTAATTTCGACTACGACAACTGATCCGTTTGGTAACACAGCAACAACGACGCCAATGAGTGATGGTAGCAGTCAGACGGTCTTTAAGGATCCATCTGGTAAGACATTGTCGACCGTTACAAAGGATGCCAACGGCAAGGTTACATCCACTGTAGTTCCGACGAGTGATGGTGGAACGGTTACAACGACGCCAACGAGTGATGGTGGTAGCGTTGTGGTCACCAAGAATGCAAATGGCGACACGCTGTCAACTGTTACAAAGGATGCTAACGGCAACGTTGTTTCTAAAGCAACAACTGATCCGAATGGTAATAAAGTCACAGCAACGACTGGCTCAGATGGTTCAACAACGACAACCACTGTGGATCCATCTGGTAAGACGATCTCAACAACGATCAAGGATCCAGCCGGTAATACTACGACGACAACTATTGGTTCAGATGGCAGCACAACAATTACGGCCAAGAATCCTCAAGGTACTGTTGTTTCAACAACAGAAAAGAGACCTGATGGCAGTTCAACAGTCACTACGCCTGCTAGCGATGGTAGCACAACGGTTGTTACTAAAGACGCCACCGGCAAGGCAACTGCAACAACGGTTACTGGCAAGGACGGTAGTTCGACGACTACCACACCAAACAGTGATGGCACCGACACTGTAGTGAAGAAAGACGCTAGTGGTAAGGTCATTTCTACCACAACGACCGGCGGTAATAGCGGCAACACAGGGTCGACCACAACTGGTTCAGATGGTAGCACAACTACAACATTGCCTAATGGTGACACAACCACGACTGTTAAGAACTCCGATGGCTCTACTACAGCAACTACTAAGGATCCATCCGGAAAGGTTGTTTCCACGACACAAACGAGTTCCGATGGTAGCAAGGTTGTCACTGAAACGGGTTCAGATGGAACTGTGACGACCACGAACATTGATCCAAGTGGTAAGACGACTAGCACGTCAGTTAAGAAACCAACTGGTGAGACGACTACTACAACGGTTGGTAGTGATGGTTCAACAGTAGCTGTCACGACTGATCCAAGTGGTAAGACAATTTCGACAGTTGACAAGGATGCTAACGGAAATGTTACGTCTAAAGTAACGACCAATCCGACAACTGGAGAAGTGACAACGGTAACGCCAACCTCAGATGGCGGCACAAAGACACAAACTACGGATTCAAAGGGCAACGTTATCTCAACTGTCACTAAAGATCCGTTTGGCAACACCAGCACGACGACACCTAATTCGGATGGCACCAGCACAACGGTTAACAAAGATCCGAATGGCAAGGTAATCTCGACTGTTGATACCACGACCTCGGGTGCAACTGAGACGACAACGCCAACAGCCAATGGTGGCAGCCAGACAGTCACTAAAGATCCAAATGGTAACGTTACTTCGACAAACGTCAAGAACTCTGATGGATCAACCGTTGAAACTACACCAACCTCAGATGGTGGTTCGCAAACGGTTACTAAGGACCCAACTGGTAAGGTAACATCCACGACCACAACGGATCCGAAGGGTAACACATCTACGACCACGCCAACCTCAGATGGCGGCACGAAGACGGTTGAGAAGGATCCAAACGGTAATACTACGTCAACCACAATCAAGGATCCAGCGGGGAATGTCTCAGTTACTACACCAACCTCAGATGGTGGCACGAAGACAGTTACGACTGATCCAACTGGTCATGAGACATCTACAACGACCAAAGATCCGTATGGAAACACCTCAACAACGACACCAACTTCAGATGGCGGTACACAGACGGTTACCAAAGATCCAAATGGCAACACCACTTCAACGACTGTTAAGGATCCAAGCGGTAATACAGCAACAACCACGCCAACCTCAGATGGTGGTACTGAAACCGTTAATAAGGATCCTCAGGGTAATACGACATCTACCGTTCAAACGGGCTCGGATGGTTCATCCACTACTACGACGCCAAACAGTGATGGTACGAGTCAAGTTGTTACCAAGGATCCAAGCGGTAAAGTAACTAATACCGAAACGACAGGAACGCCCGCCACAGATAGTCAGACGACTCAGAATAGTGATGGTACCAGCACAACGGTTACTAAGGATCCGAAGACCGGGGCAGTCACCACGACGACTAAGGGCGTCAATGGTAACATCACCGATGTTGCAACGAAGAACAGTGATGGTACTTCCACGGACAAGCATTTCAACAACGATGGGAGTTACACAATTGTTGATAAGGACGCGGACGGCAATGTCACTGGTGCAACAGTTGCTGATCGCAATGGTGGTAAGGTTGCGCTCGTTAAGAATAGTGACGGCACAATAACAGCAACGACAACCGATCCAACGGGGAAAGTTACTGGAACTGCCACAATTCCTGCTAAGGGTGGAACAGTTACGGTCGGTGGCAAGACTGCAACAATTGGTAGCGATGGTACTATGACCGTCGGCGGTCCAGCTGCTGACAGTATTAATACAAATGTTGATCCGAAAGGCACGGTTACATTATCACGGGCACTAGTTGATGCCACTGGCGTTTCCGTAGATCCTAAGAATTACTACGATCACACTTCTGCTGCAGGCAGTGACAGCGCTGGTTCGACGGGTACAACAGGATCAGACGGTAGCACTGGCTCGACTGGAACTACTGGATCAACAGGTACAACAGGATCAGACGGTAGCACTGGTTCAACAGGGACAACAGGATCAGATGGTAGCACTGGTTCAACAGGAACTACCCCTGAACCAACGGTTACGCACAATTCAGATGGTTCGACAACGACGACAACTACTGATGCTTCGGGCAAAGTGATTGATGTCGTTACCAAGAAACCGGATGGTAGTTCAACAGAAGTGAAGACAACACCAGCTGGGACGGTAACAATCAATCGCGATCCAGAAAACAAGGTAACTGGCTCAACAATCAGCAATCCAAGTGGCACAAACGTTACGTTTGCTAAGAATTCTGATGGCACCACGACCGCTACGGCCACTGATGCCGCAGGGAAAGTAGTTGGTACACAGGTATTTCCAGCTGCTGGTGGAACTGCAACTTTAAATGGTCAAGCTGTCACAGTTGATCCAGATGGCAGTGTTACTGTTGCAGGTCCTAACAAGGGCGATATTGCCACGACTGTTGACCCAACTGGCCAAGTTAAGCTATTCAGGTCCTTGGTAGATGCACGGGAAACAACCGTAGATCCAAAGGACTACTACGACAACACGACTTCCGCCGGTTCAGGATCAACTGGTACGACTAATGGGTCTGATGGCTCGAATGGCACTAACGGCACAGCAGGAACTAACGGTACAGACGGCTCAGCAGGCGTCAACGGAACTAATGGCACCAATGGAACGGCTGGTACAGACGGTTCAAACGGCGCTAACGGAACCAATGGCACCAATGGCACAAATGGTGTAGCCGGTACGAATGGTACTGCAGGTGCTAATGGCACTAATGGCACTAACGGCACTGTAGGTGCCAATGGCACAAATGGCGTAGCCGGTACAAATGGTACTGCAGGTGCTAATGGCATCAGTGGAACCAACGGCACATCGGGCGTCAATGGTGTTCAAGCTAACGGGTCCAGCGCTGCTCAACAACCTGCCGGGACGAAGACGGCTGCGCCGGTTGCTGAAAAAGCTGGCGTGGTCACAGCCCACTCAGCTGTTGCACAACCACTAGGCAACGCAACGGTTCAAACGGCCTCTGACGCTAAGACGACAACACTTGCAACACCTTCTGCCAAGCAGGATGTTCAAACAACTGCTAAGAAGGACGCCAACGTTACTGAAAACAAGGCAACTGCTGCCGCTAACACATTACCGGATACCAATGAATCATCGGCTGGTGTTATGGGATTACTTGGTGTAGCAACGTTAGCTGCTGGTTCAGCAATGTTGCTTGGCAAACGTCGCAAGCACGAAGTTGATAATTCGGACACAAATGAACAAAAGTAGTAAGTAAACATGTATTTAAGATGACGGAAAGCAATTTGGCTTCCCGCCATCTATTGAGGAGACTTTCTGACAAAGCCTCTTGAATAGATGGCGGTAAGTCAAGGTGTTCAAACGTCAATGCGGTGACATCGTTAACGTCTACTAAGGCGTTTGATACAAAAAGCGAATTTACAGAACGTTTGAATCGTACTTTTCATCAAGCGAGTTGGGGGAGATAGCTTATGAAATTATTTGGACATGGTAAAAAGGTGACTGATTCAGCAGCACCGGCAACTGCACCGGCGGAATCGCAGAAGCAGCAAATGTCGACTGCTCAGGCAGTCATTCATTCCACGGCGACGGTTGAACCAGCAGATGTTAAAAAGAACGAACCTGTATCAGTTCCGAACCCTGTCGCTAGTGAGGATGCATACGAAAAGTTAACCACTAAGCGTGAGCAACTTGAAAAGCATGTGAATCAGCTTAATCAGCAGTATGGGGATGCACGCAATGAACTGCGCTCGCAGCTTCTAACCGAAAAGGATTACCTTCGCGCGCAATCGCGGACTGTCAATCATGATTATGACAAGTTGGCGAAGCAACGCGATGCTGACTTTGAGGTCTTTTCTCAACTACAGGATCGTCGCAATAAGGTTGCCGCCAAGCAGCAACAACTGGCTGCATCGTTGAACGAGACCAAACAGAGGTTTGCGGAACAATCGACTATTTTAGCCAAGATGAAGGCTCAATCTGTCCAGATTGCCAAGCAACGTGAACGCTTAGACAAGCAGGAACACAAGCTACTTAACGAGCTTGGTCAACAAGGTAATTTAAATTCTTTAATGGAAGAGATCGATGCCAAACGCAAACAAATTTCAGATATCAATGTGCACGATCATGAGCTAGAACAAGCTGAAGACGGCATGAATCAGGATATTGTTAAGCAAGAAAAAGTTGTTGCTGCTTTGAATAAACAGGTTTCAGTTCAAGAGCAGGCCAGCAGCAATGATGATGCGACCGCGGATTTACAGAAACAACTGGCTGCAATCGACAAGCAGTTGAGTCAACAGCAGGATAAATTAACTTCCGATGACGATAAACTAAAAGCGGCCAAGCGAGAAAAGGCCAACTTAGCAGAACAGTTTCAGCAGTTAACTGACCTGATGAAGTTTTACTTCAGCTCAACAAAGCTCATTGATAACTTTCAATTTGATCCATCACATCACTACGTTTTCTATTCCAATACGTTGATTCCGCTTAACCAGCTTAGTGAGCAAAACGGATTGGAGATTATTGATCATCTATTCGATAAGACTGACGCCCATTTTGATGTGCTGACGACTGACTTTAATCGTGAACTGAGCGAAATTTGGGACAGTTATCAGCATTCAGGTGTTGTACATCATGCAGGGCGTGTTATTAATCCATACTTAGACTTTCAGCGTGACGCTGGTACGCAACAACATGCCGATGTTGCCTTACCACTGGACCAAAGTCAGGACTGGCAAGTAAATGCTGGTACCGAGGAACAACCTGAAATGATTCGCTCGGCTAGTGGCAAACAAAGTGTTACATTGCAATACCGGGCAGACCGGTCACTTGAAAGCGTAAAATACTTCCAAAATGACAAGTTGTTCAAGATGGCCATTTATGACCAGCAAAACGTTTTAGTCGCAACGCAATACGTTGACCCACGGGATGCCAAACACGCTGCTTCGGAAATTTATTATCGTCCCGATCACAGTGTTGCTTTGGAAAAAGTGTTTTTTGAAGATCACGTGGTTGTTCAAACGACGGATGCTGGCAAGACTGTTGAACGGACGTTTGAAACGGAGGATGATTATTACGCTTGGTGGATCAAAGCACACGCCTTAACCCGGCCAGAAGATGCGCTGATTATTGACACCGAAACACCGTACTTTGAGCAGTTGCTGAATGATGATGATCGTCGTTTTGAATTGATTCCACTTATTACGACTGTTGATAACAAGGCGTTGATTGAGCAGCTTGTTGCTGATGATTCACCAGTTAACAATATGATTGTTAGTGACGAATCTGTTCATCAGGCCATCCTCAAACAGCTGAAACGCGATATGCACATCATGGTTTTAGATCCATCCGGTGTGACAAACGAAAAGGCGAAGGCAGCGACTATTAAAACTAGAATTTATATTCCTAAGGTTAGCTAAGTGGTGATTAATCTAGTTAATCTGGGCGGTTTCACCCGTTCAAATGAAGCCGCCTTAAATATCCCCTAATCGATTCGCGTTTAATGGGTCCCCCCACCCAGTAAACGCGAATTTGTATTTAACAGCATGGAACTTTGACTTAAACAATACTATTAATGGTAGAGTCCGCTTACGGTTGCCAACATTGAGACAACACCGTGGGACAACTTCTGAGATGTGCATTTCAGCTCAGAATTGAAGTAGAAGATTTCGAGTTTTAGAGGGCTGATATCTGTCGCCACGGAACGGTGACTTTAGGCGGCACAACGTCAGAAGATTCACGAAAACACAGGCGTTAGTGCTAACTCTTGGGAATACGAAAGTGGTTAAATAAGGGTAGAGCAATTATCGGAAACGAGGGAGTGACAAGATGATTTATTTCGTTGATTTTTCAATGCCGGAGAAGAAATCAGGGATTGAGCATGCCGAGTTAAAACGGCTCGCACTATTTCGTGACCACGGGATGGCCGCACGACTGCTGACACGTGATTATAGTCCGCGGTTACATTGGAACCTTAATGAAGCTCAAGTTAGTGATGCTGAAAGTATGAATATGTTTGACTACTTTCAGGGCGCTTTGGCTGCCGCATCACAGCCGCTAACGATGAATGATTTACGTTTTCCTGCTAATCATGAAGGTTTAGATATTCAGTGGCATGAGGACGAGGGTCGCTTTTACGTTCTTCAAAATGGCCAATTATACCGTCGCGTCAGTTTGTTTGCTGGTACCCAACAAGTTAGTAACGTTCAGCTGTTTGACCGTTTCGGTAATTTGTACCGTGTTGACCAGTACGACTGTCGTGGCTTTAAAACGATGGAGCAGTATTATTCACAGGACAACAAGGTGGATATGGAACGTTACCTACATTTGGACGGGTCGCCAGCCATCATTCGGTATTTAAAGAATGACGCGGGCGGGAATGAAGTTGATAGCCGCTATACTTTGCTCGATTACCAAGGCCATGATTACGATTTCGACGGGATGAAAACATTCTTGCGTTTTTACCTAGACGAAGTTGCTAAGCACGATCCGCAGGTCAGCGTCTTCATTTCTGACCGCACGATGATCGACGATTGGTCGATCAGTCATATGACTGCCAAAGCGTATAAAGTCCTGCACTTACATAATTCACAAACGGTTGACGCTAATGATCCAGCGCATGCAGCACTGAATTACAATTATGCGTATGCTCTGCATAATCTTCAGGATTGGGACGCCATCGTAACAGCGACTCAGAAACAGACACAAGCTGTAAAAGATCGCTTTAAACCGAAGATTCCTGTATTCACGATTCCAGTTGGAATTGTTCCAGCAGCGACATTGTCGATTCCTCACGTGCCGATGGCTGAACGGACACCTGGTAAAGTGATTGCTGTGGCACGAATTGCCAACGAAAAACGGCTGGATGATTTGATTAAAGCTGTTCATCAGGCCCGCGAATCGGTTGATAATGTCACACTAGATATTTATGGTTATGAGAACTCCGAAGACAATTTTGCGGAACCCAAAAAGATAAAAAAGCTCATTAAAGAGCTGGATATGGGCGATGTAGTGACGCTAAAGGGTTACGTTCCTAATCTGACACCGGTCTATAATTCTGCGCAGATATTTGGTTTGACCAGCCGAATGGAGGGCTTTGACTTAGCGTTACTGGAGGCCGTTTCACATGGTGTTGTTGGTTTAGCTTATGATGTTAATTATGGCCCTGCAGAAATTATTGAAAATGGCAAGAATGGCCGGTTGGTTGATTTAGGCAATTGGCATCAAATGGCAGACCGACTCGTCAAAATGCTTAAAAATCCTGTTCGGCTGCAAGAATATAGTGATGCAGCCTACGCCAGTGCCGGCCGTTTCGGGGCTGAGCCCGTTTGGAATGCTTGGGTTCAGTTACTGATTGACGCAAACTCTAAAGTTGCCGACAAGGAGGGGTAGATCATGGACTTTTTATTGGATAATCGACTAGTTAGCCAAGATGCAGATGTTGTAAAAGAAGCTGTGGATCAGTACAAGCTCTTCCTGCCGAGTCATCCAGACGCCCAACTTTTGATTACGCAGTACACGCCTGAACTAGCTAGAATTTTGGCCAAGGCAGACATCAAACCAAACCGCGTGCTAAGCGTCTTTAATTTACTGCAGCAAGCTGTTCACGTACCGCAAAAAAAGTTAACTAGTGAACAGTTGACAAAGGTCCCACCAGTTTATTCGGTTACGCCGGATGGAGAGAATCGGGCGAAAGTCGAGGATGCTGATGCCATACTGGCACGCATCAGTTACTATCCCAAGAGTGGTGAACAAGTCGAGAAGGTTGAACACGTTGATCGTGTCGGAAACGTGACCTCGATTGATACTTATGATTGTCGTGGCTTTCTTTCGCGCACACAAACCTTTCATCGCAATCATGCACTGGCGACGGAACAATACTTCACGGCGGATGGCACAGAGGCCTGTTTAAACATCTTCATGAATAACGACCAAGGTCAGCTAACCAATACCGTTTGCCGCGTCATGAATTCGCGCGACGAAATTTATGAATATGATAACTTGGAACAACTTTTAGGGATAACGTTAGATCGCTATGCTAAAGAGCAAGATGGTGTTCGAATTTACACGAATGAAGCACATATCATTCCGACGGACATTACCATTTCACCGATTGGATAAACTAAAATTTAAGCGCGGTCCGCACTGGTAGCAAGGTGAGGGCTGCGCTTTGCTTTTGCATTTTCAATAATTGAATCACAGCTAGGTAACAAAACATGATAAACTGATAATAATTTGCGAATCTTAACAATAATGAATTCGCGTGGGTGGGAGAAAACTAATGACGAATGTGTTAACGTTTGATTGCTATGGGACGTTATTAAACGAAGACGGTACCTATAATGAAATTGAACGGCTGGCAGCTCAGATTGGTGTTGATCAGAAGCTGGCGCGACAACGTTTCATTAGTTATCAGGATGACCGCAACAACATGCATCCATATATTGACTACGACTTGTTGACCCGTAACAATCTAATCCATCTCGACTATCAGTTTGGACTGGAGCATCAGTTTGAACGCTATTATGTAGAAGTTCTTCAAGCTCATCGAGAGTTGACGCCATTCCCCGAGGTCATTGAAATACTGCAAACCTTCGTTGAACGTGGCTACAGGCTTGTCATGATGTCCAATTCATCGTGGGACATCATTCCGTTTAATGCCAAGACCCTGCAAGTGCCATTTGACGTTTGGACCGCCGAAGATGTGCATGCCTACAAACCGGATTTGAAGTTCTTCAAGGCGATTGAACAGCGTTATCATTTCAATGACGACAATCACATTCACATTGCTCAAGGTTATGGCAGTGATGTCGTACCTTGCGCAGAGCTTGGCTGGAATTGTATTTGGGTCAATCGTGATGGTCGCAAACCCACTGGTAGTGAACGACCGATGCATGAGGTACGCACGTTGGATGAAGTGATGCAATATTTGGATTAAAGGAGTTTGACATGACAAAGTTAGTGATTGCGACTGGAAACCAGAATAAGGCGAAAGAATATCGAGAGATGTTACCGACTGGGATAGGTGTAGATGTCATCACACTTAAGGATCTGGAAAATGTTCCTGACATTGTTGAGAATGGAACAACATTTGCTCAAAACGCTAAAATTAAGGCTACTACTATCATGGAACATTTTAAATTACCGGTGTTAGCCGATGATTCAGGACTAATGGTTGAGGCATTAAATGGTGAGCCTGGCGTTCATTCTGCTCGATATGCAGGATATCATGATGATAAGGCAAATCGTGAAAAACTGTTAAATAAGCTAAATAGTGTGTTAAACCGTGCGGCAACATTTCATACGACGATTTATGCCGTTAAGCCAGATGGAAATGTCTTGGAAGTTACTGGTGAGGTTAAGGGGCAAATAGTTGATGCACCACGTGGGAGTGAGGCCTTTGGTTACGATTGTTTGTTCCAACCTGATGGCGAGTCACGGACGTTTGGTGAAATGACCAGCGAGGAAAAAGACGCAATCAGTCATCGTGGTCGGGCAATGCGAAAGTTTTTAAAGAGCTTTGACCAATGGTGGCAGAACTGAGGTAATCATGACAGATCGAGAAGAACAAATTTTATCCTGGATTAAACAAAATCCAATGATAAGCCAAAATGAACTGGCAGAATTAGCAGGTATCACTCGGTCAGGTGTGGCAGCTCATATTTCCAATTTGATGAAAAAAGGTTATTTGCGTGGCAAAGGCTACATTGTGACACCACCGAGTTATGTGACAGTTATTGGTGGAATAAATATGGACATCTTTGGTGTTGCCGATGAAAACGTGGTCGATAAGAGTTCCAATGCCGGACATGTTTACTATGCGGTTGGAGGACTTGGCAGAAATATCGCATTAAATTTGCGGAAACTTGGTATTCAAAACTACTTTATTTCTGTCTACGGCGATGATAACAATGGTGAACAATTTAAGGCAGACGCGCTGGCAAATGATATGGATATTACATATTCCAAACAGTTTGCTGATACCAATTCGTCGACTTACTTATATGTCAACCAGCCTGGCGGTGATCGCGTGGTCGGCCTTGACGACATGAGTATCAACGATCGAATTACACCTGAGTTTTTGGAAGATCGTGAAGATATGATTAACAATTCAACGTCAGTTGTTATTGATTCGAACCTTCCACAACAAACCATTGAGTGGTTGTATGATCATTGCCAACGACCGATGTTTGCCAAGGCAGTTTCAGTCACCAAAGCTGGCAGATTGTTAAAAGGCATCGGTTGTTTAAATACGCTTGTTTTGAACGCGGTTGAGTCAAAGACTTTATCTGGGATTGAGGCCACTGACAAGCACACAGCGATTCAAGCGGCTCAGCGAATAATAGATAAAGGCGTTAATAACGTGTTTTTATATATTGATGAAGTGGGTATGCTTTATCAAGATGAGCGTCATCAGTTATTTTATCCTGAGCAAAAAATTAATCAACGTAATACTAATGGAGCCGGAGCAGCTGCAACGGCGGCATTAGTATGGGCACATAAAAATGAAATGTCATTTGAAGATAGTGGTCAGTTGGCCAACGCAGCTGCATATCTTAGCATGGAGAGTATTCAGGCGGTGAATGAAAATCTGACCCACAGAACGCTTGAAATTAAGCGTCATGAACTGTTTGAATAAAAAAATTGATAGATGAAGACCTTGCAGGAAAAATGCAAGGCCTTTTTTGTTTGCTCGAAAACGGCGACTTATGATTGTTGATTATTAGCCAAATGAATCCTTGTGAATTAAAAAATAAATGAAACTGCTAACTATATATGTACAAAGGGTTTGTCAGTTCAAACCATGAAAGCGGTAACTATTTTTGTTGACAGCGCGAGACAAAGGGTATAAATTCTAAGGTGTCAAATGTTTATGCGCATAAACAAATGTCAGTAAAGGGTGAATTCAAATTAAGGAGAACAATTATGATGAATTATTCACAAGCTGTTTCACCTGACGATTATGTTGTTGTAATCGGTGGCATGAACATGGATATTTTTGGCATGCCAAGTGACAAAGTCGTTGATCGAGATTCAAACCCAGGAATAGTCGGAATGTCGGTTGGCGGGGTTGGCCAAAACATTGCACAAAATTTGGCTCATTTGGAAGTACCAACGTACTTAATTACCGTATATGGTGATGACTACAATGGTCAATTACTAAAGACATCCTGTGAGAATAATCATATTCATCTAGACTATGCAGAACAGCTAGCGCATCAGCGTTCATCTACCTACATGTACATTACGGATGAAACGGGTGACATGCTTGTTGGTGTGAATGATATGGATATTTGTAAGCAGATCACACCGGAGTTTTTAAAACAGAGATTAGATTTTATTAACGACGCCACGATTTGCCTATTAGATGCCAACCTTGATCCTTCTACGCTGAATTGGATCGGTACGCACGTGACAGCCCCATTGTTTGGCGACACTGTGTCAACGATTAAAGCACCTCATTTTGATGGCATTTTGGATAAAATGACGGTTTTAAAACCCAATGCATTAGAAGCATCGTTGCTATCTGGCGTTAAAATAACGGATTTGAATACGGCCAAACGTGCTGCAGAAGTTTTGCTTGATAAAGGTATTGCAAATATTTTCATCTCGATGGGGGCACAAGGAATTTTATGTGCGAATAAAGATGATATGGCGTTTGTTAAACCCTTTAAAACAACGATTGTTAATGCGAATGGGGCTGGCGATTGCGGAATGGCGGCCATAACCTGGAGTTACTTTGACGAACCTGATCGCCCGCTACATGAAATTGGACGAATTGCACAGGCCGCTTCAAGTATCGCTTTAGAGAGTGATAAATCTGTTCCCGATATCACACCAAAACTGGTTCAACAAAAAATAATGAGTGACACAATTGCAAATTAACGGAGGCAAAAGTAATGATTAAACAAATTTATTCCCTAATTCAGTATGACGAAAGTGTTAAGACAATGGACGCCGGCGCGGACAATATTGGTTTGGTTCCAATGCAAAATGGTGGTGTTCCCGCACATCGCGTACCACTAGACCGTGTTCGCAAGATCTTTGATGAGGCCAAGCGTCGTGGCGTTACCTCTGTTGCAATCATGCTTACAAATGATCCTGAAGAAATGCTGAAGCTCGGTGAAGAAATTCAGCCTGACATCTTACACATTGCGGGTGACGGGTATGCAGCAGACGAAACGTTTGCTAAACGGTTAAAAGATGTTGCGCCACATACAAAGTTGATGCAGGCCGTATTGGTTGATAATGAATCAGCCATTGACCGTGCCAAGAAGTTTGAACCGTTCGTTGATTACATTTTGCTAGACTCTGGGCTTGCACATGACACTGGTATTGGTGCAAGCGGTCAAACGCATGATTGGGATATTGATGCACGGATTGTTAAAGCCGTTAATGTGCCAGTTATTGAAGCTGGTGGCCTTGGACCTGATAACGTGGCTGATGCGATTAAGAAAATTCGGCCATACGGTGTTGATTCATTAACGAAGACAAGTATTAAGTATGAAGGCGGCAACATGGAAAAGGATATCGACAAAGTTCGTGCCTTCTGTGAGAATGCTGACGCTGCTGCCAAGGAATTGGGACTGTAAACTAACGTTAAAATTCTAAGGAAATTAAGGGAAGGATTGCGTGACAAAAAATCGACTTACCGTTAAAAAAACAGTTATTGCGCTAGTTGGCATTTTTCTGGTTTGCATCGGCGTGGCATTTAATAACAACACGCGATTAGGTAATGACCCAGTCGGAATTATTTACGATGGCTTGCGGGCTGCTTTTCACATTCCACGAGTTCAACTAGGAATGGTTTCCAATGTGTTAAACATTTTTCTGATTTTGCTGCTGTTTCTTGTTGGCCGTCATTACGTAAATGTTGGTACTGTCATGTATTTAGTACCGTATGGCATGTTTATTACGATCGGCTCGCATCTATATCCACATATATTTACAAATGACGCACTAATTACCCGTTTAGCTGGCGGTGCAACAGGAATCATCCTGTATTACATCGGGATTAGCTTGTTTGTAGCTGCCGATATAGGTGTTGATCCATTTAATGGATTTATGTTGACCATTCGAGATAAAACGGGCTGGAGCATGCGGCGTAGCAAAATGACATTTGATGTTTGCTTAATGCTTGCAGGTTTTTTGATGGGTGGCAAGTTTGGCATCATCACGATTGTCACAGCGTTGACTACTGGACCGACTATTCAAGCATTGAGTGAATTGATCCAAAAAAGAGTATTTATGGAAAGGACTTAATAAAAGATGGACTTTAAGTTACTTCAAAAAGTTAAAGTTGTCAGCACAGACCACCTTGACGAAACATTGTTAGAAATTATGAAAACGGAAAATTATCAACGTCCCCTGTTTGTTATGGACCATTTTCTATCGCAGGTTGAGATTGTTCAGGATGTTCAAACGGAGTTAAAAGCAAATGGTATTGAATATGCAGTGTTCGATAAGGTTGTTTCGGATCCGCCGACTAGTGTTGTCGATGCCGGCGTAACGGCTTTTAAAGAGCATAAGGCAGACAGCATCATCGCAATTGGAGGTGGCAGCTCGATTGATGTTGCCCGCGGTATCAACATTGTTCGCGTAAATGGTGGAAAAATATCAGATTATGTAGATCCACAAGCGGCAATCAAACCTTGTCCAGGGCTGATTGCCGTGCCGACGACATCTGGGACAGGTAGCGAGATGTCTAACGCACTGGTTGTTACTGACGAAGCAAGCAAACAAAAGCTGGCAATTCTGGCAGATGATGCGGTTAGTGAATACGCAGTCCTGAATCCTGATTTATTATTGTCATTACCTAAAAACATGACAATTGCTACAGGATTAGATGCTTTCTCTCACGCTGCAGAAGGATATCTGTCTAAATTGGCTTCACCGGTAACGGATGCCATTTGTGAGAAAATTATGTTCCTTTTATATAACTACTTGCCACGAGCGGTTAAAAACGGTGCTGATCGAGAAGCTCGTGAACGGGTTATGGTAGCCGCAACTTTGGCAGGTTGGATGTTAAATAATGCAGGTACCAACGTTGGCCATTCGATGGCACATGTGTTGGGATCTAAATATCACATCGTTCACGGTGAAGCCGTCGCATATGCTTTGCCTGGTGTCCTTCGTTTTGTTGGCCCCGTTATGCCACATAAGGTCAGAGAAATTGGCCAGATTTTAGGTGCTGTTTATCCTGAAAATGCACCTGAGGAACAGACAACGCTAATTGCGGAACGGACTTATAAAGACTTCCGTGACCAGATTCTTGGTCTGCATCCATTTAGTGATTACAAGATTAGCCACGAAGAGTTGGCAACTAACGCAGAGGCCGTTGCACACGAACGCTTTGCAGGTAATACACCACGCGAAGTTACTGTCGATGCGGCTGAAACACTATTGGCCTCGTACGGAAAACAATAAAACATAGAAGGGTAGTCGGAGATTATGAACTTTGTGTTCTTATTAACCGGGTTAGCACTTGTGTTTGGAATTGGTTGGCTAATTAGTAGCAACCGTAGAAAAATTCGGTATAAATCAATTGGCATTTTGTTTGCATTGCAGTTAATTATTTCTTTTTTATGCTTGCATACATCAGGTGGGGTCAAAACATTAGCTGGAATTTCGTCATTCTTTAACTGGCTAATGGTTCAAGCCGCCGGTGGGGTTAATTTCGTCTTTGGCGGATTAGTTATCAAACCCGGCGGTTCCGTTTTCTTCCTCAACGTTTTGATGCCGATCGTCTTTATTTCCGCTTTAGTCGGCATTTTGAATTACATTAAGGTATTGCCATTCATTATTAAGTGGACTGGTTGGGCATTGAACAAGGTTGCCGGAATGGGCGAACTTGAAAGTTACTTTGCCGTTTCCACCGCTATTTTGGGCCAACCAGAAGTATTTCTAACTGTTAAAGATCAAATTCCGAAGTTAAACGAACAACGCTTGTACACCATTTGTGCGTCAGCCATGAGTGCTGTATCAGCTGCTATGTTGGCATCATATATGAAGATGGTGCCTGGTAAATTCGTTGTGGTTGCGGTATTTTTGAACATTTTATCAGCATTAATTATTTCTTGTATTGTGAATCCATATGAGACGGAATCAAACGATGAACTCGTTCAAATTTCCAAAGGAAACAAAGAACCATTCTTCCAGGTTTTGGGTAATTACATTGTTGACGGTTTTCAACTAGCAATCACTGTTGGCGCAATGCTAATTGGGTTTGTAGCGTTGGTTACCTTCCTAAATAACACGTTCTTAGCTCTATTTAACGTCAGCTTTACGACACTTATTGGGTATGTGTTCGCACCGGTTGCGTTCTTAATGGGTGTGCCAAGTCATGACATTATTAAAGTTGGTAGTTTGATGGCAACAAAGTTAATCACCAACGAATTCGTGGCCATGGGCACATTGCATGGCATGACAGCCAGTTTGAGTGCGAAAGCAACGGCCATTATTTCTGCTTATCTTGTGTCATTTGCAAATTTTGGTACAGTTGGGATCATCACTGGTTCAATCAAGTCCATTAGCGAAGAACAAGGCGCCTATGTGGCGAAGTTCTCAATGAAGCTACTTCTCGGTGCAACACTGGCTTCCGTTTTGACTGGTACAATCGTCGGTTTGTACTTTTAAATAGACAATCTAGATAGGTGATTTTGATGAAGACGATAAAATCAAAGCTTGTAACGACAGTAATGATGACAATTGTTTTATTTGTCAGCAGTAATTGGCTAGTCACCAGTGGGCATTCACAGGGGCAGACGACGGGGATGCTGATTAGATCTTCGGCTTTCGTGATTTTGTTATATGCGTGGGCGCTTGTTCGTTTGCTGAGTACGAAGCGGTTTGCCAAAGCGTTTATGATATTTGTAGATACAGTCTACCTTATGGGATTCGTAAGTATTATTGCGGTCGCTAGTACAAAGTTGACAGGTTTTATACAAATTAGCGCAGTATTGATCGCCATTATTGGTTTATTGGCTTGTTTAATCATCTTCTACTTAATCAAAAAATATCCGCTAAGCGTAGTTAACAAGGTAAACTAGACATAGGTAACCTGAAAGGAGTTTGACATGACAAAGATTATTTTAGATTGTGATCCTGGACATGATGATGCGCTAGCAATGACTATGGCGATTGCTTCACCAAAGATTGAATTAGCAGCTGTAACAACTTCAGCGGGGAATCAAACACCGGAAAAAACGCTAAACAATGCTATGCGCATGTTAACATTAATGCATCGCGAGGATATTCCCGTTGCTGGCGGAAACCGGACACCATTAGTTAATAAGCTTGCAACGGCTGGTAACGTTCATGGTAAGACAGGACTAGATGGTGCGGAACTGCCAGACCCAGATTTCAAACCACAGAATATGACGGCGATTGAATTAATGGCGAAAACCATTAGAGAGAGCGATGAGAAAGTTACGCTGGTTGTGACTGGGCCGATGACGAATGCTGCCTTGTTCCTGCGTGTTTATCCAGAACTTGCTGATCGAATCGAACAAATTGTTTTCATGGGTGGCGCTATGGGGTTAGGAAACTGGACCCCGTCCGTTGAGTTCAACATTTATGTGGATCCTGAAGCCGCTAAGATTGTGATGAATGCTGGCATTCCTTTAGTTATGGCACCACTTAATGTTACGCATCAAGCGCAGATATTGAAGGATGAAATTGAGTCCATTGACGATATTAAAAATCCTGTTGCTCATGCCTTTCGTGGTTTACTTGATTTCTTTGAAATCTATCACGAAAATCCGAAGTGGGGATTCAAAGGTGCACCACTACATGACCCATGTACCATTGCATGGTTGATTGACCCGACGCTGTTTGAAGGTGAACAGATGAATGTCGATGTGGAAACACAGGGTGAATTAGTTAAGGGCGAAACGGTCTGTGATTACTATGAACTGACTGGTAAACCGAAGAACACTAATGTGTTGTTGAAGGTTGACCGTGAGCGGTTTATTAAGCTGATTATGGACTCGCTAAGGGCTTTTGATGATCTGAATTAAAGGCTTGAAATTAAAAATGCATTGCTACTACAAAATGTCTTTCGTAGTAGCAATGCATTTTTGAGTTACTTCACGGCCATTCGAATCATATTCCAAGATAATGGTTCCAATTTAGCGCTGATATTTTCTCCAGTAAGTTCAACGCTAGCTAATGGCCGAATTGCCATTTTGCCATCGCGGTTGTCAGCCTTAACGTCATAACCGTAAAATTGGGTTGCTTCTATGACGTGATCAATGTCAAAGCTAGTAGGATTGATTGATAAGTCGGCGTTTTCGTGTTGGCTTTTATTTTCGGCAAAAACAATCAGTTCATTGGCATCTTTATTATAGATGGTGACGCTGTCCATCAATGGAACATTTTTAAATTGACGAGAGTTGTATGTTGGAACATCAACGCTACTATTTAATACAACGCCATGCCCATACGTTGCCATTTGCATGAATGGATAATAAATGGATTGTAACCACACGCCGCCGTCCGTATCTGTCATAATTGGCGCAATGACGTTGACAAGTTGTGCAAGGCAAGCAATCTTAACGCGGTCAGCGTGTTTTAGCAATGTCATTAGCAAACTACCGACGAGTAAGGCGTCTTCAAAGTTATAAACATCTTCCAACAGGTGAGGACCAACCTGCCATGGTTTAATCTTGTTGTCCGCATCGTTTGAATGGTACCAAACATTCCATTCATCAAACGACAAGTTGATTTGTTTGCTTGACCGTTTGCGGGCCTGAACAGCGTCACACATAGCAACGACACCACTGATGAATTGGTCCAAGTCCTCGTTTTTCGCTAAGAAGTTATCCAATTCGGTTGGGTCGTCATCGCCGTAATAGCCATAGTAACGGTGTAAGGATAAGTAATCCACATTATCGTAGCATTCATCTAATACTGTTTCTTCCCAGGTGCCAAACGTTGGATTGTCGAGGGATGAACTGCCACAGGCAACTAGCTCAATACTATCATCCACTTGTTTCATTGCCTTAGCAGTTTCGTTAGCCAGATGTGCATATTCAGATGCGGTTTTAGTACCAATCTCCCAAGGGCCATCCATTTCGTTACCTAAACACCAAGTCTTAATAGCAAATGGTTTGGGATCGCCATTTTTGACGCGCAGATCACTTAGTTTAGTGCCACTTGGGAAGTTACAGTATTCGACTAAATCAGCTGCCTCTTGAATGCCACGGGTCCCTAAATTAACAGCCATATTAGGCACGGCTCCGACCTTTTTTGACCAGTGCATAAATTCATGTAGGCCGAATTGGTTTGTTTCCAGTTCACGCCAAGCAATGTCTAAGCGGGTTGGTCGTTGATCTTTGGGACCGATACCGTCTTCCCACTTGTATTGTGATAGGAAATTGCCACCTGGATAACGAATCAATGGAACGTGCAGACTTTTTACTGCTCTGATAACATCTTTTCGAAATCCTTCTTCATCTGCTTCTGGATGAGCAGGCTGATAAATGCCGGTGTAAACAGCACGTCCTAGTTGTTCAATAAATGAACCATAGATACGATTATCAATTTTTGAAATGGTATTACTTGCGTCGGTATTGATAATAGCTTTCATAGAATTACCCCTAACTTTCTTTAATTTGACCACGACGATCGATTAGTGTTTCTCGAATCGTCGTTTCTTTACGTTCGAACTTTAAATAGGCGATCATAATAAGTGCGCCACCGATGAAGAAAATGGCGGGAAGATAACTAAAACAGAACTTGATAGCGGAAAGTGACGCGGCATTTTGCGCAATGCCTGCCTTGTATCCAGCGTGGTTAAGAATCATTGATGGAGCCCAACCACCTAGACCGGATCCCATCTTAATTGCGAACGAACTGCCGATGGCGGTTAGGAAACCGCTTGCACGAATCCCGTTTTTCCATTCACCATAATCGACCGTGTCCGATAGCATTGCGAATGGCATTGAGACGGAAATTCCAGTACCGATGGATGCGATGCTCCAGGCAACAGCTAAGGCAATGAAAGAGTGACCGGTAAATGCGATTGCAATTTGACCCAAGGCTGCAAGTAATAATCCGGCAATTAAAACTTGTGTTTTAGCAAATTTTTTAACAAGGAATGGAATTAATAACATACCGACCATTTGAAACATAACCAATGCGTTCAATACTGATGCAAATCCTTTAGCACCGAGATTGTATTGCGTGTAATACACTAAAACAGAGGTTCGTGAAGCGTTTCCAAGCCAGTAGAAGATAAAACCAAGAACCAAGATGAACCAAGGCCAATTAGATTTGGCAGCTCTGATCGAGTCTATGATTGGTAAGGGTTTCTGTGATTGAGTGTTAATTTCACGAGTATCGAGGAAAGCGAACATTAAAAGGGCGAAACCAATAACAGCCAATACGAGAGCGGTTGTGCGCCAACCGGTGACCGCACTGCCACCGCCAAAAAAGGCGACAAAACTTAAAGTAAAGGTTGCAGTGATGAAAAATCCGATGTTACCACCGATCATTCGTGTGCTATTCAACTTGATTCGTTGGTCAGAGTCATTACTGAGGTTTGGCAAAATGGAACTTATGGGAGTTCCGACCCCGGTATATGAAATTCCAAACAGAAGGTAGGTAATCATTGCCCACCAAAACTTGCCAGTTGAACTTAGCGAAGGTGACCAGAACATGAGAATAAAGAATATTGCAAAGGGAAATGCAATCCATAAAAAGTATGGACGACTTTGTCCCCAACGCGTATGGGTGTGATCAATGATAAATCCCCATACTGGCGCATCAAAGGCATCAAGGATTCGTGCTGCTAAAAGAATCGTACCCGCTGCGGCGACTGATAATCCGAAAACATCAGTATAATAGTACAAAATAAAAGTTGTAACAGTGGTATAAAGCAAGTTTCCTGCCATATCTGTACTGGCATAGGCTAGCATCCGATGAAACGGAATTTTGGTTGAAGATTTGAGCGATTCTGCAATGTGGCTTTTCACAATGGTTCCTCCTGAGGTGAATAAGATTGGTCGATATTTTTTAAAAGCGCTTTCATTGACCTTAATTTACCCATATCATTAAGCAATTAACATTCAATAGCTCACAGAGTATCTATAAAAAATCACACTTTTAAACTAGCGATGCAGTTTTGAAAGAGCATCGGACGCATAATAAGGGGCGATAGGGAATTGATGGCTGGTGGCGACGAAAACGCACGGAGGAAGACAATGACTCAATATTTATCTATATCATGCTTGCCCTTTCCAACATTTATCGAAGGTGGATATGCGACTTTTGAAGTGGGCGAACAACATCCAAATCGAGATGATTTACAATATTTCATCCTTATGGTTATGCGTAAAGGTTGCTTGTTCATCGCCGAAGATGACGCTCACTATACGATCAAGGCTGGTCAGATATTTGTATTGCGTCCAAGACATCACCATTACTCGTGGAAGCCAGTGGCAGAGCGAACGGAGTACTACTGGATTCATTTTTATGTGGCTGGAGAATGGAGTCAAAGCGTCAATCCGACACCATTAACACCAAGTATTGCCGTTCCAACGCTACATTACTACACACCGTCAACAACTGTTTATTTGGCAAAGCAATTCAATATTCCAAATCAAGATCAGCTCATGCCAACAATTCGGCAAATTTTCGAAGAAAGCCAACAGTCCAACAGCTACGGTTTTTGGCGATCTCAGCAGTTATTTATTGATGTACTTCAAGCCGTACAATATAGTTCGGCCAAGGAAACTCGTCTTGCAGAATTAGCAGCACATGTTCAAGAATACTTACGTACTCATTACCAATCACGGATTACAAATGAGGAATTGAGCCGGGTCTTTCATTTTCATCCCAATTATATTAGTCGAGCAGTTAAACAGACGACTGGCTTGACGCCGGATGAGTTTGTTAAACAGTATCGGATGGAAGAAGCAAAACGTCAGCTACTTAATACGTCACTTCCAATTTCTACTATTGCTGAAAGGGTTGGTTATCAAAACATTTATTACTTTTCAACTTCGTTTAAGAAGCAAGTCGGTGTCTCGCCTCGAACATATCGAATCAATGGTTAACGCAGCATCATAACAAATCGATGTGTGATATTTTATAAATTTATCTTTGGCTTTTACATTTATTGATGTGCTAGAGCGCTTTATACTCACCGTAAAGCGCTTTCGTTAATTTAAAAATAGTGAGGTACAAACATGCATTCAAAACGCTTCGACATGCAGTACAATGCCCATGGAGCAATTACAAGTCTTGTCGATAAGGAAGACACTGATCAGATGAACTGGGTAATTAATCCTAGTTACTTAGATAAAGTAGGATACACTGACAGAGATAAATTGTTTGGTGAATTCGAAATAGTAATCGGGGACCATCGTTACAAAAGCATTGAATTAACGCCGGTTCTTGAAGAAACTAATGAACAATTGATAGTTAAATATCAGCTCCCCGAAGCAACAATTTCGTTGAATTATGAATTGATTAACAATCAGTTGCAGTGGCAAATTCTGTTACAGAATAATACGTATGAGCCTGTAAAAATAACAAGTCTCGGTGTCTGGTGTTCGCTGGCATATGTTATGTTTCGAGATCGAGATGTTCTCCAAAACATTCATCGTTCCACAGCTGTTTTTCCTTCAGTTGCCCCGAACTTCACTAAATTAGCCGGAATGCGTCGTGATAATGAAGGAAAGAACATGGGGCTATTTCAGACAGCAGGTGTGGTTCAGTCAGTTGGAACCGCTTGTGAGTGGACGAATCGATTCTTTGAAAATGTATCGCCGTCATTGGATGGTATGTTGTTTCATCAACTTATCTTGGCTGGCGGATATCCACAAACAAAAGCACCAGAAAGAGATTGGATATACCCGCATAGTAGTATCACTTTAACCGACGAAATGAAGTGGTCTTTTGTTCTCGCCCCCTTTAGCAATCAGGATAATTTTACTGATGTGGCCCAACATTTTGGTCACCCGCGCATAACATATCCACCAATTATCATTCAAAATCAGACAGCTACAGTAACAATCGAGGGACCAACGAACGATTTGGTTGAACGAATTGTTTTACGTACTAATGTTGATAACAAGATTATTGAACGTGATGTAACCTCCAGTTTTAAACAAAACGTGTTGACGTTAACGCCAACAGAGGTGAGTGAACATGAGCTGCTGATTAATCTTGAAAGTGGCAGACAAGATCGCGTTGTGTTTAATGTTATGCCGCCGCTCCAACAAGTTATTCAACAGCGCGTGAATTGGCTAAGTACTCATTCTTTCGAAGGTGCCTCAGGAAAACATCCATATGCATTCAATCCAGTTTCTAACCAAGGAGAATCATTAGGAAAACTGAGTTTGATCTTGATGGCAAATCTGCTAAATCCGACCGAAAAAACAGTGACTCAGGTACGGCAGGTCGAACAGAGTGCTGTATACTACATTCGTCAAAAATGGTTTGTTGATGGTGATTTTAGTAAACCGACGTCCCTATATGGAGACTTTTATCGCGTAATGGATTTCGAATATATTGGGCATGTCTACTACTTATTATCACTGTTTGGGGAAAATATTCTAACACTCAATCAACCGACAGTTTATCTTCACTGGGCTGCGGATGTCTTTAATTTACGAGTTAATCCAGACATGCATGAAAGCCAGCGTGCAAAGGAAGAATCGCAAATGTTAGGCGTGTACTTTTTATACATTGACGGTCTGCTGAGTGACTTAAAAGCTCATGGCATGAATGAGGACTATCGGCTAATTAAGGATTGTTGGGACAAAGCCGTAAAGCGTGTGGCAACTGATAGCCAATCATATAAAGCTGCCATTACAGAGCACTTTTATGATAATGCTGGTTTTGGACCGGCCACTGGAGCTTTGGCCAATGCAGGCTATACGAAGGCAGCCAGTCGATATGCAGAATTGTTGAAAGCCAACATAGGCTTCAGCAATGATTTTCGAAGCCAGGCGCCAGACCGTTGGTGGGAAGCGCTTTCTTATATGATTCATTCATTATGGGGCGGGATTACAGCTGCTTCTAGCCTGCTAGCCTATGAAAAATTGGGTGACACTGAGCTGTTACGAGGCGCTTATCGTGCATTTGCGGGTGTGTTATACATGTATGATGCAAACGCAACCACGCCAGATCGTTTGCTCAAACCAGGAGAGGCTGCCTCGACATATAGTATTGCAGGGCCAAACATTAATCGACCGGATCTATCTCGAAATCGTTTTGGCCAATCAGCTTTTGCTCAAGACGGTGGTATTTTTACCAGACTATTTCCTGATGGTGATACAGGTCATGATGATTGGGATATGGGCGAAGAATTAGCCGCTTACTTAACAGGATTTGGACAAAAAGCGTACATGTATACAAAAGCAGATGGAACACTTGGTGTGATAAATGGTAACTTGGCCAAACTGGGCCATGATGAGTACAAGGTTACCAGTTATGCACCATACCCTAGCGAAATCCTAGATGTTGAAAGAGACAGGTATTTAAAGACATCTAGTAAGACGGTTCGTTACAGTATTCAAAGTGGATTTAAAGCGAATGAGGATTAGCATTCTTGATTAAATGTTTTATATAAAATAAGCCATTAAGGAGAGGCTATGGACATGACCCAGTCAAGTAAACAGTCGAAATAATATAAATTAACTTGCTTTGCGAACGGTCTGATTCCGATATTCATTCGGAGTCAGGCCGTTTAGTGTTTCTTGCGGACGACCATTGTTATACCAGTCGATCCCAGCGTCGACTAAGGCGACAAGTTCTTTGAACGTGCCGGCCGGTCGTAGATCAAACCATTCATCTTTGATATGACTCCAAAAGGTTTCCATGGCGCCATTATCAATAGGTTTACCACCACGAGACATACTGTGTGTGATGTGATGTTGACGTAATTCTAAGTCATAGATTCGAGCTGTATACGCAGAACCACGGTCAGTATGTAACGGTGGTTCTGCGTCTGGGCAAGTTTCTAAGGCCCGGTGTAATGTGATAGTCACAGCCGCCGCTGTTTCTGTGTCACTAAGATTATAGGCAATGATTGAATGGTCATAGAGGTCTTTAATGGCACTTAGTTTCACTTTGTTAAGGGTATCTATGCCGTACTGTAATTCAGTGCAGTCGGTAACCCATCGTTGGTTTGGTTCGTTAGCGGAAAACTTACGGTCAAGGATGTTTGCGGTAATGACTTCAGCTTTCTGGGACTTACGGTCAACCTTCGCTTTACGAATTGAAGCGGTCATGCCGTGAGCATCCATCAAGCGATACACACGCTTGCGATTAACGTGAAACTCAGTTTCACGGTTAATCAGCCGTGTCATTCGTTGTGAGCCATAGATGCCATAGTCACGAGCTTCACGTTCTTCAATGAACTGCCAAATGACTTCATTATCAAGCTCACGTTGATTAGGCTTTCGGTGTGTCCATTTGTAATAGGCGGCGCGCTTGATACCTGTAAGGGCACAAAGCTGTTCGATGACATAAGGTTTGTGCGTTCGTGGATTAGTTTGTTCAGACAATTCCTGAATCGCCTGATAACGTTCGATTCGGGTTACTGGGTGTAACCAATCTATTGATTCCTCCTTTGAATCTCCCGTAATTTTTTTGCCAAATCTTCACGTGTTTCTAAGAAGTCATTGCGCTCTTCCAGCTCTTTGATGCGCAACTCTAAACGCTCTTTTTCGCTTAGCTCCTCAGGTTCACGATTTAGTCGCTTTCCACGACGATCCTGAAGCGCATTAATCCCATCCTTCTCGTATTTACGTACCCATGTGTAAACCTGTTGATAGGACACGTTAAAATGATTGGCAGTTGTGTGATAATCCTTCTCATGAGCGAGGGCATATTGTGCGATTTCAATACGTTCTTGATAGCTGGTGGTTCGACCTTGTTTCATATGGGTTGTTTGTCCTTTACTAGTGGCTTTGATTTCCTTGCCATTAGTATACTGATTTACCCACCTTCGTAAAACAGAAGTAGAACTAATCTGATACTTTTTAACGATATCTAGTTGAGACAGTCCATTGACTAAGCGATCATGAACTGCGGCATTCTTTGTATCTTGCGAATACCGTTTCCATTCATGACTTGGTTCAAGCGCTTTAAAATCTTCTAATTGTTCAAGGTCAAGCCACTTTTTAAGTGTTACAAATGCGATTCCAAAGTCCTTGGTGAATGCCCTCATGCTTTTGCCTGAGTGTTTGAACTGATAAAGAGTGTCTAGCTTTTGTTCAAGACTATACGAACGTCCTTGTTTTTCCATACAAAAATCCCCTTAGAAATAGATAGACGATTTATTATTTCGTCTGTCTACTCTAAGGGGACAATAACACTACAACCGTTCCTTAATGGCTTATTTTTGTTACATTTTCGATTGCCTAATTATCAGAATCATTTGCTGGCGTCGGTGTATCTTTTGGAGCCTCGACTTCACCAGCCTGTACTTTATCCTCTTTTTTCAAGAAGAATGCAGCGAACAGTGTAATGACGAAGACTAGAACACCCATCCAGATGTACGTGTGTTGGTAACCGATCACATCGTATAATTTACCGGCAACAGAGGAGAAAATGAAGACCGATATTTGCTTAGCAAAGTTAGACGCGAGGGCATAAACCGTAGCGTATAAACGAATATCAAAGGCACCGGCGATGTACTTCATGATAGACGTCAATAATAACGGCATTTCCAGTCCGGCGAGCAAACGGAAGAAGACAACCCAGCCCCAGGTTGGTGACAAAGCAGAACCTAAGATCCGAATGCAAGTGATGAAGCCGTAGATGATCAAACCATTTTTAGAACCGATTTTGTTGATGATCCATGGCATTGGGAACATGAGCAAGAATTCAATGGCCGTTTGACCGGAAGTCATGTAACTATAAACCAATGTACCTTGTGCGGCGGTATGGAAGAACGTCTTGAAGAAGATAATGAATTGTTGGTCGAACACATCGAAAATAGCTGATGCGCCCATGTAGAAAATGGCCAGAACCCATAAGTTTTTAATCTTGAACACAGACATAACGGTCTTCATGTCCAAGGAGTTAGATGTGTCCCCAGCGGCAGAAGCGTTGTCCATGTCGATTTTGTCACTGAATAACAGTAAGCCAGTTAAGATAATGGCAGCAACGGTACATGCCCAGAAGATTGAGTCTGGTGACCACAGGAATAAACGACCGGCAATCAATGAAGCGACAACACCGGCAACAGAACCTCCGACACGTGAGTGAGCATATTCAAACTTGTTAGCTAAACTGGCACGTTGAACATACTGTTCAATAACGGAAACCCCACCGTTTAAAACAAAGCTGAGGAAGGTCCCAGTGACGATGGCAACCAAGAAAGAATTGATATGGAGCAATGGTAAGAAGACCCATTGGAAGTAAGGTCCGATAAAAATAGCAACGACAGAGATTAGAATAACTAAGTTCTTTTTGAATAACAGCTTGTCGGAAACGACCCCGAAGATTGGTTGGAAAATAAGCGAAATTCCGGCCATCATTGAGAAGACAGCTCCAGATTCAGTTCCGTTTAAGTGACCAACTTGTTCCATCCATAGTGTTAAATAGCCATAGACGGTAGCCCAAATGAAGAAATAACTAAAGTGGGAGAAGGGGAACCCCCAAAAGTGTTTTGATTCAGTTTTTTGCATGATGTTTTTAACCTCTATTTTCTAAATGATTAGTCATAGTTGTAAGGCACTGGTTTGCCAAAGTTAGGGGTGCCATCATCGTTCCACGTAAAGGGTTGAACCTTCGTATGGCGATTTGGATCATACAGTGGATCGCCCTTGATTTCTGTGTAGTCACGGCAGTGGTAAACCAAAATATCTGTTTGACCGTCTTCGGCTACTGTGAAGGAATTGTGGCCAGGCCCGAATTGGTCATGGTCAAGGTCACTTTGAAAGACTGGTTTTTCTGCCTTGTGCCACTGACTGGCATCAAGTAAATCAGCATTTTCATCAATACTTAGCATACCCATGCAGTAATTTTCATCGGTCGCACTAGCTGAGTAAGTTAAGAAGTATCGCCCATTACGATGGATTACGGCAGGACCTTCGTTCACCCAGAAAATCTTTGTTTCCCAGTCAAATTCCGGTTTAGTCAACATTACAGGCTTAGTTTTAAGTGTCCAAGGGTTGGCCATTTCAGCAATGTAGATGTTGGAATTACCCTTAATGGCTGGATCCTTTTGTGCCCAAACGTAGTACAACTTGTCGTTGGCTTTAAAGCACGTTGCGTCGAGTGAGAAAGAATCCATTGGCGTTTTAACTTGGCCATGTTCAATCCAATCATCTTCGCTGCGCATTGGATCAGCGTTATCGCATTCAATACAGAACATACGGTGTTGGAACATGCCATTTTTGTCGAATGCCGTTGTTTCGGCTGCGGCAAAGTAGATGAACCACTTGCCGTCGATGTAATGAATCTCTGGTGCCCAGATCAATTGACTCATTGGACCGCTGTCATGTTTACGCCAAATAGTTCTTGGTGCAGCATGGGCGAGACCGGCCAATGTTTTGGCACGACGGATTTCAATGAGGTTATATGCAGGTACCGAAGCGGTGAAATAATAATAGCCGTCTGTGTGCTTATAAATAAATGGATCGGCGCGCTGCACAATTAGTGGATTAATGTAATCTGTTGCAGTTGTCATATCAACTTGTCCCTTCATGTCTTGTTTGGTAATCGGACGAACGACGTTAGCTAACTTGTTATCCTTTGTACAAGATTAGAGTACAGGCAGAAGCAAACGCTTACAATGATGTTAATGATATTTATTCGAATAAATTTGGATAATGTAAGCGTTTATATTATAATTTCAGTAAAAGAAACCGCTTTATATTAATTTAAAGCAATATAAATGTTGTTTGTTACCGTCTGATCAACAAAAAGGTTGGTGTTATCCATAATGGAATTGGATTTGTCTAATGAATCTTTGCTAGCGTATAAAGCACTAGCCAGTCCAGTTAGATTGGCTATTCTCAGAAAGCTTTCATATAAGCATTTGAGCGTTCGTGAACTGGCTGAAGAAATGAAACTTAGTAGCACAATTGTGTTGATGCATCTCAACAAACTCGCTGAAGCGGGCCTGATTGAATTTGAACGAGTCGGTCATAACAAGGTGTCTAAGTTAAAGGTTGATCATATCAATGTGAACTTCCCCCAAGAGATTTACACGGCGTTTGATGTTCAAACGACTGATGTGCCAGTGGGACACTTTACTAACTTTTCAGTGAAACCGTCATGCGGTCTGGCCGGAAAAGATAATTATATTGGCAAGGTCGATAATCCGGCATATTTCATGGATCCAGAACGAATGAGTGCGGGAATGATTTGGTGGACAGAAGGATTTGTTGAATATCAGTTTCCAAACTATCTGGCTAGAAACGATACGTTGCAGATGTTAGATTTATCCATGGAGCTAGGCTCTGAATTCCCATTTTCTAATAACGTTTGGCCTTCTGACATCACGTTTTCGATTAACGGCCACGCAATCGGCAATTGGACAAGCCCTGGTGATTTCTCTGATACTCGGGGAAAGTACACGCCGTTGTGGGTGCCAGATAACGTTAATCAGTATGGTATTTTAAAAACGGTTCGTGTCACTGATCACGGGAGCTATCTCGACGGACAACCATTCTCTGAAGCGTCGCTAGATGATCTAAAGATAGACGGTGATACTGTCACAGTTCGTTTTGAAGTTAAAAAGAATGCCAAGAACCGTGGCGGCTGCACGATTTTTGGCAAAGGGTTTGGGAACTTTAATCAAGATATCGAAATGAAGATGTTTTATAGCTAAAAGTGTGAGAAATTCAGGATGAAATTAGGTAATGAAAAGCAAGCTGAACAATTCAGCGAACTTCTACAACTGAGTAGTTGATTTTCATCCATTAAGTTATCAATGATGACTAACCGTTGCGCCAACCTGAGAGGCCGGTCATGAAACTGGGTTTAGCTTGCCACCCCGCAATCTTCACCCTCGCTTACGAGCCGAAGTTCGCGTCTCGTAAGCCGTCCGGCATGTATATTTTTGGAGCATAAATTAACTTTTAACGATAAAGAAGCATTAGACCTCTCAACTTAGTCTAATGCTTCTTTGCTTTCTAACGATTCAGCCATACTCGCATGGCGCCTTCAGTACGATTAGCCCACGCATAGTAGGGGATTAATCGAAGATTAGCTGGGATGGTTTTCTCACTTGTCAAGGGTTGATAAGGATTGTCATCCGCATTTGTTAGTTCTTCTTCTTGGGCTGAAACATCTAACGTGGTGACGCCGTTTAGTAAGGTTGGTTCTTTTTTGACTAGAACGTTTGCTTTAGGTGAGACGTGATACAAACCTAATTGTGACGTGTGATTATCAGCTTCCTCGGCACAATAGATTACTGGCCCTCTTTGCACAGCAATCTTGTTTTGATCAGCGACGATACGGTTGCTGGCTGCCATAAACTTAACGCTCATATCTAGGCTTAAGGTAATAGTCATTTTCGATTCATTCACTGGAATATAGACGAAGCCATCATCGATAGATATTGACGCTAGATGACCATTGATGCTGAGCTGATAATTACCTAATGACCATTGTGGAATACGAATACCAAACCTAAACTCGCAATTTTCAGGATTGGTAATCTCGAATAAGACATCACCGGACCAAGGAAAATCACTCTTTTGATTAATGGACACCTTGTTGTTGAAAGCCGCTTTATTTGCGATAAATTGATGGGCAAGAATGGTATTGTCTTTTTCAGTATAGAGATAATCGCTTAATGACGTAATCAAACGGGCTAAGTTAGCAGGGCAACAGGCGCATCCGAACCAATCGGCACGATGCGTAAGCACGTGGCTTTTGCCGGGATTAAGTGCGGATGCTTTGGGATCAGCTTCAAGCGGATTTACGTAAAAGAAATGTTTACCGTCCAAAGACATACCACTTAAACTTCCATTAAACAGTTCCTTTTCCAGAATATCCGCATACTCGCCTTTTGATTCAAGCTGTAGCATTTTCTTTGCGAAGAAAGCCATCCCAACCGAGGCACAAGTTTCACCGTACATGGTGTCGTTTGGCAAATCGTAGTCATATGTGAGTGATTCACCAGTTGTTGTTGAACCAATGTTGCCGGTGATATACATGCGACGTTTAACAATGTCATTCCAGAATCGATGGCAAGCATCTAAAAGTGTTTGGTCATGCGTATAAAGAGCTACTGAAGCCATTCCGGTACAAAGGTAAACCACACGGACAGCATGACCTTCGGCCGTTTGTTGGTCTTTAATTGGTTTATCTGCCTGATAATAGGTTCGTGGCATATCGCGCATGTTTGGAATCAAGTCGCGTTCAAGGCCATCGGCGATGTTTTGCTTATCAAAAAAGTCTGGGTCTGTGCCTCGCTCAACCAAGAAGTAATGTGCCATGTCTAAATATCGTTGGTCATTTGTGACTTCATAGAGTTTGACAAGTGCCAATTCGATTTCTGGGTGTCCATCGTAACCGTGAATCTGATCTGGATCAGCACCAAAGTTTCGACAAATACAATCAGCCATTTTAGTTGCAATGGTCAGCGCTTTGCCACTGCCGGTGACTTGGTAGTAAGCAACACCAGCCTCGATGTAATGTCCCATTGTATAGAGTTCATGCGACTGTTGCAGACGTTTGAATTTACGTTGTGGTTCGTCAATTTGAAAGAGGGTAGACAGGTAGCCGTTGTCCTCTTGTGCATCAGCGATAAGACTAACCAGTGTGTCAGTAATTGTTTTTAAATCGTTATTAGGCTGATAGCTAAAGGAGTAAGCCGCCGCCTCAAGCCACTTGTAAACGTCGGTATCCTGAAATGGAAAGCCGTAATGATGGCCCTTTTGTTGACCAGCCGCAATTTTTAAGTTTGCAATTGCATGGCTATTTTTATTGATACCATTATTCTGTGGATCTTCTGAAATGTCGACACTGGCCTCGTCATTCATAACGGACCATTGATAGGGGAGCACTTCTTTGACGACTAATTGTTGATAATGAGACCAAAATTTTGAAGTGATATCAACGTGATTAAGCTTCGGTTTAAAAAGCGTTTGCATATTGAGAGATCCTTTCTTACTATGAGATAAATTGATATACATGCTGTGCAAAAATTTATTTGGTAGTCTGGTGTGCTAATAAATTATTCATTAATTATTTTCACGACGCTCTTCCAGTTCGGCTGTAACGATGGGTTCATGTTTTTCCCAACGACGGTAGAAGACCATGCAAACTGCGCTAAGTGCATAGATAACAACTGGTACCCAGATGAAAGTGAAGTTAATTGCAGATAAGCTTTACCACTCTGGACCGCCTTTGAGGCTGTGAACCCAAAGGATGCTAAGATTCGTGCGGCAACAAATGAGCCAATACCTGATCCCATCTGAATACAGAAAGAGGCTCCCATTGCAGTTAGGAAACCGTTGGCGCGTATTCCGTTTTTCCATTCTCCAAAATCAACGGTGTCGCCGACCATGGAGAAGAACATTGTCATCGCGGAGCCAGAGCCAATACATGCTATGGACCAACCGATTAGACTTGATGTGACATTAGCGCCTGCCATGCCAATCCAGATTTGACCAATCATAGTCAGCGACAACATTAAGATTGTAGTGCCCCATTTGTGTAAATACTTAACCACAAATGGCACGGCAGCCATTCCAAGAATTTGAATGATGGAAAAACCATTAAATATTGAAATCAATGCTTTGTCGTTTAAATTATATTGAAAATAATATGGTAGTGCGGCATTTCTTGCAGAATATGCGGTCCATAGCAACAAATTTGCCAGAACAATGAGCACCCAAGGCCAATTGCTTTTAGTGGCCTTCAGACTTTCCCGAATAGTGATGATTTTTTCCTGGTTCACGTTTTTTTCACGCATATCTAGGAATGCAATCATCAAGATGATAAATGCGATAATGGCATAAACACCAACAGCCAGTGACCAACCACGTCGATCATTTCCGTTGCCCAAGAATGATGCGAGCGGAATGACAAATGTGACTGCAAAGAAGTTACCAACATTACCAAGTACCATCCGAATTGAGTTAGCCGATGTTCTTTCATCTGAGTTTGACGATATGTTTGGTAAAACAGAAGTAATCGGAGTTGATAGGGCGGTGTATGCCAGTTCAGCCACAATGTACATGGCGCCAGCATACAGGACCTTCATCATGCCAGATAGTGCAGGCGTGGTAAATAGCAACCAGATGGAAATGGTGAATGGCAGGGCCATCCATAAGAACCACGGACGGTTTTTACCATACTTACTGTGAGTGTGGTCGACCAGCACACCCATTACAGGCGCACCTAGGGCATCAATGAACCGACCAATTAGTAATAAGACACCAGCAGTGCCGACATCCAGACCAAAAACATTGGTGAAAAAGTACAACATGTAAGAACCGACTAACGTATAAAGCAAATTTCCGGCCATGTCGGTGAAACCGTAAGTCAACTTTCGGTGAAACGGCAGTTTGTCACTAGATAATATTGCTTGCGCCGTGGCTACATTTTGATCGGTATGATCAGTTTGAGCGTTCATAGTAATCCTCCAATTGTTTGCGTGAATTGTATCGACTTATTTTGATGAATTCTTTGTATCCTTAGCTAGACTCATATAGGTAAAACCCATTAAGACCATGACAGTCAATATTGTGACGAGATTATTTTGGATTTGGTGGTCATAAACAAGCCATGTAACGGCAATCAAAATTACCTGAAGCCCCCAGGAAAGAATTGATTGTCCTGCGAAATGGATTGATAGCAATTTCATGATATTTTCCCCTCAACTCGAATAACTGAGTTTTAGTTATTAATGACAAGCGATGATTCTAAAAAATGGTTGTTAAATGGTTGTTATGTGCACTAACAAACAAAAAACATTGTAAGCCCTTTCAATTTTGGTTAAAGGTCGCTATTATGATAATTGGTTGCAGAAACCGATATTCATACGAAGCAAATAGTTGATGTAGTCACTTTTTAATACATTTGGTGACGATTTCCGATATATGAGAAAGGACGATGAGATGATGCGCTATTTTTCCTTTACACTTGACAAGCCTGTTTTATATTACAAAGGTGGCGAGTTTGTTTCGAAAGAGATTTGGCAACATCAACCTGTCAATCATAAGGGTGATTACGAGATAATCCTTTGTATGAAAGGAAATATCAGCGTGCAGATTAATAATGAACAATTTATCATCCGCCCACACGAGGTCATGATTGTGCCACCATATACTGATTTTTGTGGTTGCCGACCTTCAAATCCACCAGTCGATTTTTATTGGTTACATTTTTTTAGTCAATTCAAAGAACGTGCGTTTAACTCTAGTACTAACAACGTTTTGAAAGAGTGGTTAACACACGCAAGCAGTCGGCAACAAGTTGTGTTACCACGCGTGTTTAAACCAGATAACGTGGATCAAATTGCGGTTCAAATTCATCAAATATTGGCAATTCAGGATAACCCAGTCATTTTAGGCCAACGCGACTTTTTAACCTCTGCGTTATTGATACAACTATTTGATAGTTATTCAGCACATGAAAAAGAAGCACACGAAGGCGGTAAGATGAGATTCATCAAGGAATGGATTCGTGTGAACATGAGTAGTGAACTTTCAGTTGATGAAATAGCTATGGCAGTTCAATTGAGTCCAGACTATTTAACACGTTTGTTCAAACAATCAATGGGTATAACGACGCTGCAGTACTTGACTCGTTTGAAAATCGAGGTTGCGACCTTGCTATTGGTTCGAACGGAAATGTCGGTTAAGGAAATTGCAGATTATGCTTATTTCAATGATGCTAAAACTTTCATGCGCCGTTTTCGTGCCCAAGTTGGCATGTCGCCAACAGAATATCGGCGTTCTTATACGTCAATTCATTTAAACAACCCGCATGTTGATCCACAAATTCCATTGCCAAAGGAAGTTAGCGACCTCATTACCTATATTCCAGAAAATGGTACAGTTCAAAACAAATCACGAAAATAGGTGTAAAAAATGATCGTAACTTCTACGTTGGCGCAGAAACTACGATCATTATTTTTAATAAGCTTAGTCAAGTTGCTTAATAATGCAGTCGATACCCAATGGTTTGCACGGATGTGTCGCCAGCAGTGAGGATAATGTTGCCAAAACCGGTGTGTTTGGTGGCATCAGGTAACGTCTGGGCTTCGAGGGCGACACCTTCGTACGGTTGACCAGTACCGTTGGAACGTTTGAAGTTCATATTATCGTGTGTGAAAGAATTAGCTGTGAAGACAACGAGTCCGTTACGTTTTGAGAGCACATCAACGGCGTGACCGGAAATAGGATCTGCCAAAGTGGCAATCCGGTTATTATCGTCTGGGGTCACTTTGAAGAGGTCATCAAAGCCTTTTTCTGCAGTATCTTGCATCCTAGCAATAGCAGTGCCAAGTGTCGTGGCCTTCTGGAAATCAAATGGTGTGTCTGCAACTTCAATTAGCTCACCAGTTGGAACCTTTTTATCATCAAAGGCTAAATGTTCTGTACTGTTAATTTGTAATGTATGCCGTTTAATGGTTTCGTTGTTTCCAAGATTAAAGTAGGTATGGAGTGTTGGATTGAAGACTGTGTCGGCGTTTGATCGCCCAACAAAGCTGATTCGCACGACGTCATTATCACTGAGCTGGTAGTGAATTTCGGCATCCAGATCACCAGGGAAACCATCTTCTGACGATTTCTGTAAGTGACGGAAGATGATTTCTGGCTCCCCATTCTTGGTAGAAATTTCACCATCCCAAAGCTGTGAGTTGAACCCATGCGGTCCACCATGTAGGGTTGTTGACCCTTCATTAACTGGGACGTGAATCGTTTTTCCGTTCATCGGGAATTCACCATTGCCAATGCGACCGCCTGTGCGCCCAATACCCATGCAAACGTAAAATGGATTGGCTAAGTAATCAGCGCTATGGTGATAATTCAAGACGAGGTTGTCGCCACTTGGCAATAAGATTTCATAAAGAGTTGCGCCAAGGCTTAAGGCAGATACGGTGACACCATGGGCGTTGACAAGACTAAAACGATAGATTTTCTGACCGTTAAAGGTATCAAACGGTTGAACTGTTGCGTGAATAGATTGTGACATACGGAAAACTCCTTTATTAAGTATGTTTCACATATATATTCGAATGAATTAAATGTGAGGTTTTAATGAATTGAAATAAATATATGGTAGATTGCAAATTTAATCCGAATTTTTGGACAAATTTGTCAGCATAACCTGATACGGTGTTTGCCAGTCGAGTATTTTAAGCGGTCGCTGGTTAATTTGGAGTAACGTCGTCGTTAAATCTTGAGCACTAATGTGCTCAAAACGAGTCCCTTTAGGATAAAAATAACGTAAATTCCGATTAAAGCGTTCATTACTACCGCGTTCAGCTGGCGTATAAGCATGGCAGTAATAGGTCTTAATACCATATTGTGATTCAAGTGATACTAGCCCACTAAACTCAGTGCCACGGTCCACAGTAAAGCTGTGAACCGGACCATTAAAAGTGGTTAGGAACTTAGTTAGTGCTTCATTAACAGTCGCTGTCGTCCGATCTTTTAACCGGTATGCCCAAAAGAACCGTGATTTGCGATCGATTAAAGTTAATAAAACTGCCTTACTATGCCCACGAGGACCAACGACTGTATCTAGTTCAAAATCGCCGATGCGATTACGTTGATTAATCATCATGGGACGCTGTTCAATTGATCGCCCCAAAGATTGATTATATTTGGATCGTTGGTCAACGTTACGCCGTTGGCGTACGCCATGTTCAGGTAGATCATTCAAGGAGAAACCAATTCTCCCCTGATTTAGCCAATTATAAATAGATTTAGTAGCTAGTTTAAATTCGTGAGCAATCATTCCTGGTGACCAGCTTAGACGTAAATGGTTGAGAATTTTTTGCTTTAACTCATCGCTCAGCTTAGTTTTCCGACCACATCGTGATCGCTTGTATTCGGCATCTGTTTGTGCTAATTCAGCCTGATAAGGTTGACATCGAGATAATTCATAAGAAATTGTTGACGGTGATCGGTTCAGCCGAACGCCCATTTGGATATTGGACAGCCCTAGTTCACAAAAGGTTTCGATTTTAATTCGTTCGGAATAGGTTATACTAGACAAAAGATCAGCTCCTAAAAGATGGGTTTGTGGTAAACACCATTTTAAAGGAAGCTGATCTTTTTTGTCCGAACAGCGTTCGGATTAATTTTACAATCTACCATATAATTACATTACCACATTTTACGAGAAAGTAGACCGTCAAAGAGAAAGCGGTTACAAATAAATTTGCAAATTTATTGTGATATCGGAACTTTTACACTACACTAGAATGAGTGAATGATTCGTTTCAATTTATTAGTAATGGTGGCGTGTCTTAAAAGTGAGCATCATTACATATCAAATTAGGTGGAAATATGGAAAACAAGTATCAAAAAGTTAAAGATGGTTTGAAAGAGGCAATTCTAACAGGGAAATATAAGGTCAACGATAAGTTGCCAACTGAAACAGAATTAATGGCGATGTACGATGTTTCTCACTACACAGTTAGAAGAGCCGTGGGGGATTTAGAGGGTAGCCACTTCATTTATCGGATTCAAGGCGGCGGGATGTTTGTCCAAGACTGGCATAAAGACTGGTCGAATGATAATGATAGTAAAATGATTGGCGTCATCACAACGCATATCGCGGATTACATCTTTCCGGATATTATTTCTGGGATTGATCGTATTATTTCAGAAGCTGGCTATTCTTTATTGATTAGTAATACACATAATAACCATGAAAAAGAACGTAAGAGCTTGATCAATATGTTGGATACTAAAGTTGCGGGCCTAATCATTGAGCCCACACAAAGTGCGCTGCGTAATCCTAATATGGACTTATACCAAGAAATTAAGGATGATCAGATTCCAACATTATTTATTAACGCCAAATATCCTGACTTGGACTTCCCGAGCGTTACGACAGATGACAAGGCTGCTGAAGAACGCATGCTGGAATACCTTTTTCGAATGGGACATCAAAGCGTTTTGGGCGTTTTTCAGGTAGATGACATTCAGGGTGTTAACCGAATGAATGGATTTGTTCAAGCATATCAACGGCATCCTGAATTTTCCTACCAGAGTAATCTCATCATGTATCAATCAGGGGATGACTTTGAACGGGTCATGGGCCGAATACGGATATACTTGGAGCAGGATGAACGACCAACGGCGATTGCTTGTTATAACGACCGTTTGGCGATTCAAGTTATGGACTATCTGCGCTCGAACGACTATCGAGTGCCTGAAGATGTCTCAGTTGTCGGCTTTGATGATTATTTGATGTCTCAATATATGAGTCCCTCATTGACCACGTTGAACCATGAGAAGGAAAGAATGGGTGAAGACGCAGGGCGCATGTTGATTAAGTTGTTGAATCGTGAAGATGTTCAGGATATCAATTACGAACCAGACTTAGTCAGACGGAATTCAGTCGTTAAACCTGCTGATGCTACTGTTGATACTAAAACTGAATAAGAACTAGCTGGAAAAGGCCGTTTCGGGAAGAAATTAATCTTCTCGAAGCGGCCTTTTTTAGGTTCCTACTAACTCTCAAACACGATTAAATATTATTTGTTTTCAGCGTTTGAAACAGTCTTTTCATCGGCTGTGCGTGAACGTAAATCAGCTTCAATATCTTCAAGCGACTTGCCACGAGTTTCCATAAACTTAGTGTGTGTGATCCAGATACAAATTGCACAGATTAGAGCGTAGAAGAGGAACGAGTTAGCCAATCCCATAGTGCTCAACATTGTAGGGAACGTTAACGAAACGAGCATGTTAGCTGCCCAGTTTGTAGCAGAACAAAGCGATGTTCCCAGACCACGAATATTTAATGGGAACACTTCACTGATGAAGACCCATGTAACAGGAGCCCAAGTTGCTGCATAAAAGGCCACATAAATAGTTAATGCAAGGGCACTCACAATTGCCGCAACTTTTGAACCGTTATCAAACTTCAACACAGTACTCATGATTAAAAGTGACAATCCCATCCCGGTTGCACCAAAAATGAGCATCTTTTTACGATCAATGTGATCCATCAAAAGCAAAGCAACAACAGTGACAATGACATTGATAACACCGATACCAATATGGGCTAGCAGAGCGGCTTCCACACCCCATCCAACTTTGGTGAAGATGGTTGGTGCATAGAAAATAACCGTGTTACTGCCAATAATTTGTTGAAAAATCGCGACACCTAATCCAGTGATTAAAGCAGGACGAACAGTCTTACCAAAGAGTTCACCCCAACCACCGGCTTTTTGTGAGGCTTGAGCTTGAATGTCGGTTAGTGCAATTTCAACTGCTTTATCATCGCCGTTGTTGGTGTTTTCCAAAACGGCTTTTGCTTCATCTAATTTACCAACTTTGACTAAGAAACGAGGACTTTCTGGTAAATATAGGGCACCAATGAACAATAGAGCGGCTGGAATAGCTGCGAAACCAAGCATCCAGCGCCAGCCCGTGAATAGTCCTGAAAATGTGTAGTTCAAGATATAAGCTAGTAAAATCCCAATCATAATCATCAACTGCCACAGAGTTGTGATTGCGCCACGACGCTTTTTAGGCGCCAGTTCCTGTAGGTAGGCAGGAACCAGAGCTGAGGTAATTCCCACACCTATTCCAAGGATGATTCGTGTGACTAACAAAACATAGAATTCTGGAGCAAACCCAGAACCAAGTGCGCCAACGAAGAAGATCCCGGCGGCCCACAGTAGCAAAATACGGCGACCGTATGTGTCCAAGAACTTACTAGTAGCAAGGGCACCAATGATCGCACCAATCAAGACAGCTGAAACAACCATCCCTTGTTGCCATGAACCTAACCGCAATTGCTTTTGAATAAATAAGATGGCACCGGATACAGATGCAATATCATAACCAAACAGAAGGCCACCTAACGAACCAAACGTATAGATGAAGCCATTCGACACTTTTTTCAAGACGAACCCTCATTTCTATAAATAGATGTGAACCGTTGAGACGCCAACTGAAGAAGGACATCAAGCAGTTGAACTAATCGCCGATTCAGACGCGAAGTAAAAAATAGCAAATACAAACACACTAGGTAAAAAATGAAAATTTGTCGACAAAAACAGAAAACGCTTTCAGGAAACAATTTATATCATTCATTCGAATAAATCAATAGAAAAACGACAAATTTATGCGATTGTAGTATAACTGGAACAAATTTTATGATTAATTATGTGAGACCAAATAGCTGATTTAAAAGCTTCTGGCAGCTTTCATCAGTTGCTATCTAATAGATAAGAAATGGGAATTGCGTGATTGCCGTTACCTATAAGTAACTACGCGAAGATTATTTAGTTCACTGTATTAATACGTATAAATAAAAATACTGTTGATTTATTCGAATAAATAATTTACACTATGGTCGTTGACAAAAATGAAAACGTTTTATTTTATTTTTTGAATTTGTATTTGGAGGATGTTCACATGAACTTAGTTGAAACCTCCCAAGCGGTTAAGAGCGGTGATGTTTCACTAGGTATCGAGCTTGGTTCAACACGAATCAAGGCGGTTCTGGTAACTCACGACTTTCAGACAATTGCATCTGGCAGTTACGTTTGGGAAAACCAATTCGTTGATGGTGTATGGACGTATCCACTAGAACAGGTTTGGACTGGTATTCAAGCCAGCTATACCCAAATGGTGGCAGAAGTTCAAAGCAAGTATCACAGTCCGTTGACTAAAATTGGGTCGATTGGTGTCAGTGCCATGATGCATGGCTATCTGGCGTTTGATCAGGCCGGTAAGCAATTGGTTCCCTTTAGAACCTGGCGTAACAACATTACCGGTCAGGCAGCTGATGAATTGACGGCGTTATTCTCATTTAATATTCCACAACGTTGGAGTATTGCTCATTTATATCAAGCAATTTTGAATGATGAACCTCACGTTAAGGATATTGACTTCATTACGACATTAGCTGGTTATGTACATTGGCAATTATCTGGAAAGCGTGTTTTAGGTGTCGGTGATGCATCTGGGGTGTTCCCGATTGATGAAAAAACGGGTACGTATTTCAAGGCAATGTTGGAAGCGTTCAATACTCAGGACGCTGTTAAACGTTACTCTTGGAACACAAAAGACATTCTGCCGGCCGTTTTACCAGCAGGTCAGCAGGCCGGAACATTAACGAATGACGGTGCTAAACTGCTCGATGCTAGTGGCAATCTTCAGGCGGGTAGCGTAATGGCTCCACCTGAAGGAGATGCTGGTACAGGGATGGTTGGCACCAATAGTGTTCGCAAACGGACTGGAAACATTTCCGTTGGTACGTCAGCCTTTTCAATGGTCGTTTTGGATCAACCTCTAAAGGCAGTCCATCGGGACATTGATATGGTCATGACACCAACGGGTGCACCAGTCGCAATGGTTCATATCAATAACTGTTCATCTGATATCAACGCCTGGGCCAACTTGTTTAGTGAGTTTGCGGCCAAGCTGGGTGTGGATCTTAAACCTGATCGGTTATATGAAACGTTGTTCTTACAAGCTACCCATTCAGATCCAGATGTTGGTGGGCTAGTGAACTACAGCTACTTATCAGGTGAGAATATCACCAAGATGTCAGCTGGTCGCCCACTGTTTGTACGGACGCCAAAGAGTGATTTTACATTAGCGAACTTCATGGCAACGCAGCTCTATGCTGCGTTTGCACCACTCAAAATTGGGATGGACATCCTGACAAATGAAGAAAACATCAAAACAGATGTCATGATTGCTCAAGGTGGTTTGTTCAAGACACCAGTTATTGGTCAACAAATCCTCGCAAATGCTTTGAATACGCCAATTACGGTGATGAGCACGGCTGGCGAAGGTGGTCCATGGGGGATGGCAGTGTTAGCCATTTATGCATTACCTGGCGAGAACGAAGATTCCCTTGAAGACTTCCTGGATCGCAAAGTTTTTGCCAATCCAGAAAGTATGACCTTGAGTCCAGAACCAGATGGCGTTAAGGGTTATCAACAATTTATCGAAAATTACCAAGCTGGCTTGCCTGTTGAAGGTGCTGCTATTGATGATATTCCAGAACGAAAGTGAGGCTGACTGTTAATGCTGGAAGCGTTAAAACAAGAAGTTTATGAAGCAAATATGCAATTACCAAAGTTGGGACTTGTTACCTTTACATGGGGCAATGTTTCAGGCATCGATCGTGAAAAAGGTTTATTCGTCATTAAACCATCAGGTGTTGAATATGACGAAATGAAGCCTTCTGACATGGTTGTCGTGAATTTAAAAGGTGAAGTTGTTGAAGGAGACATGAACCCTTCAAGTGATACACCGACTCACACGGTGTTATATAACGCCTTTCCAAACATTGGTGGAATCGTACACACACATTCACCATGGGCCGTTTCGTTTGCGGCTGCCAAGATGGATGTGCCTGCGTTGAATACCACGGCTGCAGATACGTTCTTTGGGGATGTGCCCGCTGCTGACGCGTTAACTAAGGAAGAAATCGAAGAAGACTACGAAGGTAACACGGGCAAGACGATTGTGAAGACCTTCAAGGAACGTGGTTTGGATTACGAAGCAGTGCCTGCTGCCCTGGTAAGTCAACACGGTCCGTTTGCTTGGGGTGCTACTCCGGCCAAGGCTGTTTATAACTCTAAAGTTCTGGAAGTCATCGCTGAAGAGGATTATCACACTTTGCAATTGACTCGTAGCGATACCGAATTGCCCCAGTACTTATTGGACAAACATTATTACCGTAAGCACGGCAGCAATGCGTACTACGGTCAAAATAATGCGAAGTCCAAGTCGCATGCGTTAAGAGAGTGAGCGTGACTAATCCCGTGTGAATTTGAGCAATAAGAAGGAAGGCGAAACATTCGGTGGTTTTCCGAATGATTTGACTTTCAGCTTATGCACAGAATTCAGGGATTAGGGAGCGCGTTATCACTACGTAGTAGTAAAAATAAAAACATTAAACACAAAGGAGAATTCATTATGTTAGCAGTTCCAGATTACGAATTTTGGTTTGTTACAGGTAGTCAGTTCTTATATGGTGAAGATCAATTAAAGCAGGTTGCTAAGGATGCCGAAGATATTGTTGACAAGCTGAACGCTAGTGGCAAGCTTCCTTATAAGGTTGTCTTTAAGGATGTTATGACGACAGCTGATGGAATCACGAAGTTTATGAAGGAAGTTAACTACAACGACAACGTTGCTGGTGTTATCACATGGATGCACACTTTCTCACCAGCTAAAAACTGGATTCGTGGGACTAAATTGTTACAGAAACCATTACTTCACTTGGCAACGCAATATTTAAACAAGATTCCTTACGACACCATTGATTTCGATTACATGAACTTGAACCAAAGTGCTCATGGTGACCGTGAATATGGTTACATCAACGCACGTTTGGGCGTTCACAACAAGATCGTTTACGGCTACTGGGGTGATGAAGAAACACAAACTGAAATCGCTAAGTGGGAAGACGTTGCTGTTGCCTACAATGAAAGTTTCAAGTTGAAAGTTTGCCGTTTCGGAGACACAATGCGTAATGTTGCGGTTACTGAAGGTGACAAGGTTCAAGCACAAATTGACCTTGGCTGGACCGTTGACTACTACGGTGTTGGTGACTTGGTTCAAGAAATCAGCAAGGTTAGTGAAGCTGATGTGGACAAAGAATACGAAAAACTGGCAACTGACTACACCTTGGTTCAAGGTGACAATGATCCTGAAACATATAAGCATTCAGTTCGTGTTCAATTAGCTCAATACCTTGGTATTAAGAGTTTCTTGGACCGTGGCGGGTACTCTGCATTTACGACAAACTTTGAAGATTTGTGGGGCATGGAACAATTACCTGGTTTGGCCGCTCAATTGTTGATGCGTGACGGTTATGGCTTCGGTGCTGAAGGTGACTGGAAGACAGCTGCCCTTGGCCGTTTGATGAAGATCATGTCACACAACCAAAAGACAGCCTTCATGGAAGACTACACGTTAGACTTACGGAAAGGTCACGAAGCCATTCTTGGTTCCCATATGTTGGAAGTTGACCCATCAATTGCTAGTGACAAGCCACGGGTTGAAGTTCACCCATTGGATATTGGTGGTAAAGCTGATCCAGCACGTTTGGTCTTCACTGGTTCTGAAGGTGACGCGATTGACGTTACGTTGGCTGATTTCCGTGATGGATACAAGTTCATCAGCTACCCTGTTAACGCAAATAAGCCAGAAGCTGAAACGCCAAATCTGCCGGTTGCTAAGCAATTGTGGACACCAAAGGTTGGCTTAAAGGCCGGTGCCACAAAGTGGATTGAAAATGGTGGTGGTCACCACACTGTCTTCACCTTTGCTTTGGACGAAGAACAAATCAACGACCTTGTTACCATGTTTGGTTTGAAGTCGGTGGTTATTGATTAAGAGTGCTCGCGAAGCCCGGTAGAAATCGAGCAATAACGTGAAACTGCTGCCATGCAGGTGACTTTTCCTGTATGGCAGCAGTTTTAGGTTATGCGCAGGTTTCTGGGCGATAGTGACACGTTTTGGCCATGTAGACTGATACGGGTGATTTTCCTGTATCGTGCCAGTTTCGGGTTATGCACAAGGTTTAGGGGTTGAGAACACGTTTCGGCTATGAAGGTAGCGAGCACATGCAGGTGACTTTTCCTGTATGGCAGCAGTTTTAGGTTATGCGCAGGTTTCTGGGCGATAGTGACACGTTTCGGCTATGTAGGGCGTAGTACAAACTTGAGGTAAATAAATGATAAAAACAAATAAACAAAGAATGTTAGCAGGCGATATTTTTGACGTTTACGACGATGAACTTGTCGCTGAACGTGCGGAAGCACGTAAACAAATTGAGGAATTTAATGCACTAGGAGAACGAGATCCTGAACGCAGTACGGCGATTATTAAAAAGTTGTTTGGCGAGACGGGGCAAGACTGTAGTGTCCATGCGACTTTCCGCTGTGATTATGGATATAACATTTATGTTGGTGACGATTTCTTTGCCAATTATGATTGCGTAATGTTGGATGTGGCGCCCATTCGAATTGGCAAACATGCTTTGTTGGGTCCCAAAGTACAAATTTATTCGGTTAATCATCCTGCTGATCCAAGGTTGCGCCGTAACGGAGCGGAAGGTATTGGCAAACCAGTCACAATCGGCGACGATGTGTGGATTGGTGGCGGCGCAATTATTTGCCCTGGCGTAACGTTGGGAGATAATGTCATTGTCGGTGCTGGGAGTGTCGTGACGAAGTCCTTTGGTGACGATGTCATTATTGGCGGCAATCCGGCGCGCGTGCTTAAGACAAACGTTACAAAATGAAAAATCGCATGTTGCGGAAGCCGTTAAACTTCTACAACATGCGATTTTTAGTTTGTTAGTTCTGTGATTCGACAGTTTCCTTATTCTCAAGCTTCTTCATCTTACCATCATCGATTTGATACACAACATCGCTTTTAGTAATCAATCGTTCATCATGAGTTACCATGATAATCGCTTTATTTAAGTCATGAGCCTCGCTGACCAATCGATCAACGACATCAAACGAACGGGTCGAGTCCAAACTGGCTGTTGGTTCATCAGCCAGGATAATGTCAGGTTCGTGATATAGCGCTTTAGCGATTGCGACACGCTGGCGTTCACCACCGGACAGTGCGTTTGGATAGGCATCATCTAGGTTCTTCAAATCTAGTCTATCCAGCAATTGCCGCATTTCCTTTTCTTGAAATTTTTGGTGGGCCAAACGGTCAATGAGCTTAAATTGTTCAGAGACAGTCAGATAGGGAATCAAATTTGAACTTTGTAGAATAAAGCCGACATGATCAAATCTGTACTGTAACCGCTGTTTTTCTGATTGGGTGGCTAAGTCAGTACCGTTTAGCAAAACTTTGCCACTTGTTGGTGTTTGTAATCCGGCCGCGATGGTCAAAAAGGTACTCTTACCAGATCCTGATGGTCCGATGATTGAAACAAATTGGCCTTGTTGGATTTCGAAGTTTACATCACTAAGGGCATTCACTGCGGTATGGCCGCTTCCGAAACGTTTTGATACGTTAACAAGTTCCATTACGTTTGCCATGTTTTTCTCCTTTACGTCTTGTTATTGCTTAGCTTCTCCCGGGCTTCGGCACCACTCTCATAAACGTGCACCTGACGCCCAGAAGCTTGTGCATAACCCGTAGATGAATGATTCGGAAAATCACCGAATTCTTCATCTCCATGTTATTACTCAGCTTCTCCCGGGCTTCGGCACCACTCTCATAAACGTGCACCTGACGCCCAGAAGCTTGTGCATAACCCGTAGATGAATGATTCGGAAAATCACCGAATTCTTCATCTCCATGTTATTGCTCAGCTTCTCCCAGGCTTCGGCACCACTCTATTTAATTGCTGTGACTGGGTTAATTTTGGCAATCGTGCGCCAGGATAGTAGGGATCCTAGAATTGAAGCGAGGATTAACGAGATGGCATAAATGCCGAGTTGTGGGTAGTTTAGTGCAAACGGCATGCCCGTTGGTGCGATGGCGCCGATGCCAATCGTGATCAATAATCCGATGGCAACACTGATTACGCTCATAACGGCGGCCTGTGTCACAACGCTAGCAAGGATGTGACGTGTACCGATTCCTTCAACCTTCAGCACGCCAAATAGTGACTGCTTTTGTAAGGTTAGAACATACATAAAGATTCCGATAATGGCCAGTGACATGGCGAACAAGAAGTAGATCATTGTGTTTAAAGTTGTCTGTTCAGCACTGTAACCAGGCAGATTTTGTATGAAATCATTGATAGGGAGCCGTTGCAAATTGTGTTTGTTCCCAGATAACTGGCTGTCTTTGGTGATGATTGCATTGATGCCGAGCGGTTTTGTGACAGGCGTGCCAGCAGCCTTGATTTTGGCCAAGGTTGCCAAATTCATATACATGGTTGGGGCAATACTGTATGTGCTCTTACCGTAACTGCCGACAACGGTTAATTTGGTGTCGTTCGAGCCCAAACGGACCTTGTCACCAATCTTAATCCCCTGGTCCTTCAGGTTTTGTGAAATAATGATTTGATTATCACGTTGGACTTTATGGCCGCTAGTAACTTTAGGCATAATAAAGCTGTTATTGGCAGTTCCCAGAGCGGAAATGTCGATTTTGTTATTACTACCAATTTTGCGAACAACGGTACTATCAAGCGCAATGTTTGCGACCTGCTTACCCTTGACGTCATTAGTTGCATCGGTGGTTAACTGTGATGCCATGATGTTTTTGTTAGCGTCCTTGTTCAAATAAACGTATTTAGCCTGCCATTGATCGACTGCTAAACGGTTGCCTTGAGAGAGACCACCAGCCAATCCGGCTAGAATGAAGACAACAAGCGCAATCAGAACCATCACACCAGTTAACAGACTGTAGCGTAGCTTTTCATAGCGCATTTCTTTTAGCCCTAAATACATGATGATTTCTCCTTTTCTTCCGTAAATTTAGCTTTATTTATCAAGTGATAAATAAGATTACAACTAATTGTACGCTTTTTCCTAAGAAATGCAATTTGAGCGCTTTTTCTATCGTGATTTGGCATGCAAAATAATTGTTTTAACTTAACCTAAAATATTTTTCCTGCTATAATGTCATTGGAGGTGGAGTCCATGACAACGATTTATGTGGCACCAAATGTGAAGCAGCAAAGCGTTGAATTGTCCGATGGCAGTCGTGGTGAAGTTGAGGCAGAAACTGAGGGCGCTGGTCAAACCCGATACAGCTTCGATTTTAATTATCATTTGCACCCGAGTTTTTGGGTTGATCGTCCGTTAAAGAGCGGTATGACAGTAAATGTGCAAACGTTGGACGGGCCTGAAAAGTTTCAAATTGAATTACGTTGATTGTTTTATATATTTATTGGGTCGAGCGTACGTGATTATATATAAGATTGGCAACAAATCTGCTTTAAGCCGCAGGTTAAATGAAAGAGCATCAATTCACTGATATCACAGTGGTTGATGCTCTTTTATAGTGAGTTGGGTTTTCCTGAAAACGTTTGCAATAAAAATAGGTAAAAGCCTATAATTAACAACAGTATAACCGCGTCAAATCGGCGTTGGTCGCAATTTTAAGTGGAGGCACAGTATGTATTTAGCAAACGAACATCGGTATGAACAGATGATGTATCGGCGAGCGGGTAAGAGTGGCTTGAAATTATCCGTTCTCGGTCTCGGATTCTGGCACAATTTTGGTAGTGTGGACGAGTATGAGACCCAAAAGCAGATCGTCCGAACGGCGTTTGATGCAGGCATAACTTATTTCGATTTGGCGAATAATTATGGTCCAGTGGCAGGTAGTGCTGAAACGAACTTTGGACATCTGATGGATGAAGACTTAAAACCCTATCGTGATGAACTGGTTATTGCCAGTAAGGCAGGGCATCGTATGTGGGACGGCCCGTACGGCGACGGTGGTTCGATGAAGAATATTTTAGCAAGTGCCGATCAGAGCCTTCAACGCATGCACTTGGATTACGTGGACATCTTCTATTCACATCGACCAGATCCTGACACGCCAGTTGAAGAAACGGCATATGCCTTAGATAAGCTGGTACGAGAGGGGAAAGCCTTATACATTGGGATTTCGAAGTACAATCCAGAGCAGACAGCTGCCATTGAGGCGGTCTTTGACGATTTGCACACGCCATACATTGTTCATCAAGATCGCTACAATCTGTTTGACCGCCACATTGAGGATGGTCTGCTAGACAAGTTGACGACCGACCAAACGGGACTAGTTACATTTAGCTCGTTAGCACAGGGCCTGCTGACAGATCGTTATCTGAACGGTATTCCTGAAGACTCCCGTGCACATCGATCCACGAGTCCGTTTTTGCATGAGGATCAGGTTGAACAAACCCTGAGTACGGTCAAACGGTTGAATGAAATCGCCCAACAGCGTGATCAATCGTTGGCCGATATGGCAATTGCCTGGTTATTACATCATCAACAAGTCACAAGCGTGCTGATTGGGGCTAGTCGTCCGGAACAACTTAGAGACAACTTGGGTGCTTTAAAACACTTGGACTTTAGCGATGACGAGTTGAAGGCGATTGATGCAGCTTTGAAATGATTTTGGATAGTGGAAAAAAGCGTTTGAACTGACGACTTCATTCGAAGTCATTACGTTCAAACGTCTTTTTATTATGCATTAATAGTGACGGCCCAAAATGATCAGGTCGCGAGGAGTTCCTGCCATATTAGCGATTTTTGGCAAATGTCCCCACTCTTCGTAGCCAAACTTATGGAACAAATGCAGGCTGGCTGCGTTGGAGTCGAAAATGTAAGCCACTACGCTGGTGAAATGAAAGTTGGCAATCTGTCGTGCTAGTAACGACATCACCTGACTACCATAGCCATGACCGGTAGTTTGTTGATCTAAATAAATAGAAATCTCGGTCGTATGAGCGTATCCACCGCGCCCATAAAAAGGCGACAGGCTGACCCAGCCAATAATGGTATCGTCATCTTTAACCATCCAAATGGGATAACTATCTGATTGGTGTGCCTCGAACCATGGCTGCCGATCATCGACGGTCACGGGCGCTAAATCGGCAGTGACGGCGTGACTGGGGATGCTTTGGTTGTAAATGTTAACAATGGTGGGAAGGTCGGATTGAGTGGCAATTGTTAGGGTAAGGGACATGTGTAGGACTTCTTTCTAGCAGATTAAATTTAATTATAGAAATACTAATTGTGATGTGGCAAGGATGAAAGCTGAAAAGTAATTAAAAAGATGAATTGAATTTTTTTTCTTATTTTGAACTTTGACATAAAATACGTTCATTAGTCGTCATATTTCTGAAGCATAGCGTGAAGATCAGCCCTTATTTCATCGCGCAATTTTGTTGGTTTTAAAACGTTTACCAAATTGCCTTGACTGAGTAACCACATTTTAGCGCCGGTATCGTATGTTTTTGCTTCAATCAGAACGCAATGACGAACTGAATCTCTTTTTTTTACAACGGAGTTTGGAAAACGATCTAAAGCAGCTTCAACAATGCCAGAAAACTCAAAGAGAAGGGTGATTGTCTGACCCGGTTGCATATATTGAATCTGTTGGCGCAATTTGCCATCTTCGAATCTGTCAGCATAGTTTTGAGTTATTTTTTTGTTAACCTGATGATAATCCTTTATTCGATCAGCTCGAAAGAAGCGATTACCTTTTCCATGAGGATTAAATGCGATTATATAAAAATAGTATTCGGAAAAAATGACGGATTCTGGCAAGATAATGTATGTTTTATATTCACCACGTTGACGTTGATAAGTTATTTGGATTGCTTGTTTTTTAATAATAAACTGACTAAATTGCCAAATTGTTCGTAGAAGTGGTTGATCATGATGGACTGGAAGATAGTAAAAACTTTCATTTTGAATAATCGGTCGAATTTCATGCTGTTCTTCAGGCGTTACAAGATTCAATAAGCCGTTCACTGTCGTTTTCATCTCTTTACTCGTCAAAGATCGACTAGCCAATAATGTTTTGATAATGACTAAAATAGATTGTTTTGAAATGCTATCTTGGTCTGTTTCTAAAACATAACCGTTGAGGCCACGCTTGTACTGCATTTGGTAGAAAAGCTGTTGATCATCAATGAATTGACGAATTTGACTAAAATCTCTTTGAATAACGCGTGCGTTGACATTGAATTGTTTAACTAGATCTTGTTTGTGGACCACTAGACCACTTAATAACTGTTGAAAAATAAATAATTGTCGGTATGCTGCATTCATTATGTACACCGTCCTTGAAGCGACCTGAATTTTAAATATTATTCAGGTCGTTTTTATTTATAAATAGACTTATTGCGTCTATGCAAAATTTTAGACTGAATTTATTGAGTATACAAGGAGGCCAGTTATGAACGAGATTTATATGTGGAAACAAATTTATCAAGAATTTTATGAAAGCGTTGGTAAAGGGGCAACGTTAAAGATATATCAAACTTATTCTGGCAATCAAATTAGTTTCCCGAAACGACTATTGAAGCCCCAATATGAGTACGAACAAATTATGAACGAGTATAGAAGTGGTCTCACAATAACAGATTTGGCAATTCGACATCAGTACAGTGAAAGAACAATTTATCGAATTATTAATAGGCACGAAGGTGACCGGGACACCTTTAATCTGTAATGACATTTGCATTACAGGAGTCATAACGGGTTTGATAATCTTATCTTAAAAATTGATTAGTGGGGGTCATCATATGGATGTGACGCCAGAATTACTTCAAGAGTCATATGCACAACTAAATGAAGTGTTGGGCACCGAGCAAATGATGAAAGTGTTCGAGATATATCGTGGACGTCAAATTTCGTTTCCAATGCGTTTATATGACCGAAAGAAAGTAGCCCAAAAAATCATTGCTGAGTATAACGGGCATAACTTAGTGCAGTTGACTCATAAATATGATTATTCTCAACGATGGATTCGCCAAATTATTCGTCAAAATGGTTCAAAAACGGAATGATTTTGCATAGTTCAGGACGAATCTCGTGAAATCTTCACTACGTTTATACGGACATGTGCCTTGCAGGCCGCGTTAGTAACTGCACAAGGTTGTTGCTATGATGAAAAACGAAGGTGAGGAGGGGGCTTATGGACAAGCAAAAGGTTGATCCTACCACATTACCGGACGTATATCGACGAATCTATGATTTGTTGGGTGAAGATAAGCTGTTATTACTGTGGGACGCATTTAAGGGCGAGGAGATTAATTTTCCAATTCATTTAAATGATCGTGACAAGGTAAAGCCTAAGATAATTGAAAGTTACAATGGTTCAAATTTAGATGCCCTAGCAAAACAGTATGGTTTTACCAAACGCTGGGCTCGTCAAGTAATTAAATTAGCAAAAAATAATAGTTGAGGGGAACTTTATCATGGAAGAAACGAAATTCTGTACAAATTGTGGACAAAAAATTAGCACACAGGTTAAATTTTGTCCTTTTTGTGGTGCAATACAAAATACTAAAGAGAATGATTTTTCTAACGAAACGGCCGAAAATAGTACTTTAAAAAATCAATCTGTGAGCCAAGGGCAAGCCAACAATGGCAGTAGTTCTAGCGAAAAGATGATCAGTCCAAATGAAAGTCACGAAAATGATTCGGCTAGTAACACATTTGCTTCAAAATCGTTTGCGGCCACTAAGGACGCTCTAAACAAAGTATTTGAGTTTAGTGGGCGGACATCGCAAACCGATTATTGGTATGCGCAGGTCGGATTGACTGTTATTGCAATATTGGGCTTTATTCCGATATTTATTCCAATTATCGGTGTCATATTGATGACACTGATTTATGTGGCACTGGCCATCGTTTCAATTGCTTTAAGTATACGTAGATTTCATGACACGAATCGATCTGGCGGATACTATTGTCTGATATTTATTCCATTCATTGGCGGCCCCGTTTTACAAGTGTTTATGGCGGAATCAGGCAATGAATATAGCAATCAGTTTGGGCCAGAGCCTGTGAGCTTAACGTAGTGGGTGGATGCAATGAAAAAGGGTCCAAAAATATTAATTGCAATAATCGTTTTGGTTGTTTTTGTTACTGGAATAGTTGGAATCAAGAATCAGTTCATTATTTCAAAGGATCAACTGGCTGCCAACATCACTAAAGCCACTCAAAATGAAGACGGTGACTTGTTTCTAAAACAGTTTGATAAAGATAGCCAAAATTTAGGCTTTGCCAAAATAGGAGCACAGAGTGTTGTTGAACAATGGCATAGCCATGCTTCAGTTCCGACAGCGGAAGTCGGGAAGCGTATCACGGACGGGCATACAATTGCTGGTCCATCCGTTAAATACAAGTTTTATGTAGAGTCAAAGAAAGTATTTGGATTGTTTGACTCATACTATTTGGCGGCAAAACCAACATCCGTTCATTTTATGACCACGGATGATACAGCGAAAATGCGAATTAACATTACGAATGGTGGGAAACATATAAAAGCTACGGCACAAGATTTTAGAAACGGGCTGTTTCCCGGAAAATATAGCTTTCATGTTGACAGTCCTACTGAAGATGGGCGAAATCAGTCTGGTGATTTTTATGTAGCCGTAGCCGGTAGTGAAAATCGATTCGATATGGTTCTTTACTTTATTGATTCAGATTCAGAAGGGGAATAAATGAAAAAATGTGTGAATTGCGGGCATTTAAATCCCGACTCAGCAAAGTTCTGTCAAAAGTGTGGTACGCCTTTAACCAGTAATCCACACGGTGATAACAGGTCGAATGATGATCAAAATAATGCAAAGGTTGTACGCAAACATCATGGCTGCCTTTGGCTAGTCCTGATAATGATAATTTTATTGCTCGTTTCTGGGCTGGGTTATTGGCTTTACGATACTGGTCGAATCAACATTGGGGGTATGAATGCTGAATCAAGAAGTACCCGTCATGATAGTGAAGCAAGTAGTTTGAAAAAAGAAAATGAACGTTTGAAAAAGACTAAAGAAAGCATTACGAACACGAAGTCTACGAGTTCAAGTTCAATTACAAACTCGAGTTCGAGTGCTACAGCTTCGACGCAAACAAGCTCTAATGACGTTACCCCATTAAGTTCATCTCAAAAATCTGCAATTTCGTCTGCATTTACAAGCTGGGCATCTCATCGAGCCCAGATGGGAAATATGGCTGTTAGCGACTGGTATTTTGATCATGGATCAGCTGGTGATTCTGATTGGGTAGCAATGACCTCTGATGGAAAAGTGTTAGTGCAAGATAACGGTAATCCTGGTTCTGCAAATTACAAAATTCAAGCAATCGGTGGCGTCGTATTCTACTCAGCTAAGGATGGAACAACAGGTCTAGATAGTGGACTAAGCAGTGGTAGCAATGCTGACGGCTATTCAACAAATATGAGTTTTAGCAAGCCGATTAGTAAGTATTTATTAGCTAACAATGGAGTTGTCTATGAGCTTAAAATACCTGCTGGCACCAGCGCTTCGCCGACTACTGGTTTTACTAATGGAGAAGGTGCAGGTGATGGCAATCAGACTTTCCAGGTCTCACAGGATAATGCCGCTCAAAATGAATTAAAACAGTTAATTTCTCAAAATAAGTGAACTGAGAGGTAAGATTTAAAATGAAGAAAGCGATCCTAGTAGCTGTAGCTGTCTTACAATTAGGCTTGTTGGCGGCATGTAGCAGTAATAATTCAAGTAGTTCGAGCAGTAGTTCAGATACGGCAAAAAGCAGTAGCTTAGCCAGTTTGAAGCGAGAAAATAAACGACTAAAAGAGAAGAATAAGAAAGAAGCAAGTTCGTCAACTCAGAACTCGGTCAGTACGGAAAGCGATAGTGTTAGCTCTGACGCAAGCAGTGTTAGCACTAGTTCGGCAGTGTCGATTGCAAGCAGTTCGTCGCAAGCGCAATCTTCCTCCACTGCTCCAACGGGTCCAGCGGGTGAAACTGCCCAAAGCATGCGTGATTCATTATCTAGTCAGTTTGGTTGTGATTCGGCAGCGTTGGCCTCAGTACCAGATAGCACTTTAGTTCAACAATATACTGCCTCTGAAGGCGCTGGAGAGGATATTGCCGGATTTTATAATCGAATTCATTCAGCGTATCCAAGCATAGGTGGTAATGTTATGGGGCAGAATCCTGATAACAATAGCAACGATAGTAGTATTGATAGCAACGACGACAATAATGAAAATGATGATGATTAAAAAATATGGGTAACCACAAGTAAATGTGGCTACCCATATTTTTTGATCTGTGTAGACGAAATTATTGTTGGCCTTGAAAAGATGTAGATTAACAAATTCCTAATAAAATTAAGGCTTAAAACTGCTCGGGTTGGAATCGAACCAACACACTTTCGATTAACAGTCGAACGCAGTACCATTGTGCCACCGAGCAATATCAATCAAGTTGATTTGTTAATATTAGCAAGCAACTTATGAGAAGTCAATGAGTAAATGAGATTATTTAAAAGAAATCGTTTTCTAAGCCGGTTCACCGCACTTCAAAAGTTGACATTCCGGCATTTTTTCAAATTTTCGTCACAAACGCTTAACTCACCTCAAATTGAACAGATGAGTATGCTAAAGTTGTGAATAGTAAATCATCACGGAAGAACTGGAGTAACGAATGATAATGATGACCGCAGCAAGTTTTAGCGAATTTTTTGAACAGTTTAAGTGGCAGACGTTTGGCCCGCATTTATTGAATATGGTACTTCAAATTGCATTATATTCAGTGCTGTTCTGGTTCATTAACCGAGCAATTGTATTTTTGATTGACCGAAGTTTTGGCACCTATATGAAGAATCGGCGCATTAACCAAAAAAGGGCGGAAACGTTACATACCTTAGTTCGCAATACTACTCGTTACATCGTTGTCTTCTTTTTTCTCTATACGATTTTGAGTGTTCTTGGCTTTCCAATTGGAACGTTGATTGCGAGCGCCGGAATTGTAACGGTTGTTGTTGGGCTCGGTGCTCAGGGCATTATTCGTGACGTGATTGCTGGTTTCCTAATTTTGATGGAGCAACAGATGGAAGTCGGCGACAATGTCATCATCAATGGCACGACATCGGGACGCGTAGTTGCGTTTGGCCTGCGTTTGACAACGATTAAAGATGCTGATGGCGGCCTGAATTACATCACCAATAGCAGTATCACTACGATTACGAATCAGTCACGCACAAACATGCGGGTCCAGATTGATTTGCCATTGAAGGCAGATACAGCTACGAATCAGGCCATTAAGACTGTTAAGGCTGTGAATGACCGTTTGTTACCTAAGCACCCAGAGGTCGTTGGTCGCGCGGTTATTCAGGGGCCAACGATTTTGCCCAAGACCCATCTGCTGGCGATTTCGGTCACAATGTATGTAAAAAACGGGGACCAGAGCAATGTCCGATCCACGTTTACGACGAGCTATTTGAATGCATTACATCGAGAGGGAATTGAGTTGCCTTAGGATAGTCATTTCTGTTCTTATAATCGATTTTGTTTTAACCACCGATGGACGCTAGGCCAACTATTCGTATTAATAATCACCCGCGGCGTGTTTTTCAGATCCGTGTTTTCATCAACGATACCAGTGTTTAGTGTGTAGATGACCTCCAGTGGTTGACGTTCCAGAAACTCCTGAACCTGTGCATCACCACTCCCATAAGGATACGTGAAGATTGGCGTTTCGGCGTCAATCTTTTTTTGCATCACATTTTGGCTAGTTGCGTAGTCACGTTTGAAACGCATAAAGTTGCGGGGAACATTGAAGACTGGTGTGCCGGCACTATTAAGATAATGCATGTTGTTAGTATGCACGGCAAACGTCACCAAGTCGCCAGCCTGTTTTCTCATGGCTAAAATTTGTGACCACGTTGCCAGTTTAGTGCCTGCTCGGTAGGCCCCAGTATTACCCGTAATGATGGAAACTGTAAACGGAAAGTGGTGTTTGATCATCACTGGGGCGGCGTTATCCACAGTAGTTCGATCGATATCATCAAACGTTAAGACAACGTAGCGACCATGAATGCGTCGGTGTGATTCCACCATTTGAACCATTTGTGCCGTGGAGATCACTTTAACGTGTTCACGAGCTAAAGTGGCCATTTGTTGCTTGAAATCACTGAGATTGACGTTGAAATCGTGAAACTGACTGTTGGGGGACAAACGCTCGTCCAACTTGACCGTTTTGTTGTCGTCCAAGATCCGGTGATAACAGAAAACCATGATGCCAGCGGGCTTCTTTTCATCATGAGTGGAAATAGCGTAACTAGGTTTATTACCCAATTCAAATGCAATATTGCGTTTGACGCTCACCGCTAGCACTCCCAAAACGAGTAGTAAAAAGCCGGCTAAAATCCATTTACGCGTTGTCTTGCTCACGATGCTTTGCCCTCCGTTTCAAAGTGTTAATGTGCAGTGTGCCAAAAAAGGTGATCAAAACGGCCACAATGATGACGAGAATTGCCAGCGTTTTGTACAAATGTAGTGATAAATTCAGGACAAGGTAATCCGAAACGAGGGCGTCAGAATAGACGCCTAGCAAAAAACAAACATTGATGTAGATAATGAATCCAGTAATTAACCAAAGTACTAATAAAATCACTGCTCTACGCAGACGTTCCCAAAGTGATGGTCGTTTGCGGATGATCAATGAGCGAGGATCTTTTTGTTGACGCATTATAACCCCCGATCTGGACTACGCCATGTACCTGCATGGTGGGGATCCAAGAAGAATGAGGCCAGTGCTGACAGGCAACTGACCAAATTAATAAACCAGTAGAAAATGATGTAGACGGGCAACAGTAGCAAGTCTTGCCAGGTGATGAAATCGGACTGTTTGGAGTCGGCAAAGCCAATTAAAAATTGAATAATGCTGATCAGCACTAATAAAAATAGGACCACGCCATCCATAATTAATGTTTGTGTGAAGGCAATGGGAAATACATAAAAAAGTAGTACAAATGCACAAGCTAACGCCCAGGTATCACTGAGGATCATATCCAACAACAGCCATTGTGCGCTGAGTGGTCCGCGTAACAACATGCCCTTATTGCGCCACAGTACTTCAAAGCCACCACGGGCCCACCGTTGCCGTTGATGTATTAGTGCACCGACATGTTCAGGTACTAAAATCCACGCCACGGCGTCAGGACAGTAGCTGACTTGCCATTGGTGTTGATACAAACGCCATGTGATATCGATGTCTTCAGTCAAGGCTTGCGGATTCCACCAGCCGACATCTGCAAGTGCTTCACGGCGGTAGGCCACCACAACGCCTGAAACAGTAGTGATGTGACCGGTGATAAAGGCCTGACCACGTTTGATAATGTCGATGACACCGATATATTCCAACAATTCAAGGCGCCCTAATAAACTAGTCCGGTTGCGCACGATAGGTTTGCCGGCGACTGCACCAAGATTGCGGTTGTCATAAAAGCGGGCCAGCATTGGTTGTAAGACATCAGCATCGACGTAACAATCGGCATCAAGACATAGCAAGAACTTACCGTGAGCCTGTTTAGCCCCCTCATTAAGAGCATTGGCTTTGCCACGATTAGGCATTAATGGGACAAGCTTGATATCACAACGTTTGGCATATTGTCGTGCCAATTTTTGCATAACATCAAACGTATTATCGTCGCTGCCGTCGTCGATAAGGATTAATTCGATGTGCTGGTAGCTTAAGGCGGCGACGGATTCAACCACACCGCTGAGGGTAGTGCCTTCGTTATGCGCCGGGATAAGCACCGATACCAAATCGTCTGGTTGACCAGTGGGCTGATTGACGAGAGGAACAGTGCGTTGTTGGATTGAAAAAAAGATTGAGCTGATGATCCAGATAATCGAAACAATTACCGGATATAAAATGACGTATGTGCTAATTAAGTTCATGATGCTCCCCGAAGTGTTGTTAGATAGGTTGTCGTGCAAGTTGAAGAAATTGACTCAAAAATTTTTGAGAAGCCGTTAATATTTGTTTGTCATTAATTTTGCTGTGAGCATCTTTGTCGGCCCAAATAGAGACACTGCTACCGACAATGTTGTGCAGTGAATTGAGGCTTGAATCGTTGTCGTTATCCCAGATGGTGGGGTCCCAATTTTGCTTCATGTCATTGGTCATGTACGCGACGTTGCGAGATTTAATGTTTTTTTGTGACAAATTAAAATAGAGGTAATAGTCGTTATAGTTGAATACTTTGAACCCATGATGAATCAATTCAGGCATTGTGGCCCACGCTTTTTGTCGTTCTTTACCAGGTGCACCTTTTTCATCGGCCGTCCAATTCCAGTAAGTAATCTGGATGTGCTTATCATATTGATTTAGTGCCCGACTCATATAACCATCATTCCATGCCTCAGGGATGAATCCTTGGGCCTGAATGTTCTTGGCCAGCGCATTTAGATAGGTTATGTAGGGCTTATTGCTTTTTGTTTGATCGGTAAACTCATCGCCGCCCAAGTGAAAATGCATGTCTGCCTGACCCGAAAATGACTGCGCCACTTCGTTATCAAGTTGTTTAACAAACGTTATGCTGGCGTTACTTAAGTGAAATTCGCGACCGTAACTCTTATTGTTGTATGTCAGTTGATTAATTTGTTGTGTTTGATGATTGGCACGCATCGTTTCGATCATGCCGTCAATGTGTGCGGGCGTATCGACTTCTGGAATTAGCGTAATGTGTTTTTGCTTAGCAAACGTAACCAGATCAGCGATCTGTGACTTGCTATAAAAAGCCTGGTGCGTTTTGTTATTACGCCAAACCCCATTTGTTTGTGTTGCATTAGCCAATGTTTGACCAACTGTGTCATTTTCAATCGCAAACGACTGTGCGTCACTAAGATGTAGTTGAACAAAGCGGCCACGATTTTGGGCGACCTGCGAAATAAATGATTTGATTGTATCAGGTTGATAGTAGCGGCGTGCGACATCAAGAGTGAGGCCATTGAATTGGCCGTTTTCAGCTTGTTGAGTGGCGGCACAAACGTTAATTTGTGTTAAATAAATGCCGATAACGATTATAAAAGTGATGAGTAGCGAATAATGTCGTAATTTCATAACGTTGTTCCCTTCATAAAGCATCGTTTCATATCATACTGCATGCGAAGATTGAATAACTGAAAAAAATCAAAGCTTTATGAAAATGGTTTATTTTTCTAAGCAAACTTTAACAAGAAATATTTACAAATGTTTGCTTGTTTTATTGGAATGCTTTTTTAGAAAGTTCGTCAAAATGGCAAATAAAACATTTTACGAAATATAAAAATAATAATTTAACAGAAAACACAAACTATTACGATATTTATAAATTAAAGGTTCGTGAATTAGATTGAATTGTCACGGAACTGTCGTTTACAATTACTCGTGTACTTAAACAGCAAACTTTGTGAGGGGGATTCACACGAATGCATCGTAATTTAAAACGACTGTTAATTGGTTTGACTAGTACGCTAGCTGCCGCAACGTTAATGACGTTCGGACATCCAGGTGACGTATCGGCTAAGTCTACATATACGCCTAAATCTTTGACCGTCCAATTTGTCCCGTCTTCAAATGCCAGTTCCATTGAAGCCAAGGCAAAACCGCTGGAAGGCTTGCTTCAGAAACAGTTACATGTTCCGGTGAAGGTTAGTGTTTCGACTAACTACAATACGATTGTTGAAGCTATGGGATCGAAGAAAGTTGACGTTGGCTTTTTACCACCAGATGGCTACGTTCAAGCGCACAAGATGAATCATGCGAAAGTACTGCTACAAGCTTTACGTTATGGTGTGGATGAGCCAAGTGGTAAGAATAACAAGAAGTTGGTTAACTATTATCGTTCAATGATCTTGGTCAAGAAGGATAGCGGCATTAAGTCATTGAAGGATTTAAAAGGAAAGAAGATTGCCGTACAGGATACAACATCAACAGCCGGCTACATCTTCCCCGTGGCCGAATTAGCCAAGCATGGCGTCAACATCAAGAAAGACAATATCAAAACCGTCACTGTTACAGGACATGATCAAGGCGTGATGTCTGTGGTTAACGGCAATACGGACGCCGCTTTTGTATTTGCCGATGCCCGTCAGATTGTTCAGAAAGACGTTAAGGATGTCTTCGAGACTACTAAACCACTTTACCTCACAAACAAAATTCCTAACGATACAATTTCTGTACGCGGAGATATGAGTCCAAAGTGGCAAAAGAAAATTTCTCAAGCGTTTATTAAAATTGGTAAGTCTAAAGATGGACGGAAAATCATTAAGTCTGTGTACAGCCACGAAGGCTACGCTCCAGCCAAAGACAGCACTTTCAACATTATTCGCAAGTATGACAAACAAGTTAAAGATGCAGAATAAAAGGTGATTCTAATCATAAAGTGAACGGGGCTAACTTCGCTCACTTTATTTTTGTGAAGAGGGAAATGTTTATGACTAACCCGGAATTAAAACCGGTAATTGACGTGCAACACGTTTCTAAAGTTTATAACAATGGCACAAGTGGGCTGACTGATATCAATCTACAAGTTAGGCCTGGCGAGTTCGTTGTTATTGTGGGGCTTTCCGGTGCCGGTAAGAGCACGCTGATGCGAAGTTTAAATCGTCTGCATCAAGTGACGGAAGGACGTGTCCTAATTGATGGACAATCAATTACTGAGGCTAAGGGTCGAAATTTGCGTCAGTTACGTCGTGAAGTGGCGATGATTTTTCAAAATTTTAACTTGGTTAAGCAGTCGACGGTGTTGCGCAATGTTTTGGCTGGTCGACTGGGATATTATCCGACATGGAGAAGTAGTTTGGGGCTTTTTAAGGACACAGACAAACAACGTGCATTCAAAGCATTAGAAAGGGTTAATCTGTTAGATAAAGTGTACCAGCGTGTTGATCAATTGTCGGGTGGCCAGCAACAACGGGTTGCAGTAGCTCGGGCGTTTGTTCAGGATCCCAAAATTGTCTTGGCAGATGAGCCGACTGCCTCTCTTGATCCTAAAACGGCCCATTTGATCATGAATGATCTTAAAAGTATGAATCAGGATCTAGGTAAGACAGTGGTGGCAAACCTACACTCAGTATCTCTAGCTAAAGAATATGCGACCCGAATTGTCGGCCTCCGTGCTGGCCGAATCGTTTATGATGAGGCGATTCGGGACGTCACTGATACTGACCTAACTGATATATATAATGGCGGTTCGTTAACGGGAGATGGCCAATGAGAATCCCTAAGCGAACAATTGCACAACGATTTCACGTTCGGCTAGTTGGCAGTCTGCTCATACTAATAGGCCTGTTAATAGTCAGTAATAAGTTTTTAAGGCTTGATTTTAATGCTTTAATTCAGAACTTTGACCAATTCTTGGCCCTTTTAAAGGATATGATGCATCCGGACTGGAAATCTGCACCATTTGTTGTTCAGCCAATGATGGAAACCATTCAAATGGCACTTATTGGGACTACGGTTGGCACACTCCTGGCGATTCCAGCTGCGGTGATTGCAGCCCGCAATGTCATCACGAACAAATGGATCACTGGCGCAGTGCGAATTGTTTTTAACATTGTGCGCACATTGCCGGATTTACTACTTGCTGCGCTTTTTGTAGCTATTGTAGGTATTGGTCCGTATGCTGGTGTGCTGACATTGACGATTTTCTCATTTGGAATGATCACAAAACTATTTTACGAATGTATCGAAACGATTGACAACGGCCCGCTTGAGGCTATTTTAACGACGGGTGGCAAACGTAGTGCCATGGTTGTCTTTGCGGTTTTACCACAAGTTTACAGCCGTTTCGTCAGTTATATTTTGTATACTTTCGAAATTAACGTTAGGGCCTCAACGGTGTTGGGCTATTTAGGGGCGGGCGGTATTGGTCAGCAGTTACAAACATCGTTATCCGAGTTTCGCTACGATCAAACTGCAGTTATTATTTTGGCGATTTTAGTTGTGGTTTTAGCAATTGACGGCGTTAGTAACTTCGCAAGGGAGCGTCTGCAGTAATGGATTCAACACAGTATAAGTTATCAAAAAACAATCATCTGAAACGTCGCTGGTTTTGGGCCCTACTTATTGTACTTGTTTATGGATGGGGAATTTTCGGCATAAATTTTAGTAAGGTACAGTCGTCAGCCGGTGCAGTTACCAGAGCTGTGTTAATGGGCATTGTACAACCTGATTGGCATTACGTGTACCAAGGTAATGGCGAGGATCTAGTTAGCGTGATGCTCCAAACATTGGCGATTGCGTTTGTTGGCACCATTATCTCAGCTTTTATCAGTATTCCGTTCGCCTTTTGGGCAGCCAAGCGGCGTCAACGACACTTTTCAGTTGTGTCCACTAGTGGCCGGGTCATCTTGGCTGTTGTAAGAACTTTTCCAGAGATTGTGTTAGCAATTATGTTTATTAAAGCAGTAGGACCAGGTGCTTTTGCGGGTGTATTAGCACTTGGCGTGCATTCAGTGGGGATGTTAGGCAAACTCTTTGCCGAATCAATAGAAGCAATCGATATTGGTCCTAGTGAATCAATTGCCAGTGTCGGTGGGAATGCTGTGAATGGTCTTATGTTTGCTACACTGCCACAAGTGTTGCCTGCATTTGCGTCCTACAGCCTTTATCGTTTTGAAATATCAGTCCGTTCCGCGACCATTTTAGGTATGGTTGGCGCTGGTGGTGTTGGGACGCCGCTTTTGTTTGCAATTCAAACGCGTTCCTGGAGTCGCGTTGGCATCATCCTTATTGGGATTATTATCACGGTGACAATTATTGATTATTTATCGGGCTGGTTGCGAAAACAACTGGGCTAAGGAGAAAGGAATGAATGAGATGAAAGTGTATTTCAACCATGATGGTGGCGTTGATGATTTAACTTCCTTATTTCTTTTGTTACAAATGCCAGAAGTGGAATTACTTGGCGTGGGGGTAATGGGTGCCGACAGTTATGTGGAGCCCGCCACTTCAGCGACTCGAAAGATTATTGATCGTTTTGGCGGCGGTAAAACAATTGAAGTTGCAAGTTCGGATACTGGTACACGACATCCATTCCCAACGGCTTGGCGCATGGAAACTTTTTCTATGACAGCGTTGCCCTTGCTTAACGAGTACGAGCCAATCAAAACACCATTACGAGGCGATACTGCAGCGAACCATTTACAGCAAATCTTGAGTGGGGCGAATGAGCCTATAACGCTGTTATTTACGGGGCCGTTAACGGATTTAGCAACAGTTATCCATAGCCAACCTGAACTAACAGATAAAATCGCACGCTTAGTATGGATGGGTGGAACTTTTCTTGATCGCGGAAATGTTGAAGAACCAGAAGCCGATGGTCACGCGGAATGGAACGCTTTTTGGGATGCAGAAGCTGTTAAAACGGTTTGGAATAGTGGAATCAAGGTTGATATGGTCGGGCTGGAAAGTACTAATAACGTGCCTTTAACGTCTTCCGTGCGACGTCACTGGGCACATCGTCGGCAACAAGTTGGTTTTGATTTTTTAGGCAATAGTTATGCGTTAGTGCCTGAGCTGAGGCATTTTGTTACAAATTCGACGTATTTTTTATGGGATGTTTTGGCAACTTGCTATTTAACTCATCCAGAAATAACCACTACCAAATTGGTGTATGGTGACGTTATTACGGAAGGACCGTCGCTTGGGAGAACGATATTAGCAGCTGCGGGTCGGCCAATTAAGTTGGTTGAAACCGTGAATAGTGTGCAGTTTTTCGATTTGATTGATACATTGGCTACAACAGCAAAATAGATTCATTTGTGGCGTGCTGATATTCTGGACCAGTAAGATTGTGCAATGCAAATTTGGCCGGTGGTTTGACATAAATGAAGCGACCAGTTTGTTTTACGAAACGTGTGGTGAACGGTCATTGAGAGGATTGAGTCTAACTCTTCAATTAGGAGTGGGCTCATTTTTTCTTTGTGCTTGAACATAGACGCGAGACTACGTTCTTCCTTACCCATGACAAGTTCTGAATTTAACTTCTTCTTGTGCTAAAGTAGACGGAGACATTTTTCAGAAAGGGCGAGGTGAGTGACGTGGCGACAATCAAACTAGGTATCCGTGAATTGGTAGAATTTGTCTTACGAAGTGGCGATTTAAATCCACAAACAGATGCTAGCAGCAATACGGCACTCGCTGGCGCGAATATCCATCGCCGCCTACAAAAGCAACGGCTTAAAGATCATCCAGATTATCAAAAAGAGGTTGGGTTAAAGACGACTGTGACGATGAATGATCAAAGTTACAGCATTCACGGGCGCGCTGATGGCATTTTTGAGACAGATGATCAGTTACATATTGAGGAAATCAAAACCTCTGATTTAGTCTTTGAAGATGTGCCAGAGAGCACTCTGACACTCTTCTGGGGCCAGGTGAAAGTATATGGCTATTTGTTGATGAAAGATCAACAACGAGATCACGTGACACTACAACTTACGTATTATCAAACAAACGAAGACAAAGTGACAATTCGGGAGCAAGAATGGTCGTTTGAAGAGTCGCAAAAATTCTTTCAAACTCTCATTGATGAGTATGAGTCTTGGCTAATTTTACGGGCCGATATGCGTACTCAGCGAGATCAAACGATTTCGTCACTAAAGTTTCCATACGCTACTTACCGTACTGGTCAACATGAGTTGGCAGTGGCAACCTATAAGTCCATTATGCTAAAAAAGCAAATGTTGGTGGAGGCACCGACTGGCACGGGAAAAACGATTTCAACGTTGTTCCCGACGATTAAAGCAATGGGTGAAGGGCTTATTCAGCGGACGTTTTACCTGACTGCCAAGCAAAGCACGCGGCGTGTTGCCGAAGATGCTTTATCTTTAATGGCTACTCAAGGTCTTTTACTGAAGAGCATCACATTAACAGCTAAAGAAACAATTACGTTTCCGGAGGAAGTCGACGTTGCACCGACGGATAATCCGTTTATGCTGGGGTACTATGATCGATTGAAGCCAGCGTTGATGGATGTTTTGACACATGAATACCAGATTACCCGGGAAGTTGTTGAAACGTATGCGCGCAAGCATACGTTGGATCCATTTGAGTTTTCTTTGGACATCAGCCTATTCTGTGACATCATTGTTTGTGATTATAATTATTTATTTGATCCATTAGTGTATCTGCAACGATTCTTTAGCGAGAAGGACGAAGACAATTTCTTCCTTATTGATGAAGTTCATAATCTGTTAAGCCGGGCACGAGAAATGTACTCAACTAGTGTGGATGAACAGTCGATCAAGGAGCTAAAACCACTGTTCAAAGGAGATCGCGGCTTCCATCGCCATGTCAACACGTTGATTAAAACCTTCAAGGCATTGGCATCCTTATTGGACGATGAACAATCGGAGAATCTCACCATTCAGCCTCCACTGACGTCATTTGTTGAGGAGCTACAACACTTTAACGATTTCATTTCTGATTGGCTACCAAAGCAGGAAGATGGCGAAGAACTACAAAAGGTGCTGGACGCTTACTTTGCCTGTCTAGACTATGTTCGGTTAAGCGATAATTATGGCGAAGAGTATCGAACGCGATTGTTTCAAACAAATCGTGGACTCTGTGTGCGACTAGTTTGTTTGGATCCCAGCTCGTTTCTTAATCAGTCGATGCATTTGGGTCGTGGTGCCGTTCTATTTTCCGCAACTGTGACACCGCTTAGTTATTACCAACAGGTGCTGGGCGTTGATGAGGATGGTATCACTTATCAGCTGCCATCGCCGTTTGAGCCCCGGCACCAGGCAATTTTGGTGGCAAATTATATCCAAACGACATACCGTCAGCGGGATGCCAATTTGTTGAAGATTTTGACGAGTATTCATACACTAGTGGCGGGTAAAACAGGCAACTATCTCATTTTCTTTCCATCCCATGGTTATCTGACGACCGTTGTTGAGGCCTATCGGCAGGCTTACCCAGACGAATGGGTGATTCAACAGGAGTCGGCAATGCAGAGCGCAGATCGTGATGCTTTTTTGTCGAAGTTTCAACCAGATGCCACTCAGTCACTAGTCGGTTTTGCTGTCCTCGGTGGGATTTTTTCTGAAGGTATTGATTTGCCAGCGGATCGGTTAATTGGCGTGGGAATCGTCAGCGTTGGACTGCCTGGTTTAAACGTTGAGACTGATCTCATTCGGGACTATTTTGATGAAGCAAACGGTCATGGGTTCGAGTATGCGTATCAATTGCCTGGCTTGAATAATGTGCTGCAGGCGGCGGGACGATTGATTCGCAGCAGTCATGATCAGGGCATTGTCCTTTTGATGGACCAACGCTTCAGCCAACCACGTTATTCAAACCTATTTCCACCACATTGGCGTTTTTGGCGAGGCGTTAACAATGTCCAAGCATTGTCAGCTTGCATAGACGCATTTTGGAAACAGACACAAGCATCACAAACAAAGGAGTCTTAGTGTGGCCACATTTTTAACACCAGCACTTATTCAACATGCTCATGAATTAATTGACGCTAACGAAAATTTAGAGGGTTTTGTTCCTGGAGAAGGTTCATTGACGCCTAAACTAGTGCTTGTTAGTGAGGCGCCAGGGGCAAAAGAGGCAGAATTAAGTCACGGTTTTCAGGGACCAGCCGGGACGGAATTGAACGATTGGCTGGCATTGCTTGGCCTTACTCGCGATGAAATCTACATGACTGGCGCCGTTCGAGCACGGCCATTTACAGAGAAGAATGGTCGCAAACGTGATCGACGCCCAACTCAGGCGGAGTTGAAGGCATTTGCGCCATTATTGGATCATGAATTGGCGGCTTTGCCAGCCGGAACGTTACTTGTTCCGCTGGGGAACACTGGCTTGCAGCGTTTGCTGGGTAACAAGATGAAAATCACTCAAGTTCACGGTGAATTAATGAAGATGCCGATTTTAACTTTCCGTGCAGCAGTAGAAAAGTTCAGGCCAAGTGTGCGAACATATTCATTATTCCCGCTGTTTCATCCGTCTTATGTCCGTCGTTTTCCCAGCAAACGTTCGCTGGTTGAGGATGATTTAAAAATGCTAAAGACTTTCCTATAATAAAAACTTTTTAAGAAACGTTTCATGCCCGATTACCGCAAGGAAATCTGGAGCATGGGACTTTTTTTATTAAAAGGCAAAAAAGTGGTTTTAGTTGAACTTTCAATTGTAATGTTTATAATTACAATTGAAATTGAAAATCACACGACCATTTAAGGAGGTTCATTATGCAACATGTTTTAATTTTAGGTGCCGGTGGAAAGATTGCGAAATTAACTGAAACCATGTTATTGGCAGAAACGGATGCAATGATGACACTGTTTCTACGCCATCCTGAAAAGATTGCAGTTAGCGATGAACAACGAGAAACAGTGGTTACCGGAGACGCGGCCAACGCGGACGACCTTGCTCAAGCCATGAAGGGGCAGGACGTTGTTTATGCCAATTTAGCAGGTTCAAATATTGAAACGCAAGCGCAACAAGTTGTTAAGGCAATGAATGAAGCGGGTGTTAATCGTCTGGTATGGATTTCAACACTCGGTATCTATGATGAAGTGCCTGGTGCGTTCGGGAAATGGAACCATCAAATGTTGGATGATGGGTATTTGCCATCATATGCGGCTGCCGCAAAAGTGGTTGAGGACTCAGACCTAGATTACACGATTATCCGACCTGCTTGGTTACAAAACCAAGACGAGATTGATTATGAATTGTCAAACAAGGGTGATGCCTTCAAAGGTACAGAAGTGTCCCGTAAGAGTATTGCTGCGGTTGTCACAAGCTTAATCACGGATCCGACAAAACACATTCGCGCTTCATTAGGGGTCAACAAGCCTAACACGGATGGGGCAAAACCTAGCTGGTACTAGTATGGAGCGGAGCTATTAATATGTAACTTTCGTCCGCATAGCGCGTGGCGATGCAGGTATTGTCCTCTAACTTAAAGAATAGTAGCGTAAATAACGACTGTTTGTGATTACGTCATAATGTGGGCCAAACAGTCGTTATTTTGGATGAAAACGCTACTCTTTTTTCAGGTGGACCGCATTATTGATCTTCACCAAAGACAAGATTGAGCGTATTTAGATCTGGGTCGGAAAGTTGGATTTGTTCGTCCGGCTGTTCAAATGGATAGTGTTGGTCGGTTAGTTGTTGACGTAGTGCCTGCCATGCAGAACGTGTACCAACATCAATGTCAAAATCCATCAATCCGGTTTGATTAGGGGCCATTTTTGGATAAGGACCGTGCCAATCGTTCAACGCGATGTGGTGGTGATAACCGTCAGCGGCTAGAAAAGAAGCATGGGGTACCAACCAATCCTTGAGGTCAAATCCCAGTGTCTGTTTGTAAAAACGCGTACTTACTGACAACTGGCTGACACGTAAATGAATGTGCCCCAGCCTAGAGCCCACAGCCAAGCCCTGCCAGTGACTGTCTGCTTCGCGAAGTAACGCATCTGTATCCAATGTAATCGTTCGTTGTGGCATGCGACCATCTGGCAGCACTAGCCAGTTTTTCCGAGGAAAGTCATAATACACTTCCACAGCATTCATTTCTGGATCCCAAACGTATACGGACTGGCTAAAACGATGATCGGCCGCTAAAAATACAGGGATGTGATTTTGTTGATAATGCTGTAGCGTGTTGGCCAGGGCACGGTGTGTTGGTTGCACCCAGGCCGTGTGATAAAGTCCGGTTGTCTGTAAGTTACGGATGGTGTCATAACCTTGCCTAAGGGTTAACCGCGGGCGTTCATCGCCTGGAATCGTTAAAACAGAATTTTTTGACGTTTGTTGCAAGACCATGAGACCAACTTGTTGTGTGTAAAAGTTGGTCATTTTGACAAGATCGTGAACGCGTAAAGTGACGTGGCTGATCTGGGTGTGCGGAGAAATTTGAAATGTCATTAGATCACGCTTTCTGATAGTACATAAAATGTGTGTTTAAGACACTTTTAAACGGCTGAATCTGCTAAAAAAAGTATATGATTATGATAGAAACAATGACTGAGAGGATGACAATGTGCTTAACACCATTGTATTTATAATTACGAGCCAAAGTGCATTACTGACGTGGCTATTTTTTTGTTTTGCGATGCGCAAGACAATAACGAGAAGGCAAATATGGATTTGGTTCGGTCTAACAATAGTGGCTGAGCTTGTGGGACTAGGTTTAATGGCAGCGGGACCAACATGGCCCAAAGGGGTGCCTGCAATCTTGCCATTTTTTGTCGTTAATAGCTTAATGTTGACTTGGGTTACCAGAATTAACTGGATTACGGTTGTGCCATTATTAGTGATTTTTGACTCGTTTCGCCGTTTTGTTGGCGGGGTGCTTGGCCTCATCATTCAATTCTTTTTGACACCAACATTGACCATTTATACACGCACCATCTTTGACAAGAAGTTTAATCTCGCAATGGAATTAAATCAATTAATGGCTGTTCTGCTCGCAATGATTTTATTTCCAATATTCGGTCTTATCGCAGGGCGATTAAACAAACGTTACCATGTCATTGATCGGCTGGTTGTTTTGCGACCGGATGGGTCCGACTACACGTTAGTTGCCATTTACTTTATGGTTTACTTTGTCTCTTTATCAGCGGCGTTGGACCAAAAGCTCCAATTTTTGACCGACCTCACCATGATTTTAGGGATGTTGCTAGGCGGTTTTTATTATTACCTTGTATTATCACGTTTTGAACAATCACGCAGTGAACAGTTGTTAGAAAACTTACGCGGTTATGATGCATCAGTTAGTCGGATGAATGAAGAAATGCATAAAGTGTCACACGATTATCAGAATATTTTACTGGGCCTGAGTTATTTTGTTCGGCGTTCAAACGACAAGGAGCTGCAACACTATTTTGCGCAGGTTACTCATGACAATAATCAGCGGATTGAAAGCATCAGCGATGGCGAAATTGAACGGCTACGTTATTTAAACAGCGGTTACGTAAAAGGATTACTGTACTCAAAGCTACTTGAAGCCGAAAAACGCCACATTAAGTTTGAGGTCCGCATCAACGAAGAGATTAAACTTCGTGAAGAACGTTCTGTTGACCTTGTTCGAATTTTTGGAAATGTCCTTGACAATGCGCTTGATGCTGCATTCGAAAGCGATAAACACGTTAAGTTAAGCGCCGCACCGTCCGAAAAATGTAACGTCTTTCAAGTCACAAATACGATTCCGCATGATGTCACTTTTGATCTGACTAAGGCTTCTCAAGTTGGCGTATCAACGAAGCGGGGTCACATGGGAATCGGCATGAGCAATATTCGTCGTTTGGCAAAACAAGGTATAACTGTTGAACAAACGATTGATGGCAACCAGTTTATGACAACTATTCATGTACCTAAGGCTTAAAAGGCGACAATCTGAGATTTGTCAAAAGTGCTGATGCCTGAGTGAAAGGCGATAGAAAAAAAGATTATTTCAAACTGCCATTCAGTTGACCTAGAAGGTCGATTGGGTGGCAGTTTGCTATTTAAATTACTTGAATCGTTGCACAAAAAAGGCTCCGAGCCTTCTCTACCCGGAACCTGTTACATCAAGGAAAGATCCTCAATCGGCGTGACATTCGTTTTACAATTCGGAATGAGCTAACACCTCAATATTTAATTTACGTAACGCCGTGTCCTGACCTACCTGCCCACTTGTAAACTGTCTGCTAATGTGGGCGGAGTAGTAATCAACATTACCACTGGCCGCTCATCACCATTTGATCGACAGGCAAACGGCGGTATCGGTATTACGCGTGGAACACATATGACTCTGTATCGGCCATACACCTCCCAAGTGAATCCTTTACGGTTTTGGTACGGGAAACGTGGAAACTCAAAGCATCGAGTTTCTGTTATACAAACTTGGTCATTGGTATCGCCTGCTTAGAGAGTTGAAAAACAACCAACATCACATGCTCAACTTGAAACTTTGGTATAGAACTTTTGAAACAGATGAAACAGAACTTGTTGGAGCTTTAATTCGAGTAGCTACCATAACCTACTAGTCACCGACTTTTGGCGCGGACGGCTAATTACGTCATCAATGCGCGACAGATGTCTTTCAACATCATAACTTTACGTGGCCTGCGGACTACCGGCTGAAAATGCCGGGGTAGCAATCAAACTGTCAACCGTGGTTCCAAGAACCAACCCGGCACAGTTTCTATGAGAAGGCGTCGACTGAGGAGGTAATTCCTTTCCTCACCAGTATAGTAACACGAAACGTAACCGCTTACAAAAGAAAAACTCGCCAACTTAAGAAATTCTTTTAAAATGTTTTGAGAGCCATTTCAAAGTATTGGTATACCGGCAATATGAGAATTGATCATTGTAAAAATTTATTGTTTTGCCATAATAGATAGCAACCGGTTTAACCGGATTCATGGAAGGCGTTTGACATGCGCTGTTCTTGCGGAAGGATGTTTTGTCATGTGTTAAAGCACAAGTGGGTGTTATTAATCAGCATGTTGATCAACATGGGAATCGGATTAGTAATGCCAATTACGACGATCTATATTCACACGGTTCTCGGAAAGCCGTTGTCAGTGGCAGGCACGACGTTATTGTTTTTCTCAGGTGCATCGATGGTCGGCAACGTCATTGGTGGTCGGCTGTTTGATCGATGGAGTCATAAAGGTCCAGTTATTGTTGGTCAAACGATTGCTTCATTGTCATTATTAATTATTGCATTGTCGCCAACCTGGCCGCTGTATCCGATTGTTTTGATCTTTTATGGGCTAGGTATCGGAACGGCGTTTGCATCCTTCAACGGGCTGGTTGCAATCTTGCAAGCTGATGAGCCTTTGATGTTCAACTATTCGTTCCTCGCAGCCAACGTGGGGATGGCTGTTGGCTCTTTGAGTGCCGGTGTGCTGTTCGCCATCAGTATTCACCTCACGTTTCTTGTTCCTGGCATCTTGTTTGGTCTAGCTGTCCTCATCGATATTTTCAAACTGGAGGATGGAAATGCTCAGACAGTTAAAGGACCGACGAATAATGTTGTTTCCAACCCAATCCATGGCGCGTTTCGTTCAATTATTTTGATTGCGTTCGCTTTCTTTGTGATTTGGATTGGATACTCGCAGTGGAACACTAATTTATCCACATACATGACTAGTCACGGGGCTAGTGTGGCCGAGTATAGTGCATTGTTTACACTGAACGCTGTTGTACTTGTACTGATTCAGCCATTTGGAAACCGAATCCTGCCACGCATCTTTCCACGCAAGAAATATCAAGTCATTTTCGGTACGGTAGTATTTGCATGTTCATTTTTAATGATTATTCACCAGCCGCACTATATAAATTTTGTGATGGGAATGCTACTGCTGACGTTTGGTGAAATGATCGTAATGCCAACGATTCCAGCTTGGCTAAATGAATTTGCGACGCCAGGCAACCGGGGAACCATTCAGTCCATCAGTAGTCTGGCAGGCGGTTTTGGTCGGGCTGTCGGACCTTTACTAGGTAGCTTAATCATTGAAGCCACGTCGTATCCCGCCATGTTTATGTGGTTGTGTGCCGCGGATATTGTTGGCGCGGGGCTGCTGGTACTGGCCGTTGACAGACAACCGAATGGCAAATAAACTTTGATTTGCTGTATTGCACAAAAAATTCAGTCATATTGAATATTTATCAAGTTGGAAGCTTGAAGGTGCTGATTGATGTCGCTTGTGGTTGTCAATAATGAAACTCCGTCGTGGGACCGGTTCAAGACTCCTGAAACCCAAAGCCTTTCACCTCGCCATGAAGCCTCGTGGGAAACCGAGGCTTCATGACAGTCCGTGTTGTAAATTCGAGAAAGCCATTCGAATTTACAATTCTTGCACGCCTTGGTTTCAGTGTTGACGCCCTTCAGCTACTGATGCGCTCATTCGCGTCCATTACTAAGTCATCAAATTTTGTTATGTAAACGGAACTAATTTAAGATTGCGACCGTCCCATGAAACGGAGCCTCTGACTGGCGGAACGCTTTCAAATCTGAAAAAAGTAAAAAAATAAGTCCACCGGCGTCGTTTGAAAACGGCATTCGGTGGACTTATTTAGTGTAAACAAACATTACTTGCTGAACTTATCGTCACGAACGAACAGGGTGACTTCAACACCATCAACATTGATGGTACGACGTTCTTCTTTGGCTTCTTGGCCTTCTGGGAATTCTTCTGCCATGTATGTTCACCTCTTTCAGCGGTTATGAAAATTCATAACACAAATCTCAATTACAATTATTATTGTAGTCGTTTCACTGAAAGTTTGCATAATTTTGTGCACGAAAGCGACAAAGTTAATTAGCATTTTATTTAAAATAGGTGGCAACTCACTTTACTTGTTTCAATACTTTAAAGTCGCTAAGCTGGATAGCGAAAGTAAAAGATGGAGCGCGACAATCATTAAGAATCATATTGGAAGACACATAGAACGAGAACAAAGAAATTGGTTACAAACGCAGGCAGCCGAAATTAGCAAATTGGGCGGAGCGATGCGACATTTGAGCTTGAATGTTGTGGCATATGTCTCAATTTCAGTTATTGAATATGCTTTGGCGGCAATAAGTCAATCGCAAACTTTGCGTGCGGATGCGTTTAACAATCTTTCGGGGATTATATCTAGTTTATTGTTGATGCTTGGTTTGCACATTGCTAGGGATACTGACGACGATGAATTTGATCGTGGTGTCGAAATGACTAAACAAAAACAAACTATGGGAACGATGCAAAGGGTTCGTTTTACGCGATTTCGTGCTGAAACGATTTTTACTTTGGTTACCAGCGTCATCATGCTTGGTATTTCCCTGCAGGTTATCTATAGCGGCATTCGGGGACTTATTAATCCGGATACGCGTGTCGTTCCGCAACCAGTGGCGCTGATTGGGGCAGCTATTGCCAGTGTCATCATGCTGATCGTATGGTATTTGAATCGGCAAGCAGGCAGAAAATTGAAAAATGCTGCATTAACGGCTTCTGCACAAGATAGTTTAAGCGATGCCTTTACCAGTATCGGAACGTTTGTATCAATCGCCGGGGCATTATTGTTTAACATTTCATGGCTGGATGGCGTGGCCAGTGTTGTGGTTGGCTTGTTTATTTTATTTGCTGGCTTGAAGATTTTCTTAGACAGCAGTCTTAATTTGGCGGATTACTTTGATCCTCGGATGGAGGCCACGTATCGTGATGCAATTGAAGATGTGGACGGTGTCCGTGGCGTGGGCGAATTAAAGGCACACTACAACGGCAATCTTGTGACACTAGACGTGATGATCTATGTAGATGCAGATATGAATATTTTGGACAGTTATGGTTTGAGTGAACGCATTGAACGTTTGATGCGTCATCGGTACAGCATTACTGATACTGACGTGGCTACTGTGCCAGACCCTGCAACTATTCACAAACACAAGAAGCATTAGATAGACAAACAAAATACCAGTCAGATGAACGATAAATTCGTCTGACTGGTATTTATTAATGGAATGTTTAATTGTCGTTCGCGACTACTTCTTTAACAACTTTTCAACCGCTGCCTTAAGTTCGTCGTCCTTCATGGACATATAAGGTGCTACTTCGTCGGCCGTTTTGTTGGTGTCGTGAGTATCCTCGTCCATGTAGTGGTTCCATACTGCGTCGCGAATCGGTAGGGTGCTGTCGCTCCAGTCAAACACTTCGTTCATTGGTTGATCTAGTAACTTTGTCATTTCAACTGCTTGTGCCATGTTGAAATCAGCCTCCCTTTCTTTTATGATCACCATCTATGGTAGTCCTTTTTGACCAATGTGAACCAATTAATTGAAATTTTTTTGAAAACGATGTGGTAACATCAAAATAGATAATTTGGAGGATTAACAAATGAAGGGTAAGTACGAAGTGACACGGTTTGTCGGTATTCCGATGACGACTGATGATAGTGGTAAATATGTTGTGAGCGGCGATGGTAAACCCCATGAATGGCGGGTTGGCAAACATACGAAGAGCAAATTCGAGCGTTTGGGACAATTATTTCTAACTGAAAACAATCTGATGGTGGCCATTATTGCGGCTTATCCCGTGCCATTCAAAGAACGTCACCAGTGGACGCCGATGCAGCGTTTTACCAGTGAACACATCCGTGATGATCTCGTTGAGCAATTACGTTCCTCAAACAATATTACTGACGGGTTGTAGGATGATGGTGCGCGCTTCCGCTTACGGTTGCCAACATTGACACACTCGTCGTGGGACCGGTTCAAGCCATCGAAGTGCGATGTCTTTCACCTCGCCGCCAAGCCTCGTAAACCATCGAGTCTTGCCGTCCGTCCGTAACCTAAATTCGGGAAAACCACCTACTTTCACGACTTGGTGTCAATGCTGGCGCCCTTCAGCTGGCATAGTAGCGAGTTTCGGCTAACTTTCGTTTACCTTTTTGATAGGTAAAACAGCGAACGCTGAAATATTGACTATAGGAGTGGAGCTGACCGAAGAAAGAGTTCCGTGTCGGCACCATTTGGCGGCGGGAACCTTGCCGCTTAGTGGTGCGGGATGACTTATGAGACGGGCACTTCGGCTCATAATCAAGGTTAAAGACTCCGGGTTTTAGGAGGCTGAGACCGGTCCACATGGAACGGCGTTTTCGGTCAGCGTAACGGCAGTGAACCAATTGAAAGTTAAAAGACAGTAAAACAGCCAACCTGCTGAAATCACATCAGCAGATTGGCTGTTCTTTTGTTCTTAGAAGGTTCGAAGGAAAAGTTAACTGTCGCTTTCCGCATTTTTCATATAGACCATTTGATCGTAAGATACTTGTTCCCGCAATATTTTGGCCATATCCATTGAGATTTCGTCTGCACTGAGCGCGTCTTGAATATACTGATACTCAGCCTGAAAGGCGGATAGGAAAAGCGAGTTGATGGCCTCACTTTGATCCGTTTGATCACGACTGAATCGTTGCGACCGCTTAATGTAAGAATCACGAACAGCGTTGATAGCTGCTGGGTCACGGGTAATATCCTGGTTGAACAGCCACTCCATGGCAGCGTCGTTGCCAAGTTTTTCGATGGTTTGCATCAAACGGCGCGTGTAGGAACGAGCAGCGTGAGGATTATCATGGAGAACCTGAATGAGGGCGTTGGTGGACGCCGTGTCATTCTTCGTCAATGCTTCAGCAGTGGCACTAGAGACGGCCTCTTCACCGCTAAGACTAGTTGAGACGTTGGCCGAGCGGATAGATACTGATGCCGCAACACTCTCTGCAGTTGGGTTGGTCGCACCTGTTTGAGCGGCACTCGTAACTACGGCATTGTTGATTGGTGCGCTACTTGTCTCAATCTTTGCAGCTGGAGTAACGTCTCTGACGGTATTGACTGGCGCGTCAATGACCGTAGTTGTTTGATCTGATTCGCTTTGATAGGAGGCTAGGTGTTGCTTGTACATTTGTCGGCCTCGCTTACGAATCTGGCGTTGTTTGCCAGGGTGAAGTAGACGCATCAATACAAACTTCAATCGTAATTTAACTTGGGTGCTGACGGTGGCGTTGGCTCGCCGACTGGTGATCATTAACAGGTATTTACGGTATATTTGTTGTTCGCTGGTGTTGAGATTACCATTTTCAATTTCATTGTTGATGGCGTCTGCTTCCGCTTGAGCAGCACCGTCAAAGAGGGCCGAAACGGTCTTTCTGTCAGGTCGATGTAAGGTGCCTTTCTCATCAACCAATGTTTCGATGACGGTGTGACGGGCGGAGTTGTTTGGCACGTTATTCTTCAGCCAGGCAATCGCATAGTCCAGCATGTTTTGGTGTGAAACCTGGAAGTCCTCTTTATTATCGTCATCCTGTTTAGGCAAAATGAACGGAATTGTGAATAAAGGAACGACTAAACTGATCAAGATGATGATGGCAGAGATGAAGATAAGTTCATTACGCATCGGGAAGGACGCACCGTGTAGTGTTAATGGCAATGAGAAAGCCATCGCTAATGTGACGGTGCCGTGAACGCCACTCAATGCTAGTAAAGCTGCGGACTGGTTGGGGTCCTTGCGGAATGGTAAGTTGAGAAAACGCCGGATCCAGAGGAATCGGATCGCAATCATCAGCAGGTAAATCCCGACAGCTAAACCAAGCAAAATTAGGATCGAAACTTGGTGCTTAGCGAACAAGTTGTCGATGATGGTTGGTAGACTCACGCCAAGCAGGACAAACACAAATCCGTTTAAAATATCGGTGAGCAGTCCCCAGACACTTGAACTAACGACCTGCATTTTTGTAGAGGTCAGGTGCAACTGATTGCGTTCAATACCATGAATTAAACCTGCTGCAACGACGGCTAAGATGCCGGAAACGCCAAGTTCTTCAGCAACGTAATAAATCAAAAACGGTGTCAATAGCTGAATGGGCACGCTAGTAGATGCATTATCAACATTCCACCGAATTAATCCAATTCTTAAGCCAACAATCGCCCAGCCAAGGATCAAACCAACTATGATTCCACCGAAGAAGGTTTCCAAAAACGTCAGCACACCACTTGCAGGTGAAAAGTTACCGGACGAAAAGGCTGTTAATGCTAAGTCAAAGGCCACAATACCAGAAGCATCGTTGAATAGTGACTCACTTTTCAGCGTTTCCATTAACCCGGATGGCAGTTGCAAGTTCTTGGTGATTGAGCTGACCGCCGTGGCGTCGGTTGGACTGACAATCGAAATTAACATGAACGCGAGTGGTAAGGCAAACGCTGGGTAAATCCAGTGGACACCGAAACCAACGACAATGACTGTAGTAATCACGAGGAGGATTGCGAGTGACAGCGTGTCAGAAAAGTTGCGCCGTAGCCGACTATTTGACGTTTCCTGCGCGTCATTAAACATAATGGGTGCAATAATCGCAAATAGAAAAAGCTTTGGATCAAATTGATAATGATGATAAAAAGTGACAAATGATAACGCAATCCCCGCCGCGATTTGATAGAACGCGAGTGGAATTGCGGGGTATTGGTTATAAATGATTTCAGCGGCAATAACGGCTAAGATCAAAATACCAATAAAGAAAGCTAAGCTCATATTTGTTCACAAACCTTACATTGAATTTGGCTTTATTATACGCGCCAGGGATGCTAAAACGTTAGCCAGGACGTTTGACGGGAAATATGCAAATCGTTGACTTACAAAAGATAAGCACGTATACTACTATTATAAAATTCATGGAAGAGGTGTTAGCGATGATGAACATGAACTGTTGTAGCGGATTGATCAACCGACCAAGTTTATGGGGAAGTCTAGAAACCGCTAACACCTCTGGATTGCTTATGCCGTAATTGGCATTCGACAATCGTCATCAAGAAAATTTTGTTAGCATTCACCCATCTGCTTGGTTCTAGGGCCAGGACAGGTGTGGTGAATGCTTTTTTGTTCATCTGCGCCCCATAGGAACGCATAATTATCAGTAACGGAAGGGAGGTTGCCATGTTTAAAACGGTTGACCGTATTATCAAGGAAGATCCGGCGGCACGAACGCGTTGGCAGGTGGTGCTGACTTATTCAGGATATCAGGCATTGGTCGGCTATCGATTGTCGCATTGGCTGTGGATCAGACAACATTTATTGCTTGCTGAGCTAGTTAGTCATTGGACGCGCCATCATACTGGTGTGGATATCCATCCAGCAGCAACCATTGGCGAGCGACTATTTATTGACCACGGCATGGGTGTTGTGATTGGTGCCACGGCAGTGATTGGCGATGACGTTACAATGCTTCATGGTGTCACATTAGGGTCACGTCATGATCAGCCGGGCAAACGACATCCAACAGTTGGCAGTCATGTGCTCCTTGGCGCAAACGCATTATTGTTGGGCGACATTAAGATTCATGACTTCGCTAAAGTTGGTGCTGGCGCTGTTGTGCTCCACGACGTTGGCACAGGCAGTACCGTTGCCGGTAATCCCGCAAAGGTTGTCCGCACATGGCATCCCAATGAACCGGTTACGCATTTAGAAGATACTCAAACAAATACAAAGGTAGGTCATCAACATGATTAAAAAAGAAAATATTTTAGATTATATCGGTCACACACCCATTGTTAAGCTTCAACGTTCGGTGCCAGATGGTGCCGCTGATGTTTATGTGAAGTTGGAATTTTTTAACGAGGCTGGTTCAGTGAAGGACCGGGTGGCTCTAAAAATGATCGAAGCAGCAGAAACAGCTGGCACTTTGACACCAGATATGACGTTAATCGAACCTACTTCTGGAAACACAGGGATTGGCATTGCTGCGGTAGCGGCCGCTAAGGGTTATCATGCAGTTTTAGTAATGCCAGATACTGCTAGTAAGGAACGAAAGCAAATTATGAAAGCTTACGGCGCCGAATTGATTGAAACACCTGGTAGCGAAGGCATTACTGGTGCCATTAACTTGGTGAACGACAAGCTCAAGGAAGGCGGCTACTTCCGTTTGGGACAATTCATTAATGAGTTGAACCCACAGGCACATTACGAGACGACTGGTCCTGAAATCGTTGACTATTTCGATGGCACGCCGGATGTTTTTGTTGCCGGAATTGGTACTGGCGGCACAATTTCAGGTGCTGGACGATTCTTACGTGAGACTAACAAAGATGTTGAAATTATTGGGGTTGAACCTGCTACGTCAGCTGTTTTGAACGGTGGTCAGCCAGGCAAACACCCAATTCAAGGAATCGGAACTGGCTTTGTGCCTGATGTTTTGGACACCCACGTGTACGATAGCGTGACAGACGTAACTGGTGATGACGCTGTTGCTACTGCCCGGTCAATTGCACGTCAAGAAGGCATTATGTTGGGCTTCTCTGGAGGTGCTGCCGTTTGGGCGGCCATTGAGAGGGCTAAGACGTTAGGCACAGGTCATAAAGTGCTGGCGTTAGCCGCTGATAATGGTGAACGTTACCTTTCAACGCCACTTTATGCCGACTAAAAAAATTATTTTGTGTCGATAATCATCAACAGGTTAGGCTCGCTTAACCGTTGATGGTTATTTGTTTGCATTGCCATCGTCAGTGGCTCGGTTTGAGTCAGCATTATCGTTGCGGTGACGCATGGCCACCAAGAAACGGACAATAACATCTTGTTCCTCTGGTGAAAACTCGTCGGCCACATTTTCTTTTGCTTCTTTGTCATCGTCCTGAATTCCATGTGCTAAGGACAGTAGCCATGTGCCGGCATCCGTTAAGCTATAAAACTTTTCTCGTCGATTTTCTGGATTGGTTTGCTCATCGACCAAGCGTCGTGAGATTAGGCGTTTTAGATATTTGGATAGTGTGCCTGGTAAAATGTCGAGGGCGTCACTGATCCCATGTGCATTGATTTGGGGATGTGCTTGAATTGTTTCCATGACATCGCGAAGGGGTCCGCGGAAGTGCTGGTCGATATGATTGGCCCAGTCTTGCATATTATGTTGTTCATGATGATTATGATGGCCCATCTCTCTTGGCCCGCCACCAAAACGTTTGTGCATCATCATTGCTTGCTGAAAACGCATGTCAAACGGGTGGTTGGCCGTTTCAAAATTGAGCAGACCTGTATAAAGGTCGTTGATTTCTTGTGCACGTGAATGGTCCATATCCATGCCTCCATTTGAATTAATATATTTATTTTACCGCGAAATGTTTCTTTTGGAAACAATAGGTGCTATACTCATTTTTGTTTCCGAGAGAAACAATCATTTTTTAAACGGAAGTGATCCTATGGATTTAGCAGAAGCAACTCGTTTCGACATGGTTTCTGTTGTGGTAAACGCGGCCACAGAAAATATTGACGCGTTTGATTATGCTTTACAGACGGCAGTTCATGATAACGCCAGTCTCAACATTATTGTATGGATAGATGATGATAATTTAAGTGTTTTTAATGCATTGAACCCAAGATACGTTCGCAAACAACACAATCAGGCTGATAAGTTTGCAACAGATTTAAGTGATGTTGCTAAGGCGATGGGTGCCAAGAACGTGAAAGTTTCCATCAAGCGGGGCAGCAATCTGGCCCGGTTAACGGAAGAAGTGTATTGCACTGATTTTTCGTTTGATGTATTGGTGATGGGGTCAGACCATCACGATCATGCGCAGATTCGGCGGGCGGTAAATCAGGCTAACGACGAATTAGAAGTGGCAACTGTTGTGCTTTAATATGATAGCTATCCAAAGACGCTTCTAATTTGAGCGTCTTTTTTTGTGCTTGAGAGATGAAAAACGTTAAACTTTTTGGCTAACCGTTCCGCCAGACAGGGACGGCCGTTCTGTGGGAACGGTCTCAGCCCGCTTTGCGGTCTTCGACCTCGATTCAGAGCCAGAAACCGTCTCTGAAGTCGCCCTGCAATACTAAGCGGCAAAATCCGCCGCTAAGTACTGCTATCACAGAACTATGTCCCTGTCTGGCTACACTCCTAATACCAATGTGTATTCTCAAACTGATTAAACTAACGAATACACATCAGTTAGCTGAAATATGCTAAGATAACAGCACTAACAAACGGATGGGAGCGCAGCAATGGAACAGTGGTCAGAAGAAACGATTGCAGCGTTTCGAAAAACATTATTAAACTGGTATGACGAAAATAAACGGGATTTACCATGGCGGCGAGATCATGATCCGTATCACGTGTGGGTATCGGAAATTATGTTGCAACAGACGCAAGTGAATACGGTTATTCCTTACTATGAACGCTTCATGAGCATGTTTCCCACAATTAATGATTTGGCTGCGGCCAAACCGGAGCAATTGTTGAAAGCATGGGAGGGCCTTGGCTACTATTCTCGGGCACGCAATCTGCAACGGGCGGCACAGGAAATCGTCAACGACCGGCATGGCGAATGGCCGACAACGGCAGCGGGTTTGCAGGAACTGACTGGCATTGGTCCATACACAGCGGGCGCGATTGCCAGCATTGCGTTTGGCGAACCGGTGGCTGCAGTCGATGGAAACGCCTTTCGAGTATTTGGGCGTTTGCTGATGATTGATGCCGATATCACCAAGCCGGCAACTCGCTCAATTTTTGCTGAGACGATTGATCGAATTATTGATCCACAGCGACCTGGGGATTTTAACCAAGCAATTATGGACTTGGGCAGTAGCTACATGACAGCGAAGAATCCGGATGTTGCGCACTCACCGGTAAAGGCGTTTGACCGTTCATACGAAACAGGGCACGTACTTGACTACCCGGTTAAAACGGCAAAGCCACGGCCAGTGCCAGTCGATTATGTTGCACTAGTCATTCACACACCTGCTGGGTATTTAATGACCAAACGATCATCGACGGGATTACTGGCAAACTTATGGACCTTTCCACTGATTAAGGTCAGCGATTTGTTAAAGGATGATGAGCAGGAAACAGACCTGATGGACCCCGATGTTGTGTCACGAGTTGAGCAGGCGTTCGAAACGGAAACGGAAATTCCGGTTTCATTGGCATTGATTGGTGGTCGCGCCGTGACACACACGTTTACCCATCTAAAGTGGCAAATTCGACTGGTCTCTGCAGAGTTATCGGCCGTGCCAGACATCAGTTTGTTTGCAGGTGAAATTGTGGCTGAATCGGCGTTTGATCATTATCCAATGCCAGTTGTCCAACAAAAACTGTGGCGACGTTGGCAAGCTGCATCAAAAAAGTGAGGTAATTATGGCAGGAAAAAAGTTTTATGCAGTAGCACATGGCCGCAAGACGGGGATTTTCACGACTTGGGCAGCAGCCAAACAGCAAGTTGACGGGATGGCTGGAGCACGATACAAGAGTTTTCCAACACGCGATGCTGCTCAACAATGGTTGAACGCCGGCGGACAATACACCGCGTCAGGCCACAAGCCAGCGGCAGCCTCTACACGGCAACATACGATGACCAGTCAACCAGTAACAGAAAAAATCGTCATGTATTCTGACGGTGGTTCTCGGAACACGGGTAATGTTGCTGGTGGTCACGTGCGTCAAGGTGATAAGGCTGCTTGGGCTTACCTGATTAAAAAAGACGGCATGCAATATTACGATTCACTGGGTGAGTTTGGTGCGACCAACAATAAAATGGAGATCACTGGCTTATTGCGGGCGCTACAGGCGTTACAACAGTCGGGTTTGAACAGAGAACCAATTTTGGCCGTGTTGGATTCAAAATATGTCCTGGATGCGATTACTAAACGTTGGTTAGCCGGTTGGAAACGACGGGGATGGGCACGTAGTAACGGTGCGCCACTGGCCAACAAAGAGCTGTGGCAAGCAATGAGCGACCAGTTGACCGCCTTTCCACATCTACGATTTGAGTGGACGAAGGGGCACGCTGATAATTCTGGTAACGTGTTTGTGGATGAACTGTTGAACCAAACAATGGATGCCATGAATGGGGAAAATCCGATCGGCAAACGGTCCGAAGTGAACCCGTTAGCGACAGTTGCAGATCAAACGGTGGCTATTGACGACTCTAGTAATGCGGCGTCAGATGATTCTGAACAAATGAATTTATTTTAAGACTTTTAGAGACAGGTGACGGGTATGAATAAGTGGCTACAGCTCGTAATTTCCTATACATTGGGACTGATCTTCTTTGCCTTTTTTACCTTGGTAGCGCATTTGAAACCAGCTGGTGGCTTATTTTACACACTTACGGCGTTTGATTATGGCAATCTTGTGAATTGGTTATTACTTTATCCGTTTGCCCGCGCGAGTGTTAGTCGCTGGCGCCAACTACGACGACAGGGAAAAACTGTTGATAACCGGACGTTTATCCGTCGTGCCTATGACGAAAACGGTGAATCCTTTGCGCAAACAGAGTACAACAGTGCGTGGGCTTCACATGGCTCGCCAAATGGTGGCTCAGCGCTGGTGACATTTACGCTGTATGGCTTAGTTTATATTTTTGCAGCTGTTATCGACGTTTGGCTTTTGATTCGACTTGTATTTGTTACGCACCGAAAAAATTAAATAAACGAAAAAGGTTCAAACACAATAATCTGCGTTTGAACCTTTTTTGTGTAACGGTACAAATTAATAATCTTCTTTAATGAGGTCGTGATAGGCCAAATCAACGGGCTCACGCTCTGTAAATAGTTTGTAGTAGGCCTTCGCAATGTTAACGGGATCCTGATTTTCACGGTGACCTTCACGAACGTAGGTATTGATGGTCACTTGGCCAGCAAAGATGTTAGTTTTTGCCAAATCTTGATTGAGGGCTAGGACAAAATTCTTCATTGCCGCTTTTTCCATGCTTTGCAGAGGCGCACCAGTTGATGGTTTGGTGGCCGCAATACTGTTAGTGAATAGCAAAGCCGTTGGTTGTGAACTTTCAAGTAGGGCAGGAATGGCTGCGTGGGCTACCGCTACCGGCGCAACTGCACCGATCAGCATGCCAGTTTCAGCTGTCTCAGCCGTGAGTGCTCGTGGCTTAATGCCAGGACGGAATGTGGCGTTAAAGATGACGGCCGTCAGTTGACCCAACTGTTTGACTTGATCAAACGCTTCGTCAATAGTGTCCGCCTTTGTCAGATCAACTGGAAAAATAGTAGCGTTGATCTGCTGATGTTGAAGATCGTCAGCAGTTTGTTTTAGGATATTTTCATCGCGGGATAGCAGCGCAATTTGGAAACCTTGCCGACCAAAAAGTGCGGCCTGGGCTTGAGCCAAGCCAGTTTTACCAACACCAACGATTGCAACAACGGGTTGTGTCATAATGATCCCCTCCAATTCAATCTCAATATATGTTTGGCAACAGTATAGATGATTGATCAGAAAAACTCAGAAAATAATGCTCGCTATTTCGAAAAAACAGAATAGTTGTTAGCTGACGGTTTGTAAACGAGCTGGTTATTCTCACTGTGGCAAACTTAATTTGCTGTTAAGTCACGCGTTGCGACTGGTCACAAGGATTCGAAAGCGTTAAAGTTAATTAGAAATAAACGGCTGAGTGGGAAACATCAGCGATGGGGAGGTTTGCACGTGCACCGACGGATTTGGACAATTACCAGTGCGCTCGTTTTAATGCTGGGCGCAAGTTTTGTGTTGTTCCATAAAGTAACCAGCATTGGCGTGACTGCCGAACCACTGGAGAGTAGCGAAGTTAACAAGAGTGTTATCCAAACGCACACGCCGACCATCTTCATGCCTGGCTGGGCCACTTCGGCTAACTCGTTTAACGCTATGATCGGTTATATGCAGGGTGAACGTACTGCAGGCAAAGTGATGCGAATCAATGTCGACTTCTTTGGCCGCATTCACGTGATCGGTCACCTTAAAAAAACGGATATTAATCCGCTCATTCAAGTTACGTTTGACCGCAATCTAGGGAATAGTTATCAACCACAGGCAAAGTGGCTCAATCAAATTCTGATGTTGCTCAAACGTCGTTATCACGTTAACGAATACAATGCCGTTGGCCATTCATGGGGCGGTAGTGCGATGGTTACTCAACTGATCCGCTATGGTAACGATAAGCGATTGCCAAAGTTGCATAAGATGGTATTGTTGAGTGCACCGGTCGATGAAAGTATTGATCGGCCTAAAGATGTTTTGCCTAGCGGAAAGCCTAAACGTTCATCACACAGTTATCGTCAGTTGATCGCAGATCGCAACAATTTGTGGGCCAATAGTCAGGCACAAATCTTTAATGTTTATGGTTCCGCTAATGGCGAAGATACGGACAATTCAGTGCCTATTGTGCAGGCACAGGCTTTGCGCTACCTTGTTCGCGGCATTGTGCCGCAGTATCACGAGATTTTGATGAACAATACCAATCATCACCAAATTCACACCACAATTCGTAGCTACAAGCTAGTCACCAACTTGCTCTTTGGCAAACCAGGTAGTAAACCTTAATCTTACAATTAAGTTAGTCATTGCGCGTACACCTACGGTTGGCAGCATTGACACACTCGCCGAGGGACCGGCTCAAGCCCGAAGTTCACGGTCTTTCACCTCGTCGTCAAGCCTCGTGGAGTGCCGAGTCTTAACGACCGTCCGTAACCTAAATTCGGGAAAACTACCGAATTAACGTTACTTTCACGGATCGGTATCAATGCTGCCGCCCTTCGGCTCACATAGAAGTTTCAAGTATCTCTTCCTTGGTTTAGACGATGATGCATTGCTGTTTTTAGCTATGGTTCGTCTAAATTGTATAGTCAACTGGCCGTGATTTGCCGATTCGCTCCTTCGTTAAGAATCTTGCTTGATGATGCTGAAAGGAAATGTTTAAGAAGCTGTAGGTTGGTAGTGTTGAATCCTGCTGTGTCGGTGGTGTTAATTCGGTTGCTTTTGCCGAATTTACAGCACGGGACGAGCTTCAAGACGTGGGTTGTGCGGCTTGAAGTCGAGGAATAAGACTGTGCTTTTCAGGCTTAATCCGGTCCCCACAGCAGGGTTCAAAAATGGACAACCGAAAGCGGGCGAAATCGCAATCATTTTCACAAAAATCGATAATCAAAAAATCCTGTTAATTAGTGAGAACTAATCGACAGGATTTTTATGTGAATACGTTAATGGCGTGACGCCCGCAAATTGCCACGTTGATGGTTTTTGACTGTATGTGCTTTGAACCGTGGCGTTGCCGCTTCGCCGACGAACTTGAAGTGTTTTAACTGTCCGTGAAATGGCTGCCCAGCTGCTCGCGTACGGGCCCACTTGTCCATTTCATCTGCCATGTTGATGGCCGCGTCATGACGTTGTGGTGCATTTTCAGCCAAGGCTGCTTGAGCAATATCACTGCGTAAGGCAGCCGTTAAATTGTGATTATAATCAACGAGTTCTTGCGTAATCGGGGCATCCTTGTAACGGTTGAATAACCGTTCAATGTACCGCATTGCATCCTTGCTATCTTTGGGCTGATAATACCGATCTTCTGACACGAGCGCCATCCTTTCTATTAATACAATGGCTTCAGTTTAACGAAATTTGTCACATTAGTAAACGACTACTTAGTTGGTTTGATTCCAGTATGACAAGCCGCCGCGCCAAACGTAAAGCGACGGTAATGGACCTCTTCAAAGCCGGCTGTCTCAAATGCTTCGGCCAACGTTTGATAATTGGCAAATGCCTGAGTAGTCCGCTGAAGATAATCGTAGTCATCATGAGCATGGGCAAATACGGCCCCTAACCACGGCATGACGGTGCCGAAATACCATTGCCAAACGGGCTTGATAATTGGCGCGGTTGGTTGAGAACTTTCCAAGCACACGAGCTGACCACCAGGACGTAAGACGCGTAGCATCTCCGTTAAACCGGCGTTTAAGTCTGCTAAATTACGCATACCAAAACCGATTGTAATCAGGTCAAAGCTGTTGTCGGGAAAGGGCAAGTGAAGTGCGTCACCAAAAGAAACGGTCGCCTCATTCGTTAAATTATTATCGGCAATTTTTTGTTGAGCCAGCTTAACCATTGCCTGACTGAAGTCAACACCAATGACTTGACCATTGCGGCCAATGCTATTGGCTATCGAAACCGTCCAATCACCTGTCCCACAACATAAGTCGAGGACCGTGTCGCCAGGTAAAAAGTGGGCTTGGCGCATGGCATATCGCCGCCATGTGTGTTGTAACCCGAGGGAAATAATGTTGTTCATGCGGTCATAATCCGGCGCGATGCGGGTGAAAAGAGCCTGCACACTTGCCGGATTTTTTGGAGTACTTTGAGTCAATTTGCTCACCACCAATCGAATAATATTAATATATGCTCTTTAAGCCCGACACACAAACGTTTTTAAAGTTGCCTCTGTTTCACAAGTTTTTGCGCGGGTATAATTTAATGGGACACAAATGAGTAACAATAATGATGAAGGTTTAAGAGACAAGGAGAAATCATGTTAACGCTATTTTTGTTACTGATGCAGCGGGTTGGACTGATCATTATCCTCGCCTTTCTTTTGGTGAATGTCAGTTATTTCAGACAATTAGTAAAGGCTGACGATACATGGACAGCGAAGGGAATGTTGATTCTCATTTTCGCTGTTTTTGCGATTATTTCAAACTTAACGGGGGTTGAAATTACTTCCCACAACACGTTGGTGTCAACAACTTGGCTAACTGGTCTACCAGCTACTGATTCAATCGCTAACACGAGAACCTTAGCGATTACGGTGTCCGGCTTAGTTGGTGGGCCACTGGTCGGAACGGTGGTTGGGTTGATTGCCGGTGTGCACCGTGTGATTCAGGGAAACGGATCCGATCTGTTTTATATTTTCAGTTCGATTATTGTTGGTTTTCTTTCTGGGATGATTGGCAAACGTTATCTCAACGAGAGCAGATATCCAAGCATGACGACGTCGGCACTGATTGGGTTGATGATGGAATCAGTCCAGATGCTTTTTATTTTCATTTTTAGTGCCTCTGGATTCAGTTTAGTAAAACTCATCTTTTTCCCCATGATGATTTTAAATAGTGCCGGAACGGCTATCTTTATGTCAGTCATTTCAGCTTACATTAGGCAGGAAGAGCAGTTGCGGGCCGTGCAAACGCACGATGTGTTGGAACTGGCAGACCGGACATTGCCATTTTTTAGTTCCGGTTTAACCGAAGCCAATGCACAACAGGTCGCAAGCATCATTCGTAAGTATACGAACTTTGATGCAATCGGCATTACGGATACGACGGATGTTTTGGCTCATGTGGGGCCGGGGAGTGACCACCATATTCCCGAAAAAGAAATCAAGACAGATTTATCCAAACGGGTCATTGCGACCGGTCAGATGCGAATTGCTCATTCTAAGGCCGAAATTGGCTGTCCGCATCCAGGATGTCCGTTGGCGGCCGCAGTGGTGATTCCACTAGTCGTCCAAAACCACGTTGTGGGTACGCTGAAGATGTACTTTACCAATCCGAAAGATTTAACGCCGGTTGAGGAACAGTTGGCAACGGGGCTAGCCTCAATTTTTTCTAGCCAGTTGGCATTAGGGGCTGCTGAGGAACAATCTAAGCTCGTCAAGGATGCCGAAATTAAGTCCTTACAAGCTCAAGTCAATCCTCACTTCTTCTTTAATGCAATCAATACGATATCTGCGTTGATGCGAACGGATGCTGACAAGGCACGCACTCTGTTATTGCAATTATCGACGTACTTCCGAACAAACCTGCAAGGTGTCCGTCAAACGGAAATACCATTGCGGCAGGAACGCGAACATGTTGATGCATACCTATCGCTGGAACAAACGCGATTTCCAGATAAATACGATATTACGTTTGATACGCCATCGGATGATGAAGTATTGATTCCACCGTTTACCATTCAAGTGTTGGTTGAAAACGCGATTCGACATGCGTTTGATGATCGACGATACGGTAATCGGGTGTGGGTAAAAGTTGAAGCCCAGCGCTATGCGACTGAGATTAGTGTCAGCGATAATGGTTTCGGGATTGACCAAGATGTTTTACCGCAACTTGGTCATCAAGTGGTAACTTCTACGAATGGTAGTGGTACAGCGTTGGAAAACTTGAATGCGCGGCTGGTGGGGCTTTATGGTCCAAACAGTCAGCTACATTTTAAAACATCTTCGACTGGCACGACGGTAAGTTTAACAATTCCAAATAAGCAGGAGGCAATTCATGAAAGTCTTAATCGTTGATGATGAACCGCTCGCGCGTAACGAGCTAGAATACTTGCTTAAGCAGAATTCACTGGTTGATCAGGTGTCTCAAGCAGAATCAATTAGCCAGGCGTTGACACAATTATTAACTACTCCCAGTGACCTCGTTTTTCTCGATATTTCTTTGAACAACGAAAACGGTTTTGATTTGGCGAACAAACTTGATCAGTTAGCGAATCCACCGTTAGTGGTCGTGGCAACTGCCTATGATGATTATGCGGTTCGTGCATTTAACATCAATGCGGTCGATTACGTGCTTAAACCATTTGAGCAACAACGAATCAATCAGGCGTTATCAAGAGTTGACGAGGTGCTTCAGCTTCGTGAAGAAGCCAATCCAGTTGCCAAAACCAAGCCGCGTAAGCAACTGGGGATGATTTCAATAACCGAAAACGAAAAGACACGTGTTCTTAAGCAGGGGGACATTCTCGCTGGCTTCGTTGAAAATGGTGAGCTAATATTGACGACCAATGAGGGTCGCTTCCACACGCACCAGACGTTAAGCTGGCTGATGACACGATTGTCTGAAGATCAGTTTATGCAGGTACATCGCAGTATTGTCGTTAATATCACCGCCATTTCTGAGGTCGAACCGTGGTTTAACCACACCTATCAAATTAAGCTGACCAACGGCGACAAGGTGCCGGTCAGCCGTTCCTTTGTTAAGTCGATGAAAGATCGATTGAATATGTAAGCATTCTGTATGCCACTTGCGGTTGTCAACATTGACACGCTCGCCTTGGGACCGGTTCGAGCCTCCCAAGTTCGGAGTCTTTCACCTCGCCGCACAGCCTCGTGAAGTTCCGAGTCTATGCGACCGTCCGTGTTGTAAATCCGAGAGAAGCATTCGGATTAACAACACCTTCACGGCTCGGTATCAATGTTGACGCCCTCCAGCTATGCTATATAGTAGTTAGCTTCATATGCATATCTTTTAATATCTAACAGTAAGATGGTGGCAAAATGTTTGCCTGTTACAGTAGTGGAGTTGACTAGAAACATAGTTCCGTGTCGGCAACATTTAGCGGCGGGAACTTGGCCGCTTAGTGTTGCGGGATGACTTATGAGACGTGTACTTCGGCTCATAATCAAGGTTAAAGACTCCTGGTTTTGGAGGCTGAGACCGGTCCCCATGGAACGGCGTTTCTGGTCAATGGAACGGCATAAAAACTGTTATTTTCAAAGCATTCGCAACTAGACGAGTGCTTTTTTGTTTACCCAAAACAGGTGTATGAGCTTGGATTGAACAATCGTGAACTTAGTGAAGTAAGTTAACAAATGTCTGGTAGTAAATCACTTCCCGAGCAGGGTATTTCAGCTGGAAAAATGTGCGTTTGACAAGTGAATCACGTTTTTTTGTGAATTGGCGACTACACTTTAACTGTTAGAAAGTGCTGGTACGGCAATCTTTGCCGTCACTAGTGACACTATTCACAATATTGGAAAGGACGTTTGTCATGGCAGAAAATAATAAATCTAAGACGGCGACATCAACTAAAAAAGATGCGCCCATTCTGGTTCAAATCGGTATTTATGCCACGGTACTATTTATTTCCTGGCTCATTTCTGAGTTTGTTGCAAAGACTTTTCCAAAGTTCCCATTACCAACGCCGGTTATTGGGCTGGTATTACTCTACTTAGCATTGACGTTCAAAATTATTAAAGTAGAGTGGGTTGATTCCTTCGGTAGCTTTATGATCAGTCTCATTGGTTTCCTTTTTGTTCCTTCTGGTATTCAATTAGCAGGTACGCTTGGTATCCTTCAAAACGAAGGCTGGAAGTTAGTTATTGTTATTATTCTATCCACTATCGTATTGCTGGTTGTTGTGGCTTACACCGCGCGGCTCTTTATCTGGATCCGGGTTCACTGGTTCCACGGCGATGCAACTGTTAATCAGGATGATCAAAAGTAAAAGGAGGATTGCTTTATGTCGGTTTCAATTTTAGCGGCTGCTGCGGCACCGGTCATTAAAGGACCACTGGCTTACTTTGCGACACCATTCTTCGGAATCTTCTTGTCCATCGCTGTATATTTATTGGGCCAATGGTTATTCAAGAAATTTAACGGGTTCTTCTTATTTCAGCCATTATTTGTTGGGATGGTCCTTGGGATCATCGTGTTGGTTATCATGGCCAAAATGTTGGGCATGGACACAGCTAAGTTCTACACCACGGCTTACAAGCCCGGTGGTGACATTATCTTCTGGTTCTTAAACCCAGCAACGATTGCGTTTGCCGTTCCGTTGTACAAACGTAACGATATTGTCAAAAAGTTCTGGTTGGAAATTCTGTTGTCACTGATTGTTGGGGCATTCGTCTCACTGTTTGTCATCTTCGGTATTTCCAAACTATTCGGTCTCAGCAACGTCGGGATTGCGTCCATGTTGCCACAAGCTGCAACGACTGCGATTGCGTTACCAATTTCAACAGCTGTCGGTGGTAACGCTGCCGTAACGGCGATGGCATGTATCCTGAATGCGGTTATTATTTACGCATTGGGTGGCTGGCTTGTTAAAGTCTTCCGTTTGAACTCAGATCCAATTGGGACTGGGCTTGGTTTAGGGACTTCCGGACACACCGTTGGTTCAGCATTTGCTTTACAGTTAGGTTCCACTCAAGGCTCTATGGCTGCCATTGCGGTGGTTATCATCAGTATCGTTATCGATATCGTTGTGCCAATCTTCGCTGCCTTAGTTGGTCTCGGTTAATTTAAAATGATTTTATGAACGTCGCCAAACGAATATGTTGGTGACGTTTTTTATGCGCCAAAACACCAACATTACTACCAAAAAGACTTACTTTGTGAACAAACTTAACGATTGTGTCGTCCTCTAAGAAAACGGTTACAATAGCTACGGTATTGGTGTTCATAGCATAAATAATCCGTTATAATTTTGCTCAAGAAGAGTTTTGTTCACAAGCATAGGTAAACTTTTTGGAGGCGATTAAAGATGGCAACACATGGTAAGCATCCACAGAAGACATCGAACCGTGCACCAATTTTGATTCAAATTGGGATCTACGCAACAATTCTGGTTATATCGTGGCTTATTTCCGAGTGGGGTAACAAGACGTTTCCTAAATTTCCGCTACCGACACCAGTTGTGGGATTAGTTCTCATGTATCTGGCCTTAACCCTACACATTATTAAGGTAGAGTGGGTCGAGGACTTAGGCGCTTTTTTAATTAGTATTATTGGATTTCTGTTTGTGCCTTCTGGAATCCAGCTGGCAGGAACGCTCAATATTTTGGAAAACGAAGGCTGGAAGTTAATCTTAGTTATCATTATCTCAACCGTGATTTTACTGGTTTCCGTCGCCTATTGTACCCGCTTCTTTATTTGGCTCCGCGTGCATGTTTTGCACAAGGATGCGCAGGTGGATGCGGATACCAAGGATGAAAGGTAGGTGGCGAACATGACAAGTACATTCATTTTAGGTGCAGCTGCACCAGTCATTAAGGGACCACTTGCTTATTTTGTGACACCGTTCTTTGGTATCGTATTATCAATTGCTGTTTATTTATTGGGTCAGTGGTTATTTAAAATTTCAAACGGTTTCTTTTTATTTCAGCCATTATTTGTTGGTATGGTAATGGGTATTTTGGCGTTAGCAATTCTTGCAAAGTGGCTAGGGATGGACACTGCTGCTTTTTATACGCAAGCTTACAAACCCGGCGGTGATATCATTTTCTGGTTCTTGAATCCAGCGACGATAGCCTTTGCGATTCCGCTATACAAGCGTAACGACATCGTGAAAAAGTTCTGGCTGGAAATTTTATTATCATTGATTGTTGGTGTCTTCATTGCACTATCGTTGATTTTCTTAGTTGCCAAAGGATTTGGTCTCAGCAAAGTTGGTCTGGCATCCATGTTGCCACAAGCTGCAACAACCGCGATTGCGTTACCAATCTCGACAGCTATTGGCGGTAACGCGGCAGTTACAGCGATGGCATGTATCTTAAATGCCGTAATCATTTACGCGCTGGGTAACTGGCTCGTTAAAGTTTTCCGTTTAAAGTCAGATCCAATCGGTACTGGTTTGGGATTAGGAACTTCTGGTCACACCATTGGGTCGGCGTTTGCTTTGGAGTTAGGCACCATCGAAGGCTCGATGGGGGCCATTGCGGTGGTTATTATTGGCATTGTAGTTGATCTAGTAGTGCCGATTTTTGCAACCTTGGTTGGGTTACGATAAAAGTTTCCTGTTTATAATAGTTTTCAATTGACGGTTTTACACATTGCGTTCGATACTTAAAGTGTAAGTAATATTTGAGGGGGCGACGCAACGTGGAAATTCGGTTAGCACGGGCCAGTGATGTTCCGGTAATTGCCAGAATTCACGTTGACAGTTGGCAACAAACATACTCAGGCTTGTTGCCACGCAAAGTGATCGATCAGCATTCATATCCAGACCGTTTGGCTCTGTGGGAAAAGATTTATCAGTCAGACCGCACGTTAGTTGCCATTGATGAACACAGCGGGCGTTTGTTAGGCTTCATTACCGGTGGACCGCAACGCTCACATCCGGAGATGACAGATTATCCAGGCGAAATTTACGGCTTATATGTTGATCCTAAATTAGAGCATCATGGTATCGGGACGCGGTTGTTTTATAGCAAACGGGCGGAACTGCTTAATGAACGTTTGCTACCATTTACCATTGATTGTCTTAGCAGCAACGTTCCAGCACTTGGATTTTACCAGTCGCATGGTGGGGAGTTGCTGAAATCGGGGACGTATGTGGCAAACGGCTGTGATTTTGAAACACAAGTCCTGACATTTAATATGCGCGTTTTGGGCTTGGATTGAGTGATTTCTACTTCGAAAAAGGAAAGAATCAAAGCAATGTGATTTTTCACATGCCTTGGCTCTTTCCTTTTATTTTTGGCTTAAAAATGTGACTTCGTTGTCGTTTCAAGCTCATCTTTATAGCAAGGATGACGCTTACGGTTGTCAATATTGACACACTCGCCGTGGGACCGGTTAAAGCTTCCTGAAACCAGAGTCTTTCACCGCGCCACACAGCCTCGTGAAGTTCCGAGTCCATGCGACCGTCCGTGATGTAAATTCGAAAAGATCGCTCGAATTAACACCACTTTCACGGCTCGGTATCAATATGGACGACTGGCAACTAACATAACGGATGTCTTCAAAAACAAAAGTACCGTCCATTTCCTGAATGTCAGGATTGAACGGTACTGATCTCATATCTAAATTAAATTAAGTAAATCATGTGGTTTATCTAGCACTTCTTCACTGTCACGAATGAGTTTTTGATCCTTGGGGCCGCCCCAAGTAGCCAAGGCAAACGCTAGGCCAGCGGTGTGGGCTGCCTGTAGATCGTAAATGGTGTCGCCAACATAAATGGTTTGTGTTGGATCGAGTTTCATCTTATGAATGATGGCAAACAGGGAGTCTGGCGCTGGTTTACCGCGTTCCACTTCGTCAGCGGTAACGTGATCATCCATGTATTGATCTAGGGGAAAGTTTTCGACAAGGTCGCGCTGATACTCTGGTGCGGCCTTGGATGTCACGATGGCTGTCTTTAGACGCGGGTTTTCATGTAATTGTGCAAGTGCAGACGTTATTCCTGGGTAGACACGCATGGTATCATATGTATCCTTTGTGTATGTTTGCCACGTATCAAGCAATCCATCGATTTCGTTGTCAGGAATGCCAATTTCTTGTAAGGCGATTTTGCCAGTTGTGCCAAACGTCGGGGAGAGTTGGTCATAATCGAATTGGCGGCCGCTAGCGGCTAGTGCACGCTGCATGGACAACATGTACATTTTTTCGGAATCAATCAGTGTACCATCCACATCAAACACAAAGTTTTGCATAAATAATCCTCCATACTAGAATATAAACGGAATTTACCATCATTATAGCAGACTGATGTTTATGACAGAATTTTCTAGTTCCGTCCGCTGTTGTAGAAACCTGACCGGGTGCGTTAAAATGGCAGTTAAGTAATTGAAAATGTACTGGAAGGATTGAGTAAACACATGAAATGGGATAAAGCTTGTACAACCGTTTTAGTTGGGAAAAAAGCGTCCGTTGATGGCTCCGTAATGGTAGCGCGTAACGACGACACATTCTTGCCAATCACACCACAAAAGTTTGAAATGAAACCAGCTGCTAATGGGCGCCATGAGGAATTAGCATCTACTCAGAATGGTTTTAAGGCACCACTACCAGAAAGTGGTTATCGTTATCAAGCAACGCCAAACGTGGACGTTCAAAGTGAAGGTATCTACGACGAAAGTGGCTTCAATGAGAAGAATGTTGCCATGTCTGCTACCGAAAGTGTTTACGCCAACGAAAAAGTTTTAGCTTATGACCCATTGTTGCCTGATGGCATGGCCGAAGACACTATGCAAACGATGGTTCTGCCATTCATCAACTCCGCTAAAGAAGGGGTTGAGTATTTAGGCAAGTTGGTTGCCAAGTACGGCTCACCAGAAGGTAACGGGGTTATCTTCGCTGATAAAAACGATATTTGGTACATGGAAATCGTTACTGGTCATCACTGGGTTGCTTCACGAATTCCCGATGATGCCTATGTTGTTGCGGCTAACCAGGTTGGTCAGGAACAAATTGATTTCGATGACCCGGACAACTTTATGTGGTCTGACGGTATTCGTGAGTTTGTTGATGAACATCATTTGAACCCTGATAAGACTGGTTGGAACTTCCGGCATATTTTTGGAACGGATACCGAAAAGGATCGTTACTACAACACACCACGGGTTTGGTTTGCACAACGCTACCTGAACCCAGAAATCGAACAGGATCCAGAATCCAGTGATTTGCCATTCATTAATCATGCCAACCGGTTGATTAGCGTTGAAGATGTTGAATATATCGAAGGCTCACACTATAACGAAACGAAATATGATCCACTCGGTCATGGTTCCGATGAAGACAAGCTGCGTTACCGGGCAATTTCATTGAACCGGACACAGCAAAGTCACGTTTTGCAAATCCGTAACGATGTGCCAGAAGCATTGTCTGCCGTTATGTGGATTTGTATCGGTATTCCTGCCTTTACGCCATATTTACCATTCTATGCCAACGCAACGGATACGGATCTTAGTTACAGCAACACATCCATGACTTACAACGTTAAGGATGCTTACTGGATGTACCGGACAGTTTCCATGCTGACAGAAAGTCACTATAGTCACTTCGTCCAAGACGATGTTGACTATCTTAAGGACTGTCGTGAAGAGTTACGTCGCTTAATTGACGGAATTGATAAAGAGGCACAGGCTAAGGGCTTGACTGGCGACGCTTTGACAGCCTATCTGACGGAGCAAAACCACCACATCGTTGATGTCATGCGCGACAAGACAATGGCAATCATCGGTCACTTTGTTACTGAAGGATTGAACCGTTCCAAACTGACATTTGATTTTGACATTAACTTGTAGAATTTTGTATTGATTTAAAATGACCCACATACTGGCGTTTGCTAGCGTGTGGGTTATTTTGTTTGAACCAGCGATCACGTAAAATGATTGTTGCTTATGGGGACAAAACTTTGTGGAGGTCAATCAAAAATGGTCAGTATTACAAAATTTGTGTATAAAGCTTTTATTATTAGTCGAAAATATCCATTTTTAATTTCTAGGCGTCCCTAATTTACTTCTGGAATTCATTTTGCTATGTTAGTTGCATAGAGGGCATGATGCCTTTTGCTCTCTTGGCAGTTGGTGTCAAATGTTGGTTACTACGTTACGAGGTCGTAGGAGGATTCGGAGCGATGGCGGAAGAGAAGGATATTCATTTCATGAGCGAGGATGAATTAAAACAGCATTGGCGGGAATACGCTGATTTACATGAGGACGAGTTCTTAAATCCGATATTTTCAGGTGTTAGGCAGAAGAAAAACAAGTGGGCAATATTGACGGCCGGAGCGCCAGGATCTGGAAAGTCAGAAGTAATCAACAGTATTTATGGTCCATTGATGCAGGATTTTGTGCACATAGATGCTGATGATTTTAGAAAGCTTTTTCCGAAATATAATGGTGCTAATGCGTCTGACTATCAGAAAGGTGCGACGAAGTTAGTGGATAGGGCATTCAGAAGAGCCTTAAATGAAAGTCAGTCGTTTATTCTTGAAGGCACATTCAACTCTCAAAGCTCGGCCAGTAATATTAAGCGTGCGTTGAATCATGATTATTCTGTCAGGATAGTCTATACTTACCTTGAACCTGAAATTGATTGGCGGTTTGTCGTTCAACGGGCCATAAAAACAGGTCGCCAAGTTCCTAAATCGGCATTTGTTAATGGTTTTCTCAATATTCCACAAAATATCGCTCAGATTTTGTCTAAATATGGAGATCGAATAGAGATAGAGATGTATGCAGGTTTGGGACATCAACAACATATTTATCGTGGCGTGGAAGCTGTGATAGAACACTTGCCAAATGACATTTCGAGAGACAGGCTGGAGGCAATAGTCAATGGAAACTAAAGATCAGAAGTTTATGCGTGAATTAGTTGAAAAGTATCATAACAATTCAGATGAATTTGAAGATAGCGCTACTGATGAAGAGAAAGAGGCCTACATGCAGGCTGGTGCAAGAGAACGTAGCAGAAAAATTTTAGACGTTCTTTATCCGAACAAAAATGAAAAAGAAGCCTAGTTGTCATTGATTAATGAGACTTTGTAAAAAAGAAGGAAACAAGCTGATGATATCATCAAAGGCTTGTCTCCTTCTTCTTTTTACTAATGAATGTTATTTAAGCCACAGCTTCTTTTTTCAGAATCCGAATCATGTTGCAGACAAAACCGAATTCATTGTCGAACCAAGTGTGCGTCTTAACAACTTGGAAGTCTCCATTTCCAGTGACTTCCGTTTGCGTTGGGTCAAAGACTGCACCGTGGGTGTCGCCAATGATATCGCTAGAAACGATTTCATCCTCGTTCCAACCAAATGCTGGATTGTTTTCTGTGTACGGTTTGATGGCTGCGTTGACTTCGTCAGCAGTTACCTTTTTGTCCAAAATAGAAACGAGTTCACAAATGGAACCATCAATAACAGCAACCCGTTGTGCGTGACCGTTTAGACGGCCTTCAAGCTCGGGGATAACCAAGCCAATTGCGCTAGCCGCACCGGTTGAATGAGGAATGGTGTTCGACGATGCAGTCCGGTTTGGCCGGAATTTTTTGCCCTTAGGACCGTCGAGTAGATTTTGTGAGCTGGTGAAAGCGTGAATCGCGGTGATTGTGCCAACTTCCAAGCCGAATTCCTTATTTAAGAAGTAAGCCATCGGTGCTAAGGCGTTAGTTGTGCAGGAACCGACTGAAACAATTTGGTCATCATGGGCAATCAAATCATCGTTAACACCTTCAACAAGTGTCTTAATCGGCCCAGCTGGTGCAGAAATGACTACTTTCTTGGCGCCAGCGTCTAAATGTGCTTGGGACTTCTCTTTCGATGTATAGAAGCCTGTACATTCAAGGACGATGTCAACACCGTCGTTTGCGACCCACGGAATTTGGGCGGCATTACGTTCAGCGTATACCCGAATTTTTTTACCGTTAACGATCAACGAATCATCTGTGGAGCTTACGTCAGCGTCAAAGATACCAAACGTTGAGTCGTATTTAAGTAAGTAGGCCAGCATTGCTGGACTCGTCAAATCATTAATGGCGACCACGTTTAAATCAGGATCGTTAAGCGCCAACATCCGCCGGAAGGAGTCCCGGCCGATTCGTCCAAAACCGTTAATACCAATATTTGCCATAAGTGTAACCTCCTAAGCTAAGCACATGTTAGTAAATCTTTTTCACTACGACGCAAGGTTACCAAATTTTTAGAAATTACGCAGTTTTTTGTACTTTAGGCGTGTTTGCCCGGATTGGTGTGTGACAATAAATTTGTTAGTTTGATTTAATTACAGTATTTATATTAAGGCCATGGCACATAATAGTGCTTGATTTGGATTAAATAAAATGAATGTTTGTAGTCAATTTTGACGACCACAATCGTCCAAAGTTGTGGTGCAAACCTTTATGCGAAAGCGATGGTAAACGGTATAATTAGAGCTGACGTTAACTGCTATGGATTTCCACTATGTGGCAGTCACACATGCACGTTTGGGTTTGTTATTTTTAATATGTAGATTTATCAATGAGGTGAAAAAATGAGTCAAGAAATACCAGAAAACATGCATGAGGTCGTTTTAAAGGTGCAAGAATTGAACGAAACACGTCATGGTGCTGATGTTGTGACTGAAGAGAAAGTCATGAAAGACGCTGTTCACGATACGTTGCAGTATTGGGCCGACTATTTGCTTGATGGTCACTATGATGATGTGCTCTGGGATGGCGAAGATCTCGTCATTGAAGACATTATGGGCAAACGGGTTGGGCGTGTGAAGCCGATGAGTGCCACATTTGCTAACGATTATCGGCAAAGTCCAGAAGGCACTTTATTCCGTTTGGAAAGCGAAGCCAACAAAATTATTGCGCAACGGTAATTCTAGTTGGACCACAAAAGACAAATGGAATGGCGTATAATTAGAGTATTCTAATGTAATCGAGGGGAAATTATGGCCGAAATAACACGACTTTATCAGAAATTTCAACCAAGTCACTACAACTTATTTATTGATGTTGAACGTGATACGAAGAAAATTAGTGGGACATCTACCATTACCGGGGATGCCAAGACCACAGACATTCAAGTGAACCAGAAGGGCATGACCATTGCCAGCGTTAAAGTTGACAGTCAGGACGTTCCATTCACGACGGATGATGCTGCTGAGGTAGTTAACATTACGCTGCCTAAGACCGGCGAAGTGACGGTAGCGATTGAGTACTCGGCGCCACTAACGGACAGCATGATGGGCATTTACCCGTCATACTACGAGTTAAACGGTGAAAAGAAGCAAATCATCGGAACTCAGTTTGAAACAACGTTTGCTCGCCAGGCGTTCCCGTCTGTCGATGAACCAGAAGCCAAAGCTACCTTTGACCTAGCATTGAAGTTTGATGAACAACCTGGCGAAACAGTGTTAGCTAACATGCCAGAAGTACGCACTGAAAACGGCGTGCACTACTTCGACACAACTGTACGGATGTCGACATATCTGATTGCCTTTGCCTTTGGTGATTTACAAAGCAAGCAGACAACCACGAAGAGTGGCGTGAAAGTCGGTGTATTTGCAACCAAGGCCCACAAGGCTAACGAACTGGACTTTGCGTTGGACATTGCCAAACGCTCAATTGAATTCTACGAAGACTTCTATCAAACACCATATCCACTACCACATTCATGGCAATTGGCACTGCCTGATTTCTCGGCTGGTGCGATGGAAAACTGGGGCTTAGTTACATACCGTGAAGCTTACCTGGTGTTGGATCCGAATAACACCTCATTACGGATGAAACAACTGGTTGCGACCGTTGTTGCCCATGAACTGGCCCATCAATGGTTCGGTGACCTTGTAACCATGAAGTGGTGGGACGATCTGTGGTTGAACGAAAGTTTTGCCAACATGATGGAATACGTGGCTGTCGATGCTTTAGAGCCAGATTGGCACGTTTGGGAAATGTTCCAAACTTCCGACGTTCCTGGTGCGTTGAACCGTGACGCGACGGATGGTGTTCAACCTGTTCACGTGCAGGTTAACAATCCAGCTGAAATTGATTCGTTGTTTGACCCAGATATCGTTTATGCTAAGGGTGCGCGGATGCTGGTTATGGTACGTGCATTGCTTGGTGATGATAAGTTGCGCGCTGGCTTGAAGGCTTACTTCGCCGCGCATCATTATGGCAATGCCACTGGCGCTGACTTATGGGCAGCCTTGGGTGAAGCTTCTGGCATGGATGTTGGCGCAGTCATGAACTCATGGTTGGAACAGCCAGGTTATCCAGTGGTTAATGCCGCTGTGGTGGATGGCAAACTGACATTGTCTCAGAAACAATTCTTTGTTGGTGATGGTAAGGATGCCGGTCGTGAATGGCAGATTCCGTTGAACGGTAACTTCAAAGAAACACCAACCATCATGAAAGATAAGCAGATTGTCTTAGGCGATTACGATGCTTTACGTCAATCAAATGGAAAACCATTCCGTTTGAACGTTGGCAATAACTCTCACTTCATTGTGGAATACGATGACACCTTGATGCAGGATATTTTAGCTCATAAAGATGAGTTAGACAGTATTGATGAGTTGCAATTGTTGCAAGACATGCGGATGCTGGCCGATGGTCGACAACTGTCATATGCAGCAATCGTGCCATTGCTGACACAGTTTGCTGACAGTAAATCAACAATCGTCAACACTGCTTTATACACGGTTGCAGGAAACTTACGTAAATTTACGTTGCCTGACACACCAGAAGAAACGCAATTGCGTCAATTGTATGGCAAACTGAGTGCAAAGCAGGTTGCTCGTTTGGGTTGGGAAGCCAAGGATGGTGAGTCCAATGATGACCAGATGACACGGCCAATCGTTTTGGGTGCCTCAATGTTTGCCAAAAATGCTGATTCAATTGCGGCTGCTCACGACTTATACCAAGCCAATGCGGACAAGTTGGAAACGTTGAATGCAACCTTACGTCCATACATTTTGATCAATGAAATGCGTGAGTTTGGTAGTGAGGAACTCTTCAACAAGTTCTTGACAGCTTATCAGAAGACTTCTGACGCTAGTTACAAGACATCTCTGTTGGAAGGAATCACAGCAACTAAGGACGCTGCTTTGGTGAAAAAGACCATTGCACAGTTTGAAAATGCTGATGTCATTAAGCCACAAGACCTTCGCGGTTGGTACTATGAACTATTGCTGAATAAAGATGGTCAGCAAGCTGCATGGGACTGGATTCGTGACGAATGGTCATGGCTTGAAAAGACTGTTGGTGGTGATATGGAATTTGCAACATTTATCACACGAACTGCTGATGTCTTCAAGACACCAGAACGCTTAGCTGAATTCAAAGCCTTCTTCGAACCAAAACTCAACACACCTGGCTTAACTCGCGAAATCCAAATGGATACTAAGGTTATCGAAAGTCGGGTTGCACTGATTGAAGCTGAACAAGCCAAGGTCAATGCTGCCGTTGCGGAAGCTGTAAAATAAGAAGAGCCGAGAGTAGGATATCCAATGAACAATACATTGGATATCTTTTTTTACTTCAAAGAAATTTTAAAAGGTCTAATTAAAGCTCATTTATAGACTTTTAATGATGCGATATAATAAACTAAAGAAAAGGAGGATGGCTACTATGAAAATTTTGGATGTTCCAACCGTCAGCACGACTGATGTTAAAAAAAGTCCAGCTAAAATTGCCAAAATGGCCGCCGATCTCAACACAGGTGTATATGTGTTAAATCGAGGTAAAGCTGTTAGCGTGACCTTAACTCCGAAACAGTATCAACAATTAGTTGAAGCACAAGAAAGGCTTTTAGATATTGAAGCCGAGGAAAAGGCACGAGAAGCAATTAATAATGATGATGGCACTAGAATTTCGGCCGATAAAGTATCCAAAAATAGTATTCCCGATCAACTAGATCCAGATGATGGTTGGGAGTAATAATGGCAAAGAAATTTAGTGTTCGTTATCTGAAGGATGCTGCACGGGATTATCAAAAACTTGACGGCTCACAAAAGGTTTTTGTTGATAAAGCAATCTCCAGAATTCAAATTTTAGGACTTAACTGTGGTCAACCATTGCTAGGGGATCTCATAGGATATCGCAAATTGAAAAATCGCAAGATGGGCTTGCGAATCGTGTTTGGTCAAGAGAAGGATACGATTGCAATCATTGATATCGTTGCAATCGGTCAGCGGCAGGATGATATTGTTTATCACAATGCGGTTAGTCGAATCAAAAAAGATAATCACAAAATATAGTTTTTGAATTAAAAGAGAGCGGGACATAACACGTTTTGGCTTTCTCAGGTAACGCGAATAAGGCGTTCATGGGTGTTTTTCCCATGAATGCCTTATTCGCGTTAGATGAGCAAAAGTCAGTGTTATGTCCCGCGTTTGCGGCAATTTTTCTTCATCCGCATGACCCTTTGCGGTTGAAGAAAAATTGCCTGTTGACGTTTCATTAGAAATTGAATTGAGGCGTTATGTCCCAGTTTCTTTTCTTTATTCAACCTCACGTTGATCGTATGCACGTTTGGATTTATAACCAGCTTTGAACACTGTTTTCATGGTGGCAATGTGGGCTTCTTTAGTTGTTTCCGATTTAACATCGAAAATGTAGCGCGCCCATTCACGTTGGTATCCCGGGGTCAGCTTTCTAAAAAAGGTTTGCATCTCACGGTCGTTAGCCAACAAATTTGCTACTTCAGGAACGTTCGTTTCAAAATCATCTAGCGTTTTATTCTTTTCTGCCATGATTCAAGACTTCCTTTCAGTCAGTGTTGCTGGGTCGTAAATGCCAATATCGGCAACTGTCACAATGCCGCCAAAACGACGGCCGTTATCGGTTGCCAAACCAAGTTTGTTATAACTCATCGTCACTGTTTCTGTGGCTTCAACAACGGTGCCCATTATTTGGCCGTCGTCTGTACCGAGGCCAGTGGGCATGTCAACTGCCATCACATTAGCCTTGGCGGCGTTAATGGCATCGACCACGTCAGCAAACTTACCAGTAATGTCACGTGAGAGACCGACGCCAAAGATAGCGTCCACGACTGTTGTGTAATTTGCCATGTCAGGTTGATCAGCGATAACGGGGATGTTGTAATGATCGGCAATCGTCAGCTGTTGTTGCGTTTGTTCAGAAGCATGGTCACGATTACCGAGCAACCAAATCGTCACTGGAATGTGATTTAGGTGTAGCAATCTGGCAACGGCCACGCCATCACCGCCGTTGTTACCCGTGCCTGCAACCACTAATACATTGTTTAAATCAAAACTGGTACTGTTTACGATTTGATGGGCGACAGCAAGCGCTGCCCGTTCCATCAGAACCATTGAAGGGATACCAATTTGATTCATCGTGTATGCGTCAAATGCTTGTGACTGTGCTGCCGTAATGTACGTTGTTGCCATAATGAGTTACGCTTCCTTAATCAAAAAATTATTGAACACCTGTGAATGTGTGAAATAAATCAGCGACGGTGGCGTCCGCGGTTCGCAGGAGATTGTCATTCACTCCGGGCCGTGGGCTGGCTGTTGTAAACCAGTGCCGGCCTTCTGTCGGGACACCCCAAAAGTAAAGACCGGTCCGATGTTGACCGTTACTATCGATGAGTTCATTGCGACTCATGTCGACATCAACGCCACCAGGTTCAAAGGTGCTTCCGTCTTCCATGGTAACGCGTTCTGGTCGGGCCAGACCTTCTTTGATCAGATTTTGAATTAGTGGGTTCAGTGTATGGCTGGCAGACACGGCAGGTAGACGGGCCTCAATTAGCCAACTGGCTTCGTAGCGATCCTCAGGTTTTGCTTTTGACCACGTGGCAAACTGATGGGTTTGCGAATCAGCTTCGGCCATCATGCTGGGTCCGAGAAGTGTCACAATACCGGCTTGAATCAACGCTCGCAATTCGGCAATGCGAGTTTCGGGTGGCCCAACAGACAGATATGAATTTTCGTTGTTAAATTGGCCGAGGAAGGTGTTGCGGTAATCTTCTGGTCGTAACAATTGGTTGTCAACAACCTTGCGAACCACATCACGTAAATCGCGAAACATTTCGAGTGCGGAAGTTAGGGGACCTGTTTTAGTACCGAGAAGAGCTTCCTCGACGTCCGTTTGCAAGTAGTTCGCCATGGTTTTAGGATCGTCGCTGTTGGTAACAAATTCAGCCGGGTTCAATAGTTGGTTCCAATTGAGATAGTCGCTTTCGACGATTGGTGAGCGAAAGACGATAGCTGATGGTTCCTTGGCCGCAACGAATTCACGCAGGAACTCATCAGCATCCACCTGTGGATACTTTAAGGCAAGCAAACGTTGATAGTAAACGTACTCCGCCTCATGGTGAAATTGTTCGATAAAGCGAGAGCCAATTAAGGATCCGGTCGTTTGATAGTGGGAGAACCAATCTGGAGTTAAAAAATGTGGCCGATCCAGTTCACCATAACCCTTTTCATTACGTCCCTTGGCTCGCAGGGGAAAACCACGGCGCGATCCGGCAATAATATGAGGCTCGATGCCAGATGGCTGATAGGTGAGTTCGCCTTCTTTGCCCTGATTGAAATGGCCGCCACGACCTTGTGTGAGCATCGTCACCGCATCGAAGAAACTCAGTCCCAACCCGCGCAAAATGATGTTTTCACCGGCTTTTAAATTAGTAAAATCATATTCTTGTGGCTGTGTCGGCGTCGTGTAGTGCAAGTCGTTTTCGTCTGCAAAGTTCAACAGCGACTGTTGTTCATCGGTCAGCGCATCCTCATAATGACCAAGGGCCATGATGACGGCGTTCGTTTGAAAACGATCAACAGCTGTTTTTAACAGGTAGCGATTCGTGGTTTCGATATGACGAATTGACAGGACCTGCTCTTTTCTGAGAATTAGTGAAACTGATTCGGGCAAACGTTGTTGTAGATAATCGTAGAACCACAGTTGATAAGCACCAAAGAGGCTACGGGATGCGTAGCCGTTGTGCACTAACGCCGCTGCTTCGGTAAGTAGGTCAGCTCGGTTAGGTAATTGGTGACTAAACAGAAAGGCTGGTGCCTGCTTATGTGCCCATTCGTATAAATTTGGTCCGGTGACGATTGGACCTTCCATTTGGACACTGTCATCTGTAAACAGCGTGATGTAATCTGGATTCGTATTCATGAGCAATTCGTGGGGCTGACCAACTGGCCATACCCGACCGCCGATACCATATGGATCGATAAATGTTAAATTCAGGTGGTCATACTGGTTTGTCTGACGCTGCCATTCAATTAAGCGTTCGGCGGCTACCAGTCCGCGGGGTCCAGCTCCAATTAAGTCAATGTCCATAGTTCTGCCTCCAACACAATAAAGTAACTGCCACTAGTATATTTCTTCGTGGGTGAAAGTGCATGGATTTATCATTAGAGCGATTTCAAACTTTTGTATCAATTTGGATGTGGATCTAACTGCCGCTTACGGTTGTCAATATTGACACGCTCACCGTGGGACCGGTTCGACTCTCCTGAGGATCGGAGTTTCTCACCTCGCCGCAAAGCCCCGTGGAAACCCGGGTCTTTACGACCGTCCGTGTTGTAAATCCGAATGGTTCTCTCGGATTAACAACACCTTCACGGCTCGGTATCAATATTGACGCCCTTCAGCTCACTTAGTGATTTCGTGATGACAATTGCTCATTAATTGTTGACTCCTTTGAATTGAGTGACTTTTCAAAAAAATAATATTAGTGATTTTAAAGCATTCCATCCTTAGATAACTAAATTTCCTTAAAAGTAATCTAGTGCAGGGACGCATATTTTTAAAATTTGTTTTTTTGAAATGGTAATGAACCAGTAAAAAAACACTGATAGTTTTAATGAAAAAGTTCCCCTACTACAGGTCATTTCACAATGCACCTAGAGTAGGGGAACTTTTATTTAATGCCTTCTTTTATAGCGACCTAGTGTCCATACGGAACCTATCAGAGCTAGTAGGCTGGCGCCCAATGTTCGCATGGGCTTATCACTGTCTTCATCTGTTTCAGGCAGGATGGCGGCTTTTGTTGAAATCCGGTGGTCCTTCATCATTGGCTCAGCCGTTTTGCCGTGAGTAGGCCTAACATCTGAATTGACGATGTTTTGCTGTGCAGTCTCCGGACTAAATGAAAGTTCGTTTGAAATAGGGGGATTGGACTGTGTGCGTTCATTTGGCATTGGCTCGGTTGGAACAACAGGTTCGTTTACTGAAGCCGTTGGCGTTGAGGGTTGAGTGGAAGTTTTAGGGTGAACTGATGGTGTAAATGATGTTACCGGTTCGGAAGGAATTGATGGTACATACTGGTCTTGCGGAGTTTGAGGCAATGATGGTGGTACCGGTGTGTTAGGGTGGGAAGGTGTTACCGGGATTTCAGGCTGGATGGGATACGTTCTCTCATCATTCGCATAAACAATAGTAAAAACCAAATCTTGACTTGTGCCCGTGACATTTTGCGTAGCTACTTGAACCAAATCAGAGTTTAGTGCATTTGTATGGACGACATGAAGTCCGTTAATAATTGGATTTACCACACTTATAAAGTTAGGCGTGCCCGTGTGCCAATCGCCCTTTGGAATGCCGGTATCGATGTCAAATTTCAGCGTGGACAGGGTGTTTGAATAATATACGATTTGCGTAGAACTCTGATTATTCTCAATAGTAATGAAAGTAATGGGATGTGCTTTAAATTGAGGTGAGACAATTTGATTATTTTCGTCAATGTAATTGATAGTTTCGTTAACAGTTTTTGTGTCAGCAACTGAGAAGATTGGAGAGTATACCACAGTAAAAAGTTGGTCGTTGTCGTTGACGGCAACAGATTGTTGTGCCACAGCCGTTAAATTGCTAAGTGGAGCATTATTGCTCGTAACATAGTAACCTGAAACAGTGGGATTTTTGACCTCACCGAAGTTTGTTCCCGTTCCTTTAGTCCAGTTTGTGCCTTCAGGAACCCCGTTATCGTTGAGCGTTGCTGAAGTATATGACCCGTTTGAAAAATAAGTCGTTGTAGTGGTGTCTAATGGATTTTTTACAGTAATAAAAGTGACAGTGGTGTCATGTTTAGGGGATAGTTGAGCACCGGTTTGATCTACGTAGTCAATTTCTTGTTTCACATTCTTGAATGTTGTCGTGTATGCAGGAGCATACACGTAAACAACTGTGCCATTGTCACCGGGTTTTGTTAATGTACCAGATTTTGCCAAACTTTTCTCGCCCATCCTAATGAAGCTGTAATTAGCGATTTCTTTTTGTGTAGTTGTGTATGTTTTTCCAGTGTACGCACCATCAGGATATTGAGCTGTATCTTGTGCGAGCTCAGTACCTTGTTGGTTGACATATTTAACATTAACGGTGGCTGCCGACGAATAAACAAAGAAGTCTAAAAGGAATTGTTGTAAGTTATCTGATCCACCGGTTGATGCGGTTATAAAGAATGCTTCGGCACTCGAATGAATCCAAGAAGAAACATCTTTCGTCCATTTTTTTCCCTCAAAGTTTAGTGTCATTATTTTGCTTTGACCGTCATATTGAAACGAAATAGGTTCAAACGCATTTCCTGCCGGACTATTTATTTCTTGAGCCGGTGCATCCGAGCCAGTGTAATTCAGTACTTCTTGAACATTGTTGTTATTCTGAGTGTAGACAAATGAGCCGAAAGGTAAGCCTTCACCGTCGTAATGATGACCTGAGGTTCCACTATTACCCCGAAATTTAGTGGGGTCAGCTTCAAAGTAGCCAGTGTCCTCAGCAGTTCCTGCCTGATTCCAGTATGTATCTGCTTTCCATCCAAAGGCGTTAGAAAGCCCTCCAAGTCCCATTGCTCCGCCCTTTAGGCCGACTTCATCCGGATTACCATCGTGAAACCCAAAAGAAATACCATCGGCACCGGCATGTTGAGCTTTGTCACCTAGGCTAATTTGACCAGTCAATGTGAAGCTTTCGTCCATGTTAATTTTGTCTTTTAGCGTGATGTTTCCTGATTGATTTGTTTGATTAGGAGTTAGAGTGACTATGCCATTAGTCTTGTCATAGCTGGCGTTGCCATTAACGTTAAAAAAATCATCAATATTATTTTTCGTGACGTTATTCAAGTTAGGGGTTTCAGTAGTCTGAATGAAGTCTAAAGGCAATGCTCTAGATTGAATTGACGAAACATAGTTTTGATTTGTCGATGAGTTAGCTTTGGGAGTTACATTTGCGGCGTTAGATGTTTTAGTGATTGTTTGGCTTGCATCTGACACCGATTGTGTACTCATGATATTAGATTGACTATGCGGGCTGCTTACCGTCGTCTCTGAGTTCACTTGACTAGTTGGCAGGGCTAGTAGAGGCTTTGGAGTGCTATCTGTAACGGAGACACCGCTCGTCTGTGATTCTTGTTGTTTAGAGTCCTGACTGGCTGCGTTCGACGCCGCGCTGAGCGGTTGTTTTTGATTGTTTGGCGATATTGACGAGGCGGGCGCTTGATTAGTTTGAGATGTGACGTTTACCACTGGTGTGCTCGTTGCTGACTCCGCGTTAGCAGTTATAGTTCCCCCACCAACAATAATTGTGGAGATGGTTGCAGCAAATAGCCATGTCCGTCCCTTTTTGTACATTTTGTAATGTTTTTTAATTTCTTTGCTAGTTTGTCCCATTGTAAATAGCCCCCGTTTGCCTTATTGAAACCTTAGTTGTAAAGATAGCCATTAGTTGCTGTAAACACCGATATGTCAGTGATTTAAAGCTCTAAGAGATTGTAGCAGGGCAATTATAAAATGTCTAATACAGGGGATGAATTATTCTAATAAAAATGTTTTTTGCCTTCGAATTAATAAGTAGTTGAGCTATAGATATCTCCAACATACATCTGTTAATTATTTGAACTTTTAAGTTTATGCATGAGTATCGAGATATATATACTGACAGTGGGTGTGTAGAGAAATAGCGGAAGACGCAAAAAAGCTGTTAATCCCGATTTTTGAATCGCGATTAACAGCTAATATAAAAATATCAGTCTAGTCGGTGTTTAAAATACAGATGTCGTAGACCCTTTTAAAACGTTTAAAATTAGTCTTTGAAGTTTTTAACTTCGTCAATAAACCACTTGTTAAAGGCAGCTGCATCAACGTCGACACAGACGCTGGCGTTAGTCTTACCATCGTGGTAGGCGCCACGGACATCGGCAACTGTTTCACCGTTTGCTGGACCATCTGTCACAACATCAACCCAGTAATCCTTGGTTGTGTAGGCTTCGGGGTGCAGGAGGTAGAAGATGGTGTTGGCATCATGAACGGCGGTTCCGTTTTCGTTGTGATCGAAGTCATGACTGATGATTTCGTGCAACATGTGACCTGCGCGGCCAAACTTGTCGATGGTTTCCAACGTTTCGTCGGTAATCAAGGCCTTCATGGTAACGTCCAAACCAACCATCACAATTGGCACACCAGAATCGTACATGATTTTGGCAGCGTGTGGGTCAGTGAAGACGTTGAATTCTGCGGCACTGGTCATGTTACCGTGACCTAACGAACCCCCCATGGCGATGATTTTTTCAATGTGATCCTTAACTTCTGGGTATTGGATAAACAATAGCGCAATGTTTGTATATGAACCCGTTGGCACAAGGATAATTTTTTCATCGCTAGCCATAATGGCATCGTGCAAAGCTTCTACGGCAGACTTGTCGATTGCTTTGTCAGTTGGTTCAGGGAAGTCGTATCCGGCCATTCCTGAAGCACCGTGGATGCGAGCAGCATCTTCGAATTCTTTAATCAATGGTGTCTTGGCACCACCCGCAACAGGAACGTGTTTGCCATAGAAGTTATCGATGGTCAGTGCGTTTTTCGTCGTTTTATCAACCGTAACGTTACCGGCCACAGCAGTGATGAGTTGCAGGTCGATTTGTGGGTCGTTTAAAGCCATTGATAAAGCAGCTGCGTCATCAATACCTGGGTCAGTGTCCATAATTACTTTATAAGTCATAATATGATTCCTCCAGTATATTCTTCCGTGGCGTAACGCTCACTGACGCTACCGACGGTTCTCTTTCATCATACTAAAAAATCGGCCAAAAAGAAAACGCTTTCGCACATTATGAACATTTTCTAATGAATGAAGACGCTTGCTGACCAAATGTGTTGATTAAGTTGCAGTTTAATTGAAAGTTGCCACGTTTGTGGTTGTACAAGGCTCCATCCGAAAAGGTATAATGGTAAAGCAAACGAAAACTTTAGGAGGCGGCAGCTATCGAACGCATATTACCAATTAAGAATGGGCACAACTTCCGGGATTTGGGTGGTTATCAGACAAACGATGGTCGTACGACCGCTTGGCAGCGCGTTGTTCGGTCGGCTAAGTTAAACACACTTGATCGAGCAGATCTTCAAGTACTCTCTGAATATGGTGTTCACACCATTCTTGATTTTCGAACGAACAAGGAATTGCTCAGCGCACCGGATCGTGTTCCCGGCGGCGCCAAGGATTACCATACGCCGATTCTGGCCGTTGATGATACGCGCAGTTCCGCCTCACGTGAAGAATTACGTGATGACTTGAGCGAACCGGGATACGGCCATCGCCAAATGGTCCAAACGTATCATGAGATGGTTGCCGACGACTTTTCACAAAATGCCTACCGCATGTTCTTTGATTACTTATTGGCCAATCAAAGTGGCGCCGTGCTGTTCCACTGTACGGCAGGAAAAGACCGAACTGGTTTAGGCGCAATCATGCTGCTATCTGCTTTAGACGTCCCTCAGGAAACGATTCTAGAAGATTATTTGCTGACTCGGTTAGCCTCAAAAGCAATGCTGGCAGAAAACCAACAACGTTTGGAAGACGAAGGGGCATCACAGGCGGTAAAAGATAACGTGACTGCTTTGTGGACCGTTAGCGAAGACTACTTCGATGCTGCCATGGAAGAGGTCAAGATTCAGTCAGGTGACATGAAACATTATCTAACTGATAAGATCGGACTGACGTCGGATAAAATTGAAATGTTAAAACAACTGTATTTGGAATAAGCGATGAAGACGGCATTGAAGCCGCCTTTTTCAATTTGAAGATAAAACGGATCATTTAATTGCTACAAATTTAAAGGTTATTCATTTAAAAGGAATAAACCTGTTGACTTTGATTTCAGCAGGCTTGGCCGAGTATAGGTGGAACCATAAAAAATGTAAGCGTTACATGATGTTTACACAAAAGCGTCTACTATACCGATTGGAGGGCGTCGACATTGATACCGAGTCGTGAAGGTGTTGTTAATCCGAATGGTTCTCTCGGATTTACAACACGGACGGTCGCGGAGACTCGGAACTTCACGAGGCTGTGCGGCGAGGTGAAAGACCGTGAGCTTCGGGCTTGAATCGGTCCCACGGTGAGTGTGTCAATGTCGACAACTGAAGGCATAATTCAATGTTATGTAAATAATCAATTCTTCTCCAACACAATAAAGCGGAACAGTTGATGCTCAACGCATCCACAGTTCCGCTTTATTTCAATCAAATTGATATGTTGTAAAAGCCAATTGGCCAACAAACATGTTAGTCAATGGCTACTCGTGGCTGATCGATTGTTAAAATACTGGTTTCAGCATCGGCGTTGAGGTAGGTTTTGGTCAATTCTTTTAAGTCGGCTAATGCCGCTTCCAGTACGTCTTTCCGCTCTGGATTGACACATTCTAAGCATAGAAAAGCATTAGTTGTGTCCTCAGTAAGCATTGTTCGCTCACCATCACGCCAGTTCCAGCAGCGGCAGATGATACCAGCGTCATCTTTGTACACCACTTCGCCTGGCAGCGCAGGTTCTTCGTCATCTTCACCCAGTGGGTGGAAAGGTTCACCACCATCGGCCACGGTCAGTTTGATGTCACCAACCATAGCATCGATGTTTTCGCCACCACAAGGGAGGGCGTGCCGCAGTGAAATCACGTTGTACAGATCAACTAGTGGGTTGATGCTGCTAACTGGTTTGCCCTGTTGCGCACGTTTGAGCAGGTTTTCGATGGATGAACGGGCACCTTTTTTCGTTTTGAACTTGCGGTAGGCCTCTCGCCAATCGGCAACCACACCGTTTTGAGCGATGGGTGTTTCGGGAACTAACTGTTGTGCTTGCTGATTAGCGTCATCCAGCACAGCCTGGGGAAATTCACCGTGGTTGTCGAAGTTGTGCAACGTGGCAATGCCGATCGTTGTATCAGGAAACAGGTTCCAGAATGCGGGTTCAATTTCAAAAGCTTTAGACATAAAAAGGCCTCCTCAGAATTTTTCGCGTCACTTAAGATTGTAACGCAGGCTGAGTGGCCAGTGTACGAGTAATTTCGCAAACGAAACAGGTAAAAGGCGTATTTTTGAAAACTAACGTGAAACGACAGAAATGTGTTCGTTGATATGTTGGTGATTCTGAATCTCATCGACGAATGCAATCGCATAATCTGCGTAACTGACTTCACTTAGACCGGCGGCATTATAACTGCGGAAATCAGTTCCCAGTTGATAGTGACCGGTGCGAGGTGCTCGAAAGACAAACTTTTCTGCTGGTGAAATATAAGTCCAATCAACGCCATCGCTAGCCCGCAGAAGTTTGAGGACGTCATTTAAACTATTTGCTGAATTTTTGGCAGCTTCTGGGAATCCTGGTTCGTCAAACAACCGCTGTGAGCGCTCGGCATCCGTGTACAAACAACTGGAACTGCCCACGACCATCAACCGAACGCTAGATTGCTTCGTGATTTCAATTAAATGTTTAATCAAGGCTGGATATAAACGACTACTATCATTTAATTTACCTGTGCCGAACGCGCAAACGAGCACGTCCAAATCTTCAATATCATCACTGGTTAATAACGTAGGTTCAATTTCCAATACCTCGGCGTCTGAAGATACTCTACGGTGGTCGCGTAAGATTACCTCAACGTCGATGTCTCGTGACTGTGCTTCCTGTAAGATAACGTTACCCGTTCGGTTTGTAGCCCCGATAATGCCAATTTTCATAATGTGAAATTACTCCTCGTTTACAATTTGTACTGTCGTGTGGTTTACGACACTCTAGCAACAGTATAATGAAAGTAGCGTGACATTACCAAATAATCCGAGTTTGAATTTTGTGGAGGCCTAAGAATGGCAGACAAATATGAATGGCGTAAATCTGAGCGAGAAATTTATCCAACCATGAAGCGACCAACGATTACGACTATCCCGGCACAAACGTTTATTACTTTAACCGGGCAAGGAGATCCAAACACCGCGCCGTTTGGCGATAAGGTGGCTGCACTGTACGCGATCAGTTACGCCATTAAAATGGCACCTAAAAAGGACGTTGTTTTCCCCGGTGCGTTTGATTACACCGTTTATCCGCTTGAAGGCCGCTGGACTCTGCCAGAGGGTTATAATCAACCGACAATTGATAAAACACAATTATTGTATACGATCATGATCAAACAACCAGCCTTTGTGGACGAACAGGTGTTGGCGCAAGCGAAGACGATGGTTAAGGATAAGGTGTCTGCAGCATTATTGTCAGAGATGAAACTCACAACGGTTACTGAAGGTCTCGTGGGGATGCTGTTACACGTTGGTTCGTTTGACACTGAACAGGAAGATTTCGAGCGACTCGACTATTTTCTTCACAACGAAGGTTATGAACGCACAGAAAAAGCGCACAAAGAGATTTACCTGTCTGATTTTCGACGGGTGGCCGAAGACAAACGGAAAACTTTATTGCGCGTCAAAATTGCCAAGAGTCAACAATTACAGGATCTACTTTAATTTGCGACCACGTAGTACGTGAGATAAACGCAGTGAGGTCAACAACGCGAGGACAATCATGATGAAAGATACAACAAATGAAACACGCAGGCCGTAGTAAAATGCTTCTGGATGGGCTGGTAAATAAGTGGTGACATGATAGCCCATGAAGTGGCTCATTGCCCCAAATAAGGTCGTGGTTGCGGCCGCTGTGCCAGTAACCATACCTAAGTTACGGGCTAACGAATTAATACTGCCTGCGATGCCAAGTTCCGATTTATCGACAACCGACATGACGATATCGCCGTTGGGCGACTGAAACAGACCAGTTCCTAATCCCATGACAATTGTGATCAAAATGTACTGCCAAATTGGCGTAGTTCCGTTCAAAAACAAAACGAAGCCTAATTGCGACAGTGCAATAATGCCGAGACCAGTGCTGGCGACAGTCGCCTGTGACAGTTTGTCCGCCAGAAAACCGCCAATTGGTCCGGCGATAACCAGCGTGATTGGGAAGACCATCAGTAAAATTCCGGCTTGTCCAGGTGTGAATCGACGAGCGTTTTCCAGGTAAAATGGCATGAGGACGACGCTAAAAAAGTTTGATAAGAAAATCAAGACGGCAGCACTCACGCCTAGTGTAAATGGCCGATTACTGAAAATGTGCAGCGACATCATTGGCGCTGATGTGTGCCATTCTCGCTGAAGAAAAATCACGATGGCAATTAGTGCCAAAATAAAACCGATAATCGGTACGGCGGTGGTGAAACCAACTTGTTGGCCGATGAATACACCGCCGAACAGACCGATAATGAAGATTGACCAACTAATCAAGCCAAACCAGTCAATCTCACCACCTGGCCGTGATTCGGTTTTAGGCAGTGCAAAGACACCGATTATGATGGCAATCAAGCCAATTGGAACGTTGATCCAGAAAATGTCGTGCCAAGACCCCGTCGCTAAGATAAGTCCGCCTAGTGCTGGTCCGGCGACCGAACCGAGCGCGACAAATGTACCGACAAATCCCATTGCTCGGCCTCGCCGGTTGATATCAAACGTACTGGTTACAATGCCATACGTGTTGGAAAGGGTTAAGGCGCCACCAAACGCTTGGACGATGCGTGCCAATAGTAGCAACCAAAATGTTGTGCTGACGGCTGCTAAAAGGGACCCAAGAATGAACACCCCTGTACCAATGCGGAAAATACGCACTTTTCCATACATATCGCCAAGACGGCCAAAGAAAAGTAGTAACGCGCACATGAAAATGAGGTAAAGTGAAACTACCCACTCCGCTTGATTTAGGGGAATGTTTAACTGACGTCCCATAACGGGGATGGCGATATTAACGATGCTGGCGTCCAGATTGGACATAAATGCGAAAATGCCAATGGCGACGAGCACCCACCAGTTATTTGTCGCAGTATTGATGGCTTGTTTTTGCATCACAAACGCCTCCATTACTATTACTGTATTGAGAATATTGTAAACGTGAACTAAAAAAATGGGTGAAATTTGTCCTTGGAGATGTTGCAATGAAAAAATGGTCTGCAGGCCAAACAATTAGTATTCTGACAGGCATTACGGTGGCGATGATGATTGGTTTAATCGTTCTTCGACGCTTGTTTGGTCAGTTTATGGATAAGACGGCGTGGGAGTTAAGCGTTGAGCTGATTGCTGTAATTGCCATTGTGGTTATAAATAAATATTGGCTCCACGTGCCGTTATCTTACCGTTGGCAAACGCATGGCTTGTTTTGGAACGTTTGTTGGCTGGGATTACTCCTCGTTTTTATTAACGGTGGGGTATTCATTGGTAGTTACTTTGTTAATACAAAATTTGTGCCAGGGATTGAAGCAGTTGTCATGTCATTGCTCGTCGGCTTTTATGAAGAAAGTTTCTTTCGGGGCATTATTTTAGGCCAGCTCGTGCATAACTTTAAGGGCCGTTATCGCATTGTGAATGCCGTTTTGGTCAGCAGTGTTCTCTTTGGACTTATGCATGCCGGTCACTTTTTCGATAACTTTGGTCAAAGTGGGATTAACACAACGCTTCAGATTGGTTATGCCATTTGTTTGGGGGTGTACTTCTCTGCGGTGACACTGCGCACCGGCTCATTATTTTGGCCGATGGTGATGCATGCAACGTTTGATTTACCGTCGTTCTACCTTGAGTTTGCAGAACACGCCAACATTCTGAGTGGTTCGATGTCAGGGGAAGAGTTGGTGTTTTCTCTGATTAGTGACGCGGTTCATTATTTGCCAGTTCTTCTGGTTGGATTGTGGCTGGTTCGGAAGTCACAGTTGGCCGAGATTCACCATGCCAATCAAGCTTGGGTCAACTAACTTCAACATTGCTTGGTGACGTTGGCTGAAAATAGAGGCTTAGAGTTAGAGTTCGCTTGCGGTTGTCAACATTGACACGCTCGCCGTGGGACCGGTTAGGAGTCTTTCACCTCGCCGCACAGCCTCGTGAAGTTCCGAGTCTATGCGACCGTCCGTAACCTAAATTCGGATAAACCACCGAATTAACGTTACTTTCACGGCTCGGTATCAATGTTGACGCCCTCCAGCTAAATAGTAGCAAGTTTCATCTAACTTTCGTTACACAGAATAAAAGTAAAAAAAGGTATCTGAGAAGTGATTAGACTTCTTAGATACCTTATTTGCGTACATTCAAACAGCAGGGGTGGTTCAAATTAACGCAGGATCATAACGGAGATGGGCGAGTACTTTGCCATATATGCGGCTTGAGAACCGAAGTACTTACGAATCCCCTTTTTAGATAACGAGCCAATGATCAGCAGGTCAGCGCTGACCTCAGGAATTACATTTTTAACGATTGTTTCACCTGGATCGCCTTCATCAACAATGACTTCAACATTTTCAACGCCACCATCTTCGGCAATCTTTTTATAACCTTGAACGTGGGCGACTAACTCATCATGCTCGCCATGAACATAGTCCTTAGTGAGTGCTTGATAGACGTTCATATCATCGCTTTCCAGAATGGAAGTAATAATCAATGTGGCGCCATCTTTAGCAGCACGACGAACGGCATACTTGAAGGCTAATTGTGCATCGGCTGAGTCATCGACCCCGACTAAAATTCGTTTGAAAACTTTATCTACATCTTCTGACATGTCTATTCATTCTCCTCAAATTAGATTTGAAATCGACTACTTAGCTTCAGCAGTGGCATCGTTTTCTTTTGCTGCTGCGGCAAGCTGTGCTTCGTACCGTTTGTTACCGTGATAGAGATCAATGACCATCCAAACGAGTAAAGCAACAATGGCAGCGATGACGATGTAGGCAACAACGTTTGCGATGTTGACGTCTTTTGCTGGGAAGAATGCTTGAATTTGAGCAGGCATGTTGTAAATGTTCAAACCGATTAAGAGAAGCACGGCGACCCAACCTGCAATCTGAGTGTACCAGTGGTTGGTGAATCGCTTACCCATTTCCACTTTGCTGTTGGTGAACATCAGTAATGGCAGCATGGAAAATGGCAGGGCGAAGGCTAAGAAAACCTGAGAGTTATTCATCAAGTCATTCAACGCCTCATGTTGATGAACCGCTGATTGACCGCTAGTCAAACCAACACAGATTAAAACAGGAACAACGGAAATTAAACGGGTCACTAAACGACGCATCCATAGTGGCATCTTCATATGGATGAAACCTTCCATGATAACTTGACCAGTTAAGGTACCAGTGATGGTTGAGTTTTGACCAGAAGCTAACAGAGCGACAGCAAACAGTGTGGATAGGATTCCTGTCCGAGCAACACTGGCAAGCACACCATTACTCATGGTGGAAGTATCATTCAAGGCTTGGTACAAACCGAAGAATGACGGGTCCTTAACGGCACCACTCTTGAATACGGCAACACCCATGACTAACAGCAATGCATTAACGAAGAAGGCAACCGTTAACTGAATGTTTGAGTCCCACATGGTGAACCGAACTGTTTGTGCAACTTGGTTTTCATCGTTGTGATCCAGCTGACGCGTTTGGGAAATAGCCGAGTGCAAGTATAGGTTATGTGGCATAACCGTGGCACCGATAATTCCAAGTGAACCAGTTAGTGGTGAAATACCACCAATAACGGGGCCTTTTGAAATGGTCTTGGCGCTAGGAATCAAGCCCACAATAGCAGCACCCCAGTCAGGGTTTGATAAGGCAACTTGATAGGCAAAGACGACGAAAATAACGACGATCAATGCGACAACGATTGCTTCAATTTTACGGAAACCGATTTTAGTTAATAACAATAATAGCAAGACATCAAAAACGGTAATGAAAACTGAAATAACCAGTGGAATATGGAATAAAAGATATAACGCGATTGCGGCACCAATGACTTCGGCAATATCCGTTGCCATAATGGCAAATTCTGTCATTAACCAAAGCACGATACCAAGTGCCTTACTCGTACGGGCACGAATCATTTGTGCTAAGTCCATTTGACTCACGATACCCAGTTTAGCCGCCATGGCTTGTAACAACATTGCGATTAAACTTGATATCAAGATAATGGACATCAGCAGATACTGGAAGTTTTGTCCACCGGTGATAGAAGTTGACCAGTTACCGGGATCCATGTAACCCACGGCAACTAATGCACCAGGTCCAGAGTACGCAAGCAAGGTTTTCCAGAATCCTTTTCCCATCGGAACTTTAACGGTACCGTTAATTTCTTCGAGCGAACGGCCGTTAGCATAATGAATCAAATGCTCTTTTTTCGGTTTTTTGCTTGTTGTGTCCAAAAGCAAATACCTCCTCACATAATTTTGGTACCCGAATATAATACAACATTTTTTTAGATTTGTGGACACTCAATTTAAAATTAGGTATATTATTTTTAAGGGATGGCTAAAATTAAATGAAAGGATGTGGAAGTCATTTTACTATCAAACAGAATTTTGCTAGCCGTTGATATCTTGGCACTATCGGGGCACAAAACAAGTGAGACGAACCTAGTACTATTTTTAGGAACGGGTAACAATAGACTTATAAAAACGGTTTCATTATTGAAAAAGCGTCGTTTATTGAACGAAACTAGGGACGGAAAAATGTATACATTGACTCAACTTGGCCGCGACAAGGTTCGTACATTACACAAACGATGCGATACGGTTGGCGCAATTATGCAACAGGTTCCTGAATCGATGATGTTAAATGGAGACGGCATGCTAATAAAGGCGCCACGCCTTTCATATTGGGAACATGGCTTGAATTACTTTCGACGATAATAAAAAAGCAACATTAAGTTTGATTGCGTAGGTCAGTGTACATAGGTTTAACCAGCATGGGCTAAGCAAACAAACTTAGTGGAACTTTTTGCATCAAATTAATTAGTAATAATAGTGTGAATTTACTTGAAACTGTCCCTTTAACGTGTGACCTACAGAAAGATAGATGATTATGGAAGAACATGAACGGCCGCTTACGGGTGGTAAATTTGCGTTTGTGACGATGCTCAACATCTCTATTACGGTTGTTGAAATCGTTGGTGGTTTATTAGCAGGTTCGTTGGCCCTGGTCACAGACGCCATTCACAATTTCGGTGATTCATTGTCCATTGTGTTGAGTTATTCAGCACAGCGGATTGGCCAACGCGACCAAGACGAGCGTGCGACATTTGGCTACCATCGTGTTGAAATTTTAACAGCATTTGTTAACAGTCTCGTGCTGATTTTGATTTCCATTGTGTTGGTGTGGGAGGGGATTCAACGACTGTTACACCAACAACCAATCAATGGATATGTCATGTTTTGGACTGCACTGATTAGTTTCAGCTTTAATATGGGGTCCGCTTTGTTAATGCATGCGGATTCACGGGGAAGTTTGAATATTAAGGCGACATATTTGCATCTATTGGCGGATGCCTTAGCTTCAATTGCGGTGATCATTGGATCTTTGATGGTGTTGGCATTTCATATTTATTGGATCGATGCAGCGTTAACTATTGTGGTCTCGCTCTACATTATTTATGAGACCGTTGATGTCGTGAAACAAACGTCCAAAATCTTGCTACAAAACGCCCCGGTACTGGATTATGACGCCATTATTGAAGCGATGACGCGGGTGCCCGGAGTGGTCGACGTGCATCACCTTCACGCGTGGATGGAAGACGAGAAGGACATCATCTTTTCCGCTCATGTGAACATTACGCCTGACGCGATTGAAGATATTGAGTGGATTACCGCTCAAGAAACACAGCTGTTACAGCAACGGTTCAATATTTGTCACGTAACCGTTCAAATTGAAATCACGCATGGATTAAACAGTGCCAAGTTTGCCAAGCACGAAATGTTATAGCCACGTTCCAAGGTCAAAAAATTTAAGGGGTATAAAAATAATGAAAGAGAAAACAACGAAAAAAGAAATAGTTAAAATGGTCGCCAAACATGCGGAGGTCTCGCAAAGCACATCACAACAAGTGATTGATGCTTTGTTTGATTGCATCGGAGAGGAGCTCGCTGCTGGGCGAGACGTTGAATTGCGTCGCTTTGGCACGTTTGTCGTTCATACAAATAAAACACGTGTCATCAGTGACATTAGTGGTCAGCCAGCAACTGTACCAGAACATCGGATTGCCAAGTATCGATGTGGTACGAGCATGAGAGCAATATTGAATGGCACACATGAGGGCATTACCAACTAAGTAATATTTGTCAGTAATGAAGAATGCTTACCTTAAAAATGCCGCTCCTTAAAAATCAGGAGCGACATTTTTGAGTTGGCTAACGAGAACAGAGTGTCCAACACTTCCATGTTGGTGGGAAACCTGTTTGTAGAGAAGCAAGTTAGTCGCCATTTTTCTGTGCTGCCAGCGCCTTGTTTTGCAGATCTGGTAAAACTTGTTTTGGTGTTTTACGCAGTGAAAACATATCATCAATAGCAGTGATATAGTCTTGGCGGAAAGCAGAGTATCCTTTGAACGTTGGTTGCTGAACACCAATATTCAAGGAATCAACGGCCGTCTGCTGGTTTGGATTTTGCTTCAGATACTGTTTGTAACTGGCCAATTTAACTGACGATTTTCTGACTGGTACATAACCAGATGCTTGTGACCATTTGGCACTGGCCTTCGTAGACATGGAGTATTTCATAAAGTCCCAAGCGGCCTTTTGTTTGGCCGTGGACAGACCCTTAAACATCATTAAATCCGCACCGCCAACTGCGGATAAACGGGTCGATTTATAAGCAGGCATTTCCGCCGTTCCCCAGCTAAAATCCTTTGGTGCATGCGTCTGAATGGCTTGAATTGCACTTGAGGAGCTGATGTAAAAGAGTGATTTTCCCTGCGTGAATGCGCCAGAATAATACTTGTCAGAGCCAGCCGGCTTGATGTAGCCTTTTTTGATGTTATCAACAAAGTAGGCGCTGGCAGCCTTAGGTCCTTTGCTGTTCATTTGTGGTTTCAAACGATTATTGATAATCGGACTGCCAAATTCTTGAGCAATCCCGGCAAATTCGATGTCAAAACCAGCATCAATACCCAGCGCCGCAATATTGTCCTGCTTAACTTTGGCTCCGTCATTAGCGATGTCCTGCCATGTTTTGGGGACAGCTAAATGATACTTTTTGAGAAGCGTCTTGTTATAAAATAATAACCGTGGTGACTTGTTGAGTGGGATTGTGTAGTAATTTTTTTTGTAAGTCATGTTTTTAGTGAATGTGGGATATAAATCAGCAAAGTCTTTCTTAGTTAGACCTTGCTTGCCATTCACTAATTTAGTAATGGGTTGGATCAGTTGGTGGCTTTGCAAATCTGCGACGGCAGAGTAACCTAATTGCCCAAGAGCAGGTAACGTATTTGATTTACCAGCGGCCATGATTTTCTTCTGGAGATCGCCATAGTTTCCTTGATATAGTGCAGTGACGTGGACTTTGGATTGAGCGTGATTATAATCTGTAACCATATCTGCTAATGCCTTTTCTGACGGCCCCGTCATGGCATGCCACAGAGTGATGTTGACCCGCTTCTTTGTTTGGCTGGCAGATGCCGTTTGCGGTCTGATTGCTGTTGCAAAGCCAACTAACAACGGTACTGCAAGTAACCAGGTTAACCAATGATTTCTCTTCATCCCAAATACCCCTCCATGTTGGTGATGATTCTGAGTTGAAACGACAGGAAAATGCTAATGAAAGTATTGCTAATGACTCTATACGGCTTAAGTTTTGCAAAACAATGTAAAGGTTAACTACAGCTTTTTGTGTTAATTATGTATCGTTTGTGTAAAGACGATATTAGTTATTTAATAAAGGTAAATTTCGAGGAGGCTAAATATGTTATCGTCAGTTGCGATTAACGAAATCGTCGATGGTTTGTGGTTAAGCGTGACGTCATTGCTGAATGAAACGAATCGGTTAAAGAAGCACAGCCGGTCACAGCGGGATTATGATGCGGTGATTAGTGAAAGGGTGACGCCACGTCTAGTAGCGCTGGATGAATTAATTGACTGGCTACCAACAGATCGGCTCAGTGATACGGCACAAACACGATTAGCAGCCATTCGCCAAGGAATGGACCAACTAAAAGAAGATCAGCATCGTCAATTGGATGCTGATCTTCTTAAAAAACGTAATTTAGATCGCGAAGAAGGACGAATTTCTCGTCACCGGCGATTTTAGTGATTACCACATCACATTAGGACCGACGTTTAGGGCAATGGTTGAGTTAGCAATTTGCTCTTGGTGATCGAGTGCGACAGGCGTAAAGCAACTTAACATTGACACGGTGCCAATGTTATCACTTTTGATGGGCTTACTTGATGAGCCGCCAATTAAAACGGTTTGAGGCGAAGTTGTCCAACCACCGAGTTCATAAAATGGGACTAAGTCTGGTGGACACGTGAAGATACTAAAATCGGCGTCATCGTGTTGAATTAAGGCAAAGGCAGTCATGATGAGTGACGTACCGAACCCTTTATGAAGATATTGAGGGGCAATCATCACTTCAGATAGGCCGCTAACTTGATAGCGTTGATCATTAAGCGTGACGGACGTGGTTGGAATTTTCAGGGATCCCGCCAGTTGCCCGTTTTTGTCATGCATGACAACGACAATCTGTTGTTCAAGATAGTAGCGCAAATCGTTTTCGTCAGCGTCTTCGACATTGGGCCAATAATGATGGCTGAGTTCGGCTATCGCTGCTTTGTCAGTAGCAGGTAGTGAGAAATAGTGGTACGTATCTGTTTTCATAATATCCTTAATATTTTGATTGGCTGATATTTATCAAGCCTAAATTAAGTCACTTGAAAAGACTGTATTTAAAACAGGAAAAGTGACATTGTGTTGGTTAGTGTTTTAATTTAACCATGAAACGATGCAATTGACCAGAAAGGTGGCGGAAAAAATGGGTTCAAGAATGATGCATTATGCCATTGCACAGCAACTAGCACCTGAAAGTACAGCTTTTTCGATTGGCAGTTTGGCGCCAGATGTAAGTGGTCACAATTTTGACTTTAAATCGCAGACCCACTACATGACCCTAAATGATGATGGTAAAACTCGTTCGATTCATCCGGAGATGTTTGCCGAAGAGTATCAACAACAATTATTGCTGAATATGTTTGTTCGTGGCTATTATGCACATCTATTAGAGGACAAGGTGTGGTTGGACACCGTATTCAATCCGGTCATCAGACCGCAATTAGGCACACAGCGTGAGCAAAAACTGGCTGCTTACTACGCTGATTTTCATACACTGAATCTCATGATTGCTGAGCGCTACGCACTGCGACCCTTGCCAGTTCCAGATTTCACACACGATTTTGCAGGTGCTCAGGGCGTGCGTGAAATTGGTGAAGGTGACGTGCCACAGGTAGTCAGAGACTTGCGGGAAGATTTCGAACCGGTTCCCAAACGTCAATTAGTAATGTTGTCGCTGGATCAAATAGAACAGTATATTAACACCTGTGTGCAGGTTGTTCAGGATCACCTTAGCGCGCTTAAATAAGCGTGCCAGTGAGTTGTTTGCGGTTGTTAATGCGGCTTAGCGTTAATTGGCTAAACCGAGGACCATATCAATTGTCCGTAACACGCCGTCATCGTCGTTGGTCCATTTAGTAACGGCCTTGGCACTTTGCTGAACTTTGGCTGACGCGTTCGCCATAGCATAACTGTGGCCGACGTGATCCAGCATCGCGATATCGTTATCATTATCGCCAAATGCCATCACGTCGTCGGGGCTGATGTGCCAGTATTGTTCAAGTGCGTGCAAGCCGACCTGTTTGTTGATATGAGCGGGAATAATGTCTAAACCACCAAACCCACTTGCTGTCGCGGATAACGTTTTCGGCAAGTGTTGGTTGAGATAATCAGCTCGCTGGCCTGCCTGATCGTCCAGCCATACCAAATCCAGTTTGAACATATCATCATGAACATCGGTCAAACGATCACACAACTGGAGACCACTGTAGAAATAGTTGGCCTGTGCCATCAATTCTGCGTTTGTATTACGTTCAACATAAGCACCATGTTGACCAGAAAGAATGACCATACCGCCGGTCAACACTGGGTCGGTGTGAATCATGGTGAGTGCTTGATTGAGATCGGCCGTCGACACGGTATCCGCAAAAATGACCTGATCATTTAAGCTGACAAGACCACCGTTTTCAGCCAGAAACGCAATATTGTCGTAATCGGCAAACATATCGGTTAGATGTTTAAGCTGATTGCCACTCGCAATGACGAAGCGAACGTGACGTTGCTCAAGCTGATCTAGTACACGTTTGAAATGCATATGATCAAATTCATGATCATTAGTAATAAACGTGCCGTCGATGTCAGTCGCAATCATTTTAATAGTCATAGTGAGTTAAACCACCTTTCTAAGGGTAGTCAGAGCGTATCATGATAGCGCTGCCAAGACCAACCCGTTATCAAAAAAATAATATCTGGTAATTAAAAACCACGTGAGGCTAAAGCCCAACGTGGTTATTTTTAAAGATAAATTTTAGTGGAAAACGTCTTCCTTACTGTTAACGTACAAGGCAGCTGCAATGGTCAAAATTGAGATTACCAACAGAACAGCCATCAGAATATTCCAACCGCCCAGCATCACGTGTAGTGTGCCATAAGCGATTGGCCCGGCAGCAGCGATCAGATAGCCCAAAGACTGTGCCATTCCTGACAGGTCAGCCGTTTCTTGTGGCGTACGTGTCTTAAGGTTGAATAGTGTCATAGCTAATGCGAATGATGCCGTTGTTGCGCATCCTAGGATGATACAGATAATAGCGAAATACCAAATCGTATGAATCGGTAACAACAGGCCACCAATTCCGATAACAAAGCCAGCACCAATCGTCATTAGCAAGGTAAATTGATTTTTAACGCGTGCGGAAATAATTGGTACCGCGTAAGCGGCAGGCAGTGACGCAATCTGATACAGCCCAAGTAGAAGACTGGCAGTGTTGGCCGATACACCACGGTCGGTCATCAACGTTGGCAACCACGTAATCAGCGTGTAGAAGACAAACGACTGCAGACCCATGAAAATCGTCATCATCCAGGCAGTGGGTTGCTTCCAAACGGACGCGTGTGGTGCAGACGCTGTTTGCTCGTCAACCGGTTGTGCCTTGTGATTGTAACGTAAGTTGGGCAACCACGTAATGATGTTGATAATGGCGACGATGGAGAAAATTTGGATGGTCAGTTGCCAGCCAATTTTGCCAGCCAATGGCGCAGAAACACCGGCAGAAATGGCGGAAAAGAACGTCATGGAAAATGAATATAAACTCGTCATTTCACCAATCTTGTTAGGGTAATTTTCTGCAACCAGAGCTGGTAACAGGACGTTTAGAAAGGCAACTCCGATACCGACAAGCAAGGTCCCAATGATCAGTGCTGTTGCAGAATAAACACGCATCCAGTTCCCGATGACCAGAACAATCAGTGCAAACAATAACGCCACTTCGGTTCCTACCTTAGCGGACACACGCGGGGCAATCGGGGACAGAACCGCAAAACATAGTAGTGGAATAGTGGTTAAACTACCGGCCAGTCCACTTGATAAGTGCAACGTGTGTTGAATGGGTGCCAGAATCGGTGGGATGACGGTGATGACCATCCGCAAACTGGAACCCAGCAAGATAATGCCGAGTAACAACCAACTACTGTGTTTGACAGCCTGTTTCGTTTTGTCAGACATGAAAATAAAACCTCCTCAGCGAGGATTAAAATTTTGTTTTAGTTATATTATGTAGCAAATAATCACGGCACAGTTTGCGCGATGATGTTTGCGGCATGGCCGAACAATGCGACCGTCTTAGTTTACACGCGATTGTTCATTTCAGCAACAAACAAGCTGGTCGGGTGGTCATAATTATACTGATAATGATTTAGAGGCTCGTTTTGATTGCGCTTGCGGTTGTCAACATTGACACGCTTGCCGTGGGACCGGTTCAAGCCTCCCAAGTTCGGAGTCTTTCACCTCGCCGCAGAGCCTCGTGGAAATCCGAGTCTCCGCGACCGTCCGTGTTGTAAATCCGAGAGAACCATTCGGATTAACAACACTTTCACGGCTCGGTATCAATGTTGACGCCCTTCAGCTCACATAGTGGCAAGCTTTTAGTATGTATCATTATAGCGACAAACTTTTTTTGTAAATGCAGCCTCAATTTTTTATATAGTAGTGGAGCTGACCGGAAACAGAGTTCCGTGTCGGCAACACTTGGCGGCGAGAACTTGGCCGCTTAGTGTTGCGGGATGACTTATGAGACGTGTACTTCGGCTCATAATCAAGGTAGAAGACTCCGGCTTTTAGGAGGCTGAGACCGGTCCCCCATGGAACGGCGTTTCTGATCAGCGTAACGGTATGACGTTATTTAAAAAGCTGCTATATCAAATTTGCCAACTTATCAAAAATTGACGTAAAGAATGATAAAACGAGTATTCTTAGACTAATTAATAAGAGAAAGCCCCTGATGATATGAGCAACAAACCGGTGCAAACGAACTAGATAAACTGCATTGGAGATGGACACATGAATGATTTAGATTTAACCACCATTGTGAATGCAATGGCGCTGGCCCCGAATGGTCGAACAGTACAGGAACATCAAACAGCGTACAGAATTGCCTTGGCTGTGGATTGGCAGATCAAACCGGGCATGAAATTGTTGGAACTTGGGTGTGGACAAGGCGATATGACCGCTGTTTTGGGCGCTGCCGTTGGTGAGACTGGGCAAGTGGTGGCCTATGACCCGGCACCGCTAGATTATGGCGCGCCAATTACGATTGGTGAAGCTCAGAAACATTTAGCCAATTCATCGTTTGGCAAAGAACTTGAGGTGCATTTGGCGACCGATGTGATGCGAGACGACATCACGTATCCGGACAACTATTTTGACGGGCTGGTGATTGCGCACGCTTCGTGGTATTTTGACAGCCTTGAACAGTTACAGACCACCTTGCGGAAAGTCGCACCGTGGTGCAAACGAATTTTCTTTGCTGAATGGGACATTACGCCGCGATTGACAAATCAGTTTCCTCATCAATTGGCCGTGTTGATTGAGACACAACTTGCCGCATTTACGCCTAACAGTTTCGCTAATGTGAGAACGCTGGTGACTAAAGAATGGCTTGTTGATGTGATCCACAAACTCGGGTATACAGTGCAAACGACTGACCAAGATGCATTGAAGATGGAGGATGGGTATTGGGAAGCCAGTTACACTGCTGAAACAGGATTAGCGGCTGTGACTGCAATGTCCTTGCCCGATAAGTTTAAGCAATTGATGGAAACTGAAATCCACACATTACAGGCTTATGATTTAACGCAGATGAAAACGTTGGACAGTTTTGTGGTGACAGCTACCCGGAATGATGTTCAATAGAATCAAAATAAAAAGGATCATTCGTTTGATCTACTGATTAATACGGTAGTGTTCAAACGGATGATTCTTTTTGTATACAATCATTTTACATTAAAGACTGGTGGGCAGGTAAACCACCTTGAATGTTAAGGCTACCACAGGCGTTTGATCCGTAAAGGATTGCCCAATTGCATCAGCCTGGGCTTGTAATCGAGCGCGGTGAGATGTTTGCCAAATGGACAGGGAAATGCCGTCTTCTAAGTAAGCGTGTTCCGCGGTCACGTGGTCAAATGGCATTTCCTGCACAGCAACGTATTGCAAAATGGCCACCGCATGAACGGAGCCGTCAAACAGAATTTCGTAATCATGATTAGGGACGGGCAGGGTTTGTTTGTCATGCTCATACAAGGCTGCCAGTGTTGTCGTGGCCTGTTTCATGCCAGCAACAACGCGCATTGATTCAATATCGGCGGCCTCAGAGCCACCGCCAAACGACCACGCGTGATGTGGCGTATTTTTAGCGGTTGGATATTTTTGGATGAATTGTTGCCAAATTTCGTCAGCGTTTAATGACATTGGACAGGACCTCCTAGCCTTTATTATACCCATTAACAAACCAACCGACCAAAAAGAACCCTGAGGGAGCCAAACTAGGCAGTTCACTGGGGCTCAATCAGCTGATTTCATATAATTGAGTTGATAATGACATGCTTCTCGATGAAAGGAGCGTTTTCCATGAAGGCCATGGTAAGTAACCGTTTAGGAAGTGTGGCGACACTACAGGAACAAACTATGTCGATACCGGAAATTGGACCTGATGATTTGTTATTACGTGTGGAAGCGACTGCGCTTAATCCACTGGATTTTCAGATGATCACAGGACAACACGATCGTGCATACGCATTCCCGTTAATTTTAGGACGAGATGTTGCTGGAAAAGTGGTTGGTAAGGGTAGCCAGGTGAAGTTATTTAGTTTGGGGAATGAGGTCGTTGCCTACCAACCTGAACGGCAGTTAGGAACATTTGCTGAATACGCGGTGGTGCCAGCAAATCAGGCTTTGGTTCGTCCTCGGCAAGTCAGCGCGATTCAGGCTGCTACCTTGCCGACTTCTGGGGAGACGGCTTATGAAGCAATTGTGGACGTTTTGAGACTGCATAATAATCAAACGATTTTGATTCAGGGTGGCGCAGGAGGTGTTGGTAGCTTTGCAATCCAAATCGCTCACATGCTGGGGGCGCACGTTATCACCACGGTGCCACGCCGTGATGAAAAGTTCGGGATTGTGCTAGGAGCTGACCAGGCGATTGATTATCAGGTAGTTGATTTTCGTCAGGTTATCCAACCGGTTGATGCAATTTTGGACACGGTGGGCGATAAAGTGCTGATTGATAGTATGAATTATGTACGCCAGGGTGGTCATTTAGTGTCAATTGAGGCTGCACCAGACTTACTTGTCGCTGAGGGTGGTTCGTTTGCTGGCGAATTTTTCAAATTGCAGGCGAATGTCGGTGTGTTGGGTCAGTTACTGACGTTAGTGGCCAAACGGCAAGTGAAACCGCTGATTGAAAAGGTGATTCCGTTCACGGCACCAGCTATCAGAGCGGCGCTTAAAGTGGTTGGTAGTGGACATGAACGCGGAAAACGTGTAATCTCCGTATGGAATCCACAATTAGAAAAGTAGGTTGGTAAATAATGTTAGCATTCACTTTGGGGTTAGTTGCCGTAGTTGGTTTAGAGCATTTATTCATTATGTGTTTGGAGATGTTTTGGTCAACGGGGCGTATTGCACAACAAACGTTTGGTAGTGATTCATCATTTTTGGAACAACCACAGGTTAAGGCAATTTTCAAAAACATGGGAATCTACAACGGATTTGTTGGTGTCGGAATTTTATGGAGTTTGTTTGCATTGCCAACAATGGAGATGCGGGCCGTATTGATTCTCTTTACTGGCTTTGTCGTTGTTGCCGCGATTGTCGGCGCAGTTACGGTGAGTCGTCGCATCTTTGTCGTTCAAGGACTGCCAGCACTGTTTGCAGTTCTTTGTGTGCTACTTTTTCTGTAGACAACAGACCTAGTATTAAAAGCAGTATAGATGTCGCGTCCGGTTGCCAACATTGAAACGCCGCCGTGGGACCGGTTCAAGCCCGAAGTTCACGGTCTTTCACCTCGCCACAAAGCCTCGTGGGAAACCGAGTCTCTGCGACCGTCCATGTTGTAAATCCGAGTAAACCGTTCGAATTAACAACATTTTCACGGCTTGGTTTCAATGTTGACGCCCTTCCGCTACGTTAACTATGTTAAAGCGCGACAGCTAATAAATCGGAGTATCTAGTCGGTTCTGTCTTAGCTACAATTGTAGGCCAATAAATACAAAGCAGGTGAGCTTCCACTATTGGAAAAGCTCACCTGCTTTGCTGTTTATTTATTATTTTCTGTAGCCACTCGCGTTGTGAAATGATGTTTTAATGATGGAATGAAATGTTTGTCAGACCAACCTTGAACCCAGCCCTGTGTGAGGAAGGCCCAGACGGTACCGAAGTTGACCGCCCATAACTGGAAGTGGTTTGTGAAAAGACAAATGATCATGATAATAACTGGTGGAATATAACTCAGCATTTGTGAAGCCGTTGCGAGGCCGCGTAAGTAGCGGAAACGAATGATATAGGATAAGTCATCGTTTGGATGCATGATGATGTTTGCTCGCTGATAGAGAGACACGGCCGCGCCAACACCAAACAAGCCAATGACATCGATAACAACCAGTGCAGCCAGCTCCCATGGGTGGCTGAAATCGCCGTGCAGATATTTGATGCCAAGCACATCCGACCAGAATGGGACAATAATCTGAATTAAATAGCTAAACGGGACGATATACAAGATGTTACGAATGAGTCGACCCCAGTCGAAACGGCCGATGAGTAATTGGTCCAGAAAGGCAATAACCACGCCATAACCGGTGAGGACAATACCCAATCCCTGACTGGCCACAGCCGGACTCGTTGTATGCAATAACCAATGGGTGAGGTTAACGGCCGATGCTGTCCACACCGCACTTCCCATGTTGGTGGAAATTGTGAGTGCATTAAAGGCGGAGTTCAAAATGATTGAAATGATGAGCCAGGTAAATCGCTGTTTGGCATCTTTCATGTGCACGGGACTGTCCTCTTTTCACAAAGTATATGGTTAGTATAATCGAATTTGGACCAATGTTTAAGATTTTCTCAGTTCAAACGTTATTAATCGCTTTTTTGATGCAAATCAGGAATAATAAAACCACGCTTTATTGCGCATGACTGCGCGTCCCACAGCTCTGACCACTTCGTAAATGAAAGGTGACACCGTATGGAACAACAGTTAATTGATTTTATGAACCAATTTGGCTATTTGGGAATCGTTTTGTTGATTGCCTTAGAAAATGTCTTCCCGCCAATTCCCTCAGAAGTGATTCTGACGTTTGCTGGCTTTATGACCTTGGCCGCGGATTTAACAGTCACAGGCAGTGTGATTGCTGCAACGATTGGGGCCGTGCTTGGGGCCATTATTCTGTATGGAATCGGCCACTGGTTGAATGAGGAGCGATTACAACGTTTGGTGCAAAGTCGTTTTGGACGTTTGCTACGTCTCAAACAAAGTGATGTTACTAAAACGGCCAATTTATTCAAGAAGCATGGTGGCAAGACTGTTTTCTTTGGGCGTTTCATCCCAGTAATCCGAAGCTTGATCTCCATTCCAGCGGGGATGACTCGGATGAAGTGGCAGTCGTTTATCCTGTTTACGACAGTTGGCACACTGATTTGGAATGTCGTGTTGATCGTGCTCGGTCGTCTGGCAGGTCATGCTTGGACACAGGTCTCGGCGGCAGTTGATACTTTTTCAACAGTAACGGTTGTTGTGCTGGCCATTTTGTTGGTTGGTGGCGGCGTTTGGTACTATGTGAAACGGATCAAGGTGCATAACTAAAAAAGATGAAAGAGGCTATTGTCGCCTGCAGAACATTGCGGGCGACAATAGCTTTTTTAGACCAACAAAAGCCAGCGGCAATACAACCAGACACGCTGGAAAATAGTGATTGACACTGTGATATAAAAGAACTACATTTTTAATTAATTATTTATGAGAAAGCTCATCAATAATTAATCTTTGCCCTCGGAGGCGCGTGTATGAAATTAAAACGAATGTTAGTGACAGTGAGTGCTGTAGAAGTGATATCAACGGTGTTTGGTACTCAGATTATTCATGCTGCAGATTCAAAGCAAGATAAAACATTGAACGTTACAGTACAGGCGAATCCAACAACAATTGATCCTGCAAAAGCTAGCGATGCGTATAGTCAGAGTATTGTAGATCAGGTTATGGAAGGTCTATATACGTTTGATAAAAACGGCAAGGTAGCTCCGGGGGCAGCAACAAAGATTGTTAAACCAACGGCAAACGGAACAAAGTATATTTTTTCACTGCGTAAGGATGCCAAATGGAGTAATGGTGACCCAGTTACCGCACAAGATTTCGTTGTTAGTTTGCAACACGAAGTTGCACCAAAAACAGCTTCTCAGAATGCGGCAAGTTATTTGAGTTTCATTAAAAACTTCAGCGCGGTCAACAAAGGCACGAAGCCAGTGTCTGAATTAGGAGTAAAAGCGCTTGGAGACTATAAATTAGAAGTGACACTATCATCGAGGGTGCCTTACTTTAATTCATTATTAGCGACAGGATTTTATCCCGCGGACAAGAAAGTACTCAACAAATACGGTAAGGATTACGCCAAAGATAGTACAAAAATGGTTTACAATGGTCCCTACACATTACAAGGGTGGAAGGGGACTAACGATACTTGGACGTATGTAAAAGATAATAAGTTTCACGCTGCAAAGAACGTGCGAATTAAGAAGGTTGTCGCAACTGTTTCGAAGGAAGATAGTACCTCATACAACATGTTCCAAAGTGGCAAAATTCAAGAAACTGCAATTTCTGGGGAGTATGTGGCAAATAATAAGGGCAACAAAGAATTACATACAGTGCCCGGTGCAAGTCTTAACTATTTGAATTTCAATACGAATAAAAAGCCGATGACTAATGTCCATTTGCGGCGTGCATTTAACTATCTTTTGGATCGGCAGTCGCTAGCAAATTCTGTTTTGAATGATGGCTCGTTGCCGGCAAATAATATGGTACCGAAAGGAATCGTTAAGAATAGTCAGGGCAAGGATTTTTATAGTCTAAATGGTGGCTTAGCAAAATACGATCTCAAGCGTGCGAAGGCAGAATGGAAAGCCTTTGAAAAAGAAAGCCACACGAGTAAGTTAACGCTTAAATTGTTGACTGCTGACGATTCAACTTCCCACAAACTTGGAGAGTTTGTACAGAGTAGTGCACAAAAGAATCTAAAAGGGCTTAGCATTAGCATTAATCCGCAACCAGTTTCGCAAAGAATTGCCAGTGCATTTGCCGGTAAATATGATTTAGTTGCGACTGGTTGGGAAACTTCTTATGATGATCCGCAAGGCTTTTTGACTGTGGTTCAAAAAGATGGCACGGCTAACTTCCCGAAGTGGAATGACGCGCAGTTTAATCAGTTGATGGATAAGGCAGCTAAACAGACTGGCAATACACGTTGGCAAACAATTGCTAAGGCTAATAAACGTTTGAATAATCAAGTTCCAGATACACCACTGTATAATCAAGTAGTCGCACACTTTTTATCAAAAGACATTGGTGGGATAAAGTACACCTCTACTTCTCCCCAAGCGTTGTATCGGTACGCTTATTGGAAATAGTCACTGTTAGGCAGTTTATAATTTCTGTTCACAATTCCGGCCACAAGACCTATGATGGAGTTATTAAACTGTTGGAGGTTTGACTGATGGAAGAACGGAAGTTAATTACTGAGATTTTGAATACAGAAGATGTTTCATACACAATCTCAGAACCGCATGATAACAAGATTACGTTGATGGTTAACCAATTGAAGAATGACAAACGCCCCTTGGATGTTGTTGAAAAGGAAATTGTTCATGAATTGGATCGTGCGGAACTGACGTATAACGAGAAGTTGAATCCAGACGAACAGACCGCAATGCAAATTGATATTGACGTAAAATAACGAATTAAATTTAAAAACACTTCTTTAGTGCAATCGCAGATAGTTGCGATGCATTAGAGGAGTGTTTTTCATTGGCACAATATATAAATGTTAAAGATTTAGCATTACTTAAAACAGTGAATCCAGCTGACTTGATGAAAAATAGGACCAATAAGCAAGCCCGTTTGTCCTTTCTTCAGTCCCAGTTCTTCCGGAAAAATAAGTGCAATACAGATTAGTTATAACTCAACTGTGCAAAGATAAGGCCTTTTTTCTCGACCACAATAGCCAGCCAAGCAAGCCAATGGCAATCACGATTAACCCGAGTGCAAATAGGTAACTGAAATGCATGCCGTAAACGAACCAGCTGGCGTGTCCGTGCGGATAGGCAGTCATATGATGCCCAGCACGTTGACTGATACCAGAATAGAGTAGTGATGTCGCTAATGATAGCCCAATTGCCATGCCTAGGTTACGGCCTAATGCCGCAATAGAACCGGCGATACCTTGAAATTCTGGACCGGCATTACCCATAATCATTGGATTGTTTTGGAAAGCGCCGTTTGCAATGCCAAAAAATGCTAGTCCGAACACGAGCCAGGCCAGTGACCATGTGGGCTGCACAAAGATAAAGATCAACTCTGGAATCAAAAAGAGAAAAAGCGCGAAAAATGACACACGTTCTGCACCGATATGATCCGAAATGACGCCACCAGCCGGGGCGCTGAAGATATTCAATAGCGGCACGGCCATCAGGATTAACCCTGCCGTTGCCGATGAGAGCATCAATGTTTCTTGAAGGTAAAAGGGCATAATGACATTATTGAAAAAGCCCGTCATGTACACGAGCATCGCTGAAATGATACCGATTGAGAAGCCACGATTTGCGAAAATTTTAAGTTGAATCAGTGGTTGTTGTACGCGTCGTTCGATGAAAATAAAAGCAGCCAACATCGCAATGGCTAGACTAAACAAACTAAGTACGCCGGCGGAATGGAAACCAACTGCTTGGCCCAAATAGATGGCGATAAAAAAGGCACTAATCATGGTCGCAAACGTTGCATAACCAGGCCAATCAATCACAATTTTATCGAAGTGGATTTGCTGGTGAGGAAAGATACGGTGTCCAAACAGAAACGCGATAATGCCAATCGGGACATTGATGAAGAATATCCAGTGCCAACTGACAACGGATAAGATAAGCCCACCAAGCCCTGGTCCAGCAATGTTGCCGACTTGAACCACCGAACTATTGAGTCCTAACGCCCGACCATGCTGGTTTGAAGGAAATATTTGGGTGATGATGCCAAAGTTAGTGGCCATCACCATTGAAGAACCAAGCGCCTGCAGTGCCCGAGCACCCAGCAACAACGGTAAGTTTGTGCTCAAACCACAAAACAGTGAGCCTGTGATAAACACCAGAGTACCGACTTGAAAAATGGGGATGCGACCGATTTGATCAGACAATCGACCAAAGAAAATCAGGAGCACGCAGATGAGCACTAAGTAGACGGAAACGACCCACTCGGCTTCATTCATTGGTACATTAAGTTCACGACTGATGTGGGGAATGGCGATGTTAACAATACTGGCATCTAATGTTGACATGAATGATACCGAGGATGTTGCCATTAATAAGATCCATTGTGAGCGTTGCTTCATGAAAACCTCCTGGGACAAAAAAGCTGCTTAATTAAATTTTATATAACCAAAATTTATTCTTTTATAAACACAACTTTTAGTTTTTATGACTGATTTAACATGATAAAATTACTGAGCAAGTTAAGTTGAAGCGGTTGGCAAATTCTAACACAAAGAGGTGTTGCCTATGGGCGATACAGAAAATCTGTGTGGAGGGAGGTGCCACTTTGTCTTGCGGAAATGCGATTATGATGATGCTAACGTTTGGAATGTTTATTCTTGCGTTGCTAACCTTCATCGTGATCTTAATCCGGAGTTTTGGTCAAAGAAAAAACCGCTAATCTAACTTTTGGCAAGGATTAACGGTTTTAATATAGTGATCTAATGCCAGCCGTTTCGGCGGCGCTTGCAGGAGGAAATGTCATGCGACTGACATTTCCTTCTTTCTGTATTATAGCACGTCAAATTTAGCCAGGACTACTAAAAATTACCGCAGAACCAACTTTACGACAGCTTCAACACGTGCCGTTTGAGGAAACATGTCGATGGATTGGATGTATTCAACGCGATAGACACGACCTAACTCAACTAAGTTTTGGGCCAGCGTTGACGGATTACATGAAACATAGACAAACTTTTCAGGCTGTACTTGCATAATGGTATCAATCATTGTGTCAGCAAGGCCTGCACGAGGCGGATCAACGACCAATGCATCCGGCCGCCAACCTTGGCTGACCCATTGTGGTAATAGGTCTTCCGCGGTTCCTACGCTGTATTCTGCGTTGGTAATGCCGTTCAGGTCAGCGTTACGGTTGGCATCATCAACAGACTCTTCAATCGTATCCATGCCGCGCACTTCGCCGGCACGGTCTGCCAAAGATAATCCAATTGTGCCCACACCCGAGTAGGCATCTACCAAGTGGTCAGCATGCGTTAGGTCCAAAGCTTTGATCGTCTCTTCGTACAAACGGGTGGTTTGCTTAGGATTCAGTTGTAAGAATGCCCGTGGCGATAATTGGAACTGCTTACCTAATAGGGTTTCGGTAATGTAGTCCTGTCCCATTAGCTTGGTGGTCTTATCGCCCCAAACTAACGAAGTTTTGCTTTGGTTAACATTTTGCATGACGGAAACAACTTGTGGTAAACGTTCTTCGATCAACGCTAACAATTTCCGTTTGTGCGGCAACTTTTGTGAGTTGGTGACAAAAGTGACCTGAACTTCGCCACTGGCTTCGGATGAACGGACAACGAGCGTTTTGATAATGCCTGAATTGGCCTCTTCATTGTAAATGGGAACCTGTAACTCTTGCAGCATTTTGACCAGCGCGCGAATAACGGTCATGGTAGCTTCATTTTGAGTGCTGGCTTCTGGAAGGTCAACAAGATCATGCGTACCTTCTTTATAGAGACCAGCAATCACATTACCGTCCGCATCCTGCCGTACTTGAAATTGGGCTTTGTTGCGGTAGTGGTAAGGGTCTTCCATGCCGATCGTTGGACGCAGGTCATAGTTTTCCCAGCCGCGCGGTTGAAACTTTTCTAGTGCTTGGCGAATCACGTCACGTTTGAAGGCCAGTTGTGACGGGTAATCGAGATGTGAAAGCTCGAAACCGCCGACTTCGGCTGACTGTGTATCTGGCGGTGTTACCCGATGATCACTTTCTTTACGGATTTGGTGTACTTTAGCGTTCAAAAAGTGGGCGGCGACGTGTGTAACTTCGGCGACGACCACTTCGTCTGGAAGGGCGCCTGGTACAAACGTAATCTTGTGGCGATAATAGCCGATCCCTTCGCCGTTGATGCCGAGTCGTTTGATGGTTAATGGAAAACGTTGGCCAACCTCGACCTGAACGTCAGCTTGTTCTGGTTGACTACTGTGCTGACGATGATACCCATTGCGATCATTGTTTCGTGAATGTTCAAACGAACGGTGGTCGTCACGATGCTGTGAATGCGTTTGATGATTATTGTGATCAAAGTGCGAACTACCGCGTTCTGAGCGGCGATTGCGATTGTTTCGTGATTGAGGTTCCATATTGTCCTCCGATGCTAACTCTAGTAATAATTAGAACCATCATAGCATGTTTAACCACCGAGATGTGGTTTCCGTATTGCCGGAGTCTATCTGGAGTCTTGTAAACGGACAAACGGAAAGCGATGTTTTATGCTTACTTTATAATAAATGAAGAAAGTGGTGAAACGATGACAGCATTGCTGACAATGAACGATATTGACTACCGAGTTGGGGAGCGCCAGATCCTGACAAAAATCAATTTGCGGTTAGAAAAAGAGAGCAACTTGATGGTAGTGGGACCATCTGGTTCCGGTAAAAGCACGATTCTCCAAATTATGGCACGGATGATCTCGCCAAGTGCCGGTCAAATGACATTTGATGGTCATGATGCGTTTACGTATGATCCAATGGTCTACCGCCGAAGGGTGTCATATTGTTTTCAGCAGCCAACGTTATTTGGCAAAACGGTGGCCGACAACCTTAATTTTCCGTTTGAGATTCGTAATCAGGAGATTGATGAGGGACGCCAGCACGAATTGCTCGACCAAGTAAACCTATCGCCGGATTATTTGAATCATGACATTACGGGATTGTCGGGTGGTGAACGACAACGAGTGGCACTTATTCGTAATCTAATATTTGTACCGGACATTTTGCTGCTTGATGAAGTAACGACTGGTTTGGACACGGATAATAAGGGCATTGTGCACGGCTTGGTTGATCATTATCGTGATCGTGGGGGCACCGTGGTGTGGATTACTCACGATGAAAGCGAGATTGCTGCCGCTGATGATCTGTATGAAGTCGTAGCGGGCAAACACAGTCAGGAGGTACATCATGCATAATGCGGTGAATGTTAATAATGTGAGTTTAGCCTTTGCGGCTGGTCTTGTGCTGGTTGCGCTGTTTATTGGTTGGCGTCAGAAGCTTGGTGTTGACCGCGATATGATTATCGGTGTGGTTCGTGCCATTATTCAGCTAACGATTGTTGGCTTCTTACTGAAATACATCTTTGCGGTCAATAACGTGTTGCTCACGTTAGCGATGATTTTGGTGATCATCTTTAACGCGGCTTATAACGCGATGAAACGGGGAAAAGGGATTCCTAATATTTTCTGGTCATCCTTTTGGTCCATCTTAATCAGTACTTCAGTGACGCTAAGTGGTTTGGTTTTGGCAGGCGCGATTAAGTTTGTGCCATCACAGATGATCCCAATTTCGGGCATGATTGCCAGTAACTCGATGGTGGCAATCGGGCTTTGTTATCGCAATATGCGGACGCTTTTTCGGGACCAACGCCAACAAGTGTTGGAACGACTGGCATTAGGTGCCAGTGTGCATGATTCCGCAATTGGTATCGTCCGGGAATGTATCAAAACGGGAATGCAGCCAACGATTGACGCATCTAAAACATACGGGATCGTTAGTTTGCCGGGGATGATGTCCGGACTGATCTTCGCGGGTGTTGATCCGGTTTATGCCATTAAATATCAGATTATGGTGGTGTTCATGTTACTGTCAGCGACCAGCCTCGGGTCTGTCAGCGCTTGTTACATTGCTTACCGCCGTTTCTTTAATGACCAACAACAGTTAATTACCGCATCGGATAATGGCAAATAGCTTTCCACAAAATGTGTGGAGAGTGCTTGCCGTTACGTCGATTAGAGACGCCATACCGTGGGGATCGGTTTCAGCCTCCTGAGAACCGGAGTCTTCTACCTCGATTCTGAGCCGAATAGTTCATCGTCTCAGAACTCGTCCCACAACACTAAATGGCCCCAAACCAGGCCATAAGTGTTGTCGACACGGTACTCTGTCTCTAATCGACTTCACTTCATTGCAGCCACTTGCGGGAGATATAACCTTGCCATTTTTTTGACAGTTCTTGGCCAAACTTAAAACACAAACAGTCTCACAGCAAATTTAATAGTGAAATCTGTAAACGGGTAGTAAATGCTATTCTAAATAAAAATTTTATCCAAAAAAGTGGCGGTGTTATTGGTACACCGCCACTTTTTCGGTATAGTGTGACTAACAAGTTTGAATAATGTGGATATTATGTGGGTCTAGGCAAGAGTGTGGGGGAGAAATCTTGGAAAATGAAACGGAACAGCTGCCACGTCAGATTACGCATGTTTGGCAATTAACTGCTGTAGTGACGGCAATTATTATCGGCGCAATCGGCGGTGGTAGCTTGGCAATTGGATTGAGCAACAGCCTGAGCTTTTTTACGGTGTGCGGGTGGGTTATTATTGGCAGCGCATTGGTGATTCTAATCGCCATGTTGGCACTAGTGCCGTATCGTTGGCGGTTTTGGACTTATCGGATTAGTGACCGCGATGTTGAATTGCATAAGGGGTACTTTTTTCGCAAACAAATCGTGATTCCAATCGCCCGCGTTCAGAATGTGACCCTGGATCAGGGACCATTTTTGCGCTGGCAGAAGCTACAGGAGATCGCGATTGTGACAGCGGCGACATCCCATAAGATTGACGGTGTCAGCCCTGAAACAGCTGAACAGTTGAAAGAGTTAATCATGAAGCTGGCAAAGGAGGCACGCAATGACCTCTAATGGTGGTTCTCACGAGCCAACGCCAGCGCGACATTTACATGCCATTGCGCTGGTGGGATTCTTTATCGAAACGTTGCGGGAATGGATTGTGCCCATCGCGGGTGGTGTCATCGGTAGCTTGGCACTGTATCGTAAACATCCGATGCTTTTTGCAAGTGTCATTGTGATATTGGCAGTCTTTGCGCTAGTGTGGCCGTTGTTGAAGTACGTTACCTTTACGTATCAATTGCTGGACCAGGAAATTTACGTCAAACATGGGTTGATTTTTCGAAAGCAGAATCACGTTCCTTACGATCGCATCCAAAACGTGGCGGTCAAACAGTGGTTTTTTCTCAAGCCATTCGACTTAGTCACATTGGAAGTTGAAACGGCTGGCCATGCCGATGAGGGACCGGAAGTAACACTCATCGCTGTGCCCTTGAGTTTACGTGATGAGTTGGCGTCCCGGCGACGTTTGGCAAACATCGTTGAAGGTGAGAATCAGACAGTATCTGAGTCTGCAAACGGAACGTTACCTGAGTCACAGTTAGCAACGAATGGGACGGCCAGTCAGCCAACATCCGTGTACGAAATTGCGACAAAGGATCTGGTGAAGTTTGCGGCGACCTCACCGGCGTTTCTAACCGCATTGTTGGCGATTATGGCAGTGTATGGTCGTTTGCAAAAACTCATTTCTGAACAGTTATTAGACACAGCCATTAAAGATTTAGGCCAGGCTGGTTGGGTCGTTATTGTGCTAGGAATGTTGGTCGTGGTGCTTGTTTTGTATCTGGGCTCAATTGTCGTCATTGTGATTCAGTATTATCGATTTACATTGAGTTTGTCAGACGGTCAATTGACCACAGTCCGTGGTTTGTTTCAGCGAAAAACGTTGACGTTAGCGCAAAGTCGCATTCAGGCTGTGCGGGTTAGTCAACCGTTGTTGCGGTCATGGTTGCACATGGCGACGGTCAAACTGATCGTGGTGTCGAACTCAAAAAAAGAAAAGGACACCGAAAACGTGGTGATTATGCCCTTGATTGCGGAAGCTGACGTAGATGGTTTCTTGCAACGGTTTGTCACTGACATTCCCGTTGGTCAGGTTAGGCCTAGTCGTCAACGTGGCCGTACCTTATATTATCAACTACGCAATTTTGGGCTAGTTGCGCTGGGGATAGTCCTTGCGATAACGGGGATGACGTTTCCATGGCCGCGGGTGGCAGTGATTGCGGACAGTATCACCATTGTGGTGGTGGTCTTGTTGCTAATTATTCCTGCTTATCTGACGGCGCGGCGGACACAGGTGCAGGTATTGAATGATCACTTTGCGTTTGCCCAGACGAACTTTTTATTTACGCGTGAGCAGTATTACGTGCCACGGCAAAATGTGCAATCGCTGTTGGTCAAACAGAGTAAGTGGCTGCAACAGCGACACTTTGCGTCGTTAACGCTTAACATTCGTTCCGGTAGTGAGGGACGCAAGGTAACTGTCCGTTACTTGCCGGATGAAGCGATTTATTCAGTGTATGACTGGTATCGGCAAGTTGATTAATTTAAAGCATGAAACAAACGAAACAGGCTTCAGTACCATGGCGAAATGTCGTGGACTGAAGCCTGTTTTTTGTGCTGTTATCGTGTTTCGAGTGCTAATGAACCAACAACTGTCATCATGCTGATCATCAAGTCCGATGGATTACCGATGGCACCGGTTTGGTAGTTGCGCTCGTTGTTTGAATAATGTGCGTTGTCGGGTGTTTTTAAACTCCCAATCGATGTTTCCAAGTTAAAGCCATAATCCAATTCGCGTGGCACTTGCAAACGGACGGAACCGGCAGACGACTCGGCGGATAGGTTGCCATCCACTTCTGCAAAACACAGTTTGGCTGTACCGCTAGTTACCTCAAAGCGACCGTGACCATGAGCGTCATCCAGTCGAAGAGAACCGGCTGAGCAACGAACAGAGTAATTACCGCGGGTGTTCATCAAGTGGACGTTGCCGCTCATGGCATTAATCGTGTAGTCATCAGCAGTGAGACTGCGGCCTTTAATTGTGCCAGTGATGGAATCAATACTTAGGCTGCTCGTTTCTACATCATCTAACGAGATTGCGCCGCTAGTTGATGTAATCGCTAAACTACGCAACTTATGCAAGTTATCGATTTCAATTGGACCACTGACTGAACTGATTTCCAGACGGCCATGATAGGTGGTCGGAATCTCCAGTTCGATGCGAATGTTGAGGTTGTCACGTGCTGGCCGTTCACCAGCTGTGATGGCCAGTGTGTCGTCTTCGTGTTTGACATGCGCATAATACGAGGATTCGTCTACCAACATATATTCACGTACCGTCAGTTCGGAACGATCCGTGGACTGTAGCACGATGTTAGCCGCCGAATAATTAATCGTCAGGTGCGCTACGTCGCTCAGCGATTCCGTAAAGGCATTCACTAACATCGGTGCGTGCGTATCCACCCCGATTTCAAACGTCACCTTGCCATTCTCATGACTTGCTCGATGAATAAAGAAATTCCCCAGTCGACTCATTAAAACCATCACCACCGTCAGCATATTTTGACAGTATCGTAGCATGGCTTACGCGCTCTGTGAATAGGGATTGTGTACTTTTTAATTGTCATAATGAAAGTTTAAGGAAGTTGAGGATGATCGTTGCATGGATGCCGATTTTTTAAGACTATATGTTCACGTTAAAAAGCTAAGGGAGCTTTTTCTTTCCATAGGAAACAATTTATTAAGAATCCATTACGACTATCAGTTCACCCCCGTTATCATTTGTATAACGGGGGTGAATTTGCTACTGTTAAGACCAATTTGAATTAACCATAAAATTTTGAAAACGAGGGCAATTTGATGAGCTTTCTAGAGTTGAAGGACATTCACAAATCGTACTACGTGAATAAAGAACCGTTTCCTGTTTTAAAGGGAATTAGTCTTAAGTTTGAACGGGGCGAGTTTGTTTCCATCCTAGGTGAATCTGGTGGTGGGAAATCCACGTTGATGAACATTATCGGTGGCCTTGATCACAACTATGAGGGTGATGTGCTACTGAATGGCAAGTCCATGCATTCCGCGAAGGAACAAGCTATGGACGCCTACCGTCGGCAAACAATTGGGTTCATTTTCCAAAGCTTCAATCTGATTAGCCACTTAACGTTGCTGGACAACGTTATGGTCAGTTTGGAAATGACCAACATGACCCATCACGAACAAGTGGAGCGGGCGACTAGTCTATTGAAGCAAGTTGGCCTGGAAGATCACATTCATAAGTATCCTAACCAGATTTCTGGTGGTCAAAAGCAGCGGGTTGCCATTGCGCGTGCCTTAGCTTCAGACCCAGACGTCATCATTGCCGATGAACCGACTGGTGCGTTGGACTCACAAAACACCAAAGAAATTCTCGAGTTGATGGATGGCATTGCCGAAAGTGGCAAGTTAGTCATCTGTGTCACGCATAGTCAGGATGTGGCCAACCATGGGACGCGAATTGTTCACATGGAAGACGGGAAGATCAATGAAGATCGTGAGCTAAAGGATCCTTTCCCAATCGAAGGCAAACAGTTGTCAACGAAGACAAAGCACCTTAGTTTCCGTTCAACGTTGAAAATGAGTTTGCAGCACATGCGTTACAACACGAAGCGTAACTTGCTTATTGTGTTTGGCGGTTCTATTGGGATCTTCAGTGTTATCCTGATGCTTGCGCTTGGTAACGGGGTTAAGGGGTACATGAATAACCAAATCATGGACCAAATTAATCCGACGACCATTCAAGTCGCTCAAAAGACCGACAAGCAGACGGCGGACGCAGTTGAGATGAAACCGTCTGACCGTGACCGTTTGGCGAAGGTCAAAGGTGTAAAAGAAGCCGTTCTTGGCACCTATGTTCCAAACGGTGTCCAGGTCGATTACAACGGCAAAACGCAGCAAATTCAGCAATTCCAAACTTGGAATAAGACTGAAAAAGAAAGTGACATCAAGACGGGTTCCAAACCCGGCGATAAGGAAATCTTACTGACCAAACGGAATGCGAAGAAGATCAGCAAAGATTACAAGTCGCTAGTAGGTAAGACGGTGACATTGAGTGTGACTGCGATGGATGATAACAATCAGCCCGTTGCGATGACACAAAAGCTCAAAGTATCAGGGATTATCAACTCTGGTACTGACGCAATGTCGTTTGACACTTTGAAGTCGATGTACGCTGCCAAGGGTGCTAAATTACGTGCAAACTTTGTTGCGGTATCAACCAAGGATGTGCAAACAACCAAGACTGTTCAGAACAAGATCAAAGCCTTAAAGACAAACGGTAAGGCGGCGTACGCAATTACTGGTGTCGGGTCTATTCTTGATACGTTGAACACGTACATTTCGCTGGCATTCTATGTATTAGCTGGGATTGCGGCCATTTCACTGCTAGTTTCAGCAATCATGATCATTGTGGTTCTGTACATCAGTGTGTCCGAACGGACCAAGGAAATCGGTGTTCTGCGCGCCTTGGGTGTTCGTCGCCGGGATGTTCGCAACCTGTTTGTTTCCGAGGCGTTCTTCATCGGTTTGTTCAGCGCCATCTTAGGTATTGTGCTCGCTTGGATTGTTCAATTACTAATCAACCACGGCATCAATGGCTTGATTCACTACAGCATCATCCAGATGACACCTGGCTATATTATCTTCGGATTACTAGCAAGCATCATCATCAGTTTATTAGCAGCGCTAGCACCATCACACCAGGCTGCTAAACTGGATCCAATTGAATCGTTGGCGGTGGAATAGTGGGTATGACATTCACCGTTTAAAAGTTAAATCATTGCAAAAATCACTGTGTGGACAGAAGCCTGTCCGTACAGTGATTTTTTTGTTTTCGAAAAAATGCATTTTAACCGATTCCGACACATTCAGATGTTAAATTAAACTTATTTACATATTTAAACATAGTTATATGGTAATATAGTGTTTAAACATGGGAGGCAAATATGCAAAAGGATTCTTTAAAAAAGTTGTTACGGTCTAACAATGGCCAAATTACACGACAACAAATTCTTCAAGCGGGGATTGATCCACACTTGTTGGTCGAACTTACACGAACTGGTAGTTTAGAACGTGTCGATCGAGGCGTTTATATTGATCCCGAAATTTTTGAAGATGATATGTATATTTTGCAATATCGTTTCAGTAAAGGTGTATTTTTCAAAGATTCTGCGTTATTTTTGCATGGAATGATTGACCGAACACCTGGTATTTATGAAATGAATTTTCCACAGAGCTATCACCCTACAGCAATTGGTCGATATCCAGTCAAAGTTTATCGTCAAAAACCCGAATGGCAAAAAATTGGTGTGGAGTTGGTGAAGAGTCCGGGGAACCATCTGGTTCGTACCTATAATGTTGAAAGAACTTTGTGTGACCTATTGAGGACACGTGATGCATCGGACGTTGAAACAATTAAACAAGCTATGGTGTACTTCGCACAAATGAAGAATAAAGATTTACACCGTTTAAGTGAATATGCGGATATCTTTAAGGTGAAAGATAAAATTAGAGCGTACATGGAGGTTCTTCTATGAAACTTGGCTTCACCAATGGACAACAGTTCAAATCTAAAGTTCGGATGCTTGCGAGACAAAAGCATGTTAACCCGCAATTACTTATGCAAGAAGTTGTTCTAGATGAAGTGGCAGATCGTATTGCACATTCTAGGTATCGTCATAATCTTATTCTAAAAGGTGGTTTTTTCTACCTCTAGTCAAGTATTAATATAGGTCTAGCAGTATTTATGTCTTTGAATTGATTTGAACTTAGGGATTCAAAACGGTTTCTTTGCGATTTGAACAGTTTGGAATACGATTTTTGAGTACACTAAATAGACCTTAGCCATTTTATTTTTTGAGTAAGGCTAGTACACTATAGACGTAATCAGAATGATTGGCGCTTGACGCCGTATATATACATCTGATTCGTAATCACGAGATGGTAAATCGTTCGTAACAGGCGACCCATCGCAGCGATGGCAATCCTCTTAGTCCCTGACTGAGGAGATTGTTTTTTTCTGCGTTGATAAAAGTCGTTAATATGATTCGGATGGTAGTGAGCGACCGTCGCGATATTACTGATTGTGCGAAATAGTAGCTTACGGGCAAATGTGTCACCACGCTTACTGATATGGTCAGCGGCCACGAATTCGCCGGATTCATAATGGCGTAAGTCAATGCCAATAAAGGCATTGAGCTTATTAGAGCTACTGAAACGCCGAATATCGCCCAGTTCACCGATTAATAACACAGTGGTTGTCTCCGCAAATCCAGGGATACTCATTAAAATATCAAACTCTGGAAGGGACTTAGCTAACGCTGTCATGGCTTTAATCAGCTGTTGTTTATGACGGGTTAGTTCGCTGACTCGTTTAGCGTGGTAGCGCGTCTGCGACACCGACGGTGCCTCAACGCGATCCGCTGGATACGATGCTTGTGCTAGATGGAGTAATTTCTTTGCGACCATGATCGCGCGATTTAGAGAAATATTCTTGGGAGTCGTTTCCATGATTATTTTTCCTAATCCGTCTGGACTGAGTTCTTCAAGCAGATCGGGGTGTGGATAACGCTGCACGATGTTCCAGTATTGTTCGCCATCCGGTCTACTAAGCAAAGATTCTATTTCCGGGAAAGTTAATTGTAAACTACGATGTAATCGATTCTTCTCACGAACGACATCTTCATTGAGTTGTTCATAGAAGTGACTATCGTCCATCAAGTCGTGGTAAACCGGCTTCTGGTAATATTCCAATCGACGCTTTATAACGAGCTGTGTTTGAGCTAAATGCAAAGCATCGTTATTGTCTGTCTTATTTGGCCGTAGGCTATCTAACTGCTTTTTGGCAGCCAATGGATTCAAACGCGTATAAGCATAATGATTATCTTCTAGAAATCGCTGTACCCGACGAGAGTATACACCTGTGGCTTCAAACACGATTTGCGGTTTTGCGTACTCTTTCATCTCTTTGAGTAAGTTTTGAAAGCCAAACCAGTTATTATCAATCTTGAATTGTTTAACGGTGACACCATCATTCACTATGGCTACTGCCGAAGTAGCCTTACTAACATCAAGACCAAATGCGACTGTCATTTGATTCACCATCTTTCTGAAGTTGTTCCACGTTAATATGATCAATTTAATTTTCAAAACACGACCTGAAGGCCAACAGACTAAGAACAAATTTGGATCATACCGGTGAAGTTGCCATTTTTTATTACGACGTCAAAGCGCCAAAAACTACCACGGCTTGTCAACTTCACCACCACTTTAACAGAAACTAAAAGTGGCGAGAAACGATTCCGTCGAATCATTTCTCGCCACTAAGGTTAGTCTGTTTTAATTGCGTCGATGTTGGGCGTTGACACCCGCTCTACAAGGGACATTGATACTGCAGTTAAGGGATTGCCGGTTAGTAGGGAGAAGTGCAAAAGGTTTTTACAGAAATTCTCAATGCAAGCAAGCCGGATGATGACATCATTATTCGCATCGTGAAAATTGATGACATTCGTGTTGGAGCAGACTATGCGGGTTTTCGTGTTCACTTGCACGCAGATATTTATGCTAGCGAAGTTGAAGCAAAGATTGACGTATCGACTGGAGACACGATTACGCCAAGAGAAGTTTCATGGCATTATCATACGATATTTAATAATCAGGATATTTTAGTTATGGCTTATAATGTTGAAACGATTTTGGCCGAAAAGTTGGAGTCAATGGTGGCAAGAAAAGATCTAAATACACGTTTAAAGGACTACTATGACTTGTATCTATTTGATAAAACACAAATACAAAATATTGATTTCAAAACATTACATTTAGCCATATTAGCAACTTCTAAAGTGAGAGGTACAAGCACACTAGTAGGCAGCTATGTTTCAATCATTGAAGAGTTAAGCGTGAATGACACACTTAAAAAATTGTGGCACAGGTATCAAGACAAAAATGAATATGCACAAGGAATTAAGTATGAAGCAACTTGTTATGCGGCAATTGATTTGGTGAAACGTAGTAAAATAGACGTGAGTTGAAGTCATTTGTTCGTTTGAAAAATCTTGAGGTGATAACATGCGTTATTTAGCTAGTCCAAGTACAGATATTCGTGAAAATTTGGCGATTGAAACATATTTAATGGAGCACGCTAATTTAGATGAACCAATTTTATATTTCTATATTAACTCTCCATGTATTATCGTTGGTCGATACCAAAACGTGCTCGAGGAAATCAATCAAGATTACGTTGACCAACACCATATTATTTTGACTCGTCGAACTTCTGGTGGCGGTGCTGTTTACGACGATCTTGGAAATGTTAGTTTCAGCTTTATTACCAAGGACGACGGGGATGCAGTGGGCAATTTCAAACGGTTCACGGATCCTGTCATCAACGCGTTGCACGAGATGGGTGCGACGGGCGCCGCAATGACTGGCCGAAATGATCTTACAATCGACGGCAAGAAGTTTTCTGGCAATGCGATGCACGTTGAGAAGGGACGGATGTTTTCGCACGGTACCTTGATGTATGATGTCGACCAATCAGTGTTAACTAAGGCCTTGAATGTGCCAGCTGATAAGATTGCATCGAAGGGTATTAAATCGGTTCGGAGTCGTGTTACCAACCTGAAACCACACTTTGCGCCAGCCTATCAAAACCTGACTATTGAAGAATTCAGAGATGCATTAGCAAAGAAAATTTTAAACATTACAAACATTGAAGATGCAAATGCGTATGTATTAGATGATGAGGCATTGGCTGGCGTTCACGATTTGGAGCAACGTTACTTTAAGAACTGGGACTGGATTTATGGCAAGTCACCAGCGTTTAATGTCAAACGACGTGAGCACTTTGCGGCAGGAACGGTGGAATTCTCGCTGAACGTAGATGAGGGTCACATCACGGAGATTCAGATTACTGGCGACTTCTTTGGTCAGGCAGATATTAAAGATGTTGAAAACCATTTGATTGGGACTAAGTATGAGTCAAACGCGGTGAAACAAGTCTTCGACAGCATGGATGTCTCAAAATACTTCGGGAAAGTCACCGAAAATGAATTGGTTGATTTGTTGACGAGACAGGGTGCTTAGAGCTACGGATCCTAAGTTTAAAATGTTATGGTTCTAAATAGACTAGCCTTTAAAAAAACAAAAGGCATTTGAATTACGTATGTTGATAATGATCATAGATTTAAAACTAATAAGAATTGGGAAAATCGAATGATCAATTAACAACGTAAGGTGGTGTCTAATGATAGCATGTGTGCTATCATTGTAAATGAATGATAAACTATACTTTAAATTCGGCCATGAGTTTAAAAGCTTTTTGGACAATCTTCCCAAAAAGGAGCGAGCTAAAATGGTTAGAACCATTCAGGCTATATCACGATTGGGATTGCAAATTGCCATTCGTCAACGTTATGTAAAAAAATTAAAGACTAATCTGTATGAAATTCGGTCAATTCAGGGCAATAATATTCAGCGAGGTATATATTTTCACCTTGAGGAGTCTAACTATTTTATTACTCACGGATTTACAAAAAAGACAGATAAAACACCACAGCGTGAGATTGATCATGCCAAGTCAATTCGGGATGGGAAGATTCGGAGGCACAGAGATGAAGAAAAGTTATGATTTAGATGAGTATGTTGCTGGTCAGCTAAAAGATCCCGAATTCAAACGTGAGTATGATAAGGCTGATCGAGAAATTGTTGCCGCGTTGGCTGTTAAAAACTTACGAGAAGAAATGGGGATTTCTCAACGTGAATTGGCACAAGTGTCTGGGACAGCGCAATCTACAATTGTTAGAATCGAAAATGGCAATTTGGATTTAAAATTGTCGACACTTCAAAAAATTGCACAGAGTGTTGGAAAAGAATTGGAAATTAGACTCGTTTAGTTGAACCTGTTTCGGATAAAAAAGTATCCCCGTCACACCGTGATGGAGATACTTTTTTTTGCTTATTGCCACAATAATTTGTCACCGTACTCACGGCTTAAGTTTTCTCGAATGATTCGTGTCAGTCGTGTGGTGGTGGGCGCTTGTGCCAGTGATTTGTTCACGGCCAAACATAAGGTCCGATAATGCGGTTCATCAAATGGATAGATATTAATGTTCCCAGAAATTCGTTTGAGCGCCAAATCGGGCAGAACACCAAAACCTAGGCCCGCTTCCACCATTGAAATGATTGAGGCGTCATCGATGGAGTAGTTTAGTGAATTAGGTGTGACATTGTACCGGTCCAGCGTCAATTTAGTATCGCGATCATAGTCAGAGTGTTGCAGAATAAAGGTTTTATCCGCTACGTCAGCGCTGGTCATAACATGGCCATTTTTAGGCACAAAGTCCGTCGGCGTCAAACAGTACACTTCGTCCTTAATAAGGGGATGAATCACAATGCTTTCATCGAGTGGCAGCGCCGAAAAGCCCATGTCCAAGGTTCCCAACCGCACGCGCTCTGCAATATCATTAAAGTTCCCTTGGTAAACGGTGATGTTGATATCAGGGTATTGCTGACGAAACTCGCGAATAATGCTAGGCAGCCAATTGAGTAGCACAGATGAGAAAGCGCCAATTCGAATCGTCCCATGTGTTAGACCGTTAATATTGGCTGCTTCTTGGGCCAACCGTTGTTCAGAATTAAGAATATCCTGAATGATTGGATAGACGGTATTCCCGTCGGCAGTGAGCGTCACTCCAGTGCGACTACGAATAAATAGTGGAAAGCCAAGTTGCGTTTCCAACTGACTGATTGAATGGCTGACCGCACTTGGTGTGATGTTAAGTGTTTCGGCAGCAGCAATGAACGTATGCTTATCAACGACGGTGGCAAACACCTGGTAGGCAAAGGATGAAGTGGCCATGAACAGAACCTCGTTTGAATGAATTATGTTGAGTGTAGCAGTAAGCAGCGCAAACAAAAAGCCCTGGGAGAAAATTTCCCAGAGCCTTTCTTACTGCATCAGTCCGTGGATAGAGACTGTTTTACGCTAGAAGCGTGCGACACTCTTATCGTGGGCTGATGCCTTAAGATTATTTCCAATGGTCAAAAGACATCACCCCCTTTCATTTAATGGTAATAGACTAACGCGATCTGGCATGTTAGTCAATTGATAAAACTTGGCAGGAAATTTTGGCTGCTATTTGAATGTGCCGAGGCCTTTTTACGGTATAAAAAGGAAGCAGGTCGTAAACTACTCTCAAGAAAACGGTTGAGGTCTGGCGGCACTTGGGTGTTTGATTGTCGCAGTCAAGTTAGGTTCAACTTTTACAACGTGTCAGAAAATGAAGTGAAATCGCTTAGGAGCGGACTTTGTGTTCGAGAATCACAGTGTAGAAGGAAAGTGAGACCATTGCCACAATAAAATGATCGACCATAACAGGGTGTTACTTGCACCTGCACTAGACCGAAAACGTTTTCCCACCCAAAGGGGACCCGTCATCATATGGCGGGTCCTTTTTTCTTCTCTCATTTTCAGTATTGGAAGTTCCGAATAATGTTTTGACGTTCGGTTGTTTTCAAAAACATTAGTCATGGCTGATCCTTGGCTAAGAATACAATGCCAATAAAGCCGATGTATCAATAGGTGAAACGTTGTACTAAGTTAGAAAATAATTAAAATTATGAAAACGGCGTTCCGTTCGGAAATTACTGTCGGTAAACGTTTTCATTCGTTTTCAATATTCACGTAACCGCTCTAAAAATTAAAAAGGAGCTTCACTGGAGGAATCAATGTTTACACCTAGCTCGATTAACGGTACTATTAATTGGTCAGGGAGGGCGGACTGTACCTTTCCGTTTGCGGAGGCATTTTCAACCAAGCCATTATTTCGTGAAAATTATTCTAAAGTCCGCTTTTCAACTGAAGGAGGGATGAGGTTTTCGACATCGAGATGTGCGTCGAAAAATCGATGCATAACGCTGAGTGGCTCAAATGGGAGCATTTGGGTTGAAACATACCATCATTTTGGAAAGAAGGACATATGTTATGTATTTAGTTGTTAACATCATTGGTGTTATCGTCTACCTGGCGATTGCTTGGGCACTGTCCAAGAACCGCTCGAAGATTAAGTGGCGTTCTGTTGGCATCATGGTTGTCTTAAACTTAGTTATTGCCTGGTTATTAACCAGTTTTGCCGGTGGCCGTGCCGTTGTTAAGGGTGCTGCTGATGGATTTAACTGGTTGGTGCAAGTTGCCTACAAAGGGATCAACTTCGCATTGCCTAACTGGGTTGGTGCTACGGGTACACACCCAGCACCAGTTAACTTCATTACCAGTGCTTTGCTACCAATTCTGTTGATTGTGCCATTATTCGATATCCTGACATACATTGGTGTATTGCCATGGATCATCAAATGGATTGGTCGCGGTTTAAGCTTTATCACTGGTCAACCAAAGTTCGAATCATTCTTCGCCGTTGAAATGATGTTCTTAGGTAACACCGAAGCGCTTGCCGTTTCCAAGTTACAATTGACCACCATGAAGGCTGAACGTGATGTTACTTTGGCAATGATGTCAATGAGTTGTGTTACGGCTTCAATTCTTGGTGCTTACACGCAAATGGTTCCTGGTCAATTTGTTTTGACTGCCGTTCCTTTGAACTGTATCAACGCCTTGATCGTAACCAACATGTTGAACCCTGTTGAAGTTGACCCTGAAGACGACACGATTGCTAAAATCGGTAACGTCGGTGACGAAGGCGGCGAAAGTGAAGCAGCCGCTGAAGAAACTGGCGCTGTTGAATCAAATGGCAAACGTCAACCATTCTTCTCATTCTTGGGTGACTCCATCTTAGGTGCCGGTACTTTGGTTCTGATTATCACTGCCAACGTTATCGCCTTTGTTGCCTTAGCTGGTTTGATCGATAAGTTACTTGGCTTGATCTGGAAGCCATTGTCATTGGAAAGTATCCTTGGTGTTATCATGTTCATCCCAGCTTGGTTGATGGGTTTGAACGTCCACACTGCTTGGGACTTCTCACAATTGATGGGCTTGAAGTTAGTAACAAACGAATTCGTTGTTATGGGTGAAATTACTGGTAAAATTAACCACTTTGCCCCTCACTACCGCGCTATCTTGACTGTCTTCTTAACTTCCTTCGCTAACTTTGGGACTACTGGTATGATTATCGGTGCCTTCAAAGGTATGGTTGGCAAAGAAAAGAACGACATGATTTCTAGCAACGTTGGTTACATGTTACTTTCAGGTATCTTAGTTTCATTACTCTCAGCTGGTATGGTTGGTTTATTCGTTTGGTAATAAGCCCCATTTACTCGATTTAGAAAACTTCATTTTCTCAAATATAAAAAGGCGCCCTTGTGGCGCCTTTTTTTGTTACTATACAAATCGAAAAATTGACGGGCTTACTCGGAATTCTAGGTGAAAACGTAACAATGTACGGCGACATGGAGAGTTAGTGAAGTCGACAGTGGACAGAGTTTCGTGGTCCCATGAAACGGCGTCCACTGTCGACGGAACGAAATTTTAACTTCAAAATTGTTCTTGTCACTCATACCAATGCCCAGCAAACATTACGCAACTTGTTTATGAATTTACCAAGTCTAAGCATGTGAAACCCAAATCATCGCCGGTCAGCGTTAAGCTTAATTATGAAGACGACAAGGAGGGATGCAACAATGATGATTTTTGATCATAATGGGCTGGTAACCAGTCAAATATTAATTGTGCCACTGTTGCTTTTCTTTGCTTTACTTGTCATAAGCGACGTTCGCCATCATCGATTAAAATTTGTTCGGGTGCTTTTTCAGGCTGTTTTATGTGGCTACCTGTGGGCAGTTTTTGACATGACACTTTTTCCAATTAATATCAGTCGCAATGTTGGTACGTTGGCAGCTAGTGGCTATACCTTCCAAGGAGCCATTGATGTCCATCCGTTAGCGATGTGGTATAACTGGCGTCAGCCAACGGTTTTGTATCAGTTAGCTGGTAACGGTTTGATGTTATTGCCACTGACTTTACTGTGCGGTGGTTTATCCGCTAGGTTAAGACCATTCTGGCGTGCAATTGGACTGGCATTTGGCACATCACTTTTTATCGAAACATCTCAACTTGTCATGAATTACTTCAATTTTGGTGAGCGGACGTTTGATTTAAATGATCTGCTTTTAAACACGCTGGGTGGATTACTTGGGTGGATTCTACTCAAGGCTGGGCTCGCAATTTGGCAACGAACCTAAGATGAAACGTAATCAAAATGAGATATGAATTTACAACCGCGACCTTGCGCAGGCAACTGGGTTAAAACCTTGTTGACATCGCTGGGCGCGGTTGTTTTATTGCCTTTTTTTCGGTAAAATGTGTAAGTACGTGAAACACACTGTTGTTTCACATTAAAGGAGTTTTTATGAACCCAGAACAGTTCAAGACTGCCCTAGCTGATCACGGGATTACCTTAACGGATCAGCAACGGGATGCTTTTGATCAGTATTTTAATTTACTGGTTGAAACCAATAAAAAATTTAATTTAACCACGATTACGGCTGAGTCAGACGTTTATCTCAAGCACTTTTATGACTCCATCACAGTCGCGTTGTTTGTGCCGGAGTTGCAAACGCAATCTGTGACTTTATGTGATGTCGGTGCGGGTGCTGGTTTTCCATCGATCCCGCTGAAGATATTGTTCCCACAATTGAAGGTCACCATTGTGGATTCGCTAAACAAGCGGATTAACTTTTTACAAGAATTAGTGACCACTTTGGGATTGCGTGACGTCACGTTGGTCCATGATCGTGCTGAGACATTTGGGGCGAGAAAGTCACCTCAACGCGAGCAATTTGACTACGTTACAGGACGTGCACTGGCTCGAATGAGTGTCATGAGTGAGTTGTGTTTGCCGTTAGTCAAGGTTGGTGGACAAATGTTGGCCATGAAGGCTAGTGGTGCCAACGAAGAACTGACGGATGCGACATACGCGATTCACACGCTTGGTGGGAAGGTTAGTCAAAGCCATCAGTTCGAGCTGCCAGTTTCTGGAGACCCACGGGAAATCATTGTTTTGGATAAGGTTCGGGCAACACCCGGACGTTATCCACGTCGTCCTGGAACGCCAAACAAAGAACCGTTACACGCACACTAATGGTTGGTGAAAGGAAAATAACGGATGCCTTTTTCATTATTTGGGAATCGAAATAAAAGCGATGAAAAACCGCAACAGAAAATTGAACAGTTAGCGCTGACTGCCATTGAACCCAATCGTTTTCAACCACGACAAGTGTTTGATGAAAATGCTATTGCTGAGTTGGCTGAAACGATTAAGGCACATGGGTTGCTTCAGCCGATCGTCGTTCGCGAATACGAGACTGGCAAGTATGAAATTATTGCTGGTGAACGTCGTTTTCGTGCGGTGACTTCGCTGAATTGGGAAACCATTCCGGCCATCGTTGAAAAGATGGACGATCATGAGACAGCGTCATTAGCGTTGATTGAAAACTTGCAACGCGAGGAACTTTCGGCTGTTGAAGAAGCTCAGGCTTATCAACAATTGATGGCGCTTAACGATGTTACCCAGACCCAGCTAGCAAAGGGTGTCGGCAAGAGTCAATCGGCGGTTGCAAACAAATTGCGTTTATTAAAGCTCAGTCAACCAGTTTTGGATGCTATCAGTGCTAAGAAGATTTCCGAACGTCATGGACGGGCGTTACTGCCGTTAAATGCCGATCAGCAACGACACGTGTTAATGCAGATTGAAGATCGCGATATGAACGTTAAGGCTACTGAACGGTTGGTTTCAGAACTAACGACAGAAAAGCCAGTTACACCACAACGGCCAAAGAAACGGTTGCGAGGCTTGACGTCCGATACTCGCATCGCGGTTAATACGATTAAAGAGTCGGCCAAGATGATTCGTGACACCGGCTTATCCGTTCATGTGCACGAAGAAAACACCGATGATGGGTATCGTATTGTTATCGATTTACCAAAAGATGGTCATAGTGGCAGCAAGAATTAAGCAAAGGGATATGAGGAGTTAACGTTGATGGGATATGTAATTGCGCTCGCAAATCAAAAGGGTGGTGTTGGTAAAACAACGACCAGCGTCAACCTTGGTGCGTGCCTGGCTAACCAGGGTCAAAAGATTCTATTAGTCGACACAGATGCTCAGGGTAATGCAACGAGTGGGATTGGGATTCAAAAAGCCAACATTCAAAAAGATATTTACGACGTGTTGGTTAATGAAACACCAATTTCAGAAGTTATTTTACCGACTAATCATCCAGGTATGGATATTGTACCCGCAACGATTCAGTTGTCCGGTGCTGAAATTGAACTGACTAACTTGATGGCCCGTGAAACGCGGCTTAAGGATGCCCTTCAAGAGGTGCATGACGACTATGACTTCATCTTAATCGACTGCCCACCGTCACTTGGACTGCTTACGATCAACGCTTTCACAGCCAGCGACTCCATTTTGATTCCCGTGCAAAGTGAATATTACGCTTTGGAAGGACTCAGTCAGTTATTAAATACAATTAAACTGGTTCAGAAACATTTTAACCGTAGTTTGCGCATCGAAGGGGTATTACTAACCATGTTTGATGCCCGGACTAATTTGGGTGCTCAGGTTAACGCCGAAGTTCAAAAGTACTTTGGTGATCGCGTCTATAAGACAATTATTCCGCGTAACGTTCGTTTGTCAGAAGCGCCTAGTCACGGACTCGCTATCATAGATTACGATCCGAAGTCACGAGGCGCCGAAGTTTATTCACAATTAGCAGAGGAGGTCCTCGAAGCGCATGGCAAGTAAGAAAACGACTGGAAAAGGCCTCGGCAAGGGAATTAACGCGTTGTTCGAGGAAAATGGGTTGGCTGACAGTCTCAATGATGTGACTGCTGAACAAGTCGAGGATGTTGCACTCTCGGACATTCGGCCTAATCCGTATCAACCACGGCGCACGTTTGACCGTAAGGCGCTAAAAGAACTCGCAAGCTCAATTGAAAAATCAGGGGTCTTTCAACCAATCATTGTTCGACAACCTGATGAAAAATTAAATCGTTACGAAATTATTGCCGGCGAACGCCGTTTTCGGGCGTCTAAGTTAGCTGGTAAGAGTAGTATTCCTGCCATCGTTCGGACTATGAATGAACAGGAAATGATGGAAGTTGCTGTGTTGGAAAACCTGCAACGTGAAGATCTAACCCCGCTTGAAGAAGCTGAGGCCTACCAAACGTTGATGAGTAAGCTCAACCTGACGCAAGCTGAGGTATCAGCACGTTTAGGTAAGAGCCGGCCATACATTGCTAACTACATTCGTTTGCTTGGATTACCGGATGTCATTAAAAAAATGTTGGCTGATAACGAGTTATCAATGGGTCAAGCAAGAACATTGCTTGGTTTGAAAGATAAGCGTAAAGTGGTTGCGCTGGCTCGCCGGGTCGTTAAGAACGGTATGACCGTGCGTGAGCTGGAAAAAGTTGTTGGTGAGATGAATGGTGACAAGCAAAAAGTTGCCAAGACTCCAGTAAAGAAGTCTGCCTACGTACGGGCTTCTGAGGATCAGCTACAAGAGAAGTTTGGCACGAAAGTTCAAATTTCAAACGCCAACAATGAGGGTCAAGGGCACATTGAAATTGACTATATGTCAAATGATGATCTTAGCCGGATCTTAGATATTTTAGGCATCTCATTGGATTAGTTGTTAACACGAAAACAGCGGAGGTTAAGCGATGTACGACAAAGGCGACGTTGTTGAAATGAAAAAGCCACATCCGTGTGGCACGAATGAGTGGGAAATTTTGCGTTTAGGCGCAGACATTAAGATTAAATGCCTCGGTTGTGGGCACATGATAATGATGCCACGGCGGGAGTTCGAAAAGAAACTCAAGAAGATTCTCCGCAAGGCATCGGCAGCCGAATAAACAAAGAAAGTGTGAAGGGTTAACATGGCTTTAACAGCAGGAATTGTTGGACTACCAAACGTTGGTAAGTCCACGCTTTTCAACGCAATTACCAAGGCGGGTGCCGAAATGGCAAACTACCCGTTCGCAACGATTGAACCAAACGTGGGAATGGTCGAAGTACCTGACTCACGGCTTGACCGGATTCAAGAAATCGAACCAGCTGACAAGGTTGTGCCAACAACGTTTGAGTTCACCGATATTGCTGGGATCGTTAAGGGTGCCAGTAAGGGTGAAGGACTAGGCAACAAGTTCCTTGAAAACATTCGTCAGGTTAACGCGATTGTTCACGTGGTCCGGGCTTTTGATGACGACAACATCACCAGTGTTACAGGAACGGTTGAACCATTGGAAGATATTGACACCATTAACACTGAGCTGATTATTGCCGACTTGGATGCTGTGAACAAACGGTATGCCAAGGTTGAGAAGGCGGCGACGAACGCTAAGGAAAAGGATGCTATTGCTGAATATGGTGTTCTGAAGCGCATCAAACCAGTTTTGGAAGCCGGTAAATCCGTGCGGACGTTGGACTTTGACAAGGACGAACAGAAAATCGTCAACGGTTTGTTCTTATTAACATCCAAGCCAGTTCTGTACGTGGCCAACATTGCTGAAGATGACATGGCTGACCCGGAAGCTTCTGAGTATGTTAAGCAGATTGAAAAGTTTGCGGCCACAGAAGGCAGTGGTGTAGTTGCTGTTTCGGCGAAGACTGAAGAAGAAATTGCCGAAATGGATGACGAAGATAAGCCAGAGTTCCTTGAAGCTGAAGGGGTTGACGAACCAGGCTTAAACAAGTTGATTCGTGCTTCATACAAACTGCTCGGTTTGGAGACATTCTTTACTGCTGGTGGTAAGGAAACCCGTGCATGGACTTACCGTGCCGGCACAAAGGCACCACAAGCCGCCGGAATCATTCACTCGGACTTCGAACGTGGATTTATCCGCGCCGAAGTTATGTCCTTTAACGATTTAGACAGTCTTGGCAGTGTTCAAAAGGTCCGTGAAGCTGGTAAGTTACGGCTTGAAGGTAAGGATTATGTCATGCAAGACGGCGACATCGTTGAATTCCGGTTCAACGTTTAGAAATTGACACATAAGGAGATTTATTGTGACTGAAGAAAATCGCGAACGTAACGCGGGTGCTAAGCAAGAGCATCATGGTCAAATTCGGACTGATACAAGCCGTTTTAATGATCAAGGGTTGACTAAACGTAACGAAGAATTCATGTACCAGTTAAACAAGATCCTGGATCAACGGGATTATACTGGTGAACAGCGTAATGTTAAAGTGGATGACACGTTAAACAAGTTGAAGGAGGGCCAAAAGACTGGTCAAACAGCAAAACAACTGTTTGGCACGCCAACAGCCCACGCCGATGAACTGATCAACGGGCCTGCCAAGAACACGAATGGTGATGGCACTGAACCAGCTGGCTTCTGGCCAACTGCCGCTGATAGTGCGTTGAGTATCTTGGCCATTTTCACAGCGATGTACGGAATCTTGGGCTTCTTCTCCAAACAGCCAGCACAGCAATCTGGTCAAATGGGGATTGTCGGTATTCTGATCGTGTCAATTGTCTTTGGCCTTGGTTGGTCATGGTTAACGCCAATGCTAAACCCAACGGATCGTCGCAAACGTTTGCCATTATGGCGAATCCTGTTAGCAATGGCAGGACTACTGGTATTAATTCTGGTTCTCTTCATGGGTGTCAGCTTATTACCACCAGTTGTTAACCCGATCTTGCCAGCATGGTTATATATCCTGTTGGCCTTGGCGGCATTTGGTGCTGACTTGTGGCTCCGTCGCCGTTTCAACATCATTGGTGGGATGTTTGCTAACCCTAACAACGCGCGGAACAGACAGAATCAGCGTAAGTAAATTTGGAAATTTTAAAGCTGCCATTAAAATGGTGGCTTTTTCCTTTGCTCTTTCTTAATTTGTCCCAGCCGTCAATGTCTAGTAGAATAGACCACAGGTATTTCGCTCCGTAATCAATCTGGTTACGTTGAGCACACCACGTGTTCCAATAATGGAGGAAAATGTCGATGAAGATTTTAGTGGTTGACGACGACAAAGAAATCGCACAGTTATTAGAAATTTACATTAAAAATGAAGGTTACGAACCAATCTCAGCCTATACCGGTAAGGATGCTTTAACAAAGTTGAACACCAATCCCGATATTGGTTTGATGATTTTGGACATCATGATGCCTGAAATGAATGGGATTGAAGTGGTTAAGCAAGTTCGTAAGGACTCACAAATTCCGATCTTGATTCTATCGGCTAAGACTGGTGACATGGACAAGATTCAAGGACTGATCTCTGGAGCTGATGACTACGTTACTAAGCCATTCAACCCGCTTGAAGTAATGGCTCGGGTAAAGTCATTGTTACGCCGGTCTGAGGATCACGTTACCAGTGACACACCTGATGTTTTAGACATTGGACCATTGACCATCAACAAAGACTCACACGAAGTCAAAACGATTGATGGGCAAACGATTCAATTGACAGCTCTGGAATTTGGTATTTTATACCTGTTGGCGAGTCATCCCAACCGTGTCTTCTCAGCTGATGACATCTTTGAACGTGTTTGGCAACAAGAATCGGTTGTATCCGCAAAAACGGTTATGGTTCACGTGAGTCATTTACGTGACAAGATTGAAGAAGCAACTAACGGTGAAAAGGTCATTGAAACCGTTTGGGGCGTTGGTTACAAGATTGAGGCACACTAATGATGAAACTAACTCCACGCGAAAAGTGGTCGTTAATTTTTGAAGGGGTAGTAACCATTGTGTTGCTGCTCCTTTTAAATCTATCGCTGGTTGTGATTTTGAATGATCTTTTGCACTCTAATCCGGGGATCGCCGGTGGGGTGTACATGATCAAACGGTCACTGGTGATTGGTGGACGGTACATTTGGAGCTATCAAAATATTTTTATTGCAGTCATGATCCTCATTGACTGCGCTGTTTTGTACTGGCGGCTGATTAGACGCTATCACCTTTACCAGATGAATCATATCATAGATGAATTGCACTACATTTCAGACGGTCACTTGGAGCACCGCATTTCATTCAAACTGAATCATCGTTTGCAACGAGTTGTGGATTCAGTCAACTCATTGGTTGATTCCGCCACACAGTCGATGAATGATGAACGACAGGCAGAACGTTCTAAGGATGAATTGATTACAAACGTCAGTCATGATATTCGGACACCATTGACGTCCATCATTGGCTATTTAGGTTTGATTGAGAATAATCAGTATCAGACAGATGAAGATTTGGTCAAGTACTCTCACATTGCCTATTTAAAGGCCACTCAGATGAAATCGTTGGTGGAAGATCTGTTTGAGTACCTGAAAATGCGTGGTACTGAAGCTGAGCTAACCATTAATGAAATTAACTTCAGTCAAATGCTCGAGCAGTTAGCGGCTAGTTATGAATTGGAAGCGAGTCGAAAACAACTGACAATTACGTCGACGACTGTTCCTGACAACATTATGATGGAAGCCGATGCTGAGAAGTTGGGGCGTGTGTTCAATAACCTGATTTCAAACGCACTTAAGTATGGTGAGAATGCGACGTTTATCGAACTTAATGCCAAACTAAAGGGCAATGAAGTCATCGTACGTGTTTCCAACGATGGTCGTGAAATTCCAACGGCAGCGTTGAATCAGCTGTTTGAACGTTTCTACCGCGTTGAAGAATCGCGTTCGAAGGAAACTGGCGGGACTGGTCTGGGCTTGGCAATTGCACAGAGTATTGTTGAGCGTCATGGCGGCTATATCTTTGCTGAGTCCGATGAAAACCTCACGAGTTTTGTGATCCACTTACCGATTCATCACGATCAGCCTTTACAACAACCGTAAATAACTAATGTTATATAGAAGAGATAATCCGTTTTAACGAAAACTTTTTTCGTTTGAAACGGATTTTTTTGTGGTTTCAAAATGCCGTCTAACCGTGCAGTTAAGCGTTATCAACGCTATGGAATAATTAAGAAAACGTTTTAGTGCACTGATAAATGGTTGAGGTTTGTTAACAATCGGTGTATATTGTGGACTTGTAATGTCCGCAATGAAATGATGATTTTTTGTGGGCACGGTCGCATAAAAATGTTTGTATGTAACTTAGAATTACGAGAGAAAAAGAGGTGGCACCACGTGAAGATGATTGCGAATGAATGGAAGTTTATTGGAAAGAATCGGTTAATCCTGATTTCTGTTCTTGCCATTATGATTATTCCATTCTTATACAGTATTTTCTTCTTAAAGTCTGTTTGGAACCCATATGGGGAAACACAGCATCTGCCTGTTGCCGTTGTTAACAACGACCAACCGGTAAAATATCAAGGCCAGACGATGAGTGTCGGGGATCAAGCGGTTAAATCCCTGAAGAAGGATCATCAGCTTGGTTGGCGGTTTGTTTCTGAAAAGAAGGCTAAGCAAGGGTTAAAGGACAAGAAGTACTACACGATTGTTACTTTCCCTAAGGACACATCTAAAAATGCTGCGTCCGTGCTGAGCAAGAACCCTAAAAAGATGGATATCCAATATGAAACCAATGGATCATTAAACTACATTGGTGAAGTTATCAGTCAGATTGGTGCCACCGGGTTAAACGAAAAGATTCGTCAAACAATCATCAAGGCTTATGCCGATGCAACTTTCCAACAAGTTAAGAAGGTTGGGAAGGGGATGAATACCGCTGCCAAGGGTGCTAAGACCTTATCTAAGGGTCAAAAGACGCTTGGTACAGGTATCGATACCTACACGGCTTACGTGAGTCAGGTAAACGATGGTGTCCAAACCATGAAGATGAGTGTTGGCCCATTGTCATCTGGTGTCGGTAAGTTGGCTGATGGTGGTAAGACTCTGAACAATGGTTTACAGACGTTGAACGGCAGTACTGGTCAATTGGCTGGTGGTGTTAATCAGCTTGCCAGTGGTTCAGGCCAATTAGCTAGTGGTGTGCAAACGTACACTAATGGTGTTGGTACACTGAACTCTGGTATCCAGACGTTAAATGGTAGCACTGGCCAATTAGCTACTGGTGTTGGTCAACTTGCCAATGGTGGAAATGCTTTGAATTCCGGCATTCAAACATTGAATGGTAAGACTGCACAATTGGCCAGTGGTGCTAATCAGTTATCCAGCGGTGCTAATCAGGTAAACGATGGGGTTCAGCAATATACTGCTGCTGTGTCCCAATTGAATACTGGATTGGGCGAGATTTCTCAAAATAATGGTCAAATTACTGCTGGACTGCAGAAAATCAAAGATTCATCTGCTCAGTTATCTGAACTACCAGATATGTTGAAAGCGATGCAGTCGGTTCATGATCAAACACCAGCTTTACAGAAGAGCATGGCGGATTTGCAATCCCAGATGGGTACTTTAAGCACACTTTCTGATCTGCAAAAGACTGTTTCTAATGCTAATCTTGGCAGTATTAATACTGGCGATGCCACCAAGGGACTTCAAGTTGCGAAGGACAGTGCTGGTGCAGCCAATGCCTCGTTTGACAAGATTGTTGCCGACATCAATGGTTCTAGTTTAAGTGATGCCGATAAGCAAACTGCAATTAATGCTATTCAAGGCGATGTTGCAGCTGGTAAAACCTCTGCACTAACAGCTCAAGGGGCTGCCGACAAGGTTAACACTGGGCTTAGTGGCATGACTGATGTCTTGACTAAAATTCAACCTGCTCTCAATCAGTTAAACGGGGTTGACGTTAACGCGCTGAGTAAATCAGCGACTTCCACATTCCAACAAGCAGATCAATTATTAGGGACTGCGGGTTCATTGACTTCTCAAGACACGATTAATAAATTACAAAATCTAGCCGCTCAAACATCGAGCATGTCGACACAGTTAGATGGTATTCAAACGTATATTAATAGCGTTGCTAAGGCGTCTGCTGGTGCTTCACAGTTGAACGGTAAGTCAGGTGATCTTGTTTCTGGGACTGCTCAATTGTCGGGTGGCTTAGCACAACTTAACAGTCAGGTTCCTGCACTGACTGGTGGTGTTAGTCAACTGGCTAACGGTTCCGAACAACTCTCTGGTGGTCTTAATCAGTTGAATACTCAAGTGCCAACATTAACCAACGGTGTTCAGCAACTAGCTAATGGGTCATCACAACTGAACGCTAACTCTGGTGCACTGGTATCAGGTGCTAACCAGTTGAACGGTGGTATCGGTCAGTTGAACGCTCAGGTACCTCAATTAGTCGGTGGTGTTCAACAATTGGCAAATGGTTCTTACCAGCTTTCTGGTGGTTTGGATCAATTGAACAGTCAGATTCCAGCCTTAACAGATGGTGTTAACCAGCTTGCTGATGGTACTTCTCAATTGAACAGCAACTCGCCTGCCTTGAAAGACGGCACGAAGAAGCTGGTTACTGGTTCCGTTAAACTGTCGGACGCACTTGGTAAGGGTGCTGATCAAGTTAATGCAATGCCGTTAACTTCTAAGACATCTGACATGTTTAGTGCGCCAACCAAGTTGACACACAAGAGTTACAGTAAGGTTGCTAACTACGGTCACGCATTGGCACCATACGTGCTTTCAGTTGCCTTGTATGTTGGGGCAATCGTCTTCAACTTTGCTTACCCAATTCGGAAGGTTTCGATGTCTGGGCAAAGCGCAACGGCTTGGTTCTTCAGTAAGACCACGATTGGTTTAGTTGTTGCTGAGGTGCAAGCAGTTGCTGAAACTGGTTTGATGATGTTATTCGGCTTGTCAGCTGATCATCCTGGTCAGATGTTTGCTGTTTCAATCAGTTTCTCGATAGCGTCGATGTTCCTTGTCATGTTCCTATCCATGTTGTTGGATAACCCTGGTCGTTTCATCGCCATGGTTCTTCTGATGTTGCAACTTGGTGGTTCAGGCGGTACATTCCCAATGCAAGTAACAAACGGCTTTTACAATGCCATTCATCCATACTTACCAATGACGTACTCAATTCTTGGCTTACGTCAGGGATTAACGTCCGGCTTGGGTAATGACACGGTTACACAGGCAGTTGGCTTGTTACTGCTCATGGCAGTGATCTTCGCAGTCCTGTTATGGTTGTCGATGTTGTTATTGCAACGCATGCATCTGCAAGGCTTCTCGCAGCTTGATGATAATCAGAAGTTACAAGATGTTGAAAAATAGTTTTTAATAAAGAAGTCGTTACGGCCAAACTTGGCTGTGACGGCTTTTTTGGTGGTTTAATTCGAAAAGTGATGAGTAATAATTCCCGTGATAAAAATAAATAAGTGCTCGTTTATGCAATAACTTGATTGTGCGTGATATACTTTAAATATAAATTAATCCCATTGACTATAAACATCATATAAAAATAAATGTTTAACAGATTGACGGGATTGACATTAAACCATTCGTATTAAAAATGGTTGCGCAAGTTACGGATATATTAGGAGAAGTCAAATGCAAAATGAGCAACAACTTGAAATGGTGATTACTATGATGTCAGAAGGCTATTTGGCTAGTTTCCGTTCGATAGAGAAAACGCTGAAACGGGTTGCCAAAAAGTTCGGTTTGGGATGGAGCAGTCTTTCCATTTTGAATCAGATAGCTAATGATTCAAGCGTCACTACAGCTGACTTGATTCAACAAAACCATATTTCTAAGGGTGCCGTGTCGCTTCAAATTACCGAATTGCTCAACCGGAATTTGATTAAAATTAGCGAAGACGAAAACGATCGGCGTCGACATCGTATTGAATTGACCAAACGTGGGGAAAAATTGGCTGATCGGGTACATACTCAGGCGACTGAAATTGCCCAACGGATATTGAATGAAATGCCATTAACTGAAATGCAACGCCTGCACCAAAATTTTGCAACTTTTGCGGAAACGTTGGATAGCACACCAATTAAGTGAACTGTGTTGTAAGATACATGCAGGACAAAGTAAGCGCAGATTCTTCTGCGCTTTTTTTGTCCTTAATTAGGCATCAACCGCTGTATTAATGGTTGCATCGAGTAAACTATTAATGGCAATAATCGTTGTTTAAAAAAGCGGGGGAATATTTTATGACATATAATGTGCAACCATTGCGAACGGCAGTTGAAATTCAGCAATTTATTCATGCAGTTAGCGTTGGACGGTTTAGTAAACGTAATCGTTTTTTGGTGTTATTAGGCATGAACACAGGACTACGGATGAGCGACATTGTCCGTTTGCGGGTCGCGGACGTTAGACGAATTCACAATTGTACGATTACGGAGCAGAAGACTGGTAAAAAGCGATTACTATATTTAGCAAGTATTCGCGAAGAAGTGATGACTTACATTGACGGGTTACCTGACAGTGACTATCTTTTCGTCAGCAGTTATGGACAACCGCTACGTGTGAATTCGGTTTACAAAATCTTTCAAAAGGCAGCCTTGCAGCTCAATCGTCATGATATTGGGACACACACATTACGAAAAACATTTGGTTATCATTATTATCAACAAACACACGATATCGCGACGCTAATGATTTTGTTAAACCATTCAAGTGAGTCTGTTACCAAACGTTACTTGGGTATCGAAGAGCTCGACATTCAAAATGCGTTGCGAGGTTTTCGTTTGGGAAAATAAAAAAGTCACGACTCTAGCAAAAATGTGACTTGGCCTAAAATGTCCACTAATAAAAATTATAACATTATTCATTAATAATATGAATCATCAAGTGGTAATTTACAGTATTCCAGTGTATTGGCTTAAAATAAACAATCGATTGTTTATTTTAAGCCACTAACCTGGAATACTGATCTTAGCTTATATTGTGTTTCAATAAAATGAATAATTATTGTTGTAAACGGCTTTTTAGGCCAAGTCACATTCTTGCTATTTTAGTGAGTTTAAGGCAATTAGTGGCCGAAACCTTAGTTTAAAGGTGTTTCCATCAACAAAAAAAGGTGGTGCACTCATGGACGAAACAGCAGAACAGCAACAAATGGTCGTTGATATGATGACAGAAGGGTATTTGTCGAGTTTTCGCCAAATTGAAAAGGTTCTTGGGAAGGTTTCTAGTAAGTTTGGCGTTGGCTGGAGTGGACTATCAATTTTAAACCAGCTGGCCACGAACCAAAGCGCAAATGTGTCTGATTTGGCAGAAAAAAACCACGTTACTAAGGGCGCAATTTCAATTCAAATTTCTGAGTTAATGAAAGCCAAACTGATTGAGATGGATGAAGATCCAAATGATCGTCGACGACATATCGTTAAATTAACTTCCAAGGGTCAAAAAATGGCCGATCATGAAGTTGCCCAGGCAAAAGAGATGGCTTCGCAAGTCTTGAATAACATGGGTGAAGCAGAAATGATGCGGTTACACACAGACTTTGCTGCTTTTGCGCATCTTCTTGAAGATACTAAACTTGAATAATTTTTTGTGAGATAGTAATATGTCTGAATTTTTAAACATTTCAGATATATTGTTATCTTTTTTTAACCGAACGTTCCTCCTTTGTTAAATAAAAACGCTTTCATTTGTCTCGATGTTCGTCAATCTCCATCTGCATGGTTACAAAGACATTTTAATCATGGTAAAATATACTCGCATTGTTTCGAGATATTCATTGAGTCTTACTTGTTTCTAAAGCGAACCGCTCAGTTTCATTCAAACGAACGGTGAGGGTTTAACTGAGCGTGCTTTAATGATGGAGGATGCATTTTGAAAAAGGAACCGGCGAACTGGCTGGCAGTGCTAAAAATTGCGATGCCGCTATGTTTAAGCTATATTCCCATTGGCTTGGCTTGTGGTGTGCTATTGCATGCGGGCGGTTTGAATACATGGTTGGTTGCACTTGTGTCATTAATCGTGTATTCAGGTGGTGCGCAATTTTTGATTGCCACTATGTTAACGATTCATGCCCCAATTTCCCAGATTGTGATCATGCTGTTTTTCCTTGAATTGCGGTATGCGTTACTGGGGTCTAGTTTGTCACACTATCTCAAAAAGTCATCCCACAAATTTATTTTGGGCTTCGCGTTTTCACTTAACGACGAAAACTACGCGGTGAACTATTTGAAGTTTGCCACGGATAAATATTGGACACCAAGTAATGCCTTGTTGGTTGAGCACTATGCGTTATATACGTGGGCATTTTCAAACGTGGTTGGGAGCTTAATCGGATCATCATTACACATTAATTTGGTGATTGTTGACTTCGCATTGACTGCTTTATTCTTGTTTATGGTTACGATGCAGGTTAAGCGCCGTTTAACGCTGCTGACAGCCATTTTGGCGGGCGCACTGTCTGCTTTCTTCTGTGTTGCGTTAAAGAGTACCTTGGGGATTGTGATTGCGACCTTGCTCGCCTCAACTGCTGGTTTCTTGGCTGACCGGGTGATTCGCTCGATGGCACCGGGCAGTTCCCTATTGTACAAAGTTCGTGGTCCTTCGGGGACACGCGAGACGATTAACGAACAGGAGCTGACTGAAGAGCGGCTGCTGAAGGAAGAACAAGAGAAAGACAAGGATCACGACCATGAATGATTTAGCCTTAGTGTTATTGGCGGGAGTGGCGGCCTTTATTCCGCGGTACTTCCCAATGTTGTTTTTTTCCAAACGTAAGATTCCAGACTGGTTCAACGAATGGATGGGCTTTGTCCCTGTGTCGTTGTTCACCGCGTTAATTGTGAAGCAAATTTTCGTCACTTCGACGTATGCCTTTTCTGTAGGTAATATTGCCGCCATGATTTCCGCGGTGCTTGTCATTGTCATCGCGTACTTCACGCGTTCAATGACACTGTCCGTGGTGTTGGGGTTGTTGCTCATGTGGGCATTAACAACATTCTTATAAAATTGAATGAATTGACGGCTGACTATCGTTTCTTGATGGTCAGCTTTTTTGTGCCTGCCACATTTTTACGCATCAGTATGCTGCATAAAAACGTCGGCAGGTGTTTTTTTCGCATGTTATAGAGTTGTGTCTTTCCTCGGGATTTTCTACACACTGTGAATTAGTTAATGATACGAAAAACAACCGTCAAGAAATTGACGGTTGTTGGTGTGAAACATTATTTGTACATATAATCCCGTGTCATTGGTAGCACACGACCAGATGCACCTTTAGTGAGCAGGAACTGAATGACGTCGATGTTACCAGACTGGAACGAAGCCGCACATGCTTGTAGGTACAAATCCCACATGCGCATGAAGCGTTCGTCGAATTGTTTGGCAATTTCGTCACGATGCTCATTGAAATTCTTATCCCAGATTTCCGTAGTCCGTTGATAGTGACGACGCAGGGGTTCCATGTCGTCGACTTGCAAACCAGCGTCGATCATGTGGTCGATGTTTTCCGTTAAACCGGGAACATAACCACCTGGGAAGATGTATTTGTCGAGCCAAGCGTTCGTGGCACCGCCTTGTTGACGAGTAATTCCATGAATTAAGGCAACGCCGTCGTCGGTGAGGTACTTGGCCACACACTTGAAGTAGGCGCCCAAGTTTTCTTTACCAACATGTTCAAACATCCCAACGGAGGTGATGTAATCCCACGTTTCGTTACCTAATTCGCGGTAGTCTTCCAAACGAACTTCGGCAACATCTTGTAAGTCTTCATCGATAATCCGCTGTTTAACCAAGTCATATTGTTCTTGGCTTAGCGTGATCCCAGTGACCTTTAAACCGTATTCTTTGGCAGCTGTGAGCATTAACGTACCCCAGCCACAACCAATATCCAACAGGCGTTTGCCAGGTTGAGGGTCAAGTTTCTTGATGATGTGATGAACCTTGTTCAACTGTGCTTGTTCCAAAGTGTCATCATCATGTTCGAAGTAAGCACATGAGTAAGTCAACGTTGGGTCTAACCACAATTTGTAGAAGTCATTACCAACATCGTAATGTTTTTGGATGTCTTCCTTAGAATGTGACTCACTGTGTGATTGCTTTGGCATGAACCGTTTGAACTTACTGTTGTTAAAGAAGCTACCAGCACTTTCATAAGCGGACTCGATCAACTTTTGAATGCTACCGTCAATTTCAATCCGGCCGTCCATAACCGCTTCACCAAGTGCCAATGACGCGTTGCGCGTTAATGACTTGATTGGCACAAGTTCGTGAAAGGTAACTGTCACCTGTGGTTCGCCGTCACCACCATAAACATCGCTGGTGCCGTCCCAATAATTGACACGCACAGGGATGTTGAATGAGTGACTGAGAAATGTCTTGTAAAATGTCTTATCCAGCATGAATCCTTCTGTTCCTTTCTCGTTAACCGTTTGATGGTAGTGCCCATATGGCAAAAACGCCATCATGTTTTTTAAAAAATACAATCTTCAGTATAACGCTGTTTGTCAAAACACCCAACGCTTTAAATACGACCAAAAATGACTTATATAAGTCGATTTGTTCAGAATGCAAACAAACCTGATTTAGATTGTCAGTTAATTTACCAATTCTTTCTAACAAAAGATTTGCGCGATTTTTTGTCAGGTTATAAAATTCAGTAGTTTAGAAAAGCCGATTGCTTGTATTGGTATAGACATGACTTCATTGCTATACTGACTTCACAATTGCTTTTTAAACAATTGGTTTTTCATTAGCCAAATCTTTATCCATTGTTGCAACGTCACTTGAAAAGCATCGGTTAGTTAGTTTGTAAAGCGGACACGAAAGGAACTAGACAAAACATTGGTCAATATGGGGCTAAAAATGCCTATTTTGTGTACTTTTACGTACTAGCATTTTATTATGAATATATAAAGATGTTTATAGGCGACGTTAGGAGGGTAGAGATAACGACCTGAATCTAAGCGTTCTGCTTAGTTATCTGATGAACGAATGGATTTAGTATGTTTGTTATCACACTAAAATGATTATTAATAAACACATTATGCGTAGCACCAATGAAAAGCAGGTGCTTCAACAAATTATAAATGAGGGGCCAATTTCGCGTAGTCAGATTTCACGTAATCTAGATTTGAATAAAGTAACGGTTTCTGATATCTACAACCAGTTATTGAAAACCGGCGTTATTCGTGAAGTTGGTCATGGGGTTAGCACTAAAAATGGTGGCCGTCGACCTGTAATGGGAGAGTTAAATGTTAGCAAAAACTACGTCATGGCAGTCAACCTCGGCACCAGTAGCGTTGACATTTTGATCAGCCGTTTTAACGCCTCAAAGTTAAGCATGCAAACGATTGATACAGATGGCATTAATTTAACGACTGTGATGGACATGATTACGTCGGCAATTACTAAGGAAGTTGGTCAGTTAAGTGACCAGTCATTGGCCGGGATTGCGTTTGTTATCGATGGTACAGTCTATAACAATCATATTATTAGTACAGAACTTAAAGGCTTGGAAAACTTTGACTTGGCCAAGTATTTTGCTGATAAGTTTCAGGTGCCAGTGTTGATTGAAAATGCGGCCAACCTTTCCGCCATCTACGAACGTGATTTTCATGATAATGAGTTGTTTAAGAACTTGGTCACACTGATGATCGGCAAACACCTGCGGGCAGGTATTGTCGCTGACCAGCACTTGTATACCGGTCACGAAGGTCACGCTGGTGAAGTTGGCGAAGCCTACCTTGTTGACCGTTATGACCATAGTAAGATGGCTGCCGCCGATGTTTATGCGTCTGAACCAGCCCTAAACAAGGCGATTCGGGACCGCATGGGTTGGCAGGAAATGGACTTTGCAAAACTGACCGAGGCTTATTACCATAAAGACGATCGGGTGATGGAACCGATTGATGATTTTGCCTACTACCTATCACGGGTTTTGACGAATCTTTCCACGAGTTTTGCGCCGGATGTGGTGATCTTAAACGGGGACATGTTCAAACGTTTCCCACAGATTCTCCAATCTGTTCGTAATTCACTTGTCCAGATGATGCCCGATGGCGACACACCGGTAATTTTGACCAAGGGATACACTGAGTCTGCCCTATTAGGGGCTACTTCATATATCATTCACCACGCGCTGGGATTAGATGATCTGAAGCTTGATTTTCAGGCTAAGGCAGAGAGTGTTCCAGAATAACTTCAATGACGAAAACTGTTTCTAACGATTTCAAAAAGGTAGTCGACTAATATTGTTGGCTACCTTTTTTAGTCCAAAGATTAAGTTCTTCATGAGTTTACGGTGCTGTGAGTGGCTGAAAAATAGGCAGTGAGGTACAGTTAAAACAGAGAAATTATTGGGGGATTTGGTTGTGACAACATACTATCAACGATTTGTGAAAAACGTGTCGCTACGACGTTGGACGGTGTTAGGTTTCATCGTATTAGCGTTGTGGTTAATGCGTTCCATGATTAGCATTGTCCTGTTAACATTTGTGTTTACTTTTTTGGTTACTCGACTGACGCAGTTTATTCGCCGATTTGTGAAGATACCAGCGGCAGTGATTGTAATTGCCATTTACTTGTTAGTGATCTTAGGGCTGTATTCAGGAATCACGAACTATATTCCTAAGCTGATTGATGAAACAGTTAAAATGGCGAATACCGTTTACAATTTTTATCGAAATCCGTCGCATGATACGAACTATGTTGTGAACTTTATCAATCAGTATGCCAAACGGTTGGATATCATGAATCAGCTTAAAAATTGGGCAACGATTATTTTGAACTACGTCGGCTATATTGGGCAGATGGCCTTAACCTTGTTTTTCTCGCTAATTTTGAGTTTCTTCTTCACCGTCGAAAATAAACGAGTTCGGGAATTCTCACATCTGTTTTTGGATTCTACATACGGCTGGTTTTTCCAGGATGTTTCCTATTTGTTTAAAAAGTTCATCAACACGTTTGGTGTCGTCATCGAGGCCCAATTCTTCATTGCTATCTGCAATACGGTGATTACGACAGCCACACTGGCTTTCATGCGGATGCCACAGTTGCCAACTTTGGCGTTAATGATCTTCATTCTCAGTTTGATTCCGGTGGCGGGGGTAATTATTTCCGTAGTGCCGTTGGGATTGATTGCATATTCAGTTGGTGGACTGGATTACGTTATTTATATTTTGGTGATGATCCTCGTTGTGCACACATTAGAAGCCTACGTGCTGAATCCACAGTTTTATGCTAGTCGGACCGAGTTGCCCATCTTCTATACGTTTGTCGTCTTACTAGTTGGCGAGCGGTTATTCGGTGTCTGGGGGCTAATTTTCGGCGTGCCACTGTTTACGTTTTTCCTTGATTTACTGGGCGTTAAGTCGATTGGTCGTGAGCGGCCAAGTATCAAACGGATGCGGGAACGCCGTCGTGCCAAGCGAACTGTTGATGGGGATGACGGAAAGTAGTGTGACCTATGTAATTTATGTCTGATTTCGGTTATAATGAGTTGATTATTACATTTAAGAAAGAGGTTATTAGAGATGGCTAAATTAGTATTGATTCGTCACGGTCAATCACAATGGAACTTATCTAACCAGTTTACTGGCTGGGTTGACGTTGACTTGAGCGACAAGGGTGTTGAAGAAGCAAAGCATGCTGGTCAATTGATCAAGGAACATGGTTTGGAATTTGACTACGCCTTCACTTCAGTTTTGACTCGTGCAATCAAGACCTTACACTACGCCTTGGAAGAATCCGACCAATTATGGGTTCCTGAAACCAAGACTTGGCGTTTAAACGAACGTCACTACGGCGCTTTACAAGGCCAAAACAAGGCTGAAGCTGCTAAAAAGTGGGGCGATGACCAAGTTCACACTTGGCGTCGTTCATACGATGTTTTGCCTCCATTGTTGAGTGCTGATGACGAAGGTTCTGCATCAAAGGACCGTCGTTACGCTAACTTGGATCCAAAGATCGTTCCCGGTGGTGAAAACCTGAAGGTCACTTTGGAACGTGTTATGCCTTTGTGGGAAGACGAAATTGCACCTAAGTTATTAGATGGCAAGAACGTTATCATCGCTGCCCACGGTAACTCATTACGTGCTTTATCAAAGTACATTGAAAACATCTCTGACGAAGACATTGTCTCATTGGAAATGGCGACTGGCGAACCAGTTGTTTACGACTTCAACGACAAGTTGGAAGTTCAAAGCAAGGTTAAGTTAGACAAGTAATATTTGATATGAAATGAGGCCCTCAACCGATTGTGGTTGGGAGCCTTTTGTTATGCCGTGAATTTTATTAATAAGTTAATTTACGGGTAAAATGGTGACGTTAAATAATTTTTGAATTCTTATCCGTGTGCTAAATTGTGTATGAAGTGTTACGTCCATGCACAGCAAAGGAGACATGATTATGTCTGAAAAAGCGACAACCAGAGTTACTTTTACTATTTCAACTGAAAAGAAGAAACGAGCAGAAAATGTTGCCAATAGGATGGGATTAAGTCTGAGTAGTGCAATTCAGGTCTTTGTGGAACAGATGATTAAGGATGATAGCATGCCCTTTAGACCCACAAACAAAAATATGCCGTTTGAAACAGCCGAGGCCTTTAAGACAATACAAAATGATCAGGGATTAAAGAAATACTCAGTTGACGAATTTGAACAATACCTTAGTCAGTTAGATGAGGATCAGGATGATTGAATTTGTGCAAACCACGCCACCGCTTAGACGCAATTTGAAAAGACTTGCTAGGCAACATTATCCAGTTAAACATGTCAGTCAAGTTGTTGATCTAATTGTTGCCAACGATATAGAAACGCTGAAACGTCAGTATCTTTATCACAGTTTGTGTGGTGACCTTGCTGGCGTTTTTGATGTTCATTTATCTCAGAATTGGTTATTACTATTTACAATTTCTGAGGACGGGAAAACATTGTTTTTAATTAATACGGGTGATCATTCGATTATTGGTAAATAGATCTTATGTGCGTTGATTAAGAGCCGATAACCTTGGCGCTTTCCTTATTCGAAAAGACGGCAGACGTAATAATCTGCAAAGTAATCAGAATCAGATTGCCGGCGAGGAAGAATAGAAGCGACAAAATCTGTAACACAACTTATACCGTAACCGCTGGCCAGTAAGGCAAATAACGATACAGCGTCAGGTGCTTAATGCTGATGACAACAACTGGATGGTTCTCGTTGGCCTTGATAATCTGGTTGGCTAAGATAACAAACGCAATTGTCTAGACTGCATAAATTAACATGTAGAAAGTTTGCGGTCACGGGCGAAAATGCCTTCACCCACCCACGCAGTTGCTACGAGTAAAAATGAGGTACCAAACAGCCACAGATTGTTTGCCCAAAACACATGACGTGTAATGGTCTTTGCCCTACCGAATAAAAAGTGATGATTGTACCAGGCTGCACAGATAAATAGATAGCCGATGGCATATGAAATTAAATAAGGTACCTGACTAAAAATTGCACTGAATTTTAGTGATTTTGCTGTCTCAAATTCTAAAATCATAATCGTTATTATGGCTAAAACGGCATCGGTAAACTACTCAAGACGTGCTTTATTCATGATAATTTCTCACAACATGTTGTTAAATCAACCATGCAGTGAATAACAGAAATTGTCGAGATATTGCCGTTAGCCTCTATTTGACCTAAATGAATGTATATCGACGGAGCTAATTGATTACTTTTTGTAGAATTCATTAAACTGAGTATCCAATTTCGCAAAAGCCGCATTCAAAATATTTTCTCGTGAAACCGGCATAATAGAAGTGCCTTCTGCACGGACCACGTTGACTTGATCAAACGCCATAACGTCGGCAAAAATGGCCTTTAAGTATTGAACTGCAAAGTCCATTCCTGAGTAGAAGTCGTCGCGAGTATAAATTGAACCACTAGCGATAAGAATCATCAGTCGATAGTCGTTTGTCATCAAGCCTCTTGAAGACTGACCACTTGCCAATGGTTGTGATAAGTATTTGAATGTTTCCCTAGCGATTAAAATGTTATCGATCCAATCCTTCAATTTGGAAGGGACGTTAAAATTGTGAGTTGGCAGAGAAATCACCACGCGCTGGTTGTCCTTTAACTGTTTCAATAATTCAGCGGATAGATCAGCAATATGTTTTTCTGTCGGCGTTAGTTCAGTGTGATCAGCTTCTTTTGTCCAAACGGATAAGAGTTGCCCCTTTTCAATTCGTGGTATTTCCATATCATACAGATTAAGGACAGTTAGGTCTTCAGCCTCAAAGCTCCCGTTATAATCGCTCAAGAATTGTTGTTCAAGTGTATTTGAATACGATGCAGGATTGTCAAAATCTGGATGCGCATTGATTAATAATGTTTTCATGGTTTCCGTTTCTCCTTTTGATTTGATAACATAAGGATATCAATCAAAGGTGTCATAATAAGTCACCATTAAGGACATTATGAAAAAAGCAGAACGACTTAATCAAGAATTGTTTTATCTCAATAATAAAAGAAGGTTTCATCTTGAAGATTTGACCATTGAATTCAATATCTCCAAACGGACGGCGTTGAGAGATCTCGACGAACTGTCAGAAATTGGCCTGCCATATTATACAGATGCAGGTCGGTATGGCGGCTATACGTTATTGAATCAAACCTTGTTGCCGCCGGTTACTTTCAACGTTCAGGAAGTTCAGGCGATTTTCTTTGCTTTGTCGGGGATGAAGGGACTATCCAGTAATCCGTTTGAAAAATCATTTCCGCAAATTCAAAAGAAACTGTTGGAAACACTGCCACGGAAGCAACAACAGGGCATTGACTCGATGGCTAGCGCCGTTTATTTCTATAGCACAGCGCCGGTTAAAAGTGTCGCTAATTTGGACATTGTGATGCAATCGATTTTAAACGAGCAGGCACTTTTAATCACAGATACACAGCATGTAGTGAGAAAAAGCATCATTCAAGTTTTTGAATTGTTCTATCGAAATGGCATTTGGTTTTGTAGCGCCGTTGATTTGGTAACACATAAATGGGGAACCTACCGCTGCGATAAATTAACCGAAATTAGTCTATACGATGGCCAAGTAGAACTGTTTTCGAACGCTGAGCTACAACAGCTGCAGGATAAATATGAAGCGACGTACCACAACATCCAATTTAGATGTGTTGTTAACAAAGCAGGGCGTGATCACTTTTTAAGGGATCATTATCCGAATATGCGGTTAGTTGAGGAAAACGATAAAGCATACGTCTGCGGTGGCTATAATATTACTGAGGAAACCTACATGGTTGAATACCTGTTAAGTTACGGCAAAAACATGAAAATTGAGTATCCTGAATCTTTGGCGAAAAAATATCGGGATTACCTAACAGGACTACTAGAGTGAAGCTCTCAACAATTCTGGAATCGATTTTTTTGACCGCACTTAGTAGGGGGGATTCAGCCCAACTCTCCAATCAAAATTGTCACTCAGCGGTGGTTAAATGAATTTGTATATCCTGAGCAATTTTTGCCATTTCCTTAGGACTCTTAGTCGCGCCTTGTTTGACCCAATGAGAGAGCATGGCAAACATGCCACCAATGGCGAATTGTTGCAGATAATCCGTATTGGCTCCTTTGATTTGGCTGAGCAAACTACTGGAAAGATTTTTAGTCAAAGAATCAGCTAATAGATACATCCGTTTGTTAGTACTCAGTTGGTCGAGTAATTCACGGTAAGACCACCAAAACTCAAAGAACGACAAAACGACCTGAGTAAACGTCAGGTTTTTTTGTTTGGATAATAATTCATACAGATCGATTGTCAGCCCGTCAAGTCGGTAGATCAGGATGTCATCCAGGGTTATGAAATGACGATAAAATGTGCGCCTTGAATAGCCGGCACGCGTGACGATATCGGTTATCGTGATTTTATTGAGCGGCTTATTGGTTAACAACTGGCTCAAGGCCATAACAAAGTCTTGTTGGGTTTGTGTGATTTGGGCAATGCGTTGGTGTCGTTTATCTGTCTCATTTTCAGTCATTTGTGCAAGTTACCTCCGAATAGGTAGTGGATTCTAATTACGGCAACTATAATATACTCAATTAAATGAATCAAATGTGACATTTATTTAAAGGAGTTGAGACTAATGGCATGGTTTAGAAACTACTGGTATCGATTCGGTGGCGGCATGGTGATCTGTTTTGTAGTTTATCTTTTAATCGCGGAACCGCACTGGTCGCAAACGACATGGTTACTCATTATTAACTTGATTGCACTAATCACTCATCAACTTGAAGAGTATCAGTTCCCAGGAGGCGCTCCCTTGGTAATTAATCGTGTTATCTATGATGAACACGAGTTAACGGATCATTATCCTGGCAACACGTTGTCTATTTGCATCGTTAATGTCAGTGCTTGGGTTATATATTTTATTGCAATTATGTTTCCCAATTGGTATTGGTTAGGATTAGGCGTAGTTATGTTTAGCCTGTTTCAGATTCTAGGTCATTGCGTCCAGATGAACGTCAAGATGCATACTTGGTACAATCCGGGGATGGCAACAACGCTCTTACTTTTTCTGCCGATCGGAATTGCCTATATCTATGAAGTTCAGTTTAATCACTTAGTCAACGGCTGGACCTGGTGTGCGGGGTTCCTAACGTTAGTGATGTGCATTTTGTTGACCATTGTGTTGCCCGTTCAAACGTTTAAAAATAAGCAGACTAAATATCGAATGAGTGACTGGCAGGTAGAACGGTTCCGAAAAGTAACCTCGTTTGCCCGCATTGGTCATTAGTTGAAGGAGCAAAAATGAGAAAATTAGTTCGCCATTGGTATGAGATGGAAGTCTATATCGCTGGCTTTTACGTCCTATTACTGGCAATGGGACAATGGGATTTGCTACAAAAAATATTGTTGCTTGGATTAGTCTTCATTCATCTACATTTTTTCGAAGAATTTGGGTTCCCCGGTGGTTTTGCATGGGGCGGCATTAAGGTTGAAATGAAACAAGTGAATGAAGATGTGCGTTTATGGCCGTTAAATCAACTTAGCGCATTGTGGGGGAATGAGTGGTTTGCAGTGATTGTTTATTTGCTACCGCTATTTTTCCCACAGGTACATTGGCTAGCTTTGGCCGCTATCGTTTTTGCCTATCTGGAATTCTTAATGCACGTCGTGATATTTAACCTCGGATTGCATAGTTGGTACAATCCCGGTAGTTTAACTGCGGTGTTAGGACTAACACTTACTTCTACCTGGGGATTGTGGCAGTTGCGCACGCAGAATTTATTCAACTGGGTAGATTTGGTGATCGCTCTGGTGTGGATTTTTAGCAACTATTGGATTGCCTTTCGTTCGCCATTATTTAATCATTTTAATAACAAGAAAGAATTTACGTTCTCACGACAAGACGTTTTAAAAGCTGACAAGTATATGAAAAAGTTTGGCACGACGGTAGATAATCTTAAACATCTAAACCACGATTAAAACGTTTTGAATTCAAGTAGGTCTATTTAGAATAGGCCGGGGATGGCACAGATTAATCTAAAGAACACGCTCATTTTTGAGGGTGTTTTTTTCGCAATGACTGAAGCAATCAACGACCAATTAACAAGCGAAAGAGTTAACAGATTTTGACACCTTTTGAATGTGTATATTAAGGTCCTCAACCAATTGATACAGGTTGAGAACTTTTTTTTAGCTGTACGGTTTATCCTATATATCGTTGACCGATAGGCAGAATAATTGCTGGAACCTTGATGGGTCAGGCAAAATAAAGGTCCGTAATACCGCGAGGAGAATAGCTTCAGGACAAACTTTCGTTGAACAACTTTGAAAAGCTTAAGAGCGATTAGATGGAATCTCGCTCAAAATGTCCCTTGCAAAGGACACTATCTTGTGAAAGCGGATACTTTTTCTAGCCTATTATATTAAAAGGGGTGGGGCGTTTATGCAATTAAATGATCAGCAACAAGCTTTGATTGATATTTTGATGCGACAAAACGATTACATCACTGCCCACAAACTTTCTGAGGTCACCAACACATCTACTAAAACGATTTATCGAAATGTCCGTAGCATTAATGATAGTTCAGAGTCTGGTGATGTCATTGAGGCAGTTCGTGGAAGGGGGTATCGCCTAAATTACGATCGGTATATTTATGAACGGAATACCAGCGTGGATAACACATTGGATTATTCACCAATTGAGCGACGGAACCGGATTTTACTGGAGCTATTGTTCAACGCCCCGTTTGATTTAAACGTTGACCGCTTGTATGAACATTATTATGTGAGTGAAACAGTGATTGAAAACGATATTTCCTTGATGAATAAGCTGGCGTTGTCGTTTGGGCTGGTACTAAAGCATCGCTATCGTCGTTTATCTATAACTGGTCCTGAACCAAACATTCGCCAGGCGATTCGAAATACGATCAATAAAGGCGATCTCATGGATAAAGAAAGCATCGATGATTTTATCGACGATTTCCACGAGCTGTCATCGTTTGATGAACGGTTTTTAATCGCTCAGCTGGAATACTTGGAGCGTTCATTGAAGCTAACGATTCCTTACCCGTATAACATAAATATTTTTTCACATCTCTATATTTTGATGAGTCGTTTTCGTGAGGGCAAGGTCGTTGATGATCCGGAACAGAATCGATTGACCGCTGATCAAAAAGCGTTGACGGAGCGCAACCCCAAGTTTGCAGAAGTGGCTCGAGAAATTATCGGGAAAATTGGTCGCTACCTTAACACAACGTTGCCTGCCATCGAAGACTTTTACCTACTTCAGTACATGGTCTCAATGCGGTACGATCGTGAATTGCCGAGTACGAATCATGAAGATCGGTTGGTTGACCAGCTTGTTGTGTTCTATGTTGATGGTTTTGATTTTAATGGCCGTGCCGTGGATCGGACTGCGCTGGTTGCGGACCTACGAAATCATATCAAGCCGATGGTTAACCGATTGAAAAATGGCATTTCAGTAGCCAATCATTTATTGAAGGAGATTGGGTCCGAATACCCCGATGAACTTGCCCAAGTTAAGCAGCTGTCCAGTGAGGCGCAAACGAAATTTGCCTTGCCAGCCGCGATTAGTGCCGACGAAAGTGGATTTATTACTTTGTACTTTGCGAAGTATCTAGAGCAGGCTAAGCCGGCCAAACGAATTCTCATTATGTGTGCCAGCGGTGTTGGTACGTCACAACTTATCCGAGTGAAAGTTCAAAAGGCTTTCCCAGACTTGGATGTGGTGGCTGTTGTTTCAAAAGACGGGTATCTAAAGCATGCCGCTGACTACGGGCACGTTGACCTTATTATCACGACGGTCAACGTAACACCGGCTGACAATACTAGCGTGGTGATGGTTAGCGCGATGTTCACTAAGGCCGACCGGGATCAGGTCGCTAATTGGATTGAACGGAGGGACAGTTGATGATTGATTCGCAAGAGCTATTTTTTATGTCACTGTCGTCTTCAGACAGTTCGTTAGACGCGTTTCAAACAATGGCACAACGCTTGAGTCAGTTACAACGGGTCAGTGATGTTGATGCGTTTACGGATTTGATCGTTAAACGCGAGGCTCAGGGGCTGACCATGATTGCACCGCAAATTTTGATGCCACACGCTGTGGGATCCGTTGTCCTTAAGAACACAGTTTTGGTTGGTCTATTTCCCACGTTGCAGTATTGGAACCGAGGACTAAGCGTTCGTTTGATTGTAATGCTGGCAACGCCCAACGCCTCCGCAGCACAAAATGATCCGCAGTTGATGGCTTTGCTAACGAAACTAGCTGATGAGCAGGTTACAGAAAAATTAGTGGCACAAAAAACGGTGTCACAGGTCCAGTTATTATTGCAGTAAAAGAAGTGAAAGGGGTAGTCGCACGTGTATTTTGATAAAGATGTGATTTTATTCGACCAGTCGATGGCCGATCAAACCACTGCCTTAACAACGTTAGCCGACGCATTACAAAAAGCTGGCGTTGTTAAACCAAGTTTTAAAGAAGGCATTTTAAGTCGCGAAAAACAATTTCCAACGGGGTTGCTTGCACCATCAATGGGAGTGGCCATTCCACATACGGATGCGGTTCATGTGATTAAACCACAAATTGGCTTTCTTCAATTGAAGGAACCAGTTCATTTCAATCAAATGGGCGATAACGCTGATGTATCAGCTAAATTGATTTTTATGTTGGCACTAAATGATCCTGATTTGCAGTTAGCGATGCTTCAGCGGTTAATGGGATTATTCCAGAACGATGACCTAATGAAGAAGTTGACGACTATTAGTACTACTGCTGACTTCAAAGACATTATGAAACAAGCAGAGATTGATTAATTATTGGAGGAATTGTAATGGCAGCGTTACAGTGGTTTGTTAATTTAGGAGCGAGCGTTATGCTCCCGGTTTTATTATTTATTTTTGCACTTATTTTACGTATCAAACCCGGTAAGGCATTCAAAGCTGGGTTAACGGTCGGCGTTGGGTTCGTTGGCCTAAACTTGGTCATCAGTCTATTGACGAAAAACCTCGGGCCGGCTGCTCAAGCGATGGTTAAAAACTTTGGCCTGCATCTGACGTCGATTGATATTGGTTGGCCAGCAGCATCAGCCATCGCCTACGGAACTGTTTTAGGTAGTTTGGCAATTCCAGTTGGTGTTATTGCAAACGTCATCTTGTTACTGGTCGGTTTGACGAAAACACTGGACGTGGATGTTTGGAACTATTGGCACATTGCCTTTACTGGTTCACTTGTCTATGTTGTGACACATGATTTTGCTCTCGGGCTATTTACCATGATTGTTCACGTTATGTTGATCTACCTGTTGGCGGATTTAGCTGCGCCAACCGTTCAGAAGTATTACGGGTTGGAAGGCATTTCGTTCCCACAAGGGGCCTCAGCACCTGGCTTCTTGATGGCATTGCCGTTAAACTGGTTGTTTGACCGCATTCCTGGGATTAACAAGGTTAAGATCACGCCAGAAACTGTCCAAAAACGAATGGGTATCTTTGGTGATTCAACCGTCATTGGTTTGGTAATTGGATTAGTTATCGGTGCTCTAGCACATTACTCAGTTGCTAAAACCCTTCAACTCGGTGTTAACACCGCTGCCGTATTGTTATTGATGCCACGGATGGTGTCCTTACTGATGGAAGGTTTGACACCCATTTCAGAAGGGGCCAATGCTTTTGTTCAGAAACGGTTCCCTGGTCGCGACTTATACATTGGGATGGATAGTGCTTTGGCCGTTGGACAGCAAGCTGTTTTATCTTCAGCTTTGATCTTGGTGCCACTAACACTGTTGATTGCCGTTATTTTACCTGGTAACACTGTGTTACCATTCGGTGATTTGGCAACCATTCCATTCATGATCGCCGTTATGGCCGCTGTTTTCCGTGGTGATATTTTGCGGACTATCTTGGGCGGTATTGTCGATATCGTGGTTAGTTTGTACATTGCATCATGGGTTGCACCGTTGGTTACCGCTGCCGCAAAGGGCGCTCACTTCAGTTTGCAAGGTAACTCTTCCATTTCTGTATTAAGTGATGGTGGAACTTGGACCACGTTATTAATTGTTGGTTTAGGCAAACTGATTAGCTGGGGTGGTATTGGTTTAATTGGTATCGTGGTATTAGGTTTGATGATTTGGCAAAACAAATTCCGTAAAACTGCAACAACGGTTTCAGACAAAAAGTAACGTTTGAATTAGTTGTTCAGGGAACTCGACATTGGAGGTCGAAAATATGAAAACATTGATGGTAGTTTGTGGTTCTGGCGTAGCAACATCCACGGTCGTCACAGGAAAAATCAAGAATTGGTTAGCTGACGAAGGTTTTGACGGCCAGGTTAAGATGTTGCAAAGTAAAATTTCTGACGAAGTTAACCACATCGATGATTACGACGCTGTTGTTAGCACTACGTTAGTACCAGACAACGTTAAGGATAAGGTTATTAATGGAGTGCCATTATTAACCGGTATGAATACGCAAGCTGTCTACGATCAAATTACAGAGAAGCTTGAATTAAAATAATTTCCAAGAAAAAACGTTCATCTAGAAAATTTTCTGGATGAGCGTTTTTTGCTGCTATTTGTAGCCTATGAGCCTCAAATTTTTACCGCAGTGGATGACCTAGCCATAAAAATTTCAAATAAACATTTTTACGCCAAAATAAATAATCAGCAGTCCCAAGAATGGAGTTAGCACACGATTAACTCGACGCAAATCAAGGCGTTGAATAATCACTGGCGTAACCACCGCACCAACGATAGCCCCCAGCATCAGCAACCAACCTGCTTGCCAAGCAAACGTACTGGTGAACAAGTGCCCGATTAGGCTAATTGAAGACATGGTCATGAGCACATATGTGGCGGTACCTGCGGATTCAACGGCAGTTAATCCTAATAATGTGAGACCTGCAGCTGTTGTTGCACCGCCGCTTAAACCGCCGATGCCGACCATTAGACCACTTAGCAAACCAAAAAATCGCGCCAACCATACCTGTGTTGAGTCTGTGTGAGTATTGTGCGTTTGATGAATTGATTTCAACAAAACCATTGCGCCCATAACAATGAAAATGGTGCCGACGATCCAGTTGTATAGTGTTTTGGGGATGAATTGTGCGCTGTATGTACCGATTAAAATGCCAGGGATAGCAGCTACAATCATTTGGTTGCCAACATGAAAATTAACGTTTTTAACACGTAATTGTGTCAGAAAACCGAAGAATAAGGCCGGTAATGCTACGAGTAATGACGTTGGTACTGCAACCGCAGATGACAAGCCTAATTGGCTGGTCAATACTCCGAGATATAAAGCAGCACCGCCACCACCAATCAAGCTGACAAAAATCCCGATTACTAAACCATAGGCAAAAATGAGCATCAGATAAACCTTCTTTACGTTAAGAGTCTGAATTGATAATAAGCGGAGCATACTCCGTTTGTCAAGAACACACTTTTAGCGTATGGTACTAATTGTAATAATGGAGGGCTAATTGATGCGAAAAGACGCGCAAATTAATCAGCAAAAAATCTTAGATGCCGCTGCCAATTTATTTAAGGAAAGAGCGGTTTCGAAAGTCAGTATGAAGGACATCGCGCAAGTCGCCGGCATTGGAACAGGTACGCTGTACCGTAACTTTCCAAATAAAAGTGAACTTTGCATGGCACTGTCGCTTGACTACATTCAGCAATTCATCACAGGCGAAGAGGCTCAGTTGCAGAATCCTTCGTCACCGGCAACTAAACAGTTCGAGGATTTTTTGACTCGATGGCTTGAATTTCGTGAGCGGCGAATACAGCTGCTGACAGAAATTGAAACGGGACCATCTGTCATGAGCACGTTTTATCATAGTCCGTTATATCAACAGTTGGTTAACTTGACCATGCAGGCATTAAAACCAATAAGCGATAACATTAGTAAAGCTGAATTGAAATTTCGAGCAGACATGCTTATTTCAATGCTGAAAAGTGATAGCTATGCTTACCAACGTGAGCAGGGACTAACCCGTGAACAAATTGCGATTAACATTAGTCATTTGATGATCAAAAAAGTGTGATTAGTTCAAGTCGAAGAGAAAATTTTGAGTGTTTTGAAACGGGATGAATTATATCAGGATCATCATATGATGTTTGATTTTGGTGGCAAGTAGCCAACGAAACTCAGGCCAGACAAAAAAGTCAGTCAGTTGATTAAGGACTGCGATAAGCTTGATTTCGAAACTGAAAGCAGCGTTTAGCACCCTGCTACACAAAAATTTGCCCTCAATCGGGGGCTTTTTTTGTTCCCATATGTAGACGAATTGATGAGAAGGAGAGAGTGCTGTGTTTATCGTCATTTTCTATTGCGCAACCCACTTGAATGTTGATGCACCACCATTTGTCATTGACTTGCGTTACCCTCAGTTGCGCGAATTAGGCTTTCAATTTGCGAAAAAGTAGTGTTTGTTTGCTTGTGTGTGAGCCGGTTTATAGCTAACAGTGGAGATGGTTAAAACATCAATTTGCAATTTGGAGGGTGAATTATTATGCTCAAGGTTCAAAATGCGACAACCTATATTGGTCGAACTAAAATCGTCAAACGTGCGTCTTTTGACATTGATGCGGGAAATATTGTGGGGTTGATTGGACCTAATGGTGCTGGGAAAACGACCATTATGAAAACTATTCTTGGACTGACTAAATTTGACGGCAGTATTCAAATCAATCACCAACCTGTTACGGAAAATCAACACGGGGCATTGAACAGCGTTGGTGCGTTGATTGAGCACCCAGCAATCTATCCGTTTTTGACGGGACGTCAAAACCTTGCACTTTATTCGCGCGATCATGAGGACATGGCACGACTCATCGAAAAACTGGGGATGACAGATTACATTCAGCAAAAAGCAAAAGGTTATTCACTGGGAATGAAGCAGAAGTTAGGTATTGCCATCGCATTGTTGAACCATCCCCAGCTAGTTATTCTAGATGAGCCAATGAACGGGTTGGATGTTGAAGCAACCATTGGTGTCCGCAAACTTATCAAGCAATATGCCGATCAAGGAACTGCATTCCTAATTTCGAGTCACATTCTGAGTGAACTGCAAAAGGTTATGACTCATGTGGTGCTCATTAATCATGGTCAAATTATTGTGAACCAGTCGTTTGAGGAGTTTGAGCAACTTCATCATCGGGATTACAAACTTTTAACAGAAGACGAAGTGCTAACTGCACAGGTATTGCAACAGCGGACAATTCATTACATACAAGAAGGCAATACTTTTAGAGTTAAACGAACCGACATTTTTGATATTCAGGATGCCCTGTATCAGCAACAGATTCACCTCAAAGAACTGGCGCCAATTGAAACTAATTTTGAACAAGTTGTGGTCACGATTCTTGAACAGCAGCGGAGGGCCGATCATGAAGCGTAGTCTACTTGAAGAAACCTTTAAATTTATTCACCAAAGAACGTTTGTCGGCGGTATCGTTCTGTTAGTTATTTTAATGTTGTACAACGCGTTAACAGTGCGCATAAATACAACTACTTTAGTCTTTGAGTTCGGTGCCGTTCAGTGGATTCCGGTGATTATTATTGGCGTAGCGTCAACCTTTTTAGCGATGGAATATCAGTATCACACCATTCTTGTGGTGTTATATAAGAATTCTCACAAGTGGCAAACGTACTTGGCAAAGCTAGTAGTTGTTTGGCTGTACAGTCTTTTATTAACGGTGGTCGCCGTTGTTATAACGTTCGTTTTGAAATTCTTGATGGTTGGGCGGCGGTACGGGTGGTTCACGTATTCCACTGGACAGCCTACGCGCATCGACTTGTTGTTTGGTAATGTTATCGGAACGTTAGTTTATAGTCTTTTTATTGTGACGTTGGCTTTTCTCCTGATTACACTCTTAAAAATGAACACTGCCGTTATCGGTATTGGATTAGCACTGGGTTTTCTCGGTGCGTCCATTTCAGTTGCCCTCATGGATTCGTTTGCTTCTTTGACAACAGTTGTGCGCTGGAATCCATTAAACATGATTTTTGTCACACAGCAATTGGCTAATTCACCGTATGCCAACATGTCTCACTTGAATAACTTAGAAATCATCGTAGGTAATCTGATTTACGCTGCTGGTTTTGGATTTATTGGCTATCAATTGTTCAAACGACGACATGTTTGATCTCGCACAGGGAAGGGGACAATAAAAATGCGTTTTAGTCTTTATCAAGAGTTTTACAAACTGATGCATCAAAAGATGGTTTGGATTTCACCGATAGTCTTGCTGGGGCTAATGGTGACAACGGGATTAACGATTGGCTATAATGAAAGTAAGTTACTGATGACGACTTGTTACGATGCGCCAGATTGGATTATCTTGATCCTGGCTGTAGTTGGGGCGACTTTTTTCTCCATGGAGTTTCAGAATAACGCCATTTTAACGTTGATTTATAAATCGGCTAATAAGCGAGCGGTGTACTTCTCTAAATATATTGTGATTTTAGGCTACAACATTTTGCTGCATGTTATCGCCATGGCTTTTACCTTTGTTTTGTGGATGACACCGCTCAGTCGCCCGTTTTCGTGGTCAACTCTTTATCTCTACCACCAACCACTGTGGGAGAACATGTTGAAGACATCTGCAATAGATGTGCTGACAACGACGTTCATTATTAGCCTGATCTTTTTGCTGTCTTGTTTGATTAACAACAATGCCGTCGTGATTAGTGTGAGTCTGCTGATGATTTTTGTTGGCCAGTTTATTTCTGCTAGCTTACTCAATGGCAATAAGGCAGTACATGTTTTACGGTGGAATCCGTTTAACTTAACGAATTTAACACGGCAATACTACAATTACGCGACTTACGTTGATACGAGTCATCTCTCAAATGTGCAACTACTTTGTAGCACCGCTAGTTACATTGTGATTTTCGTAACGGCAGGTTATTTAATCTTTAGGAAGAAACGTTTTTAACTGATGGAGGATTTTCAATAATGAACAAATTTCCGGCGCAACTCAAAAGACTGCGTAAAGAAACGAACACCACTCAAGACGATTTGGCAGGCAAACTGTTTGTAACTCGTCAGGCAATTTCCAAGTGGGAGTCAGGGGATGCCACGCCTGATTTAGCAAACTTAATTAAGCTTACTGATATTTTTAACGTTAGTTTGGACGCGCTGGTTTTTGGCGCTGAAGAACAGGATACTAAAGTCGATCCGACTCAATTTACATATGACCCAAGAAAAAATCGTTATGTCCGTCGGTTTGGCAAGATGAACTTTTGGGATTTTATGTCAGGTTATTGGTGGGCAATTTTAATGATTGTTTTTGTGATTGGCTTCTTTTACGCAATTCATTAATTAGGTGGATAAATTTAGTAATAAAAGCAAAAAATCCCAAAATCATAATTGATTTTGGGATTTTTTCATCTGGTGATTAAAGATGTGTGACTGTAAGTAATGAGTGTTCTCAAAAAAGAAGTTTTTAATTGTCACAGTTTCTCAGTCAGTTGTGCCTGCAAATCAATATCGTTCATAATATCTTGCAGCGAAATCCGTGCCATCTTCGCTTCAGCCGCGGCCTGAATTTCCATATAATAGTGGTCGAGAACCGGTGGAATGGCGGCGCCCACCGGACAGGTACTTGAAGTTTTTTGATCAACGTGGAAAAGTTCTTGTTGAGGCAAGGAACGATAAATATCGCGAACAGTGATCTCTGCGGCATCGCGAGCTAATGCCAGGTTAGTTGTACCATGGCCTTGTTTTAATAAGCCTGTTTGTTTTAAACTTGCCATTATTTTTCGTACGAGACTAGCTGAGGTTTGGATACTACTGGCCATCTCTTGGCTAGTAATTTTTTGCCCACTGAAATAACTGATATAAGCAAGAACATGAATCGTGTCGCTTAATTGAGTGTTTGCCATAATAGATCTCCTTAAAATTCTGTATTTAATTATATAACAGTTTTTAAAATGTGTGAAATTACTGAATTTAAAACAACTGATAGATTGATTTATTGACAATCATTAAAGACTAGTTTATTTTAAAACTGTACTTAAAAATAATACAAATATCGGAGGCACTCATATGTCAGCAATCACAATTTTTGGTAAGGGTAACATGGGTCAGGCACTTGGTAAGGTCTTTACGGATGCTGGTAATGATGTAAATTACATTGGTAGTAGTGATCCAGTTGATACAATTGGCGACATTGCGATTTTAGCGGTGCCTTTTAACGCAGCTGTGGAAATTGCTAAGGCGCAAAGCGAAAAATTGGCTGGCAAGATCGTTGTTGATATCACCAATCCTCTAAATTTTGATACTTGGGATGAACTGGTTGTTCCCGCAGATAGTTCAGCCGCTGCACATCTGGCTGAGCTGCTGCCTGATTCAAAGGTCGTGAAGGCTTTCAACACTAACTTTGCAGCTTCTCTAAATACGGCGGAAGTTGCCGGCAAACAAAAAACAACTGTCCTTGCAGCTTCTAATGACGAAGATGCCAAAAAAGCGTTGCAATCAGCATTGGAAGGTAGCAAGTTAGCCTTTGTTGACGCGGGTTCATTGCGCCGTGCGCGGGAACTTGAAGGAACTGGATTTTTGCAAATGACATTGGCCGCCAACGAACAAATTGGCTGGGACGGTGGTTTTGCGGTATTGAAGTAGATCAGAGGTTTAATAGCATACCAAGGTTTGCTGACGTAGTGCCTAAATTGAATAAACATTGATACAATAATAGGCCAGGGCTGCTCATATAAGTAGTCCTGGCCTATTATCGTAGAATGCTAATGCGCATCGCCAGCAATATAGCGGTATTCTTGAGTCTTGCCACCATAACCCCAGCTATCGGAAGCGACGTCTTGCAGAACAACATAACTGGTGGGGGAAACGTTTGGGAAAAATTGGCTCATATTTTCAAACGTTGACTTAATAAAGGCTGCTTTATCATCGCGAGAATTAGTGGATTCGGTGATTTTAATTTCAACAAAGAAACTTGTTTCGTTTGTTTCGGCAACGGATTTAGCGCCAATAAACCAATCATTTGGATCAGTGAAATGAACGTCTACGGCAGCAACAGCTCCGGCCTTCCCCAGTTTGTCGACTGCAAGTTGAGTGAGCATTGCGGCAACTTGTTGTGAAGTGACGGTTGTTTTAGGACTAGCGATTCGAACTCTTAAATATGGCATGTGACAATCTCCTTTGTGTTTGCTGAATAACTTATGTTTCTAATTATAGTAACGTCGATTGCTGGTGCATATTACAGGATTGTGATACGGTTATCACAATTTACGATAGGGTGATTCAGTATGCAATTACAAGATTTAGAAATATTTGTCCAACTGTACGCGCAACATTCAATCAATCGGGTTGCTAAACTGATGGGTTTTGCACAGTCAAATATCACGGCCAGATTGCAGGCAATAGAAGCGGAGTTTGGTGTTGAATTATTCACGCGCAGCCATCAAGGCATTGTGCCGACAGAAAATGGCACACAATTTTACCAATACGCGCAGTCTGTTTTGCAGGCCACACGTAAAGTTAGGGCGCAGATGAAGCCGGATGCTGTTTCCAAACGACATATCGTGATGTCGCAACTGCTGTTTAATTTACTAGTTGTTCAGCAAAAACAGTATTCTTTAGCACAAAATACGTTTGATTTACTGAGCTCTACGGAAATCCTAGTGCTGTCAGATAATGAAGTAGACATGGTAGTTACGTACGCGAACTTTAACAACCCAGGTTATCAGGAGATTGCTACTGACTATCTGCCAGCATCGTTCGTTGTTGCAGCAAGCCAAGAGGAGGGCCAACTACCGTACCTCGTTAATAGTGATCGTCACTGTCCATTCCGCGCACGAACGCTACGGCGATTAAATCATAATATGACGAATGTTCAGGAAATTGATTCTTGGGATAGCATTATTAAGCTAGTCAAAAATGGGTTAGGCATCGCCTTACTACCAGATTATTTAACTACTGGTGATGACTTCAAACGGATTGATTCCAAGCATCGTTTTAAAGTGCCGTATGCGACATTTACAAAAGTATCGCGGTAACCAGTTTTGATGACCCGGTGACGCACATTGTCTTTAGTGGTCTGATGGGATAGATTTAATGATAGTTAGTTAATCAGGCTTTGGCTAGAAAAGAGGACATGTATCGATGTTAAAAGATGATCAGATTGTTTGGGCGATTCATCAAATGGAAGCTGAGATCGGGCCGGTTGGACCATCACTGATTACGAGAACGCCATTTCAGTATCTGATTTCAGTCATTCTCAGCGCGCAAGCGACCGATGTTTCCGTGAACCAGGTCACACCAACGTTGTTTGACAGATATCCTGATCCCGAGGCATTGATGCACGCCAATGTTGAAGACGTAGAAACAATCATTAGGCGAGTTGGCCTGTTTCATAACAAGTCGAAGAATATCGTTAAGACTGCTGGCATTGTGCATGAAGAGTTAAATGACACGATTCCAAACGATCGAAAGGGCATCATGGCGTTGCCGGGAGCGGGTCGGAAAACGGCCAATTTAGTGTTGAGCGATGTGTTCGGTCAACCAACGTTTGCAGTGGACACGCATGTTTCGGCGATTTCAAAACGACTTCACTTTGTTAAACAATCAGCGTCACCCTTGCAGGTGGAACAAAAGATTGTGGGTGTCGTTAAGCCCGAGGAATTGTATCAAGCTCATCACACGATGATCGAGTTTGGTCGGAAGTACTCGATGAAATTGACACCGGATAAAGAGGTTTGCCAACTGATTATCGATTGCGACAAGTTGAATGAAGAGAATGAAAGTGCTATTTGAGAGCTCACCTTTAGAAACGTAACGTTTGGGGGAAGCGACCATGGACAAACAGAGCATTGTCTTGAAACCTGACGGCGGACCTTACATGGTGCGCCGTTTTTGTTTTGCACGAAAACCACGAAAACGATCCCTAATCAAAAATCGATTAAGGACCGTTTTTAATGCAACGCGGCTAAAATTTATTTAGCAATGTACGTATCTTTCCAGTCGTAAGGCACACCGGATGGATTGTAATTGACGTCTTTAACTTTGGTATTGAGCAGTTGTGCCTGGACCTTTTGGAAAAGTGGGGCGGTACCTTGTTGCGTCATGAGCAGCTTTTCGGCTTTGACTAAGTTATTCCAACGGTCCTCGGGCTTGTTTGCCAAGCTGTTTTCAGACGCGCTGAGCAATGTGTCGTATTGCTTGTTGTTCCAACCACTGAAATTATACGGACTGTTACTTTCCCAAATATCCAGGAAGTTAATGGGGTCCGTGAAAACTGATTGCCAGCCACCAATGATGAGTTGGAAATTGCCGGACTTTTCACGCGCAAGTTGAGCAGTTTTAGGCAAATTGACGACTGAAACTTTAACGTTTGGCAGTTTTTCGAGCTGTGATTGAATGAATTCGCCGACATTTTTACCAGCGTCATCATCAGTAGTTAGCACCTCTGTCTTGATCGATTTGGTACCAGTCTGTTTGTAACCTTGTTTCAGTAACTTTTTGGCTTCGCTTAAGTTGTAGGTGACGCCGGATTTAACGTACGCTGACTTGGCGAAATCTTTACCGCTCTTCGGATTAGTACCGATGCCAGTTGGTGCAAAACCTTGTGGGACAACAGATCCGTCTGATAACACGTTATTGACAAGATCTTTACGGTTCAAAGCCAGTGAGAAGGCTTTACGAACGTTAACATTTTGGAATGCCTTAACCTTCTTTTGATTGAAGTCGAGGCGGTAACCATTCGAAGATTTCCGAGATACAAAATCTTTGTGGCCCTTAAAGTTGGCAACTTGTTCACCGCTAAGGACTGTTTCATCAATCTTGTGAGATTGATATTCGTTTAGACCAGTGGAGGGGTCTTTAACAACTTGTTCGTTGATTTTGCTCAGGTGAACGTGTTTGTTGTCCCAATATTTGCCGTTTTTAGCCAACGTCCATTTACTGTTTGTGCCAGTCCAGCCGGTGAGTTTAAAGGCGCCGCTATACACATTGTTTTTCGCACTGGTGCCAAACTTACTGCCTTCTTGCGTGGCGACTTTTTTGTTTACTGGGAAGAATAATGGCCATGCTAACAGTTTCTGAAAATAGGAAACTGGTTTCGTGAGGTGAATGGTCAGCTGGTATTTACCATCGGCTTTGATACCAAGAGCGGATAAAGGTTTTTGACCTTTATTGACTGCTTCTGCGTTTTCAACCTGGTACATATAGAAAGCATCTTGGGAAGCCGTTTTAGGATCTAGCGTGCGTTGCCATGAGTACACAAAATCTTGAGCCGTCAGTGGATCACCATTACTCCACTTAGCGTTATGCCGCAGTTTAACAGTGTAAGTTTTGCCATCCTTACTGACCTTTGTGCTAGTAGCGAGGTCATTAACAATTTTGTGACCAGAATCTTTCAAACGATAGAGACCGGACTGCGTGTTCAGCAGAACATTGAAGCTTTCAGTATCCGTGGCCTTCGCTAAGTCGTTTGTTGCCAGTTCTTGACTTTCTGTCCAGTTCAAAGTTTGATCTTTGGCGTACTTACTTGATGCATTAGCGTTTGTGACAGTGCCATTGGCTAAAAAGAGTGCTGATAACAGTGTGACCGTGCCTAATGTGATCGCGTGTTTAAATTTCATAAGTCATTACCCCCGAAAAGCTTTATTGAGTTTTGTTGATGTTTATAAAACAGAAAAAATCCGTCCTCTATTAACAATAATTTGTTAATAAAGGACGGATTTCCGCGTTGCCACCTTATTTTGAAGCAACCTCGCGATTGTTTCCTCGCCAAGTGCCAAGTTCGTGCACAAACCTGATACTCTGGCGCTGTAATGGGCGCACCCAGCATCGTCTAACCAAATTCGGATCAACGGTGTCGCTTGAAGATCATCTTCGGGTTATTCCTCAACAGTGCTTTCACCAACATGCACCTCTCTGTGGATGACGTTTAACCGTACTCTTCTTGTCATTGCGTTTCTGTTTTTAAACTGATGACTTAAATTTACAACTTTTAAAATGAGTGTCAAGTGTGAATTATCATTTGATTTTAATTTGTCGAAAAAACTGCCAGTATAACTTAAATAGGGACCCTCAACATAAACAGTTAAGAATCCCTTTGTAAAACATAGTTTCAATTAACGAATGACAGAATGTGATGCACTCCATAAGGAACCTGGGTTAACGTACTTTGGATAAACAGCAAGCATTTTATTATATAAGTCTTCTGCAGAACTAGCATCTTCAGCAAACTTATTGAAGTTTGTAATGTACTCGATTGTCTGATCTAAAATTTTAGGGTCATCGGGGTTTTCTGGAATCTTATGACCGGCTACGACATACTTAGGATGGAATGTTTTCAAATGCTCATTGACCTTGATCCAATTCTTACGAGCTGCAAGCGTTGTTTCGGGCATGTAAGCATGGATGCCATTGTAGGTGGCATCGCCAGCGACAACTAATCCCAAATCTGGTACCCACAGACTGGTGGAATCGTGCGTGTCAGTAAAACCATCTTGAATGATATCGATTTCGTGATCTTCTAATTCAAAGTGATCACTAACTGGTTGAACATCTTCTGGGCTGGTGATAGGATCTGGCAAACTACCAGGGAATAGCTTCTCCCAAACAGTCGCAATGTTTGCAGGCGTCATTACTGCAGGCAAACCATCGATGGTCGCCTGGGTCGCAATAATTGTCGCTTCAGGAAAGGCTTTTTGAATCATCCCAGCGCCAAAGAAGTGATCGGCATGTGCATGGGTGAGGTAAATATATTTAAGGTTAACGTTATGGTCTCGAATCCAATCGATGAGTTCGTTATTGGCAGCCTTAGTCATATAAGTATCAACTAAAACAGCATCTTTTTGGCCATAAACAAGAGTGGATGTATTTGCGACCCACTGAAGGTCTTTAGTATCCTCTGGAACACCACGGGTAACACTGTTGCGCTTGTTGTTGTAAACATCATAATTTAAAGTTGTCATTATATTTCTCCCCAATTATTTGAATTAAAAATTATATTCAATTGTTTACTCATCGTTAATTAAAATGCCTTACGATGAACAAGTGGTGCGATGTGCATATACTGTAGAAAACGACATCCGGATTGTCTGTTTAACAGCTTGCTGAAACACTTTCTAGCTAGGTAATGGTTATATCTGGTCAGCTCCTTTTTTAACATTGGTAATGCTACTCTCCATGAAATGATTAAGTCAAAGAATAAGTATGGTAAATTAACAATTTCTTTTTGGAAAGGTTTTCTAAAAGGAATACTTGCTACGCACAAAAAGTAACACAATGGCCACTGCGGGGATGATTCATCGCAGTGGCCATTGTGTTGTTGAAAATGTTGCTTTGCATTTTGAAGTAGTGATTTGCTAATTCAATTCTGTAACCTGTTGTTCATTAGTAAAGGGAAACTCAACTGGTTCCGTTTCTTCCAATAGTTCAGGTGTTAGAGAAACCTTGAATACTGACTGGTTGTCATAAGGCACAAAATAGTAAGCCTTTGACGTTGCACCCATAATCCCAATGTATTGAGTGTAATCTGACTCGCCTTGCTTAATGTTGACACCATGCGGAATTTCGACATTGTGCAGTACGTGGAGGATGGCGTTAACCCCGGCGTATTCACCTGTGACAGGGGTGATGTTTTGCTTCAAGAAGGCTGTCCGAACAAATCGTTGTGGTGGCGTGTAACCTCCAGGCAATTGTGAGGTACCGGTTCCTTGACCAAAGGCATGGGCAGTGACGCCCATAAACTGTTTTGACTCGTGAACAGTGGGTTGAAGTGTTAAGTAGTTACTCAAATTTTTAATGTGCCATTGTAGTTCTGGCGAATTGGTCATCACTTCAACGGGGTCACCTTCTAGTTTCAACTGTTCGCTTCGAGGTTCGATGACACAGCAGCGACCACTTGCATCGGTTACGATCCAGTGCAATGGGGGCACAGTATTGATCAATGGCGTTTCAAACGCAATCAAGCGAATCTGATCCAATTCCTGTTGAACCTCGTCTAAATTACAGCAGTTTCCTAATAAAACGGAAACGAGTTCGTGAGGGGCGAGGTTCTTTTTGCCCGATTGAGGTGTTTGATAGTTTGCCTCGCGGGGGAAGTAAAGTGCGGCTACAGAAAGACCGTATTCATTAATCCCATCTGCGAAGAAGTAAGTGCCCAGTTGACGGCCGGTGCCAACGAAGGCGTATTCATTGATAAAAGTGGCCTCTTTTGTGGCACTTTCCCACTGATAGTGACGTGGGAGGAAGACTGGCCGACCACCCAATTCAAAAGCATAGTCCATGGTACGAGCAAGGAAATGGTGATTATCCGTCGTATCAAAGGTTAGGCTTGTACACATACGCATTACCCTCTTATTTTTGGAGTTGACATTATTTTAAGAGGGGATTGTAAAGGGGTCTTCTCAAACTTTTGTGGATTAGGAGTATTGGCGAGAATCTGGAATAGGCTAACACCACTTATAAATGAAATGGATAATTTCTGTCACTATTTAAAGTGCTTTGTTTCAAATATTTGTGTATCTTTTGTGGTAGTAATATAGTTTGCGTTATAAAACACGCCGTTTAAGTGTGTACATAAAATTGAAGATTATTGTGCAGTGTATTTCAGATTTTTCTATTAATTTGCAATTCACTAAAGGGAATGGACTTGCCATCTGTCCTTAACAACAGTCGTTTACTAAAACTAGAATTTAATCCAGAAATGGCAACACGCAGAGTGAGGCAAAGTAGTATCAATGACAGCATACAAAAAGATTAATGTAAAAGGATTGAATATTTTTTATCGGGAAGCAGGAGATATTAGTAAGCCAACAATGTTATTGCTTCATGGTTTTCCAACAGCGAGCCACATGTTCCGTCATTTAATGCCGTTACTTAGTCACAAGTTTCATTTGATTGCACCAGACTTTCCTGGCTTTGGTCAGTCAAGTTCGCCGGATCATACGAGGTTCGAATATACGTTTGACCACTTAGCGGAGGTTACAACGGCGTTTGTCGAAGAACTGAACCTGGATAAATTTTATATGTACGTGTTTGATTACGGTGCTCCGATTGGTTTTCGGATTGCCTTGCACCATCCAGATTGGATCTCCGGCATTGTCAGTCAAAACGGGAATGTTTATCAAGAGGGATTGGGTAAAAAGTGGGCAGAACGTCAGGACTTTTGGAATCGCCCAACGGAGGCCAAACGTAATTCTTACCGAAATGCGTTTGCACCGGCGACAATCAAAGACCAGTATACGTTTGGTACGCAACCGGGAACAGTCTCGCCAGATGGGTATACATTGGATATTGCATACACACGGACTGCTGGCTATGCGGACCGTCAACTTGATTTAATTTATGATTACCAAAATAACATCAAGATGTACCCAGAATTTCAAGCGTATTTACGCCAATATCAACCCAAATTACTGGCCGTTTGGGGTAAAAACGACCCATCGTTCATTTATCCCGGCGCCGAGGCGTTTCAAAAGGATGATGCGCATGCCAAGGTTGCCTTTGTTGATAGTGGACATTTTGCACTAGAAACGCATGCGACAGAAATCGCCCAGATGATGATTGAGTATTTTAGCGATGCCAAGTAATGTCACTTTGAGATAAGTATGTAATAGCTAAACAATGGACCACCCGTTTTGACTGCAAACAGGTGGTCCATTGTGGCAAGGCATCAACATGAATCTAAAAAGGTGTATAGTGCTTCGACTGGAACAAATCATTCTTGCTCATTTTAACGTGCTCATATCGATCACAAAACGATAATGTACATCGCTATCGAGGATTCTCTGATAGGCACTTGGAACGTCATCGATGCTGATCATTTCGATTTTTGGTTTAACATTATTCTTGGCGGCAAAATCTAGCATTTCCTGAGTCATCGCAATTCCGCCGACATTTGAGACAGTGATTGTTCCTTGTTTATCGAAGATACTAAAAATGTTAAATTGCTGTTCATCCATTGTTAAACCAACAAAGCAAAAAATCCCATTTACTGTCAAAAGTTTGAGGTAATTATCTAGATCCAGTTTGACAGCTGCGGTATTCAAAATAAAATCATATTTATTGCTTAGCCGATCAAAATCGTTCTCATCTTGCAGAATTTCATAATTGCTAGCACCAAACTGAGCGGCCTCGGAACGCTTACTCTCAGAGTGACCCAATACTGTTACGTTAGCTCCCAGACGGCGCGCAAACTGTACGGCAATGTGGCCTAAACCGCCTAGACCAATAATCGCAATGTTTGAATTTCCGTTGATGCCGTAGCGCTTCAAAGGATTATAGGTTGTAATTCCGGCACAAAGCAGTGGAGCTGCCAATGACAGGCTTAGATTGTCGGGAATGTGCAAGACGAAATGTTGCTTTACGACGACTGATTGAGAATATCCGCCTTGGGTAATATTACCGTCATAGTCAGGCGTGTTAAAAACGGAAACAAAACCTTTTTCACAAAATTGTTCCTGACCGGCAAGACAATATTTACATTTACCACAGGAATCAATAAAGCAACCGACACCCACACGATCCCCGGGTTTAAATTCCGTTACATCAGAACCAATTGCACTAACAATACCAGTGATTTCGTGACCCGGAACTACGGGATGCTGAAAGGCCGTGCCGATACCTTCAACCTGTGCAATATCTGAGTGACAGATTCCACAGTACTTGATATCGATTGCGACATCATCAGGATGTAAGGTGCGCCGTTCAATGACTATTTGATGAAAAGAGCTAAAATCTGATGTGTCTGCTTGTAATGCTTTAACTTTCTGCATTGTACAATCCTCCATAAATTAGTGTTCAACGCTATCTCGTGTTCATAATAAAGTTAATTAGTTTTGTAAAAAAGTAACAATTTCTTTGATTGCTTTTTCTCGATACTTACCAGAAAAGTCATGTCCCGCACCCCTAAGTTTTATAAAGCTGGCGTTAGAGTAGCTACTGGCCATCTTTTTTGAGTAAGAAATGGGGACTACATTGTCGTCAGTGCCATGAATAATGAGTATGGGATTTGGATATTGAGTTACTGTTTTAGTCAGATTTAAGCCTAATAAATTTCGATAGTAGGTTTTTCCGACAGTTACGCCCCAGATGTCTGAGTGAGAGGGAACCTGGCTTAGCGAAGAGTATTGTTTGCGAGCATCAGCAACAATGCTAAAAGCAGGGTACACTAATGCTACTTTATGAATAGCCTTTCCTTCTTTTGCCGCTGTTAAAGCGGATACTACACCACCCTGACTAGCACCGACTAAAGATATTTGTTTAGGGTCCACTTGGTGTAACAACTTTACATGTGAGATTGCTTGTTGCAAATCTTTTTCTTCTGAAAAGACTGACATATGCGTGGTGGAACCGCTACTTTGACTTTCGGCACTGCCACCCCTGAAATCAAAAGTATATGCAATAAAGCCATGCTCAGCTAAACTCTCTGCGTATGCAGTCATTTGTTCATGTGTACCACCCAGGCCATGTGACAAAATAACTGCTGGTGTTTTGTGCATTGGCTGCTTTTTGGGTAAATATAGTTGCCCATATATGTGTTGTGAATTATTGAAATGAATAACCATCACTTTTTGGGTATATGCGCCATGATCTGTTCTTCTTGAAAGAACGTTTGCACTCACATCATTTGTTGAACCAATTATCAGAGCCGTAAAAAATAACAATGGTAATATAATTTTGATGAATGATTGTCTCAATAATTTGGCCTCCTTTTTTACTATGCGATGAATCTGCTGTTGTGTTTGGTGATTCTAATTTTAGGATAATGTCTTATTGTGGGATGTCCAATACTTACTATGAATAAAGTAATATGTCTATTAAGTATATATTTTTCCGGTCACAAAACTATCGTGGCAGGTATTACCTTTTCAGTGATTTTACTTTTAGGGCTTTTAGAAGATACGAACTTCTAAAGGCCCATTTTGTTTTTTTAACCATGCGTTTTAGTTATAGATATGCATAATTTATCGGTATTTTACATATCAAATGGCACTTTTTATACTAAACTACAACCGAAATTGATCACTTCGGTTTTTAAAACTGAGGAGGAGAAAGATGAAGGCAAATTCATTTTTGAAAGTTGTAGTAACGGCTGCTGCCATCATTGTACTTGGCGGTTGTAGTGCAAGCGCGTCTAAAAAAAGCAATGGCAAGCGTAACATCCAGACAACAAAAGTTAGGAACCACCGTGCGTCAAAGAAAGTGGCCACTGATAATGCAAATATGCAGAGGACGAATCCAGCTATGCCAACTAGAGTCGTTAAACATGGTACAAAAATTCGTATGCATTTTGGCAAAACAGTGATCACTGGCGTTCTTAATAACAGCAAAACGGCCAAGGCACTAATAGCAAAAATGCCATACACAGTCTCCGAGAGTCGTTATGACACAGATTTTTGTGGAACCATTTCGCCGCTTCCGTATAACAAAAGTGAGGAACATTACGGTTGGTTAAACGGTGACATTGACTATGCCACTGATGCGCCGTATTTCACTATTTTGTTCAATGGTGAAAAGACGTCAAATCAGTATGGTTCACAAGTTAACATTGGGGTTATCACCACGCCATTATCGAAAATACGGCACCTACGTGGCAACTATAACGTTCGAATCGAGCTAGACAAGTAGTGTGTTTCGATGAGCGATTAGGATAGTTAAAATACATGATTGTGATCCTTGGGATTTAACAACAAGTCTATGGCACATTGAAATTTTTCTATCTAGTGTCGGTTACAGACAAATAGTTCATCAAAGCAGGGGGAGGTAAGTAATATCAGGAAAAAAGTAGTATTTTTGGCTGGTTTGTTGATTCTTATAGCAGGAATGATGGGTTGGCATATACAGCGTTAGCAAGCGACCAGGCAACTCGGTCAAAATCAATCAAGCCAATTATTTGCCAATACTAAAAAGTCTTCAACAGTTAAGAAATCAAATAAAGTGGATCCTAAACGAATTCTTATTGTGACATTTTCTAGGGTGGGAACTAACTATCCAGATGTCACTCTAAAGGTTGGCCACACACAACATATTGCGAATCAAATTGCTCAAGTCACACATGGACGACAGTTTTCGATTCAAGCAGATGATATGTATCCTAAAAATTATCAGGCAACGGTAGACCGTGCGGAACGAGAGCAGGATAGAAATGCGCGTCCTGAAATTAAAGGTCCACTGCCGGACATGGCAAACTATGACGTGATTTTTTTGGGGTACCCAATCTGGTGGAATGAAATACCAATGCCTGTGAGGACATTTATGGATGAAGAAAATTTGAATGGCAAGGTTATAATTCCTTTTTCGACCAACGCAGGTTCAGGATGGGGTGACTCTCTGTCACAGTTAAGGCAAAAGTATCCACATGCGACTTTGCGTGGGGGATATGAGGTGGAGGGAACAAGAGTTAATCATTCCACTCATGCCATTAATAAATGGCTTCACGAGCTTGGATTTTAAAGAAAGGTGATGGTAAACGTGCTCAGGAAGTATCCAATTGTGAAGTGAACCCCCGAGATTGGACAACAATCTCGGGGGATTTATTATGACTAAATTTAATTTAGAGTTACGAATTTCTATTGTGACACAATATTTAACGGGTATTAGTTCCATTCAATTGGCCAGAAAATACCATATTGCCAACAATGAAACGATTCTCCTATGGGTTCATCGCTTTAATCGTTTTGGCATTGCAGGATTAAAACCGAGACCTATGAACTTGGAATACTCTAGTGAGTTCAAGATAGAAGTATTAAACTGGAAACAACAGCACCAAGCTTCGCTTTCAGAAACAGCACTACACTTCAATCTCTCTTCACCAAGTACTATCTGGAAATGGCAAAGAAAGTTTGATTTAAAGGGACTCAGTGGCCTAAATAGAGTGAGAGGAGATCCAAAGACTATGGCTAAGCATAAGCATAAAAAAGTAACCAAACCCACAACAGCACAAATTCAAGCACGCCACGATAAAGATGAGTTAAAGCAACTCAAGCAAGAAAATAAGATGTTAAGAATCGAGAATGAATTCCTAAAAAAACTCGATGCCTTAGATCACGAAAAATCAGCTCACGCGAAACCGTGACCTTAATTGATGATCTGAGGCGAGTCTTCAAAACGTCGATTAGTTTTATCCTCAAAGCCGTTAAGATACCACGTAGCACGTACTATTACACTAAGCACAGCCAGGGACGAAAATATGATGATGACCAGGTTATCCAAGCCATTGATGAAATTCGCCAAACAGATGCCAAGTATACTCAAAAATACGGTTACCGTCGCATAACGTTAGTTATGCATGAACAGGGATTTAAAGTTAATCACAAACGCGTCCTCCGAATTATGAAGGAACAAGGCTGGACATGTCAGGCCTTTAATAAGCAAACTCGTAAATATAACTCATACAAAGGAGTTGTTGGTAGAATCGCCAAAAACAAGTTACACCGGCGATTCAAGACAGATCGACCATATCAAAAACTTGTCGCCGACGTTAGTGAATTTCGATACGGTCAGATGAGTCAAAGTGAACGAATCTATTTAGAGCCCATCATGGATTTATTTTCGGGTGAAATTTTGGCATTTAACATTAGCGCACATCCAACTCTTGAGTTTGCGTTGAAGCCACTAAAAGAAGCATTAGATGGACTACCTGAGCTTCCTTATCGAACAACGGTACACACAGATCAAGGATTTCAGTACCAACATAAGCAGTGGCAAAAAACGCTTAAAACTCATCATACCTTTCAGAGTATGTCCCGTAAGGCGACTTGCTTAGATAACGCCGCCATGGAATCATTCTTTCATCTCATGAAAGCAGAGATGATGGATGAACACTTCGAAAATCCAGAGAGTCTCGCGCAAGCGATGACTGAATGGATTGAGTTTTATAATAACCGTAGAATCAGGACCAAGCTAAAAGGCAAGTCACCAGTACAATACCGAGAACTTGCCAATCAGTTAGTAGCTTAATTTAGTTGTCCAAACTTGTGGGTTCACTTCATTGCTTTAAATATATTTTGGGCTTTTCTCGTAATTCTTGTACCTACACCTTTGTTGCTGGCATTGTTTGTTTCCATGGGGTCGATTGCCACTGATCAGCGACTGCTAATTGCAGCGGGAATAATTGCGTACACTTGGTGGTTATTGGCTGTTTTCTTATCAACACGACCAAAATGGCTAGAACGTGCTGTTGGGTTACCCAAGATGTATTTACTACATGGTTGTCTTGGCGTAATCGCTCTGGTTTTAGCATTTCTGCATGAGCACTACATGGTCTCAATGGGACAGTGGATAATTGTGACTGGAAAATTGGCCTGGTATTTAACCCTTTTTGGCGTACTGTTTGCCGCGTTTTTTATGTCGGGATGGATTGTTGATCATTTTCCGACTGCAGCAAACGTCAAAATAAGAATGCAAAAAGTAATCAAACACCAGTTTTCAATCTGGATACATCGCCTTAATATAGTCGCAATTTTGCTTGTTTGGTTGCACGTCGAATTGATTGGCCGCGTAAACGCGCATCTTATGTTTATGGTGTTGTTTGAGTTATATACATTTGGAGTCTTGGGCTATTACGGCTGGTATAAGCTGGACCAAAAGGAAGGTAAGATGGCAGGAAAGGTTGTGGAGAACAGGCGATTAAATGCAAAGACATTTCAGTTAACGCTTGAGTTTCAGGATAATGTTCCAAATTTACTGGCGGGTGATTTTTTGTTTTTTACTTTTCCAACACTTTCACAGGAAACACATCCGTTTTCACTCACGAATAAGCCATCCGAAAAATCTCACGTAGTAGTACTTACCATTCGTGAGGTGGGAGATTACACGAAGGGACTTTCAGCAGTTACCGTCGGAAGCTCTTTTTATGCGGAAGGTCCGTTTGGTCAATTTTCAAGAATAATTGAATCTGAGCCAGAAAAAGATTTGACGTTAATTGGCATGGGGACGGGTGTCGCACCACTGATGAGTATAGCTAAGCGATATCATTCAAGACGGAATATTCACTTTATTTGGACCATTAAGAATAAAGAAGATGAATTTTTTAGAAGCGAATTAGAAAGTTTGAATGACAATCGGCTTAAATCTTTTATTCAAGTCGGTCGGGTTACAACCTATGAGCTTTCTCAATTATTGTCAGAACGTGAGATAAAAGAAAATCGCTTTTTTGTGGTTGGATCTTCCCTCGCTGTTTTATCAGTCGAGCGAAGTCTCAAACAAATAGGTGTTTCAAAACAAAATTTGTCTGATGAACGATTGACTATGTAAAAGGAGACTAATTTATGAGAAGAACTTTAAAAGTTTTATTAGCCATTGTTGTCATTGGGGCACAGTGCTTGGTTTTATGAGCGAAGGTAATGCGGCTGTTAAGCATCGATCTGCTGCAAAAAGGACAGTGATTATTTTCTATTCACAAACAAATAATACGACAAGACTTGCTCACAAAATTCATAGGGAAAGCGGTGTAGATGTGATACGTATCAAACCTCAGAAAGCTTATCCGTCTGATGGGGATGCTATTAATGCACGTGTACGTCGTGAGCACAAAAGCAATCAATACGATCAATTGTTAAACGTGCCGTCAAGCTTTAAGAAATACGATAGAGTATTGGTTGGGTTCCCAATTTGGAGTAATGATGTGGCATATCCGATTCAATCGTTTTTGTCACAAAATCAATCAAAGCTGGCCGGCAAGCGTATTGAGCCGTTTAGTACAAGTGCTAGTGCGGATAGCTCGGCAATAAAACAAAGCGTTCGTACCATTAAGCTTTTAGTTCCCGATGCGCACGTTGAAAAAGGATTAAATTTAACCTCGGGAGATACTAACACTAAAAAGGTTAAGGATTGGGTTAAAACGGCTGTATTTAAACGTTAAAAAGAGCCCGAATTATTTTTAGAATGAAAAGATAAAGGATCGTTAAGTAATAAGCTGAGTCTGATACTTGACTGCTCAACGCTTACTTTAGTGAAATTGCCGCAGAGGCGAGACAGAACACTGACTTTTGCTTTTCCAACATATAAATCCGGCGCTCATGGGGGAATTACCCATAAACGCCGGATTTCTGTTACCTGAGAAAGACAAAACGTGTCATGTCCCGCTCTCATTAGTACTATTTTTTATAAACGTGATGTGCCTGCCAGACACGGTAATTACGCCATCGTTTTGAAGGGCCTTCAACTGGCGACTTAACGTTTCTGGTGATAGGCCTAGAAAACTTGCTAATTCCTTTTTCTTAACGGGTAATTGGAACGTATTAGAAGGGGCATTTTCTAGTTTGTCCGTTAAGTAGGACAGAACGCGGTCTTTAGCTAATAGCGTGTCACGACGAACGGAATTCCGCTCAACGGCAACTAGCTTATCGCCAAAATTATTTAATAAGTTTAAGCATAGTTCTGGAGATTCCCGTAGTACTTGTTGAAAGGCCTGATGTGAAACGGAACAAACGTAGAAGTCCTCAAGCGACTCAATAAAATAGTCAGTCTGATGTTGAGAAAATAATGTTTCCTGACCAGTGATGTCACCGGGTTTCATCATGTAGAGAATTTTTTCTTTACCAGTATCCGAAACTGAATAGACCTTGGCAGATCCTTGATCTATAACAAACATACCATCGTTATTATCGAGCGGTTGCTTTATCAAGGTGCCTTTTGGAAACCATTGTCGGTGCTTTGAAGCGGGAACTAGTGACGTTAAGGTCTCCAAATTTAATTTTGAAAATAACGGGGCTCTAGCCAAACATGTTGTTGCGGAATGTTTTGTGATTATTTTTCGCCTTCTTGAGATAGGTCAATTTTTTTATTTGTGGTTCATAGTACCATATTCTTATCAAATGAACGATGACGTGTCACACTTACAACAGTTCTACTATCACCGTTCGTTTCAAATTGTTGTTAACTTAGCTCAAGAAAGAGGTAGAAAAATGCCATTAATGAGAATTGATGTTATCAAAGGGCACGATGAATCTTATTTAAAAACAATGTTGGATATTGCCTATGAGGTACAGGTCGATAAGTTTGCCACACCAGAAGGTGATCGTTACCAAGTGCTGACGCAACACGAACCGTTCGAAATGCAGATTCTGGATACTGGCTTAGGCATCAAACGTACACGCGACGTAGTGGTCTTTAATTTAGTGACGCGCCCACGGTCAACACGTGCCAAACTAGACTTTTATCAGACACTGGTGGATCGATTGAATAAAGAACTAGGAATTCGTAAAGAGGATGTTGTCTTCAGCCTGGTTCCTAACAACGATGATGACTGGAGCTTTGGCAATGGTGAGGCACAATTTTTAAACGGCAAGTTGTAAGCACGTAGCTCAATAAAAATCTTTTTGAGATAAACTTTTACGAAATGAACCTCTAAGATTGGATACAAAATCTAACCTTAGGGGTTCATTTTAATGACAGCCTTCACACTGATATTGATTTGTTGGTCATGACGACAACTTGAAACTTTTAAGCCTCGGATACAAATATCAGCGTTTTCTTAAGATAGTCTAGTTTATCAAAGCGGGCGGAATTCCTAGGCTAACACTACATTTTAATGATAAATTTTTTTATGAAGCAGTATGCATAACCATATTATGGATAAGCGTTTCGACATCAATTTTACGGACGAGGTCAGAATGTTGAGCGTTCTGGCCTGTCACGAGTAATTCATTGAAAACCGCGACATGATTCTGAAATATTTGACGGCTAGCATCCACGCTTTGAACAGGGACGCGTCCGTCGGAACTATATGTCTGGGCACCCAAAATCCCGAATACCATGAGATTGCGTGGAAGCCTGCTTTGGTGTCGAATAAAGTCTTTGAGCATAGTGGTGTGCTGACTTTGAACTGTATTATTGAAGTTAAATGGTGATCCGATAAACATGAATTCGCGGACATCAAGTGCCTGCTGATGATAGTAACGTTCGAGATAATCAGTAAAAATTAGTCCGCCATTTGAATGGCCCACGAGGTTAAAGGTGTGAAGGTCCGCGTGTTTTTTGAGATAGCTAAAGGCCGTCTGAAGCCAATGTGATTGACGGCGGATATTGTTATATCCATCATGATTGTTGGCGAATGAAATTACCACGAAAGGTCGAGTATCACGATGACTGATGGATCCGGTGTGCGTGACCGTGTTGTTTTGGTGCACAGTTAAACGCAACAGACTGTGTTGGCGATGATCACGGTGATTAAGATCTTTGACTAGTGCATCAAAGCGATGAGGTCCTGCACTGCTGCCAGGAATGAGTATTGTTGGGATAGCATTACGACGGATATGTCCAATCTCTGATGGTTGAAACGACTTCCCAATACTGAAAAATAAAAGACAAATAATAACTACGGCAAAACCAAATATGATGCCTTGCAGATGCTTTTTTAACGTAATCTTTTCCTCCACACTCGATATTAATTGGCTAAATTTTAAGTGTGAAAATGCCGTTTGTCGAATATCAATTTCGCATAGTCTGGCATACTTTTTACGTATGACTAAGTTGGACAGATCAATATGCCAAATACGTATGGATTGGTATCACAAGTAGGTATTTAATTTTGATTTGAAATCGCGTTAAAGTTAAATTTATTAAAACCAATATTTGTAAAGATAGGAGCTGACAAAGATGGGAACACGGCCACGTTATGAAGCCGGTCAGAAGAATGTTGAACAGCGGAATACTGAGTTGCCTTTAGGTGATCAGTCAAAAGGTGCAGATAATTGGTATCAAAGTGATCGTGTAGAGCGGTCATCTATCGAGTTCGCTAATCTATATGGAATGAAGTTATCTGGAAATCTATTCAGACCTGTAACGAAACAAACGGGGAAACAATATCCCGCAATTATTGTTGGCGCGCCAAACGGTGCTGTCAAAGAGCAATCAGCCAATTTATATGCGACAAAAATGGCTGAGGCGGGTTTTATTGCTTTGTCTTTTGATCAAGTATTTTGGGGTGATAGTGAGGGACAACCTCGTAATGCGATGGCACCTGATCTGTATGCTGAAAGTTTTTCAGCCGCTGCTGACTATTTAACTTCATTGGAAGATGTCGATAATAAACGGATTGGTGTATTAGGCATTTGTGCGTCCGGTAGTTTTGCCATTAGTGAAGTTAAAATTGATTCTCGTTTAAAGGCTCTAGCAACGGTTAGTCTAACCGATATGGGAGCTGTTGCACGTGGTCAGCGTGATGCAATGGGCAACCATGCGATGGTTGAAGAAGCTTCTGACAAACGAACACGGGAATTTGCGGGCGAAGAAACTGCATATACGAGTGGAACTCCTGAAGAGATTGATGCAAGTTCCGATGCTTTTGCTAAGGAATTCTATGATTTTTATCGAACCCAACGTGGTGCAGCCAATACGACTACTCACCCAACACTGACAAGTTTTGCCAAACTTTTGAATTTTTATTCATTGTCAGATATTGAAACAATTTCGCCACGGCCGCTGTTATTTATTGCTGGCGATCAAGCAATGTCACTTGGTTTTAGCGAAGAGGCATATGAAAAGGCAACTGAACCAAAAGAATTGTACAAGGTAAAGGGTGCCGGCCATGTTGATCTGTATGATAGAACTGAGTTAATTCCGTTTGATAAATTAACGACATTTTTCACGACAAATTTATAGAAACGGTTATAGGAAAAGGGATGAATCATTGAAGATTCATCCCTTTTGCATCTGCCTTTAATCAAGATCACGTTGAAGTTGTTGCAGGAAAGCTTTGGCAGCTAGCGAAAGTCGCTGTCCTTTACGCCAGACAATGCTGGCACCTGAAGTAAGGCGCGGTTCAAACGGAATAAACTTGAGATCAGATTGATTAGTATTAATAATACCGTCGAAACATAAAGCATAACCAACGCCTGCGGATACCATTAAGGCAGCATTGTAGAGTAGATTATACGTCGCCACGACATTTATGTTAGCTGTGCTTTTGCCCAACCAATCATCTAGCAGGGCGGTCATCCCTTGTTGGCTGGACAAAATCAACTTCATCTGGGCTAAGTCGCTAAGTTGCAGGTGGTCCTTATTGGCTAAAGGTGCGTCACCAGGCATTAAAATACCCCAGCGACTCTCACCTGGGAGATGAATGAAATCATAATCGGTTTTGTCTGCTGGTTCCATGATGACACCAAAATCAAAATAACCTGACTTGATAGAAGTACGGATTTCATCTGCATTAGTACTAATGATGCTGGCTTGAATATGTGGGTAATGCTGTTGCAGTGCGCTGATTGACTGCGCAACATTAAGAAACGTGCGTGCTTCTGCGCTGCCGATAACAACTCGTCCATTAATTTGTTGCTCTTCGTGCAAATTTTGCAGTGTCTTGTCCGTTAAAGATAGAATTTGGTCCACTTGGCTGGCAAAGTATTCACCACTGTTGGTTAATTGAATGGATCTTGTACCGCGCACAAACAGTGTCAGTCCTAATTCATCTTCCAAATCTTTCAGTTGCCGTGAAACAGTTGGTTGGGATACATGTAGCATTTCTGCTGCCCGACTGATATTTTGTTCGCGCACAACTGCCTGAAAGTACCGGAGAACTCTTAGTTCCATTTTTAAACCTCCTGTATAGCTAAAAGGCATATGTATAGATTTATATTAGGCATTAGACATATATCTAGTCAAGCCTTAGGATAACTTTATTGCCAGATGGCAAGAATGTAAATGACTTTACGTTTGAAAAAAGGAGTTAGAAATGACAACCCTTGTGAATGAAAATCTGCACTGGACGACTCAGCAATTAACTGCTTTTGCCAGCGCAAACGATATGCAAATCTCACCATTTTATAGTGATGGTAAAACTTATGGTACACCACTGTGGATATGGTCAGTTACCGTCAACAGTGCGTTATATGTACGTGCGTGGCACGGGACACATTCAAGTTGGTATCGTTCGGCGGTGGAACAAGGGGCCGGGCGAATGCACTTAGCAGGCCGCAATTACCACATTTTGTTTAAACCGGTTATGGACCCAAACATTATCCAGACGGTTAACATGGCTTATCAAGCGAAATATACGAATAGTCCCTATTTAGCGGGGATGGTTAACGTGACAGCACAACAATCGACCTTATGTATATTGCCAAGAGACAAGGACAGAAGAAAGGAATAATAAAATGAAGACAATTTTAATTTTAGGCGCAAACGGTGGGACAGCACAGATTCTAATTCAGCGGTTACTAAATGAGACCGACGACAAACTGATCCTATTTTTACGCCATGCTTCGCGTTTGGCACAATATCAAGATAATGGCCGTGTGACTGTAATTGATGGCGATGTACTTGATCAAGACCGGTTACGGCAAGCAATGCAGAAAGCTGATATCGTTTACTCAAATGTTGGTGGTGCCGACCTAGCAGCACAGACGCAAAGCATTTTAAAAGCGATGGCTGCTGAGAACAAACAGCGATTGATTTTTATTAGTGCATTGGGTGCCAATTATGAAGTTAAGGGCAACTTTGGAAGTTGGAATGAACAGGCCATTGCCGCTTATTTGCCGGGATTTAGAGAATCAGATCGGTTGATTCAGGATTCCGGTGTCAACTATACCGAGATTAGACCAGCTTGGCTGACTGATGAAGATGAAATTGATTATGAAACCACCCAGCGTGGTGAGGATTTTAAAGGTACGGAAGTATCCCGAAAGAGTGTCGCAGATCTTGCTTTTAAGTTGATCAGTAATCCTGACATGGATCAACGAGCTAGTGTCGGTGTAAATAAACCGAACACTGATGGTGATAAACCACGTTGGATCGAATGAAAGAGGGGCAAAATGGCAGTTAAAAAGCTTTCAGTGAGTGATGAAGAGTACAAACAGATTAATAAGGTTAATGCAGAAAATCAGATGACGCTGCAACAACTGAACAACCGAGTTAACGATCCCGATCAGACCCGAAGATTGTTGAACAAGATCATCGGCCAACCAGTTGACCAGTCTGTTGAAGTGCGTTTGCCATTTTATACGGACTATGGTCGTCGAATTATTTTTGGTAAAGATATTTTTGTTAATAGCGGGGTTATGTTTACCGATTTAGGAGGGATTGTCATTGAAGATGATGTCCTTATCGGTCCGGGTGCCAGTTTAATCAGTGTTAATCACCCTCAAGATCCTAATAATCGACATGGTCTGGAATTATCTCCGGTTTATGTCCATCAAAATGCATGGATCGGCGCAAAGGCGGTTATTTTACCAGGCGTTTCAGTAGGTAAAAATGCGATTGTTGCTGCGGGCGCGGTTGTGACACATAATGTGCCGGATAATGCGATCGTAGCGGGCGTACCCGCTAAAGTGATAAAAACCGTTGAGTAGCATTAATAAAATAGCAAGATAATCAAAAACATGGTATTACCCGCTATTTGATAGCGAAGATACCGGACAACGAAATAAAAAGTAGTAGCATTTAAATGGAGGAATATTATGAGTATTGAAAATAAAGTTGTTGTAATTACAGGTGCATCCAGTGGTATTGGCGAAGCCACCGCTAAGTTATTGGCCAGCAAGGGTGCCAAGGTTGTCTTAGGTGCGCGTCGTGAAGAACGTTTGGCACAACTCACTGATAGCATCGGCGAGAATGCAGTTTATCAGGTGACAGATGTCACTAATCGGCAAGAAGTGGCTTCATTGTTCAAACTAGCCGTGGATAAATTTGGTCGGATTGACGCACTTTACAATAATGCTGGGATTATGCCGCAGGGCAACCTGAGTGATCGCGATTATGACCGTTGGCAAGCAGAAATCAACGTTAATATCATGGGCGTGTTGAATGGCATTGGTGAAGTTTTACCAATTATGCAAAAGCAGCAGGATGGGTTAATTATCACGACAGATTCTGTCGCCGGTCATGTTGTCTATCCAGCATCCGCTGTTTATAACGGTACTAAATATGCGGTGCGGGCAATTATGGAAGGCTTACGGCAGGAAGAAAAGAACAATGGCATTCGTTCCACAATCGTGTCTCCAGGCGCAGTGCGGACAGAATTGTCTAAGACAATCGGTAACGCTAATGTGGAGGCAGCTCTACAACCAATGTTTGATGCACCACAAGAGGAAGGATTGACATTGGCACCTGCTGATATTGCAAATGCAGTGTTGTTTGCTATCGATCAGCCCAAGCATGTTGCGGTCAGTGAAGTTATTGTTCGGCCGGCACGTCAGGAAGTTTAGGCGTCTGAACAAAGGGATATTGTGTATGATAAAACCCGAAGAGCGTGTCCTGATTTAGTGTCTTCAATGTTTAATTGTCCATAATTTAGTCCCACGATGTTGTTTCTTTGACATCATGGGACCTTTTGTTTTTCTATTTGTAGTGCAAGTTGAATATTGTTGACGTATACACGGAAAGCGTGTATATTTCAGCTAAAAAGATGCTAGGAAAATCCTATGATAAGATCCTTTGCCAATAAAGAGTCTCAAAAAGTTTTTAATCAGGAGTTCTCCAAAAAGTTACCGCAGTCTATTCAAAAAATTGCATTACGGAAATTAGTCATGTTAGATAACGCTACTAGTGTTAATGATCTTAGGATTCCACCTGCAAATCACTTAGAAGAATTTGTTGGTAATCGTGAAGGACAGTATAGTATTAAAGTCAATAAACAGTATCGAATTTGCTTTTCGGTTGAGAATCAAAATGATTTTAATGATGTGGAAATCGTTGATTACCACCGTTGAGAGGAGTAAAAAAAAATGAGTAGAATTCCAACTCCCAAAATTAGCGAGATATTGAAAGAAGAGTTTATGGCGCCAGTAAACCTTTCTGCATATGCGCTGGCCAAGGAACTTAATGTGCCAACGTCAAGAATACAAGATATCTTGCATGATCGTAGAGAAATCACAGTTGACACGTCAATCAGGCTGGGACGTTTTTTTGGAGTATCAGACCAGTACTTTTTAAATATGCAAAATGATATAGATCTGCGTAATACGGTAGAAAATAACGAGGACGAATATAACAAAATTCAGCAATATAAATTCAGCTAATATATAGACGAATACAAAAGGTCTCAAATATTTGGGGCCTTTTTGTATGTGTCTATTAATTTCGTTGCTCTGTGTATGACTGAATTCGGTTATTCTTTATACTTGGAACAACGATAGATAATGTTCGATTAAACACATCAATGAAGGGACTCTACAAAATGGATTGGGAAGGCAATTTTTCAGAGCAAACATTAGAACGTGGGTATGATTATTTTCAGCGAGGCCTAGTGCACGACTTTACCCAGCAGGATGACGGAACGTTGGCTGCTACTGTTTTTGGCACCGAGGCTTATCAAGTAACGGTCAAACTGAATGGTAACCGTCTCGAAAAAGCAGAATGTGATTGTCCGTATGCCACAGGTGGACATAAATGCAAACACATGGTGGCAGTACTCGACTACTATGAGAACAGGATTAATCCCACGGCATTTGACGATGATGACGAGTACGACGGGGATGAGGACGACGATTACTACGAAAACGATATGGAAGCGGAAGAAGCAGATGATGACGAGGATGATTTTGAATCAACGATTCCAACCACCCGTGAAGCCATCGACATGGCCTCCAATGCTCAGATTCGAGAATTCTTGAAATACGCCCTCACTCGTAATCCTGAACTGGCCGTTGAATTCCAAATGAGAACTAATAAAACGGTTATTAAGCGACGGAATAACAGCTATCGGGGCATGATTGACGATATTTTCTCAATGTGTATGGACGCTTCAGGGTTCATTGACTACGATACTGCCGATTTATTTGAAAGACAGTTAAGCGATTTCATTGATAAGTATTTAAAACCACTGGTTGAGGAAGGTCAGGGTACTTTAGCTTTCAAGTTAACTAGCTATCTTGTTGAAGAACTCGCCGAAGTTGATATTGATGATTCTAACGGTGAGATAGTCATGTTAGCAGACGAAACTGCTGATCTTTTGAAACAAATCTTGGCTGAAGCAGACCTGCCGCTTAAACGAACTATCTTTAAGTGGTGTCAAAAACATGCTACAGAAAAGTTTGGTGCGTTTGAAGAAGTGGTTGAAGATATTCTTTTCGATAACTTTGAGGAATCGGAATTTATTCAGAAGAAGCTGACGTGGACCGCCGACAAACTGCAACAATCGCAGCTGAATCCCGGTAGTTGGATGGATCATCGGACGGCTGAAAAGTGGGCAAGCTATCATCTACAAGTCATGCAGGAATTAAAAACTCCTGAGGAAGCAATCAAACAATTCTGTTTGGAAAATCTGTATTATGCCAAATTGAGGACTACCTATGTAGCAATATGTGTTAAACAGCAGAACTATGATGAGGCCATTCGGGTTCTAATTGATGGTCAGCGGTCTACGCCCTACCCAGGGACTGCCACTGATTTTGGTGAACAATTAAAACGAATTTATTTAAAATTGGGGCAAACGGAGAATTACCTAGATGAACTGACTCAGTTAGAAACTGTCCATAATCCAGCTAATCTCGAAGATTTTCAGGAATTGGAGAAAGCATACTCAGCAGCAGAATGGCCGAAAGCGCGTCAAAAATTGTTTGATGCAATGCCAGCGGGCACCGATCTCAAAAGGCTGTACGTGGAAGACGAGCTTTATGATCAGTTGATGGACACTGTCTCAAAAGAAACCGATTTGTTTAGGGATCGGGACTATGAACCGATATTAAAACAAAAGTATCCTGACCGGATGCTGCAACATTACGTAGACGTTATTCAGATAATGGCGTCACATACCAATACCAGAAGGAACTATTGGAAACTAGTGGAGATTCTGAGACACATGCGTCAATATCCTGACGGTAAGCAGGTTACGAGTGAGATAGTTGCGGACTGGCGCAAACGTTATGGGCGTCGGCCGGCGATGATGGAAGAATTAGATCGGTTTTAAAACCGATCTGTTTATCGGTAATTGATAAAAAGTAACCTTAATAAAAACGACTAGAAATTGCCTCTCGAAGCAATTTCTAGTCATTTTTTGTTTAAAGACAATCGGCTTTATTGTTGTCTACTAGCTTTAACAAAGGAGCAACACTTTTGCCGTACTGTCTTGTAAAAGATTGGGTTCAAGCGAAAAAATTCTATTAGTTTAAATCGCCTAGCAATTCTAACGACCGAACCATTTGTGCCGTAAAGCCAGATTCGTTGTCATACCAAGCGACTGTTTTTACCAACTGACCAGCACCATGACCGGTGACTTGGGTTTGGCCTGGATCGAAAATGGCACCGTAAGAAGTTCCGATAACATCTGAAGAGACAATTCCATCATTGTTATAACCAAACGATGCACTGTCATCCGTATGAGTTTTAACGGCTGCATTGACTTGGTCAGCAGTGACTTCTTGTTTAAGCGTGGCAACTAGTTCTGTGACGGAACCAGCGATAACGGGCACTCGCTGAGCATGGCCGTCCAGTTTGCCATTTAGCTCTGGGATAACATTGCCGATAGCTTTTGCTGCACCCGTTGAATGTGGAATGATGTTTTCCGCCGCTGCGCGAGCGTTACGAACATTATCGTGACGATCAGGGCCGTCCTGCAACATTTGTGAAGCCGTGTAGGCGTGAATTGTTGTCATCGTACCAGCATTGATGCCAAACTCTGAGTTAACGGCGTTTGCAAGCAGTGCAATACAATTGGTTGTGCATGAACCAGCTGATGCGATGCGAACATCACTAGTGAGCACCTGATTATTGACGCCATACACGATTGTCGGCATGTTACCCGCTGGTGCAGAAATCAACACGCGTTTAGCGCCGGCTGTGAGGTGAGCCTGTGCCTTATCCGCTGAAGTATAAAAACCAGTGCATTCTAGTACAATGTCAACGCCATCATTTGCGACCCATGGTAGTTTTTCTGCATGAGGTTCGGCATAGACTGGAATCTTATGATTATCCACCACAATGGCATTGCCGTCATCATGGATAGTGTCGATTTTAAAGTTGCCGTGCCGTGTATCATATTTTAAAAGATGTGCCAACATGTGTGCGGATGTTAGATCGTTAATCGCCACAACTTCAAGATTCGTTTGACCTTGTGCCTGTAAGTCAGCAATACGACGAAAGGCTAAGCGGCCGATACGACCGAAACCGTTAATACCAATTTTAACTGTCATTATATGTCCTCCTCTTTTATGTTCAAGTTTATTGTAGTGAGGATTAGATATATAATAAACTACGAAAATAAGAACATGTATATATGAAATAGTGATATCAAGCGAGGCCAATAAATGAACATTGAAACGTTTAAAATGATTATCGCCATCGTGCAAACAGGGACTTTTTCCGGTGCGGGAGAGCAGTTGGGATACGCTCAGTCTAATATTTCAGCTAGGGTTCACCAATTGGAAGATAGTTTGCAAACACCGATTTTTTATCGAACAAACCGAGGTGTTGTGCTGACGTCTGCTGGGCAGTCCTTTTATCAACGAGCTATCCGGATCGTTGACTTGACGGAAGATACGATTCACTTTATGAAAAGTCCCGATATTGTGAACGGTGATCTACGAATTGGGACGCTTCAACCTGCATCCACAACGTACTTGCCACCAATTTTGACGAAATATCATCAAGCGTTTCCGAAGGTTAAATTAACAATCGAAACTGGCAATACAAACGAGAATCTTGAACGGGTGCTGGATTATCGACTCAGTGGTGCAGTTATTGGTGGTGAAGTTGACGATCCTGCATTGTGCAAAATTCCGTTAGCGACTGAAGAACTGTGTTTAATCAGTGCCAACGATGAGCGACCCGATTTAAAAACGGCCTCGTTACTGGTATTCCCACAAGGGTGTGTCTATCGAAAGACGTTGGAAACTTGGCTCAGTTATCGGCGTGTGACTGTTCAACGTCCAATCGAATTTAACTATCTTAATGCAATTTTAGCGAGTGTCAGTGCCGGTCTTGGCATCAGCGTTGTTCCGAAAGCCGTAGCACAGCCATTTGTGGATAGTCACGCAATGAGTATGACGTCATTACCGAAACAATTCGCGACCATTCCGCTGTCATTCATTTATCGAAAGGACCATGTGATTGATCGGGCGTTTGGTGAATTTACGAAGATTTTGACGAACACTGAATCATCACGTTAGTTTAGCAGTCGCCCTTCATCGTTCCACTGCCCGTACATGGTTTGCTCATCGAGAGAGGTCAGAAACTTATCTAACCTTTTGTGATATAGCTCTGGGGTGTCTCTGGCAAACTGAATGTTGTCGATGCGGATACGTTTGTAGAGTTCCGGCAGTGTCTCAAAGTATGCCAGACGCATTTTTGATGAGCCAATGGCTTGCAGAATTTGATCATCTATTTGAAACTGTTGTGGGTCCATTTCAGGCAGGGCGTCGAGACCACTTTGGCGCATCATGCCTAGCTTGTGAAGTCGACGAACGCGAGCTTTGTTGAGTTCAGTCCATGAACTTTTCTTTGAACGTGGCGATAGTCGTTGGGCTGTTTCGGTTGGCGATATCTTTTTTTTGATGCCATCAATCCACCCGAAACACAACGCGGCTTCGACAGCATCAAGATAGCGAATCTTACCTGGTTCAGGCTTAATGCTGGTGATAACCCAACAGCAGTCAGCAGTGTCGTGATGTTCGTCTAGCCAAGCAATAAGATCTGCTTGATTTGTGACGGATAATAAATTTGTGACTTTCATATTTAACGGCTCCTAACTGTAGATAGTGTGTTGCAGTTAGACATGTTTCGTTTTTCAATTGATCATTTGATAATTTGCGACACTACTTTTCGTGGTCATTGTAACATGATGATCGTAAAATCATTGTGAGCGAACTATATCACGTATCTTGTTAATTTTTGCTGGCCACGGGTTAGTTTACGATTTGTGTTTGTCGATATTCTTTAGGCGTCAGTCCGGTACGTTGTTTAAAAATTTTCGTAAAGTATGCACTGTTATTAAAACCAACGCCCAATGCAATAGCGGTGATAGGATCGTCAGTCTTTATCAAACGTTGTTTCGCCTGATCAATGCGATACTGAATTAAATAATCAATCGGACTTTGATGAAAATACTTATGAAATGAACGGCTGCATTCCTTTTCGCTCACACCAACGTGAGCAGCAATATCGGCGACCGTTATTTTTTGATCAAAGTGGCGATGTAGGAAACTAATCATTTGTTTGATTCGTTCTTGAGCGTAAGGCGTGGTTGTAAGCGCATGCTGTTGCTGTGTATTGATTTCGTCCATCAGTGCAAGCCACGCTTGACTCAGCAGATTACGGATCTGAAATTCATTGTCGACTTTTCCATCAAGCTGGGTGAGTTGTTGAAGCAATTTGAAAAATTGTCGGCCGCTTGGGGTGCTTTCCCGAATGATCACAACTTCAATGCTCAGATTCTTGAGAATCGGGTCGAGATATTTGGTTTCAAATACACTCCGGTAGTGGCCAGTTAACAGGATCGGGTGGAATAAGTGTGCGTACTCCATTGCACTTTTTTGACCGGGTCCTTTTCGTTTGGTGTTCATCACGTTGGTGTTGATAAAGTAGGCCTCACCCTGATGAATGGTGTAAACCTGATTAAGTGTCTCCACGATGATCGACCCTTGGTAGGCGTAGTCAAACTCCAATTCTTCGTGCCAGTGCCAAGGCGCAATGAACTGACTGAAGTCCCGCCGGTGCATCGTGTAAGGAAATGTGTACGTTATGCCATCAATTTGTTCGACGGCGTTGTCATCTTGTTCAAAGCCTAGCTTCATATTTTTATCTCCATTTTGTCCGAATAGTTATACTTTAAGACAGAATGATAATATTTTAAAGCCGATTCTCTTTGTATGATGAAGATACATATTACGAGAAAGAGGCAAAACAATGGCTTATAATTTTGATTTTTATTCACCAACAGAAGTTGTGTTTGGTCGCGACACACCTAGTAGGGTTGGCAAATACATTAATAAGTATCATGGTCACAAGATTTTGATTGTCTACGGTAGCGACCGTGTGCGTCAAAATGGTCTGATGGATGTAATTACGAAGGCACTGGCGGATGACAGTCTGACCTATAAAATGCTTGGGGGTGTGGTGCCTAATCCACGTTTGAACAAAGTTTATGAAGGGATCACGCTGGGCAAACGGATGGCTGCTGATTTTATTTTAGCTGTCGGTGGCGGCTCCGTAATCGATACAGCTAAAGCGATTGCATATGGTCTGGCTGAACCTAACGAAGATGTTTGGACATTATTTGCCCATCAACGGACTGCCAAAGCTTGCCTGCCAGTGGCTTCTGTCCTAACAATTGCGGCAGCTGGTAGCGAAACCAGTATGGGGTCCGTGATTACCGATGAAAAAACTAAGGAAAAGCGTGCGTACGATGATGATTTAGCCCGACCAAAGTTTGCCATCATGGATCCTGAGTTAACCCTGTCTGTTTCAGATTACCAAACAGAGTGTGGTGCCACAGATATCATGATGCACACAATGGAGCGGTACTTCACTAATGGCGGTAACATGGCGATTACCGATGCCATTGCGGAAGGCTTGTTACGAACGGTGAAGACAAACGCGCAGGTCTTGCATGCCAACCCACAATTATATGAAGCACGTGCCGAAATGATGTGGGCTGGTTCACTGTCACACAATAATTTGACCGGTTGTGGCAATGACGGTGGTGACTTTGCAACTCACATGTTGGAACATGAATTGAGTGGCATGTTTGATATCACTCACGGTGCAGGTTTAGCTGCAATCTGGCCGACATGGGCCCGTTATGTGTACCAAGATGATTTACCTCGTTTTATCAGTTTTGCGCAGAACGTGATGGGCGTGACTGAAAAGGGTAGTGGTGAGATGATTGCATTAACGGGAATTGCCAAAATGGTGCAGTTTTACCATGCTATTGGGATGCCTGCGACCATCAGCGAGTTGGGCATTACATTGACCGATGACCAGTGCCATACACTCGCTCACAACTGTTCCGTTGCTGCTGGGGGTAAAAAAGGATCGGCTAAGGTACTGTATGAGGATGACATGTATCAAATCTACAAAAAGGCCAGCGAAGCTTAAACGTAGATCAATGGCACTATATTACTTTGAAAATATAGGTTAACATAGGTGGTTCTGTCCTATATTTTGGGGCGGAATCATTTTTGTTTTGCAAACGTGATTTCTATCATAAAGACGTATAATTAAGAGCAAGCAGTCGACTAGAAGTGGGATGGTGATTTTACCCATCTCTTTTGCAAATAAAGGTTTGGTAGCTGATTATGAAACAAATTTATTTTTTATGTACGGGCAATTCATGTCGTAGCCAGATGGCTGAGGGGTTGGCCCGGCAATTATTGGGACCAGAGTGGCGTATTGCTAGTGCGGGAGTAGAGACGCACGGATTAAACGCCAGGGCCGTTGTCGTGATGAATGAAGTGGGAATTGATATTTCGCACCAGTATTCCAAACTGATTGATGTGGATTATTTGAACCATTGCGATCTGGTTGTGACGCTGTGTGGTGATGCGCGTGACCGTTGCCCAATAACGCCACCATCAGTGAAAAAGCTGCACTGGCCCTTACCGGATCCTGCACAAGCGGTGGGCACCGAAGAAGAGCAACTGACAGTATTTCGTTCTGTCAGAGATCAAATCAAATGGCGAATTTTGACAGAAATCAAATAAGGCAAAGGCGAGTAGTGACATTTATGCGAAATTTCTTTTTAACAACATCACGACTGGGCTTTTCTCATTGGCAATCGACGGATATGGAATTGGCACAAACACTTTGGGGTGACATCAATGTTGTTCGATACATTCATCAAGGACCGTTTTCAGATGAAGAGGTAGCCGAGCGTCTGAACACTGAAATGGCCCAACAAGCCAAAGTTGGAGCGCAATACTGGCCAATTTTTTGGAAGGCTGATGGAACATTTATTGGTGCTTGTGGACTGCGGCCAGCAGATGAGCCGAATGTTTTTGAATTCGGTATTCATTTACGACCATCAGTTTGGCATCAAGGCGTGGGAATGGAAGCGGGCCAGGCAGCGATAACGTACGGTTTTAATGAACTGAATGCTAAAAAGATTGTCACGGGTCATAATCCAAATAATATTGGCTCGCAAAAATTGCTCGCCAAACTAGGCTTTGAGTACTATGGCAAAGAATTTTATGCACCAACAGGCCTTGAACATCCGATGTATCAAATGACACCAGCTATGTGGGCGGCAAGAAAATATTAAAAAATGACGGTTAATTGTCTCTTTTACGAGAAGCAATTAACCGTCATTTGGGTTTGTGTCGGTTATTATTCTTGAGCGCCTTTGCCTAAGAATGCGTTGAGCATCTAAACGTTCTTGTCAACGCTCGCCTTAAAGCCATTTAACATATCTTGAGTTGGCTGATGTCAGCAATCAATTGGTTTAATTGATCGCAAATTTCAAACTGAGATGATTGAATTGGGTAGCAGTTGGTTCACTTAACAACCAAACGTTAGTCACTTTTTAATGATGAATAAAGATATAGTTGCTTGCGCAAATAAAACGATCGATTTAGAATACAACTACGTCCATGAATAAGACGTAATGAGCCCAATAATTGCCACATTAACTGTGCATATAAATGACAGCGGGAGGATCAAATATGAGTAAATTTGTTGAGAATTTTGATACAGATAATGAGTATTTAACAATTCCTGATGGTTTTAAAGAAGTCGCCCATGACACTCGCTCTCGTAACGGGGAAGATGTCGAAGTGGTTCGTTATCAACAATCTGACAAGATCGTTCAAAACAATCCGCACGTTACAGTGGTCTACGGTGACGATGGTCGTTTGATCAGCTACAACAATTTTTCTGTTGATAGCCCGGATGCATTACCGGATGATACTGAGGCCATCGACATTGCACTTAATGTCTTTGATTCGTTGGATTCAGAGTATGCAGAAGAACTGTCACTAATGCGGATTGATGAACAAGAGCGACTGTTTATCAACGACGATGGTGATGAGGTTGCCACACCAATCTTGTGGGTTAAGTTTGCGCATATGAATGGTTCCTACAACTGGGTCTCTGTGGGTCCCGCGGGCCAAGTGATCGAATTTGAACGCGAATCCATGTGGGATTACGGTCAAGCACGTCGGGCTACAGAAGAGTGGAACGATGACGACTGGGTGGCTGCTCGGGAACACCGCGGACCACAGTTATCGGCGCCGTCTGCACTAGCGTAACCCAATGTTAGCGACCAATAAAAATGAGTTTGACCGAAATGTGTGAAACTAACGAAAAGGGAGCGGGACATAACACGTTTTGGCTTTCTCAGGTAACGCGAATAAGGCATTCATGGGTGTTTTTCCCATGAATGCCTTATTCGTGTTAGATGAGCAAAAGTCAGTGTTATGTCCCGCGTTTGCGGCAATTTTTCATCCGCATGACCCTTTGCGGTTGAAGAAAAATTGCCTGTTGACGTTTCATTAGAAATTGAGTTGAGGCGTTATGTCCCAGTTTCCTTTTTTGTAGATAAATGATGCTGTGATCACTGATAAGATTGTTGGAGGAATTCCTTCAACGGTGTCGCCTCATGACCCATGATTGTTTGATAATCATCACTGACCGTGTCGAGCAGACCCATGGCCCCGCCGGCATACATGGACGACAACATGTGGCCTTCGTTTCCTTGATTGTACATTTTCTCAAATTCCGTGGCAGAGACAGGCTGGTAGGTAATAGTTTGTCCTGATATGTCACTGAGGACAGCGGCAAGTTCTGGCATTGAATAATTCCGAGCTTGTGTCAGCGTATAAACGTGGTTTTGTAAACTTGGTGTCGTGGCAACTTTAGCAAACGCTTTTGCACTGTCCGCTTGCGAGATAAAGCTCAATGACTGATCACCGACAGGGTAAATGACGTGTTGGCGTTCAATCAGTTCGGGCAAATATGGAACCAGTGGATCTGCGTACAAGGCATTTCGCAGAATGGTGTAGCGCAGGCCTGATCCTGCCAAGCGTCTTGGCAGGTACCCATAGAAGGCAGACAGATCAAACGGATTATTGGCTTGATCCGCAATAAATCCCATCGCAATCAGTTGCTTGACGTGGGCCTGTTGCGCCGCCGCAATAACGTGTTCGAGTTCAGTTACTCGGCTGAAGCTATCGTGACTTTTACTGGGAACATAAATAAATACATCAGCATTATCCAGTAGTTTGGTCAAACTAACTTCGTCGTTATAATCGATTTGATTGATGTCGATTCCCAAAGTCGCCCACATCATTGCTTTTCTAAGTGTGTGAACACCGAGAGAGATATCATCAGGATTAACTAACCGCGTCAGCTCAGTGGTGATCTGGGTGCCCAGATGACCTGTGGCGCCGGTGATAACATATTTCATTTTAGTAATCGCTCCTTCTTAACGTGACTACTGTAGTTTGGACAGTACTTCTTTGACGGCTTCGTTTAGTGGTGTCACTGGGTGACCGAGAACATCGGCCAAATCTGACGAAGAAACATCGAGTTCACCACTGCCCATGAGGTTTTGCATACTGGTCAAAACATCGGCTAGTTGGACATTGACGCCGTTATCGATCAGCGATTGCTTGTAATCAGCTGTAGAGACATTGGTAAACGTGAATGTTTTACCAGTCACTTGATGGATAGCCTGAGCTAAATCCTGGAATGACGTTGGTTGGCCACCAAACTCGTAAACGGCCTTTGTTGAAGTTGCGGCCAAAACTTTAGCACCAGCTTCGGCGTATTCACGTTCCAAGGCATAACTGACCCGGCCGTCACCAGCGGCATATAACATGTCCTTACCTGCAGCACCGGCCGTTAAGTAGTTAGCCTCGTTTTCAAGATACCAAGCGTTGCGAAGGAAAGAGTGGGCGATGCCACTGTCGACAATCATTTTTTCGGTGGCCACATGGTCTGTAGATAATGGTGATTTAGCGGTATCGGCTTTAGCAAAGCTTGTATAAGCAATGTAGCGAACGTCGGCTGCTTTCGCGGCTTCAACGACATTGGCATGCTGTGTTTGGCGAGGAACAGCTGTGCCAGGAATCGACGAGATGAATAGCAAACGGTCAACACCGGTAAAGGCGGTCTTAAGGCTGTCGATGTCGGTATAGTCACCTTGACGAATCTCGACACCAGCTGGCAGTACTTGATGCGCCTTATCTGTGTTTCTGGCAATTGCGATGATGTCAGAAGGCGAAACAAGCTGTGTCAGTGTTTTAATAATAGTTTGGCCCAAATGACCAGTAGCTGCTGTAACTGCGTATTTCATAATGATTAACTCCTTTTTGAATTGATCAACGGTTATAAACTTTGACGGCGACGTTCTTGAATGCCATCAATGATTTCGGTTAATGTAATGGCCTGCATTTCCTGTTCGGCGGCTTGTTGTACGCGATCGTAGACACCATTTAATGTTTCCTGAATGTTAGCGCCGACGGGACACTGCATATTAGTGCGTGGGTCGACGTGCAGGATGCTTTGGCTCGCTTCAACCGCACGATAGACATCAAGTAGCGTAATGTCATCGGCTGATCGTGCCAAACGAGGTTCTGCGGAACCGTTTTTCGTCGTTAACAGGCCGGCCTTTTTGAGCTCAACCATGAGTTTGCGGACGACACTAGGATTGGCCTCGATACTGGCCGCGATGCTAGTACTACTAAGACTGACTGTTGGCGCGATACTAATATAGGCTAGGATGTGAACACCATCGCTTAGACGGTATGAGTATTTCATAAAAGTCACCTACGATTCTAACTGTTACTTTGTAAACAACAGGTTTATTGTAACACCTGTTATTTTTAAGTCAACAGATTGGCGTTTGATTTTGGATGTCGCTTACGGTTGTCAACATTGACACACTCGCCGTGGGACCGGTTCAAGCCGGAAGTGTACCGTCTTTCACCTCGCCTTAAAGCCTCGTGAAGCCCGCGAGTCTTTGCGTCCGTCCGTGTTGTAAATTCGAGAGAATCATTCGAATTAACAACACCTTCACGGTTCGGTATCAATGTTGACGCCCTTCAGCTAATGTGGTGGTTTGGAGGAAGACATTAATGTCGATTTGTAAAAAGTCGAGAACTCATGTAAGAATATTGATACATCATTATAGACGACTAAAATTAACTTTTATTTACTAAAATCCACTTTTTGAATACAATTACATATATAAATATATTTGGAGGTGCCTTATGAGTATTAAAACGCCAAAGAAGATTAACTTGAATGTTAAAATAGATCCTGATTTAAAACAAAAAGCAGATACTGCTTTTGAGAATATGGGTATCACAACGAGTGCTGGGGTCATGTTATTCATTAAGCGAGTGGTGGATGACCAAGAGTTACCGTTTACACCACGTGTTGCGACTGGTGTTGATAAGGCCCTGCAGGATTTAGAAACCGGTAATACACATTCTGCAAAGTCACCACAACAAATGTTCGATGAGTTGGATGGTGACGATGACTGAAAAATGGCTGACCATCGTATATACCAATCAATTTAAAAAGTCATACAAGCGAATAAAGAAACAAGGAAGGCAGTTAAAAAGTTACAAGCTACAATAGAGATGCTCGCCAGTACAAATACAGTTGGTAGTGTCTATCATGATCATCAATTAACGGGGCGTCTAAATGGTTTTCGTGAACTTCATATTGAACCAGACTGGTTACTTATTTACAAACGTGATGATGCAAAATTAATTTTGTTGATTGTGGATACCGGGAGTCATGCTCAATTATTTGGCATGTAAGTGAAAGGTCTATTGGTCTCAGTCTTAATTGACTGAGGCTTTTTCTTTATTTGTTGCTTAACCTAATCAATGTCATCGGATCAAAATTCGGTTTTATCGAGAATTAGGGATTTCCCTCGTTTACAAACGTAAACAAAGATGATATTGTTTAATCAAGGTTTACAAATGTAAACGTAAAACAAATTGAAGAGGTGCAGTGCATTATGGATAAAGTACTCGTTCTTATTGGCGGACTTGCATTGATAGCGTTTATCAGTTGGTGGTTCTTTGGCAAACATCAATCAGCTGCGGTCAACGCACAGGTAACAGAAAAGCAACAGCGAGCTCGAGTCAGTGTTGATGGTGGTTATACACCGTCAACGTTAGTACTGAAAAAGGGTATTCCGGCACAAGTTACATTTAATCGTAAAGATCCATCAAACTGTTTGGAACAAGTGGTGTTTGAAGATTTTGGGATTAATCAGTTTTTGCCACAGGGTCAAGATCAGATTATTGACATTGATACATCTAAAGTTGGTGAATTCAACTACGCGTGCGGCATGAACATGTTCCACGGCAAAGTGGTGGTTAAGTAACGTACTTGATGCAAACATACTGTTCATTTGAGGACAAAATTACGGTTGAACAAAGAATTATTGAAGGGTGGTTGCACCAAGATGAGTTATAAAAATCGTTTTGTGTTTTCATTAGTGGTTTCACTGCCACTATTGGTTGAAATGTTTTTAGCGCCGTTTGGTTATCACATTCCTGGTGGTGATTGGGGCGAGTTTCTGTTGGCAACCGCTGTGATGCTGGTCTCTGCCGGACCGTTCGTTAAAAGCGCATGGGCAGCCTTTAAACATCATCACGCCAATATGGATACGCTTGTCGCTATTGGTACCTCGACAGCATATCTTTACAGCATTTATGCGATGTTGAATCACCAAGCTGTGTTCTACGAGAGCGCTGCATTAGTTGTGACGTTGATTCTGCTGGGACAAGTCTTTGAAGAGCGGATGAAACATTCAGCAAACGGCGCCGTTAAGAAGTTGCTGGACTTACAGGCTAAAGATGCCGAAGTGCTCCGTGACGGAAAAATGGTTATGCTCCCGTTGGATCAAGTTGTGATGGGTGACGTAATTCGTGTGAAACCTGGGCAAAAAGTTGCCGTCGACGGTGTAATCACAGAAGGTAAATCCACGCTCGACGAATCTATGGTCACGGGTGAAAGTATGCCCGTCGAAAAAGGTGTTGGTGATGCTGTCATCGGATCAACGATGAATAACACTGGGACGTTTATGTTTAAAGTAAATAAGTTGGGCAAAGACACTTTGTTATCTCAAATTGTCGAAATGGTGAAGAAGGCGCAAACGTCTCACGCACCGATCGAAAAAATGGTTGATAAGATTTCGAATATTTTTGTGCCGGCTGTTTTGATCACGTCAATTGTCACGTTCATGGTATGGTACGTTTTCTTTGGCGCCACGGTGGGACAGGCCCTAATCTTTATGGTTGCGGTGCTCATCATTGCGTGTCCGTGTGCGCTTGGGATTGCCACACCAACAGCCTTGATGGTTGGAACCGGACGTAGCGCTAAGCTAGGCATTCTGATCAAAAACGGTGAGGCTTTGGAAGCTGCCAACAAAGTGAAAACGGTAGTGTTTGATAAAACGGGTACCATCACAGTTGGTAAACCTAAAGTGACAGATGTCATTGGTGACGAACGGACGGTTCTGAGCGTGGCCGCAAGTTTGGAAAAATCATCAGAGCATCCATTAGCAAGCGCCATTTTGGAACGTGCTAAGTCAAACGGTCTGTCGTTTGCTGAAGCGACTGACTTTCAAGCGATTGAAGGTAAAGGTGTTCAGGCAATGGTGGACGGCAAGTTGGCCTTTGTCGGCAACGATAAGTTACTCCAGGACCACAAGCTGGGAGCTCAACTGAGCAAGCAAATGACAGCGTTACAAACGGAAGCCAAGACCGTTGTGATTGTTGGCTTGGATGACCAAGTTATTGGCTTGATCGCCATTCAGGACGCCCCAAAGCCGAGTTCCATGAGTGCCATTGCGCAACTAAAACAGCGGGGATTGCGAACAGTGATGCTTACGGGTGATAACAAGCTGGTTGCTGAGGCAATTGCTAAGCAAGTCGGTATTGATGACGTGATTGCAGACGTGCTACCTGGTGATAAGGCTGATCATGTGAAAGCCTTACAAGTAAGCGGCCCCGTAGCGTTTGTCGGCGATGGTATTAATGATGCACCTGCGTTAACGACTGCAGATGTTGGGATTGCGATGGGATCTGGCACTGACATCGCCATTGAATCCGGCGGCATTGTGCTGGTGAAAAACAACCTAGAAGACGTGGTTCAGGCACTGGCACTTAGCGAGAAAACGTTTAGCCGCATTAAGATGAATCTATTCTGGGCATTTATCTACAATGCGCTTGGTATTCCGATTGCCGCAGGTGTGTTTGCTACGCTTGGCCTAACCTTGAGCCCTGAGTTAGCTGGGCTTGGGATGGCGTTAAGTTCACTTTCGGTGGTCGCAAACTCATTGTTGTTGAACAAGGTTAAATTGACATCGAATGCAAAGGAGCATGTCGCAGTATGAAATTAGCTGAGATTAAGACGAAAACAGTTGTGATTGTGGCTGGGCTCTATGCAATTGTGGCGCTATCTGTCGGATGCTTTTTAACCAGCATATTCGGGTAGAAAACTGAATGTAAAACAGACTAAAGATAGCTCACTTCAGAGATCATCAATTAGATTTCTGGTGAGCTATTTTTAGTCTGTTTTGGACATTATTTGTGAATTAGGGATAGTTATTTGACCACGGCACGGTGCCGCGCAATGGCCCGGTTTAAAACAATTGTCGTCAGTAACGCCAAGCCTGAAAAGACGGCGCCGCCAAGGCCAAGTTGGGTTAAACCGCTCTGAGCGAGGACTAAGGAGGCCGTGGCCGATCCAACTGAGATGCCAATATTAAAGAAGATTGCGTTTAGCGAAGAGGCCAACAGGATTGCTTGTGGGTAGTCCGCTTCAGCAACGTCTAAAAAGTGAATTTGAATCGGAGAATTCACGACAGTAACGATTAATGTCAAAATTAACAATAAGGTGAAACCCGTGACCTTTGTCGTCATAGCCATTGGAAATAGCAATAATAAAATGATATCTGCGACGTAAAAACCTGGCATGATTTTCAAACCGCGGTGTTCCGCTACGAGTCCAGATAACCGATTACCAAAGATACTGACTAATCCTAAAATGAATAATAACCAATTAAGGGCTGTCGTGTTGAAGCCTAGTGTTGTGGTCAGCAGTGGACGAATATAGGTGTAGTAGGCGTAAAGGGCCGCGGCCGAAAATAAGATCAATAACGCCCCTAAGTAAATCCGTTTATCTGCCAGCAAGATGAGTTGGTCTTTGATGGTACTGGACGTTTGTGGTAAGTTGCGGGGCAATAGGAAGACCATCACAATGATGGTAATCAGGCTGAGAATTGAAATGAGATGAAACGCCATGTGCCAACTGGAGGCGGTACTGATAGCGACCCCGATTGGCACCCCGATGACAGACGCAATGCTAAAACCAGCGGCAATCCAAGAAATCAGCATTGCCCGCCGGTGCCGAGGAGCGATGTCGTTAGCAAATAAAATTACTAATGATTCAATCGCTCCTGCAACAGCCGCTGTTAACATCCGAGTGACTAAAAACCAGCCATAACTAGTGGCGAAACCACTCCAAGTATTTCCGATTAAGAAGACCAGCAACAACGCCATGAGCGTTTTATAACGGTTGAAGCGATTCGCTAAGATGGTAATAATAGGCGTACTGATGGCGTAAACAATGGCAAAGATGGTCACTAAATAGCCCGCAGTCGCCACGGTAACACGTAATGATTTGGCGATATCCGAGAGCACGCCGACCACCATAAATTCGTTACAGCCTAACATGAATGTTACTAATACTAAGGCGCTTGCTTGCCACCGATACTTTGTCATTAAATCTACTCCAAACTGTTTTTATTGATCTTGCGGGTCGTCAAACTTTTATAGGTTGTTTAATCAACACGTGGGTTTTCTTCCCCCAAAAAGGCGGTTAGTTTGTTGAATACGGGGGATCTTGTTTTTTAAAATTGTTGAAATAAAGTAGCAACACGCTTATATCCGTCTAACATCAACGATACCATAAGGCTGCATTTGTGTCCGCAGTCATGGAGTTCGTTTGATTGGGTCGCCATGATGATGGCATTTGGGTATCGATTAATGCTCTTAAAATTTGTGAAATATACAAGAAAGAGCCTCACATTTCGTGAAGACTCTTCCTTGTGTTTAGGATTTAAATGCTGAATTTGCCATTCTGGTCGGTACTTGCAATATTTGGTGAAGATAGGCATCAACGTTTAAAATTGTTTCTGGCACAGACACGTGAGCAATAAACCCCTGTCCGTTTGGACCATAGCCATTTACATCATCATGAAGGCGACTCACTTCACCAAGTAAGAGGGTGATGTAGTCTGAAAACTGCCACATGCCTAGAGGATGATTTGCAAACATCAGCTGGTGGTGTTCTACGACAACTTGAGCATCATAAGTGGCGAAGCTAACTATTTTTATCTGTGGGGCCTCTTTAACAAAACCCGCTGTCAGTCGTCGCTGCATTGTTGCGTCCTGCATAATGCCGAGTGTCTTGACATCGAGGCCGTGTTGTTTGAGCAGCGCTAGGGTATTAGTCACATTATTGCCACTGTTTGTGGATTTTGTTTCCAGTAAATCAATTTGGTCACCAAACTTTTGTTGCAGATATTGTTGAAACATGTTTGCCTCAGTCGCATCTTTGGCGACGGCAACGCCATGGTCGATCATTTGTTGACGCAATAGAGGTGTTGAGTGGCCGGCGCCACCTACGAGAAGATAGTGTTTGGCCCCGTGTTCGCGTATTGCGTCGTGCATGACGTTTGCACCCTCAAGAATGCTACCGCCGAACAAGGCCAGGGCATCTAGTTGTTTTATCCCAAATTGTTTTTGCAAAGTTGTGACTGTTAATCGATTGACATCACGAGACCCAAGAAATGTACTGAGTTGATTCAGGCTTTTAGCGACGCGGTTTAGTTCAGTTGTTGTTAGAGTCGATAGTTGAATCAAGAGGACACCTTCTTTAGTAATTACATATTAACTACACATATTGTACAGTCAGAAACGCGTTTCAGGGCAAGACTCAGATAAAAAATTATGCGTTCACTTTCATAAGAGCAGTCCAACGATTATTTTTTTAGCACAAGTGAGCGGATATTTGTAACTGCTTAATCAGGAGCAATCCCCAAGCTAACTCAACACGCAGACTTGATTCAAAATAATGATTAGCTGAATAAACAAACGTCGATGACAGTGCTATTATCTTTTTAATAACCCAAAGGAGATAATGCGAATGTGTTCGTCAATGTTGATTAAATCAATGCAAGGTGGTTATTTTTGGGGCCGCACAATGGATTTTGCGGCCAGCATGTTTCATGACCAAGAAGCAGGTGGCCACATTCCGTCACAAATTATCAGTATTCCAGCAAAGATCATCGTGCCCGCCCAAAGTGGTGAGTGGGAGAGTCGTTACGCTACGGTGGGTGTTGGTACCGCGGGCAACACAATACTGTACGATGGCATCAACGAGTGTGGTTTGACCGGCGATTTACAGGTATTGATGGAATGTTCATACGCCGACGCGGATTCGCTGCAATCCCGCGGCCTGAAGGGGATTCTTGGTGAAGAAGTCGTCACAAATGTGTTAACGACTTGTAAAGACGTGAGTGATGTTCGTGAGTTTGCTAAAACACATGGTTTGATCAACAAGAAGTACGATGATGGTGGTGATGGGACGAGTATTCCTGTTCACTACGCGTTTATTGATGAAACGGGTGCTGGTGTAGTGCTTGAGCCCACTGATCACGGGGCCTTTAAAGTTTATGATTATATTGGGGAAATGACAAATAGTCCAGAATATGGTTACCACACGACAAACCTCAGAAATTATATTTCTTTGGATAATCTGAACCGTTCACATGCAACGCAAGTAGGCGACACTGAAATTAAACCGATTGAGGCCGGTACTGGTTACGGCATGTTTGGACTACCTGGTGATTTTACTTCGCCATCGCGATTCGTGCGGGCAATGTTTGTAAAAAATAATATTGATGCATTTAACGATGATGAAGGCATTACTACTTTATATAATTGCTTTAAAACGGTGATGATTCCTAAAGGGCTGAGCCGAACCCCTGAAGCAACGGCGGTTACTGATTACACGCAGTACTGGACGGGTTACGATCTGTCCAAACGGACCATGTATTTGCAAGATTCGACGTGCTTAACGATGACGGTTAAGCAGATTGATTCATCACTCAGCAAAATCACCTTTCAAGATATCAACTTGACGCCTGTTGTACATGAGATTTAGACGATAGTCGCTTACGGTTGTCAACATTGACACACTCGTCGTGGGACCGGTTCAAGCCCGAAGTTCACGGTCTTTCACCTTGCCGTAAAGCCTCGTGAAGATACGACCGTCCGTGTTGTAAACTCGAGAGAACCATTCGAATTTAAACCGACACAGGATAAACAGTCGAACGATATTAAAAAGTAGACCACATCAATCACTTCTCCAAGTTAGAGAGTGTGACAATGTGGTCTACTTTTCTATTGCATGTCTGATAAGTGTTGGCTGTCCATCCGCCGATTTTTGAAATAATATTCGCGGTCGTGCTCGTTGATCTCACGCATTACGCGACAAGGATTACCAACTGCGACAACATTGCTAGGGATGTCTTTAGTAACGACACTGCCGGCTCCAATCACCGTATTATCACCAATAGTGACACCAGGAACAACAACCGCGCCAGCGCCGAACCAACAATTTTCACCAATATGGATCGGCATGTTGTATTGATAGCCTTTTGCTCGCAAAGATGGCAATATCGGATGACCAGCACTAGCAATCGTGACGTTTGGACCGAACAGTGTGCGACTGCCGACGTAAATGTGGGTGTCGTCCACCAAGGTTAAATTAAAGTTGGCATATACGTGATCGCCGAAGTGGACATGATGACCACCAAAGTTTGCGTGAAATGGTGGTTCAATGTAACAGCCATCGCCTACCTCAGCCAGCATCTGTTTAAGCAGGGCATTACGTTTATCCTGTTCACTAGGGCGAGTCTGATTATAGTCATAAAGTAATTCCATGGCCTGTCGCTGCGTTGCCAGAATTTCTGGGTCACCCTGCAGGTATAAGTCACCGTTGTGCATTTCTTTAGGTTCAGTCATGATTGGGAATCCTTTCTGTTGTTTATTTATTCATAGTCTAACAGATTTCATTCGTCTCGATTTTCTTTCTCAATGTTGTCGCGAATATCAAAACAGGATACACTACGTTCATTCGATCGGTTCGTTTGTTTAAACCATTCAACGAAACGGAGACTAATATGGCAAATCAAATTTCAACAGAATATTTATCGATCGCCCGTCAAAATTTTTCCGAGTGCCAGACGATGTTTGTTGCACTGGGGGATGAATCCCGTCAGCAAATCATCATGGCATTGATTGGCACAACTTGTGAGATAGGATTGAGGGTCGGTGAAATTACAAAGGCCGTTAACTTGTCACGCCCTGCCGTTTCGCATCATCTCAAGATACTGCGGGATGCTGGGCTGATTAATCAACGTAAAGATGGCACGATGAATTTTTATTCAGTTGATATTCGCTCAAACTTTTCTAAATTAACGAATTTAATCAAGATAATTGAGAAATTACAGGAGGAAACACATGGATAAAGTGATGCAAGCAGTTTTAATTAATAAAAAGGGGACTGCACCAGAACTGACGGAGACAACAATACCAGCGATTGGCGCTCACGATTTATTGGTTAATGTTCGAGCTGCCAGTTATAACCCGGTAGATAACCGTGTTCGCAAGGGTAACGTCAATATTGTCATGAAGAAGAAACCGGGTTTTCCGTTCGTGATGGGTTATGATTTTGCGGGCACTGTTGTGCGGGTTGGCAGTGATGTGACGAAATTTAACTTGGGTGACGATGTATACGGTAGAACGCGAAATGATCGTCCTGGCTCGTTTGCCAACTTTATGGCGGTTGATGAAACGGATATTGCAGTCAAACCGCAGTCGCTATCAATGAGTGAAGCCGCTGCACTACCATTGGTCGGGTTGACTGCTTACGAGGCATTACATGAGCGGATGAAGCTAACGTCAGGGAAAAAAATCTTGATTCTGGCTGGTGCTGGTGGTGTCGGCACAATTGCTATTCAAATGGCGAAACAGATGGACGCTTATGTGGCGACCACTGCCAGTAAGAAGGGTTACGATCTGGTCAAACGGCTTGGCGCGGATGAGATTATTGATTATCACACCACTGATTTTTCAGATGTGTTTCACGATTATGATACCGTGTTGGACACGCAGGGTGGGGATGACTTGATAAAGGCTCTTCAAATCGTCAAACCTAGTGGAACGGTTGTTTCCTTAGCAGGCTTGCCAGATGCTAAGTTTGCCAGTGAGCAACAATTGGGCTGGTTTAAAGCGCGTCTGTTTGGGCTAGTTGCACACAAAATCACCAAGTTGGCTGCACAAAAACGCGTGAACTATCATTTTCTTTTTATGGATGCTGACGGCGATCAGGTTACCAACTTGACTAAATTTGTTGAAGCGGGTGCTCTTAAACCAGTCATTGACCGTAATTTTAATTTCGATGACGCGATTGAGGCGATCGATTACGCTATGTCGGGACATGCTAAGGGGAAAGTTATCATGGAAATGCCGGCAGTATCGCTGAATTAGCTGTCTTGCCGAATAAAAAACCACAGCAACAAAGTTTGTCATCAGGGTTATTGACGCAGACTTTGTCACTGTGGTTTTTAATGTGTAGAAACTGATTTTTTCACTGATGTTAATATTGCACGTTCATGTTCGAAGCGGGCAACTTTATGATCGAGATAAACTTGTTGTTCCTGAAGTTGAGCGATCTTATCATCTGTGTCGGCCTTGAGTCGCTTGAGTAATGCAATGGCTTCATCATAGGCGTCAGCGGCTTTATTGGCGGAATCTAACAGTGTGTGCAAATGCTTAATTTCTTCGATAGTCGCACCTAACTGTCGCAGATGGACGATTTTATCGAGTTCGTCAACATCATGGTCTGAGTATTCGCGTTGGCCATTTGCATTACGTTGAATGTTTTTGAGTAGGCCCTGTTTTTCGTAAAAACGAAGGGTGTCATAGGTGATATTGAACCGGTCGGCTACGTCTCGAATTGATTGCATAAAATTTCTCCTAAAAAGTTTACTAAATGTCTTGCGCTAGTCTAACACCAGCAGAGTAGGATAACAATTGTTCAGTTATGAAACAAGCTGATAAGAAAATAGTTGTTAGTTATAAATTCAGGAGGACATTAAAATGACACAGACAAATAATGAAACATTAACTTTGGTAACTGGTGGTAATCGCGGCATGGGGCTCGAAATCGTTCGTGAGTTGGCGGCGAAGGGGCAGCACATTATTTTAGGTTCACGTAATTTAGTCAAAGGTCAGCAGTCAGCTGATCAGTTGGCAACGGAAGGCTTTTCTGTGGACGTTGTTGAACTGGATGTGACAAACCCGGATTCGGTTACTCAGGCTGCCAAACAGTTGACCGATAAGTTTGGCTACCTGTCAGTGCTGATCAACAACGCTGGTGCTGTGTTTGATTTTGGACAAAAAGCGTCTGATGTTTCTGTCGATACATTGCAAAAAGATTTTGGTATCAACTATTTTGGGTTGATTGATGTCACCCAGAAGATGTTGCCACTGTTGAAAAAGGCACCACAGGCAAAAATCATTAATATTTCAAGCATGATGGGTTCTAAAACTGAGGCACTTAATCCGGAGTCTGTTGTGTATCAGGCGGTTGCTGTTGGGTATCAATCTGCTAAGGCTGCTGCGAACATGTTCACGGTGCAATTGGCCAAGGAAATGCAACGCGAACAATTGAACATTACAGTAAACGCTATTGATCCAGGAATGGTTGCTACTGAGTTTGGCGGCTCAACCCCAGATCGGGCTAAGTCCATGGGCGCCCAACCGATTACACATGGTGTAGCCCGTACGATTGAATTAGCAACTGATTGGAACAACAAAGACAATGCAACATTCTCTAACACTGAGGGACCAGTTGCTTGGTAAGCTATAGTTAAAAACACGCCGCTATCACATTGCTAGAATGTGGTGGTGGCGTGTTTATGTTTAAGGCAGAAATTGCAATCATTTTAATAGATGGATGTGTCCATCAAACAAATAATCAGTAGGGTCAGTAGAAGCGTGATTGTCCCAGCATTTGACCAAAAGTATATTATAAAGGCATATTTTATATTTTTACTGGATTTTTCAAGCCTTAATAAGGAGTGGGAATTGATGAAAATTTACTTTGCTGCATCGATTCGTGGTGGCCGGGATGATGTTGAGGTCTATCGCCAGTTAATCGATCATCTAAACTTAAATAACCAGGTGTTGACAGAGCATATTGGTGATTACAGCCTGTCCGTGGCAGGGCAGAACCAATTGGACGATGATTACATTCGCAATCGTGATATGAGCTGGTTGGCAGAATGTGATCTGATGGTTGCGGAAACTTCCAATCCAAGTTTGGGCGTTGGCTATGAACTAGCGTCTGCAGAACGTTTGCATAAACCAGTGATTATTTTGCATAATGCGAAGCGTAGCCAGTTATCTGCGATGATTGCTGGAACACGGTACTTTGACCATATTTTCAACTATTCAAACGTTGCCGAAGCATTTCAGATTCTAGATCGGGAGTTGCCGCTGATTTAAGTGGTGATAGATGACGCCTACGGTTGTCAACATTGACACGCTCGCCGTGGGACCGGATCAAGCCCGAAGTGCACGGTCTTTCACCTCGCCGCAAAGCCTCGTGAAAAGCCGAGATAATATGAAGTGACCCCCTAGATTGTCGACTCGGGGATTCAGGTTGATAATGTCTTTAGAAGAAGAACACACAACCCTACCCATAAGACAATAGGAGGTCACCACAATGACAAGTGTAGTTTACGTAGGTATGGATGTCCACAAAGCAAGCTTCAGTCTCTGTGCATTAGATAAAGACACTGGTGAAATCATCCGGGAAACTAAGTGTGCGTCGGATCCTAAGCTAGTGGAAAAGTTTGTTGATCGCTTATCGGAGGAACTTGGATCGAGAACCGAATTTCTGACTGGTTATGAGGCCGGTGTTCTAGGCTTCTCACTAAGCAAGTCATTACAGATACTTGGCGTTAACTGCGTGATTATGGCGCCTTCGACAATGTACAGCTCCGGTAAGAATAAGCGGATTAAAAATGACAAGATGGACGCGAAGATGATTGCCCGTAATCTGGCCGCTAACACATACCGCTCCGTACACATTCCGGATGAAGAAGATGATGACGTCAAGGAATTTATGCGGATGCGTAATACGCAGAAGAAGTCCGCAACCCGCATTAAGCAACAGCTTGGCGCCTTAATTTTGCGGCATGGCTTTCAGTACCAAGGTACCAAGACCAAATGGACACAAGCCCACATTGAGTGGATCAAATCCTTGAAGTTGTCTGATACGCTCCAACTGGCAGTAGATGAATATTTGATTCAGCTGGCGGAACTGATTGAAAAAATCGCGCGTTACGACCAGCTGATTGAAAAATTCTCGCACCAGGAACGTTACGAACAACCAGTGAACCGGCTGTGTTGCATGAAGGGCCTTTCAACAATGAATGCCATGACGATTCAAGTTGAGATTTCGGACTTTGAACGGTTTCCAAGTGCACCAGCGTTTATGTCGTATGCCGGGCTAAATCCATCGGAACATTCCAGTGGTGAACACACGCACAAGGGTTCAATCACCAAGCAAGGCAACTCCGTTGTTCGGACGACGCTGGTTGAGGCTAGTCAAGCTCTGGTAAAGGGACGCGTCGGCTATAAAGGGCGGCTAGTAAAGGCCCGGCAAGTAGGACAAGATGCCAGCGTCATTAGCTATGCGGACCGGGCATCGGCTCATCTTCAGCGAACTTTTCACAGAATGATTGAAGCTGGGAAGCCATATAACGTGGCCGTTACGGCAGTTGCAAGAAAACTGGCTGGCTATATTTGGGGTATGGAGACCGGACGCATTGCCGATTAAACAGATGGTACAGGAATTGCGGATTAAACTAACAACAAGGTATTAGGACAACCGAACCCAGCCACGACGAATCCATGTTGGTAGCAACAAGCTTCAGACGCATAACGGTCTGGCGAATTGCGATAAAGACTTTATGGCACAGGTTGTTAATGTGTATGGCCATACACATTAGCGTCGATCTGTGATCCACGAACCGAGATTACAACGCCTTCGACAGGACCATTAACCTGAGGTAGCCAATCCTCGTATAACAGAGTGGTTAAATGTCGAGAGACAGGGGCATCTGAAGTTTGTTAGTGCCAATGATGGAATCGAAAAAAATTGGAGTTCGGCTCTTGACAGGGGGTCACTTCATAACAGTCTTCACGACAGTCCGTTGTGTAAATTTGAGAGAGCCATTCGAATTAACACAACTTTCACGGCTCGGTATCAATGCTGACGCCCTTCAGCTCATTTTTTGTGTGGAATCTTTTAACAATAGCTTACAGCCAGTTTGGGCTTCTTACAGGAGTGGAGCTGGCTGAAAACATAGTTCCGTGTCGGCAACACTTGGCGGCAAGAACTGGGCCGCTTAGTGTTGCGGGATGACTTATGAGACGTGATTTTCGGCTCATAATCAAGGTGTGAAAACCGCGTTTTTTAGCGGGTTGAACCCGGTCCCATGGAACGGCGTTTTCAGTCAGCGTAACGGCAAGTTGTTTGAAATCACTTTGCCGTAAACCAACCAATTTAACACAAAAAAATCTCGTGCCAAACGACAGTAAGAGTCGCTGGACACGAGATTATTTTTTATTATAAATTGCGATTACTAGTCAGTAACAACCAATGACTTGATGGCTTCACGATTAGCCATTGCCTTGTAGGCATCGTCGATGTCATCCAGTTTGAATGACTTGGTGAAAACTTTACCGGGGTGAATATCACCATCCAGCACAGCCTTTAACAGGACGCTCTTATCGTAGGTTGTAACAGAAGCAGGACCACCCGCAATTGAAATATTGTTGTAGAAGGAAGGCGCCATGTCCATTTTTGGCTCATGGGGCAAACCAACACGACCAACGATAGCACCTGGACGAGCAACTTGGGTTGCAGTTTCGTTGGATAACTCAGTGCCGACACATTCGAGCACAGCGTCCGCACCATCATTGTTAGTGAGTTCCATGACTTTCTTAACAGCGTCGTCACCACGTTCTGCAACAATATCCGTGGCACCGAATTCTTTGGCGAGCTTTTGACGGTCTTCGTGCCGGCTCATTGCAATAATCCGTTTGGCACCACGCATTTGAGCAGCAATGACACCACACAGACCGACGGCACCGTCACCAACAACAACGACGGTACTACCAGCGTGAACGTTGGCTACCCGAGCGGCGTGATAACCGGTTGCCATAACATCAGCGAGCGTCAACAGTGAATCTAACATGGCTTCGCTGTAATCTTCTGGTTTGCCAGGAATTTTAACCAGGGCCCATTCGCCATGCGCAAAACGAATGTATTCAGCTTGCACACCTTCACTAAAGTTATCGTCATGGTCCTGGCAGTCACCATCAAAACCGGCACGACAAGCGGCACAATGACCACAACCGTGAGTAAATGGTGCAATAACGAAGTCGCCGGGAACAACAGTAGTGATTGCGCTACCAACTTCTTCAACGACACCGATAGCTTCATGACCAGTGTTTTCAGAATTAGCAGCTTTATCTTCTAAACCACGATAAGCCCATAAATCGGATCCGCAAACACAAGTCCGCACAACCCGGATGATGACGTCATCCGAGGCCTGAACTGTTGGTTTTTCAATGTCTTTAACTTCAGCTTTGCCTGCTTTTATAAATACAGTAGATTTCATTATGTAGAACACTCCCTTCGAGGTTATTTTAAGACATTTTGCGTTCGTTTGCGTACTTAACGGATTGAAATTTTAAATTTATCATCTAGTTTGGCTAAATGGCATGTAAGTGTTTAAGAAAGAATGAAGTTGTGAAACACTATTGTAACCTAAGTAACACTAGCGTAACATTTGAACTATAGAAGAGCGCATGAATTTGGGAGGTCAATGACATGACAATAAAGGGGATTAAGATTGCGTCGGCTGGTTTATTAGCGGTTGTTGTGTTAGCTGGTTGTTCAGCGTCATCAACGGCAAAAACAAGTGCGTCGAGCAGTAGTGTACATACGACGTCGGGAAAAGTCGTTAAAGACAATGCGAGTCAGTCTCGTCAGAAGACGAGTGCCTCAAACGACACTACAGCAGTGAATAGCGGCGTTAATAATGTTGCGGAAAGCTCAGTAGAAAATGTGCAACCGTCGACTCAAGCGGTTAATACTGATTCAAGTAGCACCGTTAGTTCACAATCGTCAAATGTTGCAACAACGACTGCCAGTTTATTGGCTCCCACAACCCAGTCGTCAAGCGTTATTGAATCAACGAAGAACTCGGCACCGGTTACACAATCTGTGACGACCAAGACTGCAAGTACAACGACTGATCAGTCTTCTGTAGCGCAACAATCCTCAGCCAATGGTAACTTACAGGTCGCTCAACAAGCCTCAGCAACTTCCAGTTCACAGGCACCACAGCAATCATCAACTGCTCAAACGGCAGCTGCCATTTTATTGGCAAGCGGTCAGGATCGTAATGTGGCAGACATGAGTCAATTATCCATTGTTAACGCAGATCCTAAATGGGGCAACATAACGCCTGGTGATGATGGGCAGGTTCACGTTCTTAACACAAATAATGGTATTTCTAACGTTGGTTATACAATTACCGGTGACACGGTTAAAATGTACGCGATGCCTTCTGCAGTGAGTGGTGCTGATTGGGTTAATCAGTCAACGGGTTCATTTAGTTTGCAACAAGCTGTCAATCAGTCTCAAACGAATCCAGCAGCTTCATCAATTGCACAAAAATTTGCAAAATAATGATTAAAAAGAAACTGGAACATAACGCCTTAACTCAATTTCTAATGAAATGTCAACAAGCAATTTTTTTCAACCGCAAAAGGTCATGCGGATGAAAAATTGCCGCAAACGCGGGACATAACACTGACTTTTGCTCATCTAACGCGAATAAGGCATTCATGGGAAAAACACCCATAAACACCTTATTCGCGTTACCTGAGAAAGCCAAAACGTGTTATGTCTCGCTCTCATTTAATTTCTCAACGAATAACACCTTTTAATCTAAATCAAGTAACCTAAGCGCATTCTGAAAATAGAGTTGCTGACGCTGTGTGTCTGTTAACCAGTGCGTGTGCGCTAAAGCGCTGTTAAGCCCGAGAACAACAGGCTTTGGTGTGTATGGGTAGTCGGAGGCATACAAGAGCTGCTTCGAATTTACAATTTGTAGTAGCGCGGGCAGTTGGCTGGGTAAAACACGGCCAGCGACATCGAAATAAACATGTTTCATAGCTGCAGTCACGTCAACTTCGTCCGTTTGCAAACGGTGGTTTAACATCTTGGCGCCTAGTGTCCGCGGTGCTAAGACAGAGAGGGCTGCGCCACCGTGTGGAATGATAAATTTAATGTTAGGGTAACGGATGAAAATTCGATTTTGCACTAAATTCAAGAAGGTGCGAGTTGTTTCCGCGAAGAAATCGTAAATTGGGTGCGGAAATTTTTCATCAACATGATAAGGTGTCTTCGGGGGGTCGTTTGGATGGATCAATACGACTGCACCAACGTCATTAAGTAATTGCATGATTGCGTCGTAATGGGGATCACCAAGGTAGATGCCTTGTGCTGAGGTGGGCAATACAACACCAAGCGCTTGCTGATAAAATAGCGCGCTTTTGATAATCGCGATACTTTCGTTTACAAACGGCAAGGGGACTGTTGCAAAATAACCAAGTTTGTCAATATGATTGTGATGAATTTGGCTACCAAACGTGTTGATTTCGTTGGCCAAGGCGGCAGTGGCTTGGGCATCCTGATGATATGCAATGTGTGGCATAGAAACTGATAAAACGGAGTAAGCGATGTGCTCACGTTGCATAAGTGACAGTGTGTCTGTTACTTGCCATTTGGGCTCAGCGACATCACCAGCGAGACCATGAAACTGTTTTTGACAAAATTTTGTATAGCCAGGAGTGACATAATGGCTATGAATATCAATTTTTGAGTAGTTCATTTTAGATTTTTCCTCTTTTGATATAAAGTGGCTAACTTCAAATTACCACCGATAAGGATGACTCACAATTGGCTCATTATGAGGAGCCAATTAGATACGTGAAAACGACGAAGCGAGGCCAAAACTGGCCGTATAATTACGATACTGCACATACCGTAATTGATGGAGAACACAAATGAATGAAAAAGAGATCTGTAACTTATCAATAATTACTAGGAGGGGGATAATTCGTCCCTTTTTGGCTCATGAAGTTGATGCCTTTTTGAGCTACCATAACAACCTTGACTGGATGCAGTATCAGGGATTTAAAGGACTGAGTAAAGCGGAGGCCGTAGATGCACTATTATCAAATCCAACACTTACGCAGGGAAAACAATTTGCGTTTGTAAAACCTGAAATGGATCAGTTGTTGGGTGATTTTTATCTGCAACTGGAGGGTGACACAATGTGGCTAGGCTATACAATCAATCCGCTATTTGCACGGCATGGGTATGCATTTGAAGGCGCTAAAGCATTGATTGAGTTTTTGTCACAGCAGCACGTCAGGGTGCTAAAGGCAGATGTTGATCCAAATAACCAAGCCTCGAGAAGGTTATTGGAAAAGCTAAGTTTCAAACAAATCATGCAAAATGATGAAACGGTTATTTTTGAACGAGGGTTGACCGATTTTAATAATTAGAAAGATTAGTAGTGAATTGTGAGGTAATTCCTTATGATTCACTACTTTTTTAGCGACAGACATATTTTTTGAAAGGTTACTTATGGATTGGATAATATGTACACAATAAAAGGAAAGGAGGTTAGGCAATGAAGGCGCCAACAAAATGGTTAGTTGGGCTAACAGGTTTCTTGACGCTAGTGATTGGATGTCTGTTAGTGGCCATGAATACAAACATCGGCTATGTCTCTGACTGGCTTGTTAGCATCATGAATCGCAACACAAAATTAGCCATGATTGGGTTGATTGTGGCTGGTGGCTTTATTGCGTTGGTCGGGTTAATTATTCTGTTGATTGGTTTATTTAAACCACGGACAGTTGGTATGATCGAGTTCCATGGCTCTCGTGGCGTTGTGCGATTACCTGTCAATGCAATTGAGCAGGATTTGAAACTTCGGATTGAAGATGCTGTTGACGTAGGGCATCTTGAGGTAAATATTCGTGCACACGCCAAACAGCGGCGGGCAGACGTTAAAGTGCATGGCACCGCGTTAGCACAAGACACGCCCAGATATGATGATTTGGGCGAAGCAGTGTTGGCAGTGGTCAATAAGTATCTTAAAGACAGTTTGCAATTTAAGTTGCGTAAACGTCAGGTGACAATTGAAGCATTTCGCAATCCTGACCAGAAGGCACGGGTGGTTTAGCGAAAGGAGGTGGTTTCATGAGTCGTCCGATGTTTGGCACCATCGTCGGGCTGGTACTTGGTCTGGCGTGGGTACTGGCCGGTTTTTGGAGCATGATTGTGGTTGCGGTATTGGCTTTAGTTGGTACGTTAATTGGTAAGTACAGTCGAGTAGTCGATCGACAAACAATCAAGCGTCGCATCAATCAATTTTTGTCTAGTTAAGTTAGGTCCGTTTTGTTATGGAGGGAATCGATAATGGAAAACACTAAACAAGCTGCACAATCACAGTTAAAGCACACATTAAGTTACGACGATGGCGTTATTGAAAAGATTGCCGGATTGGCCGCACGAAATGTTGATGGTGTCTTGTCACTAGATGGTGGCATGCTTAGCGGCATTACTGATCGCTTTCGAAACCAAGCGGATCCGACACAAGGAATAGATGCAGAGGTTGGCCAAAAACAAGTGGCTTTGGATATGCACGCCACCGTTGAGTATGGCAAAGATATCCGCCAATTATTTGAACAGGTTACTCAGCGCGTTGTTCGTGACATTCAAAGTTTTACCGGCTTGGATGTTGTGGAGTTAAATCTACACATCAATGATGTGATGAGCAAACGGGAATGGCAGGATCAAACAAAAGGTAAACCAAATTCATCACATTCAACAGAAACAAAAGAAGTTGAATAAGCAGTTTGAACATCACCTATGACATCACGCGCAACTAACGGAGGTTATAAAGATGGCTGAAGCGATGACAAAAAAGGAACTTGTTTTTGATAACGATGTGTTAGAAAAAATTGCAGGCAAGACCGCGCAAGAAGTCGATGGCGTCTTGGAATTAAAGGGTGGCCTATTCGACAATATTTCAAACCAGATGGGCGTCAATAAACCTGAACAAGGCGTTTCTGCTGATATTGATGAAGATAAAAAGACAGTCGAATTAGAGTTAGACGGCACACTTGAATATGGTAAGGATGCCAACGATATTTTCGATAAAATCACGCGTAAGATTACTGCCGCTGTTCGGTCGATGACTGGTTACACGGTGACATCAATTAAGTTACACGTTAAAGATTTATTGACAGCCGAAGAGTGGCGCGACCAGACAAAAACGGATAAGAAAAAGTAGCTAGTTGATGCTGTTGAGTTCGATTAGAATGGTAAAAATGCCTGTCACGCCTAGATTTCAAGGAAATCAGTGTCGGCAGGCATATTTTTTGAACGTAATTTCAGATTTAGCTAAGCTAATGATAGTAGGATACTTCAGACAACCTTTAAGGAGCGATTAGATGAAAAATTTATTACTCGGTTTTAGTGTTGCAGCCAACATTGCTCTAGCTTACATGATCTTCCAGGATAAGGATCAGATGGAGGATATTAAGTCACGTTTTGATGCCTTAACTGATCAAGCAGAGGGTAAGGCTAAACAAGTTAAAGGCGCTATCACTGGCGATGCTGGTGACAAAGTGAGCGGCAATGTGGATGAAGGCAAAGGCAAGGTCAAAGAGGGCGTTTCCGATTTGAAGGACAAATTGACTAACGACTAAAGTTGCGTTGATGGATTATCCCTCACACGTTAGATTACTAATCTATAAACATCAGAAAGCACCAACTAACTGTGTATTCAGCTAGTTGGTGCTTTCGTTTACATCCTGTGCAAGCGCCGTTAGGGCATCTAAATTTGTAATCTTGTAGTGATGTTGTTGTTTGACGAGGTACCCATCTTTCACAAATTGTGCGAGCACATAGAGCAAATGCCGATAAGAGATACCTAAAAATTCGGCTACCTGTACGTGTTTCTCACTGTAGAGGCCGTCGTGAGCTGTTAATAGAATAAAGGATGCCAAACGTTGGGCAACGGGAAAGGCCGCGTTATTGCCAGCGGTTTTAACGGTTCGGTAGTTTTTGTGAACGAAGTACAGACAGATTTGCCGCAGAAAGATTGGATCGGCTAGTAACTTTTTCTGCAATGGGCGGATGGGTAGCGCCAGACACCAACAGTCGGTGATGGCTTGCATGCTGAAAGCAATTTCTGGTCGCTGTTCGATAAGTTCCATTTCGCCAATAAAGCAAGGCGGTGTAAAGAAGTCGATGAGCGAAACCTTACCATTTGCCAGCACGTCATACAGTTTCGCTTTGCCCTTAACTAAATAAAATAGGTACGTTAACGGGGCACCGGCTTTGACAATGAAATCATTCGCCGCAATGTGGAAAAGCTTGGTGTCTTGTTGTGGATCAAACGAAAATTGGCCGTCGTACCCTGATGTGGTGATGAAATTGTTAATAACATCCTGATTATCGATTTCCTGCATGTTCTTACCTCAACTGTGAGATTTCTCATACTTATGATAGCAACCGCTTACATATAATGTAAAGCATAAGAGTGGTGCCGAAGCTCGGGAAGGTCCGAGCAATAACGTAAAGGTGGCAACGTGCAAGCGCACTTTGCTTGTGGGTTGACGGCTTTGGGTTATGCACAGGGCCTTGAGCGACAGGTGCACGTTTTAGAAGAGTGATGCCTTACTTCGGGTTGAATCCGAGCAATAAGAAACAAGGCGAATGATTCGGTGATTTTCCGAATGCTTTGACTTGTAGCTTATGCACAGGATTCAGAAGTAAGGTGCACGTTTAGAAGAGTGGTGCCGAAGCTCGGGAAGGTCCGAGCATCACTGAAATTCGAGGAGGAAGTAAAAATGGCAGGACGTAAAATTATTCTTGATTGTGATCCAGGCCACGATGATGCGATTGCATTATTCATGGCAGCTGCGCATCCAGCAATTGACTTGTTGGGCGTGACGATTGTGGCGGGTAACCAGACGTTGGCTAAGACAGTGCGTAATGGATTAAATGTCGCACAATTATTGGACATTGATACGAAGATATATGCGGGGATGCCACAACCAATGGTTCGCCAACAGGTGGTTGCCGGCAACATTCATGGCGAAACTGGTTTGGATGGCCTGACGTTTGGCCCGTTACATCGCAAAGCTGAGAAGCAGAATGCGGTTGATTTTATTATTGATACCTTGATGGCAAGTGACGGTGACATCACGTTGGTACCAACTGCACCGCTAACAAACATTGCCGTTGCTATGCGTCGTGAACCGCGCATCATCTCAAAGATTCAGGAAATTGTTCTGATGGGTGGCGCATATGGGACTGGAAACTTTACGCCATCTGCTGAATTCAACATCTTTGCTGACCCAGAAGCAGCCAAGGTTGTCTTCGGCGCTGGCGTGCCAATTACCATGATGGGCTTGGACTTAACCGAACAGACAATCTGTACGCCTGACATCATCAAACGAATGGAAGATGTGGGCAATACTGCCGGTAAGCTGTTTAGCGATATGATGAACTTCACGTTGAAGACACAGTTTGAGGCATTTGGTTTGAAGGCTGGTCCTGTTCATGATGCCACTACCATCGGCTACTTGATTGAGCCGGATATTTTCAAGACAGAATCTGTGTATGTCGATGTCGATATCAACCGCGGGCCTTGTTATGGTCGGACTGTTTGCGACATGCATCATGTGATGAAAGAAGAACCAAATACTAAGGTCGGTATTACGCTGGACCTAGATAAATTCTGGGATCTGGTTGAAGAATGTGTTCGGATGTATAAGTAAATTAATTTAAGAAAAGTCCACGAGAAAATCGTCTGAAGGTACAATGCAAACGTTTGTCTCGATGGACGAAAAAGTTTCAGTTTTTGTGACTCACATTTAATTTGTGACGAAACGAAAATTGAAGCTTTTTTTATTTGCCCCGAAATGACAACAATCCTAAATGACGGTCTGACGACTTGAATTTATTGAAACGTGGACGCTTTAAGGTTCGCTTATTATCTGTCTGATACAACTTAATATAAACATTTTTTAACCCGAAATAATTGGCCGATAAATTAACATAGTAGCAAAAATGCGCAATAATTAAATCTTTTGCAAACTATTTAAAGAAGCGAGTGTAGCACTTTCATTTTGTAAGCAAAGGTGTTAAAACAATCAATTGAGTAGAGTTATTTAACTTTTTTGCAACTTAATTATTTATTTGGATTAATTTTGAGCGAAATTGTTTTTTAACATCAATCAGCATTAAGTGAGAGAAGTAAAAGGAGAGTTATGCCTGGATTGTATCAAAATCGAAAGTTACATTATCGAATGTATAAAGCGGGAAAGCGCTGGGTGTTTGCTGGAGTCGCCGTAATTACGTTTGCTACCGGCATGACACTGACAACGGTCGCTAATGCTGATAGCGACAATACAACATCAACACTTCAAACAACTGCTGTTACTTCGACGGCATCAAAATCGGCACAGGCGTCAAACGGCGATACAAGCGATGCTACGACAACTGCTGGTCAAAATTCAGCAGTTAGTAGTTCAGCGTCGAGTACTACGCAAAGTCAATCGACAGCTTCATCGGATAGTACGTCGGTAACATCAAATAAGGCAAACAGTGAAAGTTCGGCCAGTGAATCAGGCCAACAAACGGATAGTCCAAGTAGTACAAACAATAGTGATCAGTCTCAGACCAGTGCTGCATCAACAAATAATAGCGAGTCGACTGTTTCTAGTGCAGTTTCGATCACTCAAAAGCGTGTTTCTAACACGGCTTCTCAGTCAGCGACCAGTGCGCAGACGACCGAATCAACAAGTGCATCGACTGCGCAGTCAACGGGCAGTCTCTCTAGTACTGAAAGTTCAAGTAATGTAGCCAGTGTCCATGACGCAGTTTCAACAACTAACAAAAGTCAGACCACATCGTCAACTACCAATAGTAACGTTACAGTGACGTCTATATCGGACACTGCCACTGACAGTGACGTGGCAACAGCCGAATCGGCAGCAACCAGCGCTTATCAAGCAACTGGGACACCTCAAGAAATTGTTCGGATGGATGCGACTGGATTCGTCAATGGCTACCAAGAGGGTGTCGGTGACTCGATTCAGTACAATGGTTGGACAATTTTGTACAAACAAGGGACGACGTTTGGCGGATTTGGACTTATTCCAAACACTTATGTATCACCCGTTTATTACTTATCGGGTAGTTATTCTGAAAGCACGACGCCTTCTGATGGTGTCTTAGGTGTCACAAAGCATTTCACTATTTTTACGTTTGATAGTTTAACAGCGCAAAACATCGGGAGCACCTATCGGATTGCTGCAGGTGGAAACTTGACCTTATCGGGATCATCTGGTAGCAGTGCTTCACAGTACACTGATTATCCGCAAATCATTGTTGGTGGTGATCTGGTTGAATTAGACAATGCTAATCCGACTGGAAAAATTTATATCAACAATGATGCAAGTGTCTACAGCAACTATTGGTCTAATACGCATCAAATTTATAAAATTGATACAACAGATTTTTTTACTGCTGCTAAAGCATATTTAGCAAGCAAATCCAATGAACTGAGTGCCTTACAGCAAACGGCGGGCGCAAAAGTGATTACACCAAGTTCTTCAAATCCTAATCTGACGTTACAAGGCGTCGATGGTGCTGATGAAGACGTGTTTGTGCTGAACAGTTCAGACTTTCCTGGTACTACTTACGGAAGTGGCGCGATCAACATTACCAATGTGACAAATAGTTCCGGTGGAACAGCTAAAATCATCATTAATGTGGTTGGAGATTCCGTTGCGATTGCTGGGACTACCATCTCAGTTAATGGCAAAACGGATGCTGATACAGCTGCAAACGTCACTTGGAACATGCCCGACGTTGTCAGTTTGGTCACCCACAACGCTGCGTTAACAGGGAATATTTTGGCCCCTAACGCGACATTTTATACAGATGGCTCCATTTCAACGTCTGGCAATATTGCCGTAAAAACGTTTGGTGAGGCGGCATTAAATAGTTTCACCACGAAGTATGTAGACGAAAATGGGAATCAGATTCATCAGAGTATGTCGTGGGCCGTTAACAACACGACCGATGGTAGTACCAAAACAGTGTCACCAGTAGCGATTGACGGGTACGAAGTGACAGGGACGCCGACGGTTTCGATTAGTAGTCAGGATGTTGTTAACAACGATGGCTCCGTGACCGTTACCTATGATCAAAGTTCATGGGCAACCAACACGGTAACCTTCCACTACAAAAAAGTATCGACACCTGTGAAAGCTGCGGCATCATTAACGGTGAATTATGTAGACGAAGATGACTCTTCAAAGACGCTAGCGGACAGCAAGACACTTTCCGGTCTACAAGATGACACATACAATGTCAGTGATTATGAACCAGCTATTCCGGGTTATACTCTGGATGTTGATGACGCGTCGTTACTGTCAGGTAAACTGACTTCTGATGGGCAGACGGTCACGCTTCGTTATAAGGCCAATAGTCAAAGCGTAACGGTCAGCTATGTTGATCAAAATGGTCATCCAATTCACACCACCGACACAGTGACCGGCAAGACCAACACTAGTTATGATGCGACTAATAAAGAGATTAGCATTCCTGGTTATTCGTTTGTTAAAGTTCAGCAGGGTGACCTTAAAGGCACATTTAGTGTTGATAATGCTGGTAAGTCTACGGCGAAAGATATTGTTCTGCAGTACCAAGGTGGCAGCCAAACATTGGCGGTACATTATCTCGACAACAACGGCAAAACGATTCACACAGACAATACTGTGACGGGTGCCGCTGGTGATTCATACGACGTCAGTGATGATCAACTCACGATTCCCGGTTACACATTCTCAGCAGTTACCACTGGTTCTTTGACGGGAACGTACACGGTTGACACTACAGGTAAGGCGACAACACCAGCCGTTACTTTAATGTATACGGTCAATCCACAATCAGTGACAATTCATTATGTTGATGAAAACGGTAAGTCTTTGGCTAGCGACGGTAGTTTAACCGGAGCAACAGGGACAGCGTATGATGCCCAGAACAAAATTCTTAGTCTCGACGGTTATACGTTTGACAAGGTCACATCTGGTTCATTAACAGGCACGTATGATGCGAACGGCACGCCTGCCATCACCCTTGTGTATGATAAGGTTGTGCCGAAGAGCGGCAGTGTCGTGGTCCGTTACATTAATGGCAAGACAAATACTGAACTTGCCAGCGCGCAAACGCTAACGGGCACTGTCGGTGATACCTATACGACTGCTTCTAAAACGTTTGACGGATACACTTTAGAAGGTTCATCAAGTGCTACAGGTAGTTATACAGATGCTGGTCAAACAGTGACGTTTACCTATCTGCCGAAGAGCGAAACGAAGATCGTTAACTATTATTTGGTTAATACGGCTAATGCGCTGGCGCCGTCAACCACGCTAACAGGTGATTATGGCACAAGCCAAACCGCGGACGCTGCTTCAATTGCCGGATACACGGCACTGTCAAACAGCCAAGTAGTAAACTTCACAGATGATACGTCGGCCATTAATTTCTACTATCAACCGGAAGATGCGGCGGCCATAACGGTTAAAGACGTTTTAACTGATGGGACGGTTATTTCTACGCGAACACTGCCTGCTGGTAAATATGGTCAAGCCTATTCGACGTCGGCAGACGCGTTAACCGGTTACGTTTGGAATCAGACGACGCCATCTAATGCTACAGGCACGTACTCATTAACACCACAGACCGTGACGTATACGTATGACCGTGAGGATGGCCAGCCCGTTACGGTAAATTATGTGGTTAATGGCACCACAAAAGTATTAGGTACAACTCAGCTGACTGGCCACTATGGTGATAGCGTGACGGCTCAGACTGCTACTTTTTCAAATTATACGTTGGTTGGCACACCAGCCCAAACGACCACGACACTAACGGATCGTCCGCAGACGATGACGTTCCTTTACGATGACACTGGTGACCGGTATGTTAACGTGTCATATGTGCGTCGTGTTACCGTTGGCGATGAGCAAGAGCTACTAACGATGGCCGCACCGACAGTCACGACGGTTGATTATGATAGTCAGTACACGACGGCTCCTGTAAATATTACTGGTTATTACGTCAGTGCGTCGAGTGTGGCCGGTCCTGCGAACGGAAGCTGGTCAGATTTGTCAACGGATGCGGCGAAGAATCAGGTAGTCTACTATTACAACGCTGACCCGGAATCTTTCAAAGTGACCTACACTGACTTACAAGGAAATGATTTGTTTAGTCAGACGCCAGCTGGCACGGTTCAACTCGTGAATGCTTACTATGGAGTTGGCTATAACTTCACGGCACCAGCGATTGTAGGCTATACACTTGTCAGTGATGCAACTGTTAGTGGCACGGTGGGCCTTAATCCGAGTGATATCCATTTCACCTATGCCAAGGAACAAGCGGTAACCACGCATTATGTGGATGATAATGGCAATGTTATTGCTACACCAGTTTCACAAACGTTAAATTATGGTGGTACTTATACGACACAGCCGGCAACGGTTAGCGGTTATACGTTAGTGGCAACACCTGCCAATGCAAGCGGTCAGTATGACCGCACGAATACGGCCAATAGTGTCGATGTCATCTACGTTTATCAGAAGGTTGCGGCAAGCGAAACGCCAACAAGTGGTCCATCAACATCGATGTCACCAAGCCAAGCACCTTCGACGGCCTCGACGCCGGCAAGTGGTGCCTCGACAGTGACTTCGGTGGTTACTTCACAAACGACTTCACAAACGTCAACACCCGAAAGTGGTATGTCGGTAACGCCATCGCAAGTCTCGACAGCGAGTATGCCATCGATTCCAAATCAGGGTACCGAAACAGTGCCACCGCGTGTGGTGCCCGTGAATCCGGTTAGCGCTTCACCCGTTATTCCGGTTGTGACACCAACTGGGAATCGGCCTACTAATGAAACGCCAGCTAACGAAGCTGGGACGCCAATCGTCCGGCAAATGATGGGTGATCCAACACTATTGCAGTCAAATGCAGTGCCAGTCACAAGCGGTTCACAATCGACACGAACAATTGTTGATGAGCCAAGTTGGGATCCTATCAGGTTAGTTCTGATGGACGTTGATGGTGATATCATTGCCGTTCATGAAGTCAGTGGCTACACGGGCACATGGGTGTATATTGGTGATTTGGTTCCTGCAGGTTACCATCTTGCTCCTGGTCAAAGCGCTTGGTTGTTACTGAATGATGTCTCACCGCAAACGTTGCGTTTGGTAAAGGATTCTGACGGCACAATGGTTGCGGCAACATCTGCGTCAACCTTGTCAAAGAATCAAACACCATCGACCGCTCAATCAGTGACCGGTTCTGATACACAGACCGCTGCAACGGCCACAACGTCAAGGGCTGCAGCTAACTCAGCGACTAACCAGAACCTGTTGCCTCACACAAATGAAGGGCAGCAGTCATGGTTACAAGCTTTGGGGCTAGGCCTATTCTCAATGCTGTTTGGTTTGTTTGGCTGGCGCAAACGTCGCCATAACACCGATGATAATAAAGATAGCGATATTTAAGATAGCGATATTTAAGATAGCAAAATAAGCGTTAATCATTTGATTGTATAGAGATACAGTCGAGCGGTTAACGCTTTTTTGTGATTAAGGTTAATAAGTCGTGTGAGCAAATGATATGCTATTTCGGCGTGATGCGGTGATAATAATAGACAGAATATTTCGGCGACGTGAAGGGGATGATATTGTGAGGACCGTAACTGAACAAGACTTGAGTGCCTTTTATAACCTGTTGTTAGAGCCAGGCACTCGCGATTGGGAACGGCAACAATTGTTGAAAGCCAAAGAACAACTGGCCGCTGGTAAAGCATCGACTACGGTTTTTGCCGAACTTGAGCACAGTTTGCGGCCACTGGCTGTCCGCAACAACTTAACGCCAGCGGTAACTGACTTTTACCAGTCCATAATGTCAGATGGCGAACAGTCGCAGCAGTATGATTACGCTCGGCATCAGGCGGCTTTGACGGATTCACGGTATGATCATGCAATCTTCGCGGGTGGATGCTTTTGGTGCATGGTTGAACCATTTGAACTGCGTCCCGGCGTCATCTCTGTCTTATCGGGTTATACCGGTGGTCATGTGGATTCGCCGACGTATGATCATGTAACTTCCCAAGCGACGGGCCATGTTGAAGCCGTTGAGATTGTCTTTGATCCAAACAAGATGAGTTATGCGGAGTTATTAAAACTCTATTGGCAGATCATCGATCCAACTGATGATGGCGGTCAAATTAATGATCGTGGTGATTCATACCGGCCAATTATTTTCGTTCATAACAAACAACAGTGTGACCTCGCCGAAGCATCCAAAAGAGATGTTGCCGAGTCAGGCCGGTATTCGAAACCGATTGTAGTCGCAATTCGAGATGCTCAGCCGTTTTGGCCGGCAGAAAATTATCATCAAGAATTTTATAAAAAGCAGCCTAAGCGTTATCGAGCAATGGAACGTAGTCGTCGTCAGTTCCTCTGGTTTCAAAAGGTTAAAGCTAAACTTACTCGCCGAATCAAATAAATTAGTGCTTCTCCTTGCCTTAAGCCTACTCGAACCCAGTATACTGATCTTGTAACCATCGAGATTGAATGCTGAGCTAATTATGAAGACGGATGTTTGTAATTAGTCAGCGAGGGTTCATCTTGGCAGGGGAGGTTCATAATGAAACAGAAAATAATTGATCGTGGCTTTTGGACTTTGCTAGCGTTAGTTTTTGTTGCCGTCATCGGTGGTGGCATTTTTCAAGCACATCGGGTAGCCGAGGCAAAAGCAAAATACGTGCCATCGTCAGTGCCAACGCTCTTCTTTCACGGTGGTGGCAGTAATTACCACGCTGAAGAACACATGACGAGCGTGGCCAAACGGGAAGGCGCGACCAACACGATTATCCGTGCGTTTGTCTCCAAAACTGGTCATGTTCATTTGGATGGAACGATTGGTAAACGAGCAATTAACCCAATCGTGGAAGTAAACTACGCTAATAACCGACAACTTGATTTTAATAAACACGGTCAGTGGGCTAAAAACGTTGTTGTTGCATTACAGAAAAAATATCACATTACTAAATTCAACATGGTCGGTCATTCACTTGGCAATATTTCGTTAATCTACTATATGTTGGAATATGGTCAGGATAAACGTTTGCCCAAATTGCAAAAACAGGTCGACATGGCCGGTCACTTCGCAGGATTGAATTTCAAACGTGTTCCAGCATCCATACGGCAACCTGCAGGGCTAAAGCTGGACAAGAGTGGCAAACCAAACAAGATGAACGCCACTTACAAGCAGATGACAAAACTACGCCAAACATTCCCCAAGCACCAGGTTGATGTGCTGAATATCTATGGTGATATTGGCGGCCAGACAGATGGCACGGTACCCAACGTTTCATCGTTGTCACTGAGGTATTTGATTGCTGACCGTGCTAAGTCATACCATGAACGAAAGATAACTGGAACGCGGGCTAAGCACACGTTATTGCATAATAACGCTCAGGTTGACCGCATGTTAGCCGACTTTTTGTGGGCAAAATAAATATCAAGAAAAAAGATTTGTCAGCAGCTTCTCAGGCTGGCAGGTCTTTTTTGATATCACATACATCATATAAAAAGGCGATTTACTCACTATAAAAGGCGGACGGGCAGAAGTTGTTAACATTGAAAAATTCGAATGATTCAGAAAAACCAATACGAATAATCGTTTTAAACGTTTGAAAAAATAGAACAGGTACTTAAAAATTAATATATACATATATTTAGGTCAACGTTGGAGTAAAATAGGACAATAGGAAGCACCCTTGACTATTTTTGTTCAAAATAGTGCACAACTGACAGAAAAACTGTTCAATTGACTGGCGTATCTTAGCTGAGTGTGATGTTGGCCTGAGTGCATCAAATCGGATTTGAAATGTTGCATGAACAGAGTCATGTGGCTTCAACGATAAAGAAATATTATTCTGATTTTGAATTAATGGCTTTGAATAGAACGCTGAGCGCGATTTAAAAAAAGAGGAAACTTTTGAAATGAAAATTATCAAACAGCTTTTAATGGTAATGGCCTTTGCATTAATATTTATGAGCGGACTTGGACACGTGATTGGTTTGAAGACCGCTGATGCAGCTACTGTAGCCGTTTCTGGATTGCAGGCTAGTGATGCGGTTATTACGGATACTTCGGGTAACGTCGTCAGTTCAGACACTAAATTGGATAAATATACGGGTTATAAGGTGGTCTACAATTGGAAGGTAGCCGACGGGACTTCAATTAGTGAGGGAGACACAGCAACGTTCACGTTGCCTAGTACTGTAGCCACCAGTGTGGACCAAACGTTTGATTTGACGGATGCTAAAAATACTGTTGTCGGGCAAGGAAAAATCAGTGCCGGCTCAAGCACAGGTACAATTACGTTTTCTGCCAAGATGGCCTCAATGTTATACGATAGAAAGGGTACTATTTACCTAACGGCTAACGGTACTCAAACAAACAATAACCCAACATCTTCATGGTTTATCAACAAGATTGGCTGGATTAATAACGGTAGTTTGAACAGCAATCATGAACCAACAACATTGACTTGGAATGTGGCAGTTAATCCTAATAAAACCAGCCTACATAACTTAGTTCTTTCGGATGAATTAGGAGCTGGTCAGACTTTTGTGGCTGGTTCGGTTGTTGCAAATACAGGTAGCTATGACAGTAAGGGCACTTTTGTCTCAACGGGAACTGCAACCCCAACGGTGGCCGTTGACGGATCACACATTTCGTTTTCGTTTGGGGATATTGATCAGACCATCAATATGACTTATAGGGTGCAAGTAACTAATGTCGATCAGTCAGCTGGAAATTCGTGGACAAACAGTGTTAGTTCCAGCACCTCAGATGGCCCGGGAGATAATGCAACTAGTAGGGGTCAAGTAAACTGGGGTTCAGGCGGAACCGTTAATGGTTACACCGGATCGGCTAGTCTTGTTAAGACTGATCAAACAACTAATGCTGTATTACCAGGGGCTCACTTCAAATTGGTTGACGCTTCAGGAAACACGATTAGTGCGGACACGACGACTGATGCTAATGGGAAATTAACGGTCAATAATCTAAAAAATGGTCACTATCAGTTTGTTGAAACAACGGCGCCAACTGGCTACTTGTTGAATAAGACGCCTATCGATGTCGTCGTTGGCGGGACCAATTCAACCGGACTTGCTAGCGCGAAGGACAGCAAAATAAGTGAAACGGAAATTACCGGCACAAAAAAATGGGTAGATAACAATAATAGTGACGGGAAACGGCCAACACAGGTTGTCGTTGAGCTTTACCGAAATGGAACAAAAGTTGATACACGTCAGGTTTCTGAGGCTAGCAAGTGGGCATACGCGTTCACCAATTTACCGACGACAGATGCACTAGGGAATAAGTTTGAATATTCACTAAAAGAAGAATCAGTTGCCGGGTATACCAGCACGCTTAATGGGACAGACTTTGTGAACACCCTAATACCAAATACACCAACGACACCAAACACACCGGTGACACCAAGTACACCAACGGCGCCTAATGCACCAGTGACACCGAACACACCAACAACGCCTAATGCACCAGTGACACCAAGTACACCAACGACACCAAACGCACCGGTGACACCAAGTACACCAACGACACCTAATGCACCAGAGACACCGAACACACCAACGACACCAAATACGCCGGTGACGCCAACAATGCCTAATGCCTCAGTGAAACCAAGTATCCCAGTAACACCATCTCTGCCTCGAACTTCGAGTGTGCCTAACCAGACGCAAAGCTCGGAAACAACCTCTCGAACAGCAGTGCGATCTCATCGGCAAGCGATGGCCGACAAAAAAGATAAGCATCTTCCAAGGACTGGGGAGATACTGACAAGTCCAATCACACTAGTTGGGCTTGCCCTGCTTATTGCAGTCAGCGTTCTTTGTGCGTTTGAGCTGAAGCATGTTCACAAAAAACGAAATTAGCGAGCAAGAAGATGCTTAAATAACAAAAAAATGTTTATTTTTCCAAAGAAAGCCACCAAAGTTGGATTTTATCTAACCTTGGTGGCTTTTAGAACTGAATTTTTTAAATCTGTTTTTATGATCAAGCAACGCCTTTTAGTCTTTTTATTGTGGACGTTTACTTTCTAAACGCAACATCAATCTTGTCTGTGTCGACAGCCTTCGTTTGGGAGTCATTAACGTCGAATTTCTGATCAGCACCAGCTTTGTTCATTCCTTTTAAGAATTCAAAGAAAGGCGTTTTGATGCCCAATTCTTCTAAATCGGCCAATGACAAGTTGTAACGAATGGATTGCTCCGTACCGGCTTCAACTTTTTGAACCCAGTGAGGTTCCCGAATGCTTTCTCGACCAATTGCAACAAACGTAATACCAGCTTCCATCACCTTTTCAGCATCAGCAGGTGTGTTTACGTTTCCAACGGAGATGAGTGGAGTGTCTGGCGAAACGCGCTGAATCTTGGTAATTAAAGGCTCTTTGTCATCGTGATTGTTCAACGATGGCCGCCAAATGTTGCCCATGGAGATGTGCAGGTAATCCAAGTTCATGTCATTAAGTTTAGTCACAAACTTCAAAGTATCTTCAATACGGATACCTGGCTCTTCAATTTCTTCTGGTGACAAACGGTACCCAAGAATGAAAGGTGACGTAGCGGTATCAGCGATGGCTTGTTGAACGGCTTCGATAACCCGCATTGGAAATCGCATTCGGTTTTCCAATGAACCACCCCATTGGTCGTTTCGACGGTTACTGTGTGGTGAAAAGAATTGTTGGAGTAGATATGTGTTGGCTCCGTGAAGTTCGACACCGTCAAAACCGGCCAAAATAGCACGTTTAGTTGCCGCGCCAAAATCTGCAATCGTTTGCTCAATTTCATCTTCGGATAGTGCCCGTGGCGTTTCTGCGTGTGGCCGTAATGCGGGGACTGCACTAGCAGACACAGGCTGATGCCCTCGCAGAATGCGTGAGTTTGTCATTCGCCCGGCACTGAAAATTTGCAAAATTGCTTTAGTACCGTTTTGTTTAATGGTGGCTGCCATCTTGGCAAGGCCAGGAATAAACTTATCATCGGCGACAGATAATTCACCTTCGAATCCCTTACCCAGCGCGTTAACGTTAGCAACAGGGGTAATAAACATGCCGGCCCCGCCCGTATGAATATTGAAGTAGTTTAGTTCATCTGTTGAAACTTCACCGTTTTCTAACGACATGCCTTCGGTCATTGGTGGAATAGCAACCCGGTTTTTAACGGTCACTCCAGATTTAAAAGTGTAAGACTTTAAAAATTGGTACGTCATGTTCATAACCTCCTGAAAGATGTGTGATAAGATTAGCCTTAGTAACTGCTTACTAAAAGTCAGTGTAGCACCATTTTGGTGAGCAAGTGGTGAACAAAATAATGATAATGTTCAAAAATGAATAAAATACTGCTTTTGTTTATTCTTACGTGAGGAGACTGAATGATTATGGAAATTCGGCGGCAAATATTTAATTCAGTATATGAATTTATGCAGAATCGGCCCATCAACGAATTAACGGTTGATGATATCTTAAATGCTTCAGGTGTCAGCCGCGGATCGTTCTATAAATATTTTGCTGACAAATATGATGTCATTAATTCGTACTTTGCAGATACCATGAACCGGATGTTTTTAAATTGTCGCCTGAGCAATTGGAACGGCATTTTGCGTAAACAATTTGAGTTTTTGGCCGACAATGCCAGTTTCTTTAAATATGCTTTTAAAACAACAGGGCAAAATTCGTTTTGCGTTTATTTCAACTGTCATCTTGTGCGTCAATTTGGCGAGGCAATTATTAAATACGGACACCAAACGGAACTTTCGGCTGTTGAAAAACATGCAGTGCAATTTTATGCGGATGGGGTGGTAGCTTATACGCGTCGGTGGCTATCCTCCGATATGAGCACGCCGATCGATGAGGTTGTCCACGAGTTAACCAGTTTGATTCCACAAGTCATCCTAGATGCTACTTGCGATGAAATTACCATTGAACCCGAGTATGCTTAGTAGATTGTGATTTGCACTGCTACTTGCGGTTGACGGCATTGAAACACCGGCGTGGGACCGGTTCGAGACTCCTAAAAAACGGAGTCTTACAACACCTTCACGCCTTGGTTTCAATGCCGTCGCCCTTCAGCTACTGTAGAAAAGTACTCGCATAAAGGCAGTGGTTCATTATCAGAACTATGTAAATTCGAACACGTAGAATCAGGCTTTGAAAGTTAGTGAAGTCAGGAAGAGACAGAGTTTCGTGTCGGCACTCCTTTGTGGCGGGCTAGGCCACTTAGGAGTGCAGGATGATTTCCAAGACCGGTTTATGGGCTTGGAATCAAGGTAGAAAACCGCGTTTTTCGCGGGTTGAGACCGGTCCCATGAAACGGCGTCTCTTCCTGACGTAGCGGCATTAAGAACATAATTAAAAGCGGATTGTCCAACACGATTTTCAAACGGAAGTCGTGTTTTTTTGTTGACAAAGTAACGTGACGGTTTATACTATGCTTAGTAAGTGGGTAGTCACTCATTAAAGCAAACAGAGGTGAACGTCATGACAGAAGTCATTAAAGTTGCTAACCTGCAGCAAGGTTATGGCAAACGCATTATTTTGAATGATATTAACTTAGACATAAACACGGGTGACATCCTTGGTTTAATTGGTCCTAGTGGCGCCGGTAAAACAACCTTGGTCAGCACGATCATGGGAATGTTGAAGCCAAAGCAAGGCACTGTAACTGTATTAGGCACGCCAATGCCTAATCGGAAACTGCTCGGCAGAATTGGTTACATGGCACAAACGGATGCCTTGTATTCAGTATTAACGGCCCGCGAAAATCTCACGTTCTTTGGTGAAATGCAGGGGATGAGTAAAGCAGAATTGCAAAAACAAATTCCCTATGCAACGGGTATCGTTAATTTAAACGATGATTTGGATCAGTACGTGAAGGACTATTCGGGTGGAATGAAACGGCGGTTATCATTGGCAATTGCGCTGTTGGCAGATCCTGAACTGCTCATCTTAGATGAACCCACCGTCGGGATTGACCCCGAACTGCGGCAACAGATTTGGAAAGAACTGCATCGTTTGGCAGACGAAGGCAAGACAATCTTATTGACGACGCACGTCATGGAAGATGCCGAGCAATCCAGCTATTTGATGATGATTCGTGGTGGCCGTGCCATTGCCCAAGGCACGCCTGATGACCTAATTAGTCAGTATCACGTTAACTCAGTTGAAGAAGTCTTTTTACAAGCAGGGAGGGATCAAGATGCGCACACTAGCAATGATTAGAAGAGTCTTTCGGGAAATGTTGCGTGACAAACGTACGTTAGCCCTAATGTTTATCGCACCTTTGTTTATTCTGTCACTGGTCTACTTCCTGTTTCAGGGGAACACCACAACGACAGCTTCCTTAGCAACACGTAACGTTGACAGTAGTATGGTGACGGCCATAAAAAATAAGCACATTACGATTCATGATGTCAGCTCAGACAAGTCTGCTAAGACAATCATCCGTGAACATGATTACGCCGGAATGCTTAGTCAAGACGGAGACAAACTGACGTTAACGTTGGCTAACACCGACCAAAGTAAGAGTGCGGTGATCAAACAAAGTTTGCAAGCGGCCCAAGCAAAATTGAAGGGCCAAGCAGCAGCGACAACCATTAAGACGCAGGCTCAAGCACTACAAAAGATGCAGGCGGCCCTTGGTGCAGCAACGCACACGCCGGTTAACGCGACTGCTAACGCTGGCAACCTGAAAGCTAAGCTAGGAAGCACAAGTTATACGACGAAGACACATTATCTTTATGGGAGTAAGGATTCCACATTCTTTAATACTTTGTTACCAATCATGATGGGCTTCGTGGTTTTCTTCTTCGTGTTCTTGATTTCGGGTATCGCTTTGTTGCGGGAACGGACAACTGGGACACTGTATCGTTTGCTAGCAACACCGGTTAAACGTGGGGAAATCATTTCGGGTTACCTGTGTGGTTATGGTGCGTTTGCCTTCATCCAAACGTTGTTGATCGTGTTATTCACAATGTATGTTTTCAAGATTCAAATTCTGGGCAGCATCTGGCTTGTTCTTTTGATCAATGTCCTGTTAGCAATGGTTGCTTTGACGCTAGGACTGCTGATTTCAACGTTTGCTTCCAGTGAATTTCAGATGATTCAATTTATTCCAATCGTTGCGATTCCACAGATTTTCTTCGCCGGGATTATTCCCATTAGCTCACTGCCAGGCTGGTTGCAGCCAGTGTCCTACATCATGCCGCTGTACTATGGCGCTTCAAGCATGAGCGCGGTGGTGCAAAAAGGTGTCGGTTTCATGGATGTGTTACCCAACTTAAGCATTTTGTTATTGTTTGCCGCTGTTTTCCTAGTATTGAATTTACTGACCATGCGCAAATATCGTCAGGTTTAATTTGACAGAATTGCTGGTATTTAACTCAATGTGCGGTTAAATTAAAAGGTAGACAAAAATTTGGAGTAAAAACACATGGAAATTAGTAATGTTGAAACACTGTTTGACAAGACACTCCAGGAATCAAAGCTAACGGCTAAACAACAGTCAGTGCTCAAAGTCAGCTTAAATCTCTTTGCAGAGAAAGGGTTTGATGGCACGAGTACTAGTGAAATTGCTAAACAAGCTGGCGTTTCTGAGGGAACCGTGTTCAAGCAGTTCAAGACGAAGGATGGTATTCTGGCCGCATTATTGAATCCGTTTTTGGATCAGGTCGTGCCAATGGCGGCAACCGAGTTCTTGACGGAGGTTAAGGATCAACGTTTTGACGATCTAGCGGCGTTCTTTAACTACGTGATTAAGGATCGAATGACGTTTGCCATTGCTAACCAGAAGCAACTAAGAATTTTGGTTCAAGAAATCATTCGGAATAGTGACATGATTCAGTCAGTCATCGATAAAATCATGTCACGCATTTTGAATACGTTTGGCAAGAACTTGCAGACCTTCAAGGATCGTGGCGTATTAGTTGATTGGCCCACAAAACGGATTATTCGTTATTTCCTTGGTGTAGCGGGCAGCTACATCGTGCCCGCCGTTTTAATTGGCAAGGCGAGTCAGTTGGATATCGACAAATCATGCCAAGAAGCAACCGAATTCCTGGTTCGTGGCTTAACACCAATTAAATAGTCTCGTCAAAGCCGCATTCCATCAGAGATTGCGACTTTTTTTAAAAATAATCGTTAGTTTTTATTGCATAAAGCTAACAAAAGAACTAACATAATTTTCGCTCGAAAATTTCCAGTGGAAAGAATTTAATTTTAAAATAAGGATTGAAATACAGGAGGCCGATTATGGCGGATGAAAGTCGTGATTTATTAGATCGTTTCGGTTCACTGATGCAGAATCGATCATTTATGATGGCAGTATTACATCAGCGTGATTTGACGAGTCGGCGGGCACCGAGTGAAGGCCGTGGTCAGTTGCGGCTGTTACAGGTTTTGTATCAAACACCGGCAGGGTTAACCAACGCAGAAATCGCGCAGTTTTTAGATATTCGGCCAAGTTCTGTTAGTGCCATGGTCAACCGGTTGGAGGCCGTTAACATGGTCGAACGGGTGCCCAGTGAAACAGACAAACGCACGGTTATCATCAAGATGACGCAGGCCGGTATCGACATGTTTGCTAAACAAGATGATCAGGTTGATGACATGGCAAGCCAGGTTTTTGGCACCTTAACGAAGGCAGAACAGGTTGAGTTAAATCGGTTGCTGGAGAAGTTAAATAAAGGTACGGCCGATTTAGATTGGCGGGACTTTATGGGCGGCGAGCAGGGATGGCCACATCGCGGCAATTTTGATCAACGCTGGTTTTAAATAAAACGGGGATAAAAAACTAAAGGAAGAAATTTTTGGAGGCAACATTATGGATCGTAGAGCAGGCGGGCCACGCGGTGGCGGTCCACAGGATGCACAATACACACGAACAAAGTTTGATTTTAAGGGGTTCTTAAACCTGATTCGTCAAACGAAACCTAAGTACTGGCAGTTATGGTTGGGTTTAATTCTTGGTTTTATTGCGACGGGGGCGCAGTTGGCAGTGCCAAAGATGGCACAGGGGATTATCAACGGCCTTAAGTCAGGTTTTAATTCCACTTTGCTCATTATCGCGGTTGCGCTGTTTTTAGCGAGTGCCTTAATCAACGCTTTGTCAGGGACGATGTTGGGTTTCTTTGGTGAAAATATTGTTGCCAGATTGCGGCGAACCTTGTGGCAAAAGTTGATTCGTTTGCACGTTAACTATTTTGATAACGTGAAGGCCGGTGAAATGACTTCTCGACTGGTAAACGACTCAACCCAGATTAAAGATTTATTGGCAAACGCTTTTCCACAGATGGCTAATTCACTTTTGCAGTTGGTCGGCGCGCTGATCATCATGGCATTGATGGACTGGAAAATGACCCTAGTTATGATTATTGCCATCCCGTTGGTCATGATTGTAATGCGGCCAATTATGCGCCAGTCTAGCAAGATTGGGCTGCAGCGGCAGGATGCCCTAGCTTCATTTAATGGTGAAACTGGCGAATCGTTGGGCGAAATCCGGTTGGTGAAATCCTCAAACGCGGAGGAATATGAAACAACCTCTGGGTACAAACAGATCGACAAGTTGTATCACATCGGAATGCGAGAAGCTATTTTTGATTCCATCGCGAGTCCGGTCATGAACACGTTAATGCTGGCCATGTTTATCGGTTTGCTGGGTTATGCAGCCGTTCGAGTGGCTGATGGCACGATGTCAATGGGAACATTATTGTCATTTATGATGTATTTGTTCCAAGTTATCGGACCAGTCGGCTCACTTGGCCAATTCTTCACGACATTAGCGAAGACAAACGGTTCGACACAACGGGTTCAGGATCTGTTGAAGGAACCTGAAGAATCATTTACTGATGGCGACAATGAATCCGTTACCGACCAAACAGTGGCGATGGAACATGTTGACTTTGCTTATGACGATGACGGTCCCGTTTTACACGATGTTAACTTTGAAGCCAAGCCAAACAGTGTCATTGCGTTTGCTGGGCCATCGGGTGGTGGGAAGTCTACCATCTTCAGTCTGCTAGAACGTTTCTATCAACCCACCAGTGGGAAAATTACAATTGGTGGCAAGGATGTCGCAAACGTCAACTTGAAAGACTGGCGGTCTCAAATCGGTTATGTGAGCCAGGACTCTGCTATTATGGCTGGCACGATTCGTCACAACTTAACTTATGGTGCGGACAAAACGTACACGGATGACGAACTTTGGCACGTACTTGAGCTGGCTTTCGCAGACAGGGTTGTTCATGAAATGCCAGATGGTTTGGACACGCAGGTCGGTGAACGTGGCGTGAAAATCAGTGGTGGTCAACGACAACGTTTGGCCATTGCACGAGCCTTTCTCCGTGATCCAAAGATTCTGATGTTAGATGAAGCAACAGCGAGTCTAGATTCCGAATCGGAAGCGATGGTCCAAAAGGCCTTGGGTGAATTAATGAAGGGCCGCACAACATTGATCATTGCGCACCGACTGAGCACGATCGTCGACGCCGATGACATTTACTTCATTGAAAATGGTCACGTGAGCGGCCACGGCAAGCATCAGGAACTCATGGCTGAATTGCCACTTTATCGAGAATACGTGAGGATTCAGTTTAAGGAATAGAGCGTGAACAACCTCGTTTAAAGACCGAGCAACAATGGAAATAAGGCACTGTGCAAGCGAACTTTGCTTGTACGGTGTCTTATTTTAATTGTGCGCAGGTCTTTGGGGTTGTGAACGCGTTTGCGACAATATAGAAGCGAAAATTTGGTGCTTTTCGCAGTTCGCTGAAAGAAAGTAATCTCCAAAAGTGAAAGGCATGTCCTAACGCCATGAATGTCCGCACAGCAATTTCTTCTATTATGTGCGCGCAGCATTAATGCTATGCTGAATACACGACTTAACACAGAAAAGAGAAACTATACAATATATGGATACTTTATTTACTAAGACGTCAGTTCCACGCGCGTACTTTACGCTCGCCATGCCAGTGGTCATCAGTATGATTGCCAGCATGATCTATAACCTAGTGGACACATTCTTCATTTCACAAACGCAGAATCCCAACATTGTGGCTGGGGTAACGGTTTGTACGCCATTATTTTCAATTATGTTAGCGATTGGGGATGTTTTCGGCCTGGGCGGTAGCGCGTTGGTGTCCAAAATGTTGGGGAGCAAGCAGCATGAGTCTGCCAGTCAGGTGAGTCGCATTTGTTTTTATGCAGCGATTGTCATTGGTATTCTGACAGCGGGCATTTTACTAGTATTTGAAGCACCCATTCTCACTGCGTTTGGGGCTAGTAGCGGCATTCGTCCGTTTGCGAGTGCCTTCTATCGTATTATGGCGATTGGCGGGCCGCTGATTATTGTGTCGCTGGTGCCTAGTAACTTAATTCGCACAGAAGGTTTGGCACGCGAATCAATGATTGGTAGTGTTGCAGGTTTGGTCGTGACGATTTTGCTCGACCCATTGCTGATTTTCGGTTTTCATTTATATGCTGCGGGGGCTGCCTTGGCGACTGTAATTGGGTATCTCGTAACCGATTTGATTCTGTGTGCATACGTAATCAAACGGTGTCGGGTCATTAGCCTAAGCTGGCACATTAAAAAATCGACCTTTGCGTTTGCGGGGGCCATTTTAGTGATTGGAATTCCTGCTTCAATGACCAATCTCATGCAGGCGTTTGGAACCGCATTGCTCAATAACTTCTTGGTGCGATACGGTGCTGCACAAGTGGCGGCTTTTGGGATTGCCACGAAGATTTACATGATCGTGATGCTAGTAATGGTTGGTTTTGCATTTGGCGCTCAGCCATTGGTTGGTTATAACTACGGCGCTCATAATCAGAAACGGTTTCGTCAAATCGTGAATTTTGACCTGTTAGTAGAAGTCGTCTTTTCAGTAATTTTTGCTGTTATCTTAATGTTATTGGCACCGTTTATTGTGCGTTTGTTTATGACGCAAAAAACGATTGTGACTGCCGGTGTCTTGCTGTTGAGAGCATTGCTAAGCACGACCCCATTCATTGGCGCAATCCTCGTGTTCACCACTGTCTTCCAGTCGACAGGCAAGGCACTAGGGGCTTTTTTGCTGGCTATTTCACGACAGGGTGTCATCTTTGCCATTGTGATTTATGTTGCTCACATGTTGTGGGGCTATCTCGGTGTTGTTTGGGCACAACCGTTGGCGGATGTGTTGACGTGTTTGTTAGGCTTTGTCATTTACCGGCAGGATTTCCGAAGAATGAAATAGCTTGAGCAAATGACAACCTTCTTATTTGTTCGCTGACCGTCCATTTCAAAATGAATTAATCGTTTTCTATGCATCTTTGCCTGATAATATCGTGTATTAAAAACATGATGTGGAGGCAGAATTATGAAGGCTTTTGGGTATCAAACGGATGGGCCAGCGGCTGATGCTTTTACCGAGGTTGAGTTGCCGACGCCGAAACCAGCTTCAGATGAGGTTGTTATTGATGTTGCTGCTTTTGGTCTGAATCATGTAGACGCATTTCGACGGAGTGGATTTACTGGCGGAGAAGTAACAATCCCTGGGTTCGATGTTGCTGGAACTGTCTTATCGGCTGGTGAACGGGTGACCAACTTTCAAGTGGGTGACAAGGTTGTTGCTCACATTGAAGGTGGTGGTTACGCGGAACAAGCTGTTGCGCCGGAGTCGACGACGATTAAATTAATTGACGGGTTCCCGATTGCTGATGCTGCTGGGTTACCAACTGTTGCGATGACGTCATATGATGCGCTCACCGTGTTTGGACAAGTTCAGGCGGGACAGACAGTGGCAGTGCTAGGAGCTAGTGGTGGTATTGGTGCAATGGCTGTTCAGTTTGCGAAGGTTCTTGGCGCCAGTACCGTTGTTGGGATTGCAAGGGCTGAGGATTTGGACTATGTTCGCCAAATTGGTGCCAATGATGTCGCCACGTATGCGCAAGTTACTGAAGATGGTGCGTTTGCCGATTCAGCTGATGTGGTCATTAATGTGAACTTTATGGGCGGTCATGCTGATGCAATGATGGCCTTAGTTAAACTTGGTGGCACCGTAGCGACAGTCGGTCGTGAGGAAAACGTCGGTAATAAGCCCAATGTTGAACAGGTTCACATTCATCCAGTAGATGCGAGTCATGTGCATCGGGCGATGCAGGCGCTCAAGCAACTTATGGAAACTGGCACACTGTCTGTGCGGATTGCGCAGCGATTTCCGTTTACCTTAGCAGGCGTTGTGGCTGCCAGTGAACTGAACGAAACAGGGCACACGGACGGTCGGATTATTGTCGAACGAGATGTGAAATAGGACATCAAGAAGAGCTGTTGTGCATTGCAAAAGTGTACAATAGCTTTTTGTTATGAGTTGATTACATTCATGTTAGTGGTTGCAATATGGTAAACTATCATCAACACAGAAGGTCCGTAAGTGGCATTTCAGTGTGGGGAGAAGTTGCAGAAGACATACACGTAGAGGAGTGAAACGAATGGCAGAAGCAGTATTAACAGTTAAGAATCTGAATAAGTCGTTTGGCCGCAAACAGGTCTTCCATAAAATTTCATTTTCATGCCAGTCCGGACGAATCGTTGGTTTGGTTGGTGCAAACGGGGCAGGGAAAACGACAATCATGAAGGCCGTTTTGAGCCTGACGTCATCGACTGGTGAGGTCACAATTGACGGACAGAAGAGTACGTTTGATCACCATCCGGTATTGGATGAGGTAGGTGCTTTGATTGAATATCCAAGCATTTATCCTTTTATGACTGGAAGAGATCATCTAAAGCTATTTGCAATTGGTAGAAATAAAGCCTCAGAAATTGATGATGTTATTGCTGCCTTGAACATGGGTAATTACATTGATACAAAAGCGCGAAGCTATTCACTAGGGATGAAACAAAAGCTTGGTGTTGCAATGGCATTCTTGAACAATCCGAAATTTGTTATTTTAGATGAACCGATGAATGGATTGGATCCGCAAGCCACTAAGGAATTACGTGATTTGATTATTGCTAAACGTGATGAGGGCGTTGGCTTCTTGATTTCCAGCCATATTTTAAGCGAGTTGCAGAAACTGGCAGAGGACCTGATTATTATTGATCACGGAAAAATTGTTCAAGAAACTACAATGGATGCATTACTCAAGTCTAACAATCACTTTGTTACCGTTACGACAACGGATGATGTAAAGGCCAAACAAGTCTTAGCCGATGCGGGTTATAAACTGGTTGGAGACGAAGAAGTAAAAATTCAAACTTCTTCTGATGACGATGTCGCCAACATTTTGAAAACGTTAAATGATAATCAGTTTCCTGTTACAGATGTTCAACATGAAGATGAAGATCTTGAAGGTTCCGTGTTGAAATTACTTGATCCGGAAGACCAGAAATAGGGGGAGAAATCATGTTGACGTTATACAGACAAGAATCATTTAAACTTTTAAAGAAGAAAAGTACGCTGTGGGTCAGTTTGTTTTTGGTTATGGTGGAATTGGTGTTCGCTTTTCTTTCAAAGACGTGGCCGAAAGTGTTGCAACCACAACAGATGTTTGTTCAGAATTTTGAAGGACTGGCCTTAATACTCTTTTTAGCCATTGCAGCAGCGGCATCTATTATTACGATGGAATTTCAGTATGGGACTATTAAGACGGTTGTTTCCCAGAAGTTTTCCAGAAGTGCAGTGTTGATTAGTAAGTGGCTAGTCTTGTTTACTTACACAATTTATTTGTATGTTTTATCGGCCATAGTAGCCATAATTGGTAAATTTGTATTTTTGAACAGCAGCTTTTCTTTGACGGATAAAGGGTGGAATCAAAAAATCTGGATTGACTGGTTAGCAAGTTTAGGCGCCCAATTTTTGACAACATGGTTGTTACTAAGCCTAGTTTTGTTGATCGCGGCCTCGTTTAAGACATCGGCTGTTGCCATTTCTGTTGGAATCATCGGTTACTTTATCTTAAATACAGTGAATACTATCATGTTCTACTTTATTCACCTGCATGAGTGGTTGAAATGGAATCCAATAAACTTTATGAACTATGGTTCGCAAATCACGGTGCATAGCGTTGCTCAATATACTAGATTGTCTGACATCCAATTGTTGGCGGGAAACTTGGGATATATAGCTTTGTTCTTAGCTATTGGGCTTTTGATTTTCCGCAAGCGAAATGTATAATTTCAATGAAGAATAAATAAAAAATCAGATACTTGTATAGCAAGGTTGGTATTGTTCCCCTAGAGTAGACAGTCGAGTAATAAATCGTCCGTTTACTCTAGGGGAATTTTATTACATCATGGGAAACAAGCTCAAACAGCCAGATAAGAAGTATGACGATATTTGCTGAGAGACTTGGATCAATTCGCTAGCACCTAGAAAGTGACTTGAAATTGAATAATGGGAAGTTTTTTTAGAATGAGCTCAATACTGAATCTGCAAAGGGCTGAAAGTGTGCTTACGCTTATGATTAATTTATCTCGGAGGATGGCTATATGAACAAGAGTCGGGTTGAAGCATTTATTGATGCCATTATTGCGATTGTATTAACAGTACTGATCTTGGAAATTAAGGTGCCAGATGAGCCAAGTTTAAAAATATTTTTCAGTGAGTGGCGGATGGCGTTTTCATACTTGATGACGTTCATTTTGGTCATGTTCAGCTGGTATGTACAGCACGGGATGTTTTTGGCAATCAAACGGGTCAAACTTGGCGGCTTCATCGGTGTTTGTGTGTGGCTATTCGTGCTCTCTTTTCTACCAGTGACCACGGCGTTCGTTGGCCGTTTTCCAAGTTACTGGGGTGCAGAGCTCGTCTACCTAATGGTGGCTTTATTATGGCTACTTTCAGCTCAGTTAATGTCTTTTCTCATTATTCGTGAGAATAGGGACGTTCCAGAAATGAAAGAATTTATCAAACGACAGGCTGGTAGCGTAATGCTGATGAGTAATATCATTTGGACAGTTGTGGCGACTGCACTGATCTTTGTGGTTCCGGAGATTGGCATGTTGACACCGATTGTGACCGTGATAATCCAAATAATATCCAACCGTCATCGAAGTCGGCAATTATCAGCTTAAACATATGGAAATGGACGAAATGCTACTTGTTTTCTAGTGGTTAAACGACGTTTTGACACTGGTTGTTAAAAATTTTCAGTTGCAATGTTTAGTTATGAGTGGTAACTTACAAATCAAGGAAAAAACGATGAGGAGGCGTCAAAAATGAAATATTTAAACTTAAAACAAGTTAATGGCGCCAACCTCAACACAACTACCACAACCTCAACCACAATGACGTGGCTGGGGCTTTTGTGGTAGTTGTTCATTATCGCAAAAGTGGCCAGCCAAGGTGTCTGTCAAAGGACATCGCGGCTGGCCTTTTTTATTAGAGTGGTGCTGTAACACGGTAAAAGTTCGACCAAATCAGGAGGAAATCCATATGAGTGAGTCAGAGCCAAAAGGTGAGTTAAAACGATCGTTATCGTCGAATCAAATGCAGATGATTGCCCTTGGGGGAACCATCGGTGTTGGGCTGTTTTTGGGATCAACGTCAACTATTAAATGGACTGGACCGTCCGTTGTGTTTGCATATGCATTCGTTGGACTGCTGTTATACCTAGTCATGCGTGCATTAGGTGAAATGATCTATGTGAATCCCACGACCGGCTCGTTTGCAGACTACGCGACGAATTATATTCACCCGTTGGCTGGCTATTTGACCAAGTGGAGCAATGTCTTTCAGTACATAGTGGTCGGAATTAGTGAAGTGATCGCGGTCGGTCAATACTTGCATTACTGGTGGCCGAACCTGCCTGATTGGATTGCCGGGGTAGTTGTGATTGTTCTTTTGACGTTAGCAAACTTAGCATCCGCACGCGCGTATGGCACATTGGAATTTTACTTTGCGATGATTAAAGTGGTCACGATCGTTTTAATGATCGTTTTGGGCGTGCTGGTTATCTTCGCCGGTTTAGGTAATCATTGGCATCCATTAGGCTTAAGCAATCTGTGGTCTCATGGTGGGTTCTTTACTGGTGGTATTCGCGGCTTCATTTTTGCCATGTCCGTAATTATCGGCTCGTATCAAGGTATTGAAGTGTTGGGGATTACTGCTGGGGAGGCCGCCGATCCGCAAAAAGCTATCGTATCCTCTGTTAAGTCGATTGTTTGGCGGATTCTGATTTTCTATATTGGTGCAATCTTCGTTATCGTGACGATTTATCCGTGGAATCACTTGGCTGCATTGGGATCACCGTTTGTTGAAACGTTCTCTAAGGTTGGAATCGCTGGGGCAGCCGGGATTATTAACTTTGTTGTGCTGACGGCGGCGATGTCCGGTGCCAACTCTGGGATTTACAGCTCTAGTCGGATGTTGTACAAACTCGCTCGCGATGGTGAAACGTATCGCGGTCTGGGCAAACTATCACGTCGTCAGGTGCCATTACGCGCAACCCTGTGCATTTCCGCTGGAATTTTGATTGGCCTGATCTTGAATACATTGTTGTCCGTTGTGAATCATGCGACGGCTAATATCTTCGTTTTGGTTTATAGCTCAAGTGTGTTACCAGGGATGGTGCCGTGGTTTGTAATCTTGTTGTCAGAGTTACGATTCCGTCACGCAAATCCTGATGTGATGAAAACTCATCCGTTTAAAATGCCATGGTATCCATATTCTAACTACTTTACGATTTTCGCTCTGATCTTAGTGGTAATCTTTATGTTCATCAATCCAGATACTCGCATTTCAGTCAGCATTGGTTTCGGTGTTCTGGGTTTGCTCAGTCTACTGTTCTTCGTCCGCCGCTGGACTGGGAAGGCGACGCCCGAACCTGGTGAGTACAAACATGAATCATATGAAAAAAAGGATTAACCGGCGCTCAGCTGAAATGTTTACTTGAAAAAGTTATTAATCCAATGAATCACTGTATCTGCAAGTTTTTATAATTGGCAGATACATTTTTTATAAAAACCGTTTTTCTTGATATGGGTCAATTTAATTGCGCACAAATTATTCTAATAATAAGGGTGTTCTAGCAAACCACAATTATTATCGGAGGACGGATAAACATGTCAAAACATTACGAAGCGAAAATTGTGTCATTAAACGCGGCTAAGATAGGTTCCAATCCTCATGGAACTGCTGAATTTACTGAGGATGAAAGCACGTTAACAATCAAAATTGAAATGTTTGATACACCCGCAAATACACAACATTGGGAACATTTCCACGGCTTCCCAGAAGGCAAGGTAGCCGCCATTGCGACGATGGCACAGGATGCCAATGGTGATGGCTTTGTAGATTTACCTGAGACGGAACCAGTATCTGGGACAACAATGGTGCCGTTTGATGCTGCACCTGAAAGGATGTCAATTCCAAACGATACATATCCTGTATCAGATGGTGATGGTCACTTTGTTTACGAAAAGACGGTTCCGCTTGACGAATTGCAACAACAGTTTAAATCGGCGTTTGGAACGACTGATTTACAGCTAGACAAGCGGGTTGTTTATGTTCATGGTGTGCCGAAGAGCCTTGAACTTCCTGACACAGTGGCCGGTATTGTTGGACCCTACGACGCACACGTTACCTTACCGATTGCGGTTGGTAAGATTGAAGCGACTGACTAATCAATTGAAATGTATATGAAGAAACGCGCACTGAAGTTTTCCCGTTATAGGATGCTCGGTGTGCGTTTTATGTTCTGATGGTCTAAATTGTTTAAAACACTAATCTTAGAAAGACAATTGATAAGTGATTTCGTGCGTCTGCGGTTTTCCTGGTGTCAGCATCACGTCGCCAAACTGTGGGTGGTTCATGCTGTCTGGCAGTGCCTGAGCTTCCAGAGCAACGCCAAGATAAGGACTGCCATACCCGCCTGTTCGTTTGAAGTTCATATTGTCATGAGTAAAACTATTGGCGGTAAAGACAACTAAGCCGTTTCTTGCTGAATGAAGGGTTACTGATCGGTGGGTTTTAGGATCTGTCAATGTCGCAATGACTTGTTCGTTCCGCGTTGGTTCCACTTTGTAGACATCATCCAGTCCACGTTCAGGGATTGACTGAAGACCATTGATTGCCGCCTTAAGAGGCGTTGGTCTTTCAAAATCATAAGGTGTGTTGGTTAATTCCTCAAATTCACCGGTTGGGAGTTTTTCAGAGTTTAAAACTAATCGCTGAGTACTGTTGATTTGAAGAACATGTGCTTCAATCGAATTTTGACCACCAAGATTGAAATAGGTGTGGACAGTTGGATTGAACGGTGTAAATTGATCAGATTGACCAGTGAAGCTTATTTTGACACGGTTGTCATCCGTTAGTGCGTAATGAATTGTGACATCTGAATCTCCAGGGAAACCGTCGTCTTGAGAGGTGAACTTATGATGCATGGCAATGGTAGGGGTTGTGCCAGAGTAGTCAAATTGACCATCCCAAATGACCGTATTAAAACCATGAGGTCCTCCATGTAATGTGTTATGGCCCTCGTTGGTTGGTACTGTGACAGGACGACCATTGATTGAAAATTGTCCTTTTGAGATTCGACCCGCTGTGCGCCCAATCGCCATGCAAACGTAAAATGGATTGGCTAGATAGTCTTCACTGTGTGGGTAGTTTAAAACCAGATTATGTGGCTGGCCTTCAGCATCCGGAACGTTGATTTCATATAAAGTAGCGCCTAACGTTAAGACTGACAGAGTTACACCGTGACTATTTGTGAGTGACAACTTTTGAACACGTTGACCACGACAGTTATCAAAATCAGTAAGTAGTGCTTTTGTAGATTGTGTCATATTGCAGTCCTCTTTTTAGTGTATTTATTGATAATGCACAAAAGAGGCCATTATCCTCATTGAACGTGATGGTTGGCCTCTTCGTGTATTTCATTATTTTGTTTCTGGTAATTCTTTGTAATCGAAGTCATTGAATGTCGCTGGTTGTTCATAGCCAGCATAATCGACAGCAGCGAGTCCAACGAATGCACCAGTGAAGAAACCACCATAAGTTTGAAGAACATAGTCATCTGATAATACAGCAGCGTCTAACTCAACTGGAATGTTATGCCAAGTCGTGCCGTCAAATGAGTAGTCATAACTGTAATGGTCTTTACGAACCTGGGTACGGAACCAAACAGCTTCTGTGCCTTCAGGAATTACGATGGCATCATCCTTAAGATAAGAGGTGTACGTGTCACGGTTATTTTCAGCAACTTCAATAACACGTCGCTTCTGATCGTCGAGGGTCACGAATACCCATGACCAGTGGTTATCATTGTAGAAATTAGTTAAACCAGCCATCTGCTGGTAAGTGAATGGATCAAACGTCACTTTTACCTGAGCGTTGAAGTTAAACGCTTGCCAACGACGGGCAATCATTGACACATCGAAATCACTGGCTAGTGAATCATGGCCAATTAAGGTGAGTTTGCCATCGCTGACAGTACCCATATTGGCGTCGAATGGAATCCGAAGCGTGTTCCAGTTTAAGTCAAGCTTCTCACTTGAGAAGTCATCATGTTGTGAGTTGTCAGCGGGTGCTTCGGTTGGAATGGCATCTTTTGGAGCATTGACTTCAACTTGGCCACCATGTCCGCCAACGACTCGTGGCCAGCCATTTTCATCCCATGAAACTTGTTGAATAGAAGTTTCGCGACCTAATGTGCTCCACCCGCGTGGGTCGTGACTAGATTCATTTTTATGGTTCCAAGGACGGGATACTAATGATGCGTAGTACCATTCACCACTTGGTGTGTTTACAAGAGCGCCGTGACCTTGTTTCTGTAGATAAAAGTCTGGTGTATCAAAGTTAGTAATGAATGGGCCATCTGGTTCAGATTCAAAGCTATCCGCATCGAGTGTTTGAGACCGGGCAACAACTTCTTCATGGGTGAAGACAGTTCCGCCTTGAGCTGCAAACAGATAATATTGGTTGTCGATGTTGTAGAGGTGTGGACCTTCGACCAATTTCACATCAGTGCCACGATAGATGGTACGAGCCGTTTTAGGCATGAGTTTCATTGTTGAAGTATCAAATTCTGTCAGGGTGATACCGTTAAATGGATGACGGTATTCGCGGTGATCCCATGTTTGTTGAACCAGATATTTTCGACCATTTTTGTCGTGGAATAGGGATGCATCAAAGCCAACACCATTAACCTTGATTGGATCAGTCCATGGTCCACGGATATCTGTCGCAGTGGTGAGATAATTGGTCATATCCTTGAAGGCACCTTCAGTGATTTTTACATCTGTATAGATGAGCCAGAATTTGCCATCGGCATATGATAGATCTGGTGCCCAAATACCACCTGAGGCAGGATTGCCTTTCATATCCAACAAAGTTGTTGTGGATAAAGGCGATGGCAATAAGTTCCAGTGCACCATGTCTTTAGATTCGTGCAAACGAACACCAGGAAACCATTCAAACGTTGAATTGGCAATATAGTACGTATCACCGACACGAATCATGCTAGGATCGGCATTAAAGCCAGGCAGTACAGGATTTTGAATTTTCATGATGATTTTGCTCCTTTATTTTTTAAATACTAATGTTTAATTCGGATTAGTTTTGGTGATGCAACGCATCAATCTCTTTATTGATTTTTTCAACTTCAGGATCTGATAACGGGTATTTGCTCATAATCCACATTGCAACGACGGCCAAGATAATTGGTAACCAAATCATCGACCATTGAATCCCAGTTAATGCCGAAGCACTTTGGGTGGCATGCTTTCCGTTAAAGTTAGTAAATGCGTTGATATAGCCGGGGATAATACCACCGAGGGCTAAACCGATTTTGAAGAATAGTCCCATGATTGCGTTGATAATGCCGGCAACCCGTTTGTGTGACGTATATTCACCATATGAGACAACTTCTGGAACTAATGACCACATATAACCAGTGGCGGCAGTAATGCCCCATTGCATCAAGAAACGACCTACATAACCTAATAAGACAGCGTTCTTAAATGCTGGAAAACTCCATACCCACAGAATTAATTGACCAATGATGAACAAGGTTAAGAAGAGGTAGAAGAACTGTTTCTTACCAATGTGTTTACGAACGATTGGCCATAGGAAGACAAGGAAAATACCAGGAATTGATCCGATTAGGTTAATAGATGCCATCCATTCTGGGTGACCAATGTTGTACTGCATGTAAAATGGCCATACAGTATTGCCAAAGAACATGAATGTAAAACCGATCAGGAAGAATAAACCAAGAATCTGCAAGGGTTTGTTACGTTTGATTTCAGCAAACAAATCTGAATATTTAACGGATGCAGTTTCTTTTTTTGTGGGCAGGACCCGTTCCTTAATCCCAAAGAAAGTACACATCAACAGAACGAACCCAATCACCATGTAAATACTCATTACTTTAAAGTAGGCGGGGCCGGCACCAGCGGCGGCATAGTTACCTAAGTTCATGTGAATGCCGAAGAATCCGATATCCTTAGATTGTGGATTAGGAGAGGCGAGTTGAACAAAGAGCGGCAGGAAAGTGTAAACCAACAGGTTACCAATGTTAGCTTCTGTCATCCGGACTGTCGTCAAGGTTGAAACTTCTTGATTGTCCCGTGTCAATGATGCGTTCAGCGCGCCATAGGGGATGTTAACAAACGAGTAAACTAACGCCGTTGCTAAGTAGGAAATAAACGCGTAGGGGATGTTTCCTCGTAGAGAAGGGATAGGCAGGAATAAAAGCGCTGCCAAAATCGTTAGTGGAATGCCAAAGTAGATGAGGTAGGGACGGTATTTACCAAGCTTCGGATTACGTTTGTCGACGAAAGCGCCGACCCAAGGATCCCAAAAGACATTAACCCAACGAACGACCAGGAAAATTGTTGCACCGACGGCAGCAGAAATACCGTAAACAGTTGTTAAGTAGAACAGCAACATGGAACCGACCGTTCCGAAAATTAAGTTTTGCGCTAAGTCACCAGCACCATAGCTGATGCGCTCACGCCAGGAAAGCTTCGCAAACTCGTTGTCATGCGAGTTTTCCTTATTTTGTGTATCCATTCGTGTATCCTCCATTGTTTTTTGTATTAATACAGAAAACGGTTTTTACAAAGAGAAGCTCGTATTGGATCCTGAGAGAGTAAAGGTTTTAATGACACCATTTTCATGAACATTGATGTTTGAATCACCATGCAGGCCAGTTGCAGAAACTTTAAAATTATTACCTTTACGCTCGACGGTTACGGACCCTGCTGTATTTCCAAGATGGTCAACGACAGCTGTTAAAACTTTACCATCTTCAATTTCGTAGAGATTGATGTCTGGCGCATTTGTGTAATCGTAATCTGCATGTTGAGCGTTTGGCTTTCTCAGTAAAATACTGTTGCCACGAACAAGTAGTGGTAAATTCAAGTGATCAAAGGTTTCATCGACCCACTGACCATTTTTATCGGATACATAGCGTTTTTCGTTTAACAGGCTAGTCCATTTTCCTTCAGGAATATAGAAGTGAACTTTACCCTGATCGTTAAAGACAGGTGCGACCAACAATTTGCTACCAAACATATATTCTTTATCAAGGTAAGCAGTGTTTGGATCTTCCGGAAATTCGAGAAAAACGGGTCTCATTAATGGTGTGCCTACAGTCGATGTGTTAACTGCTTCTTGGTATAGATAAGGCATTAACGATAATTTTAAATCGACAAATTTCTTAGTAACCGCAACCGCCTCATCATCGAATAACCATGGGACACGATATTGGACACTGCCATGGTAACGACTGTGTGAGGACAACAAACCAAATTGAGTCCAACGTTTGTAAATGTCTGGAGTTGCCTTTTCTTCAAATCCACCAATGTCATGGCTCCAGAACCCAAATCCGGAAACTAGGAAGGACAAGCCGCCACGAAGTGAATCGGCCATAGAGTTATAACGAGATAAGTTATCACCACCCCAGTGAACGGGTAGTTTTTGTGATCCGACGGTGGCTGAACGTGCAAAGACAACAGCCTCATGTTCGCCTTTTTCTTGGGCGAGCACATCGTAAACGGCCTGATTATATTGCAGTGTGTAATAGTTGTGTTCTTGCTGTGGATTGGAGCCATCGAAGAAGACTGCATCGTCGACAGGAATTCGTTCACCAAAATCGGTCTTGAAACAGTCCACGCCCATATCCAGAAGAGATTTTAATTTGTTCTGATACCATTTGACTGCGTCAGGGTTGGTGAAATCGACAAATCCATTGCCGGCTTGCCATAAATCCCATTGCCATACATTTCCGTCTTTTCGCTTGATGAAGTAGCCATTCTTTTTGCCTTCCTCAAATAGCGGAGATTTTTGAGCGATATACGGATTCAGCCAGACACAAACTTTGATGCCACGATCGTGAATCTTTTTGATTAGGCCAACTGGATCAGGAAACTTTTCTTTGTCCCACTCCAAGGTGCACCACTCAAATCCCTTTTGCCAGAAGCAATCAAAGTGAAAAACATCCAATGGAATGTGATGTTCTGCCATCCCATCGATAAACTTCATGACAGTCTCTTCAGAATAGTCCGTTGTAAATGAAGTCGACAACCATAGTCCGAATGACCATGCAGGCGGTAATTTAATCTTGCCGGTTAAACGTGTGTATTTATTTAGGATCTCTTTAGGCGATGGACCGTAGATAACATAGTAAGTTAGTGACTGGCCTTCAGTACTGAACTGAACCCGATCAACGTTTTCTGAGGCAATTTCAAAGGAGACGCGTTGAGATTCATCAACGAAAACGCCATAGCCCTTGTCAGTGATATAGAAGGGAATGTTTTTGTAAGCCTGTTCACTACCGGTACCACCGTCTTGATTCCATGTATCAACTGATTGGCCATTCTTAACAAATGGCGTAAAACGCTCACCCAATCCATAAACATGTTCATCGACATCCATTGATAGTTGTTCGCGCATGTAATGTTTGTTATGAACAGTGTCGGTTATTTCACCTTGGGCATTTGGCATTGATTTAGTGATTAGGTTTCCTTTGTCATCAGTGAAATTAATGGAAAAATCAGACCGCAATGGCAAAGTGGCTGTCAGTTTACCTGATGTAAAAGTAACTTTCTTTTGATCTTGATTAATTTGAACATCAGGATGTTCATCATTTAGTTGGTAATCAGGGCCGTCATCGTTTACGTCAAAATGAGTGAGTTTAACGCCAATCACGTTTTCAATTGGTGAGGTGAGCTTGATGGTTGTCATACCTAGGTTTAATTCATCGTTACGTGTGTTGATCTTATTGTAGGGTGAATAAGCTGTTAAAACGTTGCCATTAATTTTTGTGTCAAACACTTCTTTAGGTGAATTAATGGTATAGCCATTTTTTGTCAGCCAATAACCATTGGTGAATTTCATAAAATTGATTCCTCCTAAAATTTAATTACCACCATAGTGGTGTATAAAATTGGTGTTCCTTTTGAGGGCGGGCGGCCCAGTTAAATAGTCGATTAAAGATTTTCTTGAAGAACATCGTTTCTGCCTCCAAAACTATTAAATAATCTATTACTTGACGCTTTCACGTGCCGTAATTTCTTCATTCATCTTTTCAACTTTGTCATCTGTCAGGTGATAGAAAGCAAAGACAACCATTGCTAGGACGGTTAGGATAATTGGTACGATTGTGGTTGTTAACCGAATACCCTCAAGCGAATGAGCTGTTTGTGTTTTATTAGCAGCAAAACCGAAGGCTGCCAATACATATCCTGGAATCACGCCACCAAGCGCCATTCCAAACTTGAAGAAGAAACCAATGACGGCATTGATAATGCCGTTCTCACGTTTTCCAGTTTTCCATTCTCCGTAAGTAATTGTTTGTGGTACTAGAGCCCACTGAAAACCGGTTGATAGGATAATGCCAGCCGCTTCAATAACACGGGCAATAAATGTACCAGTAATATTGGTTGCTGGAATAAAGTACAACATGACAAAGCCGACGATTGATAATGCTAAACTGCTTTGCATTAATACTTGTGTGCCTAACTTGCGGTTTAGCCAAGGAGTTAGTGGCACCACAATGAAGGCTGGTAATGTGCCGAGGAGGTTATACCATTGCATCAAGCCAGGATTGCCTGCGTTATATGTCATGTAGTAAGCCCCAACGGAATTTACGACGGACATTAAGCCAAACGTAATGATGAAGAAGATTGCCAGTGTGCGTAATGGTCCATTAATAACGAGCTGGTGAAATAAGTCCGAAACGTGAACATTGTTTAATTGATCTCCACTCATAGTGATACGTTCAACGGATTCGTGGAAACAATAAATAAGAATTAAAGCGCCGGCGATACCATATACGACCATCGTCCAGAACCAACCGATTTGAGATGAAGGACCTGAATAACTTCCGCCTGAGAACAATTTGACACAAATAGGCACACCGAAACTAACGGTGAGTGAACCTAAATTGGCTAACACCATGCGTAATGATGTCATGGAAACAATTTCCTTGTTGTTTCGTGTCATAGCGGCGTTCAGCGAACCATAAGGAATGTTAACGGTCGTGTATAAAACTGATAAACCAACGTAAGTGACGTAAGCGTAAACAAGCCGACCCATTGCAGAAAAGTTGGGAACAGTGAAGCAAAGTATTGCTAATCCTGCTAAAGGTACTGACATATACAATAGATAGCCACGATATTTACCAAATCGGGTTGTATGCTTATCAACAAATGTTCCAACAATAGGATCATTGATGGCATCAATAAGGCGAACGACTAAAAACATTGTTGCCGCAGCACTGGCACTTAGGCCAAAAACGTTGGTATAAAAGAATAACAGATAAGTTGAGATAGTTGTGTAAATTAGATTTTGAGCAAAGTCACCTGTGGCCCACCCAAATTTTTCACGGAAAGGCAATTTTCCATCTGCACTTATCTGTGTTTTTTTTACAGAATTTTCCATTTTATTAATTTCCTTTTTGATTTAATAGAGTAGCTAGAAAGACCGCGGTATAAGTAGTGGACGAAGAGAGCAGGGATCTCTTTGAAAAAAGCTAACGGTACATTTCACAATGCAGGTTGCGTTTTGAACTATTCATATCACGGCCTTATATTATTAATTTTCTGTATTTGAATTATTTGTAGCGTCAACGGGAGTGGCTTCAGTTTCACCAGCACGTGAACGCAATGTTGCTTCAATTTCTTCAAGTGAACGGTTACGTGTTTCGAAGACTTTGCTGTGAACAAACCAGATAGCAACGAAACAAAGTGCCATGTAACCCAAGAACAGACTCCCAGTTCCAAAGAAGTTGAGCAATGGTGGGAAAGTCAGCGAAACAATCATGTTGGCTCCCCAGTTAATGACACTACTGAAAGAGTTTCCTAAACCACGAATGTTTAATGGGAAGACTTCACCAATCATGACCCACATAACTGGACCCCAAGTGGCGGAGAAGAAAGCAATGTAGATAGTTAATGCAAGAACACAGACGATAGCGGCGGCAAATGATCCATGTGAGAATTTCATTGCAACGCTCATAACGAGCAATGAGACACCCATCCCGATACCACCGCCGATTAGCATCTTTTTACGGTCAATCTTATCCATAATGGCGACCGCAATAGCAGTAACGATAACGTTGAAAATTCCTATTCCAATGTGGGCAAGTAAAGCAGCCGAAACACCAAAACCAACGTCGGTGAAAATAGTTGGCGCATAGTAGAGCACGGTGTTACAACCCATAACTTGTTGGAAAATAGCTAGTCCAACACCAATGACTAAAGCTGGACGCACTGTTTTGCCAAATAACTCGTGCCAGCCGCCACTCTTGATGGCAGCTTGTTGTTTGATCTGAGCGAGTTCTTTAGAGACAGCATCCTGGTCGTTATGGTTCATTTGATTCAGAACGGCAGTCGCAGTTTCTAAGTCACCGTTCTTAACTAAGAAACGAGGACTTTCAGGTAGTAACAAACCACCAAGAAAGAGAATGGCGGCTGGAAGGGCAGCAAATCCTAACATCCAACGCCAGCCAGTGTACATACCAGAGAAACTATAGTTAGTGATGTAGGCCAACAGAATCCCGGTCATAACCATTAACTGGAATAAACTGGACACTGTTCCACGTTTGTCAGCAGGTGCTAATTCAGCTAAGTAAGTGGGGATTAAGGCTGATGCGGCACCGACACCCATTCCTAAAATGATCCGAGAAAGAATTAATGTCCAAAACTCTGGGGAAAATGCAGATCCTAATGCCCCGACAAAAAAGATAATTGATGAGAGCAAAACCAGTTTGCGACGGCCAAAGCGATCGGACATTGGCCCAATAATAGCGGCACCAAGAACGGCACCTAACAGAACGGCACTAACGACCCACCCTTGTTGCCATGAACCGAGGTGCAGTTGCCGTTGAATAAATAGAATGGCACCTGAGATAACCCCAGTATCATAACCAAAGAGCAAACCACCAAGTGCTCCGAAAAAATAGACGAAGCCTGTTGATACTTTTCTCATGTTATTTCTCCTAATTAATATGTTTTGAAAGTTTGTAAGTTGATTATTAGTTAGAAGATTTGAGTTAGTGTTCTTAAACAACTAACAGTGCAGAGTATAAATTCGATTGACAATAATTGCAAGCGCTTTCCAAAAATATTGTGAAAAAAGTGCATGTTGTTTTTATGAACTACAGTGATCCTTGCTATATTTGAATTTGTGGGATTGTGACGGGATTGGCGGTCTTTATAAGGAAAACAATTTGATAAAATGTTTTACTTAACAAATATTACTTTAAAAAGTTTCGTGAAAGGGCTTGCATTTTCAAAATTGAGGAGCTATGATTCAAATCGTAAGTTGGTTGTTAGCAAAAACTATCTCAAACAAATTCATTTGGAGGAATTCATTCATGGCTTATTGGAATGTTGATAAAGTACCTTATGTTGGTACTAGCGATTTGAAATCAGGTTTAGGTTTCCACTATTACCAACCAGACAAAGTGGTTGCCGGCAAAAAGATGCGCGACTGGTTACGGTTTTCTGTAGCCTACTGGCACACATTTGATCAACGCTTAGTTGACCCATTTGGTGATGGGACTGCCCAACGTCCTTACGACAAGTACACTGACCCAATGGACCAAGCCTTGGCCAAAGTTGATGCAGCGTTCGAATTTTATGACAAGTTAGGCGTTGACTTCCTATGTTTCCATGATCGTGACCTTGCTCCAGAAGGTAACACGTTGCGTGAAACAAACAAGAATCTGGACAAAGTTGTTGATAAGATTGTTGAATACCAAAAGACATCTGGTATGAAGGTTCTTTGGAACACATCAAACTTATTTACAAACCCTCGTTTCGTTGAAGGTGCTGGTACTTCTCCATACGCTGACATCTTTGCTTACTCAGCTGCCCAATTGAAGCACAGCTTGGAAATTGGTAAGCGGGTTGGTTCTGAAAACTATGTCTTCTGGGGTGGTCGTGAAGGTTACGAATCACTTTGGAACACTGATATGAAGAAGGAACAGGAACACGCTGCTAAATTCTTCCACATGGCTAAGGACTACGCTAACGAAATTGGTTTTGATGCTCAGATGTTACTTGAACCAAAGCCAAAGGAACCAACAACTCACCAATACGACACAGACGCAGCAACAACCATTGCCTTTATGAAGGAATATGGTTTGGACAAAGACTTCAAATTGAACCTTGAAGGTAACCATGCCAACTTGGCTGGGCACACTTATCAACACGAAATCAAGACTGCTGTTGATGCTGGCTTGCTTGGCTCATTGGATGCCAACCAAGGTGACAAGTTGATTGGCTGGGATATTGATGAATACCCATCAAACTTGTACGAGACCACTGCTGCTATGTATGAAGTTCTTTTGAACGGTGGTATCGGACCTCGCGGTGGTTTGAACTTCGATGCTAAACCACGTCGTTCATCATTCGAACCAAACGACTTGTTCTACGGCCACATCGTCGGCATGGACAGCTTTGCTGCTGGTCTGTTAGTTGCTGACCGGATGTACCAAGACAAGGTTTTGGAAAACTTGAAGGCAGAACGTTACAGCTCATACAAGTCTGGTATTGGTGCTGAAATCGAAAGTGGCAAGGCTGACTTTAAGTCTCTTGAAGCATATGCCATTGACAAGCCTCAATCTGAATTGATTGCTGCAACGCACTCGGATCACCTTGAACAAGTTAAGGACACTATCAACCACTACATCGTTGACACTTTAGGTAAATAATTGTTAGTCAAATAAGCTTCACCGGTGTAATCAAACGGCGGCACTGCGGAAAGTTCTCCGTGATGCCGCCGTTTGTGTCAAAATAAACAACGTACTTCTTGTTATCCAAAAGTATGTGTTGTGGAGGATTTACTATGAGTTATGTATTGGGTGTGGACCTCGGCACTAGTGCTGTTAAGGTTTCTGCCATTGATAAAACGGGAACGATCAAAGCCCAGCAGAGCTATGATTATCCACTTAGCCAACCTAAACCTGGGTACAGTGAACAAAACCCCGAAGATTGGGTGATGGGAACGACGGTCGCTATTGTACGTTTGATTCTTAATGATGGCATTGCGGCTGCGGATATTGACGGGATCAGCTATTCGGGGCAAATGCACGGGCTTGTTTTACTTGACGCTAACAATCAAGTTTTGCGACCGGCTATTTTGTGGAATGACACACGAACAACTAAACAGTGTGAAGAAATCTCCGCCAAAATGGGCGATGATTTCATTGAAATCACCAAAAACAAGCCACTGGAAGGTTTTACCTTACCCAAGTTACTGTGGGTGAAGGAAAATGAACCGGAAACCTTCGCTAAGGCAGCAACATTTTTGCTGCCTAAGGATTACGTTCGGTACCGGATGACGGGAAAATTAGGAATGGATTACTCAGACGCTTCCGGAACTGTGCTTGAAGACGTGATGAATCATGAATGGAGTACCAGAATTTGCAAGATGTTTGATATTCCTGAGTCAATTTGCCCACCACTAATGGACTCAATTGACTATGTTGGTAACATTACGCCAAATTATGCAGAATTTTCTGGATTGGATACCCATACCAAAGTGTTTGCAGGTGGTGCAGACAACGCTTGTGGTGCAGTGGGTGCCGGCATCTTACACCCCAATATGGTGCTGTCCAGTATTGGTACATCAGGTGTTGTCCTGAAGTATGAAGAAGATCCAAGCATTGATTATAAGGGCACACTTCAATTCGAGAATCACGCCATTCCAAATGCCTATTATTCGATGGGTGTGACACTGGCAGCCGGATACAGTCTGAACTGGTTTAAAAAGACGTTCGCTAAAGATACTGATTTTAGCGCATTTGTGGCTTCATCTAATGAATCACCAGTAGGTGCAAACGGATTGCTATTTACGCCGTATATTGTTGGTGAACGCGCACCATATGCTAACGCAGATATTCGCGGGAGCTTCGTTGGTATTGACGGTACTCAAACGCGTAGTGACTTTGTGCGTTCTGTGTTGGAGGGAATCGTGTTCTCGTTCCGTGATATTTTAGATTTGTTCGAACAAAATGGTAGCCAGTTTGATACCGTTGTTTCAATTGGCGGGGGCGCCAAGAGCCCATTGTGGTTACAGATTCAAGCCGACATTTTCAATGTTGATGTGGTTAGCTTAACAAACGAACAGGGACCTGGATTGGGTGCTGCCATGTTAGCCGCTGTTGGTCTCGGCTGGTTTGATACTGTTCAAGATTGTGCTGCCCAGTTTGTTCACTTTGGGACTGTTTATCATCCAATTGAAAAGAATGTGGCAAAGTACAAAGAATTACACAAAATTTATCAAACAATCTATCCGTCAACGAAAGAGCTGTCCTCACGTTTGCTGGCGTTTAGACGCAAAAATTAGGGACGACATGGTATCGATTTAGGAACATTCCTGTTATTTATGCATACTTACCGCCGTCTTTATGCATTATACTAATTGCATAGAATTGATAAGGTGGGGTTGAAGGTGAGTAGCAAAGTTTTAAATCAGGATGTCATGCGCAGTGTGAATCAAAAATTGGTTCTTCAACAGATTTTTAATGAGGGGCCAATATCGCGGATTGACGTTTCTAAGAAAATTAAATTAAATAAATCAACAGTGTCTACCTTATACAACATGCTAAAAGAAAACTCTTTGGTGGTGGAATTGGGCCAGGGCGAATCAACTAGCAGCGGTGGTCGCAAACCGATTTTTACGCAGGTGAACGCTCACTGGGGTTATACAGTCAGTTTTGAAATTGGGTACCGTCATCTTCATATGATGACTAACTACTTAAATGGTGACATTATTTCGTTTCGCAATTTTGATATCGTCGGGATGGATATTCATCAAATCATTGATGCAATGCGTGCAAAAGTGCGGCAGATTAATATTCCGGGAACCTTACACGGGTTACTAGGCATTGGAGTAGCTGTTTCTGGAACTGTTTTGGATGAACATGTTGTGCATGCACCGTTTATCGATATGAAGGATGAAAATATCGTTCGAAGTCTTACTGGTGAATTTCAAGTGCCAGTCATGATGGAAAACGAGGCTAATTTATCTGCTATTTACGAGCGTGATTTCAACGAAGCAGGGCTGTATCTAAATACAATCACAGTCAGCATCCATAAGGGGATTGGTGCCGGAATCATTATTGATAGTCAGCTTTACCGTGGTTTAAATGGTGAGGCCGGTGAAATTGGACGAAGCATTATGATGGATGCAAACGTAGGGATGTTAGACAATTTTCGTAAAGTGGAAGATTTCTGCTCTGAAGATGCCATTATTGGGTTTGCTCAGGGCGTTAAAGAGGATCCTAGCTTACAACGAGATGACTTAGTGGATCTATTTCGTAGTGACGATGAAGATATTAAGAAAATTCTGGATGAATTTACGACTGCCATTGCCAAAATTATTTTCAACGTAGCCAGTGAGTTTGACCCAGAAGCTATTTTCATTAATTCACCGCTAATTGATGAATTGCCGTCATTGCTCGAACAAATTCGTCAGAAGTATCAACTGATTTCTCGGAATCGCACCCGCATTCGGCTAGCAAAGGATTCACAGCATGCAACATTACTTGGTGCATGTTCCCTTATTACGCATCGCGTTCTTAAAATGGACGATTATGCCCTAAAGTTTGTGTAAGGCTAGATCCAGATTTATTTATTTTTAATGCGTCATTTTAAATTCGATTAAATGAGAGGGCAATGATTCAGTGATTTTCTGAATGATTGTCCTTTTCTTTAAACGTAAATGGTCAAAATAAAAAGTATGCAATGTGAAAGAAGAGAGATCATGGAAAAAGTTACGTGGCCGGAAGCTGGCAAAAGGATGCTAGCAGGCAAGGCTTTTCGACAGACAGATGAGTTATTGGAAATTAGGTTACAAACACGTCGAGAAGTGAAGTCGTTTAACGACACTGATCCCGCAGATTTGAAATCGCGAGAACAGATTATTCGTCATTTGTTTGGGAGTATTGGCAAAGATTTTTACATTGATTCACCGTTTCACTGCGATTATGGCGTCAATATCAAGGCAGGTGACAATTTAAAGGTAAATATGGGCTGCACGTTTTTAGACTCTAATGTCATTAATATTGGTAATGATGTTTTGATTGCGCCAAATGTTGGTTTGTATACGGCAGGTCATATTGTGGATCCAGAATTACGCAAAAAGCCATCTGCTTTGCAATATGCTTTACCGATTAACATTGGCAATAACGTTTGGATAGGCGCCCAGAGTATTGTGTTACCTGGTGTGACGGTCGGTGATAATACGATTATCGGTGCTGGCAGTGTTGTAACTCGTGATTTACCAGCGAATGTCGTTGCAGTCGGAAATCCCTGTCATGTATTACGTAAAGTGAATGGCCGAGACAAACACGAGTTTTTAGGACGGCCGTTTAGTGCAGCGATGGACGATTAAAATTTAATGATTTCGATGGTGAGGCCGGCTCTGCAATTGGGTTGGCCTTTTGATGTCCTCAAATGGAATTAAAACGGAAAACTTACGATTTGTTAGTTCAAAAATGACGATGACCGTTTCTCGCTGGGCACCTTTGTTAGCGCGAATATCACGAACTGATTATGATTAAGCGTAAATAATTGGTGCATGGAAATGTTTTATACTCAATCTTTGTGCTAAACAAGCACGTGATCGGTTGAATCAAAAGAGAGAAGGCAGTCGCATGAAAAATATGAATAAGGATAGTCATGCGTCAATGGATATGAATAATGACAGTGACCTGATGCAACACGGCGGTGAAATGATGCATATGGGCAACATTACGCAAAAATTTTGGGTGTCATTAGTTGTCTCAATTCCGGTTGTAATTTTGTCACCCGTATTGCTGAATCGTTTCTATCCAGGACTCGCCTTTCCTGGATCAGAATGGTTACTGGTAATTCTAGCGTCGTTTATGTATTTTTACGGTGGCGCACCATTCCTTCGTGGCGCACGTGCTGAAGTAAAGGATCGTCATCCGGAGATGATGACATTGATTGCCATCGGGATTTCCGTTTCCTATTTCTACAGCATTTATGCGTTTATTATGAATACGTTTGTCGGTGGCACAAACGTCATGGATTTCTTCTGGGAATTAGCCACACTGATCGACATTATGTTGTTGGGACACGTCATTGAAATGAATGCCGTGATGTCTGCAGGTAACGCCTTGCAGAAAATGGCCGCACTGTTACCAAATGATGCAACACTAGTAAATACAGATGGCACCACAAGTGACGTGCCGTTGTCAGAAGTTCAGGTTGGTCAAACAGTGCTAGTTAAAGCTGGCGAGAATATTCCGACTGATGGCACGATTGTCGATGGTCAAACGTCGGTTAATGAAGCGATGGTCACTGGCGAAGCACGTGACGTCACGAAAGACATTGGTGACGAGGTTATTGGGGGCTCGACAAATGGTGCCGGCGTTATCCAAGTAAAGGTTACCGGGACTGGAGAATCAGGATATCTGTCCCAAGTGATGCAGTTGGTCAATAATGCGCAGAAAGAAAAGTCTAACGCTGAAGGCGTTGCTGATCGTGTAGCTGGGTGGCTAGTGTATGTGGCTGTTGGTGTTGCCCTAATCGCATTTTTCCTTTGGTGGATCATCAACAAGAACTTTAATTTTGCTTTGGAACGGATGGTCACCATTCTTGTGATTGCTTGTCCTCATGCTCTCGGTCTCGCTATTCCGTTGGTTGTTGCTCGCTCTACATCCATTGGGGCCAAAAACGGGTTGTTGACGCGCAAACGGCAGGCGTTAGAGGATGCAAGGCGGTTAAACGTAGTGATGATGGATAAAACAGGGACATTGACAGAGGGAAACTTTGCCGTTTCTGACGTTGAGAGCTTTACAGTTGATCATGACGCTGATGGTATTCTAGCAATCATGGGCGGTCTAGAAGCCGGCTCATCCCACCCCCTATCAGTCGGTATTATTAAGGAACTCGAAGCCCGACACAAAACGAGTGTCGCTGTAGACAATATCAACAACTTGCCGGGAACGGGGATCGAAGGCGAGTATCAGGGCCATCATGTCGCAATTGTGAACGAACGCTTTGTGGATGAAAACAGGATCGATTATGATCGGAGCAAATTTAATGAACTGTCTTTGCAGGGTAACACGGTGAGTTTCTTGATTATCGACAATCGTTTGTTAGGATGGGTTGCTCAAGGCGATCAATTGAAGGAAAGCTCAAAAGCTTTGATTGATGGCTTGAAGGCGCGCGGCATTCGTCCAGTTATGCTGACAGGTGATAACAAGCAGGTTGCTGGACTGATTGCTAACCGTTTGGGAATTCCTGACGAAGATGTGCATGGTGAACTGAGGCCAGAAGACAAGGAAGTTATTGTCAAACAGTATCAGGATCAAGGATTAGTTGTTGCAATGGTGGGCGATGGTGTCAATGATGCACCGAGTCTGGTTCGCGCAGATATTGGTATTGCTATTGGTGCTGGCACGGACGTTGCCGTTGATTCTGCCGATATCGTGCTGGTTCGTAGCGATCCGTCCGATATCTTGCATTTCCTCGATTTAGCACACAACACAACAAGAAAGATGGTCCAAAACTTATGGTTCGGGGCTGGTTATAACATCTTCGCCATTCCGTTGGCCGCAGGCATTCTAGCATTTGTCGGCATAATTCTTAGCCCAGCCGTTGGTGCGTTGCTCATGGGGCTCAGTACGGTGGTCGTGGCGATCAATGCGCAAACGTTGAAAATTTAAGGTGCCTTAATCAAGGGGCGATTAGTTTTAAAGAACGGGATGGCAACCCCTGTGATCAAGAAAAGCGGCACAATTTAAAAAAGGTGAAATCTAACGCTACGTTTGGTAAACGTAATGTCAGATTTCACCTTTTTGTGTGATTACAATTCTTTCATGGGCTGGTTATATCCGCGGTCGCCAAATGGCTGTAATTTAGCAAACCACTCCTTTTTGAGTTCTTTGAGTGTGCGTCGCATGTTTAACACGTCTGTAGCATCTTTTCGATACAATTCGCTAAACTCAAAGTTTTCCGCGCCATACTTTCGCCAGTCAGCTAATAGGTCCGGATTTGGGAAACTACCATTGTTTAAATTTTGCTGGTAAAAGGACCACCGATTTTTGAGGTTGGGCACAGCGGCGATGTATATTTTGCCATTCACTTTATTTTTCAGTTGAATCACGCCATAATCGATCTCAATTTTTGCATATTGATCCAACAGTTCTTGTTTTCGTTTGGGATTCATTAGTTCCTCCTTTGTTACCTGTTTTCTACTAGTATCAGCATCCACTCATACGAATCTCATAACGATGTGCACCAAATTGGTAGCGAGTTGGTTGAGATCGGTAAAGTCGAGAAAACGTTGGTTACCATAAATTTCCTTCAACGTCGCAGCGTCATCACCCAGGGCAGCGGAAAGGACAACAATGCCTTCTCTTTCGGCTTCATGAACGATCTGTTGTAAGTCATCCTTAGCTAAGTCACCGGTGTAGTTTGGCATTGCTTTGGGTTGACCGTCGCTAAGATTGATCAGCAGTTTTGTTTGCTCAGTTCGTGCTGCAAGTTTGTCCGCCAGAATTTTGAGGGCGCTGCCATCACGGTTGTTATTCAACGCTTTGATGGTCGTCAAACGTAGCAAGGCGGTGTCATAATCTTCGTTAAATTCTTTATAAGCATAGATGGAAGTGCGTTCACGTTCACTAACATCTGCCGTATCACCATTAATGGTTAACGGAATGTTTAGATCTCGACAGAAGGCGGTGAGAGCGAAGAGTGCTGTTTGCTCATGCTTGATGCGGTTATCCTCAACCATTGAAGCAGATTGATCAACACGGATGGCAATTGCTAGTGAGGGGTCTTCATCAGGAGTCCGCTTTTTTGTGAAGTAACCGAAATCTTGATTAACAACTTTATTAGCATCGAATTGTTGTCCAAACACTTTACCCTTAGCGACATCGCTAGCGTGCTCATTCTGCAGGATTTCGCGCATTTGTCGCACTAGTTGATCCGTAATAAGGTGGTTGGATTGTAGCTTTTCATTGGCTAGTTTAACGTCGGCGGGCGTGATCTTGGGAACGTGAACGATAAGACCTTCACGTGCATGAATGGTATTTTTCAAACTTTCGCGAGCTGATTGATTTAACGATTTTCGCGTTTGTTTGGCGGCATCGGCATCAATCACTGGCATCGAGACTGTTTCGCCTTCGTGAAAACTTTCTTCTTGTTGCTTGGTACCGATCGTACTGGTTACGTCGAGGCTAGCGTCACGTTTGGCAACTTCGGCTGTGACTTTATCACCGTCTGGTTGAACATTATTATCTTCACTCTTAGTGTCTAGCGACTTTTCATTGTCAGGTGAGATGGGTTGCTTATCAGCTTCTGAATCTCGGTCAGGCTTATTCTGGTCAGCAACAGCAGGTGTGGTCGGTTCACTGACCGATGGCTTAACGTCTTGTTGTGTATGAGTAGCAGTAATGGTTCGTTTGACAGCCGATTGGGTGACCAAACTGACGAGTTGATTCCAAAGTCCGGCATCCACAATTGCCTGTTTCAATAGTTCAATTTCGAGTTCATCAGTGGTGATTTTATAGAGAACCATCTGATCAAACGATTTAAGAATATCTGTAAAAGCAGTGCTGGCAGACCAATAAAGGTAACTCCGCATTCCAGCGACACCGTGAATACCATTGGCCTTTGCCGTTTCATCAAGTAAACGAATAATGTTTGCCATCACGGTCAGCAATTTTTCGTCATGTAGACCACTTTTTGCGGAAGCGCGGGCAACCATGACCGGGATGGTCGGTAAGTCCATCTTTTCAGAATACTGCATCCGGTCTCGCAGAGATTCGTTTAGTGGTCGGTTACCTTGATAGTTTCGGTTAGTTGTTAACACCACGACCGTGTCAGGATGTCGTCGAATTCGACCTTTTAGGGTTTCCAACGTTCCATTAGGTTCCAAAACCGAGTTCAACGCAACCAACACGGACGCGTCACGGATGACAGTCGGTTCTTGGATTTCTAGCAAGTAACCGTTTTGAACGGCCTTAACGATTTCCGAAGGATAGAAACGATAGCTAACGGATTGGTGACTATCTTGATAATGTTGCAAATAGGCCTTGGCGTCCTTCTCAGACAACTTCAAGTGGTCGGCCAAACGTGAAATAACTTCTGCTTGTGACTGACTCTCATCAAAGATGGTTTGTAGTTCGGAATCTTCGTCCAAGACAGGCAGCAGGGAACCGAGAATATCGGATTTATCCATATCTGCAAAACAGGTAATTTTTGTGTAGGGAAGTTGTAAATCAGCGGAAAGGGCCTTTGCCAGTTGTGTTTTACCGGAACCGGCGTCACCTTCCAATAGTAAATTTGTAATGCGCATTTCCGGCATTTGCCAGGTGGCGATGATGGTATTAGCAATGCGGCGTTCTTGTTCACTGGTCACGTGAGAAGCCGGTTTCTGCCAGATCATCGCTTGTTCCACGGTGGAATAGTCAGTGCGCTGTTTTTGTAATGTGGTACTCATGATTCTAACTCCTTAATTTTTGTGCAACACTCTGCTCTTAATACCCCAATTTTTTCAATTCGTCGGCAAGCAGGCGGTAACGTTCGCCGTACAACTCTCCGTCACTTTGCAGTTGGTCATAGAAAAATTGGATATCGTGTGCAATGGTTTCGTTATCGGCATCAACATTGATTTCGAACCCAGTTCCTTGTAACGCGTGTTTGATGATTGCAAGGTGATCCGGGTCGTATAGATCGTCCATTTTGTAGGCGGCTTCCATAAAGTAGGCATTGGTGCTGAGAATCAGCAACGCTAAATCTAAAATGCGCGTTGCGGGAATGGTTTGTGATTCATCATGGTTAAGTTGCACCATGAGTTCGCCAGTCGTTGGGCGGGAACCAAGTTTGTCACCATAAGTTGCTGTATCAACAGCATGGGTGCCAGTACTACGGCCATCAGTTTGGTCAAACTTGGGGTTGATTGAAATTGATTTGTAAGTCATGTTAATTTCCTCGATTAATTTGAGCGGGAAAATCAGTCCTTAACAATCCAGTAACGTGAGCCATCACGGGTACGATCCATAAAGCCGTACTCAATGAGATAACGGCGCAACGTTACGGGGTCATCGCTAATTTTCTTTAAAATTGCAGTAATTTGTAACTCATCCCATTCACCATCAGTTGGCAAACTTTGTGTGATGCGGTCGAGAACGACCACGATTCGCTTTTGTTTACGCGGCAAACGCTTTAAAGTCAGCTGTCCATTCGTTTCTGATAAATATTCTGCGACAGTGTTCTGCCATTCAGCGTTGGTAATTGCGAATCGGTCATCTGGTCTGGCAACGTGACCAGGAATGGGGATGAGGGTGTCTGATTGGTCATGATTGATCTCAAAGACATTGTGGTACATAGCCAAATATTGCTTGGCTTGTTTGGCTTTTTCTCGAAACGTAAATTTTTGATGGCGAATCGTAGAAGCCGAAACATTCATGTCTCGTGCAATATCAGCATCTTTTTTACCAGTCGCAAACTCAGTTAGTAAGGCTTGTTGCTTCTCTGTTAATTGATTGTATTTTGAATCATCATGGATTAATTGGTACGCGTTTCCTTGATGAACGTTTTGAATGTGTTGCTCAATTGCCGCTGCAGCAGCAAAAAAATGATCATTAATTTGATAAACCTGGTCGGCTTCAAACTTGGCATCGCAGTAGTTACAGTAAAAAGTATCTACTTGACGATGCCAACCTTGTTCCAACTCTTGTTGCGAGTAATTTGAAAGCATATTATCACCTCAATCAATAAACGTATATTAAATGTGTTTACTATATTCGTCAACACTTTTATCTTTTGTTTATTACAGTATTTGATTTTCGCCGGTTTTGAGTACGGATGTTAACAGTGTTTTATTACTGATGATCATGGCATCAACGCTCTGTCGCGAAGTCGATTTAATGCAAACACTTAGAGCCATTTTTGGCGAAATCAGTGATCAATACAAAATAGGATCAATATTCGAACATAATTGCCCGGATATTGACCCTATTTTGTAAGCTAGTCGTTAAATTAAAATCCCGTCGCAATGATCGATTTCATGTTGAATAATCTGCGCAGTGAAATCGGAGAATGACGCCGTTTTTGTTTGCCAATCAGTTGTTTGGTAACGGACGGTAATGTTGCGGTAACGGGTTGTCGGTCGTTGACCTGATAAGGACAAACAGCCTTCGGTAGTCTGATAAACATCTTGTTTTTGAGTAATCACTGGATTAATCATCGGTACCAGCATTGGCCCGAGTTGGTAAGCAATGATGCGTTTTGTCTGCCCAATCATATTTGCCGCCATTCCAACACAATTGTCTTGGTGGGCCCGCAGCGTGTCGACAAGGTCAGCAACGATTTGTTGGTCAGCAGGTGTTGCCAGTTGGGAGACTTTTTTTAAACTATTGATGTTTTTATTGATGGGTTGAATCATAACGAACCTCTTTTAAATGACGAAGTAGAAGGCTAACAGCATTATTAGTCGTGATGACAGTGCGTTACTCATTGTGCTTTTTACCACGCACTACATGATCCGCATGTTCAAGGGTCTCTGTGACGATGTCAAGAATGTGAGGATCGTCTAGCCGATAATAATTCGCCTTACCAACACGTTTGGCTGTAACCAACTGATGCTTTCGAAGTAGCGCAAGTTGATGCGAAACGACCGATTGTTCTAAGTTAAGCAACGTGCTCAAGTCATTAACGTTTAATTCCTGTTGTTCCAAGACGTATAAAATTTGCAAACGTGAGGGGTTGCTGAGCAATTTAAAAATTCGCGTCGATTCACTTAAATGAAATGAATCGATCAAGTTCGGTTTGTTGGAGTTTGTCATAGCGATTCCTTTCATTTCATATGTTGAGTCTAGCATGTTCAGTTAATTGCGTAAATGTCGAAAGTCATTCAAAGGCGCGGCTTAAAGGTGAAAATGTTCAAATCGAGACAAACTAAAATGGCAAGTCTGACGCAATGTAAAGCCTCAAACTTGCCGTTTTGTTATTTTGCAGGAGTTCTTTGTTAGTCCTTGCCCCGACCTGCTTGGAAAGATTCCCAGCCCTCACTGGCAATAAAGTAAACCAGCACAAGTGCGGCCACAGAGTCGGCCCACCACCAACCGAATAGCGCGGTTAGAACGCCACCGACTAATACAGTAGCAGCCATATAAGCACAGGTGATATTGCACATCCCATCTTCCGCTAAAGCATCTGAATGAAGTGCCTTGCCTAACGCGCGTTTGCGCAAAGTTAGAAATGGCATCAAGATAACGGACGCAATGGCGATTGCAATGCCGGAAAAACTTTGATCAGCAGCTTGATGTGTGACTAAATTGAACAGCGAAACGCCAATGACATAGACGGATAGTAGCAGGAGAACCGAGCCGACGATTAGTGAAGAGCGACGTTCAGCACGATTAATTTCGCTCTGGCTTGCGCCATTTGCTTCTTTACGTAAACGCCAAATCAGTGTGCTACCTGAAATAATTTCTAAAAAACTGTCCAATCCAAAAGCAATTAATAATATTGAATGTGCCGTAATACCGGAGTAAAGACCGACTAGGAATTCAAATGCCATCCAGCCGGTTGAAAAGTACTCCGTGTGAATGCTTCGACGAACAAGCATGTTTGAATCAGCGTTATTTTGCATATTCTTTCTCCTCAATCGAGCCATTTAACGGACAACCTAATCTGAGGTTCAAATGGGGTTGCTTTAAACATGTTATTTTATTCATATGTTGATATTAACATTACAGCCCGGATTCGTAAACAACAATATTAAGTGCTGAAAATGGGCAAACTACGAATTTGCCGAAAAGAATGAGATAACGCTTGAATTAATTTTATTGGTATGGAAGAAAATAAATATGACGAAATTCTTTTGACGTGAACTGACGTAAAACACGAACTTTATTGATAATCTAAGTAGAAAATAAAACAGAAACCATTTTTTTGCGTGAAACATTGTAATTGGCTGTCAAAACGACAAAAAGTGATTGCATTTTGGTTTTTAAATGAGTACGATGTCTGTATTGAACACGAACTAATATCGCACTAAATAATTGTATTATTCGTGTTTATAAAAATAATTATGATGGGGTGACATAGTGGAACGGTTATTCGGATTAAAAAAGGCAGGAACCACAGTCAGTACAGAAATTGGTGCAGGTTTGACAACGTTTTTCGCCATGTCATATATCCTGTTTGTTAACCCTCAGATTCTTGGACAAACTGGAATGCCTGTTCAAGCTGTGTTCTTGGCAACAATTATTGCCTCGGTAGCCGGAACATTGGTTATGGGACTTGTTGCAAACGTTCCTTATGCGCTAGCGCCAGGGATGGGACTCAATGCTTTCTTCACGTATACTGTTGTTATGAGTTTAGGCTTCAAGTGGCAAGCAGCGTTAGCGTTAGTTTTCTTCTGTGGCATTATTAATATTCTGATTACCGTCACCAAAATTCGGAAGATGCTGATTTCAGCAATTCCGATGAACCTGCAATTGGCAATTAGTGGTGGGATTGGCGCCTTCATTGCTTATGCGGGTTTGAAAAACGCCGGCTTTTTAAAGTTCACTTCAGACGCTGGCAATATTTTATCGATTAACAATAAAGCATTTTCTGGAACACAAGAAACATTCCACCATGGCATTGAGACAGTTGTGACTGGCGGTGGCATCGTGCCAGCATTACAAAACTTCAATAATGCCAGCATCGTGTTAGCACTGATTGGCTTAGTTATTACAGTTTTATTGAAGGTTCGCAAAGTTCCGGGTGCTCTATTGATTGGTATCTTTGCAACAACGATTATTGGTATTCCAATGGGTGTCACCAACTTACACTTATCTAGTGCCTTTACGTTTGGCGCGTCGGTCAAACAGTTGGGAACAACTTTCTTAGCAGCATTTTCGTCACAAGGAATGGGATCGTTATTTTCTGACAGTCACCGCATTATTTTAGTGTTAATGACCATTCTGTCGTTTAGCTTGTCTGATATTTTTGATTCACTGGGTACCTTTATTGGAACTGGCCGTCAAACCGGTATTTTCTCAGGTGAAGAAGAATTACGTTTGGAAGCCGAACCAGGTTTTAAGTCCAAACTGGATAAGGCATTGTTCGCCGATTCGATTGCAACGGGGGTTGGCTCACTGTTCGGTACATCTAACATTACGACGTACGTTGAAAGTTCAGCCGGAATTGGTGCTGGTGGTCGTACTGGTTTAACAAGTGTCGTCATTGCCATTCTTTTCTTGGCCAGTTCAGTTCTGTCACCCTTGTTGTCAATTATTCCTACAGCCGCAATTGCGCCATCACTAATCTTAGTTGGCATCATGATGATGAGTTCATTCAATAAGATTCCGTGGGGCGATCTAGAAGAAGCAATTCCCGCATTTATGACATCATTGATGATGGCCTTTGCCTATAACATTACATATGGAATAGCAGCAGGATTTATCTTCTACTGTTTGATTAAGACTGTGATGGGTAAGGCGAAGACGGTACATCCATTGATCTGGATCGTGTCATTACTCTTCGTCATTAACTTCACGGTGTTGGCGTTTATTTAATTAATATGAATTAATTTGGATTAGTTTTTTTGGGTATTTGCTGATATTTATAAAAATCATAGCGTATGTTTTGTTTTCTTTTTAGAGCACCATTGTCAATCTCATTGACAATGATGCTCTTTTCTTATACGATTGATGTCGAAAGTGATTCAGTAATGTTCTCCAATGTCGACAATCAAAAATAATGACTCAGTTAGTTTGGATGGAGGTAAACAGAATAAAGATGAATCCATTTGTGATATTTAATCGATTAACGTTTGGAAGCACTCAGGTTGCGAATGCAGCTGGCGTAACAAGTCGGCAGCTGCGGTACTGGGAGACACAAGGCTACATTGAGGCTTTGCCAGAAAAAGCTAACAATGCACGTCAATATAGTGTTGGCAACGCCATTAAAGTGATTTCGATAAAACAAGGTTTGGATAGTGGCCTTAAATTGGCGGATGCAGTGAAAGCAGCTGGCGATATTATTGACCAGACAAATTATCTTGGGACCTTAATGGGCAGTACATATCTCGGTTATCAAAAAGCTGCAGATCACGTTGCACTTCAGTTTGGACCGCTCGAAGGCAATCCGGATGAACAGTTAACCGGCATTATCAAACAGGACAAAACCTATTTTGAAATCACAAAAAAATAGAGAAAAGGGGCTATAATCATGGATTTTGAATCATATATTGCACCAATGCTAAAGGGAATTGAAGACAGTGGCTTTCCAGTGAAATATTCAGATCCTATCGTTCGTGAGGAAATGTTACCAATGCGGGATGGAGTGAAGCTAGCGACAGACTTATTTATTCCAGATTCAGAAGGACATTTTCCGACAATCGTTCAGCGTGGTTGTTACGCGGCTCAGGACCCAATGAATAAGATTCTTGGTAAGGAGTTTGCTAAACGCGGATTTGCCTATGTTTTTCAATTCTGTCGTGGCATTGGTCGTTCAGAAGGTGAATGGGTGCCTAAGGTTAACGAGCGGCGAGATGGCAAGGACCTAGTTGACTGGCTACAAGAGCAAGATTGGGTCGCCAATATGGGTTATTTTGGCAGTTCATATTTGGCCATGACAGGTTGGGCAATCGCTGATGTCGTGCCATCAAAAATGAAGACGATGTACTTAAGTAATTATGGTGTTCATGATTATTTAGCTAATTACCACAATGGTATTTTAAAACCTGATATTACAACTTCATGGGCAATGGATAATGCTGGTTGGCAGGTATCTGCAGATTATTTGACCTCAGCCAAGTATCGGCCGGCGATGACTGCCGATGTTGATCTGTGGGGTGGCGAACTACCATGGTACCGGGATGTTTTGTCTAGTACTACGGAAGACAGTCATTATTGGTCGGCAAAGACGAGTAAGAATCTTCGGGCAGTAGCGTCCAAAATTACAATTCCACTGTTTATGTCTGAAGGTTGGTACGATCATCATTTGGAAAATGCCTTAGCCACATATAATGAATTGTCCCCAGAAACTCAAGCACACACGGTTTTACAAATCGGCGGATGGAATCACTTTGGCCAACCAGCCATCTTTGACCGGCCGACACCAAACATGATGAAAAATGAATTGCAGAACATGTTGACATGGTTTGGCAATGTATTAGTTGATCATCAGATGCCAGAAGGAAAGATTGAAACATACGAAATTAATGCGGATCAGTGGCATACACAAAAGACGTGGTCGAAGGGCGATCAAACAATATCGTACTTTTTGAGTGGACAACAGCCAGCGTCAGCTGCGCTGGTATCATCAACGGATGCGATAACTGCTGGGACAATCGATTACGATTTTGATCCGGAAAACCCAGTGCCATCAGTTGGTGGTGAAGTGATGCTTAAAACAATGAATCAGATTGGCAGTCGCACACAACCAGAGCCAAACTATCGATCAGATGTCATCAGCTTTGTAAGCGAACCGCTGACCGGATCGCAGCATTTGTTTGGTGAGATTCAGTTATCGTTAAATGTCGAAACTGATGTGGATGATACGGCGTTTGTGGCAAAAGTTATGGAAGTACAGCCTGATGGTCGAACATTTAACATTCGCACAACGATTACGACAGTATTGTCGCAAGACTCAGCGTATCAAGCCGGTAAAACGACGCTACTGAAATTAACGATGTTACCAATTGATTGGCAGTTAGCAACAGGCAGTTGTGTTCGCGTCGACATTACCTCGTCAGATTTCCCGCAGTATCAAATCCATAGCAACTTTGCGGGCAATCAGGCAGCTCAAAAGGAAGTCCGCACAGCTCATCAACGGCTACATCTGACGTGCGATTTGCCTAGTACACTGACTTTGCCGGTGATTCATGACTAAAACAGGTCAGAAAAGTTGGCCAGCTATTTTCAGCGTGGCCACATTGGCATTCGTTGGTACGCTGATTGAAACTTCTATGAATGTCACATTCCCCACGTTGATGCGTACATTTCATGTTTCACTAGGATTGACACAGTGGGTCACGTCCGGTTATTTGATGGTAATGGCGCTGACCATGATGTGTTCAGCCTTTCTAAGACGACGATTTTCCTTATTGACGCTGTTTGATGGTGCCACTGCGCTTTTTGTGGCTGGTGCTGCATTGTCTGTCATCGCAAGCCAATTTACCGTACTGTTATTCGGTCGCTTGATTCAAGCGGGGTGTGCCGGCATCGCAATTCCATTGATGGTCAACTTGATTTTTCAAATCGTGCCTTCATCGCGAATCGGATACTATATGAGTATGGCCGGCATGATTGTTAATTTAGCACCAGCTGTTGGTCCAGCGTTTGGTGGGGCAATGACGTCATTTGACAGTTGGCGGTTGATTTTTTACGTGACGGTTCCAATTGTGGCTTTAGTTTGGTTGTTCGGCCGTCGTATGCTAGTACCGTTCTCAAAGCCAGGCCAATTATTGGTCTTTCCGTGGCGACAATTTTTAACGTTACTGATTGCCTTTGTGGGCATTAATATGGCAATGAGTCAGGTAAAAATTAGCTGGCGATCATTTGGTATTGTCACGGTTCTCTTTGGGATAAGTGGTTTCATGTTATGGCTTTACAACCACCAGCGACATCATGATCAAACGGACTTGCTGAACTTTTCGTTATTCAGCTCTTTTCGCATTCGTTCAGCTTTCTTGATCTACGTGCTCATTCAGTTAATTAACCTAGGGATTAATTTGGTGATTCCAAACATGGTTCAATTGGGACAACACATTACGGCGTTCCAGAGTGGGCTAATTCTGTTACCAGGTAGTCTATTAGTGGCTATCATTAATCCACAATTTGGCAAACTATATGATCACGTTGGCGGTCGCTTGCCCATATGTGGTGGGCTGGCCTTGATGCTTATCGGTGTGTTGGGTCTTATCATGGTTGCTGGTGTGCCTGGTGTTGTTTGGCTGATTTTACTGTATTTGTTCTTTAGTATCGGTCGGACCATGGCTTTTGGTAACGTCATGACTGATACCTTAAAGGGGAGCGCGCCGACGAACCGAACAGATTTAAATGCCATGTTTAGTATGGGTCAACAGCTGGCAGGGTCGATTGGATCAACCATAAGTGCGATTCTGCTGACATTGCCACGCTCCTCGAACCCACAAATGACTGTCATCAAAAACGGTCAGATTGTGTTTATTGTTTTTGGCGTTTTAATTTTATTGGCATTATTAGCTGGGTTGCGCCTGTTTCCGCGAAAAATAAACGAGTAGTATGGCCAACACAATTTTGTTGTGGTTAATGGAATCAGTTTGCCCAGTTGCCGCAAACGTGCTATATTATGCTTACTAATTTAATGAATTCAAACCACCGCCGGGTGGGCACAGAGTGCAATTACTGATTTCGAGAGGCTATAGAGAAATCAGCAATCGCACTCTTTTTGTTTTCACGAGGAAATCAGGAGGATCTGAATATGGCATGGATTGAGTTAATGATTGCAGGAGTGTTTGAAGTTGTGTGGGCGACGGCGATGAAATTGAGCAACGGCTTGACCAAAATGAACTACACAGTGGCGACGGTAGTGGGGATGATCATCAGCTTCTTGTTGCTGGCACGGGCTACGAAGAGTTTGCCACTTAGTTTGGCCTATCCGATTTGGACAGGCGTCGGTGCTGTCGGTTCCATTGTCGTGGGCGTTCTTTTCTTCGGCGACAAGATTCCGTTAGCAACATGGGTTTTTCGTTGCGCTTCTGCTGATTGGTATTATTGGCATTAAATTGACCGTTGGTGAGTAACTATCAGTGGGGCGGCTTGTCGCTTGATGACGTTTGATCTGGAATATGTCATCGCATTTTGTCATTAACTTCAGGGTTATAAATGGCTTTGAGAATAGGTGAGCTAATTCATAATTCTGTAACTGCTGAAGTGTAACTGCTGAAGATAAACTGTTTGATATTCAGGCAAAAAAAGTTACACTGTGTATACGTATTAATGAATGTATACACGGCGTGACAAGGAGGTACCATATGATTATTAAAAGTAGAAAAGTAGGTAACTCGATAACTGTGACGATTCCCAAAAAGCTAAATGTACCAGAGAACGCGGAGTTTGAACCGAGTGTGGATAGTGAAGGAAACATTTTTTTGAAGAGAGTTCCGGAACTTACTGATGAAAAAGTTAAAGATATCCATCAATTTATGGACCAATTCAAACCCCTAATGGAAAAACTTAAGGATAAATAATGCACATTAAATATCTAACAAAGGCTGAATTGATTGAAATTAATCATTACGTTGTTCTCCAAGTTGGTGGAACAAATTATGGTGTGCAGTCGATTGCGTCCTTAGATGTCATTGTTAAACAGCCAAGTCAGGTCATTTTTGGACATGAATTGTACCCGACGATTTGGCTTAAAGCAGCGTTTATTTTGCAAAAAATTACAAAAAAACATGTTTTCGTAGATGGCAATAAACGTACCGCAATTCAGGCAGCACTTTATTTTTTGAATTTAAACGGTTATTCAGTGCAAAATTTGGATTTAGTAAATAATGCGGATTCATTTATTTTAGCTGTCACGAATTCCATGGATAACGAAGAAACTATGAATAGTATCGCTGAATGGTTGGAAATGATTTGTTCCTGAACCATCGCCACGCATTGAGCATTTACAAATAGTTGTCATCTCAAATGGTCAAAACACTTATTTTTGTGCTTATTTCATTTTTGTCACTATCAATGGGTGATCAGTTCGTCGTTGATAAAAGAGATTGCTTTTGAATGAAAAACCACAAAAAAGTGATGGTCACTTCATAAAGTGCCATCACTTTTTGTATGCATTTTCATCGAAAAATTATTCATTTGAAAGTTTTTCTAGTAGGGGGCTAAACGATGCCTTGAAGCGTTGCAACTGTTGGGGGTTGGTGTGATTTAAAATCCCCATGATTTTATCTAATGTATTATCTTCGAGAGAAGGTGTGAACACATACATGTGTAAGTCAGTGTTGTCACCGACGATGAAGTTGGTTTCATCAAAATGAACCTCTCCAGTATCTGGGAAGATCATTGTTTTACCGCGTTCAGCTTCAGGCACGATATCATGTTGCGTCCACAGTTGACTAAATATTGCGCTGTCATGGCGAAGAGCAGTTACAAAATCGGCTAAATCCTGATCATCCGTTTGGCTAGCATACATTTGACGGAAGCGACCGACCATATTATGGGCAACAATTGGCCAGTTAGTAATTACCTGAGCAAATGCATCATCGGTAAACATTTCACGCAATAGGTTTTCATGCACTAGTGGGTGACCAACTACTTGAGTAGCAAACACATCTGCTAATTGATTAACGGCAACAAAATTCCACCGTCGATCAATAACGATGACGCCAGATAGCGGCCAACTGTCAATCGTGCGCTGTAGCATCGGGTTGATTGTTTCGGTAAAGGGTGCTGGCGTATCAGGTTGAGCGACACCGGCTAGCGTATAAAAATGGTTAGTTTCGCTTTCGGTGAGTTTGAGGGCGTTAGCTAAACTGGCAACGACCTGATCGGAAATATGGATATCCCGTCCCTGTTCCAGCCATGTATACCACGTTAGACTGATGCCGGCTAGTGTGGCAACTTCTTCCCGCCGTAATCCGGGTGTTCGACGTCGACCAATAGTGGGCAGGCCAACCTGGTCGGGTTGCAAACGTGAACGACGCGTCACTAAGAAATCCGCTAGTTCTTGTTGTCGGGCTGTTGTCATCTCTCAAGTCTCCTTAGCTGTTAGTTTATATACTAGTATAAACTAACAGCTTAAACTATTATACAAACTCGTTATAATTGCTTTTGTAAATGAGGTGAACGGCATGAGTTGATGTGAGTTTGAGTTTCATGAACTGAGCTAGTGCCGACATTAATTTTACCCAAGCAAATAAATAATCGGTATCTTACATGGAGGTATAACAAATGAAACAGGCATTTGTCACAGGTGGTAACAAGGGACTGGGGTTTGAAATTGCAAAGCAATTAGGCCAACAAGGGTGGCAGGTTATTATTGGGTCCCGCGATGCAAAGCGTGGGGAAGAAGCGGTCAATCAATTACGTGCGGCAGGTTTAGAAGAACCACAATCTGTTGAGTTAGATCTCAGTAATTCGCAAACAATTCAGGCAGCCGCTAAAACAATTACTGATAATTATCACGAGTTACAGTTACTTGTTAACAACGCCGGTATTCCCGGCGATCTGAGAGTTGCGGGCATTGAGACGACGATGGCAGATTTGCGAGAGACGATGGAGGTCAATTTTTTCGGGACGTTCGAATTAACTCAAGTACTGTTTCCACTGTTGAAACAAAATCAGGGGCAAGTTGCCAACATCACGATTCCTACGACACCAAACAAATTGTTTAATCCGTTTGCCTATCAAACGAGTAAGGGCGCCCAAAATGTAATGACAACTTCCTTAGCCACTTTGTTTGAAACGACTGATACACCGGTTGAAATCTTCAGCGTTCATCCGGGACCGGTATCCACGGACTTGAACGGCAACCTGCAGGCCGACTTTATGCAGTCCGCTGAGGAAGCGGCCGCTGGCGTTGTCCGTTTGATTACGAGCGAAGAACCTAAGCAAGGGGCATTTTTGGAAGTTAAGCCTGCGATTGGGTAAACAGCAAAGGTTGTGTAGCAGTGACCAAATTTAAGAATATAAAGAAGGCTTCTCGATACCCAAACCGGTGTCGAGAAGCTTTTAGTTTGGCTCTTTGGCATCGCGAGTCTTTTGATGTAATGAGTCAACTATTCATTAATGAGCCTCCTGTCATCTTATTAGCAAAAAAGAATAAAGCTGATAAGTGTGCACAAGTATCACGTCTAAAATTTGTTTGTAATTAGCTAATTATCAAAGCTTTGACAAATTATAGAGGTGAACTATGAAAACAATTGCAGATACAAAATTTCGGGGACCTGACAAAAAAAGAGCCCGCCAGTGGTTAGTCAATGGAGTATTGCTGACGATGGCCGGTGCAGGAACAATTGCAGCAACGGTCACAACCGGGCATGCCGATACTAATACTAGTCAGGCAGCCGGCACGGAAATACCAAGTAGTGCAGCTACTTCTGTACCTCAATCCGTAGTGTTGTCGGCGGGCAGTGCGGCATCAAATCAGTCCGCAAGCGCTGCCACCAATTCAAACAGTGAATCAAAAAATAGTGATCAATCGATTCCATCTCAAGCCAAATCGGTGAGTCAAGAAACGCAATCGGGTTCCGCCAATGTTGAGCAGCAATCAACGGATAGTTCAGCGGATGCTCAGAATCAGGCGGGTACGATACAAAAAGTAACAGTTCAGACAGCGGTTGATGTCGATTCCACATCGGCGAGCGCAAACACCCAAGCAACGATGCGTGCGGCACGGGCCGATATTGCTGTCTCGACGGCGGCTTCTGAAGCCGTTCAGGCACCGTCAGAAAACGCTGCTATCTGGATGCCTGATGCAACATTGCGCGCATTTGCAGAATCCCAGGCCAATCACGAGTTTGGTGCCGTGGTTAACGATGATAATCTTTACCAATACATCGGTCGTATTCAAAATCTGACATCTCCAGAAAGTGCTAACAATGGCATTAAGAGCTTGGCAGGCTTGGAGTACGCGCAGACATTGCAGACGCTTCAGCTATATAACAGTGAACTGGGTTCAGACGGTATGGTTGATTTAAGCAATTTAGCTAAACTAAATTTGATTTCAATATTCAATGATCAAACGTTGACGGGAACTGTCGATGATTTTATTAATAAACACCTTGGCGCTGACAACGATCTTTGGACAATCCAACTTGTTAACGACAGTCTGTCAGGTACAATTCCAGACTTGCATAATTTCTTAAAATTACGAACGCTCATTTTAGCAGAGGATAACCTTACCGGTACAATTCCTGATTTGAGTTATTTACCCAATCTTTTGGTTGTCCAATTTTTTAATAATCAATTGACTGGTGGCTTAGATGGATTAATTAATTGCTCGAATGTATTTGATATCAGAGTTCAAAATAACGATCTTTCAGGTGAACTACCCGATTTGAGTGGTCTTGATTTGAGTACTCGTTTTGACTTTCGATATAATCACTTCACAAGCAGCGCGACTGGGTTACAAAAGAATGTTGGTTGGACCTATGGTGTGGGTCAGGGCGTTCAGGCAGGAACTTATCAAATTGGTAAGGGGACAAACGGATTTGATCCAATTACTGGCTATTTGTTTGGTGCGACCGACTATTCAAATGGCGTAACGCCGGTAGCGGATTATCACTATACCGTCCGAAACTGGAAGACGACTGTCGCGGGTACTTATGTTTATCGAGTAGAGAATGGTAAACTTACCGACGTTTCAAGTGCTTTCGATATTGTTGCGGATCCAAATGATCCTAGTGGCTTTAAATTAGTGCCAAACACGGATTTACCGGATGGCAGTTATATGGTTTATGTAACTGGTTCAGATATCGCGCCTGAAGTAACTCCTGCGGCCGGATACTCAGCATTTCTGTACTTTAATTTGGTGAATGTTAAGCCTACTGACCCTGACAATCCCGACCAACCAGATAATCCGGACAATCCCGATAACCCTGATCAGCCGGAAAATCCAAATGAACCGGATCAACCAGAAACACCGCAGATTCCTGATGAACCTGATGTTCCACAAACACCAGAAAATCCTGATACCAACGAAACAACGACACCTGAAAATTCGGCGGCGTCACAACAATCCAATGGGACTTTTGATGTAGTCACGAGTGCTAACAATGAGCAAACTGCTAGTGCTACTAATGATAGTTTGGCGGGCTCAACAGCGGCATCTGTTGTGAAGACCGTAGCAGTCCAAAGTTCAGTTATACCGGCTCATACTGATTCATCTCAGCATTTGGAACAGACAAAAACTGAGCAGCGGTCTGAGTTGCCAGCAACATCGCAGCAGTCGTCTTCCATTTGGGCAGCAATTGGTCTGAGCATTTTATCACTGATGTCGTTTGGTTCACTGACCGGTGGTTACCGTCGCCGCCATTAACCTGATTGATTGCAATTTCGGAAATCAATTTCACTAGACAGACACTGTACCATCCCGTATTCTAAGGTTGTAATGGATACAACTCGGGGAGGGGTTATTATGCAGCGTCAGCAACATCAAAAATCGAATTCAAAATGGTGGCTTATTGCTTTTGTTGTAATTTTGGTTGCGGTTGGTGGCTACTTTGTTGGCAAGGCAATGAATGGTGGTTCAGAGAACGAAAATACTGCTAGTAACGCTTCTTCGTCAACAAGTTCTGCCGAACGTCGTGATTCAGACGATACAACATCTTCTAACTCGACATCTGAGCACCATGCCTCAATGATGTCACGGCATTCGGGGATGATGAGTGATCACTCCAGTATGATGAATAACGATCATTCATCTAGTAAAAATAATGACACCACGACTGCGGTTGGTCCCTACTCTGTTTCAACAGAATCAATGAACGCAGTGAGTTCGTTTCAATATCGTGGGGTGAATGTCCCTGCCTCACTAGATTTGTCGTTTAATAATCAGTCGGGCGCTGGGACCGCGACATTTACGTGGCGTGGTTCAGATGGCAGTCAACCTGCCGTTTACAACGTAATGTATGAAGAAATTCCGACGACGCCAATTCGTGTGTTCGGCGCTAGCAATAATGCCGTTCGGACAGTCAAGGTGAATACCCGTATTCATATCGAAGGATTGAAATCAGGTGACAGTAGCGAGATCGATACGGCTGGTGACCTTTATGCGTTTAAAAATCGCGATGGCGGTATCTCAATCGCCACGCCAAACTATTCTGGCAACGTTGAACCGGATGAATATGATGTCATGCAGGAAATCGTGCACCGTTAATTAAATTTCTAAGTTCGTTTGCGCACCAACTGTTTAATCAGTTGATGCGTTTTTGTTTGATTTTTGGGATTCCCTTAATAAAAAGTTAAGAACTATCACTGAACTTAAAATTAACGCAATAAAAAATTAATCGTCCCTAAACTCTGGAAAAATTTCGTACACTCATACCAGTTTATTAACGGAGCAATTATTCAGGGGGAACCATCTTATGGACAGTGAATCACAAGACAACCGCATGAATCGTCATCAATCGAAGCACCGCACACGAAACATCATTCTGGCAGTCGTTGCAGTGGTTGTGCTCAGTGTTGGCGGCTATAGTTATCACGTATTTAGTAGCGTGGAACGGTCAACTAGTAAAATGTACAGCGCATCGGGGATTAAGAAGAGCCGAAATGTGAGCCAGTTAATCAAGGAACAAAAGCCAATTTCGATCTTGTTATTGGGCACCGATGTTGGCGCTTTAGGACGTGATTCAAAAGTGTGGGCCGGTGGTCGTACAGACTCAATGATGTTGGTGACCATTAATCCCAAGACGCAAACGACGACCATGATGAGCATTCCACGGGATTCTCTAGCTGTGATTAGTGGTCATGAGGACGAATTTCCGACGAAAATCAACGCGGCGTACTATTTTGGTCAAACAAAAAGCACGATTGCGACTGTCCAAAATATGTTTAACGTTCCAGTTGATTACTATGGCCTGTTGAATATGGGTGGCATGGAAAAGTTGGTCAATGAAGTTGGCGGGGTCGACATTGTGCCACCACTGACATTCACCTATGAAAAGCAACATTTCACTAAGGGTAAACAGATTCATGTCAACGGTTCGCAGGCACTGAAGTTCACCCGGATGCGCTATCAAGATCCCGAAAGCGACTATGGTCGGACGTTGCGACAACGGATTGTCATTCAAGCACTGTTGAAAAAGGGGAGTAAGTTAAATAATCTGTTGAATGACCAATTTATTGATTCCTTGGCGAGTCAATCACGGACAGATTTATCGCTGAGTGACTTAATGGAATTAGCCAAATCTTATCGAAGTGCGACCAAACACGTTGTCTCAGATCACGTTCAGGGTGTGAGCGATGACATTGCCGGGCAGAGTTTTGAAATCTTGCCCCAAACGGAAAAGCAGCGGGTCACAAACAAGTTACGTAAGGGACTTGAAATGAGCGCCGCCACAACAGGTCCGCGGTTTGGTGAAGAAGTCCCAGCCGGCATGGAAGCCTACGTTCCTGCCGCTGATTTTGGCGAAACAGCAGACACAAAATCGACCTGGGGTCACGATACGAATACCTCAAGCCAGTATAATAAAGCCTATGACCGTGACAATACCGGTGACTTAAACCCAAATTACGATGCTAATAATTAATTACTAGACACGTTTTATTTATGTTTGGTCTGCGGGCATGAGTCCGCGAAAATGTTGGTATCATGGGGTTGCAACCATCAGTTGCCAGCCATGCTCGGAGGTATATCGTGCATCTTTGGCGTTAACCATTCACAATATAGTTAACGAAAGGGGAGCGATTATTATGATGCTGGGGCAACGAATTAAAGAGGAACGGGAACGGCGTGATTGGACACAAACGCAATTGGCAGATACATTGCATGTTAGTCGTCAGGCCATCTCTAAATGGGAGCTAGGAACTGCGTATCCGGATATCGAACGATTAATTCAAATTAGTGATTTGTTCAGTGTCAGCTTGGATAGCTTAATTAAGGGGGATACAACTTTTCAAGAAAAAATCGTTGTAACGGATCATCATCGTGGGCTGAGCTTTTGGGATTTTGCCGCTCGGTATTGGTGGATGGTCTTTGCAATTGGTGGTTTTCTCTACTGGTTTATTCCAGCTATTATTAGTGGCATTGTCGAGGCGCTACATTAGGATCATACGCAAAACACCCGATACCTTGCTGGCATCGGGTGTTTTTTGGCTTGCTTGTTAAAGTGACTATTGCTATTAAGAAATTGATACAGCACTACAAAATATAATTGTGGATTCTTATTGGGTTTGTTCATGAAGTGAAATATACTGGGTTTGTACATAAAAATGCGAAGGGCGATGAGTGTGATGGCAGAAGAACGAACATTGATCCTAGTTAAACCAGATGGTGTAGCAAACGGACATATCGGGGATGTTATCGACCGATTGGAGCGTAAGCAATATCAGATCAGCGCATTAAAAGTGATCCAGAAGGCGACTGATGCGCAATTACGGGCGCATTATTCAGATAAGGTCGACAAACCTTACTTTTCAGAAATTACGGATTACATGCAGTCTGGTCCGATTGTCGCAATCGTGGCAACTGGCACGCATATTGTTGATGCATTTCATCAAATGGCTGGTAAGACGAATCCTGATGAAGCGGAACTAGGGACCATTCGTGGTGACTATGGCCGTGCTTGGGAAGACGGCGCCATTCGTAATGTCGTTCACAGCTCTGACAGTCCTGCGGCAGCTGAACGGGAAATCAAAATTTGGTTTCCGGAACTGTAGTTGTCGGTGTGCAGAAGTTGTTTAACTTGAATTCTAATCAAAAAAGAGAGACAAATGGTTCAAATGCTTGACGAATCATTTGTCTTTTTTACTGTGAAAAGACTGCTACTTTTTTAATTTATTATATATTCGAATTGGTGCTGGATGCCGCTTGCGGTTGTCAACATTGATACGCTCGCCGTGGGACCGGTTCAAGCTTCCTGAAAACCGGAATCTCTCACCTCGCCGTCAAGCCTCGTGAAGCCCGCGAGTCTAGACGACCGTCCGTAACCTAAATTCGGAAAACCGCCGAATTAACGTTACCTTCACGGCTCGGTATCAATGTTGACGCCCTTCAGCTGACCTGCCAGTAGTTGGCGCAATGCCGTGGCCTGAAATACTAACGATTTAGGTCACAACGAGACCATTAATTTCATCATAAAGCAGATGGTTTATCTGTTATGCACGGTAGCAAGTTTGCATCGTAATCCCTTGTCCCCCAAGATGTCTACGATACTTAGCTTGCTGAAAATCTATATTCGACTGATACTTTGAGCGAGGTGATGAGGGGATGCAAATTGGAATCAAGTTGAAGCAATTGCGACAGCATCAACAGCTGACTCAAGCTGATGTGGCAGATCAATTGAAGTTGTCACGTAAAACCATTTCTAGTTGGGAAAATGATCGAAGTTATCCCGATGTTGCGAGCCTGATGACCTTAAGCAACATTTACCACGTAACGGTAGATGAATTACTCAAGGGAGATCAAAGTATGATAAATCATTTGACGGATATTGATCGCCAGTCAAAGCGGACGAAGAGGGTGCAGGGTTATTACTATTGGTTGAACATACTCTTTTTAATAGCTAACATTCCATCTCTTTTTCTCATAAAATCCTTGCGAATACCAGAAGCGATTGCAGGGATTGTGGCTATAGGTTGGGTTGTCCTAATTATTACAATGCTGGTAAGTTTATTAGGAAATACTGAAAGCATCAAAACAAAAACAGTAATTGATTCTGTTATTATTTTTGTGCTTATGGTGTTTTTTGTGGATCCATTTTTCTTTAAGAGTAGTGTACTGTTGCATACAAGCGATCTTAATAGTGAAGCTTTTCAGCTAGGTAGAATGGCAAGGGCGTTTGTTCCAAATTTAAGTGTCATCCTAGCAATCCTAGCCCGACCGTCATATTTGCGCTTCGGCCGTCACAACTAAATGAATAACACGTTGACCAAACAAACGCGATGACTGATTTTCATGTTCAGTAATCACGTTTTTTATTTTGTTCTTGCGCGATGCGATTAAAGTATGTAAACTCTAAACAGTAATTGTTACTATTTACATATTTTTAGAAAGAGGGATTTCGATGAAGTATTTTCGGCAAGTTTCATTAAGTTTGGTTGCGTTATTGGCAACGGTAGTGACGTGGGCTTGGTTGGCACCACGACAGACGCAGGCCAGCAGTGATGAGAAACCGATTCACGTTGTCGCAAGCGTTGATTTTTACGGGGATGTGGCAAAATCGGTGCTGGGCAATCATGGCACGGTGACCTCGATTATCAATAGTCCCAGCGTTGATCCGCATGATTTTGAACCAACGACTAAGGATGGGATTACAGTTTCCAAGGCCAATTTTGTTTTGTACAACGGTATCGGCTACGACACTTGGATGCACAAACTGAATAAGAGTAGTGGCGCTCACAAACAGGCTGTGGTCCGTGTTGGTGAAGACGTGCTTCAGAAGAAGACTGGCGACAACGAGCACGTTTGGTACCAGCCGGAGACGATGCCGAAATTAGCGAATTACTTGGCCCAGAAATTCAGTAAGCAGGCGCCGCAATACAAGCATCAGTACGAAGCAAATGCAAAACGGTACATTGCTAGCCTAAAATCCTTACAGCATCAAGTGACTAAATTGAAAGCTAATAGCAAGGGGCAACACGTGGATGTGAGTGAGCCAGTATTCGATTACACGTTAGACGCTTTGGGGTATAAACGAAACAACTCTAAGTTTGAATTGGCGGTTGAAAATGGCACGGACCCATCACCGAAATCGATTAAGCAGATGCAGACGGATATTACGCATCATCGCATTGCGTTCTTCGTTAACAACAGTCAGGCCAGCGACAAAACGGTTAGTGCAATGGTTAGCCTGGCCAAAAAGCATCACGTACCAGTTTTGAATGTCACTGAGACGTTGCCGAAGGGACAAACGTATCAGAGCTGGATGATGAAACAGTATCAGGCACTTGCTAAGATTCAGAATCAAGAAAAGTAATGTTTGAGGAGGATTTTTTGAAAGTGTGCTTAGGTTCCAGTAAGCTTAATTTGATAAGTTTGACGCTTAGCAGGTGACTTAAGCTGATTGGAGGCAACACAGAATGAAAGTTGTTGTGATTGGTGCAGTGGCGGGTGGCCCTTCGTTTGCGACGCGGTTGCGCCGAATCAATGAACAAGCCGAAATCGTCATGTTCGAACGTGGTCCGGAAATTTCGTACGCTGGTTGTGCCTTACCATATTATTTGGGAGGCGTGGTCAAGGATCGTGACGCGCTGATTGAACGGACACCAGAAGCTTTGAAGGCCAAGAATAATATTGACGTTCGTGTGCAAAGTGACGTTACCGGGATTGATCCGGATGCTCAGTTGGTCACGGTGCAAACAGCGACAGAAACGTATCAAGAAAGTTATGATGAACTGGTCATTGCCACCGGCGCCCGGCCAACGCTACCCGCCATTCCCGGATTGGCAGATACTGACGATTGTTTTACACTACGAGCCGTAACTGATGCGGATAAAATCAAGGCGTATATGGATCAAAAACATCCCCAACACGTGGCTATTATTGGTGCAGGTGTAGCTGGACTAGAGCTTGCTGACAACCTTACGTTTCGTGGCTTGAAAGTGACGCTGATTGAACAATCCGCTCACGTGGCGTTTCCGTATGACCCGGAAATCGCGACGGTGATTGAGAAAGAATTGACTGATCATCACGTTGCGTTGCGTTTGAACAAAACCGTGGCGGCCGTCCGCAACCATGGCCATCAGCTGATTATGAGTGATGGCACACAATTAACAACGGACATGCTACTGGTGACGACCGGAGTGACACCAAATAATGAAGTGGCCGCTGCCGCTGGAGTCAAACTTGCAACGGATGGCCACATTATCGTGAATAATCGCTTGGCGACTAACCTGCCACATGTTTATGCGATTGGAGATGTCATTGAAACAACTAGCTTAATTACAGGTTTGCCAACGCCAAGTATGTTGTCGACGGCGGCTAATCGACAAGGTCATCTTTTAGCGGACATTATCAATGGTGAGCCGCTCACCTACGCGGGTTTTGTTGGCACGAGTGTGGCTAAAGTATTTGATTTAACCGTTAGTTCTGTCGGCTTTACGGCCAATACACTCAATCATTTGGGGATTGACAGTTACGACAGCGCTTTTATCACACCGTATGATATTGCCTACTTTTTCCCGAACGCTTCACGGATTAACTTCAAGTTAATTTATGCGCCCAACACAGGCCGCATTCTTGGTGGCCAAGCAGTTGGTCAACACGGTGTGGACAAACGGATCGGTCAATTATCTGCGGCAATAACGGGTGGCTTAACGGTTGCCGACCTGCCAGACATTGAGGTGCCGTATTCGCCGCCGTTTTCTTCAACACGCGATGTCATTAACATTGCTGGCTATGTTGCTTTGAACCAGATGCAACAGGTTGGTCAAACAATCAAACTGGATCAACTGACGGATGAGATGAAAGAAAAGGGCGTTTTTCTAGATGTTCGTGAACCAGGTCGTTCGGCAACTGGGTCGGTTTCTGCAACATTGACCATCCCACTTAGTCAGCTTCGGGATCGCATTGGTGAAATACCAGCTGGCCAACCAGTTTTTCTCACATATCGTCCGGGCCTGAGCAACTATACTGCCGCCAGAATTTTAGCTGGCAATGACATCGAAGCCAAGGTAATTGAAGAAATTGATTAGACTTGAGGCCAGTTGACTATCCGCTTTGTGACCCAAAAATAACGTGTTTTAAAGATCGATAGGTCACGTTTCAGCGGCCATTTTGCCAAATTAAATAGCCGAGACCACCCCGTTAACCGTTATCGTAGTTGCACGTCATTTGCAAAGTGCGCTATACTTTGGAAAGTTAAATATTGATGAGTAGACTGTGACGAGATGAGTAACTTTGAATTAATGCTAAGAGAGTCGTGTTTGGTGTAAACGATGATTGTTCAAAGCAAAGATGGTCTTGAAGAAGTCAAACTGGTGACATTTGAAGCCGGTTTCGGTGCACACCGTTAACGTGATGAAGAAGTTTGGTTAACCATTTGTTGGTGAGCCGGCTTAAAGTTGGGTGGCACCACGCGACAGCGTCCTTACATTGATATGTAGGAACGCTGTTTTTTTCATAACTATTTTCATTCATTGTTATTTATTTTTAAACTGACAATCATTAATTTTGCAATTATTGCTGCGCACACTGGTGATTACGTATGGCATACGTAAAAGGGAAAGGGAGTTGTTTTATGAACAATAAGAATCAGTCGTCAAATTCAATTCGAACTGTTGTCGCTACTGGGATTGGTGCAGCGGTCATATTTGTGTTAATGAAGTTTGTTGCCATCCCAACGGGAATTCCTAACACTCAGTTTAATGTTGCTGAAGGCTTTTTGGCTCTGCTGGCTGCCTTATACGGACCGGTTGCTGGTGGCCTTGCCGTATTTATTGGTCACAGTTTAAACGATTTTGTTACCTATGGGTCACCTTGGTGGACCTGGGTAATTACGGATGGTTTAGTTGGCGTTGCCCTTGGCCTGATCAAAAACCGATTAAATGTAACTGGTGGGGCAGTTAAAACGATGAAACTAGTTTGGTTTAACCTTTACCAGATTGTGGTTAACTTTGTTGCCTGGGTCCTGATTGCGCCAACTGGCGACGTATTGGTATATCATGAACCAGCGGCAAAAGTATATCTTCAAGGGGTTACTTCATGGATTGTTAACAGTGTGTCTGTTGCCATCATCGGAACCATCTTGATTGTGTTGTACTCACGGACTCGTGCCCAGCATGGCAGTTTGAAAAAGGAAAAGTAATTCATGGTTGAACCAATCATTTCGTTTAAAGATTTTGGCTTTCAGTACGACAGTCAATCAGAACCAACATTGAAGCATATTAATTTAGACATTTTTCCGGGTGAGAAGGTGTTACTAGCTGGTCCATCCGGATCAGGAAAGTCGACGTTAGGTCGTTGCATTAACGGCTTGATTCCGCAATCATATCCTGGTGAAATAACCGGTTCGGCTACAGTGGCCGGTCACGACATTAAGGACAGCTCAATTTTTGAACTGTCCTTTAGTGTGGGCACGGTGCTACAGGACCCGGACAGTCAGTTTGTCGGTTTGTCGGTGAAGGAGGATATCGCTTTTTCCCTCGAGAATGATGAACGGAGTCAAACGGAAATGAGGGCCGCCACGAAGAAATGGGCCGAGCGACTGGATCTTAAACCACTATTAGATCATTCTCCGCAAGGGATTTCTGGCGGTCAAAAACAGCGGGTGGCGATGGCTGGCGTGTTGATTGATGAAAGCAACATTCTGTTGTTTGATGAACCACTGGCCAGTCTGGATCCTGCGTCTGGAAAGGCTTCGATTGAGCTCATTGATCATTTGGCACGACAACAGAATTTGACTATTGTTATTATTGAGCACCGTCTGGAAGATGTGCTTCAACGGCCAATTGACCGGCTAGTTGTCCTTAAAGATGGCGAAATTGTCGGAAATGACAAACCATCTGCCATCCTAAAAGATTCGTTGATGCAACAGCTAGGTTTGCGTGAACCGCTTTATTTGAGCGCACTACAACTTGCAGGCGTTAAACTAGCCGACTGTGAAAACATTGATTCTGTCGAAACCGTTGCCGGGGACAATATCGGATCAGCTCTTCAGAGATGGACCGCTGGCGTTACGCTGCAAGAACCCGCTTTGCCTACAGACCCCTTACTAACATTGAAGAATTTGAATTTTAGTTACAATCGCAATCAACCAGTTATCGATGGTCTGAATTTAACCATTAATCGTGGGGATATGTTGAGTTTAGTCGGCCGTAACGGTACAGGTAAATCGACGTTGAGCAACCTCATTACTGGTTTTCTTAAGTTAGATGGTGGTGCGATGAAACTTGACGGTCAGGATTTAACGCAATTGTCTGTCAAGGAACGCGCGGATCATATTGGCTATATTTTGCAAGATCCCAACCAAATGATTTCCAAAGCGATGATTTTTGATGAAGTTGCTGCGGGCTTGCGTTTGCGCGGATTGACTGACGAAGAGGTTGAGCATCAGGTCAACGACACACTTAAGGTTTGTGGCTTGTACGAATTCCGTCACTGGCCGATATCAGCGCTCAGTTTTGGTCAGAAGAAGCGGGTGACCATTGCCGCTATTTTGGTGTTGAACCCGGAAATGATTATTCTTGATGAACCAACGGCTGGCCAGGATTTGCGGCATTATACAGAAATGATGAATTTCCTCGAGAAACTGAACCGTGAGCAGCGGGTGACAATTATGTTAATCACCCATGATATGCACCTGATGCTGGAGTATACGCAACGCGCAGTTGTGTTAGCTGACGGCGGTGTGTTGATGGATGCACGACCAGCCGATGTGTTGACAAATGAGGCAGTGATTGAAAAAGCCGCGTTAGCTAAAACAAGCTTGTTCACGTTGGCTGAACGATACCACTTACCATCGGCATTAGATTTTGTCGCTAAGTTTGTTCAAACGGAACGGGAGGTGCGCAGCCATGAATAGCCAGCTGTTAATTGGTTACACGGCCCGTGATACGTTTCTGAACCGGTTGAGTGGCAGTACAAAATTGATTGGTTTTGTTGCCTTGTCAATTATCGGCATGGTGACGTACGATACGCGGTTTCTACTTGGCGTTTTGTTAATATCATTAATACTGTTTCATTTTTCTAAGATTAAGTACCATGAAGTCGCCTTTGTTTTGCAGGTGATCGTTGCGTTTGCCATTTTGAACTTGGTTATGGTCTATGTTTTCGCGCCAAGTTATGGAATCACCATTTATGGTACGCATCACATGATATTAGGTAGCCCAGATCATTACTTCAACTTATCTTGGGAACAACTTTTTTATGAATTTAATTTGTTATTGAAGTACATCTTTGCTGTGCCACTGGCGTTGATTTTTCTGATGACGACTAATCCGAGTGAATTTGCGGCCAGTTTGAACAAAATTGGTGTTTCATACCGGATCAGTTATTCAGTAGCAATTGCGCTGCGATACATTCCGGACGTTCAAAATGATTACCGAACCATCAGCTTGGCTCAACAGGCTCGTGGTTATGAAATTTCACGAAAGGCCAAGCTCATGACACGGGCAAGGGGCGCGGTACAGATTATTATGCCGTTGATTCTTTCCAGCTTGGACCGGATTGAAATTATCAGTCAGGCGATGGAACTGCGTCGGTTTGGGCATAATAAAAAACGAACGTGGTACATGGCACAACCTTTCAAACGAAACGACTACTTGGCTTTGATTATAATTGTGTTGATTGTGCTCGTTGGTATTGCACTATTTAAAGTCAATGGCGGCCGATTCTGGAATCCATTTAAATAGTTTATTGGAGAATACGAGAGCGGGACATAACACGTTTTGGCTTTCTCAGGTAACGCGAATAAGGCGTTCATGGGTGCATTTTCCCATGAATGCCTTATTCGTGTTAGATGAGCAAAAGTCAGTGTTATGTCCCGCGTTTGCGGCAATTTTTCATCCGCATGACCCTTTGCGGTTGAAGAAAAATTGCCTGTTGACGTTTCATTAGAAATTGAGTTGAGGCGTTATGTCCCAGTTGCGTATTTTTTTGCATTTTCTGCTTGACCTAAAACCCGTTTCAGAGAATACACTGCGTTTGTAAATGAAATCTAACCAATAAACGTAGTGGAGGGCGACAATGATGAAATTATTTCGGGAAAATGTTTATACTGACGTTGAATTAGCAGATAACAATGAAATTGCAGCGTTGAAGCTGATCGCACACACAGCCGCAGACAAATTAGGGGTAGACGAACAGGAGCTGAAGAGCGGTTTAATCGTTCGCGAGGCCATGTCTACCAGTGCCATGGGAGATATCGCAGTGCCGCATGCGAATGCTTCGGATATTGCGAACCCCACGGTGCTCGCGTTTACGTTTGCAGAACCCATCATTTGGGGGGAAGCGCCGACCCATTCAGTTGATACAGTGATTGCCCTGATTATGCCGCGCAATGAACATCAAGAAGATTACAACGATGTGCTGGATAGCTTCGCCAAACATATGACGCAGTCCGCTGATGTTGCGGCAATGGCGGCAAGCAAACAGGATGAGAATGGGCTTGTAAACATTATCAACAATTGGTTGCCAGTGACGGTTTTGGCTTAATCGTCAATGATAAAGGAGTGGGCATGAATGGGACACATTAAACACATTTTTTCCGATATGGATGGTACGTTGTTGGATCGTGATGGCAATATGAGTCCGGCTAATAAGATGGCTATCGAACATAGTCATATTCCGTTTACGTTAGTCTCTGCGCGAGCACCGATGGAAATGATGACGTTCATCAACGCATTGAAATTGACGGCACCACAAATTGCGTTCAACGGTGGCCTGATTTTCAAAATGCAGGGGCATCGTTTGATCCCGATTCAGGCCAGTAGCATTCTCGCAATGGATGCCCAACAGATTTTGCACCAAGTCACGCGACGATTTCCAAACGTCAGTGTAAGCTGCTATAGTATGAACGCTTGGTATGCAGAACGAATTGACGCTGGCATTGAATTGGAACGCCACATTACGCACCAAACGCCAACGCTGGTGCCGTTTGGCAAACTGATTGAACAACGTGATCTTCGTTTGTTCAAGATTATGATGATTACCCGTAATCCTGACGAATTGACCCATTTACAGGCTTATCTGCGTGCTATGCAATTGCCGACCGTAGCGATTCAGCAATCCGGTCGAACGTTTGTCGAAGTGACGAGCAAACGGGCGCGTAAATCGACAGGAATTGCTTTTATTCGTCAACAGGAACGTTTGCAGGCCAATGAACTGGTTGCTTTCGGAGACGGTCATAATGATCTACCCATGTTTGAAAGTGTCGGTCATGCAATCGTGATGGGCAATGCGTTACCGGAAATCAAAGCTGTGGGTGAGCGGGTGACGTTAAGCAATAATGAAAATGGCGTCGCGTACGGCATTCGTCAACTGTTGGTTGAATCGTAATCTAATTGCCGCTAACATGCAGGTCGAAAGTTTGCTATGCTAAAGCCAACGATAAAGCGGGAGGTGACAGACGGTGGCGAATATTCATGATATTGCTAAGGCAAGTGGCTATTCAGTATCGACAGTGTCACGGGTGATTAACCATCGCAAATATGTCACCGATCAGGTCCGGCAACGTGTTGAACAGGTGATGCGGGATTTAGATTACGTTCCTAATGCGGTCGCCCGCGACTTGAGTACTGGCAAGACCCACAATATTGGCGTTGTACTGCCACACAGCCAACATCCATACTTTACTCAAATCACGAATGGCGTGATGGAGGCGGCATTCGCGGCGGGGTATCGGGTGGTGCTGTTGCCATCAAAATATGATGAGCGCGTGGAACGCCATTATTTGGAACAATTGCGACAACGTGCTTTTGACGCGGTCATTTTTACTTCTCGCGGTGTTCCGTTAAGTGAACTCGCGCGTGACGATGCGCATACAAAAATGGGACGTATCGTTTGTTGTGAGAATCCGGGTGACTTGCCGCTATCAGCTGCCTTTACCGAACGCAATTCTACTTATGAAACCGCGTTTGAATGGATTAAGGCGCATGGGTACAAACGAATCGGGATGTTGCTTAGCCGTGAATACGCGTTGAGTGCGACCAGCCAGGCAATGATTGAAGCTTACAAAGATGTCTTTCATGAGTTGCCACGTCCTGAATTGGTGCGGACAAGCGTGGTTAACAACCAGGATGGTTATGATTCCGCTCAGTATTATATTGATAATGATTTACAGCCAGATTTTATTTTTGGCAATGGTGACGACATTGTGGCCAATGCGCGGCAATGCTATTTGGATCATGGACTTGTTGTTCCAGGCTTGATGGGACAGGAACATCAGTTATCTAGCACTTTGCTCCATATTCCGACGATTGACCATCACTTTAACGAAGTTGGTCGCCGGGCCTTTGAACTAGCTGTCAGTGACCACGTTGCACAACGGCCAGTTACTTCCACGTTTATCGATGTTGATGAATAATCGTGCAGTTGTATGTGAGTACTGTCGCTTACGGTTGTCAACATAGGAACGCCGCCGTGGGACCGGTTCAAGCCGGAAGCCCACCGTCTTTCACCTCGCCGCCAAGCCGCGTGAGGAACCCGCGTCTTTGCGACCGTCCGCACTGTAAATTCGAAAACCACGAATTAACAGTACCTTCACGGCTTGGTTCCTATGTTGACGCCCTTCAGCTACCGTTGCAGTTAAGTACAATTGTTGCTTTGATTGACGCTGATCATTTTACGATAATGGTAGCGCGAGTTTCTGTTATGTGAGTGGAGTCGACCAGAGGCAGAGTTCAGTGTCGATGCTACTTAATGGCATGGGTTTGGCCATTTAGTAGCATGGGACGACTTCAGAGATGTGGTTTTCAGCTCTGAATCGAGGTGGAAAACCGCTGTTCTTGCGGGTTGAAACCGTTCCTCACAGAACGGCGCCTCTGACTGACGAAACGGTTATGAAAAACTAAACTAAAGCGCCCGCACATCATTGAAGAATGTGCGGGCGCTTTAGCTATTCGATTGTGACAGTAAACGTGCGCTGATCGTGAACCAGCATGCGCTGCAGTGTTTGTAGTAGTAATAGCATCCAGCTAAACGACATAATGAAGGCAACCAACTCGTAAGCGGTGAGGGACAGGTATCCCACTGGTTGAAAGAGGATTGTCGTCACCACTAGTAGGCCGCCAATAATGTACGATAGCGTCAGAAACTCTGGCGTCACTTTAGGCAGCAAGTAACGGATAGCAACGATCGTGATGATCATGAAATAGACTAGGAAACTGGCCGTTTGGTCATGAAGTTCGTGCATTAAACCACGGCCGTTGTTAGCAAACGCACCGACACCGCCCAGACAAATAGCAGTTAACGTTAATAAGATGCGCAGTGTCAACATGCGTTTGCTGCTGCCAAATTGCTTGCGCAGACTGGAAAAAATGAAATCAACCAACGCGACGGTCAGCAATGCAGAAACGATTAAGGTCAGGTTAAATTGCCAACTGTAAGCTGCTTTTTCTGTGCCCAGGAAGCTGATGTTATGCTCCCACCACCGTTTGTTACTATTGGTGATCATTGACGATAACACACCAGCGACAATGACCGACACCAATAAGGAAAAAATCATGGTTATTGATAGCGCTGAGACTGACAGGATCATCAGGTAATTAATTAGACTGATAAATAGGAAGAACATGAACGTCGACGTAAATTGATCGAACGTCGCGCCCTTGAATAAAATGCCCGCAAACCAGAAGAATCCCAACAGACAAGTGGTTAGGATAATCATGAACGAAAGCCAAATGGTTGGAAAGCTACGCCAGTAAAGTGATCCAGTCAACCATCGCTGGATGTCATGCTTTTGCTTAAAGTAGAAAAATAAGAATGATAATGAACCGCTAACGATTCCCAAGATAATAACGGCACTTGCGATAGAATTGGTACCAGCTAAGGCGATTTGATTAATCCCTTGGTTTGACAGATATGCGAAGAACAAAACACTGGCTAAGATGGACGGCAGTAAAAACCAACGGATCGGTAATGTCTGATGCTCACGCGCTGGTTTGTCCGGACGAATGGTAACCTGTTCGTTATCGTCATCTGGCAGTGTCAATTGCAGTTTGTCACCAGGTTTGACATTCAGATGTTCCGCAACTTGCGTGGGGATGTTAATGTGGTGAGTTGTTTCTGATTTCATAAAGCTTCCCTCTAGAAAGATAATTCGTGATGGTTATGTAGGTATTGTCGACGTAAAATAATTGTGACTATGTCCCATTTTACAGAACTTTAGTAAAATTCACAGGCTATAAATCGTTTTGGAAAGGAATGTTTGCATGAAAACGACGGATACGGTTGATGAATGGTGGGACCAGTATGACGAGTGTGGAAATATCGTCGGCAAACAGCAGCGTCGTGATCGTGTTCCTGCTGGACGTTACCATTTTGTTGTTAATGCTTTTATCTTTAATCAAGATGGTGCGGTGTTGCTGCAACAACGAAGCTTGAGCAAACTGAATCATCCCGGAGCGTGGGATTGTTCTGCTGGCGGCTCCGCTTTGCGTGGAGAATCAGCATTAACAGCAATTAAGCGAGAAATAGAAGAAGAATTGGCTCTATCATCGTTGGTCGATTTAAATTGGCGCGATGAGTTTCGAGGATCAGATTGGGTGGAGGAATGGTTTGCTTTTCGCGGCGATTTCAAATTGTCAGCTGTGAAGCGGCAAGTTGCCGAAGTTGCTCAAATTGCTTTGTTTTCTCCACAACGGGCGGTAGACAAACTACATCAACAAGGCATTGCGAATACAAGCATGCAGCTACAAAAAGTACTTAATTGGTTAACACAGTAACGACGGTAATTACCCCAGCGGGCATGTTACCGTTGTTTTTGTTTGATTAAGCCCTGTTATCAATAAAGTTAAACTATCTTTTGCTGACAATGAGCATTATAGTTGACGTAAAATACACGTGGGGGTATATTAACAATCGTTCTTATTTAAAGTAAGCAAATGGAGGCCGTTTAACATGGTGACAGAAATTAGTGATCAAACGTTTAATCAGGAAACAGACAAGGGACTTGTTATTACAGATTTTTCAGCGACGTGGTGCCCACCTTGTCAGATGTTGAAGCCAGTAATCAATAATCTGGCGGAACAATATGAAGGCAAAGTGAAATTTACATCGATGGATGTTGACGAAAATCAGCAGGTTCCAGCCGCGTTTGGTATTCAAGGAATTCCTACGCTAGTTGTTAAGAAGGATGGCAAAGTTATCGATCAGTTGGTCGGTTTCAGGCCAGAGCCACTGCTGAAAGCGCAGTTAGAAAAGTATTTGGCAGAGTAATAACTAGTAATATAATTCGCTAATTTAAAGGTGACAAAGGAGTTTTAAAAATGGAAACACATTCGGCAATCTATGGTCGTCACTCAGTTCGGGATTTTAGTGGTCGGCCCATTGATTTAGCCACCGTTAAGGCAATTATTAAGGATGCCAGTCAGGCACCTTCGTGGGCTAACTCTCAGCCGTGGTCAGTTTACGTTGCGACTGGCGATACACTGGCCCAAATTCGTGCGGTTAATCAACAACGCGTACTGACTGGTCAGAATGGCACGCCTGACCTGGCCATTGCTCACCGAGAGCAATGGTCATCACTTAGTCAGCAAGCAATGGCCGATTGGAACGAAACAATGACAGAAACAATTTCTGACACGCCAACAGATGTTGAAGAACAGGCAACACAAGCAGCCGCCAACTTATTCAATGCGCCCGTAGTTGTGTATTTTACTGTTCAGAAAAACGCCACGGGGTATTCATTGTTTGACACGGGGTCGTTTGCGCAAACGTTGATGATCAGTGCCACGGATCGTGGTGTGGACAGTATGCCAGCGTATGCGTTGATTGCATATCCTGATGTGTTACGGTCTGCATTAAGTATTCCAAGTGATCAAGAAATTGTCATGGGTGTCGCTTTAGGACACGCCAAAGTAGATGATAAAATTAATACGGTTGCGCCAGGACGGTTAGCGTTGGCTGATTTTGTTCACATTGCAGAGTAGCCGGTTTCATTGACCGGGAACCTTTTGATTAGCAAACATTATCCCTGCTGGGGTATAATAAACGAAATTAATTTGGAGGTTTTTGCTCATGATGAATGTGCCAGACGTGGCCCAAAAGACGGTGGCCAGCAAGCAAATTACCAATCGTTTAAAGCGTTCGCGTGGCCAAATGGATGGCGTGTTGCGCATGATGGATGAAGGCCGTGAATGTCAGGATATTTTGGTTCAGCTCGCTGCTGTTCGTTCCAGTGTGGATAAGGCGATGAAATTAGTGGTTGCTGAAAACATCCGCCAAACGGTTGAAAAGATGGGCGTTGCCGCTGACAGTGAGGAAGCTGCTTCACTGCAGAAGTCATTGGATCTGATGATGAAGACGCGTTAAAACAGAGATGAATATATTGTGCCTTAAGCCATTTCGTCAATGAAATGGCTTTTTTGCTGCCTTTAGAAATAAAAAACAACTTGCTTAGAAACTAATGAGAATGCTAAACTGTTTATAATTTAAGAGTGATGCCGAAGCTCGGGAAGGTCCGAGCAATAACGTAAAGGTGGTAGCGTGCAAGCGCACTTTGCTTGTAGGATGACAGCTTTGGGTTATGCACAGGACCTTGAGCGATAGGTGCACGTTTTAGAAGAGTGATGCCGAAGCTCGGGAAGGTCCGAGCAATAACGTAAAGGTGGCAGCGTGCAAGCACACTTTGCTTGTAGGATGACGGCTTTGGGTTATGCACAGGACCTTGAGCGATAGGTGCACGTTTTAGAAGAGTGATGCCGAAGCCCTGGGAGAAGTTGAGCAATAACGTGGAAGGCGTGGCATTCGGAGGTTTTTCGAATGAAACGACTTACGGGTTATGCGCAGGCTTCTGGGCGACAGGTGCACGTTTTAGAAGAGTGATGCCTTACTTCGGGTGAATCCGAGCAATAAGAAACAAGGTGAATGATTCGGTGGTTTTCCGAATGCTTTGGCTTGTAGCTTATGCACAGGATTTAGAAGTAAGGTGCACGTTTAGAGTGATGCCGAAGCTCGGGAAGGTCCGAGCAATTTTCGGTAAATTATGTGAGGGAGGACATTGCAATGTCTGCATTAACGTTTGTTAATTGGTTCGCCAATGCATTTACAATTTCGTATGTATCTGTGTTTAAGGGGACCAGTGTGCACTTTTTTAAACGTTAACGTAGGACTGAATGTCGTCATGGTGGTTATGCACTCGGCAAGCAGCCGGGTGCTTTTTTTATAGAGTGATGCCGAAGCTCGGGAAGGTTCGAGCAATAACGTAAAGGTGGCAGCGTGCAAGCGCACTTTGCTTGTAGGATGACGGCTTTGGGTTATGCGCAGGCTTCTGGGGGAAGTTCAGTAAGAACCGAGCATCCCTTAAAAGCATTCACCATATCGACATTCCAACAATGGAGGACTCCACATGAAGCAAACTAGTACAACAGTGAAAAAATTCTGGCAAGCATACTGTCAGTCAATCGGTCGGCAATTACCACAACCGGATGCATGGTCGTTTGGGATGACAACGTCAATGGCAAACGAATTAGCCGACTTAGTGGTTAAAGGCAAAAAGACGGCGACGACATCCGCTTTTATTGAGGGTGAAGCAGTCACGCAAGTTGGTGACTATGACATTATTTTAAACGGTGACAATCAGCCGGTCGCGGTTATTCAGAATGTCGTTTCGGAGATAATGCCATATCAGCAGGTTTCTGCGGAGCATGCCTATCATGAAGGTGAGGGTGATCGGACATTAGCTTATTGGCGCCGGGTTCACGAAGCGTTCTTTCGTGAAGAAGGTGCTCAAGACCACTATCAGTTTAGTAATCAGTTATTAATGAGCTGTGAAGTGTTTGAACTAAGAGCAACGCAGGAAAGTTTGGCAGACAATCTGGAGGCAAACGAATGATGAGTAATTTTATGAGTGGAAAGTTGGTTCATTTAACCGAATTACGCCAGGGCGATACAGAATTATTCGCTCAAGAACAGTGGACTGATGGCTGGTTCAGACAACTGAGCATGGATATGTCGCGGGTATGGTTGCCAGAGGACTATAAAGAAGATCTGAAGGGTGAACACTGGGGCACTGATGAGTTCGTGTACGTGGTGCGGGCTAACGATACGGAAGCAACGGTTGGTTGGATCTCGCTTGGTGATGTTCAACTGAAGAATCGTGGTGCAGAAGTGGGCATCGCCATCGTGGAAAGTCAGCAGGGCAACGGTTATGGCACAGATGCGTTGCGGATTATTTTGAAGTTTGCATTTGACGAGTTGAACATGCACCGGGTTCATTTAGAAGTCAATGGTAATAACGCCGGGGCCATCCACATTTATGAACGGGTGGGATTTAAACGTGAAGGGGTCAATGTTGGTGCATTATATCAAGATGGTCAACGAATTGACCGGTACAGTTACGGAATTTTGCAAACGGAATGGCGTGCGCTAACGGAGGCAACGAAATGAAAGATGTATTAAAAGGACGATTAGTGAACCTCACGGAGGCACGTGAAGGGGATGCAACTTATCTGCAAGACCATCAATGGGCCGGCGCGTTTGCACGGAGTAGCGAGTGGGATTTGGCCACGGTTAGAACACACGAAAGTTTCGTTAAAATGTTGGCTAACAACGAACCGGATGGCATGATACTGATTGTTCGCAAACAGACCGATGACAGCCCAGTTGGCTGGGTCGAGTTAGACGAGATCCAACTGAAAAATCAGGTGTGTGAACTAGGAATCGGCATCGTTGACCCAGCCGAACGTGGGCACGGTTACGGAACTGACGCGATCAACTGTATGCTGGCTTATGCTTTCTTTGAAATGGGTTTGTATAAAGTTCGTTTGGGTGTGAACAGCAATAACGTGGCGGCCGTGCACACCTATGAACGTGTCGGCTTCAAACGTGAAGTTGTGAACCGCGAAGGCCTTTATCAAGATGGCAAGTGGTTTGATCAGTACGAATACGGCATTATGGGGTCAGCGTGGATGGCTGCTCATCAAGACTGGCCGGAGTTTTAGGATTACAAGTGAACGTAAAGGAATGTGATTAGCTTCATGACAGATGAGCTCGATATAAGAACGGCAATTAAGGATACGTTACCAACTGTGTTTGGCTATATTGGCATTGGCTTAGCGTTTGGCGTTGTTAGCCAGTCCGTGGGCCTGAGTGTGCTCATGGTAGTGTTGATGTCCGCCATTACATATGCTGGATCCGCCCAATTTATCATGGTTAGCATGCTGGTGTCTCACAATCCAGTGGTGTCAATCATGGTTGCCGTCTTTTTGGTGAATGCGCGGATGATCTTAATGAGTACGGTAGTGGCACCTTATTTCAAGAAAGACAGCATGTGGCGCAATATTTTCATTGGCGCGTTATTGACTGATGAAAGTTTTGCTCTAAGCATGAATAAGGTGAATTATACGGACCACAAAATGTCATTTGAGTGGTTTAATACTGCTAATTTAATTGCGTACTTTACATGGATGATTGCGTCAGGTGTCGGCGCGTTGCTGGGACAATTGGTTGCCCATCCAGAGCGACTCGGGCTGGATTTCGCATTAGTCGCCATGTTTATCGGGTTACTGTATTTGCAAGTTATCGCGGATCGTTCGTTGGCGAAGTCACTGCAACTGATCGTGATTCTGGCCGAAGCAGTCATTATTTATCTAGGGCTTATTTTCATTCCGGGAAATCTGTTACTTGTTGTGGGCACGCTGTTGGGCTGTGCGACGGGGGTGGTTATCAAACATGCTTTCTACTAGTTATGTACTTTTAACCATTGTCGGCTGTGGCATTGTGACCTTATTATCACGAACGTTGCCCTTTGTGCTCTTAAAAAATCATAGCTTGCCGCCGCTAGTGGTCGAATTATTGAGTTTTGTGCCCATCACGATTATGACTGCGCTGTGGGTGACAAATTTATTTACGCAACATCTGGGGCATTTACCGAGTGTGAACTATGAAAACTTGTTTGCATCGATTCCCACTGTAATTACGGCGGCTATCACTAAAAGCCTGCTGTGGATTGTGCTTGTCGGAGTTGTGTCGTTAGCAATACTAAGAGCGGTCATGTAAACGGATTCAAAATGTTTGCGCAAAACATTAGGTGTTTGGTGTAAAGCATGATATACTCATACAAAATTACTGACAAAGCGAGGGTGATTATTTATGGAAACCTTGTTAGCAATTGGATTATTAGCTGTTACAACCGTTGGGTTAGTTGTTTGTGATGTGAAGCTTGCACGCCGAATGTCGAACAATGACACAACCGTTAAAGAAACAACCGAATTATAACCAATTATGATAAGTTTTAGAGCGCTCATTTCAAATTGGGATGAGCGTTTTTCTGTGTTTAAAATAGCGATTTTTTGAAAAGGAAGTGTCCGTGTGGGAATTTGGCAGGTAATATGGTTAATTGTTTTAATGATTGTGGTGCTGAGCGTAGTCACAGTGGCTACTGTCATTTGGCTAGTCAAACATCGCTTAGTTCGCTGGCACCAAACGGCGGATAAAATGGCGACACCGACTCAAATTGCCGGTGCGCAGCGTTTTTATGTACGGACAATTTATCGCCGGCAACATGTAATGTACCTTCGGCGGATAATGATTGGACTATTTGTGCTGGCTGGCTTCATGGCATTGTGGGTCTTATGTGAGCAGTTCAACCTGTATACAACGTTTCCAAACGGCCGGGCGGCAATGAATTGGTTTCTCAGTGATCACACGTCGACACGAAACGTGGCCTTAGTCTTGATGTTTTTTAGTGTCTTAGGCGCATCATTACTGCGCTTTTTGTTGCTGAAACGAGTAGACGAAGTGCAAGTTGAAGAGGCAAACGAATCGGCACATGATATCTACGCAATTCCTGCGGTCATGCGGCGCCAGTTGTTTGGTCTGCGGCGTTTGTTACTTAGTGGATTGCTAATTATTTCACTCTGGCTGGGTCTAGGCGCCGTCACTAAGGCAATTCCGCGTGCGACTAGTCCGTTTGAAACGAGTCATTCAATTGCACAACCGATCGAAACAAATTCAGCATCTAGTGGATCAAGCAGTGATGGGACAAGATATGACGACTCATCCGATAATTCTTCATCAACCTCGTCAAGTTCAGCAGCTAATAACACTGCAGAAAGTTCAAATAACAACGATGCTGGGGATGATGATTTGCCAATGCCATCCACACCAATTGCGGATGTGGTAAAGGCCAAGCCTGCCGATAACGCCACGATGACGCAATTATCGGAGGCAGATCAAGCCAGTCTGACCTTTATGGCGTATTGGGCTATGGAAGGGCAGGATCCGGAAACTTTATTTGCCACCAAGAATAGTACTGGCGGTGCCACATTTTATTATCATTGGATTGCTAACAATGGTCATCCAATCATTATGTTTAACAGTTATAGTCCAGTGGCTAAAGCCATGGATGACATGTTTATTGCCAATATTGTGGGCAACGATGTTAGTTTTTATTCATTACATGACGAGACCGCTCAAACCAGCAAATTGGCTAACATCATGGGGTTGACGATGACAAACGGATACGCAATCCCAAGTCAAAATAAATTAGATCAGCGTTCATATGACCTGCGGAAAATGGCAACTGTTTACTATCAGCAAACGGGTTATCAGGCTGTCCATGACACCTTGAAGCTAGGCTATGACATGACTGTAAAATAGTAAAAGTTAGGGAACTATAACATAATTATCGTAATTAATTAAAAAACGCTCAGAAATGGGTAGGTTCGCTTGAACTTCTTTGACTGTGTCCTTTATAATGAGTTTGTAGCGATAACTCAGTTCAACTTAGGAAAGGCAGGTGGGTTTTATGTCAGACGCAGATTATCATATATGTTCAACGAGTGATGACGGTCCCGCGTGTTTGCAATTCATAACTGGATATTTAACCCATGCTGTGAACTTTGCCGCACGTGAAATTTAGCATTTACTGAGGTGTTTTAGTCTAATGCAAGAATTTAACGGCACGGTTTACTGTCTCGTTGATCATAAGGAATATGATCTCGTAGACGGTGTTTTCCTAGGAGATTTGGATGGTCCGTTGAGGGCGTTGATTCGTCTCGACTTTCCAAAGGCGACAAACCAAGATTTTATCTGTAGTGAGCATTTGGTCCACTACCGTTTATTAAAGATGGATCAGATGATTGCGAAGGATTACCGCCAGAATCATAAGCTGAACCAAAAGCTTACACGGGTACTTCAAAAAGATACCTATCAGGTGGTTGATGTCCGTCAGCAATTGGAACACTCACTAACAGTTGGTCAGCGGGTTGCGGATGCTGTTGCCCACTTCGGGGGTAGCTGGCCTTTTATTATTTCCTTTGTTCTCATTATGTTATTGTGGATTACTGTTAATTCATTACACCTATTTGGTGTGCATTTCGATCCTTATCCTTTTATTCTTTTAAACTTGTTCTTGAGTATGGTTGCTGCAATTCAGGCACCACTCATTATGATGAGTCAAAACCGGTCAGCCGAGTATGACCGGATGGAGTCGGCTAACGATTATCACGTTAACCAAAAATCGGAAGAGGAAATTCGGGTACTGCACTCCAAGGTTGACCACATGATTCAACAGGATCAACCGAACATGTTACAGATTCAAAAGATTCAAACAGAGATGTTGGGTTCGATTGAATCGCAGGTTAATGAACTACGGCGGTTGCAAACTTACTTCGATGATCACATCAATGATCAAGAAGGTAAACAACAGAAATCGTCTCAACCGGCACGTCGGCAGACGGATTCGCCACAATCAGTCATGCATAATGAGCAGAGTCACAAACAATCAGATCACGGTTCACTTCCTGTGGATAAATAACGTGATGATTGGGAAGACAAAACCACAAATGATTAATGCTTAAATCGGACCAAAAATTTATCAGAAGGCCACCCTCGTTGCGGGTGGCTTTTTGCTTTACATCGGCTTTTTTTAGCGACATGATGAAGACCGAGAGAAATTTTATGGGGTGGTCACAATGGGGTATGTATATCTGGCTTTAGCCATTGTTGGTGAATTGATTGGCACGAATTTATTGAAGGCATCTTCTGGATTTACATTAGTATGGCCCAGTTTAGGAGCTTTAATTGCATATGGTACCTGCTTTTACTTTCTCGCAGTGTGCATGAAAACAGTCAATCTCAATATTGCTTACGCTTTGTGGGCCGGCATCGGCGTTGTGTTGTCAACGTTAGTGGCCGTTTTGTTCTGGAAGGAACCTGTCAATTTGGCCAATGTGATTGGGATTGGCTTCATTCTAGTTGGCGTCGTGATTTTGAACTTGTTTGGTGCCAACGGCTAATGGTTTTGACACAAGAGTGGACAAAACTGTGGACTATGAGTTAAAGTCAGCTTTAACTAATGTGAATCTCAGCCTCTAGGAGGGAAAGTTAATGGCGACAAAGACAGTTGCAACAGAAAAGCGCTATCGAATCGGTGAATTTGCATCTAAAACCGGGTTGTCAGGCCCAACACTTCGCTATTATGAAAAGGAAGGCTTGGTCAAACCACATCGTTCGGACAACGGATTACGTTATTATACGGATGCAGATGCTAGCTGGATCAAATTCTTGTTGCATTTAAAGGGAACGGGAATGACTATCGAACAGTTGAAACAGTATGTAGCTTGGCGCGCCGAAGGTGATGCGACGATTACTAAACGGTTGCAATTATTGAAGAATGTGCGGCGTGGTTTCCTTCAGGAGTTTGAGGAATTACAGCACAGTATGACGATTTTAAACGACAAGATAGATTGGTATCAGGGAAAAGTTGACGGGCATATTAGTGATAACGAAGGCTTTGCCAATTACCTTGCCAGTTTGAATCATGAAGAATAAATGATAGCGGTGAATGCCGCTTGCGGTTGTCCCCATTGACACGCTTGCCGTGGGACCGGTTCAAGCCTCCTAAGTTCGGAGTATTTCACCTCGTCGCAAAGCCTCGTGGAAAACCGAGTTTTTTCGACCGTCTGTATTGTAAATCCGGCAAAATGCATTCCGGATTAACGATACTTTCACGGTTCGGCATCAATGGGGACGCCCTCCAGCTAATACAGTTGGGACTTCGATTAATCTGGGGCGATACCACAACGAGTGTTTCAGGCAGTGTAGGCATTTTGAATTTCTATAATTTTGATTTAGAGCGACTTAGCAGATTACCTGTTAGGCCGCTCTTTTTTTATTTTTATGAAATTTAGTACTTTACTTAAAGTGCACTTTAAGTGCTTTAATGAATTCAATCGCGTTAATCATTATGTTTTTAATCGAGGAGGAACTTAACATGGCTAAAAAACAAACTGCAGGTCGCAAACAGTTGGGTGATTTTGCCCCACAATTTGCTGCTTTAAATGATGATGTTTTATTTGGCGAGGTCTGGTCCAAAGAAGACGCTTTATCTGCTCATGACCGTTCCTTAATTACGATTGCTAGCATTATTTCGGCCGGCAATACAGAACAATTGGAAGCTCATTTACGAATTGGCAAACAAAACGGCATTACAAAAGATGAGATTGTTGCTGAAATTACCCACCTCGCCTTTTACGCGGGGTGGCCCAAGGCATGGTCGGCATTTAACCGCGCTAAGGAAATTTGGTCAGATGAAGAGGAGACACATAAGTAATGGCAAACGAAAAATTTGATACACAAAATGTTTTTGGCCAAGGTGATAAAAACGACGCCTATGCACAGTATTTTATCGGTCAAAGCTATTTAAAAAATTTGGTTAGTGCAGACGATAATGTCAATGTGAATGTTGGCAATGTGACATTTGAACCAGGATGCCGCAATGATTGGCATATTCATCACAATGGTTATCAGATTTTACTTGTTACCGGTGGTGAAGGTTGGTATCAGGAGAATGGCAAACCAGCACAACTACTGCACCCAGGCGATGTGGTTACCATTCACGATGGTGTTAAGCATTGGCACGGTGCGACAAAAGACAGCTGGTTTAGTCATGTCGCAATCACCACGGGGACATCTGAATGGTTGGAACCGGTCAGTGACGCAGCGTATGATGCATTGTCAAAAGATTAATTAGTCAGTTTAAAGGAGAATTCGAATGACAGTTAAAAATAAAGTTGTCGTTATTACAGGTGCTTCATCTGGGATTGGTGAAGCAACCGCTAAGCTTTTGGCCAAAAATGGTGCAAAAGTTGTCCTTGGTGCTCGTCGTAAAGACCGTTTGGAAAAACTCGTTGCTGATATTAAAGCCGATGGCGGGCAAGCAGCGTATCAAACGGTTGATGTGCGGGATGCCGAACAGGTAGCAGCGTTAGTCGCATATGCTAAAACCACGTTTGGTGGTGTTGATGTCATTTTCAATAATGCCGGAATTATGCCAACGTCGCCCATCAGTGCCTTGCACACGCAAGAATGGAATGACATGGTCGACATTAACATCAAAGGCGTGCTCAATGGTGTTGCCGCTGTAATGCCAGACTTTGTAGCAAATAAAAGCGGTCACATCATTACGACCTCATCCGTTGCCGGATTGAAGAGTTTCCCTGGATCTGGTGTGTATGGTGCAACTAAGTTTGCTGTTCGAAACTTAATGGAAGTGATTCGGACGGAAAGTGCTAGTGAAGGCACCAACATTCGCACGACAACCTTGTATCCAGCGGCGATTAATACGGAGTTGTTGAACACGATTTCCGATAAAGCGGCACGCAAGGGGATGGACGCTTTATACGATGCCGTGGGGATTAACCCTGATGCCATCGCCCGAGTCGTGAACTTCGCCATTGACCAGCCAGAAGACGTTAACGTCAACGAATTTACGATATATCCAACGAAGCAGGCGTAGAGCGTGAACACCGCCGGGTAAAGTTGAGCAACAACGTAAAATGAATATCGTGCAAGCGATTTGTGCTTGTGCGATATTCATTTTTTGTTGTGCGCAGACTTTAGGTGGTGTGAGCGCGTTTGCGACAATGTAAAAGGACAAGAAGGTTATGCACAGACTTCTGGGCGGCAGGATCGCGTTTTCGCTATGTAAAAGTAAAAAGCGCCAATAACGAATAGACTTTAGGTGGTGTGAGCGCGTTTGCGACAATGTAAAAGGACAAGAAGGTTATGCACAGACTTCTGGGCGGCAGGATCGCGTTTTCGCTATGTAAAAGTAAAAAGCGCCAATAACGAACAGACTTTAGGTGGTGTGAGCGCGTTTGCGACAATATAAAAGGACAAGAAGGTTATGCACAGACTTCTGGGCGGCAGGATCGCGTTTTCGCTATAAAGAATGGTCCACAAAATTCAGTTTGCCCACTCATTTCCACCGCTCAACGCTGCATTTTGATCATTTTCATCCCTATTTAATTAAGTTAGCCAACTTGCCAAAGCAACCAAGCAGTTATGTTCGCTGATCCACATTAAATGGCTTATTTTTTAAGTCAGTTAGTAGTTATAATTTTAGGCTACTGATCGATTGCAAACATAGGAATGAAAGGAAGAATGTCGATATGACTAGCATGGCAAAGCGTTCTGCAACTGACGATGAATTACTTAATCCAGAAAACAGTGTTTTTGCGTTGATTGATTTTCAGCCAACACAAATTAATTCAGTCAATTCGATGGCTCGCGCTCAGCTGATTCGTAATATTGTTGCGACACAATCGTTGATTAACACCTTCAAAATTCCAACAATCTTGTCCACTGTCAACGTTAAAACCGGACGCAACCAAGATACAATTCCGCAATTGAAGGCATTGCTATCAAACGTGCTCAGTTATGACCGAACGTCAATTAACGCTTGGGAAGATGTGGATTTTAACCGGGCAATTAAGGCGACGGGCAAACATCAGATAATTATCGCGGCACTGTGGACAGAAGCGTGTTTGACCTTTCCAGTATTGGATGCATTAAGGGAAGGCTATGACGTGTTTCCAGTTGTTGATGCGGTTGGTGGAACATCAACTGTGGCTCATGAAACGGCAATTGCTCGGATGACTGCCAAGGGTGCTCAACCCGTGACAATTGCCCAATTAGCCTGTGAACTGCAACGTGACTGGAACCGACCAGACACGCTTCCAGGATTTACGCAAAGTCTGGTTGATGTTGGTGCATTTTTAAAATTAAGTTAGTGATGGTTTAGTTAGAGTGGTGAAAATCACTCACAGTAAGGAGAGCGACAAACATGGTAGATGTTCAGGATTCAGTCAATCGTTTAATGGCGACGGCAAACGATCATTTTACTTATATTCAGGCAGGCCACGATTTCATTCGAGCGTGGGCTATTCAGTTCGAGCTGGCTTACACCGACTACAGAACGATTGATTTGGCACTACAATTTGATGGGACTGACAGTGACAAACTGAGGAGGGACTTTGTTAGCGCTTATCAGGCCGTTTACCGATTCGAATATCCGTTTGCGGTCGGCGGTTTGAAACAATTCGACGAGCAGTGTGAAAACCAAATGCCAGATTATGAAGTCGCGGTTAATCAGCTTGATGAGGTGCTAGAGAAGGTTCGGCAGGTCGACAATCCAGTCGCTTAGGTCATTTGGGAGTTTGTTTTAGACAAAGTTGCAGGGCTCAACAGATTAAGTGTATTCTGATTTTGTAAGTAAATCGCAAAGGAGTATACACATTATGATGAGTGTTTTTGGTAGTCCTGCAACGTATGTTCAGGGCAAAAATGTGTTATTTGATAGTGCTTCATACATTACCCGTTTGGGCCGCAAAGCGTTGTTATTGGCCGGCTCGACGGCGTACAAAATTGCCGGTCAGAAATATGTTGATTACCTGAAAGACAATGACATCAACGTGGAATACGTACCGTTTAACGGTGAATCGTCAGTTGGCGAAATTGACCGAGTAACCGAAATTGGCAAAGAATTTGGTGCTGACCTAGTTATCGGTCTTGGTGGCGGGAAGGCATTGGACAGCGCTAAGGCAATTGCTGATAATCTCCGCGTGAAAGTTGCCATCTTGCCGACGTTGGCTTCGACCGATGCACCTTGTTCACGACTCTCCGTGTTGTATACCGATGAGGGCACCTTTTCCGCTTACCGGTTTTATGCGCAGAATCCTGATTTAGTGCTCGTCGATACCAAAATTATCGCCAATGCACCGGTACGGATGCTGACGTCTGGTATTGCTGATGCACTGGCAACTAATGTCGAAGCACAGGCGGTAGCGCGTGGCGCTGGTAGCACGATGTTGGGTGCCAAACAAACAATGGTCGGTAACGCGATTGCATCCAAGTGTGAGGAAACACTGTTTGCCTATGGCACGCAGGCTGTTGCCTCAGTTGATAATCATGCGGCTTCCAAAGCACTAGAAAAAATCGTTGAGGCCAACACACTGATGAGTGGCGTCGGTTTTGAAAGTGGCGGTCTGGCTGCTGCACATGCCATTCATAATGGTTTAACTGCCTTAAATGGTCCAATTCATGACTTAACTCATGGTGAAAAGGTTGCGTTTGGGACATTAACGCAACTTTATCTCGAAGGTGCCAATCAGGAACGGTTTGATAAATTCTTGAAGTTTGACCTTGAATTGGGTCTGCCAACCACGTTTGCCGATTTGAAGATTCCAGATGTCAGTGACGAGGAATTGATGCAGGTTGGTCAACTCTCTACGGCACCAAACGACACCATGGTGCAGATGCCATTTACCGTTGAAGCGGCCGATGTTGTCGAGGCGATGAAGGGTGTCGACGCATACAGTCGTTACTATCAGGAACATCACGCTAGCAAATAAAGTTTTATCCAAATAAAAAGACTCAGATAGAATTTCTCATGGCGTTGAGGAATTCTTATCGGAGTCTTTTTTGCTGTCGTTTGACATAACTAACAGAATCAATTGAACTGTGCATTGTAAAGCTTGGCGTAAGGACCATTTGCTGCCAGTAGCTCGGTATGTGTGCCTCGTTCCACCACCTGACCATGATCCATCACGATAATCTGGTCCGCGTTGTGGATGGTTGAAAGTCGGTGGGCGATAACGAGAGAAGTTCGTGATTGCATCAAATTTTCAAGCGCATGTTGAATTGTCTTTTCAGATTCGTTATCCAAACTGGCTGTGGCTTCGTCCAAAATGACGAGTTGCGCATTTTTCAACAAAGCGCGGGCAATCGACAAACGCTGCTTTTGACCGCCAGACAATTTGACACCACGTTCGCCAATCTGCGTGTCCAGTCCCTGTGGGAGACCATGAACGAAGTCTGCAATGTCGGCCATTTCAATCACTTGCCAAATTTCATCATCGGTGGCATTGCTGCGGCCGTAGCGGACGTTATCGCGAATGCTGCCATCCAGCATGTAGATGTCTTGGGAAACGATGGCAATATTTTCGCGCAGTGACTGTAACTGAATTTGGCTAATAGGACGGTCATCGAATAAAATGTCACCGGCATCAAGGTTGTATAGATGGTCAATCAACTTTGTCAGGGTCGTTTTTCCCGAACCAGAGTGGCCAACAAGCGCCGTCGTTTTGCCAAACGGAATATTGAAGCTGACATGACTGACGGCGGCCGGTATCGTATCAGTGCTTGGTCGGTCTGACTCTGGATAGGTAAATGAAACATCTTTCAGTTGCACGCCTGTAGTCATTGTTGGGAACGGCACCGCGTTTGGCTGATCGACAATGATTGGCCGCAACGCCATGATGTCCATCACACGCCCATAAGAAACTAACGATTGCTGTAACTGATTCAAAATTTGGGTGAAGGCGCGAATTGGTCCTTGAAGCATGGCAACGTAAGCCAGGTAAGCAACAAGTTGCCCCACTGTTAATTGATGATGAATAACAAAGTAAGCACCAAATGCGAGGATGATGGCGGTGCCCAGATAATTCACAAAATCAATGAGCGGTGAAAAGAGGGCTTGGTTTTGCGTCGCCCGAATCATGTCTTGCTTGTTTTGGTTCGCAAACGTGCCAAACCGTTGCTCCTCAAATTCTTCATTGGTGTAGCTTTTGATGAGATCGATTTGTGTCAACGTGTTCTGCATTTGATTCGACATCTGCGCTTGTGAAGCACGGGCAGCCCGAAACGCGTTGTGGATGCGATTACGAAAAATACGGTAGATCAAAAACATAAAGGGAAAGGTTATTGTGATGGCAATTGCCATTTGCCAATTGAGAATAAAAATATAAATCCAAACGAAAATAAAGGTGATAATGCTGCCAATCATCGACAGCATGTTTGCTGAAATTAGGCTTTGCAGATTATTAATGTCGCTGGTTAAACGCACCATTAAATCACCGGTTTTACTAGATTCAAAAAATTGGGTGTCTAGCTGAAGGGTGGACTGATAAAGTTCGGTGCGCAAGTTTGTGATTGCGCCTTGGCTCATGACGCCCATGTAATACGTTGATACATATGACAATACTCCGAGGACGATTGCTGTTGCCAATAAGCCGAGAACCACTTCGGTCAGGAGGCCAATGTCATGTTTGGGGATCACGTGGTCAATGATGTATTGCGTGTATTGGGGGATGACGAATTCCAATAATGAAATAACTGTCAGCGCGACGATGTTTAGGATCAACAGCCATTTTCGGTTGAGAACTTGGCCGAAGACGAACCTGAACATGTTGCTGAGTGTGACTTTTTCCGTTGACTGTGCCATGTGGACACCTCCAGAATGATCATCAACTAAAGGCTGTCAGTGTGCCAAACATTGTCTGTGATGGATATTGTTTTAGATATGCCGATTGTATGCCGCTTGCGGTTGTCAACATTGACACGCTCGCCGTGGGACCGGTTCAAACCTCCTGAAAACCGGAGTTTCTCACCTCGCCGCAAAGCCTCGTGAGGAGCCGAGTCTTTGCGCCCGTCCGTGGTGTAAATTCGAATAGTTCTCTCGAATTAACACCACTTTCACGGTTCGGTATCAATGTTGACGCCCTCCAGCTCATGTAGCTGTTTTTTGCTTCATCAGCTGGTTCTGTAAGCTACCAGTAAACAGCTAAATGTTACAGAGTGCAGCCGAACAGAGACAGAGTTCGGCGTAGCGGCAGGTGTCACTTCAATAGCAATAGTTGAGCCTTTAGTTATAAATAAACTAATCGTAATCAACTGAAACTGCCAACAAATTGCTCCATCCATTTATGATAATTAACAAACGTAACGAGCAACGTACTAAAGGCATCAATTTAAGGCCTTAAAGAAGCGTTTTTGCGTTTTGTTGCTGATGTAACCAAGGTGCTCATAAAATTGATGGGCATCGATTCGCGTAGTACTTGAATTTAAACGAATGCCAGCATACCCATTCTGTTTGCCTAGTTGTTCAAGATGCTGCATGAGCTGTTGACCGATGCCTTGATGTTGAGCTTCGGGTAACACGGCTAAGCCGAGGATATTTAGTAATGGTGCGAAATAAAGTGTTTGGTAAGCGGTGGCATGTACATAGCCGACGACGTGCTGGTGGTCTTCAGCGACCAACAAAATGTCGTGTTGCTTGAGAACGCGTTTTAAGGCCTGTACGGTGGTTGCCTTATCAGTTGAATAACCTAAGGCACGTGAATTAAGTGACATTAAGGCGGTAACATCTCCTAAATTTGCTGAACGAATATCCATAGTGAAAGACTCCTTGTAAAAACCGATTTTTTTGAAGCCTTTAATATAGGCGTTTCGGTGCGGATTGGCTAAATTGCATGACAATCTTTAATGTTTTGTAACTATTTATAAGCATATTAGCTTGAACTTTTATTTGAACGGCATTACAATATCACCATGATATCAAATTAATATTGAATCGATATCGAAAGGAGTAAAGCAATGGCGGATAAACCGAAAGAAAAACGGTTTTTGCTGCGGCTCGACGAAGATTTGTATGACCGTTTGGCCGCAGCGGCTGATCGTGAAAATCGGAGTGTGAATGCCCACATTGTGACCATCCTTGCAGCTAGTGCAAAACAGACCACGTTTGAACATCGGCAAATTATTGGCCAAGCAATTGCGGGTAAACAGTTGAATCAAAAGAACGGGTTAGTAGAGTTGTCGGGGATTTACTATCGCTTTTTGATTGAGAACAACGATCCAGTGGATGCTAAGGCAAGTTACACCGTACTGGAAAGTAATGGCAATATTTTAACGTTGAAAAAAATCACGTAGGTGCCATTTTTTCAGGATTACAGTTTTAGATTTTTGAAAATAGTGAGATGTCGAAACTACGACAACACTGACTAAACTCAGCACATTGAAGGGGGAAATTATTATGCTTGGATTTAAAATTGTACCTCAAAATAACCAAGGATTAGTTGAAACGTTGGGGCGTTACGGCCATAGCGTAGAGTCAGGACTACATTTTTATCTGCCATTTTTCCAAAAGATTCGCAACGTCAGTCTGGCGATGGAACCGTTAGCACTGCCTAACTATTCCATTATCACGAAGGATAATGCGGACGTGTCGGCCAGCCTGACGCTTAACTTTCATGTCACTGATGCAGTCAAATACCAATATGAAAACACGGATTCTGTAGAATCAATGGCACAACTCGTGCGTGGTCATTTGCGTGACATTATTGGCCGCATGGATTTGAATGAGGCGCTGGGTTCCACTGCTAAAATCAACCAGGAATTGACGCTAGCTATTGGTGATTTAACCAACACTTACGGCATTAACGTCGACCGGATTAACATTGACGAGCTGACACCATCTAAGGCCATTCAAGCCGCGATGGACAAACAACTGACTGCTGATCGTGAAAAAGTGGCCGCCATTGCTCAGGCTGAAGGGGAAGCTCGCTCAATTCAATTGACAAATAAGGCCAAAAACGATGCGTTAATGGCAACAGCTTCTGCGGAGGCCACTGCCACGCGGACCCGCGCCGATGCTGAACGTTACCGGATTGATACTGTCCAAGCTGGGTTAGCCAACGCAGATGACAAGTACTTTCAGAACCAGTCAATCAATGCTTTTTCACAGTTAGCTAATTCCAATGCGAACACGATTGTGGTGCCAAACGACGGTGCTGATCAGTTCGGCAAATTGCCGATTGTGGGCAAACTGTTAGAAAAAGGTGCGAATAATTAGCTTGAACTGTACCAAGTACGGTCCGATCAATGAGGTTACGCTGGTTAAAAATGGCACTAATTCATAAATAAAAGTCAGCATATTCGATAATCGAAATGTGCTAATTCGAATGAAAAAGTTAGGATTTCAAAACAAATTTAATTGCCTGCTAGCCGCTTACTAATGCGGTTAGACGGGCATTTTTAGATTATCGGCTTTTGCATGAAAGCAGAATTAGTGATAGCGTTATACACATGAAAGCAATGAAAACGCAACGTGAAATCATGACGGCCGGCGAGAATTACAATAAGTTTGATCCCGAACTGATTGCACGCCGGGTCGAAATTCGTCAGCAATTACAGAAGTTAAATGCAGAACCTGACAATGACAAACGTAACCACGGTTTTCAGGATTTGTTGGCAGACAGTGGCCCGCACTTTTTTGTGGAAAGTAACTTCCGTTTTGATTACGGCTGGAACATTCACATTGGGGATCATTTCTACGCCAATTATGACAATACCTTTTTAGATACGTGTCCCATTACCATTGGGAGTCATTGTTATTTTGGTCCGGATGTTGGGCTTTACACCCCAATCCATCCGTTAACGCCTAAAGAGCGGAATGCGGATGTCGAACTTGGTGCGCCGATTACTATTGGTGATAGTGCTTGGTTTGGCGGTCACGTGACCGTGTTGCCAGGTGTTACGCTGGGCAACAATGTGGTCGTTGGTGCCGGATCAGTTGTCACGAAGAGTTTCGGTGACAATGTTGTCATTGCTGGGAACCCAGCAAGAATTATCAAACGTGTGCCTGAGGCTAAATCTTCAGTTGAAGCGGCAGAATTAAACACACAAAAAGTTTAGAGTGATCAATCCTAACAGGTGACTGTGAGGACTGACGTTCATTTGTATATTCGGCGTTAGCCAATTTTTAACGCTGTGCAGGTGGTTCACTTCGGTGTCAGTGCACAGCGTTTTTGTGTGGAAAAGAATTTTAGATTTGTAAAAATAGGCGAGTGTTGTGGTGGGTCACTGCCACACAGCCATAATGCGCTCGCAGGTGCTACAAGTGCCTGCTCACGCTCACCCAAAACTTAGGAGGATTATTATTTTAAAGCGTCAGAATGTCGATCGAGCTGTCTTTGTACCAACCATGATTCTGTTTGGAATCGTGTCCCTGGTGTTAATCATTGGTGGCTCAGCCGTTCAGCAAACGATGAACGCGGTCTTGTCATTTCTCACGACGAAAACAGAATGGTTATACGTCCTGATTTACGTCATTAACTTCATTTTCTTTATGGCGTTAGTGATGTCTAAGTACGGGCGCATCAAGTTGGGTAAGCCTGGTGTTAAGGCTGACTACAACGGCTTCCAATGGGGGAGCATGGTGTTTGCAACAGGGATTGACGCCAGCATTTTAATGTTGAGTGCCACGGATCCATTACAATACCTACAACATCCCGCATTTGGTGCCAAACCATTCTCATCTGCAGCTTATGTTTATGCAAACGTTGTTGGTGAATTTAACTGGGGTCCCATGGCCTGGATGATTTTCGCCACTGCTACCATTGCGATTGCCTACACGATGCACGTTAAGGGCAAGCATGTTCAACGTTTGAGTGCTGCGATTCCGTTGTTACAGGGACCAGGCCGGACACGTCACGTCTTGCGTCAACTGATCGACTTTCTGGTTGTCTTTGGGATTATGGGTGGGATTGGCTCATCCATTGGGATGGAAATTCCTGTCATCGCTAAAGTTTTGAGCACCATCACCGGTGTGCCAGATAACATTTATTTGAAATTAGCTTTATTCGTTGTTTTGTTCATTTTATTTGCGCTGACAGTTTACGCCGGTTTGAATAAAGGGATTAAGAAGTTATCTGCTTGGCATATTTACCTGGCAATTGGATTCTTAGTTATCGTTTTACTGGTCGGACCAACCATGAAGTTGATCGGCGGTGAGGGACAAACGTTGGCCTTGATGGTTCAACACTTTACCGCAATGTCATTTAACAAAGCCAATCCTGGTGTTAACAGTTTTGCACAACACCAAACCATGTTTTACTGGGGCTGGTGGTTGTCTTACATGCCTGTTATGGGTTTGTTTATCGCGCGGATTTCTCGCGGTAAAACCATCCGTCAGGTCATCGTCGGCATGTTAACGTATGGTGTCGGTGGTTGTTTAAGTTTCTACGCAGTCTTAGGTGGCTATGCATTATGGTTACAACAAACCGGCACAGTTAACTTAGTTCACATCTTGAACACGCAAGGCCAAGCATCAGTATTGGCAGCGTTGATTCAAACGTTACCGATGAAGATGATTATGTTAGTGATGTTCTGTCTTTCATGTTTTGTCTTCTTGGCAACGACCATTTCATCTTCCGCCTTTATCGTGTCTTCGTTCACCAGTTTGAAACTTTCTGGTACTGAACAGCCAACACGTTGGAACCGGATGGCTTGGGTGATTATTTTCATCGTCTTCTCACTGGGAATTGTGCTAGTGGGTGGCTTTGAAACCGTGCAAGCTATTTGTACGATTGCGGGATTCCCGTTGATTTTTGTGGCATTACTATTGCTGCATTCCATTTATCAGTCCGTCATGACGGATCCTTCCGTTCAACGTGCAAACTTGGTTGCACCGGCCAATGAGCGGCGTGAATGGATGCGTCAACGTTTATCTGAACAATAATATTGATATTTTCTTAGTCACTTACCTACATTGATGTTGGTGAGTGATTTTTTTATTTAGGAGGAATTCTACCCGCTTACGGTTGCCCGCTTTTGAACCCTCCTGTGGGACCGGTTCAAGCCTCCGTAAACCGGAGTCTTTCACCTCGTCACCGAGCCTCATGAACCCCTGAGTCTCGTCGACCGTCCTAGGTTGTAAATTCGGATAAACCACCGAATTTACAACCTTTTCACAGTCGGGTTCAACGCGGACGCCCTCCAGCTCACATCCAATTAGCTCATTTTTAGTAAAAATAGATAAGTTCATCAATCAGCTTTTTCCAAAAAGATTTTGTAACCATTTTGTAGGGATAAATCCTTTAAAAGGAGAAAAAACGGTTAGTTGAGTTGACGAACAGTAAAGTTTTAAGAAAGTGTTCCACTATTGATGACGGTAGTTACTTGTTTCCGTTTGAAAATGTCTGGCTGTGATAAGCTGGGCGCACTTGGAGGGAGCAGGATGTATAAAGAAGATTTACTGAACAAACGTGATCGACTGGCGTACCGGATTATTTTGGATGTTTACCTGCAGAATGGGGTGACCACGTTGGCAGGCATCAGTCAGCGACTTCAGATACCACTGTCCAGCGTCAAACGTTATTTGGCGGACTTAGTACATAATCTGTCGCCGTGGACGAGTAGCCAAAAAGTTCGTTTTGAGGTTAATGGTACTAAAGTGATTTTCCAGTTATTGGGAGCAGTCACAATTGATGACTTGCTTGTTAAACAGCAACTGCAGACGGCTGATAACGTGGTATTACTCAAATTTTTATATCAACACGGACTGCGTTTCCGAGCGCCTCAATTGATGAACGTAATGCATGTGAGCGAGGCATCACTGTATCGTAAGTTAAAAACACTTAACGCGTTGCTGGCGCCTTTTGATTTGCACGTAACAAACGGACAACTAGTTGGTGACTTAAGTCAGTTGCATTTTTTCTACTTTAATTTCTGGCGAACAATTGGTGAACGCCTCCCTGTTAGCAACGATTTCGACGTAATGAAACAGTGGCTTGTTAATGAAGGTTTTCGTTTAGATGACCACATGGTTGATCGACTTCAAGACTGGTTAGCCATCATGCAACAAAGTGTGACCAATCAGTGGTCATATCGACGTGAAGCTTCATTAAATAGTCAGCGATTGATGCGGCAAACACCAATCTTTGAACGTTTGCAAAGAGAGTCTGAATGGTCAATAGCAAAACGGCAGGCGATATTATTGTTCATCTTGTTACACAGTGAGTTTATGTTTACAGACCAGATGTGGCAGTCGCTATTTTTATCTAAAGAAACGGCAATCGTCAGGTTAGTGCGATTGGTAATTACCTGTAAACAGGCACTACGTGAAGCTTGGTCGGGCGTGCCATTGCCGGAAATGCTCACAGGGCAGCGACTTGCCGGTATTTTCATTGTTCCAATGGTGACTGCTGGTGACGTGCAAATCTTTGATGACATTAGCTTCCATTATTTCACGAGAGCTTTTTTCCGAAATACGGACCGGCAAGCTTTTGACTGTGTACAGTACCAATTGACACACACGGCAAGTTCTTGGATCAATCAATTTGCGCGACGTCATTGGCCGTATATTGAACGTCGTTTGTGGCCTTATCTAGTGATTCAATCACGGCGAGTGGCACTTCATGTTGGTCTGGCACTAGGATTTTCAACGACGGTGACGCAGTTTGCCAAACGGGCGTTAATGGATGTCCTGACACAAACGTTGGCCGTAACAATCAGTGATTATCAGGTTGGGACAGCATTCGATCTCATTGTTGTAAACGATCGGACTGCTTCGATAATTTCGGAGCTAACCGACACGCCAACTGAAAAGATTACGGAGTTGGGCACGGAACGGGATTATCAGCGAATCGCGCATCGGTTAAGAACTTTATTAGAAAAACGTGTTTGACCGATAGCGGCCTCGTGAGTCGAAATGTTTGCTCAATTAGTGAACGATGTTATGGACGATAACGATCGATTGAAATGCCATTTATTCCGGTATAACAGTGTTTACTGACATTAAATCACTAATGGAAGACAGACCTTTGTGGCCTGTTTTTTTGACCGAAAGACCGACCGGGAAGAGACTGATGATCGCTGGAAAAATACGTTTTTTCACTCATTAATGGCCATTTTAAGAACCAAAAATGAGCGCTAAAAAGAACGCCTTTCCGATAAAATAAACAACGTGAATAACGTTTGCCGAAGTTTCGCGTTAGGAGGAGAGGGTAGCATGACCAGCAAGAAATGGCGGCTGGCGATAGCGTTAGCAAGTTTTATCACCAGTTTAACGTTGCTGTCCAATCCGGGTCTAGCGGCACCGGTTGCCGATTCTCAGAGAAGTGATCAACAGCCCAGCATGCAACAAATGCAAGTCTTACAATCTGCAATTGGATCACGTTTGCCCGCAAGCGTCATCAGCCAGACGTCCAGCGAGGACTCGGTAGCGAGCAGCTCGGATCTTGACGGTCGCAGTATGTCGACAGCTAATCAGGACCGATCAGCTGTCAATGACAAAAAGGTGGCAGCGAGTCGTGCTGTTGCGAGCACTGGACTGCCGATTTCGTTTGATATGAAGCCGGTGTCCCGCAATCCAATTACGTTTAACGGCAATGATGTCACGGTGCCGATGCTCATAGATATTCCTAGAACCGGGACGGTTAACTTTTATGTAATGTTCTGGTGGGGAATCAACCAGTGGGTGGGGCGGCGAACGTTTACCAAGACGGGCGAGCAGCAGCCAGTTAATTTTGTTATCCCCGAAAACGTCATTCCGCGTGATAACTCGGTTCATACAGTATCTTTATTTGCGACGGATGAATCTGGTCACCAAACTGGGTTAATTAATTTAATTCTGTTATCAAACGTTTCCGGCGAGCAGAATGGTGCGCTGAAAGTGGTGGCACCTGGCAATATCAATTTTAATCAGGGCCAGGATAAATTGACCGTTGATGAGGCATGGGGCCATCAGTTACCAGCCACGATTGAAGGGCCACAAGGAATGGATCAAAACGGCATTGGTGACAATCGTTTGGCGGTGCTGGATACGTATGCAAAAAAGCAAAAATGGACGTTGACCGCAATGGCGACGCAACCATTAACTGGACCGGATCGTGAGCCACTGACAAATGCATTGTTCTATGCGCGTAATGGCAAGCATCAACCGATTGAAGGTACTTCAGCATTGGTGGCGACGAGCAATGACTACACTAGCGAAGCCGTTAATGATGCCAACAATGTGGGGCGTGGTCGACAAACCAACATTTCGGGACACTGGGATCGTAATAACGGTCTTTTTCTGGAAGTGCCGTATGGCATTGGCGGTGGCGAGACATATAGCACCACCATTACATGGACATTGACAGCCGGCGTGCCGAATCAATAACTCCCCATTTTTAGCCTAGACACACTCGCGCATTCGTGTGGGTGTGTCTTTTATGTTGTATGGACTGGTATTGAGCTGATGTGAATTGATTGAGTTAAGGAAGTGAACAAGATGGATCGAACTGAATTATTGAATCAGGGTGACCGTCAGGCTTATCGAATCCTTGAGAGCATTTATTTAGCAGATGGTCAGACAAATCGAGCGGCTCTCATGAAAACGTTAGGTTTGTCACCGGCGACATTGAGCCGCCATTTACAAAAGATTGTGGATACTCTCCAACCATCGATTGACGAAGGCGCCCTGACCTTAACGTTTGATCAGACACAGGTATCGTTTGCAATGCAAGGCAAGGTGACGCTAGATGGACTGATGTTTGATGAGCAGGTGTTGCGGGCGGATACGTATCAGATTTATTTATATCTCTATCAGCATGAATTTCATTTTCAAACTTGGCAGTTGGCCAATACACTACATTTAAGTGAGAAAACGACAGCACGAAAAGTAGCTAAAGCCAATGCATTGATTAAGGAGTTTGGCTTGAGCATTTATCGCGGTGAACTAAGGGGCTCATTGTTTCAGGTCACTTGGTTTTATTACAAGTTGTTTCGTGAGCTTCATGTCAAACAATTGGGAACGGCGAATCACGATCTGTTGATCAGGCGACTGGCAAATAGCGGCCTTGAGATAGATGAATCAATGACCGACCGGTTGACTCAATGGTTAGCTGTTATGGATCATGTCCACGTCAGTTTTGCCCAGTTTAGTAGCCAAGTGTCCGCGTTGGATGAACAACTTACCAATGGGACAAAATTGAAGGCGGTGGTTGATCGGACTGCGTTACAAATGACGGAGAGCGAACGGGAAAACTTAACGTTGTTCCTAATCCTTCATAGTGGAACGGTGATTGCAGATACGCAGTTAGACGATTGGATTGGTATAACCAGACCGGAAAATCGCGACTTATATGATAACTTACGGCGAATCCAGCTGCATTTTGCTCACGTCAAAGATATTCAGCAAATCGTCCATATTAGCGTGGCACAATTATTTAGCTTATTAGTGGTCCCAATGATTGGGATTGGCAGTATTGATCATTTTGATGACTTGAGTTTTGAGCATGCGTTGACGGTGAATATGCCTTGCAGCGGTGCGGCCGCGATGGCGCGTTTAAAAACGACCCTACTTGGCACAACGACGGGAACAGTTCACCAAATCATTGATGATCACTGGCGTTATTTGTCGCAGTATTTATTGCCATTTTATGCGTTGCTGACTTCGACTACCCGACCGACGCGGCATATCGGGTTGGCTCTCGGCACGAGTCGGGAATTGACAACGCTGTTTGCCAAACGACTGATGAGTGTGCTGGAACCGGTTGTTCATGTTTCCTGGGAACTGTACGATGAGCACAATCATTATGACCTGATTGTTGTTAACGAGCAGAACAGACAGTCGATTCAAGAAGGACAAGCATGCTATGAAATCTCCGCGTTAGGAAATGAAGGCGATCTAAAAGCCATTCTGGAACAAATGGTGGCAACAGCAAGTTAACTGCAATCGGCTAGCTAGTGTTCAACGGGATGAGTGACTAATCTAAAATGTTTCAATTCCCACATACGGGAATTGAAACATTTTTTGTCTGTAAAATTCTGCCTGAGGATGTGACATAGGTTTATTTGAAAAGAACAATGGTTGTTGTCAAATCGCATTGTGTCACAGTTTACCGCCCCTAGCGATAATAAGTTTGTTAGCTGACTAAAATTAAATTGCCCATTTTTGAAATCGTGTTGATCAAACTTGACGGTTTGTTAATGGCGTTAATCAGTACAATTTAGTCATTCAGTAATCGAGAAGGGAGTGCAAGAGATGATACGTTGGCGCCGCCTCAGTTTGGTAAGCATATTGTTCGTTATCATCGCACTATTCATTAGTCCTAACCACCAGATTAGTGCCGCCAGCGGACCGGTCGTGACTTTTACCACGCAAGTTCAAAATGATCCGAACAAGCTTCAGTTCACTACGGAGAACGACAGTGACCAAGAGGCAACAGTAACACTGATGTTGCCGGCTCAACTGGTCGCGGACGCGACTGGTCAAGACCGCCCCAAAATTGCTTGGAATGCACAGAAGACACAAGCAACATTGCGGCTGGCTGCTCACCAAACACAACGCTGGGTGGTTCCTGTTATTTCGCAGGTAGCGGGGACAGGAATCGTTCAGATGGTGGATGAGCAACACCATCAACTAGCCCTGCAAACAGTGACGGTATCCCCACCACAGAGTGCTAGCGATTTGATTTCCAGCGACAGTCAGAGCAGCAGTAGTTTACAGTCAAATGCCAGTAATAGTAATAACGTTGATCGTTCGAGTGTTCAGACAGATGCCACTGGTTCAAAGACGGCATCAGATAGTAGCCAACAGGCTGGAACAAGTACGTCCAGTAGACAACCAGGTCAGAAACAACGTGACTCAGCACAAGATAAAGTTAACCAGTCGAGTAGCAAAATTGCTGAATCGGCCTCGACGGTATCTCAAACGGAATCGTCCGCCAGTGCTTCTGAGAAAACGATAACGTCTGGTCGGCAGGCCAAGCCATCCCCAACAGAGCGTGCGGGTACGAGCACGACTGCGCCGGTGATTGATTATGGCGATCCAATCAGTGGGAACTACATTAATTACACAGGTGGCTCATTGTCGTTGCCGGTTTACCTAACTGCGCCTAAAGCAGGCCGTTACTTAGTTTATTTGGAATTGTGGTCGAACCGGTATCAGGAATTCGCTGAAATTACGGTGACAGGGGCCACGAATCGACAAAAATTCACGGTAACGATTCCGGCAGAGTACATGCCACAATACAGTGATCAAATTTCCGGTTTTAATTTATATGCTAGTGACGAAAGCAATAACTTTAGTGACCCGCTACATTACGTATTGACACTGGACGTACCAGACCAGCCGGCTGACGGATTGACCGTCACAGCACCCAATGCGATCACGTTTAACCCGACAGACGAGCCAATTGATGCTGAAATGATCTGGAATCAGAAACTGCCCGCCCGAATTATACCTACAGACAGCGATGCGCTTGGCGCGAATACCCTGAGTGTGATTGACGGTCGTGAAGATACGCAACCATGGATGTTAACCGTTTCAGCGGATCAGTCACAACAATTGACAGGATCAGACCACGATGTGTTACAAGATGCGATGCATTATCTGCACAACGGACGAGATTTACCGATTAATAACAACCAGGTATTGGTGACCACGCAGGGTGAGTATCCAAGCGAGTCCATTCATGATGTGGATTATCACCTATATACAACGGTTACGAATGTTTCTCGAAATTGGAACGCCAACACCGGCCTGTTTTTGGAAGCCGCAATTGGCACCGGGGGAGGTGAGGCTTATTCAGGAAGTCTGACATGGCACGTAACAGATGGTGTCGCAAATAATTAAATTACTTGAACCAAATAAAAATCATTAATGAAAAGAAGGAGCATTAATATGTCATTATCAACAAAAATTAAACTCTTTTCCGCTCTTGGCCTGGCTGTAGCTGGTCTTGGCATGTCAGTGCCGACCGTTGCGATGGCCGCACAAACATCAACCGCAACGACGCACGCAACTGTAGCGTTCACACAGGATGATCAAACGCCTGAAGCACCGGTTGATCCAGAAGATCCGTCTAAGCCCGGGGATGGTAATAATCCAGGGACTGGTAACACCGGGGCTTTGACGCTGGACTATGTTTCAAACTTTGATTTTGGTGCGCATAAAATCTCACCATCAAAGCAAACGTATATTGCGTCGATGGATAATGCCAATAAGACGGCTAACTTCGCTCAAGTGACGGACAAACGTGCCGGTGATCCAAAGGGTTGGACCCTCAAAGTGACTGAAAAAGGTCAATTACAGAGCGCCAAAGCCCAGAAGGCGCTGACGGGCGCGCAAATTAGTCTGACTGACTCACGTGCCGGCAGTGGACTTGGATTGCCAGCTAACCAAGTGAATGTTACTGACCAAACCTTGACGCCCGACAATCAGGCCGTTGTGATGAATGCACTCGCTGGCAGTGGTTATGGTCTCTGGACTGACGCCTGGGGGAGTAAGACAAATCCGGGAGTTAAGCTGACCGTCCCAACCGGTGCCTACCCTGAAGAAGACACTTATACAACAAGCTTGAATTGGTCACTGGAAGATATTCCAACTAATGGCGGTGGCAATCAAAACCCAAATTCCCCAACCCCGACGACGGTTCCGGGTGGGGCTCAGGGGGCAGTTAATGCCGACCAAGGTGACTAGCAACGGTGTAGGTTAATATTTAGGAGTGAATGAAATGACGCAAAAGAGAATCGATATTCGCTGGCGATGGCTGTTAGGCCTGTTCGTCGCGGTAACGACCCTGTTGTTCGGCATTCACGCTTCGGCAGACGGGCTGGCCTTTTCGGTACAGCCCGTTTTACCGACTCAACAGGTAAATCAAAAAGTGACATACTTTGATCTCAAAATGAACCCCAGCGAAAAAACAACGTTGATCGTCAACGTTCATAATAATAAGAAAACGCCCCTCCATTTAAGTGCTGGATTGGCGCAGGCGACCACGAATTTAAACGGCGTTGTGGAGTATGGGCAAAACAAGCAGCAGTTGGATAAGCGGGTGCCAGCCAAGTTTGCCAAGGTGGTGGTGTTACCAAAGAAACCGATTACGATTGATCCTAACGGGGATGGTCAAGTTCGGATGCAGGTGACCATGCCAAAACAGCGTTTTAATGGCCAACTGGCTGGTGGTCTGACACTGAGCGATGCCGATGCAAATGCTAACACAGTGTCAGCAAACAAACGGCAGGCAGTGGCCATTCAAAACCAGTATCAGTTTGTCGTGGCGATTGTGCTACGCAACAACATCGCCAAAGTGACGCCCAAACTGTCATTGGGGACTGTTAAGCCGGGGCAAGTAAATGCGCGCAATGTTGTAAATGGTGCGATTCATAATGAAACGGCAACCTTTATTAATCAGCTAAAGGTAACCGGTGAGGTAAGCAGAGTTGGCAGTAAAACGGCTCTTTACACCACTAAACAAGTGGGGTATCAGCTATCTCCCAATGCCATCATGCAATTTCCTGTATGGCTGAAAGACCGATCTTTAAGTGCAGGTCATTACAAGTTGACGGTGACGGCCGTTTCACAAAAAAGACGATGGCAGTTTAGCAAAACGTTCAAGGTGACTGGCCAAAAGGCCCAGCAGTTGAATCAATCTTCCGTGGAAGTGAAGCCAGATAACACCTGGCGAAACGTCGCCATCGGTGCAGGTAGTGGTGCTACCATATTGGCCGGATTACTGGCCTGGGCCGTTATTCGGCGGCGTCATTAATTGGTTGTCGTTAGTCACTTTACGAATTAACCCAGCAATAACAAAGAATTAATAATTTAATTTTAGTGAAAGCGTTCACACACTCGCCCTTATTTGTTACACTATTGGTACATTAGGAGATGGGGAGTGACGCGTCATGATAACGAATGTAGAAGATTTTTTACCAGTACTAAAAGGAGTACTCAGAGGGTCATTTAGTGATGATCGAGAGCTGGTTGGAGGCGTTGTATCCCGTTTGCAAGATTCTGACACCGTTCACTATGGCGTGACTCGTTGGCGAGCCAAAGATACACAAGACCATGAGTTTACTTTTAAGAAAAATGAAGACGGAACGTTTACGTATTTGTACAAACATTAAACAAATTAGATAGACGTTAACAGGGCGTGTGCCAATGGATTTTTCCATAGTGGTACGCCCTTTTTTGTGCTTTGGCGTGTTTAAACAAAATTGTTAGTAACTAAATGTTAAGGAAATGTTAAGAATATAATTGACAAAAAAGACTGTCAATTTGCTGGATATTTTACTGACTAAAATTTGTTAATCGGTAAAGCATTCCAAAATCGCAACAAAAGCCATTATATAGACGTTTATTAAGGACGTTAATTAATTAAATTGTGTGCAACCGTAATTTGTCCCAATCCGCTAGCAAACGGGGCAAACACAATCGCTTTACAATAATATTCTGGAGTGATTATAATCGATAAATAGATATAACTGAATTACAATTTAAGACTTAAAAAATTTTGTATATTAGGTTGTTAAGGTAGTCAAAAAAGAGTGGGAGGTTGTTGCTAAAATGACTGAAAATCGCCTAGGCCGTATTCCCGACACACAGAAGCAACATTATAAAATGTATAAGGCTGGTAAGCAGTGGCTTTTTGCTGGCTTAACTTTGCTGACCTTTGGGCTAGTCGAGGCAATGACTCAGGATGATGTACATGCCGATCAGACACCGGCGACTGTTCAAACCCAAGCTGGTTCCGCGACTGCTGCCAATACTTTGTCAGCTGGCTCTGCAGTGCTTTCAACTGCTGGTAGCCAAGCGAAAACAACCAGTCAGGCAAGTGCTCAAAGTGAACAAAGTGGCAGTCAAACGTCGGCGGCAACCTCTGCTTCCTCAGAGACTGCCAAAAGTGACACAACGGCTAGTCAATCGAGTAAAACGACCGACTCAGAATTGACTTCCCGGGCCACACTTAGCAACGTTTCTAGTGAGAGCGTCCCTGCATCTGCACCAGCGCAAACGCCTGGAACGGTGACAAATACGTTGATTAACCCTGCCACATTAGGCTCCCGGGCAACGTTAAGTGATGCCACCAGTGCGGCTTCCACAGCTAGCTCAACCGTTAGCCCCAAGCCTGCTAGTGCTGCCAGTCAAACAGAAACAACGTCTGTTAAAACCAATGCGGTAGCACCAACAACGACTGCCAGCGCAACTGGTAAAACAGTCGCTGCATCGACAGAAACTAAGCAAACCACGGTAGCCGCCGCAACCAGTGATCAAACGAGTACGGCATCACAAAGTTTGACAGTGGTCAGCGTTGCTGCCGCAACAACTAATGAAGAATTAAATACAATTAAGGCGTCTTTGGCCGCTACAAGTCAACCAGCTGAAATTGTTCGGATGGACGCGACGACAGGCACAACCGCGGGTACTACTGGGACAACTCCCGACACTACAGGTACAACAGGTACCACCAATGCAACAACTGCGACACCATCTAGTGAATACACGGCGGCTGCAAATGCGGCGGCTACAGCTGCCAGTAATGCGGCTACGACTGCCAATGATAATTTGACAACGGCTAATGCTACACTAGCCGGCATTCAAGCGGCAGCGGCAACCGATGTTAATCAGAATAATATGACAGGATTGTTGGCATCCGCCACCGCAGCTCAGACAGCAGCAAAAACTGCCGCAGATGATGCTGCCGCTGCTTTTAAGTCAGCTCAAGACTTAGCAGCTTCAGCGGCTTCAGCAGAAGTAGCAGGTAATGCTACTTCTGCCCAGGGCTTTGCTGATCAAGCACAGGCGCAACAAACTGCCGCAGAAGCAGCTCAGGCTAAAACTGCCGCTCAGTTATCAACATTGAATACTTTAAAGACACAGGCGAGTCAGAAGGCAGTTGATGATAATTATGCTGCTACAGGTGCGTACGCGACAGCTGCCAAGAATGCGGCTACTCAACAAAACACCGCTCAGACCAACCTTACAGATGTCGCGCAGAGTGCTGCCAATTTAAGTGGTAAAGATTTACAAAATGGCAGTGTTACAGCGGCGACAGATAGTACCAACGCTGCTGCAGCGGCTACCAGCGCAGCATTGGCCGAAACTTTCGCTAACCTCGCTAGTGGACTTGGAGATGCCACTGGTTTGGCAAAGTGGGCAGGTGTAGCCTCAGCAGAGGCCGCAAAAGCTACAGCATTAGCAGATAAAACAGCATTAGCCCTGGCAAATGCGAAACAAGGTTTGAGCAAAATCCAGAGCTGGGTTGATGCCGACAGTACGGCTGCTCAAATTGCAGCTAACAGTGCGGCTGTTGAGGCGAACAATGCAGCCGGTGAAATTCCAAAGGTTACAGCTGCTAACACACAAACGCAAAGTAATGTTTCTATGACTGAAGGAATTGCGAATACAGATGTGCATAATAGTGACGTTGTAGCCGATAAGGAGGCTGCTATTGCTAATGGTGCCCAAGCAAGCAACTTCATTTCACAAGCCCAAACAGCGAGTGAGGCCGCTTCAAAGTACGCCAGTCAAGCCGCTAGCGCTGCGGTGCTGTATGATCAAGCTGCTGCCAAAGGTTTTGCGGATCAGGCTGCAGCACAAAACAAGCTCGCCTTAGAATATACTAGTCAGGCTAATTCATTAGCCAGTGCTACCACGTCAGCGTACGCCAATGTAAAGAGTGTTGTTACTTCGGATAGCACTGCAGCTAGGCAGGCGGCTGATTCTGTCATTAACACGCATCAATATGCGTCCGGTACGGTGAATACAATTAGTGACCAAGTAAAGGCTGTTAATGATTATGTTACACAAACCAATTCATTGATTAGCGCTGAACCTGCTCTGGCATCTAATGCAGCAATTAGTAAAGCACTCAGCGCAATGAACAGTGCTCAGATAAAGGCAAATGGCCAGTATGTTCAAGCACATCAACAGTACACAGATATCTATCCTTTCATGGTAGATAATGCAGTGTCCGCAGCGGCAGAAAATGATGCTACTTCGGCGTACTATTATGGTCATGATGGTGGAACAGTACTTAACTCTCTATTTACCGAATTTTTATCGAATGCAAATGCAATGGAATCATTAGCTAATTCTGTCACTGGACTGGTGTCCAATCAAGCTATTATTGACAGTACGGCCGCATCACAACAGGTGAGTTCTGTCACGATTGCCAACCAAGATATTAGTAATCGTGTCTCATCAATGTCTTCGAATGTCAATAGTATTCATTCATATGCTAGCGACGGAGGGTCATTGGCCGCTACTGACCTTAAAAATAGTGCCGTCCAAAATTACAACAAAAAGATGAATGACTTTTCACAGGCTGCTTCCGGAGTTGCTAGTGGTATGGTTAGCGCTGAGTCAACTGTTAAAAAATTGGAATCTGAAGCGTCTGATGCTGCCCTTAGTAACGATAAAGTAGGCGCGACAAGTTATGCTAATAAAGCCTTACTACTAGCTAGCAATGTGGCAGTGATGCAGAACACACTAGATAATATTCGTGACCAAGCTTCATCTGCATACACGTCAATTTCAAATGCGGTTAAAACGGACTCAATTGCGGCGGCAAATTACGCTGCGTCTGCGTCTAGTGCGTATAGTGCCGTCAACAGTGTTGCCAACACTGTTGATCCGACAGCGAGTGCAAATGCTAATTCTGCGGCTCAAAGTAGTTTAGCAAATCTAGGTGCTTCTGACACGAGGAATGATAAAGTTCAGGCAAGTATGAAGAGTTTGCAGTCGTTGCAAGCGTCATTAGCGATTGCAAATTCAACGATGCAAAGTTTGAATGCGGCAGCTTCGAACTACTCTGCCGCCGCAAGTAACGCGGCATTAAGCAATGATGTAAGTTTGGCCAGTTCGTATGCAGCAAGCGCAGAGGATATGCAATCTTCGGCGAGCTCTGTTGCTACAAGTGTTGCCAACCTTGCTTCGAGTGTTGCCGCTGGTTTGGCGGCCTTAACTGCGACAGTGAAGGCGGATAGTGAAGCCGCCGCCGCTTCGGCTAAAACCGCCAGCACCGCTGCAGACAACGCATCAGGGTATAACAAGACGGCCTCCGATGCATCTAAGACTGCCAGTGATGCGAATACATCAGCGCAGAGTGCGGCATCCACTGATAAATCTGATACAACTGTTCAAAACTGGGCGACATCAGCTGCTGCTGCACAGTCAACGGCTGCTTCAGCAGCTGCAGTGGCTAGTGGTGCAAGCTACTATGCCAGTGAAGCAATTTCGGATGCTGCGTTGAATGACGCTAAGGGAGCTGCTGAAGCTGCCGCCTCTGCAGTTTCAGCTGAAAAGGTTGCTTCTGAGGCTGCAAGTACTGCTGCGTCTGCGGAAAAGGTTTTGCAGGATTTGAACGGTTCAATTGCAGCTAAAGTAAAAACGGACTCTCAAGCAGCCTCAGAAGCCGCCGCAAGTGCCAGCGCTGCCGCTTCTACTGCTAACTCCAATGCAAGTGCCACGAATTCGTCAACGACGAGTGCAAGTAACGCTGCTACTAGTGCAACAAGCGCTGCTAAAACAGATTTGACGAACAGTGCAGTTCAGTCAATGGACAAGCAGAACCAGGATTCATTGGCAGCATTAAGCACTCAGAACTCCACGGCATTATCTGCTGCGTCAATTGCTAAGAGCTATGCGGATGCTGCTTCAACGGCAGCAACCACAAATGACAGTGTGACTGCAGCATCTGACAAGGCATCGGCTGAAAGTGCTGAAAAAGTTGCTGCTAATGCCACAGCTTCTGCAAACACCTTATTGGGACAAGTTAACCAAACGAACTCTGCCATCAACAAAGCAGTTAGCATCGATTCCACGGCTGCAAGTTCATACGGTAGTACTGCTACCAGTGCAGCTAAGTCTGCTGATCAGGCTAAGAGTGCGGTTACCAGTGCAACTCAGTCGACACAGCAAAGTGCGACGGTAGCTGCCAGTCAGGCGGCAACGGATCAACAAAACAGCACCGTTCAATCACTTGCCAATGAAGCTAATTCATTGATGACCCAGTTGAACAGTACTGAATCGGCGGCTACTTCTGCAAATCTGTTGGCTAGTGCCGCTGAGTCTAGCGCGCTAAGTGCTGCTAAACTGAATGACCCGAAGACGGCTAGTCAGTTTGCCTCAGAAGCTCAAAGTGCACAGTCAGTGCTTGCTGGTTTGAGTGCCGCTGCGGCTCAGTTCAGGAGCCGGGTTGATGCAACGTTTGAAGATATTAACAAGGCAGTCAACAAGGACCACCATGATGCAAGTGTGGCAGCCAGTGAGGCCGCTTCTGCCGCATCGAAGGCCGCTAGTGAAGCATCTGCCGCTCAAAGCAATGCTGAACGGTTAGCAAGTTTAGCTAACCAGGCACACAGTCAAGGTCAGTCTTCACTTGAAAATAAGGCCCAGTCCTTAGTTGACCAAGCTAATAGTGCTGCTAGTGCAGCTGACTCATTAGCCAAACAGGCTGCTGAAAATGAGGAACTTGCTAAGCAAGCGCTGGCCGCTAATGATCCGGCACTCGCTAAGAAGTATGCTGACGCTGCTAGTCAAGCATTGGAACAGTCCGACAAGCTACGTGAGTTTGCGGACAGTCTGACTGCTCAGGCTGCTGATATTGAAGCTCAGTTAAAGGCATTGCTGCCACCGAAGACAGCTGGTGATCCAACTGGGAACGATGGTAGTTCAGATCCAGCTGCAATGGGTGGTTCCTCATCCACAAATGGTGGTTTGAGTAACGGTCAGTTGTCGGTCAACGGTGGCACGAGTAACGGTCAAGCATCAACTGCTGGTACTGGTGTGGCTACAACAGGAGTCAACGGTGCACGTGGTTACAATGGTCAGCTGACTAATGGTAACCGGACGTCATCACCTGATGACCCACAGTATGTTGGGCGGCACTTACCAGACACAAACGAAGCGAGTGAACTTGAAGCGCTGTTAGGTATTCTTGGTTTAACAACGTTGATTGGTTGGTTTGGTCTTCGTCGTAAGTACGATTCACCGAAACACTAAAATAGTATTACCAAACATCAAAAGACCCATCATCGTTGGCCTGTAACGAATTGTTGCAGCTACGATGATGGGTCTTTTTAGTGTGCAGTGTGGCCGTGCTAATCGTGCCGAATTTCCCACTGACTGGTCTTAAAGGTGCACGGTTCCTGCCGTGTTCGGGTGAGCACAAACGCAACGGCACCAAGTTGTTGTCGTGCATTTGGCAAATAGTATTGGGGGAGATGCGTTTGTTGATCAGCATCGATCAGGGCAATGGATTCACAGTCATTGATAATCTTTTTAACTTTTGTTTGACGATTAACGAGTACGAGTTGCATGTGAAATCACCTCACGTTCATTGTAAGCATAGGACGACACGCCATGAAACGGCATCAAAGCCTGTTTCGAAACGCAAACTTTGTCCGTTTTCCGATGTTTGGTTGGTAAACCTGTTAAACGAGCTCGATTATCGTCAGTGTAGCATGGTTACAAACGGAGATAAAATAACGTGCTTGCTATTGTTGTTTTCCTAGTGGATTGAAATGACAAGTTGGGGCCATTTTTGCTGCCACTGCTTTTCTGCCATTCGTTGTTTGAAAATCGCCAGGTGAGCGGTGTCTTGTTGATATGCTGGGACAGGGCGGCAGACAAAGTTTAGCAAGTCCGCCACGCCGTGTGGTGCAATCAAACGAAGCTGACTTGAGTCATCTAGGTAGGCACCGACACAGGTAGGGGTTTCAACAAAATGACCGATCGCATCTGTGACTGAAGTGAATGGTGGCATGTCGGTGAAGTTGTGAGTGTTCATGTACACCTCATTTTTAACTTGCCAATCGTATTGGGGCAACTGTTTTGTCAATTGGGCCTGAATTGTAAAGTTATCTTCATAGGGGCGTTTGGGATCGAAAAAGACGACGTCGATATCAGATGACAGTTGAACGGGTTGATGGCTCAGCACCTGCCACACCGTGTTACGGATACTGCCGGCAGCCAGCGCGCCTTGCTTCAGATGTTGATCGGCAATAGCGTGCAAAATGGCCATCAATTCTGGAGTACATTGAATAATATTTAAGACTTGTTGAGCTTGTTCATTTTTATTTTTCATCATCTCAGTGTAGCATGTTTGAACGGTTATGCCGAAATGCCAAACTGGAGTAATACTGGATGAGGCGATCCGCGGTATAATTACTGGAAAATACACTGTTAGGTTGATGCGGAGGAAACACATGACACAGGAACAACTTTCGTTTATCACACATGTTGCCCAGGGAAAACCAGAAAACATTGTTCATCAGAATGCGGCGTGCCCATTTTGTGATGTTGCACATCTGACCAACATTTTGGATCAGGAAGCGGATCGAATATGGCTCGTGAACAAGTTTCGGGTGTTAGCTGATACGCTGCAGACAATCATCATCGAATCCAGCAATCACCGGGGCGATTGGTCAAACTACGATCCGCAGACAGCCGCCGCAATTATGAATTTCTCGTTACGTAAATGGTCAGAAATGAAACAAGATCCACAGTACAAATCCGTAATCATGTACAAAAACTATGGACCACGCTCTGGTGGGTCGTTGGCCCATCCCCACATGCAGATTATTGGCCTCGATAAAGTGGATGGTTACGCTCACGTAACGCCAGCTAATCTTGCCGGTGAACCATTTTTGAACTTGGGCGACGCTGAACTAGCTGTCGCCAACGAACCGTTGTTAGGGTTCCTCGAATTTAACGTGCGGATTCCTGGGATAAAGGCCGCTGTGGATTTGGCTAAAGCGGTACGTGTATTGACTCACTATATTCTGACGGATTACTTTCATGGCCGTTGTGATAGTTATAACTTGTTTTTCTATAACGTTCAGGGTGGTGCGATTATTTGTAAAGTAGTGCCGCGCTTTAATGCTTCACCACTGAGCGTGGGGTATTTGGTACCACAGGTTTTTCAGGAAGATCGTATTGCTGCAATTGGTCAGGAGGTAATAGCACATGCCCACACCTATCTTGGATGATTATGCAGTGACGATGCTACAACACGATTATCAAGCAAATCTGCCGGACACATTTATGGGTGACTTTGATTTGTCGCCAGCGGACAGTGAGTGGTTACTGACAGATAAATTTGCCTTGCTATGTGGCGTCATTGTCGATCAATCTGTGCCTGCAAACAGAGCTTGGCAACTGCCGAAACGGTTGCGAGAACGGATCGGTAAACAGAATTGGACGGCCGCATGGTTTGCTACCCATCAATCGGAATTATTGACGGCGATTGAAACAAAGCCAGCATTACACCGCTTTCCTAAAACCATGGCGCAGAACCTAGCCAGTTTAGGTCAAACCTTGGACAGGGAGGCAAACGGTGATGCCGAAAAATTCATTTCAACTACTACTCATGAAGAGCTGGAGGCCCGTTTGTCAGTCATTCATGGCATGGGACCCAAAAAGGTGAATGCATTAGCACTGATTATCGTGCTAGACTTAAGGCAGTCACTAATGGGGATGGATAAAAGCAAGGCACTTTTTGATGTCCATTTGGCGCGTATTTTGAGCGATTATTTGCACCGACCAGCGACGGCTGCGATTGCCAATGTCGTTTGTCAACAGATAGATCCGGCAATGCCGGCCCGCGCAGCCACTTATTTATGGCGGTTGGATCGTCAACACAGAACGTTGGCTTCGATCATTATGCAGTCCCGCTAGTTAAAAAGGACGATAAACGAAATTTATTACTGGAGGCACTAACATGAAAGTTACACATCGTAATTTAGTTACAGAACCAGCTCGTCAATTATTTGGACTCCCATACAAGAAGCAGGAACATGGTTCATATAACTATGCCTGGTTAGACTGGGAAACAACCGATAAGTTCAAACAATTGGAAACTATCAACAAACCCTTAGATCCTGCCAAAATCGGTCTATTAGTTATTGATGGTGACGAAACAACTTACTGGATCGGCAAATGGTTCCGTAAGGGTCAAAAGGTGCCAGAAGGATTCCAAGCCATTGCGGTGCCAGAAAGCTCTGCTGCTGTTGCGTGGGTTAACGGCAATCCGGACACTGGCGATTTGTTTGGTCAACGGGCAATGGAAACGGCGCACCAAGAACTCGTGACCCGTCACATGATGACGGAGGACGACTGGACTAACTTGACGTACGTTTATGAACGTTACGATCCACAACGTTTCCAGCCTGAAGAGAATCCGACGACACTTGACTATATTTTCTATGTGAAATAGGTTTCGCATAGTATTAACTGCCGCTTATGGTTGTTAGCATTGGAAGACCGGCGTGGGACCGGTTCAAGCCTTCGTAAACCGGGGATCTTTCACTTCGCCTTTGTTCCAATGCTGACGCCCTGCAGCTCTGTTTAGTTCATTGCTAAAACAAAAGCGAATTCCGATTCTGGCCAGCTATCACACGGATTGTTGTGTTTGTCCGTAGTCTAATGATTACTGGATAATGTGTATTTAATTTGGTACCTAGGGTTTGTCTGTTATTGCTTGAATGTAGCTGGCGGGCGCTGATATTGAAACGGAGTTGTGAAAGTGGCGTTAACCCAGTGGGTTTGCTGGGTTTAGGCCACGGACGAGCTTGAAGACTCGGGTTTGGAGGCTTCAAGTCGAGGTCGAAGACCGCAACGCGGGCTAAGACCGGTCCGCACAACGGAGTTTCAATATCAGCAACCAGAAGCGGAAGCATCCCCAAACAAGACAACCCTTTTTGAAATCCATGGTTGACATCAACGCCAATCAGTCAGTACAATGACAACAATATTTGATAGCGAAAACGTGGTCGTTAGTGTCGAAACTGACAACCAAGTAGTGCCTTCAATCCCTCCCCAGAGAGCCGGTGGTCGTGTGAACCGGCAATATTGAAGCCATGAAGTACAGCGTTTGTGATCGTTATCTCGGCGCGCCCCGGTATCGGTGAAGAGTGATTGCAGTAATGCAATAACTTGGGTGGTACCGCGGAATAAATTCGTCCCTTGTCAACTTGGCTAATGTTAGCCAGTGACGGGGACTTTTTTTGTGCCTTAAAAAAATGAAAAAATGAGAAGGAGAATGCAAAATGAATATTATTGATGAACTAAAGTGGCGCGGTGCGATTAACCAAACCAGTGATGAAGAAGGCTTACGTGAATTAACTGACAAGAAGTCAATCGGTTTGTACTGTGGGATTGACCCAACTGGCGATTCGATGCATATCGGACATTTGATTCCGTTTATGATTTTGAAACGGTTCCAATTGGCTGGTCATAAACCAGTGATCGTTATCGGTGGCGCGACTGGTTCAATTGGTGACCCATCCGGTAAGAAATCTGAGCGGGTTCTACAAACAATGGATCAAGTGCACCACAACCAAGAGGCTTTGCGTGGTCAAATGGTTAAGCTATTTGGTGAAGATCAGTTCCGGTTAGTGAATAACTACGATTGGTTGTCCAAACTGTCATTGCTGGATTTCCTGCGCGATTACGGTAAGTTATTCAACGTTAAGACAATGCTCAACAAAGAAGTTGTGGCTTCCCGTTTGGAAGTGGGGATTTCCTTTACCGAATTCACTTACCAAATCCTGCAATCCATCGATTACTTAACTTTGTACCGTGAACAAGATGTGCAGTTGCAAATCGGTGGTGGTGATCAATGGGGCAACATCACGGCTGGTTTGGACTTGATTCGTCGTGTGGAAGGACCAGAAACACCAGTCTTTGCACTAACGATCCCACTGTTGCTGAAGGCTGACGGCACGAAGTTTGGTAAGTCTGAAGGTGGCAACGTTTGGCTTGATCCTGAAAAAACAACTCCTTACGAATTTTACCAATTCTGGTTAAACCAAGATGACAATGATGTTGTGAAATTCCTGAAGTACTTCACGTTCTTGGATGAAGACGAAATTAATGATCTGGCTGAACAAGTGAAGAAGGAACCTTGGAAGCGGGCGGCACAACGTCGCTTGGCTGAAGAAGTGACTAAGTTTGTCCACGGTGACGCAGCTTTGAAACAGGCCGAAAAGATTACGCAAGCATTATTCTCTGGCGATGTGAAGGAATTAAGCGCTGACGAGATCGAACAGGGATTCAAGGCTTTCCCAAGCGTTGAAACGACTGGCGCAACTCAAAATATTGTCGACTTTTTGGCAGATAGCGGCATTGAAAAATCACGGCGGCAAGCTCGTGAAGATGTGACAAATGGCGCCATTACTATTAACGGTGACAAACAAACATCTGTTGATGCAGACGTAGATCCAAAGGCAATGTTCGACGGCAAGTTTGTTATCGTGCGTCGTGGTAAGAAGCGCTATTTCCTTGCTCGCGTAAGTGATTAAAAATAAATCGTCAATCTCACAAGCCTTTTGTTTAGGTCTTGAAAATAAGTAAGTTTATAATTAAGCACGCTATAAATAGTGTGCTTTTTTCTTATTGTTTGACAAACGTATGTTCGACTTGTAAAGTAAATGTTGCGTTTATCAGAACGAGCTGTGAAGTTTTAAAGCACAGAATTTCACATCGGAAAACGAGGACTTATACTTATGGATGCTTTTTTTCAAACGCTGGTTGATCGGCGGTTAGCACTGTTAACTGCGTTGTGGCAACACATTGAGATTTCACTGGTGTCACTGCTGATTGCGATGGCCATTGCCATTGCATTGGCCATCTGGGCAACGCATCACAAACGATTTGCGGCATTTATGTTGCAAATTGCCGGTGTGTTGCAAACCATCCCGTCACTAGCCTTATTGGGATTATTGATTCCCATTGTTGGGATTGGTACCGTCCCAGCGGTCATTGCGTTGGTCATTTACGCATTGCTCCCGATTTTTCAGAATACATACATCGGGATTGATGACATTGATCCTTCTATTGAAGAGGCTGCTGATGCATTTGGCATGGGGCAAACGCGCAAACTATTTAAGGTTGAATTGCCAATTGCTGCTCCGGTGATTATTTCCGGGGTTCGTCAAGCGTTAGTCATGATTATCGGGACTGCAACGTTAGCTGCCTTGATTGGTGCTGGTGGTTTAGGGACCTTTATCCTATTAGGGATTGACCGAAATGACACCGCGCTGACGTTAATTGGAGCCATTAGTTCGGCGTTGTTGGCGATTATTTTGAGCTGGCTCATTAATCGTTTGCAACACATGCGTCCACGCTATCTAATTGGTGGCCTGGTTGTCTTGCTGCTCGGTATCGGTGGTGTCGGTGTTGCTAACGCCGTTCGTCAACCAGCCGACAACATTACGATTGCTGGTAAGCTTGGCTCTGAACCAGACATTTTAATTAATATGTATAAAGACTTGATTGAACAGGACAACAAACATGTTCATGTCACGTTAAAGCCCAATTTCGGGAAAACGAGCTTTCTATTTAACGCCTTGAACCACAATCAAATCGATATTTATCCGGAATTTTCGGGCACTATTTTGGAAAGTTTGGTCAAAACGCCACAATCTGATAAGGGATTAACGGCCAATCAAACGTATCAATTGGCACAAAAGGACATGCAACAACAATTTAAGCTCAGTTATTTGAAGCCTATGTCCTACAATAATACGTTTGCCTTAGCTATTCGTGAGCAGGATGCAAAAGCTTGGAATGTTCACACAATTAGTGACTTGCAGACGGTAGAAAATAAATTGAAGCCGGGGATGACGCTTGAATTCATTGATCGCCCAGATGGCTTGCCAGGTGTAAATAAGACATATGGCTTGAATTTGAAGGCTCAGTCCATGGAGCCCAAATTGCGTTACGAAGCCATTCATAATGGCAACATCAATGTCGTTGACGCTTACTCGACGGATAGCGAATTACGACAGTATCATCTGACAACGTTGAAGGATAACAAACATTTCTTCCCGTCCTATCAGGGTGCGCCGTTAATGAAAACTTCCTTAGCCAAGAAGTATCCAGGCGTTGTAAAGAGTTTGAACAAGCTCGCTGGTCATATTTCTGAAAAAGATATGCAGGAAATGAACTATGAAGTTAATGTCGAAAAGAAGTCGGCAAAAACGGTGGCGCGACAATACTTGGTTAGCCACCACTTGCTGAAGGGAGATGCTAAATAATGGCAACTACGGTTGATGAAAACAGCATCAATGAGCTGAAAGACGGCGAACCTATCATTCGGTTTGAACATGTTCAGCAGTCTTTTAACGATAATGTTGTGATTCCAGACTTGAATTTAACCATCAACGCTGGCGAACTATTTGTCCTTGTTGGCACTTCTGGTAGTGGGAAAACGACGACTTTGAAAATGGTCAATCAGCTACAGCCGCAGAGTGGTGGCAAGATTTTTATCAAGGATGAAAACATTACAGACATCGGATTGCAGGAGTTACGGTGGAACATTGGTTACGTGTTACAACAAATTGCGTTGTTCCCAACCATGACTGTCGCTCAAAATATTGCGGTCATTCCCGAAATGAAAGGTGTCAAACGTGAGGAGATTGACGCCACGATTGATCGATTGCTGAATCAAGTCGGTTTAGACCCGAAAAAATATCGGGACCGGATGCCTAGCGAATTATCCGGTGGTGAGCAACAACGGATTGGCATTTGTCGGGCGATTGCATCTGAACCGCCAGTTGTCTTGATGGATGAACCGTTCTCAGCATTGGATCCTATTTCACGGACGCAATTGCAGGATCTGGTATTGGATCTTCATGCAAAGCGGCACGACACGATTATCTTTGTGACCCACGATATGGATGAAGCCCTTAAACTAGGTGACCGCATTGCGGTGATGAGTGAGGGAAAAATCTTGCAAGTGGACACGCCGACTAACATCGCGCAGCATCCGGCCAACCAATTTGTCGAGGCTTTCTTCTCTCAGAGTGTCGCGCACAATGTGTATGACGTGTACGTAGGTAAGATGGTCATGATGGGCTTTTCAGTAGCAACGTTGCCTGACGGGCACACAGCGCCAATTGACATCTCATCTGATAAAACGTTGGGTGAAGCATTTGACGATTTAGCCCACTGCGAGTATTTACGCGTAGTAGATGGTGACCGTCAATTAGGGTTCATCAATGCGCAAAACATCGTCAATTATCTGAGTCAGCGTAAACGTGATGAGGATGAAAATAATTAAATAACTAGATTAAAATGAAGCGACTTCATGTGCGTCAATTGCCGGTGGCAAGCGCATAGAGAGTCGCTTTTTGAATGTGAAAAATAAATGCAAAAATATCTTTCAAAACGGTTGTATCCGAATTGAAAGGTGCTACAATGATGTTGTTGAGAAAGGCGAGTAATCACTCGCTCGACAATTAAAATCAAAGAAGGGATTATCATGTTTGCAACATCATTTTGGATTTTAGCTGTTTGGTTCGTCATTAACTGCATCTGGACATTCTTTGCAACAAGCAATCAGTCATTGATGAAGACATTTGCCTGGATCAATGTCGTCGCGGTTGTCTGGGGGTTCTGGGCTTATTATGGCGCAGCCAGTGTGGCAAGCTTGTCCGGTTGGTTTGCAGCAGTTAACTGGTTGGCGGTTATCTTGGCCATTGTTCAATTCTACTTTGGCTATCGATCCGTTCACTCAGCTAAGCAAGCATAGGTGTTTCACGATTGATTCTTAATGGTTTTTTCTAACTGAATAAAAGACAGATGACATGTTTGCGGCGTGTCATTTTTTGTAGCAATTCGGCAAAACTGATTCATATTTTATTGATGACGGCTTGCCATTGCGCCTGTAAGAGACGCCGTTCCGTGGGGACCGGTTTCAACCCGCAAAGGACGCGGTTTTCGACCTCGATTCTGAGCCACAAATCGTCTCAGAAGTCGTCCCACAACACTAAATGGCCAACTCCATGCCATTAAGTGTTGTCGACACGGAGCTCTGTCTCTTACCGCCTCCACTAGATATATTTTTTGTGCTTGGGTATGTTCAGAAAATAACGGGACAATGTTGCAAATTAGTCACATCATTTGTGAACTTTTTTCTTAGCAATTGAGGCTCAAATGTCCTGGATTTAATCTTTGTATGGTTCAGTCACATAATGCAACGTTTGTTCGACGATTTTGGGACATGAGCGGGAGGGCGCCCGTGTTGAAATCGACGGTGATAGTGTTGTTAATTCGGCGGGTTTGCGAATTTACAACACGGGACGGTCTGGAAAACACGGTTTAGGTGGCTTCCAGGCGAGGCGAAAGACCGTGAACTGCGGGCTTGAGACGGTCCCACAGACGATTTCAAAAAACGGGCAACCGGGAGCGTAAGATTAGTTTCCATATAAAATTTAAATATTATAGGTAACTATGAGACCCAAAAATAATATGTAATAATGGTCTACCGACTAAAAAGACCTGTACTGCAAACGATTTGACATTTTCGGAGCTCATGAGGTCTGCTATGATAGCAGTAGTGAATTTGGGAAAGTGATGGAAAAAATAATGGCAGATAAAAAAATCCTTGATGAATTTCCTGATTTAGTGAACGCAAATAAAAACTTAACGCAGAAGCAAAAGGATGTCCTGATTGTTAGCATCCAATTATTCGCAAAACAGGGCTACGCTAACACGAGTACGCGTCAAATTGCTGAGGCGGCACATCAGTCTGAGGGTACAATGTTCAAACACTTTAAGTCCAAGGCTAACATTTTACGCGAGGCCTTGGATCCAATTGTGCGTGAGGTTGTGCCGGATTTGTTAAACGAATTGGCCAGTGAAGCTATTCGTGAACAAACGGACAACATCCACGACTTTTTCGTTTTCTTTGTCCGCAACCGAATGAAGTTTGCCTCAGACAACGAAGATGCATTGAAAGTATTCCTCAGCGAAATTTTATACAATGCAGATCTACGCGAACAGTACTTATCTATCGCACCAGAACGTTTTTTGAACTCGTTTAAAACGATTATCAAAGCGGCTCAGGAACGGGGACAACTCGTCGACTGGCCGTTCCGAATTATTTTCCGTTATTTGTTGTCTATTTTAGGGAGTTACTTCTTTGACCGCTATATCTTATTTCCGGAGCGAGACTGGGATGATGCGATCGAAGAAAAGTATATGGTCAGTGAACTGGACAAAACCTTGGCCGTTCATCCGGACGATTAAGTTAATTCACACAACGTTGGTATGAGGTTGTTTTGGCTCACAGTTAGAATTAAGACAGAGCATAATACTTTAGTCTCGACGTAAAAATCGGTACACTTTGGTTGCGAATGTTTGAAAGACTGGAGGTAGATTATGACACACGTTGAAACATTAATTATTGGTGGTGGCCCTGGTGGCTTAGCTTTGGCCTACGCCCTTAAAGGGGCTGGTCAAACGGTCGCAGTTGCCGAAGAAAATCTCTGGGGCGGTACATGTCCCAATCGTGGTTGCGACCCGAAAAAGATTTTATTGGCTGCTGTTGAAGCGAAACGTAATGCTGAACACATGGATGGACAGGGCTTGAATGGCGAGCCAACCATTAACTGGTCAGATCTCATGCGAAATAAGTTTGCTTATACGGATGGTATTCCCAGCGGGACGCTAGCCGGTCTAAAGCAGTCCGCCATTACGGCACTCACGGGCCATGCACAGTTTACTGACGATGGTCACGTGATGGTTGGTAGTGAAGAGGTTGTGGCAGATAAAGTCGTGTTAGCAACGGGAGAACGGCCACGCCGGTTGGATATCCCTGGCGCACAGCACGTTGGTACGAGTACCGATTTTCTCAATATGCGTGAGTTGCCGCGCCGAATAACGTTTATCGGTGGCGGCTACATTGCGTTTGAACTGGCCGACATTGCCAACGCCGCCGGTGCTGAAGTTTCACTCGTATTGCATAATGACAAACCGTTGCGTGCTTTTCCTACAAACATGGTGACCGATTTAGTCGCTCAGTTAAAGGCTGCTGGCGTTCATATTTATGAGAACGTTGATGTTGCCGAGGTTAACAAAACTGATGCCGGACTGGTGTTGACGGATGGTCATGATTTTCAATTAACGACAGATGCCGTGATTGGTGCAACGGGTCGAATTGCTAACGTTGATACGCTAAATTTGGCAGCCGTTGGGGTAAAAGCAGACGCTCACGGTGTGCAAGTGAATGATCATTTGCAGACTGCCAATCCGGATATTTATGCGCTCGGGGATGTCGTTGCTAAAAAAACGGTGCCCAAGTTAACGCCAGTTGCTGGATATGATGCCCGCTATCTTGCCGGTCAATTGACAGGGCAGCAATCGAATGCGCCAATTAGTTATCCGGCCATTCCAACGCTGGTCTTTGGAATGCCTAAGTTAGCTAAAGTTGGCGTGGATGTCACGGCTGCAGCAAATGAGTCGTCATTGACGGTCAAAACGATTGACATGACGCATTGGTACACGTATAACCGAATTCATGACGCAGTTGCTAAAGTAACAGTTGTTTTGAATGACAAACGGCAATTGGTAGGTGCCGCTGTTTTAAGTGGTATTGCAGATGAAATGATTAACTATCTGACATTTTTAATTAACCAACACGCCACGGCCAAAACGTTTGAGAATCAAATTATGGCTTACCCATCACCCGCCTCTGACATTGATTACCTCTTGTAAAGTAAAGGAGTACAGCCTATGGCGTTTATTGGAACGCTGATTTTAATACTTGTTGCCACAACGATTGCCGGTCACTTTTCTGCACGGGTCGGCATTCCGGCCGTCATTGGCGAACTCCTCATCGGGATCATTATTGGTCCCGGTGTTTTGAATTGGGTCCATAATAGCAGTGCGTTATCTGTATTTGCTAACATTGGGGTCATCTTACTGATGTTTATGGCTGGGCTTGAAAGTAATCTTGCGCAGTTAAGGAAGGTACTGCGCCCAGCGCTGGCGGTGGCAGTATGTGGTGTCATCTTGCCGGTCGTCTTAATGGGTGGCGTTAGCCTTGCGTTTGGCTATCACTTTACGGAGGCACTGTTTATTGGTGTGGTTTTCTCGGCCACCTCAGTCAGCATTTCCGTAGTGGTCCTACGTGAATTTCACGCATTGGACACACGTGCCGGGGCGACTATCCTTGGCGCAGCGGTCGCTGACGATATTATCGGGGTGCTGTTGCTAAGTTTGATGGTTGCCCTGATTGGGGGCGGCGCAGGTGAACACGGCAACACTAATATGGGACTTCAATTCTTGTTCCAAATTGGTTTCTTTGTTGCGGCGTACTTGCTCGTCAAATGGATTGCGCCGATGCTGATGCGCATTAGCGAACGCTTATTGATTCCAACCGCCCGTACCGTAACGGCTGTGGTTATCTGTTTGGGAATGGCTTACTTAGCAGAAGTCGTTGGTTTATCCGGTGCAATCGGCGCATTTTTTGCCGGCATTGCGGTGGCCCAAACGCATGTTAAGCAAGTTATTGACGACCACATTGAACCAATCAGCAATGCATTCTTTGTACCGGTATTTTTCGTTAGTATTGGCTTGAACGTGACGTTTGCACATTTCGTTACATCGTTACCGTTTATTGTCTTGATGACAATTTTAGCTGTTGTCACTAAATGGTGGGGCGGCGAGATTGGTGCGCGGTTAACTGGCTTCTCAAAAAGTGGCAGCCGGGTTGTTGGCACGGGGATGGTTGCCCGTGGTGAAATGGCTTTAATTACGGCACAGATTGGCTTTGATGCCCATTTGTTAGCAAACGGACTTTATGTTGACATGATCTTTGTGATCGTCTTTTCAACATTGGCTGCACCGCTATTGTTGCGGTGGGCGTTGAGCAAGGACGATGCAACAGCAGTTTCCACATCAGATAAATAACCGTGTATTACGCTTACGGTTGTCAACAGTGATACGCTCGCCGTGGGACCGGTTCAAGCCTGCAAACCGCAGTCTTTCACCTCGCCGCAGAGCCTCGTGAAACTCCGAGTCTCTCTGACCGTCCGTGCTATAAATTCGAGTAAACCATTCGAATTTACAACACTTTCACGGCTCGGTATCACTGTTGACGCCCTCCAGCTGACTTAGAAGTCTAGTACCTAAGAAAATCAATCGTAAATTAGATTGTGGATACACTGTGACAAATCACGTTTTTTTTGACTGTTATATGAGTGGAGCTGACTTGAAATAGAGTTCCGTGTCGACACCACTTAATGGCATGGTTTTGGCCATTTAGTGGTGTGGGACGACTTCTGAGACGGTTTGTGGCTCAGAATCGAGGTAGAAAACCGCGTTTTGGGCGGGTTGAGACCGGTCCCAGGGAACGGCGTTTCAAGGCAGTGTAACGGGTACGACGTGGTACTGCTGATGTTGAGGTCAGTGCAACGCACTAAAATTGATATGAATACAAAAGCAGCGCCACTAAACAAAGATTGAAAGTTTAGTGGCGCTGCTTTTGTTTAACTCTGTTTATTAACTAGATTGATGAAATAACCATGGTCATGCATATCGTTCTTTAGATCGGTCATGGTAAATCGATGGTAGAACTTCCGATAATCGGTATCCGCCAAGGTAAACAAATCCGTGAGGGTCTCGCCAATATTTGCTGAAATATCCGTCGCATCCGTGTCACTTTTGGTTAATCCCTTAGAATCGCCGGTAATAAAACGGGCATAACTGATGGTCGGCGGAATGGTGAGGTCGTACAATTCGCCGACATTCATGTCGGACAGTGGCCGCTGAAGAAGATAACCACCGTTTTTTCCAACAGATCCTTCAATGTACCCCTGCTTATGCAAGACGGATAGGATGTTACGGATCATCACCGGATTCAGTTGAAGTGACTTGGCGAGCTCAGCACTCGTGATTTTACGTGGCCGGCTTTCGTCCAAGTAAAGCAGGCTATGGACGGCAACGGAAAAGTCTAATTTCATGGGAGACCTCTTTCTGGAACGACAATTTCATCAATAGTTAAAACGGATTTTATAACTCATGTTCAATGGACAGTAATTCGGGAGAAACATGACTAATGACAGGACTTGCTTCACCAATGGTGACTAACGATAAGTGGTGCATCGCCCGTGACGCAATCGTATAAAGAATTCCAATTGCATCGTCGGTTGGGTAATTGCTGATTGAAACATCGTAGGCAATGACGGAATCGAATTCGAGTCCCTTTGCTAAATAAACGGGTAGCACAATGACTCCCTTGGGTAATGTGCGGTCCATATCATTTAACAGGGTGATGGGAAAGTCACGGTGAAGCTCACGGTAGACTTGCTGAGCGGTGGTAACGTCCTTCGTTAAAATTGCGACGGTGCCATACGTATCAAGTTCTGTCTGCACCAGTTCCTTAGTGGCACTGATGGCGTCTTGTTCATTATACCGCAATAAAATCCGCGGCAAGTCGCCGGGGCGGTTGAACGCTTGAATTTGGTCACCATCCGGCAATAATCCTTTGGCAAAATTGGTGATTGGTAGGGTGGAACGATAGCTTCTGCTCAACGTGATTAAGTTTGGCCGTTTGGCATTAAACGCTTGGGCGAGATTATCTAATAGTTCCTGTGGCCGCTGCATACGGTTGAACAAGGCCTGCTCGCTATCCCCGAGAAGGGTGAACTTAGCTTTTGGAAATGCGTGACGGAAGTAACACATTTGGGTCATTGAATAGTCTTGCATTTCATCAATGAATAAATAGGCGATGCTACGGTTCTGACCGCCGCCGGTAATGAGATCTCGCAAATAAAGCAGTGGCACTGCGTCATCTAAACTGATGCGGTGATATTCGATGTTTGTGTCGAAATCTTGTTCATGCATGTCCCAATGATCGGCGTCAACGTTTGCGGGTGTTACCGTTTGTAGAAAATGATCATATTGGCGGTAAACATCGAGAAAGTAATTATTGAATAGCGCGTCATACACTGGCTCGTAACGTTTGCGAACGATTTCTCGCGACGCAAACGCGACTTCATCATCGAGCTCCTTGAATCGGCCAACCCGTTCACCTAGCAAATCGTGATAGTGCTCGGTATCCAAATTATCGAGCTCTTCGGCAACCCAATCGTCTTTTGCGTCCGTGCGGATTCGCCGTTTGAGCTTTTTAATCAGCCTGTTCTTAGTGGCGAGAATTTTACCAGTCGTGCTCATTGTTTCTGGTTGTTCTGCATAAATGGCAGCAATCGCTTCCTTGGTGAAGAAGAGTGAACCATCAAGGAGGATGTCGTTGAACCGAATGTCCTGGGTTGGCACATGTTTACAATAAGCCGTGACAGCTTTAACAAACGCGGTGCTTTCAAGATAGTCACGGACATCTCGGAACATTGGGTTGGTGGCATCAGCGTCTGATTCATAGCGTTCAAATAATGTTTGTACGTTGAGACCTTGTAAACGTTGGGTGAGAAAATCGTCCAACGTGACCTGACGCATGTTGCGTTCCCCTAAACTTGGAAGCACTTCTGAAATGTAGTGACTGAACAAACGGTTAGGGGAGAATAGAATCATTTGGTCGGCTTGCAGTTCACTTTCACCACCGTTACGGCTGTGATAGAGCAAAAAGGCAATCCGCTGAAGAATGGCTGATGTCTTACCTGATCCGGCTACCCCTTGAACGACCAATAAATCAGAGCGAGTGTCACGAATTATATCGTTTTGCTCCTTTTGAATGGTAGCAACGATGTTTTGCATCACTTCGTCGTTTTGCTGTCCTAAAACAGCCTGAAGCATTTCATCACCAACTGTTTCATTGGTATCAAACATGTTTTTGATCTCACCATCCTTAATGGTGAACTGGCGTTTCTTCTTCAAATCCGTCGTTTGTTTGCCAGCAGGTGTCGTGTAGGCGACTTTGCCGAGTGTGCCGTTGTAATAGATACTGGAAATGGGCGCCCGCCAATCGTAGACAACAAAGTCCTGAGCTTCGTTGGTGAGCGAAAATGTCCCAATGTATAAAGATTCTGGTTTGGATTCGCCGGCATCCTGAATGTCGATGCGTCCGAAATAAGGTGATTCTTTGAGCTGTTTTAAATTGTCGAGCTGCTGACGAATGGTCGCTTCGTTAGTCACGGCCAGATAAACTAATTGTCGTTGCTGTTGCAGCTGCGCATTGGTTTCCATCGCATCATCGACTTCAAACGTGTTGACTGATGCGTTTTCAGCATAGTTTTTCTGAATGGCGCTAGTTTCGTGGTGTGCCCGTTCGAATTGTTGCTGATTGTCGACCAACTGGCGGTTGATCTCGTCCATGACTTGATCTACACGCTGCTGTTCATGCTGTCGTTCTTCGTTATTCAAATAATTAGCCTCCGTGTGATCAGTGACAAGTCTGTTCATGAAGCCCCGAGACCTCATGTGAATTACTAAAAGTCCGCTTCTGCTTCCGGTTGGCGGTGGTGAAAACCGCTGTGGGACCGGATCAAGCCTCCTGAAAATCGGAGTCTTTCACCTCGCCTTGAAGCCGAAAACCGCGTCTTCAAGCGCATCCGTGTTGTAAATCCGGCCCAAACCGCCGCACTAACAACACCTTCACAGCAGGTTTTCACCACCACCAACCTCCAGCTACCACTATGTTGCCCTAATACACTGACCCGATGCCTGATCATTGATTTTTGGAATCATGGTGAGCATTTATAACAGTGTGTTGAACTTGGGCAACTGTAACAGTAGTGGAGTCGGTCAGGGACAGAGTTTCGTGAAGGCAATCCTTGGTGGCGGGGTGGGCCACTTAGGATTGCAGGACGAGCTTGAAGACTCGGGTTTGTGAGGCTTCAAGTTGAGGGCTTAGACCGTTCTAGGGGCTAAGCCCGGTCCCATGAAACGGCGTCCCTGACAGACGGAACGCAGACATTTTATCTAGGGTTTGAATTAAATGTCTAAGTGTATCTAAAATTGTTGGTAACTAAACGCAAACCATTTTATGCGCGAAAAAGGTTTGTGTCAATCATGTTGAATTACAGTTTGTGTGGCTGTGATACTGGGCTTTGACAGGATTTACGAAAGCCGTTATAATTAATTTATTGACCATGTTTTACCAGCTAATCGTAGAGTAGGTCTAACTACAGCGAGACTGAGATGTTGAGAGCCAGTCATCACGACCGAAGTGGGCAGTTAGCTATCAGGGTTAATCAACTAAATGACATTAATAAAGCGGGATGTCGTGTGCGTTTGCGCGCCACACATCCAAAATAGGTGGCACCGCGGGTAACCGTCCTATGATGACAATACAGTATTTGTGTTGGCGTCAGGGGACGGCTTTTTGTTTCTAACGTTAACACGAAAAAGGAGACCAATATGGCAAATGCAAATGAGAAAAAAATAATTTTAACGGGTGACCGGCCAACGGGTAAGTTGCACATTGGTCACTACGTAGGCTCTTTGAGAAACCGGGTTGCTTTACAAAATTCTGGTGACTACGAGACGTTTATTATGATTGCTGACATGCAGGCGTTGACAGATAACGCGCGTGATCCAGAAAAGATTCGTAAGAGTTTGACAGAAGTGACGCTGGATTACTTGGCCGTTGGGATCGATCCGAAGAAGTCGACGATTTTAGTTCAGTCGCAAATCCCCGCCCTCAACGAATTGACCATGATCTACTTAAACTTAGTCACCTTAGCCCGTTTGGAACGAAACCCAACCGTCAAGTCAGAAATCAGCCAAAAAGGTTTCGGCCAAAGTATTCCCGCTGGTTTTTTAACGTATCCAGTGAGTCAAACGGCTGATATCACAGCGTTCAAGGCGACAACGGTGCCAGTCGGAGATGACCAAGAACCAATGCTGGAACAGGCGCGGGAACTCGTTCGTTCATTCAATAGTGCTTACAACAAAGATATTTTAGTGGAACCAGAAGGGGTATTCCCGCCAAAGGGCGAAGGCCGGATTCCTGGTTTAGATGGCAACGCGAAGATGAGCAAGTCACTCGGTAACGCGATCTATCTGTCAGATGACGCTGATACGGTCACCAAAAAAGTCATGTCGATGTATACCGATCCTGAACATATTAAAGTGAGCGATCCTGGTCACGTAGAGGGAAACACTGTCTTTACCTACCTCGATATCTTTGACCCAGACAAGGAACATGTTGCTGATTTAAAAGCGCAATACCAAGCTGGTGGTCTCGGTGACGTTAAAATCAAACGTTACTTAAATGAAGTGTTGGAAGCAACGTTAGCACCGATTCGCAAACGGCGTGCTGAATATGCGGCCAACATGGACTACGTTTACAAAGTTCTTGAAGATGGTTCAGCTCATGCCAATGAAGTCGCTAACAAAACGCTTCAAGAAGTTCGTGACGCGATGGGCATCAACTACTTTACACAACGCTAGTCAGCCGTTAGCCAGGCTCGTATAATGGTGACAGCAAGTTTGATGAAGAACGAGGTAACCAAGGATGGAAAATTTAGCGATTGTCGATTTGGGCTCTAATTCTGTCCGAATGGGTGTCACTCAGATTGAAGATGACGGCTCCTTTAAGGAAGTTCGCCGGATTAAAGAAGACACCCGTATTTCCGAGGGCATGGGTGCTGAAAAACGGTTGACTAAAGTGGCAATGGATCGGACTATTGCCGCATTGGTTAACTTTAAAAAAGTTTATGAAAACCTCCCTAATCTGACCGTCCGGGCGATTACTACGGCGGCAGTTCGCCAAGCGGTCAACCAAAAAGAATTCCTTGACCGGGTAAAGCACGAGGTTGGACTGTCCCTTCAAGTGCTGTCGGGGGACGACGAAGCCTATTACGATTTCTTAGGCGCCATCAATGCGTTGCCATTAGATGACTGCCTCATTTTGGATACTGGTGGTGCTAGTTGCGAGCTGATTCATGTCGCTAAACGGCGAGCAAAGAACTTAATTAGCGTGCCATTTGGCGCCGTTAATTTGTCAGAACAATTTCATTTTGGGGACGTCATTACCGCTGGTCATTTATTCTCCGGTCAAGTATTTGTTCGCAAACGTCTACAAGATGTTTGGTGGTTGAACGAGGCGATGCATTTACCAATCGTGTTACTTGGCGGGGCTAACCGAACGTTGGCACGAATCAACCGCAAGGCTCAGAAGATGGCCCGTGTCGAAGACATTCACGGATACCGTTTGAAAACAGAAACGGTGTTCAACACGTTTGACCGCTTGATTTCGAAGAATAACAAACAGCGACAAGCAATCGATGGCCTTGAATATGATCGCGCTGACATTATTGTTGGCGGCATGTTGCCATTGGTTGAATTATTACAATTGTTGGATTCCGACCGGGTCATTTTTTCAGAAAGTGGTGTGCGCGAGGGCATCGTATCTGAGTATGTCAGCAAGCACCCACGGTATAACGGGTGATCACATGACAGATGATGAGAAACAGGCCATGAAAGAGCAGCTTGCTCAATTTCGCCGATTGACGTGGCAGCAACGTCTGACAGTTGCCAGTCAGTTAGGCGACCTAACGACGATTCAACGGCAAATGCTGGCCGATAATGCCAGTGAGGATGATGCCCTGCTGACAGAAAACTACTTGACGAGTTATCATTTGCCAGAAGGATTGGCTGCGACTATTCGCATGAATGGTCATGACTATCTGGTGCCAATGGTAACGGAAGAACCCTCTGTCATTGCGGCCGCTAGCTATGGTGGTAAAATGGCCGCCAGCGGTGACGGCATCGTCACGCGGACGGATACCAACTTGCTGATGGGGCAGATTGTCTTTCAAACGGTGACGGTGGCTGAAATTAGTCGTTTTGTGACGCCCAATGAAGCAAAATTGCTGTCACTGGCTAATCAAGCGCATCCAAGCATCGTTAAGTACGGTGGCGGTGCCCGCAAACTGCGCGTACGTGCGCTAGGAAAGGGCTTTGTCAGCGTTGATTTGTTTGTCGATACTGGTGAAGCCATGGGTGCCAACATTATGAATAGCATGCTGGAGGCTCTCGGCCATCATTTACAGGATGTCCTTGAACAACATCCGGTGATGAGCATTTTAGCAAACGATGGGCAGCAGACGTTGGTCACGGCAGCGGTAAATGTGCCGGTCGCCAATTTAGCAAAGCATAATGCGGCAGTTGGGCTAACGGTTGCTAAACGGATCGTTGCAGCTAGCCAGATTGCTCAGCTGGATGTCAGTCGTGCAACAACGCACAACAAAGGCATCATGAACGGTGTCGATGCCGTCGTAATGGCGACCGGTAATGACTGGCGGGCCGCTGAAGCCAGTGCGCATGCGTACGCAGCCAGAGACGGTCAGTATCGTGGCTTATCTCGTTGGCAGTTGGCTGGCAATCTGTTGGTTGGTTCGCTAACGATGCCGATGCATTTGGGTGTTGTTGGTGGTGCGACGGCGTCATTGCCATTGGCCAAACTGAATCAGCAGATTCTACAAGTCAAGGATGTTGCTACGCTAAACCAACTGACAGTTGCTTTGGGATTGGCCCAAAATCTGGCAGCGTTGCGAGCACTGGTCAGCGAAGGCATCCAACAGGGGCATATGCAACTGCAGTACCGCAACTTAGCAGTCGCAGCAGGTGCGACACCGGAGCAGGTGCCAGCGGTGGTCGAAGCGCTCAAAACGCACGCCCATCCATCCGTTACCTTAGCCAAAGCAATCGTCACCAAGCTCAATCAGCAATAACTTTTATTGTCAGTGTTTTAAAGTTTGTTTCCGCTTCCGGTTGGCGACATTGGAACGCCGTCGTGGGACCGGTTCAAGCCTTCTGAAAATCGAAGTCTTTCACCTCGCCGCCGAGCCTCCGCGACCGTCCATGCTGTAAATTCGGAACCTAGCCGAATTAACACCATTTTCACGACTTGGTTCCAATGTCGCCGCCCTTCAGCTGATGTAACAGTGTTCAGGCTATGTATATGTATACGTTAACTGGCGTTAGATGACAGACAGACGCCGACTTACTGATAGGAAGAACAGTGTGTGGTTTTACTGAGCTGTAACAATGTTCGAAATTTGTTGAGTATAGTTAATGACACTTGCAAGTAAGTTGCGCACTGTAGCTGGAGGTTGGCAGCGTTGAAAAAACTGTGAAAGTGATGTTAATGAAGCGGTCTTTGCTGAATTTACATCACGGACAAACTTGCGGGCTCAAACCGGTCCACACAGTGGCTTCAACGCGGACAACCGGAGGCGGAGGCTTAAAGTAACCAATCGTAACTTGGTATTAAATGTGAAATCAATAATGAAGTTTATGCAGAAATAAAGGAGTAAACATGGCAGACATTAAATTAGCGCCAGCGGTTCAAACATTGTTGGACCAAGTCAACGAGTTGTTTCCTGGCACAGTAATGGTCCAGTTCGGTGACAAACACGCCGGCTACGTTCGTGATGATCAGGTTGAACAACATGTGTTAAAAGACCGTTTGTTGATCTGGGTTGACGATATTACTGCACCCCAGTATTCAGCGGCTCACGAACTGAGTCACTTATTGATGCTGTTGCAAGGCTTTCCTCAGATCGAGTTTAACCTCACGTTTGGTGACGACGAATTGGATGAACAGCTGATGGCCATGTCGACCCAGTTGTTTAATATCGTGAACCATGTGGTAATTTTTCCAGCCTTGGCGGGTCATGGCTTGATTGACGACAAAGTCAGTGATGAATTTTATAACGGGATTTTTGCGACGATTGATCCTGAACCTGAAACAGGTGCTGAGGATGACGCACAAAATGCGTTACGTTTGCTCGTGTTGCTGGATGCGCTCGTGTTTTATGGCGAGGGCATCAGCAAGCATGAAAAAGAATTAAGCACCAACTTCCCGAAGACTTATGCAGCTGCCAAAAAGCTGTACGATGTGATGATGGCTAAAAAAATCAATACACCATTTGAGGTTCGTCGGGCACTGGTTCGTTTGTACAAGGCATTTGATGCACAATTAACCGACTGGGGTTTGCCAGCGTTGAATAGTACAGCGTTTACAACGGTTACAAGTGTGTTGAGTGAACGTCAGTTGCGATTGGAAATGCGTCAGATGTTTGAAATTTTCCATTCTGATTTGAAAGATAAAGAGTCTGGGGAACGGGCTTATGTTGCATTGAATCGTTCTGATCGTCAAAATGCATTTGTGATGACGCCGCCTAAGGAAGACGCGGATAGTTCTTCGTTTTTCAAAGAAGTGTATGATACGCCGGTTAAGGATTTTCTTGAGGCGCATAACATTAGTTATATCGTGCGGGATTAGTTTGACGTGATTGGCAAATGGAGGGTGGTTCGTGATGACAGAGAATTTGCAAACATTGTTCGATCAAGCACAACACATTACGTTTATGACTGGTGCGGGTGTTTCGACTGCTTCAGGTATTCCTGACTACAGGTCTAAGTCCGGGTTGTATTCAGCCAAGTTCAAGGGCTTGCCACCAGAGTATTTGTTGAGTCATGACTGCTTTGTTCAGCAGCCTGAAATGTTCTATGATTTTGTGAAGGAGAACTTGTATTTTCCAGATGCCAAGCCAAACGTCATTCACGAAAAAATTGCAGCCTTGTGTCAATCAGGTCGGGCCTCGTTGATTACACAAAACATTGATAATCTGGACCGAACAGCTGGTAATGATCAGGTTGTTGAGTTCCATGGTAATTTGTATCGCTGTTATTGTAGTAAGGACGGCGAGCAGGTTGATTGGCACGACTATATGAAATCCATGTATCATGACACTGACCACGGAATCATTCGCCCAGACATTGTGTTGTACGGTGAGTCTATCTCGGAGTCTGCACTACAGCGGTCAATGGCCGCTATTGAAGTGGCCGACCTATTAGTGATTGTTGGTACTTCGTTTAAGGTATATCCATTTGCCGGGTTGATTAATTATCGTCAGCCCAATGCTAAGCTGGTTGTGGTAAACAATGAACCAATTCCAGCAGGTAGCGTAACGGCTCAATATTCCGGCGACGCAGAAACGTTTTTTGCCGGTCTAAAAGGTTAAATCAATTGCGTTTTGGGCCGGACTTTCTTACAATTAATGTATTATTAAATGCAGGTGCCATGAAGGAAGTGGGTGACAGAAGATGAATCGTGATGATATTTTTGCCCGGCTTGGGAGTTTACTGTCACAGATGAAATGGGTCAATCGACTACAACTATTATTTGATTTCTTAATGTTTTACGGTGCTTGGCAAGTGTTCTTTGGCGCCCAACCAGCAATGCTGTTTGGTGTCGCCATGCCACGAACGAATGCCGCAATGGTGACCTTCCTGTTTGCGATGATCAGTTGGTCATTTTCTGCCATTCGCAGCAATTACCGGTGTCAGGGACTGATGTTGATCAGCACATTGAAGGGCAAGACCTTATCTGAAGAAGAGACCAACGTTATTCGTCAGTTTAAGTAACGCTAACCATATTTAAAGATTACGCAACGGTGCCCATAATGGTGGCACCGTTTTTGTTAGAAATTAGTGCAAAACACGAGGAACTGGCTAAAAGGGGGACAACGAATTGATTACGATTGGATTATCGACATGGACGCGGCATCCACACTTAATTCACGATGAACAGCGTGATGTGCTGTTTTCTGAGTACGCTGGCGTGTTTCCACTGGTTGAATTGGATACGTCTTTTTATGGCGTGCCCAGTGTTAAGACCGTCACCAATTGGCGTAATCAAGCGCCGGATGGCTTTCAGTATATTTTGAAGGCACATCAGGTGATGACACGTCATGATGATGCAAAGTCTGAACAAGTTAGTGATGATGAGCGCTGGCAAACGTTTAATCAATTCCGTCGCGCAGTGGTTCCGTTAGTCAAGGCGGGGATGCTGGCAACGGTGTTATTTCAGTTTCCGCCATACTTTACCCGAAATTTAGACCATATTCGTTACCTACGTGACGTGCGGGTTCACATGGGCGATTTGCCGGTTGCGGTAGAATTCCGTGATCCCAGTTGGTATGAGGGTAGCTTGAGCAAGGACGTGTTTGATTACTTAACCAGTCTTAACATGACTTACGTAATTGCTGACGAACCGAACGATGGCAATCGCGGCGTGCCATTTACACCGGTCGTAACAACGCCAACAGCAGCGTACTTCCGATTTCACGGTCAGAATCGCCGCGGCTGGTTAGATCACCAAGGTGACTGGCGTAAGGATCGAACCAATTATCGGTATTCGGATGATGAGTTGGCTCGTTTAGGTGAAGCTGTTAAAACAGTGAGCCAACAAGTTGACCAAACATATGTGATCTTCAACAATAACGGGCATCGAGACGCCGCCGCTAATGCGGAAAGCCTGCGTGATCAGCTGGGATTAACGTTTAATGGATTGGGTCCGACCCAATTAGATTTATTTTGAGAAATTCTGTTTGATAAACTCCGTAGCCGTGCAAAGTGCTATGGTATACTTATTCAGACTAACGAGGTGTTCGTGATGCCAAACATTGCGGGCTCGCGAACTAAAGGAGAAGATTTGTTCATGGCAGAAAAAAAGCCGACTTACTACATTACTACGCCAATTTATTACCCGTCTGGCAAGTTACATATCGGGAATTCATATACGACCATCGCAGTCGATGCCGAGGCGCGTTACCGGCGGTTAATGGGTAACGACGTCTTCTTCCTGACTGGAACAGATGAGCACGGTCAAAAAATCGAAGAAAAAGCCGAATCTTTGGGTAAACAGCCGAAGGAATATGTCGATGGCATGGCTGCCCAGATTAAAGAACTGTGGAAGTTGCTGGAAATCAGTAACGACAAGTTTATTCGAACAACCGATGATTATCATGAGGCCGCTGTTCAGAAAATTTTTGATCAGTTATTGGCACAAGGCGATATTTACAAGGGTCACTATGAAGGCTGGTATTCTGTGGACGATGAGGAATTCTTTACGGAATCCCAGTTAGCAGAAGTCTTCCGTGATGAAAACGGCAAAGTGACCGGTGGGAAAGCGCCATCTGGTCACGAGGTCGTGTGGACTGATGAGGAATCTTACTTCTTCAAGATGAGTAAGTACGCCGACTGGCTGATGAACTATTACAAAGAACACCCAGATTTCATTATTCCAAACACGCGAATGAATGAAATGGTGAAGAACTTCTTGGAACCTGGCTTGGAAGACCTGTCCGTTTCTCGGACGAGTTACAAGTGGGGTGTGCCAGTTAAAACTGACCCGAAGCACGTGATTTATGTGTGGGTTGATGCACTGTCCAACTATATTACAGCGCTGGGTTACGGGACTGATGACGACAGCAACTTCAAGAAGTACTGGCCAGCTAACGTTCAAATGGTTGGTAAAGAAATTGTCCGTTTCCACACCATTTACTGGCCAATTATTTTGCACGCACTTGGCTTACCATTGCCAAAGCACGTGGTTGGTCACGGCTGGTTGTTGATGAAGAATGGCAAGATGAGTAAGTCAAAGGGAAACGTCATTTACCCAGAGACCCTGGTTCACCGGTACGGACTGGATGCTTTACGGTACTACTTGTTGAAGGCAATGCCGTTTGGTAACGATGGTGTATTCACGCCGGAAGACTTTGTCGATAAGATTAATTATGATCTAGCCAATGATTTGGGGAACTTGCTGAACCGGACTGTTGCCATGGTTAATAAGTATTACGACGGGGTCGTGCCAGCCTTTGAAAGCAATGTCAATGAACCCGACGCCGATTTGGAACAAACGGCTGTGGACACGATTGCCGAATACCACCAGCTGATGGAAAGCCTGCACTTTGCGGATGCTTTGTCAGCGGTTTGGAAGCTCGTTTCACGCACAAATAAATACATTGATGAAACAGAACCATGGACGTTAGCTAAAAAGGCTAATGATGGTGATGACAAACGTTTGGCAGCTGCCATGAGTCATTTAGTGGCCAGCCTGCGGGTGATTGCATTACTGATTCAGCCAATCATGACACACGCACCAAAAGAAATTTTGACGCAGTTGGGGTTGCCAACGGATGCTGATAGTATGCAGATTGAAGGCTTAAAGATGGCCGATCTGCCGGTTAACAGTCAAGTTGTTGCGAAAGGAACCCCAATCTTCCCACGTTTGGATGCACAGGAAGAAGTCGACTTTATCCAATCACAAATGACTAAGACGGATAAGCAAAAAGGCCGTTCTGCAATGGCAGCGGCTGCTGATTCTCAATGGGAACCAGAAAACGTCACCCTGAACTTGACGAAACCTGAAATCAAGTTTGATGAATTTGATAAAACGGAGATTAAGGTTGCCGAAATCAAGTCGGTTAAACCAGTTGAGGGTGCAGATAAGCTGCTACAATTCCGTTTGGACGCTGGCGATCAACAAAATCGGCAGATTCTCTCAGGTATTCACGAATGGTATCCTGATTATGAAAAGTTAACCGGTAAGAAAGTACTGGCCGTGACAAACTTGAAGCCACGTAAGATGCGTGGCCAAATCAGTCAAGGAATGTTGTTGTCGACTGAACGTGACGGAAAAGTGACGCTGGTTATTGTGCCAGACAGCCTGAATAACGGGGATGTTCTGGGATAAATCAATCTCACTAACGGAGATAAAGATGGAAATTTTTGATTCACACACTCATTTAAATGACGACACCTTTTATGAGGAAGCCGCATCATATAATCAACACGCCGCTGCTGCCCATGTTACGCGGATCATGAACGTAGGTTCGGATGCCAAACTGAATGAACGTGGGATTGAACTAGCACATCGTTATTCAAATATGTGGGCCGCAGTTGGTTGGCATCCGGAAGAGGTTGCCACTTATAACAATGCGGTTGAGGAGACCATGATTGGTCAACTGCAGGATAGTCGGGTGATGGCACTCGGCGAAATTGGTTTAGATTATCATGTGGATAATCTCGATGCTGTCGTGGACGACCAAAAGCGCATTTTTGCTCGCCAAGTTGATATTGCTAAATCACTGGGTAAGCCGGTCATTATTCATAATCGTGATGCGTTTGCGGATACGTACGCTATTTTAAAAGCGGCGGATATTCGTGACATCGGTGGGGTGATGCACAGCTTTAACGGTGATCCAGAGTGGCTCAAGCGCTTTTTGGATCTCGGAATGGTCGTGTCTTACTCTGGCGTTGCCAGCTTTAAAAATGCGCATGAGGTTCACGATTCTGTTAAACAAACGTCGTTAGATCGGATGTTAGTGGAAACCGACGCGCCGTACCTGACGCCGGAACCACATCGCGGTGAACAGAACGAACCGGCAAACGTGGCCTTCACGGTACAAGCCATTGCCAAATTGCGTGAGCAGACAGAGCTGGAAATTGCGGATGCGACATTTGCTAACGCGAACCAATTTTTTGGGATTGAAGATTAATGGACAAGTTAAAAGAAGTGTTGGTTGTTGAAGGCAAGGATGATACCAAACGCATTCAGCAGGCTGTAAACGCCGATACGTTTGAAACGAACGGGTCGGCACTTAACAAAACAAAGCTGGCTCAAATTAAACAATTGCAGGCGACGCGTGGCGTTATTGTGTTGACTGATCCCGATTTCAATGGTGAACGATTGCGTAAACTAATTAGTGCTGCGGTCCCTGATGCTAAGCATGCGTTCATTACGCGCAAGCAAGGTGTGCCAGAGAATGTGGGCGGTAGTCTGGGTGTCGAGCACGCAGACCCTGCTGTCATTAAGTCAGCTTTGCAGCATTTGTCTGCCGGTTCGTTAGACGATAAGCCGCTGATCTTTCAGCAGGATTTGTTGGCAGCTGGCCTAGTTGGGCAAGCAGAGTCGCGGCAACGTCGGGAGAAACTCGGTGAAGTGTTGAATTTGGGTTACGTCAATGGCAAGCAACTGCTTAAACGACTTCAACTTTTTCAAGTAAGCCGTGAAGATTTTAAAAAAGCAGTTCAACAATTAGATCAGTAACGTTGATAAATCACGTTGTTGAGTTCATAAGCTAAAAACATCGAATTGTTCAAGGAGACTAGATGACAGAATCAAAACGGGCTGACCGCCCCGATATTGCTAATCCCGTTCGTACGCGGGCAATTATGAATACGTATGGGATCGCAGTAAAGAAGAGTTTAGGTCAAAACTTCCTGTCAGACGTTAACATTTTGCACAACATTGTGAGTGCAGCTGACATCACAGATGACGATGATGTCATCGAAGTTGGACCTGGGATTGGCGCACTGACAGAGCAATTAGCTCGGTCTGCCAAGCGCGTGCTGGCTTTTGAAATTGACCAGAATTTAATTCCCGTATTGGCGGAGACGTTAGCACCATATAAAAATGTCGACGTCGTCAATGCTGACATTTTAAAAGTTGATTTAGCGGACGAAATTACCAAACACTTACCGGATGCCAAAACTGTCAAGGTAGTGGCTAACTTGCCTTATTACATCACGACGCCCATTTTAATGGGACTCGTGAGTGCACCGATCGACTTTGCTGCGATTGTTGTTATGATGCAGAAGGAAGTGGCGGAACGGTTGAGCGCTGAACCTGGAACCAAGGCGTACGGCGCGTTAACATTAGCGGTTCAATATAAGATGCAAGCACGCCTGGCGTTTACCGTCTCACGGACGGCGTTCATTCCTCAGCCAAACGTGGATTCTGCCATCGTGACGTTGACACCGCGTGAACCGCTAACTGAAAAGCCATTCAGCGATGATGCATTGTTTCGGTTGATTCGTGGTTGTTTTGCTCACCGCCGCAAGAGTCTTTGGAATAATTTACAAAGTATCTTCGGTAAGGCACCAGCTACAAAAGTTGAATTGCAAGCGAGTTTGGACGAAATGGAATTGGCCCAGTCCATTCGTGCCGAAAGGTTATCATTAGAGGGGTTCATCGCGCTAACAAACGTTTTACACACGCACAATCTGTTTTAACTGCTTGGGAGATGTACGGAGTTTCCTCATTGGAACAATTGCAAAAAGTACTTGACCATGATATACTGTTATGCATGTGAGGTGAATTGCATGCCAGTAACATTACAAAGTATCAAGGCTAAACTGGACGCTAAATTGGGTCAAAAGTTGATGGTTGTAGCTCAGGCAGGTCGCAAAAAGGTGACCAAGCGCCGCGGCACACTTAAGGAAACGTATCCGGCTGTTTTTGTGGTTGACCTCGACCAAGAGGAGAACTCATTTGAACGAGTCTCTTACAGTTACACTGATGTGTTAACTAAAAATATTGAAATTGCGTTCGACGAAGAATAATCGTCAGCTTAATTTTACGAATGGAGCTCATTTCCCGTGTGGAAATTGGGGCTTTTTTTGTTTGGTTGATTATTTAATCTACAACTCAGACGTGGCTGGTAGTCCGGTTGTCAACATTGACACGCTCGCCGTGGGACCGGTTCAAGCCGGAAGGACACCGTCTTTCACCTCGCCGTCAAGCCTCGTGGGAATCCGAGTCTTGACGACCGTCCGTGGTGTAAATTCGAGAGAACCCTTCGAATTAACACCACCTTCACGGCTCGGTATCAATGCTGACGCCCTCCTATCCACCCGCATATCAGTAAGTGGCAATGTAAATCACACAAAGTGGCACGGTTAGACTGTAGATAGATGCATTTCGCACACGATGACCAACTTATAGAAAATCACATCGTGCTGCAATTTCTCCAATGACGTGTACTTACCCATTCAACAATAATGTGAGCTGGAGGGAGTGAGCGTTGAAATCGCCTGTGAAGGTGTTGTTAATTGGGTGGGCTTCCGAATTTACAACACGGGACGATCTGAAAGACACGGGTGTGTGTGGCTTTCAGTCGAGGTGAGAGACTCCGAATTTTGGAGGTTTGAACCGGTCCGCACAGGCGAATTTCAAAAGCAAACGACCGTAAGCGGACGGACATCTCTAGATGATACGGTGCCCTCGCTGGATTTTACCGCGAGCTGGTGGCGATTATGGGGGGACTGTAATATACTTACGTTATATATTTCGTGGTAGCGGAGGTGATTTTACGGAGACACTGGAAAAGGCGCCGGCCAAGCTTAATTTGAGCCTCGATACACCCTTTCATCACCATGATGGCAGTGAAGAATGGGATATGGTTTTAACGTCCGTCGATTTGGCGGATTATGTCGCCGTTAAAACACTGGGCCGCAATGGCCGCATTAAAGTCACCACAGATAGTGGCTTTTTACCAAATGATCATCGTAACCTTGCTTACCAGGCTGCTCACTTGTTGGCAACCACGTATGGTCGTAAAGAAGCGATGAATATCCACATTGAAAAGCATATTCCGGTTGCGGCTGGAATGGGCGGTGGTTCATCGGATGCAGCGGCGGTATTGCGGGCACTCAACCGACTCTGGGAGCTCAATTTAGATCAAGCAACTTTGTGCCAATTAGGATTACATATTGATGCGGATGTACCATATTGTGTTTGTAGTCAAACGGCGCACGTGACGGGGCGCGGTGAGATTATCACGCAATTACCTAAACTGCCCCCGATGTGGGTAGTGATTGCTAAACCTAAAATCAGCGTGTCAACACCGTCGATTTTGCGGCGCATCAACTATGACGAGGTTCGGCACGCGGATACGCAGTCACTAGTCGCTGCAATTCAGCGAGGTGACTATGATGAAATTTGTGATTCCGTGGAAAACGTGTTAACGCCGATTACGTCACGGCTTTACCCAACGGTTAATCATCTTAAGGAGCAGATGGTTCGTTTTGGCGCAGATGTGGCCGAAATGAGTGGCACAGGCCCAACGGTGTTTGGCATCTGCCGTAAACAATCACGGGCTCAGCACGTAGCTAACGGTTTGTCAGGTTTTTGTCGGGAAGTCCATGTTGTGCGTCCCGTTAGTTTGCACACTGATTTTGCACAACCATCGGCATCCGTTTGAAGGTAGCTTAAAGAAGAAACAGGTTTGGAGTGACTGAATGAATAAAAAAACGTTAATCAAACGTACTGCGTTGGCTGTTGCCACGAGTTACATGACTTTGATTGGTGCTGGTTACACAGTTTATTTGCTCGCAACGGGTTGGTCCAACAAGCAAAAGCTAGCCGGTCGACAGGCTTCACTTGAGGCTAACACAGACATTGAAAATGAGTGGTTTAAACACCAAGAACAGGTACCGTGGGCGATTAAAACGGCTGACGGGCTGACCTTACGGGCGACGTTTATGCCAAACGTCAAGGCTACCAATAAAGTTGCTATTTTGGCCCACGGTTTGCATCACTCACGGGAACAAATGATTCCTTACGCCCGGTTGTTCATGGACGCCGGGTACAGTGTGTTAATGCCAGACGCACGTGCACATGGGCGTAGTGATGGTAATGTGATTGGTTTTGGTTGGCTGGATCGAAATGATTACCAGCAGTGGATCGACACGGTTATTGCTAACCAAGGAGAGCAAGTTAACATCGTGTTAATGGGGATTAGTATGGGCGCCACAACGGTAATGGCTACAAGTGGTCAAACGTTGCCACATAACGTGCGCGCCATTGTTGAAGATAGCGGTTTTCGAAACGTTTTTCAGGAAGGCAAGTTTCGGCTGTGGCATAAGTATCATGTGCCCAGCAGCGTATTGATGCCAATCGCTGATGATTTCGCCAAACGTCAGGCCGGCTATGCTTTTAAAGATGGTGATATTTTAGCTGAGGTGGCTAAAAATCATTTACCAATTTTGATGTTTCATGGTGCTAAAGATCAAACGGTGCCAGTTGGGGATGCGTACGAGCTGTACGCCCGGGCAAATGAACCTAAGCAACTGGTTATTGATGACGAGGCTGCGCATATCTCAAGCATTCGAACGCAACCGAGCAAATATCGTCAAACGTTAACGGATTTTTTAAATCGTTATGTGAAATAAAATGTGTGACTAAAAAGGGCCGCTAGAACAAGTGTTATTTGTTCTAGCGGCCCTTTTTTTGGGGGGGAATGAGATTGAAAAGACGACTACAAATCGCGAAATTGAGCGAGCAAGGCCTCATCAGCAGCTTGACGTTGCGCTGCCGTAATCCGTTTGGTCGCCACCTGATTGGGGTCAATCAGACCGTGAGTAGAAAGCTTTAAGACGCGAGTCGCGACGTGTGTCACAAATGTTTCATCATGTGAGACAAACAAAACGGTGCCGGGATAGGTGGTTAAAAATTGTTCGAGTGCTGTGAGCGTTGGTAAATCAAGGTAGTTCGTTGGCTCATCAAGGATAAGCACGTTGGCGTCGCTGAGCAGAACTTTAATCAGTGAAACCTTAACGCGTTGGCCGCCGCTTAGGTTTTGGGCAGGAATATCTAAGGCAGTCGCTTTAAAACCAAATTCAGCCAAGATTGTGCGGACAATAGCGTTGTCCTGACGTGTATGTTCAGTCACGTTTTGCCAAATGGTGGCGGTTAGATCCAAGCGGCTCATATTCTGAGCAAAGTAGCCAAATTTGACCGCCGGATTGACGCTAATGGCCTGATTTTGGTTAGCTAAAACGGCGCGAAGCAGTGTCGTTTTACCGACCTGATTTGGTCCGGTGATAGCGACACGGTCACCAGTGTGGAGGACAAAGTTGACATCGTTTGCCAGTGTTCGTTTGCCAGCTTTCAAGGCCAGATGCTGAATATTGATCGGCGTATGCCGGCCTAAAGTGGCGAACTGTTCCGCCCGCAAGGTAACCGAGGGCTGCTCAGTGGGTTTGGCAACTGGTGTCAAATGTTCAGCGTGATCCTTCATAACACGCGCTGCTTTGGTCATTTTGCCTTGATTACGGCGTAGTGAGCTTTTCATATCCTGGAGCTCGTTACGACTGTGATTGTGGGGGTTAGGCTTTGTTGTTTTGGTAGCCCGTTCAGTACGTTTGACGGCAGCAACTTCCAGCTTATGCTTCTGCTGCTGGTAATTTCGGAATGCGGCCGCTTGATTATTGCGTTGGGCCGTCTCATTGGCCGTAAAACCGTCGTAATTACCGGCAAACGTCGTGAGGGTATGATCAGCCAGCGACCAAGTGGTTGTCGTGACAGCATTGAGCAATGTTCGATCATGCGAAATCAGTAGCAAGGTGCCTTTGAATCGATTGAGCTGGTCAATCAACCACTGCTGGTTTGTCTCGTCTAAATTAGCGCTGGGCTCATCCAGAATTAACCATTCAGGTTGTTGACGTAAAGCCGTCAAAATGGCGTTTTTAACCTGTTCACCACCGCTTTGCGTGGAAATATCGTGCAGTTGATGGACAACAACGGGGGTCGTTTGACGATCAACCATGCCAGCCTCGGGTGTTAGGGCGCCGGTCAGAATATCAATCAGCGTTGTTTTACCAGCACCATTAGCACCGACGAGACCGATGCGGTCACCAGGATTAATGACGAGTTGCTCAATATTAAATAATTGTTGTTGATGCCGTGTTATGGCAATATTTTGTGCTTGGATAACAAACATGAAATCACTCCTTACAAGTTAACTAAATAGGTGTTAAGCGAGAAGAAAATATTTCATTTTATAACCTCCCCAGAACGTGCCAAGGCAGTCCAGACATGCGGGGAAGCGCACAAAAAAAGAGTCCACCCCCGCAACGTGTAACTGCTGGCACTGAATGAATTCATAACCATCTATTGAAATTTCTTCGCAGAGGGCAAACTAGCCCAATTTTGTTAATGTTCTGAGAATTTCGCAGATGAAATTATGAGTTCACTTAGTTCCAAAACAGTTATTAGTTGCGCATCGGCGGATCTCCTTAAAAATTTTAGTATTGATAAATCATTTCGATAATAATGTAACGGTTTTTGAAGTGACTGTCAAGACAGCGGGTAATAAATACTGAATTTGAACCGGAGATCTGACGAAGAGGCGACACAGACACATATTTTCAAAATATGACGTTTCGATTTAATAGATAACAAGAATTTAAGCCGTTTAAGAACAAGTTACGTTGGCACATCTACTAATTGCATTTTGGGGAAACATTCGGTAAACTGTTAAAACGTAATCATTACTTTTTACATATCGATTTCAGAAAGGACGTTCCTTTGCGAAGCCATAAAAGAGTTTTACATATTCTAAGCATTATAGCATTGCTGTTGGTAACAGTGACGGTGAGTATAGCGGTGGATCAACGACGGACTGTTGCTCGAACCACGTCGACCACCAAAATTCGCGTAGTCAGTTCGCTGGATTTCTACGCTCAAGCTGCCAGCGCGGTGCTTGGACAATACGGTCAAGTAACGGCTGTTATTAACAGTCCTAGCGTTGACGCGGAAAGTTTTGAACCAACGACTCACACTGCTAAGCAGGTCGCTAAGGCTGATGTGATCATTGAAAATGGCTTGGGCTATGATGACTGGTTGGGAAAAGTTGTGGCGGCGAATGGTCAGGAGCAGCGCACCATTAATGTCGGTACAGATTTGATGCACCGACGGGTCGGCGAGAATCCGCACATTTGGTATAATCCGCAGGCGATGCCACGCTTAGTTGCACAGATGGTAACCCGCTTTTCGAGTTTACAACCTGAGCATAAAGCGACTTTTAAACGGAATGCCAATCGGTATCTTAAGACACTGGCGCCGTGGAAAAAGACGATTAAACAGTTGAAACGCACAGGTCATCACCAAGCGGTTGCTGTTAGTGAGCCGGTGTTCAATGACACATTGACGGCGGTTAATCTAAAGATTTCAGATAATCACTTTGCGCGCGCTGTTGAAGAGGGAACGGATCCATCACCAGCAGACATTGCCAAACTAACGCGTGATTTTAAACAACACAGGGTTGCCTTGTGGGTTGTGAACACACAAAACTCACAGCCAATTGTGAACTCAATGACCAAACAAGCACGTCGCTACCACATCCCAGTGGTTCAAGTGACAGAAACGTTGCCGTCCAATCAGTCGTACGTACGTTGGATGACAAACGAATTGAACCAAGTCAAAACTGCGTTAGAGGAGGACAATCAGCATGGCAAGTAATGAGACGCATCAAACGATTGATTCCAATGATCAACCTGATAGCCAACTAACCGAAGATACCATTATGACCGTGGATAAATTGGGGATGAAGTTTGGCCAAAAAACGGTGTTTCAAGGACTTACGTTTACGTTAAAGCGTGGCGAATTCCTTAGCGTACTTGGCGAAAATGGGATTGGTAAAACAACCCTTATTCGAATCTTACTCCAACAGCTACGGCCCACGGCTGGCGAAGTTTCGTTTTTGCCAAGTCGCTCTCAGGTCACGATTGGTTACGTACCGCAATTTAGGAACGTTGATAACGAATACCCACTGACTGTGAGGGATTTTGTTGGTTTGGCGCTACATGATCATTTGACGCCATGGTGGTCAAAACATGAAAAGCAGCGTTTGAACCAGGTGTTGCGCGAAACGGATTTGACGCGGATTGCGCACACACCACTTGGTCGTGTTTCTGGTGGCGAACTACAGAAAGCTTATTTGGCCCAGGCTTTGATTCGGCAGCCACAGTTGCTGATTTTGGATGAATCGACTGCCAGTTTGGACAACAACATGAAGTTTGAATTGCTGGACTTGGTTAAACAATATCAGCAGCAAACACAAGCAGCCGTTATCTTCGTGACACATGATTTGCCGCTAACAAAGAAGTATTCGACCAACTTTTTGTTGATGCAACCGGGTCCATATCAGCTGGGGACGATTGACGAATTGAACGAAACGGTACTGGAGGCGGCTCATGCTTAGTTATCCATTTATGCAAAATGCCTTTGCAGCGGGCACATTGATCGCAATTGTTAGTGGTATCGTTGGCGTTTTTGTGGTCGCTCGCAACATGTCTTTCTTAACGCACACGTTATCTGAAATAGGGTTTGCCGGTGCAGCTTTCGGATTGTTTGTTGGTTGGACGCCGCTGGCGGGGATGCTATTGTTTACCAGCGTCAGTTCTGTTGCGGTGGGTCAATTAAGTAGCAAGGCATCCCGTCGCGAAGCTGCCATCACCTCGATTTCGGCGCTAGCGATTGGGTTAGGAATTCTGTTCCTATCGCTCTCAAACCAAAATGCCAGTTCAGCTACAAATATTTTGTTTGGCTCGGTCATTGGGATCAGCCGGACATCGGTACTGCAAGTTGCTATTTTAGCTTTGGCCGTGATTGTGGTAATTATGGCGGTGTACCGGAGTTTGAAGTTTGATTCGTTTGACGCGGTTGGAGCGCGGGTTGCCGGTATTCACGGCACCACATTGGCCATCATCTTTCTTGTTGCGTTAGCATTTTCAGTCAGTGTAGCTGCTCAAATCGTGGGTTCACTGTTAATCTTTATTTTGCTCACTTTGCCTGCTTCGGCGGCGAAATATTTTGCACACGGCGTTGTTAGCATGATCGGGCTAGCCATTCTGTTTGCTTTGATTGGTGTGTGGCTAGGCTTAGCGCTGAGTTACTGGACGAATTGGCCGGTATCGTTTTTCATTGCTGTCATTGAAGTCCTCTTTTACTTTATTGGCCTGATTTTTAATCGCTTCACAGCACGAAATTAAAGTGGTATGAGAACGGCGTCGGAAACGTCGCTTTTTTTGTGAGAAGCGCCCAGTAATTACGAACGTTGTGCTATTATTAACCAAGGAAAGAACGCTTTTTGTCGTTCATTGTGAAATTAAAAATGAGTTGAGGTAGCTAAACGTGAAAGTTAGACGATCAGATCGATTGATTGACATGACGCGCTTCTTACTGGAACGACCACGGACACTAGTTTCGTTGTCTTTTTTTGCGGAGCGTTACGAGTCAGCCAAGTCATCGATTAGTGAAGATTTAACCATTTTGAAACGTACTTTTCAGGAACGCGGGACTGGCCTATTAGAGACCTTGCCCGGTGCTGCTGGTGGGGCCCGTTTCATTCCATATATTTTGAAGGAAGACGCTTCTGAATACATCGATTACTTATGTAAAGAAGTTTCGGATTCCCATCGGGTGATGCCAGGTGGCTATGTCTACTTATCTGATTTATTAGGCAAACCAGAAGTCCTTCGCCAGATCGGTCGTTTGATTGCGACTCAATACATGAACCAAACTATTGATATGGTATTGACGGTTTCTGTGAAGGGGATTCCGATAGCTCAGGCTGTTGCGGAGCAATTGAACGTGCCGTTTGTCATTGCTCGTCAAGACGGTGCCATCACAGATGGTGCTACGGTCAGCGTGAACTATGTATCTGGCTCATCGACGGCCATCGAAAAAATGCAAATTTCCAAACGTGCCCTGCCAGCTGGTTCACGGGTATTAATTGTGGATGACTTTGTTAAGGGTGGCGGCACCATTTCTGGTCTTGCTAGCTTAGTTCGTGAGCTGGACTGTGAGGTTGCCGGCATTACCGTGTTTGGTGAAGGCCGCTTTAACGGCGAACGCCAATCTGAAAACTTTACGTCATTACTGCACGTCGAAACATTACAAAGTGAATCGGAACCAATTCGGGCCACACCGGGGAACTATATGCACCGTGTGTTTGGCAATGAAAGGTAGGTAAGTTTTTAAATGAGTTCGAGAAATACCATTATTCTTGCGGCCGGTAAAGGAACCCGCATGAAATCGAAGCTGTACAAGGTTTTACACCGGGTTTGTGGTAAAACAATGGTCGATCACGTGTTGACTCAGGTTGAATCGACAAACATGGACCGGATCGTGACAATTGTTGGCTATGGGGCAGATGATGTTCGCAAACAATTGGGTGATCGCACACAATATGCAATGCAGAAAGAACAATTGGGTACTGGGCATGCCGTGTTACAAACAGAACCGTTACTAGGCGATGTCGATGGTGTCACACTGATTGTTAGTGGTGATACACCGTTATTTCGAGCTGAAACACTTCAAAAACTGTTTGACTACCACGAAGCAAAGGGCGATGTTGGGACGATTCTGACATCGATTGCGCCCAATCCAACTGGTTACGGCCGGATTATCCGAAATGATATTGGGCTTGTAGAAAAAATTGTGGAACAAAAGGACGCTACATCAGAAGAACAGGCTGTTAAGGAAATTAATACCGGTGTGTACGTTTTCGACAACAAAGCCTTATTCAATGCACTTCACCAAGTTAAAAACGACAACGCCCAAGGTGAGTATTACTTAACCGACGTCATCGAAATTTTAAAGGCGGCTGGTCAACGGGTCGGTGCCTACCGGATGAGCGATTTCAGTGAATCAATGGGTGTCAACGACCGTAAAGCTTTGGCGACGGCGACAAAAGTTATGCAACGCCGCATCAATGAGGAACACATGGCAAATGGTGTGACCTTTATCGATCCAGATCATACGTACGTTGATGTGGACGTTAAAATTGGTGCTGACACTATTATTGAGCCTAATGTTCAGTTAAAGGGACACACGGTCATCGGCGAGGATTGCATGATTGGTGCCAACTCAGAAATTCGTAATAGTGTCATTCACGATGGTGTCACAATTACCTCTTCGTTCATTGAAGATAGTGACATGGCTGATGGCTCTGATATTGGACCAATGAGTCACTTGCGGCCAGATGCTCATATTGGTGAAAACGTTCACCTCGGTAACTTTGTTGAGATTAAGAAAGCGACTATTGGTGCACGGACTAAAGTGGGCCACTTGACCTATGTTGGGAATGCTCAATTAGGAACGGATATTAATGTCGGCTGTGGGGTTGTGTTTGTTAACTACGATGGTGTCGGCAAACATGAATCCATTGTGGGCGACCACAGCTTCATTGGTAGCAATTCTAATTTGGTTGCGCCGCTTAACGTCGCGGATCACTCGTTTATTGCCGCTGGTTCAACGATTACAAAGGACGTTGCGCGTCATGACATGGCGATTGCCCGTGAACGTCAAACTAACAAACCGGATTATTGGTCCAAATTACCGCATAAACCGGAAGACAAATAGTGTAGATAGTTGCGTCAATGATCGTTAATGAGTACCATTGAGCTATAACAAACGAGTATGAAAAAATTAAATTATCCTTTGTGGAGGGAACATGTCAACTCAATATTTTGACCCCAAACTGAAGATTTTTGCGCTGAATTCAAACCGACCACTGGCAGAAAAGATTGCTAATGAAGTCGGTGTCGAATTAGGTAAAACTTCTGTGGATCGTTTCAGTGATGGTGAAATTCGCATTAATATCGAAGAAAGTGTGCGTGGGGACAACGTTTATTTGATTCAGTCCACATCAGCACCTGTTAACGATAATTTGATGGAATTGTTGATTATGATTGATGCACTACGTCGTGCCAGTGCTAATACAATCAACTTGGTTGTTCCTTACTACGGCTATGCCCGTCAGGATCGTAAAGCGCGTTCACGTGAACCTATCACCGCTAAATTGGTCGCAGATATGCTTGAAAAAGCTGGTGCGACCCGGCTACTGGCATTAGACCTACACGCTGCTCAAATTCAGGGATTCTTTGATATTCCAGTTGATCACATGATGGCAGCACCATTGTTAGCTGACTATTTCATTACGAATCACATTGCTGAACATGCAGTGGTGGTTTCACCGGATCACGGTGGAGTGACACGCGCGCGTGCCTTGGCAGAGTTCCTTAAAGCACCAATTGCGATTATTGACAAACGTCGTCCTCGTGCCAACGTGGCTGAGATTATGAACATCATTGGTGATGTCAAGGGTAAGAAATGTATCATGATTGATGACATGATTGATACGGCCGGTACGATTACTTTAGGAGCCAAGGCATTGATGGATGCAGGTGCGGAAGAAGTTTACGCTTGTTGTTCACATGCTGTGTTGTCTGGACCAGCGGTTGACCGTTTGAAAGCATCGCCATTTAAACAAGTGGTTGTGACTGATTCAATTAACTTGCCTGAAGAAAAACATTTCGACAAGTTAGTGCAAGTGTCCATTGCTCCGCTGGTTGGGGATGCAATTCGTCGGATCAATGAAAACAAGGCTGTTAGTCCTTTGTTCCGGACTCGTTTTCACCGGGATGGCCGTAACAACTAGTCTTCGGTTAATTAGCGTTGAGTAAACGAGAACATGTCGTTATAGGTCGGCTTGCTCACTAAAAAAAAACGACGTTCGTGGATTTTTCCATGAACGTCGTTTTTGTGTTGGGCGGTAAAAGACGGTGTTCTGGCTCACGATTGCACCTTTTTTTACTAGGAGTTAAATTGGCTGTTATGAGTCAATCTCGTTGTTTCACCGTCCATATCATAAAATGCTGAAGTTATTAAGCTTTTCTTTCGATATGTAACAATAATGACATAATCACGTAATTTTTGTTACAAGTGATATAATTTAAGTATCAAAAGGCACAGGAGATTTGAAACGTGTCAGAGCGGGGGTACATAAAATGAGCATTCAAACATTTAAGAAAATGATGACAGGTAGCGTAATTTTGGTCAGTACGGTTCTGTTGACTGCTTGTGCAAGTACTTCTGCGACGACAGTCAGCGAGGGGCATCATTCAGATAGTGTTCGTAGCAGCCGTAAGAGTGACGTAAAGGTTCCTACACGTACGTCGAATGTCACAACGGTCTCACCTGCTACGACGAGTTCTTCTAGTGATCAGTCTTCATTAGCCGTCACAGGGACAAGTTCATCTGCTTCCGACACTAGTGCTGTTTCTGATTCGAACACAATATCATCTAATGTAAGCGTCGCGTCGACGAGTTCGGCGCAGACTAGTAGCGTTCAAAGCGGTGTAGTGCCAAGTAGTTCTGTTCAAAACAGTTCAGTTCAAAGCAATTCAACACAGAGTAGCTCCGTTAAGGGTAACGCAACTCAAACTAGTTTGAGCAAAGTCGCTTCGGGAACTGTTGCTACGAGCGGTCAACAAGACAGCAGTAGCCAACAGGTTAGTCAAGTTACAGGCAATGTAAATGGGCAGAGTAGCGTTTCTTCAACATCTAAGACAAACAGTGAAACAACACAACAGTCCATTTCAAGCAGTAACAGTTCGACGAAGAGTAGCAGCACAAATGTAACCTCTACGAACGGGATTCTGTCGAACTTTAGAAGTCAGATGGGCTACAACGAGACAAACGGCAGTCGTCAATATACCGTTATTAGCAACGGGAATGGCACTTACCAAATCGACGTTCGAACCCAGGCTCCTGATGCCAACATCAGCAATCTGTCCGGTGTTTACACTTACACACCAGCAAATAAAGAAGTCACCACTGTCTTTTCTGGTGCCGATGCTGGCAACGGTGAGGCTAACACGGTTAACACACCAACAACTGACAACAGTACTTCAGCGACGCAGTCAAACCATTAGTGATTAGCTAAATATAATTTGGACTTTAATACCGCAGACATTTGCGGTATTTTTAGTTACAACAGAATTTATCACAAAGATTAGTTTGGAGACGTAAAAGATGCGACAAAAACAACGACCGGCAATATGGTCAGCGATTGGCTTAATCGTTTGTGCCATTATTGGTGGCATCGCCTGGGCAAGTGGCGTTTCATTAGTTAAACTGTCCGATATATTTTTTATGATTGGGTTGGCGCTAATTGTTATTGGTGTGGTGATGCAATTGAGTCATGCGCATTTGTTTGCCGGATTTCGCAGACGCCGTAAACAAACATATAAGGAAAAGGCGGATAAAGAGCCTGATCCTAAGATGAACACGCGTGATATTGCCGTTAAAAAGAATGAACCACTTCGATTTTCCGATTGGAATCGGTGGCTCTGGATCGACGGAGCCATTCTCATTATCATCGCCGTTGTAGTCACGCTCTGAGCGGTCCACTTTAGCAATCTTTTTCCAGTTGTCAACAGTGACACGCTCACCGTGGGACCGGTTCAAGTCTCCCAAGTTCGGAGTCTTTCACCTCGCCGCAAAGCCTCGTGAGGAGCCGAGTCTTTACGGACCGTCCGTAACCTAAATTCGAGAAAACCACTCGAATTAACGTTACCTTCACGGCTCGGTATCACTGTTGACGCCTTCCAGATGATATTGTGGCAACGTTTTTGACAGCTTTACCGTGAGCAAAAATAACAAAACGCACTGCATTCCACGTTTATCGAGGAATTACAGTGCGTTTTGTTTTTGAAACAGTTTAAATTAAATTGATCTGATTAATTTAGTGCGTATTTGTTGATCGCGGCGGCGACACCGTCTTCTTTGTTGGTCAGTGTAACAGCCTGGGCAGCTTCCTTAACTTCGTCAATGGCATTGCCCATTGCAACGCCCCAACCGGCAGCCTTGATCATTGAAAGATCATTACCTTGGTCGCCCAAAGCCATAACTTCGTCCATTGAAAAGCCCAAATCGCTGGCTAATCCTGTGATTGCGTTGCCCTTTGAGGCCGCCTTGTTCATGGCTTCAAGGAAGTAGGGTTCACTGCGGACAAAGTAAAAGTCTTGTTTGACATCATCAGGAAGTTTTTCGACCGCGCTACTGATAATCTTTGGATCATCAATAAACATTGCCTTAGATAATGTGATGTCAGTTGGCATTTCTTCAACGGCACGATAACGGATCGGCATTTTTACTAAGAAGGCTTCACCGATAGTGTAAGGGCTGATGTTCTTGTTTGCCGTATAAATGTGAGATTCAGTTTCTACGTGAAAGTGTGTTTCAAGCGTTTCACTTAGAGTTTGTAACTGACGGTACTGATCGTAATTCAACGTGTGGCGAACAAGAATTTTGCCACTGATTGTTTGTGCTAATGCACCGTTGAAGGTAATGACGTATTGGTCATCACCGCTGAGTCCCAATTGGCCTAAGTAATCTTGAACACCCGTTAATGGGCGGCCAGTGCATAGGACAACTTTGATGCCAGCATCGCGAGCCGCCTGAACGGCCTTGATTGTGGCGGGGTTCAGTGAACTTTTTTCATTTAGTAACGTGCCATCAATGTCGATGGCAATCATTTTAATTGTCATGGGATTCTCCTTGAGGGTGAATAAGTTGGTCATTATGAATGTAATTTTGAAACTCAATGTAAATTGGGCTAAATAAGTCATTTTCTGCGTCTTTAGTCAACATTTCCCGAGGAAAGAAGAAACGCTGATCTCCCAATTCACGACCAGTAATGGCGGCAACTAGCGGGCTCAGTGATGATAGTTCAATGGTGGAACCGTCACTTTTCATCAGTTGAATTTCGGCAGCTGGTTTGTGGGTCTGGCGACTGTTTGCATTGTATGGCAGATCGTAACTGTCGTTTGTGGCAGTGTAATACTTGACGTTATAACCGGCCGTTTCAATTTTGGCACGCAGAATCGTCAACAAATCTTCCGTTTCACTCGTATATTCCACAGATTTAAATGGCCGCCGATTTAGGAAGCGGTTGGCTAAGTCCGATAACACGGCGTCGTCGCTGTCAGCCCAGTGTAAGAAATAAGTGTTAAGCACACCATCATCTAATTTTAAGTAGTCCGCTAGCGTCCAATCGTGGTTAAAGAAAGGTTCAAGCAATAGGGGACGAAATCCGTCTTCACGGACTGGCTGATTGTCATAACGGTCCTTAGCACGTAACAGTAGGTGATCCAAAATGACTTCCATCGCACGAGAAACAGGGTGGAAGTATACTTGTTGATACATTTGAAAACGGCTGAGAATGTAATCCTCGACAGCGTGCATCCCGTCAATATCAAACGCAATCCCGTCTTTGTAGGGCCGCATCACGCGCAGTACACGAGTGAGGTCGAAACGGCCGTAGTCAGCGCCGGTATAGTAGGCGTCACGTAACAGATAATCCATTCGGTCTGCGTCCAATTGACTGGAAATGATCTGGACAACTTGCGGGTTGGGATACGTATGTTGAATGACGCTGGCAACTTGCTGTGGGAATTCTGGCGACACCCGCTTGAGTACTGCATTGACCTCAGTAGTGGGGGAAGTTAGAATTTGCGCAGTAATCGCTTCGTGGTCCGTGTGAAAAATGTGTTCAAACGTATGTGAGTACGCACCGTGCCCGATATCGTGCAGGAGTGCAGCACACAATGTAACGAGTCGCTCATGGTCATCCCACAGGCCATCTCCAGGTGTTTGCGACGGATAGTCGTGTTCAAAGTTATCGCAGATTCGACGCGCAATTTCATACACACCTAGGGAATGCCCAAAGCGGCTGTGTTCTGCTCCGTGAAAAACTTCTTCGGTCACACCCAATTGTTTGACGCGTCGCAAACGCTGAAATTCTTTAGTGTCAATCAAATCCAAAATCACCTGGTAAGAAACGGCGATATAATTGTGAACGGGATCGCGGAATACTTTTTCACGTGGTAATAACTGATGACGATAATCCATTAAATCCTCCTTAAAATATGTGACGGAGCTCAATTTTCTTAGGATATTAGCGACAGCTTAAAAGCTTGGCTGATGCTGACTTAAACGTTTGGCTTCAAAGTCCAAGTGAGCACCAAATTCGGGTTCCTGCATCAGCGTGGCCAAGTGCTGTTTGGCAAGTTGCGTGCCACTCTGCTGTGCCGCATCAATAAAGCGTTGACGGGCCGCTTCAATAGTTAACGATTGTGGTAACAAGTCGCCGACGTTCATCATGGTGCCAGGATCGACATCAGGGAAGTCCCATTTGTTTTCTTCGTGGCCTAATCCAACAGTGTAGAAATCGTGAATTAATTGAGCGCGGGCATTCTGGTTACCGTTTACGCTCAGATATAACATGATGACGGTGCCACCATTCCGGCGTCGTTGAGACATGCCGGCAATCTTATGACCATTTACGCTCAGGTCGTAGGTGCCAGGACAGTAAGAACGAGCAACTTCGCCAGCATCAATTGGGAGTTCAGGGAATGCTCGGTCAACAAGCAACTTCATTTGTTCATAGGCATCATCGACACCAAGTTTGACCAAACTCGGTGGGAAAAAGAGGCTGATGTTGAGAACGCCGGCGTCAGCTACGACAGCTAATCCACCTGAGTTGCGAATAAAACCACTGTATCCGTGATCTGTAAGCACTTTGTGAGCAGCAGACAGATGGGGCACATCAGCATCGCGAAGACCCATGATTACTGTGTTGTCCAATAACCAAAAGTGGAGCAAGGGCTGATTTTCATGTTCAATAAGACTAAGTAGCGCATTCATGTTTGAAAATGTCGCTAAACCGTCAGCTTGTTTGAAATGCTGCGACAGTAACATTGTTGTCGGCGCGAGAGCAAGTGCGTCAATCATGTAATCACCTAATTTCTTAACGTTTTATGGATGACAAACGAAATGAATGGGCTCATATTAGTGTGTCCGTTTGTCAATTTATTATCGATACTGGTCTCATTTATAATGAATAGCTAAAAGCAACTGCTTTCATTATACCGAATCGCGCTGGGGTCTGCATTATTGAAAGACATTGAGCCCAATTTTCAAAATGAAAAGGACCAAGGTTTCATTAATGGTAATTTATCTAAAAAGCGTTATAATTTCTTACTGACCTTCAATGCGTTTTATGGAAAATTTCAAATAACACTGGGAGGTAGATTTGTGGCACAACAATTTGAACAGGCTGTCACCGTTCATTTATTGACCAACATTACACAGGATGATGACACCGAGCAATTTGACTTTGATTTGCCAGGCCGCTTGGTGATTGTGAATGACAACATTTATTTACGTTATGTTGAAGATGATAATGGTCAGTCGACGCCAGTGACGTTTAAGCTGAATGGTGAAGATGATGTCGTCTTGACGCGTTCTGGTGAAAATGGTCTTAAATTTCATTTTCTAACCGGAAAGGCAGTTACGACTCAATATCGGACGCCTTATGGGATTATGGCCGTCGAAGTTGCAACAACTGATCTTAGTGTCAGGTTGAGTGATGATTTATCGGCAGGCCGAATTGCCATCGACTACCAGTTGTTGGCCGGCGAACAATTAATCGGTGATTATCAAATTAGATTGCATTTTACAGCTTAAGACCTTATGATAAGATGTACACTCTCGAAAGGACGGGCCTGATTTTGGAACTTAAAATTTTCGAAGGTCAAAATAAGAAAGAATTGTCGATGATTGAGGTTGCGCACGCAATTCTCTCACAACACGGGGAAGCCATGGGCTTTGCCGATTTAACTAACCAGGTACAACAGTACTTGGGCAAAAGTGACGAAGAAATTCGTGATCGTTTTGCACAATTCTATACGGACCTAAATGTCGACGGTAGTTTCATTTCACTTGGTGACAATACGTGGGGACTCCGTACTTGGTACGCGTTTGATTCCATCGACGAAGCCACTATTAATGGTGAAGAAGACGAGGATCAGCCAAAGCGTAAGAAACGCCGTAAGGTTAATGCCTTTCTGGCTGACGCTGCTGACGACGATGATGTCATCGATTACGATGACGACGATCCTGAAGATGATGACTTCGGTCAAGATTCTGATGACGATGTTGATGGTGCTGACACTCAAGATAATGATGAGGACAGCGATGATGACGATACTGAAAATCAGGCTACTGAAGAAGAATTGCCAGATGGTATCGAGGGTCAATTAGCAGAGTTAAGTGATGAAGATGATGACGACGATGAGGATGAAGAAAACGACGATGACGACGAATAACTAACGCGTCGCTTGTTCGTTTGACCGAGTAATAAAATTACCGGATAAAATCCTTGACGTTATGACTTGAAGTCGGTATTATATTTTTTGGGCACCGTTCAGAAGAACGGGCACGTTAATGAAGACTTTAGTTGCTCCCAATTCAGATGAATTGGGGGCTTTTTCTTTGTTTAAGGCTTCCCCGAAAAAACAAAAGGAGCGTTTATTTAGATGACCAAATACATTTTTGTCACCGGTGGTGTGGTTTCGTCAATTGGGAAAGGGATCGTTGCTGCGTCCTTAGGCCGTTTGTTAAAGAACCGTGGGCTCAAGGTTACGATTCAAAAGTTTGATCCTTACATCAATGTTGACCCAGGAACGATGAGCCCATACCAACACGGTGAAGTGTTTGTGACAAATGATGGGACCGAAACGGACCTTGATTTAGGCCACTACGAACGATTTATCGACATTAACCTGAATAAATACTCAAACGTCACGACGGGGAAAATTTATCAAGAAGTTCTACAAAAGGAACGTCATGGAGACTACCTTGGCGCGACGGTTCAAGTTATTCCGCATATCACTAACGCAATTAAGGAAAAGATCATGCGTGCTGGTCAAACGACTGACGCGGACGTGGTAATCACAGAAATTGGTGGTACGGTGGGTGATATTGAGTCCTTACCATTTATTGAAGCATTACGTCAGATGAAAACTGATGTTGGTAGTGACAATGTTTTCTACATTCACACAACTTTGATTCCTTATCTGCGGGCTGCTGGTGAAATGAAGACCAAGCCAACACAACACAGCGTTAAGGAACTACGTGGTTTAGGCATTCAGCCAAACATGCTAGTTGTTCGGACGGAAAAGCACATCACCCAAACGATGCGTAACAAGATTGCGTCATTCTGTGACGTTGATCCTGAAGCTGTTGTTGAATCAATGGATGTGCCGACAGTTTACACGGTGCCATTAGCTTTACAAGACCAACACATGGATGACATTGTCTTAAACCACTTTAAGTTGTCCGCTCCGGAAGCAGACATGAGTGAATGGCGTAAGCTTGAACAACATGTTCAAAACTTACACAAGACCATCACCATTGATTTGGTTGGTAAGTACACTGATCTGCAAGATGCTTATATCTCTGTCAACGAAGCCCTAAAGTCAGCCGGCTATGTTGTTGATGCTGATGTTAAAATTAATCATTTCAACTCAGAAGAAATTAACGCAGATAACGTTGATTCGGTTTTGGCTGAAGCAGATGGCATTCTAGTTCCTGGCGGCTTTGGTAATCGTGGTATTGAAGGTAAGATTTTGGCCATCAAGTATGCACGTGAGCATGACATTCCTTACTTGGGCATTTGTCTGGGGATGCAGATGGCTTGTGTTGAATTTGCCCGTGACGTGGTTGGCTTGAAAGATGCTAACTCAACGGAAATTAATGCTGACACACCATACCCAGTCATTGATTTAATGCCTGATCAAGAAAACATCGATGATCTGGGTGGTACACAACGGTTAGGTGCTTACCCATGTAAGTTAAAGCCAGGTACTTTGGCCGCCTCAGCTTATAACAATGAAGAAGTGATTTCCGAACGTCACCGTCACCGTTATGAATTCAATAACAAGTTCCGCGACCAGTTAGCTGCCAAGGGGTTGGTATTCTCTGGGACGTCACCTGATAACCGGTTGGTAGAAGTGGTTGAATTACCAAGCAACAAGTTCTTCGTTGCCGCACAATATCACCCAGAATTCTTGTCACGGCCAAACCGTCCTGAAGGTTTGTTCAAGGCGTTTGTGAAGGCTGCTGATGATGAGCACATTGCCCGTCAGTAAACGGTAGGCAGCTAAAAGTGCAGGCAATCTGACAATGCAAATTGCGAAAAACTAACAGTGTCAGATAAACACAGTATTTCAAGGAAGTTTGTTGATGGACAGATACGTCCTCAACAAACTTTTTATTTTGCACAATTTTTTTAACTATTTCTACATGAGTCAACAGTGAGGCCAAAAGGCTGTTAAACAGGCAATTATTAAACGATTTGACCGGTAAATGATTAAGCAGTGATAAAAAAGTTTCTAAAAATATACTGAGAAGCCAGAAACAGTGTTGTCTTTTTGCCATTCGTTCATTAGTATGGAAGATAATTGTGCTCCCTTTATGGTTGAGCCATGGTAAATCTCAATACGAATTAGTTGCATGAATGAAAGAGGAATAACGCATGAAATCGATGATCATCCAAGGGGGCAACCCACTGTCAGGCGAAGTCACTATTGGCGGCGCCAAAAACAGTACGGTTGCACTAATTCCCGCTGCTATCCTGGCTGATACCCCGGTTCAATTTGATTCTGTTCCGGACATTTTGGATGTACACAACTTGATGGCCATCCTCGAATCAATGAACGTCTCATCACACTTTGAAAATGGTGTGCTGGATATTGATCCAACGCATATCGAAGAAAATGTTTTACCAGGTAAGGCAATTAAGAGTTTACGTGCGTCATATTACTTTATGGGAGCTTTGCTAGGTCGTTTCAGACGGGCAACTGTATCGTTTCCTGGTGGTGACAATATTGGCCCACGTCCAATCGATCAACACATCAAGGGCTTTAAGGCCTTAGGTGCAGAAGTTACGGAGATAGACGATTCTGTTCATATTGACGCTAGCAAGGGTCTTCACGGTGCGCGTGTCTTCTTAGATATTGTGTCTGTTGGTGCCACCATGAACATCATTTTGGCTGCCGTAAAAGCTGATGGCTTAACGGTGATCGAAAACGCCGCTAAGGAGCCGGAAATTATCGACTTGGCAACGTTTTTAAATAACATGGGCGCTAAGGTGCGCGGTGCTGGGACAGATGTTATTCGAATCGAGGGTGTGTCTCAATTAAAGGCGACTAACACGCACACGATTATTCCTGACCGTATCGAAGCAGGCACGTACTTATCGATGGCGGCGGCCGTTGGCGCAGGTGTTAACATTCAAAACGTCATTCCTGAGCACTTGGAGGCTTTCACCGCCAAGTTAATTGAAATGGGCGTCAAGATGGACATCAGTGAAGACAGTATTTATGTGCATAAATCCGAAAAGCTTAAGCCAATTCAGGTTAAAACCATGCCCTATCCTGGTTTTGCGACTGACTTGCAGCAACCAATTACACCGCTGATGGGTCGGGCGGATGGCGCTAGTATCATTATCGACACTATCTATCCTGAACGAACAAAGCACATTCCTGAACTTAACCGGATGGGCGAAAACATTCGGCTGGAAAACAACATGATTGTTGTCAACCACTGTGATGACTTAACTGGAACCATTGTCGCTGCTGGCGAAATTCGTGCAGGTGCTTCTTTGGTAATTGCCGCCTTAATGGCAGAGGGACGTACAACCATTACCAATGCCGAAAATATTTTGCGTGGTTATGATCGTATTTCCGATAAGCTTAAGGCACTGGGCGGACATATACAGATTATTGAAGATACGGACGCAGGTGTTTTTGAATACTAGGCTGACATGTGTTTCGTTAAAGACGTCCGATCGCTGATTTTAAAAGCTGGTACTAGTAATTTTGCACAACGATTGCATCGTTCAAACGCGAATTTGTTTGCTACAATTATGAATGATTGAGTTAAAGTAACTCACGATTATTATTGTCGCCGACTTGCGCGTAAGCCTAATCCATGCTATATTACTAAAGTTGATTATATGTAACTATGACTCAGCAAATGGCTCATGGCAAAGGAGATATTACAATGAAACAAGGTATTCATCCAGATTACCATCAGGTTGTGTTCATGGACTCAACCACTGGCTACAAATTTATTTCTGGTTCTACTGCTACTTCTCAAGAAACAACTGATTGGGAAGACGGCAACACTTACCCATTGATCCGTGTTGAAATCACTTCTGATTCACACCCATTCTACACTGGTAAGCAGAAGTTCACTCAAGCCGACGGTGCTGTTGACAAGTTCAACAAGAAGTATGGTTTGAAGTAAGCAAAATTGAATCAATCTTAAGCTCTTGTCTGCGACTTTACGCTGATAAGGGCTTTTTTTATTTTTCCATGTGCAAATTAAAATTTGTAGGGATAAGATAAAAAGGCACTAATATTTAATTCAGAAAGAGGTATTTATGGATTCAACGGCAACTAAAGTACCACGCTTCGTGTTGTTCTCAATTTTAGGAACAGCGTTACTTTCATTTTGTGGGATTCTAACAGAAACATCGATGAACGTCACTTTTCCAACACTCATGCGGCAGTTTCACATTTCTATTGGTGCTGTTCAATGGCTCACAACTGGGTACCTGCTTATTGCATCATTGGTGATGATTATGGCGTCATATATCCACAAACGGTTTACGTTTAAAGCGACATTCGTCACGGCACTTGTACTGTTTGTCATTGGTTTGGTGGTTTGTGCGGTGGCCACGTCTTTTCCAGTTTTGTTGATTGGACGGTTAATTGGCGGAATTGCGACCGGTTTATGTACGCCGGTGATGTTCGGTATTATTACGCAGTTTGTTCCCAGCGCTAAGATGGGCCGTTACATGTCGATTGGTGGCATGATTTTGGGCTTTGCGCCAACTGTGGGACCTACATATGGCGGTTTGGTGCTGTACTATATGGGTTGGCGAATGATCTTCTGGATCGTGTTACCGATTGTGGCCGTTTCGTTTCTGTTTGGATACTTCAATATTCGTCAACGTGTCGGCACTCAACAGGCGCACTTTGATACGCTAGGATTTACGTTGATTGCGGTGGCGTTTGTTACCATTTCCTTGGGTTTCAACGATGCATCCAAACATGGTTGGAGTAGTCTTGGATTTTGGGGGTTAGTCCTGGTTGGAATAGTTGCTCTGGTTGGTTATGGCTGGTGGGCGACAAGGACGGCTCAGCCGCTGATCAATATTGCGATTTTCAAACGGCGAACCTTCGTGCTCAGCTTTTTAACGTACTTGAGTCTGCAATTGAGTAACATTGGCTTGGGCTTTCTTTTGCCAAACTACGCACAGCTGGTCATTGGGGCAAACGCGATGACGGCCGGGTTACTCTTACTGCCAGGCAGTATTTTACGGACAATATTGATGCCACTCGGTGGTTCATTACTGGATCGTCGTGGACCACGCGTGCCGATTTTAACGGGACTCGTATGTTTGATGATTGCGATGGCTGGTTTTGTGTTGAGCGCCGGCCATCTGTCTGTGGGCTGGATTATCGGCATTTACATTATTTATAGTGTCGGGTTCTCCATGACCTTTAGTAATACGTTGGCAAACGGCATGCAGCAGTTGTCGCCTAAACTTATTGGGGACGGTAACGCGGCATTTAATGCCATTCAGCAGTACGCTGGTTCTATTGGGACCGCCGTGATGGCGACGGTTGTGGCAATCAGTCAAAATCAGGCGGGCAAACTGTCTTCGGTTGAGGCCACAGCACGTGGTGGCCTGCACGATTTCATCATTTTGTTAGTGCTCACGATTGTCATGATTGTACTAGCTAGTTTTAATTTCAAATTTCAACAGCAGGATAAAAAAGCTTAATCTGTTCGACAATTTCGTTATTTGTTAGATTTAATCAAAAATCCCGGCAGCCGTGAAAACATGGCTGTCGGGATTTTTAAGATTATTAAGTTAATGGTTTAATCTCGTAACGAGCGGGTGTTAAACCTGAACAAAACTAGATTTAATGCAACAATCACGCCGGTTGACAGGAACACGGCCCCGTAACCAAACGCGCCAGACACAGTTGAGCCAATCATGGGGCCAACGATGCTCCCCATTGCCATGAATGATTGATTCCATGAGAATACCCGGCCAGTGGTAGAAACGGGGGAGTTCTTTGCCAATAACGTTTGGACGGCTGGCATCATCGTGGCGTCGGAAATACCAATCAGAAAACGGAGCCCACCTAGTTCCCAAACATTTCGGACAAACGCCATCGGAATGAATACACAGATGGCAAAGACGAAACCGATGGTCAAAATACGTTCCGTGCCGATGCGGTCACCTAACACGCCTAAACGTGGTGCGGCAATGATGGTTGCAATGCCTGGAATAGCGGCTACAAGTCCGGCTACTAAGGAAACAGAGCCTTGACCGTGGAGCAGTTGCCGAACGTACAAACTAAGAATTGGACTGATAGACTGGTTGGCAACTTGAATGATCATGGTGGTAATCAACATGCCCAAAATGATTTGGGGATGTTTGAAGGAATGAATAACGTCCTTTGTTGAATTTGCTGCGCCTTTTTCAACGGGTGTGAAGTGTTCATGTACAAACAACCAGCTTAGGAAAAAGACGATCAGTAACAAACCGCCTGTAATGAAGAAAGTTAAACGATAACCGAAACTGGCTGCTAATGTCCCACCGAGCAATGGGCCCAGTAGGTTGCCGGCAGTGAAGCCGGTAACTAGTGTTCCCAGCGCTTGACCGGAGTGTTCTTTTGGCGATTCTGTAGCTACTAAGGCATTAGCGTTTGAAATGTAACCAGAAAAGACACCTTGAATAAATCGAAGGCCAATCAGTTGCCAAACATTGGTTACAAGTCCCATAGCACCAAGGACAATAGCCATCCCCAGTGATGCTCGCAGAATCATCAGTTTGCGACCCTTACGATCAGCGAGTCGGCCCCATAATGGGGAGACAATGGCGGTAACTAAATATGTAGCGGAAAACGTGATCCCGGAATAGAAATTAAGCTGAGCTGTTGAAAAATGGCCGAGCGTATCAATATACAGAGACATAAATGGCATGATTTCGCTAAAAGCCATGCCGGCAATAAATGTGCCAAACCAGAGGACAAAGATATTTTGTTCCCACGGTAGGCGTTTACGGAAAAGCTGCTGTTTAAGATGTTTGATCAATCGATTTCCTCCTTGAGTAGCACTTTACTTTAACTTAGATGGGTAATGTGGTATTTTTTCGTTAGCAAATAAATAACAAGATAATATTCTACACCTATTTTGTTAGGCATGATGACAAACGTTTAGGTGGTAAATAAAGATGTTACGTTGAAGGGAAAAATTAATGGCTCAAAAAAAGCATCGAAAAGGATCATCTGTTTGGCGGTGGCTTCGCGGCATACTATTTGTTCTTCTAGTCGCGGTGTCGCTGGTTCTGATTTTTAATGGTCCCATCACCAACTGGTTGGTCAAAACATATCGGCCAACGATCACGCGTACGGATGTCAAAAAGAATGAAAAGACTAAGGGCAATTATGATTTTCGCAGTGTGAACTCATTAGATTTGAAGACCGCTGCCCAGGCGCGTGCTAACCATAAAATTAAGGCGATTGGCTTAGTTGCCATTCCGTCGATCAAATTAAATTTGCAAATTGTTAATGGTGTGTCAGACGCTGATTTAGCATTAGCTACCGGGACCCTGAAACCAGACCAAGTAATGGGGCAGGGCAACTATGCCATCGCTGGTCATCGCATGGATCAAAAGGATGCCATGTTTAGTCCGTTATTCTGGAAGAGTCGGGTGGGTCAAAAAATTTATTTGACGGACTTAACCCATGTTTATGAATACAAGACTACGGAGCGAAAGTTTATTAAAGCGACCCGTGTTGATGTTGTGAATGATGTGCCTGGTCAAAAGCTCGTCACGTTGATTACCTGTGATGCGACGGGGGCTAATCGTTTAATGGTCCGCGGTTCGCTAGTTCGTAGCTATGCTTGGAAGGACGCTCCTGAGGCGGCACTAAAAGGGTTCAGTTACAAACAAAAGGTCGAAACGATTGCATCATAATTCCTGTTTAGACATTGTGATGCTGCCGTTGCGTCAGTGAGAAGCGTCATTCCGGGGGACCGGTCTCAGCCCGCGTTGCGGTCTTCGACCTCGTCTTTGAACCCAAGCCTAGGTTTCAAAGCGCGTCCGACAACACTAAATGGCTTAACCCGTGTCATTAAGTGTTGTCGGCACGGAAACATTCTGTTTCTCACTGACTCCACTTTCGTTGACGTTTAGTTAATCTATGAGTGAAGCAATCATATTGAAGGCTGGTTACTTTGGTTAATCAAATTAAGAACTTTTATAGAGTTAATAATGTTGAGACGTGACTTCAATATGAGCCGAAGGACGGTCGCGAAGATTCGGGGGTATCGAGGCTTCGCGGCGAGGTGAGAGACCGTGAACTTCGGGTTCGAACCGGTCCCATGCCAGAATTTCAGTGCTGACCAACCGTAGGCGCAAGGTCCATATCCATATCCATCCCTCTAAAAACATGCAAACGAAAAATGACGCTGATTCTCGACTTAGAGAGTCCGCGTCATTTCTGTCAGTAATAAAACGATGTTGAGTTAGTGATTGGCAGCGACAACCTTGTCCAGCCAGTAAGGAAGGACCTCGCTGAGCTGTCGGTAAGTCAACGCGAAATTATGGGAGTACCAAGGGTCCGGAATCTCTTGGCCAGTCTTACCAGGAACAATCTCGTAGGCCATGTGGACCTTTGACAGGTCTTCAGCAGGCGTTAGTTGTTTTAAGTTGGCCAGGTTTGAACGATCCATTGTAATAATCCAGTCGGCCCAAGCAAAATCTTTGGCGGTGATTGGCCGCGAATGAAGTCCATCCGCACTCAAGCCATGTTCGGCTAACATATGGACGGCTCCAGGATGCGGGGGATTACCTTCTTCCCAGCTACTTGTTGCCACAGAATCAACATTGATCTTCTCAGCTTGTCCGGCTTCCGCCACTAAATGGCGAAAAATCACTTCTGCCATCGGTGAGCGGCAGATATTTCCTAAACAGACAAATAATACATTTTGCATAGGTTCCTCCAAATAAATGACGTGCTTAAAAGGCTTGTTTATAGTAGTTCCTGCGTTTATTTTGCCGTGATTGATCGACTAATGCAAGCTTAGTGAATTTTTGATTATGTCGCTCACATGGTATAATCTGTTTCGACTGCAATAGTAGTTTGCAGAAACAAGTTGATGATTAGCGCAATTTAATAAATTAAGTAATTATGGATTCCATAACATCAACACTAGTATCCAGAGATGCGCATAGTGTGCGCAACGAGAGGTAAAAGATGAAAATGCAATTAGCTGAAATCGCAGCAGCGGTGGATGCACAAAATGATTTGGGCGATTGGGCATCAGTAACGGTGACATCCGTTCACTTTGACAGTCGTCAATTAACGGCAGGGGCCTTGTTTGTGCCACTTCCTGGCGAACACGATGGTCACGAATTCATTGCTGGAGCACGTGCACACGGCGCTGTTGCCAGTTTATGGGCAGTTAGTCGGGCTGCTGAAGCACCGGCTGACTTTCCAGTATTGCTGGTTGATGATCCGTTAACTGCAATGCAGGCGTTAGCCAAACATTGGTTGTCGAAAATCAATCCACAAGTAGTGGCGATTACGGGTAGTAATGGTAAAACAACGACAAAGGATATGACTGCTAGCGTTTTAGGAACGGAATTTAATGTCGTCAAAACGTATGCTAATTATAATAATGAGGTTGGTGTGCCATTTACTGTGTTATCGATGGATGCCAACACTGAAGTGTTAGTCGTTGAAATGGGTATGGACCGGTTTGGTCAGCTCGACTTTTTGAGCAAGCTGGTTCAACCAGATGTAGCTGTAATCACGATGATCGGTGAAGCGCACATTGAATTCTTTGGTACCCGGGACAAAATTGCCGATGCCAAGTTAGAAATTACGCACGGTCTTAAGGATGACGGTCGGTTTGTGTTTAATGGTGACGAACCATTGTTGACGGACCGGGCAGAGAATGTGCCAAACGAACATGTGACGTTTGGTCAACAGAGTTCCAATCACTTATATCCGACGAATATTGAACAGGACAACGAGTTCCACCAAACGACGTTCAAGGTTAATGCATGGCCTGACGAAACGTTTAAGATTCCGTTGTTGGGTGATTATAACGTCAACAACGCATTGGCTGCCTTAACAGTGGGTCAGTTGTTTCACATTCGGACGGCTAATTTAGTTAAAGGACTGGCCGAAGTTAACTTAACGTCTAACAGAACAGAATGGTTGACGGGTTTAGCTGGCGAAGCTATCTTAAGCGACATCTACAACGCTAATCCAACGGCGATGAAGGACGTTTTGACGATGTTTGGCGATACACCTGCAGCGGGTCGGCATGTTGCCGTTCTAGGTGATATGTTGGAGCTCGGTGATAATGCTGATGAATTACACGCATCGGTTGCTGAGGCATTGGATCCGACAAAAATTCAAACATTGTACCTGATTGGACCACACATGAAGGCACTGGCGGACACGGTGGCCGATCGCTATACACCTGATCAACTGCATTATTATGAGAATGATCAGAAAGCGCAGCTAACGACCGATTTAATGGCCGATTTAACTGAGAGTGATGAAGTGATGCTTAAAGCAAGTCATGGCGAGCATTTAGAGACTGTTCTCAATGCGTTGCAAAACGGCGTGACACAGGCTTAGGTGGGCGGATCTGCCAGGTTTGTTAATTAAGTTTAATGGCTGAGTTAATACTCTTAGTTGCCAAACGAGCGCTCACGCGTTAAACTATTACAGTTGCGTTTTTTAGCGTATATGAACGAAAATTGAATAACACACACAAGAATAACAAATCAAAACGGGCATCCCCACGCTTTAGCAGACGGATTTTTGCTAGTGTCGATGAAACCTTTTGATTTGAGGAGGAACTAATTTGAAGTTTGCAGAACTAGGCCTTAACAAGGCGCTATTAAAAGCCATTGATGACAGTGGCTATGAAGAAGCTACCCCAATTCAGGCAGAAACCATTCCGTTGGTTATGCAGGGATTGGATGTCATTGGTCAGGCCCAAACAGGGACTGGTAAAACGGCTGCGTTTGGGTTACCAATCTTGGATAAGATTGATACTGAAAATCCAAACGTCCAGGCATTGATTGTGTCACCAACGCGTGAGTTGGCGATTCAAACTCAAGAAGAACTTTACCGCTTGGGTAAGCACGAACATGCCCGTGTTCAAGTTGTTTATGGTGGCGCAGATATTCGCCGTCAAATTAACAGCTTGAAGAACCACCCACAGATTGTTGTGGGGACTCCAGGCCGGTTACTGGATCACATTAACCGGAAAACGGTTCGTTTGGATCACGTTCAGACGTTAGTGTTGGATGAAGCCGACGAAATGCTTGATATGGGTTTTGTGGATGATATTGAAAGTATCATCAAGCAAGTTCCAGAACAACGTCAAACATTGTTGTTCTCAGCTACCATGCCTGATAAGATCAAACGGATTGGGGTTCAGTTCATGAAGGAACCTCATGAAGTACGGATTAAGGCAAAGGAACTGACCACTGATTTAGTTGATCAGTTCTACGTGAAATCAAAGGAATACGAAAAGTTTGATTTGATGACACATCTGTTTGATGTGCAGGATCCGGACTTAACCATTGTCTTTGGTCGCACGAAGCGTCGAGTTGACGAATTGTCTAAGGGATTAGAAGCCCGTGGCTACAATGCCGCTGGGATTCATGGTGATTTGACACAACAGCGTCGTTCACAAATTCTTAAACAATTCCGTGATGGTAAGCTAGACATTCTGGTTGCAACTGATGTTGCGGCCCGTGGTCTGGATATCTCCGGTGTGACTCACGTTTATAACTATGATATTCCACAAGATCCAGAAAGCTATGTTCACCGGATTGGCCGTACTGGTCGTGCCGGTCACCATGGAACAAGTTTGACGTTTGTTACGCCAAACGAAATGGATTACTTACGTGAGATTGAAAAACTCACCAAGGTGCGGATGCTGCCCCTCAAGCCACCGTCAGTTGCCGAGGCTTTTGCTGGTCAATTATCAGCTGCCGAAAACAAGGTTGCGGACCTGGTTAAAGAGACAGATACATCCAAGTTCGATAAAGAGGCTACCGAATTACTGGATCGTTATGATGCAGAAGAATTGGTTGCTGCTTTATTGAGTAACTTGACGCCTGGTGATGAACACGATACGCCAGTTCACATTACACCAGAACGCCCATTGCCTAGTCGTCATGGTGGCGGCCGGGGCAATGGCCGTGGTGGCCGTGGTCACGGTGGTTATCGTGGTAATAACCGTAATGGTCGTAACAACCGGAACTCACGTGAACGTGAAAATGGTAACCGTGGTCGTTTTGATCACAAGTCAGGTTCCCGTAACAACAGCTCACGTAGTAACAGTTCCCGGAATGGCGGGAGCAGCAATCATGGCGGCAACAAACATGGTTACTCAATCAACCATAAATAAGGTAATAGTTGCATGAGTTAGTCTGAATGACTAATGCATTGCAGGGTGAGGATTCAGCGACACGTCAGGTGGAGCTGAATCCTTTTTTCATAGGTCGTTTTTTCACTGTGTCAGTATGCTATAATTTCCGTTAGACGTTCATGAACAGTGAATTTGCTTAACCACGCGTTGTGGTGTGATTAAGTTTTGCGGAGGTTCGGATGATTTACGGAACGGGCATTGATTTAACAGAAATTAATCGGATTCAAACACTACGGCAACGTTTTGCTGCATTTGTTCCCAAGGTTTTGACACCTGCAGAGCAAGACGTTATGAATAAGTTGAAAGGTCAGCGTCAAAATGAATTTTTGGCTGGCCGTTTTTCTGCTAAGGAAGCTTATAGTAAGGCTTATGGGACAGGGTTAGGCAGTGCCGTTGGTTTTCAAGATGTTGAAATTTTGGATGACGATGAGGGCAAACCGCATCTTACCAAACAGCCGTTTGACGGACCAGCTCATATTTCTATTTCGCATACTGAAACACTGGTCATGACAGAAGTTATTTTAGAAACTGTGGATTCGACACGGTAATATGAAAGAAGCGATTAATACGGTACCTGCACAGATTATTGGTTTACACCGACCAACGGTGGCCCACGTCAATTTAGCGGCCATCCGGCATAATGTAGAAGCAGAGTTAAAACGGACTAAGCCAGGTACGGAAATGTTTGCGGTTGTAAAAGCGAACGGGTACGGACATGGCCTTATCGAAGCCGGTCAGGCATGTTTGGAAGCAGGCGCAACAGGTTTGTGTGTGGCGATTTTGGACGAGGCACTGACGTTACGGGCGGCAGGCATTACCGTACCGATTTTGGTGCTCGGCATCACTCAGCCACAATGGGCTGGTCTTGCTGCTGAGCAGGAAATTTCATTAACAGTGGGTGATTTAGATTGGTTGGCGACAGCCTTGCCGCTACTAGAGGATGCCCAGGCTGCACCATTGAAGATTCATCTCGGTTTGGATACGGGAATGGGCCGCATTGGTTTCCAAGAACCGGCTGCTTTAAAAACGGCTGTCGACTTCTTGAGGAACCATGAAGATGCGTTTATTTTTGAGGGGATTTTCACACACTTTGCAACGGCTGATGAACAGGATACAACGTATTTCAATACGCAGTGTCAACGGTGGCAAGCGTTTATGGCGGTTCTACCAGAAAAGCCCCGCTATGTTCATGTTTCGAACACAGCGACGTCATTATGGCACGATGCTTGTAATGGGAATATGATTCGCTTTGGTGTCGGCATCTATGGATTGAACCCGTCTGGCGGCTCAATCACATCACCTTATCCATTGGAACCAGCATTGTCGTTGACGACTCAGTTTGCGTTTGTCAAACATCTAGCGGCGGGCAAATCAGTCAGTTATGGTGCGACTTATACGGCTAAGGAAGATGAATGGGTCGGCACTTTGCCAATTGGCTACGCTGATGGGTATCCACGGCGAATGCAAGGATTTCACGTGCTTGTTGATGGGCAATATTGTGAAATTATTGGACGTGTTTGTATGGATCAGTTGATGGTTCGTCTGCCACATGAATATCCAGTTGACACACGTGTAACGTTAATTGGTCAGGATGGTGAACAAACGATTACAATGCAGGACGTTGCTGATTACGCTGGGACGATTCATTATGAAATCGCCACCACCTTAGGCATGCGGGTTCCGCGGGTGTATGAAAACCGGTAAGCATCGGTAAAACGAAATATTACATTTCTGAATTGCAAACGACATTCTGTGGGCTTCATGATAGAATGAGTTTACCAAGTTGATTGGTAGTTGTAAAAATGCGGGGGAGTTAGCCATGGCAAGTGATGCACATCAGGTCCCAGTGAGTTTTAACGATACAACACTGACGGACCTTAAAGCATATTGTGAATTTTTTAGTGTTGATCAGGACCAGCTAATTAACACTGTCTTGTGCCATTTTTTAGAAAACCATGAGTCTGCTGATTTAAACAAGTTAGCTCAGGGCTACTTAGCTATGGGTCAACTGAATGAAGAAATCGCAGATGAGTTTTCTGCGTCTGAGGCAGAGGCCTCCAGACTTGACCAATAACCGTAACGGGTTAACATTGGTTTAGGAGCTGAATGCTCCGACTACATATTTTGAAGAGGGTGTCCCAATTGGCAGCAGTTGAAGTTAAACGGGGCGACATATTTTACGCAGATTTATCCCCAGTCGTGGGATCTGAACAGGGCGGCATGCGCCCTGTTTTAATTGTGCAAAACAACATTGGGAATCATTACAGTCCAACGGTGATTGTCGCCGCTATTACAGCAAGAATAAGTAAACCAAAAATGCCGACACATATCGGTATTCCGGCGGATCAAAACGGAGTGGGCAAGGATTCAGTTATCTTGCTTGAACAAATTCGCACGATTGACAAGCAACGTTTACGCGATCGTGTGACGCACCTCGATAATGGCGCCATGAAGCGTGTTGATCATGCGCTTGGTATCAGCGTTGGTTTAGTTGAACGAAATTAAATTTAAAAACGAGCATTCATGAGTTTCAAATTCTCATGAGTGCTCGTTTTGTGTTCGGGGCAATTTTTCGTGGTATTGCTTTCGCCTTCGGTTGGCCGCTTTCGAAACCGATTGTGGGACCGGTTCAAGCCGAAAGTGCACCGTCTTTCACCTCGCTGCAGAACCTCGTGAAAGGCCGAGATAATATGAAGTGACCCCCTAGATTGTCGACTCGGGGATTCAGGTTGATAATGTCTTTAGAAGAAGAACACACAACCCTACCCATAAGACAATAGGAGGTCACCACAATGACAAGTGTAGTTTACGTAGGTATGGATGTCCACAAAGCAAGCTTCAGTCTCTGTGCATTAGATAAAGACACTGGTGAAATCATCCGGGAAACTAAGTGTGCGTCGGATCCTAAGCTAGTGGAAAAGTTTGTTGATCGCTTATCGGAGGAACTTGGACCGAGAACCGAATTTCTGACTGGTTATGAGGCCGGTGTTCTAGGCTTCTCACTAAGCAAGTCATTACAGATACTTGGCGTTAACTGCGTGATTATGGCGCCTTCGACAATGTACAGCTCCGGTAAGAATAAGCGGATTAAAAATGACAAGATGGACGCGAAGATGATTGCCCGTAATCTGGCCGCTAACACATACCGCTCCGTACACATTCCGGATGAAGAAGATGATGACGTCAAGGAATTTATGCGGATGCGTAATACGCAGAAGAAGTCCGCAACCCGCATTAAGCAACAGCTTGGCGCCTTAATTTTGCGGCATGGCTTTCAGTACCAAGGTACCAAGACCAAATGGACACAAGCCCACATTGAGTGGATCAAATCCTTGAAGTTGTCTGATACGCTCCAACTGGCAGTAGATGAATATTTGATTCAGCTGGCGGAACTGATTGAAAAAATCGCGCGTTACGACCAGCTGATTGAAAAATTCTCGCACCAGGAACGTTACGAACAACCAGTGAACCGGCTGTGTTGCATGAAGGGCCTTTCAACAATGAATGCCATGACGATTCAAGTTGAGATTTCGGACTTTGAACGGTTTCCAAGTGCACCAGCGTTTATGTCGTATGCCGGGCTAAATCCATCGGAACATTCCAGTGGTGAACACACGCACAAGGGTTCAATCACCAAGCAAGGCAACTCCGTTGTTCGGACGACGCTGGTTGAGGCTAGTCAAGCTCTGGTAAAGGGACGCGTCGGCTATAAAGGGCGGCTAGTAAAGGCCCGGCAAGTAGGACAAGATGCCAGCGTCATTAGCTATGCGGACCGGGCATCGGCTCATCTTCAGCGAACTTTTCACAGAATGATTGAAGCTGGGAAGCCATATAACGTGGCCGTTACGGCAGTTGCAAGAAAACTGGCTGGCTATATTTGGGGTATGGAGACCGGACGCATTGCCGATTAAACAGATGGTACAGGAATTGCGGATTAAACTAACAACAAGGTATTAGGACAACCGAACCCAGCCACGACGAATCCATGTTGGTAGCAACAAGCTTCAGACGCATAACGGTCTGGCGAATTGCGATAAAGACTTTATGGCACAGGTTGTTAATGTGTATGGCCATACACATTAGCGTCGATCTGTGATCCACGAACCGAGATTACAACGCCTTCGACAGGACCATTAACCTGAGGTAGCCAATCCTCGTATAACAGAGTGGTTAAATGTCGAGAGACAGGGGCATCTGAAGTTTGTTAGTGCCAATGATGGAATCGAAAAAAAATTGGAGTTCGGCTCTTGACAGGGGGTCACTTCATAACAGTTTTTGCGACCGTCCGTGATGTAAACCCGAAAAAATGCATTCGGATTAACATCACCTTCACAATCGGTTTCAACGCGGCCGCCCTACGGCTGATGTAACAGTAGGTTGCCACTAGAAATGACTAAACGCTGCAAGTAAATACTAATTTCAAGGTTTGTACATCGAGGATCAGATCGTTGCGGCTTTTCCAACGCTGAGTGACAATTGCCGACGTTGATCAAATGCTGGGCTAACAATGGCGATCTTTCTTAACGGGACTTTTGAAATCGTTGCCTGTTCTTGATGAGTGCAAAGGGTATGGTGGTGAAGCAACTTAACTTTAGTAGCTGGAAGGCGTCAGTGTTGAAACCGACTGTGAAGGCGGCGTTAATTCGGTGAACTGTCCGAATTTAGGCCGCGGACGAGCTTGAAGACCCGGTTTGGGGGGCTTCAAGTCGAAGCCCAAGACGTTTTTCAGGCTTGGACTGGTCCCCACAGAAGGTTTCAAAAACTGACAACTGGAAGCGGAAAGTAAAACACTGCAATTAAATTCTTAGGGAGCAACCTTCAACAAAAAAAGGCAGCAAATTGACGAGAACGTCAATTCGTTACCTGATTTTATTAAACAGTCACCTAACTAGCGGTTATTCTGTCTTTAAGTTTTCAACTTCCGACACACGGAACTGTTTGCGATTCAATGCTTTGATGATTTTCTCGCAACGTTCTTCGTCCACATCGGCAGGAAGGGTAAACAACGTCCGGTGAACTAGTTCGCCAGCCTGCACGTCCAAAGTCATACATGAAGCGATAGACGTGTATTTAGTAATGATCTTCGACATGTTTGTCAAATCACCGCGTTCACCTTGTGATACGACGGTTAAAACATAACTCCCAACGTTGAAGTTCCAGCTTTGTGACAGCATGTCCAGCAGTCGAGTATGGGTTAAAATACCGTAAAAGTAATTGTTTTCATCCAAGACAGCAATGTAAGGCAAATCTTTGATTGAGAAGAACACCTTGAAAAAGGCATCGTTGATGGAAATAAACTTAGTCGCATTTTTTAATAGTGTTGTTACAGGGAGACTCATGTCACCACCACGAGACTTATGACGGTAAATGTGCATCTTATAGATGTTACCGCGGAAAATCTTGCCAGTTTCGTCTAGAATGGGCACACAACGAAAACCTGAATCTTCAAGAACCTTAAGTGCTTCTTCCAGTGACACATCTTCGCGGACGGTCGTGATGCTCTCGTAGGGTTTAACGAGTGTTTTTAATAACATAGATGTTCCTCCAAAAAATTAAAAAATGATAAGAATAGTTGCAATCATCATACCACATTCGGGGCATAAAAAGGGGACTCGTAAATTTATAATTCGTTTGCAATGACCTGACCGTTAACGGCAAAACCCTTTAGAATAAAAAACGTCGATGCCCGGATATTCCAAGCGTCGACGCCTTAAATGTTTCAAAGAATGTTAATTACAAACCAGTTTCCTTAAAGCCGTTTTCACGAACTTCTTTTAAGGTTGCTGCGGATTTGCGCATCTTGTCCATTTCACTGTCAGACAAAGGTACTTCCACAACGTGGTCTAAACCTTCACCGTTAATAACGGCTGGGGTACCAATAAAGGTATCAGTCAAACCGTATTGGCCATCTAGTGCTGCACCAACAGGTAAGATAGCATTTTCATCACGTAAGATGGCACGTGAGATTCGCATCAAAGCAGTGGCAACACCGTAGAAAGTGGCGCCCTTGCGGTTGATGATTTCGTAAGCCTTGTTACGAGTTTCGTCTTCGATTTTTTCAAGTTCTTCACGAGAAACGCCTTGGTCTTTAGCAATCATTGATAATGGCTTACCAGCGATTGTAGCTTCGTCCAAGTTAGCAAATTCAGAGTCACCATGTTCACCCATGATAAAGGCGCTGACGTCACGTGCGTCAACGTTAAACTTCTTACCCAAAGCAACACGTAAACGAGATGTATCCAAAGAAGTACCTGAACCGATGACACGGCTCTTGTCGAAACCGGAGAACTTCCAAGTAGCATAAGTCAAAATGTCGACAGGGTTTGCAGCAACTAAGAAGATGCCCTTGAAACCTGAGTCAACGATTGGCTTAACGATGGTTGATAAAATCTTGAGGTTCTTGTTAACCAGGTCCAAACGTGTCTCGCCTGGTTTTTGTGGTGCGCCAGCTGTGATAACAACTAGGTCGGCATCCTTAGCATCGCTGTATTCACCAGAGTAGATCTTCTTTGGTGAAACCCAAGCGAGCGCATCTTCAAGATCGAGTGCGTCCCCTTCAGTGTGGTCTTTAAGGATATCAACAATGACAAATTCTTCTGCGAGTCCTTGTTGTGCCATGGCAAATGCGTAACTAGAACCAACAGCGCCATCGCCGACTAGTACAACTTTTTGATGATTTGCAGCCAAAATAATCATCCCTTCACTTAATAAATTTTTATTTGAAACCACTGTCATTATATCATAGGGTACTTTGTGAAATACAGGATTAAGTCGTTTGTCATGAGGTTCTAATGAGTGTGGTACGACAACGTTTGTGCTATAATTGATACCTAGATAAGAGCAGGGCGTTCGCCGCACAAGGCAGGCGCTAATGGCAGCTAACCAATTCGCAAAAGTGGCTGGTAGATCACGTGATTGTGATTTACCAGCACTTTTGCATGTTTTCAAACGTTGGTTAAGTTTACAAATAAATTGAGGTTATCAAATAATGAAAATGATTGTTGGTTTGGGAAATATTGGGCCGCAGTATGACCGTACGCGACACAATGTTGGTTTTATGGTAATCGACCATGTCGCGGAAGAATATGGTGTGACGTTCAAACGTGCTAAACAAGAAGCGCTGATCGGTAGCACTTTGATTAGTGGTGAAAAGGTCCTACTGGTAAAACCGACGACATACATGAATGATTCAGGGCGTGCGGTCCGTCCGTTAATGGACTACTACGACATTCCGTTGGAAGATGTCATGATTGTCCATGATGATATGGATTTACCGATTGGCAAAATTCGTTTGCGCCAAAAAGGATCTGCGGGTGGACACAATGGCATCAAGAGCATCATTGCTTACGTTGGCACTCAGGCATTTAAACGAGTACGTGTCGGCATCGATCACCCAACGCGAATGAGCGTCGTTGACTATGTACTTGGACGCTTCACTGCTACTCAAACGATTGGTATTCGTAGTGGTATGGACGAAGCTCAAGCAGCAATTGAGAAGTGGGTTGAAGGAACAAAGTTTGACGAAGTAATGAACGAATTTAATTAATTTATCGAGTACTACTAGAAAGGTTATTTATGGAAATTCAGGATTTTTTGCGCCGTGCGCCCGAATATCAGCAAATTGTTGCCGCGACCAACATGGGACGACAATTAGTAACTGGTATTAACGGCTCAGCGCGGACACTGCTGATGGCGACCATGTTCATGGACCAGCAACAGACACAACTAATGGTGACAGACACGGCATTTCATGCTGGTCAGCTTGTGAATGATTTACAAAATTTATTGCCGGACAACCAGGTTTTTAATTTTCCTGCAGAAGAAATGTTGGCTACAGAAATTGCGACCAGTTCACCAGAATCACGGGCTGAACGTGTGCAGGCACTGCATGCGTTGCAATCTGATCAACCGGTTATGGTAGTAACGGATCTAGCTGGATTACGCCGTTTCTTACCACAACCTGCTGATTTTAAGCAGGCCAGTTTGGTAATTGAAACCGGCAAAAACTATGACATGACTAACTTGCAAACGCAGTTACACCAAATGGGTTACGGTCATGAGCAGTTAGTGGCACGACCTGGTGATTACGCGATTCGTGGTTCGATTATGGATATTTACCCATTGGACGCGGATTATCCAGTGCGGATTGATTTCTTTGATACTGAAGTGGATTCTTTGCGGACGTTTGATCCAGAAAACCAACGTAGTATTGATACGATTGATAACGTGACGGTTTTGCCGGCAACTGAATTCTTGGTAAGTGATGCGCAATTAGCTGCTGGTAAGAAAGCATTGCAAAAGCAAGTTAACAAACAGGCCGAATCGTTGACTGGCGAAGATAAGAAAGCTTTGCTAGCTCATTTTAGTGTGCTACTAGCTGATGATGCGACCCCGAGTGCCACGCCTGAATTAGGCTTGTACGCAAATTTATTCTACGATCAAACTGCTGGGCTAATGGATTACTTGCCCAAAGATGCACTAGTATTGGTTGATGACTATGGTCGTTTACTAGACACTGATCGACGTATCGATGAGGATGAGGCCAACTGGATCACCGACCGTTTGCGAACGCACGAAATGTTACCTGACCAAGACTTGAGTTTAGATTTCCGAACCGTAATGCGGGAGGTTAAACGGCCACAAGTCTTCTTCTCACTGTTCCAGAAGGGGATGGGCAATGTTCGTTTCAACAAGCTGACTAATTTTGTCAGCCGTGAAATGCAAAAGTTTTTCGGTCAGCTGCCCGTGTTAAAGGGCGAAGTTGAACGTTGGCAAAAGCAGAAGCAGACGGTTGTCATTATGGTCAACAATGAAGATCGAATCAGCAAGGTCAACGATACGCTTCACGACTTTGGTATTTCCGCTTCGTTGGATAAGGCAACTAACTTGACACCGGAAAGTGTCCAGGTCGTGCCTGCTACATTGCAAAGTGGGTTTGAATTGCCAAGTGCTAACTTGGTGGTCATTACGGAAACTGAAATGTTTGCCAAGGTGACCAAAAAACGTGCGCGTCGGCAGACTTTAGCTAACGCTGAGCGGTTGCGTAGTTACACGGAATTGAAGCCTGGTGACTACGTGGTTCACGTCAACCACGGAATTGGTCGTTTTGAGGGCATGCAGACCATGGAAGTGGATGGTGTGCACCAGGATTACATTACGATTGATTATCAAAACAATGCGAAGATCTTTATTCCGGTCACCCAGTTAAATCTGATTCAGAAATATGTTTCATCTGAAGACAAAACTCCGCGCATCAATAAACTTGGCGGAACCGAGTGGGCCAAGACTAAAAGCAGTGTGGCTCGCAAGATTGAGGACATTGCTGATGAACTGGTGGATCTTTACGCCGCTCGTGAAGCGCAAAAAGGCCATGCTTTCCCGAAGGACGATGCCTATCAAGAGGAGTTTGAAGCGGCCTTCCCTTATGTGGAAACACCGGACCAGCTTAGAAGTACGGATGAAATTAAGCATGATATGGAACGTAACAAGCCAATGGATCGTCTGTTAGTTGGGGATGTTGGTTTTGGTAAAACGGAGGTTGCACTCCGGGCTGCGTTTAAAGCCATTGAAGATGGACGTCAGGTAGCCTTTTTGGTACCAACCACCATTTTGGCTCAACAGCATTACGATACCATGGTGTCACGATTTGAAGGTTTTCCGATTAAAATTGGCATTCTGTCACGGTTTGATACGCCAAGCCAGATGCGGGCAACCTTGGCTGAGTTAAAAGCCGGCGATATTGATATCGTTGTCGGGACGCACCGTTTGTTATCAAAAGACGTTGAATTCAAGGATCTTGGCTTATTACTAGTCGATGAAGAGCAGCGCTTTGGGGTCAAACATAAGGAACGAATCAAGCAAATGCGTTCTTCAGTGGACGTCTTGACACTGACGGCCACACCAATTCCACGAACTCTGAATATGTCAATGATTGGTGTGCGAGACTTATCAGTTATCGAAACACCGCCAGCCAATCGTTACCCGATCCAAACGTACGTGATGGAATCTAGTCCGGCTGCGTTGCAGGATGGCATTGCCCGTGAAATGGCTCGCGGTGGTCAAGTGTTTTATCTGCATAATCGTGTTGACGACATCGAGCGGGTGGTTGAACAAATTCGCCAGCTGGTGCCCGAAGCGCGGGTTGCTTATATTCATGGTAAGATGAGTGAAAACCAGCTGGAAAGTGTGCTCTACGACTTCATTCGTGGTGAATATGATGTGCTGGTAACGACAACGATTATCGAAACTGGTGTGGATATTCCTAACGTTAATACGTTGTTTGTGGAAAACGCCGACAGAATGGGCTTATCTCAACTTTATCAGTTGCGTGGTCGGATTGGTCGGAGTAATCGTGTGGCATATGCGTATTTCACTTATCAACCGAATAAGGTGCTGACAGAAGAAAGTGAAAAACGGCTTGAGGCGATTCGAGATTTCACTGAGTTAGGTTCTGGATTTAAGATTGCCATGCGGGATCTTTCGATTCGTGGTGCCGGTAATTTACTTGGTCAGCAGCAACATGGGTTTATTGACTCCGTCGGTTATGATCTGTACACCCAGATGTTATCGCAGGCAGTTGCTAAGAAGCGCGGTAAAGAAGTGAAGGTTCGTTCTGATACCGAGATCGAACTAGGTGTTGAGGCGTACCTGCCAGCAACTTACATTGAAGATCAACGTCAGAAAATTGAAATTTACAAACGGATTCGTGAATTGGAAAATGAAGACCAGTACGTGGAAGTTGATGAAGACTTGATCGATCGGTTTGGTGATTACCCAACCGAGGTTGCCAATCTCTTAGCTATCGGGCACCTTAAGATGGTGGCTGATCAAGCTCTAATTAGTAAAATTCGGCGTGTGGATGACAACATCAATGTGACTTTGTCCAAACAAGGGTCTGTGTTGTTCAATGGTGAAGATATCTTTAAGGCGTTGGCTAGCACTAAATTACGGGCGACAGTCAGTGATGAAGATGGTAAGATGATGGTCAAACTTGTGATTCAACCGAAAATGACCGAAGCTCAGTGGTTAGCATCTTTGTCCGCATTTGTCAGTGCTCTGGCGGATAGGGCAGAAGAATTAGCTACTACGGCATCAACGGCTGAACGAAAGGAGTAACCATGCGCAAGCAAGCAGCCACATCGTCGCACCCTAAACGGCATCGGCAATCACGCGGTCTGGTAAACGGCGCTTTACTGTTATCCTTTGCTGCGCTGATTGCAAAGGTGTTGAGTGCATTTTACCGGATTCCGTTGCAAAACCTGGTCGGCAATACTGGTTTTTATGTCTACCAGCAAGTGTACCCACTTTATGGAATCGCGATGACGTTTGCCCTGAGTGGGTTACCGGTATTTATTTCAAAGCTCATTGCCGAAATCGATGAGGTGGCGGTTCGTCGTCAGGTTGCCAAACGGGTTTTGAGTATTTTAGCTGTCTTTAGTGGTTGTTTGTTTGGACTCCTATTCTTCGGTGCTCCCGTAATTGCGACTGCGATGGGTGATCGAGGGTTAATTCCGTTGATTCAAGTAGTGTCGGGAATGGCTTTATTTATGCCAGGTTTAGCGGTGGGACGTGGCTTCGCACAGGGACTTTTCGACATGAGGCCGACAGCGATCTCTCAGGTCGTTGAACAAGTGCTACGGGTTGCCATTATTATTGTAGTTGCCTGGTTAGCCGCTTCTCAGCATTGGATTGTGTATCGCATGGGTGCTTGGGCAATGAGTGGTGCACTGTTTGGTGCAGTTGCGGCATTGATCGTGTTTGTGCCATTTTATCAACAATTATTTGGCCAGCAGGATCAGGCCGTCCTACCAAAAGACTATGATTGGTTAGTTTTGGCTCGCAGATTATTGCGTGAAGGCGGCACAATCTGCTTGTTTGCGGCAGTCGTCTTGTTACTTCAGTTGGTTGATTCATTCACGGTCAAACGTGGTTTGGTTAGCGCGGGGATGACCCAGGCTGGGGCCAAATCACTTAAGGGTGTGTACGACAGGGCTCAGCCATTGATCCAATTGGGGCTGGTCGTGGCAACCAGCTTTTCTGCCACATTGTTGCCAACCTTGAGTGCGGCACTTAATGGGCGACGTGAAAAAGCGGTACAAACAACGTTGACGACGTTGATTCATGTCAGTGTAGCGTTGTCGGTAACGGCAACTGCGGGGTTGATAGTGTTAATGCCAATGATCAACTTGGTGTTGTTTGGCAGTATGACCGGCAGTATGGCGCTTGCCATTTATTGTTTAAGTATTGTTTTTGCAAGTCTAATCAGCACGTATAATAGTATTTTGCAAAGTATGAACCAGTATCGGCTGTCATTAACGGCCTTATTAGCTGGAGTGCTGGCTAAAGCACTATTTAACTATCAGGCGGTTGTTTCGTTTGGTATCAATGGTGCCAGTTGGATGACAGTCATTAGTTTGTTTGTCATGCTGGTGGTGATCTGGCTTGGCAGTCCAGCAGAAATGCGTGAAGCATTAACAGGCGGTCGATTTGTCCGCAAACTAGGTTTGGCAACCATGGTAATGGCTGTTATCACCGGTTTTATTGCCAATCAACTGCAGGTGTCGTTGGGACCAGGCCGAATAGCCGCCATTTTGGTTACTCTAGTTGGTGTTATCGTTGGTGTCATAACTTTTGTCGGCATGGCTTTGTGGACCCGCCTCTTCTCGACGCGTGAGTGGCTGACACTACCGGGTGGCAAACGGTTATTGAAAATCATGGTGCAGTTTGAAAATAATTAATTCTTGTGAGAGATAAAAATAAAGTAAAATAAAAAAAGTGAGGAACTAACGATGCGGTTAGATAAATTTTTGAAAATTTCCCGAATCATCAAACGGCGTCCAGTAGCAAAAGAAATTGCCGATAAGGGACGAATTACGATTAACGGTAACCAAGCAAAGTCATCCAGTAACGTGAATGTTAATGATGAACTGGTGATTGCATTTGGTAACAAAACATTAACGGTAAAAGTAGAACAATTACTAGAAACAACAAAAAAAGAGGACGCAGAAAAAATGTACAAGATTGTGTCTGAAACTTATGCCAAGGATTACCGCACTCAGGAGTAGGGCCGCCGCTTGCATAACGAAAGTACGTTCGTATTAAGAAGGACTTAAACCCTTGATGTGTAACGGAATTGTCATTTACATTCAATTTTTCCGTTGCTATACTTTAAACAGTTGCTTAGAAAAAAGTGAATCTGTGACAAGGTGGCCAAAAAACGATGGAAAACGGACAATCTGTTCATCAATTAAATAACGATTATGTTAAACGGTTACGTGAGAGCGAACGTCAACATAATCAGCAACAACATGATTTGTCCCACCGTCGTCGGCGACGTGCTTTAAGAATCATCGCAGTGTTTGCTGTGATTGCTGTGCTTAGTTTTTGGGCATATGAAAAAAATGTCGCTAATCTTAACCAGATTAATGCGGAAAATGCCAAGACAAGCCGCCAACTCAAAACAGCAACTGAAAAAAATGGTCAACTTAACCAACAGGTAAAACAATTGCATAACGATACTTATCTAACACAATTGATTCGTGATAAGTATCTTTATTCGAAGAATGGTGAGATTGTTTACAATCTACCGAAGAATTCCAAATAGTTATTTGTTGAATAACAGCCGCAGTGACTTTGTCCGCGACTGTTTTATGTTACAATCATGGTAATTTTACGATATGTATCATACTAATGCAGGAGGATATATTTTTTTATGGCAGTGGAAGTCGGTAACAAGGTTTCTGGCAAGGTAACAGGTATCACGAACTTTGGTGCGTTTGTCGATTTAGGCGAACATCAAAGTGGTTTAGTTCACATCAGCCAGATTTCGAATGAGTACATCAAAGATATTCATGATGTTCTGAATGTCGGCGATGAAGTAACGGTAAAGGTGTTATCGATGGAAAAGGGAAAAATTGCCCTTTCCATGAAGGCTGCTGAAGACCGTCCTGCAACAACTCAATCTCATGGCGAACATAGTCGTGGTGGGAATCATGAACATCACGAAAGCCATGAGGGGCACGAGTTTCATAACGGTGGTCACGACAACCACAGCAATAATCGTGGCCGCAATGAGCACGGTAATAGTCGCGGAGGTAACCGAAGCCATCAACCTGATAACAGCTTTGATGGCATGATGGCTAGCTTCCTAAAAGATAGTGAGCAGCGACTTGCGACTCTTAAACACAATACTGAAGGAAAGCGTGGCGGCCGTGGTGGTCGTCGCAGCTAATAATTTAGAGCGAGTCACTTGTGATAAAGGCCATTTGGTTGATTGACGTTAAATGTCAAAATCACAGGGACTTGTTTTGATGTAAATGATCCCATTCCCAAATCCGGGAACGGGATCATTTTTATTATTTAGTGAAAAAACTTGACCGGTATGTTGATCAAGTGGGAATGTTGGTTAAGCAACTGTTTACTGAATGGAAATTTTGCTGACCGGTCAAAAAGGAGTCAATCGATGGATCGAGTTTTACAGCAGTTTTTGACTGCGAACCAGACACATCATTTGTGGCAATCAGATGATACAGTGGTCGTTGCTGTATCCACAGGTGTAGATTCAATGACATTACTGGACCTTTTTTTAAACTTGCCAACTTTGCAACGACCTGCCGTGGTTGTCGCCCATGTGAATCATCAACTACGACAGCAAAGTGATGTGGAAGAAACCTTTTTAAGGGATTATTGCAACCAGCTCAATTTACCCCTGGTCGTTGCCCACTGGCTGTCAAAGGATCATCCGAAGGTAGGTATTGAAGCTGCGGCTCGCCGTTTTCGCTACCATTTTTTTGAACAGGTGATGACAGAGCATCATGCGACGTTGCTGGCAACGGCACATCAAGAAGATGAAATGGCAGAAACTGGGCTTATGCGACTCGTTGAAGGTCGTAGCATGATGGAACCGTTGGGGATTGCTTGGAAACGTTCATTTGGCAAGGGCGACCTGATTCGCCCATTACTTGGCATTAGTAAGGCATCCATTCGCGATTATGCGCGTCGACAAGACCTGCAGACGTTTGAAGACGAAACGAATACGCAGCTGACAACCAAAAGAAATCGGTTTCGCCATCAAATCCTACCGTTGTTAGCGTCGGAAAATCCATCGTTCAAACACGATTTTGCAAATAATTTGAATGATCAAGCCGCTGTTAATATATATTTGCAACAGCAAGCCTCATTAGCACTTGTCGGTATTGACCATTCTGTTGATGCTTTATTACGGCACCCGATGCCGACTCTGTTGCTACTACGTCAGGCGTTTTCGGAACGAGTAACTGATGCGCTGATTGCGCCAATTGAATTAGCTGCATGGCACAACGCCGTTAATGCGCTAATGTCTGCTAAGTCTGAGTTTAACGTTGACTTGGGATCAGGTTGGCAACTGTGTAGACGCTATGATGAATTCACTTTTAAACGATCCGATAATAATCAACAAAAAAACGCGTCCCGGCAACAACCAGTACGGGAAACTATGGTAACATTGAACAAATGGACGGCTGTGACAGGGACGTGTCAAGTAGGACTGTTTGACGCAAGACAAGTAGTTACCATGCAACCCAATTTTCTGAGCGTACATTTGCATGTTGACACAAGTGAATTACCATTGCTGATTCGACAGGCTAAAGCCACGGATCAGTTGGCATTGAAAGACGGTCAACATCAATCAGTTAGACGAGTATTGATCAACCAAAAATTGCCATTGGAGGAGCGTTCACATCAGTTGATTGTGACGACAGTCAACAATGAGCCATTATGGTTAGTTGGTCGTCGCGTAGCTGTCACGAAGCCGGACCATCAGTTAGTCGAAATTTGCGTGAGATTGAGGCAAGGAGTGGAACATGAATAACGACATTGAAAAAACGCTCTATAGTGCGGCAGAAATTAAGGCTGCCGCACACCGATTAGGGATGCAGTTGACAGAGGATTACCGTGACAAACGGCCCATTTTGATTTCAGTTCTTAAGGGCGCTATTCTCTGGACGGTCGACGTGATGAAGGAAATGGACATTATGGCAGAGGTAGATTTCATTGATGTGTCCAGTTATCACGGCGGTCTGGCTTCAACTGGTGAGATTCAGCTCATTCATGATTTAAGTGCGGATGTCGCGGGCCGTAACGTTATTATCATGGAAGATATTATTGACACCGGGCGCACGCTTAAGTTCTTGATCGATTTGCTGAATGAACGTCACGCTAAGGACATCAAAGTATGTACTTTACTGGACAAACCAGAAGGGCGTGTCGTTGAGGCAAAAGCTGACTATGTCGGTTTCCAACTGCCGAAAGAATTTGTGGTCGGTTATGGGCTGGACTATAAAGAATTTTATCGGAATTTACCGTACGTCGGTGTTCTTAAACCGGAAGTCTACGAGAACGATAATTAATAGTTATAAGGAATAGTGTGTTAACCGAAATGACCGTGGAACTGAGAGTCAGCGAGAGCGTTCTCAAGAAACTTTGAGAAAAGCGAAAATAAGCGTTATTTTTGTTTGGTCAAGATAGGTCAATTGTGCTATGATATGATTCATCAACGGGGATAAACCCGTTCAGTTCAGTTTTCTGGACAAAAAATACTGAATTATGCTGTCAGGAGGCACTGTATGAACTCACGCCGAAACGGACCAGTCCGCAACAGCCTGTTCTGGATCGTGATCTTCTTGTCATTTATGGGAATCTTGTATTTCTTCTTTGGCAATAGTTCCGGATCACAGACTCAGAATATTCGCTCTAGTGAATTTGTTCGTAATTTAAAGGATAACAAAATTAAGAACTTTCAGGTGCAACCTGCTGGTGGTGTTTACAAGATTACCGGTGAGTATCGGAAAGCTCAAAAAGTTTCCAATAACAGTAATTCAGCACTTGGACTAGGTAACAATCAATCCAGTAAGGCAAAGAGCTTTACCAGTTCTATTCTTGAAAATAACGCAAGTGTAAAACAGGTAACGGATGCCGCTGCTAAACATAACGTAAAGATGGACACTAAGGCAGAAGAATCTAGTGGTTTTTGGATTAATCTGATTAGTTTAATCTTACCGATTGTCTTGATTGGTTTCTTCTTCTACATGATGATGGGTCAGGCAGGCCAAGGCGGTGCTGGTGGTCGTGGCGGTGTCACGAGCTTCGGAAAGTCCCGTGCTAAACCTGCAGATCCTAAGAGCAACACCGTTCGTTTTAGTGATGTTGCCGGCGAAGAAGAAGAGAAACAAGAATTGGTCGAAGTTGTTGAATTCTTGAAGGATCCTCATAAGTTCACCACGCTGGGTGCTCATATTCCAGCGGGTGTGTTACTTGAGGGCCCGCCTGGTACTGGTAAAACATTGTTAGCGAAGGCCGTCGCCGGTGAAGCTGGCGTACCATTCTTCTCTATGTCTGGTTCAGACTTCGTTGAAATGTTTGTCGGTGTTGGTGCCAGTCGTGTTCGTGACCTGTTTGATCAGGCCAAAAAGAGCGCACCATCGATTATCTTTATTGATGAAATTGATGCCGTTGGACGTCAACGTGGCACCGGCATGGGCGGTGGTCATGATGAACGTGAACAAACATTGAACCAATTGTTGGTTGAAATGGATGGATTCACCGGTAACGAAGGTGTTATCGTCATGGCAGCCACTAACCGTTCTGACGTTTTGGACCCAGCTTTGTTACGTCCGGGTCGTTTCGACCGGAAGATCCTGGTTGGTCGTCCTGACGTTAAAGGTCGTGAAGCAATTCTGAAGGTTCACTCAAAAGGCAAGCCTTTGGCAGCTAATGTGGATCTAAAAGAAATTGCGAAACAGACGCCAGGGTTTGTTGGTGCAGATTTGGCTAACTTACTAAATGAAGCTGCTTTGTTAGCAGCCCGTCGTGGTAAGACTCAAATCGATGCGGCTGATTTAGATGAGGCTGAAGATCGAGTTATTGCTGGGCCGGCTAAACATGACCGGGTTATCTCTGACCAAGAGCGTCGAACTGTTGCTTTCCATGAAGCTGGTCATACAATCGTTGGGTTGGTACTCAATGATGCACGGGTGGTTCATAAAGTAACGATTGTTCCTCGTGGGCGCGCTGGTGGTTATGCCATCATGTTGCCACGTGAAGATCAAATGTTGATGAGTAAAAAGGATGCTAACGAACAGATTGCTGGTTTAATGGGTGGTCGTGCCGCTGAACAAATCATCTTTAACTCAGAATCATCTGGTGCTTCAAACGACTTTGAACAAGCAACCCAGATTGCCCGTTCAATGGTTACTCAGTACGGGATGAGTGACAAATTGGGGATGGTCGCTCTTGAAGGCGAAAACCAAGCTGCGATGGCTCAATATGGTCAACAGCCAAATTATTCACAAGAAACGGCTTCACTGATTGATGAAGAAGTTCGCCGTTTGACTACAGAAGGTTACACGGAAGCTGTTAACATCATTCAGAGTCATCGTGAACAGCACAAGCTGATTGCGGAAGCCTTGTTGAAGTATGAAACGTTGGATGAAAAGCAAATCCTTAGTTTGTTCAAGACAGGTAAAATGCCTGAGACGCAGCCTGCAGATGAAAATCCGCAAGCGGCAACATTTGAACAGGCCAAGAGTGCCTTGCAACAACGTGAACAGGAACGTGCGGCAGAACACGAAGTGTCAACTTCAGACTCTGCTCAACCTGATCAATCTGCAAGTGAAAGTGCAAACAGCCAAGCTAATAGTGCTGCAAGTGCGGATCACAGTGATGATTCTTCAGACTCCAACCAGTTATAATAATGAGCACATTATCGGAAATTAAGTTGTTTTCGATAATGTGCTTTTTGTTTTTAGAAAATGGAAGACTGGCGTTTGACTAACGTTTTTAGCGTAATTGCGGTATACTAACTTTCAGAATTTTTTCAAGGAGTAAACTATGGCTAACTATTTAGTTAAAAGTATTATTGACGACGGTAATTTTCGTGCTTATGCCGTCAATTCAACCAATGTTGTTGCGGAAGCACAGCAGCGACACGACACGTGGAGTGCATCTTCAGCAGCTCTAGGGCGCACATTAACAGCAACATTATTGCTCTCCACTTCGTTGATGAAGGGGCAGGAAAGTATGACTGTCAAGGTTCAGGGAGATGGACCAGCAAAGGGGATTGTGGTTGATGCAGATGCCAATGGCCACGTTAAGGGCTACATTGTAAATCCCCATGTTCACTTACCATTAAATGATAAGGGACATATTGATGTTGGTGCCGCTGTTGGTAAGAACGGTGCGTTGTCGGTTACCAAAAACTTGGGTTTGGATAAACCATACACTGGTCAAGTTGCTTTGGTCAGCGGTGAAATAGGCGATGACTTCACATATTACTTAGCACAATCTGAACAGATTCCATCAGCGGTTGGCGTGTCGGTCTTTGTTGAGAAGGACAATAGCATCGGGGTTGCCGGCGGATTCATGATTCAGGTGTTGCCAGGTGCGTCTGATAAAGCGATTTCAGAGCTTGAAGCAAGTCTAAAGGACTTACCTCAAGTGTCACAGTTACTCCGTGACGGCAAAACGCCGGAAGACATCTTAAATGATCTGTTTGGCAAGGAGCGGGTCAAAGTTTTGGAACGTGTACCCGTCAGTTTTCAATGTGATTGTTCAAAGGATAAATTTGCCAAAGACCTGGCCAGTTTACCAGACAAGGACCTTAAAGATATGATCACTGAAGATCACGGTGCTGAAGCAGTTTGCCGTTTTTGTGGTAACAAATATCAGTTTAGTGAACAGGAACTACAAACGATTTTAAGCGAAAAGAACGCTTAACGGAGGAAAACGATGAAGTGGAAAATTGGCGATATTGAGATTCCGAATCAAATTGTGGTGGCACCGATGGCAGGTGTTACTAATTCGGCGTTTCGACTTATCTGTAAAGAATTCGGTGCTGGACTCGTCGTTTGCGAGATGATTTCTGACCGCGGCATTATGCATAAGAATAAGAAAACCCTATCCATGATGAAGGTTGAAGAGGCCGAACACCCGATGAGTATTCAAATTTTTGGTGGCACTAAGGAAACATTGGTCCAAGCAGCAGAATATGTTGATCAACACACTGAAGCAGACATCATTGACATCAACATGGGGTGTCCAGTTAACAAGGTGGTCAAAACGGATGCTGGTGCTCGTTGGCTGCTTGACCCTAACAAGGTGTATGAAATGGTCTCGTACGTGACTGATGCGGTTAAAAAGCCAGTTACCGTTAAAATGCGGACAGGCTGGGATCCTGATCATATTTATGCGGTGGAGAATGCCTTAGCAGCTGAACGTGGTGGTGCTTCGGCTTTGGCCATGCATGGCCGAACACGGTATCAGTTCTATGAAGGTCACTCAGATTGGAATGTCCTTCATGAAGTGGCCAAGGAGATTCATATTCCATTTATGGGGAATGGTGATATTCAAACACCTCAAGACGCCAAGAAGATGATTGAAGAGGTTGGCGCAGATGCAGCAATGGTTGGCCGCGCTGCAGAAGGTAATCCATGGGTATTGGGTCAAATGGCGCACTATCTTGAAACTGGCGAAATCTTGCCAGAACCAACGCCAGCCGAAAAAGTGGCGACTGCCAAAGAACATTTGCAGCGGCTGGTCGATCTAAAGGGTGAACATGTTGGCCCCCGCGAGTTCAGAGGACAGGCGACATACTATCTGAAGGGCATTTCTCACTCGGCGCGAACTAAGGTAGCATTGAATAATGCTGACACGCAGGAAGAAATGAATGACATTTTCGATCGTTTTTTGGATAAGCTAGCAGTACGGGATGCCCGTGAAAGTTCACAAATTGCCGGTAGCTAAAGGTTATTTAGTGTAGAATGGTGTTTGTGAGAAATTGACAGAAGTGAGGGATTAATTTGGCAAAGCAAGAAGCAAGCATGAATGACCAGATGAAGGTTCGTCGTGAAAAACTACAAGAATTGCGCGATGAAGGCATTGAACCATTTGGGCATCGTTTTGATCGGACACATTTAGCTCAACAGTTGCATGATCAGTTTGGCGAGGAAGACAAAGAAACGTTGGAGTCTCAAGCTAACGTAGTGACTATTGCTGGGCGAATGGTATCTAAGCGAGGTAAAGGTAAAGTTGGTTTTGCGGATTTAAAGGATCGTACGGGCAAAATCCAAATTTACGTTCGTAAAGATGTGATTGGCGAAGACATGTACCATGTTTTCAAACGTTCCGATATTGGTGACTTTATTGGCGTTAAAGGTGATGTCATCAAAACGGATATGGGCGAATTGACGGTTCGTGCACAGGAAGTTACCTTCTTGAGTAAGTCGTTACGGCCATTGCCGGATAAATTCCACGGTTTAACGAATCAAGAACAGATTTACCGTCAACGTTATTTGGATTTGATTGCCAACGATGACAGCTTTGCTCGCTTCCAAAAGCGGACAAAGATTATTACTGCCATTCGCCACTATTTAGATGGCTTAGACTTCCAAGAAGTTGAAACACCAGTGTTACACAATATTGCTGGTGGTGCGGCTGCTCGTCCGTTTGTCACGCACCATAATGCGTTAAATATTGAATTGTACTTACGGATTGCTTTGGAACTGCATTTAAAGCGCCTTATTGTCGGTGGTATGGAACGTGTCTACGAAATTGGCCGTGTTTTCCGTAATGAAGGTATCGATACGCGTCATAATCCTGAGTTTACAATGTTGGAGTCATATGTTGCTTACTGGGACTTTCATGATGTCATGGACGAAACAGAGGGCATTTTTAAGGCGGCTGCACATGCAGTAACCCCTGACGCTGTTGTGACTTACCAGGATCAAACGCTTGATTTGAATAAGCCTTTTAAACGTGTTCACATGGTAGATGCCATTAAAGAAGTGACAGGCATTGATTTCTGGAAGCCAATGTCACTTGATGAAGCAAAGGCGTTGGCCGATAAAAACGGCATTCACTATGAGAAGTTCTGGACTGTTGGTCATATCATTAACCAGTTCTTTGAAGACAAAGTCCAAGACACGTTAGTTCAACCAACGTTTATTTATGGACACCCAGTGGAAATTTCACCATTGGCAAAGAAGAATCCAGATGATCCACGGTTTACGGATCGTTTTGAACTGTACATCATGGGGAACGAGTTTGCGAATGCGTTCTCTGAATTAAATGATCCAATTGACCAGCGTGAACGTTTCGAGCAACAAGCTAAGGAACGGGATGCTGGGGATGACGAAGCTCAATTGATTGACGAAGATTTCGTCGAGGCCTTAGAGTACGGCATGCCACCAACCGGCGGTCTAGGTATCGGTGTCGATCGTTTGGTTATGTTATTAACAGATGCACCGTCGATTCGTGATGTTCTGTTGTTCCCAACGATGCGCGCTGAGGATAATAGTGAGAATGAATAGTCTTAGTCATCTACATGATCTTCTGTATTTGTGAGCAGCTAAGTCTATAGATGAACGATGAGCTAAAAAGTGATGATCGCATTTATTGTGATCGTCACTTTTTTTGTAGGAAAACATAGCGGTGTAGTGGTAAGATGTTAAAGGCGGTTTTAAGCTATCTAGTTTTTCAACAGGATCGAATCACAGGCGGTTTTGTGGTCTATCCGTTTGAGGCAAATGGTGTATTCGAATGCTTTTATGATTTTAAATGAGAAAAAAATGATAATTGATATTTGTGCTTGACGATAAAAGCTGAAACTGATAATCTAGATAACGTTGTCAAAAGAGATCACTCAAATGTGAGTCGCAAAATGGCAGCTATACCAATTTAAAAAATGTCAATAATTAATTCAAATTAATCGTTGACAACAAAGAGTTAAATTGATATGATTACTAAGTCGTCTGATATGTACCAATTGCATGAGATGATGTAGATCTTTGAAAACTGAACAACGTTTCGACGAATCAAATGTGTAGGGCCTTTGAACGAAAGTTCGAAGCAATTACAATTGTGAAGTCAATTCACTTTATAACCAAGTAACAACAAAACAAGAGCTATTTCAAATAACTCATTAATTTGAGAGTTTGATCCTGGCTCAGGATGAACGCTGGCGGCGTGCCTAATACATGCAAGTCGAACGCACTTCGGTTTTTGATTGACGGTGCTTGCACCAGATTGACGAGACATTGAAGTGAGTGGCGAACGGGTGAGTAACACGTGGGTAACCTGCCCTAAAGTGGGGGATAACATTTGGAAACAGATGCTAATACCGCATAACAACGAAAACCACATGGTTTTCGCTTGAAAGATGGTTTCGGCTATCACTTTAGGATGGACCCGCGGTGCATTAGCTAGTTGGTAAGGTAACGGCTTACCAAGGCAATGATGCATAGCCGAGCTGAGAGGCTGATCGGCCACATTGGGACTGAGACACGGCCCAGACTCCTACGGGAGGCAGCAGTAGGGAATCTTCCACAATGGGCGCAAGCCTGATGGAGCAACGCCGCGTGAGTGAAGAAGGGTTTCGGCTCGTAAAACTCTGTTGTTAAAGAAGAACGTATCTGAGAGTAACTGTTCAGATAGTGACGGTATTTAACCAGAAAGCCACGGCTAACTACGTGCCAGCAGCCGCGGTAATACGTAGGTGGCAAGCGTTATCCGGATTTATTGGGCGTAAAGGGAGTGCAGGCGGTTATTTAAGTCTGATGTGAAAGCCTTCGGCTTAACCGGAGAAGGGCATCGGAAACTGGATAACTTGAGTGCAGAAGAGGGTAGTGGAACTCCATGTGTAGCGGTGGAATGCGTAGATATATGGAAGAACACCAGTGGCGAAGGCGGCTACCTAGTCTGTAACTGACGCTGAGGCTCGAAAGCATGGGTAGCAAACAGGATTAGATACCCTGGTAGTCCATGCCGTAAACGATGAATACTAGGTGTTAGGGGGTTTCCGCCCCTTAGTGCCGCAGCTAACGCAATAAGTATTCCGCCTGGGGAGTACGACCGCAAGGTTGAAACTCAAAGGAATTGACGGGGACCCGCACAAGCGGTGGAGCATGTGGTTTAATTCGAAGCTACGCGAAGAACCTTACCAGGGCTTGACATCTTCTGCTAATCCGAGAGATCGGACGTTCCCTTCGGGGACGGAAAGACAGGTGGTGCATGGTTGTCGTCAGCTCGTGTCGTGAGATGTTGGGTTAAGTCCCGCAACGAGCGCAACCCTTATGATTAGTTGCCAGCATTAAGTTGGGCACTCTAATGAGACTGCCGGTGACAAACCGGAGGAAGGTGGGGACGACGTCAAATCATCATGCCCCTTATGTCCTGGGCTACACACGTGCTACAATGGATGGTACAACGAGCAGCGAAGTCGCGAGGCCAAGCAAATCTCTTAAAGCCATTCTCAGTTCGGACTGTAGGCTGCAACTCGCCTACACGAAGTCGGAATCGCTAGTAATCGCGGATCAGCATGCCGCGGTGAATACGTTCCCGGGTCTTGTACACACCGCCCGTCACACCATGAGAGTTTGTAACACCCAAAGTCGGTGGGGTAACCTTCGGGAGCCAACCGCCTAAGGTGGGACAGATGATTAGGGTGAAGTCGTAACAAGGTAGCCGTAGGAGAACCTGCGGCTGGATCACCTCCTTTCTAAGGAAACAAATCGGAACCTTACACATTAGTGGAAACGTTGTTCAGTTTTGAGGGATTTACCTCACACCATGTCAGACGATGACATGGGGGATTAGCTCAGATGGGAGAGCGGCATCTGCTTGCAGATGAATGACAGTGGTTCAAGCCCATTATCCTCCAATCGGTCACGCAAGTGACCAACCTGAAACGTTGTACATTGAAAACTGAATCATGATTCTTTTTATTATTTAAACCGAGAACACCGCGTTTTTGAGTTTTTTAACAAGTTAAATTGTTTATCGCTAAACTCATAACCGCAGTTCGTATGAACTGTTAGGTTAAGTTATAAAGGGCGCACGGTGGATGCCTTGGCACTAGGAGCCGATGAAGGACGGGACTAACACCGATATGCTTCGGGGAGCTGTAAGTAAGCTTTGATCCGGAGATTTCCGAATGGGGAAACCCAATCAGTTTAACCGCTGATTATCACTAGGGGAATACATACTCTAGTTGAAGGTAGACGTTGTGAACTGAAACATCTAAGTAGCAACAGGAGCAGAAAGAAAAATCGATTCCCTAAGTAGCGGCGAGCGAACGGGGAACAGCCCAAACCAAGCTGCTTGCAGTTTGGGGTTGTAGGACTGAACATTTGAGTTACCAAAGACCTTGATAGTTGAAGACGTTGGGAAACGTCGCCATAGGGTGTGAGAGCCACGTAGACGAAATCAAAGTCCCTCAGTTCAGGATCCTGAGTACGGCGGAGCACGTGAAATTCCGTCGGAATTTGCGGGGACCATCCCGTAAGGCTAAATACTCCCTAGTGACCGATAGTGGACCAGTACCGTGAGGGAAAGGTGAAAAGCACCCCGGAAGGGGAGTGAAATAGTTCCTGAAACCGTGTGCCTACAAGTAGTTAGAGCCCGTTAATGGGTGATAGCGTGCCTTTTGTAGAATGAACCGGCGAGTTACGTTAACATGCAAGGTTAAGGTGGAAAGACCGGAGCCGTAGCGAAAGCGAGTCTGAAATGGGCGACTAAGTATGTTGAAGTAAACCCGAAACCAGGTGACCTACCCATGTGCAGGCTGAAAGTGCGGTAATACGCACCGGAGGGCCGAACCCGTGTCTGTTGAAAAAGGCTGGGATGACGTGTGGGTAGCGGTGAAATTCCAAACGAACTTGGAGATAGCTGGTTCTCTCCGAAATAGCTTTAGGGCTAGCCTCGGATGAATCATCATGGAGGTAGAGCACTGTTTGAACTAGGGGCCCGTCATGGGTTACTGAATTCAGATAAACTCCGAATGCCATTGATGTGTTATCCGGGAGTCAGACGATGAGTGATAAGATCCACCGTCGAAAGGGGAACAGCCCAGATCACCAGTTAAGGTCCCTAAATATATGCTAAGTGGAAAAGGATGTGGAGTTGCACAGACAACTAGGATGTTGGCTCAGAAGCAGCCACCATTTAAAGAGTGCGTAATAGCTCACTAGTCGAGTGATTCTGCGCCGAAAATGTACCGGGGCTAAGCATATTACCGAAACTGTGGGTGCCACGTAAGTGGCGCGATAGGAGAGCGTTCTATGGGCGGTGAAGCCAGATCGTAAGGACTGGTGTAGCGCATAGAAGTGAGAATGCCGGTATGAGTAGCGAAAGATCAGTGAGAATCTGATCCACCGAATGACTAAGGTTTCCTGGGGAAGGCTCGTCCACCCAGGGTTAGTCGGGACCTAAGGCGAGGCCGAAAGGCGTAGTCGATGGAAAACAGGTTGAGATTCCTGTACTAGTTAAACTTGTTTGAACAATGGAGGGACGCAGAAGGCTAAACGATCCGGACGATTGGAAATGTCCGGTCAAGCAGTGAGGTGTGAGATGAGTTAAATGCTTGTTTCTTTAACATTGAGCTGTGACAAGGACCGAAATTTAAGTAGGGAAGTCGTTGATGTCACGCTGCCGAGAAAAGCTTCTAGTTAGAGTTTAATTACCCGTACCGCAGACCGACACAGGTAGTCGAGGAGAGTATCCTCAGGTGAGCGAGTGAACTCTCGTTAAGGAACTCGGCAAAATGACCCCGTAACTTCGGAATAAGGGGTGCTGCACGCAAGTGTAGCCGCAGTGAAAAGGCCCAGGCGACTGTTTATCAAAAACACAGGTTTCTGCAAAATCGTAAGATGACGTATAGGGGCTGACGCCTGCCCAGTGCTGGAAGGTTAAAAGGATGGGTTAGCGTAAGCGAAGCTCAGAATTGAAGCCCCAGTGAACGGCGGCCGTAACTATAACGGTCCTAAGGTAGCGAAATTCCTTGTCGGGTAAGTTCCGACCCGCATGAAAGGCGTAACGATCTGGGCACTGTCTCAACGAGAGACTCGGTGAAATTATATTACCCGTGAAGATGCGGGTTACCCGCGACAGGACGGAAAGACCCCATGGAGCTTTACTGTAGCTTGATATTGGGTGTCTGTATAACTTGTACAGGATAGGTAGGAGCCGTAGAGCTCGGGACGCTAGTCTCGAAGGAGGCAACCGTGGGATACTACCCTTGTTATACGGCCACTCTAACCCGCGCCACTTAGCGTGGCGGGAGACAGTGTCAGGTAGGCAGTTTGACTGGGGCGGTCGCCTCCTAAAAGGTAACGGAGGCGCCCAAAGGTTCCCTCAAAATGGTTGGAAATCATTTGTAGAGTGTAAAGGCACAAGGGAGCTTGACTGTGAGACAGACAGGTCGAGCAGGGACGAAAGTCGGGCTTAGTGATCCGGTGGTACCGTATGGAAGGGCCATCGCTCAACGGATAAAAGCTACCCTGGGGATAACAGGCTCATCTCCCCCAAGAGTCCACATCGACGGGGAGGTTTGGCACCTCGATGTCGGCTCATCGCATCCTGGGGCTGTAGTCGGTCCCAAGGGTTGGGCTGTTCGCCCATTAAAGCGGTACGCGAGCTGGGTTCAGAACGTCGTGAGACAGTTCGGTCCCTATCCGTCGCGGGCGCAGGAAATTTGAGAGGAGCTGTCCTTAGTACGAGAGGACCGGGATGGACATACCGCTGGTGTACCAGTTGTGCCGCCAGGCGCATCGCTGGGTAGCTATGTATGGATGAGATAAACGCTGAAAGCATCTAAGTGTGAAACTCGCCTCGAGATGAGATTTCCCATTCCTATATGGAAGTAAGACCCCTCAGAGATGATGAGGTAGATAGGCTAGAAGTGGAAGTGTGGCGACACATGGAGCGGACTAGTACTAATCGGTCGAGGACTTAACCACGAAGTGGTGGTCCGGTTAAAGAAAAGAAGATCATGATTCAGTTTTGAGTGGATAACGCTCAGAGTGTGGTGATGATGGCACGAAGGATACACCCGTTCCCATGCCGAACACGGAAGTTAAGCTTCGTCGCGCCAAGAGTAGTTGGGGGATCGCTCCCTGCGAGGGTAGGTCGTCGCCATGCGACTAAAACGTCAATCTGATGATTGGCGTTTTTTTGTGTCGTGAACGGTGCCTCATTAAGGCGCGGTGCCTTTCAGTAATAAATGATAGTCATGCGTTGATTAAGCCTTGAAGCTAGTGAAAAAGTCCGTTATACTAACAGATGTGCTATTTGCCGGATTAGCTCAGTTGGTAGAGCATCGGTATCGTAAACCGAGGGTCAGGTGTTCAAGTCACCTATCCGGCATAAATTCGTGTGAATATCAAAAAAGCCGTCACAAAATGTGACGGCTTTTTTGATGACTAAATCTGAAAATACGTGTTTATGTGTTGTCGCCGCCTTAGATAACGGTTCGTCAGCGTCATAAAGCAAAAAAAGTGCAACAAACGCACAACAAGTCTTCTGTGCATTTTGCCACTTAAACATGAGAAAAACACTTGAAGATGGTTAAAAGATTAGAATTATTCGCCTAAAAATGGCGAATAAATTAAAAGAAGGTTTGACTATCGCCATTTATAACCGCTATAATTGTTTTATCGTTTTTTTAAACGGGGAACTACAACTGAATATTTAGAGCATTAAGAATCCCCGAAAAGTCATGGCCTTCGGGCTGCTATTGGGGGATAAATTAGGAGGATTCTTTTGGAAAACAAGAAATACGATACAGCGTTTTTTGGACAACCCCGCGGGTTGGCAACGCTGTTTTTCACAGAAATGTGGGAACGTTTCAGTTATTACGGAATGCGTGCCATTCTGTTGTTCTACATGTACTTTGCCATTGATAAGGGTGGTTTAGGTTTTAGCCAGGCTACTGCAAGTTCAATCATGGCCATTTATGGATCACTTGTTTATTTATCCAGTGTACTTGGTGGATTTTTGAGTGACCGTGTCTTTGGACCACGTCGCACGGTGTTCATGGGTGGTGTCCTGATTATGTTTGGGCACATTGCGCTGGCCATTCCGGCTGGTGCAACGGCATTGTTTGCATCCATTGCGTTGATTGTTGTTGGTACTGGGTTGTTAAAGCCAAACGTATCGGAAATGGTCGGTGCTTTATACACGACTGAAGATCGTCGTCGTGATGCTGGATTTAACATTTTCGTCTTCGGAATCAACATGGGGAGTTTATTCTCACCATATATTGTTGGGACCTTGGGTGAAAAGGTTAACTTCCACCTCGGTTTCTCCTTGGCTGCTATTGGGATGTTCTTTGGACTGATGCAGTACTGGATTGATGGTCGTAAGTATCTAAGCAAAGATGGTTTGTATCCATCAGATCCAATCGAACGTGATGACATCAAGCCATTAGCTGTTCGTTGGGGACTCGGCGTCGTTGCATTGATTCTAGTGCTTGTTTTAATGAAGTTAATGGATGCATTGAACCTTAAGAACGTCATTTTGTTGATTAGTATTATTGCCGTTGCAACGCCAGTGGTTTACTTCATTATCATGTTGTCGAGTCGCAAGGTGACGAAGAACGAACGTCGTCACGTGGTTGCGTACATTCCGCTGTTCATTGCTGCAATGTTGTTCTGGGCTATTGAAGAACAAGGCTCTGTTGTCTTGGCACTGTTTGCACAACAACGGACTAACTTGCAGATTGGTGGTTGGACAATGCCAGCTGCGTACTTCCAGTCACTTAACCCTGCATTTATCATGTTATATACACCATTCTTTGCCATTTTATGGACAAAGTTGGGCAAACGTCAGCCTAACACCACAACTAAGTTTGCATATGGATTGGTAATTGCCGGTATTTCATACCTGTTCATGGCTTTACCTGGATGGCTTGAAGGCACTTCTGGTCGTGTTTCCATCTTGTGGTTGATCGGAAGTTGGGCGATTGTTGAAATCGCTGAACTGCTGATTTCACCAATCGGACTGTCTGTTACAACTCGCCTTGCACCAAACGCCTTCCGTTCACAGATGATGAGTATGTGGTTCTTGGCTGATGCTGCTGGTCAAGCCGTCAACGCACAAATCGTTCGTTTCTACACGAGTGATACTGAAGTTTCCTACTTTTTGATTATAGGGGCCGTCAGCGTTGTTTTGGGACTTGTACTGTTTGCCTTCCGTAAGCCAATCTTTGGCCTTATGAAAGATGTCGAGATTGCCCAGGATTAAGAGTCTAAAACGTAATCATAAATAAGTTTGTGCTAAAATGTGCTCAACAGCTGTTGAGCACATTTTTTTAGAAGGTGAAGATAAACGATGGTACGTGTGGCCCTGACCAGTGATAATCACTTCGATGTTAATCAACTGGATAGCAATGAACTATTGAAACATCAGGCTCAAGTATTAGCCGATTTAAAGGTAAAGTATTATATTATTGCAGGCGACACGTTTAATGATTTTACGAAGACCGTGCACTATGTTGATGTATTACAACATGAACTGGGCAGCCAAACGGAAGTTTACTTTTTGGCTGGTAATCATGATATGGCTGCCGGAGTGACGTATGACGAGCTTGAAACCAGAATTAACGCACATTATCTGCACAATCAGTTTGTTGATATTCCAGGGACTGATTGGCGGATTGTCGGTAATAATGGGTGGTATGACTATACCTTTGCCAGCCAGTTGTTTAACGAACGCTCTGTCGCTGACTTTGCTCAGTGGAAACGCGCTTATTGGTTTGATGGTGTCATTGAACAGCCAATGACGGATCCAGAAAGAGAAGATGTGGTCTTACAGCAGACGACTAATCAACTTTTGGATGCCACAGTGGCTAGCAAACGTGTTTTGTACGTCACGCATTTCGTGCCACGGGCTGAATATACGCGGATTACTGATGATAATCGTTTTTGGAACATGGCAAATGCAATGTATGGTAGTCGTCGCCTCGGCGATGTCTTGACCAAGGGACGCGTTGTTTACGCGCAGTTTGGTCATCTGCATATTAAACCTGAACCACGAACGTTTGACCATGTGACCTACTTTAATCAGTCTGTTGGCTACAACACGCACCGTTTGCAAGAATGGCGCCATGCTGATTTTATGAGTGAATGGCAAACCCGACTAAGAATTTTGAACTTACAATAATTCCTGATTACGCTTGAATTCAATGGAAATTTTCGTTAGAATAAAAAAGTTGTCAGGAACGGCGGAATAGCGAAGTGGCTAAACGCAGCGGTCTGTAAAACCGCCCCGAAAGGTTCGTTGGTTCGAATCCAACTTCCGCCATTTATTGGGATATAGCCAAGTGGTAAGGCAACGGACTTTGACTCCGTCATGCGCTGGTTCGAATCCAGCTATCCCAATTATATAGCGTAAAGAAGCAGGTATTACCGTTAAAGGTGATACCTGCTTCTTTACGTTATAGGGATAACTATGGTATTCTTATATGCGAACATACGTTTGAAAAAAGGATAAATTATGACAGAACAAACATCACTTTTTGATCAAAATGACGCAAATCAACCATTAGCAAGCAGAATGCGCCCTCAAACGCTAGCAGAGTTTGTTGGGCAACAACAGTTACTTGGACATGGCAAAGTGTTGCGTCAACTTATTGATGACGACGCGGTTTCTTCACTGATTTTTTGGGGACCACCGGGTGTGGGGAAAACGACTTTAGCCCGGATTATTGCGAATAAAACGCAGGCCCGTTTCATAAACTTCAGTGCAGTCACCAGTGGTATCAAAGAAATCCGTCAGGTTATGGAAGAAGCGGAAGGCAATCGACAAATTGGCGAACGCACAATTGTGTTTGTAGATGAAATTCATCGATTTAACAAGGCGCAACAAGACGCTTTCTTACCATTTGTTGAAAAGGGAAGCATCACCTTGATTGGTGCTACGACAGAAAATCCATCATTTGAAATTAATTCGGCGCTATTGTCTCGAACCAAGGTTTTTGTGCTTCAGCCGTTAACGCATGACGATTTAATTCAGTTGCTAAATCAGGCGCTTCATGACGATCGCGGCTTTGGCAAACAAAAAATTCATATTAGTGATCAAACGATTGGGGCAATTGCGGACTTTGCCAACGGAGATGCCCGGGTGGCCTTAAACACGCTAGAAATGGCTGTGTTGAATGGACAGCAAGTGGGTGAGGTAACAACGGTCGATCAAGACGATGTCGCCCAGTTAGTATCCCGAAAATCCCTAATGTATGACAAAAAGGGTGATGAACACTACAATATTATTTCCGCATTGCATAAATCAATGCGAAACTCTGATGCGGATGCTGCACTTTACTGGCTGTCACGCATGTTGGAGGGTGGCGAAGATCCGCTGTACGTTGCCCGTCGGTTAATCCGATTTGCTAGTGAAGACATTGGCTTGGCCGATTCACGAGCTTTAGAAATTGCGGTGGCAGCCTATCAGGCGTCTCATCTAATCGGAATGCCAGAGTGTACCGTTAATTTGGCTCAGGCGGTGGTTTATTTGTCGATGGCACCGAAATCCAATGCGATTTATACGGCTTATTCAGCCGCCAAACATGATGCGTTGCATTCTATGGCTGAACCAGTTCCTTTACAGATTCGCAATGCGCCAACCAAGTTGATGGCTGACTTGCATTATGGCGAGGGTTATCAGTATGCTCACGATACGAAGGATAAGCTGACAACACTACAAACGATGCCAGACAATTTGATTGGTCACGTTTATTATCAGCCCACTACCCAAGGTTCTGAAAAGAGGTTTGCAGAGCGTTTGGCGCAGATTCGTGAGTGGCATGCCGAACACGATGATCATCTAAATGGTTAGCTAGATGATATTAATGATTCACAGTTTAAGTAATCTAATTGTTTGGTTAATGACTTAAAAGCACTATAATAACTGCAAGTGTAACCAATAAAAAATGAGGCGATTATATGGTTCAACCAGTGGCGGTCACAGATTTGTATAAGTTAGTTTCACTTGCACAACCCGTTGCGACATCAGATGCAGTCTTTTTCTTGCAAACGCAGATGCGCGAACAGGAAGACGATTATGCAACATCTATCCAACGGTTTGATTTACATACGCACGCAACGACAACGTGGGGAACGTTGTCTGGCAAGGATAATGCGCTAGCAATCAGTGATGATCAGCGCGTACTGACGTTTACCAGCGAAGATCCGAATCATCAGCGGCAGGTTTTTGCGCAATCATTAACTGGTGGTTCGCCAGTTCAAATAACGTTTGATGAGTTTGGCGTCAGTGCTTATGACTGGGATGCCAAACATCAAATCGTATACTATCAAAGCGCACCTAAGAAAGATGGCAAACGGCCAGCTAAGGCAGATCCTAAACGACCACAGACAATCAGCTACACCAAAACAATTTATAAGGATAATGATCTCGGTTATTTTGCTGAGGATGAACGCTATGTTATCAAGAAGCAGATCATCGGTCACAAAACAGCAACAGAAATATTTGAAAATCCGGAAAAGTTTTCCATGGGCCCACTATCTCACGATGGGCGGTTGTTGACCTATTCAACGGCCGGAAAGCCAGAAGATGATAATGATTTTAGCGAACTGACATACGCGTTAGACACTGAAACCGGTGCAAAAACCGTTTTGACTGGCAGCTTAATGGCAGCTTCACTTAGTCCAGTTGGATTCAATGAGAGTGACACCGATTTATTGCTTTGGGGAACGACAAACGAGATTCCTAATATCTCTGCCTCACATTTGTACAATTATCATTTCGCAGATCAACAGCTAACTGATCTAACACCGGATAAGGATGTTGTGGTCGGTGACATGATTATGAATGCTGATTTCCAACAAAACCTTAGTGGTCGGGTAGCGGCGTTCGTTAGTGATCGACAGTACGTTTATACCCAGTTATCACAGGGGACGTTACGGATCATGATGGCCACGTTGGGTGATTCACTCAGTGATCATCAAGAACTCGTATCAGGGCCGCGACATGTCACTGACTTTACAATTTCTGCAGATCATGGCGAGGCTTTCTTCACTCAGTCTGCTTGGACGACAGTTGCTAAACTTTCAGCGATTGCATTGAAGGATGGCAAGGAACGAGACCTGACTGATCCTAATCATCATTATGAAACGACTCACCAATTAGTAGAGCCGCTTCGGTTTACATTTACCAGTGATGACGATGTGGAAGTACCAGGCTGGTATTTGCCGCCAATTGATGCGCAGGCAAAAACAAATTATCCAGTGATTCTCTATATTCACGGTGGACCCGGTGCTAATTACGGGGAAACCTTCTTTCATGAATTACAATTTCATGCCAGTGAAGGCTATGGTGTGATTGCCATTAATCCACGTGGTTCGACCAGCTATGGACAGGAATTTCAACTTGGCGTCATTGGTCATTATGGCGAGGGCGATTATGCTGACTTAATGAATGGCTTAGATCACGTGCTAGAACTGGATTCTAAAATTGATCAAGATCGATTGTACGTTACTGGTGGTTCATACGGTGGGTTTATGACCAACTGGATTGAGAGTCACACGAGTCGTTTTAAAGCAGCGGTAACAGCGCGTTCCATTGCTGATTGGATCAGTATGTATGGGACGAGTGATATCGGATATTATTTCCTGCCGTGGGAACTTACCGGTGAGCGAACGATGAAAGCGACCGATTTAAAGCCGTTGTGGAATGCTTCGCCATTGAAGTATGTGGCCAATGTGTCGACACCCACTTTAATTCTTCACAGCGAACAGGATTTTCGCTGTCCAATTGGTCAGGGTGAAGAGTGGTACACATCATTGAAATTGAATGGTGTTGAAACGAAGATGGTTCGTTTTCCTGGTGAAAACCACGATCTGTCGCGAATAGGTAAGCCACGTTTTCGAATTGAACGTATGCAACGAATTCACGATTGGTTTGCTACTCATCAATAAACTAGGAGGATAACTATGGCCCAGTTATATCATGATGTCGTTGATACCAGCGTTGGTCAGTTACAGTTATTAGTTTCAGACAAAGGCTTGGTTTTTGTTGGTTCGCCCAATGCTACGTTAAGTGAGGCAAAGGGTTATTTAAACAATGTGGATGCTGTTGATCAGGCAATTACCGATGACCAAAAAACGTCGAAGTATCGACAGCAAATTAGCGATTACTTCGAAGGCAAACGTCGTGATTTTGATTTGCCGATTGACCATTTTGGCACTGGTACACGTCTTCAACAAGCTGTTTGGGATGCATTGGTACTGATTCCGTATGGGATGACTTGTGATTATACAACCATTGCCGCTAATATCGGCCAGCCTTCAGCAATTAGGGCGGTTGCGACAGCAATTGCGAAAAATCCGATACTGATTGTAACGCCATGCCATCGGGTTTTGCGTAAGGATGGCGGATTGGGCGGTTATCGCGGTGGTCTAACGATGAAACGGCAACTATTAGCACTTGAACGTACTGTATAGTTTAAGGCGTGTAGCGTTAACCTAATGTTTAAAAAATTATTTAAGCAACATAATTGTTCTTCATTCACCGCTGAATGGATTTAATTAAGCTGTTAGGCAATGGGCACTTATGTTGTTAGTTACAAGGAACGCAGTCTTTAGATTGGAAAGCCAATTTTGACTACGTTCTTTTTGACCACTCGCTTAGACCGGAAATTATTTTTAGTGACTCGTAGTTGCATTATTGGTCTATATCAGTTACATTCTAATCAGATATGACATTATCTGCATTTTTTGTGACAGTGGTTATAAAGATGTGGCATGTTAAAAACAGATGCGGGGAGAGACGGTTCATGCAACTCGGATTTATTGGTGTTGGCGGTATGGCCCAGGCGATTATCAAAGGATTGATTGCCGCAGATGCACTGGCACCATCAGATATCATTGTGCACAGCGCTCATAAGGAGCACTATCAAGCGTTTGCATCCTCAACAGGTGTGCGGATGGCAGATAGCAATGCGGCAGTCGTTCAAGACAGCGATTTTGTCGTGTTAGCAGTAACGCCGAATATCGCACCCGATGTTTTAAAAGAGACACGTGACGAGTTAAACCAGGGACCTAAAGTATTAATTTCGATTGTTGCAGGTCTATCTTTACAAACAATGGAAGAACTGGCGGGATACGATATGCCAATTCTGCGGACCTTGCCAAACGTTAATGTAGCCATTGATGCAGGGATGACAGCTTTAGCTGTTAATGAAAATTTAACGGGTGCCAAGTTAGCAGATGCTAAGGGGCTGTTCGATGCAATTGGAAGTACCACTGTATTGCCGGAAGCAGATTTCAGCACCTTTTCTGCCTTGGCAGGTAGTTCTCCAGCTTATATCTATTTCTTCATTGACGCACTCTCGCGTGCTGGTGTTAAGCATGGTCTTAACAAAAAAGAGGCGACGCGGATTGCTGCAGCCGTAACGGAAGGTTCAGCTAAAATGGTGCTTCAATCTGACAAGATTCCGTTTGATTTAATTGATCAAGTTTCTTCACCAGGTGGTTCAACTGTTGCTGGGTTGCTAGCAATGGAAGAAGCCGGGTTCATGACTGCTGTAGTAAAAGGGATCGATGCCACAATTAAGCGTGATCAAGAATAAACGCGTTGAAAAAGTGGTCTATACCAGCTATACTGGAAAGCGTAACCAAATGAGCTTTTTCAATGGAGCGTGTTAACTACCCCAGTGTTTAAGGTGTAGCGGCACATTTATGAGGAGGAAGATTCAATGAGTACGGTTTTGAAACATGCGATCATCTACACGGGTGAAGAAAAGATTGATGATGGTTATTTGCGGTTTGGTAAAACGATCGAAGCAGTCGGACCGATGAGTGATTACGTTGCTGAACCAGACGACGACGTAGAATTTGTGACGGGTAAAGTAATTGTTCCCGGATTTATCGATGTTCACAGTCATGGTGGTTATAGTTTTGATTCAATGGACGGCGATCCTGACCAAATCAACGAGATGGTCAACGATATGGTTCACGAAGGAATCACAACACTGTTTCCAACTACGATGACGCAGTCTACCGAACATTTAAATCACGCGATGGAAGGAATTGCCAAGGCTGCTGAAGAGAACCCAGTTATCCAAGGAATCCATCTTGAAGGGCCATTTATTTCCGCAACTTATAAGGGTGCCCAACCTGAAAAGTATATTTCAGATCCTAACATTGATTTGCTCGATAATTGGAACAAACTTTCGGGAAACCGTGTTCGCTTGATTACATACGCACCAGAAGATCCTGGTTCGCGTGAATTCGAAAAATACTGTCTGAGTCATAACATTGTGCCATCTGTTGGTCACAGTAATGCTACCCGTGAGCAAATGCTCGCTTCTAAGGCAACGCACGTTACGCATTTGTACAACGCACAACGTGAATTTAAGCACCGTGAACCTGGTGTCACTGGCCATGCGATGTTGGAAGATAACATGTACTGTGAATTGATCTGTGATGGATTCCACATTGTGCCAGATATGATCAAGTTGGCCTATGAACAAAAAGGTGCTGAACGCATTGATCTAGTTACTGATTCAATGCGCGCCAAGGGGATGCCTGAAGGAATCAGTGAACTTGGTGGTCAAAAGGTTATTGTTAAGGACAAACAGGCACGTCTGGAATCTGGCAACTTGGCCGGATCGGTACTCCGTTATGACGATGCATTCCGTAACATTCAATACTTTACTGGTTGTGGTATCGAAGAAGCTGTTCAAATGTCTTCTGTTAACCAAGCTACCGAATTTGGTTTAACCAGCAAGGGTGGCTTACAGGCTGGTAAAGACGCTGACTTTAACATCATGGATCGTAATCAAAACTTGGAACGGACTTACAGTTATGGTCGTCGTTTTGATGACTAGCTAGTTTTCAATTACTTGAGTTCCAGCCAGGTTGACTAAAACTAAGGGATGAAAAAAATGGCCTCACCAATTTACATTCAAATTCATAATCGTTTACGGAAAGCCGTGGAAGATGGTCAGTGGCAAGTTGGGGATAAAATCCCCTCAGAACGTGAACTTGCCATTCAGTTTGGCGTGAGTCGAATGACCTTACGACAAGCCGTTCAGACGTTAGTGGAGGAAGGCCTGTTAGAACGACGTGTTGGCGCGGGCACATATGTAGCTAATCGTAAGGTGCAAGAGCGTGTTTCTGGTGTAACTAGTTTCACTGAGTTGATGGAACAGGCTGGTAAGGTGCCATCTTCACGAACTGTGTCCTATCACATCACAACACCATCGCTTTCAGAAAGTGAAAAATTACAACTCGCACCTAATGAACAGATTTTGCGAATGGAACGAATTCGTTTCGGCAACGATGAACCTATCTGTTTTGAAGTGGCCACTGTGCCTGAACGATTGATTCGGCGTTTTAGCAAGGAAGATGTTACTAACTCACTGTATCGCGTGCTGGAAGACGAGGCTGGCCTTAAAGTTGGTCACGCTCAGCAAACAGTGTCGGCAATGACAGCCAGTGAACGGGTAGCTGAATACTTGAATGTTAAGCGTAGTGATCCATTATTGCGTTTACGTCAGGTTTCATTCCTTGATGATGGTACGCCGTTTGAATATGTGCGGACCCAGTATGTCGGTAACCGATTTGAGTTTTACCTAGAACGTTAGTTGAGTAATAAAACAATGATTAAACGTGTGTCTGTGTGACTGTTTTCCATAATTGCGACAAGCAAAGTAGTTCTTTTGTATGTTGAAATTGTGGGGGAATGGTCATGTGGACACACGTTTTTTGATGCAATGAGGGCATTTAACAAAGAAATTCACAAGATATGGTAAAATATGAGAGTTAAGAAAAATTCGTCTAAACAGAAAGGGAATAATTGCGATGGTTACGCGTTATCCAGATGACAGCCTGACGCTTCATACAGATGCATACGAAGTTAATATGGTCCAAACTTACTTTGAGGATGGAGTGGCTGATCGGCACGCCGTGTTCGAATTATATTTTCGTGACCTACCATTTCACAATGGTTATGCGGTATTTGCAGGCTTAGAGCGGGTTGTCGACTACATTAATCAACTGCAGTTCACTGATTCTGACTTAGAGTATTTGGCATCTATGAAACAATATTCTGAGAAGTTTTTAAACTATCTGCGGAATTTTAAGTTCACGGGGACGATTCGTGCTGCAAAAGAAGGCGACCTGGTTTTTAATAACGAACCATTGGTTCAAGTTGAGGGAACGTTAGCGGATTGTCAGCTCGTTGAAACGGCTTTGTTGAACATTGTTAACTATCAGACTTTAATTGCTACGAAAGCTGCCCGCATTCGCTCAGTAGCTGGCAATGACGGTATCTTGGAATTTGGTACGCGGCGGGCACAAGAAATGGACGCCGCTATTTGGGGAACTCGTGCTGCTTACATTGGTGGGTTTGATGCCACTAGTAATATGCGCGCTGGTAAAATCTTTGGAATTCCAATTAGCGGTACTCATGCCCACAGCTTGGTGCAAACGTACCGTAACGACTATGACGCTTTCATGGCTTACGCCCGTTCTCACAGGGACTGTGTTTTTCTTGTAGACACCTATGACACACTGCGTTCAGGTGTGCCAAACGCCATTCGTGTGGCCAAAGAGATGGGCGACAAGATTAACTTTTTGGGTGTTCGTATCGACTCTGGTGACATGGCATATATTTCAAAACGTGTGCGCGAACAGCTTGATGAAGCCGGTTTTCCGAATGCTAAAATTTATGCGTCGAATGACTTGGATGAGAAGACGATTACCAACCTTAAGATGCAGGGCGCTAAGATTGACGTTTGGGGCGTGGGAACAAAGTTAATTACGGCGTTCGACCAGCCCGCGCTCGGGGCTGTGTACAAACTGGTCTCCGTTGAAAATGAACGTGGTAAAATGGTTGATACGATTAAGTTATCAAGTAACGCTGAAAAAGTATCAACACCTGGTAAAAAGCAGGTTTGGCGGATCACCAAGAAAGCAGACGGTAAATCTGAAGGTGATTATGTTGCGTTATCTGACGAACGGCCAGACGAAGCGTCACGCTTGCATATGTTCCATCCAAGCTATACGTATATCAATAAGGATGTGACCGACTTTGACGCCCGTCCCGTACTGGTGACGATTTTTGAAAATGGCAAGCAAGTTTACGAGTTACCTGAGTTACAAACGATTAAACAGTTTGCTGCAGATCAGTTAGCATCGTTGTGGGATGAGTACAAACGAGATCTGAATCCACAAATTTATCCCGTTGATTTATCGCAAAAGCTTTGGGATCACAAGCAAAATATTATTAAGCAAGTTCACAGTTATGTCAGTGAATTGAAATTTGACGGACAGTCCTAGGCTATCCATCTATTTCAGTAGTAATTAAGTTATGGAGGCCTTCGTACATGAGAGAAAAACAGGCAGAAATTATTAAGGCACTCGGTGTTAGCGCTGACTTTGATGCGGAACACGAAATTCGAAAAAGTGTCGAATTTTTAAAGGACTATTTGAAAAAGAACACGTTCTTAAAGGCACTCGTTCTAGGTATCTCTGGTGGTCAAGACTCTACACTTGCTGGCAAACTATCACAGATGGCGATTGCAGAGATGCGTCAGGAAACCGGCGATGATCAGTATCAATTCATTGCGGTTCGTTTGCCATATGGTGAACAGGCGGATGAAAGTGACGCGATGGATGCCATCACGTTTATGGAAGCCGATAAGGTAATGCGGGTGAATGTTCAGGCGGCGGTTGACGCTGGTGTTGCCGCGGTTGAAACTAATGGGCTGACGGTGTCCGACTTTAACAAGGGCAATATCAAGGCACGTGAGCGCATGGTGGCTCAGTACACGATTGCTGGTGAAGTTCACGGTGCTGTTGTAGGAACGGATCATGCAGCCGAAGCCGTTACCGGATTTTACACGAAATACGGCGATGGCGGCACGGACATTGATCCTTTGTATCGGTTGGACAAACGGCAAGGAAAAGCGATGCTGAAGGTCTTAAACGCACCGGAACATTTATACTTGAAGGTTCCGACTGCTGACCTGGAGGACGATCGTCCGGCGTTACCTGATGAGGTGGCCCTTGGCGTCACATATGACGACATTGATAATTATCTGGAAGGCAAAACGATTAAGGACGCTGACGCTGAAAAGATTGAAAATTGGTATAACAAGACGATGCACAAACGCCATATGCCGATTACAATTTTTGATAACTTTTGGCGTTAGTTCAAACTTATTACTTGTGTTTAACTAATCATTTCGATATACTTTTGCTTAAGATAAATGAGGGAGTAACTAATGGTGTTATCGCACACAGATTTTGTGTCGTGACACCGTGACAACGCCACCAACAAGATTCGTTCTGGTTTTGTCTTAAATAGTGAGACTCATGGTCTGCACATTTAGTGTGCGTCCATGGGTCTTTTTTCGTCCCATGAGCGATGTACACAGCCGATAATTTAAAGGAGAGATGTTAAGTGAAGCAAAGTAAATTACCGCAGGCAGCGCAATGGACCGTTGATGAATCCCTTCAGCAAATGAAATCAAGTAGAGATGGGTTAACTGACCAAATGGTGTCGACGAGACGCGATGAGCACGGTCCGAACGCGTTAGCGGCTAAGCGGCAAACAACCTTACTGGAAAAGTTTATTGCCCAGTTTAAAGATTTAATGATTGTAGTGTTGATTGTGGCCGCCATCATTGCTGCAATGACCGGTGAAGTGGTGGATGCCATCATTATCTTACTGGTAGTGGTGCTTAACGCCGTGTTTGGTGTTTTCCAAGAAGCGAAGGCGGAGCAGGCCATTAATGCGCTTCAAGAAATGTCGGCGCCAAATGCACACGTTCGTCGTAATGGCGAAACAGTGACGGTAAAGAGCGACGAATTAGTGCCTGGTGATATTGTGCTTCTGGAAGCTGGTGATATTGTGCCAGCGGATATGCGTTTATTAGAAAGTGCTTCGCTTAAAATTGAGGAGTCTGCGCTTACAGGTGAGTCAGTCCCAGTAACTAAGCAACTCGATCCAGTGGCGGCCATAAACGTGGGGTTAGGGGACATGAGCGACTTAGCGTTTATGAATAGTAACGTGACCTATGGCCGTGGTGTTGGGGTCGTTACAGCTACGGGGATGCAAACGCAGGTTGGCCGCATCGCTGGGATGCTTGATAACACTAAAGAACGCAAAACACCGTTGCAGGAAAATCTGGCCCATTTAGGTAAAGTGTTAACGGCACTGATTCTGGTGGTTGCTGTAATTGTCTTTGCAGTCGGCATGATTCGTGGTAATGAAACATTGATTAACATGCTACTGACAGCTATTTCATTGGCGGTAGCGGCTATTCCAGAAGGGTTACCTGCTATTGTGACCATCACATTAGCTCTCGGAACGACGCGTATGGCCAAACTGAATGCACTGGTTCGCCGTTTGCCCGCTGTTGAAACGTTGGGGAGTACGGACATTATCGCTTCAGATAAGACCGGGACATTGACCCAAAACAAGATGACGGTTGAAAAACTAGTGGTTAATGGCGAAGTTCGTGATGCTAAGGTTGGTGTCGGGGCAACAACCGACAGTGACGAGGGAACTTTAGCAACCCTGTTGATGTTGAATAATGATACTAAACTAACGGCCGATGGCTTAGTTGGAGATCCCACGGAAACGGCCTTGATTCAGTACAACATGGATCATAACGTGACTGCTGACAAATTTTTAGCGGCACATCCCCGACAAGCTGAAATTCCGTTTGATTCAGAACGTAAATTGATGACGACTGTTAATAAAATGGATGATACTGGCGCATTGTGGATTACCGTTAAAGGGGCGCCGGATGAATTGCTAAAACGGGTCACACGGATTCAGCTAAATGGGCAAGTAGTGCCATTGACGGATGAGCTTCGGAAACAGTTGTTGACGATCAATCATCAGCTGGCCGTACAGGCATTGCGAGTATTGGCGTTTGCTTACCGCCCCGTTGAAACAGTTCCAGCAACCATGACTTCTGAAAAGGTTGAGCAAGAGCTCATCTTTGCTGGATTTGTTGGAATGATCGATCCGGAGCGGCCAGAAGTGGCTGGTGCAGTTGCCGAAGCTAAAAGCGCGGGTATTCGGCCTCTAATGATTACGGGGGACCACGCGGATACTGCTAAGGCAATTGCGGTTCGGCTCGGCATTATTAAGGCCGACGATGACGCTGGCGTAATCACTGGTGCTCAACTAGACGAACTGAGTGATGCCGATTTTGAAAAACGGGTATCGCAATATTCTGTTTACGCGCGGGTGGCCCCGGAGCATAAAGTTCGGATTGTGAATGCCTGGCAGAAACGTGGCAAAGTTGTCGCTATGACTGGTGACGGTGTGAACGATGCCCCAGCGTTGAAAGCAGCTGATATCGGTGTGGGGATGGGAATCACAGGGACAGAAGTGTCTAAAGGCGCATCCGACATGGTTCTTGCTGATGACAACTTCTCCACAATCGTGGTGGCAGTTCGTGAAGGTCGTAAAGTGTTTGCTAACATCCAAAAGGCCATTCAATACTTGCTATCTGCAAACTTAGGTGAAGTGTTGACCCTTTTTGTAATGACCATGATGGGGTGGCAGATTTTGGCACCTGTGCATATTTTGTGGATCAATTTGGTGACCGACACGTTCCCAGCGATTGCGTTAGGACTGGAACCAGCTGAAAAGAATATAATGAAACAGAAGCCACGTGGTCGCACGTCAAACTTCTTATCCGGCGGCGTGTTTGGCAACATTATCTATCAGGGATTGTTGGAAGGTGGGCTGACACTTTTGGTTTACTGGCTAGCCCTGACATTCCCCGTTCATGCTGGTGCAGAACAAATTCATGCGGATGCTTTGACCATGGCATTTGCAACACTTGGATTGATTCAGTTGTTCCATGCATTTAATTCAAAATCAATTCATGGAACAATTTTTACAAAGCAACTCTTTAAGAACCGTGCGTTTAACTGGGCCATTTTGGTGGCGTTTGTGCTGTTGGCCGCGACCATCCTTGTGCCTGGGTTTAACACACTCTTCCACGTCACAACATTGGATTGGTTCCAGTGGTTAATCGTTATTGGTGCAGGTGTGACGATGATTTTAATCGTGGAAGTGGTAAAATTAGTGCAACGTCTAAGAAAGAGTGATGCCGAAGCTCGGTAATGCCCGAGCAATAACGTAAAGGTGGCGGCATGCAAGCGCAGTTTGCTTGTGGGCAGGCAGTTTTGGGTTATGCACAGGGAATTGAGCGACAGGTGCACGTTTAGAAGAGTGATGCTCAACTTTGGTTGAATTCGAGCAATAAGAAACGAGTCGAATGATTCGGTGCATTTCCGAATGCTTTGACTCAGGACTTATGCACAGAATTCAGAAGTTGAGTGCACGTTTAGAAGAGTGATGCCGAAGCTCGGTAATGCCCGAGCAATAACGGACAAGGAGATTAATTGTGAAAAAGAACTTAATGATGGTGTACGGGCAAACATTGTCCAGAACAATTGCGGATACAGAAGATGTCCAAAAGGATTTGGAACCTTATTACACGAAGCTAAAAACGGCGATGGATGCTGATAAGTTGAGTGACCTTAGTGATGCTGATTTCGCTGATATTCAGTCAGAATTTCAGGATGGCACGGACCGTTATCTGAGCTACAACGATAAATTGAAAAAATTACAAGCGCCTGCACGTTTCATGGGGAAGCACCAGACACTTAAGCATGCTTATGATACCTATGCCAATGCCTGCCAGACGATGACGGACAGTTTGAATGTTAAGGAACACACGGTCGACACGGAGAAGTTTGCTCAGGCAGAGGCTGACCAAAACGAAGCCATGGATCGAATCATTCGTCTCATTCAGACAATCATGGCAACTAACGCTTAGTGACGTTACATCTGAATTCTTTTACGTATGTAAAGGGTATAGAATGTAGCACATGACGCTAACAGAAATGAACCGCTCATTCTGAACATCGGGATGAGTGGTTTTTCATTGAGCGATGAAATTGTGGAGGAAAATGAATGACAAATGATGAGTTGCAACGGTTGGTCATGCAAATTTCCACACGGGAGTTTGGTAAGCCGTTTAAACATCAAGCCGTGTTCAATTCACGACTGCAAACGACGGGGGGCCGCTACCACCTTCGGGATCATCATATTGATATAAATCCGAAGATGTTAACTGATTTCGGTGAGGAAACCCTTGAAGGGGTGATTAAGCACGAGCTGGTTCACTATCACTTATCGATGGCAGGATTGCCATTTAATCACCGCAGTCGGGAATTTCGAACCTTGCTGGCACAGGTGGGTGGCAGTCGTTTTGCACCAGCACCTAAACATCGGCAAGGACAGGCGGTCCACTCACGATCACGGCACATCTATATTTATGAGTGTGAAAAGTGCGGTCAGCGATACACGCGGCGTCGACGAATCAATACGCGGCGGTTTGCATGCGGGATTTGTGGTGGCCGGTTGAATTTGGCAGAAGCCTATACTCAAGAATCTTAAGAAACCGTGAAACTCGTCTGTAGAATTCGAATGTCGTAATGGCTATTGTACACTGTATGGCAGAATACGCTATGATAGCCGTATCGATGAATGTGGGGGTAGGGTATGGAACGAATTTATCAGTGGCTTAAGAAAGAGGACGTTCAACTTTATTTAACCTTGGCGTTTTTGATCTTTGTGTTGTTTTGTTTTCGTCACTTTCTCTCCATTATTTTGCTAATTACGATTTTTTCTTTCTTAGCATTAAAAGTGACGACTCGTTTACGACAATGGTTACCCATCGGTCAGGTGCTGGCGACTTTGATTGTGTATGTGGTGGTGATTGGCTTAGTTGTACTGGCTATCTCCTACGCCGCACCATCTTTGGCTAGCCAGTTTTCTGGCATCCCGCATTTGATTATGAAAGCAATCAATGATCATCCAGTTTGGGATAAGCAATTAGACACATGGGTGAATAAAGCACTCAATAGTAGTGAAATTATGAAACACGGTCAAACGGCTTTGGAAACGGGGCTACGTGGACTGGAAAGCGTCGGCACAGCCTTCTCACATGTGGGTGTCGCCATTTTCTTGAGCTTGATTTTTACCGCGTCTTACGGCCGCATGAAGCGCTTTGGGGATGCCTTTTTACACAGCCGTTTTAAAAAGTTCTTCACCAATGTTTATTTCTTGGTTCGCAAGTTTGTCACTATTTTGGGAACAGTTGTGGATACACAATTAATTATCTGTTCAATTAACACGGTTTTGATGACCATCGGCTTATTTTTCCTAAAGATGCCAAGTTTAATGGTGTTAGCCGTCATTGTCTTCATTCTTGGATTGGTGCCTGTTGCCGGGGTGCTCATTTCAATGGTGCCGTTAACGTTGATTGCGTTTGCTAGTGGCGGTATCTGGCGGGTAGTGGAAGTGATTATCTTAGTTATCGTGATTCACTTCTTTGAATCTTACTTCTTGCACCCACGTCTTATGGCTACGGCTACTGATTTACCGATTTTTGTGACATTCATGACCTTGATTGTGAGTGAAGAAATATTCGGTGTTTGGGGACTGATTGTTGGGTTGCCAATTGTGGCATTCTTCCTCGATCTCTTTGGCGTGCATCCCCAGCCAAATGATGGTCCAATTATGCAGCAGCTTCGTGGTGATAAATAGGTGCTGAACGGAAATATGCAGGGAGAATGTCAAAGAGTAATTGCCAAGTCTGCGAATGTCTGGTAGAATTATTTTCGTTGATGCGGCCATGGCGGAATTGGCAGACGCGCAAGATTAAGGATCTTGTGATCCCTTCGATCATCCGAGTTCAAGTCTCGGTGGCCGCATAATCAGATTGGTTAACTAGGCTGACCAGTCTAAAAAGATCCTCGTAGTGATGATTTCACTACGAGGATCTTTTTTTGTCGTGGATGAGTTTTTAAAAAACGAGATTGATTTTTCGCTGGCCTAAACCGGCATCCACTTGAACATCGTGAAGTTTGATTTCATATGCGACAAGTTGCGGTCCAATGGCGTCCCATACGTGCTGGTAGTTAGGCACCAATTCTAAGTAGCGGGGAAGTAAGTCATCAGCCATCGTTTTGTCAGATGGGGTGACGGTAACGTGATGGGCGCGAACAAACGGATTTGTGGTTTCACTTTCGTGAGGAATGGTAATCAGAGCCGCGTCTGCGTGCTTGGCGTAAATTGCTAACGCGTTACTGCCACGAACGGAGGAAAAATACAGTGTATCTGGCTGATCGGCATACCAGACAAAATTAATTACTTTAACGTCAGCAGTATCATTTAATGACGTACTTAGTGCGAGTTTGTCTGCTGTTGCGTAAACCTGCTGCAGTAATTCGATGTCTTGTTTATCCATGATTAAAACTCCTTTTAAAAAACTAGTTTGAACTTTCCGAATTTGAGGCGTGAAAATGAAAGCGGGTGGACGGAATACCGATGTAGACAAGTAAGAAATCCGCTGCAAGCGCGATGGCGGTGAAGATAAAGACACCGCGGTAATCAAATAAGTTTGAAACAAAGCCACCAAGCAGTGAACCTAACATACTGCCAAGTGCCTGAAATGATTGATTCCAACTGAACACTCGCCCAGTGACGTTAACGGGAGAGTTTTTGACCAACAACGTTTGTACGGTAGGGAATAAGGCACCATCCGAAATCCCAATCATAAAGCGCAGGACGCCCAGCATGCCAACGGTGCTGACAAAGCCTTGAGGGAAGTACATTAGTACGGCGAAGATAAAGCCACCCATCAGGACTTTTTCTGTCCCGATGCGGTCACCTAAACGCCCAAGTTGCGGCGCTGATACAAGAGTTGAAATGCCAGGCAGAGCGGCGATAATACCAGCAACTATTGTCAGATTAGCTGTATGCGACATTAATTCGCGAACGTACAAACTAAGAATCGGTGTGATTGAGTTATTACCCATTTGGATCAGCATGGTAGAAATCAACAGTATGATGATTGCTCTAGCAGATTTGAAAGATGCAAAGACTTCTTTGGTTGACTGCATCTTGGCTCGTGGAATTGGTGTGAAATGTTCATGAACCAAAAAGAGACTAAGAAAAAAGACAACTGCAAGCAGAAAACCGGTTATAAAGAAGGTCATCCGAATAGAGAAGATGGCGGCTAGTGCACCACCAAGAATTGGACCAATCAAATTTCCACTGACATATCCGGTAGTTAAAATGCCAAGAGCACTACCGCTTTTTGCCTTTGGTGTTTCGGTAGCAATCAGCGCACTCGCGTTAGGAATGTAACCTGCGCAGAGACCTTGCAAGAAACGCAGCAAAATCAACATCCAGATATTATGAACTAGCCCCATTAGGGCAATGACGATCGCCATTCCTGCACTTGAACGCAGAAGCATCAGTTTTCGTCCTTTACGGTCAGCTAGTTGTCCCCATAATGGTGAAACTACGGCAATAACGAAAAACGTGACCGCATATGTAACACCACTGTAGATGGTCAGCTGCCCCTTTGTGAAAGTGCCAAGCTGGTCAACGTACAGTGATAAAAACGGCATGATTTCACTGAAACCCATGCCGGCAATAAATGTTCCCAGCCAGAGTACAGCTAGGTTTCGACGCCATCCATTTTGATCTTTCAAATAAAACCGCCTCCTTAATATGGTTAATCCATTGGATGTTGAACTGAATTTTTGATTTGTGGCTGTGACTGCCGGTTGAACGTGTTCATCAATGTGATGTTACGTTCGTGTTCCTGGCGGCTTTGTTTGCGATAGGCAATGGGGTGGGTACCAATTGTTTTAGTGAAAGACTTAGTGAGGTAATTAGCGTCTAGCCCGACTTTGATTGCAATATCGTTAACGCTTAAATCAGTATACTCCAAGTAATTTTGGGCGTGTTTCAAACGGATGTGCTGCAATAGATTCATTGGCGTGAGACCAGTTTCGCGTTTGCAGATTCGGATAAGGTAATTCTTGCTGTAGTTAAAGTGGGCGGCTAGCTCAGGCAACTGAATTGGCTCTGCATAATGATCTTGTAGATACTTTAATAGTGGAAAATCAGTATTGATATCAATAAGTCGGTCCAAGTTGTGCGTGCTGGACTCCGCCGGTTGCTGTTTGAAAATTGTTGACAGTAAGAGTTGTTTGAAATCAACATCTAGTTGCAAAGCGGCAGCAGGAAATCGTTTTTGTTCTGCTGGAATGGCTTCGTTTAAAAGTGCATAAAAGGGAGAAACGTCCTCAACATCGAAAATATGTTGGCTGGCGTTTTTTTCAATTAATCCGGCAATGTCGGCCTGAAGGTCAAACTTAACGTCGAGAACAACTGTTTCGTGTTCGAAGTGAAATGAATGTGTTGTGTATGGCGGAATAAAGACAAGTTGGGTTGCAAACACACTTACCGAAACTGAATCGTCCCCGTTAGACTGTGTTAGATCAGTATACTCCTGTCCACTAAGGACTAACTGGACTTGTGCAAAATCATGCTGGTGTGGTTCGACGATTTCATGGCGATGATACAGGCGACCGCTGAGCCATAAGACTTTGAGCTGAAGGTCACGAACTTCTGACATGGTTTTCCTCCTGATGAGTTTAGTGTGATAAATTCCATAAATTGAGCAAATTAGGGCAAAATGTAAGCGCTTAAGCTACCCTATAATGTTTTATGAAAGCGAAGGATAGCTAGCGACTTCATGAAAAAGTTTTCACAAGAATATAAAATATTACATGCGTGAGGATGTGTTAATGATGACAGAGGCTAAGCAAAGCGCTCTTAAAAAGGTAACATGGCATATACTACCATATCTTTTTATCATTTACTTTATTGCCTTTTTGGATCGAAGTAGTATCACGTACGCTTCCATTGGAGGGATGGATAAAGATTTAGGTTTGACTGCAACCACATATGGGTTTATCGCCGGAATCTTCTTCATTGGTTACTTCCTGTTTGGAATTCCTGGCAACATGATGCTGGAAAAAATTGGTGCTCGTCGTTGGATGGCATTTATCTTGGTTTTCTGGGGAACTGTTACCTTGGTAACTGGGTTTGTTGCCAGTGTACCAATGCTGATTGTGCTACGGTTCCTACTCGGTGTTTCCGAAGCTGGTTTGTTCCCAGGCATGACCCTTTACATTACGTACTGGATTCGCAGTAAAGATCGTGCACGGGCCATTGCAGCATTCATGGTTGCGCCGCCAGTGGCAAACTCAATTGGTGCGCCAGTTGCAACTTGGATTATCACTCAGGTTCACATGGCTTTAAACCTTGAAGGCTGGCGTTGGTTATTCATTATCATTGGGATTCCTGCCATTTTAATGGGTGTTTACACCGTCTTCTTCTTGGCTGACAAACCTAATACTGCTAAGTGGCTGACAGCCGACGAAAAGAGCTGGTTGGAAAAAGCACTTGCCGATGATGTTAAGCAGGAAAGTGAAAAGAAAGTCATCAAGGCACCATTTGTTGACGCCTTCAAGGACGCTAAGATTTGGAAGATGACTGGGATTAACTTCTTCTACTGTATCGGTTTGTACGGGATTACATTCTGGATGCCACAAATGGTTAAGTCCTTATCAAGCAGCTTGACTACAATGCAAGTTGGTTTGATTAGTGCTATTCCTTACCTGCTTGGTGCAGTTGCGTTAGTTATCAACGGTCAGTGGTCTGACCGTAGTGGTGAACGAATCTGGCATACTGCCGGTGGTGCATTGCTTGGTGGCCTTGGATTTATCGGTGCCGCATTAACCACATCTGTTCCTGTTATGTCCGTTGGTTTCATTTGCCTGTCTGCCATTGGGGTTTACGCATACTCCGGTCCTTACTGGGCAATCACCACGACGGTTGATCCTCGGATTGCTGCCGTTGGATTAGGTATTGTGAACGCTGTTGGTAACTTTGGTGGTTTCTTTGGACCATATGCAATTGGTTGGTTAAAGAGCGCCACTGGTAGCACAACGGTGGGGATGTACTTCTTAGCTGGTGCGTTGATTATTACCGGCTTGATCGTTCTCAGTTTGCACTCAAGTAAGAGTGCGACTCAAACGGCAAAGACTTCGGATGAAGAAGTTACTGCCGATGCAGAAACACAGAGCCACCCAATTAACTAGTGATCAAATATTTTAAATAAAGAGAGGTTTTTATCATGGTTGAACGTTTCCAAAAAGATTGTATGTATTGTGCTCATACTGAAAAGCTTGATGCAAATTACATTGAAATCGAATCATTGCATGTTGCCACAGTTTATTTAGCACGTGACCAAACACACCTTGGTCGTGTCGCGGTTGTTTTGAACTGGCACGTTGACGAACCATTCCAATTGACTGATGTTGAACGTCACGAATTCTACGATGACGTTGCACACGCAGCCGAGGCTGTTGAGAAAGCCGTTAACCCTGGTAAAATTAACTACGGAACTTATGGCGACACGGTTTCTCACTTGCACGTTCACGTTGTGCCAAAGAAGCCTGGCGACAGTGATTGGAACGATGCCTTCGTTAATAACCCTGAAAACCCTAAGAAGTTAACCGATTCAGAATACGAAGATATTATCAACAAGATCAAGGAAAATCTATAGAGTGATGCCGAAGCTCGGGAACGGGCTTAGCATACAATTAAAAAAGGAGCGATTTTAGTTATGACTGTTAAAGGAAAAGTTGTTGTTATTGCAGGTGCTTCATCTGGTATTGGTGCTGCTACTGCTAAGAAGTTAGCTGCACATGGTGCCAAGTTGTTCATCGGTGCCCGCCGTGAAGACCTGTTGAAGAAACAAGTTGAAGATATTGAAGCAGATGGTGGCGAAGCAGCTTATAAGACTGTTGACGTAACCGACAAGAGTTCTGTTGCTGACTTTGTTAAGGCAGCTCACGACAAGTATGGCAAGATCGATGTTATGTACAACAATGCCGGTGTTATGCCTAACTCACCATTACGTGATTTGAAGGTTGAAGATTGGGAACGCGCTTTCCAAATTAACGTTATGGGTGTTCTGTACGGGATTGCTGCCGCATTGCCAATCATGAAGGAACAAGGTTTTGGTCACTTTATCGCAACTGACTCAAATGCCGGTCACGTTATCAACCCTAACGCTGCCATTTACTCAGGGACTAAGTTTGCGCTTCGTGCTATCATGGATGCTCTTCGCCAAGAGGAAGGTCCTAACATGATTCGCTCAACCATCGTATCACCAGGTAACGTTAACACCGCATTATGGAAGACTGTTGGCGATCCTGAATTACAAAAGAAGGCCCGTGCTCGTGAAGAAGAAATCGGCTTGGACCCAGAAGATTTGGCAAACGCAGTTCTTTATGCCATTGACCAACCTGAAAATGTTGGTATCGACGAGATTCTGTTACGCCCAACTGTTCAAGAAAACTAATTTGTACTTTAATTGAAACTATCCGCTGCCGAGCACTTTGTCTGTTTGGTAGCGGATATTTTTATCGTTGGTAAACATAGTGGTTAAGCGATGCTTACGGTTGTCAAAATTGAACGTAGTCGTGGGACCGGTTCAAGCCTGTAGACCACAGTCTTTCACCTCGCCGCGAAGCCTCGTGAGCCCCCGAGTCTCCACGGCCGTCCTGTGCTGTAAATTCGGAAAAATCGCCGAATCAACACCACTTTCACGGCTTACATTCAATTTTGACGCCCTCCAGCTCAGTTTGTAATTTTGTTCTTAATCAACAGAAGCATGCGATAATCCGCAGGTTATTTGATGTAGCATTTTCGCTAAGCACTTTGTACATAAGCGAAGTCGACCAGAAACGGAGTTCCGTGAAATCCTGACTTAGTGGGCGTTTTGAGTCCGCTTAGTCAGGCAGGACGAGCTTTGAGACTTCGGGTTATGAAGGCTTAAAGTCGAGGTGGAAGACTGCGGAGCAGGCTGAGACCGGTCCCAGTGGAACGGAGCTTCTGGTCGACGTAACGGAATCACAAACAGACTAACGAGATAATTCGAAACAAAAGGTTGAAAGTGCGTTTGCGCAACTAAGTAGGCAAGTGTTCATAAGAAAAAATTAAAATCGCGGTATAAACGGTAAATGTTTACCGTTATTTCTCGCCTTGTGGACAAACTTGGTTTACAATCTGTAGGCGTGAGTAATTAGGAAGAATTAATTCCTTGGGGGACCCGAATATGGATAACGAACCAAATCAAGAACCATCAAGAATGCAACGCCATAATGAACAACCAACGAGTGATAAAAAGGGTGGCAATGGCCGTCACCGCTTTCATCCTTGGCGCTGGTTCTGGGGCATTGTCATTGTCTTAGTGTTAGCAATTGTCGGTTTTGGGGCAATGGCTTATCACAACATCAATTCAGCCAGCAACAAAGCTTATAAATCGGCAGGAATTACTAAGGCGCGTGACACACAGTCAGTGCTAAAGAGTAAGAAGCCAATTTCAATTATGTTCTTGGGAACTGATACCGGTGCTTTGGGACGAACCGATAAAGGTCGAACCGACACGATCATGATTGCTACCATCAACCCACGGACTAAGAAGATGCTGCTTGTCAGCTTACCTCGTGACACGATGACAGATATTGCTGGTTATCCTCAGGATTCACCGGCTAAAATCAACGCTGCGTACTCATATGGTGGTGTTGGGACAACCATTAAGACAGTTCAGAATCTGTTAAATATTCCAATTGACTACTATGCGTTGTTGAACATGGGTGGTTTGGAAAAGGCGATTAATGAAGTGGGTGGTGTGACGGTTACATCACCGTTAACGTTCAACTATGAGGGTGCCTCTTTCGTAAAGGGACAAACCTACCACATGAACGGTTCAACTGCCTTGAAGTTCTCACGGATGCGTTATGATGATCCTCAAAACGATTATGGGCGTCAAACACGTCAACGGTTAGTTGTCCAAGCGCTGTTTAGAAAGTCCATTTCTGTTCAGACGGTTTTGAATCCTAGCTTCTTAAACTCGATTGCTAATGAGTCACAAACAGATTTAACCAGTTCTGACTTGGTTAAACTTGCATCTAGCTATCGGTCTTCCACGAAGGACATGACCACTGATCACATGCAAGGACAAGGTCAGATGATTAATGGCCAGTCGTTTGAAGTGGTTAGTTCAAGCGAGAAACAACGGGTTACCAATGAAATCCGTAAGAGTTTGGACCTTTCAGCAAAAACGGATGAATAAATTACTATAAAAGACCAAACAAAACTGCCAGAGTGATGAGCAAACTCATCATTCTGGCAGTTTTTAGTCAAAACGCATTTATATAAAAGGGCTGAACTAACGCATTACCAGCTAGCTTTACGCACACCAGGAATTTTGCCTTGCAAGGCGAGCTGACGGAAGTTGAGCCGTGATAGGCCAAACTGGCGCAAGTAAGCATGCGGACGACCATCGATCTTATCACGACGGTGAATGCGTACGGGTGAAGCATTTTTCGGCAGGGTGGCGAGCCCAGCGTAGTCATGAGCCGCTTTCATTTGAGCACGTTGATCAGCGTACTTCGCAACGGTAGCTTCAATGCGTTGTTCTTTAATGATCTTAGATTTTTTTGCCATAAACTGAATTCATTCCTCCTAAAATTGACTAACTTCATAATGACGATAACAATGCTTGCTTCCAAAAACTGTAACGATTACTGTTTAGTGTAACAGATATGCTTACTAAAACAAAGCATTTTATACGCTTGATCCAAATCAAGTTTACTTTGGGATTTACCTGTTACAATATCTTGTATATAAGGAGGTGCCAAGATGCGGGAACAGAAACTGGGGACACATGATTGTATTCAACTGGTACCAATTTTTAAGCAATTGACAGCGATTGAATTACAGCAGGTGAGTGCCATTGTTCATGAACATGTTTATGAAAAGGGCGCAACGCTGTTTAACGCTGGCGACGAGGCTGACCAGTTGACTATTATTGCCGCTGGTCAGGCCAAAGTTTATCAGCTGGCCGCCAACGGACGTGAACAATTATTATACTTACTTCAGTCGGGAGATTTCGATGGCGAGGCAGCACTTTTCAATCCAGTTGCACGGACAAGTTATGCGGAAGCACTGGTGCCAACTCAGGTGTGCTCAATTCAGCGGTCGGACTTTCAAGCGTTGTTGGCAAAGGCACCGCAACTAGCGCTTGGTATCCTTAATGAATTTGGCAAACGAATCAGTCAACTAGAGGGTAAGGCAACAAGTGTGACCACGAGTTCAATTGGCGGTCGTCTTGCTGACTATTTAGTTGAAACGGCTGCAAGTTTTCCAGCGCAGACAATGTTCACTTTGCCGCTTCAAAAGAAGGAAATTGCGGTATACCTTGGTACTACGCCGGAAACGATTAGTCGTAAATTAAATGAATTTCAGACTGCTGGTTGGTTAAAGAAGGGTCGCGGCAATCAAATTGCGATTTTAGATGCGGATCAACTTGCATTACAAGATTAATTTCAGAAAAATTACCCCTAATTTTCAGTTAGAACAGGCGACAAAACTAAAGGAGATAGCGTCTTATGATGATTCAAGGCGTTGTCTCCTTTAATGAACGAATACACTGCATCTTGTACCGTAAATAGACCACAAAAGGAATGAAAGCGAGAGCACTCGACACCATCTTTTAAACCCCCTGAATGGAACCCATATAAAAAGGCAGATAACTTATCAAAAAAATCAAAAATTTTTTAAAAACAGAAAATGCCCGTCTATCAACCTGTCTAGTCCATTTTGAAACTTTTCGGACACTTAGGGGGTGATTTGTACTTGATGTAAGCGCTTCACTACGGTATGCTAGTCACGTGCTTAAGATATTAGGGACAAGCTTTCACGTACATATCAAGATGGTTTCAACGGATTTTTGTAAACAGGATTGTAAGCGCTTTACTGACAATCATTTAACGGCTATAATACGTATGTAGTGAAAAAGTCAATCTTGTGCCATATAATTGACATTGTTCCTGATTAAGTCGTGAAGGGAGGTGCACGCGAAATGCTAGCAATTGTTTTAGCCAGTCATGGTAGTTTTGCGGACGGCATCAAGCAATCGGCCACGATGATTTTCGGCGACCAGCAGAAAGTGGCTACCGTGACGTTCATGCCAGATGAAGGTCCAGATGACTTGAAAAAGAAGTTTGACCGGACACTGGCAAGTTTTGACGAAGATGATCAGGTGTTGTTCCTCGTTGATTTGTGGGGTGGGTCACCGTTCAATGTTGCTAGTCGGATCGTTGCCGAGCACACGGACCGGATGGGTCTAATCACTGGTTTGAATCTGGCAATGCTGATTGAGGCGTATACCGTTCGCAACCAAACATTGGATCAGGTGGTCCCGCACTTAGAGGAAATCGCTAAGGCAGGCGTTAAACATTTAGATTTAACGACACCTGACGAGGAGGTCAACTAATGAGCATGGACATTCGGTTGGTAAGAATTGATTCACGATTATTGCATGGTCAGGTGGCTACGGTTTGGACAAAGGCAATCTCTCCAGATCGCATCCTGGTTGTGTCAGACGGCGTTGCTAAGGATAACTTGAGGAAAACGTTGATCACGCAAGCTGCACCAGCTGGTGTAGAGGTCAATGTGATTCCGGTTGATAAATTGATTTCAGTTTATCAGGATCCACGGTTTGACCAAGTCAAGGCGTTCTTGTTGTTCGAAACTCCGCGCGATGTGCTACGCGTTGTTAAAAGCGGCGTTGAGATTAAATCCGTTAACATCGGTAGCCTGAGCTTTACGGATGGCAAAAAGATGGTTACGGATGCCGTTGCAATTGGTGGAGATGATGCACAAACTTTCCGCGAATTGCATAATGCGGGCGTCGAATTGGAAGTACGAAAGGTGCCAACGGATAAAAAACGTGATTTAATGGCGTTGTTGGCGCAGGAAGGCATCTGATTTGATTTCCAGTAGCGTTTAGTTAAAACTAAATGTTGCGAATGATTAATGGCTTCACATTTTATTAATTTAGGAGGGACACACATGGTAGGGATTATCTTAGCCAGTCATGGCGGCTTTGCTGAAGGTATTTACCAATCAGGTGAAATGATCTTCGGCAAACAGGAGAACGTGCAAACGGTCACCTTGCTGCCAAGTGAAGGCCCAGATGATGTCCACGCCAAGTTCGAAAAAGCAGTATCAACGTTTGATGATCAAGATCAAGTGTTGATTCTGATCGACCTTTGGGGTGGAACACCATTTAATCAGGCAAACAGCCTGTTTGAAGAACACAAGGATAAGTGGGCTATTGTGACCGGCATGAACTTGCCAATGGTCATTGAAGCTTACGGTTCCCGGATGACAATGGATAACGCACATGAAATTGCTGCGCATATCCTACAAACGGCAAAAGATGGTGTACGCATCAAGCCAGAGTCGTTACAGCCAAAGGAAGAAGCATCCAAGGCTGATACTGGCAGTAACCAGCCAAAAGCCGCAATTGCGCCAGGAACAGTCTTAGGCGATGGGCACATTAAGTTTGGATTGGTACGTGTCGACTCACGTCTACTTCACGGGCAAGTTGCCACTGCATGGACCCGTTCTGTTAATCCAGACCGCATTATCGTTGTTTCAGATAATGTTGCCAAGGATAAGCTACGTAAGAACATGATCGTTGAGGCAACACCACCGGGTGTTAAAGCCAACGTTATCCCAGTCGACAAGATGATTGAGGTTGCCAAGGATCCTCGTTTTGGTGCCACAAAGGCGTTGGTTTTGTTTGAAACACCAGAAGACGCATTACGTGCCATTCAGGGTGGTGTGGATATCAAGACGTTGAATATCGGCTCAATGGCTCACTCAGCTGGCAAAGTTGCTGTCAGCAAGGTTCTGTCACTTGGTAAAGAAGACGTTGAGACCTTCGATAAACTTAAGCAAGCGGGCATTAAGTTCGACGTTCGGAAAGTGCCGGATGATTCATCAGCCAACATGGACGACATCGTTGAAAAGGCTCGTAAAGAACTACAAAATTCATAATTTTTACCACATAGATAGGAGGATTTTCAAATGTCTGCTATATCAATGATTCTTGTTGTAATCGTTGCATTCTTTGCCGGCATGGAAGGAATCTTGGATGAATTTGAATTTCATCAACCCTTAATCGCTTGTACGTTAATTGGCTTAGTTACAGGTCAATTGACAGCCGGACTTATTTTGGGTGGTTCCCTTCAAATGATTGCCTTAGGTTGGGCAAACATTGGTGCCGCTGTTGCACCCGATGCCGCATTGGCATCAGTCGCATCTGCTATTATTTTGGTTCAAGGTGGTCAAGGAACTAAGGGTATTGGTTCAGCTATCGCGATTGCGATTCCACTGGCCGTTGCCGGTTTGTTCTTAACCATGATTGTTCGTACCATCACGGTTGCTATCATCCACATTATGGATGCAGCGGCTGAAAAAGGTAACTACCGCACGATTGATATGTGGCAAGTAATTTGTATTTGTTTACAAGGTTTGCGGATTGCGATTCCAGCAGCGTTACTGCTGATTATCCCAGCTTCACAAGTTCGGGCAATGCTTGAAGCAATGCCTGCATGGTTATCAGATGGGATGGCCATTGGTGGTGGCATGGTTGTTGCCGTTGGGTACGCCATGGTTATCAACATGATGGCTTCTTCCGAAGTTTGGCCTTTCTTCGCAATTGGTTTTGCACTTGCTGCATTGACTGACCTGACTCTAATTGCTATTGGTACTATCGGCCTTTCCATGGCTCTGATGTACTTGAAGCTCGATGAACATGGTTCAAATGGCGGTAACGGAGGCGGTGGCAACAATAACACCGGTGATCCGTTAGGCGACATTTTGGACGACTATTAAAATTAGGGGAGGGAAACGAAAATGGCTGATAATAAAACTGATACTAAAAAGATTAGTTTAACAAGAAACGACCGTTTAAAGGTTGCTTGGCGGTCAACGTTCATTCAAGGTTCTTGGAACTATGAACGTATGCAAAACGGTGGTTGGCTATATTCACTCATGCCTGCCCTGAACAAGTTATATACAAAAAAAGAAGACCGAATTGCCGCTTACAAACGTCATTTGGAATTCTTCAATACTCACCCATACTTAGCTTCACCAATTATTGGTGTTACGCTAGCCTTAGAAGAAGATCGTGCCAATGGTGCGCCCGTTGACGATGTTGCCATTCAAGGGGTTAAAGTTGGGATGATGGGTCCGTTAGCCGGTGTTGGTGACCCAGTCTTCTGGTACACCGTTCGTCCTATTGTTGGTGCCTTAGGTGCATCATTGGCGATTGCCGGTAACATTGTCGGACCAATTCTGTTCTTCGTTCTTTGGAACTTAATCCGTTGGGCATTTATGTGGTACACCCAAGAATTTGGTTACCGTGCCGGTTCACGGATTACCGATGACTTATCTGGTGGTTTATTACAGAAAGTTACTCGTGGCGCTTCCATGATGGGGATGTTTGTTATTGGAGCCCTGATTCAACGTTGGGTTAAGATTGACTTCAAGCCCGTTGTTTCACGGATTACCCAACAAAAAGGTGCCTTCATTGATTGGAATAAATTGCCAAAGGGCGCCAATGGAATCAAAGAAGCCTTAACTCAATACAACTTGGGTAAAGGTTTGTCATTAGATAAAGTTAAAGTAACGACATTGCAAGATAACTTGGATCAATTGATTCCTGGTTTAGCTGCTCTGTTACTGACCTTCTTATGTATGTGGTTATTAAAGAAGAAAGTTTCACCAATCATCATCATTCTTGGTATTTTCATCTTTGGTATTTTACTTCACGTGGTTGGTTGGCTTTAATCAAAAGTTACGGTTTGTTAGGGGCACTCATTTTCGGGCAACCGAAAGTAAGTGCCCTTGGCATTATAAATAAGTTATTGTTGCTGCGTTTGAAAATCGTGATTAACGTAGTATGATGCGGATAGGCGTTTGAATACAGGTTAGGAGAGAAGAACATGGTTGAATCACTGAATACAAAGGTTGAAATGGTTATCGATGGTACTTCCTATATGGGGCTGGGCGACTACGGCAAGATTATGGTCGGTGATAAGGCCTTTGAGTTTTACAACGATCGTGACAGCAATAAGTTTATCCAGATTCCATGGGAGGATGTCGATTTAGTGATCGCCTCTGTGATGTTCAAGGGTAAAGTGATTCCTCGTTATGCGCTTCAAACAACTCGGAACGGAACTTACAAGTTTTCCTCACGACATCCTAAAGCTGTGCTTCGTGCCATTCGTAATCACGTTGATGCGGATCATATTGTTCGTTCGCTGACGTTCTTTCAGGTTATGCGCCGTAATCTAAAGGCACTGTTCACCCGGCGCCCACATCAAGGAAACAAAAGCAACAGTAATTAACCGTCAAAATTGTAAACGCCATGTACTGTCACTTGCTGGCAGTATGTGGTGTTTTTGCTTTTTAATCACGTTAAAAGGGAGTGCTATACTAGAAATCATTAACTAAAATATTAACTAATAGAAAGAATGACTGTAAATTCATGGGAATCTTTTTTGAAAGTGCACAGGGTGTTTTAATTATTATTCTGATGGTGACTGTGGGATATGTCCTCGCAGGCAAAGGGTGGTTCAATGAGAACTCAACGAGATTGTTGGCTAAGTTGGTCACCCAGATAGCTTTGCCCCCATACATGATAATTTCTATTACACGGGATTTTTCCAAACGCGAATTGTATGCCTTATTGCCTGATTTACGTTTCCCTGTCATTTCAATGATGCTGCTGATGATTCTTGCGTGGGGACTGGTGTATGTGTTGCGAATCGATCCCAGCCGCAGGGGGCTTTTTACCTCCATGTTTTTTAATTCCAACACGGTGTTTGTTGGGCTACCAATTAACATGGCCATCTTTGGCACTAAGAGCTTGCCATACGTTTTGGTATATTACATGGCCAATACGACGATCTTTTGGACGATCGGCGTTTACTTTATTCAACGTGATGGCTCAGTGGGAGAGCATCTTACGTTTGGCATGATTTTGCGTAAAATTTTCTCTGCGCCACTGATTGGGTTCATGATTGGGGTTGTTCTTGTCTTGATCAATGTGCATTTGCCAAAATTCTTGAACCAAACGTTCACGTATCTGGGTGGTTTGACGATACCGTTATCCATGCTCTTCATAGGTGTTTCCGTGTACAATGCGGGCCTTAAGAATATGCGGTTGAATCGAAGCAGCTTGGGTGTCTTGTCTGGGCGGTTCATCTTTGCGCCGGTTTTGATGATATTACTTGTTATGCATGCAGACATGCCGACACTGATGAAGCAAGTTTTCATTCTGCAGTCCTGTATGCCGGTAATGACAAACGCACCTGTGGTTGCTAAGTTGTATCATGCAGACGCTGATTTTGCATCAATTATGGTTACAGAAACGACACTAATGTCACTTATCGTGGTCCCAATCATGATGGTTTTAATTCAAAAAGTGGTTTGATCCTTAGGAAATTCGTAATAACTTCACTTTTTCTTAATTTTTTTGTGCCCGCATGTTTGACAATAAGTTGCGTTAAACCGCGTTTTCAAGAACTTTTCACGGTACGATGTAACACTGCTGTAACATTCGTAACAAAGTGTTATATGGCTGGTATGGACCTGTTACACGCGAAGACTAGTATTAATCACAGTAATTGCTACATAGAGTCGTTCAAACGGGATGAATTGTTTAGGAGTGAATAACGTGAAAAAGTCTATTAAAAATGTATTATTAACAACTGCTGGTGCTGCCAGCGTCTTGGCTGGTGTTCAATTATCAGCTAATGCTTCAACTGTAAAATCAATTAAAGGTGACACTGTGTGGGCCTTTGCACAAAAAAACCACACCACTGTTGATGCCATTGTGCAGGCGAACCATTTGACTGATGCCAACTTAATCTATGTTGACCAGGACTTGATTATTCCTGATGATAATGACAGCAAGACGTCATCATCACAAGCTAGTCAAGCTGCGCCAACTGCTAGTCAGGCCACAAGTCAAGCTGCAACATCAGCTACCAGTGCTGATGCTAACGGAGACTATACAGTTGTTGCTGGTGACACGTTAAATGCCATCGCTTCTAAAACAGGTAAGTCAGTTTCTGACTTAGCTTCATTGAACGGTATCTCAAACGTTAACGTTTTGATGGTTGGTCAAGTACTGCACACAACTGGTACTGCTTCACAAGCTGCTAGCCAAGCACCTGCTTCACAAGCTGCTAGCCAAGCACCTGCTTCACAAGCTAGTCAAGCATCGCAAGCTAGCCAAGCACCTGCTTCACAGGCAAGCCAAGCATCACAAGCTAGCCAAGCACCTGCATCTCAGGCTTCACAGGCAACTAGTGTTGCTAGTCAGGCTGCTTCCCAAGCACCAGCTTCCCAAGCCTCACAAGCTCAGACTTCACAAGCCGCACCTGCTACAAACAATGACACTACAGCGACTAATGTCAACACGCCAGCACCTGCTGCAGCCTCAACTGCCTTTGGTGGTGCTCAGGCTGCCGGTACTGCCGGCTTCTACAGCGGTGTTCAAGGTTACCCAGCTGGCCAATGTACTGCCTTTGTAGCTGGTATCTTACAGGCTGAAGGTATTTCTAGTTCTAAGTGGGCTTACCTTGGTAATGGTAATGCTTGGGGTGCTAACGCTGCTGCTCGTGGCGTTGCAGTTAACCAAACACCAACTGCCGGTTCAGTTGCATTCTTTGGCTACATGCACGTTGCTTATGTTACTGGCGTTAACGGTAACGGTACGGTTAACATCATCGAAGGTAACTTCAATGGTCAATCCTACAACGCACGGACTATCTCTGCTAGCGAAGCTGCTGGATACATCCACTTCTAAATTGAATTTTATTACGAGAATCGTCCTTGTGGCGATTCTTTTTTGTTTGAACTAGTTTCACTTCACCTTACTGGCATGGTACGATAATTAGTGTGAACTAATAACACGTCAGGCTAAGTAGAAGAATTAAGACGAGTTGGGATGAGAGAAATGGTAGAGTTGGTTATTATTCGTCATGGTGAGAGTACGGCAAATCGTGACAATATTTATACAGGGTGGACCGACGTTCCGTTGACACCTAAGGGAATCGAGCAGGCACAGCAGGCTGGCAAAGTTCTGGCATCAACTGGGTTACAATTTACAGATGTGCATACTTCTTTGCTACAACGTGCAATACAAACAACCCACCTAGTACTGGACGAAATTCATCAACTTTGGATTCCTGAACACAAAAGTTGGCGTTTAAACGAGCGTCATTATGGCGCCTTACGTGGACTTAATAAAGATCAAACACGAATTCAGTTCGGTGCAGACCAGGTGGCCAAGTGGCGCAGAAGTTTCAACGTTGTGCCGCCACTTTTGGACCAGCCAGATCATTTGGACGACAGGCGATACGCTAGTTTTCCAAAGACGATTTTGACGCGTGGTGAAAGTTTAGCCATGGCCTATGACCGTTTGATACCATATTGGGTGGACGAAATCGCACCACGTCTCCTTGATGGTCACAATCAACTGGTTGTGGCTCATGGCAGCACCCTGAGAGCGTTAATCAAGTATTTGGACCATGTTAGCGACGCAGACATTAGTAAGGTCGAGGTACCCAATGCAGAGCCAATCCACTATACGTTTGATGAACATTTAAATGTAATTAATAAACAGATTTTGTGATTTTTAACTATAACAAAAGGGATTGCCAACATTTGCGTGAGCACATGTCGGAAACCCCTTATTTTTTTGGCTTTGTTAGTGGGAAGCTAATGGTAAAAATGGTTCCTTGTGGATGATTATCAGTGACAGTGACTTTACCACGGTGACTGTCAATGATCCACTTAGCAATAGAGAGACCGAGACCGTTGCCGCCGGTGGCGCGACTTCTTGATTTATCAACACGATAGAAGCGGTCAAAAACGTGCGCTTTATCTTGGTCTTTGATGCCTATACCCGTGTCTTTTACTTGAAGTTCCCAACGATTGTTAACGACTCGAGCCGAGAAACTGATTGTTGCACCTGCCTCGGTGTATTTCAGCGCGTTATCCAAGAAAATGACAATCAATTGGTGGATTCGTTGCTTGTCGATCACTAAATCGCGGTCAAGCTGAATGTTTTCCTCAAAGTGTTTATCCTGGCTGTCCGCAATTTCTGAGTACGGTTGAATGACCGTTTCCAAAAATGGCGCCATCGCGACAGACTCGGTTCGAATCTGTGTCATATCCGAATCTGAACGCGCTAGTAACAGTAAGTCACTGGTTAGCGAATTCAAACGTCTTACTTCAGACAGGGACATGGTGATTTGTTCGGTTTGATCCATGACCTTATCATTTGGGCGGGTTAACATCATTTCGAGTTTATTTTGGATGACAGTCAGTGGTGTCCGTAATTCATGGGCAGCATTGGCTACGAATTCGCGCTGTCGTTGCCAAGATCGGAGAATTGGCCGCATATTGAGACGCGCCAGCACATAACTCAGTAAGATTGAAATTAACCAGAAGGTCACCATCGTCCACAATAGCGTGCGTTTGAATACATCGACAGAAACGTGTTCAGAATCGGTGTTAGTCACAATCATCACGTAGTAGCCGCCATAACCCAACGCATTGTTAGCAGCCGGAACTTTGATTGTCATCGTGCGAAAGTTGTTTTGGCCGTTCACGCGGATGTCGCGCAGTTCATTCAAATGATGTGGATTGAGTTTGATTTGCTGAAGCACATTAACATAATCGTTTTGAGAACCCGTCTTTTTCTTTTTTTTCGGCTGGTTAGCTGAGTTATTTGCGTTTGGTGTGCCAGCCATCGGATTGCCATTGATGAGTGTACCGTCTGAGTCAAACACCAGCAGTGACGTTCGAAAAGCAATGGCCCGGTATGCGTCCTGGCTAGCCGGACCGCCAGTGACACGTTGGCCAAGCAATATTTGCCGTTGCACCTTAATTCCACGAGTAACACTTTGATAAATAGACGGCTGAAAAACCTGCCACAAGATAGTGCCTAATGTAAGAAAGATGACGGCGAAACTGATGAGTTCACTGACGAATAGCCACCATTGTTGTTTGCCGAAGGCGTGTTGTGCTTGTTTCGTTTTCACTGTTCTGCTCCCACAAGGTAACCAGCGTTACGCAATGTTTTGATGTATGCGTCCGCACCGGTTGGCTTGAGTTTCTTTCTGAGGTTTGAAACGTAAACTTCGACTACTGTAATGGATGTTTCAGAATCAAATCCCCAGAGGCGATCAAAGATTTGATCTTTGGTCACAATCGTTCCCTGATTCTGAATAAAGTACACCAGTAAATCGAATTCTTTGCCGTTCAATTGCACAGGGTTGTCATTAACAGTAACGGCATGGTTTTGTAAATTGATACTGATGCTACCCATAGTTAGAATATTTTCGTTTAGAAAGCTACCACTACGTTTTAGTAGTGCTCGCACCCTTAACAGAAGTTCTTCACGATGGAAAGGCTTAGTGAGATAGTCATCTGCACCTAAGTTAAAGCCACGAATTTTGTCATCCAAACCGTCCTTGGCGGTTAAAAACAAAACAGGTACATCTAAGTGCTGTTCGCGAATGGCCTTGAGTACATCCAGACCACTTTCCAGTGGCAACATCCAATCGAGAATGATGAGATCGTAAATTCCCTGAGTGGCCATGAATTCACCGTCTTCACCGTCAAATGCCTGGTCACAAGCAATCACGTCGGTAAGCAGTTCCTTGATGCTGTCTGACACAGTGTGGTCATCTTCAACAATTAAGCCTCGTGCAAGTTGTTGCATAATTTGTCTCCCCCTCGAAGATAATAATTCCCTAGTTGTTAAACTTGTTTTATCAAAATGTAAATTTAGTTTGGCATTGGTTTACTTTTGATTATTGTAGTCGAAAATGCCTTCCGATGCGACTGCTGGAACTAAACGATTGGATGGATTAACTAGCCAACCGTTGTCACAGAGTTGGTGATAAGTCTTGGTAACAGGTACCCAGATTCCTTCACGTAAAATGTCAGCGATGGTGGCCCAAAATAATGGATCACGCTTTTGTTGGCGTGTGACGTTCACTTCAAACTTTTGACCAGTTTCTGTTTCGGCCACAAGGGTAGGGCATTGTGCCACAATAACTTTTGCTGAAATTAAATCACGAGAATCTTTTAACATATCGATCACTCCATTCGAACACAAGATGTTTAGTTCGTTCCGATTACTTTGGAACATGATTAATCATATTGAATGCAACATAAAGGGAGCTTAAAAGCTAGAAAAGAAAAAGTAAAGGGCCGTGGAAAATGGCAAATAAAAACAGACTAACCTTAGTGGCGAGAAATGATTCGACGGAATCGTTTCTCGCCACTTTTAGTTTCTGTTAAAGTGGTGGTGAAGTTGACAAGCCGTGGTAGTTTTTGGCGCTTTGACGTCGTAATAAAAAATGGCAACTTCACCGGTATGATCCAAATTTGTTCTTAGTCTGTTGGCCTTCAGGTCGTGTTTTGAAAATTAAATTGATCATATTAACGTGGAACAACTTCAGAAAGATGGTGAATCAAATGACAGTCGCATTTGGTCTTGATGTTAGTAAGGCTACTTCGGCAGTAGCCATAGTGAATGATGGTGTCACCGTTAAACAATTCAAGATTGATAATAACTGGTTTGGCTTTCAAAACTTACTCAAAGAGATGAAAGAGTACGCAAAACCGCAAATCGTGTTTGAAGCCACAGGTGTATACTCTCGTCGGGTACAGCGATTTCTAGAAGATAATCATTATGCTTATACGCGTTTGAATCCATTGGCTGCCAAAAAGCAGTTAGATAGCCTACGGCCAAATAAGACAGACAATAACGATGCTTTGCATTTAGCTCAAACACAGCTCGTTATAAAGCGTCGATTGGAATATTACCAGAAGCCGGTTTACCACGACTTGATGGACGATAGTCACTTCTATGAACAACTCAATGAAGATGTCGTTCGTGAGAAGAATCGATTACATCGTAGTTTACAATTAACTTTCCCGGAAATAGAATCTTTGCTTAGTAGACCGGATGGCGAACAATACTGGAACATCGTGCAGCGTTATCCACACCCCGATCTGCTTGAAGAACTCAGTCCAGACGGATTAGGAAAAATAATCATGGAAACGACTCCCAAGAATATTTCTCTAAATCGCGCGATCATGGTCGCAAAGAAATTACTCCATCTAGCACAAGCATCGTATCCAGCGGATCGCGTTGAGGCACCGTCGGTGTCGCAGACGCGCTACCACGCTAAACGAGTCAGCGAACTAACCCGTCATAAACAACAGCTGATTAAAGCCATGACAGCGTTAGCTAAGTCCCTTCCAGAGTTTGATATTTTAATGAGTATCCCTGGATTTGCGGAGACAACCACTGTGTTATTAATCGGTGAACTGGGCGATATTCGGCGTTTCAGTAGCTCTAATAAGCTCAATGCCTTTATTGGCATTGACTTACGCCATTATGAATCCGGCGAATTCGTGGCCGCTGACCATATCAGTAAGCGTGGTGACACATTTGCCCGTAAGCTACTATTTCGCACAATCAGTAATATCGCGACGGTCGCTCACTACCATCCGAATCATATTAACGACTTTTATCAACGCAGAAAAAAACAATCTCCTCAGTCAGGGACTAAGAGGATTGCCATCGCTGCGATGGGTCGCCTGTTACGAACGATTTACCATCTCGTGATTACGAATCAGATGTATATATACGGCGTCAAGCGCCAATCATTCTGATTACGTCTATAGTGTACTAGCCTTACTCAAAAAATAAAATGGCTAAGGTCTATTTAGTGTACTCAAAAATCGTATTCCAAACTGTTCAAATCGCAAAGAAACCGTTTTGAATCCCTAAGTTCAAATCAATTCAAAGACATAAATACTGCTAGACCTATATTAATACTTGACTAGAGGTAGAAAAAACTGTGAGCGTTAACTCACAGTTTTTATCATGCACTAAATGTGCACTTATTAAGCTAAGGCACCCATTGGATCCCAAGGCTGTAACATTTTAGGTTCTTGTTCCTGAGCCTTTTGCAGGTTTTCAGGCATGAAGTTCTTGTTAACAACAACTTGGTAACAATATTCATCCATCCAAGCATCGCTCATGACAAAGTAACCTTTGTCACCAACTTTATCGCCCCAAGAGTTTTCAACCTTCCACTTAGTTGGCTTGCCATCGACAAGATCAACACCAGTCAATACCATGGCGTGAGTCATCAGACTTTCGCCGTAGTCCAATCGTTCAGCTTTGCTCATGGAGAAGTCAACGTCGAATAATTCATCCTTAGCGTAAACCTTAGTATCCATGATGCCGTTCTTACGGTCAGAACTTTGACCAACATCACAACCGAACCAAACACTTTGGCCGGCTTGTAATTGTGCAATGGCCATTTGTTTGAAGTCTTCCATTGAAACGTTCAAATGTTTAACTTCACGGCCACCGACTACGTTACCTAACATTTCAACGGTGTAGGTCTTGTTATATTCCTTGTCATCAGTTGGCGCATTGATGATAGAAACGTATTGAGACAGATCCCACTTAACATACTTGTCGTAGAATGTTTTAGGCGTTAAACCGCGATCAATATGGTATTCCTTGTTACTGTCACGGTATTCGAAATCAAACTTAGTGACAGGTTCACCGAAACTGTAAGACAGGATGCGATAGACTTCTTGTAACTTACGGTCTTTCATTTCGTCAATTTCTGCGCGGCTGGCCTTGTTAGCGACCAGTTCACGGAATTCAACGGCATCTTTACGTAACTTCAGGTTTAACAAACTATTGATCTGACCAGAAGCAGATGAGTTAAAGGTTTCTGGCATTGCAGATTGTGGCACGACTCCATATTTTTCAATGATGGCGCAAATCATGTCCCATTGGCCGCCGTCTTGTTGAGGTGTTTCCATCAAAAAGGCGACTTTACGGTCATCTAATGGTTTGTCAGCTGTATTGATGACGTTTTCGTAAAAGTAGTTAGCCTTTTCGAACTTGTCCCAGAAGTAGGTGTAGTTTTGGGATAATTCAAAGTCACCAGGCAGGTTGAAGGTATCCTTCATAGCGTGGCGCATAGTGTTTAGTGCGGCAAACATCCAACAACGACCACTTTGCTTCTGGTTGGCAACATGACCAGTATCCAAGTCAATGGAGAAAATTGGTGTCATGTTGACGTTAGCAATGTCGTCTTGGGCAGTTGCTAGAATACCGTTCTTCTTAACGGCTCGTTCCAAAACAGAGGCGTCCTTGCGTTCTGATAATTCGTTTTCGTAACGGCGAATTTGATCAGGTGTAATTTCAGTACTCAAATGGATCACTCCTTTTTATATGCATGCAAACAGTATACTGCATTAGAAGAACATTAAAAAGAGGTGAGTAGGGGCAAACTAGATTTGTGCTTCCACAATGTGTGAAGTTACTAAACGAGAGGGGTTCATGAGGTTTCACGTTGTTGGCGCCGCATAGGTAATAATGAAAAAAGACAATCAGCAATTTTGCTGATTGTCTTTTTTCATGAATATTCAATTAACGGTCCAAGACCATGTCATAAGCGACATTCCGTTCGTCTGGTTGGCCGCCCGTGACGGGCACCAAACCGATGTATGAAAAACCATTCGTTTCGATCACATGTTGCATGCCGAAGTTTTGCGGATGAGTGTCAATCCGTACGCTCTCAACTTCTGGGTCAAGACGGATCTGTTCCAACATGAGATCAAAGAAATCATGTGTTAAGTGATGACCACGAGATGCTTTTGCCATGGCAACCCGGTGAATAGACACGTAATTTGTTTCTGTGCCAGTTACACGCCATGTGCCATCCGTGATTGCTTCGTATGGGTGATCGATACCCTTCACGAGAGAAGCAATTGCTAGAATTGTGCCTTCGTCGTCTTTTAAAGCAACGGTTTCGCCGCAATCAATATCGCCAGCGATGACGCTGTCTTCTGGATAACCATCTTGCCACTGGTTGATTCCTTGTTCTGCCAAGAAGTCACGGGCATCAGTAATGATGTCTTTAATTGCTGGTAGGTCGTTCATTTCTGCGAAGTGTAGAGTTACGTTAAGCGTTGATGTTGTCATGAGACTCGCTCCTTTTTATTGGTGACATAACAGAGACTATTCAGTAAACGTTACGTTCAGTGACTTATCAGTGTTATGGCACGCGCAATGTGCTGTTTAGAAACAGCCAGGTTGATTCACGAGGAATCATGACAGTGACCATATTATGGGTGGGTAACTCCTCATCAGTTACACTTTTCATTGGCTGGTCACTGCCTGATGAAAAGGTCATTTTGTCGACCACGAAAAAGCATTTTACACGGTTTACTTACAAAAGGCTAGTGTTTTGAACATTAATTTTTAACTCATAATTCCAATTATAAAAAGAGCTCCAAAAGCCTTTCAAATCAGCATATGTGAAACTTTCACAATGGTGCACAGAAAACTTTAATCAGACGCTACTGCAAAGTTTGCAAATGAATTGGCTAGTCGAAATATGGAACTGTTAAAAAGGGTGCAATCTACTAAGACGTTGTCAACAATCTTGTTGGGATTGAAATATTTGATAAAAATAACCGCACACAAGAAGTAATATTTTAGGTACTGAAACAAACAGTACAATAACTCATTATTGCTTAATACATCGTAAATGATTGGCTCATACATGTTTGCTGCCGATTAAAGCAGAGAACGCTTTATATTGCGTAACTCTTTAGCCTCGTTTCTCAAAAGAAGAGGTTTATGTGGGGTTGATTACATTGATTTAGGGATGAGTGAATTGAGCAAAAATAATGAGCTGAGGTAATGTTTGAATCGCATGAATTTTTAGGCACTAGCTTACAGACGCAAACCACTCTAGACACATCATTAGGAAGTTTAAATATGGCAAAACAGCAGACGGCTACACAAATTGTAATTGAAATGATGGAGGAAAGTTATCTACGTGATTTTCTCAAAGTTGAGCAACATTTAAAATGCATTGGAAAAAATCTTGGTGTTGGCTGGCGTGGATTATCCTTGATTAATCAGATTGCAAAAAATGATCGAATTACTTTAGATGTGTTGGCAAAACAAAATCATATTACCAAGGGTGCTATTTCTACACAAATAAAGACGTTGTTGCAATTTGGTCTAATTGAAGTTGAGGTTAGTCCGGGTGATCGGCGTCAGCATTTCATTCACCTTACACTCAAGGGAAAACGGGTGATCAAAGAATTAGATGTTCACGAAAAGAAAACAGTCGCGGCAATCCTTGAAGAAATGAGTCTCACAGAAATCACACAGTTGAGTCAATACTTTGAACACTTTGTAGCTGTGTTAGATCAAAATGTAGAAGACTAAAAATATTGTGTGACCGATTACGATTTCATTTCAGTTGATCATTTCGTATTGTGTCATGTCATCTTTATTAGGGACAAAAGTAGTGCTTATTTATTGATTCACCGATTTAACATTAAGCAAAATCGGTTTCAGACAGTAAAACGGACATTCAAGGGGAAATCTGAATGTCCGTTTTACTGTTTATTTGCGGTGCAAATTGTATTTACTGTTTGTAAATAACTTGTCAAAAATAAGCTATTAACTTAATGTGAAGACAACTTATTTGCTGAGTAAATCGTTTACCCATTCGATGGCCAAAGTTAACCAGTGGGCCACGTGTGGTAAATCTGTCCCGGGTTTCCACGCCGTAACGTTGTTGGCAAGTGCCAAACCGTGTGGTCCGTGGTTAAAGACATGGAGTTCAAGTGGTAAATTGTGATTATAACTTTCCTGAACGTACGATAGTGTGTTTGTTACAGGAACTGCTTGATCTTCATTGGTAACCCAAACGAAAACGGGCTTGTTTTTCACGGTGACGTGTTGTTCAGCGGCATATTTAGTTGGATCGTCAGTCCATTGGGCAATGGTTTTTTCATCCTTGGGGAAGCCTAATACTGGGCTGATGACGGGATAACCAAGGATGGCGCCGGCTGGTTCCAACACACTGGCGGTAGCGCCGGTGGCCTCACTTAACCAGGATGAGGACCAGTAATCATTGTAGAGTGCCACAATGTGACCACCCACCGACATCCCAAATGGAATAACAGCGTTATTGTCGATTGGCAAATCAGGATTTTGCTTGAGTTGACTAATTGTTTGACCGAGTTCAACTATCGGTGCTGGTAGTAGGGGTGTGACTTCGCCGACGAAGGAGTACCGTAAGTAGACGGCATTGAACCCCTTGGCAAAGAAGGCTAAGGCGACACTTTCGGCTTGTGCTTCAGGAATATGAGTGTACGAACCACCAGGAACAACTACAATAGTTGGAAAAGTGGTTTGACCTTGTTGACCGGGTCGATCTTGCATAAAACCTTTATAATAACTGTGCTGGTTTAACATTTTTTTGACAATTTGCATGACTTTCACCTCGTGTTTATGATAGAGCCCAAGGGTGACGGAGTGCAACTAATTCGTGATGTAACGGTAAAATTGATTTGGAAGGTAATGAGGATGGCAATAGCATTAAAAACGGCACGTTTAGAGCTACGAAGTATTCGAGAATCTGATTTATCGGCTTTCACTCAAATTGTCGGTAATCCACGTGTTGCGATGCCGGCGGGTTTCCAACCAGTTCATAACGAATTTGAAGCGCGTTTTTTAATGCGCCAAACATTAGGGCAACGCTGGATTTGGGGTGTTGCCCGTCAGACAGAGGACCAAATTATTGGTACTGTTGGGCTATACGGTAGAACAGGACATGATGGCGCATTGGTGCACGGTGAAAGAGATATTGGCTACATGCTTAACGAACATTTTTGGGGTCACGGATATATGCCTGAGGCGGTGATGGCGGTCTTAACATATGGCTTTGATCAAGGGTTGCAAGCGGTGTGGGGATCTTACTTTTCAGATAATGAACGCTCGGCGCGTATTTTTGAGCGATTTGGGTTTCAATTTGATCATGAGATTCAGCATTCTGCAACTGATTTTTTTGCGCCAGGAAAAACAGAGCGCTTTTTTCGGTTAACACCAAATGATTTTGCATTGCATCAGTGAAATGTGATCGAGGTTAATGGTTGAGTTACGTTTATCATTACTGTTTGGTATGCTATGATGGCAATGGTAAGTTATCTCTATCGTGATAATTAGGTTAGGAAGAAATTATGCAATTAACGAGGGGCTTTGAGCAGGCCGCATGTATTTTAGCGTTACTCGCAACCCAAGATACGAATGTACCCATCACATCTGAAGTCATTCACACTAGATTGGGTGGTTCACAAACATATATGCGAAAAATCATTCGCAAATTGGTCGTTGCTGGTCTAGTTAGATCCGTGTCTGGTAATCAAGGTGGATTTACGTTGGGGCGTAATTCACGTCAAATTACTGTTTGGGATGCGGTGGTGGCGACAGAGGGCGATATTCAAACATATCCCAACAATGGCTTGATTGATCGGGTATTCGATGATGTTGAACCACTGGCTAACCGTGGCACGCAGGTGTTGACAGACATTTTTGTTGCTGCAGATCAACAGTATAAACATGTATTACAAGAAACATCGGTTCATCGGATTTTAGTCCATATTTTTCAGTCACAAATTATCCCGACTGTTGATTGGAATGAAAGTACGGTTAACTATCCGAATTTTACTGCCAAACTAAAGGCACTTCTCCATGGAGAAAATTAGCGTTTTCTCGGGTAAATGGGTGATTGATTTGATGAATACGTTTTCATTTTCGCTGAAAGCCTTGCAATTTGTGGGGCTTCTTTTTATACTCTGTTTATATCGAATGAAGAGGTTGCGACAATCATGAGTCGCCAGGTCGAGAACGTACAGGTTCTGTAACGCTTGGTTAAAGGGTGCGTCGCCGAAATGAGTTACTGCTGTATCAGTATCTTGTTGGGACGTTGGTGAATAATCAACGAACTGTCGTGGTAAATAAAAACGCCACGGAGCGCTATCTAACGATTGACCAGGATGAATTTGACGGTCGGTTTGTTTAGCGTGTCTTTGTGCATGATAAACAGACCGGCCTTTTATTTATTCAGATTACATCAAGTGCTTCTCTTTAGAAAATGGGAGGAACTCGATATGGCAGAAAATGAGAATCGCGCGGTTCGCCGCGAATTGAAGACGCGACATTTATCAATGATTGCGTTAGGTGGCAGTATTGGAACAGGGTTGTTCGTTGCATCCGGTTCCGCAATTTCTGCAGCTGGCCCTGGTGGTGCTTTGGTTGCTTATGTGGCAATTGGGATCATGGTCTACTTCTTAATGACCAGTTTGGGTGAGATGGCAACTTACATGCCGCTGACTGGTTCGTTTGCCGCATATTCAACCAAGTTTGTGGATCCCGCTTTGGGATTCGCGATGGGGTGGAATTACTGGTTTAACTGGGCGATTACGTTAGCCGTGGATGTTTCGACGGCGGCCTTAGTTATGCAATTTTGGTTACCAAACGTACCGGCATGGATCTTTAGCATGATCGCATTAGCAATTATTTTCACTATCAACGCATTATCGGTTCGTTCGTTTGGTGAAACAGAGTACTGGATGTCCATTATCAAAGTGGTCACGGTCCTGATTTTCTTAGTTATTGGGACCTTAACGATTTTTGGTATCATGGGCGGTCACGCAACTGGTTTTTCAAACTTAACTTATAAAAAGGCCCCATTTGTTGGCGGTGTGCCGGCATTGCTCTCCGTGTTCGTCGTAGCTGGTTTCTCATTCCAAGGGACTGAATTAATTGGGATTGAAGCCGGTGAAAGTGAAACACCTGAAAAGAGTATTCCCAAGGCGATTCGCCAAGTGTTCTGGCGGATTCTGTTATTCTACATTTTGGCAATCTTTGTTATTGCTTGCATCATTCCTTATACAAGCAAGGATCTGTTGGGCTCAAGTGCCACAGACATTGCCATCAGTCCATTTACGCTGGTCTTCCGTCGGGCAGGGTTAGCTGCAGCCGCTAGTGTGATGAACGCGGTTATCCTAACGTCTGTTATTTCATCTGCTAACTCGGGGATGTACGCTTCCACGCGGATGTTGTATTCTTTGGCAAACGAAGGCTACGCACCAAGCTTCTTTGGTAAAACGAACAAGCGCGGGATTCCTATGGCTTCGTTGGTTGGAACCACAGTTATTGGATTATTAACTTTCTTGACCAGTATTTTTGGACCTAAGTTGTATATGTACCTGGTTGCTGCTTCTGGCCTGACCGGGTTCATTGCTTGGTTGGGGATTGCGATTAGCCATTACCGCTTCCGCCGCGCCTTCATTAAGCAGGGACATCAGTTAAGCGAACTCCGTTACCATGCAAAGTGGTTCCCATTCGGCCCGATTTTGGCATTCGTGCTGGGCATCGTTGTTATTGTTGGCCAAAACTTGAAGTCGTTTGCACAACTCGATTTGCAAGCTATTCTGGTAACGTACATGAGTGTGCCATTGTTCTTGATCCTGTGGGGTTATTACAAGATTCGTCACCGCACTCATATCATTCCACTGGACAAGGTTGACTTGACGCCAAAAACAAATGGTGAAAGTTACACTGCTGCTGATGCTTCGGCTGCCTCAGGTGATATTGAAAGCAGTGCAACGGTTGAAACGGTTGCACAAACGGGCAAAAAGACCACAAGCGCAACTTCGGCGGTTCACGATTTGACGAATGACGAATCGGTAGCACCTAAAAATGATTCGAATAAATAGTTGAACAGCTTTATCTTGATTAACCATGAAACCAAATAGAACTCGCTTGGTACAAATACAAAAATTTGTACCAGCGAGTTTTTTATTATATTCAAAGCTAAATGTCATCAAATAAATATATTTAATTTTGGTCGGGCACAATATGAAAAGGCTATCTTTGTTAGTATGGCTCGTTTTGATAAAAAATGAGGTCGTAAATTCAGTTATGACAGAAAGATTACGTTTTAATTTGTAAGCTACAATATATGGCGAGATTCTACGAGCGTGATACAATATGTAGGTAGTTAAAGGATAAACACGTTCTGTCACGGTTGACCACGCATTGTGGTGCGGTTGATAGAGATCAGGGGAGATAAAGACATGATTGTTTTAGCAGGAACGATTGGTGCAGGAAAAACGAGCTTAACTGATTTATTGGCAAGTCACTTACATACACAGGCCTTTTATGAATCAGTGGAAGATAATCCAATTCTGCCATTATTTTACAAGGACCCAAAAAAGTACGCATTTTTGCTTCAAATCTACTTCTTAAACAAGCGGATGGATTCTATCAAAGCTTCTTTTGCCGATGATGAAAGTGTTATGGATCGGTCAATTTATGAAGATTCATTGCTTTTTCATTTGAATGCTGACTTAGGTCGTTCAACGGAAACAGAAGTTGACATCTATGACTCTTTATTAGAGAACATGATGCAGGAATTGCCAGATGCACCACATGAAAAGAACCCTGATCTTTTGATCCACATCGACATTTCGTTTGACACCATGTTACAGAGAATTCAAAAACGTGGTCGTGAATACGAGCAAATTGATAACGATCCTTCATTGTATGAATACTACAAACAATTGAACGATCGTTATACAGCTTGGTATAACAATTATGATCATGGTCCTAAAATGCGGATCGATGGTGATAAGTATGACTTTGTTGAAGATCCAGATGCAGCAAATGCCGTTCTTGCACAAATTGATGCAAAATTGAGCACACTTCAATTAGCGACTGCTTAATTTGCATTAATGGGGTTGCACCAACGATTTAGTTGCTATAAGCTGTCAATAGACATAAACAGATATTAAACACAGTTGCATTTAGTATTGCGATTAAGAGAGCCGGTGGTTGATGAGAACCGGATCGCGATCATTCCAGCAACAGTTAAAGTGGGCGGTTAATCCCGCACGGCGAAAGTCGTTAGCATGTTCGAGAGCATCAGTAATGGTGAACTTGGGTGGTACCGCGAATTAACGTCATTCGTCCCAATTGTGATGGGATGAGTGGCGTTTTTTTGTGAAAAAATTGGAGGTAGTAAAATGTTAGACATTAAACGGATTCGTAATAATCCAGATGAAGCTAAGGAAAAGTTGGCAACGCGGGCAATTAAGCCTGAGCAAATTGACGACGTAATCGCGTTGGATGAACAACGCCGTGATTTACTCAAGCAGACGGAACAATTAAAGGCTAAACGGAACACGGTTTCGGATGCCATCAGTGTTGCCAAGCGAAATCATGAAGACGCCGATAAACAGATTGCTGAAATGCGTGAAGTCGGTGCTGATATTAAGGCATTAGACACCAGGTTGGCCGATGTATTGGACGAGTTCAACGATAAGATGGCCCGCTTACCCAACTTCCCACATGATACGGACCCTGTTGGCCCGGACGAAAATTATTCTCGTGAAGACCGTAAAGTGGGCGCTATTCCTCACTTTGATTTTGAACCGAAAGCACACTGGGATATTGGTGAAGACTTAGGTATCTTAGACTTCAAACGTGCAGCTAAGGTCTCTGGTGCTCGGTTTGTGTACTACATGGGGATGGGTGCCAAGCTTGAACGTGCCGTTTACAACTTCATGTTGGATCAACATGAAGAAGAGGGTTACGAAGAAGTTATTCCACCTTATATGGTCAACAGTGCTTCAATGTATGGTACTGGCCAATTTCCAAAGTTCAAAGAAGACGTTTTCCAAATTCAGGATCAAGATTTGACATTAATTCCTACTGCGGAAGTGCCATTGACAAACTACTACCGTGATGAAGTGCTGGATGAAGCACAATTACCAGTTTATGTGACTGCATTGTCACCAAGTTTCCGTTCTGAAGCAGGTTCCGCTGGTCGTGACACTCGTGGTTTAATTCGGATGCATCAATTCAACAAGGTTGAAATGGTTAAGTACGTTAAGCCAGAAGAATCATATAAAGAATTGGAAAAGATGACCGGCAATGCTGAAAACATTCTACAAAAACTTGGTTTGCCATACCACGTCATTACTTTAGCAACCGGTGACATGAGCTTTACTGCAGCTGAAACGCATGACCTTGAAGTTTGGATTCCACATCAAGAAACTTACCGTGAAATTTCCAGTTGTTCTAACTGTGAAGACTTCCAGGCGCGTCGAGCACAGATCCGTTACCGCGATGCAGATGGTAAAGTTCACTTGGTTCACACGTTGAACGGTTCCGGTTTAGCTGTTGGTCGGACGGTCGCAGCTATTTTGGAAAATTACCAAAATGAAGATGGTTCAGTTACCATTCCGGATGTGTTGGTTCCTTACATGCATGGTGTGACTAAGATTACTAAAGAGAACGCTCACGCAAAGCACGTTGAAGACTAATTGCTCGGCAATTTAAACAAACGAATCATGTGATGACTACCATTATGGTGGCTAGCATGGTTCGTTTTTTTATTAGTGTTGTTATTTCGTTGGTTGCACGGCTGTCAGAGTATGAGCGGAAGGGTTGAAATCTATAGTGAAGGCGTTGTGAATTCGGTGGAGTTGCCGTATTTACAACACGGACGAGCTTGAAGACTTGTTCTTTAAGGCTTCAAGTCGAAGTGAAAGACCGGTTTTGGGGCTTGAACTGGTCCCACAATGATTTCAACCATGACAACCGAACGCGGAAGCTTTTCTGTAAGCAGAATTTGAATAGTAAGAACTACAGTTAACCACGGTTAATGAAAAATAAATGGCAAAAATTGAAGAAAAATGCGGAACAGTGTTGACAGTTTTTGAGCCTAAATGATATTATCTAATAGTTGTCTGATGAGGGAACAGAATCAGATGCTGCGGATGTGGCGGAATTGGCAGACGCGCTAGATTTAGGTTCTAGTGTCTTTTGACATGGAGGTTCGAGTCCTCTCATCCGCATCATGTTGCCGACTTAGCTCAGTTGGTCAGAGCACCGCTCTAGTAAAGCGGGGGTCGGAGGTTCGAATCCTCTAGTCGGCATGGTTCCATTTGTTTTATAAGTTATGCGGAAGTAGTTCAGTGGTAGAACATCACCTTGCCATGGTGGGGGTCGCGGGTTCGAATCCCGTCTTCCGCTTTTCATAACGCTGTTATGAGAATGCACCCATAGCGCAACTGGATAGAGTGTCTGACTACGAATCAGAAGGTTGTAGGTTCGACTCCTACTGGGTGCATCACGATGACCGCTGCCAGGTGCTGGTGGCGGTCATTTTATTTATCGGGACATAGCTCAGCTTGGTAGAGCACTGCGTTCGGGACGCAGGGGTCGCAAGTTCAAATCTTGTTGTCCCGATCATTCTTTAAAACGAACAGTCGTTAGTCAATGTTGACTAGCGGCTGTTTTTTTGACTGTTTTTGTTGTCCGCAACACAAAACAAGCTATTGATTTAGTCGTCAAGTTGCGAAAAATATGGCATGATAAACTTATAGACAGATCGAACGTTTGAAGATCTATCATTCAACTGTGTTGGCAATTGCAATAATTATTGCAGGACATCGGTAATTAGAGGGAGTTCAGTTATTATGAGTGACACAACAGCAATTTATAACGCCATTGAGCAGGCGCAGACAATCATTATTCACCGTCATCAACGACCTGATCCAGACGCGTTAGGATCTCAGTTTGGCCTTAAGCTTACTTTACAGCATGCGTTCCCGGATAAGCATATATTTGCGGTCGGGACAGTTCAAAATGATCTTGGCTGGTTAGGTCAGTCAGACACTGTTTCAGATGACCAGTACACAGACGCATTAGTAATAACGGTTGATACGGCCAACACGGAGCGCATCGACGATGACCGGTTCAATCAGGGCCGGCAACTCGTTAAAATTGACCACCATCCTAATGATGATAATTATGGTGACTTATCATGGGTGCTGCCGGACGCATCCAGTACTTCGGAATTAATTGTTGATTTTATCGATGCACATCAAGATGCTCTGAGCTTGACACGTGATGCAGCCTTGCTGTTTTACGCGGGAATTGTTGGTGACACTGGTCGTTTCTTGTACCCAGCCACCAGTGCACACACATTCGCCGTTGCCAGTGAATTGTTGGCAACAGGAATTGACGCCGCTGAAGTGGGGCGCCATGAAAATGAGTTAAGCCGTGGCCTTGGCCGTTTGATGGGCGATGTTTTAGCTAACATTGAAATTGACAACTTTGGTGCCGCTCATTATGTGATATCACAAGCTCAGCTAGCCTCTCTGTCGTTAGCAACAAGTGAGGTTCAGCCGCTGGTATCGACGCCGGGCCGCTTGGCAGATGTTCGCGCTTGGTTATTATTTGTAGAAAATCCTGACGGTAGTTACCGGGTTCATTTACGTTCCAAAGGACCGGCGATAAACGAATTGGCAAAGGCCCACCATGGTGGTGGTCACGATTTAGCCAGTGGTGCCAATGCTGCAGATCAACAGGAAGTTGACGACATGATTGCGTCTTTGAGCAAGTTGATGCAGCAATGGCAACAGACGCACTAAACAGTTGCCTTGTTAAGAATCCTAATAATTTATAATTATCATTTTCTTGATGACAGTATATTTAGGAACTGATTAGTTGGTTGAAAATTGATGCCATGTTACTTTAGGGTTAAAGCATCCTAGGAAGTGATGGCTGTGGATATTAAACATGAACATGCGGTAACCGTTTTTGAGGAGTGGTTGATGATCAAACGAAAAGACCGTCGTCATTTTCGTTTGATTCGCCACTTAGCATACTTAGATTGGATAATGACAGGCGAAGGTGCGTCGCCGGCGGTTGAAGACTTGGCGGCAGCCCAGGCGGTTAGTCAATTGGATAATTCAGAGTTTTTGCAATGTCTCATGAAATTACCTTATCGGCGTCAGGTATTGACCGGTGATGGCGAAGACGTGTTAGCGTGGTTTGATCATGTCGAAAAAACTGCACACAGTCATCTATTCAGTAATATTGGATTACTAATGGAAATTGTCTTGGATGAAGAGGCTGGTCACTCAGTCCAACAATGGGACTCAACTACAATTGCGACTGCTCACCAGTTAGCTGAATTATCTAACGATCAGCTACTAACAGTAATCAGTCAGCTAGCTAGGGCAAAAAAACAGCCAAGACTGTCAGAGAGTCAACGTGCAATCGGTCACCAGCATGATCACCGTCTTCATTTGTACGGCCAGATTGAACCGGTTAATGATCCGCGACAAATTTGATTACATGAGTTGGCAAATGTAAAAAAGTTTCAACTAGACGAGCTGTGTTATTAATTAGTCATCGGCAATCGATGTGATTGATATCATGGCTCTTTCATGTGGACGACGGGTGACGTTTCACGAACTTGGGAGCCCATCACTTTGTGTTCACCGTTAATTCATGGTTATAATAAGTTATTATGTTAAAAAGGGGATGGTCAGAATGAATCAGAAGGCGAAACGTGCAACCGTTGCTGTTTGGTTACTGATGATCTTGTGTGTGATTTTATTGACGATTTGGCCGGCCATTCACTACATTACGGTTGCTAGTTTATGGCGGTGGTGGCTAGCTGTCGCAATTTATAGCGTGGCCTTTGGTATCGGGTGGCACAAACGAAACCAGCGTGCTGGTCGCTTTATTTTATCGATTACGGTCGCTTTAGCTGTGGTGTTTGGGCTATTTGTGCTACTAGTGGCACTTTTTGCTGAAGAGGGGCTAGTCCGTTACTTTGTTGGTCTCATTGCACTGCTTGAAATCATTGCCGGCATTGTCTGGTATTCAGTTGTGTACGAACGTCGTAACCGACTGAAAAATCGCCATTGGGATGCTTAACTTCTGTGCCCCGATGACCAGTCGTTGGGGGAAAAATTGTGGAAACACGTAATGGACATATTTTAACGGGAATATTGCTAGCCAGTGGTGGTTCAATGCTGTGGGGTGTCTCCGGCGTGATTGCCCAAACGTTGTTTGAAAATAATGTCGTTACCCCTGCATGGCTGACGACAATTCGGATGACACTGGCTGGGATTCTACTTCTGCTTTTCAACGTTATGCGCCATCAAGATATTTTTGCTGTTTGGCGGTCATGGAAAACGGCCAGGCAACAAATTATTTTTGGTTTGGTGGGATTAATTCCTATCCAATACTTTTATTTTTTAGCAGTTCATTATGGCAACGCTGCGATTGCAACCATCTTGCAGTTCTTAGGGCCAATCGTAATCACGGTGTATTATGTGATCTTTCATCATCAACTACCATCACGTTCAGAAAGTATTGGGATGGTATTAGCATTGCTAGGCGCTTTTTTTGTCGTTACTCATGGTCACATTACGCATTTAGCTGTTTCACCAGCGTTATTGTTCTGGGGGCTAATGTCGGCGGTTGCCGTGGCGACCAGCACGTTATTGCCGCGACCGCTGCTACCAACGTTTGGCTCAGTCAACGTAAATGGTTGGGGTTTGCTGATTGGCGGGATCGCAATGAACTTTATTCAACCAATGTGGGTTGGTGTGCCAACGCTGACAGCCAAGACGGTCTTGTCGATTGGCACTGTCGTATTGTTTGGTACATTGATTGCGTTTGTTATGTATTCGGTCAGTTTGCTATACATTACCCCAACAACGGCGAGCCTAATGGATGCTTTTGAACCACTGGCAGCAACAGTCATTTCAATCCTGGTGCTTCACACGGTCTTTACTTGGGCTGATGCGCTTGGTGGCGGATTGATTATTCTAGCAGTGGTAATGCTTTCCATCAGTTATCGTGCGCCAAGGCGTGATGAGGAATAAATGCTCAGTCATGTGTATAAATTCAAAAACACGTCAATGGATTCTCAAAGAGATCTGTTGACGTGTTTTTGTCGTTACTTTTGAATAGCGAGGATGTGTCGGGATTATTGCTCAACTGGATGATCAAATGTATCTGACGCGTTCCACGGAAAATCGGTATTAGAAGGATGATGATTTTCTTGCAAAACAGCGTTAGTGCACTGGAGCAGCTGTTGCTGCAAGGCAAGATCCCATGGTCTAGCGGTAAAGGCCTGTTGAGCAACGGCCCAGTAGGCCAGCCGATTGGTGATGGGCACAATATCTTGGACAATGTTAATTTGCACATGCTTATGTTTGGTTTTGAGGGCAATGACGCGTTGATAATCAGTAATAAGATAAAAGGCGCCATGTTGCTGATCACATAGATGGATGATGATAAATCGCTGTTGCAGATTTTGTGTCCGCAATTCTTGCTTTAAAGCTGCAAGTTGGGAAACAGATAGCTGTTGCATTTGATCACCTTCATTTCACCTATATTCTAACGCGTTTAGTTGTGATATAGGTAACAAACTTATAATATCGTAAAATAAAAAATTGGATTGAAGCCACTGATACCAACAATTAATGAAAATTACTTTCAAAAAGTGAGGTTCACAAGCCTGAAAACGCCGCCACTACGCGGTTTTTAATGCTATACTAATGATGTAGTTTAAATATACATGGAGGTGTCTGCATTGAAAATTATTGCTTACGGCATTCGCGATGACGAACGTCCATATGTAGAAGAATGGTCCAAGGATCAAAATATTGAGGTTAAAATCGTTAAGGATTTATTGACTGACGACACAGTTGATCAGGCAAAAGGCTTTGACGGGGCAGTTGTTTACCAACAAAAGCCTTACACGGCCTCAGTTTTGGATCGTTTGGCAGAATTGGGAGTTAAGAACCTGTCATTACGTAACGTCGGTGTTGATAACGTTGACGCTGATGCTGTTAAACGTAACGACATCAAGGTTACCAACGTTCCTGCTTACTCACCAGCAGCAATTGCTGAATTTACGGTTACTGAATTGATGCGTTTACTTCGTCACACGACCCAGTACGAGCACCGTCAGGCCAAAGGTGACTTAAAGTGGGCTCCAGACATTGCAACTGAATTGAACAGCTTAACGGTTGGTGTTATTGCTACTGGTCGGATCGGCCGTGCTGCTATCCAAATCTACCGTGGCTTTGGTGCTAAAATTGTTGCCTACGATGTTTTCCACAATCCTGAATTGGAAAAGGAAGGCATCTACGTTGATTCATTGGATGAATTATATAAGCAAGCAGATGTTATTTCCCTTCATGCTCCTGCAACGAAGGAAAATATGCACATGTTGAATGCTGATGCCTTTAACAAGATGAAGGATGGTGTCTACATCTTGAACCCTGCCCGTGGTGATCTGGTTGATACTGATGACTTGATCAAGGCTTTGGACAGCGGCAAAGTTGCCGGCGCTGCACTTGATGTTTACGAAAACGAAGTTGGTATTTTCAACACAGACTTCGGTAGCTTTGATGCTATTCCTGACGATCGTTTGAAGAACTTGATGAAACGCGAAAACGTTTTGGTAAGTCCTCACATCGCGTTCTACACCACCACCGCTGTTCGGAACATGGTTCAATTTGCTTTGAACAACAACAAACAATTGATTGAAACTGGCAAGGCTGACAATGTTGTGGCCTTTAACTAGACAATGAGTCTGATACTTTTTAGACGATAGAAACGTAGGCAACACGCTCAATAATAAATTGGGCGTGTTGTTTTTTGAATTCACTAACAAACATAAAAAGTGAGTGTCGAATAGGTTTACGAGAGGTTTTGCTTATTACTCAAATCGGCAGCGGATTATTTACACACCTAATATGTAGAAAAATATCGCAACGAATCTCTCATTAAAACAATGTAAATGTTCACTGTTTTAGTCTGCAAGAGGATAATGGTTTTGATAGATTGAGTCTGTCGGTAAGCATTAATACAGTACGGAATACAAGGAGTCATTATGATGGATTTTAGTCAGCAAGTTTATCAGCAAAATCAAACGGTGTGGCAGGAAAGCATTCATCATCCGTTTATAAAACAGCTAAGCGATGGCAGCATGACGTTGCCAACATTTCGTTATTATTTAATTCAGGATCATTATTATTTACGTGATTTTGCACGGATTCATGAATTGGCAGCGGATGCAAGCCAGGATCAGGCGGTTAAGACATTATTGCAGGAGCTAGCGAATAGTCTGCACGATGGTGAAATCGCGACGCGCAAGACGTTCTTTAAAGAATTAGGTATTTCTCAACAAGATGTGGTCAATACACCAATTGCACCGACGACATATGCCTACACGTCACATATGTATCGCACGCTAACACAGGCCGGTGCACCGGCGGCCATTGCCGGATTGTTACCGTGTGCGTGGCTATATGCGGATGTTGGTGCGTCCTTACAAGGAGTCACTTCGCCAGTCCCAATTTTTCAAGCGTGGATTGACAGTTATCAGTCCGACGACTATACGGGACCAGTGGCAAAACAAATTAAGTTAACAGACCAAGTTGCACGTCAAACAGATGCAGCCGATCGTGATGCAATGGCCAAGGCTTTTGAACGGAGCACCTATTATGAACGTGATTTTTGGCAGATGGCTTTGGATCATCAAGATTGGCAATAAAATTTAATTTGGGGTGCTGACGTTGCTACTGGCGGACTAAAAAACTTTTTAATTGCAATCGTCGTCAATCTTCGTATAATATAGTCAATATTAGTCAAAGATTGGGGTGAGCGATGATGGAAGGACCAACAAATATTTCGGATGTCATCGAAAAGTATCTGAAGGGAATCCTGGAGGATGCTGAGCAGGTAGAAATTAGACGTTCGGATATTGCCGACCAGTTTAACGTCGTTCCTTCTCAGATTAACTACGTCATTAAGACACGGTTTACCATTCAAAACGGTTATATCGTTGAGAGTAAGCGTGGTGGCGGTGGTTATATTCGTATTGAAAAGGTCAACTTACTGGCTGACGCCGATGTGTTGGATAATTTACTGAACGATGTGGTTGGTGATTCAATCAATCAACATGATGCATATGCTATAGTTAATTCCCTATTTAATGATGGGGTGTTAAAGGAACGTGAGGCCAACATTATTCTTTCGGCAATTGACAAAGATACTCTCAATGTTGCTGACCGCGAAGTTGAAAATACATTGCGCGCTCGGATTCTGATCGGCGTGCTCAACCGCCTTCGTTTTGAAGACTAATGCTTATTAATATCGAATTAACGACGATTTGCAGGGGTTAATTAAGGCCTGCATTTAATGAAAGGCAGGACAGAAGATGGACAATTTATTCACACCTAGTGCTAAAGATGTATTGGTATTGGCACAGGAACAAGCGAAGTATTTTAAACACCAAGCTGTGGGTACTGAACACTTATTGCTGGCCCTGACCATTGAACAAAATGGGATTGCTAACAAAGTCCTGCAGCAATTCAGTGTGACAGAAGAAGATGTTCGTGAAGAAATCGAACGGTTTACTGGTTATGGTACACTGACGAACGCTGACAAGGATACGTATTTACCATATTCTCCGAAGGCCAAGGACATTTTGACATTGGCCGGGGATGAGGCAAAACGTTTGGGATCCACTAAAATTGGGACTGAACATTTACTCTTAGCGTTGTTGTCTGATGAGAGTATCCTGTCATCACGCATTTTAATGACATTAAACCTTGATTTGGCACAAACACGCAAAGTGATTTTGCGCAAGTTAGGTGTTGCTGACACACCACGCCGTCGTCAACAAATGGCAAAGGCTAACAACAACGCAAATAAGCAAGAGGGTACGCCAACACTTGATTCATTAGCACGTGACTTGACTGCCTTAGCTGCTGACAAGCAAATGGATCCGGTGGTTGGCCGTGCAAAAGAGGTCAAACGGGTGATTCAAATTCTCAGTCGTCGGACCAAGAATAACCCAGTCTTGATTGGTGAACCTGGGGTTGGTAAAACGGCGATTGCTGAAGGATTAGCACAGAAGATCGTTGCTGGTGATGTGCCTGATGATTTGGCCGACAAACGGCTGATGATGCTGGACATGGGCTCACTGGTTGCCGGCACTAAATATCGTGGTGAATTTGAAGACCGTTTGAAGAAAGTTATTGAAGAAATTTACAACGATGGTCACGTTGTGCTGTTCATTGATGAGTTGCACACGTTGATTGGTGCCGGGGGTGCTGAAGGTGCGATTGATGCTTCCAACATCTTGAAGCCAGCGTTAGCTCGTGGCGAGCTTCAAACCATTGGGGCCACTACACTTAACGAATACCAAAAGTACATTGAATCAGATGCTGCTTTGGAACGTCGGTTTGCGACTGTTCAGGTTGACGAGCCAACGGAAGATGAAGCAACGGAAATCTTAAAAGGTTTGAAGAGCCGTTATGAGGAGCACCACCAGGTTGAAATCACTGATGATGCGGTTGAAGCAGCAGTTAAGCTGTCCTCTCGGTACATTACGGAACGTTTCCTACCTGATAAGGCAATTGATTTAATGGACGAAGCAGCTGCTAAAGTTCGCATTGATGCATCTGGTCATAAGACCAAGTTGGCTAAACAAGAAGACAAGTTGGACGACTTGCGTCAACAGAAGGAAGCTGCTATTGAGAACCAAGATTTCGATGGTGCTGCTGCATTGCGTGAAAAGGAAATGGCCTTGCGCAAACGTGTCGACAAGATGATGGATGATCAAGATAATGAAGCGTTGTCTGGTCAGCCACATTATGAATTAAAAGTCGGCGAGGAAGATGTGGCTGAAGTCGTCTCCGAATGGACGGGTGTTCCGTTAACACAGTTGCAGAAGAATGAAGAAGCACGTTTGCTGAATCTTGAAAAGGTGCTCCACAAACGCGTGGTTGGTCAGGACGAGGCTATTTCAGCCGTTTCTCGTGCCATCCGTCGTGCCCGTTCCGGTCTGAAAGATCCTAACCGGCCAATTGGTTCGTTCATGTTCCTTGGACCAACTGGGGTCGGGAAGACGGAACTCGCTAAAGCATTAGCTGAAGCAATGTTTGGTTCAGAAGATAACATGATTCGTGTGGATATGTCTGAATATCAAGAACGCTTTAGCTCAAGTCGTTTGATCGGTGCTGCACCTGGTTACGTTGGTTACGATGAAGGTGGTCAACTGACCGAACAAGTTCGTAACAAACCGTACTCAGTTGTCCTCTTGGATGAAGCTGAAAAGGCTGATACTGAAGTCTTTAACTTGTTGTTACAAGTTCTTGATGATGGTTTCTTAACCGATTCTAAGGGCCGCAAGGTTGACTTCCGCAACACGATTTTGATCATGACCTCTAACTTGGGCGCTACAGCTGTTCGTGACGATAAAGAAGTTGGTTTCGGTGCAACCAGCGCGACAGACAACTATGCTGCAATGTCAGACAAGATTCGGCAGGCCCTGCGTCAGACATTCCGTCCAGAGTTCTTGAACCGAATTGATGAAACAGTGGTCTTCCACTCATTGACGAAGCCAGAATTGCATGAAATCGTGAAGATCATGGCTGGCAATGTGTTGGCACGAATCGCCGAACAAGGCATTAAAGTTAAAATTACGCCGGCTGCCATTGATGTAGTTGCAGATGCTGGCTTTGATCCTGAGTATGGTGCTCGTCCAATTCGACGCGCATTACAGACTCAAGTTGAAGACCAGTTGAGTGAGGCATTGATTGCTGGTCAAATTAAAACCAATGACGCTGTTACTGTTGGTGCTAAAGCTGGTAAGATTACGGTCACAACTAAGGAACAACCTGTCAAGAAACCGACAGTTGGTTCTAAGTAGTCTTGGCGAACTAACAGTTATTAGTGGGTGTTATTGAACGGTGTTAAAAACGTTTGTCGAGCTGAAAGCTTGATAAGCGTTTTTATGTTCTAAACGTGTCGGTAAAAATTGCATTTTATGCGGAGAACAGGCACACTGATGGAGATTAGAGAAAGGCGAGCCGTGTGTAGTTGTTGATGGGCGGCTTAATGAGGTGAAAATATGAGTCGTGAGGCGCAGTTGGCTGCCACTCGAGAAAAAATCCTGGAGGCAGCTCGTGAACAATTCTTGATAAAAGGCTATGCGGATACCTCCACGCGTGACATTGCGACAGCTGCGGGCGTTACCCAGCCGGCGCTGTATCATCACTTTGCTGACAAAGAACTGATTTTTGTGCAGGTGATTGAAACCGTTGGTGGTGAGTTAGCAACAAACATGAATCAGATTTTAGATGCTAACAAGGGAACTGGGCTTGAACTCCTGACAGATATGTCAGCGGCGATGGTCGCCATTCATCCGCGTGACGCATTTAGCTTGATTCATGGTAGCTTTCAATATTTACGTCCCGAGAATCAGGCTCAGCTTGGCCGATTATTCGCACAGGATTATTTGCAACCCATCATGCGCTTTTTTAAGTCTGATAAAGTGGTTTTGCGTGATGGGGTTGATCCGGCAACAGCGGCCAACTTTTACCTCACTAGTTTGGCGCCACTATTCGCTAAGTTTCACCAACTGGGTGGCGCAAACTTGAGTCAACGTGAGCACATCCAAGTGCTGCTACGTCTCATTTTGTTTGGCGTGGCAGAGAAATAAAAGTTGAGCGTTTCTCGTTGACACATTTAGCAAAACCGAGTATATTATTAATCGTATATCACTGTGAATAAAAATCGTCTTGGCGATCTATTGTCCGTCAAGGCCTTTATAGAGAAGCAAAAGCAGCTTTCATTTAAACTTTAAAAGAAATGGTGCTTTTGCCTTTTTTATGCCCAAAAACAGGGTTACAGGTCATTTGTAATGAAACTGTAACACTAAAATGAGGACTTATTCACTGGAAAATCATTTCGAAGGAGTGAAGAACTTGGCAGGGCATTTAGTTAAATACGGCAAACACCGTACCCGCAGAAGTTACGCACGAATCAAGGAAGTTCTTGATTTACCGAACCTGATTGAAATCCAAACGGACTCTTATCAATGGTTCCTGGACGAAGGCTTGCGTGACATGTTCGACGACATCATGCCAATCGATGATTTCCAAGGAAACTTATCATTGGAATTCGTTGACTACCAGTTACTCGAACCAAAGTACACCGTGGATGAAGCACGTGAACACGATGCCAACTATTCTGCACCACTGCACGTTACTTTACGTTTGACCAACCATGAGACTGGCGAAATCAAGAGTCAAGACGTGTTCTTTGGTGACTTCCCACTGATGACTGATCAGGGGACGTTCATTATCAATGGTGCTGAACGGGTTATCGTTTCTCAATTGGTTCGTTCTCCTGGTGTGTACTATACGGAAGACGAAGACAAGAATGGTCGTGAAGTTTACGGCGCAACTGTCATTCCTAACCGTGGTGCTTGGTTGGAATACGAAACCGATGCTAAAGAAATTTCTTACGTTCGGATTGACCGGACTCGTAAGATTCCAATGACCGAATTAGTTCGTGCCTTGGGTTATGGCTCTGACGACGAGATCATCTCAATCTTGGGTGATAGCGACGGCATCATGTCGACCTTGGAAAAGGATATTCACAAGAATTCCGACGATTCACGTGTCGAAGAATCCTTGAAGGATATTTACGAACGGTTACGGCCTGGTGAACCTAAGACAGCCGACTCTTCACGGAGCCTGTTGACGGCGCGCTTCTTCGATCCAAAACGTTACGACACTGCACCAGTTGGTCGTTACAAGTTAAACAAGAAGTTAGACTTACACACCCGTTTGTTGGGTTTGACGTTAGCGGAAACGTTGGCTGACCCTGACTCAGGTGAAATCATTGCTGAAAAGGGTACTGTGATCGACAAGACCGTTATGGCTAAATTGGCACCATACCTGGATCAGGAAGACTTCAAGTCGGTAACGTTCACACCTTCTGATGAAGCTGTTGTGACAGAACCAATGAATGTTCAAATGATCAAGGTCTTCTCTAAGAAAGATCCTGAACAAGTTGTGAACATGATTGGTAACGGCCATATCGACTTAAAGAACCACACCATTCAACCTGCCGACATCATTGCTTCTATCAATTACTTCTTCAATTTGCAAGAAGGTATTGGTTCAACTGATGATATCGATCACTTGGGTAACCGTCGGATTCGTTCTGTGGGTGAATTACTGCAGAACCAATTCCGGATCGGTTTATCACGGATGGAACGTGTTGTTCGTGAACGGATGTCTATTCAAGACTCTGCCACAGTAACGCCACAACAATTAATTAACATTCGTCCAGTTGTTGCTTCAATCAAAGAATTCTTTGGTAGTTCACAACTGTCACAATTCATGGATCAGACTAACCCACTTGGTGAATTAACGCATAAGCGTCGTTTGTCTGCCCTTGGACCTGGTGGTTTGACGCGTGACCGTGCCGGATATGAAGTCCGGGATGTTCACTACACTCACTATGGTCGGATGTGTCCAATTGAAACGCCTGAAGGACCAAACATTGGGTTGATCAACTCACTGTCTAGTTATGCGAAGGTTAACCGTTATGGCTTTATTGAAACACCATATCGTCGTGTTTCATGGGACAACCACAAGGTTACTGACCGAATCGACTACTTAACTGCCGACGAAGAAGATAACTTTGTTATTGCCCAGGCCAACTCGCCATTGAATGACGATGGTTCATTCGTTGATGACACAGTTTTGGCTCGTTCAAAAGATGAAAACATTGAAACTTCCATCGACAACGTCGACTACATGGATGTTTCGCCTAAGCAAGTAGTTGCCGTTGCGACTGCATGTATTCCATTCTTGGAAAACGATGACTCTAACCGTGCTCTGATGGGTGCCAACATGCAACGTCAGGCTGTTCCTTTGTTGGATCCTCATGCACCACTTGTTGGTACTGGGATTGAATATAAGGCAGCCCATGACTCTGGTGTTGCTTTAATCAGTAAGGCTGCCGGAACCGTTGAATTTGTTGACGCTACGCAAATCCGTGTTCGTCGTGAAGACAGCACTTTGGATACGTACAAGTTAATGAAGTTCCGTCGTTCAAACGGTGGTAAGAACTACAACCAACGTCCAATCGTTAAGGTTGGCGACAAGGTTGATGCCGACGAAATTTTGGCTGACGGTCCTTCCATGGAAGGTGGGGAACTTGCTCTTGGGCAAAACCCATTGATTGCCTTTATGACTTGGAACGGTTACAACTTCGAAGATGCCATTGCGATTTCCGAACGGTTGGTTAAGGATGATGTTTACACTTCGATTCATATTGAAGAATACGAATCAGAAGCACGTGACACTAAACTTGGACCGGAAGAAATGACCCGTGAAATTCCTAACGTTGGTGAAGATTCTTTGAAGGATCTTGATGAACAAGGGATTATCCGGATTGGTGCTGAAGTTCATGATGGTGACATTTTGGTTGGTAAGGTTACGCCTAAGGGTGTGACAGAATTATCTGCTGAAGAACGTTTGCTACATGCTATCTTTGGTGAAAAAGCCCGTGAAGTTCGTGATACTTCACTCCATGTTCCGCATGGTGGTGGCGGTATTATCCAGGATGTTAAGATCTTCACTCGTGAAAACGGGGATGAATTATCACCTGGTGTTAACATGATGGTTCGTGTTTACATCGCCCAGAAACGTAAGATTCAGGTCGGTGACAAGATGTCCGGTCGTCATGGTAACAAAGGGACTGTTTCAATTGTTATTCCTGAAGAGGACATGCCTTACATGCCTGATGGAACTCCAATTGACATCATGCTTTCACCAATGGGTGTGCCTTCCCGTATGAACATTGGTCAAGTGCTGGAACTGCATTTGGGAATGGCTGCTCGTAAATTAGGTATCCATGTTGCTACGCCTGTCTTCGATGGTGCGCAGGATAAGGATATCTGGGATGCCGTTCAAGAAGCTGGTATGCCAGCTGATGCCAAGTACGTTCTGTACGATGGCCGTACTGGTGAACCATTCGACAACCGAATTGCCGTTGGTGTTATGCACTATCTGAAGTTGGCCCACATGGTCGATGACAAGATTCACGCACGTTCTATCGGACCTTACTCACTGGTTACGCAGCAGCCACTTGGTGGTAAAGCGCAATTTGGTGGTCAGCGTTTCGGTGAAATGGAAGTTTGGGCTTTGGAAGCTTATGGTGCTGCTTACACGTTGCAAGAAATTCTGACCTACAAGTCAGATGACGTGGTTGGCCGTGTTAAGACTTATGAAGCCATTGTTAAGGGCGAACCAATTCCTAAGCCTGGTGTTCCTGAATCCTTCCGTGTGTTGGTTAAGGAATTACAAGCACTTGGGTTGGACATGAAGGTTCTTGACAGCAACAAACAGGAAATTGAACTGCGTGACATGGACGATGATGAAGATGACGTTGTGAATGTTGATGCATTGAGCAAGTATGCAGCTGAACATCCAGTTGACGATAAGTCAGACGATGCTAGTGCAAACACGAACTCAGCTTCAACCCCTGCACAGCCAGCAACAACACCGGCTAATGAGTCAGGAAACACCACAAACGAGTAGTGTGAACTGTCACCATTGAAACTAATAAGGAGGTCAATCCTTTGATTGATGTCAACAAATTTGAAAGCATGCAGATTGGGCTTGCGTCGCCCGACAAAATCCGCAGCTGGTCATATGGTGAAGTTAAGAAGCCTGAGACCATCAATTATCGGACATTAAAGCCTGAACGTGATGGCTTGTTCGATGAACGGATTTTTGGCCCAACAAAAGACTGGGAATGTGCGTGTGGTAAGTACAAACGGATTCGCTATAAGGGTGTTGTTTGTGACCGTTGTGGTGTTGAAGTTACACGTTCTAAGGTTCGTCGTGAACGGATGGGGCATATTGAATTAGCTGCTCCTGTTACCCACATTTGGTACTTCAAGGGTATTCCTAGTCGTATGGGGTTGGTTCTTGACATGAGCCCACGGGCACTTGAAGAAATCATCTACTTTGCTTCATACGTTGTGTTGGAATCAGGCAACACACCTTTGGAACGCAAGCAGTTGTTATCTGAACGTGAATACCGTGAAAAGAAAGCCCAATATGGTAACGAATTCCAAGCTGAAATGGGTGCCGAAGCAATTCGTAAATTGCTGGCAGCTGTTGACTTGGATAAAGAAGCCAGCGAATTGAAGGAAGAATTAAAGGATGCATCTGGTCAAAAACGGACTCGTGCCGTTCGTCGTCTAGATATCTTGGAAGCCTTTATTCAATCCGGTAACCGTCCTGACTGGATGGTTATGGACGTTGTTCCGGTTATTCCACCGGACTTACGGCCAATGGTTCAATTGGAAGGTGGTCGTTTTGCCACTTCTGACTTGAACGACTTATACCGTCGTGTTATCAACCGTAACAACCGTTTGAAGCGGTTGTTAGACTTGAATGCACCTGGTATCATCGTGCAAAACGAAAAGCGGATGTTGCAGGAAGCTGTTGACGCGTTAATTGATAACGGTCGTCGTGGCCGTCCTGTCGCCGGTCCTGGTAACCGTCCGTTGAAGTCACTATCTCATATGTTGAAGGGTAAGCAAGGACGGTTCCGTCAAAACTTACTTGGTAAACGTGTTGACTACTCTGGCCGTTCTGTTATTGATGTTGGCCCAACTTTGAAGATGAACCAAATGGGGTTACCTGTGCCAATGGCCATGGAACTCTTCAAGCCATTCATCATGAAAGAGTTGGTTAAGCGTGATCTTGCTTCTAACATCAAGAATGCTCGTCGTAAGATCGACCGTCAGGATAACGATGTTTACGATGTTCTTGAAGATGTTATCAAGGAACACCCAGTTCTGTTGAACCGGGCCCCTACCTTGCACCGTCTTGGGATTCAGGCATTTGAACCAGTGCTTGTTTCTGGTAAAGCGATGCGTGTGCACCCACTTGTGTGTGAAGCCTACAACGCCGACTTCGATGGTGACCAAATGGCCATTCACGTTCCGTTATCAGACGAAGCGCAAGCTGAAGCACGTTTGCTGATGCTGGCTGCCGGACACATCTTGGCACCTGCCAATGGTCGTCCAGTGGTTACACCTTCTCAGGATATGGTTATCGGTAACTACTACCTGACTACTGAGGAAGCTGGTCGTGAAGGCGAAGGCATGATCTTTAAAGATCTGAACGAAGCTCGCGTGGCCTACCAAAACGGTTATGTTCACTTACACAGCCGTGTTGGTGTGCAAACTTCATCAATGCCAACTAAACCATTTACTGATGAACAAAAGAGCCGTATCTTGATTACGACTGTTGGGAAGATGATTTTTAATGCCATCTTGCCTGACGAATTCCCATACTTGAACGAACCAACGAGTGACAACTTGACAGACGGTATCGATGACCGGTTCTTCTTGGAACCTGGTACTGACTTGAAGTCAGTATTGAGTAATCAACCGCTGAATGATCCATTCAAGAAAGGCTTCTTGGCTGATATCATTGCTGAAGTCTACAAGCGTTACAAGGTAACAGCTACTTCATTGCTATTGGACCGGATGAAGGATTTGGGTTACTACGAATCTACTAACTCTGGTTTGACGGTTGGAATCGCTGATATTTCAACGTTGAAGACGAAGAATGATGTCGTTGCTGATGCACGTAAGCAAGTTGCTACGATTTCTAAGCAGTTCCGTCGTGGTTTAATTACTGATGACGAGCGTTACCAACGTGTTATTGACGTTTGGAACACTGCTAAGGATGACATTCAAGAACAATTGGTTGACTCCATGGAGTGGAATAACCCAATCTTTATGATGAGTGATTCCGGTGCTCGTGGTAACATTTCAAACTTTACTCAACTAGCTGGTATGCGTGGTTTGATGGCTGCGCCTAACGGTCAAACAATGGAATTGCCAATCGTTTCAAACTTCCGTGAAGGTCTCTCTGTGTTGGAAATGTTTATTTCCACTCATGGTGCCCGTAAAGGTATGACTGATACGGCTTTGAAGACTGCCAACTCTGGTTACTTGACTCGTCGTCTGGTTGATGTTGCGCAAGACGTTATCATTCGTGAAAAGGACTGTGGTACTGACCGTGGTTTGACGATTCATGCCATTACTAACGGTAATGAAATGATCGAATCCTTGTACGAACGGATTCTTGGTCGTTATGCAATGAAGTCAGTTAAACATCCTAAGACTGGTGAAACCTTAGTTAAGGCTAACCAGATGATCGATGAAGACGTTGCTCAATCCATCGTTGATGCTGGCGTAACAGAAGTTGTGATTCGTTCAGCCTTCACTTGCAACACGAAACATGGTGTTTGTGAACGTTGTTACGGTCGTAACATGGCCACTGGTGACCGGGTTGAAGTTGGTGAAGCAGTTGGTACTGTTGCTGCCCAATCAATCGGTGAACCTGGTACTCAATTGACCATGCGTAACTTCCATACTGGTGGTGTTGCCGGTGACGATATTACCCAAGGGCTTCCTCGTGTTCAGGAAATTGTTGAAGCTCGGAACCCTAAAGGTAAAGCTGAGATTACTGAAGTGACTGGGACAATCGTCTCAATCGAAGAAAACCCAGCTGAACGGACGAAAGAAGTTACGGTTAAAGGTGAAGCCGAAACACGTTCATACACGTTGCCATTACGGGCGCGGATGCGTGTTGCTGAAGGTGACTTTATCCACCGTGGTTCCGCATTGAACGAAGGGTCAATTGATCCTAAGGAATTGCTGAAAGTTCGTGACGTTCTGTCAACCGAAAACTACCTGTTACGTGAAGTTCAACGTGTTTACCGGATGCAAGGTGTTGGTATTGCCGACAAGCATATTGAAATCATGGTTCGTCAGATGATGCGGAAAGTTCGTGTCATGGATCCAGGTGACACTGATATGTTGCCAGGAACATTGATGGACATTGCTGACTTTAAGGATGCTAACACGAAGACGTTAGTTGCTGGTGGTATTCCTGCAACTAGTCGTCCAGTGATCTTAGGTATTACTAAGGCTGCTTTGGAAACAAACAGTTTCTTGTCTGCTGCTTCGTTCCAGGAAACAACGCGGGTTCTTACCGACGCTGCTATCCGTGGGAAGAACGACCCACTTGTTGGGTTGAAGGAAAACGTTATTATCGGGAAGATCATTCCAGCTGGTACTGGGATGCCAGATTACCGGAAGATTCAGCCAAAAGAGGCTGAAGTAACTGGTACCGAGGGCGTTTATTCCATTAGTGACTTAGAAAAGAAAATGCGTGAAGAGGATGCTAAGAACACAAGTACCAAGTAATTGGATGCTATCCGTGTAATTACTGATTCTTGAATCGTGAAAAAGGTCTGCCGGACAATTTGTCTAGCAGGCCTTTTTGTACATAGTAATTAACTGACGCTTACGGTTGTCAAAACTGAATGCCAGCCGTGGGACGGCGTTTCTGGTCGACGTAACGGCTCCACAAGAACAAACAAAATCAGTTCGCAACCTCCAAATCATAGAGGCTGTGAACTGATTTGTTTGATACAAGGTTAATTATCTGAACATTGTCTTGGTTGCACGGGCCATGACTTTCGGATCTTTTTCATAGTGGTGAAGCGGTGTTAGTTTGCTCAATGGAATGCCTAAGAACGTGTACACAGCAAGCTGCGCGCAGCGGAATGAATATTGTTCTGTAAATACCATGTCAAATGGCATTTCAGCAAATTGACTGATAAAGGCGAGGTTGTGACTGTGCTTTGGAACCACTAATGGCCGGTCACCAACTGCCCGTCGGTTGAAGAGGGCGCTGGCATAAGGCATGTAAACAGGAATGACATTGACGGTTGATGCCATAATATCGTCAATGTGGTCACCAATCTTGTCGCGGCTATCATCAACTTCGTTCAAGTGACCAATAAGTTCGGTGAGAATTTCACGACCAGTCATTTCAATGAATGGTTTATTGACGTAATCACCATGCCGTCGAGGGTACATAATGTATCCCCAGAAGACGGTTTCGTTTTCCTTTTGTGCGTGAAAATGAGGTTGATGATGAACAACGATTGACATTAATCCAGTACTGTCGATCCAAGTATTCAATGCATTACCAGGTTGTTGTTGAGTGATTCGGGTGATTTCATTAAGTAGTTTGTGATCATTGTTTGTGACCGTGAAACTCATCCACTCACTTTGTTCCCGGTCATTAAAGAATTTATCTGGATGACCAAGGTCATAGAAGTGCTCGGAAGCTTGTTTCCATAGAGCTGCACTTGGCGCATATTCGTGGTTTTCCTTCAGTGGGGTATCCATGTCCCCAAACGAAGAACTGTCGGTGATAGAGCCATTAGTGTCGAAGACAAAATCATCGTCATTAACGTCAACGTGGCCAGCTTGATGATCGCCATCAACTTCTTCGTAATCGAAACCGGTTACGATAATATCGTCGCGCATTGGCGTGTCCTTGAAGGTGAGCGCCGTAACTTTACGATTATTAATGAAAGTTACACCATGATCCTCTAAGAACTTGCGCATCGGCAAAATGAGACTTTCGTACTGGTTGTAAGGTGTGCGAGTAACACCCTCGAGTGTGTTAATACGACTAAATTCAAGGATCATACGGTTCATGTAACGACGCAGTTCCATCGCTGAACTTTGACGTTTGAATGCAAAAGTTGTTTGCCACATGTACCAGAAGTTAGTGGTGAAGAAGTGTGGTGAACTGGCAAACCATTCATCAATCCCGATATCATTCAGGCGTTCTTCTTTGCTTTCCGGCATCAACATTAGTTTTGTCAGAAGGTAGCGGTCACGGTTGTCAAACTGCATGTGGCGGTAATCATTTTCGTCGCCTTTGTTGCGAATGCCGTTTACTTTATCCATCAACCGGGCAACATCGTGAGTTGGGTGTGCGTGGTCGAAGGCTAAAATCTCATCAGTCACAGATTGATTAGGGTGATCTAGTGATGGAACGTAGCGCATGAGATCCCATAAGTTTTCATACGTTTCCTCGTTGAGCATCCGACCACCTTTGGCAAGGTAACCTTGACTGTTTTTAAGAGCTTGGTTACCGTACTCATTTTCGTAGCCAGTTACTGTGTCACCATCGTTTGCACCGTGGGTTTCAAGACCGTACATGGTGATCTGGTCACCGTGCCAACCACCATCGCGAATGAGGTAAATTCCTGCTGCTAAGTTACCAATGCCTGTACCAATCATGTATGCATGCTGTGCCATATTCGCTCACTCCTTTGTTTGTTGAACCGAGTTATTACTGTTCCTAATCGTATCTAACAAGTGGCCAACTTGATCCAACGCGTCATTTACGGTCAGGTGATACCGATGATTAAGGCCTTCATGGGTGGTGGACACAAGGCCAGCTTGTCGCAAAATTTTGAGATGATGCGATACTGCTGGCTGTGAAAGACTCATGTGTGAGGTCAACTCAGTAACAGTCAAACCGGTGTTCAAATGAGCACCTAATAAAATGATTAACCGTTGCCGATTTTGATCGGCCAGTGTGTTCAACAAGTCAAGATTACTAATGAACTCATCCAGTGCTTTTTGCTGACCCTGTGGTAATGTCGTTTCACTCATAAAAATCACCTCGCTCTATCGATACATTTAACTACATGAATATAGTAACGCGAATAAGTTGCTTTTGCAACCGCTTACAAAGCGCTTACTTGGTCAATTTAAAGGGCCAATTGTCAAATAAAAGCATACAGCTGAACGATAATTAGACCACTAAAAAGGTACGGGATAAAAGGAAGTCGACTTGGGCGTTGTTGGCTCAGATAAAAGTGAGTCAAGGCGATTAATGATGCAAACAAGATACTGGCAATGGTAACTTGCACTGGAAACATTAAAGACAGCACAGCGATGCAGTCAACATCGCCGTTGCCCATAACACGAAACTGGTGGATAAAATAGAGCGAGGCTAAATACATTGTGGTTACCATTAGCAATTTTAACCAGCTAAACTGTTGATGAATCAATGCTAGTACTAGTAAAGTCACAATTGGCCACGCAGAGATGGATAGGTGTGCGGCGTCCTGACAAGCCAAGGCCAGCAGGACTAAATTAAAAACAATTAGACTGATAGCTGCGTTAAAAGGATTGAAATGGATGATGAGCGCGCCAAGTAGACCGACTGAACTTTCTGCGAGTGGGTAGATGAAAGACACTGGCTGATGACAGTCGGGACACCGTCCTAACTGAAGAAGCCAGCCAAGGCAGGGAATGAGTTGCCACCAACGAAGACGTTGAGCACATTGATCACACTGTGATCGCGAAAAGGTGACGGGGCAGTTATTAGCAAGCCTAGTGCTGATACACATGATGGAAGAGACAAAAAGCGTAATGTAAATGAAACTGATGCAGAAGATGATGTATGGCATAATAAAAACACCGTCCTTTATTGGTTTTGTCTTAACATACGTAAAAAGATTCGTGATGTTCGTCCATTACGCGAAAACTTTGTTCGAACTAGCTTTTTTCGTGTTGAAACCTTGACGCATATGGACGGGGATGATATTCTATTAAAGGTGCTTTTTTGTGAAAGTGTCTGCCATCCATGGCGGCTGGAGCTAAAACAGCAATCATACTGGAAAACAGATTTAGGTTTCGATTTTTTTTATAACTTAAAAAGAACCGCCTGGATGTGTGGACTTAAACTAAAACAAAGAATCGGAAGGAGGACATTTAGATGCCAACGATTAACCAACTCGTTCGTAGTGGTCGTAAGTCTAAAACGTCAAAATCAGATGCCCCAGCATTAAACTTCGGGTACAACAGTTACAAGAAAGAACAAACTAACAACGCTGCTCCTCAAAAACGTGGGGTTGCAACTCGTGTCGGTACTATGACACCAAAGAAGCCTAACTCAGCTTTGCGGAAATACGCCCGTGTGCGTTTGTCCAACTTGATTGAAGTTACCGCATACATTCCTGGTATTGGTCATAACCTGCAAGAACATAGTGTTGTTCTTATCCGTGGTGGTCGTGTTAAGGATTTACCTGGGGTTCGTTACCACATTATTCGTGGTGCTCTGGATACTGCCGGTGTTACTGACCGGAAACAAAGCCGTTCTAAGTACGGTACTAAGAAGCCTAAGGCTTAATCAAGAAAGGAAGATAAACGATGGCTCGTAAAGGACATATCCCAGCACGTGAAGTGCTACCTGATCCAATTTACAACTCAAAGCTGGTTACCCGTTTAATCAACCGCTTGATGTTAGACGGTAAGCGGGGAACTGCATCAACGATTTTGTATGATGCCTTTGATCAAATTAAAGAAACAACTGGTAATGAACCGTTGGAAGTATTTGAAGAAGCAATGAACAACATCATGCCTGTTATGGAAGTTAAGGCTCGCCGTGTTGGTGGGTCTAACTACCAGGTGCCAATCGAAGTTCGTCCAGAACGTCGTAGTACTTTGGGCTTACGTTGGTTAGTTCAATACTCACGGTTACGTGGGGAACACACCATGACTGAACGTTTAGCTCGTGAAATCATGGATGCTGCCAACAACACTGGTGCTTCTGTTAAGAAGCGTGAAGACACTCACCGGATGGCTGAAGCTAACCGTGCCTTCGCACATTACCGTTGGTAAAAACAACCGACTATTCAGCCGGTGGCTCCCTTTGACACCCATCTACATGTGGTGTCATTTTTGGGATTTAAGCATTGCATAAGCTAATTTAAAGGAGAAAATAATGGCTAACAAACGTGAATTTCCACTCGAAAAAACACGTAATATCGGGATCATGGCCCATATCGATGCCGGTAAAACCACGTTAACTGAACGGATTCTTTACTATACTGGTAAAATTCACAAAATTGGTGAAACCCATGATGGTGCTTCACAAATGGACTGGATGGCTCAAGAACAAGAACGTGGGATTACCATTACGTCTGCTGCTACAACAGCGCAATGGAAGAACCACCGGATCAACATTATCGATACTCCAGGACACGTGGACTTCACAATGGAAGTTGAACGTTCCTTGCGTGTGCTAGATGGTGCGATCGCTGTTCTTGATGCTCAGGCTGGTGTTGAACCACAGACTGAAACTGTTTGGCGTCAGGCTTCCACTTATAACGTTCCCCGTATCGTGTTCGTTAATAAGATGGATAAGTTAGGTGCTGACTTTGACTTTTCTGTTGACTCATTAGGTGACCGTTTACAAGCTAACGCTCACGCCGTTCAGATGCCAATCGGTGCTGAAGATGATTTCGAAGGGGTTATTGACCTGATCGAAATGAAAGCAGACTTGTACGATGAAGATGCTCTTGGAACTGAATGGGATACTGTTGATATTCCTGAACAGTATGTTGAAGAAGCTCAAAAGCGTCGTGATTCATTAGTTGAAGCCGTTGCTGAATCTGATGATGAACTGATGGAAAAATACCTTAACGGTGAAGAAATCAGTAAAGACGAATTGAAGGCTGGTATTCGTCGTGCCACTTTGGCAAACGAATTCTTCCCAGTTCTTGCGGGTTCTGCTTACAAGAACAAGGGTGTTCAGATGTTAATGGATGCTGTTGTGGACTACTTGCCATCACCACTTGATGTTAAGCCTTACACAGCGGTTAACCCAGATACTGATGAAGAAGAAGACCTTATTGCCGGCGATGACAAAAACTTCGCTGCCTTAGCATTTAAGGTTGCTACTGACCCTTACGTTGGTCGTTTAACATTCATTCGTGTTTACACGGGTACTTTGGAATCCGGTTCATACGTTTTGAACGCTACTAAGGATAAGCGTGAACGTGTTGGTCGTTTGCTACAAATGCATTCAAACCAGCAAAACGAAATCCCAGAAGTTTTCTCTGGTGACATCGCTGCTGCCATCGGTTTGAAGAACACCACAACTGGTGACTCTTTGACTGATGTTGATCACCCATTGCATCTTGAATCAATGGTCTTCCCTGAACCTGTTATTCAGGTTGCCGTTGAACCTAAGACTAAGGCTGACCAAGACAAGATGAACAACGCCTTGCAAAAGCTTTCTGAAGAAGACCCAAGTTTCCGTGCTGAAACCAACTCAGAAACTGGTGAAACTTTGATTTCTGGTATGGGTGAACTTCAATTGGATATCTTAGTTGACCGGATGAAGCGTGAATTTAAGGTTGAAGCCACTGTTGGTGCACCTCAAGTTGCTTACCGTGAAACGATTACGAAGTCTGCTCAGGTTGAAGGTCGTTTCATTCGCCAGTCTGGTGGTAAAGGTCAATATGGTGATGTTTGGATTGAATTCACACCTAACGAAACTGGTAAGGGTTACGAATTTGAAGACGCCATTGTCGGTGGGGTTGTTCCTCGTGAATACATTCCTTCAGTTGACAAAGGGTTACAAGAATCCATGGCCAATGGTATGGTTGCAGGTTACCCAGTAGTCGACGTTAAGGCTAAGCTTTACGATGGTAGTTACCATGATGTCGATTCTTCAGAAGCTGCATTTAAGATTGCCGCTTCTCTGGCATTACGTGAAGCTGCTAAGAAGGCTGCCCCAGTTATCTTGGAACCAATCATGAAGGTTGATATTGTTGCACCAGAAGACAACCTTGGTGATGTTATGGGTCACGTAACTGCTCGTCGTGGTACTGTTGATGGTATGGAAGCTCGTGGGAATGCACAAGAAGTTCATGCATTTGTTCCATTGGCTGAAATGTTTGGTTATGCGACAACCTTGCGTTCAGCAACACAAGGTCGTGGGACATTTACTATGACATTTGACCACTACTCAGCTGTTCCTAAGTCAGTTCAAGAAGAAATTATTAAGAAGAATGGCGGTAACAACAGTCATCCTGAAGACTAATTGTCATTTAGTTGACATTAAAAAGCGACATCTAGCAAATTTGCTAGGTGTCGTTTTTTTAGTTAGTTCAATTTTCTAAACGATAACTAATAGTTATCCCTCGTAAATGTGCCGGGAACCAGGTTACCAGCAGTTCCAATAACCTTACTTAGTAACTCGGATGTTTGCGCCATAATATGGTCGGCAGTTTTGTCGTTAGCTGTCGTTAGCGCGTCTGTCAATGCGGCATCGCTTAATTGAGCATTAGCTGTATCGATTTCGTGCACACGTTGGTGACCGTAACCTAATGTTTTCTCCTGATAACTTTCAACATCACTTATCGTGGCCTGAAAGTGATCGGCAGCTAGAACAGCAATTAGTCGATTTGCCCAATAGGCATTTTTACTGTCGACCACGGCGGTCGTATCACGGTAGCTTGCTGGCGTATCATTAACATTTGTGAAAAACGGAACCAGTGTGTTAAATGGATTGGCGGATAAAGCTACCCATTGGATTGCGGCGCGCTCAGTAGGCACGTTTGGCCGAATTTGAAGAACACTTAATTCTTGTGTCCGGTTGATCCCAATTGGTCGGTAAGGAGCTGTTTCTTTAGTTGCACCCAGAGCGAACGGATCGTAAGGGGTATCCTGATAATGTGAGCTGAGCACAAACTTGATGTCTTCGATAGTTATTTTATGGTCAGCATGAGTAATAAACGGGAGGTCGTCACTCATTGGTGTTTTGTCCTGCGATGCAGCGCGGTTAAAGTATCGCTGTGCATACCATGCCCGTGGCGTATTGTAGTGATGATCAAGTTGAGAATGTGATCCGAAAATTTCACGGAAGTTGAAATGATCACCCAGGTTAAGGTGGTTTTCCTCAACGAAGGTTTGTAAATCATCCGCAAACATGAAATTGGTTGAATCTGCAAAGTTAACTTCTTGGATACCTGTTTGGTTAGGGGCAACAACGTAAGCGTCATCTGGGATCCGCTGCGCAACCCAGTGATGACCACCAGCAGTTTCCATATACCAAATTTCGTTTGCGTCAGAGAAAATAATGCCGTTTGATTCGTAAGTGCCGTGCGTTTTCAAAATTTCACCGACACGCTCAACACCTTCACGTGCGCTGTGAATATAAGGGAGGGTGACAGTTAGCAGATCCTCTTCGCCTACACCAGCTTTAGTTAGCGGGTCGGCCCCTAGGATGCGCTCGTTTGTGGTAATGGTTTCAGTAGCGCTCATCGCGACATTGGCACTGTTGATACCAGCTTCACCCCAAATGCCCTGTTTATCCACTGCGTTAGGAATAGCGGTGTAGCGTAACGGGTTGTCAGGTAGCGTGATGCTAAACTGACTCATCTTAGCTTTGTATTCGTGAGGTTGATTTTCAGGTTTGACGACAACGAATTTTTTAGGGTCGGAGGCCGTACCGGTATCTTCGTTACGAGCAATCAATGTTGAGCCATCGTAACTGGCATTCTTACCAACTAGAATAGTAGTACACGTACTTAATTCAGAAAGCGACATAATAAAACCTCCATGGTTAATTATCAGCTTGATTATATTTGGCTGACTTTCTCTTTCACTATAACACTTGCAAATTTAATCCGCGGTGTTGGATCGGATAGTGTCGCCAATGGGTTCACATACTATAGTAGAAACAAGATCATCCACGTATGTTTTTTTTGCTAAACAATCGTCGCACCAAGCGTGTTTTCAAAGTGTTTCAAGGCCCAAGAGTGGCCAATGGGATCGAAAGAGGCAACAGCGTCTTTATGAACAGTCAGCTGGTAATCCAAGTTGTAGGCATCGACAGCTGTGTGCAATACACAGATATCCGTACAGACACCCGTAAGGTGAAGATTGGTGATGCGACGGCTGCGTAAAAAGTTATCTAAATTAGTGTTGGCAAACGCACTATAGCGATTCTTGTCGAAATAGTAGACGTGGTCCTCATCCTTATGTGACTGATACCATGATTCCAATTCACCGTACAACTCCCGCCCCCACGTATCCTTTAAGTTATGGGCTGGGAATAGTTTAGTTTCTGGATGGTAAGGGTCTACACCATCATGCAAATCAGTTGGAAGAATGACGTAGTTACCGTTTTGAAAAAATTGTTCAGCGAGCGTTAAAATATTAGATTCAATTTTTTGACCGGGTTTACCAGTAGTGAGGGCGCCTTTAGTAGCGACGAAGTCATTTGTGTAATCAATAATCAGTAAGGCCTGTTTACCGAAATCCATTTGTTTCATGGTTTTCCTCCAAATTTAAGTAAGCGCGATTGAGTATATTATAGATAAAAAGATGTAGTTTTGATAAAATTTATGCGCGGATTAAACAGAAAATTTCGTTTTGTAATCAAAACGAAATTAACAAACGTAAATAAAACCTTGCCATTACGGGCTTAGGTTGGTATAGTAGATAGGTGCTTGTGCGAGATAAGGGACAATTTTGCCCTTTAGATCGCGCGGCAACAAGCGAGCATTGATGTGAAAGGTTGCGACACACCCGGCCGCTTTGCCACGGAGGTGTGGCGGTAATTTTCACGGAGCTAGCCTATTTCTAAAAAATAGACGTTAGGAGGGAACAAATATGGCAAGTAAGAAAATTCGGATTCGCTTAAAGGCTTATGAGCACCGTATCCTTGATCAGTCAGCTGACAAGATCGTGGAAACGGCAAAACGGACTGGTGCTGAAATTTCAGGTCCAATTCCGTTACCAACTGAACGGACACTTTTCACGGTGTTACGTTCACCACATAAGTTTAAGAAATCACGTGAACAGTTCGAAATTCGGACTCATAAGCGTTTAATCGACATTGTCAACCCAACTGCTAAAACAGTTGATTCATTGACTAAGCTTGAATTGCCAAGCGGTGTTGATATCGAAATCAAGTTATAATTTGGTTTCCTCGTTCTAAGCCGGTCATTAATTTGACGGTAAAAATACATTATATCGGAGGTGTACTCATGACCACTAAAGGAATCTTAGGGAAAAAGGTCGGGATGACGCAAGTCTTCACTGAAAACGGCGAATTAGTCGCTGTTTCAGTTATCGATGTAACACCTAACGTAGTATTGCAAGTTAAGACCGTTGAAAACGATGGTTACAACGCAATTCAGTTAGGTTTCGATGACAAACGTGAAGTTTTGTCTAACAAGCCCGAGCAAGGTCATGTAGCAGCAGCAAAAACGGCTCCTAAGCGCTTCGTTCGTGAAATTCGGAATGTTGAGCTTGGAGAGACGAAAGTCGGTGACGAGCTTAAAGCAGACGTCTTCGCAGAAGGTGAAGCAGTCGACGTTACCGGAATCACAAAAGGGCATGGGTATCAAGGTAACATCCATAAGGATGGCCAATCACGTGGACCAATGGCCCATGGGTCTCGTTACCACCGTCGCCCAGGTTCAATGGGTGCCATCATTAACCGCGTCTTCAAAGGCAAGCCACTTCCAGGACGTATGGGTAACCATAAGGTAACCATGCAAAACTTGAAGATTGTCCGCGCAGACTTAGACAACAATGTATTGTTGATCAAGGGTAATGTACCAGGTGCAAACAAGTCATTTGTTACAATTAAAAGTTCTGTTAAGGCCGGTTTAAAGAAGAACAACCGCCACAGCGAAAAATAATATAAGGGAAGGGAGGATTAATAGCTATGACTACCAGCGTTGATTTATTCAAACAAGATGGTAAGAAGTCAGGCACAGTTGATTTAAACGATGCTGTGTTTGGTATCGAACCTAACAATAATGTCATCACCGATGCCGTATTGATGCAACGCGCTTCAATGCGTCAGGGTACTCACGCGGTTAAAAACCGTAGTGCTGTACGCGGTGGTGGTAAGAAACCATGGCGTCAAAAAGGTACTGGTCGTGCTCGTCAAGGGTCGATCCGTTCACCACAATGGCGTGGCGGTGGTGTTGTCTTCGGACCAACTCCACGTTCATACGCTTACAAGTTGCCACAAAAAGCGCGTCAGCTTGCCATGAAGTCTGTCTTATCACAAAAGGTCTTGGACAAAGCCTTGGTTGTCGTTGATGCCTTAGATTTTAAAGCACCAAAGACTGCTGAATTTGCCACTGTTTTAGACAACCTGAAAGTTGCTGAAAAGACCCTTGTTGTGGTTGAAGATGACAACGAAAACGCAGCATTGTCTGCACGTAACTTAGCTAATGTCACTGTTTTGACTGCTAAGGGCGTTAATGTTTTGGATGTTGTTAACAACGACAAGATGGTGATTACGCAATCTGCTCTTTCTCAGGTAGAGGAGGTGCTCGCATAATGGAAGCACGTGATGTGATTTTACGCCCAGTTGTGACTGAGTCTTCAATGGCTGATATCGATGACAAGCGTTATACGTTTGATGTTGATACTCGCGCAACCAAGACGCAAATCAAGAGCGCCATCGAAGAAATCTTCGATGTTAAGGTAATCAAACTTAACGTAATGAACGTTAAGGGACACCTTAAGCGCCAAGGACGTTACAGTGGTTACACTAAGAAGCGTCGTAAGGCAATCGTTACTTTGAGTGCAGACTCAAAGGAAATCAAGTTATTTAACGAAGAATAGTCTTCTTCAATCTATGCGCCGATGATGATACGGCTCCTCACAAGGGACAACCAATCACGGCACGAAAAATTAGGAGGAAAGTATAGTGGGTATTAAGAGTTATAAACCAACCACTAACGGTCGTCGTAACATGACCGGTTCCGACTTTAGTGAAATCACTAAAACGACCCCTGAAAAGTCGTTATTGGAATCACAAAGTCACCGTGCAGGCCGTAACAACCAAGGCCACATGACTGTTCGTCATCGTGGTGGTGGTACAAAGCGTGCTTACCGGATTATCGACTTTAAGCGTATTAAAGACGATTACAAGGCAACTGTTAAGGCTATTGAATACGATCCAAACCGGACCGCTAACATTGCTTTACTAGTTTATGAGGATGGAACAAAGTCATACATCTTAGCACCTAAGGGGCTAGAAGTTGGCACTGTTGTTGAATCAGGCCCTGAAGCAGATATCAAAGTTGGTAATGCATTGCCATTAACTAACATTCCAGTTGGTACTGTTATCCATAACATTGAATTAAAGCCTGGTAAAGGTGGCCAAATTGCTCGTTCAGCTGGTGCATCTGCTCAGTTGTTGGGTAAGGAAGGCAAGTATGCCTTAGTTCGTTTGGCCTCTGGTGAAGTTCGCATGGTTCTTGCTGCTGGTCGTGCTACTGTTGGTGCGGTTGGTAACGAACAACACGAACTGATCAACTTAGGTAAAGCGGGTCGTAAGCGTTATGCTGGTCAACGTCCACATGTTCGTGGGTCAGTTATGAACCCTAACGATCACCCACATGGTGGTGGTGAAGGTAAAGCCCCAGTCGGCCGTCCATCGCCAATGTCACCATGGGGTAAGAAGACTGCTGGTAAGAAGACTCGTAACCACAAGGCTCGTTCTAACAAGCTTATTGTGCGTGACCGTCGGAAGAAGTAATCTTTCTTATTCAATGCATATACGACATTAGTTGTTAAACACACGAACGCGTTAGCTAATAGCTAACAAGAGAGGAGGCCACACGATGGGTCGTAGTCTTAAAAAAGGACCTTTCGCCGATGAACATCTGCTGAAGAAAATCGCTGCACAAGCTGATTCTGAAAAGAAGACAGTGATCAAAACTTGGTCACGCCGTTCAACGATTTTCCCTAGCTTCATCGGGTACACTATCGCTGTTTATGACGGACGGAAGCATGTCCCAGTGTTCATCTCTGATGACATGGTTGGTCACAAGCTTGGCGAATTTGTTCCAACGCGGACTTTCCGCGGACACGCTGGTGCCGACAAGGTTACTAGTAAATAATTAGGAGGACTGAACAATGGCTGAACAAGTTACATCTGCAAAAGCAACTGCAAAGACTGTTCGTGTCGCTGCTCGTAAGGTTCGCCTAGTTGTTGACCTTATTCGCGGCAAGAGCGTTAACGAAGCATTTGCCATTTTAAAATTCACGCCTCGCGGTGCTGCCGAAGACGTAGAAAAAGTATTGAAGTCTGCTGTTGCTAATGCTGAAAACAACTTCGACTTAGATCGAGCTGACTTAGTTGTATCTGAAGCATTTGCTAATGAAGGACCAACCCTTAAGCGGTTCCGTCCTCGGGCTAAAGGTTCCGCATCACCAATTAACAAGCGGACTAGTCATATCACAGTAGTCGTATCTGAAAAGTAGGAGGGAACAAGCGTGGGTCAAAAAGTAAATCCAAACGGATTTCGTGTCGGAGTTATCCGCGATTGGGAAGCCAAGTGGTATGCTGATAAAGATTACGCAACTTGGTTAATCGAAGACGTTAAAATTCGTAAGTTTATCGATCAAAGACTTGCCGACGCATCTGTTTCAACCGTTGAAATCGAACGGGCTGCTGGTCGAGTGGTATTATCCATTCACACTGCTAAGCCTGGGATGGTTATCGGTAAAGGTGGGTCAGAAGTTGAAAAGCTCCGTAAGGAACTTAACAGCTTAACTGGCAAGCAAGTACACATCAACATCATTGAAATCAAGAAGCCTGACTTGGATGCTCATTTAGTTGGGGATTCAATTGCCAAGCAATTAGAGCAACGTGTTGCTTTCCGTCGCGCTATGCGTGGTGCTATCCAACGTACTATGCGTTCTGGTGCACACGGAATCAAAGCAATGGTTTCAGGCCGTTTAAACGGTGCTGACATTGCCCGTAAAGAACGTTACTCAGAAGGAACTGTTCCGTTGCATACATTGCGTGCGGACATTGACTATTCTTGGGACGAAGCACGGACTACTTACGGTATGCTAGGTGTTAAAACCTGGATCTACCGTGGTGAAGTTCTTCCTGCCAAGAAGTCAGCAAATACTCAACGAGGAGGGAAATAATCATGCTGGTACCTAAACGTGTAAAGCACCGTCGGGAATTCCGCGGTCACATGCGTGGTGAAGCCAAGGGCGGCAAGACAGTTGCATTTGGCGACTACGGTTTGCAAGCTATTACTTCATCATGGGTTTCTAACCGCCAGATTGAAGCGGCTCGTGTTGCCATGAACCGTTACATGAAGCGTGGTGGTAAAGTTTGGATCAAGATTTTCCCTCATAAGTCCTACACTTCTAAAGGTGTTGGTGTTCGTATGGGTAACGGGAAAGGGGCACCTGAAGGTTGGGTATCTCCTGTAAAGCGTGGCAAGGTTATGTTTGAAGTAGGTGGCGTTTCTTCTGAAGTTGCGCACGAAGCTTTACGTTTAGCTAGCCACAAACTGCCCGTTAAGACGAAAATCGTCTCACGAGAAGAAGCAGAAGCAGAAGTAGGTGGCGAATAATTATGAAAATGACTGATATTAGTAAATTAACCACTGCTGAAATGATTGATAAAGAAAAGGGCTACAAGGACGAATTGTTCAACTTACGTTTCCAATTGGCTACTGGTCAATTAGAAAACACTGCTCGTTTAAAGCAGGTTCGTAAGAACATCGCCCGGTTGAAGACGGCTCTCCGTCAACAAGAATTAAGCCAAAGCAAATAATTAGAATACGAAAGGAGAACTTAACCTATGACTGAACGTAACGCACGTAAGGTTTACCAAGGCCACGTGGTTTCTGACAAGAACGACAAGACGATTATCGTCGCAATCGATACTTACAAGACCCACCCAGTTTATGGTAAGCGGGTTAAATACACCAAGAAGTTCGTTGCGCAAGATGACAACAACGAAGCCAAGACTGGCGATATCGTACGGATTATGGAAACTCGGCCTTTGTCAAAGACCAAGCACTTCCGCCTATTGAATGTCGTTGAAAAGGCTGTCATCCTGTAACACCATTTCTACGTATTCTAATTAGCTGCGGAAGGAGGATAAAACCGTGATTCAACAAGAAAGTCGTTTAAAGGTCGCTGATAACTCTGGTGCCCGTGAAATCTTGACAATCAAGATCTTGGGTGGTTCCACTCGTAAGTCAGCCAACATCGGTGACATTATTGTTGCTACTGTTAAACAAGCAACACCAGGTGGCGTTGTAAAAAAGGGTGACGTTGTTAAAGCTGTTATCGTTCGGACTGTATCCGGTATGCACCGTACTGATGGCTCATACATTAAGTTTGACGACAACGCAGCTGTTATTATCTCAGATGACAAGAGCCCTCGTGGTACTCGTATCTTTGGACCAGTTGCGCGTGAACTTCGTGAAGGTAACTTCATGCGGATCGTTTCGTTAGCACCTGAAGTTCTGTAATCAAAGTAATCAAGCTGGATGCATAAGTTGAACGGGAGGTGCACAGCAGAATGTTCTTAAAAACTGGAGATCAAGTTCGCGTAATCGCCGGTAAGGATAAGGGTAAGGAAGGTGCCGTAAAGGCAACCTTAGCCAAGTCAGACCGCGTCGTCGTGGAAGGCATCAACATGGTGAAGAAACACCAGAAGCCAAACAACGAATACCCACAAGGTGGAATCGTTGATGTTGAAGCGCCAATCCACGTATCTAACGTAATGTTAATTGACCCATCAACTAAGAAGCCAACGCGTGTTGGTTTTAAAGTTGAAGATGGTAAAAAGGTTCGCGTTGCCAAGAAGACTGGCAATACAATCGCTTAATTTTAGGGAAAGGAGGAATATCTTAGAATGACTAACCGTTTGAAAGAACGATACGAAAAGGAAATCAAACCTTCCTTAATCGAAAAATTCAACTACAGTTCAAGCATGCAAGCCCCACACATCGACAAGATTGTGCTGAACATGGGGGTTGGTGATGCAACCACTAACTCAAAGAACTTGGACGAAGCCGTTAATGAAATGACCCTTATTGCTGGGCAAAAGCCAGTTATTACAAAGGCCAAGAAGTCAATTGCCGGTTTCCGTCTTCGTGAAGGAATGTCCATTGGTGCTAAGGTAACTTTGCGCGGTGAACGGATGTATGACTTTTTAGACAAGTTGATCAATGTGTCATTGCCACGTGTTCGTGACTTCCATGGTGTTTCTAACCGTTCATTTGATGGACGTGGGAACTACACTTTGGGTGTTCGTGAACAACTGATCTTCCCTGAAATCAATTACGACAACGTTAACCGGGTTCGTGGTATGGATATTGTTATCGTAACCACTGCTAACACTGATGAGGAATCCCACGAGTTGCTTGCCCAACTTGGGATGCCATTTACTAAGTAATAGGAGGTTCCACAAACATGGCAAAGAAATCAATGGTTGTAAAAAGCCAACGCCCAGCTAAGTTTTCAACGCAAGCTTACACACGTTGTGAACGTTGTGGACGTCCGCACTCAGTTTATCGTAAGTTCCATCTATGCCGCCTTTGCATGCGTGAATTAGCCCACAAGGGTCAAATTCCTGGCATGAAGAAAGCTAGTTGGTAGACTTCGGTCTTTACTGAGTAAATTCGATTTGGATTCCTTTCAAGTCGTTTTATTGATTTTATCGATACTAAAAGGAGGCAAATATCGATGTCTATGACTGACCCGATTGCAGACTTTTTAACTCGGATTCGTAACGCGAACATGGTTCGTCACGATTCAGTTGAAGTTCCTGCATCAAAGATTAAACATGACATTGCGGAAATCTTGAAAAATGAAGGTTTCATTCGCGATGTTGAATACATTGACGACGACAAGCAAGGTATTATCCGTGTATTTCTTAAGTACGGTAAGGATGGCGAACGTGTCATCTCTGGCTTAAAGCGGATTTCCAAGCCTGGTTTACGTTCATACGTAAAGGCCGATTCAGTTCCTAAGGTTTTGAACGGTTTAGGGATTGCAATCATCTCTACGTCTGAAGGTGTGATCACCGATAAAGAAGCACGTCAAAAAGACGTGGGCGGCGAAGTGCTCGCTTACGTTTGGTAATCATTTAGAATCGATCGGAGGTGTAAAACGTGAGTCGTATTGGTTATAAAGTTGTAACTTTACCCGCTGGGGTAGAAGTTAAACAAAACGGTAACGATGTGACTGTTAAAGGACCTAAAGGTGAGTTAACCCGGACGTTCTCTGACATGATCACAATGAAAGTAGACGGTACTGAAGTTTCGTTTGATCGTCCTGACGACAACAACAAAACAAAGGCCGTTCACGGAACTACTCGTGCCAACTTCGCCAACATGGTTGAAGGTGTTACAGATGGTTTCAAGAAGACATTGAAGTTAGTCGGTGTTGGGTACCGTGCACAATTGCAAGGCACTAAGCTGATCATGAGTGTTGGTTACTCAAACCCTGTTGAATTCGATGGCCGTAAAGGTGTTACGGTTGAAGTTCCTGACAACACTACTGTTGTTTTATCAGGTATTTCTAAGCAACAAGTCGGTGACTTTGCTGCTGAAATCCGTGGTATCCGTCCACCAGAGCCTTATAAAGGTAAAGGTATTCGTTACGAAGGCGAATATGTTCGTCGTAAGGAAGGTAAAACTGGTAAGTAGACTTTTGTCTACTTCTTTGTTTGCCACTATCGTGTCGCAGTGCACGCATTCACTGCGAATAAAATATGAGGTGAATTGTTGTGATTTCTAAACCAGATAAGAATAAAACACGTCAACGCCGCCATGCGCGCGTTCGTGGCAAGATTTCTGGTACTGCGCAGCGCCCACGCTTGAACGTTTATCGTTCTAATTCAAACATCTACGCGCAAGTAATTGATGACGTAGCGGGTGTGACGCTGGCAAGTGCCTCAACACTAGATAAAGATGTTAAGGGAACTAGCAAAACAGAAAAAGCTGCTTCTGTTGGTGAACTAGTTGCTAAACGCGCTAACGAAAAGAAGATTACTGATGTTGTCTTCGATCGTGGCGGTTACTTATATCATGGTCGGGTAGAAGCTTTGGCTGAAGCCGCTCGTGAAAACGGACTTAAATTCTAGAGAAGGAGGAATAACCAAATGGCTTTTATCGACCCAAGTAAGTTAGATTTAGAAGATAACGTCGTTTCCATCAACCGGATTACGAAAGTTGTTAAGGGTGGTCGTCGTCTTCGTTTTGCTGCCTTAGTCGTTGTTGGTGACCACAATGGTCATGTTGGCTTTGGTACTGGTAAGGCTCAAGAAGTTCCAGAAGCTATTCGTAAGGCTGTCGAAGCTGCTCACAAGAACTTAATTAAAGTTCCTGTTGTTGGTTCAACGTTGCCTCATGAAGTGCTGGGTATTTACTCAGGATCAAAGGTTATGCTTAAGCCAGCCGTTGAAGGTTCTGGTGTTGCTGCTGGTGGTGCCGTTCGTGCCGTCATGGAACTTGCCGGTGTTGCCGACGTTACAAGTAAGTCTCTTGGTGAAAGCACACCGATTAACGTTGTGCGTGCCACCTTTGAAGGACTTAAGGAATTAAAGCGTGCAGAAGATGTTGCTGCCTTGCGTGGTGTGTCTGTAGAACACTTAGCTGAATAGGAGGACGAAACTCATGGCTAATCAAGTAAAAGTTACTTTAGTGAAAAGTGCCGTTCACCAGAAGCCCAAGGTTCGTAATGTTGCGTATGGTTTAGGACTAGGTCGTGTTAACAGCACGGTCGTACGTCCTAACAACGAAGCAACACGCGGTGCCATCGCTAAGATCGCGCACTTAGTCACAGTTGAAGAAGTTAAGTAATCACATTTCTAGTGTAAGGAGGTGCCAACCTAATGAAGTTGAACGAATTACAACCAAGCGAAGGTTCTCGTAAAGCACGTATGCGCCGCGGTCGCGGTACATCAGCCGGGAACGGTAAAACTTCCGGTCGTGGTCAAAAGGGTCAAAAGGCTCGTAGTAAGACACGTGTCGGTTTTGAAGGGGGTCAAATGCCTCTGTACCGTCGTATTCCAAAACGCGGTTTCACTAACATTAACCGTAAGGAATACGCCATCGTTAACTTGGCTTCCTTAAACAGTTTTGATGAAGGTGCTGATGTTACACCAACTACCTTAGTTGAAGCAGGTTTAGTGAAGAACGAAAAGAGTGGTGTTAAGGTTCTTGGTAACGGTGAAGTTACTAAGAAGTTGACTGTCCACGCTAACAAATTCTCAAACGCAGCTGTAGCTGCAATTGAAGCAGCCGGCGGTAAGACTGAGGTGATCTAGTTGATCTCGACGATTTCGAATGCTTTTAAGAGTCGTGAAATCCGAAATAAGATCTTCTTTACCTTGTTTGTCTTAAGTGTCTATCGGTTAGGCTGTTATATTACCGTTCCCGGAGTTAATGCGCATGCTTTACAAGCAGTGGCAAGCTCCGGGCTTGTTAATGTAATGAACATCTTTTCCGGTGGTGGTTTGACGAACTATTCCTTGTTTGCAATGGGGGTTTCCCCGTTTGTTACTGCTCAAATTGTTGTTCAATTACTCCAGATGGATATTGTGCCGCGGTTTGTTGAATGGAGTAAACAAGGTGATGTAGGTCGGCGTAAGTTGAACCAGGCGACACGCTATCTAACGATTGTGTTAGCCTTTGTTCAATCAATCGGTATCACAGCTGGTTTTAACGTCTTAGCTTCCATGCATTTGATTAAGACACCAAATGCACAGACTTTTATCATGATTGGAATTTTGCTCACGGCTGGAACAATGTTTGCTACTTGGCTGGGTGATATGATTACTCAGCGTGGTTTAGGAAATGGTGTTTCGATGATTATTTTTGCCGGAATCATTGCGCGCACACCAGTTGGTGTTCGTCAATTATGGCAAGAAAATGTCACTGATGCCTCCAAGGGCCAAATGTGGCAGGGTATTCTGTTCATCGTTGCTGTTCTCGTTCTAGTTATCGTAATTATCGTTGCTGTAACGTGGGTGCAACAAGCTGAACGGCGGATTCCAATTCAATATACGCGTCGCGCAACTACGTCTGGATCAGGTAGTTATCTGCCTTTGAAAGTTAACGTTGCCGGTGTTATTCCGGTTATCTTCGCTAGTTCTTTGATTTCGACGCCTCAGTCAATTCTGTTGGCGTTCCAAAAGAGTCATGGTGCGGATAACTGGTACCAAGTGATGTCTCGTATCTTCAATATGCAAACGACTGAAGGTGCCATTCTGTACACTGTATTAATTGTCTTGTTTACTTTCTTCTATGCTTTTGTTCAGGTTAATCCTGAGAAATTGTCCGAGAACTTACAAAAGCAGGGCAGTTATATTCCAAGTGTTTGGCCTGGTAAAGACACACAAAGCTATGTTTCTCATTTGCTCATGCGTTTAAGTACTGTCGGTTCACTGTTCCTTGGATTAGTTGCCTTAGTACCGCTGTTGGCCAGTGATATTTGGGGCCTAGACGAATCCATTGGTCTTGGTGGCACGTCATTACTAATCGTTGTTGGGGTTGCCATTGACATTATTCGTCAATTGGACGGCTTAATGATGAAACGACAATACGTTGGTTTCATCCAAGATGATGCGCTTGAAGCACATGAAACAGAAAAACAGGAGGATTAATCATGGCATTCAATTTGATTCTGATGGGCTTGCCTGGTGCTGGTAAAGGTACGCAAGCACAAAAGATCGACGAAAAATATCAAGTACCGCATATTTCGACGGGGGATATTTTCCGCGAGGCAATGGCTAACAAGACTGAAATGGGACTTGCTGCTAAAGCTTACATTGATAAGGGTGAATTGGTTCCCGATGAAGTCACGAACGGTATTGTTCGTGACCGTCTCAGCCAACAGGACGTTTTAACGAATGGCTTCATGTTGGATGGGTATCCACGGAACTTAGATCAAGCGGCCGCTTTAGATAAAATGTTGGCTGACTCTGATCGTCACTTGGACGCCGTGATTAATATCGACGTTGAACCATCGGTATTGGTTGACCGATTATCTGCACGGTACATTTGCCGTGTATGTGGTGCAACCTATAACCGTATTAGTAACCCGACCAAAGTTGAAGGAACGTGTGACGTTTGTGGGTCGCATGATTTTTATCAACGTGACGATGACAAGCCTGAAACGGTTAAGAATCGTTTGGCGGTGAACATCAAGATGAACACGCCATTGGTTGATTACTATAAGAATCAAAATGTTCTGCACACCATTAACGGCGAACGGGACATTGACCTCGTCTTCAAAGACGTTGCTGACGTGCTTCAGTCAGTTAACGACTAGAGTGTAGTGTTTGCAGTCCCTTTAAGAATGTGATAAACTCTCTTGGTATGGTTTGCGCAATGTTTTTGTAAAGAGGGTGGAAACGGTGGTTTTCGCCGTTTTTCCGTCGTTCGACGCCACCGTATTTATAAAATACTTTTTTAAAAGGGAGGTAAACCTGCTTGGCTAGTGACGTAATTGAAATCGAAGGTACTGTTAAAGAAACGTTGCCTAATGCAATGTTTAAAGTAGAACTTGAAAACGGTCACGAAATCTTGGCTCATGTGTCGGGTAAGATTCGGATGCATTACATTCGTATTTTACCTGGTGATAAGGTAACTGTTGAAATGTCACCTTATGACTTAACAAAGGGTCGGATTACGTACCGTTTCAAGTAATACCTAAGGCCTCATAATTCTGGAGGAAATATCATGAAAGTAAGACCATCAGTTAAACCAATGTGCGAACACTGCCGTGTTATCAAACGTAACGGCCGTGTTATGGTGATTTGCTCAGCAAACCCAAAGCACAAGCAACGTCAAGGTAAATAATTCATATAAAAGGAGGTAATTGTTATGGCTCGTATTGCAGGTGTTGACTTACCACGTGACAAACGGATCGTGATCGGTTTAACTTACATTTTCGGAATCGGTAATACTTCAGCTCAAAAGATTTTGGCTGAAGCTGGTGTTAGCGAAGACGTTCGTGTTCGGGACTTGGCTCCAGAAGACGAAGATAAGATTCGTGCAATTGTTGATAACTACAAGGTTGAAGGAGATCTTCGCCGTGAAGTTAGCTTAAACATCAAGAACTTACAAGAAATTGGTTCATACCGAGGCATGCGTCACCGTCGTGGTTTACCAGTGCGTGGACAACACACTAAGAACAACGCACGGACTCGCAAAGGCCCAGCTAAATCAATTGCTGGTAAGAAGAAGTAATTCAAGATAAAGGAGGTTAGCATTTCTTATGGCAGGTAGAAAAACATCGCGTAAGCGTCGTGTAAAAAAGAACATCGAGTCAGGTGTTGCACATATTCACTCAACGTTTAACAACACTTTAGTTATGATTACTGACGTTCAAGGGAACGCTGTTGCTTGGTCTTCAGCTGGTGCCCTTGGTTTCCGTGGTAGTCGTAAATCCACTCCTTTCGCTGCACAAATGGCCGCTGAAGCCGCAGCTAAAGGCTCTATGGAACATGGTATGAAGACGGTTGAAGTTGCCGTTAAAGGTCCAGGTTCCGGTCGTGAAGCAGCTATCCGTGCTCTGCAGTCAACTGGTCTAGAAGTTACGGCAATTCGTGACGTCACACCAGTGCCGCATAACGGATCTCGTCCTCCAAAGCGTCGTCGTGTTTAATTGATGACATCACTTATTTGGAGTGATGAACATTCATTAATTAACAAGACGAGTTTTGAAAGGGGTAAACAAAAGAATGATCGAATTTGAAAAGCCAAATATTCACAAAATCGATGAAAGTAACAACTATGGGAAGTTCATCGTTGAACCACTTGAACGTGGTTACGGAACAACATTAGGAAATTCGTTACGTCGGATTTTGCTTTCATCTTTGCCTGGTGCTGCTGTCACCAGTATTCAAATCGATGGTGTACTTCACGAGTTCTCAACTGTTGAGGGTGTCGTTGAAGATGTTACACAAATCATCTTGAATATGAAAAAGGTTTCTTTGAAGATGGCGACCGATGAAGAAAAGGGAATGGACATCGACGTTAAGGGTCCTGCGACTGTCACTGCTGGTGATATTCAAACGGATGCTGATGTTGAAGTTATGAACCCTGATCTTTACATCTGCACGGTAGCAGACGGTGCCACTTTCCACATGCACTTAACTGCAAACAAGGGCCGTGGATACGTTTCAGCTGATGAAAACAAAGCTCGTCAGGATGATATGCCAATTGGTGTATTACCAATCGATTCCATTTATACCCCAATCGAACGTGTCAACTACCAGGTTGAAAACACACGTGTTGGTCAACGTGATGACTATGACAAGCTGACATTAGACGTTTGGACTGATGGTTCAATTACGCCTAGTGAAGCAATTAGTCTTGCTGCGAAGATTCTAACTGAACACCTTGCAATGTTTGTTGATTTGACAGATACGGCTAAGAATGCCGAAATCATGGTCGAAAAAGAAGAAACACACAAGGAAAAGATGCTCGAAATGACCATCGAAGAGTTAGACTTGTCTGTTCGTTCGTATAACTGTTTGAAACGTGCTGGTATCAACACGGTTCAAGAGCTGACGGATCGTACTGAAGCCGACATGATGAAGGTTCGTAACCTTGGTCGTAAGTCACTTGAAGAAGTTAAGGCAAAATTGGCTGGCTTAGGTCTTTCTTTGAAACAAGAAGACTAGTCGGACTTATCAACAAAAGGAGGGTTCAAGCATGGGCTACCGTAAATTACAACGTACTAGTTCACAACGTAAGGCTTTGTTACGCGATTTAACAACCAGTTTGATTGTTAATGGCCGGATCGAAACAACCGAAGCACGCGCCAAGGAAGTTCGTAAGACCACAGATCAAATGATTACTTGGGGTAAGCAAGGCGACTTGCATGCTCGTCGTGAAGCAGCTGCTTTCGTTCGTGATGTTGTTGCAGATGTCAAAGAAGACGGTGACAACGTTAAAGCGCAAACTGCATTGCAAAAGTTATTTGATGACTTAGCACCTAAGTTTGCTGAACGTAATGGTGGTTACACTCGGATGTACAAGACTATGCCTCGTCGTGGCGATGCTGCGCAAATGGTTATCTTGGAATTCGTTGACTAATCATTATCTGTTCAATGGTAGTCTGAATAGCTACCCTAAATATATCGACGGATATATTTAGTATTTGAATATTCAAAATAATCACTAGTGTCAATGGTATAAAGCGTTATGATGATGGCGATCGCGTTCGCCCAGTCTAGCTTGAATGAGTATTTTACTCGTGCCGTGATGCTAAGTGATTTTTTTGTACATAGAATTAATTGATTACACGAGTTTACTAGTGGTTTCATCGTTGCTTGCGTATTGGTCTAGTTTTCGCTAAAATAGTGCGGTATTATTCGTTTTATAATGAGGTGAAGACTGAGTGCAAACCAAACATGCGAAGTTAATTACGGGTCTTGTAGTTGTCTTACTGGCAGTGCTTGCACTCGGGGCAACCGCTATTACAACTATTAACGCTCAACGACGTCACGAAGAACATGAATCACGTTTGCGTCGGCTAAGTGAGCGAGCGGCCAAGGTATTACCTAAAGAAGCATTTAAACCTGGCGCATATACGTTGAGTGAAAGTCATTACGTTGACGGCTACCACGTGTTCGCTGTTGTTAACGTTGATGAACATGGACAACTTGTCAATGTCGCTTTTAATCAACTTGATCAATTTGGATTGAATAATCCAGCGACTGCAACCGATATTACCCGCTGGAATACGGCACTGCTTAAAGAACCTAATGTCGCAAAACTGTCTTTAAAACACGGTAATAAACAGTGTTTTCAGTTATATCAAAATTATATGGGGCGTTTGATTCACGCTGCACATACCGGCGAACAACACCAGTTTAAAATTAACAACCATGCCAATACGGCAGGAAGTGAGGGAACATCGTGACAAAGATCATTTCAGTTAACGATTTATCTTATCAATATCCCGATGCAGACCGGCCTACATTAAATCATATTTCCTTTGAGGTGAATGCCGGAGAGTGGGTGGCTATCGTTGGCCATAATGGCAGTGGTAAGAGTACTTTAGTTCGTGCTTTGGATGGACTTATTGATTTTAAATCAGGAACAGTTACTGTAGCTGGAACAAAGTTGTCACCAGAATCAGTTTGGTTGGTACGTGAACACATAGGCATGGTGTTTCAGAACCCGGACAATCAGTTTGTTGGCGCCACGGTGGCCGATGATGTGGCCTTCGGCTTGGAAAATGCGGGGGTACCGCGTCCTGAGATGCAACAACGTGTTCAAGACGCTCTAGAAGCTGTCGATATGTGGCAGTTTGCAGAACGTGAGCCCAGCCGGTTGTCAGGCGGGCAAAAGCAACGGGTGGCCCTAGCAGGAATCATTGCGATGAACCCCAGTATTATTGTATTGGATGAGGCAACTAGTATGCTGGATCCTCACGGGCGGCAGACGGTGTTGTCTGTATTGCAACATCTTCGTCGTTCTAATCAAGCACCGACCATTTTATCAATCACTCATGATTTAAGTGAGGCCGCACAAGCGCAACGACTGCTAGTTATGGATAACGGCCAGTTGATTAGTGAAGGGACACCGCGGGCTATTTTCAGTGACGAACAATTACTTGAGTCCACGGGGCTAGACTTACCTTTTAGCACAAAATTGAGCCAACAATTGGCTAAACAAGGACTAATTGCCCCGAAACAGTACTTAACAGACGACGAGTTGGAGGACTGGTTATGGCAATCACATTTGACCATGTAAACTATATGTACCAACCTAACTCGCCGTTTGAGGCGGTTGGGTTAAGCGATGTTAGTTTCACTGTTCCTAGTGAGTCGTTTACCGCGATTATTGGTCACACAGGGAGTGGCAAAAGTACGCTGGTTCAGCACTTAAATGGTCTACTTAAACCCACAAGTGGCACGGTCACGGTGGATGATTTCCAGTTAACTGCTAAAACAACAAATAAACACCTGAAGTCACTTCATCAACATGTTGGTATGGTGTTTCAATTCCCTGAAAATCAGTTGTTTGATCAAACAGTGGAGCGTGACATCGCGTTTGGTCCGCTCAACTTTGGATTCAATAATGAAGAGGCGATGAGTTTGGCACATCAGGCAGCTCGTGACGTTGGGCTACCGGATGAGTTGTTAAACCGGTCACCATTTGAGTTGTCTGGCGGACAGATGCGGCGCGTTGCCATTGCTGGCGTTTTGGCTAGTCAGCCGCGTGTGCTTGTTTTGGATGAACCAACGGCTGGGTTGGACCCACGCGGACGGGCTGAAATGATGGCGATGTTTGCCAAACTAAAGGCTGATCAACACCTGACGGTTATCTTGGTTACACACCAAATGGATGATGTTGCTGACTATGCGGATCAGGCACTAGTGATGGCACATAGTAACCTGATTAAGGCGGGCACACCTGCTGAAATTTTTGCCGATCCTGAATGGGTAAAAGCACAACAATTGGCGTTGCCAACAGCTGCTAATTTTGCACAACACTTAGTGACTCGTGGCTTTGAATTTGACTCGTTGCCGTTAACGGCTGAGCAACTGGCAATACAGCTGCGTGGTCAGTTACCGAAGGAGGGACGTTAATGCTTGAGCAACTTACGCTCGGACGTTATATTCCCGGCCATTCATGGTTACATCGGCTAGATCCACGAGCTAAGTTGGTGTTGGCTTGTTATTTTATTGTGATCGCTTTTTTAACCACAAATTGGTTAACTTATGTGCTGATGTTTGCCTTTATCGGTGGCGTTATCTTTTTAACAGGACTAAGCTTCAGCTATTTTGTGCGGGGCATTGGGCCGCTGATTTGGTTAATTGTGTTTACGGCAATTTTGCAATTACTGTTTACACCAGGCGGGCACATTTACTGGCATTGGGGTATTTTAATGATTACCTCAACGGGGATTCAAACGTCCACAGCAGTTTTCTTACGTTTTCTGTTAATTATAACGATGGCAACGGTGCTCACGTTGACGACGGCACCATTGGCGATTGCGGACGGCGTAGAAGCGCTTTTGCGACCACTGCGGGTTATTCACTTCCCAGTGGCCCAAACGGCTCTTATGCTCTCTGTGGCGCTTCGGTTTGTACCGACCTTGTTGGATGAAGCACAGACAATTATGAATGCCCAGCGCGCACGTGGCGTGGAGTTTAATAATGGTGGTTTAATCAAGCGTTTGAGGGCAATTGTCCCCTTGTTGATTCCGCTTTTTGTCGGGGCCATTGGACGAGCCGACGATTTGGCAACGGCCATGGAGTCACGTGGTTACCAAGGAGCCACCAACCGCACGCGTTACAGGGTATTGAAGTGGCATAACGCCGATACGGTAGCAGTTGTCGTCATTCTTGTGTTAAATGTTGTTCTCGTCGTGTTGCGCCACATGTAAGCATGCTTCTAGAAAAACAAGGAGGTCGGTAATGAGTCAACGCTACAAAGTTGTTATTGAATATGACGGTACTGATTTTGCCGGCTTTCAGGTTCAGCCGCATCAGCGGACCATTGAATCCGTTTTAACCAAAGTGGTAAATCAGATTGCAAAAAATCCTCAACCAGCCATTCAGGTATTTGGATCGGGGAGAACTGACGCTGGGGTACATGCTCATGGGCAGGTGATCCACTTTGATTTGCCAAAGTCGATTCCGGCCCATAATTTACGATTAGCACTCAATAGTATGTTTCCGCTTGATATGGCAGTAGTGAGTGTGGAAGAGGTTGATGATACATTTCATGCCCGTTTTTCAACACATGGCAAACGTTATCGTTACATCGTTTCCAACACACCGTTTGTCGATCCATTCAAACGGAACTATACTGGACACTATAAATATCCGTTAAACCTCGACAGGATGCAGGCGGCGAGCCATGATTTGATTGGTGAACATGATTTCACCAGTTTTGTGGCCTCAGGTAGCCAAGCTAAGTCAAATATACGAATGATTTATGATGTTCAAGTCCACGAACGGCCTGAAGATCATGAATTTGTGTTTGATTTTTACGGCAGTGGTTTTCTCTATAATCAAGTTCGGATTATGGTAGCGTTGCTGTTACAAATTGGTAATGGTCGTCGTCCGGTTAATGACATTCCACGGGTGCTGGCGGCTAAAGACCGTGAGGAAGCGCGTGAAACGGCACCGGCTAGCGGTTTGTATCTGGAATCTGTGCTGTATGACAAACACGTTTCAGATGAAAATAACAATTGACTTATGAGGGGCAGGACAGTACACTATTACTTGGTATTGTTTGCCCCACGATAAGCCCCGGAAAGTTTTATCGAGTGTCAAACAGACAAGAAATTGGAGGAAAATACCGTGCGTACAACATATTTAGCAAAACCAGGTGAAGTAGACCGTAAATGGTACGTGGTTGACGCCACAGACGTTCCTTTGGGACGCTTAAGTTCAGTCGTTGCTTCTATTCTTCGAGGCAAGAACAAGCCAACATTTACCCCTAATGTGGATACGGGTGACTTTGTCATTGTTCTTAATGCTTCAAAAGTGGGCTTGACTGGTAAGAAAGCCACAAACAAGATTTACTATCACCACTCAAACCATCCAGGTGGTTTGAAGTCACGCACTGCAGGTAACTTTCGTGATGAAAACCCAATTCGGTTGATTGAAACTTCCGTTAAGGGCATGTTGCCAGCAGGTACGCTTGGTCACAAACAACTGCTTAAGCTTCACGTTTATGCAGGTGACCAACATGATCAAGCTGCACAACAGCCAGAAGTTTTGGATATTACTAAATTAATCTAAGGGGGAAATCACATTGGCTACTGTTCAATACGCCGGCACAGGTCGTCGGAAAAACTCAGTTGCTCGGGTTCGTTTAGTTCCCGGCACTGGTAAAATTACCATGAATGGTAAGGATATTGAAGACTACATTCCATTCGCTAACTTGCGTGAAGTGGTTGTTCAACCATTTGCTGCAACAGAAACGACTGGTAATTACGATGTTATGGTTAACGTCAATGGTGGTGGCTTCTCCGGTCAAGCCGGTGCCACTCGTCACGGTATTGCCCGTGCTTTACTGACGGTTGACCCTGATTTCCGTTCAGCTCTGAAGAGCGCAGGTCTCTTGACTCGTGATGCTCGGATGAAGGAACGGAAGAAGCCCGGTCTTAAAAAGGCCCGTAAAGCTTCACAATTTTCAAAGCGTTAATCTTATCATTATCGACTTTGGATTCAAAAAGAACCTGCCAATTGGCGGGTTCTTTTTTTGTTTTGAATAGGATTAGTTAAATTTTCAATCAGCTCTTATTTATATAATTCTTTGTCCAGTTATTCATTTCCTGAGTGGCAATTGTGTTTAGATCAATCTTTAAGTAATCCGTTAATGCGAACAGTGCTGGTAACGAAATTCGATTCGGAAGTGGTGTATTGGGGTTTTCATACCTGGAAAGCATACTCGATGATAAAGAAACATGATAAACATTTTCAATTTTTCTTACTAGATCCATTTGACTCATTCCGTGTTGCAAACGTGCCTTTTTAATTGCTTCGGGTAGCATAGTAGACCTCATTTCTTTTCATGTGATATGAATAGTTTAACGTTAATGAGGCGTTTTTAGTACAAATGTCGCATCTGCACTTAATTAGGCTTGCAATTGTTAATAAAATTATGTATTCTCTCCTTAAAAGGAGAGAATAGATGATGAAAAAAATTAATCAGTCACTCTCTCAGCCAAACGACCAATTGCCGCCTTTGTTAGTACTGGGATATTTAAAAGCACATCACATAACTCAAGACGAAGTTGCAGAAATATTGGGGGTCAATCGGACAACGGTGAATAGAAAATTAAACAATAATGGCACATTTACGGTAAAAGAAGCACAAATTTTAAATCGAAAATTGAGAATTCCATTACAGTTGTTTTTTAGCGAGTAAGTGTGTCAGGGGAGGAGGAAATATGGTTAACAAAAGGGATTGGCCGTGGTTAATTTTGTCTGATGGGCCGTAACGAAGATAAATGAAAAATTGTTTGAATATATTTATTTAGTTTAAAGTTTTAGATAATGAGGGGAAAATAATGTCCGAAAATCAAAATGATACTACCAATAAAAGCTTTTCTGTTAGTTTAGTTGCGCCTTGGGTTAAGGGAAATATGTTTGTCGATAATGATTTTTTTCATGTTGATATACCTAATACGGTACTGTTTGGCATGGTACCGGCAGGCAGACAACGTGATACATCACCACTTAATACCATTTCAAATGTTTATACGTCCAATTCATATAAGCTGGGTCGTATTTTTCTAGGCGGTTTGATTGCTTTGGGTGGTATTGCTAGCATTGGATCCTCAGCAGTCACAGGAATTATTTTGATATTGCTCGGGTTCGCAATTTTGGGTAGCGGTATTCTTACGACGTTTGCATATGAACGCTCTGGTGTTGAAAAGCAAGTTTCATTGCCATTTTTTGAAGCAAATCATAGCAAAGAATTGGAACAACAACTAACAGAAGCGTTAAGTGCATTTCAGTCTTCACGCAATGTCACAGCTAATACACAGCAAATCATTGAGGCGATGAATAAACAGCACGAAAAGTAATGGAAATTACAACCATAGTTTTAGGAGACGAATATGTCCAAAAATCAAGTTAGTGATCGTTTAAAAAAAGTGAGTCGAAAAACATGGACGATTGCTGGAATTATTGTTTTAATTGCTGGTGTCTTAGCAATTTACCTGACAACACGAAAAGTAAACGTGTTAACATCCAGCAATGCTAATGTTACATTTAACGGATATAATAAATCCGGTGTTGCAAATTATAATGATCAGTCCATTGAAGAAGCAATTATTAAGGCCGATGCCAAAAAAGTTAATCTTGGAGATTATTGGACTAATCGTATTGTCAGTGGTCAAATTACATGGAATGATATTTTAAACAGTAGAGAAAACGTCGATAATATCGACTCAGATGATCTAGATAAACTATCGAAGATTGGTACATGGCTTAGAGAAACAAATGTGAGTGTGACTCCAAGCGAAGGTTTATCTAATGGTGATCAAGTAAAGCTTTCTGTGTCAACAGGACATGACAATTCAAATCCGGTTAAAAGTACTTCAAAAAAATATCGAGTACACGGTTTGAAAAGTGTTAAGAATGAATCAACGGAGTCAATTTTACAGTCTTTCAAAATATCTTTTGTTGGTTTTAATTCGAAGGGTCAAACCATTATTAGTAGCAATGGCAAATATGGAGATATTAGCAATTTGCATGTTGCCAAAAATGGTTCATTGAGCAATGGTGACAAAATTAAAATTAAATTGCCCAATGCAGTATTTACGAAGGCTGGCGTTGCTTATCATGGATCTCATACCTTAACTGCCACTGTCAGTGGACTGAAGGATTTAACCAAAATTGATAACGTTGATGCAGTTAAGAGCGTGACGGATTCAATAGAATCTGATCGATACAAGAGTGATGACTCCATTCAATACACAAGTACTTTTATAAATATGTATGCGACGCCACAGGACTCTAGTGATGATTCATTTGGTGGCTTGTACTCCAGCAACTCAAATCAATCTACGAGTTCATATGTCTCTGTAAATGATGATTCTGCCTCAAAAACGGAGGGTAATAAAGTGACGATTACCGCGTTATACAAGGTGGAAGACACATTGTCGGGGAGTGGTAATTCAGATGATAGTAAATACGTAGAGGCAACAATCAGCGGTCTCAAATTAAGTAATAATCATTTGAACATTGAAAAGGTTTCTACTAAGGATAATAGCTCCGTTTCAGAAATTAGTAATTCACTGACAACTGAGCAACATAACTTGTCCGCCACGGGTGTCAAAATTAAGTAAACCTTGTATACGATCTTTTATCATATAATGTCATGGATAGTTTTCGTTAATCTAATGCCGCTAATATTCTTCGCACACTAGAAAAGAACTCGCCAAAAATGGTGAGTTCTTTTTTTGCGACTGAAAAAATGCGATTTTAAAATTTAAGCTTATTCTGTCAGTCCGTAGCCTTCAACGCCGACACCATGTCCACACGCTTCAAGCGTCGGTGGGTGAACCAGATGACGATTGCTGTGAAAAGCGCCATTAGAATGGCAGCAATGATATAACCTGGCCAATGGATGACTAGTGGGAACATCACCTGGGCCGTCGTCGCCTGTTTTAAAATATACCAAGTTAGGGCATTTCCGATGCCGTAGCCTAAAATGACACCCACAATCGTGAGGACAATGTTTTCACGGGCAACGTACATCGTGACCTCTCGATCATAAAAGCCTAAAACCTTTACTGTTGATAACTCACGAATTCGTTCTGAAACATTAATGTTTGTTAGGTTATACATCACGACAAACGATAATAGTCCTGACATCACAATGAAAATGACGACCACAGGATCCAGCGTGGCGGACATGTTATCAATTGTGGTTCTTTGATCCGCAACGAAACTTGTGCCACGAACCGCACCAGATTGTAACAGTTGGTGCGCAAGGCGATTTCGTTGTTTGCTCGACTGTGCATTCAGTTTGACAAAAAGCGCGTTGCTGTTGGTGGTTTTATGCCAGACATGTTGATAGGCGGCGGGGCTCAGGCAAAGGTAGTCGCCGATATAATTCTTTGTAATGGCTGCCACCTTTATCGACCGATTGGTAGCTGACGTAAGGTTTACGTTGATACTGTCGCCTACATGAGCTCCCAGTAGAGTCGCTGTTTTCTGTGATAATATGGCGCCACGTTTCGGCAGTACAATTTTACTGCCTCCTGGTGTTGCGAGACGGACATAATCTGCGAAGTCAGCTGTTTGGGGGATGAAGACATTAACTGAGGAGACACTTTCATCTCCATGGCGAATTCTAGCGGTAGTGGCTGCGATGGGGGTGCTCTTTTGGTAGGATTCACTTTGTTGCAACAAACGTTGTGTCTTATTAATGTCAGTATCTGCACCGTGAAGCGATACAACAGCTTGATAACGAACGATATCACGATATTGGCGGGCGCCTGCAGCTGTGATTGAATCGCGAATGCCAAAGCCACATAGGATCAGCGCGCAGCCCCCCGCGATACCGACGACCGACATTACCATGCGACTCTTATAGCGGAACAAATTGCGATAGGACACTTTTTGATTAAAGTTTAGCCGTTGCCACAGTGGTGTAATGCGCTCAAGTAAAATCCGTTTGGCAGACTTAGGCGGCTTAGGCAACATCAAAGCGGCAGGTCCCTCTTGCAGTTCGCGCCAAACAACGAAACCGGCTGCACCAACTGTGGCAACCAGGGAGAAACACAGTGCTAAAAGAATTGACGACCATTCCAAACGGACTATTGCAGACATGGGAATCGTTGAGCTGTACAATGCCAACACGAAGCGTGGAATCGTTTCATTCCCCAGTATGGAACCGATGACACCACCAATCGCACCTGCCATTAAGGCATAAGCGAGATAATTCCGTGCAATGGCCCACTTGCCGTACCCCAATGCTTTAAAGGTGCCAATCTGGGCACGCGCTTCTTCAACCATGCGTGTGATAGTCGTAAAGGTAATGAGGGCCGCGATTAAAAAGAAGAAAACGGGAAAGACATTAGCGATTGCAGCAATTCGGTCACTAGATTCGCCATACGACGAGAACCCCGGCAAATCTGAACGGTCCTGCCAGGTATAATGGGTTTTTGTTTGCTGCTTGATTTTATTTCGAGCGTTTGTCAGTTTGCTCTGGGCAGCATTAATCGAGGCTAGTTGAGTGGTTAATTCAGGAGTTGAGGTCATTGTGCCACCACTTGTTCGTGTCACTTCTTGTTGAGCGGCTTGCAAACGGATCTTAGCCGTCGTGAGCTTAGTTAATTGATCATTAAGTTGTTTCGTCCCATCAACATAGAGTGCATGGCTTCGCTGTTTAGCTCGAGGATTTAAAACTGTTTTGAGTTGCTTCAACTTGCGGTTACGAGCAGTGACGTAATGGTTTGAATAAGTGTCGGTGCCTTGTAAGGTTTTGAACCGGACGGATAGCAGACTAGCCGGCATTTTTAATTGGCTACTTGGCACGGCTGCAAAAAAACGGACTGTGCCATCACCGACATTGGTGACGCCGCGAAGGCCATTATCAATGTATTGAGGTGAGTCGACGAACCCAACAATGGTAAATGTCCGGTGCGGGAGGACTTTGTTTTTACTGAAGGTAAAGTGCTGACTAAGTCGATAGCCATAATCCGTCTTGGCCTTGTTATCAAGCACAATCTGGTTGGCCTGTTCTGGTAGATGGCCGGCGCGAAGCACAAGGCGATTAAGGTTTGTCTTGGCAGAATATCCGTATAGTGCAACGGCAGCGTCGTTGGGACCACCAGTAGCGTATGTGAACTTGGCGGCTTCAGCAGTTGCATCAGACATGGTGTTAGCAGCACGCACATCAGCGTTTGTAAAACCAGTATTAGATAACAGCTGGACGTCGCTCAAATGGCTACGTTGCACTGTGGTGGTCATCGACTCGTTTAATACGGGACCGGTAGCACGAACGCCGACAAAGATGAGACTACCTAGCAAAATGATTAAGATGATGGCGATAAAACGGCCACGCGAGGCCCTTATTTCACGAAATAGGTTTTTAGTCAGTGGTTTCATCGTCTCTCACCACTCAATCTCAGCAATTGGTGTCGGTGCAGGATTGTTAATCACTTCGCGCACGCGGGCATCGTTAATGTGGATGACGCGGTCAGCCATGGCAGCGATTGCTGCATTATGGGTAATAATCAGGACTGTCTTATTGTCACGCCGAGAAGCGTCTTGTAGAAGTTGTAACACCTGCTTACCAGTTTGAAAATCTAGTGCACCTGTTGGTTCATCACATAATAAGAGTTTAGGATTTTTGGCCAATGCGCGTGCAATGGCGACCCGTTGTTGTTCACCACCGGAGAGCTGCGCAGGAAAATTGTCCAAACGTTTGTCCAGGCCGACCTTTTGCAGGGTAGTCTCAGCATCTAGCGCATCGGGCACGATGGAATTTGCTAACTCAACGTTTTCTTTAGTCGTAAGATTAGGCACAAGGTTATAAAACTGAAACACAAAGCCAACTTGGTCGCGTCGATATTGTGTTAATTGCTGATCGGTGAAGCCAGCAATATTCACACCATCAATGAGGACCTCACCTGAAGTTGGCGAATCCATGCCGCCAAGAATGTTGAGGACTGTCGATTTACCAGCGCCACTTGGGCCTAGAATCACAGTAAGCTGGCCTTGTTCACAGGTGAAATTCAAATCGTGGTTGGCGTCAATGGTCGTTTCGCCCATTTGATAGGTTTTGAATTCGTGTCTTACATCAATATATGCCATAAGTGCCTCCTGTAATGATTACCTTTATTATGCCGATGTCATAAAATAGAGACAAGAATAAGCTTTGCCATTGTTTGTTTAAATTGATACACTTTACTAATTGCATTTTACTAATGAGTTTATTACAGTGACTCATGAGAGGGGGCGCCAATAATGGCACAGATTCGCGATTTGTTCGTCAAAAAAGATACGAGCAATGATATTTTAAAACAATCTGGTTTGGAAAAAACGTTATCGGCTTTTAACCTCACGACCATGGGAGTAGGCGCCATTGTTGGGGCCGGGATTTTTATTACGCCCGGAGTCATCGCATCACTTCACGCTGGACCCGCGGGAATGCTGTCATTTGTGCTGGCGGCGTTTGTCTGTGCCTTAGCGGCGCTGTGCTATTCGGAATTTTCATCAACCATTCCGTTGGCCGGCAGTGCTTACACCTATGTTTATACAGTATTTGGTGAGCTGGTTGCGTGGGTGCTGGGCTGGTCACTGGTGTCAGAATATATGTTTTCTGTTTCCTCAGTGGCAACGAGTTGGTCAGCGTACTTTCAAAACATTCTGGCTGGCTTTGGCTGGCGGTTACCAGTCTTCTTACGAGCTGCTCCAGGGACTGCCAGTGTACCAGGTGGTCGTTTTGATTTAATCGCCTTTTTAATTGTCATGATTATTTCCGTGTTGTTACTGGGCGGCGTGCACGAATCGGCACGTGTCAACACGGCGATGGTCGTGCTGAAAATTGCAGTTATTTTGCTTTTTATCGGCGTGGCAGTTTTCTACGTGAAGCCAGCAAACTATCATCCCTTTATGCCGTTCGGTGTTGGTGGGGTCTTTAAAGGGGCAGCGCTAGCCTTTTACGCGTACGTTGGCTTTGATGCTGTGTCTTCAGCAGCCGAAGAAGTTAAACGTCCGCAACGCGACATGCCCATCGGCATTAGCATGTCATTGGTAATTGCGTCTATTTTGTACATTGCGTTGGCGACGGTATTGGTCGGCATCGTGAAGTATACCAAACTGAATGTGGCTGATCCTGTCGCTTTCGCTTTACAGTACCTTCACTTAACAAACTTGTCTGGCATTATTTCACTGGGTGCGATTGTGGGGATGACGACAGTCTTGCTAGTCATGTCCTATGGTGGCACACGACTGATCTTTGCGATTTCCCGCGATGGTCTGTTACCACAACGATTGCACAAGCTGAGCCCGAAAACACATGTGCCAGTATCAAACACCATTCTGTTTGGTTTGTTTGCTGCCGTATTTGCCGCTTTTATTCCTATCAGTTTAGTGTCAGAGCTGGTTAACATTGGGACGCTATTCGCTTTTGCGCTGGTTTCGTTAGGGGTCGTGTTCCTGCGACGCAATCCTGATTTTGCCCACGTTAAGGCAGCTTTCCATGTGCCGTTATATCCATATTTGCCGATTTTGTCATTCATTCTCTGTATTGGCTTAATGCTGATGTTGCAAGTCTTTACATGGATTGCATTTGTGATTTGGCAGGCAGTTGGGCTAACGATTTATGCGATCTATGGTTACCGGCATAGTTTAGCGCGGCAACGATTATATAAATGATTTTATCTGAATAATAATCGTGCATACAAAAAATGAGCCTATGTATCTTACATAAGCTCATTTTTTGTTATCACGATTTAATTAGTAACCAGCTGACAGGTCCACTTGGTTGCGACTGACCAATCCGGTGCTGACAAACGTTTTGAGATTGTCATACAAAATCGGAAAAAGACGCGTATCTAAGTGATCAACAACGCCGGAAACATGCGGCGTTAGCAGAATGTGATCATTAGCCCACAGTGGTGAATTCTTTGGCAACGGTTCTGGGTCCACAACATCCAGCGCGGCGTACTTAACACGGCCCTGCTTTAGGGCATTCAGCAACGCATCATTGACGACAGAAGATCCTCGACCAACGTTGATAAACAAAAGCTTATGGTCTAGCTGATCAAAGAACTGTTGGTTAAAGAAGCCGGTTGTGGCAGGCGTCCCAGGCATCACGTTGATGATGATGTCAGCTTTTGCCAAGCCTTTTTGATAGTCATCGATTGCGTACGTTTCGTCAAAATTATCCGCTGGGTGGCCGGTTCGGTTGACACCGGCGACATAAACATTCATTTGGTGTAGCAAACGCGCAGTTTCGACGGCAATGTGGCCAGTGCTAAAAATAATGGCTGAGGTTTCGTCGGCTACTAACAAGTCGTCTGCGGACTGTTCCCAGAAACGCTCAGGCCGTCGTCGTTCAGCCGTCCAGAGACCACGGGTGAAGTAGAAGATATATCCCAAGATGGCCTGGGCAATTGCTGGACCATGAATCCCACTGGCGTTAGTCACTACGATGTGATGTTGCGCAATTTCTGACAGTGGTAGGTAGTCAACACCAGCAGAAAACGTCTGAATCCACTTCAAATGACTGTGCGGTGCTTTTAAAACAGGCAGACTGATTTCGGCATTCCACCCGTACATAATGGTGATATCGTCCGGTGCGACTTGTTTACGGGCGATGTCATCTGCAGTGACAATATTTACACCCATGTTTCTAACCGTTGAGCGTTGTTGTTCTGATAATGGCATTATTGCTAATAATTGTTCCATCGATGCCGTCCTCCTCTTAATCTGCGACTTACACGAATTTATTATAACGTGACTGAACAAAGATAAGTTAGTTTAAACGATCGTTAAGTCACTTAACAGTATCGTTGTTTAAATGCTGAAAATTAGATGTGAAAATGAAAGTAAATCGTCCTTAAATTTGAAAACTTATTTATCAGTCGATATAATTCGTTGTAGAGAGCGGTTTCATTCAATGGTATTTTTACATAATGTCTTGTTTACAATTGAATTGGCCGCCACATGATAATGCTGACAGCGTTTTGGCTAGTCCACCGAGATGCGGGTTCAGTTTATTTTGTGAAGTTACTCGCAATTATTCTTCATAAAGGGGCGAAGTGCGATGTCAATATTAGGTCTTAGCATTCTTTCGCTAGCTCGCTTTCAATTCGCGATGACAACCGTCTTCCACTTTTTCTTCGTACCGTTTTCAATCGGTTTAGGATTCGTGGTTGCCATCATGGAAACGAACTATGTTATTCAAAAGAAGGACATTTATAAGAAGATGTCTCAGTTTTGGGGCAAAATCTTCTTACTGTCCTTCGCGGTTGGGGTTGTGACTGGGATCATTCAAGAATTCCAGTTCGGGATGAACTGGTCACAGTACTCACGTTTTATGGGTGATATTTTTGGTGCACCACTGGCCATTGAAGCCTTGGCTGCATTCTTCCTGGAATCGACATTCATTGGACTGTGGATGTTTACCTGGGACCGGTTTAAGCCAGTTTGGCACTGTTTGTTTATTTGGCTGACGTCCATTGGTTCGATGCTATCAGCAGTTTGGATCTTGGCCGCCAACTCATTCATGCAGGATCCCGTTGGATATGCATTGAAGACGGTTAATGGTAACACTAAGGCTGTCATGGTTAGTTTTGCTGACGTGGTTAAGAACCCACAATTATGGCTAGAATTGCCTCACGTGCTGTTTGGCGCATTTTTAACAGCTGCCTTTGTCATTGCTGGGTCATCAGCTTGGCGGATCTTAAAGGGCAAGAATATCGAATTCTGGCGCAAGAGTATCAAGATTAGCTTGATTGTAGGTTTAGTTGCTGCTATCGGTGTCACTGCCGTTGGGGATCAGCAAACGCAGTACATCATTAAGAACCAACCAATGAAGTTTGCGGCTACCGAAGGTTTGTACAAAACGACGGGTGACCACGCTTCATGGGCTATTGTTGAAGGGATGGACAACAAGGATCATAAAGTTACCTGGAGCATTGAGATTCCTTATGTTTTGAGTATGTTGTCCTATCACAAGCCGAGTGGTGCCGTTACCGGTGCTAATCCGTTGAACAAGCAGTTGCACAAACAGTATGACAAGAAATTTGGCAAGAATATGAATTACTTTGTTCCGATGCATACTTTGTTCTACAGCTTCCGGATCATGGCCGTTTCTGCAGGGGTCTTTGCTCTGTTAGCCATCTTAGGCTTGTATTGGAACCGCAAGAAGTCTGATCAGATTGTGCGGTATCGTTGGTTTTTGTACATTTTAGGATTATCTCTATGGCTACCGTTCATTGCTAATACAGCTGGTTGGTTTGTCACCGAGCTGGGTCGTTATCCATGGGTTGTTTATGGATTATTGACTATTGCCGATGCAGTATCGCCGCACGTTACGGTTGGCTCATTGCTCTTTAGTAATATTATTTACTTCTTACTGTTTGCCGGCATGGGCGCGGTCATGATTGTTCTGAGCCACCGTGTTCTAGTCGCTGGACCAGATGCTGATTTGCAAAGTGGTTATGGCGTCAATGACGAAGACAAACAGGATACGGATGAGAGTGTTGATCCGTACGCAAAGGGGGCCTTCAACCATGAGTAGCTTACAATTTGTATGGTTCTTGCTCATTGGCCTGCTGTTCGCCATCTTCTTCTTCCTCGAAGGATTCGACTTCGGGGTTGGTATGTCGGTGAACACCTTGGCAAACAATGAGAGCGAACGTAATGCGTTAGTCCGTTCCATCGGACCACATTGGGACGGAAATGAGGTTTACCTGATCACCGCTGGTGGTGCGATGTTTGCATCCTTTGGCGCTTGGTACGCTTCCTTATTTTCCGGTTTCTACGTGATGTTTTTGCTAGTGTTGGTCGCGTTAATCATGCGTGGTGTTTCATTTGAATTCCGAAACGAAATGCGCACTGATTTCTGGCGTCGGTTCTGGGAATGGTCACTGACGATTTCATCGCTTGCTGCACCGTTCTTACTTGGCATGATTTTTACTGATATGGTAAAGGGGATGCCAATCGATGCACAGGGTGATGTCATCGGTCACTTCACTGATTACGTCAACTGGTTCTCTATCGTGGGTGGCGTTGCTGTTGCCTTACTCTGTTACCTTCACGGATTAAACTTTGTCCGTTTGAAGACTGAAGGAACGTTGCGCGAGCGTGCGCGTGCATGGGGCAAGATTTTATATCCTGTTCTATTCGCTGGCGAAGTCGTCTTTGCAATTTTGGTTTACGTCTACACGGATTTCTTCACGAAGAAACCAATTTCAACGTTATTGATTTTAGCTGCCATTGTATTGTTGAGTGTTCTGGCCTACGTGGCGACGTTGAAAGATTGGGAAGTAACGTCCTTCATCAGTGGTGGGTTGACACTACCGGCTGTTGTCATGCTACTATTCGTGGGCTTGTTCCCACGCGTCATGGTAGCCAACAATGCGGCTAACAGCATTCTGATCAAAAATGCGTCAAGTTCAGCATACACATTGAACTTGATGACGTGGATTGCATTATGCATTTTGCCATTTGTCTTGGCCTACCAGATTTGGAGTTACTGGGTCTTTTACAAACGAATTAAGGCAAATTAGTTGTAGGCAAAGTGTGAATAAAACATTATTGTTTAGTTTGAGGCGACTGCTTATTTAACTTGAACTGTGCTGAAGTGTAGCGGGCGAGGGACAGAGTTTCGTGAAAGCAATATTCAGTGGCGAAGGCCACTGAATATTGCGGGACGACCTTCGAGACCTGGTTTGGGGGCTCGAAGTCGAGGTAGAAGACTCCGTGGTTTTCGGAGGCTGAGACCGGTCCCATGAAACGGCGTCCCTCACCAGCGAAACGGCAGTACCATCACTTGAGCGTAATCTTATCCAAACCAAACTAATAGTAATAGATGAAATATTGTAGAAACTGACCGAGATGTTGGGGAAAGTTAGGAGTGTAGGATTGAATGATTGATCGACGTATCTTTCGCTTGCCCGGCATCACGAAGATGTTAATCGTTCTGGCAGGTTTAGTGTTACTGCAAGCGTTTAGCATTCTCTTTCAAGGTGTGTTCTTATCGCGGACGCTGACAGATTTATGGAATCGGGAAGCTGAAACGCGCATTTTATGGCCCGTATTATTGTTTGCGGGCTTTTTTGCGTTAAGACAGATCTTAGTGATGCTGAAGAATCGGGTAATGCAGCCGTGGGCGGACCAAACTGTGTTTGATCTACGTCAACAGTTGCTACAGAAGCTTGTGGCCATTGGTCCCAGCATTGTTGCCAAACAGGGAACTGGGAAAGTCGTGACCATGGCACTGGATGGTATGAACCAAGTCAACACTTACTTGATGTTGGTGGTCATTAAGATTTTTGACATGCTTATTATTCCAACAGTATTGTTGGTTTACTTATTCTTTTTACGTTGGCAGGAAGCTCTGTTCTTGTTAGTAATTTTTCCAGTCATTATTTTATTCATGATTATCTTGGGTTATGCAGCCCGTGATAAAGCTAATCGTGAATTTGCCAGTTATACACAGCTATCTAATAATTTCGTGGATGCCTTACGAGGGTTGCCGACATTAAAGCAATTGGGCTTGAGTGAGGCCTATGCTGACAATATTTACGCGGTGTCTGAGGACCACCGTAAGCGAGTGATGGGGACGTTAACAATTGCCATTCTGTCAACGTTTGCGCTCGACTTTTTCACGACGTTGTCGATTGCCGTTGTTGCTGTTTTTCTAGGCCTTGGCTTAGTAGCGGGGCACATCGCGTTGTTTCCGGCATTGACCATTCTCATTTTGGCACCAGAGTATTTCTTGCCAATTCGGAACTTTGCCAATGATTATCACGCGACGCTAAACGGAAAAAATGCGTTGACTGCTGTTCTTGAAGTGCTGAATACGCCAGTGCCAACAGATCGTAATTTGTTGACTGATCCGCAGGCAGCATGGACACCCGACAGTCAATTACGTTTGGAACATGTCAACTTTGGCTATGATACTCCGGATGAGACAGCCTTAACTGACATTAGTTTTACAGCGAACGGCTATCAAAGGATTGGTATTATCGGACCTTCTGGATCCGGAAAATCAACCTTGATTAATTTGCTTGGTGGTTTTCTAACGCCGAATAATCAAGATGCGGGTCACATTTCAGTAAATGGTGTCACAGTCCCGCATCTAAGCCAGCAGGCATGGCAGCGACAGTTCCTGTACATTCCCCAGGCACCATATTTATTCCATGCCACGTTAGCAGATAACATTAAGTTTTATACTCCAGACGCTGACGATGCGGCGGTTTCGCAAGCGATTGCCAGCGCTGGGTTGACGGACTGGGTCGCCACGCTGCCGGATGGTCTACAAACGGAAATTGGTGAAGGTGCCCGTGGTGTTTCTGGCGGGCAGGCACAAAGAATCGCTTTAGCACGAGCCTTTTTGGATCAGAGCCGCCGTATTTTATTGTTTGATGAACCAACTGCCCACTTGGATATTGAAACGGAAGTTGGCCTCAAAGAAACGATCAAACCAGTGTTTGCTAATCATTTAGTCTTCTTTGCCACTCACCGTTTACACTGGCTCAATGAAATGGATTATTTGCTGGTGATTGAGCACGGCCGGATTGTGGAACAGGGCACTCCTGAATCGCTGGCTAAGCAGAATGGGGCTTATACAGCGCTTCGTCGTGAAATGGGAGGTGATGCATTGTGAAGGGATTCTTTGACACTTTTAAACATGATTCATGGGTAATGCCTTACCTTCGCAAATATCGCTTCTTGTTGGTTCTGGTACTATTGTTGGGCTTTTTGACCACTTTTACAGGGTCGGCGCTGATGTTTACCTCTGGGTATCTAATCAGTCGCGCAGCGCAACATCCTTTCAATATCATGTTGATTTATGCCACAATCGTGCTGGTTCGGGCGTTTGGAATTGCCCGACCATCCTTTAAGTATGCAGAGCGTTTAACTAGCCATAATTGGGTACTCCGGATTGTTTCCGATTTTCGAAAGAAGTTGTATCAATCGGTGGAACGCGATGCAGTAGCGATTCGTCAACGTCATCAAACGGGGGATATTCTTGGGTTATTAGCTGAAGATATTGCCCATATTGAGAATTTGTATTTACGAACGGTCTTTCCACTTATTGTGGGTTGGCTGTTGTATCTTTTCGTTGTCATTGCACTAGGTACCTTTAGTTGGCCGTTTGCTGCATTGATGGCCTTGTTGTTAGGCGTGATCGTGATTTTGATGCCGTTAGTGTCCGTCGCCTTAAACGGTGCTCGCGAGTTTCATCAGAAGCAAACACAACAACGATTGTATACGTCCATGACGGATGCTGTGTTGGGAGTCGGTGACTGGATGATTTCTGGCCGCGAAAAAGATTTTATGGATCGTCAAACGGGTCCGCTGACTGATATGCGCAACTTGCAAACCGCCGATAATAAGTTTCAGTGGTGGCGGGATTTAGTGGTTCAGTTAATGATTGGTATCATTGCGGTCGTTATGATTTACTGGGCTGGCAGTTACTTTCAAACTAGCCATCTTGCACTAAATTGGATCGCTGCATTTGTGTTGGCAATTTTTCCAGCCACGGATGCCTTCGCTTCAATTCCTCAGGGTGTTTCAGAATGGCCGGTTTATCAAGATTCAATCAAACGGGTTAATCAGCTGGATCAAAACGTTGTGGCACCAGTTGTTCAAACACACCTTGCTGCCGAAGATTTTAAGTCATTAACCATCGACCACGTTGATTTCAAGTATGCAGACGGTCAGCAGGCCGTGTTGTCCGACATTGATTGGACCATTAATCGTGGTGACAAAGTGGCATTACTCGGACCTTCAGGCACAGGAAAGTCGACTTTGCTGAAGTTAATGCTGGGAGATGAACAGCCGACTAAGGGCGCAGTCAAACTGAATGGCATCACAATTGATAAACTACAGAATGATCGTGGCAAACTGTTTGGTGTGCTCGATCAACAACCATACTTGTTTAATACAACAATTATGAACAACGTACGTTTGGGCAATCTTTCCGCTACGGATGATCAGGTTAAGGCGGCCATCAAAGCCGTTGAGTTGGATCAGTTAGTCGAAGGCCTGCCAAACGGCTATAATACGCTCGTTGAAGAAGCCGGTGCACGATTCTCTGGTGGGGAGCGTCAGCGCTTTGCGCTTGCCAGGATTTTATTGCAGGATGCACCGATTATTATTCTGGACGAGCCAACTGTCTCATTAGATCCCATCACTGAACATGAGTTGTTAAATACAATCTTTGCTTTATTGAGAGATAAAACAATTATTTGGGTCACTCATCATTTGGAAGGCATCACACATGTTGATTCGGTTCGCTTTCTTGAACATGGTCAGTTTGAAATGATTGGTAAACCACATGACTTGTATCAGACAAGTGACCGGTTTAGAAGCCTTTATGATCTTGACAAAGGTCGCTAAAGCGCTGCCTAAAATAATGTGTTAAGACAATGTTGTTAACGGCAAAGGTCATGAGGAACAGTTGTTTTAAAACTAAGTTGCATGACAAAGACACCTTATTCTGGATGACGGAATAAGGTGTCTTTAGCGTGAGCAGTATTCTTAAGACTCGCAGCAAACGACCAAGCAGTTAATAAGTGTACTGATAATGGATGGTGATTCATTTTAAATAAATCGCGTATAATATGACCTAAACGTAGCGGCTTTTTTATAAAATAACGAGTTTTGTTAGAGGAGGGATTGTGTGGCTCTTTCATTTAACGCATTGATGGACGCAGTACCGGTTGTCATTAAGGCTGGCAATGTGCCTAATATTGTTGGCGAGGCTGGGATTGGTAAGTCTGCTTTAGTGGCAGCTGTTGCGCAAAAAATGAACGCGCAGCTCTTTACGACGGTTGTCAGTCTGTCTGAAAAGGGCGATTTAGCCATCCCAGTGCCACCATTAACAGCAGATAGTTTCATTCAAACGAATCAGTATGGACGCTTGGCCGATGTTCAGTATGGTTATGCGCATACGTTGGTGGCCATCATTCAATATGCGGAACAGCATCCAGACCAGCCGATTATTTGGTTTCTTGATGAGTTTAATCGCGGTACCCAGGCCGTTCAGAGCGAGTTAATGAACCTAGTGTTACAACGACAGATTAATGATTTGGTGCTACCACAGCAGGTTAAACTCGTATTGGCTGAAAATCCAGACTCACAAATGCAAGGTTTTGCTGATTCACTGTACGGGGTTACGGCCGGAGATGACGCCATTAAGGACCGCACTACTCGGCTAGTGATGAGTGCCAGCACACCAGATTGGTTAGCGTGGGCGCGACAAACTGATGGTACAGGGCATCCCAATATTATTCGGTCAGTACGCGATTATTTAACGCAACAGCCAAATGATTTGCGGCCACTTCAGCACGACGATGACGTTTATCCGACGCCACGAGCCTGGCAACGTGTATCAACTAATTTATCGCAATTGGACAACGCACCCAAGGCAGTTAAACAAGCCCTTCAGTTTGACATCATCACAGGTGATTTAGGCGAAACGGTAGGGGCTAAGTTCAATCAATTTTTGACTCGGGGGATCACCGTCACTGATCTGTTTAAACATGCAGATGCTGGTGCTATTCTTGATGAACCGATTGCTGATGCCTTCAGTGCTTTATCGATAGGCGAACAGCAGTCGTTGTTGATTGCGGCCGGGAAATTGACCGAGATGCCATTAACGACAGGTATTTATGCTGCTAGGTGGCTGACTTTGCTACGACAACTTCCCGTTGACGGACAGTTTGCAGTGGTCAATTCGTTGGGCCAGCAAGATGGTTGGCTGATTGCGCTGCAACGTGCGACTGACGAAGCTTCAAAAACACTAGGTAAAACGGTGTTGAATATTATGAACGGCCAGGCCTTTAATGCATGAGTGGCATTAACATCAACCAAGCATTGCAACGATTTCATCAACAAACGAAAGTAGATCGAGATAATAGTGAGCGTGTCATACAGGCGGCTATTATGCGTTTGTTACAGCAGCAACCTATTTACGGGCAGCTAATTGCTCAGTTGCCGCGGCAACATGTAACGACGCCTTCAGAAGGATTAAAGGATGGACAGCGTGCGTTTGCGCCATTATTCGGCTTAGTGTGGTCACAATCGACGATCATATTGCGTGTCAATGATTGTCACTGGCAACAAGCTCAAAACGAAGGGCTGTTGCTGGCGTTGTTAGTTCATGAGGCCTTACATCTGTTGTGGCAGCATCCGTTGCGTTACTTACATGAATCAGGACAAAACGTCGATATCGCTACTGATGTCGCAATCAATCAAGTAATGACCACACAGATCCCTGGTGCATGGACACTTGGGTGGTTGAATCAACGTCTACAACGTCAATTACCGAGTAACGCTGATTCCGCCGTTTATTTAGCTGCTTTGAATCAAGTTACTGTGGATTCCACAGATCATAATCACACGATCAGTGAAGAACTGACGGCATCGTCACAAGGGTCAGTAATAGATAAAAAGTTATCCGCAGTTCGCCACACAGATGGGGCGGGGCGACAGCAAGATGAATTTTTTAATGAATCAAAGCGTAATGAACCTCATCTCGCTGATAGTCACGACGGCTGGGCCAGTTCGTCGGTAAACGATGAGTTAGCTCGTGCTAACTTGCGTCAACGAATTAATCAGGCGTTAGAGCGAACCACACCTACTCAACGGGGCAAGCTACCGAGTACTGTTCAGGCAAAGTTGGTCAGCTTTTCACAGCAACGCGCGCACTTGCCGTGGACCGCAATATTAAGCAAATTAATCGGCACTGTGTCGCATGGCAAACGGGATAGCCGAGCACGATTCAATCGTCGTCAACCACAGCGCATGGCACTGCCTGGTCAAATAGCGAGAAGACGGGTCGCCGTTACGGCCTTTATTGACGAATCAGCATCGATTTCAACGCAGACGACAGTTCGGTTTATCAATGAACTGACTGGTCTAACGCGTGCATATGAACTGGCGCTCACGGTCATTCCGTTTGATGCCGCGGTTCACGATCCCATCACATTGTCATCGTCCTCACAGGTTGCTGAAAAACTACGTGCACGCCACGTTGGCGGCGGCACAAGCTTCCAAAGTGTTTTCGATTATTTGAAGGCTGATTGTTCGCAGACACCGACGTCACTCATTGTCATACTGACGGACGGTGAGGGTGAAACAAATATTGATGCACACGGTTATCATCGCGTTTTATGGGTATTAGTTGGTCCACAAGAATTGAGTGTGCAAACGCCGCCAGGTTGGGTGGCAAATATTAACGAGTAAGGAGAACAAGTTCATGGCTGCAGTTACAATGACAGATGCAGATTGGCAAGATTACTTAAACAAGACCCCGCGCGCCATCCGCGCAGCGAGTTTGTTGACGGATCAATGGCAATCGGTATTGGTCGACAATCCACTGTTCATTTCCATGATAAGCGTCGCTGATTTGGTTTATGCTAACCGACTTGCTGTTAATGAGGTGCAACCAAACGTTGAATGGCCACTTGACACGTACGCGCATCGCCAGCAGTTTCGGCGGCACTACGCCCGTTATTTGACGCCTGATAGTAATACGTGGCTGAAGCGGGAAGATTAAGGGTTAAGCAGGATTTGAACCAAAATAACCGTCAACGAGTTGTGAAAATCGTTGGCGGTTATTTTGGTTTTAGAGCATTCATTAAGTTAGTCCAGTTTAGGCTCTTTCCAGTCAGGGTTGGGCCAGTATTCGAGACCAAGCGAGCTGATGATGGCTAGAATCGCAAAACTAATGAATAATAGTTGATATTGTTTGCTAGAAATAATCGGCGTATTAAACACATTTAAAACGTGGTAAAGCAGGTACCGGTGGGGATGCCCGCTGATTGCATGAGTTGATAATGGCAAGTACGGACTAGCAGTAGCCGGAATGTACAACGGTTGGTTGGTCCTATTCGTAATCCGTAATGTATACGTGCCAGGATCTTGCAGCGTGTTTGCCGTGCCGGCGTCGACGTCCAAGGATGACCACTGGTAAACGGTTTGCCGATTCATGCGCAATCCAACCGAGAAGTTTTCCGATTGACTAGCCACGTCAGGCAAATTCAACTGACTAAATGGTCGTTTCGCAACGATCTTCTCAGAAAGCGAGTGATGTGGCGTTAGTTTAATCGCGTCATGCTGTGCGTAGTTGGACACCATCTGTGAGGAAACCGTTTGTGTTTGGACAACAGGGGTGGCGACCAGTGGCTGGCGATTGTGGTGATCCGCATAACCTAAACCGATGGCAAAAATAAGCAGAGTAACAATCCCGGTCCATGTCCGGCCACGCTCACCATACGCTGGATGGGCGAAGAACTGCTGTAACAGATCGCTGATATCATGCAATCCGGTGGCAGCCATCATGAACAGGAAGGGAAAGGTAACGTATGCGTAATGAGCATCAACTGTCCAGAACAGAATATGCATCCCATAAATTCCTAGGACGATCAATTCATAGAACAAGACTTGGTTGCGACGAGGAGATAACATTTCAAACACAGACCCGATCAGCATGGCCCCTAAAACAGTGATGTAAACGATCTGTGTTAAATTGACTAGTAAAAATTGTAATTTGTTTTTGTGTTCCTGATAGAAACTTGGCTGTTTGAAGAACTGATTTGGTGATTGGAACATCCCTAAGTTACCGGTCGACCACATCGTCATGGTCTTTTGATAACTTTGTTTGATGATTCCCCAAATGCCAGCATCCTGAAGACGGTCAGACAGGATTTTGTGCGTCGCTTTAATGTTTTCTTTGCGACCGTGACCACTCATTGCTTGAGCATCATGTTCGTTGAAGCGGCCTTCACTGTCTTGATTCAATCCCATGGCTGTCCAAGCGGATGTCGGTAAGGTTTTGCTTTGGTTGACGTGGTAACCATAATGTGACTGAACAGCATGACTCACGCCAACACCAGCTAACCAAATTGCGGCAAACACAACTAGGCCAATCAAACCACGAACAACAGATGTCCGATTAATCCGAGCGGCTAATAGCCAATAAATCAAAATGGCAATTGGCACAATCAATAGGTTAGGCTTGATTAAATAACCAATGGTGAATGTGACACCCAGTAATGCAGCATACCCAGCCTTAGACAACGGTTGTTGCCGTGAAAAGTAACGATTAAGAAAGACCACCATCATTAGCGGAATAACAACCGCAACCGAGTCAACATAAAAGTTGAGCGCGAACCAGTAAAAAGGTGCAAAACTGGCAGCAAGAATAGCAAACATCGCTGCTGAACTGGCCGCCACATAACGACGAATTAAGCGCCAACTCATGATCAAAGTAAAGTCGATCAAGATGAAATTAAGAACGTTCAGCACATAACCAGTGGCGACGGCTGAATGAACATGAAACAACTCAATGATCCAGGTGAGAAAAATGGTCAGGTTAACATTGTGTGGATACCAAGCGAAATAGCTAAACCAATGATGTGACCCATTGGCTAAATTTAACGCTTGCAAACGCATTAAGGCAGGGTCTGTATTGCCGATGCCGACGAAGTGAAAGGCTAAATACACCTGAACAGCCACGGCAATGACAAGCACCACCGTGCTGACCCAATTGGCCACTTTTGCGGATGCACGACCCAGCCACATATTAATCACGACCATGAATACCCCGATGGTGAGTGACATGAAAAATAAACTTGAAGGTTGAAGCCACAGGGCCTGACCAAAGTCGCCTGATTGACGAGCTAGGGCCGTGAAAAAAATAACGCCAAAAATGATGGCGGTGATGGCGGCCACTGCGCGGCGTAATGCAATTTGAATGATGGTAACCTCCCAATGATTCCAGTTAAATATATTCTACCCATCCTGACAAATGAATGCTATACAAAGGTCGGTCAAATGTGAGCATTTATTTATTAAAACACCGCCTAATAGCACTGTTTAGTGTTATTAGGCGGTGTTTATGACATTCTTGTTATTTTTTAAGCGTGCCGAACTAACAGTTGTGAGACAAGAGCACTCAATTCAGTTGACAGTGGTTCTGGCAGTGTGGTAATTAGTGATTGCGCTTTTTCGGTGTATTGTTGCGCTAATTCTTCAGCATGCGTCGGTCCGTCTAAGTCGATGACGTGTTGAGTGATTGCTTGGATAGCCTCGTCATTGAGGTGTTGCTGGTCTTGAAGATGTTGGGCAAACCAATCAGGGTCGTTTTGACTTGCGAGAATGAGGGGAAGGGTGAACGCACCCTCCCGTAAATCATGGCGAACCGGTTTTGTAGCTGTTGACGGATTAGCGACATAATCTAAAATGTCATCCCTGATTTGATAGGCCATCCCCAACGCGATTCCAATTTGCTGAGCGACTTTGGCCTCACTTGACGTTCCTTTGCTGATAACAACGCCAAATTGCATCGCGAAACCGAATAAACGAGCTGTTTTACCCTCGATTTCTGTTAAATAATCAGTCACTGTTGTTTGCGGATCAAAGTTTAAAGCGAGCTGGTTGAGTTCACCGGCTAAAATAAACCGCATAATATCATTGGCTGACTGAATTTCAGCATGACTATCCGTGGCTTTCAAAATTTCATCGAAGTAACTGGTAAACAGAAAATCACCTGTGTAGATGGCGGTTTTATTTCCATGGCGAACTTGTAAAGTTGGCTGACCATGACGTAGCTCAGCATCATCCAGCACGTCATCGTGAATCAAAGTTGCTACGTGTAACAGTTCGATGGCTGCCGCCGCTGCTCGCTGTCGCTTTTCATCCTGAACAGGCCCCAACTGTGCGAACATGTAAAATAATCCAGGTCGCAACAGTTTGCCACCATTGGTGAGTAAGCCAGTGACTTGCTGATCAATTTCGGTATTTCCAGAGTGGACCGTTGTTGTGAGGTATTGTGTGAGGTCGTTTAGTTTTCTATTAATAGCTGGAAATTGTTGCCAAAGTGCGTGCACCATATTGGTGAACATCCTCTCTGTGTAAAACGGTCATTGAACCGCATTATGTAAATTAGTTTAGTTAGAATTGGTGAAATGAACTTGGCAACATGCCCTGACGTGGGCATAATGAAAGTATCGAACTAACTATTTTTTATGCTACAGAATCGATGAAAGCTTGTCAACGAAAGGCTTTGCGCCATACTAAAATGTTTTGAGGGGTCAAAATGAAACCAAAAGTATTTCTTGAATTTGTTGAATTTCAGTCATTAGTTGCCAGCGTGTTGCCATTTACGTTAGGGCTACTGTACGTTTGGTACAATTACCACGCCTTTAATCTCTTACATAGTGTGCTCTTTTTTATTGTGATCGAGCTGATGCACATGGCCGTAAATGCCAATGACAATACTCAAGATTTCGTGCACGCAAAGGACGAGAAAACGTTTAAACAACTAACAAACGTCGTGGGTCACTATCACATTTCACTTCGGCTGGCGATCACGGTTATTGTGAGCTTGTCTGCTGGCGCCGCGATTATTGGTTTTGGTTTGCTGAAATTGACGTGGGGCTCAAGTAGTTGGATTTTCTTGAGCATGGGGATCATTGGATTCCTTGTTGGCTATTTTTACGCTGGTGGACCGCTGCCAATTTCAAATACGCCGTTTGGCGAGCTTTTTTCTGGCGTCACCATGGGATACGTGATCATGTTGGCAGCTGTTTATGTCAATTTAGCACCAGCCCAGCAATTGTCATGGCCCCTTGCTGGTAACGTTTTATTAGCATCAGGATTGGCTGTGTTTGCCATCGGTAATTTGATGTTGGCAAACAATCTGTGTGATTACGAAGAAGATAAGCTAAATGAGCGTCGGACGATCGTGGTTTTGCTGGGTCAACGCATTATGTTATGGGCCTGGAATATTGGCTATGCGTTGGGATATGTTTGCATGGTTGCTGCAGTGTTGGTCGGTTCGCTGCCTAAACTGACATTATTAGCGTTATTAATTGTGCCAGTCGTCATCAAAAACAATCGGCAGTTTGGCGCTGTGATGGTTAAATCAAAAAGTTTTGTATTAGCGGTTAAGAATTGTATTCTCATCACCATTTCGTTTGCTTTAGCGATGGGGATTGGTATTATCTTTCATCTATAATTGAAGGATTGAAACTTTAGCATTGAGACAAATAACCGCGTAGCTGGCGACTTGTCATCCGTACAATCTAAAAGTCATTAATTTTTTCTTAGCCACGTTGCTAAAGTTAGCACGGACCATCAACTTTGTGATTTAATGAAAATCAAACGCAATTAACAGAGTAAAGGACGGTTGGTGTGGCAAAAAAGCGACGAAAAATTAATTGGCGTCGTCGAATGAAGCGCTTTAGGCGAGCACTAAAGGGCTTTTTTGTCTATCGCGGTCATTTGCGTTGGTTAAACACACTGCTAACGGCACTGACGATTTTGATTATCGCGCTAGCGTTTGGCGGTGTTGGCAAACGGGTGTTAGTGCCTGCTGGACAATCTTCACAGATTGACGGAACGGCAAAACAGCATCGGCAATTCATTAACCAAGTGGCACCATACGCACAACAACTGCAACAACGGACACATGTGCTGGCCAGTTTACAAATTGCCCAAGCAATCCTTGAATCTGATTGGGGCGAATCGACGTTAGCCAGCCAATACCATAATTATTTTGGTGTTAAAGCAGGACAGGATGAACCGGGGGTTGTCTTAAGTACATTGGAGTATGTTAACGACCACTATGAAACAGTTAATGCCCGGTTTAGAACGTATCCCAACTGGCAAGCTTCATTTGCAGCGCACGCGCAACTGTTTGTTAATGGTGTCGATTGGAATCCAAACAAGTATAGCGACGTTCTTGCCGCTACGGATTATCGTTCAGGCGCCGCAGCCTTGCAAAAGGACGGGTACGCAACGGATCCAGGATACACTAGTAAAATAGTTGCAATTATTGAAAAATATCATTTAAATCGTTTCGATCAATCTAATTGATTATGCACTTATCGGGCGAACAACTTGTCATTCTGAACCGGTTCACCTACACTAAGTGCATTAATAATCAAAAATTTGAATTAGATACAGAGGAGACTGTGCCGTGACGGGAAATGTTTTATACCCTGGTGATACGCTGGGCATTATTGGAAATAGTTCAAACGGACCATTATTAGTAAATGCAGCCCGCCGTGTGGGGCTCAATGTGGCCGCTTACACCTCAGAAACCAACAGTGAAATTGCAAGTCTAGCCGACGCAGTGTTCACCGGCGCGTTTGATAACAAACAACGTTTACAGGCGTTTGCTGAAAATTGTGATGTGGCCACTTACGAGTCTGAACATGTGCCTAGTGAGGTGATTTCGTTTATCGCTCAGTTCACAAAGGTCCCACAGGGGTCCGACACCTTGGCGATGATGCAGGATCGATCATTAGAGCGGGCCTTTTTTGAAGGACTCAATATCAACATCCCACCATATGCCACGATTATTGAACTGGATGACATTTACGCTTCGGCGGCTTCAATCGGCTATCCAGCTGTGTTGAAGCCAATGCAAAAGGGAATTGAACAAGAACAGCAGTTAACCATTCGTTCACAGGCCGATGTGCCATTGGCAGCAGATATGCTGCAACGTGGCCCACACATTTTGGAGGCCACAATCCCCAATGCTCAGGAAATTTCCGTGCTGGTGGTTAAGGGCTATCCACAAGAAAATGAATTGGCTGATCAAATCCGGCTGTTTCCAATCATTGAAACCAATTATCAACAGGGACGTTTGATGCGCGCAATTGCACCTGCCCGGATTTCAGATGACGTTAATGATGAGATTAAACGGATTACGCAAACGGTCGCCCACAACGTCAATTACTATGGTGTGTTTCAGTTAAGCTTCATGATCACGGACACAGGCAATCTCTTCCTCCGTGATTTAACACCGGCGATGGATCGGTCCGGCTTGGTGTTTGACAAGGCGGCTAACATCACGATGTTTGAAGCACATTTGCATGCGATTGCTGGCTTACCATTGGCCATTCCGAAGCAATACATGGCAACGGTTCTGGCATCCTTTGACGATGAACAACTCAATGCCATTCGCACACAGTGGATTATCAAATCTAATTGGGAATTTGTGTTCTACCATAAAAGTGGTCGGTTGATTTCTCCTGCCGCGGGGCATGTGTTGATTCAAGCTTCAACGGTTCAAGATGCTTTGAATCAGTTGTCGGCAACGACGATTTGGGATCCTGCACGGCCAGTGGCACCGGCACCGAGTCGATTAGACAAAAATAAATAAATATTTTTGATAGAGTGACTGTTTGTGAGTAGGAAAATCTTGCAAGTGGTCGTTTTTATTTTCAAAACATACGTTCGACATGATGGTGTGACGCTGTCGATTTTGGTATACTTGAACTACTGAATTTTTACGAGAGGAAGGCACATTTTCGTGAGCGCAACCACATTATTAGCAGGACTAAACGACAAGCAGCAGGAAGCTGTTCAGACAACAGAGGGGCCATTATTGATCATGGCTGGTGCCGGCTCAGGGAAAACCCGAGTGCTGACACATCGTGTTGCTTATTTGATTGAAGAAAAAGACGTTAAGCCGTGGCATGTGCTGGCGATTACGTTTACCAATAAAGCTGCTCGCGAAATGCGTGAACGGGTGGCTAAGCTTTTAGGCGAAAGTGGAGAAGATGTTTGGGTTTCTACATTCCATGCCCTGTGTGTCCGGGTATTGCGTCGAGACATTGACCGGATTGGGTTTAACCGGGCATTTACCATCACTGACACTAGTGAGCAGCGGACGTTGGTTAAACGAATTTTGCGAGAACAGAATATTGATCCTAAGAAGTATGATCCGCGTTCACTGTTGGCCGCAATTTCAAATGCCAAAAATGATCTGCAGACGCCAGCTGATTATGTAAAGACTGCAAATACGCCGTTTGAACAAATTACAGCAACGGTTTACGAAGATTATCAACGTGAACTCAAGGCCAATCAGGCCCTCGATTTTGACGATTTGATTATGCTTACGATCGAGTTATTTGATAAGGCGCCTGATGTGCTGGAAGGCTATCAACGCCGATTTGAATACATTCATGTGGATGAGTATCAGGACACCAATAATGCCCAGTATAAGTTGGTCAGCATGTTAGCGGCTAAATCTCACAATCTCTGTGTTGTCGGGGATGCTGATCAGAGTATTTATGGCTGGCGTGGTGCCAACATGAATAACATTCTGGATTTTGAAAAGGATTATCCAGAGGCGCAAACCGTTATGTTGGAACAAAATTACCGCTCAACACAAACCATTTTAAACGCTGCCAATGAAGTGATTGAAAATAATGTTATTCGTCGGAAAAAGAATTTGTGGACGGATAATGGTAGTGGGGAAAAGATTTCTTATTACCGCGCACAAAGCGAACGTGATGAAGCGCATTTTGTGGTGGCTCAAATCGAGACACAAATGCGAGAAAATCACCGGGACTACGGTGACTTTGCTATTCTGTATCGGACTAATGCCCAATCGCGGACTATTGAAGACGCGTTGGTTAAAAGCAATATCCCTTATAACATGGTCGGTGGACATAAATTCTACGACCGGAAGGAAATTCGCGATGTATTGGCTTATTTGACACTGATTGTCAATCCACAAGATGACATGAGTTTTGAACGCATTATCAATGAACCAAAACGTGGTCTCGGCAGCGGCTCAGTTGAAAAATTGCGTGAATTTGCAAACTTCAACAATTGGAGCTTATTGGAAGCCGCACAGAACGTTACGATGGCGAACAATGTTCCGAGTCGTGCACGGAACAGTTTTGATGAGTTTGGCCAGATGATGGCTGAACTGACCAAAATGCGTGAATTTGTCTCAGTTACGGACTTGACGGAACAATTGCTAGATAAAACTGGTTATTTACCAGCACTTAAAGCGACCCATTCACTAGAGGATGAGGCCCGGGTTGAAAACTTGCAGGAATTTCTGTCAGTTACAAAACAGTTTGATGATTCCTATGAACCAACAACCGCTGCGCCAATTGACGTTGAAGCAGCTGATCAACCTGTACCTGAAGGTAGTGGTGACAAGTTTGTTGATTTTCTGGCTGACTTGGCCCTTGTTTCGGACTTGGACGACGTCGATGAAGAAAATGATCAAAACGTCACGTTAATGACGCTACATGCCGCTAAAGGGCTTGAATTTCCGGTTGTCTTTTTGATGGGACTCGAAGAAGGTATCTTCCCACTTTCTCGTTCTGTCATGGATGAGGATGAATTGGAAGAAGAACGGCGGTTAGCTTATGTTGGGATTACGCGTGCTAAACAAAAACTGTACATGACGAATGCATTTTCACGTCTATTGTATGGTCGCGTGCAAAATAACCCAGCGTCACGCTTTGTAGAAGAAATTAATCCGGATTTGATTCAGAGTGAAAATCATAGTGCCGGCAGTTTAACAGCCGGAGGACCGAAAACACCGTTTGATAGACGCACAGAATCCGCTTTGTCCACCACTTATAAACGTAAACCAATTGGCACCAAGTCGACAAAGGTTGAGCGGTCACAGGGAACGGGAGCTGACCAAGTTAGTTGGGCTGCCGGCGATAAGGTGACCCATAAGAAGTGGGGAGAAGGCACCGTTGTGAAGGTTAACGGCCAAGGTGAGGATGCTGAATTAGACATTGCTTTCCCAGAGCAAGGCATTAAACGGTTACTGGCAGCTTTTGCACCAATTACAAAGGCTTAATTCTCTGTTTAATTGGTAGTTAATCAAAGGTTTTGGTGAGTTTGGCATCTGTGTCTAGATGCACATGCAAATCGAGTGAGGAGTGTTAGAGTATGGCAGATCAACCAGTATCGGAACTAACAACCACACAGGCTAATCAAGAAGCTACGCAACTGCGTGAACAGTTGGATTCGTGGCGAAAAGAGTACTATGTGCAGGATGCGCCAACGGTTGAGGATCACACATATGATATGCATTATCAACGATTGTTGGATTTGGAAGCGGCATTTCCTGAAATTGTAACGCCTGACTCACCAACGCAGCAGGTTGGCGATGTGACACTGCCTGGCTTTAGTAAGGTGACGCACACGGTACCAATGCTGTCGATGGGGGACGTGTTCTCGATTGAAGAACTGGCCGAATTTGATGCCCGTACAAAGCAAAATTTAGGGCAAGATGAACTGGAATATAATTGCGAACTTAAAATTGATGGGTTGGCGATTTCGTTAGTTTATGAAAACGGCAAGTTTGTTCAGGGTTCCACGCGTGGTGATGGTAATATTGGCGAGGATATTACAGCTAACTTGAAGACCATTAAGTCAATTCCGATGACATTGACCGAGCCTCTCTCTATTGAGGTTCGGGGCGAATGCTACATGCCTAAAGCGTCGTTTGCAAAACTAAATGAACGTCAGGAAGCTGAAGGGAAAACGCCATTTGCCAATCCGCGAAATGCGGCCGCTGGTTCACTAAGACAACTGGATCGAAAGGTGACGGCAGATCGTAATTTAGACACGTTTATCTATTACACCTCAAGCTTTGAAGCTCTTGGTGCGTCTACTCAAAGTGAAGCGTTGCAGCGTTATCAGGAACTTGGTTTCACTATCAATCCACATTCTCGCGTGTGCCACAATATGGATGAGATTAAGGCTTATATTGACGAATACACTGGTCAACGTGAATCATTAAGCTACGGTATTGATGGCATTGTTATTAAGGTTAACCCTGTTTCTCAACAAGATGAGCTGGGAAATACCGTCAAAGTGCCACGGTGGGAAATTGCCTACAAATTCCCGCCAGATGAACAACAAACGGTGGTACGTGATATTGAATGGACAGTTGGTCGAACGGGCATTGTCACGCCCACGGCAGTAATGGATCCCGTTCAGTTGGCTGGGACAACAGTTGCCCGCGCGTCGTTGCACAATCCTGATTATTTAAACGAAAAAGGGGTCCGAGTTGGCGATACCGTTACGTTGCATAAGGCCGGTGACATTATCCCCGAAGTCGGTGAAGTCGTCATGGACAAACGGCCCGCAGATAGTGCACCATACGCGATTCCAACGCAATGTCCATCCTGTGGTAAAGACCTCGTTCATATTGATGAAGAGGTAGCACTACGTTGTATCAATCCTAAGTGTCCAGCTCAGGTCACAGAAGGGTTGACTCATTTTGCTTCTCGAGACGCGATGAATATTGATGGCTTAGGACCTTCTTTAGTTGCCCAATTGTACAATCGTGAAATGCTTAGTGATGTGGCTGGTCTTTACCATCTGAAGCATGATGAATTGTTAACTTTAGATAAATTTGGTGATAAATCAGCCACAAACTTATTGACAGCGATTGACAACAGCCGCAATAATTCTTTGGAGCGGTTATTGTTTGGTCTGGGCATTCGGCATCTTGGCGCTAAGGCTGCTCGGCAAGTTGCAGAGCACTTTAAGACGATGACAGCGGTCATGACAGCATCCGCAGATGACATTGCAGAAATTGATGGCATGGGGCTGACTATCGGCGATGCCGTAGCACAATACTTCAGTACCGAGGCTGCTCAAGAGCTAGTCAATGAGTTGGTCGCTGCCGGCGTTAACATGACGTATGATGGCCCTGATACAGTAGCTGCGGCGTATGATCCATTCTTCGGTGGCAAACGGGTAGTGTTGACTGGTAAGCTAACACAAATGACCCGTGCCGATGCGACTGCATGGTTAACCGCTCACGGCGCCAAAGTTTCTAACAGTGTTTCTAAGAATACGGACTTACTTATCGCCGGTGAGGATGCCGGGAGTAAGTTGGCGAAGGCAACACAGCTGGAAATTGAGATTTGGAACGAAGATCGATTCGCACAAACGATGGCTGAGGATAATTAACAGTACAGACTAGCTTGACCTGTTTGTACTAATTCCAGCAGGGAGGATTTTGATTAAGGTGAAAAAGTTTCGTATTGTGGCCGCATTGTTATCTACCATGATGTTATTGGCAGCCTGTGGTAACCTCGACAGCACATCAAGTAGTTCGACAACACCGACTACCAGTAAAAAGAAGGTTCAGACAACTGGTCAAACCAACAGCAATAATTATCAAGGTGTCATCAAGAACGGGCATTATTTAACGAGTGCCGCCCGTGGTGTCACCAATGATCAAGACAATAACACCATGAACCTGAAGAGTTTTGAAAGTGGCTTATTAAATGTCTCTAAAAAGGAATTTAAGCCGAGCAAGTATATTTTTCAGGAAGGTCAGTATTTGTCTACGTCAACTGTTCAAAAGTGGGTTGAGCGTAAGTCAAACGATAATCCTACGGGGTTAAACCCTGTTGATAACGGTCAAAAGGATGCCAATAAACGGAATCCGCTGTATTTACAAACTATTGAAGAACAAGACTACATGACGCAGGATGGCGACAATTTATCCTTGTCTGGAATGACTATCGGAATCGGTTTAAATTCGGTTGACTACTACACCAAGGAAAAATATGGTGCTCAGTATTCGACAAATATTTCCGATGAGCAAATGACGACCCAAGGCCGTGCAATTGCAGCAGAAGTATTAAAACGTGTGCGTGCGACTAAGGGCGTTGGCAAAGATGTGCCAATTGTGATTGCTTTGTATAAGCAGGCTTCTGATGACAGTTTGGTTGGCGGTACGTTCTTCTCGTATAGTGTCAATGACGGAAACAACATCAGTTCTTGGCAGAACATCAACCAACGTAACGTAGTCTTTCCGTCTGCAGGTGGTTCCAGTACGTCAGGCACCAGTAATGATGAGAGCAACTTCGAAAACTTTAAGACTCAGGTTCAAAACTTCTTCCCGAATCTCAGTGGTGTGACCGCTCAGGCACAATACCAGGATGATAATTTAGCTGGTATGAATGTCACGATTACAACGCAATTTTATAGTCAAACAGAGATTATTAGCTTTACCCAGTACCTGGCCCAAGTAGCGCCGAAATACTTACCGTCAGGGGTGCCAATTGATATCACGGTTCAGTCAACGGATGGCGTTCAGTCGTTCCTGAGTCGTGATTCGGGCCAAACTAAATTTTCAACACATGTTTTTGGATCCTATTAACAAAAATGAATAATTGACTAACCGCCACAACACAGAACAAAGCCTGTGTTATGGCGGTTTTTGTATTGAAGCGACAGAAAGATCATTAAGTTTGCGTTAGGCTATTTTATTTTCGATCAAAATGGCTAAAATGAGTTGGTGGTTCTAGATTATAAAAGTCGAGGTAGTTTTACGATGAATGCGAACACAAGAACTAAGGTAAGTCGGGCAGGTATTTTTATTACGTTAGGAATCGTTTACGGAGATATTGGTACTTCGCCATTGTATGTTATGAAAACGATTCTTGGCGATAATGGTGGACTGTCCACCACGACGCCTGAATTAGTGATTGGGAGTATTTCACTTATTTTTTGGACAGTGATGTTACTCACGACCGTGAAGTATGTGCTTATTGCACTTAATGCCACCAACCATGGTGAAGGCGGTATTTTTGCACTTTATACACTGGTAAGACGTCAAGCTAAGTGGTTACTTTATCCGGCATTGATTGGTGGCGCTGCATTGCTTGCCGATGGGATGCTGACACCAGCTGTGACAGTGACAACCTCAATTGAAGGATTAAAGGGGATTGTTTTTCATCATTGGGAACCAGTCCAAAATCAGGCTGATGTCATTTTTATCACAGTCGTAATTTTATCGATTTTATTTGTGATTCAGCGCTTTGGGACCAAAACGATTGGTCATGCTTTCGGTCCAATTATGACTCTTTGGTTTACATTTATTGGTGTTGTTGGTTTAGTGAATTTGCTGCCAGACCTTGCCATTTTAAAGGCGTTAAATCCTTACTATGCCATCAGTGTGCTGGCAAGCCCAGATAACAAGGTTGGCATTTTTATTCTGGGTAGCGTCTTTTTAGCGACTACTGGGGCTGAAGCACTGTATTCAGATGTTGGTCATGTTGGTAAGGCAAACATTGATGCAAGTTGGCCATATGTTTTTGTGTGTTTGATGCTTAACTATTTTGGGCAGGGTGTTTGGGTGATTCAACACGCTCACGAGGCCAACTTGGGACAAGCGGTGGACTTTAATCCCTTTTTTGAACTTTTACCTGGCGACTGGCGTTTTGTCGGCATTGTGCTGGCAACCTTGGCTGCCATTATCGCATCGCAAGCGCTGATTACTGGTTCGTACACATTAGTTGCAGAAGCAGTCCGGTTAAAATTATTGCCACGATTGAAGATTAATTACCCAACGCTTCAGCACGGGCAAATATACGTACCGGCTGTGAACGGCATTTTGTGGATTGCTTGTGTCGGAATAGTTTTCTTTTTCAGAACTTCTGCTCATATGGAGGCCGCATATGGATTAGCCATCACTGTGACAATGTTGATGACGACACTCTTGCTGTTCCAGTATTTGCGGTTACGGCATGTAAACGTTGTGTTGACTTGGTTAATGGTCCTATTCTTTGGCAGTTTGGAAACCATGTTCTTCCTGTCATCGATGGTTAAATTTGTTCATGGTGGCTATGTAACGGCCATTCTGGCTGGCTTAATTTTGTGTGTGATGTTTATTTGGTATTACGGCAATAAAATTCGTGATCGCGATGAGTTTGAGTCCGGCTATGTCGATTTAGATGATTATAAAGACCAGTTAGTTGCGCTGAGCAAAGATGAAAACTACCCAACGTTTGCAACCAATTTAGTCTATATGGCTAAGGTAAAACCGGGTCATATGATTAAAAAAGAAATGCTCTATTCAATTTTGGACAAACGTCCGAAACGTGCACAGGCATATTGGTTTGTGACAGTTAACGTTACAGATGAACCGTATACGGCTAAATATGATGTCGATATGATGGGCACGAACAATGTTATTAACGTTCAACTTTATCTTGGTTTTCGTCGTGAACAACGGGTAAATGTTTATCTGCGGGCGATTGTTCACGAGCTAATTGAGAGCGGTGATTTGCCGGCTCAACCGCAAACTTATACGATGCAAAAGGGTCGCAATGTTGGTGATTTCAGCTTTGTTGTCATTCAAGAAGAGCTGTCACCGGAAACACGAGTCAAACCATTTGACCGCTTTATTATCCAAGCGCGGGTGACCCTTCAAAATTGGACGAGTACGCCGGCAACATGGTTTGGACTGGAATTTTCGGATGTTGTTGTCGAGCATGTGCCACTGATTCTCGGACGTCGGCGCCGGCCATTTTTACGGCGCATCAAACAGCAACATACAGATGACACAGACCGACAGTAAGCAAATCGAGATGTGTTTGTTGAAAAAATTAATTACGACAATTAAGGGGCTGGATATGCCATTATTTTTGTCGCGATTATTTAGAGAAGAACACAAACTTACCGCGCTTTGTCGTATAATATTAAAGATAGTGACAACTTTTTACAGAAAGAGGGATGGGCATGGCAGAAGAACCAATTTCACGTGCTGAAGTTGAGCACGTTGCCGAACTGGCAAAACTTTCGTTGACCGATGAACAGGCCAGCAAGTTTACTAGTCAACTGGACGAAATTATTACCATGATTGATGGTTTGAACGAGGTCAACACAGATGATGTGAAGCCGACAACCAACATGGCCGACGCGACTGCAATTTTACGTGAAGACGTTGCAGTGAACGCCCACCAAAAAGATGCGTTAATTAACGAAGCTCCTGAAACCGAAGATGGTTTTATTAAGGTGCCCGCAATTATTGACGAAAGTGAGGACGCCTAATGACACAACAGTTTGATAATTTAACTGAGCTTCATCAAGCGCTCGTTAATAAAGACTTATCTGCCACTGAATTAACACAACAGACGCTTACTGATATTCATAATCATGAAGACGCCTTAAACGCTTATGTGACGGTGAACGATGATGAAGCATTGGCACAGGCTAAACAGGCTGATGAAAGCGGAATTGATGCAGATAACGTCTTTTCTGGTGTGCCAGTTGCATACAAAGATAACTTAACGACTAAGGGCTTGCTGACAACAGCCGCTTCTAAAATTTTGTACAACTTTAAACCTGTATATGACGCAGATGTTGTGACGCGTTTACGCGCTGCCGGCGCCGTTACAATTGGGAAAACCAACCTGGACGAATTTGCCATGGGTGGCTCGACTGAAACATCCCACTTCGGGACTGTTCATAATCCTTGGGATACAACTAAGGTGCCTGGCGGTTCTTCGGGTGGCTCTGCGGCTACAGTCGCAGCTGGCGATGTGCTGGCTGCCCTGGGTTCTGACACTGGTGGTTCAATTCGCCAACCGGCCGCTTTCAACGGAATTGTTGGTTTAAAGCCAACGTATGGCCGAGTTAGCCGTTGGGGATTAATCGCGTTTGCGTCATCATTAGACCAAATTGGTCCAATGACCCAGAACGTGACGGATGCCGCTGCCATGATGAATGTGATTGCGGGTCGTGATGAACGTGATGCCACTTCATCCAGCAAAGAAGTGCCGGATTATGTGGCTGGTTTGTCTGGCGACATCAAGGGCTTAAAAATTGGTGTGCCTAAGGAATTCCTTGGTGAAGGCATCGATGAAGGCGTTCGTGATCAGATTAAGACTGCAATCAAGAAACTTGAAGCATTGGGTGCAACGGTGGATGAAGTCAGTTTGCCACACAGTACCCACGGGATTCAGGCTTACTACATTCTTGGACCGTCTGAAGCGTCTTCAAACTTACAACGGTTTGACGGAATTCGTTATGGATACCGCACACCAAATGCTAAGAATTTGGAAGAACTGTACGTTAAGACCCGTTCCGAAGGATTTGGTGACGAAGTTAAACGTCGGATTATGTTAGGAACCTTTGCATTATCTGCCGGTTCATTCGATGCGTTCTTTATGAAGGCTGCTAAGATTCGGACACTAATCATTGAAGACTTTAAGAAAGTGTTCGCTGATTACGATGTTATTGTCGGACCAACTGCACCAACACCGGCCTTTGGTATCGGTGCCGAAACTAAAGATCCGATGACGATGTACATGAATGACATGTTGACGGTTCCTGCTAACTTGGCTGGTCTGCCTGCCGTTTCAGTGCCTGCTGGCTTGGTAGATGGTTTACCGGTTGGCTTACAAGTCATTGGCCGTCCATTTGATGAAAGTCGCGTTTTGAACACAGCTTTTGCTTTTGAACAGAACACGACATTCCACGAATTGAAGCCATCAATGAGCAAAGGAGGGCGTGCTTAATGAATTTTCAAACGACGATTGGACTAGAAGTCCACGTTGAACTTAAAACGAATTCAAAGATTTTTAGTCCGTCACCCGTTGAGTTTGGTGACAACCCTAATGCCAATACTAATGTGATTGACTGGGGATATCCTGGTGTTTTACCAACGCCCAACAAAGGGGTAGTGGAATACGGTATGCGCGCGGCTTTGGCCCTTCATGCCAAGATCAATCAGCATACGCACTTTGATCGGAAAAACTACTTCTATCCGGATAACCCAAAGGCTTACCAAATTTCACAATCAGATGTGCCGTTAGCACAAAATGGTTGGATTGAAATTGACGTGGACGGTAAGAAAAAGAAAATCGGAATCGAAGAGATGCACATTGAGGAAGATGCCGGTAAAAACACGCATAATCCTAATGGGTATTCCTACGTCGATTTAAACCGTCAGGGGACACCATTGATTGAAATTGTGTCGAAGCCTGACATTGCTTCGCCTGATGAAGCCTACGCTTACCTTGAAACTTTGCGTCAACGGATTCAGTTTACCGGTGTTTCTGACGTGAAGATGGAAGAAGGTTCTATGCGTGTCGACGTCAACATTTCGATTCGCCCTTATGGAACGGACAAGTTTGGGACGAAGACAGAACTGAAAAACTTGAACTCCTTCAACTATGTGAAGAAGGGTCTTCAGTTTGAAGAACAACGTCAGCAACGTGTCTTATTGTCTGGCGGTCAAATTCAACAGGAAACACGTCGTTACGATGAAGCTTCTAACGAAACCATCCTGATGCGTGTTAAGGAAGGTGCGGATGATTACCGTTACTTCCCAGAACCAGATATTCCTAACGTTGAGATTGCGGATGACTGGATCAAACAGATCGAAGAAACGATGCCAGAAATGCCAGAACGTCGTCGTCAACGCTATGTTGATGACCTTGGTTTGACTGACTATGACGCCATGGTGCTGACACAGACCAAGGAAATGTCTGACTTCTTTGAGGCGGCTGTGGCACAAGGTGCAGACGCTAAATTGACGTCAAACTATTTGCAGGGGGACGTTAACGCCTATCTGAACGATAACCATTTGGATCTGCAAGATACGAAATTGACGCCAGACCACTTGGCCGGCATGATCAAGTTACAAATGGATGGTACGATTTCATCCAAGATGGCTAAGAAGGTCTTTAAGGCGATCATGGATGGTGAAGAACCAAATGATTATGTCAAAGCACATAACCTGGTTCAATTGTCAGATCCAGCTCAATTGCAGCCGATTATCGATGGTGTGTTGGACGCTAATGCTCAATCGATTGAAGACTTTAAGAATGGTAAAGATCGTGCTGTTGGCTTCTTAGTCGGTCAGATTATGAAGCAAACACACGGGCAAGCTAATCCGAAGATTGTTAACAAGTTGTTAATGACTTCATTGAATGCGCGTTAAACGATTGTTATTTTAATCAGAAGCGGTTAAAATTAAACCTCGTTGTGAACCTTACAACGGGGTTTGTACATAGCATTAAAATTATTAAACGGAATGACTAAGACAGTTTGCAGTGGAGGCAATGAAACATGGGACAACGCGCACGGGTCATCTACAACCCAACGTCAGGACGCGAAGCACTAAAAAGAGATTTAATCGATATACTGAACGTCTTCGAACAGGCCGGTTACGAGACTAGTGCGTATGCGACCACGCCAGAGCCTGATTCGGCTAAAAATGAGGCGCATCGTGCTGCCCTTGAAGGCTTTGACCTAGTGGTGGCAGCCGGTGGTGACGGGACGATTAACGAAGTCGTCAACGGGATTGCTGGACTTGAGAAGCGTCCTAAAATGGCGATTATTCCGGCTGGTACTACTAATGACTACGCTCGCGCATTGCGGATTCCACGTGATGAGCCATTGAACGCTGCTAAGGTTGTGCTTAAGAATCAAACTGTGAAGATGGATATCGGTCAGGCTGGCGAAACGTACTTTATCAATATCGCTGGTGGCGGTTTGCTGACTGAATTGACGTATGATGTTCCTTCCGATATGAAAACAATTTTTGGTTACCTTGCGTACTTGGTTAAGGGTGCTGAATTATTGCCGCAAATTAAACCGATTCAAATGTCGATTGAGTACGACGATGGTAAGTTCGAAGGTGAAGCTTCGATGTTCTTATTGGGACTGACGAATTCAATCGGTGGGTTCGAACAAATTGTGCCCGATGCATCGCTTGATGATGGTAAATTCAGTTTGCTCATTGTCAAAACGGCCAGCATGCCACAACTGTTGCGGCTGATGACATTAGTCTTAAACGGTGGTCGACATATTAATGATCCGTTGGTCATTTACAAGAAGACCAGCAAAGTGATTGCTAAGCCACTTAATTCCGATCGAATGATGATTAATTTGGACGGGGAATACGGTGGTGATGCGCCGATGACGTTCATTGATCACAAACAGCACATTGAAATGTTTGCTGATTTGGATGCGATTCCCGATGAACAGTTGACTGGTGAAGACCGTGCCATCGAAGAAGACGCCCGTAAGTTTGTTGAAGAAGTTGACAAGTTGCCAGAAGGTCAGACAGACGACAACAAAAAATAATGATGTGTCTCAGCAGCGGGTCCGCTTAAATGCGGATCCGCTGTTTTGTACTTCTTTTAAGTGAGTCGGCATGCTATACTTGTTTGGTTCGAAAATTTTACAGCGGACTGTTTTTGTTCGTTTGAAAAATTCCGTTGAGTGACCGTCGCAAAAGTCGAAAGGAAATAATTAATGAAATTCAAAGCACCAGTTGCTAAAAACCAAGAGTATACAGGCGATATTATTGACCTGACCTATCAAGGGATGGGTGTCGCTAAGATAGAAGATTTTCCAATCTTTATTACGAACGCATTGCCTAATGAAAAAGTTGTATTTGCAGTAACCAAAGTGTCGAAAACATACGCTTTTGGTCGGGTCGTTAAGTTTATCGAAAAAAGCCCGCAACGGGTTGATAGTGTCAATGTGACCTACACTCAAACTGGGATTGCGCCCCTGCAACACTTGAGTTACGAAGGTCAATTGGCCTTCAAACAACACCAAGTGGTTGAATTGTTAAAGAAGTCACACTTGGACATTGATGTTGCCAAGACGGTGGGGATGGAGACACCTTATCATTATCGTAACAAGGCTCAAGTGCCGGTTCGTGAGATCAATGGTCAAATCGAAACTGGTTTTTACAAACGTGGCTCTCACACGGTTGTGCCAATTGAGGATTTCTATATTCAGGATCCTAAAATTGATGAAGCCATTATCGTGGTGCGTGATCTCTTACGTCGTTTCCATTTGGATGCGTACGATGAAACTAACAACACCGGTGTGATTAAAACCATCATGGTGCGTCGAGGCTATTACAGTCATGAAATGATGATTGTCATTGTTACGCGGACACATAAATTGTCGATGGTGAATGAGTTGGTTGCTGAAATCACGAAGGCGTTGCCAGAAGTGAAGAGCATCATTCAAAATGTTAATCCACAACAAACGAACGTATTGTTAGGTGACACGGATCGAATTCACTTCGGTAGTCCCGTGATTCATGACCAATTGATGGGGTTGACGTTTGAAATTTCGGCTCACTCGTTCTACCAGGTTAATCCACAGCAAACGGAAAAACTGTATCAGTTTGCCATCGACAAGGCGCAGTTAACGGGTGAAGAGACTGTTATTGACGCCTACTGTGGTATCGGTACAATCTCGTTGGCAGTGGCCAAGCATGCTAAACATGTGTATGGTGTTGAAATGGTTAAAACGGCCATTAGTGACGCCAAGACCAATGCTAATTTGAATCACATCGATAACGTTGACTTTGTTGTCGGCAAGGCTGAAAACCAAATGGCACGGTGGCAAGAAGCTGGCTTGAAGGCGGATGTTATCATGGTTGATCCGCCACGTAAGGGTCTGGCACCAGAATTCATCGAAGCTGCCACGGCGGTTAAACCGAGCCGTGTTGTCTATGTCAGCTGCAACCCCGCAACGTTGGTTCGTGATATTCAGGTGTTCATGGATCACGGCTATCACGTTGATGGTGACATTCAGCCGGTGGACCAGTTCCCACAGACGACAAGCATTGAATGTGTTGTCAGTCTGGTGAAAGATTAATTGAATACTGGCAAATGAAAAATGGCAGTTCAACAATTTGTTGAAGCACTGCCATTTTTCATTTGTATTAAGATAATTATAGATGATTAGAATCTTGCTTACTGTGAATAACACGCAATCAATCTCCTTGAAATTATAGAGAACATATCCCATTAATTAATTTATCATTAGAAAATGCCTTGACTTTAATGAAAATCGAGTGTAAATTCAAGTCATTGAAAACGTATCGATGAGAAAAGTAATCTTTAACCAACGAGATAGAGAGCTTGCAGGGTGGGAACAAGTCACGCGGTGAAAGATGAACAATGGCCTCTAAACGGTGCCGCTGAACCTTAATGGCAAAGTGACAACGACCAGCAGTCGTTATCCTGCTACCGTATGAAAATGTACGGGATAAGGTTACAAGTGTGAGCTTGTGACAAAGATAAGGTGGTACCGCGAACGGTAGCTTCGTCCTTTTTGTAGGATGAAGCTACCGTTTTTTGTCGATTATCAAAAGCATTTAAACGAGAAGGAGTGTCATACATGACAGTTATTAGTAGCAATCTTGGTTACCCGCGGTTAGGGGAAAAACGAGAATGGAAAAAGACGTTGGAACACTACTGGGCAGGCAAGATTGATGAACCGGAATTTCATGCAGAAACGAAAGCATTGCGTTTGGCCAATTTGAAAAAGGAACAGGCAGCAGGGTTGGATTTAATTCCGGTTGCCGATAATTCAGACTATGATCATGTGCTGGACACGATTGCGGCTTTTGGCATCGTGCCAGAACGCTATGGTAGATTTCACAAACGGTTAACGTTGGACGAATACTACGCGATTGCTCGTGGGACAAAGGACGCCGTGGCCTCAGAAATGACGAAATGGTTCAACATCAACTACCACTACATCGTGCCAGAATATGACCAACCTCATTTTGAATTATTGGATAATCGTTGGTTACGTTTCTACAACGAAGCCAAAACTGAATTAGGAATTGACGGAAAACCAGTTATCCTTGGTCCAATTTCGTTGTTAAAACTGGGCAAACGGAATGGTGATTACCTGGACGCGGCCGCTGTTGATGAACTACTGCCACAATTATTGCCACTTTACGAACAGGTCTTTACTGAATTGGCTCAGGCCGGCGTTAAATGGGTTCAGGTGGACGAACCAACGCTGGTTAAGGTTGCGACAGATGCTGAAGTTAAACCTTACGAAACGGCTTTGAATGCACTTCGACAAGCGGCACCATCGATCAATATTGAACTGCAAACGTACTTTGACAGCATTGATCCCTATAAAGTTGTTACCAAATTACCCGTGCAGGCAATCGGACTCGATTTTGTGCACGACAACAGTGAAAATTTGCAGCACGTGTTGAACGATGGTTTCCCAAGCGACAAGGTATTAGCTGCCGGTATTATCGATGGTCACAATATTTGGACAAGCAATTTTGCTGACAAACTGGCCTTAATTAAGAAATTGCAGGGTGTCGTTGACAACAATCATTTGTGGTTGCAACCTGCTAACTCATTACTTCATGTACCAATCACGACAAAGAATGAAACGAAGATCGATCCTGTTTTATTAGGTGGTTTAGCCTTTGCTGATGAAAAGCTACATGAACTGACGGTTTTAACTAAGGCCGCTAATGAAGGCCAACAGGCGGTTTCAGAAGAATTCACCAAGAATGCTGCCGCACTCAAGGCGTTAAATGAATCTGAACACCGGAACAACGCTGAGGTCCGTGCTGCGGAGACCAACTTGGCCAACGAAACGTTTGAACGGCACAGCGCATTCCCAACGCGGATTGCACTACAACACAAGAAGTTGCAATTACCATTATTGCCAACGACAAGTATTGGTAGTTTTCCACAAAGTAAATTGGTTCGTTCCAAACGGGCTGCTTGGCGGAAGGGCAACATTACGGATGCCGAATATGAAGACTTCATCAAGTCTGAAATCAAGCGTTGGATTGGTATTCAAGAGGACCTCGGACTGGACGTATTGGTTCATGGTGAGTTTGAACGGACTGACATGGTTGAATACTTTGGTCAGAAACTAACTGGCTTCTATGCGACGCAAAATGGTTGGGTTCAATCATATGGTTCACGTGGAGTCCGGCCACCAGTAATTTTCGGTGATGTCGCTTACACGAAACCAATTACGGTTAAAGAAAGCGTCTACGCACAAAGTTTGACGGACAAACCTGTTAAAGGAATGCTCACGGCACCTTTAACGATTATTAACTGGAGCTTTGTCCGTGACGATATCAGTAAGGCACAGGTTCAAAACCAAATCGCATTAGCGCTGCGTCAAGAAGTGATTAACTTGGAAAAGGCTGGCATCAAGATTATTCAAGTTGACGAACCTGCGTTACGTGAAGGTCTGCCACTAAAGAAACGTAACTGGAAGCCATATCTGGATGAAGCGGTTTACTCCTTCAAGATTACGACGACTGGTGTTCGTGATGACACCCAGATTCACACACACATGTGTTACTCAGACTTTGAAGACATCATCGACACGATTAGTGCACTTGACGCGGATGTGATTTCGATTGAAACGTCCCGGAGTCACGGTGAAATCATTAGTTCGTTTGAAAAGACACACTATGATAAAGAAATTGGGCTTGGTGTTTATGACATTCACAGTCCACGGGTACCTTCTGTTGAAGAAATTCAAGCAAATATTGAGCGAGCGTTGCGTGTTATCGACGCTCATCAATTCTGGATCAACCCCGACTGTGGTTTGAAGACGCGTCAGGAACCGGAAACGCTGGCAGCCTTAAAGAACATGATTGCAGCACGTGATAATGTTCGTGCTAGTTTAGCGGAACCGACAAAGTAATAGGAGGGCGTTGCCATGGTGGCTGACGCAGAGCACCAAAAGTTAACGGATGATGGGCAACGATTGACACATACAGATGAAGCACAAACGGAACATCATTTCCTTCATCCGTCTGTTGGTCATAAGAGTATTCTTGTGGAAATGGATCCACCGACGACGTTTAAAACGGCAAGCTTTTATCGTGGAGCTGAGCGTTTACGTGATGCAGGAGTGGACGCAATTACGCTGGCGGATAATTCGTTGGCAGCTGTTCGGGTGAGTAATGTGGCCGTTGCTGCTAAGTTGAAATTGGAATACGGTATTCATCCGATTGTGCACCTGACGACCCGCGATCATAATCTAATTGGCATTCAGTCTGAAATTATGGGGTTACACAGTTTGGAAATTGACGATATTCTGGCAATTGCTGGAGATCCTGCTAGGGAAGGCGATTTCCCGGGTGCTATTTCAGTGAGAGACGTTAATGCGTTAGGCCTCATTAAACTGATTAAGCAATATAACACTGGTGTTAGTCCAAGCGGGAAGGACTTAGATGACCGCCCTAATTTCTGTGTAGCGGCAGCCTTTAGTCCTAAAATTACCAATGGTGTTTTGGCAACTCGCGGAATCAAACGAAAAATCGACTGTGGGGCCGATTATCTCATCACACAGCCAGTGTTTGATATCGCCAGGGTTAATGAATTGGCAGATGCTTTCTCACAATGTGGGTTACAGATTCCCGTGTTTGTTGGCGTTCAGCCGCTAATGTCCAAACGTAATGCTGAGTTCTTAAACGAGCATGTGTCGGGGATGAGTTTGCCTCAATCCGTACTGGATCGAATGGCTCAGGCCGAGATCGACGGCAATGAACATGAAGTTGGCCTACAAATTGCTGAAGAAATTGCGGATGCAATCTGTGATCGATTTGATGGCGTTCATGTGGTTACACCGTTTAATCGGTATAAGGTTGCAGCAAAACTGGTAACGCACATTAGACAGCGCGAGAATGTGGTTGTTAACGGGTAAGTAGAATAATAAAGAACTCCCTACCAAAGTGGTTGCGAACGAATCACTTTGGTAGGGAGTTTTTATTAGGGGCAGAAGCCGAAATTATGTAATTGATGTATTACCGCATTTCTTTTCTGTAAGTCACAACAAGATAAATGAGCCCTGACAACATCATAAAAATATATTTAATCATACGAAATTGCTCAATAAGATAGTCGCTTGGAAAAACAATGTCACAAATGAAGCTGACTGAAAGCATGATAGAAGCAGCCGCGAGATAAATAGTAGCAGTACGCTCGTCTTCAATTCTGCCAATTTTGCGCATCATAAAATAACCGGCGACCAAAAGAAAAATTGTCAAAAGCGTACAGGTACCAACCAAGATGTTAAAATTCAAGTTACTTTGTTCGGCCCATTGTTTTAGCGGCCAAAACAGGGCATCAGGAATATCAGATAATGATTTAATTTGCATATTAGTTCTCCTTATAACCAAAAATGTCGGTAATATCCACCTTGAAAAAAATTGCAATTTCAAAGGCTAGTTTCAATGTCGGTGAGTAATTACCTTTTTCCATCACCAAGATTGTCTGTTTGCTAACACCGACTGCTTTGGCCAAAGCGGTTTGGGATAGATGATTTAACACGCGGTATTCGTAAACCTTGTTGGTGATGGTGAGACCTGAATTTTGTTTGCTAGCGATAGTGATCACCTCAATAATTATTGTAAACAATACTTTACCAAAAGTAAAGTATTGTTTTGAAGAAACCAACATTAAATTAACCATCGAAGCTTTGACTATAAATGCTTTTAAATCAGCATTGTGTCATTTACAACTGATGAAAATGTGTAATACAATATGCCTACTTTTGGTAATTGATTTCGATGTAAATCTATCTAGAACCATCATTTCGGTTCCAGAGTCAATATATCCGATCACTATTAGACTGACCAATAAACGATAGCAACCGCGAACACGAATTTAAGCAGTTCATCGGTATTCAATAATGGCTTCATGGTAAACTAGGCGTAACAGCAAAGCAGGAGGGTGCATCATGAAATCAAAGCACTGGTGGCTTAGTTTAATGATTGTAATTGGTTGGGTCTTTTTATTACCAATCACTGGTATGGCCGATGGGTCATATACAATCGATAAGTACGTTGCGAACGTTAATGTTTTAGAGAACGGGGATGCAGATTTTACACAACGCATTACTTACAACTTTGACGGTCATTTCAATGGCGTATTTGTAAAACAGGATCTAAAGGGATTGAAGGGTGTTGATACACCTCAAGTGACAGTTAAGAATCAGGGTGGTTCTGAGCAAACGTTGAGTGAGCAGGCAAATGGGCGCGATAATTCGTTTCAGCGGACACAGAATTCCAACGATTTGCAACTTAAGGTCTTTCACAAAATCAGTGACAAAAGCGCCACGTTTACCTATCGCTACCGTTTACATGGCGTAGTTACAAATTATGCCGACACCGCTCGCTTAAATTGGAAAGTTATTGGTCAGGGATGGGACGTGGCGTTAAATAACGTGCACATTACGATTAAATTGCCGGCGCAACCTGTGAACGACTTACAAGCCTGGGTTCATGGACCATTGAATGGTAAAACCACGGTTAAGAAGGCGGCTGGTAGAGTGAACATCACAGTGCCTAGTATTCCAGCCAATCAATTCGTTGAAACGGACCTGTTATTCCCGACCTCAGTGACAGCCACAAATAGCAACACTGTCAATCAACCAATGAAAGAACAAGCTCGCAAGCATGAGCGTGATCTGGCTGCGGCAACCAATCGCAAACGACAACAGTCGCAACGGGTGAATGCCGGGATGTTGAGTGCTGTGGGAGCGATGCTAGTTGTATTGCTCGGTGGTTCGTTGATTTACTTCACTCGCCGGCCGGTAAATCGTCATCCCGTTCCAATTCCAGTTAATCATTGGTATGAAGTGCCAACGGTATCGCCAGCCGTGGCGGCGCGGTTAATTACAGACAAAGCGCCGACGACTAAGGCGTATACGGGAACCTTAATGACCGAAGCTGGCAATGGTGAAATTACTATTAAACCGGAAGACAAGACCTATATCATTACGAAACAAAAAGATATTTCTGAGCCACTGACCGATTTTCTGATCACAGAAGTAGGCGATGGTGAATATGTTCCATTGAAAGATTTAAAAACCTTTGGTCAACGCGATCAAAGTGGGCGTCTGAGTGGACGGTTTACTTCGTGGCAGGATCGGGTAGAGGATGAGGCAAGAAAGTATTACGACGATCATAATGTCGCGTTAAGAAGATGGTGGCTGACTGTCGCTATTGTGACGAGTGCACTATCAGCGTTAGCAGCGCTTATTGTGACAAACCTGCCAACGATTCGGTTAGGCGTGTGGATTGCGGCAGTTGGTTTAAGTGCTTTAGTCTGGGGGTGTGCGCTGTGGCAACGACGCGTCATCAGTCGTTACACGCTTGAAGGGGATCAACTGCACAATGAATTGTTAGGTTTCAAACGAATGTTAAACGATATAGGACACTTTGACACGGCTAAGGTTGGTGACATTGTAATCTGGGAACAAATATTGCCATATGCGGCAGCACTTGGCTTAGCTGAAAAAGTAACGAAAGCCCTATCCCTTGAGTTCGGCAGTGATGCACTGATGAAGACGGGGATGATTTTCCCACTGTATTACGGTTTCGGCGGTTTTGATAGTAGTTTTGATACTGGCCTTAGTAATGGTTTGTCGTCATCAATTTCGGCCAGCAATACGCAAGCGTCCAGCCTGTCTGGCGGTTCGGGTGGATTCTCTGGTGGGAGCTCGGGCGGTTTTGGTGGCGGCTCCGGTGGTGGCGTCTTTTAAAGCATCTGCTGGTGAATTTACGTTTGACCAGATGACATTTTCAAATAGCTGGGAGCAAAAAGATCCACAATATCGCGGTCACATGACCATGATACTGTGGATCTTTTGGTATTAATAAATGGAATTAATTTAGTGAACGAACACACTGAGCAAGAGCACCATTAGTAGACCGACCACGGAGATGATGGTTTCCAACACGGTCCAAATACTCAATGTTTGCTTAACTGTCAGATCGAAGTATTCAGAGAACATCCAGAAGCCAGCATCGTTGACGTGTGAGGCAGCCAGTGAACCAGCACCAATAGCTAATGCCATTAATGCGGGGTTAGCACCGGATGCATGCATCAACGGAACAACTAAACCAGCGGCCGTCATACCGGCAACTGTGGCAGACCCAAGAGCAACACGCAGAATGACCGCTATTAGCCAACCCAGAATTAGCGGTGATAGGCTAGAATGTGACATCATTTGTTGAACGGCTTTACCAACACCACCATCAATCAAAACTTGCTTAAAGGCGGCACCACCACCGATAACCATTAACAACATGGCAATCGACTTGATGGCATCTTCAATCGTGCCACTAATCTGTTTCATTGTCCGACCACGGGAGAAACCCATTGACCAGATTGCGAATAATAGCGAGATGACCATGGCAATAACGGGATCACCAAGCATAATCATGATTGAAGCAAGACCATGCGGATGAGCGGGCTTAATCCCATGCAAAGCCGTCATCGTGTAAATGGTCGAAATAGCCATGAAAATAACGGGGAACAATGAGGTAAGGGCAGCCAAGCCGAAACTAGGTGTTTCATCCAAGTTGTATTCCTTAACTTCACCAAAGGCTGGTAATTCCTTTTTAATAACGAATACGCCTGGTTCCAAACGTTGCATGATCCGCGTAAATACAGGACCGGCAATGATCACACAGGGAATGGCAACAATAATACCGAGTAACAACACATTACCAGTATTAGCACCTAGGGCAGTCGAAACAGCAGTTGGAGCAGGTTGTGGCGGCAAGAAACCTTGCGTTGCTGACAAAGCAGCAGCCATTGAAATACCCAAGTAAACGAATGGGACTTCGGCTTCTAGCGCAACAGCGAACACGATTGGTGTTAGTAGGACAAGGCCAACTTCAAAGAATAGGGACATCCCGATAATGAAGGAGGCAACCACGATTGCGAGTTGCAACCGTTTTTTACCAAACGCGTTAATCAGTGTTTTGGCAATTCGGTAAGAACCACCGGAGTCGGACACAAGCCGACCAATCATCGCCCCAAACCCGAACACGATGGCTAACTCACCAAGTGAGCTACCAATCCCGTTCTTGATGGACGTCGCGATGGCTGCTGGGTTCATGCCAAGACCCAGGGCCACCAAAATTGACGTCACAATCAAGGAAACGAACGTGTTGAGCTTGAACTGGATAATCAATACCAGTAACAAGGCGATACCAAGAATTAGAACAATAAATGGCGTCATAATCAAAACTTTCCTCTCAAATGTAAAGACTTTTGGTAACTAAAAAACCAACTCCAACCATTGTACTCGTCCGAAACTCATTCTTAAACAGGATAATGGCAAAAAATGTAAATAGTTTTCAGAGTTATCAAACGATTATTTCATTGTGAAATTTAACTGATGGTTTATAGTTTTCTGCCGCTTACGGTTGTCAGCATAGAGACGCTCATCGTGGGACCGGTTCAAGCCTGAAAATCACAGTCTTTCACCTCGCCAACAAGCCTCGTGAGAACCCGAGTCTTGTTGTCCGTCCATGTTGTAAATCCGGCAGAAAACGCCTGATTAACAACATTTTCACGACTTGGTTTCTATGCTGACGCCCTTCAGCTACATTGAGACATCTACCTTCAGCTACATTGAGACATCTAATAGACGAAAGATTAGTAATGAATTTTAAATCAATTCTTCAATCACGAGTGTTCGATTTAAATTAGGTAGTCACTTTTTTAACATCAACAGTTAGTGAAGCCAGTTAGGAACAGAGTTTCGTGAAGGTATTACTTAGTGGGCGGTGTTGGGCCACTTAGTAATACAGGACGACTTCTGAGACCGAATTTTGGGCTCAGAATCGAGACTCAAGACCGATTCTTGGGCTTGGGCCGGTCCCATGAAACGGCGTTCCTGACTGGTGTAACGAAATGTCTATTCTATCTTTCTTTCACGCAAAAAAACGACACTCAAGTTTGATGAGTGTCGTTTGAAATAATGACTAATAAATTTTTAAACGATGATCTAGTGGAAAATGACGTTTAGAATCATAACCCCGATAATCCCACAGACGGCAATGATTGACTCCAGTACCGTCCATATACTCAACGTTTGCTTAACAGTTAAGTCGAAGTATTCACGGAACATCCAGAAACCAGCATCGTTAACATGAGATGCAGCTAATGAACCAGAACCAATGGCGATAACCATCAGGGCAGGGTCCACACCAGATTGTGCCATCAATGGGGCAACAATTCCGGCGGCAGTCAAAGCAGCAACCGTAGCTGAACCTAAAGCAATACGTAAGATAACGGCAACTAACCAACCAAGTAACAGTGGACTGAAGTTTGTGTGAAGGAACATTGTGGCAACGGCTTTACCAACACCACCGTCGATCAACACTTGCTTGAAGGCACCACCACCACCAATAACTAACAGCAACATAGCGATGGACTTAACGGCGTTTTCCATGGAAGTCATGATGTCTTTGGTAGCACGGTTACGATGCCAACCCATGGACCACATTGCGAAACATAGTGACAAAATCATGGCGATACTTGGGCTACCAATGAACGCAATGAACTGGTCCATTGCATTTGGGTTCTTTGGTAATTCACCGCCTGTAAAGATTAACTGATACAATGTGGTGATGGCCATGAAGATAACTGGGAACAGGGAGGTCAATACGGCTAAACCAAAACTAGGGGTTTCTTCCAACTTGAATTCTTTGATTTCACCAAGTGAGGAAAGGTTACCTTTTTGTTCAAACGCAGATGGTGCGTAACGCTGGGCCAACTTAGTGAATAATGGACCAGCAATGTAAACAGTCGGAATCGCTAAAATAATCCCGAATAACAGAACCCGGCCAACGTTTGCGTGTAATGCCGCAGAGATGGCAACTGGCGCTGGGTGAGGTGGTAAGAATCCGTGGGTAACAGACAATGCTGTTGCCATGGAAATCCCTAAGTAAAGAATTGGCACTTCGGCTTCAACCGCAATGGCGAAGACGATTGGGATTAACAGAACCAAACCAACTTCAAAGAAGAGGGCAATCCCGATGATGAAGGAAGCTAACACAACGGCGAGTTGCAAACGTTTTTTACCAAAGCGTTTAATCAACGTCGTTGCAATCCGGTAAGCACCACCGGCATCGGCAACTAAGCGGCCAAGCATGGCCCCAAAACCGAAGACGATGGAAAGTTCACCTAACTGGCTACCAATCCCGGTTTGAATGGAGGTAGCAATTTTATCCATTGGCATCCCCAAACCAAGTGCAACCAGTACAGCAGTGATAACTAAAGCTAAGAAAGTGTTGATCTTAAAGCGAATAATGAGAACTAATAAAAGGGCAATTCCCAAGAACAACACTATAAAAGGTAAAGCTGCAGACATGATTAATGTCTCCTTTCAAAGTGAAAAAATAAGAACTGAGGAAACAATACCAGATAATCACCAAATAGGAAAGCGATTACATTTGATTTTAGCAATTTTTTTACAATACTTGCCTAAAACCAATAAAAATGACCTTTTTGAAGTACAAGTGAACCTTGATATTAGTATATTAATTTGATGATAAAAATTTTCATGCTATTAAGAAAAACTCAGAAAAAGAAAAGTTCATCAAAAAAAGCAACCCCAAAATGAGGTTGCTCTGCTGACACAATTATTCTTGTGTTTCACCATGTTGCGCATGCTTCTTTTGGAAGTTGGCAATGTTGGTGTATTCAGTTTGAAGCTGACGGCTAAGGCGAATGTAAATTGGGACTAATTCACGGTAAACGTCGAAGTTTTCTGGGTTTGGTTGGTAAGTGTTGGTTTCACCAACGAATTTCTTAACATCGCTTAAGTTGTCAATTAAGCCCAGTGATTTCATGCCGATGACAGCAGCACCTAAACATGAAGATTCAAATGATTCTGGGATGGTGACAGGCTGTTCGAAGATATCGGACAACATTTGACGCCACAGTTCAGAACGGGCGAAACCACCAGTTGCCATGATGGACTTAGGTTCACCGACAACTTCTTCAAGGGCCAACAGCACCGTGTATAGGTTGTAAACGATACCTTCCAAAACGGCACGAATCATGTGAGCTCGAGTGTGCATTTGTGTCAAACCGAAGAAGGAACCACGGGCGTCAGCATCCCAGATTGGTGCACGTTCACCACCAAGGAATGGGTGGAACAACAGGCCATCTGAGCCAGCTGGCACACGTTTGGCAATTTCTGTTAACAAGTCATAAGAGTCTTCTTGTAAAAGGGCAGCAGTACTCTTTTCAGCATCAAACAGATTGTCCCGCGCCCAACGGAAGACGACACCACCATTGTTAACTGGTCCGCCGACAACCCATAGGTCTTTGGTCAAAGCGTAACAGAAGACACGACCCTTGGGATCGATAACAGGGTGGTCCGTAACGACACGAACGGCACCGGAAGTACCAATCGTAACCGCAACGACACCTTCGTCAATTGCGTTAACACCTAAGTTGGATAATGCGCCGTCAAAGGCACCTTGGATAAATGGAACATCCTTAGGGTAGCCAATGACTTTTGCATATTCGTCACGCATGCCCGTTGATTGAGCATAGCCATCAACGATTTTAGGTAATTGATCAGTGGTGACGCCAGTTAATGCCAGAGCATCTTTATCCCAGTCGAGGTCGAAGATGTTGAAAATCCCGGTTCCACTGGCAACAGAAATATCCATTTGCCAAACATCTAACAGACGATAGAAGATATATTCCTTAATGCCACAGTAGTAAGCTGCTTTCTTGTAAATGTCGGCATGGTCGTTCTTCAACCACAACAATTTACATAATAATGACATTGGGTGAATTGGTGTTCCTGTATGCTCATACAGGGTTTTACCAGTGCCATCTGCTTTCAATTGATCAGCGTACTTGGTTGCTCGGGTATCAGCCCAAGTGATGACACGCGTCAGTGGCTTATGGTTTTTATCTAGTGCAATCAAACTTTGGTTGGCACTTGAGAAAGAAACACCATGAAGCTTGCCATTCTTAAGGTCGGCCTTGCGCAGAATTTCTTGTAAACCATTCACAACAGCTTCAAGAATTTCTTCTGGATCTTCTTCAGCCATCCCCGTTGCGTCACGATATAACGGGTAAAGCTTGTTCGTGTAAGCTAAGACGTTACCGTCCAAGTCGTATAATACGGCTTTGGTACTCGTGGTACCAATGTCCATTCCGACCATATAGTCCATATGAATAAACTCCTTTGTAAACTTTTTTAGTTAAATCTACGCCTGCTAGTATAGGCGAAATTGGCAGCGTTCACAACTGTTTCGAACACTTAATTTGTGAAAGTTGATGCAATCTGAAAGCGTTTGCGGCATAATGTTCTTAGAAAACTTTTTACATAAAAGTGGATGAATATTTTCATAAAGGACGGTGTTTATCATCGCACGAACTAGTGTAAGTACGATTAAAGCAAACTATCAACACTTAACGGGAGCTGATAAGAAGATTGCTTCATTTATTCTTAGCAATCCAGCCGCCGCCAGTGAAATGACGATTCAAGATTTAGCGGAGAACGTCAAAGTATCGACGGCAACGGTTAGTCGGTTTGTCAAACGAATTGGGTGGCGCTCATTTCGTGAGTTTAGCCTAGGCTTTGGCGGCATTGCAGCACAAACGGACAGTTTTTTCAGTGAAATTGAAGAAGACGATGCACCGTCAGTTGTCGTCGATAAGGTGTTTCAGGGGGCTGATAACGCGTTAGATGCAACCCGTGCGTTATTGAAAGATCAAGATTTAGCCGATGCTATTAAATTGATCAAAAATGCACATACCTTGTCATTTTTTGGCTTTGGTGGTTCCTCAATTGTTGCGCTAGATGGGTATCATAAGTTCTTACGGACAACGGTTCAGCCGCAGTTTCACCCTGATGTCGACATTCAATTGATGCAAGCCGTAAAGATGACCAAAGACGATGTCGCAATTATCGTGTCTCACTCCGGGCGTAACCATGACACATTAATGATTGCGGATCAATTGCGAGCTAATCACGTGCCAATGATTGCCATCACCAGTTATCCGGCTTCACCACTAGCAAAAAAATGTGACATTGTATTCCAATCCGTTGCGGAGGAAGTTAACTACCGGAGTGAGTCAATGAGTTCTTTGATTGCCCAGTTGACGATTATGGACAGTTTGTTTACTTTGGTTGGTGCTCAAGGCGCGCGTACTCAGTCTGGGGAAGGCTTATTAAAAGATGTGCGTCATGCAATGGCAACGACTCGCGAGTAATTATAGAAGTTATATAGAAGAATAACAGTGAATCATAGTCAACTAATAATGTCGCCCACCTGTAAACGTGCTAGAATAAGGCTTAATCTTTTGTCACGAGGGTGGTGGGATTTGTGCAAAGTCGGCGGCAGTCGGCCTCAATCTATCAACGGTTAAAACAGCGACGGATGCGTCGATGGCGTTGGCTTTTGGTGCTAATCATCGTTGGCTTGATTGGCGGTGCTGGTTATGGTGTGTTTCATTGGTGGCAATTACGACATCAGACAATGATGGCCAAGTATCCAGTCACTGGGGCCGCCATTGATCAGGATGCGGGGTTTTTAGACTTCCAGGCCTTGTCCAAAACAGGGGTCAAATTTGTCTATTTGAAAACGACCGTCGGCAATCGGTATACGGATGACGATTTTGCAGGTAATTACAGTCGCAGTGGTGGTAGTGGCAATACACTGAAAGTTGGGGTGTACATGGTGTACAGTCCCAATAGTTCCGTACTCAGTCAAACGACTTATTTTGAGAAACAGGTTGGTTCAGATACGGGAACGTTGCCAATTATGATTTCTGTTCCAGACACCGGGTCTAGTTTTGGGTCTACCAAGGCCATTGAACGAACTGTGACACGTTTGACAGCGATGATAACGACATTAAGAACGGATTATCAGCAGCCAGTGTTGTTGTGGACGTCAATAGAGGGCTATCAGGCATTAAAAGGCAAATTGAGCCATACAATGTTTTCACTTGATGATAGCAAATTGACCAAACGGAGCCCTCAGGACGTTCAATTTATCAGTTATGACGATAATGGTTCGCTAATTGTGGCTGGTGAGCGACAATCTATGTCCCTAATGGTATACAATGGCAGTAAGCAATCGTTTGATGCATTAAGCAACGAGTAAAGATGGGTGATAAAATGGCTTTTTTCAGTAAAAAAGAAAGTGACGATACAAAGCAAGGTGCACCACGCTTGACAATCGATCAGGCGCAAACCGGTATTCTTGACGCCGTCACCAGTCAATTTGGCGATTCACAAACAGCATTGCCAGATTTCTCAGTTGTTGCAGGGTGGGCTAGTGCTGATTTTATTGCCTTCCGCAGTTTTGATATTCAAATCAAAGTGGGGGTCACTCCAGAAAATCCTCGCGATCAGAAACGTTTGAAATGTTTGGTCGCCGTTGGTCCGCGTTTTGTCTCGTTGTACGACCTTTTGGAGACGGATTTACGCAGTCAGTACAAACGACAATACACGCCAGAAAATTTGCGCGCTGATTTAAAATTGTTACAGCATTATCTAGCTTGGCGCTTAACGCCAGAACAACGCGCCAAATTTGGTTTGACGCAAGACTAGAGTTAATAAAGTTCATTTTGATATAAAAACACCACAACTCAGCAAAAATGGGTTGTGGTGTTTTGAATTTAGCGAAGCAAAATTAGCGATTGATTGATATCAGTTACAATAACGGTTGTATTAATCAACTTGTTTAAGTTGTGTCTCATAATGTTGCCTGATTTGGGTTTCAGTAAAGTTGACCAGGTAACTCGGAATGCATAACTGGTGAATAAAACAGGCAGAATTTGCATCACTAACAGCGATGTCAGCAAAGTATAAATCGATCAGTAATTGAATGCCACGTTTGCTAGCTGCAAATTCAATGCTGTTGTGGGATGCCTGCGGACAGCCGTATAGAATGCCAGCGTCGTTATTTAAGACATGGCCGAGCTCATGCGCCAACTGAAATGCAATTTGATTTTGATTGGGCCAGTTCAAGTTAATGAGGACTTTATTCAAAGCCGGATTTGCAGCAGGCGGTGTATTAGGCGACATGGTGGTCGATAAAATAACGTTGATTTGATGTTGCTTTGCAAACGCGAGTAAGCGATCAATTAGATTTTGCATTATCATCACTGCTTCCAAGAATTCGTTTAATATAGGCAAGGTCTTCCGGCGGAATGGGGCGGCCTTCAAAGGTCATGATGACATCATCGTCGTTAAGATCAACTTGTTGTGATTTTTTTGTTGCAGCGGCCGTGTCACCGCCGATTAATGAATCAACGGATACATTAAGAATTTCCGCAACTTTCGTTAATCGAGAAATACTTGGATCTTTTTTTTGCCAGCTGTAAATACTGTTGATGCCCATACCCGCCTTGATAGCCAATGTTTGGAGGCTAAGTCCCCGTTCCCGGGCGAGGGTCTTCACTTGTTCGTAGATTGACATGATACATCCTCTTTTCCTTAACTTTCATTTTACACTAAAAAATAAACGATGTTGTAAAAATTATCCGATTGAATTAAAATGTTGTTGAATGATTATCCAATCGTGTAATTAAAGTATAATTATTTTATTCTATTGAGTAAGAAGGGCTAATGAAATGAAACGTCTTATTGAAATAAATGTCGATTTTAGTTTGACACGACAACGAATTAAACAACAAAGTGAGCAGTTTATTCTTGAGAATATTAAACGCTCCGGAACACGGAGAATTAACGTTGACGAACAGTATTCAATCGTGGGAGTGAGTTTAACGGCAACGTCGCCAGAAGCTTCCCATTGGGACCACTATGCGCAGATGTTTAATCAATTAACGGTAATGGAACGGCGGATTATTTATTATCGTTATTTATCGCAGAAAACGGATGTTTACGCTGAACTAAACACATACTATAGTCGTTCGCAATACTTCCGTGTTAAACGCACAGCCGAGTACGAGTTCGCTTATCTGCTTGGTGTACTGGCGAACTAACCGAATTAATGGTGGCGTTTTTGTATGCGACTTTTGTGAGAGCTAACTGGGATTTAAATGATAAAAGCTCCGGACTTCCAAAATGCGAACATATGTTTGAATAGACTTGTACCAAAAAAATAAATGAAGGAGTGATTATCTTATGGATAACACAGTTGATACAAGTCAGTTGGCAACGTCAGTGAAGACGTTACCTGAATTACATCTTACCGGTGATTTGACTGGAATGAGTCACGAAGTATACAAGAACTTATCGTTTGATTTTAAATTGAACGATGGTCGTGATATTAGTGGCTTTGCCAAAATCAAGTGGCAAGGGGATGGTTCGCTACGGTGGGACAAAAAGAGTTACAAGTTTAAGGCATACGAGGATGAGGCATGCAAGACAAAGCTTAAGTTTAAGCCGTTAGCAGATTGGGCCGAAAACAGCGACTTTAACTTGAAGGCCAATTATATGGACATCACGCATGCTCGTAACATTACGAATGCTGCATTGTTTGCGGACATGACTGCGACACGTCAGCATGTTAATGATGAACTGGCACAGGCGATTAACTTTGGCGAGATTCAGGGATTCCCAATTCGGTTGTGGATCAATGACAAATTTAATGGCGTATATACATTTAACACGGGGAAAAACGGTACCCTGTTAAACATGTCAAAAGACAATAAGAATCATGCGGCCGTTGAAGCGGCTCAATTTAACGACACAACAGCCTTTAAAGCTGATACCGCCAAGTTTGATAATAGTGATTTCAGTGTAGAATTTCCTGACGCACTATCTGATCCATTGAAAAATAGTTTTGAAAATCTGATGAAATTTGCCCATAATTCTTCAATTTTCGATTTCCGTGCCCATCAAGATGAGTATATTAACATTGAATCGGTTATTGACTTCGGCATCTTTGCCAACGTCATCGATGACACGGATATGGAAGTTAAGAATGCGATGTACGTCACTTACGACGGCACTCACTGGACCATGGTTCCATATGATTTGGACACGAGTTGGCAATTACAATGGGATGGTAAGTCATTGCAGCCGATTGATCAAGACCTATTCGACTTCCAAGGCAATCAACTGTTATATAAGGCGTTTGCGGCTAACCAAGACCTTGTCTACAAACGTTATCGTGAGTTGCGTCAAACGGTATTGCGTGGAGATAATGTTATTAATCACATTAAGCAGTTTATGCAATCTGTTGGCGAACCAAATTATGAGAATGATTTGAAGACATGGCCTGATTTGCCAAGTGAAAAGCTGACGGGGATGTCACAGTTGCAGTATGACATGTCCAAACGACTGGCCCTGATTGATGATCAAATCGAACGACACTTTGGGGGCGGGCAGAAACTGGCAACGCCTAATTTCGTCAAAAACTCCGATTTTAAATATGATCTGAGTGACTGGAAAGTTTATGGTAACTTTTATCGGACTACCTTCTCAACATCGGTTAACAATGGCAGCATGGGTGCTGGTTATTCACGTACAGGGATTGATGAAGGAGTGTGGAATTTAATTGTGAGCACTCCAATTCCAATTAGTAATCCTGATAATCCACCAGTAGTGTCTTTTGGAGGCAAGATAATGATTCCTGACGATGTTCCTTTGGCGGAAGATGACACAATCCTTATTTCTTTGCATTTTCTAGATGCCAATGAACGAAGAGTTAATGATGGTGTTACTCTTGTGGCCGATCATTCTCAACTCAACTGTCAACAATTTCTAAAAGCAGAGGGTATTCAGATTCCGAAAGGTACTGTCAACGTGCATATGGAATTTGCCTTTAATAAAAATGGACATGCAATTTTGACACAGCCACAAATAAACTTCACACCAACTTTGGGTGAATATGTTAGTGGTGATTAACTAAATGTTCTCGAAAATAGAGTTTATCTGCATGAAAGATGTGTAGATAAACTCTATTTTTGGGGATTTATGATGGTCATAATAATCTACACTTCTTGTATTTTTAATTTATATCCTATAAATGTATAATCAAAAAAAGGGGTGATCGGAATGTGTTTGGAAGAAACAAATGACTGTTTAGACAATTTAGTCGAAGAAATCTCTAAGTGGGGCGTTGGAATCATTGCAGGTGCAGGATTATCGATGGCTGTTATCGGAGACTCGAAAGAAAAAACAGCAAAAAACTGGAAACAGTTGTTTATATCCGTTGAAAAATACTTTAATAATAAATACTCGGACGACTTCGGTGTCGATGTAGTGAGCGAACTTGAACAAGGCAGCACTTTACCTCAAATTGCAACAAAAATGTGTAACAAAGTCTCAGTGCTGTCAGGAAAACCTTATGATGATAGTAAAAATGAAATAAAACAAGTTATCCGGTCTTTAGTAAACTGGGTACCAACTACGGAACAAGCAAAAAAATATGAATCCTTGCTCAAAGGGATCAATGTGAAATGGGTTATTACGACTAATTATGACGAAGTTTTAGAAGCCATATTTAATGAATATGGATATCCAATTAATCCTCAAGAGCCCTTTGTGGCTCCCAAAGATATGATCCCTATTTACCACATTCATGGCAGTCGAAACTCTTATCAGAGCATGATAGTCACGCATGAGGATTACGTACAGCTTTTTCGACCTGGAAATTACAGAGAAAATAAGTTAGTTACTATTATGGCCGAAACGCCGGTAATGATTCTCGGTTATAGCTTGTCAGATTTGAATTTATTGGCTGGATTGGATCAAAGTAACAATGCGTTTGATTCACAAAGCTTTTCAAAAGCCTTAGTAACGTACAATTCAAAAATAACTAAAGATTATGATGTGCTTCAAGAAAAAGAATTTGGGTGTGACAAAATTGAAACTAATTCGATTGAACAGTTTTTAACTGATTTAGGTGTTCTTGTTTCGAAAAAAATAGAAGCGAAAGCTAAATTGCATGAAGAAGAAAAGCAATTATATAGAGATTTTGACGCTCTAATTGAAGAAGTAGAAGAATTGAACGTTCAAAAAAATGTGACATACTATGAGTATGTTCAAAATAATGCTAAATCTTTAATTTCTGATTTAAATAATGCTAAATCTAAAGATATATTAAGAAATCCGGCGGAAAGTATAAAGAAACTTGAATCGACTGCCGACGATAATAAAGGCTCAATCAGGCCAATTGAGTTTATGGCGTTTAATAAATCTGTGATGATATTAATGCAATTTTTAAGAGGTTCAGCAAGTCTCAAGTCTCATTTTGAGGACTACAACACTCTTTTGAAATTTATTTTCACACTTATCGGTAATTTTGATGAATCTTGGTTTACACCTTTAGTGATGAAGACCATTACAAGAAATTTAAACTTTGTGCTAGATTATTCTAAGCCTGCATTTGGTAACTCCTGGTCAGCTAATAAAACTTGTCAAAACGAAGCTCCAGGTTTTAAGAGAGAACATTCAGATTTTTGGCATGAAATATATTTACAGGCCAGTATTGGAATTGCAACTGGTGAAGGGGATATGCTGGTTCCTTTGAAAGAAAAGTTTGATGAAATTGATGGTGATTCAGTAAAAGATTAATTTCATTACTTACCTTGAAGTTAAGAAGTGATTGAAATTGTACTGAGTAGCAAACCTGGAAGTTAAAAATTTCAGCAGAGTTTTTTTAGTTAATGTCACGTTAGAATCGGGTGGTTAAGTCATTGTTAACTAACTACTAGCCAAACAAAGCGAGGTTGATCACAGTTTGCATTCTCTTACTGTGATCAACTTCGCTTTTGAGTTGGTTTGTTAATTTCATTATTCCGCTATCGTTTTTTCAGTAGTGGCAGGTTTCGTCGTATGTACGCTAACCAATGTATAGGTAGCGTTATCGGCCTCGTCATACAAAGAAACAGGTTGTTGTTCATTGGCATGAATTCTTAAATGATAGCCAAAGCCATCAAGATAGACCAACTCTTGTGCCGTAATACTTTCAACCGTCGCATTTTCCTTACGGCCATCGATGTGCAGTGTTAAATCTGGATTGATTTGAATTCTGTGGATGCGATGGTCGTTATGGTCGGAATATTTCCAGGTACCAGAAAACAACATTGGTAATGATGATTGATTATCAGTATGCTTTTTACCTGAACGGGTAAACGTGCTTGATAATCCGGCGGCCAGTGACACGCCAAATAATAAAATATTCCGCTTTAACGACACAAATGCATCCTCGCTTTCTCTCTTTTGCCAGTTAACTTACAAGTATTAATATAGCACGATTTTACGCTGTTTCCTTATCCAAACCATTGGCGTAACGGAATTAAAATATTCCTGCAACCAATCTGACTTGATTACTGAAACTTCGTCATAAAATTGGTAAACTAGATGTATTAACAGGTGATGGAAAATTTTCTTGAATCGTCTGGTAACGGATTAAAAAATTCATTTCGACGGAGGTTCTATAGCATGTTAAAACTAGGAATCATTGGCACGAACTGGATTACGCAGCAATTTGTTGAGGCCGCTGCGGCCAGCAAAGAATATGAACTGACAAGTGTTTACTCACGCCACGAAGAAAGCGGTAAGTCGTTTGCCGACAAGAACGGTGGTCAAGTTTACACAGATTTAGACAAGTTTTTTAACGATGGTGATTTTGAAGTTGTTTACATTGCGTCACCGAACAGTTTGCATTTTGCCCAAACGTTGAAGGCAATTGATGCGGGCAAACAGATTATTGTAGAAAAACCGATTGTTTCTAACCCAGATGAATTTGCACAGATGAAGGCTGCTTTAGCCGAGCATCCTGAAATTCACGTGTTTGAAGCAGCACGTCACATTCATGAACACAATTTCCGTGCAATTCGCAAACAGTTAGCTAGCATGGAGACTATTAGTGGGGCAACCTTGACCTATATGAAGTATTCATCACGTTACGATGAATATCTGGCGGGCAAGGATCCAAATGTCTTCACGACAACATTTAGTGGTGGTGCCCTACAGGACCTCGGCGTCTACGTCGTGTATGACGCTGTTACTTGGTTTGGCAAGCCTAATCGGGTTCACTACTACGCCACACCATTACGTACTGGTGCAGATGGTAAAGGGGTCGCGGTATTAGGTTATGATGGCTTTGACGTCACCCTGAACATTGGAAAGAATACGAATTCGTACCTACCATCAGAGATTTATGGCGTTAAAGATACGATTGTGATGGATAATGCGGCTGAATTGACTTCTGTTATTTACCATGCAGCTGATGGTTCGACGAAGCGGATCTCTGAAGAACCTGACGATAATCCGATGATCGCTGAAGCAAAAGATTTTGCGACCGTGATTAACGATCCTAAGAATCCAGACAATGTCCGTCATTATCAGACATGGCTCCATTTGAGTGAAATTGTTAACAGCGTGTTGTTTGACCTGCGTCGCAAGGCTAGCATCGTCTTTCCAGCCGACAATAAATAGAAACGAGTATTATAGATGAACAAAGAATTTGAAGCACATTTTAGTGAGTTGGGCTATACTCAACCCACTGCAATTCAAACGGGTGTTGAAGCACCGCTCACAAACGGTGAGAACGTTGTTGGGTTAGCACCTACCGGCTCTGGTAAGACAGTGGCCTTTGCGTTGCCGTTATTGGCTAAGATTTTGCCTGGGGACGGCACACAATTGCTAATCCTTGCGCCAAGTCAAGAACTGGCACAGCAAACAACGCGTGTCATGCGTGATTGGGCTGCTATTATTGGCGTGAATGTTGCTGCGTTGACTGGTGGTGCCAATGTCAAACGGCAGATTGAACGTTTGAAAAAGAATCCGGAAGTCGTTGTTGGCACGCCTGGTCGGGTGCTCAACTTACTTGACGATCATCGTTTGAAGGCGCACTTGCTGACAAGTATCGTCATTGATGAGGCCGATGAGTTGTTAGCTGGTGAAACACGGACTGACGTGGAAGACATTATTCGTGAAGCGCCTGGCGATGTTCAACTGAGTTTTTTCTCTGCAACGAAATCGGAAGCACTTGATCAGCTAACCAGCGAATTCGGCATTGAAGTGACCACCGTTGATGTGCGTGATATTGATGAAACTCAGGGACAAGTTAAGCACGGTTTGATGACTTTACCTGCTAACCAACGGGCGGTGATGTTACGCCGCTTTTCCCGTATTCCAGGATTTCAAGCATTGGTGTTTTTCAATCAGTTAGGTGAATTGGAACGGGCAGCTGCGTCAATGCGACATGAACATGTGGCGGCGGTTTCTTTAGCCGGTAAGCAACGGCAAGTGCAACGTGCTGATGCGATGCGTGATTTCCGTAATGGCAAAGTTAAGTTTCTGTTGACGACTGATGTTGCGGCTAGGGGATTGGATATTCCCAATTTGCCAGCAGTCATCAATTACGATCTGCCCGGCTCACTGGTTACGTATACGCACCGTGTTGGCCGGACTGGGCGAATGGGTGCTAGTGGTCTTGTCATTAACTTTGGGAATGATCATGATATTCGTAGCCTAAAGCAAGTGTTGCGGGGGAGTGATTACCAACTTCAGCCACTGTACTTTGCTCATAATGCGTTTGTCGATGAACGACCACAACGTGTAGAATCTGTTGGTAGTGTTGCAAAGAAGACAGCCCGTCCTGAGCAAGGCAGTAAAGCTAAAGTGCGTAGTGGTGAAAAGCCTAGCGGTACTGATAGCACTACGGCAAAACCAAAGTCTCAACGTGCCAAGGCTACGAGCCATTCATCTAAGAAGAATGATTCTGCTAAAGTACAGGCAGCTTCGAAGAAACCACATACGCATAAAAAGCATTCGAAGAACAAGGGAATGCGGCACAAACATCAACTGAAGAATCAGGAAGGGAAATAACGTTATGCCATTAGTACGAGTTGACCTCCAACGGGGCCGTAGCAAATCAGAATTGAAGGCCATTTTAGACGCAGAACATAAAATCTTAGTCCAAGATTTTGGTGTTCCTGCGCGGGATCGTTACCAAATTGTGACGCAACATGATCCAGAAGAAATGGAAATTGAGGATACCGGGTTTGGTATCGACAGAACAGACAAGTTCGTGATGATTCAAATCACCATGCGTGACGGTCGATCTGAAACGCAGAAACGAACATTCTATGAAGACCTCGTTAAAGAACTTCAAAGCAGTGCTGGTATTGAGCCAAACGATGTAATGGTGGTCATCTCAGAAAATGGCAGTCCTGACTGGTCATTCGGAAATGGTGCCGCACAGTTTTTAAATTAGTGTATACTAAAAAACGGTTCATCCATTAAGGTGAATCGTTTCATCTGTCCCTATAGTTTAACTGGATAAAACCGCCGCCTCCTAAGCGGCTGCTCCCAGTTCGAGTCTGGGTGGGGACATAACAGGGTATATAGGGTATATAGAGGAATTGCGTAAGGTCGCCATTATGGCGGTCTTTTCTTTTTGTACCAGTATTTTGAGCCGTTACATTCTGTGTTTTTCTTTGCTTCTCATTTTTTATCTCGTTGATGCTATGACTGTAGAAGTTAACAATATTGTTGCGTAACTACCATGGCTGGATGCCACGAAACATACTAAATTATAAAAAATAAATAATTTAGTATGTATGTCTCAATCCTTGGAAAAAGACCTGTCGACAGCCATGTTAATCCATTTTTGAATACAAGGATTTATTATAACAAGTGTTTGATGTGACATGATTCTAGTCTGTTTTTTAAATCAATTTAAGTGGGCGCAAAATACTTGAAAAAGCATCGTTAAGTTTATGGGGATGCATCTCTATATCGTCCCCGTATTAACTTATCTATTATCTTCTTCTAATAGATAAGAAAGCAATAGTCATCAGTTGATTTGATACTCATATCCTTGAAACATTGCTTTAACAGTCTTTCAAATTTTTTAGTTTCATCTTTATTCAAGTATTTGAACTCACTTTATTTGCCAGTTAAACCAGCTAGATGTGTGTTTTTGTTAAAGTTCATGTGGGTGTGGGTTAAGCCATCATCTGCTTAAAGTAGTTTGCAAAGATAACGTTGAATGCCCTGCAAAATTTTTGTTGCTTATTGTTTAAAGCAAATATTAAGGTTCATGAGGTGCATTATATTCACTACTAATCTTACGGCGACACTGCCTGCTTTTTGCCTTTATAGCTGACAAAGGATTAATATCTTCTTGCCACTTGTTTTAAGACGTACTGATTTTTCTTCGCAAACACGCACATATGTTCTTAATTAGAACTAAATAATGGCCCGATATAGGGCCTGTGTCTGTATTATTGAAGATCATCGCCAACATTGTAACGAACTTTTCCATCGTAAACTTGCAACAAAACTTTTGAAGTGTCGTCGGGGTTAATGATTTGAAATGCGTCATATTTTGGTGTGTACTTCTTTATGGTTTTAGACTCAATCTTGATGTCACCAACAAAAGCGTTCCAAATGGAAACTTCACCAGAATCCATCGCTTGGTACATACGACTGTTAGGGTCAAGAGTTGCTTCGTATGATTGATCTTTTTTATTCCAAGAAAACTTCATATTTCCATAGTCATCAGACTGAATGTCTTCATTGATTGCCTTTTCATAGCGTTTGGCAATGCTTGTCTTTTTGGCTTCTATACGTGGCGTGCCAAAAATGTTGTTTCCATTCTCTGTTAATGGAGTAGTAATAGTAATTAATGTGAATGTCGCTAAACCAAGCAGTATTTTTGTCTTTTTCATAGGTATTCCCCCAAAATATATGTTTCAGCTTTTAACGTCGTCAGTTTTTGGACCGCATATTACAATTCTAGAACTTTTTTCTTTTTATCGAAGTCACCTTATGTGTTCACGCACTCAATGAGTAAGGACTTCAATTCTCGCAGGTCATTTAGACTTCTAAACTTTATGTAATTGCTGACGTTTGTTCACGGCAGGGTGCGAAGTAATAACTTTTTCAGAATATAAAATATGTTCCTTCTGGTGAAGATGACTACCAAACAATGTAAGTAGTTGCTGTCTTACTTGCATTTCCAATTGTCAAGTTCATTGCCTTTAGTAACAAATGACATTCAATTATTTTTTTACAACTAATTTGGTCAAAATAGTTAAGTGGCATAAAATGGGAAAAGCTTTTAAAAGACAGAAAACTCATTTACATCCATTTCAATGCATATTCATAATCGGCTTTTTTGATTTTGCATTATAACTATTCGGTTCAAAGCGACCACAATATTAAAGTTTATGAACATGTATTAATGTACCTTTATATTAGCTAATGATAACTGTGCATATTTCCCATTATTTATTGGAATGTCAGTAGCCATTTGTAAATGATTGCCTAGACCTTTTTGAAAGGGCTTTGTCCATGTCTTTCATTATTAGAGTGTACCTTCTTGCTCCCTGAATTTGCAATCGTGTGGATGAAGCAAGTAAAGAAAATTCAGCAATGGGCAACATGTTATTGGATGATATTCAAAATTCTAGATTGTTATTCAAATTGACGTAGAGAAATATCCTTAGACTTTCTCAATTTTTGTTGCAAATACTGAGGCCATTAGTGGTATCACTATTTTCTGTATATAAAACGTACCATAAATGAATCAAAAATGAATCATTTTGTTAAAATAGTGTTGTTATTTTGAGGGGTTAATGTTTTTTCGATGTAGAAGACTTTCGTTCTGTTAATTAATAAAAATGATTTTTTGTGCTCGAGTTAAAAATTCCGTTCGCTAGTTGACCTACAGTGCGATCAATAATATTCTTAAGTGAATGTAATGAGCGAGACACGAAATCACGATGTTTTGTTCAGAAACTGACACGCTAATTATGTGAGTTGTGCTACGTCGAAAAAAGGTGTTGTCAAATTTACTTTTTTTATAATCACGGTAAATTTCAAGGTAATAAGTATTATTGGAAACTGTGATTTTGAGAAATGTTTTACACGATATTTTTACCAAAAGTTGACTTGCAACTGTACTTTTGGTGGGGACATTCATCTTATCTTATTGGAGTAATGCAGAAATGGCAGATAATGACACAATCGTAGACTATTTAGTTGATGCAATTGAGCGCAATGGTAAGGCCAAAAAGGTGCTTAAGAACGATAAAGCACGGTCCATCGCCTATGTGGCAAAAATGGGCGAGCCAAACTTCAGCAGTAAAGAGTTAGTAAGCTTAATGCTGAAGGGGATGCAGGCTGGCATCATCGAATTTGTCCGGTCAGAGCCCCGCTTCGAGTGGAATGAGACGGATTTTCCTGTATTATTAATGGCTAGTTCAAAGGCCAAAGACGCGTTCGCTAAGCTTTTATGACATAAAAGACGAGCATCCTGAAATCATTGAAGATTTCAGGATGCTCGTCTTTTGACTGCTAGGACTCAAACATTAATCCGTGTAAGCCCAGTGGTTGATTGGACCATATTTGTGACCAACTTCAATTTGGTTAGCAATCGAGACGTTAACATATTGTTTGGCAATCGTAATGGCTTCCTTAACGGATTTACCCTTAGCCAATTCGGCAGTAATGCATGCGGATAACGAGTCACCCGTGCCGTTAACACGGTCTGTATGAATGTAAGGCGCGCTGAGCCAGAAGTGTTCGCCATTCTCAAGAAGGACTAGATCACGGACTTCTGTTTGATCAGCATCACTATGTTGTCCCTTGATCATGACGTTTTTAGCACCCATTGTTTGCAATTTTTTAGCCGCGGTTAACATGTCTTCATCTGTTTCAATGACCATATCAACCAACTTTTGCGCCTCAAAAAAGTTTGGTGTAATCACTGTTGCTAAGGGAACTAGTTGTTCACGTAACGTTTCAAACGCAGCCGTTTCTAGCAACATTGCGCCGTGTTTAGTGACGATAACGGGATCCACGACTAGCGGTCCAAAATCGACACGTTTGTAATTGGCCACAACGTTATTAATCAATTCGGCATCGGCCAACATGCCTGTTTTGGCGGCCTTTAAATCAAAGTCATCTGCTAAGGATGTAAATTGTTGGTTAATGAAGTCAGTCGGCATTGATGTGGATGCCTGAATGCCATACGAGTTGCCAGCGACACATGCTGTGACGATGGACATGCCGTAAACGTTGCGGGTGAAGAATGTGTTTAAGTCTGCCTGTAAACCAGCACTGCCATCGGAATCAGAACCGGCAATGGTGACAACTTGTGGAAATTCATTTGCCATTTCATAAAACCTCGCTTTTCAATTGGTGTTGGTGATAGCGTAGCACAATCCAAATCAACTGCGACAGTCTTTTTAATCAGTTTTTGTGCGAGGTAGACAAATTTTCATTTTCGTCTATGTTTGCCTAATTAGATCGAAAGTGTTGACAATTATTTAGGCACCTATATAATAGTCGATGTTAGGCACCTAACTAACAATCTTTGGAGGAAAATTATGAATACTGAAAAAAACGATGAATTGTTTAGAACATTTATGGATTTAACAAAACAGATGCAGCGGTATGGATTTGCGACTCGTGGCCAACAGCACGGCCGTCACCATGGATTTGGTCGTGGCCGGTTGTTACAACTGATCGCGGATCATGATAATGTCACACAGAGTGAACTAGCTGAGTTGCTGGACATTCGTCCATCTTCTTTATCAGAAATGCTGAGTAAGCTTTCTGATGGGGGATTGATTGAACGCCATGCTGACGAAAACGACAAACGAATTACGCACGTCGTTCTCACTGAGGCAGGACGTAAACGCTTAGCGGAACGCAAGCAAACAACGGATGAGTATCTGACAGGCTTGTTCGATGGTTTGACTGATGAGGAGACACAACAGTTACAACAGTTGTTGGCCAAACTTGACGGTTCGCTAAAAGATAAGTTGGCAGATATGGATGACGCGCCGGAGCCTGAATTTGGTTCATTCGCTGGTTCTGCAGGTCACTTTGGCCGTCGTTCATTTAATGGTCACAATGGTTTTGATCCTCGTGGTCAGGGGTTCAATCGTCAACATCACGATAACTCAGACATGGGCATGATGAACGGTTTCTGGCGTTAGTTTAACAAACGCAAAAGAGTGGTTACTGATATTATTTTTCAGTAGCCACTCTTTTTACATATATAATTGCAGATCCTATGCTTTCGGCGCAAAAACGTCCTCCAGCATTGCAAATGAAATGAATGAGACGCCCGCCAAGAGAAGACCGGCAATAATGCCAACAACCAACCCCGTGACGACTTGCCCAGCAATCAGTCCATACAGTAGGCCAATCAAAATGATAAGTGGTAAAACACTGCCAGAAATCCAAACAATAAGTGAATCATCGCGTTGCATGATAAATCCCCCTTGTATAATGATGACATAGTGTGACAAACACTGAACCCACCTATGTTGTATCATATTAACGAATAGAAAACGGAATTCTAAGAAAAAACGGTTTCATTTCTTAGAGAATAAATGATTTTATAATGGAGCAAACAATTTAATGAAAGAATTAACAGCGGATTTCTTTTCAGGACGGCCAACAGAACAAATTGCCAAGGATTTACTGGGTGTCACATTGACGCGAAAAATGGACGATGGTGTAGTTGGTGGTGTTATCGTCGAGACCGAGGCTTATTTGGGCGATCAAGATACAGCAGCGCATGCTTTCGGCCATCGAAAGAGCAAGGCTAATGCAGCCTTGTTTTCAGATCCTGGTACGCTGTATTTTTATACAATGCGTGGGCTAATCCTTATGAATCTTATCTGTCAGCCGTCGGGTACACCACAAGGAGTTTTACTGCGGGCGCTCGAACCAACCGTTGGCACAAGATTGATGGAACAAAATCGTCATAGAACGGGCATTGATGTTGCCAACGGTCCTGCTAAGTTAACAGCGGCGATGGGGATAGACACGTTGCAGTACAATGGCATGTTACTGAGTCAGTCTCCCTTTAGCTTGAGCATTAGTGGCCAGTATCAACCGCAGCAAATTGTGAGTGCTGCTCGGGTTGGTGTCAGTGAAGGGGAATGGCACGACCGACAGCTTCGGTTTTATGTCGAGGGAAATCCTTTTGTCTCGGGGATGAAGAAGAGAGAAATGAATTGGGATAATCACGGTTGGACGAAGGACTAGTTGGTTGCGATAATGACATCTAAAATAATAAATACCTAAGTTTTACTTATGAAGGGTCGACACGTTGCTGTCAAAGTCGTAAATTGTTATGTTAGTTGATTAAATAAGGAAGTTGGAATTCTCTAAATGGCAACTTTAGTAAAGTTATTTAAAAAGTATCAGTCTCAGATTGCCTATCTTTTTTTTGGTGGCGTTACAACGGTAGTAAACATAGTTGTTTTCGCAGTTGCTAATAGTTGGTGGCATTGGAATTATCAGGTGGCAAACATTTTGGCTTGGTTGCTGTCAGTTCTCGTTGCTTACATTACAAATAAGCTATGGGTTTTCTCATCACATGCAAAGGGTTTTCGTGAAAACATGAGGGAAATAACTTCCTTTTTTGGTTTTCGAATATTAACACTGCTTTTTGAAGTGGTCATTCTGTTCGTAGGGATTACATTGTTACATGGCAATAATATTTTAGTGAAAATCATTGATCAAGTTATTGTGATTGTTTCAAACTACTTCTTTAGTAAGTGGTACATTTTTAAAACAAATGATTTTGACTAGTATAGCTTTTAAAGCATGTCCACGACGGACATGCTTTTTTTGTTTTGAACGACAATGTGGTTTAATTAGACAAGGATAAATCGACTTAAAGTGTGAACAGAGGTTAACAATGAAACGTTTCTTTAAAATTTTTTTGCGCCGATTTGGCAATGCTGAAGTTAGCAACTCAGCGGTAATATTGGCGTGGTATTCACTGTTGTCAATCTTTCCTGCAGTGATTGTAATTGGAAATTTATTGCCTATCTTTGGTATAAACGCGCGAACAGTTTTGGATTATTTACAGACTGCTGTCCCAGCAGATGTGTATAGAACTTTGGCACCAGCAATTTTATCCTTTCTCCAACGAGGAAGCGGCAGTTTGTTGTCAATTGGGGCGGTTGTTGCTTTGTGGTCTACGAGTCAAGTGGTGGCCGCTTTTCAGCGAACGGTCAATCAGGCCTATGGGGTTGGTGAAAATCAAAATGCAATTGCTAACAGATTGTTTTCCTTTATGTGGATGATCTTAGTTATCGTAATCATGGCGATAATTATTCTGTTCTTCACTCTAGGACAGGTTGTTGTTAAGCAGTTAACACCGTTACTACATTTAAGTCACAATATTACGAGTGTAGTTAGTTCATTGAAATGGCCAGTTACGTTAAGCCTACTTTTTGTTCTATTGTTACTTCTGTACTACTTTTTGCCAAACGTAAGATTAAAATGGCGATACGTTTGGGTCGGTGCACTACTTTCGACAGTTGCCTGGTTGTCTTTATCACAGTTATTCTCGTTGTATGTGGACTACTTTGCAAAGTCAGTCACTACGTATAAGACAGTGGGTTCTGTTATTGTCATTATGATGTGGTTAAACTTTTCGGGCATCGTTATATTAACAGGATCAGTCCTAAATGCTTCAATTCAAGAGTTCTTTAGTGGCGAGATTATTGAAAGCCGTCAGTCGCTGCACTGGATAACTAAAATTTGGCGTAAAACCAGCAAGCGTTCCGATGATGAGTAATCAACGGAACGCTTGCTGGTTTTAATTTACAGTTTTAAAAATATACCAACGTGAAAATGCGTAATTTGCAATATTCGTTATACATTGGTCGATAAGCTTAACGAATATGTCATTGCCTTTTAGTAAACTAATGCCGATGAAAAGAATGATAATATCCATTAAAAGTGTCACAACTCGAAAGAAATAAAATGACCACATTTCTTTCATAAGGCTTTTAAACGTTGATGCGTGGGTAGCGAACACCCATAGTTTGTTTGTACAAAACGCAAAGGTTGTCGCTAAGAACCAGCCGATTGCATTAGCAACTTGATAGTTCATTGGGGTCCAGACATCCAAAATCGTAAAGACTGACAGGTTTATAAGGAAAGCGCATGTTCCCCAAACGACATATTCAATTATGGATTGGTGTTTTTGACACCACGTTTTTATGAACATGTGCGTATCCTTCCAATTCTTAAACGATGTTTTGTTTCAACTTGCAGATTGATTACTATATTATAACCAAATAGTTTGAGTAAGAAAAGCGGTGTGAACAATGTCGCACCATGTTCACACCACCATAAAACAAACGAATTCAGTTAATTGATTGGATTGTTTGTTGCCCCAATCCCAAAATTGTATGCACGAGTCATGAAGCGCGTTTTACCATCGCCTTCACCGAATCGGGAGAAAGTAATCTTGTGATTAGGAATATCAACCGTGATGAAGTCTTGTGCACCTTCTTGCAGGGAATCAACAGGACGTGCACCATAACCATTACCGGTATCAGGGAAGGCCGAATTGGTTTCTACATACAACACATTATTTTGTGTACTTTCGTTATCTTTGTGCCAATGACCGTTCATAACTGCAATAACACGACCCGTCGCGCCAGAAAAACTGACATCGGTTGGGCTAACTGTGTAAAAGGCCGGGTCCGTGTACGGGTAAGAATTCGTTACATTAGGATTGGAAAGCGAAAAGTTTAATGCCGTATCCTGTGTACTGTCAAGATGTAATGGAACGTCTTTAGTAGTACCATCTTCTTGTTTTTGCAGTGTTCCATTTTGAAATGCTTCAATAACACTTCTTAGTAGAGTACCATTGTAGATTCCCCATTTATCTTTGTCAGACGGGGCGGTATTTACTTCGCCCTTAAAGACACCAGGCAACGAACTATGCATAAAGAACATGACATGATAATCATCTGGAACGTGTTGAAGTTCTTGAACTATCCAATTAATTTGAGCGGCTGACACGCCACCATAACTTTGTATATCAACAGCCAATTTACCATCTTTTAAAGCTCTAGTGTCGTCAAAATCGTTAATGAAGAGAGAAACAACTTTCCTTGACTGATCGTAGTAAATGCGACTGCCGTGTTCTGTTTCAATGCTCTTCCTTAATGTGTCAAGCGCTGGTGTTGTGTTTGGATCATTCACACCGTATTGATCGCTAGGCTTAATGATGTGTTCATACTCATCATTAGCGGTTAGCCCTTCGTTTGTGTTGTTATATTTATCATCACTTTGATGATTTAAATCATGATTTCCAGGAAGCATAAAGGCTTTGGTGCCGTTTTGAACCTGCATAAACTTGGAAGCAAATTCATCCAGATCTGCTAGCTGGTTTGCTTTTGAAGTAGCTGTCCCGTTAACCGCGTCTCCGAGACTAAGTTTATAGGCAACATTAAGCGCGTCCGCTAGTTTAGTCTGATTATCGAGGTTGGTAAGGGTTAGTTGAGTTCTCGTGTCAGGATCGCCATTTGATTTATTTTCCCAAGAACGAGAATTTGTTTGGAAATGAACATCCGTAATCAAACTCATGATGAAGGATGTTGGCGTTTGACTCTTTTTTACTTGTTGAATGAATTCATCGAAGTAAGGTGACATGTCACGAATAGCGAGACCATCTTGTCCGAAGTTGTAATCGTAACCGTCAATATGTGCAGGCCCGGATGGTTGAATGACGCCAGTGTTCGGGTCTGAATAATACTGGTTATACAAATCGCCGTTTAAATGATACCAGCCATGCCACATTTGCCCAGCCTCATTGAACCGGTACCGTTTATCGTTAATCGACTGGATTCCAGTCAGCATGACACCATTCGAATTGGTGTAGAAGACACCATTATTATAATTAATCCATCCATATCGGATTGCGCCATCGTCAGGGCCGTAATAATAAGAACCGTTTACCTGGAACCAATTTTTCATCACGCCTGCGTCGGTCATATAATATCGATGGCCGTTGTAATCTATCCAACCCACCTGAGCGATACCATTATCATTGAAGAAATATGGTGAGTTATTAACCGTTTGCCAACCATGTAATAGGTGGCCATCATTGTCAAAACCATAAAGAGAATTGTTAATGTTTTTGATATTGCTTTTGACCAGGTAGCCATTTTCATCAAAATAATAAGGCTGGTTGTTTACGTAAGTCCAAGAAGATGTGTGCATGGCACCTGAGTTGTCATCTAGATAAAACTGATGACCATTGGAATCGAGTAGACCTTTTTGCATCACACCGCTACCGTTGGCGAAGTACCAAGCATTATTTGCTTCAAACCACCAAGTTTGCATAGCACCTGACTGATCAAAGTGATACCAGTTGTTATTATCAAATTGCCAGTCTGTCTTCATTGAGCCGTCTGAACCTAATAGATACCATTTGCTGTTGATGTTTTGCCAACCAGTTTGCATAACGCCACTATTATCAGCAAAGTACCAGCCGTAAGGAGTGGCAAACCAATTGGTGTCTAACGCACCGCTGTTGTTCAGATGATAATATTTATCACCATTTTGTTCCCAGCCGGTTTTCATTAAGCCAGAATCTCCAAGGTCGTACCACTTACCGTTGATGACTTGCCAGCCAGTTTGCATAACGCCACTACCGTTTGCAAAGTACCAACCATAGGGTGTATTAAACCAGCTGGTATCTAGAGCGCCACTGTCACTTAAATGATAGTAAGAATTACCGGCGGGTTCCCACCCAGTTTTCATTAAGCCGGAATCGCCGAGATCATACCACTTACCGTTGATGACTTGCCAGCCGGTTTGCATCACACCGCTACCGTTTGCAAAATACCAACCATAGGGTGTACTGAACCAGCTGGTGTCCAAGGCACCGCTGCCATTCAAATGATAATAAGAATTACCCGTCGGTTCCCAACCAGTTTTCATTAGGCCAGAATCATCAAAGTGGTACCATTTACCATTTTTCGCTTGCCAGCCAGTTTGCATTTGACCACTATCATTTGCAAGATACCATCCGGATGGGGTTGAGAACCAGTCAGTGTCAAGCTGCCCATTGTTTTCTAGGTGATACCAGTTATTGTTTTGAAGTTGCCAGCCGGTTGTCATAGCCCCTGATGCGCTAAGCAGGTACCAACTATTACCAGGACGTTGCCAGCCAGTTTGCATTTGACCGCTGTTGTTAAATAGGTACCAGTTGCTATTAATGTTTCCCCAACCAGTTTGCATTCGACCACTGTTTTGCAAATAGAACCAGGCATTATTGTTTAACCAGCCAGTTTGCATTTTGCCATCGCTGTTAAAAAAGTACCAGGCATCATCGATGGAGTTCCAGCCAGTTGCTTTGTTACCACCAATTTGATAAGACCAAGCACCGTTGTTATTTTGCCAATAATTAGATGCAGTCGCTACAGAAGCAGCAACTGTCGCTTGCATAGGAATGGTTGGTAAGATGTCATTGTTCACTAGCATGGAGTTAGCCTGTGAAGACACTTCCTGACTGTCGCTATTCTCGACCGCTGTTGTCTGAACAGTTTCAGAAAAGTCAGAAGTAACTGAATTCGATTCGGACTTTCTGTTGACTGATGAAGAAACAAGTGACTTTTGATCAGTAGAAATAGACACAACATTAGGTTGCTGTGAATTAGCAAAGTTCTGTTCTACGCTGGCATCTTTATTACTTACGACGGAAGAAGAATCAGCATTTGTCTGCTGCTTAGGCGAAGAAGTCTCTGCTTTCTTTGCGGCAGAGGAAATTGATTCAGCCGACGGTACTGAATCTTGTGGAATTGTTTGACTAGCTAATTGTGCCGATGTGCTATTCTGTGAAGATTCCATTGAAGACACTGGCGCAGTAGAAGCTTCAGTTGACTTAGTAACATCACTTGAACTGGATGCACTTATTGACGTCTTTTCTTGTGACACAATTGTGTCTAATTGAGCCTGTTTGTTTGCATCACCTTCACCAGAAGGCGACGAAATAGTTTTACTTATATTCAATGAAGATGAGTTATTAGTTACAGTCGCATCATCAGCTGATGCAACAGCCCCCATAGAAATTGTTAGCGCTAATGCTGTTGAGGCAACTAACCAAAGTTTGCCTGACTTATACATTTTATATCGATTCAAAATATTTAACCCCTTTGCTTGTTCATATCGTCTCTAAGTATAACAGGAAAGACCTTCAAATGAATTTAACACTATGTTTCATATTGAGAACAAAATTACAAGTGTTGCCTTTTTTGCAATGTGCTGTCACAAACCTGTAAAACAAACGTTAAGCCAAGTCATAAAGGCTTTAAAACGCTGATGTTTAAACGTTGACAGCTGTTTTGCCTATTATGGAACAATTTTGAAATGTTTAAAAAATGTTGTATTCTGCTTACAACATTCTTAATGAATTACGGGGATAAAATTTTTGAAGATAAAGAGAGAGACTAATAGCAATCGCCTGAAAAACATTGCGACAATGAGCTTGGTGACCGTTTCAACGTTGCTTACATTATCTGTTATGAATAGTAAAACTGTTTATGCAAATGATGATGTACAGGGTGGAGTTGGCAACGCAAGTGTATCAACTCTGACCCAAAATAATGGGAGTTCTAACTCGGTTTCTCTAAAAACTGGGTCTGTTTTGAATCAAGCCTCGCAGAATTCTGATAACAAACAGTCGAGTTCGTTAGATGATGCTGCTAGCCAGTCTGGTGAAAGTAGTTCTGTTGTGCCTGAGAGTGCATTTGCAAAAGGTTCTACGGTTTCTGAGAAAAAGCAAAATAGTACTAGCAGTCAAAGTGCTGCTTCAAGTATTTATTCGGCTGGATCCGAGAGCTCCCACAACGCTTCTGTAACGGTAGCTAGTTCAGCGCAGCCTACAAGTGCTACAAGTGCTACAAGTGCTACAAGTGCTACAAGTGCTACAAGTGCTACAAGTGCTACAAGTGCCAACCTAGAGAACTCTAAAAGTGTTTCGTCACAGAATCTAACTTCGGTGCAAAGTGAAACGTCAGCCAATTCCGAGTCAGTAAAGTCTTCTGCAAGTACAACTGACGAACAAAATAACACAACAAGCACTTCTAATTCGGAAGCAAGCGGCAGTGCTGAGCAGACAGTAAAAGTGGCCGCTTCTGTCGCTGTCAGTGATGGCTGGAAGCAAGGTAATACTTGGGGCTATTATCAAAATGGTAATGCAGTTACAGGTTGGCAGGCCATTAATGGTGCCTGGTTCCATTTTGACAACTCAGGTCAAATGCAAACCGGTTGGTATCAACAGGATGGTAACTGGTACTATCTTGAAAACTGGGGTGGTATGGCCGGTAATTGGCAAAACATTGACAATAATTGGTACTATTTCAGTAATTGGGGTGGTATGAGCAAAGGTTGGCAATGGAGTAACAATAATTGGTACTATCTCGAAAACTGGGGTGGTATGCACCGTGGTTGGCTTTGGGATGGTAACAGTTGGTACATGAATGATCGTACTAATGGTGAAACTTTGTACAATTGGCAGAGTATTGATGGTCAATGGTACTTAATGGCTAACAGCGGTCGCATGCAAACCGGTTGGGAACAAATGAATGGTAGCTGGTATCACATGGGTGGCAACGGTGCGTTGCAAACTGGCTGGCAGGCCGTTGATGGTAACTGGTACTATCTAACTAGTTGGGGTATGGATACTGGTTGGCAGTGGCTCAACGGATCTTGGTTCCATTTTAACGGCTGGGGCGGTATGAATACTGGCTGGTATGGTGATGGTTATAACTGGTACTATCTAGGTAATAGTGGATATCTCAATACCGGTAGACAAAGAATTGGCAATAAACTTTATTATTTCAACGGTGCAGGTCAATTGCAGGATAACTATGTAGACTGGGGCAACGATTACGGCTATTATGCTGGACAGTGTACAGCGTATGCTGCCAAGAAACTGGCCGCTGAAGGTGTTAACCCATATGGTAAAGGCAACGCTGCGGACTGGGTATATTCTGCCGCAGATGTAACCTATAATAATCCAGCAGTTGGTATGATTGCTTGGTCAACAGCCGGTTATTATGGTCACGTTGCATATGTGGAAGCTGTTTCCGGTTCTTGGGTATTTGTTTCAGAAGCAAATTACAACGGTTTAGCTTATCACACGCGTTGGGTTCAAATTGGTGATGGCAGCTTTAATGGTTATCTTACATTTTAAAATCAGAAATTAAGAAGATCCTCAGTGACGGTTAAGCCCGTGAACTGAGGATCTTTTTTTGGCATTTATTTAGTTGACTGTTGCGCAGCAGATACAAGTTCGTTAGCAAATTCATCAAGCTGTTTAATATCGTCAGCGTCAGGGGAAAGGTTTATTTTGATTTTTTTTGCACCTCGGGTGGCTCCGCTGTCAGCTAACCGAGAATCAAAGCGGTCAACGGCCACGCCATAATCATCGCCATAAAAGACATCACCGGACCCCGCAACTCCAAACACTTTACCATTTAACGTAATGTCCGCGAGATCATCATAGTAATCAATACCTTCCTCGGGAAGTGCCCCTTCGTCATAAGTATACGGAACAATCACGACAATGTCTGTGTCATTTAAATCTTGAACATTTGCCTGCGAGATTTCCTCCTCGGTCACGACAACGTTTAAATCTTCCAAAGCTTCTACAATAATGTCGGCAACATCCTCGTTATTTCCAGTGATTGTTGCGTAAACAACGCGTGCTTTCATCAAACTTGCTCCTTCAATAATTTTTGAATAGTACGATAGTTTTCCTGAGTGTCCATTTCATACATTGAAGTATCTTTGACCTGATGGGTTGTAACGGAAATCTGGTTTAGTAATGCGACTGGTATATCATCCCAATAACCTTTTTTCTCGAGAAGTTGTGACGTTTGCGAAAATTTAGGTAACGCTTTAAGAATCGTTTGAGCGGTTACTTTGTCCCAGTATGAAATACCAGACATAGACGGAACGTGATCATCTGTAACAGACATTTTAACGACCTCTCCGTTACTATCTGTTAGTGGGCACCATTCCACACCATGAATTGTTCGGAGAATAGTATAGTATGTGCTCTTTTGGGGATGATAGAGAAAAACGTTGTCACGAAGGACCGTATCGGCATCAATAACAAAAGAGTCGCCGAAGTACTTTGAAGCACATGCAAAAGAATAGACGTTATTATAATCGCTGAAGTGATCATTATAAAGAAAATGAAGATTGAGTTCTTTTAAGTCTGGATACTGATTTTGAAGAATTTCAAACTGTTCATGCAGATAACCGACTACGATGTAAATATCGTTGATATTTGCATCATGAAGCATCCTTAATGTTCTAACTAGGTTTGGTGTTCCATTGATTTCAAGCAAGGATTTTGGACGATTCTTGGTCATCTCTTTAAAGCGGCTTCCTAGTCCAGCCGCCATGATAATTGCGTTCATTATTTGTGCTCCTTAGGAATCATTCTCGCAACAATAGGAATTTTACGAAGAATAAGTTGTTTGGAATCCGCAGTTAATACGGAACCTAAAATGATTATTGATGCTAATAACAGTGAAGTCAAGGAGGCTTTGTTTCCTACCACTATACCAATAACAATAGCCCAAGCTGAGTAGCTAATGTTAAGTCCCATTGCTTGGACGGCTCCCAATACATTAATAGAGCCATAGTAGAATTTATATGACAAACTACCAGCAATAGCAGTAAGAAGGAGTAAAAAAATAATTGGGGAGTGAAAGATTTCAAAAACGTGATGATAACCAGAAGGAACTATTGGAATGATGCCGACTGCGAAGACGATTCCAGAAATCAGTTGGCGAATCTGCAACGCGTCATCTGACGAAAGGTCATTCTTCATACCATATGCAGAGATAACAGATTCCGACCCCCATCCAATTACGCATAGTGCGGCGAAAATGAATCCGATGGGGCGAATATTTGTGGTGATAGTCGCACTCATTCCTGTAAATATCGTGCCGCCGATAGCTAGGGATAATCCAACAATGGTGGAGAGATTGGGCCGTTGTCTGAAAACAATAAAATTAAGTAGCGCGCCAAAGGCTGGGTACATAGCAGAAATAATTGCAGTGTATGTTGGGCCTATATAATGAATAGACAGCGCATAACCTGTCATTCCAACCGGTCCGCCAAAAACGGCAGCAAACATTACCCAATGTGCACTTGGACTCTTTTTTAAAATTCTTAAAAAATTGAAAATATAATTTTTAGGATTGCTAATAATATTTAAAATCAGCAAAACCATAGCAGAAAAACTGTCATGAAGAAACGTAGCAATCAAAGGCGCTGTGCCAGCAAAATATTGAAAGGGTCCATGGGCTAAAATAAGACCTATCAGTACGGTGTCTAATCCCCACAATGCACCGCCGGATAATCCATTTAACCGTTGCCGAAAATATTGTCGTTGATCATACATAAGCTAGCACCTGAGTAAGTTCTTTTCTTGCGCGTTCAAAGCGTTTCTTTCCGTATTCGCTGAAATCGACGCCACTCGCTGTTTTGACAAGAGACCATGTGCTCCACAAAACGTCCTGGAAGGCTTTGTAAACTAAAACTTTTCGTTTAAGTAATAAATTGTCAGATGCATTTGAATAATGCGCTAAGAAGTCGTCTTCTTCAGCCCGTGAGAGCTCACTCTCGTTAATTAGCGCTGCTAAATCCCACGCTGGATCGTTGTTACCGGAATACTCCCAGTCAATTAAGTACAAGGAGTCTTCTGAACGATTACTTGAGATACCCTTGATGAAATTTTCCGGCACTAAATCGTTGTGACATGGCAGGCTTTTTACGCCTAAAGTGTTTTTTAAATATTGATTAGCTTTTCTGACTTCTTCTTTAACATCTGAGTAGTAGTCATAATAATTAATTGACAAGTCATTTGCTGCAGACTCGTAATGTGACCATTCGGATTCAAACGAAAAATTGTTGCTGAAGTTCATCTTTGAATGATGCACCTGATAAAGTAAGCGGGCAACTTGATGATAATTTGATGGTATCCTCATGGACCGTGCAGAAAAAGTGACCGCTCCAGGAATGGTTTCCGTAATTTTTATGCCGGAAGTAGGGTCCATAAAGAGAGTGGGTACGTTAAAGCCGAGCTTGCTTGCTTGTTCTGCATTCGGTTTTTCAGTCATCCGATTAATCAATTTGCTGGTTCCCTTTCCAGGAATGCGAACGAAACATTCGCGCCAACCTTTATTTTCACCTTGAATGATTTCAGCAGAGTAATTTGTATTAGTCATCCCACCAGCGTATACGACATTTTTAACGTTTTGCGAAGGAATATTTAGAGCGTTGACGATTGTCTGTTTAGCCTGATCAATTTTATTATCTGATTCATTTGCTTTGATTAATGGAAATACATCTTGAATCGCTTTCACCAAATCTTTAGGGGTATCAATATCAATCCAATGTAAATCGTCTGTAACTAGACAATTTACTGGGGTAATATTTGAGAGTTGTGCAATCAGGTATTCATAATTAAGCCAAGGGTTTTTATTTCTCATATAGGCGGACAACATCAGTTGATAAAAGGCAAAGGATACCTTGCTAATTCCGATCATTTCAGCGGATAAACGGTTCATTTGACGAATATCTTTTGAAATTTGAATGAGTTGATTTTGACTATTAAAATCAACAAAGGCTTCGTCATGTGATCCACTAAGAGGGGATACAAGAATTGTATTTTCTGTTGTATCTTGTAGCAAAACATCTAGCATCGCATCGTCGAACAAGAGGTCGCCTTCAAGTAGCAAAAATGAATCGTTAATTTGTGTGCCTGCTTGTGAGAGTGAAGACATCGTCCCCGCATGTTCATAGTCTTTAACTTTAACTAGGGTGACTTCTGGTGTATCTTGAAGCGCTGTTTCTATCAATTCACTTTGGTACCCACAAACGATAACGATATGTTTAATTCCACGATCTACGAGTTTTTGAATGTTACGCAGTAGGAGTATTGTATTTTCGTCAATTTTTGATAGAGCAACAGGCTGATCTGAAGCGGTTGAATGACCAGCAGCCAAAATGACAGCCGTGGTGAAAGTGCTCTTCCGTAGCGACATAGGTAATTGTATTCGTGTATGCTTGGATAGACTGTCAAGAATAGATTGTTTTCCAGCGCTTGTCAGACGATACTGTGGTTTTTGGCGAGACCCCAAATTTTTAACATTGTCAAGCGACTCTAATTTTGATAGTATCGATTGAACCTTGGTTAGCGAGAACTCTGAGACTTCAGCAAGACGACGCTGTGAAAAAGATTGCGCATTTTGCGCTGATTGTATTAATAACAGTATTTTTAACGTATCATTCATAACTTTCCTCCAGGTGTTCACAAAAAAGAACACCTGAAGCGTAACATAAATCAATTGAGATGTTAATTAAACATCCATTAAAACAGCTTCTGGTATTAAATAAATCAGTTAATTGGAGTCTTTTTTCTGGTATGCTTTACATCAATGGTCGATTTCATTTAGTAAAAATGGCAAAAAGGGGTCGTAATGAAAACAATTCGTAATTTGTTTTATAATGCATCATATCAATTGCTGATTACGTTGATTCCCTTGTTGACGCAGCCGTACATTTCGAGGGTATTGCTTCCGAAAGGAAACGGGATTTATACATATACGTGGTCAATCATTCAGTATTTTGTATTAATCGGTGACTTGGGTATTACATTATATGGTAATCGGGAGATCGCTTATCACAGAGATGATAAAAAAGAACGATCACGGATTTTTTGGGAAATTGAAATATTGCAGCTCTGTACAACAACGATTTCTGTGCTAGCTTTTTTTCTTTTTCTACATTTTGATCATCAGTATTTTACCTTCCAACTTTTACAAATTGTTTGGCTCATTGCTCAAGGAATTGACATCTCATGGTATTTCATGGGCTTGGAGGATTTTAAAAAAACTGTTTTACGAAATACTTTGGTAAAGGCCGTTTCGGTTATTTTGATTTTTGTCGTTGTCAAAACACCAGCCGATTTGTGGAAATATATTTTGATTCAAGGCGGAGCCCAATTGCTTGGAGGACTGTCCTTATGGCCATATTTGCGCGGGTCAGTTGAACGCGTTTCTGTATCAGTCAACGGGATTATTAAGCATCTGTATCCGGCATTTGTCTTGTTTATTCCTAATATTGCCATACAGGTCTATGCGGTAGTAAATAGAACAATGTTAAAGCAGTTTGACTCCACTGTTTCAGCAGGATATTTTAACTTCTCTGATTCTCTGGTAAAGACGATTCTGTCAATTGTCACAGCTACTGGAACTGTTATGCTTCCGCATATAGCTAATAAGTTTTCTCAAGGGGACATGCGAGGTGTTAATAACAGCCTATATAGAAGCATGAATTTTGTTTCCGCAATTTCTGTTCCGTTGATGTTTGGCTTAGCAGCATTAAGTATGAAATTTGCGCCGTGGTTTTTCGGTCATAAATATAATGAAGTTGGAGAATTAATCTTTTTTGAAACTCCAATTATCGTATTAATAGCATGGAGTACGGTAGTCGGCAGGCAGTATTTAATGCCAGTCAAGAGGATTCGAGATTATACGATTTCTGTCACTATTGGTGCGGTTGCGAACATTATTGTTAACGTACCTTTAATTTTAGCGGTTGGTGCGAGTGGCGCTGCCATTGCAACAGTCATTTCCGAGGCGTTAGTTACTGCCTATCAAGTTTTTGCGGTAAGGGATTCCCTACAAATCAGAAAAATGTTTACGGGCCAGTGGAAGTATTTCGTCAGTGGGTTGGTAATGTTCGTTATTGTTAATTTCATCAGTAGCAGAATATCCATGACGTTTATTCATCTTGGAGTGGAAGTGTTTATTGGCATAATAGTTTATACGGTAGGTGTCATGTTAACTAGGGCACATATTGTCGATGAGGTAAGACGCTTGGTTCGTGCACGGTTTCATTGATTCAAAATGTTATGCTGACATTGTCACCTTCGTCAATAAATGATAATCTAACTTAGTCATAAGATGTTGATCTTAGCAAAAGGGGATTTTTTCAATCAATACAAAGAAAACAGTCAAATCGAGAACTTATCGATTTACTAAAAGGCTATTGGATATTTTGTTATCGGCGCTCGCTTTGATAGTGCTTAGCCCGGTATTTCTTGTTGTGTGGTTAATGTATAAAATCAGTCCTTCCAATCGTGGACCTGTGATCTTTAAACAACGACGAGTTGGAAAAGGCAACAAAGATTTTTACATTTTTAAATTTCGTTCAATGATTGTTAATGCTGACGATAAGCTGCGACAAGATAAAGATTTGTATCAAAAGTATTTGGATAACAATTATAAATTGCCACCCGAAATGGACCCACGGATCACAAGTTTTGGGAAATGGTTAAGAAAATCGTCTGTGGACGAATTGCCACAATTCGTTAATGTACTGCGGGGGGAAATGTCTCTGATTGGGCCTCGACCTGTTGTTCGTGAAGAGCTGGTTGAGTATGGTGATCAGGTCGACAAGCTATTATCGGTTACGCCAGGCGCAATGGGATTGTGGCAGGCGAGTGGCCGAAGCAATATTGGGTACCCTGAACGTTGTGAAATTGAATTGTATTATGTCGATCATGCGTCGTTATGGTTTGATACAGAGATATTTTTCCGCAACATTTTTCATATAGCCAAATCTGATGGCGCATACTAGATTAAGGATGGCAACTAAGATTGAAAACTAAAATCATTGTCGCAACACATAAAAATTACGAAATGCCTGAAAATACGGAGCTTTATTTACCAGTATTTGTTGGCAAATCACTTCATCCAGATGTTAACCATACTTTTCAAGGTGATAATACTGGCGATAACATTTCACTTAAAAACTCTAGCTATAATGAGCTAACTGCTCTGTATTGGGCTTGGAAAAATGTCGATGCTGATGCCATTGGATTGGTACACTATCGGCGGTATTTAAGTTTAAAACGTTCTAAATCGTTGACGGCAATTCTGAATCAAAAGCAAGTTGATCAACTGTTTGAACAGATTGATGTCATTTTGCCAAAAAAACGCAATTATATTATTGAATCCAATTATTCTCATTATATCCATGCTCATCATAAAGAGCCGTTGGACTTAACACGAGATATTATTGAGTCTGATTATCCAAAGTATTTGCAAGCGTTTGACAAGGTTATGAAAAGATCCAGTGCACATATGTTTAATATGTTTGTAATGAAATCCAAATGGCTGGATTTGTACTGCACTTGGCTATTTGATATTTTAGGAAAACTTGAAAAACGTGTGGACGTTACCGATTATGATACATATGAGGGGCGGATATATGGCTTTATCAGTGAGCTGCTACTTGACGTCTGGTTGGATACTTTGAAACCGCAAGTTGCTGAAGTGAATTATGTTCATATGGAAAGTGAGCATTGGCTGAAGAAGGGAACCGCCTTTATTGCAAGGAAAATCAACCCTCAAGTTAGAGAATAGGTAAAAAACCATGGATTTATTGATTTTGACACCATTTATGAATGGGTATGGGGGTACAGAAAAGGTTATCGCAAATTTTTGTGATGCCTTTGCGACCGTCGATCCTCAAAATGTTAATCTGAAAGTAATAGATTTCGGTGGGACAGTGAATGATGCTTGGGCGCGCAATCGTCCCGTGGAAATTGTTAACATGGCGAAAAATCGCAGGATACGAAACGTGCAATACGCTTTGACATTGTATTCTAAGATTTCACGAGTGCTTAGAAATCAAAAATTTGATTTTGTTGTTAGCACGAACCCATTGATGTGGAGCATGGCTTACGAGTTTTGTAAGCGACATAAGCTACGCACAAAAGTGATTGCTTGGTATCATTACTCATTAGAACGTAAACCGATTAGAAATGTTTTTTTAAAGCGTGCTGATTATTACTTTGCGATTAGTACAGGAATTAAAAAAGAGCTGATGGACGCAGGCATTTCACCTGCTCGGGTAAAGTTGATTTTTAATCCAGTTGAGTCAGTTGATCGACCAATTTCTAGGTCTAAGGCAAGCAATCGATTTGTCTATCTCGGAAGAACGATTCTTGACGGTCAAAAGAATATACGTGAGTTATTAGTTTCTTTGTCGAAACTAAATGCTGATTTAGATTGGCACTTAGACTTATATGGAGATGGTGAGGATCGTGATGAAGCGCCTCGGCTTGCTAAAAAATTGGGCATTAATGACCATTTAACTTGGCACGGATTCGTCGAGAATCCCTGGTCAAAAATAACCGTTGCAGATGTTCTTCTGCTAACTTCAACATATGAGGGCTTCCCGATGGTCCTAATTGAGGGAGCATCTCGCGGGTTATTTTTAATTTCGTCTGATTGTCCCACTGGTCCGAGTGATATTGTATCGAGGCAAAATGGTACTTTGTATCCGCTCGGGGATGTTAATTCGCTGTCAAAAAAGATTACCAACATCATTGAACACAAAGATCAATTACCATCTCAGGACCAAATTCGAGGTTCAGTTCACCAATTTCAATATGATGAATATGTAAATAACGTCGTGAAGGCTTTACAAGAAATGGAGAAAGTTAATGGCTGATTATGATTATTTAATTGTCGGTTCGGGTTTGTTTGGTGCTACGTTTGCTTACGAAGCTGCAAAAAGAGGCAAACGTATTAAAGTGATTGAAAAGCGCAGTCATATCGCTGGAAACATTTACACGAAAGAGCAAGATGGCATTCAGGTTCATCAGTATGGTGCTCACATTTTTCACACGTCTGATAAGGACATTTGGGACTATATTCAACAATTTGCAGAGTTCAATCGGTACACAAATTCTCCCGTAGCAAATTACAAGGGTGAACTGTATAATTTACCCTTCAACATGAATACATTTAATAAACTGTGGGGTGTTACAACTCCAGCTGAGGCAAAAGCAAAAATTGAGGAACAAAAGGCTGCTGCCAACATTAGCGACAAGGAACCACGCAATTTGGAAGAACAGGCAATTTCTTTAATTGGAACAGATATTTATACTAAATTGATTAAGGGCTACACGGAAAAACAGTGGGGACAAAAGGCAACTGATTTACCAGCCTTCATTATTCGTCGTTTACCAGTCCGGTATACATTTGATAACAATTATTTCAATGATACGTATCAGGGCATCCCAATCGGTGGATATACGCAGATTGTTGAAAAAATGTTGAATAATAATCTGATTGATGTTGAAACTGGCGTGGACTTTTTTGATAAAAAGGAAGAATATCTGCGTGATTACCCACGCATTATCTTCACTGGCATGATTGATCAATTTTTCGACTATCAACTAGGAGAATTGCAATACCGTTCACTTCGTTTTGAAACCGAAGAGATGGACACTGATAATTATCAAGGAAATGCTGTTATTAATTACACAGATGCGGAGACACCTTATACGCGTGTAATTGAACACAAACATTTTGAGTTTGGCAAAGGCGATAAGGGGAAGACCTTTGTTACTAAAGAATATCCAGCTACTTGGAAACGAGGCGACGAGCCGTATTATCCGGTTAACAACAAGGTAAATAATGACTTGTATTCGCAATATCGTAAGCTTGCTGAATCAGAGCCCAAAGTTTTGTTTGGTGGACGGCTCGGTATGTATCGGTATTATGATATGCATCAGGTTATTCATGCAGCACTGACAGCAGTTTCTAATGAATTCAAATAATTATTTATTTAGTTAATATTTTAATTTTGATTAGCTTAGGACATCATGATTGATGTCCTTTTTTTTGCGAATTGATAGTTTTCTGCTTTGAGTTATATATGAAGAAAAGTTTGCTATACTATCTTGAGAGGTGAAAAAATTGAATATGCCCAGAGAAGGCGAATTTATTGCCATAAAAAGTTATAAACATGATAGAAGTCTGCACCGCACCTGGCGGGACACGATGGTTTTGAAAAATACAGATAATGAATTTATTGGTGTTAACGACCATACATTAGTTACAGAAGATGATGGTCGAAGATGGGTGACAAGGGAACCAGCAATTGTATATTTTCATCGCCACTATTGGTTTAATATTATTGCGATGATTCGAGATAATGGTGTTTCGTATTACTGTAACTTAGCCTCACCTTTTACAATGGATAAAGAAGCATTAAAATATGTGGATTATGATTTAGACGTGAAAGTGTTCCCTAATGGTGAAAAGAAGCTTTTAGACGTTGATGAGTATCAAGCACATGGCCTGAAATGGGAATATAGTGAAGAATTGGATATGATTTTAAAATCCAATGTTAAAGTGTTAGTTGACTGGATCAACAATGCTAAGGGACCGTTTTCAAAAGAGTACATTGATTTATGGTATCGACGTTATCGAATGCTATTGAAAACGAATTACAAAGAAAATGAATCTTTTCTATAGATTGATAGGTGATTAATATTTTTGATAAGTTAAGGCATGAAAATATCCTTTATTGGTCAGCGGTTGCGCTGGCAATTGCGACGTTTGTTTGGGTTTTGACGCAGATGGGTTTTCTATTCCGACCAATTGGTACTTTTATATCTGTCATTTTTGTTCCACTAATAATTTCAGGCTTTCTTTTTTATATGCTGAATCCATTGGTGAAGTTACTTATGAAAGTCAGAGTTGGACGCTTCAGAATTAATCGAACTGGAGGAACAGCTATTGTAATTGTTTCTTTGCTGGGCATAGTTTTGTTGGGAATATTTTCATTGATCCCGATTTTGTCGACACAGATTGGACAACTAATCTCAAACGTTCCACACATTGCGGCACAGTCACAAAAGGTGATCACTAAATATATTGGAGATTCTCACATACTTCAAAATGAAAATGTGGATCACTATGTAAAAGGTCTTGAAAGGTCATTTTCAACATGGGCTCAAACATTTATAAAAAATTTGAGTAATAGTCTTGGATCAATCGTTGGGACGGTGACTAATGTCACGGTTACTGCTATTACAGTTCCTGTGATTTTGTTTTACATGCTGAAGGACAGTAACAAATTTATTCCTGCGATTTCTAAATTTTTACCTTCTAAAAGAAAACAACCGATTATTGATTTGTTATTTAAAATGAGTGAAACAATTTCGCAATATATTTCTGGTCAGGTTATTGAATGTTTGTTTGTTGGCTTTTTCACTAGTATGGGCTACATGCTGATTGGATTGCCCATCGGTATACTACTCGGAATCATTGCCGGTTTATGTAACATTATTCCATACGTTGGCCCGTATATTGGTATCACGCCAGCCATCATTGTGACTTTGATTTTAGCACCTCAAAAAATCATCTGGGTTATTGTTGTTGTTTTGGTTGTACAACAAGTTGATGGAAACATTATTTACCCAAATATTATTGGTAAAACTTTAAAGATTCATCCTCTGACTATTATAATTTTATTGTTAGCGGCTGGACATTTGGCTGGCATTCCAGGAATGATACTTGGAATTCCATTTTATGCGGTTCTTAGAACTATTGTTCAATACGTCTGGAACATTTTTCACTTGGATAGTGACGAAAATGCGTCAAATGAATAACAGAAATGAATAATGAATGTAACTGAAATGAAAAGTCAGTTTGTTATCATTTCTGTTGGTATAGTTAATTATGGCGATTAAGAAAAAGGGGTCTATTTAACGTTGGCATCTAATAAAACTCATTTTAAAATGTATAAAAAAGGAAAGGCTTGGCTTGTGGCCGGCTTGACGATTGGAACGATGGCTCTGGGTGTCACGACCCACACCGCAGATGCTCATGCAGATGCTGGTTCAGGTGCGGTTAGCGATGCAGTCTCAAGCACCGTTTCGATCGGTCAATCTCAAGCCTTAGGAAATAAGGATGACAATAGCAATTCTATTAATTTAGGTGAGGCAAAGTCCGAGTCTAGCAGTGTCGCTACTGATAGTGTTGCAAATTCGTCTGTTTCAAGTACGACAAGTGTTGTAAAGTCATCTGTTTCAAGTGCCCCGAGTAACACAAGTTTTGCAAGCTCATCTTCTTCAAGTGTGACGAGTAATGATCAGTCTGTTTTCTCCGGCGTAACAAGCTCTGCAGTAAAGAACACAGATGTTTCAAATAGTGCGAATAAAGTCAACAGTAATATCAGCGCTTCAAGTTCAGTGCTATCTACTGATGAAAAGGCTACTTCAACAAGCGTTACTGAAACGACAAAAAACGCTGATGGTTCCAAGGCTATAAGTGAATCTTCTGTAAAGTTGAGTGCATCAACAAATACTGAGACAAACTCAGAAAATTCAAGTTCGCAAGTGAAATCTAATGCTGTAAATGTAAACGAAGCGGGAAAAACTAGTACCATTAAGTCTTCTTTTTCAGAAGGGCAATCTGAAATAACCAGTGATAATTCTCGTAATCAATCTGCGGCTGGCTCTAACACTTCAGTAGTCGATAGCACCGAAAGCAGTGCAAATGGGACCGTTGCGACCTCAGCGATGCCTGTCAATGTAATCAATCTTGATGAAGAGGCCACTTCTGCAGAGGTTTCCGCCGCGAAGAGTGCGGCTGCAGAAAACTATCAGGAAACTGGACAGCCACAACAAATTGTTCGAGTTGATGCGTCTTCATACTCGTATGTAAATGCATTTTTGGACAGTATTAAACAGGGTGCACTCAATAGTTGGCGTGAGTACGGTGTATTACCTTCACTAACGGCCGCTCAAGCCATTCTGGAATCTGCATGGGGACAATCCTCATTGGCAATGAATTATCATAACTTATTCGGAATTAAGGGCTCTTATAATGGGCACTCAGTTTTGTTACCAACGCAAGAGGATTACGGTAATGGCCTAGTTACCATTAATGACTATTTTAGAGTTTATCCAGATGCTTCAAGTAGCATTCTCGACCATGCTCTCTTTCTAGTTCAAAATTCACGTTATAGCAATTTACTGTGGCAAAAGGATGCTTGGACGGCCTGTGTCTTGATTCGGCAAGACGGTTATGCTACGGATCCGGTGTATTCATCTTCTCTGTACAACATCATCAAGACATATGGGTTGACGGATTGGGACACAGAAGCCATGAATGTTAGCCGCTGGCAAAACACTAGTAATGGTTGGCAATATACGAACAGCAATGGGGATGTGTCTAAGGGTTGGTTTACCGATGATAGTAACCATTGGTATTATGCAAATGATCAAGGATACATGCAAAGTTGGTGGCTGAACCAGAACAATCAGTGGTATTTCTTGGGCACTAACGGTGCAATGCAAACGGGCTGGGTAAATCCTTCTGGTACCTGGTATCATACAAACGGTAGTGGCGCCGTTCAGACTGGTTGGGTTTTCGATAATAATACCTGGTACTATATGAATCCGGATGCTTCTGGCGCCATGCAAACTTGGTGGCTATGGAATAATAATTCATGGTATTTTTTGAATAGTAATGGTTCCATGGCAACTGGTTGGATGAACAATGGCGTGGGCTGGTATCATTTAGACAATAGTGGCGCTATGCAGACTGGTTGGCAGTGGCTGGACGGTGCATGGTATCATTTAAACCAAGATGGCACGATGAGCAACTGGTGGTTTATAGATAATGGTGCGTGGTATTTCGTCAATTCTAGTGGTCAGATGCAAACTGGCTGGCATTTTGTTAATAATGGCTGGTATTACTTTAATGATAGTGGTCAGATGGTTTCCAATTGGTTTACTGCCAATGGTCAAAGCTATTATCTTGATCCTAGTTCCGGTAAAATGGCTACGTGGTGGCGATTTATTAATGGTCACTGGTATTTCTTCGACCAAAGTGGCGCCATGCAGACTGGTTGGGTCACAATCAGTGGAAAAGCCTATCATTTTAATAATGAGGGCCAAATGGATGTCGGTTAATTAATGAATTGTTTTTATTGAAAAGGTTGCTCTAAACGGCAACCTTTTCGCATTTTCTAGCACTAAAATTACATTTTTACCATAGTTTTCCGATTAAACTTGTTTGTTAGCCGTGGGTTGCGTATTATTTTTATATTAACAGTAGTTTAAAGATTAAAACATAGAACGAACTTGAAAGGTAGAACAAAGTATGAGTGAAGGAATTGTTAAGAAAAAAAGGGTGGCTTGGGTTGACATTGCTAGGGGCATAGCGATTCTGGCTGTGATCTTAGGTCACTCTATTTTTGATGTGAAATTAAATTACAATAGTTATGTGGCTCATGTTATTTTTGCGTTTCATATGCCTATCTTCTTCATTGTTAGTGGGTACTTTTATCGCGAAAAAACGTTAAAGACAGAATTAAAAGGCGGCCTTTGCAATCTGATTTTGCCGTACCTGATGACTGCCGTATTCGCATTTATTGCGGTTATTGTAGGCATGATTTGGCAGCATAATCCTGTTATGTATAGTTCAATGAGTATCCCTCAATTTTTACTAGCTGTTTTGTACGGATTTGGCGGTGGACCAGCACACTCTGCAGGAATCCCTGCAATTGGCGCGACATGGTTCTTAATGGCGATGTTTGTTGCCATTCAAGTCTTTAATTGGAGTATGCGTTTAACCAACAAGTCAAATAGTTTGCTACGTTTGGCACTTTTCTTGACATACGCGGTAATGGGGATTGCTATCAATCAAGTGGTTTTCTTACCATGGGCTACGAACTCGGCCTTGCTAGTGCAGCCCTTTTTGTACGGTGGCTATTTGTTGAAAAAAAGTGAATTGGCAGAGAATATTAAATGGCCAGTTCTTGTGATAAGCTTGCTGCTCTGGCTATATTCCGCTCATATATCATTTTTACAGCTCTCAGCGGCTTCAATGCCGTACTACTTAGAGCAGTTCATGGGTGCTTTTGGCGGTAGCATGATTGTTTTTTGGATTTCTCAAAAAATTGAAAAACATTCACGTATCTTAACGAACATTTTCAAAAAGTATGGTAGCCAATCAATTGTTGTGTTTTGTTTTCATGCATTTGATTTATCGTATGTGTCATTAATTGCGCTATTAGATGTTTATGTTTATCCAGTTGTGAAAAATCAATATCTGTTTTTAATTATTGTTTATGCTTACAGACTTTTAATACCAACGGTAATGATGCTATTAATGCCTTACATTAAGGGATTAAGAAGCTTTTACCTAAATAGAAACTTTCCATTTAGATTTCAAGTTAAGAATGAAAAGAACTTAATCAAACAAGGAGATCAAAAATGAAAAACGTGTGTGCCGTGCTTGTGACATACAACAGGTTAGAATTGTTGAAAGAGAGCATCTCAGCAATTTTGAATCAATCGTACAAAGTTCACCAGTTGATTATCGTTGATAATCAGAGTACTGACGGCACGTCTGATTATTTGAAACAAACAGATGACGCTAGAATAAAAGTGTACACGCCAAGCAAGAATCTAGGTGGAGCGGGCGGTTTTCAAATAGGAATTAATCAAGCCATGCAAGATGTGGAAAATGATTTTGTTTGGATTATGGATGATGATACGATTCCTCAGAAAGATTGTTTAGACCAGCTACTTAAGCCAATCGTCTCCGTCTTAGTTGAATCTACTGGCTTTATGTGTAGTAATGTACGATGGACGGACGACAGCGCTGCCGTAATGAACATTCCGTACACAACGAGTTACTGGAATGAGCTGGCCCAGCAGGGGCTTATTCAGGTGAGGGCTGCTTCATTTGTGTCACTTCTAGTTTCAACTAAAATTATTCGTGAAGTTGGTTTGCCTATCAAAGAATTTTTTGTGTGGGGAGACGATTATGAATTTACTTGGCGAATATCAAAAAAATATAAGAGTTATTGTGTAAGTAGTAGTCTTGTGACGCATAAAATGGGGGCTAATCACGGAGTTGATATTGTTACAGATACCATTGGGAGAATTCCGAGATACTTTTATAGTTTTCGAAACTCCCTCTACACTGAAAGGCACCATGATGGTGTAAAGGGCTTTACAATTCAGATTCTACGTGAATTTTATTCTGTACATAAGGTCTTGCATCATAGCAAAGACCATAAATGGCTCAGAATTAGATATATATTTAAAGGAATGTTCGCGGGATTGGCGTTTAACCCTCAGATACAATTTCCCAAGGAGAGGCTTTAACAGTATGGGTGAAGATACATTAACATTAGGGCAAATTCATGGGCACGAGTTGCGGATGCTTGAATATTTGGATCATATTTGCAGAGAAAATAATATTGAGTATTATCTTTGTGGTGGCACGTTGATTGGTGCTGTTAGACATAAAGGCTTTATTCCTTGGGATGATGATGTTGATGTCTATTTGAAGCGTCCTGATTATGAACGATTAATTCAACTGATCAATCCCAAAAGTGGGTACAGGGCTCTTAGTATTGATAACGATCAATCCTATTATTATTCGTACGCAAAATTAGTTGATACATCTACTAAAGTGCTAGAATCAAATAAATTTAAAATAAATGGGTATGGACTGTTTGTTGATTTGTTTCCACTCGATGTGTGTCCGTCTGGGTCGACACGGCGAAAATTTTTTTTGTGGCATGAGGCATTTTTAAGGAAATGTGTCATGACTTCAATCCAAAAATACAGCTTACATCGGAATATTATCAAACGATTGGTTGTCAGAATAACACATTTGATTGGGGCCAGACGTTTTTCGAAGAGGTTGGACAAAGTTGCTAGAAAACATAACAATGAAACGAGCACTTTGCTGGCGGATGCAAGTGGGGCCTTGTCAGTTGACTATTTTCTTCAGGCTAAATGGTTCAATACAACAGCAGATTTATCTTTTGAAGGTTTAAAACTAAAGGCTCCGATTGATTATGCAGCCTATCTTTCATATTCCTATGGCGACTATATGAAGCTCCCACCGAAGGATGAACGAGTGGATCATAAGCTAACAGTAATTTCTGCAGAGAAAGGAATTCCTAAGGATGAAAATTAATTATTCAATATCTGATCTTTGGAAAATTTTTTGGCACAATATTATTATTGTGATTTTATCGGGTGTCTTGTTTGGTGGGGCAACTTATCTATTCTTTAGTCATCGTCAGACTGCAACATACACTGCTCAACGGACAATTACGGTTTATCATACTGGTGACGTTACAAAGGAAGCTAACTTAATTCAGGCCGATGTGTTAAGCATGAATACGTACGCTAGCATAATTAATGATCCAGTAGTAATGACGCCCGTCTATAATGATATGAAGGCAACCAAGAACTTTAGCTATACTAAGAAAAACATTTCAAAACAAGTTGTCGTTGTGCCGGCACCAAACTCGGCGTCGATGACAATCAATGCAACAGCTAACGATCCTGCAGTTGCAATAAAAATGGCGAACGCGACCGCCGAGGTTGCTAAGGATACATTACCTCAGTATATTAAACATTCGGCTAAAATTAGACTTTTGGCAAATGCAAATCAACGGACAGTGTCGAAAACGGTGACACCTAATGTAAAGAAATTGTCCATTTACGGTTTGGCAGCCGGAATTGTTTTAGGGGCAATTTTGGGATTTGGAATAGATTTGTTTAGAAACCAACGAAAATAGGATAGGTCATTACAATGTCGGGTATTTTAATTCCAGTTTCACTTTTCACAAAAGTATTCTCATACGGATTACCTGGAACAATTGCCGGGCTACCATTTATTGTTTTTTTTATTTTAGTCCTGTTTCAGGCCAGTCAAAGAACAGATACGTTAGTGAAGCCACATATTCCTACAGCGACACTTTTCTATGTTCTCTTGATTTTTGTTTTGCAATTTTGGGCAATAGGGCGGTCCTACGAAATTTTTGGTGATTCAATCCAAGGAATTGGTGTTAGCACTTCGTTTGTCGATATTATAGGGTTGGTTGTCACTGTAATTATTGCTTACTATGCAGTGAAATTAACGGTGGTCACGGAGGCCAATATTGTAACCTTCATTAGATCAACCATTATTACATTAATTGTTTTTGAAATCTTAGTGTTAATTCCACAAATTATTGCCTCTGTGTCCCCACATATGCACGCATGGGTGAACCTTTTGGGTTCATTATTTGAAAAGCGGTGGCACGGACGAAACTTTTATGATAATGGCAGTTATTCAACAACCATGGGACGCATTAATGGATTCGAGGCTGAGGCTGGCTATTTAGCTGGACAAATTGGATTGGTATTTGTGCCGATTCTTGTCTCTGGCGTTGCGAATCATTTTAGCTTCTGGAAAAATGGTAAAGAGACGAAAAGGCAATACGTTGGTGGTGTGTTCCTTTTAGTGTTGACCTTAGCAATTTTATTTTTTGCAAAGACAACGACTGGTTTTGTCGTTATTGGTCTCTCAGCAGTCATGCTTTTTTGGAAGGCTAATGGTCGTGATAAAAAAATTCTTTTATTGCTGTGCTTAGTCGGATTGGTTAGTTTGGCAATAGCGTATATATTTGTGTCCCCACTAAGACATTTGTTAAATCAGTATCTCTTCCAGAAATCTGGAACAGAGAATCGTGCTGGTGGCACGATTGCATTACTCAAGACTTTTGTTGATCATCCCTTTATAGGTGTGGGTAACGGTTGGGCGGGTCCATATTTGGTTAATAACGCTCCAGCTTGGTCCAAAAACAATTGGGAATACATCTACGTTTATTCAGTCAGCGGATATCCTGTGTTGAGCGTTTGGGGTGGTTGGCTGGCTCAGTATGGTCTACTACTAGTTGCGATTCCGCTTGTGTATTTGGGCCGTCAAGTCAAAAGCATAATTTCCTTTAAAAAGGAATTGAAATTGAATAATGTACAAAACAATAGAAGTATTGCTTTATATGTTTTTTTGACAGATGCCTTTGAAATATTCTTGGTAATGTTTTTCGCCTTGGCCTTTTTGGTTTTCTCATGGTCTGAATATTATATTCTGGTGTCGCTATTTTTCTATATTGTTGGAATAAAGCTTTTACAAAAGACAATTAAAAAGGAAATGCTATGAATATTTCAAATATATTGAGAAAAGTTGTTGCATCATTAGGTGCAGCAATGTTTGTTTATCTATTATCCATTTCTATAAACGTAAGTAAAAACGATTCACAGATGTTTTCTTGGCCACTACTAGTAGCCGAAACTATAGCGGCGACAATAATCGCTATTGTCCTAATACGTATTTTTGAAAACCATGTTATGGTATCAAAATGGTTTTTGATTCTAGCATGTGTATTTTCCGTGTTATTACAAATTTTTATGGCAACACATTTTATCGGTGATAACATTTGGGATGGCCTAAGTATCATGATGCAAGGTTATGATTTAGGTCGAGGGAACGGTCACTGGATGTCGTATTTCTCTTCCTTCCCGAATAACGTTAACCCTGCTCTAATATTAGGATTTCTGTTAAGGGTTTTCCCCAAGCTATCTACAAGCAGCATTGCGATCATGCTTAACTTGATTATGATGTTCTTGTTTGATTTAACGCTATTTTCCTGCTTTTTAATATTGAAAAAACGCGTCAATGTAAACATTGCAACGGTTATTTTAATGGTAATGGTTTTGTTTTTTCCTTTTTATGCACTTGCCCTTTTCTTTTATCCAGATGCGTTAGCTATTTCATTCCCCGTTTTATCTGCTGTTTGTATTGAAAAATTTTGTGAAAACACGCGATTTAAGTGGTATTGGCTTGGTACAGGAATCTTTCTGTTAATTGTTGGTATCGAAATGAAGACAAATGTCGCTGTGTTTGCTATAGGTTTGCTCATCGCTTTTGTACTTTTCTTTGATTGCAGTTATTCTCGGTATTGGATTAAAAATGCGGTATTAGTTTTGTTAGTTTTCGGTATTGTCACCGCTGGAACTATCGGCGCTACGAAATTGATTCAAACAAATGCTGGTTATGAAACTAAGAATCAATATAAAATTCCTTGGCAGCACTGGACAATGATGGGACTGAATACACAATCTCATGGTGCTGTGAGCTCAGAAGATTATGCATATACAGTTAAGAGACCGACTCTTGCTAAAAAAAAGAAGGCTGATCAATCGCAGATACAAAAACGACTCAATAAAATGGGAATTGCTGGTTTCTTTGAGCAAATGCAAAACAAAACTATTTTGCAGTGGCAAGATTCAGCAGTTAGTTCTTATTCTGTGCTGAATCAATATAGGCGCTATTCTGCCGGATATAATTTTCTGATGGGAAATAAAAGCGCTTTGTGGCGAAATTTAAATCAAGTCATCTATATTATGGCGTTATTGTTGGCAGCCCTTTCTTGTGTGGTTAGAATTTTTAAATCGAAGACTAACAACGACTTCTTCTCTTGGTATTGGGCCTTACTTTCAGTCATCGGCATTTTTCTTTTCCATAATTTATTATGGGAGTCGGAAAATCGATATGCATACATTGTGTTGCCGTTTCTGTTCATACTGGCAGGCACAGGGTTAAATAATTTGAACTCTATACTTAAAAGTATGGAGGACGCTAAGCCGTATAAAGGCACTTTGACACTTATAGCTACTATCATGGTTGCCTTTGCAACCTGGGGAATGGTGGATAATTGGGCGTTAACAAAGCCTGTTGAGATGCAGAACATTGGTGCCAATCAGGTACAAGTTAACAAAGTCAAAGAGTTTGGCCACGGTCGATATGTTAAACAGACTGTCAATGTCAGTAAGGCGTTTAATACTATAAAGTTACAGGTACCCTTAAATGAACATGTTGAGTATCAAGTTACCAACGATCAAGGTCAGAAATTGGCTGTTACGGCTACTGTGTTGAGTGAAAATAATGACAATTTTAATTTTCAATTAAATACAATGACTCAGCCGGCCGGTCTATATCATATTTATTTAAAAAATAATGGACATGAGAAGTTAGGATTGTATTATTTGGATTCGGGTAATTATTGTCTTACTAACCATGTATTTAATGAGAAGCCAAATAGTTCGTTGGCATATTCTTTCTTTGAAGAGACGATGGGTTACAATATTCGTCGATCTATGCTGGTTGGCATTTATTTGATTTTGATATTATTATTTATTTGTGTGATTTTAGAGAGTTTCCTAAATGTGAAATCATTGAACCGTGTTTTGGGTGGCTATCGATATGGTAAGAGATTTAAGAAAGGGAGGCGTTAGAAATGGTTTTGGCGAAAATTAAGGAATTGATTTTTGGACTACTTGGTTTTTTTGGCGTTTTGGGATTTATCTCCAGTGTTTTTTTTATCCCAACAAAGGGTACATTTCAATTCAATACAAATTGGTTTAGTCCTTTCTTTTTAATTATTTCAGCCTTTGCATTTAGCCTTTTTTTGTGGTTGAGAAGTAGGGAAAGTACAGTTAATTCTGATGCAAAAGTGAAGCAAAAGAGTCGGTTCTTGTTTCTTGGCATATTAATATTGCAAATTTTAGTCGTTTTCATGTTCAAAATTCCTGTAGGATCAGACGACTTACGAGTAAAAACACAAGCATATGCCTTGATGAATAACAATTTGATTCCTTGGACCGATTACTTCACCAAGTTCCCTAACAATGTTAATACTTCCATAGTCTATAGTTGGATTTTGAAGGGGTTATCCATTCTTTTTCCAGGCAAACTTGATGTTGCTGTGCCAATACTGTTAATACTTCTGCTGGATGGCGCCCTGTTCTTGTTGTTAACAGTGATTGAAAAGAAAAAAGGTGTAAAGTCTGGATTGATTTTTTTAATGATTAGTTTTCCTCTTTTGCCTTTATACATGATGATGCTTAGTTTTTACACTGATGGTCTTGTTGTTTCTTTTGCCATATATGCAATATTCTTTTTTCACAAGTACACGGACTTTTCCGAAGAAAATCTGCGATGGTTCTTCTTTGCAATAGCCTGTATATTTCTAGCAATAGGTTTTTTTATCAAACCAAATATTGTTTTGATGTTAATCGCACTAGTTGTCGCTAGCTTGCTTAGTTTTAGAAGGGGAGACCTTACTAAGGGAAATTTGCAAGAGGCACTAATCAGAATCTTAATCATCGCTGCAGTTGTGTTTGTTGAGGTTGTGTCTAGTGCGTCTATTCAAAAATCTTATAGGTTTACAAAAAATCCAGAGGTTCAACAAAGTAGTATTGAATTTGTTTTAATGGGCATAAAACCTGGAACCGATGGACAGCTAGATGCCAATGATATGGGGGATGCTGCGCAATTTACTAACATTAAATCGCTTGCCAAAAGACAAAAAGCGGAAGAAAAGGTTATTAGTGAACGAATTGACCAGATGGGACCTACTGGTCTTATTGAACATTTCTGGAGAAAATTTAATTTTGTCTTTGGCCGAGGCACCATGGATGCTGATAGCAGTGGACTTCAAGCGACCCATCCGTGGGTACAAAGTAGATTGAGTGTTTTCATGTTTTTGTGGGATAATGTGACACAGGTCTCGTATATTATTGTTATGTTAGGTTTAGCGATTTTCGGACTAACTGAGATTAAAAGAAAAAGCAGTTTTGTCAATTTGTTTGTTTCACTTAGCTGTCTGGGTGTCATTTTGTTTCACACTTTTATTTGGGAAGCTGAGTCTCGTTACGCATTTATCGTATTACCGTTTATGCTTTTTCTAAGTGCTCAAGGATTGGCTAGATTATTTGAACTCCTCGATGACCATGCGAGTGGCATTTCCTTTGGGGTACGGCGCAATATTTGTGGAACCCTGTTAGTTGCTCTAGGGATAGTGGCGATAGCTACCAGTTATCCTTTGCTATCCATCCAATACTCCTCGAAAATACATGCTGCACAAGAACCTGGTCTAACATTTAATCAACCGACCCCGTTTGAAATAAAAGCACATGGAAAAGCGTATCAAACGTTTAAAGCGTCTAGAGATTTTAATCAAGTTTCTTTGTACGCCCAAGAATTATTAACTGAGGGTGTGTCCACCAGCATAATTGACTTGAGTTCACAACGCACGATTCATGCGGATAACAAAAACATTTCAAACGATGGGTGGAGAAACTTCTTATCTATTCCCATTCAAGGGCATGCGGGCAAGTATTCTATTAGAATAAACAACAACACCAATCGGGCTCTTAAAATATTCAGTGTTAATTACAGTCCAGATTACCCTTTGTCTTCTGGTAGTCTAAAAGGTAGTAACCAAAAGGGTTATTATTTAGCTTTTGATGCAGGGACGAACACCGGCCAAAAATCGTTACTGAAGCCATATCAACTGCTACTTTTAACGTTATTGGTACTGGCCTACTGCTGGTTGGCAATCAGTAGGGTTAGAAAAATGGAATAATTATACTGTTGTTTTAAAGTACTTTTGCTGTTGAAATCTAACTCGTGAGTCATTTATAAGGAGCTTGAAATGAAAAAAAAGTTAACAATTGTTTTGCCTTGTTACAATGAAGAAGAAACATTACCAGATACTTTGCCAAAACTACTAGATATATTGGCTAATTTAAAACAAGAAAATAAAATTGCGCAAGATAGCTGTCTATTGTGCGTAGATGATGGGAGTTCAGACAACACTTGGCAAATCATCAATGAATTCAACTCCAAAGGATTGTCTGTTTTTGGGGTTAAATTTAGTCGAAATTATGGACATCAAAATGCATTGATTGCAGGATTGTCTGTTGCTGTTAAGACCTCTGATTTAATGATTACGATTGACGCGGATCTACAAGATGACGAGTCAACTATACCTGATATGGTTAATAAAGCCCAAAGCGCAGATATTGTTTACGGTGTAAGAGATAACAGAGATACCGATTCCGCCTTCAAAAAGATAAGTGCAGACGGTTTTTATTGGATAATGAAACATTTAGGTGTTGATATGATTCCGAACTCAGCGGATTATCGTTTGATGTCCAAAAGAGCCGTGAATGAATTTTTGAAGTATGATGAGAGAAACATGTTCATTAGAGGAGTTGTTCCTCTTGTTGGTTTTAAAAGTGACGAAGTTTTTTATGCACGAAAAGAACGACAGGCAGGAGAAACAAAGTATCCATTGTCTAAGATGATTCATTTTGCACTTGATGGAATTACATCCTTTTCGATTGCTCCTATACGAATAATTATGAATTTAGGTTTAACAATCGCGTTAATCAGCGTATTTTTACTAATATATTCACTCGTTCAACACTTTGCCGGAAATACCACTACTGGATGGTCCTCTTTAATCACATCTATATGGTTTCTTGGTGGCATTCAATTGATAGCAATAAGTGTTATAGGGGAATATATAGGAAAGATATTTACTGAGGTAAAACATCGTCCAAGATACACAATTGAAATCGATCAGGCTAACAACATAGGTAAAGTCGACAGGGCTAGTTAACTCATTTCGAATTTTGAGACAGCAATACCAAGTGTTTATACGATTTGAGGTTATAGTGTATTTCGGCCGGTTGAATAATTTTTGACAGTGTGTAGTCTGTTCTGATTTTTAAGACGAGGATACTGATGACTATTAAGAAAGTTGGGACAATGATTAGCTTAAAAGGCAAGATTGAAAAAAGACGAACATTTGCTATTATTTCTCACCCAGATGCTGGTAAAACTACAATTACTGAACAACTGCTGCTTTTTGGTGGGGTTGTTAGAGAAGCTGGTACAGTTAAAGGACGTAAAACCGGAAAATTTGCAACTTCTGACTGGATGGAGATTGAAAAGAAACGTGGGATTTCTGTTACCAGTTCAGTAATGCAATTCGATTACCAAGGGAAGAGAATTAACATCTTGGATACCCCTGGACATGAGGATTTTTCTGAAGATACTTATCGAACTTTAATGGCTGTTGACTCAGCAGTGATGGTAATCGATTCAGCAAAGGGGATTGAACCGCAGACAAAAAAGCTATTTCAAATTTGTAAAATGCGTGGTATTCCAATTTTTACTTTTATTAATAAGCTAGATCGTGATGGTCGTGAACCATTAGACTTGTTAGGAGAAATTGAAGATGTCTTAGGCATCGAAACTTACCCAATGAACTGGCCCATTGGAATGGGAAAAGGTCTAAAGGGCCTCTATGATATTTATAACAATCGTGTTGAACTATTTCATAAGGGTGAAAAATCTAGTTATTTAGAGTTGGATGACTCTGAGGACATTGCCGTTGATGAACCATTGCACGACGACTCAATTTGGCAGGATACGCGGGACGAAATTGATTTGATCAAATCCGCTGGTAATACGCTTAACGAAGATAAGGTGATGTCTGGTGATCTAACACCTGTATTCTTTGGTTCTGCGTTAGTTAACTTTGGAGTTGAAACTTTTTTAAATGCGTATTTAAAATTTGCACCAGGTCCAACGGCACATAAAACTCGAGCTGGTGAAATTGTTGAACCGACAAACGAACAGTTTTCTGGTTTTGTTTTCAAAATTCAGGCAAATATGAATCCGAACCACCGGGATCGTATTGCTTTTGTTCGCATTTGCTCAGGGGAGTTTGATCGCGGTATGGATGTTGTGCTGGAGCGCGGACAAAAGGTGATTAGACTAAACAATTCCACTCAGTTTATGGCCGAAGAACGTGAAAATGTGGATCGTGCAGTTGCTGGTGACATCATAGGGTTGTATGATACAGGTAATTTTCAAATAGGCGATACAATTTATTCGGGTCATGATGATTTTCAATTCGAAGAATTGCCACAGTTTACACCGGAACTGTTTGTTCGTGTAACGCCTAAAAATGTGATGAAGCAAAAATCATTTCATAAGGGTATTGAACAATTAGTTCAAGAAGGTGCAATTCAGCTATTTAGATCGTTTAGCTCAAACGAATATATTTTGGGTGCCGTAGGTCAATTACAGTTTGAAGTTTTTCAATTTCGAATGGAAAATGAATATCATTCTGACGTTATTATGGAACCAATGGGCAACAAGATTGCCAGATGGATTGATTCTGACCAGCTTGATGAAAATATGGCCTCATCGAGAAATCTCCTAGTCAAAGACAGAAGAGGACAGCCACTCTTCTTATTTGAAAATCGTTTCGCTGAAAATTGGTTTATTCAAAAATACCCGAGTGTAAAATTGACGAGTAAATTGTAGGAGTAACTTTTTCGTTCTAGTAAGTAACTTTGAAGTGATTGAATAAAAAGGGCTCTACACTTTTGAGTGTTGATAGAGAAATCTATCAACGCTCTTTTTAGTTCGTAGTAAGCAGTAAGTAATAGCACGTATTCAAAAATTGCGGATCATCTGTCATGATAATGACGGATGGTCCGCGATTGCTTTACTTTGGTTCTTGTTTCAGTGCTTCTGGTTTAACATTCCATGGTAAATAAGCTTCCAAATCAACCAGGTCGGGATTTTGACCCCGTTCTGGTAGTTCTGTGAAGAGATAATTTAAATATGCTTTGGGGTCAAGCTGGTTCGCTTTCGCACTTTCAATGAATGACAAATACATCGCATTCGCCTTAGCGCCGGCTTGGCTTTTGGAAAACAGACTGTTTTTACGCAACATCACGCTCGGCTTGATAACTACGTTCAGCTAAATTATTGCTGAGGACCACTTTGCCATCTTCTAAAAAGACATTTAAACGATCTTTTTGCCCGAGTGCGTAATCAACCGCTTTACCCAACGAACTATTATGCAACACGTTCATTTGACTCAATGTTGCCCAGAACGCTTCGACGAGTGGTGCCGCCGTTTCTTGACGTTTAGCCAACCGATCGGCTGGCTTTAAATCAGCCCAGTCACGTTCCCACATGAATAACTGATCAATCTTCGCCAAGGCTCGTTTAGCTTGGCCTTTTTGACTCCCATGTGTTTCGTCAAAGAACTTACGCCGAGCGTGTGCCCAACAGCCCACCTGCCGAATGGTATCTGGCAAGGCATGATAACCACTGTATCCATCACATTGCAGTGTCCCTTCAAACCCTTTGTACAATTTAGCCGCGGTTTTTCCAGAACGAGTTGGATCATAGGCAAAGTAGACCGCCGGTTTGCTTGCACCTTCGTTTGAAGTGATGAGCCATAAATAGGATTTACTTGTGGCGGTCTTATTGGGTTCCGTCAACACCTGAATCGGTGTTTCATCACCATGTAAGTAATCCTGTTTTAGCAGTTGCTCATGAAGCATTTGATAGAGCGGCGTTAGCCACTCACCACATTTGATCACCGCATTACTTAAACTGGCTGTGGTTGTCTCCCAGCCGCGTCGCTTCCATTCCGAGCGCTGTCGGTAGAGTGGCACATCGAGGATATATTTTTCACCGACGATTTCAGTAATTAAGCTTGGCGTCATGACACTGTGTGCCATTAAGGCCGTTGGCCCAGGTGTTTGAATCAACCTATCACCATCAATTTTAGGATCCGCCGAACAACGTGGACATTTATAAGTGAATGCGAAGTTGTCATGTTGAACCAAGCGTGCCGGAATGTATTCTAATGTGGTTCGAACCGCTTTTTGTCCAATAGTCTCTAGTTGATGCCTACAATTAGGACAATGGGTATCGGCCAGACCAAAGTAACGCTTTTCAACAGTGACTAAATCTGGATTGAGTTGCTCTGCTAATTTCTTTGCTGGTTTGCGCGTATGGGCAACCACTGACGTGGGTGCCACTTCAGGGCTCTCTTCAGCCGCCGGTGTCTCAAACAGGGATAGCTGACCTTCATTGGCATTTTGTTCAGATGATTGACCGAAATGACGACGTTGAAGATTCTTCAATTGTTCCATCAACCATTTGTTTTGATCAGACAACTGCTGGACCAGACTGGTTAACTGTTTATTTTGTTCCGTCAATTGAAGCATTAACTCATGATCCGTCATCCGGTGAACCCTCCGTTTCCAATTTACTCAATTAACGTAGAATACCTGAATTTAGGGCAAAAGAAAACCCTTAAAATCAGCCTTTTAGACCATCTTTTTAATGATGACAAAGCGTTGACTTTAAGGGTTTAATACCAGGCACCGATGGTGGCTGGTTGAACACTAGGCGAAAGTGGAAAGCCTTGTAAAAAACGCTTGAGCTGCGTTTGCGTAATTAACTTAGCGGCACTGTCTTTACGCGGCCAAAGTAACCGTCCGTTCTCTAAACGTTTATAAAAAAGTAGAAAACCATCTGACTCCCAGACCAAGGCTTTAAACCGATCCATTTTCGTTCCACAAAAAAGGAATAAGGCATTGTTGAATGGATCTAAATCGAATTCTTCCTTAACGAAGGTCGCGAGACCATCGATACCTTTACGTAGGTCAGTTTTGCCTGTGATAACGTAGATTTTCTGATAACTTGTGTAAGCTAATAGCTGTTTTAAATCTTTTTCAGTATCTGAGTTCATGTTTCACCACCAAATTAATTGATGGCTTAAGCATAGCTAAGAAAACTGATCAAAAATAGTCGTGCTGTTACTTACTGCTTACTAACGACCGTAATGCACCCAATCATTATTTGATGATTGGGTGTTTTGTTTTTGTCCTTAACATAATAAGGATGCGCAGACGGAATCGGTCAGGGCATTGCGTAATTCTTCGACATCATGTGTCCTGACGGCCCCACACAAACGTTGTGCGTAAGCGTAGACTTGTCTTAGTAAATTATCGATAACGTCAACTTCGGTAGTGAAGTATTTAAACTGGAAAAGGCGGTGAAAGTTCTTATAGTCCAGTTTTGCGGCCGGTTTGAGTAATAATTTCCAATATTTTTTGAGGGCTTTATACTCGCGCGATGATGTCGCAAATTGTTTCATCACTTCAATACGGGTCTTATTTAAGCCATGTTGAATAGCATTTATGATGTGAAATCGGTCAATGATCACAATCGCATTGGGAAATATTTCTTCCGTCAATTGTGGATAGGTATAGTTCATGTCCGTCACCAGGAAACGAACTTGATTCCGGACTTCAAGGTCATAACGTTTAAAATAACGCGTCAGGGCTGGTAAGGTTCGGACGTCAAGAATGTCTCGGAACAGCTGGTGGTCACCGTCCATCAGCACACAGCTCATCGAACCTTGGGCATCCTTGGTACTCTTGATTTCATCGATGTGGAGAGCAGTTGGAAGATGGTGATAGTCCGTTTTAAAATCGGATGAAAAACGATTCAACACTCGCGAAACGAAGTTTGGCGAGGTGTTCAGTTCCTGGAAAATGTGTTTCATTGAGACGGATTCGTTTAGCTTCGATAAACAAGCCTGATGCGTGTTGTAAGATATTGAGCAGTTACGCTTCACGATATTGGTGTGAGCCAAAAAGTGTCCACGACATGCGTGACACTCAAAGTATTGTTTACGTAAATGCATGACGACAGCCCATTCACCCGTTTTTGGTAAGCGAACATGAACCGTTCGCCAGCCATATTTAATAATCGAGTGTTGATTCAACACACCACATTCTGAGCAGGCCTTAGGGACATAGGTTAGGTGGGCCATGACTTGAATTGCCTGATCATCACGGACAACCTCATCAATAAAAACATTTTTATCTTCAATATTGAGCAGAACTTTAGTAGAATCAGACATGGGATATCGCCGCTTTCTTATATTATCTTGAAACTTGGTCGTGGAAGGATAAAGCAATGGCGATATCCTTTTCTACCTCTAGTCAAGTATTAATGCTGATCTAGCAGTATTTATGTCTTTGAATTGGTTTGAACTTAGGGATTCAAAACGGTTATTTTGCGATCCAAGCGGTTTGGAATTCGATTTTTGAGTACACTAAATAGACCCTAGCCATTTTATTTTTTGAGTAAGGCTAGTACACTATAGACGTAATCAGAATGATTGGCGCTTGACGCCGTATATATACATCTGATTCGTAATCACGAGATGGTAAATCGTTCGTAACAAGCGACCCATCGCAGCGATGGCAATCTTCTTAGTCCCTGACTGAGGAGATTGTTTTTTCTACGTTGATAAAAGTCGTTAATATGATTCGGATGGTAGTGAGCGACCGTCGCGATATTACTGATCGTGCGAAATAGTAGCTTACGGGCAAACGTGTCACCACGCTTACTGATATGGTCAGCTGCTACGAATTCGCCCGATTCATAATGACGTAAATCAATGCCAACGAAGGCATTGAGCTTATTAGAACTACTGAAGCGACGAATATCGCCCAGTTCACCGATTAATAACACCGTAGTTGTTTCCGCAAATCCAGGAATACTCATTAAAACCCCAAACTCTGGTAGCGTCTTGGCTAACGTTGTCATTGCTTTAATAAGGACGGGTTAGTTCACTGACTCGTTTGGCGTGATAGCGTGTTTGCGACACCGACGGTGCCTCAACGCGATCCGCTGGATACGATGCTTGTGCTAGATGGAGTAATTTCTTTGCGACCATGGACGCGCGATTTAGAGAAATATTCTTGGGAGTCGTTGCCATGATTATTTTTCCTAACTCGTCTGGATTGAGTTCTTCCAGCAGATCAGGGTGTGGATAACGCTGCACGATGTTCCAGTATTGTTCGCCAGCCGGTCTACTAAGCAAAGATTCTATTTCCGGGAAGGTTAATTGTAAACTACGATGTAATCGATTCTTCTCACGCACGACATCTTCATTGAGTTGTTCGTAGAAGTGACTATCGTCCATCAAATCGTGGTAAACCGGCTTCTGGTAATATTCCAATCGACGCTTTATAACGAGTTGTGTTTGAGCTAAATGCAAAGCATCGTTATTGTCTGTTTTATTTGGCCGTAGGCTATCTAACTGCTTTTTAGCGGCCAATGGGTTCAAGCGTGTATAAGCATAATGATTATCCTCTAGAAATCGCTGTACCCGACGGGAGTAAACACCTGTGGCTTCAAACACGATTTGCGGTTTTGCGTACTCTTTCATCTCTTTGAGTAATTTTTGAAAGCCAAACCAATTATTATCGATTTTGAACTGTTTAACGGTGACACCATCGTTCACTATGGCTACTGCAGAAGTAGCCTTACTAACATCAAGACCAAATGCGACTGTCATTTGATTCACCATCTTTCTGAAGTTGTTCCACGTTAATATAATCAATTTAATTTTCAAAACACGACCTCAAGGCCAACAGACTAAGACCAAATTTGAATCATACCGGTGAAGTTGCCATTTTTTGCTACGACGTCAAAGCGCCAAAGGATATCGCGACTTATCAACTTCACCACCACTTTAGCAGAAACCTCAAAGTGGCGAGAAACGATTCCGTCGAATCATTTCTCGCCACTAAGGTTGGTCTGCTTTTGTGTCAATATACATATATTACAGAAAGAAAAATCTGTTGTCGATCATGTCTTTTGACATGACCAACAACAGATATAATAGAGCCTCATTTTTTCGCTACTAAGGTTAGTCTGCTTTTTAGTTGGTTATTAAGTATTTATGATAGAATTTGTCTTAAGCTGTTATTTCGAAACAACTAATGCTGGTGCCTTAATTGTGAGTTTTTAAAGAATATTATCTGTTTAGTGCAAAGTATAATTGTATATGTTGAAATTGCGACGGAGAAAATAGACAGGGTTCTTTCAACCACGACACTATAATTCAGCACTCCAAACGAACAAGTATATACATATGCCATATTCAGAAAAATAATAAAATCAATTGCAATCCAGATTTTGAAGAAGCTTTTGTCATTTTTGTTTAGGTTCAAAAATAATATAAGAAATAAAAATGGCAGAGTAGTAAGTTCATATCTTTCATGTTGACTCATTGTAAAAGTGAAAATCGAAATAGTATATATAAGTCCAGCAAATGGTAGGTTTTCTCGATTTACCAGAATCAATGTTAACGTAATCGTTAACACACATATTAGTATAATGTAGTTTAGCGTTGAAAAAGGAATACCAAATAAAATGTTTTTGTGTATCGATGTTACATACGCCATAGAACGGGGATCAATAGCTCCCCATAGATTAAATGCTTGAACATTGATTACTGGATATGATGCAGAACCGTTTAAATAAATATTAAATGGTAATAGTAAATTTTTATTAAGTACGACAAAGGGCAGCCAAATAATGACAAAAGTTAAGCAACCATAAAAAAGTCCTCTGAGCCACTGTTTTAAAGGAAAATATCTTATTGCATAAATCACAAAGAGAGGGACAAAATAAACGGCCTGGAGTTTTGTTAAAGTCCCGACTATCAATAATACTGAAGCTGTTGTGATTTTCCCGGCAACTAGGAGATAAAAAGCAAAGAACATTTCTGCAACGAGTATTACATCAACCTGTCCCCAAACTACAATGTTAAAATACAGGCTTAATGAGGTTATGGGAAAAAGTATTTCCGGGAGGGGTTTTACCCCCCCCCCAGAATTTTATTCATTGGAAGAAGTTTCAAAAAAAGAATAAAAGTCAATATTGAAGGAAGCTTAAGCAATCCATTTTGCAAAAAATAAATGGCTGAATTTGATAATCCGAGGAAGTGAGTAAGTAGTTTAATTATTTCACCAACGATACCAAAAACGAGTGGGATTATTGGTGGGTAATCCACTTTAGGAGAAATAGAATTTGAATAGATGTTTAAATGAGCATCAGCTATTTGAACGGACCAGGGAATGTTGTAGATAGGAATGTCTATATGGCTATAGATATAAAAACCAGAGATAGATAAAGTTGCAAGTAGAAAGATTAAGAAATAGTTTTTAACAACTTTACTATTCCAAGGCATTATTTTTTTCCTCCATTTCAGAAGTCTGGTCTTTTTCTATGTTGTATCTTGGTCTGTGTTTGACTTCAGTAAATATTTTTCCAATATACTCACCAATTATACTTATCGCGATTAATTGCATTCCCCCCAAGAACCAAATGGAAGTTATTAAAGATGACCATCCAGTTGTTGTATTACCAAGAAAATGTTGTATCAATGAATAAACCAGCAAAACGATACCAATCAGAGCAGTCACTACGCCAAGATTCATAATGATACGTATTGGTGCAACTGAAAATGAAGTTATTCCGTCCAAGGCAAAATGAATCATTTTTGATAGTGGATACTTTGTCTCACCCGCCTGCCGTTCTTTTCTCGCATATAGTACCTCGTCGTGGTTAAAACCAACAAGGGGAACCACGCCACGAATGAACATGTTTCTTTCATCATACTTGAGAAACTGTTGTATTGCGCGTTTTGACATAAGCCGAAAATCCGCCGAATTTGGAACCATGTCAACACCTAAATGTTTCATTGTCCAGTAGAACCCATCTGCCGTTATTTTTTTGAATGCAGAATCAGTATCTCGGTTATTACGCACCCCATAGATGACGTCTGCGTTTTGCGATTTTTCTACCATCGAGGGGATGGTAGATTCATCATCTTGCAAATCAGCATCGATGGTGATCACAAGATCGGCCTTTCTCTCGGCCACTGAAAGACCAGCAATCAAGGCGTTTTGATGACCATAATTACGACTGAATTTAACCCCGAATATATTCGAGTATTTAGAATGGAACTGGTCAATGATTTGCCACGTTTTATCTGAACTTCCGTCGTCTACACACAATAAGAAACTATCGGGAGAGACCTTTTTTTCCTTTTCAAGTTGTTTTAATATTAACAACAGCTTGGGCAGAGTGCTAGGAAGCGTTTCCTCTTCGTTGTAACATGGTAAAATGATGCTCAGCTTTTTCATTTTTTAACTCCTTTAACAGACTTAACCTAAACAATGATACAATAATGGGAATCTAAAAAAAAGTACAAAAGTGACCTGAAACACGCTTCGCTTTGAGATTTTAATTCTACCTACCCTTCAGTTGAAGGAGGCCATTTTAATATGTCAGAAATGTAGAGATTCATGAAAGTTTCGCTAAGCAGAATTACATGTCGACAGTAAGATCATTGCAATATATTTGATAATATTATGAACAGAAGTTAGGAGAATTATGTCAGATATTAAATCACAGGTTAAAAAAAACGAAGAACTTTTGCTATTATTTCTCCCCCAGTTGCTGGTGACATCATAGGGCTGTATGACACAGGTGATTTTCAAATAGGCGATACAATTTACTCGGGTCATGATGATTTTCAATTCGAAGAATTGCCGCAGTTTACACCGGAACTGTTTGTTCGTGTAACGCCTAAAAATGTGATGAAGCAAAAATCATTTCATAAGGGTATTGAACAATTAGTTCAAGAAGGTGCAATTCAGCTATTTAGATCGTTTAGCTCAAACGAATATATTTTGGGTGCCGTAGGTCAATTACAGTTTGAAGTTTTTCAATTTCGAATGGAAAATGAATATCATTCTGATGTTATTATGGAACCAATGGGCAAAAAGATTGCCAGATGGATTGATTCTGACCAGCTTGATGAAAATATGGCCTCATCGAGAAATCTCCTAGTCAAAGACAGAAGAGGAGAGCTACTCTTTTTATTTGAAAATCGTTTCGCTGAAAATTGGTTTATTCAAAAATATCCGAGTGTAAAATTGACGAGTAAATTGTAAGAGTAACTTTTTCGTTCTAGTAAGTAAATTTGAAGTGAATGAATATAAATGGCAGCTCCCAAATGCGGGAACTGCCATTTTTTTGCTTTTACATTTTACGTAATCTTTCGATTCGATCATTAACTGGTGGGTGCGTGTCAAATAAATGCGCAAATGATCGTTTATTTTTGAATGGATCCGTAATGTATAATGACGCGCTACTGGAATCTGCCGCCTGCATCGGTTCACCACCAGAAATTTTCTGTAGAGCAGAAATGAGGCCTTGTGGATTTCTGGTCAACTCAACGCTGCCAGCGTCTGCTAGATACTCACGATTACGTGACAGAGCCATTTGAGCAATAGAAGCGGCGAGGGGACCCAATATAACTAGCATGATGGAAAAAATAAACATGATGATTTGTAGATAGCCACCATCGTTGTCGTCGTCATCACGGTCTCGACGTCCGCCACCCCACCAAAAGGAATTCATACCGATATTTACCAATAAGCTAATAGCAGCTGACAAGGCAAGGGCGATAGTTTGTAGCCGAATGTCGTAATTGCGAACGTGAGTCATTTCATGACCGATAACGCCTTCAAGTTCTTCTCGGTTCAGCATTTGCAAAATACCACTGGTTGCTGCAACAGCTGCGTGTTGCGGATCGTTGCCAGTTGCGAAAGCGTTAGGGCTTGGGTCGTCGATAATGAATACCCGTGGCATTGGCACACGAGCTACTAGCGCCATGTCTTCAACAATATGCCAGAGTTCAGGTGCTTGATCGGCACTAATGATCTCGTGACCATGATTCATGCTCATAACGACATTTGTAGAATTACCAATCATGATAGCCGAATACACCACTGCGATGACTAGAGCCATTAATAATCCGGCAACGCTACTATTAAAGAACACATAACCGATTGCCGCTCCGATTGCGAGAACAAGTAGTACAAAGCCAATTAGCACGTAAACGGTTCGGCGTTTGTTTTGTCGAATTTGTTCGTAAAGCAACTTTGTGTCTCCTTAATTTTAGTTATCAAAAGATACTTTTGGAGCTGACTTTTCTTCTTCGGGAACCTGCAGGTAGTCAGCCGGTGTGAAGTGATGAAGGTTAGCAACCATGTTACTTGGGAATGTTTGAAGTTTCATGTTCAAACTCGCAGCACTTGAGTTATACAACTGACGTGAGTAAGCAATTTTGTTTTCTGTATTACTTAGTTCTTCCATTAACTTAGTGTATTCTTCGTTAGCCTTAAGATCGGGGTAAGCCTCAGAAACTGCCAAGATGCTTTTAAGCGTATCACTTAACTGATTTGATACTTCCATGGCTTTTTGATGGTCGTCAGAAGGGACACCCATCAACTGACTACGCAGGCTTGTTATTTTTTCCAACGTTGACTGTTCGTAGTGACCGTATCCTTTAACGGTTTCGACTAGATTTGGGATTAAATCGTTTCGACGTTTGAGCTGGACATCGATCTGACTCCAAGATTCCTGAGTGTAAGTGCGAGCACGAATAAGTCCATTATATAAACTGGCGTAGATAATACCGAGCACAACTAAAACGACAATGATGACAATGGATGTAATCATAGTGAATCTCCTTTTCCATATTTAATTTGTTACCCGTATTCTACCAAACGTGGATGTGTTAGCGCTAATTCTTAAGCCTGCTTAATGATTAAACGCTGTTTTTGCCTTTATACGGGCATTCATGTATGATGTTAACATACAGAAACGGAGGAATTTTTATCATAATGATTCGTGAAGCACAAAAGGATGATGCTGGCCAGATAGCCCCCCTCATCAATATCATTTTCAAAGAGATGGAACTGGAAGAATTAGAAGACGTTCCTGACCCTGCCGTCCTGAAGGCCATTACCGCTGCGTACCAGAGTGAAGCATATCTATCTGGTGCCGCAACAACGGTGGTGGCCGAGGCCAACGGTCAAGTAGTAGGGGTAGCATTTGGCTATCCCGATGAAAATGAGCAAAAAGTGGACCAAGTACTGGAAGACGCAACGAGTTTTAGTGATGTCTTTGCGGATGATCCATTCGGTTCTGATTATGAAGCATTTAAGAACGAATGGTACTTGGACTCCATTGTAGTTGATCCCAAATACCAGGGGATGGGAATCGGCGGAAAGTTGCTTGAAGCCATTCCTGAAGAGGCTGTGGAAGACGACAAGTCAGTTGTTGGACTGAATGTTGACTTTGAAAATCCTGGTGCAAAAGCACTATATGACCGACATGGTTTTAAAACCGTCGGCATTAAGAAAATTGGAGATCATTGGTATTTCCACATGCAACGGGAAATACAACAGCAGATCTTTTCTGTAAATAGAGCATAAAACTAAATGATATTAGTGGCAGGTTACTCGAGTTGCATGAGTAACCTGCTTTTTTGAATTCTAAGGGCTATGGTGTTAGTGCTATATATGAAGCAAAAGCTGCAATTTTAAAAACAAAATATCTTTTTTGTGTTTCCTAATTAGGAACTCTTTGATATAATTATTTGATTACTTTTTTATAAATAATATTGAGAGGAGAAAAAGTAATGAAAAGAATCCTAAGAAGACTAACGTTTGTTAGTCTCGTAGCTGCCTCATTAGGTCTAGGGCTAGCTATCTCTAATACCACTGCAAAGGCCGATAGTTGGTGGGGTTATTCAAGTGGATGGTATTTATGGGACGATGCAGGCCAGTCTTGGGACTACGGTTGGCAATATCAGAACGGTAGTTGGTATTATTTAGGTGATAATGGTGCTATGAGAACGGGCTGGCAATATATAGGCGGTTCTTGGTACTACTTTAACAATTCGGGCCAATTATCTACAGGTTGGCAAGTTATTAATGGCTCCTGGTATTACTTTTACTCAGATGGGTCAATGGCAACTGGCTGGGCGGACATTAATGGTAGCTACTATCATTTTAGCGGTAGTGGTTCTATGCAGACTGGTTGGATTTACGATAATGGTTGGTTCTACATGCAAGGGTCAGGTGTTATTGCGACAGGCTGGTTCCAAGCTGGAAACTCTTGGTACTACGCTGATGCTGGTGGTTATATGCTGAGTGGTCAATGGTTAGGCGACTACTACTTGAATGGAAATGGCTCAATGGCCACAGGCTGGACGTACCTTGGTGATGGCAACTGGTCATACTTCAATGGGAGTGGTCGGGTTCAATACGGTTGGGTATATTCAAACGGTAATTGGTATTGGATTGACCAAGTTGGTTACATGGTGACGGGTTATGGTAATGAAGTAGATAACGGTAAATATGGTGACTTTACTGACAGTGGTGTGTTCACTGGATACGAGAACTATTAATTTTTAAAAACAAAACGACAAGAGTTTGGGACAAAACTCTTGAATAAAAAATAAGGTTCGAAATCGTTTTTTGATTTCGAACCTTATTTTCGTACTATTATGTAGGCACAGAGACAATTCTCTGCTCATCCAACAGCGACTAAACAATTAGAAAGCGAGGTTATCTCCATGTACAAGAATTATAACAATAATCAAACCAGTTTGGCAGTGAATTTAGATTTTACGCCTAGTGAAAATCATGTGGTCACGGTGTTAAGCCGATTCGTAGACTCTATTCCTTTAAAAGACGTCATGAACGCAACTGCCGCCACTGGGCGGCCAGCCTATGATCCACGGTTAATGATGAAGATTCTATTGTTTGCGTATACGCGTAAAACGTTCCACGGTCGTGAAATTGAGTTAATGTGTGCTGAAAATCTGTATATGAAATGGTTGATTGGCGACTATGATTTAGTCCCCAGCTATCGGACAATTAATCGATTTCGTGTTTCCGCAACCATGGCAGTTTTTATTAAGCAAGCCTTCATTCAGTTTCGCGACTTAGTTCGCCAAGCCGGACTCGTTAATGATGATGCTTTATTTATCGACGGCACCGAATTATTGGCCGATGCGAACAAGTACACGTTCGTCTGGAAGAAAAGCATTACTAAGTACAATAAGAAGCTAGCAGAGAAAACGCGGGCACTTTACGATGAGCTGATTCAAAATGAAGTTGACCTCGCGATTGATCAGGAACGTGATACAGCGACCAATGTTGACCAAATGAAAATCGTTGCCAATCAAGTGAACGATAAGATTGCGCAATTGGATCAGGCCATTGAAACAGAAAAGCCACAGCCTGGCGGCTCTCCGGCCAAGCAACGGCGCCGTCATTTAAAGAAGTTTCAACGCCAGTTGGAAAAAGACTTTATTCCTCGCAAAGCCAACTATGATGAGGCCCTGGCAACTTTTGGTGACCGGAATAGCTATTCCAAAACAGACCATGATGCGACGTTTATGCGAATGAAGGAAGATCCAATGCGGAATGGTCAATTAAAACCTGGCTACAATTTACAGATTGCGACTCAGCATCAATTTACCCTCTACTATGACTTGTATCAACGGTCAACAGATACGCGCACGCTAGTGCCGTTTTTAAAAACCTTCGATTTTGACGCAACACCGGCTAAATACATTGTCGCAGACGCAGGTTACGGTAGTGAATCTAACTATGAATACATTACTGATGAGTTGGATAAACAATATCTCATTCCTTACGGGATGTATGAGAAAGAAAAGAAAAAGCGCTATCGTAACGACCCCACCGAGATCCAAAACTGGCAATACGACGAAAAAAAAGATGTTTTCACTGACTACCAAGGGATTGAATTTCACTTTAAAAATTACAGCATACGTCACGATCAATACGGTCAAGAGCGTAAATTCAAAGTTTACCAAGCAGTAGACTACTTCGAAGATCCAGTACGTCAAGCGTTAGCACAGACGCCAAGTGGTCGACAACGCCAGGTCAGCATCAACAATAACTGGTTGTACTTTAAAAAGTACGCCAGAGTTCAACTCCAAAGTGACGAAGGTAAGAAGATTTATGGTCAACGAAAAATCGAGGTCGAACCAGTCTTCGCAGATGTGAAGGCTCATTTGAGGTTTACTCGATTTTCGGTTAGAGGGTTAGATAAAGTAAACAACGAAGCTGGATTGGTCCTAATGGCCATGAATATGATTAAATGGGCCCGAGAGAAGGCCTGTTTAATCACAAAAATTCAAGAAAACCAGGGCAATGAAAAAATCGACCAGAGAAAAGCAAAAATCACTTTTCTCTGGTCGATTTATTTTGAGTTATGTCCCAAACTCTTTAAACGAATTAATTATAGATGTGTTACGCCATGTTTCTGATAGAAATTGGTCCCGTTAATTTAACGTACATAGAATTGATAAAGCCTAAACCTTGCAGTTGAAACCAAACAACTCCGGAAGGATCACTAACTTCACCATTGATAACCACGACACTTCGGTTTGCTATGGTTCCTGATGGCCGACCATATGGCTCAGCATAGTAGGAAACAGATTTACCATCAACAAAGTCGATGGTACCGCGAGCTGAAACAGGTTGAATATCCCAATTATGTTCCTTGGGTTCGTCATGATGAGAAGTTGGTCGAACAGGAGAGTTATTGAGTGTAAAAGCGTTTGGCTTATACATAACCCATTGATTAGTGCCCATGTTATACCAAAATTCACCATTATTCGTAGCAATTCGGGAGAATACGCGCCAAACTGAACCAACTGGCATTTCTAGTGCCTGTAATTCACCATCGGGACGGTCATAGGTAGGGACGTCTTCCTGAATTGTAGCGTACATTTGAACTTTTTCAACTTCTGCCCAGTCGGATTCTCGGAAGTACAAACGTGCTTCCTGCTGCTGGTTGGTGAAGACACCATCAAGGTTGCCGGTGTGATGAAGTAGGCGGTAGTTGGCAAATTCCGGTACCTTTACTTCATAATGATCACCAATGGCGCCACGTAGCACTTTTGGTTCTACTAATGTTTTACCGGAGTCAACGTCTGTGTAATAAACCCAAACTGGAACTCCTTCAACTAATTTTTCACTCATAATTGCAGACCCCACTGAATATTGATTAATACCCTCAGTATAGCGCACTCGTAGTTAAGGTTAAAAGAGGGAAGTAAGACTTAAATAGTCTTTTATAAAGATTAACGTGGCTTCAATATGTTTTTTTGACGGCGGTGTGTCTTTGAACGCATATTTTTCTATTAACACTAACTACTCTACTATTGACTGTGTGAAGTGAAACATTGATTTGGAAATGTAATGCTGTGGTACAAACACAATCAGTACATTTCTGTCATTTTACAAGCAATACCTTGATTTTATTTTCAATATTTATTGTGAGATACTCCTGCGACAGTTATCATTATGGTTGTGTGTTTATGAAGATTTTCTTTTGCCAGCAATTGTATTTAAATGAACTAACAGTAACAAACTTTCAGGAAAGGTCATTATTTTGAAAAAGAGAATTCTAACTTTAGACGTCATCAGAAGCATTGCGATAGTTTTGGTAGTTGCTTGCCATTCATTCCAACAAACAATACCAGCCTTCAACATTGACGGTTCGAGTCAACAATTTGTCAACTATTCGATTATCAAGCAAATACTCGCTGTGAGTGTGTTTATCTTAGGCAGGACAGGTGTTCCACTGTTCTTGATTTTATCGGGTTACTTAATGATCGACAGACCATACAATAATAAGTCATATTTGAAGCACTTTTTGCTACATAATTTATTGCCACTGCTGGTTTGTTTTGAAATTTGGACAGTCATATATGAACTTTTTCTAAAAAAGGTGTTTGATCTTCATATTGTTTTAAAAGACTATTTCTTATCAGGCTTGTTTCTTGATAACCCTGCTAGTAAATTATTTTCAGTTTACTTATGGCACTACTGGTATATACCCGCCATTCTTGGTCTGTACTTGACGCTACCATTTTTGGCAAATGCTATTGTTAAATCCAGTCGAGAAGTAGTGAATCTATTTCTAGGTATTTCAATATTGTTTACCATGTTATTACCAGAAGTGAGCGCTGTATTGAGTGTGGAACGAAAGTCAATGGCTACTACGACTATTTCGATTGGAACAGCCTTGTCATTTAGTGCTGTTTATTTTGCTTTTGGATATCTTATAAAACAGGGGGCACTAAAAAGTTTAAAGAGCACGTGGTTAATTCTCATTGCAAGCATTGATTTTATACTTTTGTTAGCGGGTAGCCTGTTTTTAGATACAAAGTATATTGTCCCCGGTCGGCCAATTTTTGGGGTTTGGTACACAAGCCCACTATTACTAGTATTTTCAATTGTTTTGTTTGAATTACTGCGTAGAATTCCCGAAACAGATAATTTAGCAGTATTTACTTTGTTCTCTAAGCTAAGTCTAGGTGTTTATTTAATTCATCGACCAGTGCAAATGCTCTTTAAAAAATATGGAATTGCGACTTCAGGCAATGATATTTGGAAGTTTACAGTACTTTTATTGGGTTCACTTGTTGTGAGCTATTTAATCGCTTGGATAATTAGTTTGATTCCGATAGTGAGAAGGGGATTGCTAAACGTGCGTTGACTTTTTATTAATTCTTATTAGTTGCCCGTTTTGTATATTAATACTCAGTCATTTTTTATGTGAGTCTATATAAAAAATGATTGATGAGATTTTTCACTACATGTACTATTTGGTAGTTCATCAAATCTGATTTTAAAATAAAATGGTTTGTTCTTAGCAAGATTCCGAGAACAAACCATTATTTAATTTTTAACTATTGTTTAGTTGCAACACCAGATCCGGCTATTGACCATCCATCAATAACGCCACTCGTTGCCATTGAACCATCGGCATTTAGATAGTACCACTGACCATTGATTTGTTGCCAACCCGTTTGCATCCGTCCGTTTTGGTTTAGGTAATACCATTTACCATTTATGCTTTGCCAACCTTTTTGCATAAATCCATTTTGATCAAAGTAAAACCAACCATTGTCGATTGCTTGCCATCCCGTTTGCATTCGACCATTTTGGTTAAGGTAGAACCAATTATTATTAATTAGCTGCCAGCCTTTTTGCATAAAGCCGTTATTATCAAAATAGAACCAGCCGTTGTCGATTGCCTGCCAACCTGTCTGCATAATTCCATCTGTGGCCATGTAGAACCAGTTGTTATTTATTAATTGCCAACCAACTAGTAAATGGCCATCCTGGTTAAAGTAATAATAATGACCGTCGATAACTTGCCAACCGGTTTGCATTGCTCCGTGAACATCAGTGTAATATATATAGCCATTATTTTGGATTTCCCCTTTGCTTAACTGACCTTTATCGTCATAGAAGTACCATTTACCTTCGTTCAGCATCCAGCCGTTTGAAACGGTCGAATTTTTAATGATTTGATTGGTCATATTGAAGTAGGCATCGGTCAAATTTGTGCCACAGTTGAGGACTGTTGTTGCACCAGAGTCGCGAGTATTAATACCAATGATTTGTTCAGCGTTGTTATACACCGGAGATCCACTATCGCCGTTTGTCATGTCAATATCGTAGTAGATATTATTGCCCTGAATTGCTGCAATATTACCAGAAGCGTAGTACTGTTTCATTGGAAAATTTTGTTGTCCTAATGCGTCATGAGGATAGCCAGAAATTGTAGCGGCTTCACCGACAGTTGCACTATTAGGGGACATACCCATAAAACCGATTTGATTACCGACTGTACTGTGGAGTTTTATGACACCAATATCCAGTGTAGGATCACCGTTAGTGTTACCTGTATTAACCGAGTTAATATAATCTTGTGAGACATAGTATGTGCTAGTGCTTGATGAACTGAACGGCATAATTTGACCGTTATTTGCAGGAATGACGGTAATTGAGTCTGGCATTTTGCCTTTTATAGGACCGTCGCTACCATAAACACAGTGCCCCGCAGTCAGAACGGTATCAGGAGAAACCATGACACCCGTTCCTTGATAGTATTTTGTCCCACCATAATCCATTCTCAAGAGGACAATTTTTCTGTATGGTGATACTGTTGTGTCAGAGACAACTTTACGATCATCATTACCGATAACAGCATTCAAACCTGAGTTTGGTATTTCACTTATTGGTGGGAAATTATTAGTTTGCGGATTCTGCATTCCGGAACCATTTGATCCCTGTGTCGATTGCAGCGGGGCAGAAGAATCACCCGGATAACGTTGATTGCTATCGCTAACTGTAAACTTGTTGTTATCATGTCCAACAACGGTCATGGCATGTGCAGAAGAGACGCCTCCAACGCTGACACTTAGCAGCACAGCTAACCCGAGTATTGTTTTCTTTATATACATAACTACCACCTCTAATAGATTGTTATGAACAACTCAACAATAATCTTTTAGAAGATTTTGCGCAATCTTATCATTAAAGTGATTCTAGAGAATAGTATAAGCAGAATCAAAAATATAAAAAAAGACAGTCGATAAAAGTCGGCTGTCCATAAATAATTAGTGTGTTCGATTTACTTCGCTTGCTTGTTTGATGAAACTTCAGCATTAGTTGTTGACTGTGTGTCAGCTTCAACCTTAATGTCATCACCATCCATCACAGCTTCAAGATTGTGTGTATCAGGGTTATCCAAGAAGAAGTCGGCAATCCGGTCTTCCAGTTGTTCTTGAATGACACGACGTAGTGGCCGAGCACCCATCGTTGGGTTGTACCCTAAATCAACAAGCTTTTCTTCAACCGGCTTCGTTACACGAATGTGTAAGTTGCGGTTAGCTAATTGATCGTTAACGTCGTCTAACATCAATTCAACAATCTGACCCAGGTTTTCCTTGGAAAGGGAGTTGAATTCAACGATGTCATCAAAACGGTTTAAGAACTCAGGCTTAAAGTAGTTGCCTAGCTTGGCCATTAGACTAGCGTGTTCGTCTTGAGCAGCGCCGAAACCAACGCTGTTCTCGCCACTATCACCAGAGCCAGCGTTAGAGGTCATGATGATGATGGTGTCCTTGAAGGATACTGTACGCCCTTGAGAATCAGTTAAACGACCGTCATCTAAGATCTGCAAGAACATGTGCATAACGTCTGGGTGAGCCTTCTCAATTTCATCTAACAGAATCAATGAGTAGGGGTGACGACGAACTTGTTCAGTCAATTGACCGGCTTCTTCGTAACCAACATAACCAGGCGCAGAGCCAATCAGTTTGGAGACACTGTACTGTTCCATATATTCACTCATATCAAAGCGAATCATGGCATCCTTCGAACCAAACAACTCTTTAGCAAGTTGTTTAGCAGTTTCTGTCTTACCAACACCGGTAGGGCCGATGAAGAGGAAGGAACCAATAGGGCGACCAGTTTGATTCAAACCAATTCGGTTACGGCGAATGGCACGGGCAACTTTGTCAACTGCTTGGTTTTGACCAATAACGTGTTTTTCAAGTCGCTTGTCCAGATCCTTCAATTGGGTCTTTTCTTGTGCTTGCATGTCACTAACCGGAATGTCAGTTTTTTCTTCGATAATGTGTTCGATATCTTTTTCAGTAACCGTTGCAGCATCATCGGGTTGTGGGTTTTCATCCGCATCCTTCTTGGCCTTTTCTAGCTGATTGACCTGATCGCGGTAGTAGGCAGCTTTCTCGTAATCTTCTTTGTCCAAAGCGGATTGCTTGTGTGCTTCCGCGGTGTGAATCTTATCTTCGTAAGAAGTAGGGTCCACGTTGCGTAACGTTAAGTTTTTCTTTGAACCGGATTCATCAATCAAATCAATGGCCTTATCAGGCAAGAAACGATCCTGAATGTAACGGGCTGACAAACGTGCTGCGGCTTCAATCGCTGCGTCAGTGTAGTGAACGTGATGATAGTCTTCATAACGCTTTTGAATACCCTTCAAGATTGAAACTGTATCTTCAATAGAAGGTTCCTCGACTTCTATTGGTTGGAAACGACGGGCTAACGCGGCGTCCTTTTCAATATCGCGGTATTCTTTCTGAGTTGTGGCACCGACGAGTTGAAATTCACCACGGGCAAGGGCAGGTTTCAATACATTACCGGCGTCCATGCCGCCTTCAGCGTTACCTGCACCAACAACTTCGTGAATTTCATCGATGAACAAGATGATGTCATCGTTCTTTGAAACTTCACTCATTAATTGTTGCATGCGTTGTTCGAATTGACCACGAATACCAGTTCCTTGAACCAGTGAAACAACATCCAAACGAATGATTTGTTTGTTAAGCAGCTTTTCAGGTACCTTACCGTTAACGATGGCTTGGGCCAAGCCTTCAACGACAGCCGTTTTACCAACACCAGCTTCACCAATCAGAACTGGGTTGTTCTTCGTCCGACGGTTTAAGATTTCGATGACGCGATCAATTTCTGCGTCACGACCGATGACTGGGTCAATTTTACCTGCTTTAGCTTGATCAGTGAGGTTTAAACCATACTGATCAAGTAGGGGATGCTTAGAGTTTTTATTATTGTTACCGCCGTTGTTATTACCACCGCGGCCTGCTTGTGTTTGTGGACCTTGTTGTGCTTGTTGAAAGTTATTGGCATTGACGTTACCGTTTTGCATTGCAGCAAAGAGGTCATCTAAATTACCAAAACCAAATGGATCTTGAGCCATATTTGTTGATCCTCCGTTTCCGTTCATTAAATTATTCTCAGCTTGTTGTAGAAGTTGATAGCAATTTTGGCAAAGATGCACTTGCATCTGTTGTCCGTTCATTGTGAGACCTAAATGAATCGTTGCCTCATTTTGATGACAGTTTTGACAAAGCATGTTATCGCTCCTTCTAAGGGCTCACCAGCAGTTCGAACGAGTACATATGATTGCTGATGGCGAAAGGGAGTTGATCGACTGTTTTTTCGTTTGACCAACTTTGACCTTTGACTAGTATTATACACACTAACAAAAAGTGTGCAAGGGAATTGCCTCACTTTTTTAGCACTTTCTTTATCAGAGTGCTAAAACGGATAATTTTCCTTAACCGGCAAAAGATTATTGCTCTGTAAACTTTTTAACGATTGAAATTCTTTAGTTTCTCTAATGATTCTTGCAAAAGTGATAATGAAAATTGTGTTAGATTATTATAATAATATCTAATAAAAGGTTATAAGTAAGGTGAGTTAATTGACGGAATACGCAGGGAATACCGTGCCATTTTTCTTTGGCACAGACGAAAATGCATATGGCGTAGCAAGGATGTATTACGATTTAACGGGCCAGAAAGCCATTATTTATGGAGCAAAAAACCTATCGGCAACTCGGTTCAGTAAATTCACCGATGTGACAGTGATTCCACATCTTAGCCAAACAGTCGCCTTTGCTAAAGCAATGCAGAATGGCATTTTGGATCGAATTAAGAGCTTTAAGCGTGTTGTGTTAATTGGCTTGGGTGATGCCTATGCAAAGTTAATTAGAGAGTATGCGTATTTTCCAGACAACGTTGTTCGACCTTATCCAGATGCGGAAATGTTTGAGCAAGTTACGGATAAGGCCCGTTTCTATCAATTGTTGGAGAAAACTGAGCTGAATTCAGCAGAATATGTTGAACTGAGCAAGAACGATACGGAACGTGACGTAAAGTCACCGTTTCCTTTTCCAGTTATGCTTAAGGCAACGGATTCGGTTAGTTGGGGTCCGATGAAATATCCAGATCATCGCAAGGACTATGTGCTTAACTCTAATGAAGAAATTAATCATTTCTTGCGCTTGGCTTATCATCATGGCTATCAGCGGAACTTTGTTTTACAACGCTTTGTAGCGGGTGAGGGACAAGAATACACGTTTTCTGCCTATGTTGATCAACATCACCATGTTCGTGGCATGGCATTAGGCCACGTTGCCTTAGAGGACCATACGCCATGGGGGATAGGTAACCACGATGCCATTTTTCCGGTTCAGGAAAGCGAGCTAACAGATAAAATATGCCAATTTTTAGAGGATATTGACTATACAGGCATTGCGAACATCGTTTTCAGGTATGATCAAAAGACTCAACAATTTTTAGCACTTGAATTAAATGCGCGTTTGGAACGTTGCAGTTATTGGAGTGCACTAAACGGCGTTAACTGGGTTGAATTAATGCTGAAGGATGCGGACGATGAGTTTGCCAACGTGCCTGATGACGAAATGACAAAGGTTATGACACAGCCTGATCAGATTACGCTGTGGCTACAAGTTAGCCCACGGGTATTTAAACGTTATGCACCGGACTCACCGGCTAAAAACGTAGCGGTTAACTTGATTCGGCAGCGGCGTTGGCGATACGGTTTTAAGGATAAACGGGATTGGAATCCCCAGCGTGCCCGAATGTATCATTTCATTCACGTTAGCAATAGATATCACTATGAAACGTGGGGCAACGTAAAAGTCAATCCTGTGGTTCGCTTTTTCCAGCTAACGCGGTGGGCAATCGTGCGCACCATTAATAAAATTGGTCCTAAATACAGTTTGATGAACTAGCACTTTACCATAAGTAAATATTTATTTGCGACGATGGCCGGTTTTGTTCATAATGTAAGAATCAACTTACACAATGACTTAAGACTAAAGGAGCACGTACAACCATGAAGTTCTCATTTGCAAAACAAAGGCGAGGAAAACTTTACGGCGGTTATGTGCTTTTTTTTGTGTTGTTTTGTCTATTAACATACGGCGTGTACTGGTTATTTGGCTATTCACTGATTTCAACGCATGATGTGTTGCATCAGCATGTGCCGATTATGATTGAATACCGCAAGATTCTGCTCAGTTGGCTACACCATCTAAGTGCAGGACCGTTGCAATGGTCGTGGCACATTGGTTTGGGAGCAGATGCTTTCCAAACGTTTTCGTACTACATCATTGGCGATCCGTTTGCTTACTTAATTTTGCTATTTAATAAGGTACACTTGCTAACAGGGTTTCAGCTTATAGGTCTGGTACGCATGTTTTTTGCTGGGCTGAGTTTTACCTATTTTGCCAGTCATTTTTCACTTAAACGCTGGGCCATTTGGCTGGGTGCGATGGTCTATCTCAGCAGTGGGTTTGCCATTTACGCGAGTCTATTTCAACCGTTCTTCGTTAATGCGTTGATTCTATTGCCATTGCTAATCACTGCAATTGAAGTAGTGTTGCAGGGACGATCAGCGTGGGGATTCGGTTTCGTTGTTTATTTCAGTGTGGTAGTTAATTTTTATTTGGCGTTCATGTTGGCCCTCGGTGGAATCACGTACCTGATTTTACGCTGGAGTGAACTCCCACATCCTTTGGCACGGCAGCGCTGGTTTAACTTTGGTCGAATGTTATGTAGTGGGGTGCTTGGTCTATTGGCGACGGCGTGGCTGACGTTACCAGAAATTAAGGCCCTCCAGAGTTCGCCAAGATTCGATGTCCCGTTTGCTAGTGGGATGCACTTTTATTCCTTGCAATACTACCTAAGTTTGCCAAACGCACTGTTAGGCAACGTTAACGTGGATCCGTTTTGGTTAAATACGTTATCAGTAAATGTGTTGCTGCTTGTAGTTGTGTGGACTTTCCGTCATCACCGAGACTACAAACTAATTGTGCGATTAATGGTGCTGACAACAGTGCTCAGTTTATTACCAATGTTTGCTGCTACATTAAATGGCTTCACCTCGCCATCGAATCGGTGGTTATTCTTAATGAGTTTACCGATGGCGTTAATGACAGGTGTTTTCCTACAACAACTTAAGACCATGACGCTTAGTGATTGGGTGCCCATCTTCAAATGGGCAGCTATCATTCTTGTCTTAATTCTTATCAGTACGCAAATCATTGCTGATTCGACCAGTACAGTGTTGCCACAATTATTCTTTTTAATGGTCTATGCAGGCGTATTTGTCGTTGGCACGGTTCGGCCGCAATTGCTGAAGCCGCAAGTTCTTAGTGCACTGGTGATGGCTAATATTTTTGTCGCCTTTAATTTCGAAAACGCTGCGTACGATATTCATCAGTTCTTACCAAATGGTGCGGCTAAGGCGTTAATTTCTCAACCGTATGGTACAGCGACTACAGCAGTGGCAACTCAGCCAACATGGGCGGAACAAAACGGAACAAAGGTTAGCAAATATGCGCCGACTTTTGCACGCACCAGTAATGTTAGTAACTATGTCACCGCTTCGGCCGGCATTACACCGAATAACTTTCTTTTGAATGGCGCTAATACCAGCTCGTTTTATTCGATTCAAAATGGGGCAGCCATCCAATTTAGTCGCGATTTGTTAAACAATCAACGGCAATTGAATTTACCGATCCAACAATTTGATGATCGTGGTCGGGTGCTGAACTTTTTGGGTGTTCGTGATTTATATGTTAATTCGCCGTTGCCAAGTGACACGAACATGCCACATAATTACGTTCCAACATTTGGTGAAACACCGGATTTGAATCAGTCCTTTTACGGTGCTAATGGGGATGTTCAGGCTTATCAGACCACAGATAATTTTCCGTTGATGTATTTTCAGTCACGCGTTATCAGTAATCAGACATACGAGCAACTAGATGACAATGAGAAAGAAGCCAATTTGGCGAACGTGACAGCCGTCAACGATACTAAGAATTTAAAAGTGACAAAGCTACAGCCTCAAAGTGTCGTAATTCCCTATAAAATGTACGATGCCGACCAAAATATCATTAGCACTACAAACATTGCTGACACGAATAAATCCGATACCTATACACTTTACATTCCTAACGCTAAGCAATATCAGGGGATGGAAATTCGCGCTTTGATAACGAACGTTCATTACACAGAACCAACGTTGACTGATCGAATTAACATTGATAAGTTGAATTCGCCAGGGATAAACGGACACCTTTCATCGGGTAGTAATCAGACGGCGGCTCATGGTGGTTGGGACGCTTTTAAACGTGATGTGGCCAATGGCTCACCCAATCAAGCTTGGCGTATTAGTATGACAAATGGTGATATTACTAACTCGTTAAGTCAGATGCCTGAAACCAATTTGAGTGAGTATGAAAAAACGACGGCTGGTGTACTTAATCTAGGGTGGGTAGATCAGATGCCAAACGGATTATCTATGCAATTGGGACAGGTTGGCCGTTATTCCTTTGATTTGCAACTTGTTGGGATTCCGATGACAACTCAGTATGATAAACAAGTACAACGCTTGCAGAAGAACGGGCTAAAGAAATTGAGGCTGGGTCATAATGAAATTACAGGAAGTGTGACGACCAAGCAGTCAGGCGTATTAGCGTCATCTATTCCTTATAGTGCTGGCTGGCATGCCACGGTCAATGGGCATACTGTCAAGTTGATTAAAACAAATCGAGCTTTTGCGGGGATTAAGCTAACTAAACCCGGCAAGCAGAAGATCAAATTAACGTATCGGACACCAGGATTAACAGCAGGCATTCATTTCACAGCGATTGTCGGTGGTTTGATTGCAGTTTTGGGTATCGCCCAGCTTGGCTGGCACCTGTTTAAAAGAAAGAAGGATTAAATTCAATGGATGATGACTACGCAGCAAAACTTGAACAGTTGAAAAATGGTGAAATTGAAGAATTAAAAGTTACACCAGAACACTTTATGAAGTTTCAAACGGCGTTGATGAATGTGCCTTATCGTCAACGGATAGTTGGTCAGGCTGATCGTGGTGGCGAAATCACCTATCATTATCAAGAAGATTAGTATGTATACAGATTTTAGACGGCGTTCATGATGTTTTTTCATCAGTGACGTCGTTTTGTTTTCTCGATAATTTACCAGAATGTTTCACCTATGGAAAACGATTTCAAAATAAAATGCTGTTAATCCAACGTTTGCCAAACACGGTCTAGACCACTATCCGTATAGGATTAGCATTGGTACCGCTTTCTAAAATGCGCATTTTTCCTTTGCGAATGGTTGTATTTTGTAAAAAACATATGCTACTATGATACAGAAGGTGATTGATGAATCGCCGTTTCTACGGCAAAGTAATCCCTTACAAATCTAAGTGCATTAAGGAGATTAATGATTATGGAATCTAAAGACTTTCACATTATTGCAGACACAGGCTTACACGCACGTCCAGCCACACTTTTGGTACAAACGGCATCTAAGTTCTCTTCAGAGATTAACTTGGCTTACGATGGTAAGTCCGTTAACTTGAAGTCCATCATGGGTGTTATGTCGTTAGGTGTTGGTAAAGACGCCGATGTTACTATTTCTGCTGACGGGGCCGACGAAAAGGACGCCATCAGTGCAATTACAGATACCATGACTAAAGAAGGTTTGTCTGACTAATGACTCAGAAACTCAGTGGGATTGCGGCCAGTAACGGTGTTGCCGTTGCTCCGGCCTATATGTTAGTTGATCCGGATTTAACGTTTGATAAGAAGACAATTTCTGATGCTGATGCTGAAAAGGCCCGTTTACACAGTGCTTTGGATGCATCAATAAAAGAATTGCAACAGATCAAAGCCGTTGCTGAAAAAAGTTTGGGCTCAGAAGAAGCCGAAGTTTTTGAAGCACATATTACGATTTTGCAAGATCCAGAAATGATCGGCCAAATCGAAGGCAAGATCGACTCTGACAAAGTTAATGCAGAAGAAGCATTAAAGGAAATCACCGACAATTTCATCGCGATTTTTGAGGGCATGACCGACAATGCGTACATGCAAGAACGGGCAGCTGATGTGCGTGATGTAACCAAACGGGTTATGAGCCACCTACTGGGTAAGAACCTACCTAATCCAGCCTTGATCAATTCTGAAGTTGTGATTGTGGCGCATGATTTGACACCAAGTGATACGGCACAACTGAACCGCAAATTTGTTAAGGGCTTCATTACTGATTTAGGTGGTCGGACGTCACATTCAGCCATCATGAGTCGGACATTGGAAATTCCGGCTGTTGTTGGGACTGAAGATGCTACTTCTGTCATCAAACAGGGTGATAAGGTTATTGTCGATGGTTTGGATGGTATTGGTATTGTCGATCCATCTGACGAGGATGTGACGACTTACACCAAAAAAGGTGACGACTTTGCTAAGCAAAAGGCTGAATGGGACAAGCTGAAGGACGAGGCATCTGTTTCCAAGGATGGCAAGAACTTCACGATTGCTGCCAACATTGGGACGCCTGATGACGTTGCTGCTGTTAATGATAATGGCGGTGAAGCAGTTGGTTTATTCCGTTCAGAGTTCCTATATATGGACAGCGCTGAATTGCCAGACGAGGAAAAACAATTCCAAGCCTACAAGAAGGCTGCTGAAGATATGCATGGCAAACAGGTTGTTGTGCGAACCATGGATATTGGTGGGGACAAGCATCTCGACTACTTGCCACTACCAGAAGAAATGAACCCGTTCTTAGGTTACCGTGCCATTCGGATTAGTTTGAAACAACCTGATTTGTTCCGGCCTCAGTTGCGTGCATTGTTGCGAGCCTCTGCCTTCGGTAACATTGCCATCATGTTCCCAATGATTGGGACAGTTGACGAGTTCAAACGGGCGCGGGCAATCTATGACGAAGAACGGCAAAACCTCATCAATGATGGCGTTAAAGTGGCCGATCACATTGATGTCGGCATGATGATGGAAGTGCCAGCCGCGGTGTTGATTGCCGACAAGTTGGCCAAATATGCTGACTTCTTCAGTATCGGTACGAACGATTTGATTCAATACACGTTTGCTGCCGATCGGGGTAACGAACACGTTTCCTACTTGTATCAGCCTTACAACCCATCATTATTGCGTTTGATCAAAAAGGTTATTGATTCAGCGCATGCTGAAGGTAAGTGGGCCGGTATGTGTGGTGAAATGGCTGGTGACCAAGTTGCTGTACCATTATTGATGGGAATGGGCTTGGATGAGTACTCCATGAGTGCCACATCTATGCTGCAGACGCGTTCATTAATGAAGAAACTTGATACAAAATCGACTGCTGACCTTGTTGATAAGGCACTTGATGCCGAAACCAATGAAGACGTTGCCGATATGGTTAAACAGTTCATGGCAGGTTTGAAGTAAGCTATGAGATTAAAGCACTGATCGCATTTGCGACTGGTGCTTTTTTTCTTCGCGAAAAGTTAAGTTTTTGACGTCATTGTAGCCAAACCCAGTGTGAATATTGGCGTGTAGAGATAGTCTAGGTTAGAATTGAAGATAATCTAAACGATTAGCGTTTGCACTATATAAACGCAATCCGTATAATGAAACTTGATTATTTTGTTGGCAAAAATGCTGACTGAACACTGAATTTAGTTTGAAGGGGGCACCAGCGTGAATATTGGCATATTTACTGAAACATATTTTCCGCAGGTGAGTGGTGTGGCCACTTCGATAAAAACACTGCGTGACCAACTTGAGCAAAACGGTCATTCAGTTTACATCTTTACATCTACAGATCCTAAAGTTGATAAGGATGTTTATGAGCGAAACATTTTTCGTTTTCCGTCGGTACCATTTGTTTCCTTCACGGACCGGCGAATTGCTTTTCGCGGAGCGTTTCGTGCTTTACAAATTGCGAAAGACCTTCATTTAGATATTGTTCATACCCAAACGGAATTTTCGATGGGGCTGATGGGAAAATTTGTTGCCCACGCGATGAAGATCCCGGTTGTTCATACATATCACACGATGTACGAGGACTATTTGCATTATGTGGCTAATGGTAAGTTGCTAAAGCCTAAGCAAGTACGTTTGGCGACCCGAGCTTATTTACATGGCGTTGAAGGGGTGGTTGCACCCTCTGATCGAGTGCTAGACACTTTAAAGGGCTATGGTGTTAAAACGCCCATTCGTGTCATCCCAACAGGTGTTAATCTGACGCAGTATGAACAACCCCAGTCCAATGAACTACGGCAAAAAATGCATTTCAGCGCTAATACGCCAGTTTTGCTTTCATTGTCACGATTGGCCTTCGAAAAGAACATTCATGAAGTTATCATGGCGTTACCGGATATTTTGGCACAGCAACCTAATGCCCAACTTGTCATCGTCGGGGATGGCCCTGCTAGAGAAGATTTGGAACAACAGGTACGTGTGATGAAGCTAACAGATCACGTCACGTTTACGGGAGAAGTTGCGAACGAAGACGTTTACCGTTACTATCAAATGGCTGACGTGTTTGTATCTGCTAGTGATTCAGAATCACAAGGGCTGACTTATATTGAGGCTATCGCAGCGCACTTACCGATCGTGGTCATGAGTAGTCCTTATGCTGATGAGCTGTTGAAGACAGATACAATCGGACGCACCTTTAAGCAACAAGGTGAATTGGTGCGTGACGTTTGTGACTACTTGTCACATCAGATCGATGTTAGCGATGACACCGTTCGTCAACGAATTTTGTACGAAATTTCCGCAGATGCGTTTGGCAAACGAATTATTCAGTTTTATGCTGACGCCCAGTTGATTTATCAAGAAGATAGTGAAAAATCAGCCAAGTTGAGCGATTAACACACTTAGCACGTATTTCCGAGCTGACCTTGGGTTAGTGGAAATACGTGTTTTTACGATAATAAACGTTTAGGAGCACACAATGTTACGAATCAATATGTTCTCTGCCGCAACGTCCGTTCCCGGACAAGGAGTCGGCAGTGCATACACGGAATTAGTGAAGTTGTTGCAAGATAATTTTGATGGTGAGTTTGACATCACCATTAATAAATGGCACAAAACGGACATTTCACACTATCATACGGTGAATTTTCCTTATTATTTGTCTACTTTTCTGCCGGGGCGAGGGGTTAAAATTGGCTACGTTCATTTCCTTCCCGAAACGTTGGAGGGCAGCTTAAAACTACCTCCAATCGCAAAACAGATTTTCTATCATTATTTAATCTCGTTTTACAAACGGATGGATCACATCGTAGTGGTCAACCCAACCTTTATCCCGAAGCTCGAAGCCTATAACATTCCTCGAGGGAAGATTACGTATATTCCAAACTTTGTGTCTAAAAGTGAATTCTACGAGATGTCGTCAGCTGACCAACTTGCAACACGGGCTCGTTATCATTTAGACGCTAAAAAATTTACAGTTCTTGGTATTGGTCAAATTCAGGAACGCAAGGGTGTTCGTGATTTTATTACCTTGGCAAAGAATAATCCTGATGTTCAGTTTGTTTGGGCAGGTGGTTTTTCATTTGGCCGGATTACGGATGGCTATGCGGACCTAAAAAAGGTGGTTGATAATCCGCCAGCTAATTTACTGTTTCCAGGTATTGTTGACCGTAAAGCGTTGGTTGACTACTACAACATGGCAGATCTGTTTTTGTTGCCTTCGTATAATGAACTGTTTCCAATGTCTGTGTTAGAGGCATTTAGTTGTGGCACGCCGGTATTGTTGCGTGATTTGGATTTATACCGGTCCATTATCGACGGGTATTACGAAAGCGCGACGGATGTTGCTGATATGCAAAAGAAGCTAACATCGTTGCAACAAAATCCTGCCGGGATGCAACATTTACACAGTCAGGCCTTATTGGCATCTGAAGTGTACTCAGCGAGTCATCTCGCACAAATTTGGCATCGTTTCTATCTTCAGCAGGTGAGAGAGGATTAATTATGTCCCGACGGAATCGAATTGTATTAATTGTGATGGTGATTATCGGTTTGGGGATCTTTGCGTACTCGTTGCGCAATGTGGCCCTGACACAATTGCTTCATGATTTATTGCATATTAATGGTTGGTGGCTTTTGATTGCGATTGCTTGCATGGTGGGCTACCTGCTAATTGAATCACGTATCGTTCAAGTGTTTGTCAATGACCGGATAAGTGGTTTTACATTTAAAGATGCGGTTAGAATTCCACTGATTGAGCAACTCTTTAATGGAATTACGCCATTTTCGAGTGGTGGTCAGCCAGCACAGTTGGTAGCCATGATTCAAACCGGTGTTGATGGTGGTCGTGCTAGCTCAGTGCTACTAATGAAGTTTGTCGTCTATCAGGCGATGATCGTGATTAATTTTTTAATTGCGTTAGCCATTGGATTTCAATACTTGGCGGCAAAGTTACACTATCTAGCGTTATTCGTGGTGTTTGGTTTTTTGATTCACTTAGTTGTGATTTTAGGCCTACTCATGATTATGTTCTGGCATTCGTTTACCAAACGAATGGTGAACTTACTGATGAAGCCGATGCGATGGTTTGTAAAGCCCGAGCGTTACGAAGAATGGCGGGTTAGTCTTGATGAAAAGATTGATTCTTTCTATTTAGAGAGTGTCAGAATTAAGTCCCAGTGGCGATTGATGGTACACGTGGCCTTGCTTACGCTAGCACAGTTGGCAGTCTACTATTTGATTCCATACTTCATTATGTTGTCGCTGGGTTATAATCATGTTAATGTGTTGATGGTTACGGCGCTCCATGTGTTGATTGTGATGGTGATTTCGCTGTTCCCAATTCCTGGTGGTGCAGGCGGTGCCGAATTTAGTTTTGAGGCGTTGTTTGCCAGTTACGTGACTAGTCGTTCAAAGCTAGTGTTAGCCATGATTCTATGGCGGGTGATTACGTACTACTTGGGGATGTTTTCAGGTATGTGGGCGATGGCGTTAAAGCCAGATAAAGTTACTGAGGAACCGGTCAAACGCCATCGGTTTCTGAATCGATCAAAGGATAAACAATGAGTGAAGAAACAGGTACGTTATTAGAAAGCATTATTCGCCGTTTGCGGGCGATGCAGTTTGATCATCGTAGTGAAGAGCAGACGCGTTATTTTGAACAGTTTGGTGTTGAAGTATGCAAGGTGACACTGAATCAAACAACTGGTGAGTGGACAGTACAAGATGCCAGAACAGCCCCAGCTTTTTGTTATGACAATATGGATATGGTGGCAGTAGCAGTGTATGATGCGCTGACAGAGTTTAAAGCCGTCTTTTAAACTATCCGGACAACTAAGAATTTATGAAGAACCCCGCCAATGTTTGTAATTGTGCGGGGCTCGTTTATAATATTGACTTGTTGAGTTAAGGTTCATTTAAGCAACAAAACGAGTAACAGGAATTGATTACAGTCACTGATAACACTTGTTATATCAGCGACGTGGAGGACAGACACATGGCGAAATTCTTCAAGGGTCTTTATGCCAAGCTAAATACGACCCTCGGCTTCTTCTTTTTAATGACGGCACTGTTTTGGTTAAAGACGTATATCGCGTACCGAACCAAATTTACACTAGGTGTTGAATCACCGATTCAGCAATTTATTCTGGCGTTAAATCCGCTGCCGACGGCGTTATTGCTGTTTGGGATTGCGTTATATTTCCGCGGCAAATTGTCATATTGGTTAATGCTGATTATTGACGCATTACAGACGACATGGTTGTTCGCAAATATTCTCTATTATCGTGAGTTCTCAGACTTTCTGTCGATTGGTATTGTCAAGGGGTCTGGTTCGGTCGACAACAATTTGGGCAAATCGTTGGCTGGTATTTTGCATTTCTCAGATTTGTTTGTCTATCTGGACGTGCTGGTATTGATTGTTTTGCTCTTAACAAAACTGATCAAAGTGGACAAACGCCCACTGAAGAAACGTTTTGCAGTCACGATGACAGTGTTCTCTATTGCATTGATGATGATGGATTACGGACTGTCCGTAAAAGATCGTTCAGGTTTGTTAACACGGACCTTTGACAATAACTATATCGTCAAGTACCTGGGCTTAAATGAATATGCGGCCTTTAATGCCTATCAGACGCATCAACAAGCAACTAGTCGGAGCCAGGCTTCGAAAGCTGATATGAAGTCAGTTCAAAAGTATTTGAAGAACAACCCTGCTGGTGAGAATTTTCAATACTTCGGTAAAGAACAAGGCAAGAATGTCTTTGTCTTCCATTTGGAGAGTTTCCAACAATTTCTGATCAACTATAAATACAAAGGGCAAGAAGTTACACCAAACATCAATGCGTTCTATAAAGATCAGAACACGTTGTCATTTGATAACTTCTTCCACCAAGTGGCGCAAGGGAAGACCTCTGATGCAGAAATGATGATGGAAAACTCGTTATATGGGTTGCCCACCGGTTCTGCGATGATCAGTTATGGTACTTCTAACACATTCCAAGCGGCACCAGCCATTCTCTCACAGCATGGGTACACTACGGCGGCCATGCACGGGGATGTGCCAAGTTTCTGGAACCGTGGTAACACGTACAAGTCTTGGGGCTATCAAAACTTCTTTAGTAAGTCGTTTTATCCTAATGCTGATAAGCCAAGTTATAACGTGGGCTATGGGCTGAAGGATAAGATTTTCTTGAAGGATTCAGCGAAGTATATTCAACAATTGCCTCAACCGTTCTATGCTAAAGTGATTTCAGTAACTAACCACTATCCATACCTATTAGGTAAGAAGGATTCTTCATTCCCGCAGACGGATACTGGTGATAATACGGTTGATGGTTATGTTGTAACGGCACATTACCTTGATCAGGCCTTTGGTGAATTCATTAATTACTTGAAAAAGGTTAATCTCTACGATAACTCGATGATTGTTGTTTATGGGGATCATTATGGTATTTCAAATAACCATCGTCCTGCGATTGCCAAGCTGTTAGGTAAGAAGAAAGTTACGAATTATGATTTAGCCATGTTCCAGAAGGTGCCATTTATGATTCATGCGCCTGGAGTTCAAGGTGGTGTTAACCATACTTATGGTGGTGAAATCGATGCATTGCCGACCATGATGGATCTGTTGGGCATTAAAACAACAGGTAACTACATTATGATGGGGCAAGATTTACTCTCCACGCAACGGAACCAGATTGTACCGTTTAGAGATGGTAACTTTGTGACACCACAGTATACAAAGGTTGGTAGTCAGGTTTACGACACGGCAACGGGTAAGTTACTTGATCTGACGGCGTCACAAAAGAAGCAAGTTACTTCTGATCAGGATCATGTTAATACAGTGCTAGGGCTGTCGGATAAGATCATGACACGTGATTTGTTACGTTTCTACACACCAACGGGCTTTAAGAAGGTCAATAAGAGTGATTACAACTACTCGGTATCTTCTACAAATTCACGGTTGAAACAGGAGCAAAAGGATAATCCCACCAGTGTACAAGCTAAAAATGGTGGTAAATCAACGTCGAGTGACTACAAGACTGACGCACCAGAGTTAAGTAAATCGAAGTAATCAAAAAAGATTCCACGTTTTGTGGAATCTTTTTTTGTTCGTCATTTTACTGCTGAAGCACAAGACTGGTGTCGATGTTTACGGGTTAATAGGGTCCTCTGAAACGAGACGCATTATCTTTTCCGAACGATTTGTTGAATTGAAGCCACTTACTACGTGTATCCCAATTATGGAGCAAGTGTTTGAGTCGTATTTAGTCAGATTTGTGCTTGACCACAATAAGACGCTTTGATAATATAGCTTATGTTGTCAGGGAGTGCTTGAGCGACAAGCGATAGCGAAATTATTTCCTAACAAAAACACTTGACTTATGATGAGCCAAATGATATAGTATAAAAGTTGTCTTGAGGCAACGAAGTAGATCTTTGAAAACTGAACAACGTTTCGACGAATCAAATGTGTAGGGTCTTTGAACGAAAGTTCGAAGCAATTACAATTGTGAAGTCAATTCACTTTATAACCAAGTAACAACAAAACAAGAGCTATTTCAAATAACTCATTAATTTGAGAGTTTGATCCTGGCTCAGGATGAACGCTGGCGGCGTGCCTAATACATGCAAGTCGAACGCACTTCGGTTTTTGATTGACGGTGCTTGCACCAGATTGACGAGACATTGAAGTGAGTGGCGAACGGGTGAGTAACACGTGGGTAACCTGCCCTAAAGTGGGGGATAACATTTGGAAACAGATGCTAATACCGCATAACAACGAAAACCACATGGTTTTCGCTTGAAAGATGGTTTCGGCTATCACTTTAGGATGGACCCGCGGTGCATTAGCTAGTTGGTAAGGTAACGGCTTACCAAGGCAATGATGCATAGCCGAGCTGAGAGGCTGATCGGCCACATTGGGACTGAGACACGGCCCAGACTCCTACGGGAGGCAGCAGTAGGGAATCTTCCACAATGGGCGCAAGCCTGATGGAGCAACGCCGCGTGAGTGAAGAAGGGTTTCGGCTCGTAAAACTCTGTTGTTAAAGAAGAACGTATCTGAGAGTAACTGTTCAGATAGTGACGGTATTTAACCAGAAAGCCACGGCTAACTACGTGCCAGCAGCCGCGGTAATACGTAGGTGGCAAGCGTTATCCGGATTTATTGGGCGTAAAGGGAGTGCAGGCGGTTATTTAAGTCTGATGTGAAAGCCTTCGGCTTAACCGGAGAAGGGCATCGGAAACTGGATAACTTGAGTGCAGAAGAGGGTAGTGGAACTCCATGTGTAGCGGTGGAATGCGTAGATATATGGAAGAACACCAGTGGCGAAGGCGGCTACCTAGTCTGTAACTGACGCTGAGGCTCGAAAGCATGGGTAGCAAACAGGATTAGATACCCTGGTAGTCCATGCCGTAAACGATGAATACTAGGTGTTAGGGGGTTTCCGCCCCTTAGTGCCGCAGCTAACGCAATAAGTATTCCGCCTGGGGAGTACGACCGCAAGGTTGAAACTCAAAGGAATTGACGGGGACCCGCACAAGCGGTGGAGCATGTGGTTTAATTCGAAGCTACGCGAAGAACCTTACCAGGGCTTGACATCTTCTGCTAATCCGAGAGATCGGACGTTCCCTTCGGGGACGGAAAGACAGGTGGTGCATGGTTGTCGTCAGCTCGTGTCGTGAGATGTTGGGTTAAGTCCCGCAACGAGCGCAACCCTTATGATTAGTTGCCAGCATTAAGTTGGGCACTCTAATGAGACTGCCGGTGACAAACCGGAGGAAGGTGGGGACGACGTCAAATCATCATGCCCCTTATGTCCTGGGCTACACACGTGCTACAATGGATGGTACAACGAGCAGCGAAGTCGCGAGGCCAAGCAAATCTCTTAAAGCCATTCTCAGTTCGGACTGTAGGCTGCAACTCGCCTACACGAAGTCGGAATCGCTAGTAATCGCGGATCAGCATGCCGCGGTGAATACGTTCCCGGGTCTTGTACACACCGCCCGTCACACCATGAGAGTTTGTAACACCCAAAGTCGGTGGGGTAACCTTTGGGAGCCAACCGCCTAAGGTGGGACAGATGATTAGGGTGAAGTCGTAACAAGGTAGCCGTAGGAGAACCTGCGGCTGGATCACCTCCTTTCTAAGGAAACAAATCGGAACCTTACACATTAGTGGAAACGTTGTTCAGTTTTGAGGGATTTACCTCAAACAAAAGATTGGGCGCATAGCTCAGCTGGTTAGAGCGCACGCCTGATAAGCGTGAGGTCGGTGGTTCGAGTCCACTTGTGCCCATCGATCAAGCCTGAAGACAACATGGGGAATTAGCTCAGATGGGAGAGCACCTGCTTTGCAAGCAGGGGGTCAACGGTTCGATCCCGTTATTCTCCATTGGTCACGGAAGTGACCAACCTGAAACGTTGTACATTGAAAACTGAATCATGATTCTTTTTATTATTTAAACCGAGAACACCGCGTTTTTGAGTTTTTTAACAAGTTAAATTGTTTATCGCTAAACTCATAACCGCAGTTCGTATGAACTGTTAGGTTAAGTTATAAAGGGCGCACGGTGGATGCCTTGGCACTAGGAGCCGATGAAGGACGGGACTAACACCGATATGCTTCGGGGAGCTGTAAGTAAGCTTTGATCCGGAGATTTCCGAATGGGGAAACCCAATCAGTTTAACCGCTGATTATCACTAGGGGAATACATACTCTAGTTGAAGGTAGACGTTGTGAACTGAAACATCTAAGTAGCAACAGGAGCAGAAAGAAAAATCGATTCCCTAAGTAGCGGCGAGCGAACGGGGAACAGCCCAAACCAAGCTGCTTGCAGTTTGGGGTTGTAGGACTGAACATTTGAGTTACCAAAGACCTTGATAGTTGAAGACGTTGGGAAACGTCGCCATAGGGTGTGAGAGCCACGTAGACGAAATCAAAGTCCCTCAGTTCAGGATCCTGAGTACGGCGGAGCACGTGAAATTCCGTCGGAATTTGCGGGGACCATCCCGTAAGGCTAAATACTCCCTAGTGACCGATAGTGGACCAGTACCGTGAGGGAAAGGTGAAAAGCACCCCGGAAGGGGAGTGAAATAGTTCCTGAAACCGTGTGCCTACAAGTAGTTAGAGCCCGTTAATGGGTGATAGCGTGCCTTTTGTAGAATGAACCGGCGAGTTACGTTAACATGCAAGGTTAAGGTGGAAAGACCGGAGCCGTAGCGAAAGCGAGTCTGAAATGGGCGACTAAGTATGTTGAAGTAAACCCGAAACCAGGTGACCTACCCATGTGCAGGCTGAAAGTGCGGTAATACGCACCGGAGGGCCGAACCCGTGTCTGTTGAAAAAGGCTGGGATGACGTGTGGGTAGCGGTGAAATTCCAAACGAACTTGGAGATAGCTGGTTCTCTCCGAAATAGCTTTAGGGCTAGCCTCGGATGAATCATCATGGAGGTAGAGCACTGTTTGAACTAGGGGCCCGTCATGGGTTACTGAATTCAGATAAACTCCGAATGCCATTGATGTGTTATCCGGGAGTCAGACGATGAGTGATAAGATCCACCGTCGAAAGGGGAACAGCCCAGATCACCAGTTAAGGTCCCTAAATATATGCTAAGTGGAAAAGGATGTGGAGTTGCACAGACAACTAGGATGTTGGCTCAGAAGCAGCCACCATTTAAAGAGTGCGTAATAGCTCACTAGTCGAGTGATTCTGCGCCGAAAATGTACCGGGGCTAAGCATATTACCGAAACTGTGGGTGCCACGTAAGTGGCGCGATAGGAGAGCGTTCTATGGGCGGTGAAGCCAGATCGTAAGGACTGGTGGAGCGCATAGAAGTGAGAATGCCGGTATGAGTAGCGAAAGATCAGTGAGAATCTGATCCACCGAATGACTAAGGTTTCCTGGGGAAGGCTCGTCCACCCAGGGTTAGTCGGGACCTAAGGCGAGGCCGAAAGGCGTAGTCGATGGAAAACAGGTTGAGATTCCTGTACTAGTTAAACTTGTTTGAACAATGGAGGGACGCAGAAGGCTAAACGATCCGGACGATTGGAAATGTCCGGTCAAGCAGTGAGGTGTGAGATGAGTTAAATGCTTGTTTCTTTAACATTGAGCTGTGACAAGGACCGAAATTTAAGTAGGGAAGTCGTTGATGTCACGCTGCCGAGAAAAGCTTCTAGTTAGAGTTTAATTACCCGTACCGCAGACCGACACAGGTAGTCGAGGAGAGTATCCTCAGGTGAGCGAGTGAACTCTCGTTAAGGAACTCGGCAAAATGACCCCGTAACTTCGGAATAAGGGGTGCTGCACGCAAGTGTAGCCGCAGTGAAAAGGCCCAGGCGACTGTTTATCAAAAACACAGGTTTCTGCAAAATCGTAAGATGACGTATAGGGGCTGACGCCTGCCCAGTGCTGGAAGGTTAAAAGGATGGGTTAGCGTAAGCGAAGCTCAGAATTGAAGCCCCAGTGAACGGCGGCCGTAACTATAACGGTCCTAAGGTAGCGAAATTCCTTGTCGGGTAAGTTCCGACCCGCATGAAAGGCGTAACGATCTGGGCACTGTCTCAACGAGAGACTCGGTGAAATTATATTACCCGTGAAGATGCGGGTTACCCGCGACAGGACGGAAAGACCCCATGGAGCTTTACTGTAGCTTGATATTGGGTGTCTGTATAACTTGTACAGGATAGGTAGGAGCCGTAGAGCTCGGGACGCTAGTCTCGAAGGAGGCAACCGTGGGATACTACCCTTGTTATACGGCCACTCTAACCCGCGCCACTTAGCGTGGCGGGAGACAGTGTCAGGTAGGCAGTTTGACTGGGGCGGTCGCCTCCTAAAAGGTAACGGAGGCGCCCAAAGGTTCCCTCAAAATGGTTGGAAATCATTTGTAGAGTGTAAAGGCACAAGGGAGCTTGACTGTGAGACAGACAGGTCGAGCAGGGACGAAAGTCGGGCTTAGTGATCCGGTGGTACCGTATGGAAGGGCCATCGCTCAACGGATAAAAGCTACCCTGGGGATAACAGGCTCATCTCCCCCAAGAGTCCACATCGACGGGGAGGTTTGGCACCTCGATGTCGGCTCATCGCATCCTGGGGCTGTAGTCGGTCCCAAGGGTTGGGCTGTTCGCCCATTAAAGCGGTACGCGAGCTGGGTTCAGAACGTCGTGAGACAGTTCGGTCCCTATCCGTCGCGGGCGCAGGAAATTTGAGAGGAGCTGTCCTTAGTACGAGAGGACCGGGATGGACATACCGCTGGTGTACCAGTTGTGCCGCCAGGCGCATCGCTGGGTAGCTATGTATGGATGAGATAAACGCTGAAAGCATCTAAGTGTGAAACTCGCCTCGAGATGAGATTTCCCATTCCTATATGGAAGTAAGACCCCTCAGAGATGATGAGGTAGATAGGCTAGAAGTGGAAGTGTGGCGACACATGGAGCGGACTAGTACTAATCGGTCGAGGACTTAACCACGAAGTGGTGGTCCGGTTAAAGAAAAGAAGATCATGATTCAGTTTTGAGTGGATAACGCTCAGAGTGTGGTGATGATGGCACGAAGGATACACCCGTTCCCATACCGAACACGGAAGTTAAGCTTCGTCGCGCCAAGAGTAGTTGGGGGATCGCTCCCTGCGAGGGTAGGTCGTCGCCATGCATATTATTCCGGCATAGCTCAGTTGGTAGAGCACCTGACTGTTAATCAGGTTGTCGACGGTTCGAGCCCGCCTGCCGGAGTTTAAAATTAAAAATGGAGAGTTGTCCGAGTTGGCCGAAGGAGCATCACTGGAAATGATGTAAGCGGGTAACAACCTGCTTCAAGGGTTCGAATCCCTTACTCTCCGTTTTATATGACCCCTTGGTCAAGTGGTTTAAGACACCGCCCTTTCACGGCGGTAACATGGGTTCGAATCCCGTAGGGGTCAATTTTTAATATTTTGGAAGATTAGCTCAGTTGGGAGAGCGTCTGCCTTACAAGCAGAGGGTCACAGGTTCGAGCCCTGTATCTTCCATTTAATGATGGTCCCATGGTCCAGTTGGTTAGGACGCCTGCCTGTCACGCAGGAGATCACGAGTTCGAGTCTCGTTGGGACCGTTGTTTATTGTAAATTTTTAAATACCAAATTTGGTATGGCTCGGTAGCTCAGTCGGTAGAGCAATGGATTGAAGCTCCATGTGTCGGCGGTTCGATTCCGTCCCGCGCCATTTCAGAGTATGGCGGAATAGCGAAGTGGCTAAACGCAGCGGTCTGTAAAACCGCCCCGAAAGGTTCGTTGGTTCGAATCCAACTTCCGCCATTATAGGGATATAGTTTAACGGTAGAACGTCGGTCTCCAAAACCGCCGGTGCGGGTTCGATTCCTGCTATCCCTGCTTATTTAAATATTATGGCGGTATTGGTGAAGTGGTTAACACACTGGTTTGTGGATCCAGCACGCGTGAGTTCGATTCTCACATACCGCCCTTTTTATTGGGATATAGCCAAGTGGTAAGGCAACGGACTTTGACTCCGTCATGCGCTGGTTCGAATCCAGCTATCCCAACTTTGGATTTGCTCCATTATGGTGGTATAGCCAAGTGGTAAGGCAGAGGTCTGCAAAACCTTCATCACCGGTTCAAATCCGGTTACCACCTTTCACGTCGAAGGGCGTGTAACAGAACTTCATAGCTTGCCGCTGTGGCGGAATTGGCAGACGCGCTGGACTCAAAATCCAGTTCCCTTTACCGGGAGTGTGGGTTCGACCCCCACCGGCGGCATACATGACTCCTTTAAGGAGTTTTTTTGTGCCTTTGAAATACCAATGTATCGACATTTAAATTTTTGGTATCTATTTTTCACTTTGTTTGAACATAGGGGTAAAAGGAAAACTTGGGAAAACAGACAGATATGGACGTGTTTGTGAAATGAACTAGGTCAACAAGAATATTAATGACGTGTATATGTCACTGTTTTTTGATTTATTACGGGATTGATAAGCATGCATTAATATTCGAAATGAGTCTACTTATTTACGCATCATTTCTATATAATTTAATTAACGGGATGAAGGGGAATAGGTACATGAAAAATTTCAGGAAATTGATTAGCATGCTAGTTTTAACTGTAGCCTCGACTATGTTTTTTTTCGGTAGCACCACATTGAAAGCTAGTGCAGATAGTTGGTGGTCATATCCAACAGGCTGGTCTTTATGGTCTGACTCAAAAAGTCAGTGGGACACTGGTTGGCAATATAAAAATGGTGCGTGGTACTATCTTAGTGATAAAGGTATCATGCAAACAGGGTGGCAATATATTAATGCGCGTTGGTACTATCTTGATAATTCCGGGGCTATGGTGATCGGTTGGCAGTATATCAATAGCCGGTGGTATTATCTAAATGCTTCTGGAGCGATGCTGGTTGATTGGCAATATATTAATGGCGCTTGGTATTATTTTGCAGGTGATGGTAGCATGCAAACAGGATGGTTATCATTTGCAGGTAGTCGTTTATATCGTCTGGATGGGCAAGGCAAAATGCAGACTGGTTGGCAATATATTCAGTCATACCCTTCTGGCGAATACAGGTGGTATTTCTTTGGAAGCGACGGTAACGTCCCTACTGGGTGGTTCTTTGATGGTAATTCGTGGTATTGCTACGATGGTAGTTCTCCGATGACTGGTTGGCGCTTTATTGACGGATACTGGTATTATCTAGAACCATCTACGGGAAGAATGCAAACGGGGTGGATAAATATAGACAATCAACGATATTATTTAGGCAGTTCAGGCCGTGCAAATACCGACTCAGTAATGATTAATGGCAAATGGTGTCGTTATCCATCTGATAGCTGGCCAAGTTAAGTTTTATAATTGATTAACGGTTGATCGTGTGAAGTGTTGAGACGGTTAAGTCTAAAATTATTATGAATTAAGTGCTAAAAATAGTGCCGACAATTCGAATTTCCGAGTTCGAATTGTCGGCACTATTTGGTGAAAAACGTGAAATTTCCCCAAAAAGTACATTAAATGGCTTAAAAACATTTTTCAGTTTACCAAATGAGTCTCCTCATCATTTTTTAATATAAAATCGAGAGATGTTGCCATTGCTTTTTAAATTAATGTTCCTTATTTGAACATTGTTAATAACAAGTGGGCATGATAAAATCAATATTGAAATTAAATTAATGGTTCAATCATTTTATCAGGAGAAGATAATGAAATCTAAGTTACGCAACAGTGTTCTGTTGAGTGTTAGTACGCTAACGATACTGTTAAGTTTGTCGATAAATCAGGCTCAGGCCCAAACGGCGAACGATGGTTCAAGTGTATCGATCAGTGTCGCAACCAACAGTGCTAGTTCTGTTAAACATGACACTTCGCAGAATATACCATCAGGAGATACATCAGTAGCTGTTAGTGATGCAAAGACTAGTGACATATCTAAAACAACTGACGTAGAAAAAGCTAGCTCTACCAACGCAGATTCCAGTGAGGTTACATCTGGCTCAGCAAAAGATGTAGCTAGTCAGGAAAGTTTACAGTCGGCTAGTCCATTAGGAATTTCAAAGATAAATAGCGGTGTTCAGAGCTCAACGACGTCTGACAAAGGGAGTTCCGTATCGTCAAATGTCGGCAGTAGTCAGAACAAAAATAGTTTAGAAAGTGAACAAAATTCACAAAGTAGTGCAGTTGATTCCACAAAAGAGGGCACAAACACATCCACAGCAAAGTCAAATACTAGCTTTGAGACGGATAGTGATAGTGCCAATGCTACCAGCATTGCAGCTACTTCAACGTCCAATTCGCAGGATTCTAACGCTGAAAGTGTTAATAGCACGCAGAATACTGCGGAAAGTTTGTCCAGCAATGCATCTTCAGATTCATCATCTGAGACTATCAAAGTTGCGGCATCAGTTAATCTTGGACAAGAAGAAATCGTTATGCCTGTCGCGAGTCATAACGATGGTTGGTCTTCAAATAATGGTAAATGGAATTACTATTTAAATAACAATCTTCAAACAGGTTGGCAAAAGATTAACGACACCTGGTATTACTTTGACCAAAATGGTCAATTGGTGAACCAGTGGTTTAAAGACAACAATCAGTATTATTACATGACTGATTGGGGTATGTTACATACCGGCTGGAGTAAACTGGATAATTGGTATTACTTCAACTGGGGCGGAGACATGAAGACCGGTTGGTTAAATGATTCATCTAATTGGTACTACCTTGGCAATTGGGGCATGTATAACTCCGGTTGGTCATGGCAAAATGCTTGGTATTACTTCCAAAATTGGGGTGGTATGGCAACTGGTTGGTTGCACGATAACGGCAGTCTTTACTATTTGACCAATTATGGTGCTGTGACGAATGGTTGGGCTAAAGACGGCAGTTGGTATTATTTTTATCCAAGTGGCGCAATGGCAACTGGCTGGGTGAACGACAATAACACATGGTATTGGGTTGACTATTGGGCTGGTATGTCGAATTACCAGTGGTCATGGATCAACGGCGCGTATTATTACTTCAACTGGGGTGGCGCAATGGCAACTGGTTGGAATAAAGATAATACGAACACGTGGTATTTCTTAGATAGTAACGGTGTTTGGAACCCATCACCATGGATCAACGTACCATTTATTGATCAAATGGCTTGGGGTGCACCAGAAGGCTGTGAAGGAGCTTCTTTACTTGAGGCTCTTCATGGCAAAGGCTTATTGACCGGAACTAATTTACCTCAATTCCTGAAATCAATGCCATATTCTTCTAATGGCGATCCGAATAACGGTTTTGAAGGTACACCATACGCTTACCGATATGATGTTGAAACTATTTATCCAAAGGCGTTGACACCTTGGGCGCAACAGTATACGAATGCGGAAAATATTAGTGGTCAATCTGCGGCATATCTGCGGGAAGAACTTAGAGCAGGTCGTCCAGTTGTTATGTGGACGACTCAGCATTTCGTTGCTCCACAATGGAAGCATTACTGGTGGGGCTGGACACCATTTAACTTACACGTTGTTTGCGTGAATGGTTACAGTAACGGAAGCTACCATGTGGCAGATCCCTGGTTAGGAAATTTCTGGGTTGATGGCGGTACTTTTGAAAGTATTTGGAATGCAATTGACTTAGGTGTAGCTATAGGATAATGGGATACCTCAATAAGGCTATGGAATAAGAAGAGAGCTGAACTCCTTGAGTTAAGTGATTTAAACTCAGGAGTTCAGCTCTTTTTTGTAATTATTGTGGATAAGTTAATATTTTATTCATACAAATGTGCTTCTTGGATTAAAGTTAATTGAATTACATTTAATGAACAAATTTAGCATAAGGCGCATTGCAATGGAATTATATAGTAGACTCGTTTACTAGAAGTACTGACTGGATAAGGAGAACTTGCGATTATGAAATTCACGAATTCAACTAAACATAGGAAAATCAAAAAAATAATTTGGACTACTGTAACAATTACTACATTTATGATAAGCATTTCAATAACACATGATACTGTGTTTGCAGACGAAGGCTCTGCTAGTGCATCTACAACGGCAGTTATTCAACAAGAGAACAATTCTACCAGTGAGAGTTCTAAAAATGCCGGTGCGAGTTTTGATAATCAGGGTACAGGGTCTTCGTTCTCTTTTGAATCAAAGCAGGATAAACTATCTAACACTGCAACGTCTATCAGCTCGGCACCAGATAGTGGAAATTCAATGGCGTCGCAGGCATCGAATAGCAACTTGAGTGATGATAAGAATGCTAGACAAGTTACCCAGCAGAGTGAAAATTCCAATAACTCGACAAATGAATCTCAAACTCAGTTAAGTCAGTTGAATCACGATTCTCAGAAGGCAAAAAACACAAATGTAGACTCAAGTGAAGTCATGAGCGCAAATCAAGAGGTCATAGCTGAGTCTAACAGTGCTAAGCAGGTTTCCAGTTCTACTAATTCAAACAGTTATGAACCTACATCAGAATCGAAAACCTTCTCTGCCAGTTCTGCCTCATGGCAATCTAGTAAATCTGAAATCGTATCTCAGTCTCAGGATAGTCACCTCGACCAATCAAGTGCGCCAACGCAATTAGTATCTGTTGCAAAATCCGTGAATGTTGCTGCAAGTTCCGTTACTGAAAACTCAGTAAATAACTATATTTTGAATAGTGGTTTAACTCCCGCAGCCGTTACGAGCGATGTTTGGGGATTCCCGACGCCATCTTATGATAATGGATGGGGTGGCGTCCAAGGGGTAGTAATTCACGAAACTGCTAACCCTAGTTCGACTATCTGGGGTGAGATAAACTTTGAACGGCAAAATTATGAAAGTGCCTTTGTTCACACTTTTGTCGACGCTAATAATATCGTTAATATTGCTGATACAAACTATGCGGCCTGGGGTGCTGCGTACCCAGCAAATGGTAAGTTCGTGCAATTTGAGCAATGTGAAGTTTTCGACCAGGTCAGTTGGGCTCATGAATTGTTGAATGCAGCATATTACACTGCCCTGATGTTAAAACAATATCACTTAGCTCCTTCGCTTGGACAAGCTGATGGATCTGGGACTGTATGGACTCATGCAATGGTCAGTTCCTATCTTGGGGGAACGAATCATACGGATCCAGATGATTATTGGACAACAAATGCCAAAAACTTATTCGGAACAACGTATTCAATTAATGATTTCTTTGAACTAGTTATGTATGAATATAACAATTTTAAATCCACTTGGATTGGTAGTGGCTCAACATTAGCTTATATTCCTGAAAATGGACCAAGTGATCAATGGATTTGGAACAATGCATGGTACCATTCAACAAATGTTGGCACTATAAATGATGGTTGGTTTGCTAATAATTATCAATGGTATTACGCTAACGCAAAAGGACAAATGCAAACTGGTTGGCAGTACATCAATAATGTTTGGTATGATCTTTCAAATTCAGGTGCTATGCAAACAAATTGGCAAAAAGTGGATGGCTTTTGGTATTGGTTAGGTTCAAATGGTGCCATGCAAACTGGTTGGTTAAAAGATAGTAATGCGTGGTACTACACCAACACTTCTGGTCAAATGCAAGTTGGTTGGCAGCATGTTAATAATTCGTGGTATTATTTAAATCCATCCAATGGTGGTGCCATGAGCTCTTGGTGGTTGTATTTAGGTTGGCAGTGGTACTTCTTGGGTTCAGATGGAGCTGCAAAGTCAGGATGGTCTAACGATGGTAATGGCTGGTACTATTTTAGTCAGTATAATCAGATGCAAACAAATTGGGTATACGATGGCAACAGTTGGTATTATCTAAACCCTAACAATGGCGGACGGATGGCAACTGGCTGGCTCTATAGGAACGGGTGGTACCTGTTAAATAATTCAGGTGCAATGCAAACAGATTGGCAGTATGTCAATGGTGCTTGGTACTATATGAATCAAGATGGCCTTATGGACACTGGCTGGAAGTATGTGCGCGGAAATTGGTATTATTTAAGTGCCTCAGGTAATATGCAGGTTGGTTGGCAATACATTAACGGCAGCTGGTTCTTCCTAAATAATTCTGGTGCAATGGCAACTGGTTGGGTGTGGATCAATGGCAACTGGTATTATTTCGACCAGAATGGATATATGCTAACTTCTGGAGAAATAGATGGTTGGCATTTTACAGGCTCTGGATCAGCGTATAAAGCCTAAATACTTAAGGTAGACTAAAAAGGTCTACCTTTTTTATATAAAAATGTTCCATTTTGGCAAAATGCAAAAATGCGCATTGTTGATACAATTAGTGCATGTTAGAATTCAATTGTATGATTTAATTAATTGTGCGTTATATATCGGGGAGGGATTATTTTGAAACCAAAAATACGTACCAGTGTTTTACTTTGCACTGGTGCTTTGGCCGTATTGCTAAATGTTTCAGTTGTTAAGGGGTATGCAAGCGACCAGGCCAGTTCTTCAAGCGTTCAAAGCAGTGTTCTTGTAACGTCTCAGAGTCAACAATCAGTGACGCCAAGCAACACAAGTGCGATTTCTAGCTCGTCCGCTCATTCATCAGATGAGTCAGTAAGTGCTGTAAGTGATACTAGCAATAAACAGTCTTTGAATTCTGAAGCAAAAAATCAGAGCACGAGCGTAATTGCCAATTCAAATTCGGTAACTACACAGACGAATAGTGACAGCTATGAAAATTCTTCAAAAGAAAATGTTCAAGCTAGCTCTCAGCAAAGCAACAAACAATTAAGTTCAGTTGTCCCTGCTGGCCCATCACAGAAGGAGAATGCATCTAGTTCTCAAGTTGCATCAAGTAATAGTAGCAATGAAAAGAAAATAAATGATACACAGACACCAAAGTCATCTGTTGAAAGTGGTAATGCTGGGAGTATTAATTCCACTAGTTCCGAATCTAAAGTGGCCAGTTCAGAATCTGCCAGTTCTGATGACCAGCAAAAGTCAGAATCACACAATTCTGATTCATTAGATTCAAAAAAGGCTGATTCTTCAACCGATTTATCCGATTCAAATAAAGAAAAATCACAAGATAATAAAGTTGCGGCATCAGTTAATCTTGGACAAGAAGAAATTGTTATGCCTGTCGCGAGTCATAACGATGGTTGGTCTTCAAACAATGGAAAATGGAATTATTATTTAAATAACAATCTTCAAACAGGTTGGCAAAAGATTAACGACACCTGGTATTATTTTGATCAAAATGGTCAATTAGCTAATCAGTGGTTTAAAGACAACAATCAGTATTATTACATGACCGATTGGGGTATGTTACATACCGGCTGGAGTAAGCTCGACAATTGGTATTACTTCAACTGGGGCGGAGACATGAAGACCGGTTGGTTAAATGATTCATCCAATTGGTACTACCTTGGCAATTGGGGCATGTATAACTCCGGTTGGTCATGGCAAAACGCTTGGTACTACTTCCAAAAGTGGGGTGGTATGGCAACTGGTTGGTTGCATGACGGTAATAATGTTTATTATTTAACTGATTATGGGGCCGCAACTAACGGTTGGGCTAAAGATGGTAATTGGTATTACTTTGATCCAAGTGGTGCGATGAAAACCGGTTGGGTGAACGACAATAATAGTTGGTATTGGGTAGACTACTGGAATGGTATGTCGAACTACCAATGGTCAAAGATTAATGGTTCATATTATTATTTCAACTGGGGCGGTGCAATGGCAACTGGTTGGAATAAAGTTGGTAATTGGTATCACATGGCACAAAGTGGCGCAATGGACAGTGGCTGGCTTCAAGATAACGGTAACTGGTATTGGCTTGATTATTGGGCTGGTATGTCAAATTATCAGTGGTCATGGATTAATGGCGCATACTATTACTTCAACTGGGGTGGTGCAATGGCCACTGGTTGGACAAAGGATAATTCCAATGCTTGGTATTATTTAGATAGTAATGGTGTTTGGAATCCCTCACCGTGGATTAATGTGCCATTTATAGACCAAGTGGCCTGGGGGGCTCCCGAAGGTTGTGAAGGTGCTTCTTTGCTGGAGGCACTCCATGGCAAAGGGTTATTGACGAATACTAATTTATCGCAATTTTTGAAGACGATGCCATATTCCTCGAATGGTGATCCCAACAATGGTTTTGCAGGAAATCCATATGTTTACGACGCAAACGGTGTTGATACTATTTATCCTAAGGCGGTTACTTCATGGGCACAACGTTATACAAACGCAGAAAACATTAGCGGACAATCTTCAACATACCTGCAGGAAGAACTTAGAGCTGGACGTCCAGTAATTATGTGGATGACACATTACTTTGCAGCCCCACAATGGACTCATTACTGGTGGGGATATACGCCGCTTAACTTACATGTAGTATGTGTAAACGGATATAGTAATGGTAGTTATCACATTGTTGATCCTTGGTTAAATAGTTATTGGGTTAGTGGCAGTTCGTTTGATTATATTTGGAACACTTTGAACCTAGGTGTGGCGGTTGGTTAGCTGATTGCCATTAAGTTTCCCTTTTGTTTTATTAATAAATGTCATATTCTTAGAATGGTTTTTAAATTCACAAAGTTTGGAGAGCGTAGACATGAAGTTTCAAAAGAAATTAGTTAAGGTTATCGCTTTGATGGCGGCTTCAGTTGCACTTGGCATGGGAGTTTCCACTGTTAAAGCTAATGCTGATAGCTGGTGGAGCTATCCATCCGGCTGGTATTTATGGAATGATTATGATGAGTCCTGGGATACCGGTTGGCAAGATGTCAATGGTTCAGAGTATTATCTAGATGAAAATTCTGGTGTGATGCGAACTGGTTGGCAATATATTACAGGCTCCTGGTATTACTTTGATAATAGCGGTGCCGCTGCTAATGGTTGGCGTTACATTAACAACAATTGGTACTACTTTACTAACGACGGCTATATGGAGACTGGCACTCAGACTATTAATGGTACACACTATAAGTTTAGTAATAGTGGCGCAATGATCACTGGTTGGCAATATGAGGGCGGTGATTGGCAATACTATAATGGTAGTGGTGCTCGACAAAATAGTTGGTATGCCGTGAACGGCAAATGGTATTACTCTGATAGTTTCGGAGATATGCAAACTGGTACCGTTGACTGGAAAACATACAAGTATTACATGTGGGGTGACGGCTCCATGGCAACCGGCTGGATTTGGGACGGTTACCGCTGGCGCTATGCTAATGGTGATGGTACATTAGCAGATGGTTGGCAATGGATTAATGGTGCTTGGTACTATTTTGATTACAACGAAATGGTAACGGGTAATCAATATATTAATGGTCAATACAGTCATTTTGATACGCATCAGGGTAACTGGTTAGGCTATGGCTATAGTGATAATTACTAATTCTGAGAATATTAAATAGTTTCTGAGTGCATAAAAATCAAAATGTTATGGCAGTTACTTCCGAGCGGAGGTAGCTGCCATTTGTGTTCACGTTGTAAAATATTACGTTTTTTAATATGTTAAAGATGCAGCAATCAGAAGATGAGTAATTGAGATTAACCTTAAGGTTTTGTGCGTAGTCAGGCACAAAAATAGGCTTACTGCTGACTATCAGTTACACTAGGTCTTACAGTGATAGCTAAAGCACATCATCTGAAACTGTAAAAACGAATATTTTGCAATTTTATTGATGTAATTGAGCTTTCTTGTATACCTTTTAGTATTGAGCAGATATAATAGATTAGGAGAGGGGGATGCTAATATTGCAAACTAAAATTTTTAAAAGTATTGCGTCATCATTGATACTGGCAGGATCATTTTCGCTGATGTTAAGTGGATCTGCGATTGCCAACGCAGATGACAGTGTCGTCATTAACACTAACAACGGCACCCCCGGCAACAATACGACACAATCCTTTACTTACAAACCGGGACAATCTGAGAATTGTAACGCGACTGTTCCAGCGAAAAACATTGATTTAAACAAATCATATGTAACAACATCTTATATGGATTCAGCTGGTAATAGAGTTTTGAGTAGCAAAACAGCCCTGTCCACTTTGGGTGTAAGCAATTTTGCAAGTTATTTGCAGCAATTTGGTCAAACGCATATTGCCGGAGCTTCCAGTGCGGTAACAGAGTTTTGGTTGGTCAGCCACACACCATCCACGTCGGTGACGATTGATTATTATAAAGGTGATCAGCCACAACCATTTCATTCAGAGCAAGTATCAGGCAACTATTTAGATGTAATCAAAATACCTACAATAAAAGCTCCAGTGGGCTATCAACTAGATGATGGGCAAGCCACTAGTTACAAGATTTCGCACCAAGATAATAGTCAAAACATTGTAAAAATCGTTTATAACAAACCGTCACAACAGTCTGTTAATATTGATTCGAGCATTTCTGACAGTAGTGATTCTGTGACCAGTAATACTTCGTCAACAACTAGTGATAATAGTTCCAAAAGTAATGTAATAACGAGCACGAACTCTACTAGTTCAAGTACAGGCACATCTGAAATATCGAGCAGTGTAAATGGTTCCCAATCGTCGTCAACTTCCAATATTAGTTCGGATAATCAAGAAGTGAGTTTAGTTATCGGGAACTCGTCAAAGGTGTATTCCAGTAATTCTGTGGTTGCATCCTCTTCAAGTGATGAAGGGAACTCTTCGAAAAACTTAAGTTCAAATACAAGTAAGTCTGAGGCAGATGTCAGCTCAACGAGCAGTGCTTCAACGTCCAAAGATAGTTCAACAAACGTTGATTCACCAAAGTTAGCTTCTTCGATTTCACAAACGCAGTCACAAGTATTTAAGCAGGTGGCATCTGGCAATAAAGAATCGAAGAGTTCAGTTCAAAAAGCATTGGCTAGTTCCTTAAAAACGTCAAATCAAAATGGGAACAACGAGAGTGGAAATGTTTCTTCTAAAATTCTAAACGGTATTTTTAGTTCAGAGAGTTTAATTGCCGGTGGATTGCTAGCAGGTTTTCTCGTTTATCGAAAATTTAGATAGATTTCACATTTAATTATTTCTGATTAACAGGTTAGAAAGGTGGACTCCAGTGAATGGGGTTCATTTTTTTTATTCATTTTTAAGCTTAGTCCTATAAAAATTCTGGGTATGTATGACAATTCAATACGTTTGATGAAGTGTTGCGGTTTTTGCGTATTGACAAATGAATATTAAAATGACATTTTTAATGTGATTTACAAACCTTTCAGGGGGGGTATAAAGATCATGCATAAATTGGTAAGGCAAGGGCTGATTACACTTATTGTTGGCGCAGGGCTGATTACTGGAGTCGGAATTAACAATGCACATGCTGATTCCTGGTGGGGGTACTCGTCGGGATGGTATCTGTGGTCTGATTCTGGTAACTACTGGAAATCTGGCTGGCAATGGGTCAACAATAATTGGTATTATCTGAATAGCTATGGGACGATGCAAACCGGTTGGCAAGATATTAATGGATCGTGGTATTATTTCGATGGATCAGGTAGTATGCTGACTGGATGGCAATGGATTAACGGGGCGTGGTATTATTTTGATGGTTCTGGCCATATGCAAACGGGCTGGCAGTGGATTAATGGTAAGTGGTACTATTTCCAAGGCTCAGGTGCAATGCAAACTGGTTGGCTCCAAACTAATACTTGGTATTACTTAAATGCTGACGGCTCGTTACGTACAGGTTGGGTGTTGAGCTACGGCAAATGGTATTACATGGATAATTCCGGTGCGATGGCATATGGCTGGCGTTATCTTGATAACAGTTGGTATCTGTTAAGTCATTACACAGGAGTAATGCAAACTGGTGTCTCAACTGATAGTAACGGTCGCGATTATTATTTTGACAATTCAGGAAAAATGGTCGATGGAAATTTCCAAGATGCATTTGCTGGACAATTGACACAATGGTTTAATCAGATTAATCAGTTGCGTCAATCACAACGAACGCCCGTAGGAAGTTCAGACAATCGCGATAACGGTAACGTTTTACCGGCTCTTCGACGAACTACTGAAATGGATCAATGGGCACAGGCGCGAGCAAATGAGCTAGCAAGCTCAAATCAAGGCCTAAGTCATAGTGATAATTTATATGGTGCGCCATCCTGGGCTAAAACGAATGCAGCGGGATTATTTAATAGTCCGAACTACGATTACGGTACCATAGTGAATGGACCCGAATGCTTGGCTTCATGGTGGGGCGGTACAGAGAATCCAGTTGACATGTGGACAGCTGAACAGTCATATGGTGGTGGCCACTATTTAACCGAAGTGAGCCCATACGCTAATGTAGGTGGAATTGGTATTTCGATGTCATCGAATGGGACTTTCTATGCTGTTTTTGAAATTGGCTATCAGCAGTAGAATAATTTTCGAAGCTTGTGTACTAGTGTTTAGTAAAAAAATCTTGAATAGCAAGAATTTGATTTGAAATTAGGAAAAAGTTTATGGCAGTGCTTTTTTGAAAAAAGTTTTGAACTGCTCATAACAACCATATTGAAGGAAATATACTGCTGGTCTATAACATGCTCAGGAGCAGTATATAAATAATTTCATGATAATTTAATTAAAACGGTCTGGTTCCGAGTATCTAATTGTATTCGAACTCAGGCCGTTTAGTGTATTCTTAATCGATTGGTATTGCGGCATTTAATCGAGTGCTACTAAATAATTGGTTTGAATAATTTTGAATAAAAGTGATAAAAATCAAAATAAGTTGCTATAATCTCTTGTTTTTATGGCTCTGAAAACATTACCATCTAGTATAGAGGGTAAATGTAATTACTAAATACTTTTTAAAGCGAGGATTCTATTTTGATTATGAACTTTAAAGAATTAGATCGGGACTCTTATTACGCTTTTGAACAACAGCATCCACAAGGCAGTTACACGCAAACACCAGAACAAAAAGAGGTGCTGAGTCGACGTAACATTGACGCGACATATGTTGGGGTAACCAACGAACACGGGCAGGTGATTGCGGCGGCCTTATTGACGTCTGAAAAATTGCGGATGGGTTATTTGTTTGAAGTCAATGGCGGACCGATGATGGATTATGGCAATGCAGCGCTGGTCAAAGTAATGACAGACGGGATGGTCAGTTATGCCAAGCAACATCATGGTTTAGTATTGCGTTGGCTGCCAAACGTGATCAGTCGTGAATTTGATGACGATGGCAAGGTTATTGCTACACCTAATCAGGATGCCATTGCAAACTTAACGGCGGCGGGCTTTAGTCACTCAGCCGTTAAACCCGGTTATTCCACGATCGAACTGGGTTATCAGTTTGTTAAAAAGATGACTGGAATCACGGCGGATAATGTGGTGGCCAGTTATCAGAAAGACGCCCAGTATGCGTTGAAGAAAACGAAACAATTTGGCATTAAATTGCGTCAGTTGGATTATGATGAGCTGCCACAATTTAAACAATATACCGAGGCCACAGCGAAACGGTTGAACTTTAATGATAAAACATTGGACTATTATCAGGCGACCTATAAAGCATATGGCGACAAAGTTCAGTTTATCGTGGCTGAACTGAACTTCGACACGTATATTGCTAATCAGCAGAAACAAGCCGACAAGTTACGAGAACGGGTTGACGGCTTGGATGCTAAATTAAAGGACAAGCCAAATAACAAGCATATCAAGAGCCAGCGGCGTGAACTGAGTGACCAAATTAGTCAGCATGAAAAGCGGATTAAAGAGGCTGAAGGCTTTAAACGTGAGGATGGTCAGTCGACCATTTTATCTGGAGGGATGTTCTTTATCCAGCCGCAGGAAATTGCCTACATGTTCAGTTTCACGAATGAAGAATTTAAGAACTTCTACGCACCTTACATGGTCCAGAATCATATGATTCATGTTGCAATTGAAAATCATGTACCGTTATATAATTTCTACGGTGTGTCTGGCATGTTTGACGGATCCGATGGTGTGCTTGGGTTCAAACAGTCATTTACTGGTGTGACACAGGAGATGCTGGGTGCGTTCACCAAACCGGTCAAGCCGTTCCAATATCGATTATACGAATGGCTGAAGAAAGTCACAGGTAGGGAATAAAGATTAAAAAAGGATTTAACACAATTTGTCGTTGTGTTGCGATAATCCCTTCATGATTGACAGATGAAATATCATAATTCATCTATCAATCATGGAGGGATTTTTCTATGCCTAGATCAAGACATACAACACGACAAAAACTGGCAATCATTATGGAGTATCAGCAACAAGAAATTTCTTTAAGCACCTTCGCCAAGATGAAGCGAATTACCCCCAAGACACTGAAACGTTGGATTGGACTTTTCCAACGATATGGACCTGCAGGATTACAAGCAGTGCGAAACAATGCCCACTATTCTCAAACGTTTAAACTAAGGGTCGTTCAAGCATACTTGGCAGGCGAAGGTACACTTGAAACGCTTAGCATAAAATTTGGTTTACGTGGAACACGACAACTTGAAGAATGGATTTCAAAGTATAATGGAGACAAATTAACGGCTTCGCCGTCTAGAAAGCAGGTCCCCATCATGAGTCGAAAAACAACTTTCGAAGAACGCATTGAAATTGTCGAATACGTTGTTAAGGGTGAACATAGTTACACTGAGACAGCTAATCATTTTCAAGTTTCATATCAACAAGCTCGCTCATGGGTCTTGAAGGCCAAAAATGGTGGTTATGAGGCACTAGTGGATAACCGTGGTCACCGCAAACCAGAGCACGAACTAACTGATTTAGATAAGGCCAACCTCCGCATTCGCCAGTTAGAATCGCGGCTCAAAGATCAGGAGTTATATAAAGCATTCGCAAAAAAATTACAGGAACTTCAGCGCAAGGGGTGAATCAACAACACCGACTGGCCTACCACGCAATCAAGGAAGTCAGTCAAGGACAGCACGGAGCCATCACAAAGTTATTAGGCCTTATTGGGATCAGCCGTCAGGCCTATCATAAAGGTTTGAATCGTTCAGAGACTGCTTGGGAGCAGCGAGACCGAGCACTTAAGGAACGAACACAGTATTGGTTCGATTTTCATCACCAAGGTATCGGAGCTGGAAATCTCTTGATCAATCTCCAACATGATAAATTGATTGACTTCCCAGTTACGATAAAAATGGTTCGTCGTGTGATGCGTGAACTCGGACTGAAATGTCAAATTCGGGTTAAGAAACATCATCGACGTAAAGAAAGTGAGCAGTATATCTTAGACAACGTGCTCAACCAGGACTTTGACGTGGAGGTGCCCAATGAGGTCTGGCTGTCTGATTCAACAGAGTTAACGTACGGCGTAAACGGCCAGTACAAGATGCGCTTAAGTGGCGTCATGGACCTCTATGGACGCCGATTGTTGTCTTACAATCTTAGCGTTACTGAGACTGCGGCAGCGGAGATTCAAGTTTTTCACCGTGCGTTTGAGGCATCTGGCGATGTTCATCCACTGGTGCATACGGATCGTGGCCCAGCGTACACAGCCGGAGCATTTAATAACTTTTTAAGTCGTCATCATGTCCCGAGAAGCATGTCTCGTCCAGGAACACCATATGATAACGCCCCAATGGAACGCTGGTGGAATGAGTTCAAACTTCGCTGGATGGATCGTCATCCGCTGGCAAAGACCTACCAAGAGCTCGTGGAGTTGGTTGAAGACGGCATCGAATACTTCAATCATCATAATCGTTCGGCACAAAGAAACGGCCTCACTCCAGATGAATACTGGAATGAAGCCGTTTAGAGACAAACAAAAGTTTATATTATTTCATCTGTCAACTTGACAGGGCCTAGTGCATGTTAAATCCTTTTTTATCGCATTAAGATTAATAGTCCAGTCAAGATCAGCAGAATAAGGACAAACGCACCATCGCGCCCATGAAATTGCTGAATTCGAAACTTGGTTCGGTTGGCTGTTCCAGAGTAACCACGGGCTTCCATCGCGGTGCCCAACTCGTCCGCTCGGCGAAAACTGGTTACTAATTGGGGAATTAACAGGGGGATGAGCGCCTGCATTTGTTGAAAGACGTTGCCCTCGCCAAATTCGACGCCACGTGAACGTTGCGCGGCCATTAATTGACTGGTTTCATCCATGAGGTTGGGCACAAACCTGAGTGCCAAAGCAAGCATTAGTGCCACTTCGTCTACTGGAAAATGAAACCAGCGCAAGGGGCGCAACAATGATGCTACGGCATCTGCCAGTGCTAATGGGGCAGTGGTCAGCGTCAGCAGTGTTGAGACAAACACAATAAAGACGAAACGAAGGAACACGTAAAGCCCATTTTGAAGTCCAGTTTGTGAAATGATCAGCCAGCCCCATTGCCAATAAACAGTGCCGCCATGAGTAAATAGTAGCTGCATGGCGACTGTAAAGATGATGAGCCATAACATTGGCCTCAGACCGCCGAGAAAGAAGCGCAGGCTAAGTCGGGCGCACAATACACCAATCAGAACAAAACCGTATAGCAATAAATTTGTTTGCCAATTGTCGGCCAGAAAGATGATTAAGATCAGATATAACGTTGTTAATAGTTTGACTCGTGGATCTAGTCGATGAATGATGCTGGTTCCGGGAATGAAACGACCTAACAGAAGGGCGTTACTCATGTATCGTGCGCCTCCCTTCATCAGAAAGTAACAATTCTGCTAGGATTGACGATTTAACAATGAACTGGTGAGCTGTGACAAGACGGCGCGAACGGGCATGTCCGGTAATTTCTCAATAGCAGTTAATGCAGTGTCGGTGTAATCTTTGGCGAGCTCTTGTGCCTTAACAACACCACCGTGGTCACGAACGAGTTGATCAACTGCTTTAGCATCATCGTCCGTCATTTTTAGCCGTTTGCTAAGGTACGGTGCAAAGGCCTCGGGCGCCTCACGCAAGGCGAGAATCAGGGGTGCTGAGTAAACACCTTGGCGCATGTCTTCCTGGACAGGTTTGCCAAACTGACTGCTGCTGGCAGTGTAATCGAGTATGTCGTCCAACAACTGGAAAGCAACTCCAATATTGAGACCAATCGTTTGAGCATTGCGAGCAAAGCGTAGACTGTTGCCAGATTCATACGCACCGAGAAAGGTACTGAGCGCGAATAACTGGCCTGTCTTGCCGGAAACTTGGTTCATGTATTGGTCGATGGTGATAGCCATGTTATATCGCGTGGACATCTGTGCTAACTCACCATTTAAAATAGCTTCCATATGTTTGCCATCCTGTTGCACACTGCGCAGATCACTGGCATAACCGGCCAGCAGTTTGAAACAGACAGTAAAAAGGTAGTCACCCGCATAGACGGCGGTATCTTTACCAAACGTTGCTTGAATAGATGGTAGCCCACGACGCATGTCAGATTCATCAATGATATCGTCGTGAATTAACGTTGCAGTGTGTAAGGTTTCGACAGCAGCGGCCAATGCAATCATCTTGTGACGATCCGTTTGCTTAAATTGTGAAAATAAGAGGCAGTACGCCGGCCGTAACATTTTACCGCCGGCGTTAATCATGTCTAAAATAGCGTCTCTTACCGGGACGTTATTGGTGGTAATGTTCTGATCAATTAAAGTTAGCACCTGTTCAAGTTCCGTTTGGAGAGCAGGGTACTCACGCCACATTGGGTGAATTTTCATGATTGGTTCCTCTCTGGTGAGTGTTGATGGTCGTACCGAAGTCGACTCAGTGTGTCGACGTGTTCAAATAAAAAGTTTGCGGTAATACCAATCGCAATTCCGGCAAGAATGCCGATAACCGCTAGAATTGGTAGGTAGAGCATGACAGTCCAGCTTTGTGCGACTAAGCTGGCAACAGCTAGTTGACCAACATTAAATAAAATTCCGCCACTGGCCGAAATGCCAATCATGCTGACCCGTTTCTCACCGAGCTGTTTGATTAACAGCATGCCCAGCCAGGATAGGAGGGCACCAGCTGCACTATACATAAAGGTGGCCACGGTACCACCAAGCAAGGTCGTCAGTAACAAACGCATACTCATGAGCAAAAAGCTGTCGCCAACAGGCATTGTGAATAATGAAACCAGGGTAATGATGTTTGAAAGGCCTAATTTTGCGCCTGGTGCGAATGCAAACGGAAACGGGATCATTCGTTCAAGTAAACCGATAATCACGCCCTGAGCGCATAAGAGGGCAATGTAGATGTACTGTCGTGTTCTTGATGACTGAACATTCATGGTTTAACAAGTCCTCCCGTAGAGTTGCTGTGTGTGGCACCGTTTGAACTCTTCACTTCTACCAATACTTTGTGCGGTAGACAAACGATGGTTTGACCTGGCTTGCTGATGGCCGAGTGGTGAACACAAATTTGATCGGGACAGTTGGCATCACTGATTTGAATACGATTGTCAGTAACCAACGTGTCGTTATAGGCACCGTGACCCATTGTGAAATGATAACGTGTTTTACCTTGATGCCCAGTTAACCGAATCCGTTTAAGTACGTGACCATTGTGGGAAACCACAGCGGTATACACTTCATGACTTTTGGCCGTTGTTTGAGCGGCTGCCTGGTGATGTTGGCTAGTGGTGAAGACCATCAGGGGGATGAAAGATCCGATAATCAGTAGAGTCACGATGATGATGTCAAACGGTCGGATCATTTTTAAATACCGTTTGACTGTGGGAGAAAGCTTCACGTAATCACACTTTCTTTCATTATAAAAACCGTTACATATTTACCTATAGAGTTGGACGCCTGCCGTTACTTCGGTCAGAGATGCCGTTCCATGGGACCGGTTTGAGCCCCAACACCGGTCTCAAAGCTCGTCCAGCACCACTGAGTAGCCCAAAGCGCTACTTAGTGGTGCTCTCACGGAACTCTATCTCTGACCGAATCCACTCCGTTGGTGCATATCAATTAATCAGTAACATCAAAATATCAATGCGAAGACAAGACCAGCGGTACTAAAGGATAGTGAGTTATTCTTCATAACACGCGCTCTCAAGTCCGACTTGAGAGCGTTCACTTTTCAAAAAAGAGCCCTAGGGCAAGTCTACCCTAGAACTCTACCACTGACAATATAAGCTATGAATGATTACTTCATGACATCGCTGCCATACAAGGCTTTCGGTGTTCCATATCGCCACTTGCCGAAGACCCGTTGTAGGTAAGGCACTACCCACTTGTCGAGGCCAAACGCACGACCAGAACCATTCATGCAGGCAATTGCGACGAAGAAGATCCACATGTTAACCCAGTAAAACATCCCACTGAGACTAAAGACAACAACCATGGCTGCTGAAGCAGCTGACATCACCCAAGTGAACAAACCGAGAACCAAACAAACTCCAATAAAGATTTCAATAATGGTCATAAACTTTTGCATGAAGAAGGCAGTTTGTTGGTTTGGAACAAATACTTGAGTTACGGCTTGGAACCAGTGTGGCATCTTGGAGAAGACCATCTGTGGATCATGACCGTAATCGTAGGAAAGAGAGAACATTGTTGGATTTGCAGTAGCTGTGGTACTTGCTGCGCCACTTGCACTGCTAGCTGCACTGGTAGCCGCAGCACCGCCACCGCCAGACCCGGCAGCACTAGCACCGCTAGTTGTTGCTGGCTTTAACCATGCGAATGGTAATCGCAGCTTAGGTAAGAACCATGAGCCTTTACCTTGAATCTTTGGCCAAATATCAACCAACCACATCATGCCTAGGAAAATCCGTGCAGGGACAGTCCATAGTACGTTACCTTGGCGAGAAATGTGACCGCGGAAGAGGTTCCGGTTATGACGGGTCCGGAAGAACTCATGCATGCAGTACTGGAAGAGGTAGTAGGCTGAGTAAACTTGAATGAAGTAGAGAATATTAACCAAATGCTTCATTAAAATGGCCCAGAAATTGGATAGGTGAATCTTACCCATCAAATTAGCGACACCATATTGGGAACCCAAGGAAACCATGAATCCTGAATAGTTTGGCTTGAATTCAACTAACGGTTTGCCGTCCTCTGTGTTAATGATGTTGGAAACGGCCGCTTGAGCTGTTTCTTCAGCACCTTGGACAATTTGAGGTTGACCTTTACCGGAACCGTCTTCGTCAAGTAAGGACACGTCACCAACAACGAAGATGTTTGGATCTTCTGATTGAGTGTACTTATTAACCTTGATTCGGCCGGCACGACCTTGTTCCAAACCGAAGTTGGCGGCTTGATCGGTTGCTTTAACCCCGGCAGTCCAGATTAACGTGCAAGTTGGGAAAGTGGAGCCGTCTTTGAGGTCAACGTGATCTTCATGGACACCGACAACACCGGTGTTCTTCATGATCTTGATACCACGTTTGGTCATGTAACGTTCCGCTTTATCTGCATCGCGGCGATCCAACATGTTCATGATGGTTGGCGCCATTTCCATCAAGGTAAACTTGATTTCAGTTGGATCAAGTTTGTTATCCTTGGCCAATTGGTCACGCCAGTCGCGCATTTCACCAATGGTTTCAGTACCGGTGAACCCAGAACCAACGACAACAAATGAAAGCAATGCTTTACGTTTGTCTGGATCTGTTTCGATAGCACCCGCCCGAACAGATTTTTCAATGTGTTCTTTAAGGGCAACGGCCTGTTCCCAAGAACCGAGGGTGAAACCGTGTTCCTTAACGCCAGGTGTGCCGAAGTCGTTAGGCTGTGAGCCAATGCCTAAAATGACATAGTCATAGTCAAACGAACCGTGTTCCGTAACGACCTTTTTATCGGTTCGGTTAATTGACTTAACCGTATCCGTCACTAACTTAACGTTCTTACGACGGCAGAACAAACGTTGTAAATCATACTGAATGGCAGTTGCATCCACCCGGTTGGCGGCAATTTCATGTAGCTCCGTCATGTAGGTGAAGTACGAGTGCTTATCGATCAGTGTGATCTTAACGTTGGAATCTTTTTTGAAATGCTTGGCCAGATGCTTGGTGGCGTAAACGCCAGCGAAGCCGGCACCGACGACAACAATATTCTTTTGGGCCATTTCCAACAACTCCTCTGAGATAATATAAAAGTTATAAATAAGTGCATTAACTATGAAACAATTATAGCGTTTACATTCGTCGATTGTCTAGACCTTCAGGAATATATTCACAAAAAGAAGTTATTTATTGTACACAATTATGTTGAACGCCGAAACCGTTTCCAAAATTGACAAACAAGGGGTGAAATAAAACTTATTGTTTATTATTCGTTTTAATGAATTGAGAAAGGCTGCATTTTACGTAACACGTTTCACAAACTAATTGTTTGCTGTTAAATTGTGCTGACTTTGATGAAACCAGTGTACTCGCCAAGTAACCATTAGCTTAAGGCAGTGCATGACTAATGAATATGATTTTCAGCCGCTATTGGTAAAGCATTCAAGTTTTCGATATCATGGGAGTAAGTAGTTGTGATCGTGGCAAGAGGATAAAATTGGATGAAAGACCGTTTTGATTAGGTAACAGGGCAAAGTTTAGGGGGAAGCTATGAGATTATCATCTTTCGGTGAATTAGTGGCGCTGCGAACAAAACTCGCCAGTATTTTGCCGTTTCTAGTGGGGGTCTTTTTTGCAATTGATTTTGGATATGATGTAAATTGGGCTAATACAATTGTGTTGTTTATCGTGACATTGACGCTCGCAATGGCGACTACTGGCATCAGCAACTTAGTGGCCTACAATAAGTCACAAGGATCAGTGAACGCACAGTCACAAACGGTTATTGGCAAACGTCAGCTGCCGTTGTTATTGGTTCAACTTATGCTCGTGGTGATGCTGACACTGGCCACCTGCCTTGGTATTTGGCTAGTTTGGCGCACCAACTTAATGCTTTTACTATTGGGAATTATTGGGTTTGGCATCGCCATCTTTTATACGATTGGTCCTGTGCCATTGTCACGTTTGCCGCTGGGCGAAGTATTCGTAGGCGGTTCATTGGGATTATTGCTACCGTTCACTGCTTTTTATGTAAACGTACCATCACAAAAACTGATCGGCATTATTTTGCACTGGCCGGGGATGCTTGTTATGGGCAATTTGTGGTCGTTAATTGCTGTTGTGTTGCTTTGTTTACCATTAATGGCGACGACCGCTAATTTAATGTTCGCGGAAAACATTATTGGGTTACGTGATCAGACGATTGATGAAGATAAACACACCTTGCCTGAGTATTTAGGGCAGCGGTGGAGTTTAATCGTTTACCGTAGTTTCCTCGTTATTGGTTTTCTCGGTATTATCATCGGTATGGCGACAGGAATGTTATCTTGGTGGTTAGCGGTCATGATGGTAGCAGTGCCAGCTGTTGTACTCAACGACCGTCATTTTAAACAAATGGTTGCGGGAAAAACAACATCGACTGCTGATGAAATAACGACATCGGCACATAGCGGTTTGTTTCAAAAAGAGTTATGGCCAGCAATCAGTAATATTCTTTGGGTCAATGGATCATTATTACTGGGATTGATCTTGGAAATGGTGGTGCAATAAATGAAAACAGATTATAAACCGTTAACGTGGCCACTGTTTTTGGAGCTTATTCGTTTGCCAGCCAAAACAGCCAGTTTGTTACCATTTTTATTGGGGACAGCGTACGCATATTACGCTTATGGTCAGTTTAACTGGCTGAATACATTGATTTATTTTATTGGCCAAATGAGTATTGCATTCTTCGTGACAGGTTTTAACAATGTTCAGGATTACTACAAAGCCAAGGATTTAGCCTACCGTGGCCGGGATAATATTTTAGGCCGGGAACATTTGAACCCGCATCACATGATGGCATTAATGTTGGTGTTTTTAATCATTGCATGTAGCATGGGAATCCTGCTGATAATCCGGACAAACTTGGTGTTGCTCTTTATCGGTGGCTTAGCCATTTTGATTGCAATCACATACACGGCAGGGCCAGTGCCGTTATCGCGAATGCCATTAGGAGAAATATTAAGTGGTTTATGTGAAGGGTTTGGTACAATCTTTATTGCAGCTTACGTGAACATGCCTAAACAACTGCCGATAGCGATGTATTTTGATGGTTGGCATTTTGTCATTACCGCTAATCTGGCCGTGATTCTGACTTTATTTGTGATTGCATTGCCCATTGTGATTTTAGACGGTGGGGTTATGTATGCCGATAATATTTGTGACCTGCAACAAGATATGAAAAATCAACGTTTTACGTTACCTTATTATCTGGGAAAGCAACGGGCGGTAAAGCTTTATCCGTTTGTGCCCGGAATGGCATTTGTCTTTGTGCTTATTGGAATCTTGCTTGGCTGGTTACCATGGTTAATGATCATTGTGTTCGGTTTGATTCCAGTTGTGATTCGGAATACGAAGGCCTTTCTCGCGGTTCAGGATAAAGGTAAAACGTTTATTACTGCAATTCAGAATTTGTTAAGCGTTGCTTCTTTGGAAGTCGCTGTATTAGTAGCAATGGATATAATCAGATTATTAAAGTCCTAATCAACTAATTGGCATTGCCAAAAAAATATTTTTCAGTAAAAATGCTCTTAAAAAACACGTCCGCTTTTCAACGCTTGCAACCAAGGCTTGAAAAGCGGACGTGTTTTAATTGTATGTGTTAATTGATACTAAGCAATGTTACTGGGTGATTTTTTGAAATGATGTCGTGAATAACTGATGCGTAATTTGAAAGACCTGATCCTTGTTAGCATAATCGGCACCCAACACAACGGTGATCACTCGATGGTGGTGCTTTTTGGCTGTGCCAACAAAACAGTTCCCCGCGCCTTCCGAAGAACCAGTTTTTAATCCATCAACAGGTGTGTCGTTAAAATGATCCGGTTGCGTGGGCAACATTCGATTCTCGGTTGGAAAGGAGCCTGATAGATCGAAATTTACGCGTGGTTCACTTGCAATACTCAATAACTGATCACCATAGTAACTCAAAGTCTTTCTAGCGACTGTCGCAACGTCTTTGGCACTCATCTTATTTTCCGCATCTTCAGGTGTACCAGGGACGCGTAAGTCGCCAATCAAGTCATTGTTTAGACCGGTCACGTTAACAAGTTGGTAATGTTTCAGGTGCCACACGTGTGCCTGATGGTTAATTTGCTTAACAGCTTTTTCTTGGCTCCCAAACATTTTTTGAGCCAGTAACAATACAGAACTATTGGCCGAATGAATGAGTGATGTGTATAACAAGTCGCGAACCGAATACTTCTTGCCAGCTTGGAGTGGCACATTGGCGAGTCTTGAATCTTGGGATAGGCTGGCAATGTTTGCTGGTGCTGTAACAGTATCCGTTAGCTTAAGTTTTCCCTGGTGGATCTTTTGCAAGGCAAAATAAACGGTGAAAAGTTTAGAAATGGACGCAATTGGGCGAACAGTTGACGCATTCTCTTCTTGGTATACATGACCAGTTTTAGCATCAAGGGCCAGTTGGGATACTGGCATTGCATCTGCCTGGACTGGCGTTGTTGGAGAGACAATTACGCCGCTCAACCCCGACAGACATAGTAGCATTAGCAAACAGCGTTTCATAATTGTTGCGACCTCCGTAATTGCTGATAGCGTTGAATGACTAGAATGATGAGTGTAACGATTAACATGATTAAAATAAAGGTAGGCGAGACACTAGGCCAGTGAAAAAGGGTGGCTAACAAATCATAAAATAAGTATAGCAATAACATCATCACGAGAGAAAGCAGACAGTTATACAACCACTGATACTTTTTGGAAAAACGTTTAATTTGAAAGGCTAGTTTATCAACAAAAGTCATTATTAGATTAACTCCTTACGATTTTAACGGTCGTACCTGTTGGAATTGTTTCATAAACCCATCGTGCATCGGGGATGGAGAGATGGACACAGCCATGCGAAGATGGTCGTTTTCCTAGGTCGGCTTCTGGACCAGGAAGGATATGCTTTTGTTCATCTGTAGGTGTGGAATGAAACAAATAAACACCGTGATCTTTCCAAGATACCCAGTCGTAGGCACCTTCGTTAAATTTAGGTGCGTAGAAATAGGTACCTCGTTCCGCTTCCACGTGAAATGTACCAGTTGGCGTACTATCATGCATGCCAGTAGAAGCCAACATCGTATATAGACGTTGTTTACCATTCATAATGTAAACACGTTGATGTTTTAAAGAGACGAGAATCCAAGCTTGAGGGTACTGAACAAGGTTAGGATACGGTTTGTTTGTGGTCGCAACTGTCTCTGACGATTTTTTTTTATTGTTGACAGTTTTTGACTTGGCAACTTTTTCACTTTTAAGGCTTGACTGTGGTCGAGTTGAGGCAAAACTTGCCTTTGCAAAGTTGCCAACGATTGACACTGTAAAAATAATAAACACGACGACTAACATGTGTTTCAGCTTGATTGACATAATGTAATTCCCCTCAGGTTGTTTTAAAAAAACTATTCTTTAGACTAAAATTAGTTTACTCGAACCAAATCATTAGTTTTCATACAATATATTACTAATAACATATCATTTTTCAAACAGATAAAGTGGCGTAATGTAAAATCTTTGCAAATTTAAAAACCATCAACTTTTGAGGTTGGTGGTTTGATTGAAAAGCGTTAAAGAAGGGTGCCATTATTTTTGTCCATAAAATACATTTCAGTGCAATGCAGCAATAATCAAACAGACGATGACTAACCCTAGAACAGAGTAGCCACTGTAAATACGCATTAGACGAGTGGAACGGTGTGCTAGTCGAGTTGCGACGTAACGAGCTAAGTTAAGAATCGTTAAGATGATAAAAATCCAGAACAAAATCCATAAGAATGTCATGGTGATGCCCCCTCAGCGTGGTTTGTTCCACTGACAAAGGATTACGCCCCTTACTCAAACTGACGAGAAGCGTCGCCAATTAAAGCCAGTGGGTTCTGCACGTTTGTTATTATTCATCTTTATTGTAACCGCTTTATTTACGGATTGATAGTTTTATCACCGTTCTTTACGGGGTGAAGTTTAGATTGAAAAACGTATAATGAAAGTAAACTATCTATCAATAAGTGGGAGGTGTGCGAATGACAATTCGGTGTGCGTGGGGTCAAGAACCAGGGTTAATGCAGACTTACCATGACGTGGAATGGGGCAAGCCGCATCGTGATGATCATGCCTTGTTTGAATTAATGTGTATGGAAATGTATCAAGCTGGACTATCGTGGCGCACGGTATTAAACAAGCGGGCAGCTTTTAATGAAGATTTTGATCGTTATGACATCGAAAAGGTGGCGAACATGACCGATGCAGATTGGCAGCCGTTCTTACAGGATGCTCGAATTATTCGTAATCGGGCTAAGCTGGCCGCAACGGTAAGCAATGCGCAAGCCTTCATCAAAGTTCAAAAAGAATTTGGGAGTTTTGCAACTTATTGGTGGGCATTTGTAAACAATCAGCCACTTGTAAACAACGTGGCTACTGAAAATGATGTGCATGCGAAGACAGCACTGTCTGTCAAAATTGCTAAGGATTTAAAGCGTCGAGGCTTTAAATTTATGGGACCCGTGGCTGTCTACGCGTTTATGCAAGCCAGCGGACTTGTGAATGATCATCTTAATGACTGTGCGTTTAAATAGCTTGGTTCCTTGTTGTAGCGCGCAAAAAGGATGACATCAAAGCTAAGAGATAATATAGGAGGAGTGATTAAATGGCAATCCAGCATAAAGAAACGATTCCAGATAATATTGAAGTGCGTGGTGCACGAGTCAATAACCTTAAAAATGTGAATGTTGATATTCCGTTAAATGCGTTTGTCGCCATTACCGGGAGATCGGGCTCTGGGAAGTCCTCGCTGGCGATGGGGGTATTATACGCTGAAGGGGCACGGCGCTATTTAAACGCACTGTCTACATATACGCGACGGCGGATTAGTCAGGTCGGCGCGGCCAATGTTGAGTCGGTTCAATACTTGCCATCTGCATTAGCGTTGCGTCAACGACCACAGGTGCCAGGTGTTCGCTCAACAGTGGGTACAATGAGTGAGAGTCTAAATGTTTTACGATTGATGTTTTCACGATTGGGGTCCACAGTCTGCCCAAACGGTCACCGTGTGCCACCGACCATTGAAGTGGCGGAAAATGATGGTTGGATTGTCTGTCCAACATGTGGTGTTCGATATCGTGGTCGTGGTGCCGAGGATTTTGCTTTTAATGCAGGCGGAGCGTGTCCAACGTGTGGTGGGGTCGGTGAAGTTCGTCAAATTGCCGCTGACCGGCTTATTGGGGATGAAAATCTCACTATCCGTGAGGGAGCCGTTGCGTCCTGGCACTTAGCTGGTCGCAACTTTATGCCGTTGGTAGCGGAAGCGGTGGGAATCCCCATCGATGTGCCTTATAAGGACCTGTCTGATGAAGCAAAGGATTTAGTATTACATGGCAAAAAGCAGCCTTACGCCATTAACATTCCGAGTTCGAAGGGCAAGATCTTCCATATGGATAATGCAATGTACGAAAATGCCTACAATGCCGTGGAAGATTCAATGGCCAACACGACTAACGAGCGGGCGATTGAACGGCTCAACAAGTTCTATGTGTTTGATACATGTCCAACGTGTCATGGCTCTCGTTTTGATCCAGCACTGTTAAATCAGCTTGTTGTAGGACACAACATTGCGGAAATTACCAAAATGGACTTGGATCAACTAATGAAGTTTGCGGATACGATTGTTCCGTGGTTACCCAAACGCGTTCAGCATTTAGGTACGGACCTGGTCAAAGAATTTAAAGAAAGTTTGACGCCACTTACGGATTTGGGACTTAATTACCTGACGTTAGATCGTGCCGGTAACACATTGTCGACGGGTGAGTTGCAACGAATCCAATTAGGACGCACATTGCGCAGTGAAACCACAGGCGTTTTGTATGTTCTTGATGAACCCTCTGTCGGTTTGCACCCGGCCAACGTTACTGGACTGATTAAAGTTTTCCATCAACTAGTTGAGCAGGGTAATTCACTGGTGGTTGTAGATCATGATGTTAGTATCATTGCGGCCGCCGACTACGTTATCGAAATTGGCCCTGGAGCGGGGAAGCAAGGCGGACAGGTTGTCAATCATGGAACTGTTGCCACGATTCGTAAGCATGAGTCTTCCTTAATTGCGCCATTCTTAAACGGCACGGCACCAATTCGAGAACGGCCACAATTGACTGATAAACAGCTTTTTGCAAAGGGCAAATTATCAATTGAGGTAACCAATCGTTTTAATATTAGTGATGTTAAAGCGCAATTTCCCAAGAACCGGTTGTCTGTTGTGACGGGGATGTCTGGAGCTGGGAAAACAACGCTAGTGCTAGATAGTCTAATCCCTGGGATTCTTGCGGATGTTAAACATCAGCCACTGCCAAAACAGGTCAAACAGCTAGATCGAGCTAAGATTCATAATGTGGTCATGGTTGACTCTGTGCCAGTGGGTAAAAATGTCCGTTCAACCGTTGCGACTTACACGAGTGTGTTGGATACCGTTCGAAACTTGTTTGCCAATACCAAAGATGCACAAGAAAAGGGATGGACGGCCAGTCACTTTTCTTACAATTTAAATGATGGCGCCTGCCCACTATGTCATGGTACTGGCACAATAAGTATGGATGTTCAGTACTTACCAGATGTCGAGGAAATTTGTCCTCAATGCCACGGTCAACGCTATAATCAAGAAACATTAAGTGTGAAGTGGCACGATCTTTCGATTGCTGACATTCTGGCGTTATCCGTCGATGATGCACGTAACCTGTTTGTTGATGTACCAAGCGTAGCAAATACGTTGAGTGCTCTACATGACATGGGTCTAGGTTACCTTGAACTCGGTGAAAGCACCCCAACATTGTCCGGTGGTGAAGCACAGCGTTTGAAACTGGTATCACGGATGGGCCGTCGCCAGACCGGTACGTTATTTGTTTTTGATGAACCGTCTGTGGGGCTTCATCCATTAGATATTCAGCAGTTGCTGCGGGTGTTTGATCAACTCATTAATGAGGGCGCCACAGTTATTGTGATCGAGCATGATTTGGACGTCATGGCTAACGCTGACTACATTGTGGACATGGGTCCTGAAGGTGGTACGAAGGGTGGCCAGTTGGTCGCTGCTGGTACCCCAGCCGAGGTAGCCCAAACAAAGACCAGTGTCACGGGACAGTACCTCAAGGAAAAACTGGCTGGTGGACCTGTCACGGCTTAATTATTAGCTGCCGTTTGTGGTTGTTAACATTGGTACCGTTCTGCTTATATGGTTGCAGATTCCATTTGACACGTAACAACCTTTTTTTGTAAATAGTCGGCTAAGTTGTGATAGGAGTGAAGCTGACCGGAAACAGAGTTCCATGTCGGCAACACTTGGCGGCGAGAATTTGGCCGCTTAGTGTTGCGGGATGACTTATGAGACGTGTACTTCGGCTCATAATCAAGGGTGAAAATCGCGTTTTTGGCGAGTTGAACTCGGTCCCAAGGAACGGCGTTTCCGGTCAGCGTAACGTCAGAATCCAGATTGTCAGTCATTTAAGTGTTTTTAAACTTAAGGCAGCGTAAACAAAAAAGAGGAACTTTCCGAAAAATGGAAGGTTCCTCTTTCAATTACCAAGCAGTCAATAAACTAAGCAAAAACTAAGATTAAATAGGTGATCAGTTCGAGCACAATGTAAACTGCGGCCGTATATTGTGCCTTTAGATTAGGATAGTTGATACTAAACCAGAACGTTATAATCACAACTGCCATCGCTAAAACACCCAGTAGTGAAAAATGGAAGAATAAAATGGCTGCGATTAACAACACACCGGTTATCGCAGTGGCAATGACACGTCGTTTGCCTTCAGTTTCAAAAATTGGCATCATAAAAAACAATTGACAGGCCACCAACGGAATTAGCTGGATTAAAAAGGTCATTGAAAGAAAGCGGTTTTGAAAAAAGAAAATGGCGCTACTGATGGGAAAGGTTGACAGTAAGGCGTAAATGATGAGCCCCCAAATGTTTTGTAAGTTCAACCAGCGCATTTCGACCACTAACCAAAAGCTCGAGAACATGAGTAACATAATCAAGATTTCTAAGTTACCACGAATGATGCCAGAGAAGGCCAGAATTAGACTGATCAAAATGGGGACGTGCGCCCATAACGATTTAAAGTTGGCCTGAAACATCAAAAAAGTTGTGAGACTCATGACAATTGTATAAGCCAATAACAGTAATTGATTGCCATGAAAGGCAGCACCCGTAAGTCGGCCGTAATGAATCGGAAAGCTCCACCAGATAATGTTTTGAGCAATTGTGAAGATAAGTAGTGGTTGCCAGGGCATATTGTCAAAAAAACTTGTGGCATGACGCTGCTTGCGAGTTTGCGTGGGCATAAGGGCCTCCTTTCTCAAAATGACATAATATGTTTCTATGCTAATCAACTTTATGAGCGGGGTCAACGAAATCACGTCTTTTTAACCGGTTAGTAACGTGTTACCATAAGTAAGTTATGAGTTTCGTTCCCGATAGGATAAACAGGGAACAGTTACGTCAAATTCTGATGATGTAACGGTTCTTTTTGTTTAGAGGCCTTGTAACCGGAATTTATTAGATGGGGGAAATCTTTTATGCAAGAACGTCATTTATTTACTTCTGAATCTGTTTCAGAAGGACATCCGGATAAAATCGCTGATCAAATTAGTGATTCAATTTTGGATGCAATTTTAGCTCAGGACCCACAAGCGCGTGTGGCCTGTGAAACGTCTGTTACTACTGGGCTCGTCCTCGTGTTTGGTGAAATTTCCACCTCCGCATACGTTGATATTCAAAAAACGGTACGGGACACGATTAAAGGGATTGGCTACACCGATGCTAAGCTTGGTTTTGATGGCGACACATGTGCCGTCCTTGTCGCAATTGATGAACAGTCACCTGATATTGCACAGGGTGTTGACGATGCCTTAGAGCGTCGCGAAGGTGATGAAGATCCACTGGACAAGATTGGTGCTGGTGACCAAGGCATGATGTTTGGCTATGCGATTGATGAAACACCTGAATTGATGCCATTGCCAATTGCTTTGAGTCATGCGTTAATGCGTAAGATTGCGCAGTTACGTAAGGACGGTGTCATTGATTACTTACGGCCAGATGCTAAGGCACAAGTGACCGTTGAATACGATGATGATGGTAAACCAGTTCGTGTTGACACAGTGGTGCTTTCCACGCAGCACAACCCCGACGTTGAGCTGGATCAAATTCGCCATGATGTGATTGAACAGGTAATCAAGGCGGTTATTCCGGTTCGTTATCTGGATGAGAACACGAAGTACTTGGTTAACCCAACTGGTCGCTTTGTTATTGGTGGCCCTCAAGGGGACGCTGGCTTGACTGGTCGGAAAGTTATCGTGGATACGTACGGTGGTTTTGCTCGTCACGGCGGTGGTGCATTCTCTGGTAAGGACGCGACTAAAGTGGATCGGTCTGCTTCATACGCTGCGCGGTACATTGCTAAAAATATTGTTGCTGCCGGCATGGCTCATCGGGTTGAAGTTCAGTTGGCATATGCAATTGGTGTAGCGCAACCAGTTTCTATCTCTGTCGATACGTTTGGAACCGGCAATGTGTCTGAACAAACGTTGACTGCGGCAATTCGGAAAGTCTTTGACTTACGCCCTGCTGGTATCATCAAGATGCTGGATCTCCAACGGCCAATTTACAAACAAACGGCTGTTTATGGTCACTTTGGTCGTCCTGATTTGGATTTGCCATGGGAAAAGACCGATAAGATTGATGCATTGAAGCAAGCTGTTGCTGACGCAGATGTTGTTGTCAACGAAAGCAAGTAGTTATTTAATTAACACAATAGCAAGACTCCCGGTGGACTGGATTACGATCACACAGACATCAGGAGTCTTTTTTTGTAAAAAACATACCTAAAAAGGAATACACAATGAAAAATAATAAAACCAATGTTGTGTTGGTAACCATTGCACTGTTTGTGGCGACGTTTATGTCGGCAGTTGAGGGGACGATTGTGTCTACGGCGATGCCGACCATCGTTGGAGAACTGCACGGCGTGACCTTAATGAACTGGATTTTTTCAATTTATCTACTAACGAATTCGTTGGCTACGCCGATTTATGGCAAACTGTCTGATCGGATCGGCCGTAAACCGGTATTTTTGTTCGGGCTGGCTGTGTTTACGTTTGGTTCAATGATGAGCGGTCTTTCCAACTCTATGCTGACACTGATTTTATGGCGTGCTGTGCAAGGCATTGGGGCCGGAACGATTATGCCGGTTTCCTTTACGATCATTGCCGATATTTATCCATTTGAGAAACGGGCACAAATCATGGGACTGAATGGTTCGGCATGGGGCATTGCTTCGGTCGTCGCGCCGTTACTGGGTGGTTTTATCGTAGATCAGTTAAGTTGGCATTGGGTTTTCTTCATTAATATTCCGATTGGGCTCATTACGATGCTACTAATCGCACTGTATTTGCACGAGCCTAAACAAGCGGCAGCTTCCAGTCCGTTAGATGTTGCAGGTAGTGTCTGGCTGTCGGTTGCCTTATTGGGGCTAATGTATGGTTTTCAAGTGGTGGGCGAGCGACACAGCAACCTGTTGATTGTTGCTGGCTGTTTTATTATTGCAGCAGTTGGGTTATGGCTATTCATCCGCCAAGAACGTCGTGCCAGTGATCCGATTATCGATCTCAGTTTATTTAGCAACCGGACGTTTGTGATTCAAAATGGTGTAGCTGCACTCATTTCTGGTTTTCTGATTTGTTTTAACGTTTATATTCCAACGTGGACCCAGGGATTATTAGGACTGCAGGCCGCTCAAGCGGGGTTTGCGGTTACGCCAAGTTCAGTGATGTGGATCGTCGGTTCATTTATCGCAGGTCGGGTCATCGGCAAGTTACGGCCACAAAAAATTTTGTTTGCCAGTATTACAACCGTGTTAATTGGCGCAATTATCTTGGTTCTACTGCCAGGGCAAACACCATTCTGGGGATTTTTACTGATTTCAGCGGAACTCGGCGTTGGTTTTGGGTTAACCATCACTAGTACCACGGTGACAACACAACACTTAGTTGATCCAGCGATTATTGGGATGGCGACATCCTTCAATACCCTGGCCCGGAGCTTGGCACAAACAATTATGTTAGCCGTTTACGGTATTGTCATGAATGCAACGTTGGCTCATGGTGTGGCACAACATCACGACATCAATTTACGCATGCTTAACGCATTGATTAATCCGCACACGGCGAAAAATTTACCAGTTGCATTATTACCAACTTTGCGGCGTGTATTGGCTAATGGTGTTCATAACGTATTCTTAGTGGCATTATTGCTAGTCATTGTTGCACTACTGGTCAACGCCCTGGATCACCGAAAAATAAGATAAAAATGTTTAACAATTAAGTGTATCGATATTTATTTCTTGAAATTGCTTTTTTTTGATTACTCTATGGGAACAATATGTTATGCTTTCAACAGTTAAACGGATTGTTGAATTGGGTGGAAACATGACAGAAAAAAAGCAAGACTTAGAGTTAATGCAAGGCTACATTGAAGAATACTTGTTTGTGGGCAAGTATTTAAACGAATTTGCCTCCGGACCAGCGAGTGATTTTGGAATGTCGTTTGATCAATGGTTGATTTTGACTGAAATTGCGCAGGCAGAAACACTGTTAAGCGTAATGGATCTGGCCGACATGCACCGTGTTACTCGGAGTGCAATTTCCCGTCAAGTTGCGGGATTACTTAAACAAGACTATGTCTACGAGGAAGATGACATGGCTGACCGTCGTCACAAGACACTTCACTTAACGCCTAAGGGTAGTGAAGTTGAGACTAAATTATGGGATGTTGCACAGGACCGTTTCAAGGGTTGGCTGGACGTTTTTGGTCGCGGTAAATTCCAAGAGACACTTGATTTCATTCGTGATTTCGAAGAAAAAATCGTGCAACGTGATCGTTGGGGGTCACGAATCAAGAAGTCTCACGAAGGTTGATTGCTAAGCATTAAAATAAGGTCGTTGATGGTAACTAATGGATTAGTTATCGTCAACGACCTTATTTATCGTTTTGCATGAATCGAAGTTGTTTTGAAAAAGAGGTATCGTGACATGAGTAATTCGGACCAGGCGAGGGCGCTTCCGGCCAAAACATCACTAGGAAAATGAACACCGAGGTACACGCGACTGAGACAAATAGTAATAATGAGTAATGTTAGGAGTGTGTTAAAAGCGGCCCGTAAATGCAACCGGTCAACATACAGATTACACAGAATAATCAGTGAGCCATACATCAACGTGACATTCATTGAGTGACCACTAGGAAAACTAAATCCTCCAGCGGCCACTAAATGCGTAATGATTGGTCGTGGTCGTTCAACCAAGCTTTTAAGAATCGTATTTACAGCAAGTGCAAATACGCCAACGTTAACAAAGAAGAAAACAGCGCCTTGATATTTCTTTCGCCACCAGAGGCCGAGTGAAAAGACGACCATCACGATCATAGTAAATTTTACATTGCCGAGCCTTGTTATATTGCGAAAGAACCACGTTCGTTCCTCAGTCACTGGGTGGCGGACAATATGGGTGCCGAATTGATCGAGTTGATGCAGCCAGCTTGCATCCGTTACGACACCGGCTAATAGGATTAGAAAAATAATAAAACAAATAATGGCAACGAGATTTCTGACGCGTTGCCAGTGTGTTTGTGACAAAACAAAGATAGTGATGACCTCCGAAGTTGTTTTAAAGCCAGTATAGCATTCATTCTCAAGCGGATGCTGACTTGTAATGTCACGCGTATTTTGCTATGCTATGAACAATATTTTAACAAGTAAAAGTGACGGATTAGTAGTTGTGTCGTGATCTTAAGCGAGCTGACAGGTGGTGCGAGTCAGTGTTGACGACAGAATGAACTCACCGATAATCACTAAGATGGTGAACGGCGTTATCATAACGCCAGTAGCTATTTTCGTTTGTCAGCGTTACCGACCTTAAGTGTTTACCATAATTGTTGTGGTAAGAAGATAGGTGGTACCGCGATCCGCATCGTCCTATCGGTTGTCGTTATTGATGTAACAGTGACGATAATCGACAGGGCGTTTTTTATTTGTTAATTAATTTTTTCTGGGAGGGCAAAACATGCCATACGATCATACAAAAATTGAAAAAAAGTGGCAAAAATTTTGGTCAAAGAACGATACGTTTAAAACGCCAGACTTTTCCGATAAGCCAAAATATTACGCATTAGATATGTTCCCTTATCCATCCGGTCAGGGACTGCATGTTGGTCATCCAGAAGGTTACACTGCAACGGATGCCATGAGCCGAATGAAGCGGATGCAGGGATACAATGTGTTACATCCAATGGGTTGGGATGCTTTTGGACTGCCAGCGGAACAGTATGCACTGAAAACCGGTCATAATCCCAAAGGCTTTACTGACCAAAATATCGACGTCTTCCGTAAGCAGGTTAAATCGCTGGGCTTTTCTTATGACTGGGATCGCGAAGTCAACACGACAGATCCTTCATACTACAAGTGGACACAGTGGATTTTTGAACAGTTGTACAAACGTGGTTTGGCCTACGAAGACGAAATCATGGTTAACTGGGCCCCTGACTTTATGGGTGGCACTGTTGTTGCCAATGAGGAAGTCGTTGATGGTAAAACAGAACGTGGTGGTTATCCCGTTTACCGTGTCCCAATGCGGCAGTGGGTGTTGAAGATTACAGCTTACGCTGACCGCTTGCTGGATGACCTAGATGATCTTGACTGGCCTGAAAGCATCAAAGAGCAACAACGAAACTGGATTGGTCGCTCAGAAGGTGCCAGTGTTCAGTTCGCTGTTGACGGTCATGAAGGCACGAAGATCGAAGTGTTCACTACCCGTCCTGATACGATGTTTGGTGTTTCTTATCTTGTGCTGGCGCCGGAATACGATCTTGTCGACCAGATTACAACGCCTGACCAAAAGGCTGCCGTTGATGCTTACCGTAAACAAATCGAGTCCAAGTCAGATTTGGAACGGACGGATTTGAACAAGGATAAAACCGGGGTCTTCACCGGTGCTTACGGGATTAACCCAGTTAACGGTGAACAGGTGCCAATTTGGATTGCCGACTATGTATTGGCTTCATACGGTACTGGTGCCGTAATGGCTGTGCCAGCGCATGACCCACGTGACTATGAGTTTGCTACCAAATTCAGTTTGCCAATCAAACCTGTTATTGAAGGTGGCGACTTGGATAAGGAAGCCTTTACCGGCGATGGTACGCACATCAACTCTGGCTTCTTGAACGGGATGGATAAGAAAACGGCCATCTCAGCAGCGATTGACTGGCTAACTGAGCATGATGCCGGTGCCAAAAAGGTCAACTACCGTTTGCGGGATTGGATTTTCAGTCGCCAACGTTACTGGGGTGAACCAATTCCAGTGATTCACTGGGATGATGGTGAAACAACCTTAGTTCCAGAAGATCAGTTACCACTAACACTGCCTGACACGGACCAGCTGGAACCATCTGGAACTGGTGAAAGTCCACTTGCTAACATTGACGATTGGGTCAACGTTACGGATGAAAATGGCCGGCATGGTAAACGTGACACGAACACGATGCCACAGTGGGCCGGTTCATCATGGTACTTCTTGCGTTATATCGATCCACATAATGACAAGGCTTTGGCAGACCCTGAAAAATTGAAGTACTGGTTGCCTGTTGATTTGTACATCGGCGGTGCGGAACATGCCGTGCTTCACTTGCTGTATGCCCGTTTCTGGCACAAGGTTCTTTATGATCTCGGTGTTGTGCCAACAAAGGAACCATTCCATAAGTTGGTTAACCAGGGGATGATTCTTGGTGACAATCACGAAAAAATGTCGAAATCTAAAGGGAACGTTATTAATCCTGATGAAATCGTTGAAAAATACGGTGCTGATACGCTTCGTTTGTACGAAATGTTCATGGGACCTTTGGAAGAATCCAAGCCATGGAGTGAAGACGGCATCAATGGTTCATACAAGTGGATTCAACGCGTTTGGCGTTTGCTGATTGATGAAAACAATCATCTGCGTGATCGTGTAACAACGATCAATGATGGCAAACTGGACAAGGTGTACAACGAAACGGTCAAGAAGGTCACGGAAGACTACAGCCGGATGCACTTTAACACAGCCATTTCTCAAATGATGGTCTTTGTTAATGAAGCCCACAAGGTTGATGATCTACCAGTTGAGTACATGGAAGGCTTCATCAAGATGTTGTCGCCATTGGTTCCTCACGTTGCTGAAGAATTGTGGAGCTACTTCCATGAATCTGACACCATCAGTTACCAGCCTTGGCCAACTTATGATGCTAGCAAACTAGTAGAGGCCACGATTGAAGTGGTTCTGCAGGTTAATGGTAAAGTTAAGAGTCATGCCACAGTTGATAAAGATATCAGCAAGGATGATTTGGAAAAGATCGCGATGGCTGACGAGCACATGCAAAAGGCCATTGATGGCAAAACGGTTCGTAAAACGATCGTTGTGCCGGGCAAGTTGGTTAACGTGGTTGCTAATTAGCGTCGTCTTAATGTAAATAATGTGTCACTAATTGTTTTTTGGTGTTAAGCCAACAATTAGTGACATTTTTTGTTGAATTAGATGCGACAATCTCGGTATAATCAATGGTATTACTGCGTTTTACGTGGCTTTAGTGTTGGCCTCGAAGTAACAAGTATCAGGCAATTCAGTTACTGAGTGGCACTAGTCAATAGTATGTCGGCATGTTAGGTTTTCAATTTTCGACCATTAACTAAGGTTCATTAAAGCTTGGTTTAATAATGGCATTTAAGGTGTTTGAAATTGCTACAACGCGGTACACTAATAGTTTAAGAAAACAATTTACGCATGTTGGAAACTATCCAAATCGAAAAAAGAATTGAGAGTTTTTATGTCAAAGGAAGATCCACAAAACGAAAATATTCAGGCAATTCCGACCAGAAAGCAGTATCGGCGGCGCCAACGTCGTGAAGCATTACTAAGCAAACTGCATTTGCAGGGGGGCCAATCGGAAGTTTCTTCAATGGCCGATTCAACAGCAACAGTTAGCCCTCAGAATGAATCAGTTACTGCATCCACGAGTCACATTTCCGACAGTGATATGGTTGCTGATTCGACTGCTGCAGTATCGAATCTTACACAGTTGAAGTCGAGCGCACAGGACAAACATGTTGCTGACAGTGCTCAATCTGAAATTGTTGAAGAAAACACAAGTGCAGCATCTGATGTGAAAGCCGAATTGCAATCACAGGCTCAATCAGAGACTGAACTCGAACGTGAGGTTGAGAAAGAAGAAAAGCCACTTCACTTAGTTTCGAGTCGTTGGACGGCTTATCCTGATTCATCAGCAGAGTCGGCGATGGCTAATACTGATGAGGATACGCGTAATGCTGAGGGTTCCCAAGCGGTTCCTTTAGAACGGACCATTCCTGTTGTCCATGAAGAAACAACATTTGCTCAAACGAAAGACGATAGTAGCGACAGCGAAGATCTCGGTGAGATTGTTGAACGACCGGGATTTGAATCGGGAGCCGTATCTGACCAAGAGCAGATTCTGCGTGGTACAGGATGGATGACGGCAGCCAGCATCACATCGCGAGTATTAGGCGCGCTGTACATTATTCCGTGGGTTGCTTGGTTTGGCACATTTTACAATCAGGCCAACGCGCTGTTTTCAAAAGGATATAACGTATACTCCATTGTCTTAATGATTTCTACTGCTGGGATTCCAGCAGCCATTTCTAAGTTGATTGCCCACTATAATGCTTTGAATGAGTATGGGGTCGGCTACCGTTTGTTCAAACGTGGCTTATTACTATCACTGGTTACGGGATTAGTGGCTGCTGCGTTGCTGTGGTTTATGGCACCAACGCAATCACTAACTACTGGTGATCCAAACGTCATCCCAGTATTACGGTCATTGACCCTTGCGGTGTTTGTTTTCCCAACATTATCGATGATGCGGGGGATGTTCCAGGGATATCACATGATGGCACCGAGCGCGATTTCTCAGTTTGTGGAACAAGTCGTACGAGTCATTTATATGTTATTAACGGCCTATCTGATTATGCAGGTTGGGTCGGCACCAGCACACAATTGGCCACGTGCTGTTGTCCAGTCGACATTTGCGGCAGGGCTGGGGGCTGTTGCTGGTATTGCCGTATTAATTTATGAAATGTGGCGTCATCGTCAGTATTTCCATAAAAAGATTGAAAACGCCAAGGGCGGCTTGGTCATTACAACTGGTCAACTGCTAAAACAGATTATCTGGCAGGCAATTCCGTTTACCATTGTGCCAAGTGCCATTGCTATTTATCAGTTATTTGATCAGGTCACGTTCTTTAGAATCATGCACGTGACTTCAAACTTAAGCTATGCCGTTCAAAACACGCTGTATGCTTACTTTGATTTCAATGCCAACAAAATCATTATGATTACAGTATCGTTAGCCTCCGCGTTAGCGGCCACTGCAATCCCGATGTTAACTGAAGCACATACGCTAAAGGATAGTGCTTCGACTAGTCGGCAGATCAACTTTACGTTAGAACTATTCAGCTTCATCATGATCCCATCTGCCTTGGGGATGGCTGCTATTTCTGTGCCACTCTACACATTCTTTTACCATTACTCACTGGCCGGTTCATTAATTCTTGAATTTTCATCGTATTTATCTGTTTTGTTTGGTTTATTTACAGTGTTGTCGACAATTATGCAAGGCGTTGATCAAAATAAGGCAGTTATCTGGTATATGGTGGTTGGTTTGATTGTCAAAATGGTACTCCAATTTCCAATGGTGGCATTGGCACAACCATTAGGACCGTTGGCTGCAACGTTGATTGGCTTCACTGTTTCCAGTGTACTAATCTTACGTAATTTGAACCGGCATTTTGATATCGACTGGGATGGTCTTTTACATCGACTCAATCAAATTATTGTGTTCTCGTTAGTTACGTATATTGTGGCCCGATTATCTGTTTGGGGTATCGATCACGTTATGAACACGCAGTTCAAAGTAACGGCGTTCATTGAATTGTTGATTTCTGTTGTTCTCGGTGGTGGTGCATATGCTTACCTTAGTTTGCGGTTTAGACTGGCAGATAAAATGCTTGGTAGCCGGGTGGAACGGATTCGCACGCGTTTTCACATTAAATAATTGATAGTTTCGGAGGTAACATTGTGTCCAAAGGCATTCGCTTAGATAAATACTTGAAAGAAATGCGGGTGGCAACGCGTAGTGAAGCGCACACGCTTATCCGTGATGGACACGTTGAAGTTAATGGCAATGTTGCTAAACAAGCACGTCAATCGATTGATCCGAATCATGATAATGTTTTAGTCGGTGGTCAACGTGTTGTCTACCAACGTTATTTTTACTTTTTGTTGAATAAACCTGTCGCAGTAGTGACAGCGACTACAGATAAGGCAGCACAAACAGTAATGGATCTGTTTAATAAAGCTGACTATCGTGATGATTTGTTCCCGGTCGGACGTTTGGATAAAGATACAACTGGGGCATTGCTGATTACGAATAATGGTGAGTTAGGGCATCGGTTGACCAATCCTAAACATCACGTGACGAAAGTTTATCAGGCCATTGTGACTGGAACGCTGACTGAAGATGATGTTGCCCAAGTTGCAGCAGGTGTTACGTTAAAAGACGGTACAGTGCTGAAACCGGCTGATATGAAATTGGGCGCATATGACTCAGTATTGGATCAAACAACGATTCAGCTTACCTTGACAGAAGGTAAGTACCATCAGGTCAAACGGATGGTTGGTAGCTTTGGACAACGGGTCGTGCGGCTGGAACGCTTATCATTTGGGCCGCTTAAACTGTCCACGGGATTGTTGCCGGGTCATTATCGGGCACTATCAGAGGATGAAGTTAACGCGCTTAAGGCAGCGGCTGACCTCACTCAGGATTAAATCAATAAAAAAATGAGCATCACTTTGACCTGCCAAGAATTGGCGGTTGAGTGATGCTCTTTTTTTATATTTTAGTAGATTGGGGTAACGAGTATTGTTTCATATACCAAGGAATTTCTTCGCTGATTTGTGTCGGTAGAACAACGTAGGCGTTGTGCGCCAAGTCGTCAGCAATCTGGCTATGAATATAAACGGCTGACAAGACGGCATTGAGTTGGTCCGCAAATTGAGCAGCGAAGCCACCAACCATGCCAGCCAGAGTGTCACCCATTCCGCCAGTGGCCATTGCAGGTGTGCCACCAGGATTCTCAAAAATTTGGTGGCCAGCGTAGACTTGAGTATGATGTTTTTTAAGGACAACAATGCCACCAAGTTTTGCGACAGCTTGTTGATTATTGTCTGGGGTTTGATCCTTGATTGTGATGCCGGATAACCGTTGCCATTCCATTTCGTGAGGTGTGAACACAAGTTTAGCGTTTGGCAATGGCAGATCGTGTTTGGCCACTAAATCGATGGCAGAACCGTCAATTGTGAGTGATTGTTGTGGTTGAACGGTCGCAAACACGCGTCTAAGGGCAGTTAACCCCGCTTCATCTGAACCGAGTCCAGGGCCGACAACGATACTGTTGGCGTTACTGATCAATTCGGTTAGGGTTGTCTCATCGTGAAAATCGGTCACCATTGCTTCCGGCATACGGGCGTGTAACGCTGTGATATTAACGGGATCGGTCAGTGTTGTGGTCAAGCCAGCGCCGGAATAGATGCCAGCAGTTGTTGCCATGATGATGGCGCCGCCAAATTGAGCATTACCGCCGACTAAAGTTAACCTGCCGTATGTGCCCTTATGGCTATTTTCAGGACGTGGCTGAATTGTTTGACGTAAAATTGTTTCTGTTATTGGTTGAATGGACATAAGCAACCTCCTTGGTCCGCTTTCATAAAGTATAGCATGTCCTGGCAAAACAGCGGGCTAAAACAGGAGCCGTGAGAGGGTGGATATGCTAGACTATAACTAGTGCTTCAACCTTAATGAAGAAACGGAGAGACGATGCATGACTGATTGGAAAGCAGAAGTTGATAAACGAAAAGCGGATCTAATGACGGATCTGCAAACGATGTTGGAGGTGCCCAGTGTTCGTGATGACAGCAAAGCCACCGATGATGCACCTTTAGGCCCTGGTCCTAAGGCTGGCTTGGAAACGTTCTTGGGCATTGCTAAACGTGACGGCTTCCGCGTTAAAAATATTGATAACGTTGTTGGTTACGTTGAACTTGGTGATCCTGATGCAAAAGAAACATTGGCCGTTTTAGCACACGTGGACGAAATGCCCGCTGGAACAGGTTGGGATACCGATCCATTTACACCAACCATAAAAGACGGTAAGTTGTTCGCCCGTGGTGCGTCTGACGATAAGGGACCTGGGATGGCTGCCTACTATGGCCTGAAGATTGTTTCTGAATTAGGTTTGCCACTCAAACGTAAAATTCGTTTCATTGTCGGCACAGACGAAGAATCAGATTGGACGGGGATGACCCGTTACTTTGAAGTTGAACCAGCGCCAACACTTGGTTTTTCTCCTGATGCAGAATTCCCAATTATCAACGGTGAAAAAGGCAACATCACGCTGAAAGCTAGTTTTGAGGGCGAGCAAAATGCGGATACAGTTAACACGTTGGTTTCGTTTGCCTCTGGTGAACGTGATAACATGGTGCCTGCTGAAGCTGATGCTGTTGTGACCAGCAGTGACAATGAAGCATTTGTTGCTGCTTTCACTGCCTTTTTGGATAAAGCACCAGTTACCGGTGAAGTCACCACTGATGGCGATGGCATTCATTTGCATGTTGATGGGAAAGCCTCACATGGCGCATGGCCTGAAAACGGAATCAATGCTGGAACTTATCTAGGCGCCTTCTTAGCGACGCAAACATTTGATGGTGCGGCAGCTAACTTTGTTCAATTTATTGCAGATGATGTTCACGACGACACTGTTGGCGCCCATTTAGGCGTTAAGATTACTGATGACGTGATGGGTGCGTTATCGATGAATATTGGGATTATGAACTTTAAGGATAATCATGGTGAAGTAACCTTGAACTTCCGTTATCCAAAGAACACGTCTGCAGAAGAAATCACAGCTGCTGTTGTCAAAGGTGCCGAAATGCATCATGGAACAGCGGTTGCCGGACGCGCGATGGAACCACATTACGTTTCTCCAGAAGATCCCATTGTAAAGACGTTGCTCAATGTTTACCATGATCAAACCGGTTTGCCAGCTAAAGAAGAAGTTGTGGGCGGTGGCACTTACGGCCGTTTGATGAAACGTGGGGTAGCATTTGGGGCAATGTTCCCTGGCGTTCAAGACACGATGCATCAGCCAAACGAATTTATTCCAGTTGATGATATCTATCGTGCTTCAGCGATTTACGCGCAATCAATTGCTGAATTGGCCGCCCAAACGGATGACTAGTTAGCGTTTCACACAACATAAGTAATAAAAATACCGACCAGAAAGTTGAAATCTTTCTTGGTCGGTATTTTGGTTTAGTTGCGGATACTCTTCAAATGTTCATCGATTTCGCCAAGAACTTCAGTGACATTTTTAGGATCTTCAAGATTGTATTTTTGTAAGTCAACTTTCATTTTTGGAGAGGCGTCGTAATCGCGATACCATTCTTTGTAAGCTGACCACATTTTATAGTAGTAGTCACGCAGGGCAGGGTCATTGTCGAATTGTTCGTAGTCACGGCCACGTTTTTTAATTCGGTACAGGATGGTCTCAAAATCGGTTTCTGAGTAGACCATCAAATCAGGCGCTTTTTTAGGCAATTCCTGAAGTTCATTCATCATGTTGTCTAAAAGGTTGAGGTACACTTCGAGTTCAGTATCTGAAATGTTACCTTCCTTGTTATTTTCTTTGGTGAACAAGGCATCTTCATAAATCGAGCGATCCAGCACATTGTTATCATCTGCCAATGCTTTCTTGATCATTGAAAAACGTTTGTTCAAAAAGAAAATCTGTAATAGGAACCCGTATTGTTTAGGATCCTTGTAGTAAAGCGGCAACACTGGGTTGTTACCAACGGGTTCAAAGAACGCCTTGGTATGTAAGTGGTCTGCGATTAAGCCTGTAAGAGTTGTTTTACCAACCCCAATCATTCCTGCGGTAATTATCACCATGGATATCTCCTCGCTCAAGTTTTTTAGCGCTACAACATATGGTACAACATTTTGGCTTGTCATACTGCATCTATTGCAAACAACTTAGTCAATTGTAACCATCAAAAAGCGCCGAGCTGTGAACTCGACGCCATAAAAAAATTTAGGCTTGCGGTCCTTCGTCATGATTGTTGGATGCTTTAAGCTCATCACGAATTTCCATCAGTAGGTGTTCAGTTTTGGTTTCTTTCGGTGTAACTTCCTTCCTTGGCATGATCTTATTAATTGCTTTAACCAATAAGAACACGACAAACGCGGTGATTAAGAAGGAAATAACCGAATTAATGAAACTGCCATACTTGAACTTGGCGGAGCCAACCGTGTAGGCCATTTTTGAAAAATCGATGCCGCCAATGAAAATTCCGATCAACGGATTGATTAAGGTGCTAACCAGTGATTTAACAATCGCTGTAAAAGCAGATCCGATAATGACCCCAACAGCTAAATCAATCACGTTTCCACGCGTGATAAATGCCTTAAACTCTTTCCACATGTGTCTCTTCCTCCGTATATGTAAATTGCAATAACAAACGCTAATTCATATTTTAGCGAACATTTTGCGTGCATAAAAGGGGCGTTGCCACATACGATAAAATAAATTTTAGAAAATTAATTGTGTAAACTCAAGCGTTGACGATGTGCTTAGGCTGCTCACCGTGTTCGACTGCAATGACGTTTTTTGCCACGATGGTTGCCATAGCATCCCGGGCTTCAACCGTTGCGTTACCAATATGTGGCGTCAAAGTGACATTGTCCAGTGCTTTATAACCCTCAGCAACCTTAGGTTCATTTTCGTAGACGTCCAGGGCAGCTCCGGCAATTTGGTGTTGTTGTAATGCTTTAAGCAGGGCGGTCTCGTCGATGATGGGACCCCGAGCAGCGTTAATGAGAACGGCTCTAGGCTTCATTTGCGAAATGGCAGTCGCATCAATAAGGTGATGTGTATTGTCGGTCAATGGTGCATGGATGGTGACGACATCCGATTGGCTCAACAATTCTGGCATAGTCACGTAGGTTGCGTTTAAGGCCAGTTCCTGGTCATTCGCCAACGGGTGGCGCTGTGTGTAAATAATGTGCATGCCAAATGCATTTAAGCGTGTTGCGACAGCTTGACCAATGCCACCCATCCCGATAATACCAACGGTCTTCTGATTGAGTTCATGGCCAAGGAAAAAGCGTGGTGCCCAGCCAGAGAAACCCGTTGTTCGCATCAAACGATCACCCTCAGCGACGCGACGTAGGGTGCTTAGAATCAGGGCAACCGTCAATTCTGCCGTTGAAACGGTTGAGACAACTGGGGTATTGGTGACAGGAATACGATGCTGTTTTGCCGCCTGAACATCGATGTTGTTGAAACCGGCACCGTAGTTAGCAATTAATTTTAGTTTGGGAGCCGCCTGGATTAAATCAGCATCGACCATTGTAGACAGCGAGGTAATTAAGTAATCTGCTGTTTCGAGGTTCTTTGCTAGTGTTTTGCGATCAACGAGTCCTTTGCCGTCATAACTGTTAACGGTTAAACCAGCCTCAGTCAACATTTGCTGGGCTTTGTCAGGAAATTGAGCTGATAAATAAACGTTTGCCATGTCATAGACTTCCTTCTATACAAATATAGTGAATCATACTAACTTCATCTTACACCGTTTAGAAATCGTTTACATGATTGTCAAACCGCCTTTTTTTCGGTATGGTAGTGACAGAAGTAATGCTCGCCGCCAACCGTCATTTTAGCTTATGACAGTAGCGGGTGGGTGTACGTTTAAGAAGAGTGATGGGGCAGACTTGGCATATTAAAGTGATGACCCATCTGATGGGAGACATACTGTGATTAAAATTATTGCGAGTGATTTGGATGAAACATTATTGGATACGGATGGTTCATTAAATCAGAAAAACATTGACGCCATCAAAGCTGCTACTAAGGCGGGCGTTTATTTTGTACCAAATTCAGGTCGCGGTTATGAATCCTTTGAGGATAATTTAGTTGATCTCGGACTAGCACAACAGCCGCACCAATATAAAATTTCTTATAATGGAGCCGCTATTTTGGAAAAAGCACATGACCGTGTGATTGCGACTAATGGCATTCCCTTTAACTTAGCAAAAGGCGTATTTGATGCCGGGCGGACGTTTGATCACGTCAGTTGTCATGTTTACTTATTGGATCAGCTCTATATTTATCACCAAACACCAACGGATGCCGCTTATATGGCGTCTCGCCAGGTTCCGTTTACCAAATTAGAAGAGCCGGACATTGATTTTTTGAAGAATCGCCCAATTATGAAGGTGATTTTCGAAACACCGGATGTTAAGCGTCAGCACGAACTGGCAGACCACGTTATGGCCACTTATGGTGATGGCGTGGACGTGACCTTTTCGTCTGGTCGCTACATTGAGTTCAACAAGAAGGGCGTGAACAAGGGCCGCGCCTTGTTGCAACTAGCTGATTTACTGGGTGTGGATCATGAAGATACGATGGCTGTTGGCGACAACTTTAATGATTTGCCGATGATCAAGGCGGCTGGTGTTGGCGTCGCGGTGGCCAATGCTGTTCCAGAAGTTGCCAAACAGGCTGATGTACAGACTAAGGCCACTAACGATGACGGCGCGATTGCTGAATTGGTTAATGAGTATGTACTGAAGGGATAACGTGAATGACAGATATTGAGACACAACTGGCTACGGCCCAAGATCGCAGTTTATTAATTGCGATTTATAATTTTATGGATGAGGAAACCTTCTCCGTCGGTTACGTGATGGCTCAAGATGCGACTTCGGTGTGTTTGCGGGTGATTGATCCTAACGGTGCTGTAAACGGCATACAAATCATTCAGAAGGCATTTATTACTAAGATCCTGTTACGTTCAGATTATTTACGTAGCACGGAAGTTTGGCAACAAACGGCCATCGCTCAGCATCGTGAAGATCCGTGGCAGATTGCGCAGTGGACAGATACATTGACGCTTAATCCCGATCATTTACTAGCCTCGGCGTTGCAAGCAGCGCTTACCCACAAGTGGATCATTAATCTTGGAACGTTACGTCAAATTGATGACGAGACGGCAGAGGATGCGGATTTCACTGGTTTCTTAGGTGACTTTGTTGGTGACACATTGGCCCTTAATTATTTGAACCCGTGGGATTTAAGTGACGCCTGGCAGTTGGACATGAAGCTGGATGAGATTAATTATATTCGCATTGGTGCAGGCGTCTGCGTGAATATGCAGGCACTGTTTGAAGCGTATACGGATGAGCGTTTTTAACAGATTTGTGTTAATCATGAAGGGAGAAAAATGAAGTTGAGCAAAAGGTTAAATTTGGTGGTTAAGGTATTCTTTTCATTGTTTTTGGCATCTTTACTAATAGTTATGGGTAACCTTCAGCGAGTTTATGCATCGCGTAGCTTTAGTTCAGAAGACATCTCAGAAATTAAGTCGGATTTCTTCAGAGACGTGAATTTATTGAGACAGGCGAACGGAGAAGTGAATTTAACTAACTTGGACGGCCAGAATGATACTCGTCGAATAAACCGCCTAAGTTTGTCTGAGTACACAGTGGCCGAAGTAAACAGGCAGGTTCAATATGATTCATCTGGCGCAGGTATTAGTCACATTAATACAAGCGCCTCTAAAATAAATGGGCAATATCCCACAGACGCGCAGGAAATAGGATCTGCCGGTTATTTAATGGCGGCTTCTAACATTGCTCAGCTGACTAATGTGAGCGATGGCTTATCGAATGAGCAAGTCGCACGAACTTTGCTTTTTTCCTTGTATGATGATTCCAACAATGTTGGGATTACAACTGACAAACAAAATGATTTTGGCCACAGAAAAAATTTATTGAATCCGTATGTCGATGCTTCGAGCGTTGCCGTTACAACGAATGCGAATTCGATTTTTCTTGTACAATCGTTAGTGATTTCCAAAATTAGTAGTCAGTTTACACAAACACAAATAAATGCAATTAATGATTATGCAAACTACACATCTTCATTAACAAGCGGTCCAAAAAGTGAATGGTACTATCCGTCTTGGTTGATGGCGCAGAGTGTTGAACAAATACCTAGCATGACGACGGTTAGTGAGCCAAAGTGGCCTGCTGAGCCTGCAACGGGTTGGTCAAATAACAACAATCAGTGGAAATACGTGCTTCAAAATGGTGCTACAGCGTACGGTTGGCAATGGATCAATGGTGCTTGGTATTATTTTAATGGCTCAGGTGTAATGGTTACAGGCTGGCAATGGATCAATGGTATTTGGTACTACATGTATAACAACGGTGTAATGGCCACTGGTTGGCAGTGGATTAACGGCGCCTGGTATTATATGTATAACAACGGTGTAATGGCAACGGGCTGGCAGTGGATTAACGGTGCCTGGTATTACATGTATAGCAATGGCGTAATGGCTACCGGGTGGCAATGGATCAACGGTGCTTGGTATTACATGTATAGTAACGGTGTAATGGCTACTAGTTGGCAGTGGATTAATGGTGCCTGGTATTACATGTATAACAACGGCGTAATGGCCACTGGTTGGCAGTGGATTAACGGTGCCTGGTATTACATGTATAGTAACGGCGTAATGGCCACAGGCTGGCAACGAATCAATAATGAGTGGTATTACATGAATTACAGTGGTCTTATGATTACGAATTGGTGTTGGATCAACGGTAGCTGGTATTATATGTCCAGCAACGGTGTAATGACCACAGGTTGGCAACGAATCAATAATGAGTGGTATTACATGAATTACAGCGGTCTCATGGTTACGGGTTGGCAATGGATCGGTGGTGCTTGGTATTATATGTACGATAATGGCGTTATGGCAACTAACGGTAATGTATCCGGTTGGAATATAACAAGTTCTGGACAGGCCTATGCTTAGTTAGATTTTTTACACAGCTTTTTGTTCTCCTAAATGTGGTTTTGCATAAAAAGCGCTTGCCGTCAGAGTGGAGGTCGTGTAAACTAGTATCTTGTTGAGGGCGAATAGCCATTAACATGCCCCTGTGGCGGAATTGGCAGACGCGCAGCGTTCAGGTCGCTGTTCACCTTGGTGAGTACTGGTTCGAATCCAGCCAGGGGCATAAGAAAACATTCAGTTATAAGAAGACCGTTTCTATGTGTTAATTTATTGGCATACAGAGACGGTCTTTTTATGCAGAAAGCAGTGTGTTATGAAATCTAAAAGCAGAATTTTTAGTCAATTTTATCAGCTATTCATCATTGTTTTGGCGATTATCTCTGTGGTGCTAACGCTCTTCGATCTTACTGGTGAAATTAACTTATCTTTGGCACCATATTCAATTATTGATACTGCCATTTGGTGTATTTTTGTTGTTGATTATATCGTTGGTCTTTTCAGTGCAACATCAAAGCAGCAGTATTTCAAAGCGCATGTAATGGATCTGCTTGCAATTATTCCCGTTAATGCTGTGTTTAATCTGTTTCGTTTTGCCCGTATTTTTAGGATAATTCGTTTATTACGGATATTTCGAATGGCTGGTATTATTGGCAAACTGCAGGATAAGCTTAGGAATTTCTTACAAACAAATGGATTCATTTATTTGCTTTATGCCAGTATTGCAATTTTGCTTGTTGCTGCTTCGGTGTACGCCACTGTTGAAAAGATTTCCTTTGGCAATGCGTTATGGTGGGCGATTACGACCGCTACAACAGTAGGATACGGTGATATTTCCCCGCATACTGTCATTGGCAAAATTGTGGCAATTACATTAATGCTGATTGGGGTCGGTTTTGTTGGCATGTTGACTAGTACGTTGACGACTTATTTCACTAAAAAGAGTCAGCGTAAAACAGCGGTCTCGAACGATGAACTGTTACACGAAATTAAGCAGTTGCATGAAGAAAACCAGTTAATGCAACAAGAAATCAGAGAATTAAATACATTTATCAAACGTGAGGACTAATTAAGGATTACATCGATAATTGATGCAATCCTTTTTAGTTTCCAAAAGAACAAGGCTAAATGTTGACGATAGTGAGTTCAACACGAGTTTTTTACGCAGAAATAGTGAGAAACAATTTTTTGAATGATATTGTGTTGACTTTTATATTATACGACATATAATATAGTCACAAACAAAGTAGGAGACCAAATATGTTTAAAAGACACAACGCTTCAGTTAGGAGGCCAGGATCATGAGCATTCAAGTCAGCACAGAGTTGCTAGATGGGATGGTGCTTGCGTTGCTGGATCGAGAAGATCTATACGGTTACGCATTAACACAACACATCCAATCATCAATCACAGTTTCTGAATCGACCATGTATCCAGTGCTCCGTCGGTTAAAAAAGGAAGCGTGGTTGACTACGTATGATCAACCATTTCAAGGCCGCAATCGACGGTACTATAAAATCACGACAACCGGCAAGAAACGGTTAAAAGAGATTCTGCATGAGTGGGATGCGTATAAAGACAGCCTAGATGGCATTTTTAATCCACCAGCGCACATGCAAAACAAAACGGAGGGGACAACTGATGACAACTGACGCCTACTTAAAAGAACTACAACGACGCTTACACGGTTTAAGTGACAGCGAGCGTTCAGATGTAATGGATTTTTATACGGAATATGTGGAAGACGCTAACCTGACATCGGGGGATGCCATCGTTAGTAAATTGGGGACACCGAAACAACTGGCTCGCAAAGTACTCGCCGACTACTCCATTAAGGAAAATGAGACAGCTGAACAAAAGGGCGAGCGACGAACATCACGTTCCAATGCCAACATGGTATGGATGATTATTTTGGCGATTCTGTCAACGCCGGTGACCATTCCAGCGGCCATTGCGATCGTTGCCGTGTTGTTCGCCGTAGTCGTCGTCATGGTTGCACTCATTGGGTCCGGGATTGTTGTAGCAGTGGCCTTGGTTGGTGGTGCTATTGCGGTCGCTGGCGTCTCACTGTACACCGGTGCCTACATGGTCTTTACAAACTTCTTTGTCGGCATTGCCTACTTGGGCGTTGGTCTGACTGGTGTTGGTGTCATCTTGATTTTGATCCCGTTATGCTATTACATCATTCGTTTCCTGATCCAGATTTCTGCAAACTTTATTCGCTTCTTGTACCGTAAATTTTCAAACCGGCGTCAACAGCCGAAGGGGGATCATTAATCATGAAGAGAACTTTAAAAATTGGCATCGCAGTGCTCATCGTTGGTTTGATCATGGTTGCTGCCGGTGCTTTTACCCACAGTTTTAAAGACGTTACGTTTAATCATCATGGACGACCAGAACTAAGAACGACGCAAACAGTCAGCAAGAAAGTGAAGGATTTTGACGCGATAAGCGTCGACTTGAAAAGCGATCAGATTCGTATCAAGGAAGGCGACACCGCTCGTGTCCAAGTTAGCAGTACTAAAAAAGCCATGCCAACAGTTAGATCGGTGGGGCACAAACTGGTTATCGAACAAAAACGTGCAGACAATTCGATGACCGGCTGGAGTTTTGGTGACAATCCTGAAGGTACGTTTGGTTTTGGAACATTCTATGAGTCTAAACACCCCGACCGGACCGTTGTTGTGACAGTTCCGCGGGGCACTAAACTCAACAACATTAGTATTAAAGAACGTCAAGGCGCCATCCGGATTACTGATGTTTCATCTGACACAGTCAGCATCAGCGCTCATGATGACGTGATGCTTGAACACATGACGGTCACACAGCCACTGAAAGTTAATAGTCATGACGGGAATCTTTATGTGACGGGGATGACACTAAACACACCATCCATTAAAACTGATGACGGTGCGGTTAGTCTACGAGATGTTCAATTGAACCAAGGTTCCATTCAACTGACTGACGGTACGTTCAATATGACAAATGGTGGGTTTACCGGTGCCGTTAATGTAACCAACGATGACGGCGATAATGAGATTGTTAACGCTGATCGGAATAAGGGTTATATTCTTCATGGCGACGATGAGAATAAGTTGTTTGAGCAACACAATGAAGATGGCGGCACATTGCAACAAAATGAAACGGTGCCAGACATTATGCACTTAACTACCAATGACGGTAAAAATTCCGTACAATGAAATTAACGATAATCAAACGAATAACGGGGAGGATGATTAACGATGAAAAAGAAATTAACGAAGTCTAATGATAAGGTTCTGGCGGGGGTCTTTGGTGGTATTGCGGAGTACTTTGGTTGGGACATCGCCTTGACACGGGTGATCGGCGGGATTCTGATTGCCGTTTCGTTTGGCCCTGGGATTGTTGCTTATGCGATTGCTGCGCTGGTTATGCCCGACGCTGAGGGGCACCATTTCTCAGCAGATGCATCTTATGAACGAACAGAAGACGATCATCGCAATTCATTCGATGGCGAATTCACGGATCCAGACAGCAAACAGAAACACGACGATCAATAATTAATTGTCATCGTATAAAAAAGGCCGCTAGCGCTTGACGAACTGTCAGGTGTTAGCGGTCTTTTTTAGTGATCTGAATCTAATGCATCATGCTAAGGAGTTGCGTAATCGCAACTGCGTTAATCATGAAATGAACCATGATGGAATTAAATTGTTTGTGTGTTTTTTGGTACGTAAACGCTAAAATGGCGCCCATCATAAAGTAGAGCAGGAAACTGATTGGATTGCCGGAAATGTGGCCACTGGAGAATAACACGCCAGACAGTAACACTTTAGCCCACAGGTTATTTCGTTTGAAAAAAATGTTGGTGATGACACCGCGAAAGACGAGTTCCTCTAAAAAAGGTGTTAGCAATACGGCCGATACGCCGAAGCCAACCATGGCCACCGGACTTGTTTTCATAATGGAACTGATGGCCTGATTATTTTCAGTCGATTGCGTGTGGTACAGCACCTGTTGGAGGCGCATTAATATAGCTTCACTAAAGATGATGGCCAGGTAGGCCAAGATAGCGACCCCAATGTCTCTTAGCTTAAAATCATGGAACAACCGTTCACCAGACCAATGGCGAAAGCGACGGTAGGCAATCCAAATGCAGATCAGGAAGGACCCCCAGAAAGCAGCGAGGAGAATGTACCCGCTAGTGTTGGCAAACGTCGTCTTACTGGCAAAGGCCAAGATGGTAGGAGGCAGTTGAACCATAATCCAAAGTGATGCCACTTCCAAAACGCGCGGCAACCACGAAAATAAAAATGGTCGATTATCGTTTGTCATCGGAACCTCCGTCTTTTGTTTGTTGCAAACGTAGCTGCCAAACCTTGATGAGGGTCACCAACACGGTTGTTAAGATGAACGCACCAATCCACAAGGCGAAAAGGGTGACGCCGGTTAGGTGTTGGGCTTCAGTGAGCCACACAACGCCGCCGAAAATGACAATGGCAAGTACGATAATGCTGCTGGACAGAATTCTTTGCATAGCAAACTCCTCGAATTAAGATGGTCCAATTGTATCACAGTGATGATTTGAACATCATGGAAGCATGACTAAGACATAGTTCGCCAGTTTAACAGCACTTTCACGGTTTTGTTTAAATGTTGCCGCCCTCCAGCTGACTATGTTGGCTATGTATGTTAAATCGTTCTTACTATCAATTTTTATCAGAAAAAAGCGGGCAGCCTAATGAGTGCCAGACTGTCCGCCGAGTACGATTTGAAGGATACTGCCCGCTACTTTGCCAACCCATTGCATTGGCCTGCATCCTACCTAAGCAGGACATGAACCGTTGCGCCAGTTTAGCTTAAAACGGGTCCGCCATGTGGTGGTCGATCTTTTGTCAAACGACTCAACTGACTTTCATCACTTGGTGTTCCTTCTTGAGGTTAGTGTAGTCTAATTTGGAGAAGAAGGGCGATTAATGTGCCTGTGTAATTGAGTGGATTATGAGGGAAAGGTACTGAATTGCTAGATTGCACGTTTGTCTACTTGGTGATGTTTTAGCTTTTGTCTTCCAGATGTGTTGATGCTCTCTCTACATAGCGATAACGCGCTCCAGCCCCAGAGACCTGTGCATAACACAAAATGAGTATTGCTCGGTCTCTCCCAGGGGCTTGTCATAAACGTGTTCACGCCCCACAAGCCTGTGCATAACCCAAATTGCCTGCTGTAAAGGCAAAGTGCGCCCTCACAACAGGCAATTTATGTTATTGCTCGGCTTGCAATCGGGGGCGTTCACACTCTCACAAAAAAAGCCACCACAACTTTCGCTGTGGCGGCACGGAAGGACAAATCCTGATCAGCAAGTGGTTTTGCCGCCCACTGATGAACGAACGTGTTTTAACATCGTGAGAGCCTCAGCGACCTTCACCATGGCTCATTAGCAGTGGCCTTTCAGCACGATGGTTGTCAACGACGTGAACCGTGCGCCGATTCACGTGACGTTTGAAACCCTTGACCATCACAGCAGGGATAGGGACAACAATCGGATTAACCGTTTGATTTAGACAACGAGCACGTTCCAGGGCTGCGACCAACCAAGCTCGTTCAACACGAGGCACTGTTGATCTGCGCTAACTTCCGCTCAGGATGGCGGTATCAACGATTGTGATGTGAAACATCGCCGTTGACGGTCGGAATTAAAGATTACGACATGACCGCTGCTCCTCTGTGAAAGCCTTGTTCCTTCTGATGGTTATAGTATATCGCCATTTAGAAAAGCACACGCAAAATAGCGATAAAATAAGGCCGGATGACGTTACTTTTGTTGGGCTCGATTGCTAACTTGTTAAACAAACAATGACGACCTAACGGCGATAAAACAAACTGCACCACACTAAGATGGTGCATGTGATAAGATGAGACTTGATATTCGCACAGACGATCGTTGGTTCATGATCATATATTGGACCACGTATTAATTAAGGACGTGACTTATTTAATGGGTAAAATTCGTATCAATAATATGCAATTTCATACGTATAATGGCGTTTTTCCGGAAGAAAAGAAACTGGGCCAGCGGCTGGAAATGGACGTTGAACTGAACTATCCAATTGAGACAAAAGTGCATGATGATGACCTAACAACGACCATTCATTACGGGCATGTTTATGATGATATTGAGTCGTTCGTTTCAAATCATTCCTACGACTTAATTGAATCGTTGGCTAACAACACGTTGACGATGCTTCAGGAAAAATATCCTGAAGCTACCGGTGTTACACTCCGCGTGCGCAAATATTCGGTCCCAATTGCCGGAATCTTTGATAACGTTGAAATTGAAGTGGCTGGTGGTGATGCGCAGTGACTATGGCTTATTTAAGTTTGGGATCAAACGTTGGTAATCGCCGCAAACACTTATTGTATGCGTTAGCGCAATTGCGCGCGGATCACGCGACTGTCTCAATGAAAACGGCTCATTTTTATATCACTGAACCCGTTGGTGGCGTAGTTCAAGACAACTTCCTGAATACTGCGGTTGCCATTGATACCAAACGGTCGGCAGAATCTTTGCTGACATTGGTTCATCAAATCGAACAAGCACAGCACCGTCATCGTTTCATCCATTGGGGGCCACGCACAATGGATCTAGATATCATCTTTTATGGTGATGAACACATCAATACGAAAACGCTCACAGTGCCACATCCGGAAGCACCAAATCGGCGGTTTGTGCTCGAACCGATTTTAGAAATTAGTGGGGATGATCGCGCAATTCAGAGACAGGTCAGTGATTGGTTAGCTGAAACGGACGATCATCAACAAATCAACAAATTATCGTAACATCTTTGAATTATCAGCATTGTTAGTCATTAGGCTAACAATCTTACATAAGTTCGTTATTTAGAAATTGTTTTAAAGGAGACACGCATTAATGACAGATGAACAACAAGCCACAATTGAAGGCGCTGTCCGCCAAATTTTAACTGCAGTAGGGGAAGATCCAGACCGGGCTGGCCTTGTCGAAACGCCGGCACGGGTGGCACGTGCGTATGCAGAGATGTTTTCTTCGCTGGAACAACCGACATTTAAGGATTACAAGTTATTTCATGAAGAGGATAACGCCGACATGGTTGTCGTCGGCCAAATTCCGTTTTATTCGATGTGTGAACATCATTTACTACCATTTTTTGGCCGTGTCAGTGTTGCCTATGTGCCCACAAACGGGACTATCATCGGCCTTAGCAAGATTCCTCGGCTCGTTGATTACGTCAGCCGCCGACCAACGGTGCAAGAAAATATTACGAACCAGGTGGCTGCTGAGTTAGAAAAAATTTTGAAGCCGGCTGGAGTGGCTGTCAGCGTTGCTGCGCGACACATGTGTATGGAAATGCGCGGCGTTAACAAGACGGGTTCTGTCACGCAGACAGCGACATATTTGGGTGAGTTTAAAACAAATAACGCATTACGCCAGGAATTTTTAATGAGGGCCGAACATGGCAACATTAACGTATGAGACATTAATTAATGAAATGAATCAAGCAATGCTTGCGGGCGACGAGGATCGTGTGCCGCTGTTACGTCAGGTATTAGCAGCGGTTGGACAACCCGATACGCAGGCGCCAATTATTCACGTGGTTGGCACAAACGGCAAAGGATCAACGGTGACGTTGATGGCAGATACATTGATTGCTGCTGGTCATAAAGTCGGCGTGTTTACGAGCCCAGCCATCTCTGATCAGCGCGAGCAAATTGTGATTAACGGGCAGATGATTGACAAAGAAGTTTTTGTCCGTTTGTATCAGACACTGTTGCCGATCGTCAGAAAAATTGTGCCGGATGACTCATCACTAACCATTTTTGAGTGGGAGGTTGTCATTGCGTTGGCGTGGTTTTCTGAACAGCACGTGGACTGGATGATTATCGAAGCTGGCCTCGGTGGTTTGATGGACGCTACTAATGCGATTATATCCCCACGGTTCAGTGTGTTTACGCACATTGCGTTGGACCATACCCGCATCTTAGGCGACACGATTGCAAAGATTGCGCAAAATAAGGCGGGCATTATCAAACCAAACACGACAGTAGTGATTGCGCCTGGTCAAAGTGATGATGCAAAAGCGGTTATTGAACAAACTGCTAAGCGTGCTCACGTGCCGGTGATGCTAGCCAGTAAACAGACATGGTTTGATAATCCTCAATTTGGCCTGGATGGCACAACGGTGGATGTTCACTGGTCCAGCAAGACCATTTGGCATCAGGTTCATCTTAATTTGGCTGGGCAGCATCAATTAGCTAATGCGGCCACTGCACTGACGGTGCTAAAACAAGTTGCCGAACATGACAGCCGCATTGATGAAGATGCCGTGCGAACGGGTTTTAATCAGGCAGCCTTGCCTGGGCGACTGACAACGCTAGCGGCGACCGATAAACATCCCCGATTGTTGGTCGATGGTGCGCATAATCCAGATGGGATTCAATCGCTGGTTCGGTTGTTAAAGCAGGTGGCGCCAACCCGTCGGTTTACGTTTGTACTTGGCTTTTTAGCGGATAAAAACGTGGCGGGAATGCTGGCAGAATTGCTGCCATTAGCCAAGCAAGTCGTGTTAACGGTTCCAGACCAGCATCAGCGAGCACTACCGATTGATGCATTAACTGAGATGGTGGGTGATACATTGGCCAAACTACAGTTAAATGACGTAGCGGTGTTTTCAACGGCCACTGCGCGTGATGCTTTAGCTTGTTTGCGCAAACGTAACGTTGAACCACCAGTGATTGTGACGGGGAGCTTTTACCTTATCCGGGCGTTGCGGGAGGCTGGTTTAAATGACTAATCCACTATTTGTCGCAGCAACCAACAATCGACAAAAATTTGCCGAGTTGGCACGGACGTTTGCCTTTTTTGGTCAGACGATTCGCCCGTACTGGACTTATCTTGGCCGATTACAATTTCCCAAAGAAGGGACCGCTGATTTCAAAAACAATGCTGAAGGCAAGGCAACGTTTATTCAACAACGCTTGCCAGAAGCGACCGTCGTGGCCGATGACAGTGGCCTGTTTGTCGACGCATTGCCAGACCACTTTGGGGTGACAACGATGCGCGAACTGTCCGCTCATGCGCATGATGATGCGGCCATGAATCGTTACATTCTGCGTTTATTGGGCACACAAACGAATCGCCATGCGATGTTGACGACAACGCTGACAGTACTTAGTCATGATGGTCAGTGGCTCACGTCGACAGGGCAGCGCCGGTTCCAGATTCCGTTTGTGCCAGTCGGTCAGTATAGTGTCGGCTTTGATCGAATTATGTGGGATTCTAAAACAGGACTGACGCTAGCTCAACTGCCGAATCAGGCGCGCATTCCGTTTACACCAAGAGGCATTGCAGTACCTAAATTATTGGCAGAGTTACGATAGTGGGAGGATACGACATGAAAGTTACAGAAATAAATGCTGACGACCTCAGTCAAACTAATGGTCTGGCCGAGGCCGCTTTGCTGGATGCCATCAAACATCAGCGTCAGTTGGCATTGATGTTTGAATTCGACAATACGGATAATCGAACCAGACTGGTCAACTTGATGGGCAATCTTGATGCCGTAGTCACAGTGGCTGGTAATAATGTGCAAACATTGATTAGTGAAGCCGCTTTGCCAGTTTTGGAACAGCAATTGAGTCGTCAGTTTGATAACAATGTGCTGGCAAAAGGCGTCGGCACGATTCGGCAGCAGCATGAAATTCATTGGCAAGCAGGGCGTTTTGATTTTAATGTGACCGCCAAACCACTGATCTATGGAATTTTAAACGTCAGTCCTGATTCATTTTACGATGGGGGCCGCTACCATGATATGGATTCTGTATTGAAGCGGGCAGGTGAGTTTGCCCAGGCAGGTGTGCCCGTGGTTGAAATTGGCGGCCAGACGACGCGACCACACTTTACGGAGATTACGCCTGAAACTGAAATTCAACGGGTTATGCCTTATATTAAGGCCATTAAGGCGCAATATCCTGATTTGGGAATCGCGGTTGATACTTATAAGTTACCGGTGATGAAGGCGGTATTGGACGAAGGGGTTGATATCATTAATGACGTTAACGCCTTTACTGATAATTCTGACAAACTGCCGCTACTCGCTTCGAGTAATGTTGGTTTGTTAACGATGCATGAAAGTCGTGCCCGCGAATACGATAATTTAACGACGGCAATGACAGATTTCTTTAAAACAAATTTGGATGCACTGAAACACGCTGGTATCAATGAACAGCGGATTGCTCTGGATGAAGGGATTGGGTACGCCAAAGTGGCTGATGGTTACCAGGATTTCACCATGATGCGCAACATCAACCAGTTTTTGCCGTTTGAACGGCCAATTATGATCGCCATTTCGCGAAAGGGCTTTGGTCATAAACTATTCGGTTTGGCAAAGGAAGATCGTCTATCTGTGACGTTAATTGCCGAAGCCTATATGTATCTGCACGGTGGTCGTATTTTACGGGTTCACGACATTGAAGAAACGAAGCAGTTAGTCACATTGCTGGATACGATCGAGGACAGCTATTGGTTCCCAGACAGAACAGAAATGCATCAGTAGCTTTTGATTGTTGCCAATGTCGTAACTGAGACTGAATAATTAAGGTTTAGTCAAAGGTTTAGCTGTTCAAAAAAATGGCGGCGTTGGTTGATAGTTCTGGTGTATACTGGATATTCAAGAAAGATAAAGGGAAGTTTGGGAACGCATGGCGAAATTACAATTATCAGCATCAGAAATTTTGACGATTTTACGTGAGCACCATTTGTTGACCAACGTGATAAATGCCAATGATCAGTTAGTAGTGACCGATGTCACATACGACTCACGAACGGCAAAGCCGAATGGTTTATTCTTCTGTAAGGGTAACTTCAAGCCAGAGTATTTAACTACGGCGGTTGATGCCGGTGTTACAGCCTATGTATCAGAAGTTGCGGCTAAGCAGTGCGAGGCCACTGGCTTTATCGTGACAGATATCCAAAAGGCAATGTCGCTGCTGAGCGCTGCCTTTTTTGGCTACCCACAAGATGATCTATTTATTGTGGCGTTCACAGGGACGAAGGGGAAAACAACCTCTGCATACTTTACGCGAGGCATTCTGCAACAGACGACGAATAAACATACCGCATTGTTTTCAACGATTGACCGGATTTTAGGACCAAAACCAGAGCAAGAATTCAAGTCTGATCTTACGACGCCTGAATCACTCAATTTGTTCCATGATATGCGTGAAGCCGTTGATTCTGGCATGACGACGTTGGTCATGGAAGTGTCTTCACAGGCGTACAAGAAGAACCGTGTGTATGGCTTGAAGTATGATGTTGGGATCTTTTTAAACATCACGCCAGATCATATTGGGCGCAACGAGCACCCAACGTTTGCTGACTATTTGCACTGTAAATTACAGCTCTTAGTCAATTCTCGGCAGTGCATTATCAATGCAGAAACGGATCACTTAGAAGATATTTATATGGCTGCTAAGGCAACGACGGAACCTGAGGATATCTATCTGTATGCTCGTGATGGTTACAAGCCAAGCATTGATGTGCCAATCGACTTTCGTTACCACAGCAATGAAGATACTCTGAAGGATGCCAAATTTACGGTGTCGCATACGGATCTAGCGCCAGCCAAACTGAATTTAGATGGTGAGTATCAACTGGCGTTGCCCGGTGATTACAATGAGAATAACGCGGTGGCATCACTCATTGCCGCTGGTCTAGCTGGCGCGACAGCTAATGAGGCTCAACAAACATTGCCAGATATCACGGTCCCTGGTCGGTTTGAATCGGTCGCCACCAAGAATCACGGGATGGTGTTCGTTGATTACGCCCACAACTACGCATCCGTCAAGGCTTTGCTGTCGTTCTTGCGGAAGCAGTATGCTGATAGCCGAATCATTGTGGTGGTTGGCAGTCCTGGTGACAAGGGCATTTCGCGCCGAGAAGGTTTCGGTAAAGCGTTGAATGAAGAGGCTGACGTGGCTTACTTAACCGCTGATGATCCTGGTTTTGAAAATCCCGCTGACATTGCCCAACAGATTGATGAACATATTGATCATAACCGGGTTGATGTTCACGTTCAGATTGATCGGCCAACTGCCATTCGTGAAGCCATTAGTGATAGTCATGCCGACGATGTCGTTGTGTTGGCAGCAAAAGGTGAGGATCCTTATCAAAAGATTCGCGGAGTGGACACACCATATCCAACTGACATGGCTGTTGCCAAACAAGTAATTGCAGATATTGAAGCGTAATTTTATCTCTGTTGTAGGATTAACATTGCTAAAATCTTGGGCCGTTGTTGCCCATTGAAGATAAGATAGCGACAAAAAAGACAGCTCACTTCAAAAATGTGAGCTGTCTTTATATGCCATGATAAATGAAAATGAGTTTTTTGTTTGTCATGGTAAGGATTGTTTGTGTTCTGATAATTAGGCAGTCAAACTGTAAATGGTGTAGCCAAGGATGATGGTGGCGACAAACAGCAAACCTAAGACGACATACAACCAAGGAGTGACGTGGGTTTCTTGCTTTCTGGCGAAGACGATTTCAACGACGCCAATAAGCAGAATTGCCAGTATACCTTTTAAAATTGTGAGGATGGGAACCGTTGACCAGGTCTTGGTGGCAGCAATGAAACCAGTGATAATCATCACCATGTAGAGTAGTCTGCTCCACATCAGCCACCATTTAACGCGCTTTTCTGTTTTACTGAACACGCCAGCGAGAACTGTCAGAACTAGTAAAATGGCAATCCAAAAATGACTGGCAATTAAAAAATTCATATTTTTTCCTTTCTGAATCAAGTTTTTTGAGTGAATCAACTTGACATGAAACTGAAGCTATCTTAGCATTGTTAAACCGTGTCGTTAAGCGGTACAATCAATGCTTATACAGGCCTTAACATGCATCACTAAAATGAGCAGGCCTGACAATTTTAAGGAGGGGTCACGTGCACGATTTAACTGAGGGGAATCCAATCAAATTAATATTTTTGTTCACGATGCCCCTACTTATTGGTAATTTATTTCAGCAATTATACAACATTTCAGATACGCTGGTCGTTGGTCAAACATTGGGCGTCAACGCATTGGCCGCAGTTGGCTCAACTGGGTCCATAAGTTTTCTAATCATTGGGTTTGCCCAGGGTTTGACGGCTGGGTTATCGATTGTGACAGCACAGCGATTTGGTGCACGGGACTTGAAGGGCGTTCGTGAAAGTTTTGCGGCAAGCATCTGGATCAGTCTGTTTGTAACTGTTGTTCTGACAGTGCTCTCGTTGGCATTTGTTCATCCAATTTTGCATCTGATGCAAACGCCGGCAGCAATTTATCACGATGCCTTAATCTTTATCTCCATCATTTTCGCTGGCATTTTCGCCTCCGTTGCCTTTAATCTGTTATCAAAAATGATTCGTGGTCTAGGGGATTCACGGACTCCGTTATACTTTTTGATCGTCGGGACGGTCGTCAACGTTGTGTTAGAATTAGTGTTTATTCTAATTTTTCATATGGGCGTTGCTGGTGCAGGGTTGGCCACCGTTATTTCTCAGGTTATATCAGCCGGTTTATGTTTAATTTACATCTGGCGCCATGTGCCATTGCTGCGGATCAACCGTCAGGACATGCGTGCCGGAGCCGGTCAATTGTGGGAACATTTTGCAACGGGGTTACCGATGGGCTTTCAGATGTCAATTATTGCGATCGGTGCCATCGTTATGCAGGCGGCTTTAAACAGTTTAGGAACCGCTTCAGTTGCGTCTTCAACAGCTGCTAGCAAAATTGACCAAATTGCTACAATGCCGATGTCATCATTTGGGGTAACTATGGCGACGTTTGCGGCTCAAAACATTGGGGCTGGTAAGTATAACCGAATTATTAAAGGTGTTCGTCAGACGCTGATTTTATCCAGCTCATTTGCGATTGTAATTGGTGCGCTGGAAATTATCTTCGGTAAGGCGTTAGTGAGCCTCTTTATTAGTGGACATGACCCAGCCGTTATGAGGCTGTCGCAAACGTACTTCAACGTGATTGCCAGTTCATACGTGTTACTGGCCGTATTGTTCATTATTCGTAACACGTTACAAGGTGTTGGTCAGCAAGCAATGCCGACCTTTGCCGGCATTGCGGAACTCGTTATGCGTTCTTTTACAGCCTTTTTCCTTGTTGGACCTTTGGGCTACGCCGGGGCCGTATCAGCGGAGCCACTGGCTTGGCTAGGATCATGTATCGTTTTGATTCCGTCTTACCTGCGTGCTATTCGACAGTTGCATAATTTACAATACATGCATGATCAAAATGAGCAGGCTAAACAAGTGACGGCGGAATCCGGGACGGGTAATCACACAGAAATCAGTGTCCCAAATTCGACACAAGCCCCGCACGGGTTAAGCCGGGCTGGACAACACAGTACGAAGCAGGATAGTTAAAGTTCGAAACATAAGACTTGAAATCCAGTTGTTTTTTTGATAATATACAAACTCGTATGCGTTGGGCATAAGACCAGAATAACCCGTTTATCTTCTTGCCGAAGAGGACGGGAATTGAGGTGAAATTAATGGCTGAATTACATGTTGGTGATGTTGTCACTGCGAAAAAGTTTGGACCGTTTGAACACAATTTCGGTGGCGAATTAGAAAAAGTTTATGAAAATTCGGCACTTGTATTGATTGATGATTACAATGACGCTGACAGCATGACTGTGAGTGAAATGAACCGTCGTGCCGTCGTTAAGAACGGTGATATTAAGGTCATTAAAGCTGCACCAGTGCCAGAACCGGATCCCGATGAGGAAAATGCCGATGATGCGGAAGATGAGAAAAAATAATAACTGCTAGTTCGTGAGTTCTGTTAGCAGATAATTCAAAGTGATTCCTGTGGTGTACAACCCGCAGGAATCTTTTTTTATGGCCGGTATCAAATATGGAAGTTTATTTTGAAGCAGAAAATTCTTTTTTGAAAAAGTTTGCCTTACAGTTGCTCGAAGGGGGTAAAGTAGTAACAGTTAGCTATCATCAGTCAGCTAACCGAAGTTTTAAGAACTTGAACATGAAAGAAGCGAATCTTTTTTGAAAAATATTGATCAACAAGAATACGTTGGTGAACGGCCATTATTCAATGCCGCTAATTTAAATATTACCAACACGACTTTTGCGGATGGAGAGTCGCCACTTAAAGAGGGGCACCACCTGACGCTAGAACATGATACGTTTGAATGGAAATATCCACTTTGGTACTGTGCGGATGTCAGTGCAATTAACACGACACTGCTGGAAACGGCACGTTCAGGCATTTGGTACACGCATAACATTGATATGAAACAGTGTTTGATTGAGGCACCGAAAACATTTCGTCGTGCCAGTGGCATTCACCTGACCAATGTGCAGATGCCAATTGCTCAGGAAACATTGTGGAGCTGTGACGACATCACTTTGGACCATGTATCCGCTAAGGGCGATTATTTTGGCATGAACAGTCAAAACATCGTTGCCCATGATTTTCAATTGTCCGGTAATTATTCGTTTGACGGTGGACGGAATATTGAAATTCACAACGCCACGATGCTATCAAAGGACGCCTTTTGGAACTGTGAAAACGTGACCGTTTATGATTCCACCATCATTGGTGAATATCTAGGTTGGAATTCAAAAAACATTACGTTTATTAATTGTCGGATCGAAAGTGAGCAGGGTCTTTGTTACATGGATAACTTGGTCATGAAGAACTGTTCACTGATCAAAACCAACTTGGCGTTCGAATATTCATCCGTTCACGCTGATATCACGACTAAAATTGACAGTGTCAAAAATCCTGTTAGCGGTGAAATTACAGCACCAACTATTGGTGAGATTATTTTGCAGGAGGACCAAATCGATCCTAGCAAGACAACAATTACAGAAACTGGGGTGACAGTGAAATGACATACGACTTTACAACGGTTCCTAATCGACGTCACACGAATTCAGTGAAATGGGATGTGGCCGACAACGAATTACCAATGTGGGTAGCTGACATGGATTTTCAAACGGCACCAGAAATCAAGACAACATTAGCTGATAAAGTTGCCAAGGGGATTTTTGGTTATTCCATCATTCCAGACAACTACTATCAGGCAGTGGCAGACTGGTGGCGTAAGCGTCACGGCTTTGCTGTGCAAACGGATTGGATCTTATTCTGTAGCGGAGTTGTGCCAGCCATTTCATCGACTGTTCGGCGGATGACAAATCCCGGTGAACAGGTTTTAGTCCAGGCACCCGTTTATAATATTTTCTATAATTCAATTATCAATAATGGACGGCGTCAGATTTCCAGTGATTTGGTCTATGAAAACGGTCAGTACCATATTGATTTCGACGATCTGGAAGCCAAATTGGCGGATCCATTAACGACGATGATGATTCTGTGTAATCCAGCAAACCCCGTTGGTAAAGTGTGGTCGCGGGAAACTTTGCAGCAGATTGGTGAATTGTGCTTGAAACACCATGTGCTAGTATTGTCGGATGAAATTCATTGTGATATTGTCACGGATCCAACCGTTCAGTACACACCGTTTGCATCGATCAGTAGCGACCTGGCCAACAATAGTATTACCTGCGTATCACCGACAAAGACATTTAATTTGGCAGGCATTCAAACATCGAGCATGATTATCCCTAATCCGGCCATTCGTGAACGGATTGATCGAGGAATTAATAACGATGAGATTGCTGAACCCAATATTTTTGCAATCGATGCTGCGGTGGCGGCCTTTACCAAGGGTGAACCATGGTTGAACGAACTGTTAAAGCAATTAGCCGCAAACAAACGGTCAGTGACGACCTTTTTGAATCATGAGCTGTCAGAGGTAACGGTTGCCAGTGGTGCAGCGACTTACCTCATGTGGTTAGACGTGTCCGCCGTTACCGATGATTCTGTGGCACTTTGTCACTTTATTCGCCAAGAAACGGGATTATTTTTGTCTGATGGTGTGGAATATGGTGGCAATGGTAATTTATTTGTCCGGATGAATGTGGCTTGCCCTGACGCTGAACTACAAGATGGTTTAGAACGTCTGAAGCACGGTATTAAAGCTTTTTCAGCTCAAAAATAAATAAACGTGTTGCCATTAGAGAGTGGCGATTATCTGAGTGTTTCTTAAAAAAGTGGTTGACACTAAATTTATTTCGCTGTATCTTGAATTCAACGTTAAGAAAACATTAGATAAACATTAAGCGTTGAAGAGAAGAGTAATCGCTCGACAGTTGATAAAGAGAACCCGGTTGGTGAGAAAGGGACAACGACACAGTGATGAAGATGAGCTCTGAGCGATTCAGTCAGTTCACGCCGACCGAACGGTTGCAACCGTTAACTTGCCGGGTATCAACAGGTACCGTCGAGGCATCATTTGTGAAAATGATGTAAATAAGGGTGGTAACACGGTTAAATCCGTCCCTGATTGTCAGAAGTGACAGTTAGGGACGGATTTTTTTGTTTATCAATGTTTTTTAGTTAAAAATGCCGCATATAGCGACAACATCTTTCAGGAGGCTTTTGAATATGAGTGAAGCAATTTCCTTTTCTAAACGGACCAAGTCACCATTTCGGTATGATATTGTCGGCAGTTTCTTACGACCAGAAACCTTGAAGCAAGCGCGGGCACAATTTGCTGCAGGAAAAATTGATCGTGCTGCATTGACGGCAGTTGAAGACACCGAAATCATTAAATTAATCAAACAGGAGGAAGCTGCTGGCCTCAAGGCGGTCACAGATGGTGAATTCCGTCGGAGCTGGTGGCACCTCGACTTTTTCTGGGGCTTTCAAAGCATCTCGTATAAAGTCCCTGAACATGGTTATTTCTTCCACGGTGAAGAAACGCGTAAAGCAACCGTTACGGTAACCGATAAAATTGATGGTCACAACCATCCGTTTGTGGATCATTTTAAATTTACGCAAGCTCATGTCAGCAAGGGCGTTCAGGTCAAACAAACTTTGCCGGCACCAGCGCAATTGTTGGTTGAATTATTGAGTCCAACTAATTTGCCCGAGGTCCGGAAGATATACCCAACTGATGAGGCATTATTCGCTGATATTACTAAGGCTTATAAACAAGTTATTACTGATTTGTATGACGCTGGTGCACGCACCATCCAGTTGGATGACTGTACTTGGGGAATGTTGGTGGCAACACTGCCAAAGGACTTTATTAATGGTCTTGCAGGTGGCGAACCAACAACTGATGACGAACTAAAACAATTATATTTAAACATTAATAATTCCGTGATTGACGGATTGCCTGCAGACTTAACTGTTAATACCCACATTTGCCGTGGTAACTATCACTCAACCTGGGCTGCCGCTGGTGGTTATGACAAAGTTGCAGATCCATTGTTTAATCAGGAACATGTTAATGCCTATTATTTGGAATATGATTCAGACCGTTCAGGCAGTTTTGATCCATTGGCAAAGGTTAGCGATGACAAATTGGTTGTGCTGGGATTATTAACATCGAAAGATGGCAAGCTCGAGAATCGTCAAACGGTTATTGACCGCATTCATGAAGCCGCAAAGTTTGTCCCGTTAGATCGTTTATGTTTGAGTACCCAATGTGGTTTTGCTTCAACAGAAGAGGGCAACATTTTAACGTCAGATGATCAGTGGGCTAAAATTGCGTTAGCCAAATCGATTGCCAAAGAAGTTTGGGGCGTCGATGAAAAGTAGGCCAGACAACTTGTGAGTTTTAAACGGATTTATCAAAATAGTTATGAATGAGGGTAATCTATATCAAACATTCTAAAAAAATTCTAGTGGCTGTCGCCATTGCGGCAGGATTGGTATTAGGATTAGGAACATCGACCAGCGCTAGTGCAAGCAGTGTGACCGTTGGGACACAGGGAACAGATGCTCAAATTTGGCGGCACATTGCTAAATCATCAGCGGCTAAACAAGCGCATCTCACAATTCACGTTAAAGAAGTAACGGACAGTGTTCAGTTAAATCAGGCTACTGGCGATGGGACGATTCCGGTCAATGCATTTCAGTCATTTAGCTATATGCAGGCTTATAACAAGGAAAATCCGACGAAAAAGTTAACGGCAGTTGGTACGACCTATCTAGAGCCAATGGGATTGTATTCGAAGAAGATTAAGCATTTAAAACAGTTACCAAAAGGTGCAACCATTGGCATTCCAGAGGATCCAGCTAATTTAACTCGTGGCCTGAAGCTGTTAAAAACGGCTGGATTAATTACGTTGAAAGCTAATTTCAATGCGCTTGGTAATGTGAGTGGCATTAAGAGTAATCCACGTCAATTAAAGTTTCGACAAATTGATGGTTCGACTGGACCACGAGTTTTATCAGATGTTGACGCTGTCTTAATGTCCAATACAGTCGCACAAGATGGCGGTTTGAACGTTCTTAAGGACTCGTTGGTACATGAAAAGGTCAGCCGTGAAACGAACCAAGATGTTAACATTTTGGCAGCAGGTGATAAGTACCGGAATAATAAATCCGTTAAAAAGTTGATTAAGCTCTATCGTAATAAGGGCATTCAGCGTTATATTAAGAATGAATTCCATGGCACGAAGGTTGAAGTTATTAAACCGATTAGTGCACTAAAAAAATAAGGGAGTCGAGTAGATTATGGCAAAAGTAGAAAGTTTTACATTAGATCACACGAAGGTTAAGGCACCATATGTTCGTTTGATTACAGTTGAAAATGGACCTAAAGGGGATGCCATTTCCAACTATGACTTACGTTTGGTACAACCTAACACTAATGCGATCCCAACTGCCGGCTTACATACCATTGAACATTTATTAGCTGGTTTGTTACGTGACCGCATGGACGGCGTTATCAACTGTTCACCATTCGGTTGCCGGACTGGTTTCCATTTAATTATGTGGGGTGAACACTCTACAACAGAAGTTGCCAAGGCATTGAAGAGCTCATTGGAAGAAATTCGCGACACGATTGAATGGAAGGACGTTCAAGGCACTGACAAGTACAGTTGTGGGAACTACCGTGACCACTCTTTGTTCTCAGCCAAGGAATGGTGCAAGACTATTTTAGATCAAGGCATCAGCGACGAACCATTTGAACGTCACGTGATCTAAATGTTGTCTGTCCTGACTGACGCTTGCGGTTGCCAAAGATGAATGCCGCCGTGGGACCGGTTCAAGCCTTCTGAAGTTCGAAGTCTTTCACCTCGTTGACAAGCCTCGTGGAATGCCGAGTCTTGTCAACCGTCCTGTGTTGTAAATCGGCAAAAAACGCCTGATTAACAACACGTTCACGACTTACATTCATCTTTGACGCCCTCCAGCTCAGATTGAGTGAAAACATTTGAAAAATCGTCGAAACTTGATAAAAGTTTTCGGCGATTTTTTGTGATATTGGTTCCCCATTTTTTAGTCCAAACGTCCAAATCAGTAATGACAGATTGAGGGCGCTATGCTACACTATAACAGTTGGTTCAATGCGGGTGTAGTTTAGTGGTAAAATTCAAGCTTCCCAAGCTTGTGTCGCGAGTTCGATTCTCGTCACCCGCTTAAAAGGTTTTTAAAAAGTGCTTAGTGATAAGCGCTTTTTTTGTATAATTTTTTTAAAACCATTATGGTATTTGGTTGATTTATTGGGACCAATTGCTTAATTTAGGTAGAATTAAGCGTCTTGTTTGAAGATTTTGATGTTTATTATTTCACCTTTGTCATTTTTTTCAAAATGTACCTGATAGCTTTTATCAATTATTTCTGAATAATAGCTTGAATCTTCGTCGGAAATTGTAGAAGCCTTTGAAGCGTCGTCCTCCATAAAGTCGTGAACATGTTCATTAATGGCATGAGCGTCTAATTTGGGATCCAGGGGTAGATCAGAAAAATCTTCTTTTACTACATTGATTGACATATCACTGTTAACACCATAAGTTACGTAGTTTAAATTGTTGTCCTTATATGCTCCATCTGATAAGTTTTCACCTTTAGCAGTTAGTTGACCATAAATTTTGTTGTTAGAACCTTTGTTTGAGTTGTTTTCGGATGATGAACCGTTTGTGACAGAGTGGGGATCGTTCTGATTTGATTCGTGGTTTTCGTTACTTGAAGAATTGGTCGAGCTTTCTGCATCATCTTCGGAGTCATCATCAGTTTGTGCTTCATCTTTAGAATTCGACCAGTTATCTTCTTGTGAGAAACTCGTCTTGGACGGGGATGAACTAAGTCCCGATGCATTAAAAAATATTATTACAAATAGGGCTAACAATATTGTGATGAGTTCAATTAGCTTTAACGACTTCTTTTTGAACCATAAAATGACCCAAAGGATTATTGCGATAAAAAGGAAAATGACAGAGAGCAACAGGAGAAAGGCAAATGCGTCGTTCATTATTGTAGACTCCAATAAAATTCAGCTTTTTATGTCGTCAGTATTTGGACTTGAGTTTATATGATGCATTGAAAACTATTATGAGAAAAGATAGGAGATGATTGAAATGATATGAAAACTTGCACCGTACGTCAATGACAATTATTAATAGGTTAAACAACAGCTTTTCGAAATTTACTTTTTACTAAAATGATAATCTAAGAAAATAATTGAATTATTAAAAAATCCCCGTCTGCAATGTGATTTAAATGCAGACAGGGTCAGTGAAAGGGTTACTTATTTATTTTTGATTTTTCATACAACGATTCACGCTGCGTAAAATAATAGTAAGCGCAGATACCAACGTATATCGCTATGGTCAGCACTGTGACAATGATATTAGTGGAGAAAAGAATACCAAAGAAAACGAGTACTAATGCAATCAAAGAAAAGTACGATGTCCATGGGTACAAGTTGACGTGGTAAGTAGTGTCATCAAACTTATAGCGACGACTGCGGATATGACCCAGACAAAGTAGAATCCATATTACTAAAATTGTATAACTAATTGAGCCGACTAAATAATCAAATAATGTATTACCAATAAAGTAGGTAAGCAGTACACCGGCAAATAAAGATAGTGAACACATGAGGACGGCCATGTAAGGGACAAAATGTTTATTCAACCGGGTTAAGGCAGTTGTAACCTTCGTTTGGCGTTTGTTGCGTTGGTTTTGAACGAATAAGAGTCGTGATGCTGAGTAAATACCAGAATTGATGGAGGAAATCAACGCTAGAATAATCACGAAGTTAACGATGTCGGAGGCAAACGGAATGTTTAATAACCGGAACACTGAGACGAACGGACTGACTTTATCCGTTAATTGATCCCATGGAAATAGGGTGACGATGATGAAAAAAGGAATTAGATAGAATGAAATAATCCGGAACATGATGCCGTGAACTGCGTGCGGGATGACTTTTTGTGGATCCTTCACTTCGCCTAATGTAATTCCGATTAATTCTGAGCCGGCAAATGAATAAATTACTATCAACATAGCGCTTAGGAAGCCGAATGCACCATGAGGGAAGAAGCCACCGTGAACGGTTAAATTAACAAACGCATGATTGGTGGTCATCATGTTTCGGGCGATTAGGAAGATACCGGCGAAGATGAAGAAGATAATAACAGCAATTTTCATAATGGCTAGCCAGTATTCCGTTTCGGCAAACCAGCGGACTGAAAGTAGATTAATGCCGGAAATGACGACTGCAATGACCAAAACAATTAGCCAGGTAGGAACGGTCGGGAACCAGATTTGAATAAAACTGGCCGCGGCCACGGCTTCAGCTGTTAAATCCACAAACCACATCGTAAAGTAGGCCCAGTCCACTAGATAAGCTGCAAAGGGACCAAGAATTGGTTGTAGCAGGCCTGAAAAGCCGGTGGCGGATGGATTATTTGCGGCCATTTCGGCCATGCCTTGCATGATAAATAGCAGAATTAAACCACCAAGCAGGTAACATAAAATAACCGAAGGACCGGCAGTATGGACGGCGTTGGCACTGCCTTTAAACAGACCAGCACCGATAGCACCACCTAATGCCAGCATTGTAATATGGCGGCTTGTTAATGATCGTTGGAGATGCGCGTTGTTGTTGTTTTTGGTTTCGTTTGTCATTGCAAACTCCTTTTCTCTATATCTGACTGTTTTGATTTTAAAAATGAGAAATAAAAACGTCCTTTGAATCAGCATGGATTCAAAGGACGTTTGCACGTGGTACCACCTTTGTTCGAGCAACAGGCAATTTGTTTGCTGCTCCTTACTGCACACGAATATGCAGTTTACGATAACGGGTAACACCGGTATTTCTCATAAAAAATACGCTCTAATGGGGTCTTTAGTTAATCAGTCAACACACCGTTCCAGCCGTTGGTGCTCTCTTTAGATCACTAATTAACGCATCCACCACATCAGTTCAGCAGAAAAATTAAGTTAAAAACATATTAAACGACAATGAGAAACATGTCAAACGAAAATTATAAGATGACTACTCCCAAACTTGTTACCCAATGTGCCAACAGTCTTTTCTTTAATAAAACAATATTTTAATGATGTCAGCGAATAAAAATGATAATTATGGTTTTAACACTGTGACATGGCGAATATCGTCAAGACGCAGAAAACCATTCTCTTCAATATACACACTGACATCATCGTAGCCTTTCACATGACCGATGATGTCAGCAGAGAGTTTACCCTCACTATTGTGGGCGTAACATTGGATGCTGACACGATAAATATTGGCGTATGCTGTGGCCAGTCGCTGACTTATTTCGGCCATGGATTGCAGTGCCTTGGGTTCAAAGTGACGCTGCTTTTCTTCTGCTTCTTTGTTTAAAGCGCTAGTATGATCTGATAAATAATAACCTTGCCACTTGAGCATGCCACGATCGACATAATGGTTATCGAAAAAGTCTTGCACAATTTTAGGATCGTAATCAGGATACTTTTCATCACTCATCCCAATGCTTCTTTCTTTGGATGATCCGTTGTGATCTTGGCCAATGCTGACCAGTAAAGCCTTCAAACTGAATACTCAATTGGGTGTGTTTTTGAATATCGTCAACAAGTTCCTCAAGATACGTTAGATCATAAATGGTTACGGTATGTAAGGGGACAGATTTCTCTCGATGAGCTTTTTTTAGACTGTCAAAGAAAAAATTATACGTTTTGTCATAGGGATCATCGACAATCTGCAGCCAATAGCGGGTATTGTACTGCCGTAGAAATAGTTCATCGATGCGTTGGCAAATTAAATCTAGATCTTTATTCATATGCATTTCCTCCGTTATGTCCTCCCACCAGTGAGGCACGGTTAATAGCTGTGCCGCCGTGAATAATACTTCGAGCAAAGACGATGGCACGAAAACCGTAACGGTCACGAATAGCGTCAACAATGGCCCCAAAGCGAGCGTTCTTAATTTGTCGTTGAGGGTTCGAGAATAAATCAAGTTGCTGACCAGTATTAGGGGATAACCGTGATGTATAAACAGCAATGTTACGAATAGTTTGACCCTGCCAGTGGTTGCGAAACATATTGGTTAGTTGAGTCACAATGATTTTGTTGCTGTCAGTTGGATCAATGCGGATCGATTGATGGAAACCGCCGCGGCCATCTTGTTCGCTAGCAGCATAGGAAAAGCCAATGGAGAGGGAAAGACAGCCAGCTAGTTTGTGATGATGGCGCAAACGGGCCGTAACTTGTTCGCCAATCTCTTTAATAACTGTTTCAATTTCAAATTGATCATTATAATCACGTGGTAATACTTGTGAATTTCCTAGACTAGCTTCACGAACTTTGACACGTTTACGTAGTTGGCTACGATCAATGCCCCATGCCAAAGCAAATAATTGGGCACCAATAATTCCCATCTCGGCAGTTAAATCGTAGGGATTATGGTGGGCTAAATCGTTCATCGTGTGAATTCCCATTCGCTCTAAATGAGCGGCTGTTCGATGGCCGATACTCCAGACAGAATCTAGTTGGGAAATCGTCCAAATTTTACTTGGAACGGTATCGTAGTGGATTTCACCGATTAAATCGTGCGTGTGTTTAGCGTATACGTCCAAAGCAATTTTAGCTTGCACAGGATTTTCACCGATACCAATTGTGACATACAGGCCTAACTCTTTACGAATTGTGTGCTGAATGAGCTTAGCCACTTCTCGTGGTTGTTGCCCAAATAATTTATAAGAATGAGTCATGTCTAAGATGGATTCATCAATTGAATAGGGCCATAAATCTTCATCTGCAACAAAACGGCGAAAAATATCGTTAATTTGCAAATTCTTTTTAATGTATAAATTCATTCGTGGCGGCACAACAATGAGTTTTTCGTCCTGGGGCAAGTCACGCTGGCGAGACACGTTAGCTGTGAGATGGTACTTCTTCTTAGCATCAGGCGAAGTTGCCAGGATGAGGCCACCATTGGTGTTTTTTTGTTCACTCATAACCACAAGCAATTCTTTTAGAGGATTGAGGCCGCGTTGGACGGCCTCGACACTGGCATAGAAGGACTTGTTATCAATAAGAAAGTAAACGCCGTGTGGTTCCTTTGAAGCATCGTAATCATAGGGCATTAAGATCACCTCGAACATCCGTTTGCTATGAATAAATAATACAAACAAACGTTCGCAACGTCAAGCGAAACTTTATGTTCTTTTAGCGTGATTGTGTACTAAGACACACTCTTATTAAATTGTAATTAAGCTCATTACAGTTTAGACCCTGACAATCCCATTTTTAAGGGCGATTAAGCTCATAACGAGGAATGTGAAAATAAATGTTTGTGAAAATCAATCGTCCTTAATTGTTTGAAAAGCCTTTTAAATACTATAATGAAAGCGAATTCAAAGTTAGTGAATAATCAGCAATTCATTCGGAGGTAAACACAATGGCGTATCAAACAGTTAATCCGTATACAAACGAAGTTGTTAAAACATATCCTGATGCAACCAGTGATCAAATTGAAGCTGCGTTGGCAAGTGGCGATAAACTTTATCATGAATGGCGACACACCGATATTCAATCCCGTGCAGAGACCTTACATCGGATTGCAGATTTAATGCGTAAGCACGAAGACAGTTTGGCTAAAACAATGGTTATTGATATGGGGAAGCTCTTAAAAGAAGCTAAGGGTGAAGTTGAGTTATGTGCGATTATCGCGGATTACTTTGCTGATCATGGCGCTGACATGCTCAAGCCAACCCCAATTAAATCCGGTGTCGGTGATGCATGGGTAGAAAAACACGCGACCGGAGTTGTCTTGATGGTTGAACCGTGGAACTTTCCTTACTATCAAATTATGCGTGTCTTTGCGCCAAACTTTATCGTGGGTAACCCGATGATTTTAAAGCATGCCGCCAACACGCCCGGTTCGGCAGTGGCATTTGAACAGCTCGTTAAAGAAGCGGGAGCGCCTGAGGGTAGTCTAATCAACCTATTCTTGAATTACGATCAAGTTGGCACTGTGATTGCAGATCCGCGTGTCCAAGGTGTTGCGTTGACTGGTTCTGAACGCGGTGGTCGCGCTGTTGCAGCCGCGGCTGGTGAAAACTTGAAGAAATCGACGATGGAACTTGGTGGGATGGATTCATTCATCGTATTACCAGATGCCAACCTGGACGAGGTCATGAAAGTTACCCGCCAGGTTCGTTTGTACAATGCAGGGCAGGTTTGTACCTCATCTAAGCGATTCATTGTTGCAGAGAATTTGTATGACGAATTTTTGAAACGATTGGGGCAGGAGTTTGCCAGTGTAAAGCCTGGTGATCCACTTGACGATGCCACGACATTGGCACCAATGTCATCTGCTAAGGCCAAACACAAATTGCAACAGCAAGTCGATGAAGCAATTGAGAATGGGGCAAACTTGTATCAAGGTAATCAGCCAATCGATTTACCTGGGCAATTCTTTGAACCGACGATCTTGACAGATATTAAACCAGACAATCCAGCTTATTCTACGGAAATGTTTGGGCCAGTAGCACAAGTTTACAAAGTGGCTACTGAACAAGAGGCAATTGATTTGGCTAACGATTCACAGTTTGGACTTGGCGGTATTGTGTTTGCTGGCAGCAAAGAGCATGGCGCTAAGGTGGCTAGCCAAGTTGAAACGGGAATGGAATTTGTCAATACGTTCATGTACACATTGCCTGAGTTACCGTTTGGTGGTGTAAAGAAGTCAGGTTATGGACGTGAAATGAGTACGTTAGGACTCGAAGCATTTGTTAATGAAGAATTGATTGTAGCTAAAGATCATCCTGAACTGGATAATTTAGCCGGTGCCTTATTCTAAAAATTAAATTGATTAATGAAACAGGTTCGTTTGAAACAGGTGATTGCCTGAATCAAACAAACCTGTTTTAGGTTACATGGATTAAGAAAATGAATCTTTAAAGTTAGGGCAGCCATATAAAAATATGAAAGATGTTGAAAAAACGTCAAAATAGCCTATTGTTAAAGGTGATTGAAAAAAGATGAAAAAAGACACACTGATTACTTGCAGATTCCAATCAGTGTGCTAATATATAAATGCATGTTAGAATGATTCTAAAAAGAGAGAACATATCAATCGTCATTTATTATAAATGGTGATTATGGTATTGAAAAGGGGCAATCACGTGGAAACGACACAACCGCAAAAAAGTAAAAAAGGTGCATCGCTTGCCCAGCGGATAAACATCATGCGGGCGAGCGTCATGGGTGCCAACGATGGTATTTTGTCCGTTGCCGGTATCGTTATTGGGGTGGCTGGTGCAACCAACAGTCCTCGGGCAATTTTCCTAGCAGGGATTGCTGGTATGCTTGCTGGTACAATCTCAATGGCAATGGGGGAATGGGTCTCCGTTAGTACGCAACGTGATTCTGAAAAGCGTGCGATTCAACGTGAGACAAGCGCAGTTGACAATCACGTGGATACAGAAATTGATTTTATTAAAGATAAGTATATGGCACAGGGTATTTCGGAACAGTTATCTAATCGCGCTGCTCATGAGATGATGTCAGGCGATCCGTTATATACCGGCGTCCGTGAACGTTATGGGTTTGATCCAAAGGTCAAAACTAGTGCCATTGGTGCAGCGATTGCGTCTATGATTTCATTTCCGACGGGATCAATTTTACCGCTGGTCGCCATTACGTTCTTTCCAGCAAGAATTCGGGTGTTGGCAACCGTAATTTCCGTGATTATTGCATTATCAATTACGGGTTACATCGCTGCTTCATTGGGACACGCCAACCGCGGTAAGGCAACCATGAGAAACGTCATTTCAGGCTTATTAACCATGGCAGTCACATATGCCATCGGATTGTTATTTGCACATTAGTCATGTGTTGAAGAATGACGTTTGAAGGGATAGAGAAAAGGGGTAGTGTTTCATGCAAGCAAGTCCAACTAAACCAAAGAAACGAACTAAAATGACCATGGCTGAGCGTTTAAATACGTTGCGTGCCGGTGTTTTGGGATCAAATGATGGTATCCTAACCGTTGTCGGGGTGTTATTTTCTGTTGCCGTCGCAACGACGAATCAATTTACAATTTTTATTGCCGGATTGTCCGATTTATTAGCTTGTGCTTTTTCTATGGCATCTGGCGAATATGCCTCAGTTAGTTCACAAAAAGATACTGAGCGGGCTGCGGTTGCACAGGAAAGTGAATTGCTAAAGACGCAACCTGATCAGGAAGCTGCGATTGTCCGTGATTACTATGTTAGCCGGGGTGTTACCAAGCAAACGGCGCAGGAAATCACTGACGAACTGATGACCAAGAATCCGCTGGGAACGCTAGCACGTATTAAGTATGACCTTGAATTAGGGCATTACATGAATCCATGGAACGCCGCTTTTTCCTCATTGATTGCGGCATCGACAGGTGGAATTTTCCCATTATTTGCCATGACTTTTTCACCGGTCAGCATCCAATGGCCAATGACCATCTTGGCCGTTACACTATCGGTTGCTTTGACTGGTTATTTAAGTGCCAAACTAGGCGATGGTTTGACAAAAACGGCGATTATTAGAAACGTGATTGTCGGTTTGATTACGATGTTTATTCACTACCGTGTTGGGTTACTGCTCTAATTGAATTAGTTAGATCCCGAAAACTGTTATGGCTTTCGGGATTTTTTTGTGATTGCAAACTGAAAGTTAGAACAGAGGTGACTTACGCCTACGGTTGGCAACATTGATACGCTCGCCGTGGGACCAGTTCAAGCCGCCTGAAACCAGCGTCTCTCACCTCGCCGCAAAGCCTCGTGGGGAGCCGAGCCGAGATAATATGAAGTGACCCCCTAGATTGTCGACTCGGGGATTCAGGTTGATAATGTCTTTAGAAGAAGAACACACAACCCTACCCATAAGACAATAGGAGGTCACCACAATGACAAGTGTAGTTTACGTAGGTATGGATGTCCACAAAGCAAGCTTCAGTCTCTGTGCATTAGATAAAGACACTGGTGAAATCATCCGGGAAACTAAGTGTGCGTCGGATCCTAAGCTAGTGGAAAAGTTTGTTGATCGCTTATCGGAGGAACTTGGACCGAGAACCGAATTTCTGACTGGTTATGAGGCCGGTGTTCTAGGCTTCTCACTAAGCAAGTCATTACAGATACTTGGCGTTAACTGCGTGATTATGGCGCCTTCGACAATGTACAGCTCCGGTAAGAATAAGCGGATTAAAAATGACAAGATGGACGCGAAGATGATTGCCCGTAATCTGGCCGCTAACACATACCGCTCCGTACACATTCCGGATGAAGAAGATGATGACGTCAAGGAATTTATGCGGATGCGTAATACGCAGAAGAAGTCCGCAACCCGCATTAAGCAACAGCTTGGCGCCTTAATTTTGCGGCATGGCTTTCAGTACCAAGGTACCAAGACCAAATGGACACAAGCCCACATTGAGTGGATCAAATCCTTGAAGTTGTCTGATACGCTCCAACTGGCAGTAGATGAATATTTGATTCAGCTGGCGGAACTGATTGAAAAAATCGCGCGTTACGACCAGCTGATTGAAAAATTCTCGCACCAGGAACGTTACGAACAACCAGTGAACCGGCTGTGTTGCATGAAGGGCCTTTCAACAATGAATGCCATGACGATTCAAGTTGAGATTTCGGACTTTGAACGGTTTCCAAGTGCACCAGCGTTTATGTCGTATGCCGGGCTAAATCCATCGGAACATTCCAGTGGTGAACACACGCACAAGGGTTCAATCACCAAGCAAGGCAACTCCGTTGTTCGGACGACGCTGGTTGAGGCTAGTCAAGCTCTGGTAAAGGGACGCGTCGGCTATAAAGGGCGGCTAGTAAAGGCCCGGCAAGTAGGACAAGATGCCAGCGTCATTAGCTATGCGGACCGGGCATCGGCTCATCTTCAGCGAACTTTTCACAGAATGATTGAAGCTGGGAAGCCATATAACGTGGCCGTTACGGCAGTTGCAAGAAAACTGGCTGGCTATATTTGGGGTATGGAGACCGGACGCATTGCCGATTAAACAGATGGTACAGGAATTGCGGATTAAACTAACAACAAGGTATTAGGACAACCGAACCCAGCCACGACGAATCCATGTTGGTAGCAACAAGCTTCAGACGCATAACGGTCTGGCGAATTGCGATAAAGACTTTATGGCACAGGTTGTTAATGTGTATGGCCATACACATTAGCGTCGATCTGTGATCCACGAACCGAGATTACAACGCCTTCGACAGGACCATTAACCTGAGGTAGCCAATCCTCGTATAACAGAGTGGTTAAATGTCGAGAGACAGGGGCATCTGAAGTTTGTTAGTGCCAATGATGGAATCGAAAAAAATTGGAGTTCGGCTCTTGACAGGGGGTCACTTCATAACAGTCTTTGCGACCGTCCGTAACCTAAATTCGAGCAAACCACTCGAATTAACGTTACCTTCACGGTTTGATATCAATGTTGCCGCCCCCCAACTGAAATTGTGGCAAGCTGCCTGTAACGGTCAGTTGACAGTAACTATCAGCAAATTTAGTCGTTTACTATAATCGTTTACTATAGGAGTGGAGCCGACTTGAAACAGAGTTCCGTGTCAGTAACACTTGGCGGCAGAAATTTGGCCGCTTAGTGTTGCGGGATGACTTATGAGACGTGTACTTCGGCTCATAATCAAGGTAGAAGACTCCGGGCCTCAGGAGGCTGAGACTGGTCCTCAGTGCGCCCGGCATGGGCGATAACTAGACGGTGAAAGTCCGTTGTAGACTGTAGTAGTCAGAACTACGAGCCGATGGCAAGGGTGTCCACCGCGAGATGGAATCTGAAGGAAGCCTAAAGCAAAGTGCTGAACTGATGAACAAGAAGTGGCTATAAGGCCAACCTAGTTTGGATAAGGTTGCTGGGCAAACCGAAGTCCCAAACTACTGCATAATACTAGGTGGGTAGAGTCAACAGTTACATGGCACGAAAGCTATCGTTCTTACCCGGGGAGGTCTGCATTGTATGGTTCGCTCGGGAATACCCAAAGGAAAAGCGAAGCAAACCTGGCAGTGATGTCTGGTTGAACAGTGCAGAAGTCAGCAGAGGTCATAGTAGAAGCACGTTTGTGCTTCAAAGGACCAAACAGTAATCATCTAGGAGGAGATTGGAGGAAGCGATAATGCGAAGACCGCAGACCACGGAGAGTACCGGTTCAGCTCGTGAAGTAGGCCCCAATAAGGAGTCAGACAACGACCGAACGCGCAGTGTTGTCGTAGACAATAGCTCAAAACTAGATAGCACCAATCTCAAAGCACAAATCTTGGATAAAAGAAACTTGTGGTACGCGGCTAACCGCGTCATCACTAACCATGGTAAACCCGGAATCGATGGTCTAACCGTCGAGGAGTTGAAGGACTATCTGTGGGAAGATGACCACGGTAAGAAGCTGTACACTCGTCTAACCAAAGGGTCGTATCGACCACAACCAGTTCGACGAGTAACTATTCCCAAACCCAATGGTGGGACGCGAAAGCTTGGCGTGCCGACCGTTGTGGACCGAATGGTCCAGCAAGCCGCGGCCCAAGTGTTATCCAAGAAGTTCGAACCATTATTTTCGAATAATAGTTTTGGTTTTAGACCTAATTGTAGTGCACATGACGCAATTTATCGGTGCATAGACTTGTATAATCAAGGCTTTCATTTTGTCATTGACCTAGACCTAAAGGCTTATTTTGATACAGTCGACCATGACCTGTTGATTAAGTTCATCGAACGGGAAGTCCCAGAAAATTGGGTCCTAACCCTGATTCGTCGATTCTTAACCAGTGGAACAATGATTGGCAATCAATTTGAAGCAAGCAAGAGTGGAACACCGCAAGGCGGACCAATCTCACCACTTTTAGGTAACATCTATCTCAACGAATTGGATAAAGAGCTCACGAGGCGTGGACATCAGTTTGTACGATATGCGGATGACTGCAATATCTTTGTCAAAAGCCAACGGGCCGGCGAACGAACCTTAAAGGCGATTACGCATTTTCTTGAGAAAACGTTGAAGTTGACGGTCAATCAGGAAAAGACGCGCGTCGTACGAGCAACCGAGATGCAATTTCTAGGTTTCTCTCTTCAAACTGGCCCCGGTGGGGTCCGTCCCGTACCCTGTAGTAAAACACGGAAGCGAATTAAACAGGAATTGAAAACTTTGACGAGACGTAGTCGCGGTATATCTAAGGACCGACTTTACAGCGAGCTTAGGCAGAAAATGACTGGCTGGTTGAACTATTATGGCATTGCGCAAATGAATTCGTTCATCAATCGTTTAAATACTTGGTTGAGGGCAAGAATGCGACAATACTATTGGAAGCAATGGAAACGAGTCAAAACAAAGGCCATCAAACTTAAGCAACTGGGAATTCCAGAGTATAAGGCACTTAGCGTCGCCAGTACTCGAAAAGGACCAATGGCGAGCTGTTCATTTGAAAACAGTTCAAATGGCACTGAATAACGCTAAATTGGAAGCAGATGGTTTTATGGACCTAAGTAAAGCTTTGAGAAAGATACAACGTGCTTGAATTACTGAACCGCCGTATACGGATCCGTACGTACGGTGGTGTGAGAGGTCGGCGGCTGAACTAATCGGTCGCCTCCTACTCGATTGGAACGGCGTTTCTGGTCAGCGTAACGGCAGAAGGTTGTCTCCAAAAAAATTACTAGCGGTTTAATGGCTTTACACATCTGTGAGTTGTTTACGCCGCTTCAAACTTTCACTATTTTGCGGTAAAACTAGTGGTAATATAGTTAACAAATTTAACGTTAGGAAGTGGCCCAGCATGTTACAAGATGCGTTATTAGTGATCGATGCTCAAAAGGGAATGGTCAATGCAGCCAATTATGAGCAAGTCATTGATCAAATTAATGATCGGATTGATGCCTATCGTGCGGAAAATAAACCGCTATTATTCATTCAACATACGGATGATGAATTTGTTTATGGTTCTGACCCGTGGATGTTGGCACCGCAACTACATCGTCAACAAACGGATCGAGTCATGTTGAAGTACCACTCAGATTCTTTTTATGAAACAGGATTGGCATCCTTGTTGCACCATCGTGCCGTTCGATTTGTTGAAATCTGCGGTTTTCAAACGGAATATTGTGTTGATACTGCCATGAGAGTTGGTCATGACCAAGGATTCGACATGTCAATCATGCAAGGACTGTCTTCGACGATGGCCAGTCATGGGTTGACGGCTGCTCAAATCATCAATCATCATGAACAGATTTGGCAAGGAACATTTGGTCACGTGTTGCCGAATCCGACAGCTGAATCGGAAACAACGCCTGAAAATGCGGTACATTAATGAAAATCTATTTATGTGGATCAGTAGGGAGTGGCAAATCAACAATTGCTCGAAAATTGGCTAGTCAGACCGGGTGGCCCGCGTGGTCACTGGATGATATTACCTGGGTTCATGGACTGGTTGCTCAAAAACGGCCAGAAGAAGAACGCATTGCAATGGTGAATGAAATCTGTCGCCAACAGAATTTTATCATTGAAGGTGCTCAACTAGGTTGGATTGGCAAGACGACAATATTTGAGTGTGCAGACTTATGTATATTACTCGAACCGAGTATCAAAAAAGTTCGTTGGCAGATTGACTCACGTTTTGTAAAGCAGTTGTTGCATTTAGAACACGCAGACTATCAACCGACTTGGCAAGGATTAAAAGATATGCATCGGTGGCAGCGTCAATATAACCAAAATGATCGACAAAAGGTTCGTTTGCTCATTGCTCAGGCCGCAAAAACGCCAACAATTTGTGCTAATTTTGTGGAAGTGCAACAAGCAGTTTTACGTTTTTCAGAAAAAGGTGGTCAGGAACATGATGATAAAAGAATTTAAGGCGTTAACAACACGGGAATTATTTGAAATTTATCGTGCACGAACAGATGTCTTTGTCGTTGAACAAGCTTGTGCCTATCCCGAAGTAGACACAGTGGATTTGACCGCCCAGCATGTATATTCAACAACTGCAGACGGGCAGGTACAAGCGTACTGCCGAATTTACCGTGATGAGTCGCACACAGATCATTGGCATATTGGACGTGTTCTGGTTGCCAAGACGGCTCGTGGTCACGGTTTAGCGCGTGAATTGGTGCAAACAGCGATGGACTGGATTAAAAAGCAGCCAGAGGCCAAGGTTATTGATATTGAAGCACAAGTTTATTTATCTGCCTTTTATGAACAAATGGGATTTGAAATTATGAGTAAACCGTTTGATGATTTTGGTATTGCGCATCAGGAAATGTCACAAACTTTAGTAAATTAATTGACCGATAGACTGGCTATGCCAGCGGAACAGCAAAACGCGGTTTGGCTTAAGCAAATAATATTGTGTTTCACGGCCGTAGTTGGTATAATAGCTTGCGTTCACGTTTGAAGAAGTAGTCTGTATTGGTATTGTTAAGCGAGTCGCGTTGGTGGAAGGCGATCAAGAGAGCAGACGAAGCGTGTCAAACGGTTAAAGTTAAATATTAAATGAGTGGATTGGGTAATTACCTGATCAAAAAGAGTGGTACCGCGGAAAATCGCCTCTTACATACACATGTAAGGGACGTTTTTTTGTTTTTTAACACGACATTTAGAATTTGAACCATGAAAGGGAGATTTAATGAATAATCGCGAACAAGTTGCGCAAGCTATCAGTGAAGCGTTAGATGGTCAATTAACAGTTGAGGATATCGTTGTCAAAATTGAACAGCCGAAAACTTCTGACCTTGGTGACTTAGCGTTTCCAACGTTTGTATTAGCCAAGACACTCCATAAAGCACCTAATTTAATTGCCGCTGATTTGGCAGACAAAATTAACCAAACAACCTTTGAAAAGGTTCAGGCGGTTGGCCCTTATGTTAACTTCTTCCTAAAGAAGGGCAACTTTGCTGCAACTACCTTGGCTGCCATCTTAACTGATAAGGATCAATACGGTGCTCAAAACCTTGGTAATGGTGGTAATGTGCCCATCGACATGTCGTCACCGAACATTGCTAAACCAATGTCGATGGGCCACTTGCGGTCCACGGTGATTGGTAATGCAATTGCCAATATTTTATCCAAAACTGGGTACCATCCAATTAAAATTAACCATTTAGGTGATTGGGGCACACAGTTTGGTAAGTTAATGCAAGCTTATAAAATGTGGGGAACTGAAGCCGAAGTGAAGGCAGATCCCATCAATAAGCTGCTTGAGTACTACGTTCGTTTCCATAAGGAAGCAAAAGAACATCCGGAAATGGACGAAGACGCCCGTGAATGGTTTAAAAAACTTGAAGATGGTGATGAAGAAGCAACTCGCCTATGGAAGTGGTTCCGGTCAGAATCACTTAAATCCTTTATGCGGATTTATGATGAATTAGGCGTGAAGTTTGATTCTTACAATGGTGAAGCTTTCTACAACGACAAGATGGACGAAGTTGTTCAGATTCTTGAAGATAAGCATCTTTTGCATGAAAGTAAGGGTGCGGAAGTTGTTGACCTTGACAAGTACGACTTAAACCCAGCGCTAATTAAAAAATCAGATGGTGCAACGTTGTATATCACACGTGATTTGGCTGCTGCCATTTATCGGAAACGTGAATACAAGTTTGTCCAATCTCTTTACGTTGTGGGCGCTGAACAAATTAACCATTTCAAACAATTAAAGGCAGTGTTGACGGAAATGGGCTTCGACTGGGCCGACCAGATTCACCACATTCCGTTTGGTCTCATTACTTTGAATGGTCAAAAATTATCCACTCGTTCTGGGCGGGTTGTCCTACTGGAAGATGTGTTAAAAGATTCCATCGATTTGGCCATGAAGCAAATCGAAGCCAAGAACCCATCATTAGCTAACAAGAATGAGGTTGCTCATGAAGTTGGTGTGGGTGCCGTAATTTTCCATGATTTGAAGAACGAACGGCTGAACAGTTTCGACTTTAATCTTGAAGAAGTGGTTCGTTTTGAAGGTGACACTGGTCCCTATGTTCAATATGCACGTGCGCGGGCTGAAAGTATGTTACGGAAGGCCAACAAGACGACGTTTGATTTGGATGACATTAGTATTGACGATCCAGCAGCTTGGAACACGATCAAAGCGTTGAGTGAGTTTGGTGATGTTATCAAACGGGCAGCTACAGAGTACGAACCATCTGTTGTGGCAAAATATGCGATCAATTTGGCGCGTGAATTTAACAAGTACTACGCTAACTCGAAAGTCTTGGTTGAAGATGATGGCTTAAATGCCCGTCTAGCACTTGTTAAGAGTGTCAGCATCGTGTTGAAGGAAAGCTTACGGTTGCTTGGCGTTGAATCACCAGACGAAATGTAGGGCGGTGGTCACGCATGCAAAAGCAACAACGGCAAGCGGCAATCGTAAAGTTGATTGAATCAGCTAACATTACTAACCAAGATGCGTTGCAAAAAGCGTTGGTTGCGCAGAATGTCCATGTAACACTGGCAACGCTCTCACGTGATTTGAAGGAACTGCACATTGTCAAAGAACCTAATGCGGAAGGACACGCAGTTTATCGGGCTTTAAAAACGACTAACGGCGTGTCGAATGATCGCTTTGAACAACGCTTCGGTGAAGTGGTGATCGACTTTACTCAAGTTGAGTTTATGAATGTTGTTAAAACGACGCCCAGTGATGGTAACGCATTAGCCGCACTGATCGATGACATGGATGACGATGCTATAACAGGCACGTTGGCTGGTCATGATACGATATTAGTTATCAGTCCTAATCGTGAGGCGGCAGGCAGGTTACATAACCGTTGGGCAGCATATCAGCATTAAAAGCAGGACGTTAGGTAATTAAAGCTCTCTTAGTTGTTAGCAAAATTAAAGGTGATGTTTGAGAACGTTTGCGACGTTTTTGAACATCACCTTTTTATCATTCATGTGGATAAAATGCGTGTTTGTCGGGTTACATTCATAAACGGACTAATAAAAATTGTTAAAACTGCCGATTTCAACGCTGACGCCACGGTTTAGTGTGGTACGATACACTGGATTAATTTAGACAGAAGGGTACAAATTTATGAAGCGCAATCAGCATCCGGATTCCGGTCAGTCTTGGCGGGATTCCGCCTTTATGCAGGGCCTAAAACAATTTAAAAACTCTGCATTTATGCAGTGGTTAGGACGTTTGTGGCATGCCATGTGGCGGCACATCCGTCATTTCTGGCGTCGTTTTCAACTCACACGTTGGATTATTGTGGCTATTTTAAGTGTTATTTTCGTGATGAGCGCCTACTTTACGTTCGAGGCTAAGACCGCCCACGTTGGTAATTTGAAGGCAGCGTTATCACAACCAACGGTAATTTACGACCGGAAGAACCAAAAGGCCGGGGAGTTGTACTCTCAAAAAGGGACCTATGTTTCATTAGATAAGATTTCACCTAACATTCAAAACGCTGTGCTATCAACGGAAGATCGTAATTTTTACCATGAGCACGGGTATTCAGTAAAAGGATTGGCACGTGCCTTCTTCTTGCTAGCCCGAAATAAGTTACTTCATCGCGATTATATCAGCGGTGGGGGGTCGACCTTAACTCAGCAACTGGTTAAAAATGCTTATCTGTCACAGGAACAGACGGTTACCCGTAAGGCACGAGAAATATTCTTGTCCATTGAAGTTGAAAACGTTTATTCTAAACAGGATATTTTGGCAATGTATCTCAACAACGCTTATTTTGGTCATGGGGTTTGGGGTGTTGAGGATGCTTCTGAACGTTATTTTGGCAAACATGCGGCTCAGTTGACTGTACCAGAATCAGCTGTGTTGGCGGGAATGTTAACGTCGCCCAGCGGTTATAATCCAGTTGATCAGCCAGCCGCTTCGAAAGCACGGCGAAACGTCGTGCTCGGTTTGATGGCAGATAACAAAAAGATTTCATCGGCCGACGCGGCTGCCTATCAAAAAACAGCACTAGTGACGACAGATAATTATGCGCCGGACAGTTCGTACCGGTACCCTTACTTCTTCGATGCAGTGATTGACGAAGCCATTTCTAAATATGGTCTAACGGAAGCTGACATCATGAACCATGGGTATAAGATCTACACAACCTTGGATCAAACGCAGCAAACAACCATGCAGAACTTGTTTAAGAACTCTGCCAACTTCCCGGCTAACGCTAGCGATGGCACGATGGTGCAGGCAGCAAGCATTGCAATGGATCCTAATAATGGTGGCGTGTCAGCGGTTATGGGCGGTCGTGGCGAGCACGTTTTCCGTGGCTTTAATCGTGCTACACAGTCGTTGCGTTCACCAGGATCAACGATAAAGCCATTTGCTGTTTATACGCCGGCACTTCAAAATGGTTACTATTATGATTCTGAGTTGCAGGATAAGAAACAATCCTATGGCGCTAATCATTATTCACCAAGTAACTACGGCGATACTTATCGCGGTGAGGTGCCGATGTATCAAGCACTTCAGAATAGTTACAATGCGCCAGCGGTTTGGCTTTTGAACAAGATTGGTGTTCAAAAGGGTTATGACTCTGTTCAACGCTTTGGAATTAATTTGGATAAATCTGATAATAATCTGGCAATGGTGCTTGGTGGTATTAAGAAAGGTGTTTCACCTGAGACGATGGCACAAGCGTTTACGACGTTTGCCAACGGTGGTAAGTTAACCCAGGCTCACTTTATTACTAAGATTGTGGATGCTTCTGGAAAGGTCATCGTAGACAATGATTACGATCAGCCAAAACGGATTATCAGCAAAAATGTTGCTAACGAAATGACCAGTATGATGTTGGGAACATTTACCCATGGTACCGGTGTCTATGCAAAACCAGCGGGTTATCAAGTGGCCGGGAAGACTGGTACCACTGAGGCAGATGGTGTTGGTGATACTACTGGAACCACGGATATGTGGGTTGACGGCTACACCCCAGACCTGGTCATGGTTAACTGGGAAGGCTTCGATCAGACGAATAAAGGTAACCATTTGGATGTTCCCCAAGGATTAGCTGTTAGTCAGCTCTACAAGGCTGAAATGACGAGTATGTTGCCGAATACTAAACAAACGGCGTTTACCGTTAAAGATGCCAATACTTTAGCAGCAACCGAGAGTTCATCGGAAAGTGGCAACGTTTGGGATGAGGTGCAACAAGGCGCTGGTAAAGTTGGTAAATCAATTGGTAAGGGCGCCGATTCATTGCTTCAGAAGGCTGGCGATCTTTGGAACCAGTTCACCGGTGTTCTAGGACGTTAAACGATCAGACACTAATTGATTGAAAATTTGATGAGATTTTCAAAGCGAACAGCTGTTTCCTTTTGAAGGAAATGGTACACTAATAAGGAATTAAAAAATGAGGAGGCTACCGTTTATGGCAGCAGATATTTTGGCCGACGCAAAGTCCATGGCCACGACCCTAGAAGCAAGCGACGAATTTCAAGCACTGAGTGATGCCTACGATAAAATGAAGCAAAACGACGAGGCTTACAAAACTTTTCAAGAATTTCAGTCAACTCAATTGAGTTTGCAACAAAAGCAGATGCAAGGTCAAAATCTGACTGAAGACGAAATGAACAACGCCCGTGAGTTAGCCACGAAGGTTGGTAACTTTGAAGAAATCAAAACATTGATGCAAAAGGAAGAGGCTGTTAACAACTTGTTGAACGAACTCAACAATGTGATTACTAAGCCAATTCAGGATTTATACAGAAAATAATTAAGTTCGATATCGCAGTCTGGTAGTAACGGTTAGTCCCGTGACTGCCAGACTGTTTTTAGTAAGCGATAGGCGCGTAATGCGTTAAACAAAAGTACCGAGGTAAAGGAGACATCAGCATGAAGTTCATTCATACGGCTGACCTACATTTAGACAGTCCGTTTTTGGGCCTTAAAGATTTGCCGGACGCTTTGTGGCAAAGAATTTATGAATCGCCTCTAACGGCCTTTAAACGGTTGGTTAGCGACGCCATCGACACACAGGTCGATTTTGTTTTAATTACCGGTGACGTTTATGATCGTCAGGAACGTGCGATTAACGCTCAGGCAGCCTTTTTAACCGAGATGGAGCGATTGAATCAGGCACAGATCCCAGTGTATTTAAGTTATGGCAATCATGATTATCTGGATGCGGCAACGGATGGTCTTCAACTACCGGCCAATGTCCATTCATTTGGTGAAGCGGTGTCTAGTTTTAAGCTGACAACGCGAGATCAAACAAAAGTTGAAATAGTCGGTTTTTCGTATCCGACTCGAGTTGTTACCACAGATATGGCGGCCACATTTCCTGATCGCGATCCTCAAGCAGATGTTCAAATTGGCATGTTGCATGGTTCAATTTCTGGCAAACCAGGACCGCATGATACCGACGCACCGTTTACTGTTGATGAGCTTATGACCAAACATTACGATTACTGGGCGCTGGGTCACATTCACAAACGGCAGGTCTTACATGAGGAACGACCGTGGATTATTTATCCAGGCAATATTCAAGGACGCCACATAAACGAAACTGGTGAAAAGGGGTACATGCTGGTTCGACAGGAACAAAGTCGTTTGATACCAACTTTTCATGCGGTTGCTCCCGTCGTGTGGAACATGCAAACGGTGGACTGTGACAGCATTACCAGCACAAATGATCTGCAACAAGCAATTGCCAATCAGTTAAGTCAGTTAGCTGACCAAGTGAAAACACATTCCTCTAACCAGTCTTTAGAAATGTTGAGCCTTAAATTAATCCATACGGATCAATTAGCCGCTGAAACTAAGCAACGGTTGACTAACGGGAGTCTGTTAAGCCTACTTCAATCGCAAGAAATGGCACGATTGGATGTAGTTAACCAACTGGTGGTGGACCTGCATATGACGGATGAAGACAGTGAATCGACACACTTTGCACAATTGGATCAATATTATTGGAATCAAGCGGCAGATTCTGTTTTTGCGGCAGAAAACATTGCGAAAACTGCTGATCAACTTTTTGCTGAGCCGACAATTGCGAGCGCGTTGGCTCATAGTGGCGGAAATCTGAAACAGGCTGTTATTCGACAGGTCAACGCGGCTGGAAGGGATGAGTAATCGATGAATATTACAGAAATCCATATCGATGGTTTCGGTAAATGGCAAAACAAAACTTTTCCGGTCAATCCGCAACTGCAGGTCTTTTATGGCGAAAATGAAGCAGGAAAGACAACTATTCAAAAGTTCATTAGCAGTGTGTTATTTGGTTTTGCGACGGCCAAACATCCGGCTGAACAATACTTACCAAAAACGGGTGCTGGCTATGGTGGTAGCTTAACGTTTACAGTGGATGATGCCCAGCAGACACAGTATCGTCTGCGTCGTACTTCGGGTAAGAATGGTGGCGACATTCAGCTGACAAATTTGACCACTAACCAAACGATGCCGCCTGAGTTGCTGAACCAATTGCTAGGGCCGGTTGATCGAACATTAAACGACGCGACGTTTAACTTTGACCTGAGCGGTTTGCAGCTTTTGACCACTGTGACGCAACCTGAGTTGATGGCAAATGTTCAACGTGTTGGGGCAGTCGGAAGTACATCGTGGATTGAGCTGGCTGAGCAATTTGATAAGGACGCAGACGATTTATATCGTCCTCGTGGTCAAAAGCCTGCTTTAAATCAACAACTAACAACTTATCATGATTTGCAGGCTCGACTGAAAGCTGCAGAAGCGGGCTATCCCAATTTTGTCAAACGTCAACACGATATTCTATCTGGTAAACAGAAAGTTGCTCAACTTGGTGATCACATTAAAGAATTAACGAGTAAGCGGGACAAGTTGGCAAGAATCACGCAGTTGTGGCCAGTGTTTGAAAAATACCGGGACATGTCTGGTGGCCTGTCTGACGTGAATGAAAAACTGATTACGGCCGAGGATTATGCTGACTTTTTAAAACTTCAGACACAGCGTGAACAGCTGATGCAAACGTCAGTTCGTCAGGTGGCGCAACTAAAGGATCAGACGACGGAAACGCCTCAAGAAGTTCAATTTTATATTGATCATCAAAGTGCCTTTAAGTCGCAGGCTGCATCGTTTGATCAGATTGAGACGGCAATTCATGAGCGTCAGTATAGTCGACAGCAAGTCGCTGAGCAAAGTGATGAACGGGATCAAATCGTGACAAAGCATCGATTCAATGCATCGTGGCCGACACCGCTAAGTGATTCCGAATATGAGCAAGTTAGTCGACTTACTCAAGTAGGACAGCAACAGGTTACAAATGGTTCAAAGACGCGTGAGCAGTGGCTAATGATGGGCGTCGGCCTGGTCCTTTTGTTGCTTGGACTGATAATGAGCAGCGGTGTGAAATGGCTGTTTGTACTTTTGGGTATTGCTGGCATAGCTGGTGGCTGGTTCAATGTTTTTGTCTGGTTTCGGGCTCAACAGGCTCATGGAACGGTGGCAACAAAGGAAAGTAGCATATCCGAATTAACCCAGCGACATCACATGGCTGGTTTTCCAGTTGGCACGTGGTTGGCTTTACAGCCGGATATTCAACGATTAAACCAGTTAACAGATCAAATTGATTCATTAAAAAGTAAAATTCAACAGTTGAACGCTGATATCAATCACTTCTTTGAAGGCTATCAATTTGCTGAGACACAATTGCCGTTAACGAATTTGTCAGCAGCAGATGCATTATTAAAGGCCCGACAGTATACATCGGCAAAGGAACTGGCCGTCGCAACTGTGCAGGGACAATCACAGCAGCGCCTGCAACTTATCCGTGACAATAGTGACTTACAAGCCAAATTAAGTGAGATAACGACGTCACTACAGCAGGTAATGCAACGTTATCGTGTACAAACGCCGAATGATTTTGAAAATCTGTATCAACAACAACTTCAGTTAGCCGATCAAACAGCGGAACGTCGGGCACTTGGCAATCAATTGACACCAGCGTGGTTAGCTAAGCTATCTTCATATCAGGATATAGCGGCGGTTGACCAACGCCAGGCGGAAGTGACAACAAATTTACAAAGTGATATTGAGCAACGTGATCAGGTACAAGAAGACATTGCAAATCAACAGGCACTGTTTGCTCGTCAGAGTGAGGATGAAACCATGCCAATACTGCGGCAACGTTTGGCAAACATGGAAACTAAACTGGTCGAAACCGCGCAACAATGGTTGGTTAATCGACTAAGCGCACAGTGGATCGACGGGGCACTTAACGCTGCGTCTGCTGACCGTTTGCCAGCAATTGTAAAGCGCGCGCAAACATATTTTGCGACGTTAACCCTTGAGCACTATACTAAGATTGAATTTATTAACGAGGCGTTAACAGTAACAACGTCTCAGGGAACAGTTTTCGACGTTACTGAATTATCTCGTGGTACGGCCGAGCAACTCTATATCGCGCTTCGACTTGGGTTTGCTAGTGTCATGGCAGACAGGACTGCAATGCCGTTGATTATTGATGATGCGTTCGTTGACTTTGATCGTCATCGTAAACAGGCAATGTTTAACTTGATGAAAGAACTTTCACAAGAGGTTCAGGTGATTTACTTTACAGCGGATGCGGGGGCACTATCTACGTTTGATGACAACCAGATCACTGAGCTCTAACGACAGCATGACCGAGTATGTAGTCTAGGAGTGAAAAAAATAAACGTAAGGAGTCGTGAACATGGCGGAAAAACAATTGCTGTCATTTCAGGTAGATGAACAATTTGATTTGTTCTTGTTACTGAAAGGGGCAGACGTAAGAACGGCTAAAAACGGAAAGCAATTTATTCGGATGACGTTTGAGGACCCTTCTGGCGAATTGTCTGGTAATTTTTGGGATGCAACGGATCAAGATATTGCTACGTTTGAACCGGGAAAAGTGGTCCTGGTTAGAGGCAAGAAGGAACTTTATCAGGGAAATCCGCAATTAAAAATCATGAATCTGCGGCTGGCAAATACCAGTGAACCCAATGATCCGTCTCAGTATGTGGCCCACGGACCGATGACGCGGGCTGAAATGGAAGAATCCATTTCAAACATTATCTTTGAAATCACTGAACCTACGTGGAATCGGGTAGTTCGAACACTGCTTCAGCGCCATGCAGATGATTTCTATAATTTTCCGGCTGCCAAGAAAAACCATCATGCATTTGCAGGTGGGCTAGCTTATCACACGATTTCAATTGTGAGACTGGCTAAGACTGTTGCCGATTTGCATCCAAATATTGATCGTTCATTGCTGTACTCCGGCGCGCTTCTACATGATTTGGGCAAAACCATTGAATTGTCGGGACCCATTTCAACAACCTATACATTGGCCGGTAATTTGATTGGGCACATTGTCCTGATTGATGAAGAAATTGTGAATGTCTGTCAGGAACTGCATTTTGATCCCGAAAGTGAAGAAATGCTGTTATTACGGCACATGATTCTGGCACATCACGGTTTATTGGAATACGGTTCGCCAGTGCGACCACATTTGCTAGAAGCAGAAGTTCTTCATGATTTGGATGAACTAGATGCTTCAATTCAAATGATGAGCACAGCAGTTGAACATACTGAACCTGGTGATTTCTCTGAACGAATTTTTGGTTTAGATGGCCGTAATTTTTACCGACCAACAGCATCCAAAACTAATCAGTCAGAGGATGATTAGCGATTCATTATTGAATATTAAAACGCGTTCATCATGTGCCATGCTTCATTTGATGGCAAACTTCAATGCACGATAAAAGGCAACCCCCATAAATGAGGTTGCCTTTTATCGTGCATAAACTAATTCAACGACTTAATTACTTAGTTTGCAGAAGATGATGAGGTAGAAGTGTACTGTGAAAGCACATCCTTCAAGTCATTGTCCTTAATGTTAACGTTACCCTTCTTCAATTCCTTAGCAATAACGGATTGAAGGACAGTACCACCGTTGCTGGTGTCCATGTCTTGGTTCCAAATTTGTTCCTTAAGATCTTGTTTGTGTTGAGTCCAAGTACCCTTAGAAGGCTTGTTCAACATCTTAATAACGTAATAACTCTTTGTTCCAGTTTGTGAGTTCGTGTCTGTCACAGGAGTCTTCGTATATTCACCATTGTTCAATTTGAAGGCAGCTGTTTTAATACTGTCATCAACTGAAGTAGAGGCGTTGTCAAACGTTCCGACTTTGCCACCCTTATTCTTTGAACTGGTGTCTTCAGAATACTTCTTGGCGACCTTAGTAAATGAAGTACCAGAATTCAATTCATCAATGGCCTTAGTGGCTGTGTCTTTCTTACTCGTTACGATAACAGCTGTCGATACTTTAGGTTCCCAACTCTTGAATTGTTTCTTCAGGTCAGAGTCAGTAATCTTGACGTCATTCTTCACGGCTTCTTTTAGCAACAGGTTCATGCGAAGGGTGTCTTTTAAGCTGGAGGCTGTCATGCCTTGTTGGGTCAACATGCTGTTGAAGCTTGAACCGTACTGTTTCTTAACCGTGTCATATTGCTTGTTAACTTTACTGCTTGAAACCTTGCTACCGTAATTCTTTTCAAGTACTTTTTTGATGATCATTTGTTGCAGGACTTGCTTACCCTGACTGGTGGTCTTCATACTTGAGTAGTATTGGTCCTGGGTGATTTTACCACCATTGGTAGTTGCCACAGTTTTGTTTCCACACGCAGCAAGTGAAAAGGCCATCACTAAACCGGCTGGAACAAGAAGCCATTTTTTCATAAAAAATATTCACATCCATTTCGATTTTTGTTTGCCATGTCAACATGGCGAAACGTACAAAAGCTATATTAACATAGATTAATGCCGATGTAGAAACAAGCTGCCGCCTTAACGGAAACTTTTACTTGCGTTAAGGTGCCGTTAAGCTACTGAATAAAAAATGCACTAAGGCCAAAGTAGCAGGCATCAGTGCATGTAAACAACATTATTTTTTATCCTTGTGACGATTAATGGCGGCTAAGTCATCATTCAACTTGTCCAAGTTTTCTTGAATGACTTTTTCGTGAGCTGCTGTTTTGAACTGAAATTGTTCAACAGATTTCTGAATATCATTAACCGTTTCTTGTGCTTTGGCTGCCGTTTCAGATAATTGTGAAACACTACTTTGCAAGCGATGCAGTGCGGTGGTGAAGCCTTGAACTGAAGCAACGAGTTCTCGAATGGGCGCAGTTAGTTTAGCAAACATGGATTACGCCCCCATATGTGCCATGATGTCTTGCTGAATTTTGCGGTAGGCCGCATCATCATAGTTATCACTGTTATCTTTAAAAATCATTTTGAAATCATCGTCATCGCTATAGCGGGGAACAATGTGAAAGTGTGAGTGGAACACAGATTGATAAGCAACTTTGCCGTTGTTGTTGACAATGTTCATGGCAACAATGTTAGGGTTTGATGCACGGACGGCACGGGCAATTTTGGGAATTCTGGCAAACACACGTTGCGCCAAATCCTCGTCATAAGCGAAGATATCTGGTACGTGTGTCTTAGGAATGACCAAAGTATGGCCTGGCGTACCTTGGGAGATATCTAAAAACGCCTTAACTTCGTCATCTTCGTATACCGTGTAGCTTGGAATTTCGCCTTTAATAATCTTACAAAAAATGCAGTTATCATCTAGCATTTCAGTTCCTCCTCATTTACGTATAGACGCAAACGTTTCGTTTGATTTAACGATTCGTGATTTAACCCATATGCACCTATACATCTTTTCACTTATCTTGATTATACACATCTGTCTTGACTGCGGAAAGGATTGTGAGACGTAAGTGTGTTAATCACTTGCACCACGCGATCCGTTTTTGAGGAGGATATATGCTATAATCAGGGACAGCATTTTTAAACGTAAGCGCCAATACCAATGAAAATAGTGTTGTAGCAGTTTAACGTTTATTCGCGTCGAAACCTTGTCTAAACCCGGTGCGATGATCGGAATAGAATAACAAAGTAATATGAATGAAGATAAAATAATCGAAAGGATATAACTATGGGAATTGAAGTTGAACATTTAGTGGGCGGTTATTCACAGGTTCCAGTGCTAAAGGATGTCAGTTTTTCCGTTTCAGACGGCGAAGTGGTCGGCCTCATTGGTTTGAACGGAGCCGGAAAGTCGACGACGATAAACCATATTATTGGTTTGCTAACACCAATTCGAGGACATATCCAATTAGGTGGGGTGGATCTGAAAACTGATCCTGCCGCGTACAAACAACAAATTGCTTATATCCCGGAATTACCAGTGTTATACGATGAGCTAACCCTTCAAGAAACACTCACGTTGACCATGATGGCTTATGGTTTAGATGTCGAGAAAACATGGATTCGGGCACATGAATTATTAAAGACATTCCGTTTAGATAATAAGTTGAACTGGTTTCCTGCCAATTTTTCTAAGGGAATGAGACAAAAGGTTATGATTGTGAATGCATTTATGACCAATGCGAAGGTTTTTATTATTGACGAACCGTTTTTAGGCTTAGATCCGGTTGCTGTGCATGACTTGCTTCAATTGATTGAGGAAGCACGTGGCCGTGGGGCGGCTGTCCTCATGTCGACACACGTGCTTGCAAACGCTGAAAAATATTGTGACCGATTCATTTTGCTAAACCAGGGCGAAGTGAAGGTTTCTGGGACGTTAGATCAGTTAAGGGCTGCTTTCCCAGACGTAGGTGGTTCTCTGGATGATATTTATTTGGCACTAGCAAATGGTGAACGTAATGACTGATTTGCAGAAATTGTTTTCTCAACGTTTATCACGCCATGCCGGTCAGTTATTGAAATATTTACGGCTTGTCTTTACTGATCACTTTGTCATTGCGTTGTTTTTCTTCTTTGGTGCATTGGGGTTTGCTTACCAAAATGAATTAAAAACGTTAACACTAGGTGTCTGGTGGGGGCCATGGTTAACGATGCTGATCTTAGTTATTGCACTACAAATGGGAAGATTAGCAACATTGTTGGAACCTGCTGACGCCGTCTTTTTGCTACCTGCAGAAACAACTCTTCATCAGTATTTAAAGCATGCCCGCAATTATAGCTTGTTAATGGCAAGCTTCATTCAAATTGCGGTTGGCGTGGTTTTATTACCGTTTTTAGCTCGTGGTGACCAGATGACGTTGCTTGAAGCTGCCATCCTTATTATGACTCAGTTAATTACTAAGGCAGCATGGATGAACTGGCAGCTACAACAAGGTGTCCAACAGGTAAAACATTCGATTGCACAAGTTCGGTTGGTAAACTGGTTGGGCGCGATTGTTATTTTCGGTCTCAGTTTGTTTGTGTCAGTCTGGATTGGGTTGATCGCAGCTTTACTAGCTTTGAGTGCCTCAATTGCCGGTTTAGGAAAGCGTTGGCAACAGGGGCAGTTGGCTTGGCAGTCTTTAATTACAAATGAAAATGGACGCATGATGGTTTTGTATCGTTTCTTTAACCTATTTACAGACGTTCCACAGGTTAAGGCAACGGTTAGAAGACGACGCTATTTAGACCCAATGTGGAAGCTTGTTATTGGCCAATCGACCAATCCATATTTATTCCTATTTACACGAGGACTTGGCCGCGATAGTGATACGTTTGGACTCATTACACGACTGACAGTTATGGGAATGATCATCTTAATCTTTTTGACTAATCAATGGGCTAGCCTTGTTGTGATGCTGTTGGCTATCTATTTGATTGGTTTTCAATTGTTGCCTTTCTATCGCGAGTACGAGGGAAAAGTATTTACTCATCTGTTTCCAGTTACTAAAGGACAACAGTTGTCAGCTTTCAAAACAGTTTTAACTGACGTTTTGACAATTTGCGCCGTTTTGTTTGTCATCGTTGATGTTGCGGTCAACTGGTCATGGCTGCGGCTTCTGATTGATATAGTTGCGATGGCGGCTGAATTGATTATCTTTATAGGCTGGTATAGCGGTTGGCGGTTGAGAAAAAGCTAGGTTTAATTTACTGATAAAGTATAAAACTAGACTCAAAGCGCCATTCACAATGCGAAATGCTGAACAGTTTGGTATGCTCAACAATCAACTCATTATCTGAAAATCACATAACTGTTAAAAACAGTACAAGGAGAACCTTTTATATGCGAGTAAGAAACAAACCATGGGCGGACGATCTTATTGCTGAAAACCCTGAAGCCATTGTATTAGATGCTGCTGCTCACCGTGGTCATTGGCAAGATCGTTTCAAACAGCAACAGCCGTTACAAGTAGAAATTGGCACCGGTAAGGGTCAGTTTCTGATTGGCATGGCAAAAGCCCATCCGGAAATTAATTTTGTTGGTATTGAATTGCAAAAGTCAGTCTTGGCAGCAGCTTTAAAAACGTCTCTGCCCGAAGCATTAGATAATTTACAGTGGGTCTTGGCAGATGGAGATGGCGTTGAAACTTTCTTCGAGCCAGGTGAAGTCGATCAACTCTACTTAAACTTTTCTGATCCATGGCCGAAGACTCGCCACGAAAAGCGTCGTTTGACGTACAAAACTTTTCTGGCTAGTTACCAGGCCGTTTTGCGCGATAATGGTAAGATTCAGTTTAAGACCGACAATCGCCATCTATTTGAGTATTCACTTATGAGCATGACGGCATTTGGTTTGCAGTTGACTGAGGTTTCACTGGATCTACATGCAGATATTGCGGCCAGCGACGGTAAGCTGGAAAATATTGAGACAGAGTACGAACAAAAATTTTCGGCGAAGGGCCAACCCATTTATCGGCTCGTCGTTGAAATGCCAGATAAGGCCAAATAACGATCTCGTTAAATTTGAAATCGAAAGACTGGGGCATAACGCCTAAACTCAAATCATAGTGGAACGTCAACGAGCAATCTTTCTTCAACCGCAAAAGATCAAGCCGATGAAAAATTGCCGCAAACGCGAGACCCAACGCTGACTTTTGCTCATCTAACACAAACACAAATAAAGCGTTCATGGGAAAATTACCCATAAACGCTTTATTTGTGTTACCTGAGAAAGCCAAAACGTGTTATGTCCCGCTCTGTTTCCTACGAAAAACGGTTACCGCTTGCACGTAGACGGAGCAAGCGGTATAAAGAACGTGACATATTATGAGGACGTGACTGTAATGATGAAACAACTTGGAAAAGATTTTCACATACGTAACGCAGAAGTAGCTCTATTTTTGCGAGACCGACCAATGACGTCTGTTATTCGTCATTCGTTAACCATATTATTTCCGTTTGTCTTAATGGACGTCTTACTGAGCTGGATTGATGAGGCGTGGTTGCGGCCTGATGGTTTTTACTATCAAATCTTTCAATTTAAACGCGCTGGCAATGCATTAATTGAGACCGGGTACTCACTGAGTGATTTAGTTATCATGCTAAATGTGGTTGTCAGTATTTGCGCGGCCTATCTTGTGGGTTATTATTACGCAGAGTTTTTTCACAAAGACAAAATGACGACTGGACTCGCTAGTGGTGCAGCGTACATTATTTTAAATTATGATTATCGAAGCCCAGATAACTTATTCTTATTTGATAATTTTGGCTTGCGTGGTCTGTTCTTGGCGTTTGTGACTGGTATCATTGTCGGCCTAATATTCCGAATTCCTTTTAGCAATCACTTCTCCAGTCATCAAGTTGTAACAGAGGATGACCGACTTTTTTCGCGTTCTCAACGCATGTTTTTTCCGTTGGCAATCGTAATTATTTTGTTTGTGGGCATCGGTTTTAGCTTGAGTTTGGTTACTGCGGCTGGTCCGCTTGGCATCCTCAATGAGGGGATTGCAACCATTACATTGGGCAAGGCGACAACACATGTGTTTGCTATTCTGGCATCCGCTGTAATTAGTAATCTGTTAATGTTTTTTGGACTGGCAAGTCCAATCGCGCAACCGCGATTAACTGGTTTTACGACATACTCCGGTGCAAATTATCAATTTTCACAGGCACATCACACTTCATTTGGTGCGCCATATCCGATTACTTTACATACCTTGTACGATGTGTTTGGTAATATTAGTGGCGTGGGTGGCATGTTGGCCTTGATGATTGCGATTTTACTAGTCGGAATCGTTCATCGTGAACGGCGAGTCGCTTATCGTGGACTCTTACCAACGTTATCCAATATGTCTGGAATTGGCCTGGTTGGTTTGCCAATGATTTTTAATTCAATTTACTTACTACCAATGTTGATTGTTCCTGTGTTCAATATGCTGGTTGGGGCAGTGCTAATTAAATCGCGTATTATTCCACCAGCAGTCTATCGAATTCCGTGGACGACACCGGGAATTTTGCAGGGTTACGCAGGTACGGGTGGCGATATTGCTACATTAATTGTGGCGATTATTCTCTTTTTCTTGGATATTATTTTCTTTATTCCGTTTGTTAAAAACGGAAATCGTTTGCAGGCATTATTAATAACGCGTGAGCGGAATCATAAGACAGAGACGGGACGTGATCAAAATGACCAATAAAATCAAACGATGGTTATTTGTCGGCGGTCTGTTTGTGTTTGTTATTGTAGTGACTTGCTTCACGATTCCGTGGGTTAAGAGTTCAGTCACTAAGCCGCGAACTATTCGACAATCCCAAATGTCGCCAGTTATTTTTATTCCTGGATCGTCGGCTGGACAGAACCGTTTTGATGATTTATTTAAAACGATCAATTCAGGTCAGGGCGTTGCTAAAAATGCCCAAGGTGGTCAAAAGTCGACGCCAGTTCAACATAGCGTTGTTAAAATTACGGTTAAGGAAAATGATACCCTCCAAGTCACGGGTCAAGTTCGGGCCGGTGACAACACGCCGTTTTTCGTCGTGGCGTTTGAAAATAACCATGACGGCTATGCAAATATCAAAAAGCAGGCCAAATGGTTTAATATCGCTTTTAACTATTTGGTAGATTGCAAATTTAATCCGAATTTTTGGACAAATTTGTCAGCATAACCTGATACGGTGTTTGCCAGTCGAGTATTTTAAGCGGTCGCTGGTTAATTTGGAGTAACGTCGTCGTTAAATCTTGAGCACTAATGTGCTCAAAACGAGTCCCTTTAGGATAAAAATAACGTAAATTCCGATTAAAGCGTTCATTACTACCGCGTTCAGCTGGCGTATAAGCATGGCAGTAATAGGTCTTAATACCATATTGTGATTCAAGTGATACTAGCCCACTAAACTCAGTGCCACGGTCCACAGTAAAGCTGTGAACCGGACCATTAAAAGTGGTTAGGAACTTAGTTAGTGCTTCATTAACAGTCGCTGTCGTCCGATCTTTTAACCGGTATGCCCAAAAGAACCGTGATTTGCGATCGATTAAAGTTAATAAAACTGCCTTACTATGCCCACGAGGACCAACGACTGTATCTAGTTCAAAATCGCCGATGCGATTACGTTGATTAATCATCATGGGACGCTGTTCAATTGATCGCCCCAAAGATTGATTATATTTGGATCGTTGGTCAACGTTACGCCGTTGGCGTACGCCATGTTCAGGTAGATCATTCAAGGAGAAACCAATTCTCCCCTGATTTAGCCAATTATAAATAGATTTAGTAGCTAGTTTAAATTCGTGAGCAATCATTCCTGGTGACCAGCTTAGACGTAAATGGTTGAGAATTTTTTGCTTTAACTCATCGCTCAGCTTAGTTTTCCGACCACATCGTGATCGCTTGTATTCGGCATCTGTTTGTGCTAATTCAGCCTGATAAGGTTGACATCGAGATAATTCATAAGAAATTGTTGACGGTGATCGGTTCAGCCGAACGCCCATTTGGATATTGGACAGCCCTAGTTCACAAAAGGTTTCGATTTTAATTCGTTCGGAATAGGTTATACTAGACAAAAGATCAGCTCCTAAAAGATGGGTTTGTGGTAAACACCATTTTAAAGGAAGCTGATCTTTTTTGTCCGAACAGCGTTCGGATTAATTTTACAATCTACCATTTAGCAAAAACGTATAATTTTAACAACTTTTCTGGGTTTGGCCATTCTAATGGTGGCCTGATATACACATTGTTTTTAGAAGACTATTTCAACCAGTCTAAATTTAAAATGCACGAATTAATGATGCTGGGCTCACCGTTTAATCTCGAAGAAAAAGATCAGAGCAAACGGGTCGCTATGTTAGATGACATGGTCGATAACCGTAATAAATTGCCAGCTTCATTAAATGTGTACTTAGTCGCTGGCACGGAAAATTACACAAATGACGGGATTGTGCCCGTTGATAGTGTGTATGCCGGTAAATATGTTTATCAAGATCAGGTCGCGCATTTTACAGAACTCACGGTAACGGGCAGTGACGCGGAACATTCGGATTTGCCACAAAACAAGCAGATCGTGTCGTTAATGTCACAAAACCTGTTGCAATTCCAGGAACGGCAGCCACGCATGAATAACGGAACGACTAATCAAAAATCGAAAAACAACTATAATAATCCTGACAATAATCAACCATCTTCAAGTCAATCAAGTAGTGGTAGCAGTAAGAAAAAATAGAATTGCTATGACTATGTAAGACTAGGTTGATGCATTCGTAGATGAAGTACTATAGCAAAGAAGCCACCGAGATTGTGAGTAATCTCGGTGGCTTCTTTGCTATACATATGCAGTAATACGTTGTAAATGTTTTTTCGTGCTAATAAAAATCATGATTAGGATTGAAGCTGTGAAGTTACCTTCCAAACGTCGACCACTTTGCCAGTCTTAGTATCGGCTAAAAACTCGTAAGCAACAGGTTGACCGTCCTCGTGTTTGATGACACCGCCACGATAGACGAGTGTTTGAGCAGCGAATCGTTTAAAGGGCACAGGATGATGTTCAATCCAAGCACCATCAAGAGCGCCTGATTTACGGAAAGAAGTTTTAACCTCCGTTAAAATTCGATCCGGACGCTTTAGATGTAGATCCTGAATAAGCGCACCAAGGGCAAGGCCAGCCGAAATTCCCAGTCCCGCTAAGATGGCTAATTGGCTAAAATGCTGATTGTTTGTCAAGGCGATCCCTCCAGTTGTGGTCAAAATGAATTGCTCATAGTGTACACCATTTTAGGAAAACAGGAAAATGTTGTCTGAACGATTGACCACGTAGGTGCAAGAGGCTAAACTTTAATAACGACATTATATTCGGAGGAAGAACATGTTAATTGCAAGTATGAACCAGAAAGCATCTCCAGATGTACTGGTTGTCATTTTGGCTCCCAATGTGGCGGAGCAATCTGTGGAAACTAACCAGAACATTGCGCGTATTTATGATCCTAAAACCGATAAAACATTGGGCTTTAACTTTATTGGTGTTAGCCATATTGACAAGAGTATCGCCGGCAACGGACCAATTGAATTATCAGACGATCAAATCAATGCCTTAAAAACAGCAGTTGAACAAGCTGGCTTTGACGCGACGGTTTTAGTTGCTGATCGAACCCCAAAGTTTGTGGTTGGTTATGTGGAATCAACAACTAAGCATCCTGATTCTGATCACTTGTTAGTAACAAAAACGCGTGTTGACAATGATGAAACGTTGCAAATTGTTAGCGGATCGCCAAACATGCAGGAACACATTTATGTTGTTGTTGCCAAAGTTGGTGCAATGATGCCAAACGGTGAAATCATTTGGCCTGGTGAATTGCGGGGCGTTTCCTCAAATGGTATGATTACTAGTGGTCGCGAGCTTCATTTGCAGAATGCACCTCAGAAAAAAGGGGCGTTGATTCTACCAGATGATTTTGCGAAAGTCGGGGATCCGTTTGACTTTGAACTTGGCAATAAGCTTTTTGTGTAATGCATTTAATTGTTAATTAGTCCTTTATGATGCTTTAGAAATCGGAATTGCATGATAAGGGTGCGAGGGGGCATAGGCCTCCTCTTTTGCTAGTTCAATTTTTCACTCAAGTTAGGTTCATGACCCGTTGTTACACGAATAGTGATGACGTTAACTTAGAATCCAATTTGATTTGAAATTAGTGGATTGCAGAGATGGCTGTTTGAAAACGATACTCAATAATTTGACTTAGGTGATTCAATGAAACATTACGATGGTCCGGCGTTTCTCCGGCAACATCCAGAAGAATTAACAAGAATAAAACAGCATCGGCATCATATCTTACACACGCCTATGGCTACCGAACAGCAAAGTAGCAGTAGCCAGCGCGTAACTGAGGGTCGACAGGAGACGTCTCCTGTCAATGGTAGTCAAGACAGGACGCCAACCAGTGCGCCAGTTCGTTTTGGTAATGATGAGGTTCAAATAGATCGTGCAACTGCAAGCATGTATGCTTCCCAGCAGGCACGAGCTCTTGAACAGACAATTCGTCCTCGTCGACGACCTTGGCAACCCAAGCCTAAGTCGGCTGCTCGTGATACGCAGTACGTATCTGCACTTAACAAGCCATTTGCGCCAGCGTCCGCAGCATATTCTGCAACCTCTGATAAGACAACCAGCAGTTGGGGTAAAGATGACTGGTCACACAAAACAGAAGATGCATCGACAAGTTCAAATTTGGCGACAACATCGGCGAAACGTGAACCAAGCAATAGTGCTTCGAGCACTGAGGTAGTTGCCCGTCAGGATTCTGGTCAGTCGTCAAATAGTGCCGCTTCGGCTCATCCTACCGTTTCTGAAACATCAGTTCAGGCAACGAATGCGGTAAGCTTGACACAAACTAGCCATCAAGATGACAGTTATGAGGCGAAAAGTATCCAACATTCAGATAGTTCCGCCGCTCTGCAGGAATCCATCGCAAGTAGTAAGGAGCATTCAGCGCAGAGCATGGCCAACGTTACTTCTCATGCAACTGACAGTGATATGGTCGCAACAAGTTCACCAGCTGCACGTTCGCAGACAGCCCTTGGTCATGGATTAGCTGATATTTTGAATGAAGAGCAAAATGGTCAGAAAGACTTGGCTTTGTTTAATCATGATCATGCTGATTCTGATAAGACGATGGATGGGTCGGATCAACGGCCTATTTCAGAGAACGCTCAAGCGAAGACTAGCATGCAGACCGTTGAGCAAACGGTTGCGCCACTTTCTGGTCGGACGTACGCATCTGAAAGTGATAAGGGCTTAATGACCTATCATTTTCCAAGTTTAGACTTGCTTAAGCCGCCAGTACTGCGTGACGAAGCTAAATTGGACGCCTGGATTGAGAAACAAATTGATGTGCTGAACAGTACCTTGTCCGCCTTTAACGTGGATGGGGAAGTGGTTGATTACACGGTTGGCCCAACTGTTACGCAATTTCAAGTCAGTCTTGGCCCTGGGGTTCGGGTAAATAAGATCACTAATTTGCAAGATGACCTTAAACTTGCACTGGCAGCTAAAGATATTCGAATTGAAGCGCCAATTCCTGGTCAATCGACAGTTGGAATTGAAATCCCTGATTTAAAATCTCGACCGGTCATGCTGTCTGAGGTTTTGCGTTCTGACGTGTTCCAGAACAGTTTGTCACCACTGACAGTTGCGTTGGGTGTTGATTTATTCGGTAAACCTCAGGTAACTGATTTGCGCAGCATGCCACATGGGTTAATTGCCGGGGCAACGGGCTCTGGTAAATCCGTTTTCATCAACAGTTTGCTGATGTCAATCATGTACAAGGCAACGCCACAGGAAGTTAAGCTGATTTTAATTGATCCTAAGGCCGTGGAAATGGCACCGTACAACGGTATTCCACATTTATTATCACCAGTAGTTTCCGAGCCACAAGCAGCTGCTGCCGCTTTGAAGTGGGCTGTTAATGAAATGGAAGAACGTTACCAGAAGCTTGCTGCCGGTGGTGCCCGTAACATTGAACAATTTAATGAGAAGGCCGTGGCGAGTGGTCATCCTGAACAGAAGATGCCCTATATCGTGATTATCATTGACGAATTGGCTGACCTGATGATGGTTGCAGCTTCAGAGGTGCAAGACTACATTGCCAGAATTACTCAAAAGGCGCGCGCTGCTGGATTACACTTACTGGTCGCAACCCAGCGTCCCTCTGTGGATGTTGTTACTGGAACGATTAAAAACAATATTCCGACACGGGTGGCCTTTATGGTATCCAGTCAAATTGATTCACGAACGATTTTAGACACAGCTGGTGCTGAACGTTTGCTGGGACGAGGGGATATGCTGTACCTCGGTAATGGTAAGAGTCAACCAATCAGACTACAGGGCACTTTTGTTGACGATGAAATTGACACTGTAACTGATTTTGTCCGCGAGCAGATGGCGCCACATTATGCCTTTGAGCCGAAACAATTGTTAGCAACAGAAATCGCTGCTGAGGATCAAGATGATTTATGGCCTGATGTTCTGAACTACGTTGCGAATGAGAAGACTGTCTCTACTTCCAAACTTCAACGCGTCTTTTCTATTGGTTATAATCGTGCAGCAAATTTGGTTGATCAATTAGAAAGTCACAGTTATGTTTCCGCTCAACAAGGTTCTAAACCCCGAGAAGTTTTCCTTACACCGGATAAGTTAAAAAAGAGTGATGAAGATTAGCTTAAACCTGTAAAGAACCTTGATTGTTAACGATTAATGTTGTTACATTAGATTTGTTCATTACAAAATATAGATAGTTTGTAATATTAAGGAGCCCATTATTCATGGATAACACAGACACAACTTATTACTTTGTTGGTATTAAAGGGTCAGGAATGGCCTCGTTGGCATTAATCTTACATGATCGTGGGGACCGTGTTGAAGGATCTGACATTGAGCAGTACACCTTCACGCAACGACCTTTGGAACAGGCTGGCATTAAGATTTATGGATTTAATCCAGACAATTTGCATGCCGGTTTAACCGTTATCGCTGGGAATGCTTTCCCTGATACTCATCCGGAAATTGTTCGTGCCAAAGAATTGGGATTGACCGTGGTTCGCTATCACGAATTTTTAGGTCAGTTGATGAAGGGTTACACAAGCATTGGGATTGCCGGGGCACACGGTAAGACCAGCACAACTGGTTTACTTTCACATGTTTTGAGTGGCATTGCACCAACCAGTTATTTGATTGGTGATGGTACAGGTAAAGGAACGCCTAACTCACGTTTCTTTGTCTTTGAAGCTGATGAATACCGTCGTCATTTCTTGGCTTACCACCCAGATTATGCCATCATGACGAATATTGACTTTGATCACCCAGATTATTACAAGGGCATTGACGATGTTTACAGTGCCTTTGAAACATTTGCTGGTCAAGTTGGTAAGGCAATCTTCGCATGGGGTGATGATCCTGAATTGCGCAAGCTGACGGCTAAAGTCCCAGTTTATTACTACGGGGTTAATGATACAGATGACATTCAGGCTCGTAATGTTAAACGCACTACGAAGGGCTCAAACTTTGATGTTTATATCCATGATGAATTTATCGGAAACTTTGAAATTCAACTGTTTGGTGAACACAATGTGCTGAACAGTTTGGCCGTTATCGCCGTTGCTCACTTTGAAAAAGTGGATATGGACGATTTGCGTAAGGAATTGCTTTCTTTTCAGGGTGTCAAACGGCGTTTCTCAGAACGTAAAGTTGCCGATATGACAATCATCGATGATTACGCTCATCATCCGTCAGAAATCAAGGCAACAATCGATGCTGCCCGTCAAAAGTATCCTGATAAGGAATTAATTGCTGTCTTCCAGCCGCATACGTTTACGCGGACAATCGCGTTGATGGATGATTTTGCCAAGAGTCTTAATTTGGCAGATAAAGTTTACCTAACGAATATTTTTGGTTCTGCTCGTGAAAAGACTGGGGATGTCTCCAGTGCTGATTTAGGGGCTAAAATTACCAAGGGTGGCGAAGTGCTGACGTTGAATAATATGTCGCCTTTACTGGACTATCATGATGCTGTGGCCATCTTTATGGGGGCTGGTGACGTTCAGAAGTATGAACGTGAGTATGAAACGCTTCTGAGTAACACGAGCTTGAATAATGGTTAATGTTGATTAAATACGATTCTTAGACATAAAAATACCGTCGCGAAGTTAAATTCGTAACGGTATTTTTGTTTGTCCATGTTTTTTTATAGATCCTTGTTGCTAGTTGTTGAGTGACTAAAGTGTAGCAAGATTAATCCTAAGGCTTCAAAAATTGAGATAAGAATAATCATTGGATAGGCGGTGTGGGAGCCAAATAAACCGACCAGCGGCGAAGCTACACCACCGACTAATTGGGACAGAGTACCTAAGATTGCTGAGGCTGTGCCAATGTTTTTAGTTGTGCTTTCCATGGCAATAGCAGTGGTGATAGTGCTATTGAAACCAACTGATGAAACGACAAACCACAAAGCGACTGCAAACAGCCAGAGCTGATTAATTGTTAATGCGTTGATGACCAGGATGACACACCCGATTAGAGGGACTAAGAAGCCAACTTGGGCAATTTGATGCTCATTAAGAAATTCAGAAACACGGCCGACAATTTTACTTCCCAGTGCGATTCCTAGACCATTAATGGCATAGATAATACTGAAAGCAGTTGTGCTTAGATGATAGTCTTGCTGAAAGATAAACGAAGAATCTGCAATGTATGTAAACAAAGCGCCGTACACAAGTGCTAACAGACTTGCATTGAGCATAAAACGTCCGTTTGAAAAGACGCTCTTGAAATCGAGCTTTTCAACAGGCCCGCCAATGCTAGTAGCTGTCTCTGGCAGACCGAAGGCACTGGCAATGACGAGCAAAATCCCAACAATTGTTAATGTCACAAACACTGATTCCCACGGGAAGAAACTTACTAGAACAGCTCCTAAAATGGGGGCGATAACCGGAAAAATTCCGTTGATGGACATTAATGTAGCGTAGAAAGTGGTTAATCGGTGCCCGGAGAAAAGATCTCTGGCTACCGCCCGCGACAGCACCTGACCAGCTGCACCAGCAAGGCCTTGAATGACACGAAGAACTAGAAAGACCACAATATTATGGACAAAGATAAGTGCTGCCGAAGTGAGTGTGAAGACAGTCAGCCCAATTAATAAGGGTTTCCGCCGCCCAACACGATCACTCCAAGGACCAATAATTAACTGACCGACGGCCATTCCAATGAGACAGGCACTGATACTTGCCTGAACCGCTGCTGAACTGGTATGAAAACTAGCTTGCAGTTGGGGCAGTGCCGGCAGATACATATCTAGGGATAATGGGCCAAACGCAGATAGCGTGCCCAATAAAAGTGTTAAGAACAGACTGGGTTTTACAGTCTGTTGTTTTTCGACTGGCATAATGGCTCCTTACACTAAATAGTTTATAAAACAAGGTAGACATAATTTTAAGCGTCTTGTGGTCAAAAAACTAGAGGGGATGGACAGTTATCTATAAGGAATTCTAAAGTTGCGTATTGCACAGGTAAAACGCTTGCGTGTTTGGGTAAATCTGTTAGAATACATCTTGAACATGAATTAGTCAGTATTTGTCAAACGACAATTAGTTAATTAATAAGAAATGAGGGATTTTTGTGAATAACAATGAATATCAACAACCTCGCCGAGAGGTGAACTCACAGGCTTCTGGTTTATCAGCCTTCATGAGTAAAGTCTTCGGTTACATGGGTGGAGCGGTGCTGATTTCCGCAATCGTTGCCGTGCTTGCCGGCGTTGTTTTCCAACAGCAATACTTTAGTTTTATTGCTGCTAACCGCTGGTTCCCAATCGTTCTAGTGGTAGCTGAATTTGGGCTCGTAATTGGTACTAGTTTTAAGGCCAATCGGAGTGCAACAGCAGGACTGACAATGTTGTTTGGATTTGCGGCGATCAACGGGTTGATGCTGTCCAGCATTTTCCTACAATACGCGAGTGCGACGATTTTCTCTGCATTCTTTGCCTCAGCTGCTATCTTTGGTGGAATGGCCTTTTATGGCTCAACGACCCACCGCGATTTGACTAAGATTGGTACGCAAGCAATGTTTGCACTGATTGGGATTCTTATCGTTAGTTTGATTAATATCTTCTTACGTTCATCCTTTATCAGTTTCATCTTTAGTTTTGTTATCGTGGCTGTCTTTGTTGTTCTGACCGCTTGGGATACACAACGGATGCGTAAAATTTATGAACAGTACGGCAATCAGATTTCGTTGAGTGGCCTAGCCGTTCAGGGCGCTTTCCAGTTGTACCTAGATTTCATCAACATTTTCATTTACATCCTGCAGATTTTTGGCTACGGCAGCAACCGCAACTAATTAAACCTGAATGACTAAAATCATGCTATGAGCAGGGCTTTAATGTTTGTGAATAAAATGCTCGAATAAATTGTAACTAGAAACCGTGTTGACATTGTTGTCGGCACGGCTTTTTGTTTGTCAGTGTTTCTTGAACAATTCGAATCTTTTTTCTACAAGGGGACTACGCCTGCAAAGTCAAAATCAGTCGATAATTATCAGCACCGAGCTCACTTAAACATTCAATTACGCTTCTGCTTCAAATTGGTGCGCGAGCGCTTAATTTGTTAAAATGGAATCATTAAAATCAAAGAAAGCGACGGCCTTTATGAGCGAACAATTAACGTTATCAACAAATAAAAAACTATTACTGATTGACGGCAACAGTGTGGCCTTTCGTGCCTTCTTTGCACTGCATCAACAGTTGGATCGATTTACTAACCATGATGGCTTACATACGAACGCCATTTACGCGTTCAAGACGATGTTAGATAAAGTAGTTAAGGCTGTTCAACCGGATAAGGCGTTGGTGGCATTTGACGCGGGTAAAACAACTTTTAGGACTGGTAAATTCTCTGACTACAAAGGTGGCCGGTCTAAAACGCCGGAAGAATTGTCAGAGCAAATGCCTTACTTACGAGATCTTTTGACTGGTTACGGCATCAAGAGTTATGAACTTAAGGATTGGGAGGCCGATGACATCATCGGCACCATGGCTCGTGAAGGCGAAGCGGACGGATATCAAGTGATCATCGTAACTGGAGACCGTGATCTGACTCAGTTGGCGACGAACCAAACAACGGTGGCAATCACGCAAAAAGGTGTTAGTGAAATCGAATATTACACACCTGCTCACGTACAGGATAAGTATGGCTTAGAGCCCAAACAAATTATTGATATGAAAGGACTCACGGGTGACACTTCCGATAATTATCCAGGTGTTACCAAAGTGGGTGAGAAGACGGCGATTAAGTTACTGACACAGTTTGATTCCGTTGAGGGTGTCTATGAGCATCTAGATGATATTAAACAGAGCAAGATGAAGGATCACTTGATTGAGGATCATGATCAAGCCTTGATGAGTAAAGACTTGGCGACGATTCGCACCAATGCGCCGTTGGCAATTCATTTGGATGATATCGATTATAACGGTCCTGATATTGACAAATTAATTGCATTCTATCAACAGATGGACTTTAACAATTTCTTGAAACAGTTACAGAATACCGGTCTTTCTTTGGATTTAGGCGACGATGAAACAAGCACGGCTTTAAAAACTGTCAGTTGGACTGAATTAACCAAAGATAATCTAAACTTAATTGATAATTTTACCGATGAAGTTAGTTTTATTTTGGAAATGCCTGATGAAAATTATCATCTCAGCGCATTTGCTGGTTTTGTGATGACTGATGGCAAACAAACATTGGTTAGTCGAGAAGTCGATCTGCTTCAATCTGCACAGATTAAGAATTTGATGGAAAATGGCAATATTGAAAAGAACGTCTTTAATGCTAAGGCTCAGTATGTAGGTCTACACCGTCTCGGAGTCAAACTTGTTGGTGTTGATTTCGATTTGTTACTCGTTTCTTACTTGTTGGATACGAATGATAATTCAAATGATTTGGGTAGCTTGGCTCAGCAGCATGGTTACGACCAGGTTGAAACAGATGAAGCCGTTTACGGCAAGGGTGCCAAACGGGCGATTCCTGACGATGATGAACAATTCTTCGATCATTTGTCGCGGAAGGCATTGGCCATTCAAAATCTCCATGAAGAGCTGTTTAAAGAACTTGATCAAAATGAGCAGCGTGATTTATACGTCAACATTGAGTTGCCGTTAACGTTTGTACTGGCGGACATGGAAATTGCCGGTGTTTATGTGGATACTGACCAATTGACCAATATGCGAGAAAAGTTCAAGGAACAATTGTCATCGCTGAAACAAACCATTTATAACGAAGCTGGAGAAGAGTTTAACATCAATTCGACCAAGCAATTGGGCCAAATTTTGTTTGAAAAAATGAAGTTGCCAGTGATCAAAAAGACTAAGACGGGTTATTCAACTTCAGTTGATGTCTTAGAACAACTGGCATCTCAGGCGCCCATTGTGGAGAATATCTTGGCCTACCGTGGCTTGTCTAAGTTGCAATCGACCTATATTGAGGGACTGTTAAAAGTCGTCCACAGCCATGATCACAAGGTGCACACGCGCTATTTACAAACTCTAACGCAGACAGGTCGCTTATCTTCAGTTGACCCGAATTTACAAAACATTCCGATTCAAACCCAGCAAGGACGTGAAATTCGGAAGGCGTTTGTGCCAAGTCATGATGGTTGGGAAATCTTTTCTTCAGATTATTCACAAGTTGAATTGCGTGTACTAGCTCACATTACGGGGGATGCAAACTTGCAAGAGGCCTTCCGTGAAGACGAAGATATTCATGCGGCAACAGCTCGCCGAATATTTGGGTTAACTTCTAATGATGAAGTGACGCCATTAATGCGGCGGCAGGCCAAGGCAACAAACTTTGGAATTGTTTACGGAATTAGTGATTATGGATTATCACAAAATCTGGGAATTTCCCGTCCTCAAGCAAAACAATTTATTGATACTTATTTCCGCGAATATCCCGATGTTAAAAAATATACAGAAGATGTTGTTGAGCAGGCAAAGAAGCAGGGCTACGTGGAGACAATCACGCATCGTCGCCGGTACTTGCCTGATATCAATGCGAAGAGCTTTAACCGCCGTTCGTTTGCAGCACGAACAGCGATGAATACGCCAATTCAAGGGTCAGCAGCAGATATTATTAAGATTGCTATGATTCAAATGCAGAAGGCCTTAACTGATCGCGATTTAAAGGCTACTATGTTGCTGCAGATTCATGATGAGCTGGTCTTTGAAGCACCCAAGGAAGAGATTCCGATTCTTGAAAAATTAGTTCCAAGCATCATGGATTCAGCTGTTAGTTTGGACATTCCGTTGAAAGTTGAAAGTGCTCACGGATCTACTTGGTATGATGCGAAATAACGATTTATCGAAAGCTTGAATTTCAAAATGGAGGCATGAATGATGCCAGAATTACCTGAGGTTGAAACGGTGCGTCGTGGGCTAACGCGGATGGTTGTTGGAAAAACGATTACTGGAATTGACGTTTATTACCCGAAGATGGTGTTAAACGGGGCCGACGCTTTTGTGACGCTGTTGACTGGACGGACAGTTACCCGAGTCGATCGGCGTGGCAAGTATTTGTTGTTTCGCTTCGATGGCGGGCTGACGATGGTTTCTCATTTGCGAATGGAAGGCAAATACTTTGGGGCACCAGCTGACATGCCAAGGGATAAACACACCCATGTTGTTTTTCATTTAAGTGACGGTCAGTTACTGTGTTACAACGATACACGTAAATTTGGGCGCATGATTGTGATCCATACTGGTGATGAAGACACTGTTGGTGGGCTAAAAACGTTGGGGCCGGAACCAACACCGGAAACCTTAAGTGTGGCGTATTTAGTTGCTAAAATGGCAAAGAGCCGTAAAGCAATCAAGACTTGGCTGTTGGATCAAAGCAACATTGCAGGGTTGGGCAATATTTACTGCGATGAAGTGCTATGGTTAAGCAAGATTCATCCGGAACAACCGGCAAATACAGTGACCATTGCGCAAATCAAACGATTACGGTTGAGTATCTTTGATGAATTGCAATTGGCAATCGAACATCACGGTACGACAGTGTTCACGTATAGTGCGTTTGGACATGCGGGAGAATTTCAAAATGAACTTCACGCATATGGTCACGGCGGTGAACCTTGTGAACGGTGTGGCACCACAATGGTGAAAATTAAAGTTGGTGAGCGGGGCACCACGTTTTGCCCCAAGGAACAAAAACTACATGTTGCCAAGACAGCTACTTACAAGACACATTCTGCAGCGGCGACTAAGGAGACTTCTAAGTGACAACGGTGATTGGACTAACTGGCGGTATCGCCAGTGGCAAATCAACAGTTTCTAAAATGTTTGCAACGGCAGGCATACCAATTATTGATGCGGATAAAATCGCTCACGAGGTGGTGGCGCCTAACACAACCGTTCTGGCAGATATCGTGAGTGTGTTTGGCGGTACTGTTTTGACAGCAACGGGTCAGTTAGATCGTCACAAATTAGGCAACCTAGTCTTTAATGATGACGACAAGTTAGCTGAGCTTAATGCAATTGTTCAACCCGTTATCCGGAAAGTAATTCGGTCGCGAATTGATCGGTTTAGGAGCCAAAATACGCCCGTAGTTGTCTTGGATGCGCCATTACTCTTAGAGCAACACTATGAAAAAGACGTTGACATGATTGTGGTAGTTAGCGTTCCACTTAAGATTCAACAGGCTCGGTTGATGGCACGTGATAACTTGTCGTTAGCAGAGGCTAATGAACGAATTGAGAGTCAATTATCCTTGGCTAACAAAGTTGCCAAGGCAGATATGATCATCGATAATTCCCAACAACTTGAAGAAACCCGTCTACAAGTGGTAAACTTGCTTGACAAAGTCCGTCAGACTGCGGATTAAAACGATTTAGTATTGATTAAAGGAGCACAGACAGGCTATGCAATGTCCACGGTGTCACCATAACGATACCCGAGTTGTTGATAGTCGTCCGACCGCAGAGGGTCAGGCGATTCGTCGACGACGCGAGTGTGAAAAATGTGGTTTTCGATTTACAACGTTTGAACGGGTTGAAGTAGCCCCATTATTAGTCATTAAAAAAGATGGCACCCGTGAGGAATTTAGTCGCGAGAAGATTCTTCGCGGCATTATTCGCTCTGCAGAAAAACGACCGGTTACCATGCAGCAAATGAATACCGTAGTTGATAAGGTTGAGTCAAAGGTCCGCGCACTGGGTGAGAATGAAATTTCAAGTCAGCTGATTGGCGAGTACGTTATGAATGAGTTGGCTGATGTTGACGAGATTGCATATATTCGGTTTGCCAGTGTCTATCGTCAGTTTAAGGACATGAGTGTCTTTTTGGATGAAATGAAAGAAATGGTTGAACGGGACAAACACTCGGATAAACGTTAATTGCTGAATACAAGAAGGGAGTGTCAGTCATGAATGTTGCACCAACTTTAACACCGCGGTCAGGATTTGTGGTTACACTGCCACCTCGTGACGAGCAGCATCTGTTGAGCTGGCAAACGTTGTACGCACCGATATTGGGTGTTACTGCATTTGGTTTATACACAGGGTTGACTACGTTTGCTAGTCAGCGCCCCCAGTTGTCTAATCGTCGTCAACACAGTGAGCTGTTGACATGGTTGCGATTGGATTTGGATCATTTTCTGGCTGCCCGTAAGCGGTTGGAAGCAGCCGGCTTGTTGGATAGTTTTTACCAGCAAGACGCACTAGGGGATGTTTACGCTTATCAACTGCAGTCGCCACTTTCGGCGACTGCCTTTTTTGCTGATGATTTACTCAGCGTGTTGCTTTTACAATCGGTTGGTCAAACACGATATGATGAACTGTTGGCAAAATTTGAACAGCCGACGGTTAACGTAAGCCAGATGAAAAATGTATCAGCTGATTTTTTAACCGTATTTCATATGAGTGATGCTCAATTAACTAACCGACCAGCGCAGTTGTCGATTCAGTCCGATAATCATCGTGCTGAGCGTGAATCTAGCTTGGTTCAAGTTGACTTCAAACTGCTAAGCGATTATTTAAAACGAGAGTACGTTGAGTTGGATTCAGTCATGAATCAACGTGATTTAATTGCTACTGAAGCGACGATGTATGGATTAAATGAGCGAAGTTTAGCTAACTTTATTGTCCAGGCGACAAGCGTGACAACAAATCAGTTTGACGCTAACCGTTTCAAACAAGTCGTTGCTGCTCAATTTCAAGCGACTCAGGCTGTGGACAATTCTGTGAACTCAAGCGATGGTGACGCCCAGAATGTTCAAACACAACCAGTGACAACAACCGGTGACAATCAGGATCAGGCACAAATAAAAGCATTGGTAGCAGCCGTTAAAGCGTATGCACCAGCTGACTTCTTGGCCAGTTTAAAGACTGAAAAGAATCAGTATGTTAGCGACGGCGAACAACGTGTTTTGGCTAAATTCATGGATCGACACTTGTTTGCGCCCAGTGTGGTGAACATGCTGATTTACTACCTTATCAGTGATCGCGATAAAAATGTCCTTTATCTTAATGATGTTGATCGAGTCGCTAATGATTGGGCAAAGGCTAAGGTGCAGACGCCAGAGCAAGCAATTGATCACATGCGAAACTACAAGGAAGAGCAGGAATCGCAACGGATTCAACGTCAAAATGGTCGAGCACCTAGGGCACGAGAACAACTGACGGATTGGAACGCTCAGTCACAGACACCAACTTCAGAAGTGGCTGCTTCTGAAGATGACGCTAATGAAATTCAAAAATTACGTCAACGTTTAAATCAGGCTAAAAAGAATCAGGAGGATCAATAATCATGCAGGACTTAGGAAAATCAATGCGCGATTTACTTAATCGCCAGAATCTGAACTCTGATTACCAACGGTTGATTGCAAATGCGATTAATGATCCCGATGTACAAGCGTTCATTAAGGCACATCAAGATGAGTTGGCAGAGGATGTTTTGGAACGTAATGGGTCCAAATTGTACGAATATGTGAGCCAGCGTGATAAATTACGTGCTGGTCACCAAGTTTTTGCACCTGGATACGAACCAAAATTAGTGGTCAGTGACCATTATGTGGAAGTGACTTACGAACCCACGGAAGACACGCTACTTGCCCAAAAACGATCAATGCTTAAGAAGCGCGTTCATGCAGTTTCCATGCCGAAAATGATTGAACAAGCGTCGTTTGGTGATTACAACGTGGACGGTGAAGAGGAGCAGCGTGCTAAAGCACTGCGGCAAGCGATGCAATTTGTGGCTGACTATTCACAAAAACCGCATGAATTTCATCAAGGTCTGTACTTCTATGGCAATTTTGGAGTCGGCAAAACATTTTTACTCGGCGCTATTGCCAATGAACTCGCCACATTGGGATACCAGTCAACGTTAGTTCACTTTCCCAGTTTTGCTGTGGAGATGAAAAATTCGATTGGTAAAAATAATGTTGCCGAAAAGGTTGATGCTATTAAACAGGCGCCAATCTTGATGATTGATGATATTGGCGCGGATTCGATGAGCTCATGGGTGCGCGACGAAGTGTTAGGTGTTGTTTTAGAGTATCGAATGCAAGAGGAATTGCCCACTTTCTTCAGTTCAAACTTTTCTATGCAACAGTTGTCAGATCAGCATCTCTCAATTAATCAGCGTGGTGAAAAAGAAGAAGTTAAGGCTGCGCGGTTAATGCAGCGAATTCGTTTCCTAAGCCACGAGGTCGTGATTCAGGGACCAAACCGTCGGCCACAATAAAATATTTAAGAGTGTTGTGACACAAGTTCGACTTGAGAACGAGCATTAATATAAAACTGACCTATTCCTGAACTTTGGGAATGGGTCAGTTTTGGGTTAAGCGGAATTCTCAGGATTTTGGAGCGCGATATGCCTCACATTATTCGTTCTAAACAAACTTATGTCACAGCTTTTTCGTTTGCAACGGATCATAAATAACGGTTAAAGAGGTTCACTTTAGGAATTTGGCGCAGTTTCAAGTCAAAATCATAAGAAAGTTCAGCTTTTAACGGAATTCGTACTACATTTTGCAGATAAAGTTCGACTTTAAATAAAATACGTTCGTGTTTTACATTTAATAATAAAAATGATACGATATTACTCGTTCTTCAATGAATCATATCCGAACAATCGCTAACGGCCGTTATGTGAATTTTAGGAATAATTATCTAAGGGAGCCTGTACTCGTGATTGAAAAAATGAATCATTATTTTATGTTGGATGAATTGCACACGACTGTTCCTCGAGAAATGCTAGCGGGATTCACAACTTTTATTTCAATGGCATACATCATGTTTGTGAACCCGAGTGTTTTAGGAGCCGCGGGTGTGGATAAAGGCGCTGTGTTTACGGCAACGGCATTGGCTAGTGCCATCGGCTGTATTCTGATGGGAGTTCTAGCACGTTATCCAATTGCGACCGCTCCCGCGCTGGGTATTAATGCATTTTTTGCTTACTCAGTTGTCATCGGAATGAAAGTTCCGTGGCAGACGGCAATGGCTGGGGTGTTTGTAGCTTCGCTGATTTTCTTGGTAATCACAATCTTTAAGCTTCGTGAAATGATTATTAATGCGATTCCATCGGATTTAAAGTATGCGATTTCGAGTGGTATTGGTTTGTTTATTGCTTTTATTGGGCTGCATGATGGTGGTTTGATTGCCGCCAACAAGTCAACTGTGGTTGGCTTAGGATCATTTTCCACAGCGACAACTTGGCTAACGATCTTTGGTCTCATCTTGACATCGATTTTAATGGTAATGCGTGTCCCTGGGGGTATTTTTATCGGGATGGCGGCCACTGCAATTGTTGGACTCATAACGAAATTGATTCCGATGCCACATCAGTTGGTTGCTGGCGCACCAAGTTTGGCACCAACATTTGGCGTTGGCATTAAGCACATTGGTGATATTAATTCCGTTCAAATGTGGGTAGTTGTGTTGACGTTCCTGTTAGTAACCTTTTTTGATACGGCGGGTACGTTGGTGGGGCTTGCCCAGCAGGCGGGCTTTATGAAAAACAACGAAATGCCACGAGTTGGTAAAGCGTTGATGTCTGATTCTACAGCGATGCTGGCAGGCTCTGTGTTAGGTACATCACCGGTTGGTGCGTACGTTGAATCATCAGCTGGGATTGCTGTTGGTGGACGAAGTGGTTTAACTGCCATCACAACTGGTATTTTGTTTGTCCTTGGAATGTTCTTTTCGCCACTTTTGACGGTCGTGACTAGTCAGGTGACAGCGCCCGCACTTATTATCGTTGGGGTACTGATGGCGCAGTCGTTGGCACGAATTAATTGGACAAAAATGGAAATTGCGATTCCATCGTTTTTAATTGTCTTGGGCATGCCGTTGACGTACAGTATTTCAGACGGATTAGCGCTGGGTGTCATCACTTATCCAATTACAATGATTGCTGCCAAACGTGGTCGTGAAGTTCATCCGTTAATGTACGTCTTGTTCTTTGTCTTCATTGGCTTCATGTGGATTTTAAACGTCAATCATTAATTTTTGTGCCCGATTTTTCCGAGTCATTTTATCGTCTAGTGATTGACAAGCAATTATTTTGTGGTTTAATAAGTTTTGTAAACCAATCAGATATGATGTCAGTTAACAAACCTCTTAGAGAGCGTCCGGTGGTGGAAGGATGCAGGTGTTAAGTGGTGTTACCCCTGATTCAAGCGTCCGGTGATCAAGCTGGACCGATTGACCGCGTTATTGGTCACTAGAGGCAGTTATTGAGCGCGATATGCTCTAACTGTGAATTTTGGGTGGAACAACGTTGATGACGTCCCTGACCGCGATTGCGGTTAGGGACGTTTTTTGTTTCATGTCATAAATAAGCAGAACTGCAAGGTGTAATTTCAAGGAGGAAAAGCAGAATGGCAGATATTAAGATTACGTTTCCAGACGGCGCTGTTAAGCCGTTTGCCAATGGCTCAACGACGGCAGATGTTGCCAAGTCAATCAGCATTAGCCTCGCTAAAAAGGCTGTAGCCGGAAAATTTAACGGTGAGTTAGTTGATTATGAAGCACCGTTAACGGAAGATGGCAAGATTGAAATTGTCACGAAAGATACACCAGAAGGGTTGACTGTACTTCGCCACACTGCATCTCAAGTGTTAGCCAACGCGCTTCACCAACTTTATCCAGAAATGCATTTTGGTCAAGGTGAGGCCAGTGATGACGGTTTTTCGTTTGATACGGACAATGCCGATCACCAAGTTAGTTCAGATGACTTGCCAGCCATTGAAGCCAAAATGAAGGAGATTGTGAAGGCTAACTTGCCAATTTCCCGTGAAGTGTTGGCTGAGGCTGACGCGCTTAAATTGGTTGATGGGGACCCTTATCAAACACAATTGGTTAAGCAAGCAGCCGCTGCCAATGATGGTCAGGTTGCTGTTTACCGTCAAGGTGATTTCGTTGATTTAAGTGATGGTGTTCAAATGCCATCAACTGGTGACGTCAAGATCTTTAAGTTGCTGTCTGTTGCGGGCGCGTACTGGGAAGGTAAGTCATCTAACCCAATGTTGCAACGGGTTTACGGGACAGCCTTCTTCAATCAAAAAGACATGGATGCCGACGATGTTCGCCGTAAGGAAGCTCGTGAACGCGATCATCGTGTGATTGGTAACGACTTGGATTTGTTCTTTGTTGATCCTAAAGTCGGTGCCGGCCTGCCATACTGGATGCCAAATGGCGCAACGATTCGTCGTACCATTGAACGTTACATTATTGACAAGGAAATTCAGCATGGTTATGAACATGTTTACACGCCAGTTCTCATGAACTTGGATGCTTATAAGACATCTGGTCACTGGGAACACTATCGTGAGGACATGTTCCCACCAATGGACATGGGTGATGGTGAAATGTTGGAACTGCGTCCAATGAACTGCCCAAGTCATATTCAAATTTACAAACATCACATTCGTTCTTACCGTGAATTGCCATTGCGGATTGCTGAATTAGGTATGATGCACCGTTATGAAAAGTCTGGCGCGTTATCTGGTTTGCAACGTGTCCGTGAAATGACATTGAACGATGGTCACACATTCGTTGCTCCTGATCAAATTCAGGATGAATTCAAACGTATTTTGAACTTAATGGTTGAAGTATATGCAGACTTTGACATTAAGGATTACTCATTCCGTTTGAGCTACCGTGACCCTAAGAACACCGAAAAATACTTTGCCAACGACGAAATGTGGGAAAAGGCTCAGAAGATGTTGAAGGGTGCCATGGATGATCTTGGCCTTGATTACGTTGAAGCTGAAGGCGAAGCAGCCTTCTATGGTCCTAAGTTGGATGTACAAACTAAGACAGCCTTGGGCAATGAAGAGACATTGTCTACCATTCAGTTAGACTTCATGTTGCCTGATCGTTTTGATCTTCATTATGTCGGTGCTGATGGTGAAGAACATCAACCTGTTATGATTCACCGCGGATTGGTTTCAACGATGGAACGTTTCACTGCTTACTTAACAGAAATGTACAAGGGTGCTTTCCCAACATGGTTAGCGCCTCATCAGGTTTCTATCATTCCAGTTAGTGAAGAACATCAAGGCGATTACGCTGAGAAGTTACGTAAACAATTAGCAGCTGCCGGTGTGCGCGTAACGGTCGATGATCGTAATGAAAAGATGAACTTCAAGATTCGTGATGCCCAAACGCATAAGATTCCTTACACGTTAGTTGTTGGTGATAAGGAAAAGCAAGATGACACGGTTTCTGTTCGTCGTTACGGTCATGATGAGTCTACAAGTGAAGCAAGTAAGGACTTCCTGAGTGACGTTCTGAACGATATCGCTTCGTATTCTCGTGAAAATTAATTGCAGTTAAGTTTCAATAAGTGTCGCCACGTTAATCTGGCGGCGCTTATTTTTGTGATTTGAACATTTCATATTGTTTTACTTATTGATTTGTAATATTCTAATACTATTCTAATGTTTCGCTAAACGGATTGCATGCAAGACAGTCTATTTAGCGAAGATACACATGTTAAGGAAGCGAAAGCCTAAATGTAAGTTTCTCCTTTAATAAATGGACAAAATTCGACTGTGTGATGATGAATGGCCACAGAAACGAACGAATCTATAATTTAATTTTTTGACCATTTGACGCAGCTAAATTTCGCCATTTAATCTCTGAATGAATTCACAGATGATTTTTATAGGGAGAAATTGAAATGTGGCAAGTATTGGTTAAACCTCAAAAAAAGTTAGTTAGTCTCTTTTTCTTAGTGACGATAATACATGCGATTGTGACAACGGCTTATACGTTAATTATTGCTTTTTTAACGGCTTATATGACGCGTAAAATCAATATGTCCTTTGGTCAGGTTGTGACGATCACTTTATTATGTACGGCGTTTATTGCATTAGTAAACGTAATTGGTGGTTATCTTAAGGGTAAGGTTACCAATGGTGCAATGTGTCATTTAAGACGGCAGATATTTGAACGATTGATGTTAACGGTGGATTTTGGTGATCGGCGCAAGGTTGGCGAAAAAGTGGCTCTACTGACGAGTAAGCTAGAAGTCGTTGAGCAGAGCTACGTCAATAATTTTCTGCTTGGTTTATCGTTAGTCATGCAGTTTGTTTTAGGCATATTGCTCGGCGTGATAGTGGATGTACGGCTGACACTGATTGTTATTAGTCTTGATGTTCCAGCAATATTATTACCACTTATAACACAGCGACAATTAAAACGCGCTAAACTGCCGGTGCTAAACAACCTAGATCGTTATACCAGTGCGATTACAAACTGGTTTTCAGGTTTAACAACAATTAAGAATTTTGGCCGTGAGCACGTCTTTATTAACATGCACGCGTCCATATCAACGGATGTAAAGGTTAGCGAGAATCACGATATTTTGGTGCGTAAGGTTGTCAGCGGTATTTCACAGTTTTGTGGAGATTTAGTTTACTTTGGTACTTGGGTCGTTGGTGGTTACTTTATTTTGAACCACAGTTTAACGTTAGCTGCGTTTATGACTTTTACGCAGTTATCGGTTCAAATTTCATTTCCATTGGAAACGGCGGCAGATGTTTTTTCTGATTTTTTCGGTGGCCAACGTGCTTATCAACAACTACGTTTGGTTATTGAAGCGGTGCCCCAAAATAATGAAAGACTTGCTCAGTTGCCAGAACAGAACGATGTGTTCATCAATTATGTTCACGCGACGATTGGCGGGGCAGATAAAGATACAAGACCACTACTGAAAGACGTTAACTTACAGATTAATCAATCAGATAAAGTCATCATTATTGGTGATAGTGGATCTGGGAAGTCTACATTAATCAACGCTCTATTTGGCTACCGACCATTGTTGGCTGGTTCGATTTTTGTTGATGGTCGCTCACCAATCGTTGGCCGGTCCGCAGATATTGCTAAGATGATCGGCTATCAGAACCAGCAAACGTTCATTTTTGACGGTACAGTTAGGGATAATTTAACGATGTTTAGTGATCAATACACTGATCGAGAGCTTATCGATGCGTTAAACCGGGCTGAGCTACAAACGGTTGATGGGCACGCTCACACTAATGCTTGGTTGAGTATGATTCTTCATACTCAAGGTGGACCGCTGTCGGGCGGTGAAAGACAACGTATCGGCTTAGCTCGCAATTTATTAACGCACAAACGGTTTATGATTTTTGACGAATTGTCCAGTGGGCTAGATCATAAAACAGCTGAAACAATCGAGAAGCGTCTATTCAGGTTGAACATTGGCTTTATTTACATTACGCATAGTTATAACAGGTCATTATTGAAAGCAGCTGATAAAGTTTTCGAAGTGCACGACAAACGTGTCTCGGCGGTATCACTAGACTAATTTACTTGACCGATCGATTGAAGTTGTTTATGATTTACTCAACATGATGAACCTTTAATGTAGTCCTGTGAGGCTAACAAGGGAACGGCTGTTGTGACGTTTAGAATAGCGCGATTTGTGCAATTCTAGTACATCTTCACACGTAAACCAGACCACTTGCCTTCCGGGTGAGTGGTCTTTTTTATTTGGATGATCAAACGTCTAGGCCGGGACGGGTTCGCGTGAAGTGAGGAAGGGAGCGTTTTAAATGACGCAAAAAGAATTTCACGATGACGCTGCAGTGTTGGATATCCATGATCGGCCTAAATTCTGGCCATGGGTAGGTTTATCGATTCAACACATGTTTTCAATGTTTGGCTCAACTGTTATTGTGCCGTTACTGGTTGGTCTTAGTCCAAGCATTGCTTTATTTTCATCTGGGGTAGGTACGCTGTTACATATTATGATCACCCAGCGAAAGATTCCGGCTTACATGGGATCGAGCTTTGCGTTTATTACACCAATGCTCGCCTTAATGAAGACCACGGGGTATCCAGGCATTGGGCAAGGTGTCGTGGCGGTCGGAGCTGTGTATCTCATTGTCGCATTACTGATCGGCATGATTGGCTCTGATTGGGTTGATAAGGTACTACCGCCAATTGTTGTCGGGCCGATTGTCATGGTCATTGGCCTCTCTTTAGCCGGAAGTGCGGCGACAGATGCAATGATGAAAAACGGTCATTATAATTTGGAATACTTTGCAATTGCGATGACCACATTATTGCTGGCAATTTTCTTTAACATGTTTTTAAAGGGATCATTGGGTTTAATTCCTGTATTGTTGGCGATTGTGTGTGGTTACTTGATCAGTGTATTTGCTGGCATCGTTGATCTACATACGATTGCTGTGGCACCATGGTTTAAGTTACCCAAATTTCAGGTGCCTGGATTAACCTATCATTTTCACTTGGAATGGGGGGCGATTGTGACCATTGCACCCATTGCGTTTGTTACAATGACGGAGCATATGGGGCACATTATGGTGCTGGATAATCTTACACACCGAAATTTCTTCAAGGATCCAGGTCTAAACAGAACGCTCGCTGGGGATGGCACGGCTTCTATCGTTGCGGGACTGATTGGTGGACCGGCAGTTACCAGCTACGGTGAAAATATCGGAGTGATGGCAATTACTAAGGTACACAGTGTTTATGTGTTGATGGGTGCTGCCATGTTTGCAATTATCTTTGCCTTCATTAACAAACTGAATGTCTTGATTATGGCCATGCCGCTACCGGTAATTGGCGGCATCAGTTTCTTGTTATTTGGCACGATTGCGACCAGTGGTGTTTCTGTGATGATTGATCATCATGTAGATCTGGGCAAGAAACGGAATTTGATGATTGCATCGTCCGTGATGGTCATTGGAATTGGTAATGCGTATCTGCAACTAGGCAATTTTCAGTTCACTGGATTAGCGTTTGCGACGATTTTAGGAATTGTGTTAAACTTAGTGCTACCACAGGAAGCTGCCAGTGAAAGGGCGTAGTCGAATACGCTTGACAAAGCCAAGTAGCTCCTGTAGACTTATTAACTGTTGAGAAAAGCAGAAGCACCCGCTTCTCGCCTTGGTAATTTTGTTGCCGGGCTAAAGATGAGTTGAACCGTACTGTTTCAGTGCGGACAGCGGGTGGCGATGGCCATCCGCTATTTTTCTGTTTAAATCTCACCATTGTTGATTCGTTTAGAATTTTATGGAGGTGAATACCATAGCTCAAGATACTTTGGTAAATAACGCAATTCGTGCCCGCGAGGTTCGGTTGATTGCCGCTAATGGTGACCAGCTCGGGGTTAAGCAGACCAGAGAAGCACAACAGCTTGCGGATGATGCAAACTTAGATTTGGTTCTGGTTGCCCCTAAGGCAAAACCACCAGTTGCCAGAATCATGGATTATGGAAAGTACCGCTTCGAGTTACAAAAGAAGCAGCGTGAAGCTCGTAAGAATCAAAAGACGGTCGAAATGAAAGAAATTCGTCTTAGTCCGACGATTGACGAGAATGACTTCAACACTAAATTGAAGAATGCAGAAAAGTTCCTGTCAAAGGGTAACAAAGTGCGTGTCTCAATTCGGTTTAGGGGTCGTGCAATCACGCATAAAGAAATCGGCCGCGACGTGTTGAACAAGATGGCAGCTGCAACTAAAGAAGTAGCTGACGTTCAACAACAAGCTAAGATGGATGGTAGAAGTATGTTCTTAGTACTGTCACCAAAACCAGAAAAATAGTTATCAATATTTAGGAGGACATTCTTATGCCAAAGCAAAAGACAAACCGTGCCGCTGCTAAGCGGTTCAAACAATCTGCAAAGGGCGGCTTTATCGGCGCCAACGCTTACACAAGTCACCGTTTCCACGGTAAGACAAAGAAGCAACGTCGCCAATTACGTGGAACTAAGATGATGGACGCAACTACGGTTAAGACATACAAGAAGTTATTGTTGACCAAGTAGTTTTTAAACAGGAATCTGACCAGACTTGGTCAATTATTGGAGGATGCAATTATGCGTGTTAAAGGTGGAAGTGTTACACGGCAACGTCGCCGTAAGATGATCAAATTAGCTAAGGGTTACCGTGGCCCAAAGCATATTCAATTTAAGGTTGCTAAGCAACAAGTTTGGAAGTCATGGCAATATGCTTACCGTGACCGTAAGAACACGAAGCGTAACTTCCGTAAACTCTGGATCGCTCGGATCAATGCCGCTGCTCGTCAAAACGACATGAGCTACAGCAAGTTGATGCATGGCTTGAAGGAAGCTAACGTTGAAATGAACCGTAAGATGTTAGCCGACTTGGCCGTTAACGACCCACGTGCGTTCACTTCTTTAACTAAAGAAGCTGCTAAAGCACTTAAGTAATCCATGATTAAGCACTCATTCTTGAAAGATGTTCAAGAGTGGGTGCTTTTTTTGTACGGAAATGACGATTAACCGCTGTCTAAAAAAGCCTTGGTTATCAGTTTGACCAACGTCTCTGGATGATTCACAGCAAAATATAATCTATCGTTCGGGTCTGGCTGTTGACGACAATGGGCTGAACCTGATAAATTAGTAACAATTTATTTCATTAGGAGGAATTGTTCACCATGACCAACTGGAACGAGAAATTTGCCAAACAGGGATTAACGTTTGATGATGTACTGCTGATTCCTGCAGCAAGTGATGTTTTACCAAATCAGGTTGAATTGCATACACAACTTGGAAAAAACTTGAAGCTGAATATCCCAATTTTAAGTGCCAGTATGGATACGGTGACCGAAGCACGCCTTGCAACAGTGATGGCACAACAGGGTGGTTTAGGGGTTATTCATAAAAACATGAGTAAGGATGACCAAGCTGCCGAAGTTAGCAAAGTTAAAGCGACAACAGTTGATACTACTGCCACACCTGAGGCCGCTGTCGATGCTCAAGGTCGTTTGCTGGTTGCAGCGGCTGTCGGTGTTACAGCAGATACGTTTGAACGCGCAGAGGCGCTGTTTAACGCTGGTGCTGACGCAATTATCATCGACACAGCGCATGGTCATTCAAAAGGCGTGCTGGACAAGATTGCTCAGATTCGTGAGCAATACCCAGAAGAGACATTAATTGCCGGAAACGTTGCGACGGCTACTGGCACCCGAGCTTTGTTTGACGCTGGTGTTGACGTGGTCAAGGTTGGTATTGGACCAGGTTCGATTTGTACAACACGGGTTGTTGCTGGTGTGGGTGTTCCTCAAGTTACTGCCATTTTCGATGCTGCTCAGGTGGCTGCTGAATATGGCAAACAGATTATTGCTGACGGCGGCATCAAGTACTCCGGTGACATTGTTAAGGCGCTAGCTGCCGGTGGTAACGCAGTTATGCTAGGCAGCATGTTGGCTGGTACCGATGAAGCACCTGGCGAAGTCTTCACAGCTGACGACGGCAAAAAGTATAAAACATATCGCGGCATGGGTTCCTTAGCTGCCATGGAACATGGTTCCTCTGACCGCTATTTCCAAAGTGGCGTTAAGGAAGAAAAGAAGCTTGTGCCAGAAGGTATTGAAGGCCGAACGGCTTATAAAGGTGCCGTAGCGGATGTTTTGTTCCAGATGATTGGTGGTTTGCGGTCAGGCATGGGCTACACGGGGGCGCATACTGTTGATGATTTGATTGAAAAGGCTCAGTTTGTTCAGATCACTAATGCTGGATTGATTGAATCACATCCACACGATGTTCAAATCACAAAGGTTGCACCAAACTACAAGCGTAATTAGACCAGTTAACTATTTAAAAATGGAGAAAAACATGCAAACAGTGGACCAAACTAAATTTGATCGGGTGATTGTATTAGATTTTGGTAGTCAATACAATCAACTGATTACACGACGAATTCGTGAATTCGGTGTGTATTCAGAATTAAAGCCACACACAATTTCAGCCACTGAGCTTGCGGCCATGAATCCTAAGGCTGTAATCTTTTCCGGTGGACCGAATAGTGTTTATGGTGAGGATGCTTTAACGGTTGATCCCGCAATTTATGATATGGGTTTGCCAATTCTCGGTATTTGTTACGGGATGCAGTTAATGGCGAAGGACCTCGCCGGTGGTGTGGTTGCGCCAGCTGAAGATAATGGCGACTACGGTCAGTCAGAAATGCACATCACTAACACCAATTCACCTTTATTTAAGGGAATGGCGGCAGATCAAGAAGTTTTGATGAGTCATGGTGATTACGTCAAAACTGTGCCAGATGGTTTTGAGCAAATCGGAACCGGTGCCAACTGCCCAACAGCCGCCATGCAGGATGTTAAACGGGGATTTTACGGATTGCAATTTCATCCCGAAGTCCGTTTGACAGAAAACGGTAATGATATTTTACGACATTTTGTTTTCGATGTAGCTGGTGCCAAAGCCAACTGGACCATGCGTGATTTCATTGATCTGCAAATTGCTAACATTCGCCAAACTGTTGGTGATAAAAAAGTATTGTTGGGTCTTTCAGGTGGTGTTGATTCCAGTGTTGTCGCTGTCCTTTTACATGAGGCTATCGGTGATCAATTAACCGCGGTTTTTGTCGACCATGGTCTATTACGCAAGGATGAAGCGCAACAAGTGCTCGACAGTCTTAACGGTAAGTTTGGCGTCAATATTGTCGCTGTGAATGCCAGTGACAGATTCCTGGGAGCTTTAAAAGGCGTTTCCAATCCTGAACGCAAACGTAAAATCATCGGTAAAGAATTTATTGATGTGTTTAGTGAAGAGGCCCGTAAGTTAGATGGCGTGGAGTTTTTAGCACAGGGTACGCTTTACACAGATGTCATTGAATCTGGAACCGATACTGCTCAGACAATTAAGTCGCACCATAATGTGGGCGGACTACCAGAGGACCTTCAGTTTAAATTGATTGAACCACTAAACAAGCTGTTTAAAGACGAGGTTCGTGAATTAGGTGAACAGCTTGGCATGCCACATGACCTTGTTTGGCGCCAACCGTTTCCCGGTCCAGGACTTGCTATTCGGACGCTGGGAGAAGTAACGCCCGAAAAGTTGACATTGGTGCGGGAATCCGACGCGATTTTACGTGCAGAATTTGCTAAAGCCGGGTTGGATCAAACCGTTTGGCAATACTTTACTGCACTGCCAGGCATTCACAGTGTTGGAGTCATGGGTGACGGACGTACTTATGATGAAGCGATTGTTATTCGTGCCGTGACTAGTGTTGATGGCATGACTGCTGAGTTTGCAGAAGTTCCTTGGGCCGTGTTAGGTGAGGTATCGACCAAGATCGTCAATGAAGTACCGGGAGTTAACCGCGTACTGTATGACATCACCGGTAAGCCACCTGCCACGATTGAGTACGAATAGCCTAGAAAAAAATCAGTCATTATCTATGGGTGTCTATCCCTTGATAATGGCTGATTTTGTTATAGCCGGAGGATTTCAAAAACGGATATAATCGGACGGCTTGGGCATGTTTTGAAGGATTTTGTTACAGCTATTATGATTGCGTGAAAATTATATTTGACTTTAATTGATTGATCGATTAAGATATATTCAATTAATAATTAATCAATCAATCAATTAATAAAGAGGGATCACTATGACAAAATTACAAACAGCGCAGACAGCCACGGTTTCGCCATCGGCACAAAAAATGTTAGCCGGCTTTAAGTATTTCAATTTACCGGGGTTCATTAAAATTACGCCACGTCTCATTAACCGAATTCGTACACAGTTTCATTCTGGTGAAAATCCTATTGAACAGAGTCTTATCAAGGCTGGAAATTTAACAACAACGCCACTGACACTGAATGACGTTACTGGTCTCAGGATAACCGGAGCCAGTGTTAAGAAAGATGGCCCAGTTATTCTGAACATTCATGGCGGTGGTTTTATTATGGGGACGGCCCGTGAACGAACAGCTTTGTTAGCTGCAACCGAAACACAGTTGCCAGTTTATTCGGTCGATTATGACTTAGCTCCTGAGGCACAGGCTCCGCAAATCGTTAATCAAGTGCTCAGCTTTTATCGCGGTTTAATAGAGACAGTTGGCAATCGTCCGATTGTGATGATGGGTAGTTCAGCAGGTTCAGGCATCGCGGCGGCAGTGGTCGAACAGGCTCATGCGCAAGGCCTACGTTTGCCGGCAGCAATGGTACTATTTTGTCCAGCGTTGGATATCTCTGGTAATGGAGATTCATCGATTTTTAACGAAAAACGTGATGTTGGTTCAGCCAAAATGGCGCTTCGTTTGGCAAAAGCGTATATTGGAGCTAATGATCCGAAGAGTCCAATCGTTTCTCCCATGTACGGGGAAGTTGGTGACTGGTTCCCCGCGACTTTTATGAGCACTGGCACTCGGGATATAATGCTCAGCAATGTCGCTCGTTTTAGCGAAAAGTTGCGTCACGCTGATGTCGAGGTAACTGCAGTTATCCGGGAAGGCATGTGGCATGGATTTAATTGGGAACCTAAGTTGCCAGAAGCGGTTGAGACACGTCAAGCGGCTTGGCAGTTTATCAAACAACATGTAGGGGAGACATTGTAATGCGTGGTAGGGATGAAACGAAGCGAGCACGAATTCTTCAGGCGACGAGTCAAATTATGATGAACGAGGGTATTGCTGCCGTATCGCTAAGTAAAATTGCGAAAGAAGCAGGAATTGCTTCAGGAACACTTTATACTTACTTTGAAGATAAAAACGACATGTTAAAAGCGCTCTATTTGGATCGCAAAGCGGATGTTGCTAGGGTCATTACTGCGTTTGATCCTAACGGAGATCCAACTGCTGAATTGGATAAGTTTATGGCGTTAGTGTATGACTATGCGCAACATCATCTTGAAAATATGTTGTTGATACGTGAGTTTAATCAATCACCGATTTTAAAACAATTAGGGGTTACAGCCGAAGAGTCATATTTAGGTTACGAGCCGATTCAACAATTAACCCAAAATGGTGTTGAAAACGGGGTCTTTGTGCCGGTGACCTTTGAAGTCTTGATGTCATATGCATATACGCCAGTCATTGAATACGTGGTTGCACTTAACAATGGTCTAATTAATGAGCAGGATGTTCCATTTGATCGGATCAAAATGTTATCTCGTCGAGCAATTCTGATTAACCCGCAGCCCTAACTTAGAATATTGAACAAGTTATCTTATCTGTTTTTTTATGTAACATAAAGAACCCGCTAATTACTGTTAATCTAGTAATTAGCGGGTCTATTTTTTGCTTATAAGGCCAATTCGAATTCTAAATTGGCGTGTAACCTAATTGTCGTTGTTGCCACCAAACAAGCCGCCAAGCTTATCCATGATGCCGGAAGCGCCACCGCCAAGTAAGTCTTTAGCTTGGTCATAGTAGTCGCCAAGGTCGTCCTTGTGATCTTCGATAAATGATTTTGCGTCGTCGATATTGCCGCCGCTTACAAGATCTTTAGCCTTGTCCATAATTTCATCTTTATCCATGAAAATCCCTCCACACAATTAGTCAGCTTTTAATGTCATCAGGGTTGGACAGTTAACTATTTACGTTGTTAACAACTAAAGTATAGCATTGTCGAGGCAGAGGTAAAGTCATGTTGCTGAAAAAATGAAGCCGTTTTCAATTCAGCAATAAAAATGATTCATATTTCATCGTCCATTTTCAAATAGAATCCGGTATAATAACGTAATATTGCCATTTATGAAAGGAAGATTTTTCATGTATAAAAACCGTGTTTACCTTGCTAGTCCGTTTTTCACTGATGAACAACGTGACCGTATTAATACTGTGGTGACATCATTACGTCAAAACAAAACAATTGATGCAGATGGCATTTTTATTCCCCAAGAACACCAAGAGGAAAGTCTAGAATTTGGCTCGTTTGAATGGCAAGATTCTGTCTTTGCGAGCGATATGCGTCAGGTCAAACGTGCCGATGTCGTAGTTGCGATTCTAGATTATAAATATGAGGAACAAAATCTTGAACCTGATGCTGGTACCATTTTTGAAATTGGTGCTGCCTGGGCATGGCACATTCCAGTAATCATGGTTCAATTTCACCCAGAAAATGAGCTTAACCTGATGCTTGTGCGTTCATTGACGGCAATGTATACGGGTGACAAGATTAAACAGGGACTTGCCACATATGACTTTAATAATCTGCCAACAAAATATACAGATATGAAAATTTTTTAAAGAAAGCAAAACTTAACACGATTGGGCTTTCTCAGGTGTCATAAAAATGATGTTCATGGATGATTTCTCCCATGAACATCATTTTTATGTTAGACAAGTAAAACGCAGTGTATGTCTCGCGTTTGCGGCAATTTTTAATCCGCGCGAACTTTGACGGTTGAAGAAAAATGGCTTGTTGCTGTTGCGCTAAGATTCAAGCTGAGGTGGTTTGTTCCAATCTCGTTTATGCAGTCCCACCGCGTTGATCCCAAATCATTAAAATGAGTACGAAAATTAGAATCAAGACGCTGCCTAACAATGCCTGCGGTCCGATAGCATTTGTCAGTTTAGTGGAAATGAAAGCGCCAATGCCAAAACTAGTGGCCACCCAAAAACTATCTCTTAGTAGAATCCAGTTAGTGGTTAGTTTGCCGCGTCGGAAGAGCAAATTTAACGATGCTGCACCGACAGTTCGTAAGTTGCCAGTGGTCATGGTTGTATTGTATGGATGATTATTCATGACTCGAAATGTATGAACTTGGAAAGCAGCAAATAAGGATAGGCCACTAGTAATAAATGAACCGGGGATATAGCCAATAAACAGATCGATTATTAAAATACCAACTAATTCGGCAATGATACTAAGTTCCTGCCAAATTACGGCTCCGGGACGGTGAAAAAATTGTTCCACCAAGTTAGCTAGCCCGGCGCCCAGTGTGAAGCAGAAGATTGGAATAATGTATGTGATTGCTTTAGCAAAATGACCGTTGGCTAAATTTAATCCCAGTAAGATAACATTCCCCGATTGAAGACTTGCGAACACTTCGTTGTGAAGAATATAGGTGTAAGCGTCCAGGTAGCCACCGACACCAGCCAATAAGGTGCCAATTAGGAGGGTTTCATAAATCGGCTGACGTACGTTTTTCATGTTTGCGCCTCTTTATCTTTTTCTAAGTTTAATAGGCATATTGTAGCCAAAATTTGAATTTATTGCTGGTAAAAATATTTGTTTTAAAACAAGAGTCAGTTAATGAATAGGGTGAAGAGGATTACTTTGCGAACTAAACATATTACCCTGAGATTTGGTTTGACAATAAAATTACAAAGTGAGTGATTTAATCAAAATTTTAATGGACATTGACGTGTGAAATCTGTATCCTATTGCCAATGACTAAAAAGGAGCGATTGCACGTGATTACAAATGCAGAAACTTTTTTAACTGAGTTGAAGAACATTTTACGCGGAACCTACACGGATGATCAATATTTGATTGAAGCTGTGGTGAATAGATTGCAAATGTCTACTACGACGCATTATGAAGTGTCGAAATGGCGCGCTAACGATCATCGTGATCATGAGTTCACGTTTAAGCAAAATGAAGATCAAACATATACGTACCTTACAACACGTTAATCATGTTAAAAAATCATCGCTAAGCAAACGCAATTTGTCTGCTTAGCGATGATTTTTTTGATGAATGTCGTTTATTGTGAATTTGATTTATTCATGGTTTGTTTAGACTGATCCTCTTCTTTTACGAAAGCGTATCCACAAGGATAGGAGGTAGAGGGCAAAACTTAAGAGGCTGATGATGAGTCCTAAACGAAAACCGGGCGCCCTGTAAGTTAAACGTACGCGATGTACACCTGGCGTCAATTTTATGGCACTGAGGTTGCCGACAACTTTATCAATTGATACCTGCTTGCCATCAACATAAGCGTGCCAACCATTGTCTTTAGGAATGCTCAGGAATAATAATGTTTTCTTCTTAGTGGCTGTTATCGTGCCTTGCAAGTGATCTGGCCGCCAGTCTTGATCAAGTTTGAAAGTCGATTTATGAAGGTCAATCAGGGACTGGTTGAAGGATTGCTGGTCCAGTGTCTGCAACGATTGTGAAAGATGTGTTAGCGGCGTTTTACTAGTTAAATTGATATGGACACGTTCGCCTTTTTTGAAATGCCCTAACGATAGTACTGCCTGTGTGCTGACATCTAACCGTGTTGTTTTCTTAGTTCCGTTGACGTGAATATTGGCGTTTGCCACGCTAACATTAGGGAAGTAGGCGTACAACGTACCCGTGGCAGTCGGTTTGATGATTAACTGATAGCGGTACTGTTTGTTTTTATATTCATAGCCGGTGCGCCGGACATTGACTGATTTAAAATAACGCACGTTACGGCCGGTGATGGCCTGCCAAACGTTATTTTGATTTTCTAGGGCCGCACCGCCCTTGAGTTTGACGTTCAGTAATTTATCATTCACAGCAAATCCCAGCGGCAGTGCATGATCGTGAACAATCAGATCATAGTCATGGGGGGTCATTTGCAACTGGTATTTCACTGCAAATAGTGCATTGGTCAGGTGAGTACTACCTTCGGAACTTATTCGACGCTCATTTTTACTGTAAAAGCCGAGTCGATTTAACATGACACGTGTTGATTCATTCAAGGTGGAACTATATAAATCTATACCATGACTATTGAAAAGCAACGGGTCATTGTAATTATTATAGGTTTCCCCAAATGCAGCGTTAATTAATGAGTTGCTATTGTCGACTCGATAAAAGGCGTGACTAGCACGTCTGATTTTGTTGAAATAGTTTTTTTCAATCGTGAAATTCTTTTGATAAATGGTTTGATTCCCAAATTGAGCGGGTTTGAGACCGAAATAGAAGTTTGCGGACAATTCAAACACAGTTACGAGAACAATACCAGAAAGGGCTAAACGACGCCAATGCTGGTTGTTGTATAAAACGAGCAAACCGGCAATACAGACAATAAAGCCTGTCGCAATTAGCCAGTACTTCGGGCTGACGTAAAAGTTCGCCAAGTCATCCCAGCGTCGAACGATTGGCTGAGCAATCATAGCTGTCAGATAACCGATAGCTAGCATCACTAATGCAATCAATGCTGCACGCAGCACTAATCGGTTTTGTTTGAAAGCGTCTGTTTGCCAAGCTTCGTATGCGCTAATTACAACAATGAATGTGAAAAAGTAGGCGTCACGAAACGGAAATCCGTTCGGCTGCTGCATCATGTGCCAGATAGTGTTAAACAGCGTTAAAAACATACTGAGCCCAAGAAAGGCTAGTAAAGTACCGGTTGTCCGTTTGTGATGACTGGTAATGGTCTTATTTAGGAAAAATAAAAGGACGAGTAACAGTGCGAAACTGCCCACAAATATGCTGGGATCATGTTCTAAGCGTTGTGGATAGTCGGCTGCGTTCAGCCCGAGCTGTGCGAAAGCGTCTAAGCCAAACTGAGGCGTAGGCAGGAAGGCCTGCCACGATAGACTTTGCTTGCTCGTTTTAAGCATGCCTAATAGAGTCGGTATTAGGACGAATAGGGTACTTACACCACTCAAAACAGAGGTAATAAGAAAACGTTTGATTGCTCGTGCATTGTGTTGCCACCATTGTTTCCATGATTGCTTTTCCGCTTGCTGATCAATTGTAAAGTAAACAAAATAGGTCAACGCGAACAGGCAAGTCATGTAGCCTAAATAATAGTTAGTGACTATAGTTGCCCACAATGCAAAGAAGTAAAGGACAGTGCCTTTGTTGTTAACTAATCGGCGAAGTCCCAGGATAACCAGCGGCAACAAAATAAGGGCATCCAGCCACATGATATCGTAAAAGTAAGTCGCGACAAAACCGCTAAGACTAAAGATTGTTGAAAATATGAGGTTTTGCCAGTGTGTATTATGGTACACGCGGCGCAAATAATAACTCATACTAAAGCCAATAGTGCCAACTTTTAATAAGATAATGAAAGCTATTGCCAGTGGCACCTGATTGGCCGGGAAGAAGAACAACAATAGATTAAACGGGCTTAGCATGTAATACGCTACTAATGGAAAAGCATTATCGCCCAAAGATAGACTAAACGAATAAAACGAGAATTGACCAGTTGTAATTGCATGCCGGAATTGTGTTAACCAAGCTACATACTGTGTGCCCATATCGCTTATTAGGAGGTTATGACTACCGAATGGCGTAATTCCTAGTGCCCAAAATACTAAACCAACAAGTATCATTGGAACGACAAAAGCCGTCATATCGTATTGAAAACGTTGACGGACATACTGATTCATAGTTTGAGGGATTTCAGGTTTGGACGATTGTGGATATTGATTTAAAATCTTACTTTTCCTCCTTAACGATGTAGATTGGACGATGCTTGCTTTCCAAATAAAGTCGACCAACATACTTGCCTAAAATGCCAAGGCAGAATAATTGAAGCCCGCCAATTAAAAGGATGATACATACAAGTGATGGCCAACCAGCGGTGTGATCACCATAAATAAGCGCACGAATGACGATGAAGATTAGCGCAAAGAAGGCGGCAAAGAAAGATAAGAATCCAGTATATGAGGCAATGGATAAAGGCGCATCAGAAAAATCAATGATGCCTTCTAGAGAATAGCTAAACAATTGAAAGAATGACCAATGCGTGTCACCAGCGACTCGATCCTGGTTTTCGAATTCAATGTACTTTGTTTTGAAGCCAACCCAGCTGAAAATTCCCTTTGAAAAACGATTAACTTCAGCCATTGATAAGATGGCATCGACCACTTGGCGTGTCATTAGACGATAATCTCTTGCACCTTCAACGATGTGCGTTTGGGAAATCCGATTGATGACTCGGTAGAATGCGCGACTGAAGAAAGAACGAATTGGCGGCTCACCTTTACGTGTGACACGACGAGAGCCGACAATGTCATAATGCTCATTCTGAATGCCTGAAACCATTTGGATGAGTAATTCAGGAGGATCTTGCAAATCAACATCCATGACGGCAACAAAATCACCAGTAGCGTGCTGTAGACCAGCATAAAGTGCAGATTCTTTTCCGAAGTTACGGGAAAACGAGACATAATGAACATGATCAACATCTTGTTGTTGCAGTTTGCGCAATTCAGTTAATGTGTTATCCGTTGATCCATCATTAATGAACCAATACTCGGGCTCAAAGCCTGGGAACTGTTCGCGTAGTTTGACGAAAACTTTTTGAACTGCCGGATAGAATAGTGGAATTGTTGGTTCCTCATTGTAACAAGGAACAATAATTGAGATGACTTGTTTTGACAACGGGTTTACTTCCTTACCTTATGTGTTTAGTTTGAACTTTTAAATTATGGTCTACTGATAATTATACTTAATTATAAACGATAAAGTCCAACAAACGATATAAACTTACTCAAAAGCCGGCATTACTGACGATCAGTGGGGGTCATCACATAAAAACACTGTTAATATGCTTTATGTCATAGACGATTTTAGGAAATGTATATAGCAATTGTGTTTGAGAAAACTGCAAAATTGAGTTCACTTGTCCATTCAACGTCTGATTTGTAAGGAAACGTTATCAACTGCACTTGAACAAAAAAGCTTGCTGATAGTTTCTGAATGATGATTAATTGCGAATCCTTACGAATGTCGGTAAATTTGCTGTGTAGTTAAGCAAAGATGTTTTAGGTAATAGGAGGCGTTTTACGATGGCAGTAGAAGGTTCGCTCTATCATACTCACGTGGTTAATGAGAACGGCTTAGTTGGGCAAAGCTTTGTTGAAGGTAACGAAGGTTTGTCGTTAGGTGTTAGTAGCTCTTTAGTTTCCGCATCGGGCACTAACCCAGAACAGTTTATTGGATTTGCACTGAGCACTTGTTTTAACGCAACGTTACGAATTGTTGAGCAGCAACGTCACATACCCCAGGATACTCAGGTTCGAACAAGGGTTGATATCGTTAAAGATACAGTGGGATATAAGTTTATCGTTGATGCTCAGGTTATGTTTCCAAATGAGAATCAAGAGGATGCCCAAGCTGTTTTGGATGATGCATTAAATCAGTGTCCAGTCGCGAAATTGTTAAAGGCAAATGATAATGTCAATTTTAGGATTGTTAACGCTTTTAATGATGAGGACACTGAAAACTACGGTGAATAATGCGCTAGTCTGGCAGTGATCCCACTTACTTTAGAATTGAATCTATTTTTCCATTGGACAGCGCCCACTCGTTTGTTTACTGACGAGTGAGCGTTTTGCTTTACTTTGTTCTGAAAATGTTTAGACTGAATATTCCAGTAAAGAAACACAAGTTCTCATTGTTGGCGGGCTGGCGTCGATAATTGTTTTGAGAATGCAGAAAAGAGGTCACCTATGAAAACTTATAAAATGCAAACACGTGGGGAATGGAATGTTGAAGTTCGCCACGGAAGACAATGGGTTTCAATTCTTGACCACGTTTCATATGATACCGCTAAGTTAGCGTTGGATCGCATTAATGCTACACAGCAGGCCAACTACCGTCTTCATTATCTAGGACATGAAAACATGATCAATTCAACGAAAACAGCTTAAAATGGGCTACGATGCGGATGGGACAATGGTACATCCTTGGCAGTACGTAGCAGTCACCGGTTTCGATTTTAAAAACGTTAGTGAATTAATCGGTTTTTTTAGGGGCAAGCGACTATTGAAGTCTGACAGGAAGAAATTTTCTGCCAGACTTTTTTGTTTTAGTTATTACTGGTTTAACTTGTGCCCGTAGAGAATTCGGGTTACGATATCGTCACCGCAATTGAATATTAAACAGTCTTTGTAACGAGTGAGACACTCAGAAAGGATCTAATTGTGAACAACGAATCTCTGAAAACGCTACTCGATGACCATATTGGTCAAATTTTTGCGACACCTGATCAAATTGAGGTGATGGCGTCTGCTGTTGCTAAACAGATCAGTGAAAAAAATAAGACAACAAATCCACTGCTTATTGGTGTGATGAAAGGCGCTGCTCAGTGGACAATTGCTGTCAGTCAACGGCTGTCGATTCCCTCTGATCTCGATTTTGTTTCTGTCACTAGCTATAGTGGCGAACAGCAGAGCGAGCCAGTAATGTTGCAGAAACCGACTATTTCGTTCACAGGTCGCCATATCGTCTTATTGGATGAAATTATTGATACGGGAAATACCTTGTCTTTTCTAAAACGTTGGTTATTAGCTCAAGGTGCCAGAAGTGTTGAAATAGCGGTTATGGCTGACAAACCGATGACGCGCGTGACACCAGTTCAGATTGATTACCTTGGCCTTACGGTGCCTAACGTGTGGCTGGTCGGATTTGGCATGGACTTAAACGGGGCGTACCGTAATCTGCCGGCAATAGCCGAGTATGTTAAAAATCCAGTTTTGAAGCAGTAGCTAGATGGATTTATTACGCTTTTGTTCGCAGAATATTATTAATATTCTGAATTATATAGTAGAAACACACTAGAAAGCGGGTTAGCAAAACATTGAAATTTAGTTGGCGTTCAGCTGCAACCTATGTCAGCGTCAAACAATTTTTGTTTGCACAAGGAATCAGCCATAATTTATGGACTCGTCAGCGGCATCTTGGAGGCAAGATAACGTTGAATCAGCAAATCACTCAGCCGGATCATTCAGTTGCTATTGGTGATGTTGTCACCTTGTCGTTGCCCAACGAGCCCAGTGACGCGAACATTGCTGTCGATGAGGAACCAATCGATGTTTTGATGGCTGATGAAAATTGGCTGGTAGTCAATAAAAGCGCAGGCGTCAATGCTGTTCCTGGACCAAGTGATCAGCAAACAACGATGGTTAACCGCATCAAAGGTTGGCTCGTGGCTAATAACGCTGATAATTTAGTGCCACATTTAATCACCCGGTTAGATCGTGATACAAGCGGGATCATGTTGGTGGCACGTAATGGCATTGTTCAGGGAATGATTGCCCCTCAAGTGGATCATCACACAATGCGAAAAACTTACCTCGCACTTGCGGCGGGCATATTTGAGAATGACCATGGTGTTATTGACTCTCCAATTGGACGAGTGGATGGAAAGATCGCTAGAGCGGTCACTTCAAACGGACAAGCGGCAATTACTGAATACAAAGTAGTAGAACAGTTTGAGAATATTGCATTAGTTGAGTTAAATCTAAAAACAGGGCGGACTCACCAGATTAGAGTACACATGCAGAGTATCGGTCATCCGTTGCTCGGTGATCGTTTATATGGTGGGTCGCTTAGGTTAATTCAACGCCAGGCATTGCATGCATGGCAATTATCATTTATAGACCCCGTTACTCAACAGCAGCAGACGTACACCGCGCCATTGCCCGCGGATATGCAGGCGGTGGTAAACCTTTTACGTGATTCGAAACCGATGAAATAAGCATTTTTAAGTGCTTTCTGGTATAATGATTTAGATAATTTTGTACTAAAAATAGTCAGGAGCAAGGAGTTTTAAATGATCGCCAACTTCAAACCAACTTGGATGATTTCAGCAATATATAATGTGTCGCCTGAACAATTAAAGGCAGCGGGCATTCGCGTTATTTTGACAGATTTAGATAATACGTTGATTGCTTGGAATAATCCGGATGGAACGCCGCAGTTACGACGGTGGATCCAAACGATGCATGCAAATAATATTCGCATTGTAGTCGTTTCAAATAACAGTGCTGCTCGCATCTCACGAGCAGTCACGCCCTTAGGGCTTGAATTCGTTTCACGTTCACTAAAACCATTAACGCGCGGTATTCGTCAGGCGCAACGGCGGCTCTCATTGAGTAATAGTGAAGTTGTGATGGTTGGTGATCAGCTGATGACAGACATGTGGGCGGCAAATAATGCGCATGTGCGGAGTATTTTAGTGAAGCCGCTGATTGAGACGGACAAATGGGATACACGAATTAACCGCTTCTTTGAGCGATTTGTGATGCAACGGTTACGCCGTGTTTATCCGACGATGACATGGCAGGAGGATTTACGATGAGTGAAGCAGTAACGAATGAAACGTCAGAGCCACTGTACTGCATTGGCTGTGGAGCCAAGATTCAAACAACAGATTCCACTGCCGTTGGCTATACACCTCAATCGGCTTTAAAAAAAGGACTTGAAAACGGTGAATTGTATTGCCAGCGTTGTTTTCGTTTACGTCATTACAACGAAATCGTGCCAGTGTCATTAACAGATGACGATTTTCGACGGTTACTGGCACAGATTCGAGATGCCAACGCCCTAATCGTCTATGTTGTTGATATTTTTGACTTTAATGGCAGTATGATTCCTGGATTACATCGTTTTGTTGGTGATAATCCAATTCTACTAGTTGGTAATAAAGAAGATGTTTTGCCACGTTCGCTTAAACGAAGCAAACTGACTGATTGGGTACGTCAGCAGGCTAATGCCAACGGGTTGCGACCACTGGCCACGACGCTACTGAGTGCAAAAAATGGCCGTGACGTGGATGACCTGTTGACGTTGATTGATAAATACCGTGGTGATCGTGACGTTTATGTTGTAGGCGTGACTAATGTTGGTAAGTCGACGTTGATTAACCAGATTTTAAAACAAAACTCTGGTGTCGCTGATCTGATCACAACGTCACGTTTCCCTGGCACAACGCTAGACAAGATTGAAATTCCACTTGGAGAAGATCATGTCTTAGTTGACACACCAGGAATTATTCATCCTGAACAGATGGCGCATTTTCTAAGTGCAGGGGCTTTAAAGTATGTCGCCCCACAAAAGGAAATTAAGCCACGTGTTTATCAGCTACAAGGTGAACAAACGTTGTTCATGGGCGCAGTAGCAAGGTTTGATTTATTGTCTGCAACAACAGATAGTCGGACAACCGGTGTTAGTGCCTATTTCGAGAACAATCTGATGATCCATCGAACAAAATTGACGCACGCAGATGATTTTTATCGTGATCACGCTGGTGAGATACTCACGCCACCTTCCCAGGATGAGTTGGCAGATCTACCTGAATTGGCAAGACACGAATTTCGCACAACGGAGAAAAGTGATCTCGTTATTGAAGGATTGGGCTGGGTAACAGTTCCCGCCAATGTAACGATTGCTGGCTGGGCACCAAAGGGTGTCAACGTCTCGTTAAGGCGCGCAATGATTTAAAACGGGAGAGACATTATATGGATTTAAAAGGTAAACAAAAACATTTTTTACGTTCTGAAGCACATTCACTACGTCCACTGTTTTCGGTGGGAAAGAATGGCTTGACAGAAACGTGGTTAGACCAATTAACTGGGGCCTTGGAGAAACGTGAACTTATAAAGGTGAACTTGTTACAAAGTGCAGATGCAACTGTCGCGGAGGCAAAGACCTTTATTGAAAAAAATCCGCGGATTACTGTAGTCCAAACAATCGGTCATACGCTGGTGTTGTTTATGCCTGCAACGGATCCAGATAATCAACGGTTATCGAAAAAGGTTGCAGCATTGGTTTAGTGTTAGGGTAAACACGTGAAATAAGTAGGGATAGACAATGATTACATCGACGTTAACGACTAAACAAACGGGCACTCAAGTGATGACAGAAATGGTCACAGAAATGCCTAAACAACGGGTAGGTATTTTGGGTGGGACTTTTAATCCGCCACACCTAGGTCATCTTATTATTGCGGATCAAGTGGGTAAGCAATTGGGATTAAATAAGGTTCTTTTTATGCCCAATGCTCAGCCTCCGCATATTGACCCTAAACTTGCAATTGATCCTTTGCTACGGGCAAGAATGGTTCGTCGTGCTATTTTCGGAAACCCATTGTTTGACTTAGAGATGAGTGAAATTCAACGTGGCGGCAAAAGCTACACGTATGACACGATGGTGGATTTGAAAACGCGTCATCCTAAAACTGAGTATTACTTTATTATTGGTGGGGATGAAGTGGCATATCTGCCAAAATGGTATCGTATCGATGAGTTGGCAAAAATAGTAACGTTTGTTGGTGTTGGTCGAGCTGGCTATAAGAAGCAAACGCCATATCCAGTCATTTGGGTCGATGTGCCGACAATTGACATAAGTAGTTCAATGATTCGTGATCGTGTCAAACGTGGGCAATCGATTCGCTACTTAGTTCCAGAGGCAGTTGAAGCATACATTAAGGAGCATCAGTTGTATCATGAGTAAGGCAATGCGATATCAGCAGCATCTTTATAACGGCACACGTGATGAACTGGTTGAAGCCGTTCATCAACAGTTGCGTGACAAACGGTTCAATCATTGTCTGCGCGTAGAACAAACTGCGATTCAGTTAGCAGAGGAAAACGGTGTTGATTTGGAAAAGGCTAGTATTGCTGGTCTGGTCCATGATTATGCCAAAGAGCGTAGTGATGAAGCGTTCATCGGCATGATTAAAAAACATCAAATGGATCCGGATCTACTGAATTGGGGCAATGCTATTTGGCATGGTATTGTGGGCGCAGAATTTATTCATGATGAGCTCGGCATCGAGGATGAAGATATTTTAAATGCCGTTCGTTTTCACACCACGGGTGCTGTGGAAATGTCACCATTGGCACAAATTGTTTATATGGCGGATTATATTGAACCCGAACGTGATTTTGATGGTGTCGATGAAGCTAGACGAATAACCCACAAAGATTTGCGTGCTGGGGTTGCTTTTCAGACGAAACACACGATGCTGTATTTAGCCGAGAAAAATGCACCGATTTATCCAGCAACCTTATTAACGTTTAATCGTTGGGTCGCTCAGAAACAAATGAAGTATAACTATTAATCAATTAAGTGAAATGAGGAACTATTTTGGATAGTAAACAAATGTTGGAAGTGGCCGTAAAGGCTGGAGATGCTAAACGTGCTGAAGATATCGTGGCGCTAGATGTTGAGCAGGTTAGCTTAGTGGCGGATTATTTTGCCATTATGAACGGGGGTTCTAAACGTCAGGTTCAGGCGATTACCCAGGCTGTTTTGGATGCTGAAAGTGAAGCTGGTGTAACAGTTCGCCGCGTTGAGGGTAAAGCAGAGGGTACTTGGGTTCTGCTAGATTTCGGCGATATTGTCGTTCATATTTTTCAAGAAGAACAGCGTCATTACTATGATTTAGAAAAATTATGGTCAGATGCGCCGATGGTTAACCTGACGGATTGGTTGGGCGAAACAGCATGATTTACGGGCAGTTTGCTGATTTTTATGACGAACTGTTTGACCCAGCTATGTATGATTCATGGCTGGGTTTTGTGCGTTCCCAAGGAGTCGTGAAGACTGATAGCGTGCTGGATTTAGCGTGCGGTACGGGGCGGTTAGCAATCAAGATGATTCAGTCGGGTTATCAAGTGGCTGGTCTGGATCTGGCGCCAGAAATGTTGAGTATCGCTGCAAGTAAGGCGCAAGCAGCCGGTGTTGAGTTGCCGTTGATTCAGGGTGATATGACTGCATTAGGCGACCTTGGCCTGTATAACACAATTACTTGTTTTGACGATTCCCTTTGCTACTTGCCAAATGAAGATGAGATGGCGGAGGCGTTCCGCGAGGCTGCTGCGCATTTAACTGACAATGGGCATTATCTTTTTGACGTTATTACACCTCATCAAACAGATGATGTTTATCCTGGTTACATGTATAATTTTCACGACGATCATCGTGCATTCATGTGGACTAGTTACGAAGGCGATGCTGAACATCAAGTCGAACATGATTTGAACTTTTTCATTTGGAATGAATCGATTAAGGGTTATGACCACCATGCTGAGCTACACGTGGAAAGAACGTATCCACTGGCAACATATCGACGATTGCTGACCCAGGCAGGCTTTGATCAAATTCAGGTGTTTGCTGACTTTGGGAAAGCTGAACCGGACGCGGACACAACGCGTTGGTTCTTTGACTGTCGACGGGAAGGATGACACTATGCAGGCAGTAGGTGTTGTGGCGGAGTATAATCCGTTTCATAATGGTCATCGCTATCATTTACAGCGAGCGCGCGCGGTTACGGGCGCTGACGTTGTTATTGCTGTCATGAGTGGCAATTTTGTTCAGCGCGGTGAAGCAGCCATATTCAATAAGTGGCAACGAACATCGGAGGCACTTCACAATGGGGCTGATCTCGTGGTGGAATTGCCATTTCACTGGGCCGTTCAGCCGGCTCACTTGTTTGCACAAGGGGCTTTGTCGTTGTTGTCTGCTATGCAAGTGCCAACGCTGGTCTTTGGTGCTGAACATGAGCAAACGGACTTTGCGGCGTTAGCTCATGCGACAGTCAATGATTCGCAGGCGTTTAAGACGTTTAACGAAACTTATGCCACGTTATTTAACGCACAATTAGAATCACAAACTGGATTTCGTCTGGATCAACCCAACGATATTCTTGGCTATGGTTACGCAGTTGCGAACGCGAAACTATCGTCGCCATTGAGGTTAGTACCGGTGGCAAGGGTTGGTAGTGAGTATCATGATGTCCAAATGAATCCACGGGGCTTTTCGAGTGCAACTGCCATCAGACAGACCGTTCTCGGTCATCAGCGCGGTGTTAATGTGGCAGCAAATGTGCCTTCCGAGACATTTGCTGATATTCGTCACCTGACGCCATTGAAAGGGTGGTCGCCAACGATGTGGTCCTTGTTACGACATACGTTATTGATGATGCCAATCGCGTCTTTACACCAAATTTATCAAATGTCTGAAGGTCTAGATTATCGTTTAAAAGAAGCCGCAGAAACGCAGGCAAAATGGGACGATTTTTTAGCCGCGATTAAGACAAAACGATATACCTATTCACGGTTACAACGTGTTTGTTTATATGCCTTAGTCCACGCGCTTGATGACGAAATGATTCCCGGGCAAACAGACTACTTACGGTTACTTGGCTTTACGTCAGCCGGTCAACAGTATTTAAACGCACACAAGAAAACCTTTGGGTTGCCTATCGTAACTAGGTTTGACCAGACTTTGAAAAAAAAGACATTAAATTTAGACTATCGTGCCGGCATGTTGTATGAAATGCTATCAGGGCAGGCGCAGGACTTCCGTCGTGACCCGATTCGAATAGACAACAAATAGAATCATTTGGCTGTCAAGGATTTTACGTTGACATTGTATTAATGCGCCGGTATAATAAAATTCGTTGCATTAGGAGGTTTATCGATGAAATGGTCGCTCAAAGAGCTTGAAAAGTATCGTAATGAGCCACTGCGGATCGACGAAACTTTAGATGTGAAAGTGAAGATGCTTGATCGGTTCGCTGATCGGGTTATCGACATCGATCCCGTTAAAGTGGTTGGAACCGTTATGGTTGATCGTGACGATGTTCTACTAGATGTCAAGGTTAGCGGTAAAGCTATTGTGCCTTCGAGTCGTTCGTTGGCACCGGTTGATTTTCCGTTTGACTTTGACATGAACGAGATTTACATCACGGAAGAGAGTCACTTTGATCGCTATGAGGAAAACGAAACGGTTTTACTCTTGGAGACTCAAACTGTTGACTTAGATGAGGGTGTGATTGACAATATCATTGCCCAAATTCCTATGCAAATTCTAACTGAGTCAGAACGTAATGGTCAGGATATGCCAACTGGCAATGGTTGGGAAGTTATTTCCGAAGACGATTACACGGCTGAACAGGAAGAAAATCAACCCATTGATCCACGTCTCGCTAAGTTAAAGGGATTGTTCCCTGATCAGGACCAAGACCGGTAGGATGGCTTAGCAGATTTTAAAAACACATGTGTGGATAAAATCATTCAAGGAGGTGCTCGTTCACATGGCTGTACCAGCACGGAAAACATCTAAAGAAAAGAAGTTGAAGCGTCGGGGTCACATCAAATTAGCAACGCCTAATTTGGCTCCATGCCCAAACTGTGGTGAATTACGTATGTCACATCGTGTCTGCCCTAGTTGCGGATACTACGATGGCAAGCAAGTCGTTAAGACTGCTAACAACGCTTAATTCATGATTGAAAACATCTGAGAGGCCTAGGCTCTCAGGTGTTTTTTTCTCGATTTTTTATCAATCAGTTTAAAAGGCTCACTTTATGTTGAAGCCACGGGGAAAGGCCGACAATACAACACCGTTTAGGTTGATGTTCTACTGGCATTAAATATTAGTGGTGATGCGGATTTGATTCCTACTTTTGGGTCGAAAACACTGTAGCAATTACGGTATAATCATTGCTTGTAATCTTTATGAACGGAGTGTAATCCATGCGAACGGGACTATTAGCAGTATTAATTATCGTGGGTGTGTGTTTTGCGACATATGTTGGTGCTGATCTTTATCGACACTGGGATACTGTGCGTCACTCATCTGCGCCGACAATTGGGGTAGCATTGAGCGGAATGCTGATTTTCTTTTTATCCACATTAGGGGTATCCGACTTTGCGGTCAGTACAGCAATTTATACGCCAACAAGATGGGTATCTGTAAAACGGCTACCAGGAACACTTAATGTTCAAGGCGTCGTGCCATTTGTTTTGATGGCGGTCGGCTTCATTGGTGTCGTTAAGGTCGATCCTGTGACCTTATTGGCACTGGTAGCTGCTCAAGTGGTGGGAGCGGTGTTGAGTCCTCGCTTTGTTGTGAAATTGCCTGAAAGGACGATCAAACGATGGATTGCATGCGGTTTAATTATTGCAGGTTTATTCATTCTAGCCGGCCGATTACATTTAATTGCCGGTAATGGGACAGCCTTGCGACTCAGCGGACTGTCACTGATTGTTGGTTGTGGGTTGCAGGTGCTTTATGGGGCACTGAATAATATCGGTATCGGCTCTTATGCGTTAACGACAGCCACTATCTACGCGCTAGGATTGAACCCCTTGGTTGCTTTTCCAATAATGATGAGTGGGTCAGCGCTATCGGTTGCGGCCGGTAGTAGTTTATTTGTGTACTACGGTGATTACGATCGTAAGGTGGCCAGCATTGCATCGCTGTTCGGCGTTGTTGGCGTTCTTGTCGGGTTGATGGTCTTTGCACACTTCAATGTGGCGATTGTTTCTTGGCTTGTAATTGGCGTGCTTTTTTACACGTCGTTTAACCTATTTTATTCGCTATCTCGGACAAGACATTGAGGAAACAAACGGACAGCCGGTGATGCTAGCAGAAATGGCGTTTAAATGATAAAATGAGAGCGTTGTTAAAAATTGAACCGTTCAGACTTAGAGAACGATAATAAAATGCGGAGTGTTAATTAAATGGAAAACACGGAACAAACAAATGCGAAAAAGTATAGTATTCTCATTATTGAAGATGAGAAGAACCTAGCTCGCTTTGTTGACCTTGAATTGAAACATGAAGGGTACACAACCCAAGTAGAATACAACGGTCGGACAGGTTTGGAAGCAGCACTTGAAACCGACTTTGATGTTATTTTGCTTGACTTGATGCTACCCGAATTAAATGGTTTAGAGGTTTGCCGGCGAGTTCGGGAAGTAAAGAGCACACCAATTGTGATGATGACAGCGCGTGACTCTGTGATCGATCGAGTTTCTGGTCTTGATCATGGAGCTGACGACTACATTGTTAAGCCATTTGCTATTGAAGAACTACTGGCTCGTGTACGTGCACTGCTACGGCGAATCGATATTGAAGGTGAACAGAAAAACTTCAAACAAACGGTCGTTGAATATAAGGATCTGCGAATCGAAAAAGAAAACCGGATCGTTCGTCGCGGTGATGAAATCATTAATTTGACTAAGCGTGAATACGAGTTGTTACTGACACTGATGGAAAACGTCAATGTTGTGTTAGCCCGTGATGTACTACTACAAAAAGTATGGGGTTACGAATCAGAAGTTGAAACTAATGTCGTGGATGTTTACATTCGTTATCTGCGTAACAAGATCGATCGCCCAGGTGAGGAAAGTTACATTCAAACAGTTCGCGGAACAGGATACGTAATTCGTTCATGATGACTGATAAACAAACAACCAAAAAAAGACGACGCATGTCGTTAAAATGGAAATGGGCACTCGGTACCGGTACGGGTGTCTTTGTCATTTTTACGATTGTATTAGGATTATTATTTTCTAGCTTTACCTCAGTTCTTTTACGTCAGGAAAAACGACGAACGACAGATGCGATTAATGTCGTGACTCAACGGTTAAATGACAATGTTAAGGACTTGACGAGTGACGATGTTGAACCGGTTCTTCGTCCTCGTGAAAATCCTTATTTACCGCATGATCCAAGTAAGCCAGATCAACAACATAACTTGTATAATGATGCGATCATTCGAACGTTGGCCAATGATAATTTGGCCGTTAGCGTTTATGACCGTAGTGGCTCTGAAATTTTCGCATCACGGGTTGATCCGCAGCCGTTTGAGTCCGTTAGCAAACGCCAATTGAAGTTAAGCCATTTGAATGGTCATGTTGTGTATGTTGGCCGCGCTCCGATTTATCAGCATGGTACCAAACGGGTCGTTGGTTATGTTCAGGTAACCAATCAGCTCAATGGCTATTGGCGAACGTATCAACGAACTGGGTCCATCTTGATTGTACTGTTATTGATTGGGTTACTGGCAATATCGGTATTCGGTTATATTTTAGCTAGCTATTTCTTGCGACCAATTTCTGATATTAGTGCGACAATCACTAAGGCGAGCGAAGACCCCCAGTCTAGTACGCGGGTACCGGAGTCTCGCCGCAATGACGAGTTGTCTGATCTGTCGGAATTATTGAATCGGATGCTGGATCAAATGCAACGATATATTGATCAGCAGCAACAATTTGTGGGTGATGTGTCTCACGAATTACGGACGCCAGTGGCTATCATTCAGGGCCATATGGAGCTGCTAAATCGCTGGGGTAAGGACGATCCTGAGGTATTGAATGAGTCCATTCAGGCTTCTTTAGCTGAAACCAAACGAATGAAGAGTTTGGTACAAGAAATGTTGGATCTATCACGGGCTGAACAGGTGGAAATTGACTTCCGCAATCAGGTTACGGATATCAAAATGGTAGTCAATCAGGTCTTTAACAACTTCAAGATGATTCATCCGGACTTCACGTTTTCTTTGGATGATGATTTACGTAAGCCAACTTACGTTTCGATGTTTCGTGATCATTTGGAGCAGGTGCTTATTATTTTGATGGACAATGCGGTCAAATATTCACAAACTCGCAAAGAGGTCCACGTATCTTTGTCAGAAGACGGTCGGAACGCTCAGGTGTCCGTACAGGACTTTGGAGAAGGCATTGCACCTGAGAATATGGATCGGGTCTTTAATCGCTTCTATCGGGTTGACAAGGCTCGCTCACGTGAAAAAGGCGGTAATGGACTCGGATTATCCATTGCTAAACGATTGGTCGAAGGGTATAACGGTCACGTTTCTGTTGAGTCGTCACTTGGCCATGGTTCAATCTTCCAAATTTCTTTGCATATTTTGACTGATCAGGAACGGCATCATTTGGAGGAATTGCAAGCAACGCAAGAGCCAAGTAAACCGCTTGATGAAACACTTAAAGATAGCAATTTACTTGAATAGTTCTTTCTTTTATCATGGAAAGTTTGAATTGAGTGAAAAATAGTATTTCCCTTTTTGCCACAAGTCTTACTAACTGATCAGTATTTTCAACATTCAGTTAAATAACAAAAATAAGAGGCCATCCTTCAAATTTGAAGGATGACCTCTTATTTTTTGTGGGCTATTAGCGAGCCATCACAATCATTGCAACAAACGGTTAGTCATTATGATGCTGTTGTTTCCCAGCATTACGTTTGCGATTGTTATGATCCATATTGTCACTAGTTGACTTTTCTTGTGGTTGACGTGATGTTATTGGCGCTGCACTGACTGGTGTTTCCGTTGCCTGAACAGGCTTAGGTTGCACATGAGTTGCATTTTCAGCTTGTTTCTTTTCGAGCTCTTTGGCCACTTGCTTCCGTATTCGAGGCCGGTACCAAGCGATGATGAGTGTCTGCAAACAAGCGAACAAACCACCGACGAAGAAGTACAGTCCTAAGGCTGCTGGAGTGGAGAAAGTAACAAACAGAATCATGATGGGACTCATGATCATCATGGAACGCATTTGTTTCTTTTGATCTTCAGGCAAACCAAGTAGTGAAAGGTATCCTTGTAATAGATAAGCTAGGAATGACAGGATCGCCAGAATAATGTTGGGCTTTCCTAAATGAATGCCATAGAATGTAGCATTTACTAATTCAGGGGCATATCGGATTGCCGCATACAGGGCTGCAAAAATAGGCAGCTGAATAATCAATGGTAAACAACCGATGCCGCCAGTCATTGAAATGCCGTTATCGCGGTATAGTTGCATCATTTCTTGACTGATTGCATTACGTTCTTCAGGTGTTTTGGCAGCTTTCTGACGGGCCTGAATGTCATTCATTTGAGGCCGTACCATTGACATCTTTTCTTGTTGAACCGTTGCCTGTCTGGATTGACGGACCATTAATGGGAGCAAAATGAGTCGAACGATGACGGTCAGGAGAATGACGGCCCAACCATAGCTGCCGCCAAGTAGCTTAGCAGCCCATTCCATAAAGTGAACCATTGGCTCGCCAAGGTAGTTCCAGATGTAGCCAACGGGTTTGCCGTGACTGGTACGCACACAGCCACTTAAAAGTAGGGTGAGAGTGCCGAGGGCCGTGATGACGGCTAGGCGGTTTCTTTTTTTCATTATTATCTGTGAATCCTTTCAAGTTAAACTTCATTAACTTGCTAAGAATACTAGATAATCACCGTGATTTCAATGCTTAGTCAGTAAATGTCAAACTTTTTCAACGGCTGAATTGCTTGTTTCGTTTGTTCAAGTTGAGTCACGTGAGCCCAACTATTAGGTGATTTTTTGATTGCTTCAATAAAAGTGTTCACCATGCCAGTTGAACCCTGCGCCAGAATAGTAACAGTGCCGTCCGCATTGTTGCGGGCAAAACCGTAAATGTGGTGACGCACCGCCAATTGGTAAGTTGAGTAACGAAAGCCAACTCCCTGAACACGACCATGTGCGGTAAGTAGGACAGCTGTTTGAGCCATTGTTCGATGCCTCCTTAAAGTTTAATCGCGCTTTAACGTCCATGCTAGCATGAATGACTGCCGACTATGCTATAATTTTGACCAGCGAGGTAAAAAATATGGAAAAAATTGTATCACTTCAAAATGGTCGGGTTAAGACCTGGAAAAAACTAGCAACTAAAAAGGGCCGCGAACAACAGCAATCGTATTTGTTGGATGGTTGGCATCTGGTTAAGGAAGCAATCGGTGCCGGCACGACATTAGTTTCGGTAATGGGCACGCATGAGGCATGGCGTGAATATCGTGATGAACTGCCAGCAAATTTAAACGCGTTTGAAATTAGTGATGAGGTCGCTAAGGCAATCGGTGACACGGTTACGCCACAAGGTATCTTTGCCGAAGTCAAAATGCCGGAGACAAGCACGACGCTGCCAGAGGTTGTTCACCAACCATGGGTATTTTTGGATGCCGTTCAAGACCCAGGCAATATTGGTACCATTGTGCGAACAGCCGATGCAGCAGGCTTTGAAGGTGTTGTATTTGGTCGCGGCACAGCAGATCAATTTTCTCCTAAAGTTGTTCGGGCAATGCAGGGTAGCCAGTTTCACATCAAACTGGTATCCGAAGATTTATTTTCTGCAACCCGCTATTTTAAACGATCTGGTATCGAGGTCTATGGTACTCAGCTCAATCCAGAGGCTAAAAATTATCGCGAATTAAAGCCAAAAGGTGCGTTTGGACTCATTATGGGTAATGAGGGGAACGGCATGACACCAGCGTTAGGGGATGTTACGACAGCCAATTTATACATTCCAATTCTGGGCCAGGCGGAATCATTAAATGTTGCTATCGCTGCCGGTGTTCTTATGTTTCGATTGAAAGAACAATAGTTTCAAGCAAGACAGTGACTTTTCCGAAAGTGAAAATATTAATGCATAAGACTATGCAAAAGTAAGCAAACCTGCTACAATACCTTTCAGATTCAAATGGGCACTTCATACAACTTAAAAAGGAAGCATTGAATGAAACCAAATGAGTGGAAACAGGATTCTGAGTATGTTGCATTAGTGAGTGATTTATTAGCTCGTCCAGAAGTGCAACGTTTAGCGAACTTCACCCAACATCATCACAGCAATCGATTGGAACACAGCTTAGGTGTTTCGTTTGACAGTTATAAGATTGCTAAACGGCGGGGCTGGAATTACCAAGCCGTTGCCCGTGCTGGTTTACTTCACGACCTGTTTTATTACGATTGGCGGACAACCAAGTTTGACTTAGGCACACATGCCTTCATTCATCCACGGGTGTCATTACGAAATGCCGAAAAAATAACGGAATTGTCGGACATGGAAAAAGACATCATTTTGAAGCATATGTTTGGTCTAACCATGGCGATGCCAAAATATAAGGAGAGTCTGTTGGTTTCACTAGTCGATGACTATGAAGCCTCTCATGAATATTTTGGGCCCTTACGTTCAAAAGTTGCAGGTCTTGTTGCTCGTGTAAAAACAGCGGCATCTTTCTAATGGAAAAGAACAATTAGCATAATTTAAAGAGGAAGGGGGCGTACGTAATGTCAGAGACAATGACAACAATGACAGATTTTAAACTCTGTCCAAAGTTTGAACGCACCTTTTCGATTTTGGGTAAAAAGTGGAATGGGCTGATTATTGAATCACTGTTGGCTCAGGGAGCTTTGCGTTTTAAGGATATTGCCAGTTCAATTGATAAATGTTCTGATCGGATGTTGGTTGAACGGTTAAAAGAGCTGGAAGAGGCAGGCATCGTTTCTCGGACAACGCACGATGATTCTGCGTTGATCGAATATCGACTGACCGATAAAGGTCGCGATATGCAAGATATGATGGATACGATTCACGCGTGGTCAGACAAATGGAATGGCGAAGGCTGTTAGTCTGCCATTGACTACGTACTATCATTAGCATAAAATTAATTTTTGTAAACTTACTCATAATTAAATGCGACGATAAAAAAGAGTAACTGTGTCGAGTTAGTCAGGAAGAACGGTCATTGATTGAAAGCCGTTCATGAGCACACAGCGAATTCACTTTTTGAGCAGAAGTTGGGCGCTTATATTTGATAGTGTAAGCAAAAAATTCTCCGGGACCTCCGTTAACGGTTTTAAGTGGTACGTTGTTTGCGTTTGTAAATAATGTGCAACGAGGGTGGTACCGCGATTCGTCGTCCCTTTCCTGGTTTTTATCAGGAAAGGGATTTTTTTGTTTAAGGAAGATTAAGCGCACATTTGAGTAGATACTAACTTTTAGGAGGCAGCACATGGCATTAAGAGAACGACTGCAAGAATTGCATGATCGAGGACTGGCTGACATAAAAAAAGGTGACAGCTTAGACCGCATTAATGAAATTCGCGTTCAATTACTCGGTAAGAAAGGTCCAATTACACAAGCGTTACGTGGCTTACGTGATGTTTCGGCGGAAGAACGTCCCAAGATTGGGAGTTTTGCCAATCAAATTCGTGATGAGTTGACGGCGGCGATTGAAGAACGAAATCAAGAACTTAAAAAGGCCGCGATTAATGCTAAGCTGGCATCCGAAACGCTGGATGTTACGTTGCCTGGCACGCCGGTTGCACAGGGCCAACCGCATGTGATTCAACGGATTATTGATCAGCTGGAAGACATGTTCTTAGGAATGGGTTACCAAGTTGTCGATGGACCAGAAGTTGAAGATGATCATCACAACTTTGAAATGATGAATCTACCTAAGGATCATCCGGCTCGCGATATGCAAGACACGTTTTACATCACACCAGAAATTCTCATGAGAACGCATACCAGTCCTAATCAGGCGCGGGCAATGGAGGCTCATGACTTTAGTAAGGGCCCGCTGAAGATGATCAGTCCTGGCCGTGTTTACCGGCGGGATACAGATGACGCGACGCATAGTCATCAATTTCATCAAGTTGAAGGATTAGTGATTGACAAGCATGTCACCATGGCTGACTTAAAGGGAACGTTGGAAATGGTTGCCGCTAACCTGTTTGGCGATGAATTTGACGTTCGTTTGCGGCCAAGCTACTTCCCGTTCACGGAACCTTCTGTTGAAGCAGATATTACGTGTTTCAACTGTATGGGCAAGGGCTGTGCCGTCTGCAAGAACACCGGCTGGATCGAAGTGTTAGGAGCTGGTATGGTGCACCCTAATGTGCTTAAGATGGCCGGTGTTGATTCATCCGTATATGGCGGATTTGCTTTCGGTCTGGGACCTGATCGGTTTGCTATGTTGAAATACGGTGTCGATGACATTCGTAATTTCTATTTAAACGACACACGCTTCTTAACACAATTTTACAAACGGGGGTAAACTACAGCGATGAAAGTTTCAATGGATTGGTTAAATGAATACCTCACCCTGGACGTGGACCCACAGACATTGGGTGAGAAGATTGAACGAACAGCGGTCGAAGTCGACCAAGTTTATAAAATGAGTGATGGCATGAGTAAGCTGGTGGTGGGTGAAACGCTCAGCGTTGAGCCACATCCAGACTCAGATCATTTGCATATCTGCCAGGTTGATGTCGGTGAGGATGAACCATTACAGATTGTTTGCGGCGCGCCAAACGTCGCCACGGGACAAAAAGTAATCGTTGCTTTGCCTGGTGCCTGGATTGCCGGTCATCACAAAATTAAAAAGAGCAAGATGCGTGGCGTTGCTTCAAACGGCATGCTGTGTGCGCTTCAAGAAATTGGGTTCGACGAGAAGATCGCACCTAAGGCTTATGATGAGGGCATTTACATTTTGCCTGCAGACAGTGAGAATGGTTCATCTGTCTTTCCAATTTTGGGGATGGATGACGACATTGTTGAGACCGATCTAACGCCTAACCGTGGTGACATGAACTCGATGAACGGAACTGCCTGGGAAGTTGGCGCCATTTATGGCAAGACACCCAAAATGCCAACGTTTTCGCTAAATGAAGATGGCTCACGCAAAGTCAGTGACCTATTACAATTCTCAGTAGATGCTGCATTGGCACCGACATATAAAATGCGTGTTGTCAGTGGCGTCACCATTCAGGATAGCCCGCTGTGGCTACAAAAACGGTTGTGGGAAGCCGGTATGCGGCCAATCAATAACATCGTTGATGTGACCAACTACATCATGTTGACGTATGGTCAACCATTGCACGCGTTTGACTATGACAAACTTTCTAGTCATCATATTCACGTTCGTTTGGCAGATGCTGGCGAACACTTAACGACTCTTGATGGTGAAGATCGCACATTGCGTGATAGCGATATGGTTATTGCTGATGACAAACATGCAATTGCCCTTGCCGGCACGATGGGTGGTTTGGACACGGAGATTGACGATAATACGACGACAATTGCAATCGAAAGCGCCATTTTTGACCCAATTAAGATTCGTAAAACAGCGCGATTCTTTAATCTCCATTCAGAGGCTTCAATGCGCTTCGAACGCGGTGTTAATAAGGACGATAATCAAAATGCCTTAGACCATGCTGCAGCACTTATGGCTGAACTTGGACTGGGACAGACGGAGCAAGGCACTGGTGTTGGTAGCGACACACCTGTTGAACCTGCAAAGGTTAGTGTGACCTTAACGCGGATTAACCATGTGTTGGGTACTCAATTGACAGTCGATCAGGTTCAGACCATCTTTGACCATCTTAACTTTCCAACTGACAACGATGGTGAGACATTCAATGTCACTGTTCCAGCCCGTCGTTGGGATATTCATATTGAGGCTGATTTATTTGAAGAGGTTGCTCGATTGTATGGATACGATAATATTCCATCGACGTTGCCATATGGCACAATGACACCAGGTGCGTTAACGTTCAAGCAACGGATCATTCGTGATTCACGGCGGCTATTAGAGGGCGCTGGGTTAAATCAGGCGATTAGTTATGCTTTGACAACAACGGCTAAGGCTGAGCAATTCATGATGCGCGATAGCGAACCTACTGAGCTAGCCTTTCCAATGAGTACTGATCATACAACTGCCCGGATGAATTTAATCAGTGGATTGCTGGATGATATTGCTTATAATGTTGCCCGTAAACAGAAGAATGTCGCCCTTTATGAACAAGGTCGAGTGTTCTATCGCGAAGGTGATGCAATTCGGCCACTGGAGGTTGAACACATCGCTGGGGCGGTCACGGGTGCATTGACTACAAAAACATGGCATGCAGAGGCTGATACGGTTGATTTTTACGGTATCAAAGGCATTGTTGACTTGTTCTTGCACGACATGGGTCTTTCAAAACCGGTTCATTATGAAGCGACTCAGGCTCATGCGCAGATGCATCCGGGCCGGACAGCCGACATTTACGTTGGTGACCAGGCCGTTGGTTTTGTCGGTCAAGTTCACCCTGAGATAGCCAGTGATTATAAGATTCCTGACACTTACGTATTCGAGTTGAATTTGCAGGCGCTTATTGATGCACCACATGATCAACAACAGTACGAGCCGATTTCGAAGTTCCCAGATGTTACACGTGATATCGCCATCCTTGTGGATCAGTCCGTGACTAATGCTGATGTTGTTGCTTTAATCAACAAGCGTGGTGGCGCACATTTGTCAGATGTTCAACTGTTTGATGTGTATGAAGGCGTTCATTTGCCAACTGGCAAGAAGTCACTGGCATATACGTTGACTTACCGTGATCGCCAAGCGACATTAGTTGAGGCTGATGTGACTAAGGCGTTTGACAAAGTAACCGCTGCTTTAGAAAAGGAATTTGATGCTGAAATTCGTTAATACAAATTTAGATGGATTTCGAATGGATTATTTACTTGTTCCATAAATCAAGTGTCATGGTGCTCTCAATTTGAGAAATCACCATGGCACTTTTTGTCGTCTTAAGGGAAGTATGGACGCAAAAAAGCAATTTGTGATTAGCAAATGTGTCAAAAAGATGTCATTGCTATGTGAAATGTGGTGTTGCAGTCTGTTTTTCGCTACAATGTAAAAGATGATTTTTTAAGAGGGGGAACTTAATATTATGCAACGTCGCAGGCGTCGCCGGTCACATGCTGGCCGTTACTGGTTAATTGGTATCTTCATTGCGATTGTGCTCATTATTGTTGGCGTGGTCGTTGGCCGCAATATGGCTTACACCAATAACTTGAAGGCTGTTGATCCGAAGAGTCACAAGAAAGTTCAAATCGAAGTTCAGCAAGGGGCAACTTCTGATCAAGTTGCTTCTGAATTGCAAAAAGCTGGTGCCATCAAAAGCGCGTCAACTTTTAACAAGTACATTGCTGACCATAATCTGGCAGACTTTAAAGCCGGATATTTCGTTGTGACAAAGAACATGAATGTCAAACAAGTGGCTAAACAACTGAACGGTGTTGGTTCAGATACGCCACTTATTACGACGTCTAAAAATTCACTTCTTATTACCGAAGGTGAATCTGTTGATCAGATCGCAGCATCTTTGCCAAAGCATTCCAAATATACAAAGCAGGATTTCCTAAACTTGATGAAAGACCAAGATTTCTTGAACGGTCTTCAAAAGCTTTATCCAGATCTGTTGTCATCCACGATGTCAGCTTCAGATGTTCGTTACCATTTGGAAGGCTATTTGTTCCCAGCCGTATACGATACTAAGAAACCGAAGAATTTAAAGGCATTAGTTGAGCAGATGGTTGCCGCTACTAATCAACGCATTCAACCCTACTTGTCTGAGTTCCAGCAAGAAAATCTGACTGTACAACAGGCAATGACATTGGCTTCATTGGCTCAAAAAGAAGCAAACACGCCGAGCGATATGCAGAAAGTAGCAGGTGTATTCTTCAATCGGATTAAGGCTAAGATGCCGTTACAGTCAGATGTATCTGTTCAGTATGCTTTGCAGACGCACAAGCCTAACTTGTCACTGGCTGATTTAAAGGTCGATTCGCCTTATAATTTGTATGCCAACACGGGTTACGGGCCAGGACCTTTTAATAACCCTGGTATTTATGCTATTAAAGCCATTGCTCAGCCAACTGACGAAGATCAAGACTACTTGTACTTTGTAGCTAATATGAAGACAGGTAAGATTCATTTCTCCAAGACACTGGATGAACAAAATGCGTACACGCAAAAGTATCAAAACGATAATAATAAACAAAAATAATAAGCAAGAGGGCATCAATGATGACAGAGCAGACAAAGCGGCCAATTGTAATTGGTGTTACCGGCGGGTCTGGTAGTGGTAAAACGACAGTTAGCCGGGCAATTTATAATCAGCTTGCTGGACATTCAATTTTGATTATGCAACAAGATTCTTATTACAATGACCAAGCTGAAATGACCATGGCCGAAAGAAAAGCAGTTAATTATGACCATCCATTGGCGTATGACAATGATCTTCTTATTAAGCAGCTTGATCAGTTGATTCACTATCAAGCCATTGATAAGCCAGTTTATGATTATAAGGAATCAACACGCAGTGCCGAAACTGTTCGGCAGGAACCACGCGATGTGATTATTTTAGAAGGCATTTTGATTCTTGATGATCCTCGTCTACGTGACTTAATGGATATAAAGGTCTACGTGGATACGGACGATGACATTCGGATCATTCGACGGATTCAACGTGATATAAATGAGCGCGGTCGAACATTGGACACTGTTATTAAACAGTATTTAGCAACGGTTAAACCAATGTATCACGAATTCGTGGAACCAACGAAGCGTTATGCTGATATCATCGTTCCAGAAGGCGGCGAAAACACGGTCGCCATTGATCTTCTGTCAACGAAGATTCGTGACATTTTGGCGCGTGACGGTAAGGATAACCTGTTTAAGCAGGCCAATCATAAAGAAGCATAAATAGTTCACCTTAAAACGGCAAAGACAGGAACTTTATCTGGTTTTGTCGTTTTTTGGTCCTTTAAGGTTGTGATTTACGTAATTCAGTCGGAGAATGTGCGTTTTTTTACAGGAAGCCGTTTACAAGGTGTAGATCACATGGTAACCTTGTGACTGTCGAAATTAGTTACAAAGGAGCCTCTAACTATGGCTGAAGAAAAAACATACCCAATGACTGAAGAGGGCAAAGCTAAACTAGAAAAAGAATTAGAAAATTTAAAAACAGTGACCCGTCCGCAAATTATTGAACGCATTAAGATTGCGCGTGGTTTCGGTGATTTGTCAGAAAACTCTGAATACGAATCTGCCAAAGATGAACAGTCTAACATTGAAAGCCGAATTTCATTGGTTGAAACAATGTTACACAATGCTGAAATTATTGACAGTAATGCGGTTGCTGCTGATGAAGTTTCAATTGGTAAATTGGTCAGCTTTAAGGAACTACCTGATGAAGAACCAGAAAGTTATACGATTGTCGGTGCTGCCGAAGCTGATCCAATGAGCGGCAAAATTTCCAACGATTCTCCAATCGCTCGCAGTTTGATTGGTCACAAAGTTGGGGATGAAGTAGACATTAAAATTCCTGCTGGCTCAATGAAAGTTTCAATTTTATCCGTTAAGAACGCAGAATAAGCTTTTTCAGTATTTAGCGCTGTTAATAGTGAATAATGCCTATTTTAGAGGCTGTGAAAAATCAGATTACATCACCATTTAATTTTTATTGGTGGTGCCTGGTGATTTCACAGCTTCTTTTGATTACCTTAAGGTAGCGTCCGCTGTTTGTCGTCATACCTTAAGTACGGTAAAATAATGAACAGGTTTACACCAATTAGTTAATTTTGAAAGGAACGACAACATGCCGATTATCAATGAACAAGATCATGATGCAATGACGCGCTACACAGAATTTGTGCGACGCGCACCCTTTACTTCAATTACACAGGATCCAGGTTGGGGAGAAATTAAGAACAACTGGGAACCGTTACATGTCACCCTTGAGAAGGATGGCAAGATTACAGCGGCGATGTCCATCTTAATGATTGCAAATGAAGACGGTGAAAAGCTCGCCTATTGTTCAAAGGGACCGGTTTGTGATCCAACGGATGTTGCGACTATCGATGCATTGGTAGCAGAAGCAGAGCCTGCCTTACGAGAAAACAATGTGTATGTCTTGCGGATGGACCCTGAGGTTGTTTACGACGATGCACTAAACGATACGTTTAAACAACATGGTTACCAAGTAAGAAATCGTAATGTCGGCATGCATGATACAATTCAGCCGCGGTTTAACATGGTGATGGATTTAAAGGATAAAAGTATTGATGATGTGTTGATGACATTTCGGCCGAATACGCGTCACGATGTGCGTCACTCAATTAAGCCTGAATTAACGGTAGATTCTGGTAGCAGCATGGCGGAAATGGACCGGTTCTATGCACTTTATGAGGCAATGAGTCACCGACAAGGAATCACTTACCGTCCGCGAGATTACTTTGACAGAATGGTAACGGCCTTTGAAGGAACTGATATTTTACGTATCTTTGTAGCCCATTCTGAAACGCAAGATTTGGCCGGTTCACTGGCTTTCAAGTATGGCGATAAACTGTGGTATATGTACGGTGGCAGTATTAATGAAGAACCGAAGCTACTAGCGCCATATCGAATTCAGTGGGCGATGATCAATGAAGCCGTTGATGCACATAAGGACCGCTATGATCTAGGTGGCGTCTTTGCACTAGACAAGAGTGATGGTTTGTGGCTGTTTAAACACGGTTATGTGCGAGAGGCCACTGAATATATCGGTGAAGTAGATAAAGTTTATGATGAAACTGCCTACCAAAAGTTTGTTAACCGTTAGTACTTGTGAAGGCTGTCACATCAACGTTTAACGGGAATGTATTCATTGGTTTTCCACTTTATTTGTGCTAAAGTATACGCATGAAAGCGAATTCATTAGAGTGGAGGCCCACGTATGCAAATTACAGTTACAGATGCTGCCAGCAAATGGTTTCAAGATGAAGTAGGTCTGAAACCAGGTGATGGGATGAAGTTTTACGGTAAGGTATATGGTAAAACACCGATTCATGATGGTTTTTCAATGGCAATGGTGCCAGATAAAGAACCTGATCGGCCAGTTGGTGAGACTGAAAAAGATGGGATTAAGTATTTTGTGAATTATGGAGATGCGTGGTTTTTCGCTGGTTACGATTTTGTCATTGACTTTGATGAGAAAAATGATGAACCTAAATATGAATATGTTGCGCAAGAACATGATTCACGGTTGAAGTAGGTTACTTGAGATTAAGTAATGCTGTTGATTAGCTTAAAATGATGAGTATTAAAAAGCGTTCTGCCTTTTCCAAACGGAAAAGCAGAACGCTTTTTAATGTTGATTGCTACAATAACGAACCAGTTAGACAGCTGGGACTCTTATTTGACAAGAACAGCGTTATTGCGGCGACGCTTTATCCATTCGCTAGCACCTAAGACAACGAGACTAACTAGCGAGATGAAAATACCTGCACCGAGGTGAGGTGTTCGATAACGAAGGGTAATGTGATGAGGACCGGGTGTAAGTCGTAACGCGATAAATTCATCGGCGATTGTATGGGTGCTGACACGATGACCGTCAACGAAGGCTTGCCAGCCGTCTTGAGCAGGGATGCTTGTCATCAATACCGGTTGTTTATAAGTAGCGATGACGTGTCCGCTAAGGTGTGTTTGCCCCCAATCCGTAACTTTAAGTGGGTGCTGTTGCAATTGCTTAATTCCCGCTTGGAATGCTTGCTGCGGCAATTGGTATAAAGTGACATTTTGAAGCCAGAGAGCATTTTTTTTAAGGACAAACGTGATTTTTTGTGGTTCATCCTTTTGTTGATTTGCGATATTGACTAAAACTGTATTTCTGAATGTTTGATACTGTGCCAGCGGTTGACCATTCAACAGCATTTTAACATTGTCCTTTTGCAAATTAGCACCAAGCGATAAATAGTAAGCGTCGTTGGTTTGCGGTGTGAAGGTTAATGTCATTTGCGCGGGTTTCCGCGGCTTTATTTTGGTCAGGGTAGATCCGGTGATATTGGTCAAGCGGTTTGTGTTGGTAAACGTTACACCGTTGAAATTAGCGGCGGTGAATAACTTCGTTTGAGATGATTGGCCTAATAAAGCATTCCACAACTGATTTTGATTAGTCATGGGATCATGAATAATTTGTTTGACGCCAAGTGTTTGTTTGGCCGCCATGAAGCCCATTCCTAAGCTATTAGGATTTTGATAAATAGTTGTTTGTGGCAATTGCTTGGTAGCTGAGTAGTCGTGAAGATCTGGCTTACGAGTTAATGTTGGTAAGTATTTGTATTCCGAATGATGACCAACGAGAGGAATGTCGTTGACGCTCCAGAAATATTTCATATTCAGCAACGCGTCCATAAATTCGGTTCCGTTCGCATATGTGACGAAACCATCACCATCGGGATTACCTGTCAAGTCGTAGAATCCTGTTGTTTTACGCTCTAGCGTTGATCCGAAGTGTGAGCCACTGAAGTAATCTCCCTGCATGGGATCATCTTTTGTACGTTGAAAGGTGGTGCCAACGCGGTATAAACCAGAATTCAAGTTTTTCGTCGCTTGGCTGGTCTGATCGAGAATGTTGGTATAAATTGCAAACTGGTTTTGCGGTACATAGCTAATTTTATTGAGTGATAAAACTGCATTAGTGCCCATGTCAGCGAGCGTCAGCAGCGGAATTAGATAGAGTAACCAGTGGAACCGGTGTGCTAATGGAGATAGGCAAATGAGTGCAATCAGCATCATCGCAGTTCCGGTGATAATTTGTCCTGTAGTGATGAAATTTAAATGATGACTGTCTATAAAAACGTAGGTATCGGTTGCGACTAAAAGCAAGGTTGTAACGCCAATTGACCCCCAATTGAGGTGTCTTTCCGGACGCCACGTTATTGCTGCTAACCAAATAAGCCAGAAGCTGACGATAAATGAAAAACGATAAGGGTACCAAATTGGGAATTGTCCAGCATGCCATAATAAATTTAATGGCATGAATGACACAGAGAGGACAAAGAAAATGGTGATGAGACCGGCTACTAGCTTAACCGACCAGTGAAATTTGCCTTCAATGAAAAAAGCAACAACTAGGATAAGAACGGCCGCGCCGACAAATAAATTAGGCTGTCCCTTAGGCATTTGAGCAAAATTAAAACCGCCTGGATAAAGTTTGCCCAACATTTTTAAAGGCGCATAATCCCACGTCCATTTAAATTTAGTGAGGGTGTAACTTGCCTTACTTAGCTGTAATGCGAAATATGTGGGGAGTAGGATAAATGCTGCGATGCCACCGGCTAATACGGATGCGCCGACGTACTGTAAGCCATTAATGAGCAGGCGATGCCATGATTGCCAATGCCAAACAACACTAAAGATGAAGTACAAAATGGTGAACAAACTAATCATGTAAGCCATGTAATAGTTCACGATGAAGGCAACTGCTAGCCAACTTACGTATGGCAACCAATGTTGTTGTTTGATGAGGCACTCAAGACCATAAACCACCAATGGCAAAACAATCAGTGCGTCTAACCACATAAGATTAAGCTGATTGGCAATGGTCCAACCAGACAACGCGTAGATGGTACCAAACATGGGTAACCGCCAACCAGATTGAATCTGCAACCGGTTTAATACCCAGCCCAGGCTGAGACCCGCACAACCGTATTTGGCAACGGTCATTATGAGAACGCCGGTTGAAAGGCCACCTTTGCTAAAGGGGAGCAGCAATAAGTTAAACGGGCTCATTAAATAGTAGGCCCATAAGCTGGTTGTTTCTCCGCCAAGGGCTTTGCTAAAACTATAAAAGAAACTACCAGGGTGATGTAGCAACGTATTCCTAAAGAACGCAAAAAAATCGATGTATTGTTGCCCCATGTCAACAGTTAATAAAGAACTACGGCCAAACGGTGCCATGCCACGGCTGGCAAAATAAATTAACATGAAAAGACTGGGCACAAGAAAGCTCAGTAATAATGGCCATGTTTTGTTGATGAAGTGTTTGATCATTGTTTTAGCGGATTCCTTTCTCTCAAAAAAAAGTAAAGTTTGCCTTGGCCACTTTAGCTTTTTGATAACTTCCTATACAATGATAGACGATACTTTTCGACTGGCAAAGTGCTTTGCCGAAATTTTACGTATATCGTGTTAAAAGATGTGCAATTATGAATTAGATAAGGATGGTTGAGGATTCAGTGTTTAATAAGTTTATTCAGCGCAGAAAAACGCAAACCAATCACGACGATCAAACGACGCGGATTCCGTTTCGGTTAAATTTACTGCTGGTCATTGTGTTTCTTTTGTTAGCAGCCTTGGCCTTTCAAATGGCTTATTTACAGTTGAAAAAAGGTTCAATGTTTAAGGCAGAAATTAACCGTACGGATAATACGATTGAAACCAACAATGTGCAACGTGGGATGATCTACGATTCAACAGGTAAAGTGCTGGTCGGCAACGAGGCCCATCAGGCCATTAGCTATACCAAAGGAATCAATGTTACCGCTGAAGATATGTACAAGGTGGCTAACAAGCTTGGCGATTATCTGACGGTGCCGACGAATACATTAACAGATCGTCAGGCAGCAATATATTATTTGGCGGATAGCAAACATAGTGCAGCGGTCACTGCTAAAATTCCTAAGGCTAGTTCCATGAGCACAACTGCTCTGCAGGCCGCTCAACAGGATTACGTGGCCAAACACAAGCCTGAACTATCTGACAGTCAGAAAAACGCTGCCACGATCTTCACCAAGATGAATGGTGCCTATGCCTTGTCCACGACTTACATTAAAGAGACGGACGTAACGCCCACGGAAGTGTCACAAATCGGTGAACACATGTCAGATATGCCTGGTGTGAAAACGGCAACCAGTTGGTCACGGTCGTACCCTGCAGGAAATTCCGTTAAGAGTTTCGTAGGGACTGTCACGACTGAAAAGCAAGGGTTGCCGGCTGACGAGGTTAATGAGTTGCTCTCACAGGGTTACTCACGTAACGATTCCGTTGGGTCGAGTTACTTGGAGAAAGCGTACGAGCCAATTCTTCGCGGAACTAAGTCCAGAACGTCTGTGGAAGTTAGCAATAATAGCAAAATCACCAAGGAAACCAAAGAATACGCTGGTGCCAAGGGCTCTAATTTGGTCTTGACGGTTAATTCTAAATTTCAGGATGATGTCCAAAAAGTCATTGATAAACGCTTGCCAAGTGGCACCTGTCAGGGTGCTTACGCAGTGGTCATGAATCCCCAAACGGGAGCTGTGCTAGCAATGGGCGGTGATTCCCGTGATCCAAACACTGGGAAAGTGACAACTGATGCATTAGGTGCAATCAATCAACCAATCGTTATGGGGTCTGTTGTTAAGCCCGCTATGTTGACCGGCGGTTTCGAGAGTGGCGCTATTACACCTTCGAACAATACACTGGTTGATCAACCGATTATTCTAACGGGGACGTCGAAAATCACAACTGACTGGAACCAAAACGGTGCTTTCCCGATGGATGCTGCACTGGCGCTAGAAGAATCCTCTAACTCATATGCCGTTCAGGTTGCGATGAAGATGGTTGGTTTCAAATATTCTCAAGGTGAATCCATCAATGGGCTACCAAGCACAATGTTCCAGACGCTTAGAAATAATTTCAGTCAGTATGGACTAGGTGTTAAGACGGGGATTGACCTACCAGGTGAGTCTGCGGGCTTAAAGGGGCTGTCTGGTCGCGCCAACATTGGGTCAGCCTTAGTTGAGGCGTTTGGTAACTATGACGCGTACACAACGTTACAATTAGCTCAGTACGTGTCAACGCTGGCTAATGGTGGTTACCGGATGCAGCCATACTTAGTCTCACAAATTCGTGGAACTGACAAGAATGGTGGATTAGGAAATGTTGAATATCAGGCTCATCCAAAAGCATTGAACTACGTTTCAGCAAGTGCTGATGCCAAGAAGATTATTAAACAAGGGATGTGGCAAGTGGTTAACGGTTCCTCAGCACATAAAACTGGGGCTGAAGTGCTAACTAAATTGAAGCCTGGGATTGCTGCCAAAACGGGGACTGCCGAAACATTTGTTAACGGTAAGCAAACTGTTACTTCCAGTATCATTAGTTTTGCACCAACAGATAATCCACAAGTTGCTGTTGCTGTTGCGGTTCCCGGATTGCCGGAAGAAACTGCTTCATACCTTGTCAACCAGGATATTGCTGCTGACATTTATAATTTGTACTGGAAAGACATTCAAAGTTCTGACGGATTTAAATAGTCAATTGTCAGAAAATACTGGTCAACAATGAATAAAAATGATAAAATTGTTCGAGTTGAGGCGTCTTCGCCAATTTCAAGCAGAGTGGAGGGTTAAAGATGCGCGTACACATTACCTTAGAATGCACCGAATGTGGTCGGCAAACATACTTGTCATCAAAGAATCGGCGCAACAATCCAGACCGGATCGAATTAAACAAGTACTGCCCTCACGATCGCAAAGTCACTTTGCACCGTGAAACTAAGTAATGACTAATTAGCGCCTGGGAATTCCTCGGGCGCTTTTTTGTTTTCAATAGAAAATAATCGCAATTATTATCCGCTGATGGAGGTGCATGATGCAAACAAAAGATGTAATCAGAAAAAACGTAATTAATGCATTGGACAGAATGGCGCCGGCGGATAAGGCGACTGAAAGCCAACAACTCATCGATGGGCTTGTTGGGAGTTCAATTTGGCAAAATGCTAAATCAATCGGCTTAACCATGAGTGCAGCAGTTGAGTTAGATACGCGTCCGTTAATTGCTCAGGCGTTGGCAGCTGGCAAAAGGGTTAGTGTGCCTAAGACACTGCCACATCGTCAGATGACGTTCATTACGTTAGGGGCGGGTGTTTCTTTTGAGACATCTGCATTTTGCATTCAGGAGCCTGTTGGCGGCCAGAGTATCGACCCTAATCAGATGGACTTAATTGTCGTGCCCGGCGTTGCCTTTGCTGATGATGGCAGTCGCATTGGTTTTGGTGCTGGTTATTATGACCGTTATTTAGCCGCTTTTAAGGGTGAAACAGTTAGTTTAGCGCTGTCTCCCCAACGTTTCCGCAAACGAACGTGGATGGCCGATTCTTTTGATATAAAAATAAAACAAATTATTTCGCTCAAGGAGGTAAATTAATGAACGTTTGGCAACGCATACGGCGAGGGTCACCAGTAACAGTCGGGCTTATTATCATCAATGTGCTCGTTTTTTTGTGGATGCTGTTTGAATTTGGCATTCAGGGCATTTCATTAGCGAGTCCATTTTCCGTTCAATCGCTTGACCAATCAGGCGCGTTGTCTGGCACGGCTGTGCAGGCTGGTGAATGGTGGCGATTAATTACGCCGATGTTTATTCACGTGACGTTTGAACATATTGCACTGAATATGATTACGCTTTATTTTTTGGGTCGTTACGTGGAGATGACGTTTGGTCACTGGCGCACGTTGGTTATTTACTTGGTCAGTGGTTTTACCGGTAATGTCTGGAGTATGTTCTTTCATCCGGAAGGGCTGTCTGCAGGTGCAAGTACAGCCATTTTTGGTCTGTTTGGTGCGTTTATCGCATTAGATGTCATTGAACAAAATAATCCCGCAATTCATGCAATTGCTCGGCAGTTTTCCATTTTAGTGGTCGTTAACTTGGTGTTTGATATCTTTGCAGTTGGCATTGATATTTGGGGGCACATTGGTGGGTTGATTGGCGGAATTGCTGTGGCCTTTTTGTTGAGTGTTCCAAAGCGTTATAACAATCCGGCTGTTTCACGCTGGTTGCGCGTGGTTGGACTAATTGGTGTAGTTGTCGCAAACTTTGGGCTCATTCGTTTGTTTTAATCTGGATGAGTTGAAATCGTCAAAAGTGAGGCAGAATTTATGTATCGTGACAATCCGAAATCATTACGGACGTTGTACGATGTTCAACAGGTGTTAAAAGCATTCGGTATTTATGTCTATGTGGGCAAACGGATGTGGGATATTGAGGTCATGGCGCTGGAGTTGGATAATTTATATCGAATGAACGCCATTGATAAACCAACGTGGTTACAAGCAAAAGTGGTGTTGACACATGAACACCGAATTGAAGAGCAAAAATCAAAAAAGACTAATGAGCACTAGGCACTGTTTGAACAAATGTGTACAATGTGAGTATTGAGTTTAGAAGATGGAGGGATTGTTTGTGTTAGTTGCGGCTTCTGTAGGAGAAATAATTTTTGACGTTGTTGGCCTGTTAATCGTGTTTGGTTGGATTGGATGGCGTGTTTATTTAGTTTTCAAGCGTCGACAAGTTTCCACGTTGTTAACGCAGGAAGAATTTCAGGCAGGAATGCGTAAGGCACAAATTATCGATGTTCGTGAAAAAAAGGACTTTGATTCTGGACACATTCTTGGCGCCCGCAGTGTGCCTTATTCAACCTTTAGTCAACGTTATAAAGAAATTCGTGATGACTTACCGGTTTACCTTTACGATGAAGGTAAGGCGTTGAGCACACGGGCAGCCCTTCGTTTAGCTCGCAATGGTTACAAACAGATTTTTATCTTGACGGATGGTTATGGCCACTGGGAAGGTAAAACGAAAGCTAGCAAGTATTAGATTTGGTGTTTTGAAGTTATTAAAAAATCGGTATCCATCATGAATTCAAACGAATACATGATGGATACCGATTTTTTGTGTAAAATAAATTGGAATATGCGAAACTACTAGTTGAGGTGAGATGAACGGGATTTACGGACAGCCCGTCGACGATTGTCATCCACGCGTTGTTCTTCGTCCTCAATGGGTGAAACAACGGTTTTGTGGAATGAAAAAACGCCAGCGGCTACAGCACCAATCGTTGCTAATGTGCCTAACAAAAATCCTTGTGTAAATTTCTTCATGGTTTGACCTCCTCAATTTTTTATAATAATCAAGATGCGATTTAAACTACACGTTTATTATGTCTTTTTTTAACCGTAACGTCCAGTGAAAGGGGGGTACATTTCGGTGACACTGATTATTGCTCATCGCGGTCTTGCCCGTCAATGTCCTGAAAATACAATGGCTGCGTTTAAAGCAGCCTTGAGCTGTGGTGCTGATGGCCTCGAAACTGATGTTCAGGAAACGGCAGATCACGAGTTGGTTTTGTGTCATGACAGTCGTGTTGATCGGACAACAAATGGCACTGGTGAAATTAGTCGGCTACGGTTGACGACAATTCAACAATTAGACGCAGGCTGGCGGTTCTACGGCCATAAATCTGACATTAGAATACCGACATTGGTCGAACTCTTGGATTATTTAGAAGAACAAGCTTTTCACAGCGTTCTCAATTTAGAAATTAAGGCTCCAAAAAATGACGGTGTATTGGTGGCACAACATTTAGCCGACGTGTTAGCCAGTTTTCCGACGTTACTGCCGGTCATAGTGGTGTCTAGTTTTAGCCACCAGTTACTAGCAGTTTTCCATCACGCCTTGCCCGTCGTTGAAACAGCGCTGCTCACGCGTTGGCCAACGCCAGTTGTGAGACTTGCTCATTGTGGTGAGTCAGTAACCAGCGTGCACCTTAAGTGGTGGTGGCTGTTTATGGATAAGAGATGGATTTTCAATAATCGGGCCATCGTTAGAGTATGGACGGTTAATCGACCATCATTGATCAAAAAATGTTTCCAGTTAGGCGTGACCGCCGTTATTACGGATGAAGTTAAGCTTGCGCAAATGTTACGATCAGTTTATGCGACAAATGAATTTCCAAAAAGTGAATCAAAGGAAAATAAAAAATGAAACCAAAGGTATTAATGATTGTTGGCCCAACGGCTGTAGGTAAAACTGATTTATCCATCACACTGGCGAAAAAATTTGACGGGGAAATCATTTCCGGAGATTCAATGCAGGTTTACCGTCATCTGGACATCGGCACGGCTAAGGTGACTGCTGAAGAACGCCAAGGGATACCACACTTTTTGATTAATGAATGTGACGTTCAGGATTCTTTCACGGTAGCAATGTTTGTTGAACGAGCCACCACGCTTATCTCAGAAATCACTGCGCGCGGTCATCTGCCAATAATTGTTGGCGGAACCGGTTTTTATTTACAAGCATTACTAACTGGGCTCCAACTGGGAACACCGGCAAACCAGAAATTTCGTGATCATTGGCAGACATTGGCTGTTGAACATGGCAATCAGTGGGTTTGGGACCAGCTCAAACAGCGGGATGAAATCGCGGCCGCCAAGATTCCTGCCGGCAATGTCCGTCGTGTGATCCGGGCACTGGAAGTCTTTGAGACAACTGGAAAATCCATTGAGGTTCAAACAGATCATCCGAATCGCTATGACGCGTGCATCGTTGGGTTAAACACGGACCGAGCGGTATTGTATGAACGGATTAATACACGGGTTGATTTGATGTTAAAGGCTGGCTTATTAGATGAGGCGCACTGGCTTTTTGAACAGGGCGGTGAAAACCTGCAGGCTGGCCGCGGCATCGGCTATAAAGAACTGTTTGCCTATTTTCGAAAAACAGAATCGCTAGATCAGGCGGTGACCACGTTGAAGCAAAACTCTCGTCATTATGCCAAACGGCAATTAACATGGTTCCGTCATCAATTACCAGTTAACTGGTATGATTTGATCCAGCATCCTGAGGAATTTGAGGCTATAGAAAGACAGACACAAGTGTGGCTGGCAAACAAAAATAACTGATTGCACAAGACTGATATGCCTAAATTTTGTTATTTTTAAATTAAAGTCAATCTTTCATGTCAGAACTTATGACATGAAAGATTGACTTTAATACTTTGCGGTGGGATGATGCAGTTGTTCAAATGTTTGTGAGTTTTTGGGAGGCTGACTGATGGCGGAAAAACAGTTGCGTCGGTCATTGGCAATTTTACCGATGAGTACGGTAATGGCGCTGACTGATCTTTCAGCACGACAGATCCGGTATTATGAAACGCAGTCGTTGGTTCATCCGGCACGAAATGAGGGTAATCGTCGGCGTTATTCATTGAATGATGTGGATTGTTTGCTAGAAGTGAAGGATGGTCTGGCAAGCGGGATGGACTTTGCGACAATGCGGCGTTTGTATGCAAAGACACATCAAGTTGAGTCTACACAATTGGAATCGAAACGGTTGTCAGACGAACGTGCACGTCATTTACTTGAGGCTGAAATGCAACAGTTAGCAGGGATGCGACCACCACAGTCTGGTCTTCAGCAACACTTATAAGTGCTTTTCTTTAGAAACAACAGTTGGCAATTGAGGTTAGTCGAAAGGATAGGCAGGAACATGGCAAAGAAGACATACACGAAGGATGAAATTCGTGAATTGGTTAAGACGGAGCACGTGGAATTTTTACGATTAATGTTTACTGATCTGATGGGTTCAATTAAGAACGTTGAAGTGCCGACGAGTCAATTGGACAAGTTGTTAGATAACAAGTTAATGTTTGACGGTTCATCCATCGATGGCTTCGTCAGAATTGAAGAAAGTGATATGTATCTTCACCCAGACCTGTCGACGTGGATGGTTTTTCCGTGGGGTAGTGAACATGGTCGGGTAGCCCGAGTGATTTGTGAAGTTTATACGACGGATGGAAAACCATTCGAAGGTGACCCGCGTAACAACTTGATTCGTGTCGTTGATGAGATGAAGGCCGCTGGTTTTACGTCTTTCAACATTGGCCCTGAACCAGAATTCTTCCTGTTTAAGATGGATGAAAATGGCGAACCAACATTGAAACTGAATGACAAGGGCAGCTATTTTGATTTGGCACCAATGGACCTTGGTGAGAATTGCCGTCGTGACATTGTCCTTGAACTCGAAAAAATGGGCTTTGAAGTAGAAGCTGCCCATCATGAAGTTGCGCCTGGCCAGCATGAAATCGACTTTAAGTATGCTGATGCACTGGAGGCGGCCGACAATATTCAGACCTTTAAACTAGTAGTTAAAACAATTGCTAGAAAATACGGACTATTTGCCACCTTTATGCCCAAGCCACTTGAAGGTATCAATGGGTCAGGCATGCATATGAATATGTCACTATCAACCGCTAAGGGCAATGCGTTTTACGATGCTGATGGGGAATTGCAACTCAGCGAAACCGCTTATCATTTTCTTGGTGGCCTGCTGGCTCATGCCCGTAATTTAACTGCTGTTGTAAATCCAATCGTGAACTCCTACAAACGTCTGGTGCCAGGTTTCGAAGCCCCAGTTTATGTGGCCTGGTCAGGGTCCAACCGTTCACCACTGGTTCGTGTGCCTAGTGCACGTGGCAATTCGACACGCTTAGAGTTGCGTTCAGTTGATCCTGCTGCCAATCCATATCTTGCCATAGCTGCGATGTTGGAAGCCGGCTTGGATGGCATTCGTAATGGTATCACACCAAATGATTCTGTCGATCGCAACATCTATTCGATGGACGAAAAAGAGCGTGATACTAACCACATTAGTAATTTGCCAGACAATTTACACAATGCAACGAAAGCCTTGCAAAGTGATCCCGTTATGAAGGCGGCTTTAGGCGATCATTTATTCCAAAGCTTTATTGAAGCCAAAAAGCTGGAATGGGCATCGTATCGTCAGTCTGTCACTAAGTGGGAACGTGATCAGTATCTGGAACAATATTAATATTTGAGGGCTGTTTCTTGGAGCGGCAATGTGCGCTTCGGTTTAGGCTGGTCAGTCATCAAGTTATAGTAAAATAAATAAATATGTAACCGTGATGAATAGCGTCGTTTTTTAGTTGAAATGCGACTGCGGGTATTCATCACGGCTTTTTGTCTAAAAAATTCTAAATTTAAATGTTAAGAAAACGTTTGCAACACTGCCGGGGCGATTGTCGACATGATGGCAGTAGTGTACGATATAAGTGTATGAATCTAGTGAACAAGGGGTAAGACGGCATGGATAATCCACAAACGAAAAAAGTCGGATCACGTAATGTACGTCCTGAGTTGTCTGGTAAACTCGGACAAAAGTCACGTTATTTGGATGAATTAACCGGCGCCATTAATGATTTTAATGATCGTCGGGTCTACGAATTAGTTAACCCACAACGTTACAATACGTTGATTAGGGGCAATAAACAAACGGAAGGCAACCAATTAGCACGTTTGGTCGATGATATACACCCTGAACTCAGCCATTATTTGAGTGCGGAGCTTATTGCTTATTTGAAGCACACATACCCATTCTTTTATTTTGAAGAACCGGAGAACGGCAAATTCAATGTATTCTTTGGGAACTGGTGGGATCGTCGCCAGTTTGGTGAATTAGACGTTTTAAACGCACAATTCATTTTTGACAGCGAAGAGTATGAAAAACTGACACAGTCGTTTGCACTTGAATCAGAGGGCAAAAACTACAATTCGGATCGCATCAAAGACATCGCTCGGCAAAGTCAAGAATTGCAGGAACTGGTCAAGAACCAAGAACAACGCGATTTGCAAAAAGAAAAATTACGTTCACAACTTAAAGAAGTTGGGGAATCGCGCACATTGTTTAACGGCGGTCATTCGAAGGCGGAACGTCAAGATATTTTGGATCAGTTAACCAAGTTAGCTGATGAGGATGATCAGGCAAACAACGCTTATAAAGGGATGAAAGCCAACGAAGATGAGTCGTTAGTTTTGTCCAAGGAAGACACGATTCTAAGCTACGAAAAGCAAGCGATTCGCAAAGTGTTTGGTGACTTTGCCACGTTTAAAGATCGTAATGCTAGCTTATATGTTGACTATATCAGTCATCTAATTGGTCGAGCAATTGAAGCGGGACAAGCTGACCCGGATGAAAAAATGCCATCCAGTGAAATTCGTTCTCAGGATAGTGCACTTGCTGCTAACGCAGAGAGCGCAAGCAATTCAGCAACTAGTGAGGTGACTTCAGATGACAAGTTATGATAAAAGAGATTTGACGTCAGCTAGTGCTGAATCTACTGAAGCAAGCACGGCCAAAGACGTCCATTCTGATCAGACTGCATCAACTGCAACTAAGCAGCAACAATCTTCCAAGACTGATTCGGCAGTAGCCACAGATTCCGAAGCTGCCAGTGCGACAAAAAAAGAAGCTGAGTCTGGCACCAGTAAAGAGAAAAAGTTAGATACGTTAACGCCAAGTCAACGTTTTAGAATCTACAACAACAACATAAAAGATGGTTTGCAAAACGGCATTCAGTTCACTAAGTACTTGGATCAACTGACTGAGACTCAAGACACTGATGAGTTGTTAGATTCGGCTACACATTTATTTGATTTTAAAATGGATACCGCGTTTGTAACCTTTCCACACCAATACACAGCTTCTGACTATTATTTACTCTTTATGAGTCGTTTGCTGGAGATTCACGAAGAAAAAGGATTAATTCTTACCAGTGCGGCTGATCATGAAGAACTAAGCGTTACGTTTGACGCGTTAGGCACACAACCTGACTTTAAGTTTGTATTGGTTGGCGGTCGCAATGGAGGTGCCTTCTTCACAGACAAGGCTTCCGGTCTCCACTTGTTCTATATGAACTTGGAACGTCAGCAAATCCGTTTTAACAGCAAGGCATTTACTGACCTATTTGCGGTGGCGTTAGCTGACCAATCGGCAGACAAGAAGATGGCTGCTATTGATACGCTCATTACGTTTGCCAAGGATTTGCAGCGTGATTATCACTTTACGGCTGACTATAACTTGTTAGAAACTGATAATAATGCGGAGTATCAAACGAAACATCCAGCATTGCCAGCAGGCACAGTGGACAAGCTCTTCGTGGCCTCGGCTGACAGTCATTATATGCTGCAAAATGCCCCCGCAGGCAATGGCGCTATCATTGACTTAGAAGATGATCTTGTCTTTGGCATTGCGGACGCTGGCACGCAGACGGCACCTAAGTGGGTCATCACCACGACGGATCCTAAGAACCAAATTTCTTTGATGGCAGTGTTGTTGAACTATGATTTCATTCGTCAATGGTACTTAGCTAATCGCGATGATTTAGAGATTCAGTCCGATCCGTTAATTTTTGCTTAATAGACAGGTTAGGGGAATTACAATGTTAGATTTAGCGATGCTCTTGCGGGAATGCATTGAGTTTGATCAACAAGTACATGATGCAAAGCAATTACATTGGTCGCGTGAGGATAGTCTACAGAACGCATATTTAGCCTTGGACGTCGAGCTGGCCGAGATTGCGAATACGAGTGAATGGTTTAAGGTGTGGAAAACGCATCGCGGCAAAAGTAATCCTGGCCAAACATCCCATCAGACGCTGTTAGAAGAATATGTCGATGCATTGGATTTCTTCTTGTTGATTTTCCATAAACAGCAATGGACGCATTTAACAGTCTTAACGCCTGACGAATTGACTAAGCTGACAAAGGGACCGGATCTTAATCTAACCAAGACCTATTTGGCCATTAACAGTATGATTTTATCCAGTCTAAAAGAACATCGTCAGGGCGATTTTGGCCATGCGTGGCACTTGTTCTTAACAATGGGTTTGCGTGGCTTTGGTTTCACACAAGATGAAATTCAGGAAGCTTATCAAGCAAAGCGCGAGAAAAATTTAAAACGTCAGGCTAATGGCTATTAGTCTTTTCGTGATAATATAGCAATCAAAATAAGGCTTAACGTTTGGGCTGTAAACCCAACGTTAGGCCTTATTTTGTGTTCGTTAGCACACTTACCAGTTATTAGTTTGACGAGCCAATAATTGCGGATCTGAATAGAAAAAGTTGGTAAACGTAACTGTTTTTGGAGAACCAGCGCTCACGAGTGAAATCATTTTATGAACTGATCCTGTCATATAATGTGGTGTATAGATCATGCCTTCAATGAGCCAATTTTTGATTAAACCAACATAAGCAGAAACAGTAAAGGCAATTTGAATGTTGATTGGTACGCCGATGTCAGCAAACGCAGGTTTCATCTGATCATAGAAACGATTTAGATAGCCAGTCATTCGGGCATACAATTCATGTTCAAATAACCCATTTTCCTGTGTATTCAACAAAACGTTGAACATCTGAGCGTCTTTTTCAATGTAATTAAAGGCGTTGTTTAAGTAAAAGACATTGACTGCATGACCGTTCAGAAAGGCGTAATGCTCTGGTAAACTGTCAGTGCCGTCATCAATGACGGCATCGAAAAAGTCATCCAAAATTTCGGTCATGGCACGTGAAATGAAATCTCGCTTGTCTTTATAATGTAAATAAAATGTTCCTCGAGTAATGTGCGCAGTTTCAGTGATCTTTTGAACACTGATATTTTCAATTTTGTATTGTTGCATCAGACTGATTAGGGCAGTTTTTAGACTTGACCGCGTTTTAATCACCCGAGGGTCCAAATGTTTAACCATGATGCACCCCCAAGTTGCTCAATTTATTAGACAGCACTCTGATAAATGTTTACAAAGCCTATTATATAAGAAATGAAAGCGCTTCGTCAACAGATAAAGGGACTATATTACACATTCTTGCAAGCGAATACATTTATGCAGTATAGTAATCTTTTAGCTTAGTGTTCTACGATCAGCGGATGTGTATTTATAAAAAAGAATTTTGTCCTTTTCATTGCGGTTCTAACTGTGCTACACTGTTTTAGTCCCGAACTTATCCGTTTGGGATCATTCCAGGCGGTCACTTCGGTGATCGTCTTTATTTTTGTGTCAGCACTATACGCGACTGAATTTAGTCTTAACTACTAAGAAAATGTGTTCAGAAACGACTGGTTGCTTGGCAATTATATTGAGTAATTTTCTAAACTTAAATTGACACTGTCGATTCCGTTTTTTATACTAATAAGGTTAAGTTTCGCAACAGTAGCTCAGTTGGATAGAGCATCGGTCTTCTAAACCGAGGGTCGTGGGTTCGAACCCCACCTGTTGCATTTTTGTATCATCGGTTTTATCGCTAACTGATAAGCGACGAATGGTATAAGTATAGTTTTTCGTTTTAAAATAAGCTGCTAAATTTGGCTAAAGCACAAACAGGGATTGCTCTCAACAGCAATTCTTTTTTTGGCCTCGTATTCAAGAAAACAATTGTTTTTAATTTTGGGGACATAGGTCAGCACTTTTCTTGATTTCTATTTTGAGCCCTAAAGGAACTTTAAAAATAAGTCGCTGAGTTCCAGTCAAGGCGTCTTTTTTGGTACAATGAGTCTAGTTTGAAGTTCGCTTATTGAGGAGTGTTCACATGTGGAAGAAAATTGTGGCAACATTTGCCGTTTTAGGGTTACTGATTACATTAACGGCTTGTGGTCAAAAAAGTTATGCTGGCGTTCAGGTTTCGGAGAAAAAGTACGAACGGGTCCAATCAGAAAATGACGACATCAAAACATTGGTAACGGCGCTACAAAAGTTTCGTTATGACGATGATAAAAGTGCTAACACCGTGTATAAAGCTGCTGATAAGCTGAATCAGGAATTACGTCCTGGCCTTAGTGAAGCGCAGAAAAGCCAATTAGGGGTTGCTCTAGGGGATGGCGCAACAGGTGTGAAGGGCATTGTCAAAGCAGCTGTTAGCAAGCAATACAATTTTGACGATGAGGTGGCATCTCAATTTCATGCTAATTTCCGAATCGTCTTTGATCTAGCTTCATTCTCAATTGGTAATTCGGCTCAGCAACGTAGCAAGATTGAAACACAGATGCGCAAAGACACCAATGCGGACACAGAACTCTATAAGATCGGTACGCAGGAATAACCGTTTATTAACGATTTGGTAAAAGATGACATAAATCTCTTAAGAAGACTTAAAAATTGAATATGAGCATCTGTGATTGATAAACTGGAAACAGTTACTTAATCAAGTTAAGGGAGGTTTTTAGATGGTTGCCGTATTGATTTTATCCATTGTCTTAATCGGAAGTGGCGTGTGGGAATTGATGGGTCGTTCGTCAGCATCACATCTGTCAACTAACCGTACAACCGCTCAACCAGATCATCGTCAGCATTAGTTGTGTTTGAAAAATCGACTATTAGCTCTTTAACGTAGTGTGAAACCAGTGTGTTTCCACTGCGTTTTTTGTTACAATTACCAATGACTGAGATGTTTTCCAGAAAAAGGTCTTGAAGCATTTGACGCACCGGGCGTTCTCTGGTAAACTCTTACTGTTGTATTTGTGGACTTCCCACACTGCAACCGCGCAAAATAAGTTTTAAGTTTTCATCTGTCTAGGCAGTGAAACGCTTATCTTTGGCGAGTCTAAGAAACTTTTAAGGAGGTGCACAACGTGTACGCAATTATTAAAACTGGTGGTAAGCAATACAAGGTTGAAAAGGGTTCACCTATCTTTGTTGAAAAGCTTGATGCAAAGGAAGGCGACAAAGTTACCTTTGACGAAGTTGTGTTAGTTGCTAGCCGTTCCATTAAGATTGGAACACCATATGTTGATGGTGCTTCAGTTACTGGAACTGTTGAAAAGCAAGGCAAAGAAAAGAAAGTTGTTACTTTCAAGTACAAGCCTAAGAAGAACCAACACACTAAGACAGGTCACCGTCAACCCTATACGCGTGTCATGATTGATGAAATTGCTGGCGCAACTTCATCAAAGAGCGCTGACGCAGATAAGTAAACAACTACGAAACCACGCTAAGCTATTATGATTAAAGTTGATATTTCGAGAAATGCTAAGCGCCAACCGGTTCGGTTTGTTATGACTGGCCATGCAGGCGCTGGTGATTATGGTGAAGATATTGTTTGTGCGGCAGCCTCCGTGCTGGCGATTATCACTGTTAACGCATTGGATGAAATTGCTGGGGTCCACCCAACGATTTCATCTGATGATGACAATGGTGGCTTCTTGGAAGTGGTTATCAATGATCGCAATCAAGCAGCTGAAACAATTTTAGCCACATTTATTTTAGGCATGACGCAAGTTGCACAGAAATACACTCAATTCGTTACGATTAGTGATGGTCACATTAACTAATGGAGGTGTAACCACATGTTATTGGATATGAACTTACAATTTTTCGCTCACCATAAAGGGGGCGGATCTACTGCCAACGGTCGTGACTCTGCTGGTCGTCGTTTAGGTACTAAACGTGCCGACGGTCAAAAGATCAACGCTGGTTCCATCATCTACCGTCAACGCGGAACTCACATTCTGCCAGGTATGAATGTTGGTCGTGGTGGTGATGACACACTGTTTGCTTTGACAGATGGTGTTGTTAAGTTTGAACGTAAAGGTAAGGATCGCCGTCAGGTGTCCGTTTACCCTGCCGCTGAAGCAGCAGAATAACAATCGATCAATAAACGGGCATAATGTTAAGGCATTGTGGCCGTTTTTTGTTTGATTTAATTAGTGATGAGGAGCGATAGCATGGGACAAGAACGAATTGCTAAGGTTCAAGGCGTTTTGGATCAGTTGCATTTAGATGCTTTTTTGGTCACGGATGAGTTTAATCTGCACTATTTAACAGGTTTTGCTAATGTTGGTGGTGACGGATGTCTATTAATTACTGGCAATCAGTCTTTTATGATTACCGATGCTCGGTATGAAACAGAAATGAAAGCTGAATTAGATCCACAAATCACATTAATGATTACGCGTGACTATTATGGAACAGTTGTTAAGCTAGCTGGTGACCAAAATCTTAGTGTGATTGGTTTTGAAGACACATTACCCTATGCTATTTGGTCTATGCTAGATGAGCAACTTGCCGCTGATTTTGTTGGACTGCATGCAGTGGTTGATCATTTGCGAGAAATTAAAGATGCCAACGAAATTGCTAAGTTACGTCGTGCGATTCGTTTGTCATGTGAAGGTTATGATGCGCTGTTGCCAAATGTTCACGTTGGCATGACGGAAATTGAAGTGGCCAATAAATTGGATGCTTGGATGCGCGCGCATGGTTCGACCGGGCCTTCGTTTGATACAATTGTTGCCAGTGGTTATCGTTCCGCAGAACCGCATGGGTCAGCCACAACAAAGAAACTGGCTAAGGGCGAGTTAGTTACTGTTGACTTTGGCTTCTACTTTGATGACTACACGTCTGACATCACACGCACATTTGCGTTAGGGCAACCAGATCCCGAGTTAGTGGATATTTATAATCTAACTAAGACAGCTAACCAAGCTGTTATTGATGCAATCAAGCCTGGCGCAACCGGCGCTCAATTGGATGCTGCAGGTCGCGATTTGATTAAGGCGGCCGGGTATGGTGCCGAGTTTAATCACGGTATGGGGCATGGCATTGGCCTAAATATTCACGAAGAACCCCAAGTTTACGGACCAAGAATTCCATACGCTATTCAGGCTAATCAGGTAATCACTGTTGAACCAGGGATCTATCTGCCAAACCTTGGCGGGGTTAGGTTGGAAGATGATGTTTTAGTAACAGAAAATGGTGCTGAGGTGTTAACGACCTCTTCCAAGGACCTAAAGATTTTGTAGTCGTTTAAAACTGCCAACTATTGCAACGACGGGATGCGTTACTGTATACTGAACAAGAATGAATTTTAACAAGTGTCATATTGAGCGCGTTTTGTGTGCCCAATATGCCTTTAGGAGGAACAATTATGTCAATCTCTACTGCAGACTTTAAGAATGGTCTGACGATTGAAGTTGATCACGCTATTTGGCGGATCGTTGAATTTCAGCATGTTAAGCCCGGTAAGGGTGGCGCCTTTGTGCGTTCAAAGTTAAAGAATTTACGGACAGGTGCCGTTCAAGAAAAGACTTTCCGCGCCGGTGCAAAGATGGAATTGGCTGAAATCAGTCAAGCCACTATGCAATATTTGTACAACGATGGTTCAAACTACGTCTTTATGAACACTGAAACCTATGACCAAGTTTCAATTCCAAATGAACAGATGAAGAATGCTGCTAAGTACCTGTTGGAAAACATGGAAGTTAGCGTAACCTCATTTGGTAACGAAATCTTGGGTGTTGAAGTACCAAATACGGTTACTTTAACGGTTAAGGAAACTGAACCCGGCATTCGTGGCGATACTGCTACTGGTGGCTCAAAGCCAGCAACAATGGAGACTGGTTTAGTTGTTCAAGTGCCGTTCTTCGTGAATGCAGATGATAAGCTGATCATCAACACACAAGACGGTTCTTACGTTTCAAGAGCTTAGTTTGGATTGGAGGCCATTATGCCTGAAGTCAATAACATTACCTTAAATCAACCGGCTGATGCATTAGGTAGCATTGAAATTGCATCGGATGTTCTGGAGATTATCGTTGGTGTTGCGGCTAGCCAAGTAGACGGTGTCAACCGGATGCGTGGTACGATTGCGAATAATGTTTCGGAGTTGTTTGGCCGTACTGAACACAGCAAAGGTGTCAAACTGAGCGTTAACGATGGCGAGATTTCTGCTGACGTCTTTGTCTACCTAGACTATGGTGTTAATGTGCCTAAGGTAGCCTTGGAAATGCAGGATAAGGTCAAACAACAAGTTACTTTGATGACGGAACTACCAATGGGTGAGGTCAATGTCCACATCGTTGGTATCGTTCCGGAAAAGAATGATTCTGATATTGATCCAGATGACATTTTTGGTGACCGCGCCGCTGCCGCTGGTGACGACGAACAAACGACCAGCAAAGATGGTGACTTGTAGTGAGCTTAAATAGACATCAGATTAGAAAAATTGCATTTCAAGTGTTGTTTGCAAAACATATGAATGCAGATGCGAATGTGGAAGATCTGTATCGTCAATTAATTCCTAGTCAATCAGATCAACCTACTGTGGTGCCTGAGTATTTAGTCACATTGGTAAATGGTGTGACTGAAAAGGAAGCTGAACTTGACGAACAGATTAGTCCGTTGTTAGCAAACAAATGGTCCATTTCTCGATTGGCCAATCCTGATTTAATTATTTTGAGATTGGGTCTGTATGAGATGGAGTACTCTGCTGAAGTTCCCACACGTGTTGCCCTTAATGAAGCCTTGGAATTGGCAAAAGAATTTTCTGATGACAATTCACGACGATTCATTAACGGGGTTTTATCAAAGCTTTTTGATAAAGCAGATGCTTCTTCTGCGGAATAAAGTTGAATAACGATGTCATTAATTGAGACCATGAGGTCTGAATTAATGGCATCTTTTTTGTACTTCTTCGCTAATTTCTCAATGAAAATGCGTATGTAATGAGTATCTAAAACACACAGTGAATGTGTTAAAATTATTCAGTATGAACGAATAAAAGTGTGATTTTAAAAAGTTAGGGGCAGTTTTATGACAGCAATAAAAATTGATGGTCGTGCGACCGCAAAAAAAATAAATGCGCAGTCTGCTGAGCAAACACGGAAGTTGACGCAAAAAGGTGTCATTCCGGGATTAGCTGTCATTATGGTGGGAGATGATCCTGCCAGTGCCATTTACGTTAGAAATAAGGAACGCAAGGCTGCCAAGTTGCAGTTTAATTCTGTTGTGAAGCATCTGCCGGCCGATGCTTCACAAGCCGAGGTCATTGCCCTAGTCCAGCGCTACAATGAGGATCCGCAAATTCATGCGATCTTGGTTCAATCACCATTGCCTAGTCATCTTGATGAGGAAGCAGTGGTGATGGCGATTGATCCACGCAAAGATGTTGACGGTCTGCATCCCGAAAACTTGGGTCAATTGTTTGCTCAGGTTGGTGAGGACTTTCCTGTTGCGTGCACGCCGAAGGGGATCATGACGCTGCTTTCTCAATATCAGATTTCACTACCAGGTAAACGCGTCGTGATGGTCGGACGAAGTCGATTAGTTGGCAAGCCACTATTGGCATTGCTTAATAACGCTAACGCCACAGTAACATTGGCTCATCGGCATACAACAGATTTGGCGGAGCTAACCCGTTCTGCGGATATTGTCATTGTGGCGGTTGGACAGGCTGATTTAATTACTCGTGAAATGATTAAGCCGGGCGCCGTCGTCATTGATGTGGGCATGAATCGTGACGCAAGTGGTCAACTCACTGGTGATGTTGCAAAGGATGTTGAGGACGTTGCTGGTTATTTAACACCTGTGCCTGGTGGTGTTGGTCCGATGACGATTGCGACTTTAATGCAACAAACGATTCAGTTAGCGGCATGGCAAACCGGACAAGTGGTGGATTAAATGGCAGATCGTGAAGATTATCTATCAGTTACAACGTTGACACGTTACCTTAAACGAAAATTTGATGCTGATCCTTACCTTGGTCGTGTGTATCTAACAGGAGAAATTTCCAATTTTCGTCCGCGACCGAACGCCCATCAATATTTCAGTTTGAAAGATGACCATGCCAAAATTAATGCAATTATGTTTAAATCCGCTTTTGCAAAAGTGAAATTTCAACCTGAAGAAGGCATGAAAGTTCTTGTGACCGGGCGGATTTCGCTGTACGAGCCATCCGGTAGTTATCAGATTTATGTAGAGCGAATGGAACCAGATGGTGTCGGTGCCTTGTACCAAGCTTATGAGCAATTAAAGCGTAAGCTAGCCAGTGAGGGCTTGTTCGAGCGTCGTCAACGGCCGTTGGTTAAGTACCCAAAGCGTATTGCGGTTATTACTAGTCCATCTGGGGCTGTCATTCGTGATATCATTACAACTACCCGTCGACGTTATCCCATTGTCCAGCTAGTGTTGTTTCCAGCGCTAGTTCAGGGTGATGCAGCGGCAGATGATATTGTCCGACGCATTCAACAGGTGAATGAACTTGGCACATTTGACACCCTGATTATTGGTCGTGGTGGTGGTTCTATAGAAGATTTGTGGCCATTCAACGAGGAAAGCGTAGCGCGCGCAATTGCGGCTAGCGAAATCCCTGTCGTCTCGTCAGTGGGCCATGAAACGGATACGACAATTGCCGATTTAGTGGCGGATGTGCGAGCAGCTACGCCTACTGCGGCTGCTGAGTTAGCTACACCTGTGCTTTCAGAAACATTGTTGGCCATTTCGCAATTACAAGGTCGATTATTTCAAGCGATGACTAGCCAAATCCAGTTAGATCGTCAGCGATTGAAACAAGTTCGCCAATCTTACGTATTCACGCAACCACAGCGTCTGTACGAAGGTTATACGCAGCGTGTGGCACAACTTACCGACCGGTTAATTAATGATCAACGACAGTTATTGAATGGCAAACAACGGCAGGTTGCAACCGTTCAGGCCCGCTTAAGCACTCATTTATTAACGGCCCGTGTGAAAAACGGTCGTCAACAGGCAGATGCGTTAAACCATGAGCTTCTGAGCGTAAGTGTTAACATGATCAAAGCGAAAAAAACGCAGTTAAGTGGTCTGATTAATCAATTGGATTTATTGAGTCCACTAAAAATTATGACGCGTGGATATAGTTATGTGACGGTTGAAGGTCAGGTTGTTAAAACAGTTGATCAGCTGTCTGAAAAGCAGGCCGTCACGTTACATTTAGCAGATGGTCAAGCGGCGGCCACAATCAATAGCGTGGATAAGGAGAAAGACTAACATGGCAGAGGAAAAAAAGACACAACCAACGTTTGAAGAGAACCTTACGGCGCTTCAAGCAATCGTGACAAAGTTGGAGCAAGGTGACGTACCGCTAGAAACAGCACTAACTCAATTTCAGCAAGGGGTAACGTTGAGCAAGCAGTTGCAAGATACTTTGGACAATGCAGAAAAAACGTTGACCAAGATGATGAATGATAATGGTCAAGAGGTTGACTTTGAGGCTGCTCCCGATTCGGAAACCAATCATGAATAAACAATTACGTAGTTTCGAACAAGAATATGTGCCAAAAATTAATCAACTATTGGATGAAAAATTAGCTACTAGTGCTAATCAGCCGTTGCTAGGTCAATCAATGGCTTATTCCGTTAAGGCCGGTGGCAAACGGTTACGCCCATTATTGACGTTGGCGGCAATCGTGAGTTTGAATAAAGAAACTACGTCAGCTGAAATGCAAGCAGCGGTGGCCGTCGAGTTATTGCACACGTACTCGTTGATCCATGACGATTTGCCAGCAATGGATAATGATGATTTACGTCGTGGTCAAGCAACAAATCATAAAGTGTTTGGCGAGGACATTGCTATCTTGGCCGGTGATGGACTTCAGGCCTTGGCCTTTGACTGGCTAGCGACAGCACCGTTAGATGCCTCAATCACAATTCGGTTGGTGCAAAAATTAGCTGTCGCGGCGGGTCCTAAAGGAATGGTTGCAGGCCAGGTGGAAGACGTTTCGACTACTGGCAAGCGAATTCCGTTGGCTCAATTACAAGCATTGCACAAACGTAAAACGGGTGCACTCTTGGAATACGCGGTTATGGCGGGCGCCACCATGGGCCACGCAACGGTTGAACAAAGTCAACATTTTGCTCGTTTCGGCGCAGCGTTTGGTTTGGCATTTCAAATTTATGATGATATTTTAGATGAAACTGCAACGGCCGAGCAGCTAGGCAAGACGCCTAATAAGGATGAGGTTGAGGGCAAAAACACCTATCCACGGTTGATTGGGTTACCTGCTGCACGGCAAGCGTTAAACGCCAGTATTGAGGATGCTCGGCAGGCTTGTGATGCGCTGTCAGACAGTGGTGCCGATGGAAGCATCCTTAGCGCGTTCTTGAGCTATTTTGAGGGTTAGAAAGGGAAAAAACACATGGAAAAACAACGTGTCGACATCCTGCTTGTTGAGCAGGGAGTATTCACGTCTCGTGAGCAGGCCAAACGGGCGGTGATGGCCGGTGAGGTGTTAGGAAAAAATGAAGAACGATTAGATAAACCGGGTGAGCGAATTCCAACAGATACGGAATTGCATATTAAAGGCGATCCGATGCCGTACGTGAGCCGAGGCGGTTTTAAACTAGCCAAGGCACTTAAAGTGTTTAACATTGACGTCACAGGCCAAACGGTGCTAGACATCGGTTCTTCCACGGGTGGTTTCACTGATGTCATGTTGCAAAATGGTGCTGTCCGTTCATATGCGCTAGACGTTGGTAGCAATCAGCTGGTGTGGAAGTTACGCGAAGATCCACGTGTCGTTGTTATGGAGCACACGAATTTCCGTTATTCAAAACCGGCGGACTTTACCTTTGGTCGGCCAACGTTTGCAAGTATTGACGTATCCTTTATTTCATTACATCTCATCTTACCTAACTTGAAATCAATTTTGCAGCCTCAAGGCGAAGTGGTTGCGTTGATTAAACCACAATTCGAGGCAGGTAAAAATAATGTTGGTAAACACGGCATTGTTAAAGATCCAAGCGTGCATGAATCAGTTCTGAATGATATTGTTTCCTTTGCCTTGGCAACAGGTTATTCTGTGACAGGACTGGATTTTTCACCAATTAAGGGTGGCGAAGGAAACATCGAGTTCTTGATCCATCTTGTGAATACAGACGGAGAGGGGAAACTGTCGCCAAATGTGTCCGTGAAGGAAACGTTGACGTCAGCGTATGCCCAACTGAATCAAAAGTAGAGGGTGGAGCGTTCATGAAAAAACGGGAACGGCAGGCAATCATTCGGCGCGTTATCGTTAATAATGCTGTTCATACACAGACGGAATTAGTGCTTTTGTTAGACCGAGAGGGGCTTGATGTTACACAAGCAACGATCTCGCGAGATATTACTGAGATGCAATTGATCAAGGTGCCTGACGAAAATGGGCACACGTATTACACGTTTTCTACTGATCGGCCAATTGATGGTGAGAGTAAGTTGCGGCGAAACTTAAACGGCAATGTTATTGACATGACTATTAATAATCAGTTTTGTTTGCTTAATGTACTGCCGGGAAACGGTCCGGTTATTGCTAGTTTAATCAAACAGATGAATTATGATGAGGTTTTTGGCGTGTTAAGTGATGACAGTACCGTTTTGATTATTGCTTCAACGATTGATCATGCTGTGGAAGTCCGTTCAAGACTGGCTGAGTTGGGTGCGGAGTAAGTTAAGTTTTAGAAATACCATGATAGGGTCCCTAAATGAGGGCTTAAGGAGCAAGGAATGCTACAGGAATTATCCATTAAGAACTTTGCAATTATTGAAAAATTGAATATTGCTTTTGATGATGGAATGAGTGTTCTGACTGGTGAAACAGGTGCAGGTAAATCCATCATTATTGACGCCGTTGGTTTACTGGCCGGTGGCCGCGCTTCCGTTGACTTTATTCGTAAAGGGGCAACTAAAGCGTCGATACAGGGATTATTCGTGCTACCAAAGTCTTCTGTCACTTTTGAAGTGTTGTCCGACCTTGGTATTGATCATGCTGATCAACAAGTGGTTATCGATCGTGAACTGAATAAAAACGGGCATAATACTAGTCGAGTTAATGGTACATTAGTTAATACCACCACCCTCAAACGCATTGGGGAGACAATGGTCGATATTCATGGTCAAAACGAACATCAAGAATTAATGCAGCCAGAAAAGCACTTACAGTTGTTAGATGAGTACAAACCTAACGCCTTAGCTAAGTTGAAGCAAACGTATGCAGATAAATATGATGAATACCGGCGACTACGTAAGCTGGCAATTGACAAACGTGACCACGCCCAAGAATGGGCGCAGCGAGTTGATATGTTGACATTTCAGGTGCAAGAAATTGAAGATGCCAATCTGTCGCCTGATGAAGAGGACACGTTGATTACAGAAAGAGATCGTTTGGCCAACTATCAAAAAATTGTGACAGCCTTAGAAAGTAGTCATGAAGCCATTGATGGTGGTGAAGATGGTTCAGCCCTGGATCGCATTGGCGCCGCGATGGCATCCATGCAGGAAATTGCCACATTAGATCCTGAGTATCAGGCATTATCTGACACGATTGCGAGTGCTTATTATGGCCTTCAGGATGCAACTAATGGTCTGTCTTCACAACTTGATAATCAGGAGTTTGATGAAGGACGTTTAGATGAAATCGAAGCACGTCTGGAGGTTATACACCAATTAAAGCGCAAGTACGGAGATTCTGTACCCAAGGTGTTGGCCTACTTTGATAAAATCAAAGTTGAATTGGATCGTATGCAGGGTGATCAGGATGATGATCAGACACTGATGACTCAGTTAAATAAGGCCAAGACTGCGGTGCAAAAAGCAGGCAATGAGCTTAGTGAAATGCGACAAAAATTGGCTAAGCAATTGGAAGAAGCTGTTCATGAACAGTTGAAGGCTCTCTATATGGAAAAGGCCGTTTTTAGCGTGCGGTTTTTGAAACATGAAGACATACCATTCTTTACGACTGGGATTGATAACGTTGAGTTCTATATTCAAACAAACCCTGGTGAAGATCCCAAGCCATTGGCCAAAACGGCCTCTGGCGGAGAACTTTCGCGGATGATGCTGGCTTTGAAGACGATTTTTTCTGAAAACCAAGGTGTGACAAGTATTATTTTTGATGAGGTGGATACTGGTGTTTCAGGGCGGGTTGCTCAGGCCATTGCCGAGAAAATTATGGTAATTGGTCGCCACTCTCAAGTTTTGTGTATCACTCACTTACCACAAGTTGCTGCGATTGCGGATCACCAATTTTATATTCAGAAGCAGATCAACAAAGGACGCACTAAGACCAGTGTTGATAAGTTAACAACTGCTAAACGGGTAACTGAACTAGCACGGATGTTGGCCGGTACGACTGTGACAAAATTGACAACTGAACACGCCTCAGAGTTGTTGAAAATGGCAGATGCAGAAAAAAAGCAGTTAGCTGAATCATAAGGTATAGTCGTTGGTCTGACGATATTTAAAATTAAACGGAAATAAAAAGCACTTGCGTTAATAGTTTCTGATCAGATACTCAGGAACTATTAACGCAAGTGCTTTATTTTATACAACTGGTGTAATGTAATGTAATGTCATTCTTCAAATCCGCAATCAATAGTCGCTAAGGCTTAAGCAACCATCAAGCCGAAACAGATTTGACGAATTTGTTCTGGCAAAATTAAATAGGTTTTGCCAGTTGCGTGATTGGTAATTGTCAGAATGTCTTGGTCCTGCCTAAGCGTGCCAGTAACTGTCGTGAGTTTCTTGGCAAAAGGGTTTGATGGCTGGTTTAACATGATTGAGACAACAGCGTGCTGTTTAAGTGCACGATCGAGGTGGGCGATAATCACGTCAGACGAAAACTGTGGATGACGTAACGTATCGCCACGTTCTGCTGTGAAGAATTTCCTAATACGCTGACCAACAGAAAGATGACTATGGTTTGAAACAATCGATAAATGACGAATACTATGATGTAGCGTTGATTTCGTCATTACAGGGTTGATATAAGTATTTGGCATTAATTGTTCCATAGTCGTGGCCTCCGAAATTTCGTATTGCTCGCCATTAAGAAAATGACGAAAATAGTTGAATTGTTTTTCTAACGTTCGACAATTCGTTCGTGATAGCGAACGTCTGTTTGACTATTTATATTATACGAACACGCGTTCAAAAATGCAAACATAAATTTCAATTCCGTTAACGAGCTTTTGCAAAGGTACACTTTTCACGCAAAAGTTTCTAAAACGGCGTATTTAGCGGCAAATGTCGTAGTTGAACGCTTGAAATTGATGCAAAAAAAGTGCAAAATAATTGTTAAATTCTTTTTTAGGTTATAGATGAAAGGAACGAAGCAGTCGATGCCGAAACGTGGAATGTTAATTGTTCTTTCTGGTCCATCAGGAGTCGGTAAAGGAACAGTTCGGAAAGCAATGTTTGACCAAGGAGGAACTGATTTTCAGTACTCCATTTCAATGACTACCCGTCAGCCACGGGAAGGTGAGGTAAACGGAAAAGACTACTTTTTTGTGAGCAAAGAGACGTTTGAACACAACATTGAAACCGGTGAAATGCTTGAATATGCTCAGTACGTTGATAATTATTACGGAACACCAATGCAATATGTTAAGGATACCTTAGCTTCTGGAAAAGATGTTTTTCTTGAAATCGAGGTCAACGGTGCCATGCAAGTTCGTGAGAAGATGCCTGATGGCGTGTTTATATTCTTAACTCCGCCTGATTTAATGGCACTGAAGCAACGGCTGGTCGGTCGTGGTACAGAAACCATGACAGTGATTAACGAACGCATTCACCAGGCTGTTACAGAAATTAAAATGATGCGGAACTATGATTACGCAGTCGTTAATGATAAAGTTGATCTTGCTGTTGATCGGATCCGCGAAATTATTAGAGCGGAACGTTTGCGGGTGCCTAGGGTTTACCCGGACTATGCGCAAATGTTAGAATCAAAGCAGGTTACCGAGACGGAAAATGGGAAGGACGCTTAAATTATGATTTTATATCCATCAGTAGATAAGCTTTTAAAGAAAGTTGACTCACGTTATTCACTGATTATGTTGGCTTCCAAACGTGCACATGAGTTAGACGCTGGTGCACAGGAATTGCTACCACATTATCAATCAGTTAAGTCTGTCGGCAAGGCACTTGAAGAGGTTGAGGCTGGTGAAGTCACAATTGATCCCGATCATGAAGAAGACTTGGGTACATCAACACCTAAACCAACTGTTCAATAATGGTGTTCTTTAAAAAGAGCATTAAGAAACAAATTCAGTTTAAAAATTAATTCTTAACACACGATGATTCTATTCCTAAATTGTAGGAATAGGGTCATTTTAGTTTCGGCGTTTTTTAAAATGAACATTACTGTTGTCTTAGCCTTTCAAATTAGCACTGCTGCTATCTGTCACTTTAAGGTCTAATAAACCATGGGCAAGAATTCTGTTTTCAGTCACTGACAATTTGCAAATAAGAGACTTCAAAAAATCTTGACTGGAGGGAGTCAAACAATGCCATTTTTTCCAGAATGCGCTATGCTTAAGGGGTAGTGAAAACGAGGGGGTTGTTCTCATGAACACGGAAATTAAAGCAGTTGTTTTTTTTGATTTAGATGGAACACTGTTTGATGATCAAAAAAATGTCCTGCCTGAAAGTATTGCCGCAATAAAGGAAATGCAGCAACACGATATTTTGCCAGTGATTGCAACAGGTCGTAACATCTTTGAGATTCAGGACGTATTGGATGAAACAGGCATTGACACGGTGGTTAGCGCCAATGGTTCGTACGTTCAGTATCGTGGTAAAGAGTTATTCCGCGAAGCAATTGATCAATCGCTTATCGAATCGTTCACAGCGTTTGCAAATGAACAGGGTGACGCGGTTGCTTATTACAACAATCAAGGTTTTGCGTTGACCAAGACAACGGATGATATCGTTAACAACTATAAGGCACTGCGCTTATCGATTACGGTGGACCCAGAATATTACCTTAAGCATCCCATTAACTTCTTAAATGTGTTTAATCGTGACAAGGAAGATCTCTATAACGAACATTTTGCGGGTCAATTAACCTTGGTGCGAAATAATCCAGTTTGTTTGGATACTATGAAGAGCGGTGTTACAAAACGAAGTGGGTTAGAGAAATTGCTTCAACGGGCACATTTGGAAGGTATTCATACTTATGCCTTTGGGGATGAATTAAACGATCTTGAGATGTTTGCTAGCGTTGATACAGCTATTGTTATGGGAAATGGTAACCCCCGTGATAAAAAAGTCGCCGATTACATTACTACGACGAACACCACGGATGGAATCGTTAACGGGTTGAGGCACTATCAACTCATCGCGAGTAAATGATGCCGATAAAAAACATTCGGAAAGGGAGCAGCAGATTCATGAAGATTGAAATTCCAACTGAAAATGGGTACATTGGTGACCGTTATAGTCGACATGCGCAACCGGACGAAATGTACGCAGGCCAACCGGTGATTTCATTTCCGATGACGTTCACTGATTTACCAGCAGGTGCAAAAACCGTTGCATGGACACTGTTAGATGATGATGCGATTCCTGTTTCAGGATTTACGTACATTCACTGGATTGGGGCTAATCTGTCTGCTGATCACGCCGAACTTAAAGAGGATGCCAGCCGTCGTGAAGGTGAAGCCTTTGTTCAAGGCAATAATAGTACGGCAGGTGGCCTGATTCATCAAACTGATCCGGCGATTACACGGCATTACGTTGGTCCAACGCCGCCAAACGGTGATCATGTCTATACCGTCACAGGTTACGCTTTAGATACCACATTGCCGTTGCAAAACGGTTATTGGTTAAATGAGTTTTATCGGGCAATTAAGGGTCACGTTTTAGAGACTACCAAGACAACATTTCTTGGGCGTTCTTAATAGGTGCAGCTTTTGTTTTTATGTTCTAATGATAATCAAAAAACGACTTATCGATTATGAAATCGGTAAGTCGTTTTTGAAACTTATTATCTTGCATTAATTTGAGTCGACTAATTGTCCATTTGTGCTTTGATATTATCAAGGGTTAATGCACTGGTGTCGGCAAAAATAACATTAGCGGCACTTAGTTCTTGTTTATCGCCAATTCCAATAGAGGTTTCGTTAGCGGCATTGATACTGGCCACTCCGGCCGCAGCATCTTCCACACCGGCACAAACAGATGGATCCAAGCCAAGAATTTCTGCGCCCCGGGTGTAGATTTCTGGATCAGGTTTGCCCTTACTCAAAGTAGCAGGGTCAACAATTTTGGTAAAGTAGTCGGACAAACCAATATGACCTAAAATAGTTGGTGCATTCTTTGAGGCAGAAGCCAAGGAAATCTGGTAACCATTGGCGATCAAATCATCTAAAAACTCCTTAATACCGGGGAAGACGTCATTAGGTGTCATGTTTTTGATGAGTGACAGATAATTGTCATTTTTCTTTGTTGCATAGGCAACTTTTTCTTCCGGGGTATAGTCATTTTCTTTACCACCGGCCTTTAAAATCATTTCCAAGGAATCCATCCGGGAAACGCCTTTTAAGCCGTTGGCCAGCTCTTCGGTCCAGGTCACACCAAGTTCGTCAGCTAGTTGATGCCACGCTTGTCCGTGGTACTTTGCTGTACCAGTGATTACGCCATCCAAATCAAAAATAAATCCCTTTAAATCCGCAAACTTTGTCATTAATAAAACCTCCGCAAAATAATTTTTAATTTTGATGATTCGTTTGAACGCCTGCAATTAATTTTTTAATTGTAAGGGTTTGTCTGGTGTAACTGAGAACTCTTGCCCACGAACCGTAAGTTTAGCAGGCTTATCTACAGTCACATGAATGCTAGTGTGGGTGAGGTCAAACTTGTATAGTACACCCTTAAAGCGTTCACTAAATGCGAGACGGTGCCAGTCTTCTGGTAAGTGTGGATCAACGGCTAGTTCAGATTCAAATTCATTGACACCACCGTAGTTACGTAATTCTAGCATTAAGACGGCACCCATAACACCAAGGTGAATACCTTCAGCAGTTGTCCCACCCTGAATGTCATAGTAGTCAGAACGTAAAGCGGTGTTGAAGAAAGCGAATGACTGATCCATGTTGCCGTCAATCAGACTTAATTCTGAATAGACGATTCTTGATAAGGTTGAACCATGAGTGGTTCTTGCCAAGTAGTATTCGATGTTCTTAGTGAGATATTCACTTGGCATTTTATAACCAAGGGTTTTCAGAACGTTATCAATCGTGTTAAAGCTTAGGTTGTAGTAGGCCATTAAGGCATCTGCTTGTTTAGCAACCTGATAAGAATCGGGTGATTTGCCTTCTGCTTTTAATAACCGGTCAACTCGCGAAATGTTACCATATTTTTTCCGGTATTTTTCAAAATCGAGCGTTGGCAACTTAAAGTAGCCAGCAAACTGACCGATAATCCCATCTTTATTGATGTCCAATGCTAAATGATGAGCGATGTCATCAAAACGATTGAAATCATCATCGTTAAGTCCGACTTTGGTTGTGATCGTTGACCAGTCCTTTGCTGGCATTGCCTTATGAATGTTGGCTAAAGTTGTAAACAGCCAACTTACCATGATATTGGTGTAGGCGTTGTCTGTTAGGCCAGGCTCATCGGCATTAAGATAGTTTTCGTGGAACTCGTCTGGGCCCATGACATTTTTAATATCATAACGGCCGTTGTCATTTTTAACGGCCTTACTGGACCAGAAGTGGGCAATTTCAAGTAACATTTCCAGGCCATATTTGGTCATGAACTCGGTGTCATTAGTTGAGTGGTAATAAAGCCAAACGTTGTAGGCAATAGCTAATGAAACATGGCGTTGCAAACGACTGTTGTCGGGATCAAATTTGCCACTGTCGGGATTAAAGTGGAGCAGTTGCGATTGTTCATCCCCGAATTGCGCCGACTGCCAAGGATACATAGCGCCGTCATAATGTTCAGCAGCCGCATTTTGCTTAGCAGCGTCCAAACGTTTGTAGCGGTACATGAGCAATTGGCGGGTGAGGGATGGCGTGTGCAAGGTGTAGTAAGGCAGGATGAATAATTCGTCCCAGCATACGTGACCACGGTAAGCTTCCCCATGGAGCCCACGAGCCCCGACGGAGGCGTCTAAATGCGGATTACTGATTGGGGAAGCAGATACGAATAGGTGATAAATGTTAACTCGTGTTAACTTTTGGGCAGTCAAATCCCCGTCAATCTGAATATCACTGCCTTGCCAAACTTCGTTCCAGAAGCTGGCGTTTTGTTGCACGATGCCGCTAAAGTTTGCATCGTCCAATTCTGATGTAACGGCGTTATTCAAATCACCCTTGGTCTCCAAGGATGTGTTGATAGCAACCGCTTTTTCAATAACATAAGTCGTGCCAGTTTGTGCTTGGAACGAGAAGTTTTGCTCAAGGACGTCATCGGTAACGCTTTCATTTATCTTTGTTGACGGCGTTATTTCTTGACTTGAAAGGCGACTACCAATTGAAAAAGCGACCTTTGAAGTTTTGGTTTGACCGCTGAGCATGGCGTCTGAACCATTAATGGTGGTTTCGGTGACGTCGAAATGACGACCATCGAACGACTTGTAACGGTCCACATTCGCATTGGTAACGCTACCATCAATTCTTGAGAAAACGGTGACAGTACCTTCAAAGTTCATGGGTGTGATTTCATAACGAATGGCAAAGCGGTGCCATTGGTTCATATCTGCGACCCGTTGTGCACAGATTTTGAGCAAGTGGCCAGTCGGTAAGGATACCAACATTGTTGTGGTGAGCACACCTGTATGTAAATCTAGTGAACGATAGATATCAGAAATATTTTCTTTTTTAACAGAAAACGGTTCTTGATGATCGATGCTAAAGGACAAGTACTGTGCGTTTGGCAAGTTAACTAAATCTTCGTTCACCACGTCGCGACCATTTATTTTGGTGGTCAATTGATTGTATAAACCTGCAACGTACATGCCGGGGTAATTGTCAACATCTGCATTAGCTGCCAAGTATGCACCCCGTAATCCATAATAGCCATTACCGATGGTGAGCATTGCTTCTTGGCCGTAATTACGTTTGGCCGCATATTCGCCGTAGTAATCAAGGTGCCACTGATTGTATTGACGCTTGTTTTCAATGGCTTCAGCTAAGCCATTACGATTAGCCGTTTCTTGACTGACAACGGGGATGTTCAGCATGTTAGACAATGCCAGACCCATATCGATTCGCTGGTGATTGACCCCAATAATGGTATCTGAAAAATCATATTCCAATGGATTTTCAATCAGTGCTGCATCGAAATCGATGCCGGCCAGTTTTTCACGAATCTTTTCAAGATTTTCACCAATGGGTACATCAGGATCGCACACGATGGTGATTGTTTTTGTCGCATTTGTTTTTCCGTTTGGTACGTAGGAGAGCTCAAAGGCGTCATCGAGGACGCGGACTGAAAACGTACGCATATTGCCTTACCCCCTAAAAAGTATGTGATGTAAATACATCTACTATTATCGTAAATTTAATTTTGTGACTTCTCAACCTTAATGTCTTATTTCATTGAAAAAAGTGCGTTTATTATGATCAAGTTTGTTTGAAGGATGAAACCCGAATCAAATTTGCCTGTGATAAGTTCACAATACTGACTATTTACGTGGCAGTTGACCGTAAAATTCTTGGCTGTACGGCTTTTTGTTAGTGAAATGATCATTCATGGCCATGCCTCATATTATGATGCATTAAATCGGCATCTTGAAACGGCATAGTACTTGTCATGTCTGGTACAATTGGAAAAGACAAAAACACATTGAAACTCAAAAATTGAGATTAAGACTAGCAATTACTAGCAATGATCAGAAAGGAACGCGTGATGGCAAAAATTGCACAGGTAATTGTGGATGTGCCAACAATGCAAACGAACCGACCTTATTCATACTTAATTCCAGATTCGCTGACAGATGCGGTTCAGCCTGGAATGCGTGTTGCTGTCCCGTTTGGCCAAGGTCACCGCGAAGTCGGTGGTATGGTGGTCGGCGTGAGCGACGCGGACACTTTAGATGAAACTTTCAGCGGCAAACTTAAACCACTGGGCGCTTTATTAGATTTAGCACCCGTATTAAATGAAGAATTACTATCGCTAAGTGACTGGATGGCTCAACATACGTTTGCATTTCGTATTTCAACCATTCAAACGATGCTTCCGGATGCCTTAAAAACTAAAAGTCATAAGTTTCTCGTTGCTGATGCACCAATTGACGATCCTCAGTTAGCCTCATTATTTGATGATCAGCAGCGGCTGGATTTTACGGCCGCTTCATTAACTGACGAACAAACTGATGCTTTGGCAAAGCTACAACAGCGTCAAATTATTCATGCTGAGTATCAGGTTGCTGATCGTGCTCATGTTAAAACAGTCACATGGGTAAAATCAGCATTATCACCAACCGAGATTGAAACAGCACGAAAGGATGTACGTCCGAATGCAATTAAACAACTGCGAGTGCTGACTAGGTTAATGGATTTACAGGAAGCGCGTCCGTTGCAGGATGTACTTACAGATGAACGATTAACACGTGCCGATTTTACAGCTGCTACAAAAAAAGGGTGGGCTGAATTAAGCGAACGTGAGGTTTATCGTGATCCATACGCTAATCATCGAATTGCTAAAACAGCGCCGCTAGACTTGCAGCCTGACCAACGGAGCGCAGTTAATGCCATAACTGAGGCAATTGATGCTCATGATCCAAAAACGTTCCTGTTACAAGGTGTTACTGGTTCCGGAAAAACCGAAGTTTATCTGCAAAGCATCGCAGCCGCCTTGGCTCAACACAAGACGGCACTGATGTTAGTTCCGGAAATTGCGCTAACACCACAAATGGTAAATCGGGTAAAGGGCCGCTTTGGGCATCAAGTGGCCGTGCTTCATAGTGGTTTAAGCGCTGGCGAAAAGTATGATGAATGGCGCCGTATTGAACGACATGAAGCAGCGGTCGTGGTCGGTGCTCGTTCAGCAGCGTTTGCACCATTGACAAACATTGGTTTGATTGTGATGGATGAGGAACATGAAACCAGTTATAAACAAGAAGACAATCCCCGTTACCACGCCCGTGACGTGTTGTTATGGCGCGCTCAAAGACACCATGCTCCAGTGGTTTTGGGATCAGCGACGCCATCTCTGGAAAGTCGTGCGCGTGCTGAACGTCACGTTTACACCCGACTAGCATTGCCACACCGAATCAATCAGCGGCCATTGCCACCAGTAAAAATCATCGACATGCGTGAACAACTTAAGGCGCACACGGAAAGTAACTTTTCTACGCCTTTGCTAGAAGCGTTAAAAGTTCGGCTGGAACGACATGAACAGAGTGTGTTAATGCTAAATCGGCGCGGCTTTTCTTCTTTTGTTATGTGTCGCGATTGTGGCTTTGTTCTAAAATGTCCAAACTGTGATATTTCGCTAGTTTTGCACATGGACAGTCACACAATGAAATGTCATTACTGTGGTCATGAAGAGCCAATCCCGCGAATTTGTCCAAACTGTCACAGCAAACGCATCAGTTATTATGGCTCTGGTACCGAAAAAGTTGCTGCGGAGTTAAATAGTTTGCTGCCTGATGCACGGATTATTCGGATGGACGTTGATACAACCCGGCGCAAGGGGATGCATGAAAAGCTACTCAATTCATTTGGACAGCACAAAGCGGATATTTTGCTGGGTACACAAATGATTGCCAAGGGGCTAGACTATCCGGATGTGACACTGGTGGGTGTACTTAATGCGGACACCGCGTTGGGACTGCCAGATTTTCGTTCCAGTGAACGGACCTTTCAGTTGTTAACTCAAGTTAGTGGCAGGGCCGGACGGGCCGACAAACCGGGTGAGGTATTGATTCAAACGTTTAATCCGGATCATTACGCCATCCAACTAGCTAAAACGCAGGATTATGAACGATTCTTTAGGGTGGAAATGGGAATTCGCCACATGGGTAATTACCCACCATACTTTTTCACGGCCTTGATAACCGCCAGTGACAAAGACGAGGGCGTTGCTGCTAAGAAAATGTTTGAATTGAGTGATCAGCTTAAGCAGACATTGTCACCGGATACAATTATCTTAGGACCGACCCCACGACCAATTGCCCGCATCAAAAATCGTTATTACTATCAAATTGTTTTAAAATATAAGCGAGAGCCTAAACTGCAGTCAGTTTTGGATGGCATTTTGGACGATGCACAGCGTGAGCAGCGTAACGGTCTGCAGGTTGCCATCGACATGGAACCGCAGAACTTTATTTAATGAGCGGTGTCCAGGATTGGGCAATTTCGAATAATAAAAATGAGGTATAAGGAGCAAATTCATGACAAAAATTGTATTTATGGGAACACCAGCGTTTTCTACACCAATTTTGGAATCATTGATTGAAAAGTATGATGTTGCTGCGGTAATGACGCAGCCAGATCGCCCAGTTGGCCGGAAACATGTTTTAACACCATCACCGGTTAAAAAGGTGGCCTTGGCCCACAATATTGAAGTCCTGCAGCCGGAGAAAGTCAGTAAGTCACCGGAAATGCAACGGGTGATTGACATTGCGCCTGATTTTATCGTCACGGCCGCGTTCGGTCAGTTCCTGCCAACGAAATTATTGAAGGCCGCTAAGGTAGCGGCGGTCAACGTACATGCTTCATTGTTGCCACTTTATCGTGGCGGTGCGCCAGTGCACTATGCCATTATGAACGGCGATAAAGAAACCGGTGTGTCCATTATGTACATGATTCGTCAGATGGATGCTGGTAACGTCATTTCACAAGTTAAATGTCCAATCACCCAGGCAGATGATACAGGGTCGATGTTTGACAAACTGAGTCTGGCGGGCCGGGATTTGTTATTAAAAACATTGCCGACGTTGATCGAGGGTCCAGTTGACGGCATTAAACAAGACGAACGGGCGGTCACATTTTCGCCGAATATTTCACGTGCTCAAGAAGAGATTGACTGGACGCACACGGCCAGTGAAATTGATTGGCAAGTTCGAGGCTTACGGCCGTTTCCGACTGCCTATGTAGTCATGGATAATGTTCGAACGAAGATTTTGGACGTCACCGTATTAGCTGATCAACAGACGACTCAGGTGCCAGGGACGGTAGTTAACCGAACCAAGCATGAACTAGATGTTGCTGCTGGCCAGGGGACGGTTCTAAGAATCAACCGTTTGCAACCAGCAGGCCATCCCCAAATGGCGATTACTGATTTTCTGAACGGTGCGGACACGCAATTTGAGGTTGGTAAACAAATCATGAAAATGAAGTTTGGAGCGACAAATTAATGGCAACAAAGCTTAAAAATCAATCTGATCATGTTAGCAAACAAGTGAATTCAGAAACGAATCCGCGTTTTGTCGCCGTCTCAGTTCTAGAAAACGTCGCTAAGGGCGGTTACTCAAATCTAAGTTTAAATGCGTCATTAGACGATGCCCAGCTATCTCCAGTGGATGCGGGGTTATGTACGGAAATTGTTTATGGTGTTTTACAGCACCAACTGACGCTGGATTTTTGGCTAAAGCCGTTTATCAAACAACCAGCCAAGGTTAAACCGTGGGTTCTTATCTTACTTAGAACAGCCCTGTTTCAAATGCAGTATTTGGATAAGGTGCCAACACGGGCGGTTTTTGATGAAACCATTCAGATTGCCAAGCAACGTGGACATGAGGGCATTCGTCGGTTTGTAACGGGTGTTTTGCACGCGGTTGATCGACATGGTTTTGCAGATTTATCAACAATTAAGGACCCGTTGACGCGCTTGAGTACGACTTATAGTGTGCCAATGCCGTGGGTCCAACAGATGCGCAAAACAGTTGGCGACGATAAGACAAAGCAGATTTTAGCCAGCATCAATCGGCCAGCGTTTCAGTCAGTTCGGCTAAATCCCGCGCTTGGAGAGCGACAGGCACTTTTGCAACAGCTTACTGCGGCAGGGTTGAAATGGACGGACAGTGAAGTCAGCGGGGAAGGGTTGCGAATCAACGCTGGCCACCCCGCGGGTACACCGCCTTTCAATGAGGGACTTATTACAATTCAAGACGAAAGTGCGATGTTGCCCGTTGAGGCTTTAGCTCCGCAACCTGGCGATGCTGTATTAGACGCATGCGCTGCCCCCGGCGGTAAAACAACGCAAATTGCTGCTCGACTGAATCCATCACAGGGCGGCCATGTCACGGCACTGGATTTGCATGCGCATAAAGTTGCACTGATCGAAGCAAATGCACGTCGTATGCAAGTTTCAGACAGAATAACGGCGGAACAATTAGATGCTAGAAAGTCGGCCCAACAGTTTGGCGATGAGGCATTTGACCGAATCTTGGTCGATGCACCTTGTTCGGGATTAGGCTTATTACGTCGAAAACCAGAAATTCGTTATGCTAAGACGCTTGCGGATAGCAAACAACTTCAGCAGATTCAGTTAGCAATTCTTGATGCAGTAGCACCGACGCTGAAGAAAAACGGTATACTAGTTTACAGTACTTGTACCATTTTGAAACAAGAAAACGATGACGTGGCAACTGCGTTTGTCAAAGCACATCCAGACTTTGAACTTGTGCCAGTGGAGACGATTCATCATCTGAAAGAAAATCGATCAACACCTTGGTTGACTATTTATCCCGATGATTTTGGCTCCGATGGGTTCTTTGTTTGTGCATTTAGAAAACGTCATGACAACGATTAGGTGATTGGCTTATGGAAGTAGCATATCTGTCAGATATTGGGCGACAACGAGAGAGTAACCAAGACTATGTCGGCATGTTTCGGAACCAATCGGGACTTGAATTTGCCATTGTAGCGGACGGCATTGGTGGTCACCAAGGCGGTGATGTGGCCTCAACGATGGCCGTTTCACACATGGGCAGTCGGTTTGAAGATACCTCTTTCACTGATCCTGGGACCGCGGCCAAGTGGCTGTCTAGCGAGGCTCAACAAGAAAATGACACCATTATTGAAAAAGCGCATCAATATCAAGATTTAAACGGCATGGGAACCACCATCGTTGTTGCGATTATTTTTCAACGACAGTTTTTGTTAGCTAACATTGGGGATTCACGTGGTTATTTATTGCGCAATGCACAGCTTGCCCAACTAACTGAAGATCATTCATTAGTTAATGAGCTGGTCAAGTTGGGACAGATCAGTGAAGAAGATGCGCGCACCCATCCCGAGAAAAATATTATTACTCGGACACTAGGCATTAATGACGAAGCAGATATTGATATTAATTTGTATCATGCTCAACCGCACGATGTGGTCATGCTCTGTTCGGATGGGCTGACCAACATGGTCACTGATGCCCAAATACAGGCGGTCTTGCAGAGAAATCTGACGTTGCAGGAAAAGTGTCAACAATTGATTGATTTAGCAAACGAAGCTGGTGGCAAAGACAACATCACAGTGTTACTGATTTCAGCTGAAGGTGAGGTGACTGCCTCATGAGGCCGAACTACACATTAGCGGGTCGTTACCGAATCATTCGTCCGCTAGGTGAAGGCGGGATGGCCGATGTTTATCTGGCGCACGATCTGATTTTGGATCGGGATGTATCAGTTAAGCTATTACGTTTGGATTTACGCGATGATCCCTCTACAGAACGGCGTTTTCAACGTGAAGCGATGGCCGCCAGTGAGCTCGTGTCACCGCATATTGTGAGTGTCTATGACGTTGGTGAAGATAACGGAATGCAATATTTGGTCATGGAATATGTTTCCGGAACTGACTTGAAAATGTATATTCGCAATCATTTTCCGATTCCTTATCCGACCGTTGTCAATCTCATGCAACAAATTTTGGATGGGGTTCGCATTGCTCATGAACATGGCATTATTCATCGTGATTTAAAGCCGCAAAACGTGTTGGTGGATCAGTCCGGCCAGTTAAAAATCTCGGATTTCGGGATTGCGGTAATTAGCAGTGAGTCTTCGATGACACAGACTAATACCGTGTTAGGATCGGTTCATTATTTGTCTCCTGAACAGGCGCGTGGTGGCATGGCTAGCAAAAAAAGTGACATTTACTCGTTGGGGATTATCCTTTATGAGATGTTAACCGGCAGTGTTCCGTTTGAAGGCGAAACGGCCGTATCGATTGCGTTGAAGCACTCACAGAGCAATATGCCATCAGTTCGCGACTATGACCCCAGAATTCCGCAACCGTTAGAAAATATTATTCTTCACGCCACGGCAAAGAATCCTTCTGACCGTTACGTCTCTGTCCAGGCAATGGCCAACGATTTAGCAACGGCGTTGTCGCCTGAACGCCGCGACGAAAAGCGGTTTGAACCGCGAATTGTCGATGATGGTGCCACTAAGGTGATTCCAGTTGATCAAATATTGGCAGCGAGCAATCAACAACGAGCTGATAGCCAAATTTCGCGTCAGGAACCAACTTCTGCAGCTGCTGAAGTGGCAGATACACCAAGTCGAAAATCACCAGCACGAGCCCGTAGGCTATTCGGGTGGCTATTTGGCGTCGCTGTTGTCTTAGTATTGGGTGTTTTAGCGTGGATCTGGTTGATTCCGGGTCAGGTAACGGTGCCAAATGTTGCGGGGATGACGCCAGTTAAAGCAGCCAAGGTGTTGAAACACAATCAGTTACGGTTGGGCAAGCAAACTAAGGCAACCAGTGAACGGCGTGCCAAAGGTGAGATTATCAAGGCCACGCCGGCAATTGGTTCACAGGCAAAGCAACAGGCTAGGGTCAATGTGGTCGTCAGTTCAGGCCGACCGAAGATTAGTGTGGACGATTATACTGGTGAGCGGTATACGACAGCCGTTCGTCAGTTAAAAAAGTTGGGCTTAACTGCAACGCGTGTTGATGAATATACGGCAGACGCAGCTAACGGTGTTATTGTTGATCAAGATGTCGTGCCAGGTGACACGGTTTATCGTCACAGCACCATAACGTTTACTGTTAGCAGCGGGTCTTCTCATGGTTCAACGGTTAAACACTATAAAATGCCGAACTTTGCCGGTGATAAGCAGACTGAGGTACAGCAGTGGGCAGAAGACCACAGCGTGACGGTCACGTTTAGTGATGAAACATCGACAACGGTTGCCCAGGGCAAAATTATTCGTCAGGCACCAACGTCTGGCAGTATGATTTCTGCCGGTCAAACGTTTGCGGCGGTAGTCTCATCTGGACCAGCGTTGCATAATTTCCATGTCAATCTCACAATTCCGTACAAAGCACCAAGTAATGATCCGACCGGGACGAATGATATTAAAATTTATATCAAGGATCACGACAAGAAATTAACGGATGTGTATCAGCAGTTACAAATTTCATCAGATACAGATGTTTCGCTGCCATTTACAACAACGACCAATGGTGAAGGCGAATACGTCATTAAGCGTGATGGTCATACAATTATGGCGGATCATAGCGTAACCTCAGGAAATTAGGAGAAGTCTATGAAGGGACAAATTCATCAGTTATTGGCCGGTTTTTATGACGTTCAGACAGCTGATGGTCAGTTATACAGAACGCGAGCTCGTGGTAATTTTCGCAAACGGAAAGTGAGTCCCATGGTTGGCGATTTTGTTGAATTTAGCGCAGAAGCTGGTTCAGACGGATACATTTTAAGCGTTGATGATCGACGTAACGCTTTAGTGCGGCCCCCAGTTAGCAACATTGATCAGGCGGTCGTTGTAACCGCGGCCACAGAGCCAACCTTTTCGAGTAACTTGCTAGATCGTCAGCTGGTCGCACTCGAGAGTCAGCATATTCATTCCATTATTTATTTTACAAAGACAGATTTGTTAACTGCTGACCAGCGCGAGCACTTTACACCACTCATTGCTGGTTATAAAGCGATTGGTTACGATGTTTTCTTTAGTCAGCAGGCGTTTTCGGATACCGATTTAAACAGGTTACGCGATTGTTTTAAGGATCGGTTAACTGTTTTTATGGGTCAAACAGGTGCGGGAAAATCGACCTTGTTAAACCATTTGTCACCAGATTTGGATTTGGCAACCGGTGAAATTTCACAGGTTCTGAATCGTGGGAAACACACGACTCGTAAAGTTGGCTTGTTAAGTGTCGGTGGTGGATTAGTCGCAGATACGCCTGGTTTTTCATCGTATGAAGACTTTAAAATGGACGTTCGCGAATTAGGTCAGTATTTCCCAGAGTTGCAGGCGCTCTCACCATCTTGTCGTTTTCGCGGCTGTCAGCACATTAACGAACCAGGCTGTGCAGTTAAGGCTGCCGTGGATGCAGGCGAGGTCATGAAAAGCCGATATGAGAATTATTTACAGTTTCACCAGTTGATTGCCGACCAGAAACCACGGTATGATAAGAGTCGGAAATAAAAATTTGGAGGAAGATTTTATGATTAAGGTAGCCCCATCGATTTTAAGTGCAGATTTTGTTAATTTTGAACGTGATATTAAGATGGTTGAAAAAAACGGTGCCGACTTGTTACATGTTGATATTATGGATGGCATGTTCGTGCCTAACATGTCGTTTGGCTGGACTACGGTTGCAGCCATTCGTCCGATTACTAACTTGTTCTTGGATGTTCACATGATGGTCCAAAACCCTGAACGGTACGTGGACCAGTTTGCTAAAGCGGGTGCTGATTTAATTGGTGTGCACGTTGAAGCGACTTCTCATATTCACCGGGCACTTCAAATGATTCATAACGATGGTGTTAAGGCAGAGGTTGTGATCAACCCAGGCACACCCGTTAGTCAAATTGAACCATTGCTGCCATTTGTCGATCAAGTATTGGTCATGACGGTTAATCCTGGTTTTGGTGGTCAAAAGTTCTTGCCACAAATGATCGAAAAAATTCAACTTTTGGATGACTTGAAGAAGGACAAGGGTTACGACTTTGACATCGAAATTGATGGTGGTGTTAACGACAAGACAGTTGTTGACTGCTACAAAGCGGGCGCTACGGTTGCTGTTGCTGGCTCGTTTGTATACGGTGCTGATGACCCTGCAGCTGCCATTGCCTCTATCCATAATGCAACGCGTTAATTAATGAGGGCAATTCAAACATGGTAAAGACAAGTGGGACACCTCAAAGTCTTGAACGGTTGAATATTTTAGTTGGCGGCCCCCAATCTGAATGGCCGGATGACTTGGTCAGCGGGGCAGTTAGTGGTCCATGGATTGGTGTTGACCGTGGTGCAATTAGGCTATTACAACTTGGGATAACACCGTTAATTGCGCTTGGCGATTTTGATTCCTCAACTGATGAGGAGTTTGGACGTGTACGCAAGGCAGTTAGTGATCTTCGTCAAGTCGGTTCTGCGAAAGATGAAACAGATACGCAAATGGGTGTTTCAGTAGCTATGACCGAGTTTGACGCTCATGAAATTGTTGTGTACGGTGCTACCGGTGGCCGCCTTGATCACTTGTTAGCTAATGTATTTTTGCCATTAGAACCACGGTACCGAGCAGTCGTCAATCGGCTCACGTACGTTGACCGCCAGAATACGATGCGCTTTTATGTACCAGGAACTTATCAATTACAACGTGAATCGGATAAGCGCTATTTGGCGTTTGTCACGTTTGGCCCTGTTCGACAATTAACTCTTCCAGATGAACGTTATCATCTTGATCATGCCGATATCACGCGACCGGTTTCATTTGCCAGCAATGAATTTGTGGGCGACACAGCGTCATTTTCATTTACCAGCGGTATTGTTGGTGTTATTCAAAGTCGCGATTTAAAAGATAATCGTGCTGAACGATATGATTTAAATGCCTAAACCCCAGATGACATTACTTAGTTGTCATTTATATTCATAAAAAAGTTGATTGCCAGATTTGGTAATCAACTTTTTTAGTAATTTGAATTTTTTTGAACATCGATCAAAGCGATTGTGAGACGGTTTGTTCTGACTTGGTTTTTATAAGGTACATTTTCAAAGATGAAAGGGGAATCTTAATGAAACCAAAGAAAAAACGCCAGTCAATTGACTGACGCTATCGTGTTTAATTAAACACGAGTCACTTTTCCTGATTTTAATGTCCGGGCAGAAACCCAAACACGCTTCGGCTTGCCATCAACTAAGATGCGAACCTTTTGCAGGTTAGCCTTCCAGCTACGACGGCTGCTGTTTAAGGCGTGGGAACGGTTGTTACCAAAATGTGTCCGTTTGCCAGTAATAAAATCTTTAGCCATTGTTCATCCCTCCTTATCGGATTTCCAAAGGGAACCTCTTTTTTCTCACCTAAATAATTTACCATATGCTGTTGGCGAATGCAATATAAAATGCCAAGGAAAAATACTTGACACCTTAAATTGCCGTCCAGACGCTTAAACAACACTCTAGACTTTTTTCAAGGACCGTTTTATGATAGCATGATTGAAGATTGCATGATGAACTCTTTACTAAGAGTGAGTTAAATAGTTGAGGAGGCCTATTCATGGCTGTTAAGATCAAAACGCAATTTGGCACCATCGATATTAATAACGATGTGATTGCCACGGTCGTTGGCGGCGCCGCAACCGACAACTATGGTGTTGTCGGAATGGCATCTAAAAACCAACTGCGTGATAACGTAAACGAAATTTTACGACGTGATAATTATGCGCGTGGCGTCGTTGTTCGCCAAGAAGATAATGGTGTGGCCATTGATGTGTACATCGTGGTTGGCTATGGCACCAAAATTTCTGAAGTATCTAAAAACGTACAACAAAAGGTTCGTTACAACTTGGATAGTATGCTTGGTATTGCAGCTAACTCCGTGAATGTCACGGTTCAAGGTGTTCGAGTACTTGCAGACTAGACGATTTTTTGTAACGAAGTGGGGGAAACTGAATTGGAAGCAACATTAACTACCATGACCAACCTTGAATTCGGAAAGATGGTCCAGGCTGCCTCGAAACGTTTGACGAGTCAGGCAGAATTTATTAATTCGCTCAACGTTTTTCCGGTGCCTGATGGTGACACAGGTACCAATATTTCGCTGGCGTTTGCCAGTGGTGCAAAATATGAACGTGAAGTTACGTCAACTTCTGTCAGTGATCAGGCGGCTGCTTTAGCCAAGGGATTGTTGATGGGTGCACGTGGTAACTCCGGTGTTATTACATCACAGATTTTTCGCGGTTTTTCAAAGAGTGTTGACGGTAAGCAAACACTTAGTGCTAAAGACTTTGCTGAAGCTTTGGCAGCCAGTGCTCAAACAGCTTATAAAGCGGTTATGAAGCCAACGGAAGGCACCATCTTAACGGTTATCCGTGAAGCTGCCAAGGCTGGTCGCGATAAGGCAAACGAAACTGATGATATTGCCGTTGTGATGGATGCCGTATACGCAGCCTCTCAGAAGGCCTTAGCTTCAACACCAGATTTACTACCCGTCCTAAAGCAAGTTGGCGTGGTGGACTCTGGCGGTCAAGGGTTGGTCTTCATTTTCCAATCTTTTGATGAAGTCTTGAACGGAAAGTCTATTGACTCTGATATTGATACACCTGACGATGCTCAAATGGATGAAATGATCAACGCGACTCATCATCGCAGTGTGCAGGGTGAATTAGACCCTAATGACATTAAGTACGGTTACTGTACTGAAATCATGGTGCGCATTGGCGGTGGCCAGCAAGTTGACCGCAAGTTTGATTATGATGAATTTTATCAATATTTAGCTGGTTTAGGCGATTCATTGTTAGTGATTAATGATGACGAAATCGTTAAAGTGCATGTTCACACCGAGCACCCTGGAGATGTCATGACATGGGGTCAACACTTTGGTGATTTAATCAAAGTTAAAGTTGACAATATGCGCCACCAACAAGAAGAAATTATGGAAAAGGATCAGGACGAGGTAACCACGAAGACGGCTGTTGGTGTTGCCCAACCGGTTGCCGCACCAGATACTGCGGTGATTTCCATTTCTGCTGGTGCTGGTGTTGCCGAGCTATTTAAGAGCTTAGGCGTTACGCACGTGATTAATGGTGGTCAGACCATGAATCCAAGCACTGAAGACATTGTCAAAGCGATTAATGCCAGTGGTGCTAAAAAGGCGATTGTGTTACCGAACAATGGCAACATCTTTATGGCCGCTGACCAAGCTGCTAAAGTTGCCGATGTGCCAACTGTGATTGTTCACAGTAAATCCATTTCACAAGGGATGACAGCTCTGTTAGCGTATAATCCTGATTCAGAATTGGATGCTAACAAGCAGGCAATGGAAGATAACTTGGATACTGTGAAGAGTGGTCAAGTGACTCATGCCATCCGTGATACGACCCTTGATGGGATTGAAATTAAGAATGGTGAGTTTATGGGCATCATTGACGGTTCCATCAAAGTGACGGACGCCTCATTGCTTGGTGCTGCCACCAAGATGGTGCAAGCCATGATTGATGACGACAGTGAAATTGTCACGGTGATCTATGGTGCCGATGCAACAGAAGCAGATGCTTCATCGTTGGAAGATGCGATTATGGCATTGGATGACGAGCTTGAAGTCGAAATTAACGAGGGTGACCAACCGGTTTATCCATTCTTGGTTTCTGTTGAATAATTAAAAACAACTGCAAAATTCCTATTCCTGTGTTTCGAGGTTTAGGAATTTTTTTGTTGAAGATTGGCTATTTAATTTAGTTTTGGATGACGTTTTTAACACGTAATTAGTTTGAAAGTTGGTCTTTTTCTATTGCTTATCTGTCGTTTTTTGCTCGTCTTTGATACGATAAGAGTAATGCATTTACTTCAGAATTAAAAAAATAGCGTGCTCGGAAAGGAGGTTTCAAAATGTCTGCACCGTTAAAGTCAATCGAAGATCCAGTGACACAATTAAGTGGCGTCGGTGAGCAACGTGCTGCCGCGCTAAAAACGTTAGGTATTCAAACGATTGCTGACTTATTGGAATACTTTCCGTTTCGTTATGATGATATGGCCGCTAAGGATTTGTCTAAAGTGACTGAGGGTGAAAAAATCACCTTGAAAGGCACCGTGGCAAACGAACCGACTGTCGTCAGATTTGGCAGAAAAAAAAGCCGCTTAAACTTTCGTTTACTTATCGGTCATGACGTCGTCGGTGTTACGTTTTTTAATCAGCCGTGGTTGGACAAGCAACTAGTAATTGGTCAGGAAACGGCCGTTTATGGTAAGTGGGATGCTACTCGAAAGAGCTTGTCCGGGATGAAATTAATTACCAGTAGCGATAAGGCAGCGTTTGGTGCCATTTATTCGACAAATAAACACATTCGTCAGAGTACAATTGCCCAATTGGTGAAACAGGCGTATGAAGCATATCAGGACGTGATCTATACGGTTCTGCCAGCGAAACTGATTGAAAAATATCGCCTCTTAGATCGTCGAACAATGATCCATGATCTTCATTTTCCGAAGGATCCAGAAGCGGCTAAAGCGGCGCGGCGCACGGCTGTGTTTGAAGAGTTTTTCTTGTTTGAATTACGTTTGCAAATGATGCGGGCAAAAGATCATCAGGCGGCTGGCATCAGCATTGAATACGATAATGAAGCCCTAAAAGACTTTATCAAGACGTTGCCGTTTGAGCTTACCAATGCGCAAAAGAAAGTGGTTAACGAAATTTGTGCGGATTTAAAACGACCGCTTCACATGAATCGATTACTGCAGGGTGATGTTGGTTCCGGTAAAACAATTGTGGCGGCCATTGTCATGTACGCAGCCATTACGGCGGGATATCAGACCGCACTCATGGCGCCGACTGAAATACTGGCTGAGCAACATGCACGTAATTTGGCCAATATTTTTAAGGATTTGCCGATCAACATTGTTTTGCTGACGGGATCAACCAAAGCAAAGGCTCGTCGTGAAGCATTGAAACATATTGCCAGTGGTGAGGTAAACTTGATTATTGGCACGCACGCCTTAATTTCAGATGACGTGGTTTATCACCAACTTGGTTTGGCGATCATTGATGAACAACACCGGTTTGGTGTTAATCAGAGGCAGGCCCTGCGTCAAAAGGGGCAACATCCAGATATATTGGCCATGACGGCGACGCCGATTCCCCGGACCCTGCAAATTACCGCTTACGGCGAAATGGATGTTTCAATTATTGATGAACTACCAGCAGGCAGGAAACCGATTACTACCCGTTGGATTCACAGTAATCAAGTTGAAGCTGCGATGGATTTTATTCGCACTCAGTTAGCTGCCGGTCAACAGGCTTATGTGGTCACACCGTTGATTGAAGAGTCGGAGGCCTTAGACGTTAAGAATGCTGAGGCCATTTATGATCATTTAAGTGAAAACTTTGCGCCAGATTATCGGGTTGGCTTGTTACATGGCCGTTTGAAAAACGAAGACAAAGAAGCTGTCATGAATGCTTTCAAGGCGGATGATTACGATGTGCTGGTATCGACAACTGTAATTGAAGTTGGTGTCGACGTGCCGAATGCTACGGTAATGCTAATCTTTGATGCGGATCGATTCGGTCTAGCGCAACTACACCAATTACGTGGTCGAGTTGGTCGAGGGTCAGTTGCGTCAACGTGTATCCTTGTTGCAGACCCCAAAACTCAAGACGGTATTGCGCGAATGCAAGTCATGACGGATACAAACGACGGTTTTCTTTTGGCTCAAAAAGATTTAGAATTACGTGGTTCTGGAGATTTATTGGGCACAAAGCAGTCTGGGGTGCCAGACTTTCGAGTTGGCGATCCCGTTGCGCAGATTAAAATTTTGCAGATTGCCCAACAAGAAGCGATTGCTTTGGTGGATCAACCTAATTGGCAAACTCAACCGGATAATCGTGAATTGGCTGGTTATGAACAAAGCGAATTAAAGCGACATTCAACGCTTGATTAGTGTTAGACCTAAAAAGTTGCAGTTGAGTGCTTAATCACATGTTTTAAATGATGTGTGTAGTTCCTTTTTATGAAAACAGGTTTAGAAAGCGAAGGTAGAACTGTGAAAGTTGCTGTAGATGCAATGGGCGGCGATAATGCCCCAGAAGAAATTGTCAAAGGTGTTGAGTTGGCTCGGGACAAATATCCTGACATGTCCTTTCAACTATTTGGACCGGAAGAGCAAATTAAAGCGTTGGTTCAAAACGATGATCGGATTACCGTTGTGCCCGCAAATTCCGTCATTGCGATGGAAGATGAGCCAGTGCGCGCGGTTCGGACGAAAAAGGATTCATCCATCGTGTTAGCTGCGACTGCCGTTAAAGAACACACGGCAGATGCGTTCTTCTCCGCTGGCAATACGGGAGCTGTCCTTGCAGCCGGACTGTTTATTATTGGTCGTGTTAAGGGAATTGATCGGCCTGGATTAACGACCACGTTGCCCGTTGTCACTGGGGATGCCACTGGCAGTTTCACTATGTTGGACGTTGGCGCTAACGCTGATTATAAAGTCGCTAACATTGAACAATTTGCTGTGTTAGGCAGTTTTTATGGTCAAACCGTGATGGGTATCAAAACACCCCGCGTTGGATTACTGAACAACGGTACCGAATCTGATAAGGGTGACAAGGCGCATCGTGAGGCATACCAACGATTGTCAGAAATGACAAACATTAATTTTATTGGTAATGTGGAATCTCGCGAATTATTAAATGGCGCGGCTGACGTTGTTGTGACAGATGGTTTTACTGGAAATGCTACGTTAAAGGCCATTGAGGGAACGGCATTGTCCATGCTGACGTTGATTCGATCAAAAATCATGGCTTCTACCAAGGCTAAGATGGGTTATGTACTGAGTCGCAACGCGTTTCACCAAGTTGGTCAGGTCATGGATTATTCCAAACATGGTGGGGCAGTGCTACTCGGTTTGAAGGGTGCAGTAATCAAAACTCATGGTTCTTCGAAAGCAGAAACCGTTCGCAATACAATGGGTCAGATTCATCAGATTATTGCTAGCGGATTAATTCAACAAACAATTGACTATTTTGATACTTCGGCGGATCAAACGAACGCGGATAACACTGAAAAGTAGCTTCGAGAGGTAGACATTTCGCCCCTAAAACGATAGACTAAATGACTGTAAAACACTTATGAGAAACTAGGTTAAACATGACTAAACAGGAAATTTTTGATAAAATCTCTAAAATTATTGAAGACCGGTTTGAAGTTACCAAGGACAAGATTACTAATGACCTTAACTTTCGAACTGATTTAGATGCTGATTCCATTGATTTCGTTGAATTTATCATGGAACTAGAAGATACTTTTGGCGCCGAAATTTCGGATGATGATGCCGAAAAATTGACGACCATTGGTCAAGTGGTCGATTACATTTATGATCATCAGGAAAAAACTGACTAAGTTTGGTAAAGCCGCCTCACAGGCGGTTTTTTTAAACAGTCAGTTTATGTAAAAATGCATTGTCACAATAGGACTTAAGGAGCGTTCACATTGATTGCAGGACTAGAAGACGAGTTAGCAAAACGATTTGATATTCATTTTCAGCACCCGGAACTGCTGGACGAGGCGTTTACACAAGCCAGCTATGTAAATGAACATCCACATCAAAACTTGAAGTTTTATGAACGAATCGAATTTTTAGGTGACGCGGTACTTCAATTGACCGTGTCAGAGTACATTTATAAGCGGTATCCAGAAATGCCACAAGGTAAGTTGACACGGCTGCGCGCGGCAATGGTTCAAGAGGCAAGTTTTGCCAAGTTTGCGTTAGAGTGCCATTTTGATCAGTACATCCGCTTGGGTCGCGGAGAAGAAAAAGAGGGTGCGCGTCACCGCTCATCATTACTTTGTGATATTTTTGAATCCTTTATTGGCGCATTGTATTTGGACCAAGGCAAAGACGCGGTTGTTGCCTTTATCACAAAGGTTATTTTCCCCAAACTTGACGCAGGCTGGTTCGATCATGCGATTGACTATAAAACGGCGCTGCAGGAGTGGTTGCAACGCGATGGCGACGTCATCATTGATTATGAGCTTAAACGTGAAGATGGCCCCGAAAACGACCGTAACTTTACGATGACCGTTGCTGCAGATCAAAAGATTATTGGTGAAGGCACCGGTAAATCAAAGAAAAATGCGGAACAAGCCGCTGCACTACAAGCGCTCCAAAGTCTTCGTGGTCAACAAGAAACCTTAGTGACACATGGTAAGGACGAACTCGATTAATTAACGGATGGATGTTGCATGAAATTAAAGGCCTTAGAAATCAGCGGCTTTAAATCGTTTGCTGATAAGACAAAAATTGAATTTATGCCGGGCATGACTGGTATCGTTGGTCCAAACGGGAGTGGCAAAAGCAATATTATTGAAGCCATCCGCTGGGTTTTAGGCGAGCAGTCTGCACGTGATCTTCGTGGAACCAAAATGACTGATGTGATTTTCGCCGGCGCGGCGAATCGAAAGCCGCTTAACCGTGCAGAAGTCTCGATTACGTTTGATAACAGTGACCATTATCTAAAGAGTGATTATGCTGAAGTTCGCGTTACGCGGCGTCTTTTCCGTAACGGGGAATCTGAGTATCGAATCAATGGTAATCAGTGTCGGCTCCGTGACGTCGTTAGTCTATTCATGGATACTGGCTTAGGTCGAGAATCATTCTCGATTATTAGTCAGGGGCGTGTTGAGGCTGTTTTTAACAGTAAACCGGAAGATCGCCGCACAATTATCGAAGAAGTGGCTGGTGTCTACAAGTACAAGCAGAATAAGGACAAGGCTGAAAAAGAACTAGGCACGACCCGCGAGTATTTGAACCGGGTCAATGATATTATTGCGGAACTAGAAAGCCAGATGGAACCGTTGGCTGAACAAAGTGCCATGGCTAAGGATTATCTTGATCAAAAGCACCGGTTTGACGAATTGGATAAATCTAGACTGGTTATTGAGATTCAGGATAATCGGCGGGCCAAGCATGAGGTTGATCAGAAAATGACCCAGGCCAAGACGCTTGTGAGCGACTATGAGCAACAAGTAAAAGATCAAACGCAGGCTGTTGCACAGATGAAACAACATCAAACTGAATTGTTGAACAAAAAAGATGCTTTGCAAAACAAACAGTTAACACTCACACAGCAGGTTGAGCGGCTAACGGGTCAACGGACTAATGCCAGCACAAAAACAGCTTTTCAAAAGCAACAATTGGAAGAAGTAAACCATGCATTAAGCGAAGCAAAGTCAAATGCTCAAAAGTTAATCGCTGATAACGATACTTTAAAGGCGGCTATTGCTACGCAACAACAGGCCATTGAACAAGCCAGTAGTGTGGTTGCAGGGCTTAGAGATGGACAAAACAAACAGCAACAGGCAACGTTAGAAAGTAAAATAAGTCAGTTACAAGACGCATACATTGAGCAAATGCAGTCACTGACAACATTGCACAATGAGTTGCATTATTTAGAGCGGGAACATGAGCAAGGCGGTCAGGCGCGCGCCCACCTTTCGGATGAAGCTGTCAAAGCCCGTGCTGAATTGGATCAATTAACGGCCCAGCGTGACAAGTTAACTGCACAACTGAATATTAGCAAATCCAATCAAGACAAAGTACATGCCAGCTTTAAGGATGCTGGTGACAAGTATCATGCGCTTACTGAAGCCTTTGAAAAGGCGCAAAAGAACTGGTACAACGCGTTAGGTGTACAGCAACGTGCCAAGGCTCGTGCGGATAGTCTGGCCGCTTTGAATGATGAGCATGCTGGCTTTTATCAAGGTGTTAAGGCGATTTTGAAGCAACGAAACAAGTTTAATGGTTTAGTCGGTTCAGTGGCGGATCTCATCACCGTACCCAAGGACTTGGCAAAGGCCATTGAAACGGCTTTAGGAGCTCAATTACAGCAATTAGTTGTCCGTGATGAGCAGACAGCCCGTGATGCAGTACATTATCTGACCCAGCAACGAGCCGGGCGAGCAACCTTTCTACCATTGACGACCATCCACGGCCGTCGACTGTCATCAGCACAGCTGTCAGCAGTTTCTTCTACCGACGGGTACGTTGGTTTGGCGGCGGAACTGGTGACGTTTGATCAATCATTGAAGCCAGTCATCGATCATTTATTGGGGACCACTGTTGTTGCAACTGATTTAGATGCGGCAATTGCGATTGCAAACATCGCTGGTCATCACTTTAGGATCGTGACACAAGATGGTCAGGTCATGAATGCCAGTGGTTCGATCACCGGTGGAGCCAATCGAAACGCTCAGGCGGGTTTGCTAAGCCAACGTGCTGAACGTGATGAATTGGCAGCTGCTATTGCAGAAATGCAGGCTAAATTGGATCAGCAAGAAGAGCATGTTGCTGATTTACAATCACAAGTCGACGCAATGGCCAGCGCGGGCACGAACTTACGAAGCCAAATGAACGATGCTGACGCTCAGGTTCAGCAGCAATCAGGTCAGTTAGAGCTACTCAGTGATAAAATTAAGGAAGGCCAACGAAAGCTTTCAGCAAGTCAGTTTGAACGTGATCAACAGGTTCAGGATGCTGCCGATTATGAATCACAGTTGGCAGAAAACAAGTCCAAAACGGTGACAGTCGAGCAACGGTTGGCGACAATTAAAGCCCAACGTGAACAAGCTCAACAGGACTTGACAAGCTTAACGGCAGACGATGAAACCAAAGCCAGTCAGTTACAGGAAAAGATGACTTGGTTGGCAACTGCTAAAGCACAATTAGCTGCTAAACAAGCCGATTACCGGCGTGGGGTGCAATCTTTAAAGGATCTTACTGACCGTCAGCAATCATTATCCGAACGTTTGAAATCGTTGCAAACGAGCCAATCAGTTTCGGGGATGTCAATGAGTGAAGTCGCCACTCAACTGACCAAATCGCAGGTTGAAGTTAAGCAAGTTGTGAAGCAGCTAGAGCAAACAAATGCTGCCCTGACAGAATTGAGCGACCAATTAACGACTGGCGATGCTGAGTTAACGCGAATTCAGGGGCTTCAACGCGCGTCTCTTAGTGAAATGAATGATTTGAGTGCCCGTCAATCCAGACTGGCAACATTATTAGATAATGATTTAAATACGTTAAGCGAAACCTATCAATTGAGTTTTGAAGATGCCCAATCTGGTTTGAGTGAACTCGATCCAAATGATATTAGAAAGCAGTTGAAGTTACTCAAACGTGGCTTGGATGAAATTGGGGATGTGAATATTGGCGCGATCGACGAATACCAACGTGTTTCGGAACGTTATGATTTCTTGGCACGCCAACAGTCAGATTTATTGACCAGTCAACAGCAGTTGCAGGAAACCATGACAGAAATGGACGGGGAAGTTCAGACACGATTCAAACAAGCGTTTGATGACGTGGCCAAAGCCTTCAGCAAAATTTTCGTTCAGATGTTTGGTGGTGGTAAGGCGCAACTAGTTCTAACTGATCCGGAACACTTATTGACAACTGGAATCGACATCATGGCGCAGCCGCCTGGCAAGAAGTTCCAGCGAATGAGCTTGCTCTCAGGCGGTGAGCGAGCCTTGACTGCGATTACACTCTTGTTTGCGATTCTTGACGTGCGGCCTGTTCCGTTTGCAATCCTCGATGAAACAGAGGCGGCCTTGGATGAAGCCAATGTTACGCGTTTTGCCCGCTATCTGCGCGATTTTGCTGGTGATACACAATTCATTGTCATTACACATCGTAAAGGCACAATGGTGAACGCCAACGTGCTGTATGGGGTCACCATGCAGGAATGGGGTGTTTCAAAAATGGTTTCGGTTTCACTCGATGATGTTGAAGCTGTGTCATAATAAATTTAAATTTGAGAAGGTGAAAAAATGGGACTATTTGATATCTTTCGTCGTCGAAACGCTGAGGAAAATAAAAAAGACTCAGAGCAGGCTAGCGAAAGTTCAGAAGCAACGGCGCAATCGACGATTGATTCTGCAGCCACACAATCAGCCAATTCCGGTTCTGAACTAGCTAAAACGTCAGCATCTGTTGAGGGTGATCAGGATCATGATAGCCAGTCTGACCATGATTCGCAGACGCCTTCATCGGCTAACAGTCAGCATGGCAAGTCGCATGAGACAATTAATTCTGAAACAAAAAGCGCCGCGGCATCTAGTGCAGCCTCATTAGTAACTGACGAGGGCAACGATGCTTCTCCACAAAAATCTGGCTTAAATGCCGACTCAGACAGAAGTGAAAACCATCAACAATCAACTGCAAGTGTCGCCTCACTAACAGACAGTCAAACGTCTGAAGCAAAGTCGGCCGTTGCTAGTAGCAACGTTACGAGTGGCCTGACGGCGCGACAATCCGTTGCTAATTCGATAGCCGCGGCTCGTCAATTGGCACACCGGACCGCTTCACTGAGCGCAGATGCTGCTGAAAAAAGCGCAGCAGAACAACAAGCGTCTGAATTAGCGTCTCAAAGTGAACAGGGTAGTCAGTCAGTTGCGAGTGAGTCTGCTGTCAGTACATCTGTCAGTGCCTCCGAAAATAACGTATCTGAGTCTGAGTCCACTCAAACATCCGAGTCAGCGACAGATACGCGAACGGATGCTGAACTTTATGATCAGGGATTAGCCAAGTCACGTAAGACGCTTGGTGATCGTTTGAATGCATTCTTAGCTAATTTCCGTTCTATTGATGAAGATTTCTTTGATGATCTTGAAGAAACGCTGATCGGAGCTGATGTTGGTTTCAATACCGCAGTTCAGATAACCGATGAACTTCGCGACGAGGTTAAATTGAAAAATGCGAAAAAGCAACAGGATGTTGAAAACGTGATCGTAGAAAAGTTGGTCAACTTATACGATCAGGATGGTGCTGACGAAAACATTGCCGTCAACATGGCTAAAAGTGGACCTACCGTCATCTTCTTCGTTGGTGTCAACGGGGTTGGGAAAACCACAACGGTCGGGAAAATGGCTAACATGTACAAGCAACAAGGTAAAAAAGTTTTACTGGCTGCGGCCGATACTTTTCGTGCTGGTGCCATTGAACAGTTACAGGTATGGGGACAACGCGATGGTGTGCCCGTAGTGGCCTTGCCTGAGCGCAGTGACCCAGCCGCAGTTGTCTTTGACGCAGTACAACGTGCAAAAGATGAACACTTTGACATTCTGATGGTCGATACGGCCGGTCGTTTGCAAAACAAAGTTAATTTGATGAACGAGCTGTCAAAAATGAAGCGTGTGTTAACGCGTGAAATTCCTGAAGCACCGCATGAGGTCTTACTCGTGCTAGATGCCACAACAGGTCAAAATGCGTTGAACCAAGCCAAGACATTTGGCGAGATTACAGCCGTTACTGGTATCGTATTGACGAAGCTTGACGGTACTGCTAAAGGTGGTATCGTATTGGCAATCAGAAATGAAATGCATTTGCCCGTTAAATTTGTTGGTCTGGGCGAACAAGTCAACGATTTGCGACCATTCGATGCAAACGAATTCGTTTATGGACTGTTTAAAGGGTTGATTAAAGAATAGCTAGGTTTTTACATTAAGCAGCGTCAATTTTAAAACTAATAAAAAGAAGGACTGCCGGCAATGTCGACAATCCTTCTTTTCTTATCTTATCTCGATGCACGAGGTGGGGTTCGAACCCACAACCCTTGGTTTCGAGGACCAATACGCTATCCAGTTGCGCCACTCGTGCATAACTTAATTACACTACTAATACTAGTGGTTTCGATTGCCCTCGTCAATTGCAATGTTATCAGTGCAAAGGGTAAACTACTTATTGAAAAATATTTTTGATTTCAAGCGATGGTTTACGTGGGGGCAATGATATGGAAATTGATACGACAATGCTACAACATGAAATTATGGCTAATAAGGCGGCACATAACTGGAACACGACCGACGTGCGGTTTGAGCTTTTACAATTGTACAGTGAAACGAGCGAACTATTCGAGGCTACTTTGAAAAAAGATCAGGCCAACATTGCCGAAGAATTGGCCGATGTTGCTATTTTTCTACTGGGCATTGCTGAAATGGAACACGTCGATTTAGGAGAGGCCATAACAGCTAAACTAAAAATTGATCAGCACCGTGTTTATGATGAGCAAGGACATAAACGATTGCTGCCGGACAAATCGACCAAAAAGAACTAATTCTTTTGATTGACGTGGCTGTGTAGTGTTCTTTAGTGAGTCAAAATGTTAAACTATTACGGTATCGGGAATAGTGAAGGGTGCGTGGAAATATGGAAATTGCAAAAAATGATCGCATAAATTCATTATTTGAGTTTTATGAACCGTTACTGACGGAAAAACAAAAGGCTTACATTGAACAATATTACGGCGATGATTATTCCCTTGGCGAAATTGCAGAAAACTTTAATGTAAGTCGTCAAGCCGTTTATGACAATATCAAACGAACAGAAAAAATTCTGGAAGGTTACGAACAAAAATTGCATCTATTTAGTGATTTTCGTAAACGTAATCAGGTAGCTGATGAGATTTCCGTTTATGTACGACGCGCATATCCTAGCGACAAACAGCTAATTCAGTTAGCTGACCGACTTGAAACAACAGAAAGCGATTCTGAATAAGCAATTATTCGAATACGCCGACGATGGAGGAATGACACATGGCCTTTGAAGGGCTTACTGAACGATTACAAAATGCAATGAAAACACTGCGTGGTAAAGGCAAGGTCTCTGAGAGTGACCTGCGCGAAACCATGCGGGAGATTCGGCTTGCCTTGTTGGAAGCTGATGTAAATTTTGATGTTGTTAAAACATTTGTTAAAACGGTCCGTGACCGTGCCATGGGCAGTAAAGTGCTGGATGGTTTGAATCCGGCTCAACAGATTGTCAAAATTGTGAACGAAGAACTCACAAAAACGATGGGTTCGGATGCTTCAGAATTAAATAAGTCACCAAAAATTCCAACAATTATTATGATGGTTGGGCTTCAAGGGGCCGGGAAGACTACGACTGCTGGTAAGTTAGCCAATAAGTTGAAGACTGAACAACACGCTCGGCCATTATTCATTGCGGCCGATGTTTACCGTCCTGCCGCGATTGATCAGTTGGAACAAGTTGCTAAACAAATTGATGTCCCAGTCTTCCAATTAGGGACTGATGTTGATCCCGTTGAAATTGTTCGCCAAGGTCTGGCTAAGGCCGAAGCCGATAAAAACGATTACGTGATTATCGATACGGCTGGTCGTTTGCAAATTGATGAACAGTTGATGGATGAGCTGGCTAACATTAAAAAGTTGGCTGACCCAACTGAGATTTTGTTGGTTGTCGATGCGATGACCGGTCAAAATGCGGTTAACACGGCGACCGGATTTAATGACAAACTCGATATTACCGGTGTTGTTCTTACCAAGTTGGATGGTGACACGCGTGGTGGTGCTGCGCTGTCAATTCGAGCCGTGACTGGCAAGCCAATTAAGTTTGTTGGTGAAGGCGAAAAGATGTCCGATTTGGATACCTTTCATCCGGATCGAATGGCCTCACGAATCTTGGGTATGGGGGATATGCTTACCCTGATTGAAAAGGCTCAGCAAGTTTCTGACGAGAAGCAGGCTGCCGATTTGGAACAGAAGATGCGGGAAAATTCGTTTGATTTTAACGATTTTCTCGATCAAATGGATCAGATGAACAAAATGGGCGGCATGGAAAGTATCATGAAAATGATTCCAGGATTGGCTAACAACCCTGCGCTCGCTAATGCCCAAATTGACCCTAAGGATCTTGCTCACATGCGTGCGACGGTGTATTCAATGACACCACAAGAACGTGAACATCCCGATGTGTTAAACCCGAGCCGTCGCCGTCGGATTGCTGCTGGGGCTGGTCGGCCAGTCCAAGAAGTCAACCGGATGATTAAGCAGTTTGATCAAATGAAAAAGATGATGAAACAGATGTCTAACGGTAATATGGGCGCCTTAGACCAAATGGTTCCAGGCGGTTTAGGCGGCATGATGGGCAGTGGTTCTGGAATGTCAGGTCGTTTAGGAAAAATGGCGGTCAACCGAATGGTCCGTCAAACAAAGAAAAATAAAAAGAAGCGACTTAAGAAAAACAAACGTCGTCGCTAACAGAAAGATGACTTGTGAGTATCCCTTTTTGGGACCACAAGTCTTTTTTGTTTATCCCAAAATAGTGTGAAAGTTCAATTTGAGTTGGCTCCAAAAATATGAATTTTAATTTAAAAAGTCAAATATTGTTAATGAAAATTTTTTTCGAGTAGGCATAGGGTAATGATTTTAATAGACTAAATATGAACACATGTTTATCGCTTATATGGAGTAAAAATTAACGATTTCAAACATTTATTTAATGAAGTTCTGATGCATTTCACTTAAAAAGGTTCAAAGCTGCTAAAACTTTTTTCATGTTTTTTCAACATTGTTTGATATAGGACATTGTTTCCGATCTGTGTAAGCGCTATGCTAAATACGTGAAAACACTTTCAAAATTGGAGGGATGTTGAATGGCAATCGTAGTTTCTGCGCTTAAAGAAGCCGATGGCGAGAATCGTGTCGCAATGACACCTGACATCGTTAGTCGGTTAATTAAGAGCAACTATGAAGTATTAATTGAACAAGGCGCCGGGGTAAATGCGTTCTACCCGGATGACGCCTACACCAAAGCTGGTGCAAAGGTTGTTAGTCGGGATGAGGCCATCAGTCAGGCTAGTATCATTGCCATGATTGACAAGCCAAGTGCCGCAACAATTCAGCAGTTAAAGGCAGGTCAGGCAATTATTGGCTTGCTGGCACCTTTGACCGATCAGGACACGGTGAAGGCACTCGCTGAAAAAAAGGTTAGTGCGTTAGCTTTTGAGCTACTGCCACGGACTGTTTCACGTGCGCAAACAATGGATGTGCTCAGTTCACAATCCAGTGTTGCAGGTTACAAAGCAGCCCTATTGGCGGCAGATCGTTTCTCACGTTACTTCCCAATGATGATTACTGCTGCCGGCACCGCTAAACCAGCTAAAGTACTGGTTTTGGGGACTGGTGTTGCTGGATTGCAGGCCATTGGGACAGCCAAACGTTTGGGTGCAGTTGTATCAGGCTATGATGTCCGTCCGGCCTCACGCGGCGAAGTTGAATCACTGGGAGCCACGTTCCTGACGACATCTGTTTCTGGTGCTGGTGAAGGTGGTTATGCTCGTCAATTAACACCTGAGGAAACGCAACAGCAACAGGATGAATTGGCTGGTTTCATTGCCGAGAACAATGTCATTATTACCACGGCGCAAGTGCCTGGTCGTAAGCCACCATTGTTGGTAACTCAAAAATCCGTTGACGAAGCTAAACCTGGGACGATCTTTGTTGATTTAGCAGCCAGTGAACTTGGCGGTAACGTTGCTGGTTCAAAACCTGCAACAACAGTGACGACTGACGCTGGCGCACAAATTATTGGTGCTGGTGACATGGCAAGTCAGTTGCCATCCGCTGCTTCCGATATGTTTGCTAAGAACGTTCAAGCGGTCATTACGTACATTACCAAAGATGACCAGTTAACACTGGATATGGACGATGACGTTATTGGTGAATTATTGGCTACCAAGGATGGCGAAATTATTAGTAACCGTCTGCGTGGAGCAATGAAATTGCCAGAACGGAAAGCTACTGAGGAAACTGTCAGCGCTTCAAGCGAGGCTGCTACAGATGGTCAATCTACGTCTAAAAATGATTCGAAAGGAGCTTAGCCGTCATGAGTCAGGAATTATATACCAACTTGGCCATCTTTGTGATGAGTCTGTTAGTTGGATTCGAAGTTATGAGTAAGATTCCGTCAACGTTACAAACGCCCATGATGTCTGGGGCAAACGCCATTCACGGGGTTGTTGTCGTCGGTGCATTTGTGATCGCTGCGGAAGCAAACAGTTGGATCTTTTATATTTTAGCCTTTCTAGGTGCCTTCTTCGCCGCGGTTAACGTGGCTGGTGGTTATACCGTTACAGATCGGATGCTGGGCATGTTTAATCGTCCAAAGAAATCTGCTTCAAAGGAGGATGAGAATAAATGAGTGCGTTAACGACTGTTGCTTCTTTAGTTTATTTGATTTCCGCCGTTTGTTATGTGATTGGTGTGCATTTAATGCGGTCACCAAAAACTGCTCGCCGTGGTAATGGCTTATCCGCGGTTGGGATGTTCTTAGCCGTGATTATGATTGTGATCACGATCATTGCTGAAGGCAAGATTACTGGTACCGGTTGGGTTGTATTGATTCTTGGTCTAGCACTTGGTGTTTGGTACGGGGTTGCCCGTGCACGCAAGGTGCCAATGACGGATGTGCCTCAATTGGTTAGTTTGTTCAACGCTGTTGGTGGTGGTGCTGCCGCTGTAATTGGGATCTTCGACTACGCGGTCAAAGCGGGCGGCACACACTTGAGTGTTGCCTTTTCACTGCCAGTTTTACTAGATGTTATTATTGGTGGAATTACATTCTCTGGCTCGCTGATTGCGACCGGGAAATTATCTGGTCATGTACCAGGTAAGCCAATTACGTTCCCAGGCGCTCGGCTGGTTAACGTGTTAGTTGTCATTGCTATTTTAGTGGCCGCTTGGTTAATGATTGGTTTGCCAACAAATGTTTGGTTCATGGTGCTTGGCTTAATTGCCAGTTTAGTCTTTGGTCTGTTAATGACCTTACCAATTGGTGGGGCTGATATGCCGGTTGTTGTGTCACTGTTAAATGCCTTTACTGGTTTGGCAGTTGCGTTTGCTGGGTTCGTTATCGATAACCAAGTATTGATCATCGCTGGGGCATTGGTTGGTGCTGCAGGGACGATTTTGACCTTACAGATGGCTGATGCGATGAACCGTTCAGTTGCCAACATTCTTGCTGGTGGTTTCGGTACGGGTGACAGTAACAGCAGTTCTGCTGCCGATGAAACACCCGTTAACGTTAAAGAAACGTCAGCTGACGATATTGGTTTGCAACTTGCTTATGCTAACAATGTCATGATTGTTCCTGGTTATGGGTTGGCCGCTGCTCAGGCACAACACGAAGTCGCTGAGTTGGCCAAATTGTTGACGGACAATGGTATCAATGTCAATTACGCCATTCACCCAGTTGCTGGGCGGATGCCAGGACATATGAATGTGTTGTTAGCTGATGTTAACGTGCCTTACGACCAGATGAAACAGATGGAAGAAGCAAATTCCATGTTTGAAAACACTGATGTTTCTCTTGTTATCGGGGCGAACGATGTTACCAACCCATTGGCACGCGAAAGCGGTAACGCTATTTCCGGGATGCCAATTCTAGACGTTGATAAGTCGAAGTCCGTGGTTGTTATCAAACGGTCAATGAGCACAGGGTATGCTGGTGTTCAAAACCCACTGTTCTCGATGGATAACACGCAGATGTTCTTCTCCGACGCAAAGAAGGGGCTTGCTGACATCATTGCATCGACGAAAGAGTACATTAATCAGTGATGTAACAATGTTTGTAAGCCGTTAAGATTCTTTGCGTGAAACATTTTTACCATTATTTTGGTCAGAGTGGTTAACACTTTGGTTAACAGTAGATACATTTGAATGAGAGTTTTGATTAAAGTCATCCATTTTTTGGATGGCTTTTTCTTTTACATCTGGAGTTATTTCAGCATATATTTCGGTTGTCTTAACATTCTTATGACCAAGGATACCGCCGATGTCTTCCAAGCTAACACCAGCTTGTCTCATTCTGACAGCATTAGTGTGTCGACCATCGTGTAAACGAATGTGAGGCAAGCCAGCACGCTTCACAATTCGTGTCCAAGTGCTGTTGGTTGTTCGTTCACGAATCACCATACCCGTTGTTTGACCTTGTAAATGAACGAAAATTGGTTCTTCAGGGTATTGCTTCAATGACATGATCACTTCCGCATTACTAGTTACATTGAAACGATGACGCAGATATGAATAGAATCCATCGGTTAGTCGACTGGTCATTGGAACATCTCGTATGCTACTTTCTGTTTTTGGATCATCGTACACAATTGTATCCGGCGTTTCAGCCTTGAATAATCGTTCACGTCGAATGTGGAGCAAGTTATTCTGCAAATCAACATCTTTGCACCATAGACCAGTAACTTCACCTTTACGCAGTCCAGCGTCGAACACATTAAGATAAAACAGATACCACATCAATCCATCGCGTTCATCAAGTGCTTTATCCAAGAATTTATCTACTTGGTCAGCAGTGTAGTAGTGGAGGGCACGTCTGCCGTTTGTTGGCCTAAATTCTTTGGGATACACAACACCATGGGTTGGATTAGTATCAACATAGCCAAGGCGTACAGCATCACGAAACGCAGCAGAAAGAACTGCATCGATACCATGAACAGTGTACCAACGAAGACCTTGCTTGCGACCTGTACTTGGATTTGGCTTGCCATATTTATGTGTTCGAAAAAGAAAATTAATGAACTGCTGGTGGTCACGCAAAGTGTAATCCTTCAGTCTAAATTTTCCGATGTTAGGGATGAGGTAGTGGTCGATGATAAAACGATGACGAATCGTGGTTCCAGTTTTTACACCAGTCTCTATTTCGGTTAACCACTCTTCAAGATAATCAGACATTCGCATATCACCAAGATGTGTGTTATTGAACTTGTCATTTGCATAACCAGCCTCAAGTTCTTTAACCTTGGCATTTGCCTCGAGGTAGCTTGTAAAGCTACGTAGGTGATAGTGTTTAGGTTTACCAGTCCCACGGTTATATGAAGCATAACCTTGGATTTCCCAACGTTTTTTTCCATTTTTTAGTGTATATGGTTTAATTGTTCCCATGATTTTTTCCTTTCTTTGGAAAATACGTTCTTGTTTTACAAACATACGTTCTTTTGCTAACATAATAAAAGGGCTTAAGCCCTTTATAACAATTGATTTAAAAGATGGTGAATAAATGCCGTCTACAAAATTGTTGTGTTAAAATTCACTTCAAAAGGGAGGTGTGAGCAATGAAAAAGGCTTTTGTTTATTTTCTACTAGCCTCAATACCATCTGTTGTATCTGCTCTGTTGCTTTGGCCTATTGCTCATGCTTATCATCCGTTGCCCTTTTTTCCGTTTTTTTATTTTTTGACGATTTTGCTTCTTCGGGTGAGTTATCGTCGTCCTTCTGATCGGGCAACGGCGTTCCTTTTGCAATGGCGGTTCCGTCATCGATGATTTTGGGCTTAATTTCAGCAACAGCTTTTTGAACTTCGGAAAGCTGTTTTTCTTTTGCCATTAACTCTTCATTCTCAATTTTATTTTTCAATCGTTCGTTCCTAATTGTTCCGAATATGGTGCTAGCCCAGACAAGTAGTCCAACTTTACGACCATCCTTACCCATCAGTAGTAACAGAACGCCATAAATGCTGCCCCAAGTTATGCCACCTGTTGCCGCCAGAGCTGTTAAGGTTTTGAGAGCCTCAAGTAATGCCTGTTGGTTTGCAACACTAGCGATGAGCTGAATAACGCCAGGGCAATGAACGTCTGCCTGCATAAGAATTTTATCGGAATTTTCTACTTCATCCGTGTTTCCTAGTGCAGTTATGCCTCGCCATTGCGCGAGGGTTAGGTCTGCATCTGTGGTCGTGTGCACTGACAAATGAAGTTGGTCTGCCTTCTGATAAAGTGGAAATAAGAGTGGATCAATATGCTCATCGTATTTAGAAATGTCGAATACAGCCTGATGTGCTGAAAGCATCCAGTATAGTTCGCCTGGCAGAGAGTTACGACCTATTGTTTTTATCCACGTAACTGGACGCCTTTTAATGTTTTCACTAACAACATAATTGATCAGTCGGCTTTTGTGCATTTCAGCTTTGCGGTTTAAAACCGTCCGATCTGCATCATATGGATCTCCTGCTATAACACCAATGGAAAGATAATCGGTGTTTTTGCCAGGCGTGATGACAACATCGCCAGTTTTCATTGAGTACACAAACTCGCTACATTGTTTGGCAGCAGTTGTTTGCCAATGTTTAGACTTGTCTGGATATTTTTGCTGATACAACAAACGAATGTCTGTTTCACCATTCAATGTTTTAGGAGAATCATTATGCGCAATGCTTTTTATAGTGACTTCATCATGATCCAAGGAAATAAATCCATTTTCATTGAAATCTGTGGAATATTTCCCACCATTTGCTCTGACCAACCAGTATTTTGTAGTTGTGGGAATGTTTAAAATTCCAATTGCTTCGGTGTCTTCTGACATTATTGATACTCCTAGTTTTTATCAATGCTTATTTGGATTCCCACCGCAGGAGTCGAACCTGCGCGAACCGGGGGTGGGGTGGCGCTTAAACCTTGGATCGATACTGAATTTCGAAAGTTCTTTTATCCCAATTGCGTAAAGTCCACCAAAATTTATCAGATTTTGATTTGAATGAAGGCGAGGTTAGGCCACTAGTTACTACATATAAGTTATTGTGTCCAGACCGAACACCTGCACCTTGGGACAGGTTTTTATCAAGAAAGGCAAAGAACTTAGTTTCTGATGATTCTAGTTGGAGCGTTTCGTGGTAATTTCGGGTATCATAATGTACAACATGTTTCCAAAACCATTTTTGTGAATGCATCTTGTCAAGAATGCCAGCATGTAAATACCGAAAGCCTGGGATGATTAAAAAAATCCAAAGCAGATACAAAATAATTAAAATGGCAAACCATTTTGAAATTATTGGAATATATGCATGAAAGTCAATGTTCATATTTTCACCTCCTCAAAAATGGCAGCTTTTAAAGTCGTCAGTATTGGACTAGGTTTTTATTATAGTTTTTTTCCTGAAGAAGCATTGAACAGCCCTAATCGGTAGTTCGGTGCTTTTACTTTTGCTGACGTGACGCATGAATGTCGACTAGCAGGGCTATCAGGGTTAGGACGATGAAGATAAGTGAGAAATAGAAGACTGAAGCTGTGGAATGTATAAGTATTAGCCAGAGTGATTCTAAAATTGAAAAGCCGAGAGCAAAAGAGCTGGCAACTTTAGCAGTTCTATTCCAGTAGACAAGCACAACAATGGTTGCGAGAATCAAAAAAACGTTTTTCAGTCCCACGATGATGAGTGCGTCTTGAACCGATACGTAAAAGGTTCCTAAATCAGAGATTATGTTAATGAGTAAAATGATTGTCATTAATATTCCAATTACAAGTTTTAGACGAGAAGGTGAGTTTTTCATGTTAACTTCCTTTAAATTATTTGTGAGCCATTCCAACTAGGAAAGCCATAATCATGTACGAGTTCGTCCCAGTTTTCTGGCATACGGTCATTTTCTTCAATGAATAACTGTCCTAACAAAGCAACAGAAAACTCATCGGCCTCAGCTTCAAGAGATGAACGACCATGCATTGCAGTTGTGTAATAACCAATCAGTCCTTCTTGTAGCACTACATGGCCTAATTCATGTGCCATAACGAAATACTGTTTTGACGTGTGTTCAATACTCTTATTCATTAGAACAATCGGCGCACCTTCGTCATACACAGTCTTGCCAAGAGGATATTTTCCAATATTAACCCAGTCAACTTGAACGTTAAGCAGTTCGGCAATACGAAAAGGATTGGCTGTATTAAAATGATGGGCGATATATTCTGTTACTCTCTTTATATCGTAGTTCATATTAATCAGCCTTCCTTCCGTGACGGTGACGCTTCCAGAAGATGGTTTCCATTGCAACACGTAGTTGTGCTTTTTCATCTTCTGTTAGATTATCGCCTTCGTATGTCATAGATCCTTCGTTCTGTGATAGAAAGGTTGCTAAATCACGGGTGTCTTTTTCATTAGCCCATGCAGGGGTCTGATGATTGCCCAGAAGATAATCTGTTGTGACGTGAAATAGTTTCGAAAGTTTTAACAAGTCTTCGTTGCTTATAGCACGACGGTTGTTTTCCCAGCTTGTAATTGTGCTCTGACTTACATCCATCGCTTTAGCAAGCATAGGTTGAGTCATTGAGTTCCGTTTTCGTAGTTCAGCAATTCTTTCGCCAATATTCATTTGTTCACCTCTACAATTAGTATTATAGGTTGTACTCATAGTAATGCACAGAAAAGAAATGAAATATGTACTATAAGAGTTGACTTGTACTATAAGTAGTATTACTATGTGTACATAAAGAAAGGAGATAAGTGCATGAAACTAAAGCAAATTCGTGAAAACGTTGGTATGACTCAAGAACAGCTTTCCGAAGCAACCCACCTGTCTATTAATATGATTCAATCACTTGAAAGCGGTCGTCGTAACGGATCAACAAAAACTGTTATTCAATTGGCTTCGACACTCGGTGTAACAACCGATGTTCTTTTGTTTGGTTGCGATAATACTAATAGTACAGACTTAAATAAACAGAATGCATAGGAGGTAGGAAAGTAGAACAGAAAGACATCGACAAACTCAATATGCTGGCCGAACCGTTAGTGAACTACTTGCAGCAGATTAATGAACCATATGTTCACGTGGTTGCTACTAGTTTCGGTGTAAATATTCTGACGTTACAAAGTCACATGTTAGCGAGCAACGATTAGGAGGCAGTGAAATGGGCAAAGAAGCAAATGCAAACAGTGAACAGATTCGACAAGATGTACTCAACTTTATTCATCAATCGCTAACTAGTGGTGATTGCCAAAACAATCCTGCAATGGTGGCGGCCATCACAGGATTGCTCCAAACGGTGCAAGAGGATTCAATGCAAGACGTAGCAACCAGATTACTGATTGACGGAAAGCACATTGCTACTGCAAACGATGACAAGAATTAGAAATCTTTGTTCATTGCCTCTAAGCACGCTTGATAGGTTTTGTAATAATACCGGTAAATATCAAAGTCGCTGGGCTCAGTGCCACCGTTTGACTTGCTAAGCATTATTCTTTGAGCCTCAAGTTGTGTGGCCGTGATTGCTAAATCATGGGCACGTTGTTCTTTAGTTAGCTCGCTCATTTTTGTCACCTCGCTTTCGACTCTAATTATCGCATAAGCGGGGATGTAAATATTCAATTTCAAAAGAACACGGAGGTAAATCATGGAAGGCTTAGAACAAGCAGTTATTACTGCTAAAACAACAGGTGAGGAAGCTCGTCAGTTGAAACTAATTAGCACAACCATTTTTGAATCAACACTAATCGGGCGTACATCAGCAAAGTTGTTGAGTGAACGTATGCCAGAAGAGGTCTTACAACAGTTAGATGATATGGGTGTTCAATCAATCGTTAATGATCGTTACACCTTGATTGACTGGTCGAACATGCATTCTTAAGCACACGTTTAGCGTAAATCGACTGGGTTTGTAATCATAGACGCTAAAATTCCAACGAAAGGGGGTGTGAGAGTTGCAAGAAATGCAGGCAAAACGAGTGGCGGGAATTTTTGGTGAGGCATTGGAACGATTAAATATTCCTGCAAAGGCGGTCCAAATGACCAGTGGCATTAAGCAATCCAGCTTTTATAACTATCTAACTGGTAAACATCTAACTGATGAAGGTGCAATGCGCATCGCTAAATCCATGGATGACCCAGAAACTATGTATGAAATTGCTCATCAGTTGTATCAGATTTTACCAATGCTAAATGGCGATGCGTTTAAACATGATGCGATTTCTGTCGAGGCTTATCAGCAGCTGGAAGCCGAAGAGGCCAACACGATGTACAAGGGCAATCATATTCACGTCAAGTTGGCAACGGGTGAAGTGCTTTCCAAGAAGGAAGGTAAGCAGTTCGATGATTACCTTGTCCAACGTTTACAAGAATGGTTGCTAGGAATTACCTTGCTAAATTATGAGTGTCAGTTGCGAGGCATTACATTATTTGAACTTTATAGGCTTGGTGAGCCAGAACTAGTTCGTAAACATTACAGAAAGCGAGGTTAAAACATGCCAATTACGATTCATGCACGAAGGGCTAGGTCAGTTAAGAATACAGACACACGATACACAATGAGCGTTTCTAGTGCGGCTAAACGATATGACGTTTCAGTGTCGACTATCCGTAGTTGGTACAAACAGGAGGTTGACCCATTGCCGATTGCCCGGTTCGGAAAAGAGCGTTTTGATCAACGTCATGACTGCTGATCATTGGGTAGATCTACACATGTCATAAGAATGAGGGTGATTGAATTGGTTGCACTGCTAAAAGGTGTCATTGTGATTCTATTTTGGGAATTATGTAAGTCACTGATCAAAGAAGGGAGTCGTTTAACTGATGACAAAGAAATCCAAGCGTTTTATGCGAAGTATGTCCGTCCCATTGTCCGAAAGATTGTTACGAAATGGGGCACTTGGGCGAGTGATTTCTTCGGATAACAAAAAAGCCGCAAACCACGGCAATGGTTTACGGTTTCCAAACATTGATATGTTTTCAAGACAAAGTAAGCATATCACGGATTGGTCAGAATTGGTAGGTGAGTCACATGCAACAAAGTGATGAAATTACCAAACTGATTATTGCGATGGGTAAGTTGCAGTCTAATCTGGAGCAACCATCGAAAAGTAAGACTGCAGGTAAAAAAGGTGACTCGTTCACCTATAACTATGCGGATCTGACACAAGTGATTGCAGCTATTGATAAAGCACGTGACGGTACTGGCATCACGTACCTGCAGAATCCTCACATTGATGGTGGGCAAGTGTCTGTTAGTACAGTTATTTATCACGAAAGTGGCCAGTTCATTCAATTTGACCCTGTCACTCTGACGACTGGTACACGGCCACAGGACGTTGGTTCTGCTTTGACGTATGCACGTCGGTATTCATTACAGACTGCGTTCGGTGTGGCTGCTGAAGAAGACGACGATGCACAGCTGGCTAATAATGATGCACCTAGTCAGCAACAGCGTCCACGCCGTTCACAGCAGAGTCAGAGAGCACGGCCACAGCATAAACAGCTGACTCCTGAAGAACGTCAACAACGACTTCGTAAGGACAAGGTTGCGGCTATTAACGCCCAGTTCGGATTGCTTAAGAAGGTTGTTGGTAGTGATGACGAAGCTAAGAAATTGTTCCTTGGCGTACTTGGCGATAGTGGTATTGACAGCGTAACAGGCATGAAGACTGCTGAGTTTAAACAGTTACAAGATATTTCAGATGAGATCACACAGGTAATCAAGCAGAGTAAGGAAAATAACAACGGTCAACAATTGTCGATCGTCTAACACGGGGAGGTGTTCGCTTGAACTACATTCTGCAGCTGAAGGCATTCTATGACAGGCTCGAAACAAACCCACTGAATTCATCTGAAATTGCATTATGGCACGCATTGATGGCCATAAACAATAAGACAGCATGGTCGGATACTTTTGCGGTAGCCTCGTCGGTGTTGTGCTCGAAAGCTGGACTAAAAGAGCGAAACTTCTTCAAAGCAAGGAATAATTTACAACAGTCAGGTCTCGTTACGTGGACTTCACGAAAGGGTAATCAGGCTGCCATTTATCAAATTAACCGTTTGTATGAACAACTGCCTGCAAATAATGCAGACAGTAGTACACGCAGTAGTGCAGGCAATGGTGCAGACAACAGTGCAGGCAGTAGTTCAGCATTAACTAAACTAAACGAGACTAAACCAAACGGTCTTATTAACACAACTAACAACAGTGAGGAAGAAATAAACGCGCGCAAGGACGCTTTCAACAAAATCGAGAAGGAGTTTGGCCGGCCACTCAGTCCAACCGAACTGAGCACGATTGCTAACTGGTTTGACCAAGATCATTTTGAACCGGCTATCGTGTTGATTGCGCTGCGTGAGGCTGTGCTTAATCAGGCGTACAGTCTGCGCTACATCGATCGTATTTTGATTGACTGGCAGAAGAAGAACCTAAAGTCGGTACCAGCAATTGACGATTACTTGCAACAGCGTCGGCAACCTTCAGGCGGAAAATCATCTAGTTCCGTCGTTGGACCAACAATTCCGCTGTTTAAAGTATCAGAGCCACAGAGCTAGGAGGATAGCATGGAAAATCAACCATTAGAGCAACAAGTTAAGCAGGTATTCAATTTCGAAAGCAACAACGTTCGTACCGTCAATGCGGATGGTGAAGTATGGTTCGCAGCCATTGATGTTGCTAAGAGTTTAGGCTTATCCAACACGACGGTTGCAGTGGGCCGCTTGGACCCAGACGAGGTGACTAAGTTCAACTTAGGCGGCTTGGAAGGTGAAACAAACTTTGTTTCCGAACCAGGTCTGTATCGTCTGATTGGTGCTAGTCGTAAATCACAAGCTAAGCGTTTCGACCGCTGGGTTCGGCATGAAGTGTTACCCACGATTCGGAAAACAGGGATGTATGCAACACCAACAACTGTCGATAAGATTCTTGGGGATCCGGATACGTTTATTCAAATGCTGACACGATACAAGGACAGTCAAGCTGACAATCAGCGTTTGCATGACGAGAATGCCCAGTTACAGCAAACAGTAGCTGACTATCGCCCTCGTGTTGATTATCTGAGCACCATTTTGGCCACGCATGAAGCGGTTACGACTACTCAGATTGCGGCCGATTACAACATGTCTGCTAACGCACTAAACAAGATTTTGCACCGATTACGTGTGCAGCATAAAACCGGTGGTCAGTGGATTTTGTATATGGATTTGATGGGTAAGGGCTACACCAAGTCAGACACGACTCACTTTTATCACTCTGATGGTCGCCCTGACATTAGCATGACTACTAAGTGGACGCAGAAAGGGCGCATGTTCATCTACGAGAAGTTGAGTGCTGCGGGATATCATCCCCAAATGGACCTGCGTAATGGTGTTGGTCATGAGTAAATTCGACAAAGCGTTTGCATGGTTATTTATCAGTGCATTGAGTGTCGGCACGCTCGTTGGAATTTGCTACACGTTTATCTTTAGTGCCCATCAAGACGGTATTGGTGCGCTAAAGATGTTAGGCCTGACAGCGATTGTTGCAGCATTGTTGTACTGGTACTGCCGTGATTACTTAAACGAGAACCATCACAAGTGAGGCGTACAGGAAATGATAAAAATTAATAACTCACGGGAACTGGCAGCATATTATCAACCGGACAAGCTAAAACGCGGGCGAAGATATAATCACAGTGATTGCAAGGTATATGCCTGTCACACACTAATCGAGTTTGACGCTTGGAACAGACATTGTGTTTCAAACGAGTGGTTTATCAATGATGATCACGAACTTATTTTCAATATTGGTGAAAATTATTTCATCAATTTAGATATGTTCGATTGTGGAGAAAGCACAATGCACAACCTGGTTGTTTATGAAACCACGAGAGAAGCTAGAGCCGTGTCTACACAGCAAACCCTATTTTAGGAGAGCAATGGTAATGCGAGAAATTAAATTTAAAGCAATATCTGAACTTAGTGAGCAACAAATGAATGAGAGTGGTGTTCCACATAAAGGCAAGTTTGTAGTTGGAATGTATAACGATGGCTACATGCTGGATGGGACCGCCGATGCTGATGATGACTATTACACACCTGAAGTGTGGTGCGCAGTCAAAAGTGCCACGGTCTCGGAGTACACTGGTCGGCAAGATTTTAATCACGTTGAGGCTTATGAAAATGACATTGTTTCGTTGTTTCACGACAATCTAGGTGATCCAGAAAGTTTGATGGGCGTCATTGAATTGTGTGATGGTCAGTGGATTGTGCACAACTATCGTCATAAACGAACTTTGCCACTGTATCAAGAGACTATGGGACTGTTAAGTTACGGAAGCAAATTTGATCATCCAGAGTTGTTAGAAGAAGTTAAACCATCGAACGGGGATGAATAATATGACAAAAAATACATTAGGCGATTTGAACAATCATCTTTTTGCAGAGCTTGAACGCTTGGATGATGAAGATTTAAAGGGTGAGGATTTATCAAACGAAATTGAACGCGCTAAAGCGATTAGCGATGTTGCTGGCAAAGCTATTTCCAATGCTGATCTAGTTTTGAAGGCAAAAGTATCATTCGATGATCGTATGAATGCTGATAGCAAGATGCCAAAAATGCTGGAGGATAACAATGGGTAGAAGGTTGCTGTCTGATAATCAGGAAGAATACCTGCGTAGCATTATTCCAGGTCGCTATCGCAAAGAAATCGTTGCCAAATTTAACGAACGCTTCTCACCTGCAGTTATATTAACCGTTCCTAGATTGAAAGCGTGGATGAACAATCGGCATGTTTCTAGTGGTCTCACTGGGCAATTTCCAAAAGGTCATGTACCTGCTAATAAAGGAAAACATCCAGGTTCGGCACCGGGAAGTGTGGCTACACAGTTTAAAAAGGGCCAACGACCATTGAACAAAGTGGTCGTTGGCACTGAGGTTGTTAAAGATGACGGATATTTGTGGCGTAAGACGGCTGAGCCAAACGTGTGGAAACAAGTTCATCGACTGAACTATGAAAAGGAGTATGGCAAGATTCCATCTGGGCACGTCATAATGTTTGCCGATGGTAATCGATTGCATGTTCAGCTCGATAATCTAGTGCTTGTAACGAAACGTCAAATGTTAGAAATGAACCGTAAGGGGTTAATAAATCATGATGCTTCTTTAACGCGAACTGGTCTTAGCTTAGCCAAACTCAATATCGGCATGTACGACAGAACTAAAGAACGTTCTCGTCAAATGGGAGGACGAAAATGATTATTAACGAGTCAAAGCAACATTTAAAACAATATGCAATTGCTGATGTGGTTAGCAAATATGAACGTCAGCACAAAAACAATCCTGAAAGTATTGACGGATTTGAATTTAACCCAAGCAAACAGCTAAGAAAAGAGGACGTTCGTGTTGAACAAAACTGAAGAAAATCCATGGACTGAAGAACCCAATCACGAGCAGTTTCGCATTAAAGGATACTTGTGTGAGATCAAAAGGATGCCTGAATTAGGACATCTTTGTGGATATGTTGAATTGCCGTCAAAGCACCCCTATTACGGTAGTGATTACGAGGACATTCCAGTAGATGTGCATGGCGGACTGACATATGCGATGCAGAATGAAGAATATTGGGAAATCGGTTTTGATTGTGCCCACCTGGGGGACATAATCCCAGGACTAATTGATCATATTAGTGCGTTACCAAACGAACATTATTGGACAATCCAGGATGTCGAGCATGAACTGTATAAATTGGTTGATCAACTGGATAGACTGCAGCCACGAAAAATTAAATTGGAGAATACAAATGGAATTGAACATTAAATCTGAGGAATTACAACTACATTTACAATCTGATCGTGAGCTCAATTTTGAAGAGGTTTTTAGAGCTTACCAATTAGTTACCGGCAATGATGACAACTTAACCATTGATGGTGAGACCGTCGTTGACGGGGATGATGGACAAGAAAACACCACCGCTGTTGAAGAATCACCAGTATCAAAAAAACAGGATTCACTCACGGGTAATTGGAAATTTACTCCTTTCAGAGAACGTCCTCGAGTGAAGGCAGACATTGAGTGTCCAATATGTGGTGAGACGTACACAGACGAAGTCCCTGAAGGATTTAGATTTGTGCGCTGTCGTAAGTGTGATAAGAAACTATTTTTATCCGCTGCTACCGGTGTGTGGGGAGTGGCAGATGAAAAGGGATTCATTTATCGAGCCAATACCTTATATCGAGATAGACGAGACAACCAGGATGACTACGCACAAATGTTTGACGATAAAAAGGCCGATGATGGTCGTCCAAGTAATATGAACACTATTCCGGAAATTACTGATTGGTTGGATCAACGTCACATCGATCACACAGGCATCAAGTTAAAGGGCGATTTAATGGAGCTAGTGAACAAATTGAACGTGTAAAAGAGGGGAAAACAATCATGGGACAAGTTGTTGGCCAGATTATGGAGCGAAGCAAAATGTGCGGTGTTTGTAAGAAGAGACCTTCTACACGTTTATGTGACTTTGTCGTTGATTACAATAATTTTATGTTTGATGTGCCAATGAGTCAGCAAAGCAAGTATGAGACCTGCAGTTTTCCGCTTTGTGATGAATGCGCTAAAAAGTTTGGAAATAGTGACTTCTGTCCATATCATGCAAAACTGCTGAGGAAAATACAGTTACCTGAAGACATGCAGCTGATTGCCAACGCCGTAAAATATGACGACCTGTTTAAATAAAAAAGCCGCCTCGTGGGCGGCATGCAAATGATTCTGACAAATTTCATTATACCATGCCAAAACACGGGGGAGTGTAGCATTTTGAGATCAAATATATTTGGAAACATGAATAAGAAGGCGTGTATCGCAGCTGCTCGAAATGAGTTGCAGAAGTATGAAGAATACAGTATTGATGTTAGACGAGCACGAATGGCATTGGTTTCACCAGTGAGTGATGGTCAACCGAAAGGACAGTCGTTTGTTAACACAGCTGAGTCATCGATTGTTGCTGACTTGGATTCCGAACACCATATTCTGGTGATTAAGAACGTTCTGGCGGGGATGCGCCAAATGGGGGAACCGAACGAGATGTATGCAATCATTTTAGAAATGAAATATTTGCAGCAATTTGCTAACTTTGATATTCGTAAAAAGTTGCACACTAAGCTGAGGCATTCAGTTCCATCGAGAACGTTCAATGACTACGAAAATGAGGCTTTGTGGACGTTTGCCATGCTTCATCCATCGTCTGATTTACATGTTAAGAAGAGTTGACCACTAAAAAGTTCGCCGACTCGTCGCCGATTGTCCGCCATAAATCCGCCGAACATCCGCCGGTTGCCCGCCGACTTTAGGGGTTATAGTGATAGCATCAAATAATTTGATAAAACACATTCCCCGTGTGGTTGCCGTGTTGGTTCAAGAGCTGGTTCGATTCCACTCCACGGCATTACTTTAGATGAAAGCTGGTTAGTTACATGCAAGAGGTTATTACAAAGTTAAAGGCGGAACTTGATGAGACTTATCGAAAATCAGGTAGGTTACAAGAAGCAATTGACGGTGATGAAATTAAGGTTAGCAAAACGCAGGACATGTGGATGAGACGCCAAAAGCAGAACATGGATCGTCAAGCTCACATTTTACGAATGCGCATTAAGGACTTAGAAGAGGCAAAGTAATAAAACCTGTTGTGGCGGAATAGGTAGACGCTGACAAGTTAGATTAACTACGTCCGTTTTTAAGGGGTTAAGTCCGAACGTCTTGATGTTAATCATGTGGGGTGCGAATCCTCACCGGCAGAATTGGGGCAACCCAACAAAACAATGAAAAGAGGTGAGAGGTGTTCCTCTCTTAATTTTCGTTGCTAGCATTGACTGACCGTCCACTCACGGGACGGTTTTTGTGTATACTTGTATTAAAACAATATGAGGTGAATACATGCATTTTTGGGGAATAGAAATCGGATCTTGGGCTGAATGGTTTGGAGCTGTTGGTACAATCGGTGCCGTTGTAACAACAATGTTTTTGCAGCACAGACAAGGGAAAGTAAGAATTAAAGTAAATTGTAAGACAAATTATTCTGTTCCTGAAATGATCTTACTAGATTACGTTATTGAGGCGATAAATGTTGGCCCAATTCCGACTGAAATAACAGCGGCAGGTTTTCTTTTGAGCGATAAACGGCATATAGGATTTTATCATGAAAAATATCCAGTCAGATTAGAGCAAGAAGAAAGTCATGAGTTTAAAGAAAAAGGGCAGGCCATACTGGCAACAGCACAGGCCGAACATTTTTCCGAAAAATTTTCAATTTGGCCATACGTGAGAAACAGTCGTGGCCAGATATTTAAAACTAAGAGAATAAAGATTTCGCAAAAAGCATTGGCTGAAGCTCTTAAGCCTCTTCCACCTGAAGAGTGATTTTTTCGTTAATGCTTAAATTGGAGGTGTGGTGATATGTAATGGCGTCTGATGAGCAAATTCATAATGCTGAGCAAGACTATGTTGATGGCATGAAGTACAAGGACATTGCTGCCAAGTATTCCGTGTCAATCAACACAGTTAAGTCGTGGCGAAAACGTCATGGATGGACCCGTTCAACGGGTGCACCCAAAACAGCAAAAAGGGTGCACCCTAAAACAAGGGGTGCACCCGCAAAAATAGCAAATGATTTAGAGGCAAACGGTGAGCTTAACGATAAGCAGAAACTGTTCTGCCTCTTTTATTTGCAGTCATTTAACGCTACTTCTTCATATCAACGTGCGTATGAAGTTGACCATAAAACGGCCATGGCTAGTGGTTCAAGGATGTTAAGTAATGTTAAGGTGCAGGCCGAAATCAGCAAACTCCGCACGGAACGTCAAAAGTCTGAATTCATCTCGGCACAGGACGTCCTGCATGAATTGAAACGCCAGGCGTTTGCTAACATTGGTGACATTGTGGATGTGGAAACAAAACAAATTCCAGTTGTTAAATACGGCCGGGTGATGATGAATCCTCAGACAGGTGATCCAATCACGTACACTGAATCTTCAGTAAGGTTCCATGAACAGAGCGAAGTGGATATGTCACAGATTCAAGGTGTGCACATTGATAAAGGCGAAGTCATTGTTGAACTACCGGATAAACAAAGAGCTTTGCTTGAGCTATTAAAGCACCTTGAACCAGAAGATGCCGGCACGGATGCAACGACGATTGTTGATGATTTGGGGGATGAACATGCAGACAGCAGTTCTTGATGATTTGAATAACAAGACACGTGTGCTCCGGATGTCTACGATGGTTAATCCGCATTTTGCACCATTGTGGAACACGAAATGTCCTTACATCTTGGCGCATGGTGGCCGTGGCTCATTTAAATCATCGGTGATCAGCATGAAGCTAGTCACGATGATGAAGAAAGTCATTAAAGCCGGTTACAAAGCAAATGTTATCTGTGTCATGGATAATTTGAACCATATTCACGATGCTGTGTACATGCAGATTGATCAGGCCTTGGACTGGCTGCATTGCGGCAACGAATTTGAGTTCTACACATCCCCAATGCGTATCGTCCAGAAACGGACTGGTTCGACATTCTACTTCTATGGTGCGGATGATCCAAAGAAGCTTAAGTCAAACACCATTCGCGACATTATTGCTGTGTGGTATGAAGAAGCCGCCAACATGAAAGGCCGTGAGGTATTTGACCAGGGTAATCCAACCTTCATTCGTCACAAGTCGCCGGCCGTTGAGAACGTCAAGATATTCTATTCTTACAACCCACCACGTAACCCATATGAATGGATTAATGAATGGGTAACTGAATGTGAAAACGATCCTGAATACTTCGTTGATTCATCAACCTATTTGGACGATGAGTTGGGATTCACTACTGATCAGCAGTTACGTTTGATTGAGCAGTATAAGAAAACTGACTACGACTACTATCGTTGGCTTTATTTGGGTGAAGTTGTTGGCTTAGGTACGAACATCTACAACATGTCACAGTTTCACAGGATGGAACACATCCCCGACAGTGATCACGTTGCCTCGTTGTATTTCAGTGCTGATACTGGGCATGCTGTCTCTGCTACGGCAGTCAGTGCCTATGGCATTCTGGCTGCACCAGACGAGTTAGGCAAGCCCAGAGCAGTGCTATTGGACACTTATTACTACTCACCTGAAGGTAAGGTTCATAAGAAGGCACCTAGTGAGCTGTCGCCAGAGATTCACGACTTTGTGACGCGCATTGAAGAGCAGTATGGACTGTCAGCATGGCAGAAGACAATGGACTCTGCTGAAGCGGCATTGCGTAATCAATACTTTAACGACTTTGGGGATGAATGGCATCCAGTACACAAGTTAAAGAAGGGCGACATGATCGACAATGTTCATTCATTGTTGGCCCGTGATGGCTTCTACTACTTGCCGACGCCTAACAACCTGAAGTATTTTATTGCTCAACATGAACGGTATCAATGGGATGAAAACACGCTACAGTCTGATGATCCTAAGGTTGTTAAGGTGGATGACCACACGTGTGATAACTTCCAATACTTCTGTTTAGATAACAAAGCTGACTTAGGTCTCGAATGGTAGGTGATGACAGTGGGACTAATTAGTCGAATTAAACACTTTTTCCAGAAAGGGGGTGCAAAGCTGGGTATGGGTAAAGACTTAAACAGCATTACTGATGATCCGCGTATTCAAACGACTAGTTCGGAAGTCGAACGTATTCAACGAGGCATGAACTACTATGCCGGTAACTACATCTACAGCACAGGTATGAAAGCCAATACGATTGACTATAAGAACCACGACGGCGAGACACGACATCGACAGTTCAACACAATCAACATGACTAAGATGTGTGCAAGTCGGTTAGCTTCCATCTGCCTGAATGAACAATTTGAAATTAGTCTGCAGGGCAATGATGACTTGCAAGCTAAAATCAATGCTATTTTGGACGACAGCGACTTTAAGAACGTGTTAGAAGAAAAGTTTGAGCAAGGATTGCCAACCGGTGGCTTTGCAGCACGTCCCTATGTGGATGATAGTGATCAAATTAGAATTGCTTGGGTGCGATCTGACCAGTTTTACTCACTGGATGCAAACACGCAAGAAGTGAGTCAGGCAGCTATTGCCTCACGAACGATTAAGGTCGTCGATGGTACTCGGTACTATTACACGTTGCTAGAGTTTCATCAGTGGGACGGCGATGACTATGTGATTACTAATGAACTGTACAGGTCAGAGAATGCTACGCGAATCGGCGTGCAAGTTCCATTAGGTAGTGATGATGTTGATACAGGTATCGAAGCGAATGTGAGAATTCCACAACTCTCACGTCCGCTTTTTGTTTACTTCAAAAATCCTGGTCCCAATAACAAGGAACCAGAGAGTCCACTTGGGGTAGGGATTGTTGAGAACAATCGTTCAATACTAGATGCAATTAACTACATTCATGACGCCCGTTTCTGGGAAGTTCGGATGGGAAAGAAAAAAGTGGCCGTGAACGGTAGCCTAGTAAAGCCTGGCGATGAATTACATGCTGGCCCTTACTTTGACCCAGACGATGACACAATTATGTCTGTGAACGCTAGAGACGCTGGTACCTTACTTCAAGACATCACACCAGAGATACGTGCCGATGCTTTTGACAGTATGATGCAACAGCACCTTAAGGAATTAGAGAATGGTATGGGTTTATCGACCGGTACGTTCACTAAAGACGCTGACGGTGGTGTACAAACAGCTACACAAGTTGTCAGTGAAAACTCAATGACCTATCAGACGCGTTCCAGTTATCTGACCAAGTTAACGAAGTTTATTACTGAGTTGATTGAGTCAATCGTCGAGGTGGGATCCGCAGAACAGTTGTTCACTGATGGTAAGGCACCCTTTGCAGGGATGAATGTTGACGTGGATAAGCTGCAGGTGGATGTTCATTATGATGATGGTGTGTTTGTCGACAAAGACAGCCAGCAAAAGAACGACATGTTGGCTGTACAAGCCGGTGTACTACCCAAACTGCAGTTCATCATGCGCACGTATGGCTTAAGCATGGACGATGCCCAGACCTGGCTTGATCAGATTCAAAGTGAAGCACCATCATCCCCGTTTGGCGAGAGCAAGATTGAAAGTGATCTCAACAACGAAGGTGATGGTTAATGGCTAAGTCGGATGAATTCGCTCAGTCCATCATTGATATGTATGCAAAGCTTCAGCAGAATATCTTTGCCGTGTTGATCAATGCGTTACAGCATTCAAGTGGGGATGTCGATAAGGATAATGTGTTGCAATGGCAGGTCGAACAACTGGCTAAAGCCGGCATGTTGACTAAAGAGGTAGCCAAGCTGGTCGCCCGCGTTAATGACGTAAGTGAAAGCAAAGTGACTAGTATGATTCATGCTGCTGGTCAAGAATCCGTTCAGTCCACGACACAGGATATCGTTGCCAATTTAGGTAACACTCATCCAGTGTCACCAGACGTAGCAGCGTTTACTGATAGTTATCTACATCAGACGATGCTTGACTTGAGCAACAACATTAACGAATCACTGATCACTCGTAACATATCCGATAATGCAGCTTTGCGTGTGTACCGTAGCATTGTTACTCAAACGACGATGGAAGTATCCACTGGCTTAAAAACGCACGAACAGGCTACCAGGGACAACATCTATCGTTGGGTACGGAATGGCATCCCCACTAAATTGACTGACAGTGCTGGCAAAGGTTGGTCACTGGAAGGCTATTCACGGATGGTGATCAACACGACTCAACATCGTGTGATTAATGACATGCGGATGAAGACAATGGGCGATAATGATGTCAAACAAGCTAAGATGTCGTGGCACTCTGCCGCTCGTCCAGCATGTGCACCGATTCAGGGTCATATTGTTAACCTTGTGCCAAGTGGCAGTGATGGCTTTGACGGTCGTTATGATTCGATTTACAACCATGAGTATGGCAAAGCCAGTGGCACGCAAGGAATCAATTGCCGGCATACGCTAACACCATGGGATCCTGACGTGAATATCGATACCGGACTAGATAAGCGAATGCCCTCTGCTAAAGAGGCACAGGCAAACAGCTTGGTGCAGCAACGACAACGTTCGATGGAACGTGCTATTCGCCAGAGTAAGAAGTGTTTAGCGGCTGCTGAACAACTGGGTGATGAACCAGGTATCGCACATTTTAAGTCGCAAATTAGCAATCAGCAGGCAAACTTACGAGAACTGATCAAGTCACATGACTTCTTGAACCGTGATTATGCCCGTGAACAGATCCAAACGGGGATGAACGTTAACTCATATCGATTACCTGGTGCGAGTGATGCTATTATTCCTGAAGCTAAGTTGACGAAGTACGCTCTCGACCCTACGAACACACATGGTGGTGCGGATAAGGCACGTGTATTTAAGTCAGCCCTGGGTTATACTCAAGATAATTATCAGGATTTAATTGACCAGATACACGCGGGTCAAACAAAGTACCATGCGGTTTCTAAAGGTGATGCTGGTTATGGCATGCAGTATCAAGTCGACATGCCGATTACGGGACCAAACGGAGCCATTAAGAACGTTCGCACTGCTTGGATTAAGGATAAGCAGTCAGGTCAAACTAGGCTTGTATCGCTGTATGTTAAGGAGTTAAAAGATGAGTGAATATTTAGTGGATCCTCACACAATTAAAGAATACGACCTTGTCGAACTCGTTGACGGAAGGCAAGGCACCGTTGTTTATGTGCCGGCTGATCCAACATTGGGATTTGAACTTGATATTGGTGATAGTCCGGCCACATGGGACACGATTGGTATTAAACCTAATCAAATTAAACGTATTATCGAACACGCCTAGCAGCGTGTTTTTGTTTTGCCGTCCTGAGCATGACGTGAAAAGGCTCATTTGTTATGCACTCTATTCGCGCGGTCGTTACCGCGTAATAAATAACGTTAGGAGAGAGTACGCATGAAACGTGAAGAGTTAACTGCATTAAAATTATCTGAAGACCAGGTCGAAGGGGTTATGAAGCTGCAGAATGCTGACCTTGATCCATTGAAGTCCCAAGTTGCGTCTCTTACACAAGAACGGGATAACTTCAAAGGTCAAGTAGAAGATTACGGCGCGCAGGTTAAAACACTGAAGAAGAGCCTTGAGGGTAATGAGGATGCACAGAACCAAATCAAGTCGTTACAGGAGCAGGTAAAACAGACTAAAGCTGACGGCGAAGCAAAACTGGCAAAATCACAGAAGGCTAATGCTGTTGGTTTGGCATTACGTGATGCCGGCGCTCGAGATGCGAAGACTATTTTGCCGTTTCTGGACGATGAGGTTATCAAGTTGGATGATGGCAAGCTGACCGGTCTAGAGGAGCAGGTTAAAACGCTGAAGGGTGATCACGATTACCTCTTCACACCGGATAAACCTGAGACAAAAGAACCGGAGAACACTGGCAGTCGCGTTCAAATCGTGACTGGCGGTAATCCAAGCGGTTCAAATCAGCCAACGGATCCATTTGAAGCCAAGATGGCAAAGTATGAATAAGGAGGCCACAGAAGATGGCAGGAGAAAATAACGATTTAGGTGTTCGCACGTACCAGTCTCAATTTAAGGGACTATTGCAAGCGGTATTTAAGAAGCAGGCTTACTTTGGTGAGTTCTTTGGCGGCGGATTGGAAGCACTCGATGGTGTTACCAATACCAAACGCGCATTCTCACTGAAGACGAGTGACATCCCCGTTGTAATTGCGACTGGTGACGTTACCGCAGACGACAAGTCAGCATACAAGAAGGATAAAAATGTTGCGTTTGGGACCGGTACTGGTAACTCCAGCCGGTTCGGTGAACGTACCGAAGTTATCTATGGGGATTCCGATGTGAACTACTCATGGGACTGGGTATTCCACGAAGGTATTGACCATCAAACAGTCAACGCTGATTTTGACGGTGCCGTTGCCGACCGTCTGGATTTACAGGCGCAAGCTAAGGTATTACTGTTCGATAAGCAAGGTGGGCTGTTCATTTCTAAGAACGCTGATCATGCTGAAACGTTGGCTGACTTTTCAGCCGACAAGGTCTTAGCGCTGTTCAACAAGTTGGCCAACGAATACGTGGAAATGGAAGCTGTTGGTCAAAAGATTGCCTGGGTAAATCCAGAACTGTACAACGCTTTGGTTGATCACCCGTTAACAGTTACCGCTAAGTCTTCAGCTGCTAACATTGATAGCAACAACATCCTGAATTTCAAAGGCTTCAGTATTCGTGAAGTACCTGAATCTAAGTTCCAAACCGGTGAAGTTGCTTACACGTCGATTGCTAACGTTGGTCGTCAGTTTACGGGGATCAACACGGCTCGTACTATCAACTCTGAAGACTTTGACGGGGTTGCATTGCAAGGTGCCGGCAAGGCTGGTGAATTCATTTTGCCAGCTAACAAGAAGGCCGTTATTAAGGTCAACGGGCAACCAGCACAGGCTTAAGGAGGTCGAATCTAATGGCGTATCAAGTCTTACAACCATTTACGGATTCTGAGACGGGTAAGGTTTACCAACCTGGTGATCCTTATCCGGCCAATAAGAAGAAAGAACGGATTGCGAGCTTATTGTCCACTGACATTAATGATCATCCAAACTTTCTTCATCCGCTGTTAAAGACGATTGAGGACGAACAGTCTGACGATGGGGTTGCAGAAACTGAGCAGTCGGCAGAAAACGAAGATTAGAAGGTGAACGATGGGGTATCTAACGCAAGATGAATACAGCAAAATGGGCTATGACCAAGGCGATGCGAACGCGTTTGTAACAGCTGAAAAGGCTGCTGAACGGTCAATTAATGACTTAACGCACTTCTATGATCCTTGGTATGGCCTGCATGACTTAACTGAAGAGGCGGGATCAAGTATTCCCTATCGTGTTCACCGTGCTAAAGTCTTCATGCAAGCGGTGGCCATGCAAACTGAGTTTGTTCAGCAGTCTGGCGTAACCAATGGATTTGCGGCTGCTACTGGTGATATGAAACAGTTTGAGATTGGTCATACTCAGATGCAGTTCAACGGTGGTGCAGGCTCTGAAGTAACAGAAGGTATTACTGGTGTATTGACGAGCGTAAGCGACTTATTGAGTTCCGTTGGGTTGTTGTACACGGGGGTGGATCATACATGATCCCAAGAATTCCGAAATGGCTTGCTAATCAGCGGGTCATTTTTAAATTGGTCAATCAAAAAGATGTTGATCCACGTCATGGAACACCAATTCAACATGATCCAATCACTATCAACCACTGTGTGATGCAGCTAGGCACAGTTTATTCCGGTACTAACAATAATCGGCAAATCGTCGCAAACGGTTTGCTGATTTTTTATGTCGGCATAACAGATCCAATGCCTGATATTGACGTCAAAAATAGCTTGCAGAGCAAAGTGACGTATGAAGGCACCGAGTACACGGTGACCAACATCACGGAGCTGAAACAGCCTAATTTGGATCAACTATGGGGCTATGAACTGGAGGTGCTGTAATGCCAGTTAACATTCATTTCACGATGCACACTGGTCAACCAGTTTCACCTGCAGCATTGACGAGAACCCGCCAAGCATTGGCCGGACAGATGCTTACAGACATGGAACAGTTTGTACCTAAGCGTGAAAGCAATCTGCGTAACGATGCCATTGCGTCAATTGATGGTAGCAAGCTGATCTACACAGTTCCTTATGCAAGTGATCAATTCTATGGCATGAATGGTGGTAAATACCCTATCGTTCACTACACAACACCAGGTACTGGCAAACGTTGGGATTTACGTGGCAAAAGTCTGTTCATGTCTCAATGGCTGCTGGTCGTACAAAGGGGGCTGACCAAATATGGATCTTGAAATGCAGCTACAAAAGGCTTTTCAAGATAACATAACGTTGCCAATGAAACTGTACACTGGGTACTTGATTCCAGATGCCAATTTGCATATGTACACTATGCCGGGTGGCCGGATTCTTAGTGAAGACATGGCCGGCAATATCACAAAACAAATCAATTATGAAATTGCTATTCGCACACAGGACTATGACAGCGCCCAAGAGACGTTGTACAACATTGGGCAATTCCTAGATGATCTGGGGATGGACTCGATTCCCAGTGCAGATAACAGTTACTTATTCAATTCAGTTCAAGTAACAGGGCAGCCTTTTCCACAACAAATGGATGAAGAGGGTTATGCCCTATTTATTTTGGACTTTCAAATTGAAATTCAAACGCAAATTGAAAGGAAGTAATTAAACAATGGCGCAACCATTAAAACGCCCAGAAAACTGGGTCAATAAATTTGAAATTGATACTGCAGGCGGTCAAGACCCATTAACCGACGCAGCCAACGCAAAGTTTGCGAAACTCTCTCAAGGAATCATTAGTGTGACACCTGCGGCTAACGAAACGGATGACACGCAGTCCTTTTGGGAAGACGAAGGATTTTCGGAAACGGATGGTACCGGTAAGCGAATTACGTATGCTTTCACAGGGCAGCGAGTAGTCGGTGACCCTGCGCAGGATTTTGTTGCAAGTAAATTCTGGTCAATGGGTGATGAATTACGTACTTTAGTTCGGGTAACTGATCAAAATGGCAATACAGCTTTGTGTAATGCGACCATGACAACAATTGTGCCATTTGGTGGTAATGCCAATGCGCGCCAGACGTTCAGCTTTACGTTAAGCATGAACGGCAAGCCTGTACTGGGTACTGGTGGTCAAAACAATGACGATGGTAACGGGTTGAACGGTACTAAGTCTGGTAGCGAAGGCGCTGGCCTTGGCGACAACAACGCTGCACCCAAACAATAATTGAACCGAAGTCGCCATGGAAATGCACAATACCGAGTATCGGGGCGGCTGAATGAATAGGAGATTAAATCATGCCAATTAATGTAAATATTGATGACCAACTAGCACTGGTCTTCAGCTTTAGAATCGCTAACAAGCTTCGTGATGTGACCTTTGACGATTCAATGGCTAGTCAATTAGAACGAACCCAACTAAAAGTCGGCAAAATCATTCAAAAGGTTGATAAGGATGACAACGACGAGTTGGACGCGATGACGGTCGATGACCAACTGAAGTATGTAAACGCCCGTTATGGCGAAGTTCGCCGCGTTCTGATTGATTTCTTTGATCAAGCATTTGGTTCTGGCGCGGGTAAAGAAATTTATGCGCATTACCACAACTCTAGTCGTGCTTTGGTTGAAGTATTTGGCAAAGTTTATAGCTACTTGAACAAGATCAACATTAAGGACGCTAAAGCCAAACAATATGCTGACGTGAATAATCATGCTAACTCTTTCGAACGGGCTTAGTGGAAAAGAAACCGTTAAAACAACCATCGGCGAACTGCCATTGCATTTAACCTTTGACCGTGTGCTGCGATGGTACGACATGTTGGAACGTGACGACATGGATGATGTGGCCAAAGTAGAAGCAGGTTGGTACTTATTCGTTGATCCTGAAGCAAAGCATGATTTTGACGAGGATCCGTCATACATAAATATTGCGGCACAGACCATGGCCGACTTGTCGGATTACATTGCTGAAGATGCCTATACGTCTGATCAAGATGGTGGGGATGCGCAAGGAACACGACCAGAAAAGTGGTTTAGTTACGACAAAGATGCCGAAGCAATTTACGCATCGTTTATGTATGACTACCAGATTGACCTGGTTGATCAAGTTGGTCACATGCGTTGGGAAAAATTCCATGCATTGTTTAACAACTTGTCACCGAAGTCCCCGTTGATGCGGATTATTGATATTCGGCAGCGTGACCTGACTGGATTAGAAGGCAAAGAGCTCGCTGATCTGGTTGAAGCGCAGGACTATTACCGTCTTGAAGGAGCGAGTGTCGACAATTTGAACGCTGCATTCGGGGATATGTTTGCGGCACTTAAGGCTAAAGCAGAAGGGAGGTAACTAAATGGCAGCAGATGGTACAGTCGATATTGACGTTTTGTTGAATGATAAGTTCACACCAGATTGGCAGCACATCATGAACCTAGTTAAAAACGGTGGTAGTGATGCCGGTGACAAGATGGATTCGGCATTTAATGCAAATGCTGACAAGATGGTTGGTCAAGCTGAACAGGCTCACAACAAGGTCAAAACTAGACTTAACCAACCAGTTAGCCAGAAGGTTAAAGCCGACATTAGTGAGTTTGACACGTCTATGTCACGAGTCGAACGTCGTAAAAGGAAGCTCGACGGGTCTGTGATGTTCCATCTGAAGTCCAACATTAGTGACTTTCTTGCCAAGGCCAGCCAGGTTAGACAGGAAAAACGGTCCCTTCAGAAAACAATCAAGCCCAAGATTGAACTAAACGATTCAGGTATTCAGAGCCATCTGAATGGGATTAAGAAGCAATTAGCGTCCATCAATGAGAGCAAAAATCATTTGAAGGACATTGCTCTTGGTTCATTCATTGGTAACGCAGCTGCTAATGCTTGGGGCATGGTTACGAGTAGTGTCAAGGGCGCGCTTGGCGCTGTTATTGCGTATAACGATAAGCAGCAAGTCATGAATGCGACATGGAAGACGCTGACCGGTTCAGTATCAGACGGAAAAGCCATGGTCGGCATGGTCAACGATATGTCGACCGCGCTTGGCCAAGACGTGGACGTGACCGATGAACTGGCTCAACAGTTCTATCACGTCTACGATAACAAGCCAGACACTGAACGATTGACTAAGTCGTTTCTGATTATGGGTGATGCTATCGGTCTTTCTGGCGATCGCTTGAAACAAGTCGGCATGGACTTTACTCATACCATGTCTTCAGGGATGATGCAGGTCGGTGATTTTAATCAAATTACTGATGCCTTTCCAATGTATGGTGAAGCTTTGCTGAAGTATGAACAGTCTGTTCAGAAAAATTCCAAGCTGACTATGGGTGAGTTACGTAACCAAATGTCGGCCGGTAAGATTTCTGCTCAAGACGCTGCCACAGTATTCAATTCACTGGGTGATAAGTACCAGGCTTCTGCGGATAACCTGATGCAGACGTTACCTGGTATGGCACGGAAGATGAAGACTCAGATTCCGAACCTATTGAACGACATGTTAGAGCCGATCATGAAGGCCCGTAATCCTATTGTTGGTAAAATTTCTGAATGGACTAGCGATCCTAAAACTGTGACTGAATTTAAGTCACTGGGTACTCGTGTCACCAGGGGGATGCAGGGCGTTACCGATGCCTTTAACAAACAGTTGGGTGCCGGTGGCGTTGATAAGTTTTTCGATGGTGCCGTGCAAAAGTTAGGTGATGGTATTGTCGGTACGTTGGACTGGATTGCCAAACACGCGGATGACATTAAAGAAACCGCCAAAGGCATTGGTTCAATTACTAAAGACCTTGCTAAGGGATTCTGGAGCGGTTTCAAAGGTACGATTCAAACGATTGCCGGTGCGTTCAATAAGATGACCGGACATGCCGCCGATAGCGGTGGTGCCATGGATAGTGTGGCTGGTGCAATTCAATCGATTGCCAGTCATCACAAAGAAATCGAGGAAATTGGTAAAGCCATTGGTACCTATTTTGTTGTCTCAAAAGTTGCCGGTTTTGCCTCGAAGTTGTGGGATATCTCTTCAAGTCTTTGGAAGATTGTCAGCGTGCCTGCTGGGACGTTGAAAACGATATTTTCTGTATTCAGAGGCAACTATTCTGGTGAATCTGGTATTTTACAGTCCATTAGTGGAAAGTTTTCCAAGAAAGCAAAAGTATCAGTTGAGCCAGAGGTAGATTCAAAGGCTTTGCTGTCAGAATCTAATATGTCTTCGGTTTCATCATCTGGACATTCACTTGGAAAACGAATGGGTCGGTCAATCATTACTGGACTGAAGGCGGCTGGTATTGCGGCAGCGCTTATTAACTTGATGCCATCGCAGGATGAGTTAAACAAAAAGCTCAAAGAATTGAAGGGTGGATCCGAGGCAAAAGGACGAAGAGATAATGGAATTAAGGGTGTAAAGGTTCCGGAATGGTGGCAAAAACTATCGAACCACGGTTCCATGGGAAAATGGTGGACTGATGAGCAGGTTTTAGATCATTCAAAACCATCATCACGGACCAAGAAAACGACCACCAAAGAAGCAATAAAAGAGGTTGCAACAACTCATGTTTCGAAGACAGACATCGCTAACGTAAAGTTGATGACCGCCGCGATCAAAAAATATGATAGTGCTTTGTCCAGTCTCAAAGCAATTACGAAAAAGAATGATCCAACCAAAGAATTGAATTCTATGAATAAGCGTTTAAAGAGTTCAATTAATGATTGGAAAAAATTAGCATCCCCAATTAAGAAAGTCGGGGATGCCTTTAAGGGTCTAAGTTCATTTCAGAAATCAATGGGCAAGAAAGACTCGTTTAAATCCTTTAGTAAGGATCTAAGTTCGCTCGAGAAAACTTTGAAGAAGTCCAAAATTGGAACCGAACTGAAGAAACTCAAAAGTGAGTTAACCAAGAACGATCCTTCAAAGATACTGGCTCGCATCAATAAGTCACTGACAAAGGATACTAAAAATTGGAAGAACTTAGCTAAACCGATTACTTCAGTTAAGAATGCAATGAGCAAGTTGGATTCAGAAATGAAGAAAATGGGTAAGGTTAATCCCTTCAGTAAACTGAACAAAGACATGAAGAACTTCGATCGAACAGCCAGCCATGCTAAGTTTGGTCATCAACTGTCGAACGAAGTGACGATTGCTAATAAAGCCATGGGAAACACTGGTTTTGTTAAGGTGTTCCATTCGATGACTAAATCAATTAACAGTGACTTGCGTTCGTTCTCACGGACATTTAAGCGTGATTGGCGTAGTTTGTGGAACGATGCCTATGACATGCTTGATAACTCTAATGGTAAGCAGGACAAAGCGTTTCGGTCCCATTCAAGCACGATGCGCAGCATTCAAGAGAAGTTTGAATCAAGTTTCAACAAATCTTGGCGGGGATGGCTCAACTATGTTGTTGATACGTTTACGAGTGCGTTTAATAAGTTGCCCAAGGCCGCTCACAGTTCGATGTCGAAAGTGATGGATTCAATTTCATCCGGTGTTAAGAGCTTGAATGGTGTCATCGCAGAATTTGGTGGCGATAAGAAATTATCGATGCCAAAGTTTGCTACTGGCACGTCTGGACGTGATCAAGGTGGACTGGCTGTTGTTGGTGAAGAAGGATTTGAATTAGCACATGACAACGATCATGGTATTTATCCTGTTGGTTTGCATGGTGAGGAAATGCGTTACTTACCTGAAGGCACGTCAATTTTGCCACACGCATTGTCAGTTCAGTTCGCTAGTTTAACGGCCGGCTTGCCACACCATAAGGATGGTAAAGGTGACTTCATGTCGGACATCATGGACCACATGGATGATGTGATTAAGGATCCGTTGAAATACATGAAAGAAGCCTTTTTCAAGACGGCCAAGTTTAGTGGTAACGATTTTGTTACTGACTTTGGACCAGCTTTGAGTAATGGTTTCTTGAAGGCGATTCAGGCACCGTTTAAGAAGATGGCCGAAACTTCAGACATGCCTGCACCTGGTGGTTCTGGTGTTGAGCGCTGGCGGGACCAAGTTAAGCGAGCACTTGAGATGTTGCACTTGTCTACCAGCCTTGTTAACCGTGTGTTGAAGCAAATTCAGACTGAATCTGGCGGGAATGAACATGCCAAACAACATGGCGCGGATCCTGATGGTGACGGATCAGGGCCAGCGCTTGGTTTGATGCAAACAAAGATGGCCACATTCTTAGCACATGCGTTTCCTGGTCACAAGAACATCTGGAATGGTTTCGATGATATTCTTGCCGGTTTGGATTACGCACGCAAAAAGTATGGTGATAGTTTGTCATTCCTTGGCCAAGGGCATGGTTACGCTAACGGTGGCTGGGCGAAAGTCGCGTCAATCTTTGGTGAGACTCCCGGTGAGCCTGAAGTGGCCATCAACCCAGCACGGCCTTCTGCTGATAAACTGATTATGCAGGCTGCTCGTGCACGGATTGCTAAAGCACCGGATGGCGTTGTGGCCAAGTCTTATCGTGCAATGAAAGCTGCACAAGCTGGTCTGTCACGAATGCAAGGCACGTTGTCTACTGGTCATGCCTCACAAGTTGCTATGGCCGGTGGACCAACACAACCAAGTATTGATGGCAATGTCACGCTGAATTGGGTGGCCGATGGTAAGACGATTGCTTCAATTACTCATTCGGCCGAGAAGGTCTTTCAACAAAAGGATATTACGATTTCTGCAAAACGAGAGGGGCTTCATTAATGAACCAGGACGCGATTATTATTCAACGTTTAGATGGTACAACCTATGATTTAAATGCGATTGGTATTCGTGTGATCTCATTCGACCCACCAGGCGCCAACTGGCAGAATACGTTTACACAGATGAGTCAGTATCATGCTGTGTTAACCGATCGACAGATGCAGCAAACGACCATTCCGTTAGTGGTTCAGGTTCGTGGCCACGATGTTTATGATTACGAATTGCTGCGGATGAAGGTGCTGCGAGTGTTTGCCGGCTATGAACCGTTTTACATTATCAGTTCACGTACACCGTTCATGCGGTGGAAGGTAGTTCCGGAGCAACACGACTTTCTACGGTTGTCTAACTCGTGGCTTTCTCAGCCCGTGACGATTAACCTGGATTGTCCAGATGGAGTTTCCGAGACCACTGAAACAACATTGAGCAGTCAGTTTCCATTTACTGATTATTTTGGATCAGAGGTTAGTACGGATAATCCGCCGACGTATACTTTTACTAATCAAACCAGTTTTAATGTGATCAACGGTGGGACAATTCCGCTGCGTAATGGCGAACATCCTGTGTTGATTCACTTTAGTGGGGATGTCAGAAGTTCCTTGAGCATTAGTAATGCACGGACTCAGCAAACTTTGACGATTAACCACGGAATGTCGAGCACTGACAAGTTAGAAATTTATGGCATGAAGCCGCTTCTGAATGGACAATCCATTTATAGTAGCGGCAATCATGCCTTTTTGGATTTCATGCCAGGTGATAACCAGATTACGGTTAGTGGTGCCAGCAATTTCACAATTTCGTTTGAAACACGTTTCTATATGTAAGGAGGAATCACGTGGTTACAGTTACAGATATTCTGGGTAATTCGGAGCCATTGCTGGTTTCAGAATTGCACATTGAAAATACTTTGTGCCAGGTTGGCCAACTTGATTTCACGACTTGGAATACTGACGAAAACAAGATTGGTTATGACATGTTGACACCACGTGCCGTGATTACGGTTCCGGAAACTGGTCAGATGTATCGTCTGTCAGAGAACGACGGCGCTGACCAGGGACAGTATCGTGAACGGACGTTGACGGCATTGCCTGTGATTCAGGATTTAAACGATCACTATGTACGTGGTACACTGACCGGCTCACAAACGCTGGATGCTTGTATGCACTTCATTACCGATGGCACCAAATTTAGTTTCACGATTCATGGTGACATGCCGTCTTTCAATTTCACCGATAACTTTGGTGCAGGACATGCGCTGGATTTATTTCTGAACACGTTGATCACCAATTTTCAGTGGGAGTTTACGTTTGATAACTATCACCTCGATTTGTTTAAACAGATTGGGCGACAGGATGCGTTTGTTCTAGTTGATGGGGATGATTTGCACTCGTTGGAAGACAGTGCAGATTACACCACCATCACTACACAGGTGCATGGCGAGGGTAAGATGGACGACAACAATAATCCGACCGTTCAAGCTGATTACGTTAGTCCAAATGCTGCACAGTTCGGATATATCGATGCGGACCCGTACCAAGACGATAATGTGACCGATGTGAACGTGCTGAAGGGAATTTTACCCAGTAAGGTCCAGGATTTTCCGCTTGTTGAATTCACGGCTACATTAGTACAGTTCTCCAATCTGTCTGTGGCTGGGAGCAAAAATGACATTACGGTTGGCAATTACGGCTATTTACGTAGCCGCAGTGGTGTTGATGTCAAGATTCGAATTTCTAGTTCTGACTTGTATCCGCAGTCGAGTGACAATGATTCAACGGTGACGTTTGGCAATTTGAAACTTGAGCCCGCTGCTATTACTGCACGGCTTCAGGCGGCGAGGGATAGTTCTGGGAGAGAGATTGAGGATATTAAAAAAGCATTAGCATCTTCTAACGCCAATGCTTTGCCAATGATTACTGATCAAGATGCGTTAAGCCACCTTGCGCAGATTGGGGGCGAATAGATTGTCGTATGAACCGGCAACATTGAAGGAAGCCATTACAGCTGTTTTAAAACTGTTGCCGTTAAGCTTTAAAGATATTGTAGATAAGCCTGACCTATCGACTAAGCAAATGCTGGATGACGCGATGGCAAGATTAAACAATTTTGATCCCAATACTGTTTTTTCAAAAGATGCCACTTTAGCTCAAATTAAGTCTGCAGTCGATGCTCTTGAAGCAAAGTTTCAATCTGGTGAATTTAAAGATGCAACAGATGAATTAAACAGTTTGAAGACTGCTCTTGCTGGTGATGCATCGACGCTGGCTAAGCTGTTAGCGCAACTGAATAATAAGGCTAATGTTGGTGACAGTTATGCTAAAAAGGATGAGGACGCTCGTTTTGCTGCCAAGTCTGATATTCCGGACATCACACCATTAGCGAAACAGGTTGACCTGTCATTAGTTGAACAGTACGGATTGCCACGTAATTACTGGATTGTAAAGAACCAGACGAGTGGTTATTCGATGGACTCCGCAGGTGAACCAACGGTTGCGAATGAGAAGGCGCAAACAAGTGATTTAATCCCGTTGAATCGGGCTAGTCAGCTGATTTTTATGGGCTGGGGTGGACACACAAATGATCAAGTGACGGTTGCTTACTTTGGCTCTGATAAGAAGATGATTTCAAGCATCATTTGGACACAGTTAAAAGAACTGACTGGACCAATCATGATTGAGTTTTGGAAGTATGGACCCTCAGCGGCGAGTTACGTTAAAATTAATGCTAACTTTGGCGTTGGTCAACACATGATGGTGTGCTCGGAAGTATTTCAAAGTGCTGACTGGACGCCTGCACTAGAAGATTTAAATGGATCATCAGATTTATCAAATTATTATGACAAAACGGCTGTAGATAATAAGCTGGCTAAAAAGGCCGATGTTCCAGCGGGCCAGTACCCAATCCATCGAACAATAGGATTAGAAGTTCTAACAACGATACAAATGTTAAGGCTTCCATGGACAGTCCATGTTGCTAACCTTGAGGTAACACAATATTCTGATACAGAAGGTGCTCTTGACCTAAACATGGTAGTTGATTGCGAATCTGCACAGAGCGCATGGAGTTATTCTGACAGTCAATTTGTGATAAACTTTGACGATTATATTGATATGGATATTGCGGGATCTAACTTTGACGGTAATGACGGCTTTGCATGCCTGACAGATTCAGGCATGCCATTCAGTTCGTATGTCTCGGCGCATTCTACTGGACAAATCAAGATAGGATTTAGAACGTTTGCCGCAGCGGTCGGTGCTAACGACTGGCGCACGATTAATATGCATTTACCGCTCAGAAAGGGGTGATTGAGATTCAAAAACTAATCATGTTCGGTGATTCAATCACCGAAGGCTGGACTGGCAGTTACACTGTCGAACATACCTTGGATCATTGGATTGCTAAGCAATTGGACATTCAAGTGGACAATCATGGTCACGGTGGTGGTCGCATTGTTGGTGATCGAGCTAATGACCTGATGACTAACATCAATGCAGTTGACCTAACACAGTATGACAGCTGCACCATTGCTTATGGCATCAATGATTTTGACGACATTAACGTTGGCTTGGACGTGATTCAAGCGCAGCTCAATGCCGGTCTTGATGCCATCTATAAGCAAAATCCAACCATTCAAGTATTTGGGTTGCTGCCATTGCCCGTCTGGTTCAATCAGGATAATCAGAACACCCCGAAAGCTGCTGGGTACACGGAAAATGAACTGATTGATGCACTGACTAATGTTTATGTATCACGTGGGATTTACGTATTGGACTGGCGTCTCAATCCTGTGATTACAGCTGCTAACCATAAAGAAACGTTGGGCGATGGTGTAATTCACCCAGCTGAGTCGACCTACGAATTGTTAGGTAAACGTATCGCTGAGTTTCTATCTGATCCGCAAACGCCTTTACAGATTTTACAGAGTTACAAGTATGTGTTAGCTGCTCACAAAGAACGCAAAGCGATTTGGGGTGAATGGGGTGGCCGGCTACGTGTGATGATTAGTAACGATGGAGACGTATGGCGACAGTTGCCTACTGCTTATCCAGACATGCAGGTACGTGACCCATCAATGATGAAGTTGGGTGACACGTACTACATTATCTTCACGGGTGGGCTGTTACAAACAACAGACTTTGTTACCTATGAGGATATGCACTGGACTTGGTCGCAGAAAGCTCATCCGACCTGTTGGGCTCCAGAGTTCTTCGTCGATGCGCAAGGCAAACCCCATGTTTTATATGCCGGCAATCCTGTAGGTTCGCATGACCAGTGGTCAATGAATCTGTATGCGGCTGACTTTGACCCAGAGGTTGGACCAGTTGATGGTACTGAACAACAGATGTTAGGGGATATGGTTAACCTGAGTACGATTGATGCTAACCTGACATACTTCAATGGGCAGTTTCATCTTTTCTACGATGACAACGCCACGAAGCAAACGAGTTCGGTGCACTATGCGACATCAGATAATTACTTGGGTCCATATCATACCCAGCCAGATAACATCAACGCCGATAAGGGTAACCAGATGTTCGAGGGACCAGAATTGTTTCTCTCTAAGGAGTTTGGTCCACGATTATTACTTGACCCTTTTAACACTCCAAATGAACCTCAAAATGCTTGGCAATCTGACGGACGAGCTGGTGAATCGTCAAAGCTAATTATGTCGCCAGATTTTCTTAAATACAGTGACTACAAGCCAATCAGTTCAATTGATGACACACCGTTTCAGATTCGTCATGCTGGTTTCTTGATTGATGGTAATCAGACACAAGGTATCTATCTGTATCGGTTAAACAGTGGCTGGTATTTGAAGAATGCCATTAACCAAGCCTTTAGTGCAATCAATCAAGGCATTGAAAGCATTAGTGATTCTCTGGCTGATGATTACGGTACTGAGCAAGTTGCGGTTTCGCCAATTCCAGTAAGTAATGCGACGGTGCTAGGTCGACAAATTCGATTAGATATGTTGAGTGGCTTTCGACAGGCGGTTGAGGAACTGAATGCCATCACGAGCTACTTCAACGAACATCGTTTTACGTTAGATGGACAACCGCTAAGCATGATCAGTGTCGCCATGCCACATCAGCTAGTGTTCACTAGTTCGTGGTTGTCTCAATACAACGATGGCCTAACACAAATTGAGACACGACTTAATTTATTGCTACAAATATTGACTGAAATTGGACTGTGAAAACGGTCCTTTTTTGATACCAAAAAGGAGGAAGAATATGGCCGAACAAACAAAAAATGGTAACAGCCTAACCCCAGAAGAACTAGCGTCACCATTTGAATGGAACCTTGCTGATCCTGATTTAATGGGCAACAACATCGTTGTCGATTTGAGCAAGTCATCATCATTGGTTTATCGGATTCCAACAAAGGCGACACAGGGTGACAATGGCCGAGAACTGACTTTTGCATTGCGTGATGGCATTAAGAAACATGTGATTACGCCAACGACACAAGTTATTATCGAAGCCATCGGTGGCGATAAATTTAAATACGGTGTTGGGACCCACGATGCTGTGAAAGATGGCAAGGGACTAGTGACGGTGCCTTTGGATCAAGAGTTTTTTGAAGCTCATGGGTACCTGTATGCCCAATTGGTCGTAATGGACCCGCCAACGCTAGTTAGCACTGTACCATTGCGCATGGAAGTCGCAAATAATCCGTTCATCACAGCTGTGACAAATGCGGACTTTGCGAGCCCGATTAAAAAGAAGCTCGACGAAGTTACGCAAATGATTTCTGACGCATTAGACCGTTGGAAATTGTCAGAGCAGACGCTTGATCAAGCCTACGGTATTGCCGTCGATAAGTTGAACGACATGCTGGCTAAGGTGGCCGCTGGTGATTTTGCCAAGCTGAAAGAGGACAACATTTTCGCTGGCAAACAAACTTTTGGGAAGGGTGTGAATGTGTCTGGTGGATTAACGGCAGACACAATAACACTTGCAGATGGCACGCGACCTTTATATCCCAAGGACTTTAATCCGCTTGGCAAATCCGGTTTTCAAAATCTGCCAGGCACACTATTGAACGGATGGACCCAAGCTACCTATACGTTTGGTTATTGGTTCGCGATGATTAACCCAGAAACACAAGAAGGGCTACTCAAACTCGAAGGTAACGCCAGTTACAATGCTGACATCCAACCATACACTTACGTGGATTTATTCAGTTTAGATTCAAGCTTCCCATTTATTATTCAGGATGCATGGGAGTTAGGCACAGGGAACAACTTCTTAAGTGGCTTCGGTCAAAGTGGTTGGATGGCTTACTACCAAAACAAGATCAGTGTTCACTCACGTGAGCAAATGATTCCTAAGAATGCGGCCATCCCGTTATCGCTTGAACTTCATGCAATCTATACGGGAGGTAAATAATGGCTATATCGCAATATTGGCAGTATTTAAAAAGTAATCATTATCCGACGATGGTGTCTGCCGGATTTGAGGTAGGCCAGCAGCCAAAGGACAATGACGTTTTTGGTTGGACGAATGTTTCCTATGTCAATCCCCCGATTGGTTATGTAAATGTTTTTGATGAGGCACAGCAAGTGTGGGTGCCACAATTATTACCTAATGACATGAACCTAGAACATCAAATTCTGATGCAACAATCGCAGACCATTGCGCAATTACAACAGTTAATCATGGGACAGTCACAACAAATTGCGAAACTGACTGCTACTCAAGGAGGCAAAGCGAATGTTTAGCATGTTTGAACAATTGAAGATTTTTAAAAGTTGGGGCATGAACAACAATACGATTGCCTTGTATGTCGGTTGGAACCAAATTTCCGCAGATCAATTCAAGAAAATCACTGGGACGGATTACGTTGCACCTACTGTCTGATGTCGGGTGTAACGCTGTTGCCACACTAGGGGTGAAGTAAATGACAATCATACTAATAGCGCTTGGCATTACCGTAATTTCTACATTATCAAGTTGTGGCAATGTGATTTTGTCAGGTGGTAAAGCAAACAAAAAATACTTAATTACGAGTGTCATTAGCATATTTATTTTTTCAATCGCATGGCAATTGCTGATTGATTTTGTCTGTAGATGATTGTTCGCATAAGAAAGAAGGTGAAACATGAAACGACATATTCAGCGATTACTGTACTATGTTCGAGAATTCTTTCAATCAAACTGGGGTGCCACCGGTATTGGTATGTGGTACATCATTGAAGGATTGTACATTATCAGTAATCCAGATTATATGAAGGCACAAGAACGTTTTGGCGTTATGGTCGGTTGGATTGACGACAGTTGGTTTGGATGGGTTTTACTGATGGTTGCGGTTGCCTTATGGGTGGCCATTATGAATGACATTGTTAATTTAAAGCGCTGGATAATCATTTTCAGTGCTTTTTTATTTGGAGTGTACAGTTTTGTCTTTCTGATGCGGATTGCCGATGGCTTCCCTAATTCAACCTGGGCGTTTGCACTGGTTGGTTTGTGGTGTTCATGGGGAATCACGAAGTTTGGTGATTTTAATGATTGATTGGAGTAAATTTTTAGACTTCGTGAATAAAAGTGGTCTACTTCCATTCATCGGTGGCCTGTTAGCGTCGACCGTTAGCTGGCTCAATTCACGTGGTAGAAGTAAAGGTGAGAATGATCTTAATTCAATTAAGATTCTTAATGCAGCTATTGAGGAACGCGACAAGAATTACAACGAACAGAAACGCCAATTCGAATCCCTACAACGAAAGTATGACGATTTAGAAAGAGAGCTTGAACACTATAAGGAGGAACACCCAGAATGAAAGTAAGACCGAACTTCAACTACAAGTCAGCGACCGCATGGGGAACGCTGTTAACGGCCATTGCGACAGGTGGCATTGGCATCTTAACCAGTCTCGGTGTTGTCGTTAAGCAGACAGACGCGACGACCATTTATGGGGCAATTACAGCGGTTGTGTCATTGTTTACCACACTGGGAATTCTGACAACTTCCACTGATAAACAAGGAGGTAACAATGTTCAAAAATAAAGTAGTCAAGTTTCTGGCGATCATTGCGATCGCCTTTTCTTTTGCCTCGATAGGTAGTAATACAGTTCAGACAATTGCTGAACCTGCGGCTGTTACTGTCCAAGCGGCCAAGGGTGATCAGGGCACCGACTTGAGTCGCTATCAAGGTCCAACTGCTGTTAAGGGTTACGCGTCTGACAAGTTCTCAATCAGTCAGATTGGTGGTTACGCTGGTTACATCTACGACCAATCCACGTACAACACACAGGTCAGTTCCGGTATCGCTCAAGGGCTAAGGATGCACACTTACATCTGGTGGCAGAATGTCACTGACCAAGGGACTGCAGACAACGTACTGAATTACTTCTTGCCAAAAGTACAGACGCCGAAGGGTTCCATTGTTGCGCTTGATGTCGAGTCTGGTGCACAGAATACGGCTGTAATTGATCATGCTTTAGCACGAATTAAAGAAGCAGGTTACACACCACTGTTATATGGATACAAGAGTTACTTGCAAAACGCTGTTGACTTGCATTATTTAGCAAGCAAGTATGTGCTTTGGCTAGGTGAGTACCCAGACTACTCTGTAACGCCTTATCCGAACTTTAACTTTTTCCCGAGTTGGGAAAATATTGGATTGTTACAGTTTACTAGTACGTATATTATTGGCGGTTTAGACGGTGATTATGATTTAACCGGCATCACTGACAACGGATACACCAAACATGACAATCCTAAGACCACTACGCCAGCGGTTGCTGTTGGTAAACAAGCCGACAACACACCGAAGAAGGACATCACCGCAAATTATACGGTTAAAGTTAACTTTGGTGCGCGTTACTGGTCCACTGGTGAAGCCATTCCAAGCTGGGTTAAGGGTAAGAGTTACACGGTCTTACAGACGAGTGGCAACAAGGTATTATTGTCTGGTATTATGAGTTGGATCAATCGCTCAAATGTCGAGATTCTGAACACTGACACGCCAATTGCAACACCACATCAATCTGTGGCAACTACTTCAACGTACACAGTTCGTTCTGGCGACACGCTGGGTGCGATTGCCGCACGTTATGGTGTCTCAACTAGCTACTTGCAGCAGTTGAATGGTATCGCTAACGCTAACCTAATTTGGGTTGGTCAGCAGTTACGTGTGACTGGTACCGCACAGGCTACTAGCTCACGTCGAGTTGCATACGCAACGGCCGGCGATTCTTACTGGTCCGTTGCTCAGCAGTTTGGTGTTAGTTGGACAAGTTTGTTAGCAATGAATAACGCTAACCGGTTCTCAACGTTGCGAATTGGTCAAGTTATCTACTACTAATTGAATATGGTTTTGCTGATATTAAGGCGCTCATTCCGATGTGGAGTGAGCGCCTTTTTTAGTTGTTAACAATTAATGGTACTATTGATAAATACAAAGGGTTCTAGGCAAAGGGAGTAAATTATGGAAATTGCATCAGGACTTATTGGTGCCGTGACAGCAGCAGTTATTGCAGCATTAATCAGTTTTCTAAATAGTCAGTCCACAGCTTTACATAATGAATCGACATGGCGAGGACGTTTGTACGATTTAGCTTCAGTCACCAGCGTCGGGCTTGAACAACTGTATGGTTTGAGAACGTGTGTAAGCCCAACACGTGGAACAACTGTGCATTATCCTAAACGGAATAGATTTGATCCCACTTGGCGGAATGACCCAAACATGGATGATCTCATAATAAACTTTGTTCATGTTATGATAGCAAATATTAATAAATCGAATAAAAAAACGTTAACGCCGCAAGAAAGTGAAGTTTTCAGGCAATTATGTCGTCTTTTACTTAAAGGAGATTGGTCATTTAGGAAAAATAAGTCGGATCCCTCTGGCTATTTTCACTCAGCTGACGAAAGCGATGAGCAATTAAAAAAAGCAATGTTGATTGTTTACAGGCTCTTTGGCGCTAATTCTTATGAACTTGAGGAAATATTACTTCCATGGCGGGAAATGGACGTAATTAAATCACTCGAGGCAGTTGACAAAAGAAGTCGCAATTCTTTTTACGGCAAAATTATTCTTGGCAAAGACAACGATAGAAAAGATCTGGAAAGAGACAAAGAGCTGAACGTTTGGAAACATATGGGAACAGGAAATGAAAAGACTACTAAAATAAAAGAAATTCGAAGGATAGTTAAATTCTCAATAAAGTTTCTCACATTATTAATTTTTATTTCAATTTTTTTAAGTGCTATTGCCTCGTTTTTGGTGTTGAGTGAAACGTTTTATTCATATATCTACGCAGGGCAATTCATCTTAGAGGTAATTTTGGTGTTACTTGTTGTAAGGCTAATTTGGTTGCTTTTGTTTAGATAGAGGCGTCCAACTGGGGTTATAAACATTTCATAATGAACGTGATTGTCGTCCCAAATTTATTAAAGAGCAAAATATAGACTCCAACCACTATTGGAGATAGAGTCTATTTTTGTGCGCTCAGCGCGCACACGTTCATTATGGACAAGTACGGGTAGTCGATAACGAACGAGTGTTACAATACGTCGCTATTCGTTCCCCTCCATTTTTTGGTTAACAAATTGGTTAACAGTTAACAGCGTTAGGATGAATAATTCACCTTTGGGTATGAACAAGAAACGCTAATACACGGGCATTTATACGCACATAAAAACTAGAAAGCCGTACTTGCAAACATGTTCTTCTCCGACGCAAAGAAGGGGCTTGCAGACATCATTGCATCGACTAAAGAGTACATTAATCAGTAAGATGAGTAATTGTTCGTGATGAATAGAAAGACCATTTCGATGGATAAACTTTCATTGAGATGGTCCTTTTTATTGTCTTCGACAGAATTTGGCGCAGTTCAATATAATGGGTTAACGCTTGTGGTTGAATTCATTAAAAGTTCTTTCAGTTACCAAAATAACTTATGAGTGTTATGTTTGAGACCGAAGGAAGGCGTTTACATGAGTGAAACAGAGGACTCAACGACTGAACAGTTCAAGGTCAACGAGCATGTGGTATGCAAACGATTCACAGGTTTACCTAGGAATTTTAAAGGGACAATCGTGAAAGTTTACGATCATGCGGTGCTGTTGAAACTAAACGTAAAGGACTTCACAGCCCGTTACCAATCAACGTTAGATGACCTTAACGACAAGGTTGTCATTGCGAAAAAATTAGTCGTACCGACACCAGTTGTATAAGTTTTTGGTGATAAAAGATGTTTATGCTTGCTCTATGGTCTAATTAGGGTTAAAGTATAGTCATTGTATTGATAGTTCGGTAGTAAGTGTACTAGTTCTTTTGAATGACAACCTTTCTCGCCCGGCTTTAGATGCAAAAATTAATTTGCGCAATGCGCATGGAGGTTTCATTCATATGGAACAAGGTACTGTTAAATGGTTTAACGCTGACAAGGGTTACGGTTTTATTACTCGCGAAAACGGTGACGATGTATTCGTTCACTTCTCAGCTATCCAAGGCGACGGCTTCAAGACTTTGGACGAAGGTCAACACGTTTCTTTCGATGTTGAAGACAGCGACCGTGGCCCACAAGCTACAAACGTTAACAAAGACTAATTTTAATAATTAGATTTTAAAGAGCATTCACATTTGTGAATGCTCTTTTTTTTATTCAATTTAGAAACTAAGTTGGTTCACCGTTTGATAAACTAGCTCCAGCTACAAGGATGAGCATCTAATTTTAGAAATAATCCTGCATTAACACAGGTGTAACGAATGTTTCGATGATGGCTGAGATAATATACAGCAGGGGCACAATGCTACACATATCAATTAATAATGTTGACCACGGAATCGTTGATGGGTATTCGGTTGGATGCCAAAGGTTGTGGACTAATTGCTGAATATATTTAGTGATCTGAGCCGCAATACAAAGCGTTAATATTTGTGCGGTGATTTCCAAAACACCATGAGGCAGGATGCCTAAAAGTAGAGTCGCAATGGGGCGGGGGCCAACTAACACTATGCCAACAGTTAGGGCATTAAAGACGGCAAATACCCAGTAACAGGGCAGTGGCAAGAAAGCAACACCGATATAGAACCACGCCAGACCATAATTGTGTTCAAAAAGGCCAAGAACATTCCGCCAATTGTCTGAACGACCATCAGTATTTACATTAAGCCCAAGTGTAAGACCATCTCGGGCAGACTGAGCATCTAAGTGAAAAACATAAAAAATAGTCGGTACAAGCAACCAAATCAACATCATCATAATCGCGAAATGAACAAATTGTGGCCAATACGTTGCCCGTCTCTTTCTAATGTAATTAATTTGCACGTAAACACGTCCCTAAATGAATTACATTTAGCATACAACATTTCAATGAATGAAAGAATTAGCAATTGGACCTGAATCGCTCACATTTTGTTGTTATACTAAAATAAATGATAGCAATACGATGGCGTTTCTAAATGAGTTAATGGATCTACCCAGTCGACTTATTTTTCAAAGCCATTATTTTGAATGACAGGAATGAGCAAACGGTAATGTCAAAAAGGTGGGTAAAGCGGTCCCTAGTTTCAATTGGTGTGAGCATATGTGCTTTAACAGTAGTGTCAGTAATGCATATATCTTCTGTATCAGCTGCTACGTATACTAGTGCTGAGCAACGACAAATTAATAAGCAGCGTAAAATGTATCATAAAATTAGTCAACGTGAGTATGACGATCATAATAGTTATGCACAACGACCGTCTTTTAAAAAGCATTTAGTGGTTGGCAAGCTTTCTAACCACTATCAAACGCAGTTATTGGCGTCATTAAATTTTTATCGTCAAATTGAGGGATTGCCAACCGTTTATTATGGATTTAATGCCAACCAGCAAGCACAAACTGCGGCAGCGGATATGGCCGCTGCGAATAATTTTCAGCATGGTTTAAAGGGAATCACGCGACCCGACGTCGTTAGTCAGCGGCAATGGCAAGAAGGACAGCAAATTACCCTTAATAGCAATATTGGTGAAATGAACGTGCCAGAGCGTCTTGACGCAACTATGGGCAATTATATTCGCGACAATTTCAATGTGGAGGGAAACAATACTGGTCATCGTGCGTGGTTGTTATCCCCGATTGTCCATAGCGTCGGAATAGGTGTTGCTCATCGTCCTAACGCTACGTTTGCCTATAGTGACATTTATTTTACGGATCAGGCGCAACGAGCCGTCACGCCTAATCGTGCTGTCGTGATCAACTATCCAACCACTGGTGTTTTTCCGAAAGAACTTTTGACCAGTGATGTAAAAAATCGTCCTGTTTATTGGTCGAGCGCTTTCACCATGGAACAAGGGACAACGGGGCGGGTTCAGGTACAAGTCACTGATTTAACTGCCAAACGGACGGTTAACGCAGCTCATGTCAATCTGGATCATACGAATCATTTTGGTCAGTTTGCATCGATTATTACTTATCGGCCATCGTTAAAAATTGTGAATGGTCACCAGTATCGAGTTCGGCTGACGGGCTTAACGCAGTATCCTAAGGGTTATCAGTACGAATTTAAGCCATTTTCGTTAGTCCGTGGTGCTTCGCATTAAACGTTAAAAAAGGTATCAACTCGTGTCTTTCGAATCTGGAATGACAGAGGCTGATACCTTTTTTGATAATGTTGCTTATTCATTTATTAAAGATTACTGAGCAAGTCCTGCATTTTATTAACAATGCCGTTAACGCCACTATCCTTTAATGTGCTGCTTGCATCAGAAGGGCTGGAACTATTTTCTAGATTGCCAACTGTAGTCGACAGCTTATTTAGCTGAGACGACATGGCACCACGAACAACAGCGTTTGAATTCCCTTGTTGTACTTGCTGCTGAAGATCTGAAACTTGTTGCTGAAGAGAGGAAATCGTGGACTCATATTGTGCACGATCGTTACTGTCTTTGTAATCATTCACGGCTTGCTGGGTATTTTTAACGACGGTAGTCATTTCTTTAACTTGCGATTTTAAACTACCAACTTTATTAGACAAGCTACTATTTTGAGAGGTTAAGGATGCTTGTTGTGATGAGGCCGCGGCAGACGATTCTGCGGCCTTAGAGGAGGCCTCAGCACTGCTTGCGGCTGCCGCAGAAGAACTAGCAGCTAGACTTGAAGAAGAAGCCTCAGCGGCCTGATTTGCGGCATTTTGGTGAGCGGAAACACCCCAAATGATGAACACCAATACTAAAACCGCAGCGACACCGCCAATAATCAACCGTTTTGAACGACGGCGTTTGGTCTTGGGATGGGTAGCGCCTGAAGCAACTTGACTTGCAGCGGCAGACTCTGGTGCGGATTCAACGACAATCGGGGAATGACCATCTAGATCCGCTTCCGTATTGACAATGGTCAAAGTGAAGGCAGCACGACCGACATTTCCTCGGTCATCCATCACGGCAACGGGCACCTGATGCTGACCAGCGACTGAAAAATCAATATTTTCAAGATTGGCGTTTAAATGAGCGGTAAGGTCTGTGCCCCGACTGTCCATTGCTGTCGCACCCACGGCCTGCAACAACCGTGCATTTGTTGGCCGATTGATCGCGTCTGTTTTAACAATCCGCAATTGTGGATGAAGAAAGCTAATGCGAGGATCAATATTGTTCTGCATATGAAACTCCTTTTAATGGATCGTTTTATCGAATTAATTGTACTGTTAATGTATCATAGCGCTTTTATTATGAGATTTAAGTTTAGCCAATCTTGACCAGACTTTAAGCATCTTAACTTTTTTTACAGAATTGTTGAGAGTTGAAAATCTGCGTCAGAGTGGGATAATTTTAACTGTAAAGAAAAACCTCTTGACACCCTAGGTGAGTTTAGATAAACTAGTACACGTTAAGAAATTGAGGGAGGAAATCTCATGTCTGTAAAAATTCGTTTAAAACGTATGGGTTCTAAAAAGCGCCCATTCTACCGTATCGTTGTTGCTGACTCACGTTCACCACGTGATGGCCGTTTCATCGAACAAATTGGTACTTTTAACACTTTGGTTAACCCAGCAGAAGTTAAATTAGATGCTGAATTAGCAATGAAGTGGTTAAACAATGGTGCGCAACCTTCTGACACTGTTAAAAACATCTTCTCACGTGAAGGTATCATGAAGCAGTACCACGAAGCTAAGTTCACTAAGAAGTAAATTCGAGGCGACAATTCATGAGTACGAATCAAAATAATCGTTTATCAGTCGATGCAGTTGCTTCACTAATCCAAACGTTGGTCCAACCACTTGTTTCACATCCTGATGCAGTTTCTGTACAGGCGGAACAAGGGGAACGGTTTATGAATTATTCATTAACGGTTGCGCCAGATGATATTGGTGAAGTTATTGGCCGTCACGGTCAGGTTGCGCAAGCAATTCGTACATTGGTGTACAGCATTCGGACGGTTGACCAACAAAAGGTTCGTTTGATTATTGTTGACGAGAATAAATAAGGGACCTGAGAATGATTATTCTCGGTCCTTTTTTTATAATATTTATTAAGTTAGTTGTGAGAACAGCACTTATACTCTGCTGTTGCACTTTAAATGTTAAGGAGATTGGAATGGCATTTTACACCATCGGCAAGATTGTAAATACACAAGGTCTGAAGGGAGAACTTCGGGTTATCTCCAGTACTGATTTTCCAAAATCACGTTTTAAGGTTGGCAGCCAGGTTTACGTCACGGCTCAAACGCCGGGAGCACATCAAGAGAAATTAACCATCGCTTCCTCAAGACCTCATAAAAGTTTTATCCTCATTACTTTTACAGGAATGAACGATATTAATTTGGTTGAAAAATATAAGGGCTCTGATTTGTATGTTACGGAAGAGCAGCAACAAAAATTGCCTGAAGGCCAATATTATTATCGTGAAATTATTGGGCTCCATGTTATTGATGAACATCAACAAGACCTTGGTACGATTTCCGAAATTATGGCGCCTGGTGCAAATGATGTCTGGGTGGTTAAGCGACAAGGTAAGTCCGACTTGTTATTACCGGTGATTGATCAAGTTGTTAAAGATGTCGACATCGCTAATGGGGTCGTTCATATCGAAATGATGGCGGGGTTAGACAGCGATGAGAATTGATATTTTAAGTCTCTTTCCGGACATGTTTAGTGGGCCATTAACTGAGTCCATCGTTGGTAAGGCTGTTGATAAAGGAATTCTAGATATCAACGTGACTGATTTTCGTCAGTTTACGACCGATAAACATCATCATGTTGATGATACGCCTTATGGTGGTGGCGCTGGTATGTTGTTAATGCCACAACCGATTTTTGATGCCATGGATCATGTTGAACAAGAAGCGGGTGATCGAGGGCGCGTGATTTTACTCGACCCGGCTGGCGTTCCTTTTACCGAGCACGTTGCGGAAGACTTTTCAAAGGAGTCACATTTAACATTTATTTGTGGCCATTATGAAGGCTATGACGAACGGATTCGTCATTTAGTCACCGATGAAGTGTCTCTAGGCGATTACGTACTAACCGGTGGGGAGCTTGGCGCGATGGTCATGATTGATGCAACGGTTCGATTGATTCCTGACGTGTTGGGAAATACGGATTCAGCGCCCGGAGATTCATTTAGCAATGGCTTGTTGGAGTATCCACAGTACACACGCCCCGCAGATTTTAGAGGCATGAAGGTGCCTGAGGTGCTGACGAACGGTAATCATCAATTGATTGATCAGTGGCGTGAAACAGAGTCCTTGAGAAGAACTTATCAACGGCGACCAGACCTGCTTGATAATGCCGAATTGACGGTTGCGCAACGTCGTTTATTAGCTGATGTCATAGATGAAGAGACGCGTGGTTAGGCGTATTTAAAAGTTTATGACATCGCCTAATCCGCAGAATTCATTAATTCTGTAAAGGAAAACGCCTTTACAAATGTGCTTGTTCTATGGTAATCTAATTTGTGGCTTTGAGCCCAATACTACCAATATTCCGCTGGCGGGATGCCCGTTTATGAATTTTGAGTGAAAGGAAGTTCTCACATTATGAGACAGAACCAATTAATTGAAAAGATCACCGCAGGGCAACTTCGCGATGACATGCCAGATTTCCGTGCCGGCGACACTGTTCGTGTATTCGCACGAATTGTTGAAGGTACTCGTGAACGTATCCAGTTATTCGAAGGTGTTGTTGTTAAGCGCCGCGGTGCTGGTATTTCCGCAACGTACACTGTTCGTAAGATCAGTAACGGGATTGGTGTGGAACGGACATTCCCAGTTAACTCACCACGAGTTGACCACGTTGAAGTAACTCGTCATGGCCGTGTTCGTCGTAGTAAGCTTTACTACTTACGTGCATTGCATGGTAAGGCAGCCCGGATCAAGGAAGCACGTCGTTAAGATTTGCTATTTGAGCCAAACGTCATTTGTCTTCGGACAGGTGGCGTTTTTTTGTTGGATGAATTGTTGTTTTTAAAAAAAGTAAAAGACCACCATCATTACCGTTAGTACGTCGAAAAGGACGATAAAAATGGTAATTGATGGTGGTTTTAATTTATTGACTAAAAATGTTTAGTCGGTGGTGTGATGTTCCCGGTTTGCATAAAAGGCCCAGGCAATACAGCCAAAAATCAGTGGACCAGCAACAGTCGCAATAGCAGTTACCCAATCCTTTTCCAAAAATGGCTGCAGAATGGAAAAGCCAATGCCGATGCTCAACGTTACCATCACGACAGTAACAACGAACATCATCCAGCGATGTGAATGGTAGGCGACAAATGGTCGTGGCCGGTCTTCTCTCTTGAAATAGGGAAAGGCCCCTACTAAGAAGAGGTAAGGTAAGGTCGTTGACACATTACTCATTGACGTCAGCACATTATAGAAGAACTTAGCATCCTTGTGAGTTAGCACAGACACTAATGAAATTCCTGCGATAAAGATGACAACTGCGGTAGCCTGCATCCACATTGCAAATTCTGGCATATCATGTTTGTTCAAACGTGTCATTTTCTTAGGCCATAATTCCTTGGGTGAACCTAAAATAAAGGATTTTAGAGGTGAGTATATCAGGACGAAGAAAGACCCTAAATAAGCTAAGAACATACTGATTCCGGCAAAACGTGAAAACACCTCGCCCAAAATATGAGCGCTAGAAGCTGATAAACCGATTGAGAGGCCTAGGATGTCTCCTAAGTTTTCCATTAAAACATAGGTAATATTGCCCAAATTTACATTTCCGTGAGCAATCACCATACTCCAGTTTGTTGAAATACCCCATAAAAAGATGGTGAGTGAGTAGCTAATCCCAATGACAATGGTGCCAATCAGGATGCCCCGAGGGAATGTTTTTTCAGGTTTATCCAGTGAGTCAGTAACCCCACCAATGGATTCCAAACCACCATAGGCAAAGATGGCATAAATAACAAAACTAATCATCGCAATGGGCGATTGGAATTGTGGATTTGGTGAAGTGGCAAAGTCGGATAAATGGTTAACTGGCTGGGCCAGTGCAAAATGATTGGCAATTAAGATGATGAGACTAGCGAGTACTAAAATCACGTTAAGCGCCATAATGGCAATCCCACCAACCGATGAAACCTTTGCGATGAAGGACATTCCACGTGAGGCTGCCCAAGTAATGGCAACGATCCAAAGACAGGCGAGTAGGCCAACTGTTAACGTTGAGTTCAAGCCTAGAAAATGCCAATTGTTCGTGGTGTCATGACCGCTAATGATGGTTGAAAGGGTGATCCAAACTTTTTGCGAAATCATGACTTGCCAGATGATCCATGCTGATAACCAGATGAAGGTTGCAATGAAGGACCATTTTTCACTAATAGACGCGTCCAGCCATGAATAAATGCCACCCTTTGATTCCTTCAATGAGGAACCGTATTCAGCGAACATTAAACCACTGGGCAGAAAGAATAATAGCGCGCCCAGTAAATACCAGAAGATTGCGCCATAGCCCATTTGCTCAAAGGCTGCCGGAGTGTTCCCGAAACCAAAAATAGTGGTGAAGATCATTAAGACTAATGCCCCAAGTGACAGGGTCTTTTTCTTTTCCATTTGTATTTACTTCCTCAATATCATTACCAGTGAAAGACCGCCCGTACTGGTGTGAATGTAATGTTTTATAGATTCTCGTCTGTGTTAAAGTTTAAAGGCGAAAAATCGGTGCTATTGGTGATAAGGTCACTGATTAGGTCTGTATACGTGTTTAAAGCTCGTTTGGCAGATTCGGCGTTGCTGTCAGTCAGATATTGAATTAATGCGTCACCGCTTAATTTGAGGGCCTTAACATCGCTTTCGCGGAGGTGGGTGCCGAGATCTGCCTGTAATTTAAGCTGAGATTGACGATAAGGCGTTTCAAAGTGACGATAATGGGCGTCAAGTAGCACGCTGGCTAACTTAAACGTCCAGTAAGCGCTGTTGGCGGCATACTTGCCTTGTCCACGTTGGTAGGATAATGGCGTGTTGTTAATGGCTGTGTAAAAGGGAACATAGTTACTCTGCGCAGCAACGCCCATCGCCAACCACTGAATGCCGGCCATGGCTGAAGGAACATTCGGCCGAAGCTGGAGGACATGAGATTCTTGTGTTTTGGCTAAGCTAATTGGACGAAAGGCGTGTTTGTGCGTTGCTTCGCGGCCAACTGGATCATAATCGGTACCTTCGTAATGATTGCTGAGAAAAGCCTGCGCATCATTAACAGAAAGGCGTTTGCTGGCGTAACGAATAAAGGGCAATTCCTCATCAGTTGGTGATTGCTCGATCTCTGGATTAAACATTTTTTGACCGATCCAAACGCGGGGAGTGTTGTACATTTCGTCACTCGTACCCGTTGTGCCAAAAATATGACGGAAATTAAACCCATTAGCGTCAGGATTAAGATGATGTTGTTGAACAAACTCCTCAATTCCATCAGCAAACATAAAGTTATCATGGTCAGCAAAATCGATTTGCTGAATGGCCAGCTGATTGGCAACGACCGCATAGCCATCATCCGGAATTCGCTGTGCGACCCATTGATGGCCAGCACCGGTTTCTAAATACCAAGCTTCGTGTAAATCTGCGAACAAAATACCATTTGTCTCTGCCGTGCCATAAGTTTCAACGAGCTTGCCCAGTCGTTGGACGCCTTCTTTAGCAGAGGTAACGTAAGGAAGCACTACAGTAACCATTGCCTCTTCCTGAATGCCGTCAGCTACCAAGGGATCCGCTGCTAGAACGAGAGCATTGGAATAGGCGCTTTCAGTCGCAGACATGGCCACGTTTGCTTCATTAATACCATCCTCCTCAAAAAGACCATATTTTGCTGTCCATTCAGGGGTCGCCGTATAACGCATTGCCGTTTTTGGCAGTGGCATTGTAAAGTCGTTATCCTTTGACTTAAACTGTTGCGCGTCATTAAAGGTTTGAGCTGGGTGAACGACAAAATGCTTTGGCCAAGAAGCCTTACTGTCCTCATTACGGCCGATCATCACGGAACCGTCAGTTGAAGCTGAACGACCAATTAAAATACTTGTACAGGCCGATGGTCTTCTGGTGTCATCTATTTGCATCAAAGATGCCTCTCTTTCAATCAACCTAAAACATTATGAATAAAATTACAAAACCGCAATGAATAAATTGTAGCAGAAAAGAGAAAACAGGTGCTAAAAGGGAACCGATTTTAAGCGGTTTCATCGCATTTTCTCATCAAACGTTTGTAAGAATGACATTTTTGTGAAGATAGCTGCCAAATTAGCTGTAACTTGTGGTCATAAACGTCACGATTGTGGTTTAATTATGGTCATTGAGAGCAAAAAGAAAGGATCATAAAAATGACACGATGGAATGATGACAACCCTTTTATTAAAATTGTAATTTTATTATTTTCAGCCGTATGTTGTGCCGTTGCGTTGAATGTTTTTTTGATTCCCAGTAATATTTTTGCTGGTGGACTTAACGGGATTGCACAGTTGCTGCACTGGGGACTTAAATTTACTGGTGCAGACATTTCAACTGGTTGGTTTATCCTAGCTTTTAACCTCCCAATCGGCATCATGGGCTGGCGTAAAATTGGACCACGCTTTACGGCTTGGAGCTTTGCTAACGCCATTGTGACATCTGTGTTGACGATCGTAATTCCCGAGGTGAGTGTGTCTCATAATGCATTGCTAAACGCATTGTTCGGTGGTATTTTAACTGGAATCGGTATTGGCTTCCCATTTCGATTTGGATTTTCAACCGGCGGCATGGATATCATTGCCATGGTCTTGCAAAAAACGACTGGTCGATCAATAGGAACACTGACAATGATGCTCAATTCCGGGATCATTGCCGTTGCCGGTTTCTTTATTGGCTGGGAAAATGCGTTGTTTACGATCATTACCATTTACGCAACCTCACGAATGGTCGATACAATTCATACGCGCCATCAGAAGATGACCGCTCTTATTGTGACGAATCGGCCAGATGAATTAATTGCAGCGTTGCGAGAACATCTTTTTCGAGGCGTCACTGTTTTACCCTCACGCGGCGCATTTTCGAATCGGGACAATTCGACATTAATGATCGTCATTTCACGTTATGAATTGTACGATTTGCAAACGACTGTTAAGGAAACCGATCCAGACAGTTTTATGAACATGGTTGCAACGGTTGATATTGCCGGCAACTTTTTTGATGAGGATAAGCAAGCAGAATTGAGGCAATCGTCAAAACAGGGGTAACAGATGCCTAAAAGTTTGCTAAACTTATCTTTGTTTGGTGGAACGTGTTCAAAAATTCGAATCTTGTCTAATGAATGGAGTTGCGACATGAACGACGAGCAGTACATAATGGCGATCGACCAAGGAACGACTAGTAGCCGGGCCATGATTTTCAATCATCAAGGACAGATTGTAGGAAAAGCTCAGAAGGAATTCCCGCAATACTTTCCACAACCGGGATGGGTTGAACATGATCCCGAAGAAATCTGGAGTAGCGTTCAATCAGTGATGGCAGATGCCTTGATTCAGGCACATCTTGCCCCATACAAAATTCGTGGAATTGGGATTACCAACCAGCGCGAAACAACCATTATTTGGGACCGCAAAACGGGGAAACCCGTTTATCATGCCATCGTTTGGCAGTCGAAACAGACGACCAGCATTACAGAGCAATGGCAAAAAGCCGGGTTAACTGAGACAATTCGTCAAAAGACCGGGCTTGTGGTAGATGCTTATTTTTCTGCTTCTAAAATCAAGTGGTTATTGGATAATGTGCCAGGTTGTCGTGAACGTGCAGAAGCTGGTGATCTGCTGTTTGGCACCATTGATACATGGTTACTGTGGAAACTGACTGGTGGTAAAGTTCATGCGACAGACTATACAAACGCCAGTCGGACAATGCTGTTCAATATTCATGATTTGAAGTGGGATACCGATTTATTGAAGGCTTTTGATATTCCAGCCGAGTTATTGCCTGAAGTGAGGAGTTCGTCGGAAATATATGGCTATACGGCAAACTACACCATGTCAGGTGTGTCGGTGCCGATTTGTGGTATTGCAGGCGATCAGCAAGCGGCACTCTTTGGTCAAACGGCTTTTGACAAAGGTAACGTCAAAAATACTTATGGCACTGGTGCCTTTATTGTGATGAACATTGGTCAACAACCCACGCTATCGACTAAGGGGTTACTGACGACAATTGCCTATGGTTTGAATGGTGAAGTAACTTATGCCCTTGAAGGGTCAATATTCGTTGCTGGTTCAGCGGTTCAGTGGTTGCGAGACGGAATGAAGCTGGTTCAAGACGCTGGGGATTCTGAAGCAATGGCCATGGCGGCGGAGCCAGATGATCATATTTACGTGGTACCGGCGTTTACAGGGTTAGGTGCGCCGTACTGGGATCAAGAACTGCGTGGCGCTGTGTTTGGACTCACACGTGGAACCACGCGTGAACAATTTGTGCGGGCAACATTGCAGGCAATTGCGTACCAAACTCGTGACGTTGTCGATACGATGGCCGGTGACACCGGTTTGAAAATTGATACGTTGCATGTTGATGGTGGGGCATCCAAAAATGACTACTTGATGCAATTTCAAGCTGATATTCTAAATACCACCATTAAACGTGCCAAAATTAATGAAACAACCGCACTTGGAGCGGCTTTCCTGGCCGGACTAGCGATTGGTTTCTGGGAAGACCAGGTTGAGTTACGTCGTTTGTATATGACCGGTGATCAGTTTGAACCGCAAATGGCAGAAGATAAGCGAAACAGACTTTATCATGGTTGGCAGGTAGCTATTAGAGCTGCCCAAGCGTTTGAACAATAGGCATAACTGCAACGAAACAGTAGCAGTGAATTATTAGAACGGGTTTGAAAAAGTTTACTGCATGAAGCCTTCATCCTTGATTGAAACTACCAAAAACGGGCACCGTGTTAGCATGGCATTTATTTAGTTCAATCAAGTTAATGGCTGCGGTTAAAAATATACATTAGGTTAGAGGATTGATTCATGAAAACTCAAAATTACACAAAGGGTATTCTGTGGGCGGCCTTTGCTTCCACAATGTGGGGGATTTCAGGCACAATCTTGCAGTTTATTTCCCAAACGCAAAATATCCCAGCAACATGGTTTTTATCGGTACGAACGCTGGGAGCCGGCATTATTTTGCTATTGATTAGTTGGTTTCGCGAAGGTCGTCATATTTTTGACCTCTTTAAATCTTGGCGTTTAATTGGTTGGCTGTTTGCATATGCGCTGATTGGTCTAATGGCAAACTTATTTACCTTCTACATGAGTATTAAAACTGGTAATGCTGCTTCGGCCACTATCTTACAGTACTTAAGTCCTCTGTTTATTGTGCTGGGAGCCTTGGTTTTTAAGCATGAGCGGCCATTAAGAACTGATTTAATTGCATTTGGAATTGCACTAGTCGGTGTTTTTTTAGCAATCACAAAGGGGAATATTCATTCTCTGGCCGTGCCGATGAACTCAATTATTTGGGGAGTATTGGCAGGGGTAACAGCGGCGTGCTATGTGGTGTTACCAAGGGAGATTGTTGCCAAACATTCACCGTTTGTAGTGCTTGGCTGGGGGATGTTTATCAGCGGTGTGCTCTTTAATTTATGGCACCCATTTTGGAGCCATACGCCGGTCATCACTGGTAAGCTAGTGCTGTCTATCAGTGCCGTTATTCTCGTTGGTACCATCTTCGCATTTTCTTCATTGCTGTACAGTTTAAACTTTGCGCCCTCAGCAGTGATTAGCATCGTTGATGCACTACAGCCAGTGGTTACCTTTATTCTGAGCATTATTTTCTTTCATCTACAGATCAGTGTGATGGAAGTGATTGGTTCCATCTTGGTAGTTGTAGCTGTATATCTGTTACAACGAATGGGTAGTAGTGCCACGTGACTGTTGTGACATATACTATGATTACCCGATATTGCATCATACATTATTTTTAAGTGTATAGTGCAATTACTGATTTTATTATTTAAAAATGACCAAAAAAGAGAGCGGGACATAACACGTTTTGGCTTTCTAAGGTAACGCGAATAAGGCATTCATGGGTGTTTTCCCATGAATGCCTTATTCGTGTTACATGAGCAAAAGTCAGTGTTATGTCCCGCGTTTGCGGCAATTTTTCATCCGCATGACCCTTTGCGGTTGAAGAGAAATTGCCTGTTGACGTTTCATTAGAAATTGAGTTGAGGCGTTATGTCCCAGTTTCTTTTTTATATCGTGATTTAATTGCTATTGTTGAATGAACATTACATTTTTTTAATAACGCGGTAACGTTTACCATCCTTAGGATCATCTGTTTGATCAACTTTATCAAACAAGACGTATGGTTTACCATCCGTTTCCGAGACAATAAACAGCGCGTGCGGGTGTTTATGCTTGTATATCTGTGCGCTCTGATACACTGCGTTATAGTCGTGTGCATTAGCAATCGCATCACCAGGATTGAAAAGGACGTGTTCTTCAGTCATCAGCAAGACCCCCTTTGAGGTAAAGATAATTACTATTATCATGCTCGCTAGCACTGAAAAAAGCAATTATTCAGCCTTTGCGAGAGCTACTGGTAGATTGAGAAAATCGAGTAGGTAGTGGGCCAACCCGTCATGATTGTTGTCTAAGGGTGTCACATCCTGAGCGATAGCTTTAAGATTATCGATGCCATTAGCCATGGCAACACCCCAACCGGCATAACTAATCATTGCGTGATCATTGCCTTCATCGCCAAATGCAATAATATCATTTCTGTCAATGTGATAGGTCTGGGCTAAAAACTCGAGACCCGTGGCTTTCTCAACCCCTTTATGGGCGACTTCTAATACAGGCCAACGACCGCCCCAAACATTCATATCAATGTGATCGCCATACCGGGCAGTAATATCGTGAATCAGTTGATCACGGTGTTGTTCATTGAAGTAAAGGGTTAGCGCAGTTGGATCCGCCGTTAAATTTCGTGCGTTTAGAATTTGCTGTGGTTGCAGAATGGTCGGGAAAAAGTCAATTGTGCCATCGCTGGCATGATTGGCCCATACATTTGTTTTGTTTTCAGCGGCAATTGTTTCAATTCCGAGCGATACCTGGTGTGCCAGAAGGTCTAACGCAATGTCTCGATCAATGGTGTATTGGTACTCCTGCTGCCATTGATGGTGTGGCAAATGACCAAGCGAACCATTAAAATTGATCATTGCGCTATGCAAACCGAGTTCGTCGTAGTATTGACGAGAAATGCGATAAGGTCGTCCGGTGACGATACTAACGATATGGCCACTAGCGACAGCTGTTTGTAAGACCTGTTTTGTAAACGGTGAAATAGCAGATTGGTTATTTAAGGTTGTACCATCCAGATCAATGGCGATAAGCTTGCGGTTCACGAATTCATCTCCCTTAGACGAATTTTTCGTCCAAAAATATCTTCGTTCTAATTTACCTTATTCACTTGGGTTCTGCAAGTTTGCTGAGCAGTTCAGATGTTGTTCCGTGATTCATGAAGATGACGTGACGTACTAAAGGATTCGGTGTAAACTGATGCGAGTGTTTTAAAACAGTTATGGAGGGAACAAAATGGAATTACCGGCGGGTTTTGCCGAGAAATATTCAACATTAATGGGTGAACGTGAGGCAAAGGACTTTTTGGCTAGCTTCGATCAGCCAATCCACCAAGGCTTTCGGGTCAATCCATTAAAGGCCAACGCGGTTCCAGAAAACGTTTCACTAAGCGAGCCTACAGGGATTCCCACTGGCTATTACGGTCATGTTAGTGGTCATACGCCTGCGCATACGACAGGAGTAGTGTATAACCAAGAACCTTCTGCAACTTATGTTGGGGCAGTCGTGGACGCCCAACCAGGAGAACGGATTCTTGATCTGTGTGCAGCACCGGGTGGCAAATCAACTCAAATTGCTGCTGGATTACAGCAGCAAGGGTTATTAATAACAAATGAAATTTTTGCCAAACGTGCAACCGTGCTGGCAGAAAATATGGAACGTTTTGGTGTCGCCAATGCAGTTGTCTTGAACGAAACGCCTGCTCATCTGTCAAAACAGTTAGCCAACTTTTTTGATAAGGTCGTGGTGGATGCACCATGCTCTGGAGAAGGCATGTTTCGTAAGGATCCAGATGCAGTTCAGTACTGGACGCCTGACTATCCGCTTGAATGTGCCACACGTCAGCGAGAAATTTTAACTGAAGCTGTCAAGATGGTCCGACCAGGAGGGCAACTCATTTATTCGACGTGTACTTTCGCACCGGAGGAAGATGAGCAAATGATGGCGTGGGTATTGAAGTCATTTCCAGATTTTGAACTGGCTTCATTGCCGAAATTGCCTGGTTTGGAAGCGGCCCGGCCTCAATGGGCCAATGATGATCCCGAACTCAGCAAGGCTGGTCGGTTGTTTCCACATCATATGGATGGCGAAGGTCACTTTATTGCTAAATTGATTCGTCGTTCGACAGAGTCAAACGTAACCCATAAACCAGCAAGATTGCCGAAACCTGACGCAAACGAGGTTAAACTATGGCAGGCATTTGAGCAACAACACTTTACTCAACCAATTACGGCGGGGCAATCGTTGACCGTGTTTGGGGCTCAATTGTACGCCATTCCTGCGTTAACACCAGATCTCGGAAAACTGAAGGTATTGCGGCCTGGCCTTCATTTGGGCACGTTAAAGAAGAACCGGTTTGAGCCAGCGTTTGCGTTAGCACTTGCCACGCATCCAGATCTGTATCGGCCAACCGTGGCTTTGACTCAAGCTCAATGGGCACAGTTTGTCCACGGTGATACCGTGACATTAGCAGAACCGACTGAAAATGGTTGGACGCTGGCAACTATCAATGGCAACGGTATTGGTTTCGGCAAGGTGGTCGGTCAGACACTTAAGAACGGTTACCCTAAAGGATTACGTTTTTTAGTGAAAGATGATTAGATAGCAGTCCCAGTGTTAAATCAAGTCAATAGATAACAAAAAATGTTCAGTCTCAAACGGACTGAACATTTTTTATACGATTCGTTTCTGTTATTGCCTTTTTAAGTTTCGCTGCTGACAATAATTCATTAGGGCGGGAGATAGAACTATTTTTGCAGTTCGTAAATCAGCCGTTGTACGTGATCCTGTTAATGCATAAAGCAAACGTAAATCACTTTGCCAATCCTCAATGTATGTTTGCAATGTATCTTCATCTTGAGTCATGAGGACATGGAGAAAGTGGCCAGCTACACCAACGACGTTTGCGCCTAGGATTAACGCTTTTAAGACATCCAGTGGGGTTCTCACGCCACCTGAGGCAGCAATCTGCATGTCTGATACTACTTGTGCTTCCAACAGCGATTGAACCGTCGTTTGTCCCCAGTTAGATAAATAGTTCAGTTCTTGATGATGGCGGCGCTCATTTTCAATTCTAGCAAAGTTGGTACCGCCACGACCACTGACATTAATGTATTGAACGCCCAGCTGTTTTAAGGTGTTGATGGTTTCCTGACTCATACCGAAACCGACTTCTTTAACGATAACGGGGATGGACAAACCGTTAATAATTTCGACAATGTGTTCGCGCCAACGTAAATCCCGATCACCTTCAGGCATAATTAGTTCTTGCGCGCTGTTGATGTGTAATTCCAAGGCATCGGCAGCAACCATGTCGACTATTCGCTGTGCATCGTCCAGCGAGTGTCCAGCACCAATGTTTGCAAAAATTTGTCCGTGTGGATTTACTTTTCGAACAATGGTGAAGGTAGATGCTACTGCAGGTTCTTTTAAAGCAATGCTTTGTGAACCAACAGCCATTGCTAAGCCGGTTGCTGCTGCAATTTCAGCGAGTTTGGCATTGATGTCACCGGTTCTCACAGAGCCGCCAGTCATTGCTTCAATGTAAAACGGTGTCGACAAGGTCAATCCAGCAAAGCGAGTTGACAAGTCAACGTTATCAACCGCAATTTCTGGTAAACTTTGATGAATGATTTGAATATCGTCAAAACCGGCGTCACTTTTTTCTTGGTATTGTTTCAGAGCAATAGCGAGATGCTCATCTTTGCGATGCGCGTGAGCGGATTCAGTTAACTTGCTCATGGCTGGCCTCCTAATTTTTATCATCAATGGATTCTTTTATTTTAATCAATTGCAAGGATAGTGAGAAATAAAACCGTAGAACCGATAATCGGGTTCTACGGTTTTTAGTTTGCATATGGTACTCGCTTTGATTTAGAAAGTGATTAAACTAAATCCATGACATTGTGAACACTTAATGGCAAGGTGGTAATACCTTGAGTTTCCCAATCCTGCAACAGTGTATCAACGGCCTCGTGACGATCAATCAAAACGATACCGCAGTCACCGCCACCGGCGCCAGAAGTTTTAGCTGCACCACCATGATCTTCAGCAATCGCACATAGACTATTTAACGCAACTGTTTCGATTGGCACATGACTGAATGCACTCAAATGTTGTAGTAATTTGCGATTTAACCGAAGTTCACGTTGAATGATATCGATTGCGCCATCCCGAAAACCCTGAATCATCCGGTTTAAACAATCACGGCTTGATTGCAAGAATGTTCGGTATTCTAGTTGATCCATACTTTTGGCCCAGGTGACCTTATCAACTAAGTGAGACGTTGATGCAGGGGAGCCTGTCCAGCCAATTAGCAACCTTAAATCTGCTGGCGGTGTCAAAAGTTCAACAGACAGGCCAGGCCAATCGAGGGCTAACAAATCAATTAGCGGTAGGTCATCACGTTTAGAAGTCAGCCACTGATGATCGAATGAATGGTAAGCAATCCAACCACCGTAGACAGAAGCCGCAATATCGCCAAGAGAACCGTTACCTTGAACATCCAGATGAGCAATAGCTGCTAATTTAAATAACGTGTCCTTAGTGATCGGCAGTTGATAAAATTTGCAAAGTGCTTTGACCGTACCTACCGTAACAGCGGCGGAAGAACCCAAACCAAACTTTTTGCCATCCTTGCTATCCAACTGAGAGTTTACAGACAGGTGGTAGAATTTCAACTCACGTCCACATGCGCGTGCGTAACTTTCAGTCAAACGAATAGCGGAGAGCAGGTAATGAAAGGGATTGTCCCGATTGTCAAACACAAGTTCATCGCCGGCTCGCCGCCAGTTCACTGAGGTTTCTTTGTATTGTTCAGACTCGATTGTGCCGAAGTTTTTACTTTCCTCAATTGTGACAGTTACAAACTGGTTTAATGCCACAATAATGGCAGGGAAACCTGCTTCAACAACCGCATATTCGCCGGCAATGTATAATTTACCAGGCGCTTTCACGCTAATCAATTAATCATGTCCTTTCAAGACAAAAAATGTGTGCGTTATCCATGTTGAATAGCGCAAACATTGCTTATTTCAAAATTTTATAAATAGGTCAAGCCTGGGCCTGGTTTTGCGACAACCAATTGGTCATTGCCAAACACTGGCCGTAGATGGTCCAAAATGGTGTCAACTTCGTTTGCTAAGCAGATGACTTTTACATTTGAACCCGCGTCCATCGTATAATAGCAGTTCAGACCTATTGAGCGCAAGTCGTTAATTAATTGCATTGCCTTAATGGTATCACCATTAAAGTATGTGAAAGGCGGTGTGGCACTAAGAGTCGTTGCATGCATGCACATTGCATTATGTTCCGCGATTGAACCAACACGGTTTATATCTTTTTTAAGTAATGCATCTTTCATTGGCTTGATGTCAGCATTGGCTTGCTTAACCCAGTCATTAAAGAACGGTGATGTTTGTGACTGTTTCATGCCATGCCGGCTGCCAACTTTTTTCTCATCTTGTGAGACAACAATGGCAATCATTCGAATTGGCCAGTCAACTTGTTCATCTAATGGCTCAGCAAACGAACTTTCGTTGTCGTGACCAGCGTGCCATTGAACGAAACCGCCAAAGATTGAACGGGTAGCCGAACCAGAACCACGTCTTGCCAGCTGGGATAGTTCGCGTCGGGACAGACTGAGACCGGCAGCTTTAGCGGCAGCCCCAGCTAAAGCTGCAAAACCAGATGCAGATGACGCCAAGCCAGCTGTGGTCGGCACGTGATTACTTGTTTCAATACGAGCAAATAGGTTGGTGTGAGCACGTTGACGCACTAGATCCATGAATTGACGAATTCGTTGCTGACCATCTGTCGGCAATTTGATTCCGTCTAAGATGATGTCATCGGCGACCAACTGTTCATCAAATTGAACGCTGGTTGTCGTGTAAAAATGGTCTAGTGTCATGGAGATTGAATCATTTGTGGGTAAAATAAGCCGCTCATCTGCTTTGCCCCAGTATTTAACTAATGCAATGTTTGTATGCGCTTTTGCAATCACAGGTGTTTGCGAAATTGTCATATTGCTAATGTCCTATCTTTCGAGCTTTATTTCTGATCTTATCCATAGTCTGGAGTCAGGTTACTGTTGTGCTAATGGTTCAATCCAAGTTGCCACAGCACCATGCTGTTCCAAAGCATTGGCCACTTTAGCGGCTTGCTCGGCGGTTTGGGTCAGTGCAAACATGCATCCCCCTAGACCACCACCCGTTAGTTTGGCACCTAATGCGCCAGCATCATTTGCAGCATTAATTAAATGTTGTAAAACAGGGTGGTTAACACCAAGTTCGGTTAAATCCTGTTGTGCAGCTGTCAATGTTTGTCCTAACAATCGAACTTGATTGTGTTGGAGGTACTTGGCCGCCGCAGTAGTTAGCGTGCCGAGATGATTGATCAAATGTTGACCAACGCCAGGCTGTTCATCGTCTTTAAGCAGTTCACTGACTGAATTGACTGCCATGCTGGTTTGACCGGTTACACCTGTGTCACCAACAACTAAAAAGGCGTTCATGTGAATCGGAAAATGTTTGAGCGGACTACCTTTGACTAACCACACCGGTTGCGTAGAACTGACCGTTGCCGCGTCAATACCAGATGGCGACCCATGCGTGATAACTTCCTCAATGTTTACCGTGTCTAACAACAGTTGTGGATCCAACGCGTTTTCAAAAAAAGCATAAACAGCACGCGTCACTGCGGTCGCAACCGCCGCTGACGAGCCCATGCCACGTTCCTCAGGAATGGCACTATCAATTTTTAAATCGAAGTTTAAAGATAAAGCGTTGAACCGACGCAACAGGCGTTGCAGTAAGACGCGTATTCCCTCAAATTCACCCGGTAAGTCTACTAATGAACCAGTGAAGTAGCTACTTATTAGACGTTGACCGCGCGTTGTTTCGCTTAATGTAGCGGTTACAGCAACGTTGAGTAAGGGCACAGCGATCGCCGGTTGGTGGTGAACAACGCTATGCTCACCAATTAAAATAATCTTCGCATGAGCGCTACCTGTCGCAACACGCATGATGACGTCACTCCTTCGGCATATTTTACGACCATCATCATACCACATACACAAATGCTTTATCATGCTTAGCGGGTCTTTGCCTACTGCAACAAACAGAGTAGAATGAAACAAGGATCATAATTTCAACATTGGAAACGCTGAGAATAAGATGTAAAACCGGTGTTGTCATTATTTAGTAGAAAGGTATTCAGACTTAATGGATAAAGACACAACTTACGCCGTCGTTGATATTGAAACGACTGGCACCAGCGTAAAAGATGGCGATCGCGTCATCCAGATTGGCTGCGCGTTTGTTAAACACGGTAAGGTCGTCAATCAATATAGTACGAAAATTAATCCGGGAAAATCAATTCCAAGCGCCATTACACATTTAACCAGCATTACGAATCGTGATGTTGCGAACGCTCCTTTTTTCGATGATATTGCAGCATCCTTTTATGCCATGCTTCAAGGCACGGTCTTTGTTGCACACAACGTGAACTTTGATTTTCCTTTTTTAAATGCCGAATTTGCCAGAGTGGGGTATCCGGCGCTTCAAATCGAAGCGATTGATACGGTGACGTTGACCCAAATTTTATTTCCAACGCTGCCAAGTTTCCGTTTGCGGGATTTGAGCGCTCATTTTCACATTGAGCATGATCAGCCACATACGGCCGACTCAGACGCAGATGCAACAGCTGTTTTGTTAATTAAATTATTGGATAAACTGCACCAGCTACCGATTAATACACTACGTCAATTGACCAACTTAAACCTGTCATTACCACAGGACACAACGGCAGTTTTTAACGTTGCCTTAGAGGAAGCACGTCATCATCCCAGCAAATTACCAGCTGGTGAATATGTTCGTGATCGGTTGGTGCTTCATGAGGCCACACCAATTAAGGCAGTCGATTTGGGACAGCCACAAGCTTACCCGAAGTCAAAAGCGGCAAAGCAGAAATTATGGGGCACCAAAATTAGTTGGCGTGATCCGCAAGCCAAAATGATGAATCAAATTTTCAATAACTACAGTCATGAAAACACTAAAAATTTGATTATTGAGGCGCCGACAGGTATTGGTAAAACGTTGGGGTATGCGGTGCCATTTGCTTACCTATCGCAAACGGGCCAATCGACGGTCATTTCAACCCAAACCACGCTATTGCAAGGCCAATTTATGCAAGAGACATTGCCACAATTACAAGACATGTTACCGTTTGACCTCAATGTGGTGGCTGTTAAAGGCAATCAACACTATCTTGATTTAAACCGGTTCGCAGATACATTGACCGTACCGGAACATTCTCAACAGAGTCAATTTCTTAAAGCACGTATTTTGGTTTGGTTGCTACAAACTGAAACTGGTGACTTGGATGAACTACATTTAACGTCTTATCGAGCACAACTGTTTGAAGAAGTTTGCCATCGCGGTCTAAAAACCATTAAACCAAGTGATCCTTTTTATGAAGACGATTATTTGCGACGTTTAGACCATCGTATTCGTCAGGCAAACCTAATTATTGTTAATCACGCGTACTTAACGCAACATGCCGATCAACTGGACACATTGCTTAATAAGCCATATTTGTTAGTTGATGAGGCCCAGCACTTGCCAGATGTCGCTGTCAATCAACATCGCAATACAGTTCGTTTTCACGATTTGGTTTCATTGTTACACCACGCGCAGGCAAACATTTTTAATCAACATGATCATCATCTGACTGAGATGTTTAGCGAGGATGCTGTGGCCGTTACGCAATTGCGGTCATTGTCTAACACCTTGATTAAACTAGATGCAGATTTAGATCAATTTGGTCACTCCATGTATCGACAATTCTTACTGAGTGCCCAAGTTAGTGCGCGGGGTCAACGCATTGTCGAACAGTTGATTGATAATCGTCAACTCAAACAACTGATGAATGATGATAAGGGTGCTTTTACGACACTAATGAACGGTCAAATAGCCTTAACAACGGCGCTGACAAAGTTGCAACAGCGGTTTACGGTCCAGTCAAAAAAGTGGTTAAATTCGGATGCAGCGTTGATGCATGAATTTGCAGGCACTGTGGGGCGAATCACAGACTTGCTGGCTCAACTTGATGCTTTCAAGACTCAGTTAAACGATCAAGAAATCGCTAACGTATACTGGTTACGCCAAAATCAATATGGTGATTCGTCGAGCTTGGAGCTTAGCGGTGGCCTGTTGCTTGCAACTGGCTGGCTTCGTCAAAATGTTTATGCGCATTTTAAACAACCGACGTTCACAGGGGCCACGTTATTTACATCCTCCAGAGCAAATTACCTAATTGATCAGTTAGACTTGGATCGGCAAGAAACGGCTACCAAACGGCTTGCAGAGCGTTTTGATTACGCATCACAGGCACGGTTGTTTGTTGCGACCGATGCACCAGCGATTAATCTTAACCATCCTGATGAGCAAATTCATTACTGGGCTTCAACAATTGCAAAGCTTGTCCAAACGACCAGCCGTCAAACATTAGTCCTGTTTAATTCGCTAGCAGCAGTTAGCGCTGTTTACGAGGCTTTGACACACGGTCTGCTACCAGAGAACCATACTGTATACGCACAAGGGGTTACCGGTAGTCGTGAAAAGAATTTAAAACGATTTACGACCGAAAATAGCGCCGTTTTGTTGGGGGCCGCCAGTTACTGGGAAGGTATTGATTTACCTAAGGATGCGTTGGAATTAGTTGTCATTACACGACTGCCGTTTGACGCACCAACGGACTTACTGGTTGCTGCGACCAATGCTCAGTTGGAAGCCAAGGGGCATAATCCGTTTTATTCCTCAGCCCTACCGAAGGCAACCTTACGTTTACGGCAAGGGATCGGCCGATTGATTCGCACGGATAATGATCGTGGGGTCATTGTCGTGCTAGATCCACGGCTGATAACGAAACGTTACGGTGGTACCATGCAAAAGGCACTACCAGATGCATTGCCAGTGATTCCCCAAGGAACGGCAGAAATCATCAAACAAACACAAAATTTCTTTAAATGACTAGTAGACCGTTGTTTGATTGGCGATGTTTGCTATAATTAATCAGGTTATTGACATTTTCGTGTTAACGGAACGAATGGAGGTTAGCATGCAGCGAAAACAGCATCAGCAGCGCCAGTGGTCACAAATTATTTTATGGACCGTGCTAATCGTGGCCTTTATTGCTGGCAGCATTGGGATCATTTTTCACGAGGCCTTGAGACCAGCTAAAACTGCTGCGGGACAGACTGTTAGTATTGCACGTCAAAAAGGTATCAGTAATACAGGGGATTTTTTGACTTACAATCGGCAGCATACCTATTATTCGGTTAGCGGTCGCAATGCGAAAAATCAAGCGGTTTACGTTGTGGTGGCAAAGCAAAACGGGCAAACGAAGATTTTGAAGCAGTCCGATGGTACTTCAAAAACAGCGATTCTTCGCCAAGTTTGGCAAAAGAGCAATCCTAAAAAAGTGCTGAATATTGGTTTAGGTATTCGCAAGTCAGAACCTGTTTGGGAGGTTACCTACCTAAATCAGAAGGGCAACCTATGCTACGACTTAATTCGTTTTAAGGATGGCACCATGGTTCAATCCATTCAGAATCTATAATTTTAAACAAAAGGGGAAATTTCAGTGGAAACAATCAGCATCATTCACGCACCGGAACACGTCGACGAAAAAGTTCGTATTGGTGTATGGCTTAGCAATAAACGCTCTAGCGGGAAGATTGCGTTTTTACAGCTTCGTGACGGGACAGCATTTTTTCAGGGTGTCTTAAGAAAAAATGACGTTAGCGAAGAAAAATTCAACGAAGCTAAAGAACTGCGCCAAGAAACGAGTTTGTATGTGACTGGGACAATTCATGAAGACAGTCGCTCCAAGTTTGGCTACGAAATGGAAATTGAAGATTTCGAAGTCGTTGGTGAAAGTGAAGACTATCCGATTACACCAAAAGAGCACGGCATCGATTTTCTGTTGGATCATCGTCATTTGTGGTTACGTTCTTCTAAGCCTCACGCTTTACTTAAAATCCGTAATGAAGTCATTCGCGCAACATTTGAATTCTTTAATGATCGTGACTTTATCAAGATTGACGCTCCACTGTTGACTGGTTCTGCACCAGAAGGCACGACTGAATTATTTAAGACAGACTATTTTGGACAGGATGCCTTCCTGTCTCAAACTGGTCAACTGTATGAAGAAGCTGCAGCGATGGCATTTGGTCGGGTATTCTCATTTGGCCCTAGTTTCCGAGCAGAAAAATCGAAGACTCGTCGTCATTTAACAGAATTTTGGATGATCGAACCAGAAATGGCGTGGATGCACCAAGAAGACAGTTTGGCTATTCAAGAACAATACATTGCCTTTTTAGTGCAGTCAGTAATCGATAACTGTCAAAGTGAATTAGCCGTTATTGGTCGTGATGTGGAAACGTTGAAGAAGTACACGCGGTTACCATATCCACGGATTTCTTACGATGATGCAATTAAGTTACTTCAAGAAAACGACTTCGATGTTGATTGGGGCGTTGACTTTGGATCACCTGAAGAAACATTCCTCGCTAATCACTTTGATCAACCCGTGTTTGTCCTGAACTATCCCAAGGCAATCAAAGCGTTCTACATGAAGCGGCACCCAACCCGTGATGACGTGGTTATCTGTGCTGACTTACTTGCGCCAGAAGGCTACGGCGAAATCATTGGTGGTTCTGAACGTGATACTGACTTTGATTACTTGCGTGACCGAATTGTGGAATCTGGCCAAGATCCTAAGGATTACGATTGGTACCTCGATTTACGCAAATACGGTAGTGTTCCGCACTCTGGTTTCGGTTTGGGCCTTGAACGGTTCTTAACGTGGATCACACTTCAAGATCACTTGCGTGAGACGATTCCATTCCCACGGATGATCAACCGGATTTACCCGTAATTTTAAATGTATTTGTTAAAGTGGTTTTTGTGAGACAATCTCATGAAAACCATTTTTATGTGTAGTGAGCGACGTTAATTGTTTTCAAAATACGAGGTGATCAGTCGCTAATTATCTGGATAGTGTTCAGGCACAATTACTGGTATAGTACAGGAAGAAAAGAAGGTGCACGAATTGGAAAATTTTGCGTCAGCTTTATTGCAGGCTGGTGAAACGACAATCAATAATTTAATTCTGACTCATTATCGAGAATTAAATATGACTAACGAGGAACTGATTGTGTTTTTACAATATAAACGTTCTTTGGATCGTGGTATTGATTTTCCTGATGCAGAGGCCGTTGCAAACGTAATGGGCACCACTACTGCTGACGTTTATACGCAGTTGGATAATTTGCTCAAGAAGGATTTGTTGTTGATTGAGTCTAAAGCCGATGAGACCGGCAAATTGCGTGATCGTTACGACTTTTCACCGCTGTACCAAAAGCTGGCTGCTTTGCCAGATACACTCAGCGGTGTGCATACAACCGCTGCTGCCGTATCTGCGCCAGATTCAAAGTCAGCTAGAGAAGATGTGTTTAACAAAATTGAGGTTGAGTTTGGCCGACCACTCAGTCCGACGGAGCTTCAAACAATCGCACGTTGGTTTGATGAAGACCATTTCAAACCTGAATTAATTCTAATTGCTTTACGTGAAGCAGTGCTAAACCAAGCTTATAGTTTGCGTTATATTGATCGAATTCTTCTCAGTTGGCGCCAGAAAAATTTAACTTCCGCGGGGCAGGTGGAAAAAGAATTATCACAAAGACGCACAAAACAGGCCGCGCCGCCGGCACAGACGACACCGAAGGGGCCAAGTATTCCCTTATTTAAGGTTTCAGAGCCACCGACACAATCGTAACAAATGAAAAGGGCACCTTTCTTAGTTTCTGACTAAGAGAGGTGCCCTTTTAAAATCGGTTTAAATATAGTGGTATATGTTAGTGACTACTGCTTTGACTATTGTTGCTTTCACTGTTTGATGAGCTATTGCTCTCGGAGTTACTACTCGATGAACTTGAGCTAGCGTCATTCGAAGAACTGTTGTCATTATTGCCGCCCTGAGTAGCATTGCTTTCAGATTCGCGGCTGGAAGCAGCATTATCGGACGTGCTTGAACTCGAATTGTTGTCTCGCGAGAAAGAAGAGAAGGAAACCATGGAGGATGAAGAACCAGTAGAGCTACTTTGATCCTTCTCATTTAGATATTGTTTCCAGTCTGAACCAACTACGGCAAGTTCATCAACGCCGTTATGACGCACAACTTGTACACTGCTTGGACGAACCCAATTGTCATTGGATTGTGTTTGTGCCATGTACATTTGGAGGTTCTTGTAAATGGACTCTGCGATTGATAATTGTGCTGTTGTCATGTAATGATTTGGTTCGTTTGGTTGATCATAACCGGTCCAAACGGAGATGGAACTGTGTTGCGTATAACCGGAATACCAAGCATCCATAACAGCGCCGTCTGGAATGCCTGACACACTGCTTGGATAGCCTGACTGACCAGTTTTACCGGCCTGATATAAACCAGGAATTTGTGCGCCAGGGGCCCACGTAGCTGTTGGCACGCCCTTAAGCATATCCGTCAGCATGTATGCTGTTGCGGAAGTCATTGATCTGTGTGAGGCCACGTCGAACTTGTGGGTAACACCGTCAGCAGTAATGACTTTATTGACTAGATGAGGAGCGCGGTATGTTCCGCCGTTCGCAATGGCACCAAAAGCTGCCGATTCCTGTTCACTGGAAACATAGGCACCGATCCCATTTGAATATTGCAAGGCTGATTTAAACTTCATGCCGTTTTGAGCCATAAATTCAGTTGCCCGGTTCAATCCGACTGCTTCCAATGTCCGAATGGCAGGAATGTTACGAGATTCAACCAACGCCTTACGCATCGTTAAAGACCCTTGATACTTTTGATCCCAGTCATTTAGTTGAATGTTAGTCCCAGGATAATTGTACTTAGTGTCTTGAACGGTTTTAAACGTTGGCCATTGTTTGTACTCGATGGCTGGACCATAATCCATAAATGGTTTGATGGTTGAACCGGAGGACCGATCCGTTTGTGTGGCTCGGTTTAATCCAAATGCAACGTTTTGTTTTCGGCTACCAATCATGGCTGTGACAGCTCCGGTTTGAGGATCTGTCATCGTGACACCAACTTGAAGCAGGTCGCTAGGGAAGTCCACGTACTTATCAGTGTTAACGATGTCGTATAACCGTTTCTGAGCGTTCATATTAAGGTTGGTGTAAACCTTAATGCCTTCCTTGTAAGGGTTGTAGCCTTTCTTTTCAACTTCTTTGATGACTTGTTGCAGATAAGCATCGAAAATTTTATCGTTCGAATCTGTACCATTAACAGTATGGTTAACGGACAATCCCGAAGAGATTGGGGTGTTGAGCCCATCCGTTAGTTGTTGTTTGCTGATAACTTTGTTTTCATACATTGCTCGTAACACTGTATCGCGTCGTTGCTTAGCATAACTGGGATGGGCCACTGGATCATAGTAGGTTGGCGACTGAGGCATTCCGGCAAGAACTGCTAATTCAGTGTAGTTAAGCTTCTTTAATGGCTGATTGTAATAGTATTTAGCGGCAGTAGCCATGCCGTAAACACCATTACCCATATAAACCTTGTTAATGTAGTACTCTAAGATCTGGTCTTTGGAATAATGTTTTTCCACGTAATAGGCTAGCGCGGCTTCTTGTGATTTACGTTTTAACGTACGGTCAGAAGCTGCTGTTGAGAAGACGGACAGTTTAACCAGTTGTTGCGTTAACGTTGACCCACCTTGTAATCCCAATGAACTACCGTGAATATTGGCCAATGTTGCACTAATGATTCGCATTGGATCAATTCCGAAGTGGTGTTTATAGAAGCGGCGGTCCTCAATAGAAACAACTGATTGTTTCAATGTCGTTGGGATATCCTGCGAATGCACGTACGTCCGGTTTTGAGCACCTAAGTTTGAAATAACATTACCGCTGTCATCTAAAATTTCGGTGGAGTTTTGGCTAGTTAATTGTGCAGTCGTGATTTTGGGCGCGCTAGAAGCGTAGTAAGCAAACAATCCGCCGCCTGCCAAGATACCCAGCAAAATAATGCCAAGTAACCAGTATAAAATGGTTCGCCAAAGAGGTCGTCTTCGTTTGGGACCGGATGTTTGTAGACTGCCATCGTCGCCATGGTACCGGGCGATTCGTGACTGAGATTGATCATTATTGTCAGACATGTTGCTCTCCTTAAACAGTTACTTCTTTTTTGCAATCAGTGAATCGACTGCACTTAGGTATGGAACTAGCGGATTAAGCTGAAAGGGAATTGAATATCCACTTGCTTCAATGTCCGCACGGGGGATCGATTTTCGGCCACCGTTTGCCTGATTGTCCCAAAACTTGAACAAGACAGAGGCTGGTAACAAGAACGTATCCCCTTCATTGGTGAATCGAATGATTGCAAAGCCAATCCCACCGGCCTGAACACAGGCACGTAGGTGTTCCACCTGATGCTCGTGGAAATTTTTTAGCGGGAAAGAAACTTTATTTTTCGTTTCCTTCGCATCAAAATCGATGTAGTGGCCTTGATACACACCATTATAATCGGTTGTTGACGGATGCCTAAAGTAGGCTTCTTTAATCGTTGCAGCGGACCGTCTGGGGTAATCAACTTTCACAATCTGAACTGGCGTCGGCTTTTTATGAATCACCGCAATACCATTCGTCAGGTAATATTGATTACTTTCGTTTAGCTCCGCCTCCAAAGACATCCCACGATCACCATAATTTGTTCTGGTGCCGGTATGCGAGGGGGCAGACTGTTTTGCTGGTCCATGATAAGCTGCTCCGTTTGGGTAACGGATGTTCACAACAGACCACACTCCTTAGTTATGTGCAACAGCGTGCAAGAGCACAGACAATGATTGAATTTTAAATCTTTAAACATCTTAAAATTTCCTACCACTACCAGACTTGCAGGCATTTTCGCCACACTTTCTTACATTGCTCCCATTATATCAGATTTGCCGAACAGTCTCCGAGACTGTAATGATGTTAACAAACCCGTAACTTATGTTTAATGTGTTTGTGATGAAAAAAAGCAATTTTTGACGAAAATGAACGGATTTTTACAGGAATTTGCGTCACAGACTTTGTTTATGGCAAAATGATATTTAAATTAAGGCTACTAATGTGAGTTTTTATTTATTGATTTTAACTAATTGGGAAGGATATTTACTAGTATGAGTCGATTATGGGTTACTGGTTATCGTAGTTATGAACTCGGCGTATTTGGAAGTAAAGATCCCAAGCTCACAGTAATAAAGTATGCGCTCCGGCAAACGTTGACGAACCAAATTGAAAATGGTGTTGACTGGGTAATTACGGGCGGTCAGCTGGGTGTTGAACAGTGGACGATCGAGGTTGTCAACGATCTTAAGGCTGATTACCCACAACTCAAGGTGGCCATGATGTTACCATTTGCTGAATTTGGACAGAATTGGAATGAGAACAATCAGGCTCAGCTTGCGACGTTGCGTGAACGGGTTGATTTTTCAGATTCAGTTTCAAAACAATCTTATCAATCGCCGCAACAATTAAAAAATTATCAAGCCTTTATGCTTTCACATACAGATGCGGCACTTTTAGTATATGATATAGAACACGAGGGTAAGCCAACGTACGATTACTTAGCTATTAAGGCTTTTATCGACCAGCATCCTTATGAAATGACCCTCATAGATTTTGACTGGTTGCAAGAGAGTGCCGATGAATATCAAGAAAATCATCGACAGTCATTTTAATTTTCGTCAACATGCGATACAATACTTAAAGTCGTGTTTCGACAGATAGATGATGAGGTGTAATGTTCATGCAAGAGATCAACTTTACGACGCAGGATATTCTGCAAAAAGAATTTAAGGAAAAACGAATGGGAACCGCCTACGACCCAACGGACGTTGACAGTTTCTTGGACCTTGTAATCAAAGATTACGAGATGTTCAATCGTGAAATTTCTCAACTTCGCGCCGAAAACGAACAGTTGTCCGGGAAGGTTGATGATTTAACTCGTCAAGTTAACGCTCGTCAATCTGTTCAAAGCAACGTTGAAACGTCCACTAGTCAAGCTAATAATAGCGTAACTAACATGGATATTTTAAAACGGCTTAGCAATTTGGAACGCCATGTATTTGGTTCCCAGCTGGATAATGGTGCTAACAACCAAAAGGGCCAAGACACTTTTAGTGCCGGTTCCCAGTCTGGTTGGAACGACTAATTTTATTTGTTAACCAAATATTGCAAATTTCGGGTAATTGGGCATAACTTATGTTGTGTCAGGAAAGTCCATGCTCGCACAGGCTGTGATGCCTGTAGTGTTCGTGCTCAGTGAAAAAATAAGCTGGGGTGCCTTCTCTTTTGAAGGTAACGGCGGGAAAACGTTGCTAAGGCTTCGGCTATGCGCTAGTATCCCTGAAAAGTGCCACAGTGACGAAACCAGTATGGAAACATGCTGGGTGGAACGCGGTAAACCCCTCGAGCGGGAAACCCAAACTACGGTAGGGGAGCTTCACATAGGTAACTGAACTGATTGTGGGGGAAGGTCTTTGACCTTGAGATAGATGATTACCACGGAGTAGATTGCGCCTGAGATCTACAAAGTACAAAACATGGCTTACAGAAATTTGCAACAGGCAGTCCTTCTCACGTGTGAGAAGGACTTTTTTTGTGCTTTGCATTGGAAAATCAATGACCGTGTACTGATTACCTAATTGGGTAGCACCTTGCTAATGCAAATGGTAAGATGGTTAACGAATTGGTGGGTGCAAGTAATTGCAAAGTAGTAACTAACTCAATTACAGTCAACTCACAACATAGTAAGGAGTAAAGATGCAAACATTTCAATTAATTGCGACTTGTGCCGCAGGTATTGAGGCCTTGGTTGGCCGCGAACTGAGAGATTTAGGGTATGAAACCCAGGTCGAAAATGGCCGTGTCCGCTTCAATGGCACTGTTAGAGATATATTACGAACCAACTTATGGTTACGGACAGCTGATCGCATTAAAATTGTGGTTAAGGAATTCCCTGCTTTAACATTTACCGAACTGTTTGACCAAACTGAGGCTGTGGCCTGGGATGAGCTTTTGCCAATGGACGCAAATTTTCCAGTGGAAGGGCGTTCACATAATTCACAGCTGCATAGTGTTCCCGATGCTCAGGCGATTGTAAAGAAGGCCATTGTTACTCAGTTGAGCGACGTCTACCACCGCCGAACCCGGTTACCGGAAACGGGCGCTAAATTTCCACTGGAAGTTGCCATCAATAAAGATCAAGTAATGTTGACGCTAGACACAACGGGAGATTCACTGTTCAAACGTGGTTACCGGGTGGCTAAAGGGGATGCGCCGCTGAAAGAAAATATGGCAGCTGCGTTAATTTTATTAACGCATTGGACCCCCGCTGACATGCCATTTCTTGATCCTGTTTGTGGATCAGGTACATTACCGATTGAAGCAGCTCTTATTGCACGTAACATTGCTCCTGGTTACAACCGTCACTTCATTTGTGAAAGCTGGCCATGGGTTTCTTCTGAAGTGGCCGACACAGTACGGGATGAAGCAGATGCTGCAGCAGATTATGATAGTGAATTTGACATTGCTGGTAGTGATAATGATCCTGAAATGGTTGCCATCGCCAAAAAGAACGCTCAAGCAGCTGGGTTGAGCCAGGATGTCCACTTTAGTGTGGCAGATGTAACGGCATTGACGACCGACAAAATTAACGGTGTTATTGTTGCCAACCCGCCATATGGGGAACGTTTGAGCGATCAAACGGCCGTCCGTGCCTTATATAAGGGCATGGGAAAGGCATTCAAACCACTGACAACGTGGAGTAAATATATTTTGACCAGTGATTTAGATTTCGAGGCCGCGTACGGTCAGCGGGCGACTAAGAAACGAAAACTTTATAACGGGGCTTTACGTACAGATCTGTACCAATACTGGGGCAAACCGATTTGGCATCATGATAATAAGTAGAAGTTCATATGAATAGACATGGGGATCTGAATATAAAAAAGAAACTGGGACATAATGCCTCAACTCAATGTCTAATGAAATGTCAGCAGGCAATTTTTTTCAACCGCAAAAGATCATGCGGATGAAAAATTGCCGCAAACGCGGGACATAACACTGACTTTTGCTCATCTAACGCGAATAAGGCATTCATGGGAAAAACGCATGAATGCCTTATTCGCGTTACCTGAGAAAGCCAAAGCGTGTTATGTCCCGCTCTCTTTTTCGAATATTTTGCGTTGAGTTCAACTAGTCAAACCACAGCTTAATCAAGATCGAATAATCATTAAAATGGTTGTGAAGATAATAAGCAAAATCGATACAACCAAATCGACAAGATTCAGCGGGTTTCTGTCGGCAGTGTCCTCAAATGTCATGAAATGAGCGTTTAAAGATACCATTCCAGCAATGGCCAGCAGTCCTAATCCAGTTTCGTTATAAACAAAAATTGAGGTTACAAGCAACACTGATTTGGCGATAAAACTGAGTCTTTTCAGTGGATTAGACGGATAGTACTTAGTTGATTCAAGCTTCGTTGCATTTAACATAACAACACCTCCAAAAACAGCTTAATTAGCTGAGTGGCAACCGAACGCTGTACAAAAGGTTGGACAAGGTATCGTGATTGAATGTCTACAATCAACAAGCCATTTGTGTAATTGTTATTAATGTATACTCTAAGACTTATTATTTCAAATAATCGTAATTAACACATTCAAACAGGGTTACACATTAACCAATGCCAGTCAAAAGGGTGTAACTGTATTGCATGTGGTCGTTTGTTATTAAACGAATAACAGAAACTGGATGAAATATTGAAATCCGTTAAATATTGTCGTCAATCGGCTCTGATAATCTTTCGATATGCTACGCTTAGTGCGCTTGATGTAGTGCCTGTAAGGCAAGTCTGTGGGCACCCATGTTCTGACGGTCGGGAATCCACTGAGTAATGACTAATTGAAACGAATCTTGGAGGGCCAGTAACTTTTGTGTTAGGTCTGGGTAATGTTTCATAACACCTTTACCGACAGCATCTGCTACTAAACGACTATCCGTAAAAAACATCACGGTTTCCTCCGATTCGCTCAATTTTTGTGCTTTTTCAAAGCCGATAATAGCAGCCTGAAATTCAGCGGCATGATTATCAACGGCGGTGACTATTTGTTTGAAGGGATATTGGTGACCGTTCTGAACGAGAAGAATGCCTGCACCACTCGGAATTTGAGCTATTTTGGGATGAGTTGCGACGCTTGCCGCATCTGTATAAAGTTTGATCATCATCTTAGTCCTTAAATTTGGTAAAATAGAAGTGTTGGAAAGAAAGGGGTTTCGTACGTCGATGCACACACAACGTTTTTTTTATCGGCCAAGCGGTTTAACTGCAGTTATTATTTGGTCATGGGTCGCCATTTTCTTTTGTGGTGGCGTGATTTTTCAGTATGAAATGGCGCGGTTTAACTGGCCAGCGATTATCATCGCTTGTTTATTTGTTTTATTGCTCGCTTGGGAACTTTTAGGTCGTCAACTGGTTTTTACCGGTCAAAACCTAATTGTTCGTCGAATGCTGGCGCCCAGAGCACTAACTGTCAATGTTCATCAATTGGAACACTTGTCGCTTAGTGGTCACACCATGAGTTTTTCTTTGGGCGGCAAACATTATCGATTCCGCGTAACTAAACACGCATTGGCGAAGATTAAAACCATTGTTAGTGCTGACTAGACCAACCCTAATAAGATTTATTATAACAGACACCCTAAACGGTCTGAGGAGAGGAAGTTGTTCATGACACAACCAAAAGATATTGAGATTGCACAACAAACTGAATTGCGTAAAATTAGTGAAATTGCCGAGACGGCAGGCTTAACAGAGGATGAAATTGAACCATACGGCCGTTACAAAGGCAAAATTGACTTGCCGTTAACTGGCAAACGTCAATCTGGCAAATTGGTGTTGGTTACATCAATTAATCCAACCCCGGCTGGTGAGGGTAAGACAACAGTTACGATCGGTCTTGGTGATGGTTTACGCAAAATTGGTAAACGGGCCGTTTTGGCCCTACGCGAACCTTCCTTAGGTCCCGTGATGGGAATGAAAGGCGGTGCCACTGGCGGTGGTTACGCTCAAGTTGCACCAATGGAAGACATTAATTTGCATTTTAACGGGGACTTTCATGCCCTGACAACTGCTAATAACACTTTGGCAGCGTTAATTGACAATCACATTCAACAAGGCAACGAGCTACATATTGACCCACGACGAATCAGTTTTCACCGTGTCTTAGATATTAACGATCGTGCGCTTAGAAATACGGTTATCGGCATGGGGGGGCCAACCTCTGGTACACCTCGACAAGATCATTTTGATATTACTGTTGCCAGTGAATTGATGGCCATTTTGTGTTTGGCGACTGATCTGCACGACTTAAAAGCAGGGATCAACCGCATCGTCGTGGCTGAAAACTACGATCGGCAGCCAGTGACTGTTGCTGATTTACAAGTCGGTGGTGCCATTGCTTTGCTCCTCAAGGAAGCAATCAAACCAAACCTTGTTCAAACTTTGGAAGGCACGCCGGCCATCATTCACGGTGGACCATTTGCCAATATTGCTCATGGTTGCAACAGTGTGTTGGCGACACGAACAGCACTTCAATTAGGTGAATACGCCGTTACAGAGGCTGGTTTTGGGGCTGATTTGGGTGCCGAAAAGTTTCTTGATATCAAGGTGCCCGTTCTTGGCAAAACACCAGATGCAGTTGTTTTGGTAGCCACTGTTCGTGCACTCAAGTTGCATGGCGGTCAAGCACTCGCTGATTTAACAACACCAGATCTTGATGCATTGCAAAAAGGGTTGGCCAACCTCGGTAAACACATTGAAAGCATGCAACGTTATCAAGTGCCAGTTGTTGTTGCCATTAATGCATTTACATCAGACACCCCGGAAGAAATTAAATTGATTCAGAATTATTGTCAACAATTCAATGTAGAGGCCGTGGAAGCTGATGAATGGGCACATGGTGGTGATGGGACGACCGAGTTAGCTCACGCCGTTGTTCGTGCTGCGCAACAACCGACCGACTTCAAGCCACTATATGAGGCCGACGATGATATTGTGACTAAGGCAACTAAAATTGTGACAACCATTTATGGTGGCCGCGGCGTTGTCTTGGAACCACATGCCAAGGCACAGTTACGCCGGTATGCAAAGCGTGGTTGGGATAAGCTACCTGTTTGCATGGCAAAAACGCAGTATTCACTAACAGATCGTCCAAAGCAACTCGGCGCTCCGAAGGACTTTGACATTCATATTCGGGCATTTGAACCTCGTTTAGGTGCCGGTTTCATGGTGGCCCTAACTGGCTCCATTTTAACGATGCCCGGTCTGCCGAAACATCCTGCCGCTTTAGACATGGCGATTACAGATGACGGCAAGATTTCTGGAATTTTCTAAAAATCAGCTTGATGAAAAGGAGTTGTGGCCGAGAGCCACATTACGCCAATGATATATTACTGGATTTTTATTGCTGTGTTGGTTGGTGCTGATCAAGGTATCAAGTACTATATTGCGAATAATTTAGCGTTAGGTAGTACGCATACATTCATCCCCGGACTGCTATCATTAACGAGCCTTAGAAACAATGGCGCCGCATGGTCGATTTTGACGGGCCGAATTGACATCTTTATTGTCATTACAATTGTGGCCGTTATCGTCTTGGCTTATGCGATGTGGCGGTTACGTGCCCAACGATTGTACATGTGGGGCATTAGTTTTATGATGGCTGGAACGCTCGGAAACTTTATTGATCGTATTCGTTTGGGCTATGTCGTCGACATGTTTCAACTGGATTTCATGAAGAGTTTTCCAATCAGTAATTTTGCAGACTGGTGTCTCACAGCTGGGGTGATTTTGTTGATTGTTGCGGTAATTTTTGACCGTGATGACAATACAACAGGGCACAGTCAGGCAAGTTCCAAACAGAAGGCTAAAACCCCAAAAAAGGATGATCGACCAATTAAACACAGTGGTCCCCGACACGCAGCAAAATAATTAAGGATTAATCGACACAACTATGAATAAAAATGAAACAACCAGTGCATCATCCATTGATGTGCAACCCGATGCGAAAGCGCATCGTCAGGAATATGACAACATGGCAGCTCAAGCCGCTACACCGGATACACAAACATTTATCATTACGACACAAACCGGCCGTCTGGACAAGGTTTTAAGTCAATTAGCTGGTATCACACGATCCCAGGCACAAAATGCCATCATTGATCACCGGGTAACTGTTAATGGACAAGACGTTAAAAAACGAGATGAAGTAGCCGGCGGTGACACAGTAACGTTTGTATCCAAAACGCCGACGCCCATTGCCTTGGTTCCTGAAGACATTCCATTAGACATTGTGTACGAAGATGACGATGTTATTGTCGTCAATAAACCACAAGGAATGGTGGTTCATCCTGCACCTGGACACCCTGATCATACATTGGTCAATGCGTTATTAGCGCATAGCCCGTTGTCAACAATCAATGGGAGTCTGCGCCCCGGAATTGTTCACCGAATTGACAAGGATACGTCTGGATTGTTAATGATTGCCAAGAATGATTTGGCCCATCAGAGTCTGTCTGCACAGCTTAAGGCTAAAACGAATGAGCGCCAGTACATCGCGCTCGTTCACGGCGTCATTAGCGAAGATGATGGCACAATCGATGCACCGATTGGTCGTTCTCCAAAAGACCGCAAAAAAATGGCGATCGTTAAAGATGGCCGGCATGCCGTGACACACTTTCATGTGATCAAACGGTACCGCCAGTACACACTGGTTAGTTGCCGACTGGAAACGGGCCGAACACATCAGATTCGTGTCCACATGGCGTACATTGGGCATCCACTGGCTGGTGATCCGTTATACGGACCTAAAAAGACACTGTCAGGAAATGGTCAGTACCTAACCGCACAAACGTTGGGATTCGTTCACCCCCGCACAGGTAAAACAATGCGGTTTGAAATTCCATTACCAGCATGGTTTGATGCTATGCTGAAGCAGCTGGACGAACAAGAAAACAAATAAAAGGGGTAACTCAAAATGGCAAAAGAAGTTGTCGATGCAATGGCGATGCAACGAGCGTTGACTCGAATCACCTACGAAATTATTGAACGTAATCGTGGGATTGGAAATTTGGTTTTGATCGGTGTTAAAACACGTGGCGTCTATTTAGCTGACAGAATCGCATCGCGTTTACATCAGCTGGAAGATACAGTGGTTCCTGTTGGTCAATTGGATGTTAGCGGATATCGTGACGATATTGCCAACTCAGAACCAACAACCAAGGCTGCTATCAGTAATCTCAATACATCTGTAACGGATAAAAAAGTGGTATTGGTCGATGATGTTTTGTTTACCGGTCGGACCATTCGTGCAGCCATGGATGCCATTATGGATTTAGGCCGTCCCAACAGTATTAACCTGGCGGTGCTGGTTGATCGTGGCCACCGTGAATTACCAATTCGGGCCGATTTTGTCGGTAAAAATATTCCGACGGCCCAAAATGAACGAATTCAAGTCTCAGTGAACGAAGTTGATGGTAAGGATAGCGTTGAAATCATCACCGGCAAAGATTAGCAAACAAGGTACCAGATAGAAAGGAACGTGCAGATGACAGAACGCTATTTAATTCTTTCAGATGGCACGGCCTATAAAGGTCAAGCGTTTGGATCGCCGGCAACCACAAGCGGCACCATCGTTTTTAATACGAGTGTCACCGGGTATCAAGAAATTATTACTGACCCGATTTATCACAATCAAATAATTGTCTTTACCACACCAACCATTGGCGCTGTGGGCGTTAATCATGAAAGTTATGAATCAATTCTGCCGACTGCTAAAGGGGTCGTTGTGCGTGAAGTGGCAGAAGTGTCCACCAATCGACAACGATCTCTAAGTTTGGATCAATTTCTACGTGTCCATAACATTCCAGGTATCTCCGGAATTGATACACGGCAATTAGTCCGTAAGCTGAGAACTCATAATGGTCTCAATGCCAGCATCGTGGACGTTGCCGATGAGCACGCGTTTGACCAACTCAATGCCATTGTGCTAACAAATCAGCAAGTTTCACAGGTGGCCACACCACGTCCATATGCTAACCCAGGCATGGGTCATAACATTGTGGTCATGGATTTTGGTTTAAAAAGCGGCATTTTACGGGAACTAGCGGTTCGCGATGCAAACGTGACTGTGGTGCCATATACGACAACAGCTGATGATATTCTTAACCTCGATCCAGATGGCATTATCTTGTCGAGTGGACCAGGGGATCCGCGTGATCTAGGTAAGGACATCTTAACGACCATTAAAACACTGGAAACGCGTGTGCCATTATTAGGCATCGGGTTAGGCCACGAACTATTTGCGCTAGCTAATGGTGCAACGATTCAACGCCTACCAGTTGCCCATCAGGGGATGAATCATCCCATTCGCGAAATCATTACGAATCAGATCATGTATGCCGCGCAGGCCGAAGAATATGGCGTTGACCGTGATAGTATCAACCGTGATCAACTTTTGATTACGCATATCGACTTGATTGATGGATCAATTCAAGGCTTACGTCACCGTGATTATCCAGCATTTTCGGTTCAATTCTTTCCGGATGCAGCGCCGGGTCCTTGGGAAGCAACCCAGGTGTTTGATGACTTCATCGAGCTCACAGGAATTAGAGGTGAACAGCATTAATGGCAGAGGAAACAAGTCAGGGTGCACAAACAACTGCACAGCTTGCGGCATTTAATCAAGCTGAGCACTCAGCAGAAAAAACGGCATCAGTTCACCAGCGTTTGTTAGTGATTGGTGATGGACCAAATGATTTTGGTCACGAAACAGAGTTAGATGCTGCGACGTATCAAACGTTGAGTGTGCTTCATAAACACAACTACGATACGGTTTATTTAAATAACAATCCGTTTTCATTTTCAATGGAAAATGCCTGCGGCGCGACAGTGATTATGGGTGATCCGTCTGATGTAGCCACGGTACGACAAGTAATCGAAAGTGAACATATTACCAGCATCGTGCCAACGGTTGGCGGACTCACCGCAATGAGAACTGTTGAGGAATTGATTGCTCATGATTATTTGGATGACAAGCACATTAATGTTTTAGGAATGCCATTAACAACAGTCCGGTTAATCAACAATCCGGCGTTAATGAACCAAACGCTTCGTGATTTAGGTGAACCCGTGATTACATCGCAGGTAGCTAGCACCACGTCCGATGCGTTTGATATTGCTCGTCAGGTCGGGTTCCCAGTGATCGTTAAGTCGGTGGCACCGCGGGGTGAAGGTGATCGGGTACTGGCCGAAAATGCGGACCAATTGGATGCTGCACTATCAGCTGCATTTGAGCGTTCCCGCACACGCCAAGTGATTGTGGATCAGAGTATTGTCGGCCTGAAAGAGGTTTCCTTTGAGGTTCTTCGGGATGCACGCGGGACTGAGCTTTTACTGGGTGCCATGGAGGATATGGATCCAGTTGGCATTCACGCGGCGGATTCCATTGAAGTGACCCCAATTCAAACCTTAACGGATCGCGAGTATCAAAAGTTGCGTCAAGCAGCATTTCGCGTTGCCCGGCGGTTACATATCGTCGGTGTGATGCACGTTCAGTTTGCGTTGGATCCAGTGTTGGATAATTACTTTATTATGAAAGTAAATCCTTACTACGATCGCGTTTCAGCCATGTTGTCGCGTGCTAGTGGTTATCCAATTGCACTAGTGGCCGCTAATGTTATGACGGGCATCTCTTTGCCCGAGGTTCGATTGTCGAGTCGTTTTGCAAAACGGACGGCGTTAATTGAACCAGTATTAGACCACGTTGTTGTCCGTTTTCCAATCTTTGCTTTTGATGAGGCGGAACGACGTGGGGTGAAGGTGGACCGTCAGCTCACAACCGTACAGAAATCGGTGGGTGCCACGCTTGGTATTGGTCGTTCACTGGAAGAGGCGATGTTAAAGGCGATGCGGGCAGCTCACTATCACAATCGCGATTTCGCTTTTGATGCATTGGCCAAATTATCAGACAACGATCTGATTCAGCAATTAATTCACCCCCATGATAACCGTATGATGTTGCTGCTAGAAGCAATTCGACGCGGTTATCAATCTGATGAATTAGCCGAACTGACGCAAATTGATGAATTTTACTTTCACAAATTACGTAATATTTATAATTTGGAAGTTGATATTGCGGCTCATTCAGGCTCTGAAGAATGGTTACAACGGGCAAAATATTATGGCTTTAGTGATGGGCTTATCGCTCAGCTATGGCAAACAAATGCCGATGCCGTTATGAATCAGGCACACACTGCTGGTATCATCCCAACTTATAAAACCGTTGAACCGACTGCCGGTGAGTTTTCAGAGGTTGTGCCAACCTTCTATTCAACGTACGAACTGGAGAATGAAAGCCGACCGCTAGCTGATAATACTGCGCTGGTAGTCACAACCGGTGCGTTTCGACTTGGCGACGGTGCTGCTGGGGAATACGTGATGAGTACCGTGATTAGTGAGTTGCATCAACAGGGCATCAAAACGGTAGTCGTCAATAATAATCCCAACGCAATCAGCTTAATTCCACAGTTGACCGATAAACAGTACTTGGAACCTCAGGAAATTTCGGATATTTTAGGCATTATTGACTTGGAACATCCACGCTGGGTGTTTGTGCCTGGCAATCGACTGAAGCTAATTGGTGCATTGCGATTGCGTCACATTAACGTCATTGTTATTAACAAGGACAAGGCCAGCAAGGCGGCTCAAGATGGTGACCAATTTTTGACCCGGATTGTTTACCACACAAATAAAATTGGCGTAGCTGACCCAGCTGAAGTTGCTCAAACGGATTATCACGCACCAACGCATCGACTGGTTGTTGACAATCAAGGTGTGCCGGGGATTGACGCGGAGCCTGGTTCCATGCGACAAAGTGGTTTTTATAATACATTGTTCTCTGCATTCAGTGGGCATTCAAGAATGGTCACCACTGCTTTACCGTTTCCAGAATTTGGTTTACTGAACAAGGGCACGGGAATTAATTGGATTCGCATGCTAGTGCGCGCCTTGTTAGACAAAACGACGGCCGCTGATCGGCGTGATTTCAGTCAGGGCCCGTTTATTACGGCCACACGTGGGGATGTCGAAATGGTCGATATTCCTGCTGATCTTGATAGGCGTTGGCACGCAAATTTACCATTGGTTGGTGCTCAGTTTAAATTAGGTGCAAAAATAAACGTGAAGTTTCCGTACGAGTTTAAAATCATCAACTAACAAGGTTAGCTGATGTACAACGGGACAAAAAGAGGATTCGCACAATTTTGCGCGAATCCTCTTTTATTTCGTCAAATGTATAGCGTTTGTCAGTTTAACTGCGTAACTTTTTAACTAGCTCAGCATCAGGTGTAGCGTAGGCTGTTTGCTGACCTTCATAAATGACGAAACCAGGTTTAGCCCCATTAGGCTTGTGAACGCGCTTGACTTGAACATAGTCAACCGGCACACTGGCAGAATCACGGGCTTTAGAGAAGTAAGCAGCTAAGTTGGCTGCCTCATCGATCGTCTCGTCGGACGGGTCAGCACTGTGGATAATAACGTGTGAGCCGGGCATGTTTTTCACATGCAACCAAATATCCGTCTTTTTAGCCGTATGGAGCGTAAGTTTATCATTTTGAAGATTATTTTTACCAACGGAAATCAATGTCCCATCACTAGCATGGAACTTTTCTGGCTGGCTGATCTGTAAGCGTGGCTTTTTGCTACCGCGTTTACGATGAACCCGAATATAACCTTGTTGCTGTAATTCCAAACGAATTTCATTGATATCTTTGGGACTAGCAAGCTCAATCTGGGCCTGGATGTTACTTAAGTAATCAATTTCAGTTTGGGTGAGGCGAATTTGTTCCGTCACATAAGCAACCGCGTTTTTCAACTTTTGGTAACGATTGAAATATTTCTGCGCATTTTGAGACGGGCCAATCTGATTTGACAGACTAATCTTTAATGGCTTTTCATCATCGTAAAAATTAGGTAAGGTGATTTCAGTCATCCCACGTTTAACCTGATTGAGGTAAGTCGTCAACAATTCACCCTTAATTCGAAAACTGTCGGCCTGGTTTGTTTCAGCCATGGTTTGCTGCAATTTTTTCAACTTACTACGATTTTTCTTAAGTTCGTTACGAACAATGTGAATCAGGTTACCCGCCTGTTCGTTAACACGTTCACGTTCGGCCCGGTCCTGATAGAAAAAGTCTAACAGCTCACTGAGGGTCGCAAATGTTTGTGTGTCATCAAGGTTGGGCGTTGGCATAGCAAACGCACTAAAGCTTGTTTTACCATTTTTTAGCCGATTTAATGTCGGTACCGGTTGATTGAACTGAGCAAAGAAATGAGTGAAACGATCTTCCACACTACCATCTGTCGCATGCAACGCTCCAGCTAGACCCAGTGCTGTATCGCGCGCCAATCCTTGAAAGGTTTGCTGTAACTGCTTAGCCAAAACGTCTTCATTAGGATAATCACGAACTAGATCGTCAACGTTGGCGCTAGTCGTAAAGGGATTGACGTCGTCTTGTTTTGGCGGCGCGATGTAAATAGCACCAGGCAGTAATGAACGAACCCGGTTCTGGTCAGGATTAACGTGCTTAATAAGATCAAGAATACGATTATCGCTTTGTTCAATTAGAAAGACGTTACTGTGCCGGCCCATCATTTCAATGGTGAGGGCAATTGTCTCCTGGTCACCTAATTCGTTGCGGGTGTTAAATGCCAACCGGACGATCCGATCATTTTCAACTTGTTCCAAACTATTGAGAATTGAACCATCCAAGTATTTCCGTAACATCATGGTGAAGTTACTTGGCGTTGCAGGATTGGCGTACGGAATGCGGGTGATTTGCAAACGAGCATAAGTTGGATGAGCTGACAGTAGCAAAGGATAGTTTTGGCTATTGTTGCGAATGGTCAAAACAACTTCGTTAGGATAGGGTTGTGATATTTTAGCAACTCGACCACCAGTTAAGGTCTGTTGCAACTCGGTAACCATTGCATGCGTAAAAGCGCCATCAAAGGACATTTCAAAGCACCTCCTTAATAAAATTGTATGATGAATGCTAGTGTACTTTTGATTAAGTAAACTATAGAACAGTCCATATCATTATAAGCGTCTCTAATTTACAAGGCAAAATAAAGAATTGAATAATGGTACTTGTAAAGCACAAGTTTGATATTGTACAATACAATACAGGTTAAGAAAATATTAACGAATGCAGGTACATACATATGAAACAGAGTTTAGAAGCCTTACGAGATAGTGAGAAAATTCATCGAGCACAATTATTAGCATTAACTAAACAATATCAGTTAACCATCGCAGAATGGCAATTGTTGATGAATTTGGCAGACGGTCACACAACGCAAGAACAGTTGTCCGCTGCCACTACGCTTGACACATCTACATTGAGTCGTCAGCTCAAGAGTCTTGGCAATAAGGCCATGATCGACAAAGAAGCAACTGGCCGTGACCACCGACAACTCATTTATCATGTCACGGAACAGGGACAACAGGCGTTGACTGATATCAACCAAGGGTACGAACAACTGACCGCCACGGTATTTGACAAGTGGACAGACGAAGAGAAAAACTTGTTGCAAATTTTGTTGAATCGGTTAGAAACGAGCTTATCCAGGACAAATAAAAACGGCGTTAACTAGCGTTTATTTGCTGTTTAATAAGAGACTTTTGCTATTACCACATTATTATTTATGTTCAATCGGGGCGATACCATCATTTTGTCGATGAGTGGTAGTCGCTTTTTTTGATGTGTGTTAAAATTGAAAAATACATTTTGGAAAAAAGAAGGCTAACGAGAGCTTATGAAGATTGCCGTGGTTACAGACAGTACCTGTTACCTGTCGCAAACTGAGGTTGATGAAAATAATATTCACGTGGTTCCGATTCCGTTTGTTGTGGACGGCAAGACCTTTGACGAAGGTGTCGACATTAGTACGGAAGGATTCTACCAGTTACTGCGTGAATCAAAATCGTTTCCCAGTACGTCGCAACCACCATTAGGTGAGATGATTGAATTATATAACCATTTGGCTGATGAGGGTTACGATACCGTAATTAGCATTCACTTAGCATCTACCATTTCCGGCTTTGTCAATTCATTGCAGGGTGTAGCTGGCGAAGTTAGTGATCGAATCAAAGTAATTCCGTTTGACTCGCAAATTACGGTTAGGTTGATGGGATACTTGGTTCTGGAAGCTGCACACATGGTTAAAAATGGTGCCGATGCTGATGAAATTATTGCTCGGCTGGAAGAAATGCGCGCCACGATGGGTGAATACTTTGTAGTTGACGATTTGCAGAACTTGGTGCGTGGCGGCCGGTTGTCCAACGCCTCAGCTTTCATTGGGTCTGTGTTAAAAATCAAACCATTACTGACATTTGATGATGACACGCATGAAATTGTCGCTTTCGAAAAAGTGCGTTCCACTAAAAAGGCGCTGGCGAGAGTGGAGACATTGTTTACTGAAGCACAGCAAAAGGTTGACTATCCGCTACGAGGCATCGTCATCCATGGCAATGATCCAGTTGCCGCGCAAACATGGCGGGACAAGCTAGCCAAGCAATTTCCTGAAATGCCGTTTGAGCTAAGTTATTTCGGGCCAGTTATCGGTGCTCATTTGGGTGAAAAAGCACTTGCCCTAGCTTGGGTCATTGATTACAAACGCGCTTATAAAGATTAACTAAAATTTTGGTTGTTAATTTAGAAAGCCATTTTCACAACGGTATTGTCTGATGACAGTGCAAGAGTGAAAATGACTTTTTATTTTTCAGTTAAATCAGTGAGATGTGTGGATAATAGGTCCACTAAAATAATGATTAAAACGATTACCGCTAGCAACAATGATAACTGCCCGAATTGATCACTTAGAAAAACAAGGGTCACGGCGCCAATACAAAAGCCAGAGAAAATGCCGAGCAGTTTTAGCCCTTGATTAACCATTACCCAATTGCGTTGCCAGAGACCACCAAACAAGAAGGCTGCACAAGCACGAATATTACCCGTCATCATCGTCGAATTAAACGTCACGCCGTCGATATTACGAAAGGATTGTAGTTGAATCCCGGATACGGCCGAGAGTCCCGATGTAATGACGATATTAGGTAGGAAGTTAAGCGTGGCCGATAGGATAATTAACAGCGATTCGACAGCAATTGTTATCCGTATCCATTGGCGAAGCGACCGAATAGAAATAGTTTGCTGAATGATCCGGGTAACACCAACGGCCAAAAAGAAAATCATCAATGGAATCAACCGTTGCCAAACGCCAACCCAATGTCCGCGAGCAATGTTAATACCAAGAAGAACCAGGTTACCAGACTGCAGACTCGCAAAAACACCGCCGTGAAACCAAAAAGAATCGGCATCGACCATACCACCAATAAAGGCAAGCAGAATCGCAGTTCTGACTTTCATGATAAATGTGTGGTTGCTAATTACCGTAGCACTTTGCATAAGAATCACCAACTTTCATAGTTGATTGCATTTCATCAGATTTACATACTATCTTTAATTTTACGTCAATTATTTATCGTGTGCTGATAACGACTAAAACTGCGTATTCTTTTTCTTAAACAAATGGATTTGAAACACGGCGGCATTCACGAGATAATGGACGAGTAAGTTTATTTGAGAAAGGATGACAAACATGAGTTCAAACATTCCTAACATCACATTGAGTAATGGCGTCGAAATCCCTCAAATTGGTTTAGGCGTCTTTCGTGTCAATGATCCGCAAGTCGTCGTTGACAGTGTTGTTGACGCAGTGAAAGCGGGATACCGTCATATTGATACGGCTAGTTTTTACGGAAACGAGGCCGCTGTTGGCGATGGTGTTCGTCAAAGTGGTGTGCCACGACAAGACTTATTTGTCACATCCAAAGTTTGGAATAATATCCGCGGCTATCAGGAAACAATTGATCAATTTAACCGGTCACTAAGCCTATTAGGCTTTGACTATTTGGATTTGTATCTGATTCACTGGCCGGCTGCTGGCTATGAAGAAAATTGGCGGGCCATGGAAGACTTGTACCATGCCGGTAAAATTCGGGCAATTGGTGTTTCCAACTTTGAACCACGACACATTGAACATTTGACGGCTTCAGCAACAGTTGCGCCGATGATTGACCAAGTTGAAACACATCCATACCTGCAACAAAATGAAGTTCACGAGTATTGTGAGATCAATCATATTGTGCACGAGGCCTGGAGCCCGTTGGGTGGTGGCAAGAGTGACGTGCTCAGTGATCCAGTAATCGTTGACTTGGCTGCCAAGCATCATAAGAGTGCAGCACAAATTGTCCTTCGTTGGCACGTTCAACGCGGTGAGGTAGTCATCCCCAAGTCTGTTCATCAACAACGAATTGAGGAAAACGCGGACGTTTTTGACTTTTCGTTAACGCCTGAAGAAATGCGCGCAATTGCAGCATTGGACCGCAACGGTCGGGTTGGGTCAGATCCTAACGATGAAGCGTTCCTAAAACGTTCCACAACCTACGATAATCAGAATCACAAATAAATCAGCTTGCGTTAAGTTGCCTCATCGATCACTAGCGGCGCAGGCAATTAAGGAGTCGGCGAATGGCTAAATCAGCTGGGGTAATCGAATATGATCGTGATTTTGGGAAAGAAACACATGACGATCAACGAATGTTTGAATTATTAACTGTTGGCGTTTTTCAGGTGGGGTTGAGTTGGCAAGCAGCTGCTAGCAAGTTGCCAGCTTACCGGCGTAATTTTTACCAAATGGACATTGCTAAAGTTGCGGCCATGGACTTAGAAAATATTGACAATGTATTAAATGATCCAAACATGATTCGCAATCCCAGAAAAATCCGGGCAGTTATCAAAAATGCTCGGGCGATAATCGGTGTCCAAAACGAATATGGCAGTTTCGCCAACTACATGTGGAATTTCGTGGACGAGGTACCCCACACTAAAAACTACGAAACACGCGACGAAGTGGAAACGAGCACACCGTTTGCTGGTAAGGTGGCTAAAGACATGAAGAAACACGGCTTTACGTTTGTTGGACCTACCGTAACTTATATGTTTATGAAAGCTTGCGGCATGATTCAAGATCAGGTGTGGGATAGCTAAAACACACCAAATAGCACCCCATAATGACGACTATGAGTCGAAATTATGGGGTGCTTTATCTTTAAATTGCTAGTCTTGTAAGCCTAAGAAACGATAAATTGGCGTTAACCAGTGATTATCGAACCGCGACAAGCGCTTCAGTGATGTTGGCGTATGTGTTATCGGTGGTGTTTTCAAATTTTTTGCCGTTTGTTTAGGTAACCGCAGACTGTTGAAAGAATGCGGCGTTAATCGTACTTTGTAAGCACGATGCCCGATAACAGCCTGGACTGTTCGTACTTGGGAGGACCGATTTTCAAGCAGAAGTCGCGTTGAGCCATCGTGTTGCAAAATGGCTGTGTGGTCCAATTGGCGATTTGTCGTTGAAGCAACACTCACGGCGCCAGGTTGGACATCACGACTGACTCTTTTGAGAACGTAATAGGCGGGATTGATCACCAATTGTTCTTTCGACGTGCCAGCGTGTAAGACATTGATCGGGGCGCCGCAAGGATTAACGGCTGCGTGGGTCGGACCACCTTGACCATTGAGGACCAAGTTCCAATCGAGATACCCTTGAACATGGTGTTCAAAATCGTTGATGATGTCATATCCGTAACGAGCTGCTGGCGTCCACTGATTTAGCCAAACGCCTTTTTCTTGTGCGGCTTCCGTGGCAATAATCTGTTGTAGTGGCTGCTGACGATGAAACCGGTCGAGGTTGTTAAAATTATCATCCCAAGCTGGTTGACCACTAAGGTTGCCCAAGCTCATCTGAGCATTTAAACTGGCGGCGTACCAGTGCACACCCACGCTATCGACGTATTGGTGCACACCTCGATGCGCGTAAAACTTCTGGGTCCATTGATTAAAGCCCATCATGATTGGCTGAGTAGCATCACTTTTAACGTAGTCCCAAACCATAATTTTTGTTTGTGGATGCCGTGCTTTTAATTTAGGACCTAAGTAGTGGGTAATAAAGGTCGCTGCTGCATCCGGTGTCCACGTCATTGCTTCCCATGGCGAGCTAGCTTGTAATTCATTTTGCAGAGACAACGTCTTAATCGCAACACCGCGGCGTTGCTGTGCGTCAACGTACTCAACCAAGTAGTCGGCATAAGCAGGCATAGCAGAACGCTTTAACGCGTTGTTGACGAGAAAGTTCTGACCATCACGTCGGTGACTAACTTTCGTCCATTTTGGTGGCGCCCATGGTGCTGCCATGATTTGAATGTTGGGTGTTTGCCTGAGAATCTGCTGTAAGACCGGTGAGACGTGAACATCGTCAGCTTTTAAACTGAATGTGGCTGGCGGGGCTTGTTTAGCATACGTGTAACCAAACGTCGAAAAGTCGGCTGAGCCAATCGTCAAACGTAAATTCGTGTAACGGGCTCCTTGAGCGCCAAAGTAGGCTTTTAGAATTTGACGGCGCGTTTGCGGACGGCTCTTTTGAATGACACTGGCAGCACTGTCCGTTAAGGCGCCACCAACGCCAGTAAATGTTTGGCGACGACGATTAGGGAAAACTTGTACAAAGCCAGTACTATTGGAAACGTGATCAATATGTTTGCCCGTCACAAGATGCCGTTGATCATGCTGACCAGCTTGATTGGTAGTCGTCATCGTCGTTTGGCATCGTGGATCAGCCTTCGACGACGACATGGCAAACACAGGTAAAGTGATGCCGACTACGTTTGTAACACCCACCGTTAGCATGGCAATAACGACTAATTTAATTGACCGACCAAATTTCCGCTTTGCCACTTAGACCGCTCCTTTACCACAATTTCTTTAAGTATAGCATGGTGTTTATTGAAGAGAAGCGTTTTAACTGGTGAGATAGTTTTAAAACAGGTATGGTAAAAGTGGTTGAAATAATGGGAGGGTGTTACAGATGAAAACAGTCACAATCAATCAGCAATTACTGCCCGCAATCGGGTTAGGAACATGGCATATTGGTGACTCTGAGGCGACCAGGTCGCGCGAAATTGCGGCACTATCTGCTGGACTTGATGCCGGTGCTACAGTGATTGATACCGCGGAAATGTATGGCAATGGCCGCTCTGAACGGCTAGTTGGTGAGGTGTTAAACCAACGTCAACGCAATGACTTGTATCTTGTTTCCAAAGTTCTGCCGGAAAACGCGAGTGTAAGACAATTACCCCGTAGTTTGGACCGTTCTTTGGAAGCCTTGAATACTGATTACCTTGATTTATACCTGTTACATTGGCGGGGCAATATTCCACTTGCAGAGACGGTTCGTGCAATGGAAGCTGCTAAGAAGGCGGGCAAAATTCGTGCGTGGGGCGTATCAAACTTTGACGTGGATGATATGCAAGAATTGCTAAGCGTGCCTGATGGTGACAAGGTCGCTGTTAACGAGGTGCTTATCAACTTGCAAAGCCGTGGCACCTTGTTTGACTTGTTGCCATGGCAAGAGAAACATCATATTCCAACACTTGCATATTCACCCATTGCACAGGGCGATACACTGGGTGGCAACTTGGCAAACAATGAAACACTGAAAAGCATTGCTGCGGCCCACCATGTGTCGGTGTTTGCTATTATGTTGGCATGGGTCATTCAATTGCCTGATGTGTTGGCAATTCCAGAGTCTGGGACAGTTGACCATGCCAAAGAAAATGTTGCTGTGGCGGACCTGGTGCTTAGCGATGAAGAACTGACACGGATAAATACCGCATTTCCAAAGCCAACACATAAAATTCCGCTAGCTGTGATTTAACAAGCCAATTTTATTTTATAAAAAACTGAAAAATTAAAGGAGCTGTTGAAATGCGCCATAAGGTTGTCTTTCATGTGGATCAGCCTGATCACTGGACTCACACGATGCAAAATGTCGCTAACTTAACCACATACGTCGAATCTGAACCTAAGGAGCAGCTACAAGTAGTTGTATTGGTCAATGGCGCTGCCATCACCAAATATTTGGATCAAGACGGTCGGGATGTCGTCCGTCGCTTTACAGACGTCGAATTTCACGCCTGCCATAACTCAATGAGTACGCACAATATTACCGCTGATCAATTACCAGAGGGTGTGCTTGTGGTTCCCGTGGGCGTTTTGGATCTCATTAAATTACAGGAGTCTGGGTACGCATACATCAAACCATAGGCTCGGAATATTGTGTAAAATCGCTGATTTAGTGATTATAAATGTTCACTGAACATTCAAAGGCAGATTAAGTGAGGATGAAATCAAATTATGGTATATATAAGTCAGATTTCATAAACCTAATCCCTTTGAAGGAGGCGATTAAGATGGCATTTCCACCAAAAGACATTATGGTACCCCTCGATGGTTCCAAAAATGCTGAGCGGGCGTTGACAACAGCCATTGCTTTGGCGAAAGAAAACAAGGCCCGTTTACACCTCGTTCGAGTCATTGATCCAAACATCTATGCGGCTTACGGTGGTGGCGCTAATGCGACCGTATTTAACGAGGATGTTCGGCTCGCAACTGAAAATTATTTAGAAGATGTTGCCAAGCGAGTTAAGGAAAGTGGTTTTACAAACTTTTCAACAAAGCTACTGCAAGGCAATATTAAATCTACACTTGCTCGTAGCTACCCAGAAGAACACAAAATTGATTTAATCATGATTGGGGCTACGGGGATGAACGCCATCAGTCAGGCGGTCATGGGATCAGTTACTGCCTATGTTGTTCGGCATGCGACCGTTAACGTGTTTGTAGTTAAAGATGACGCCTGAATAATATCGATTAAAACGCTTCTGCCAAAAATTAATGACAGAAGCGTTTTAAAATTCTTACAAATGATAACGCATTACTAACAAAACTAGTGTGATGAAAAAATGGCGAGAAGATATGCCTCGTTAGCTGTTATTTTCGAACTAAATGCCTTGACCATTTTGTATCGTTTACTGTCACCAAGTACCACTATCTTTTCTGTAATTAATGGCCAGTCCACGTGCAACCCAATTTTTATAGCAGCGGCTATCATGGCCTGAACATTCAAAGAAAATGGAACGTCAGTTATAATCTCTTGGGTATCTCCAGAACTGACTGCGAAATGATAATTCGATATAGAAAGCATCTCCGGTGTCAGGCTGCCTTGAGACAGCACACCTAAAAGTCTTCCAGCAATAGTAGCTTCGGGATTGTCCAGTTGCGACTGATAAAGTGCAATTGCTTGTTCGAGGGACTTCGGCATGCCAACTTTTTTTAGCGTAGATACCATGCGATGAAATAACTCTTTAGCGTCAATTAAATTTGGTAATACTCTCGACGGTGTTTGCAACGCAACTATATTATTGAGTAATGATGCGTCTTTTAACTCATTTCGAATTCTATTTGGATCAATTGGCTGAAGCAGACAAAAAGTTAAAAAAGCTCGGACAAATTTAACCTCGTTTTCATCAATGCCCAACGGAACAAATGGATTAGTATCAAAAACCCTAAATTCCAAATATTTGATTCCCTCAGTTTTGTAATCGGGGATGTGTGCCTGACCCTTGATTCTAACTGGTCCATAGAATTCCATTTGAGCATACAATTCACCATTATTAATAGCTTCTTGTAAATCTTTAATGTGTTGATCAAAGGACGTATAGGAGATGTGCGTCTGTCCACCGTTATTGAAGCCAATATTGCTATTGCGAATGCTGCGAACTGGTTCTTGAAGCTCTCTTGGACTGTTTTTGAAATAACCGTTTTCGACTACTGGAGAGGCTCCAAAAAAATACGTCAATAACCATCGATATTTCAGAAAATTTTGCACTACACGCCAGTATAAAACGTTAGCGGTTTTTGCCTTGGAAACTGAATGACTTTTTGAAATTGTATCAATTAATTTGTCTGTGATACTAAAATTTAGATGAACACCAGTGGTTAGACCGTGTGCAATTCCATATTTTCCATCGAGGTAGTCGCGGTAGTGCTGGTATTTTGGTCGATCAAAGTGTTCACGTACAAATAATCGATCTTCATGTGTAAGAGCAGGGGGCATAGATAAGAGCCATAATCGATCAGAATCGTCCATTTCTCTGACAAAAACATCGTGAAGAGCCTGCAACTGCATTATCAATTGGTGATCGTTCGACAAGGGATCGGTTATCCATTCTGTTTGAGTCTCGCCAAAATCAGTTTGCAGATTGGGGTGGGAACTGCGGCTTCCCAATGTAACAGGATAAGGTTGACGGCTGAGTTTCCCAGAAGTATTAACGCGTTGAGTTTCAACCTCAACACCCATCAATGATTGCCAAAGCTCATGTTCTAAATGATTTTGCTTAATTTCACGAATTAAATCTGTCATTGTGTTCACCCACTTTTTTTGTCTATTTAGGCCTCATTTTTGCAGCATAACAGTCCAATTTTTTTATCCGTTATGTGAGCTAGTTCTGATATCAAACACAAACAACTTGATTCTCAACATGCAGAATCAAGTTGTTTGTGCTTCTTAATGTTTTACTATTGGCTACAAATAACAGGGAATTTTAAAACCGATTCATTTAGTTATTGCTGAATTTTAGACAATAACAACAACTTTTCCCATTTTTGTGGTCTTTGCAACATCATCTTGCGCGTCACTAACATGTTTCAAGGAAAAGGTATCAATAACTGGCAAACTTAAATTGCCTTTTTGAATTAACTTACTCATTGCATCGACATCATCTCTATTAACGATTGTGGATTGAAATTTTGTCAGATAACCGTTGATGGCGAATGGGCTGAAGTTTTCCAAGGTCCACTGTCCACCCAGACCGCCAGTTAGCACTGAGTAACCATCGGACTCAACATGCGTCATAGAATCAAGCAACGTCTTTGCGCCAACTAATTCTAAGAGCCCATCGAATTTTTCGTTCGTTTTAAGAGTGCCATTGTCAAGCAAGACGGTATCAGCGCCCAATTTTTTTAAATCTGCAATCTTATTCGGATCTCGGGTTGTCGAGGTTACAGTTACACCTTTTGCCTTGGCAAGCAACAGCGCCGCTAGGCCAACGCTGCTTGAGCCACCGCGAATCAAAAGCCTTTTTCCAACACTCAAATGTAAAAACTTTAGTGACCCATAAGCTGTATAAAAACTTTCGGGTAGTGTTGCTAATTCTCTCCAATCCATGTTGACATTTAATGGATATAAGACATTATTTGGGACAACAGCATATTCTTCGTAGCCCCCGTCGAACGTGGAACCGAAACCGCCCATAATGGTCATTACCTTTTGACCGACAGTAAAATTACTGGCCTCTGAAGTAGCATAAACTGTGCCTACAGCCTCGATTCCTCGAACGCGCGGTACAGTTGGATTTGTTAATTCATTAATGAGTTCGCCATGATTGATGCCGAATGCCCTAATTTGCATTACACTGCTATCAGTTGTGGCAGTGGGCATGTCACGATTTTCAGGCACAAACTGTAAAACACCATTAACACGATCTAGAACCATTGCAAGCATGATATCTCCCCATTTCTCTAATACCAACTCAATATTGTCTTTGAAACTGTAATGTTTACACAGAAACATTTATCAGCGCTTTCAATGAACACGTTCATCATAAGGACTGTGTAAAAGAATCGCAATTTTTCGTACTCGGCATTTTTATTTCAAACTCAATGCTAAAATCTTTTTATTAAACACGTTGTTTTTCTTTTATACCTTGTGAAAAGCTGTTTACTGACTGTTCTAGGTTTGCAAAATCAATGACACGACTAAATAATGGCAGAACTTGATCGTGAACCGTGTGACTGATCATAATGAGCGTCAAAGCGGGCATGTTTAATAATAACTTCTCAATATAAATAGCAGTGGCTGGATCGATTGCTGAAGTGCCTTCGTCTAATAGAAGCACTTGTGGTTGACGTAATAAGGCTCTTGCTAATGCCAACCGTTGTCGTTGACCGCCAGATAAGCAATTGCCGTCAGTGCCCACTTGTAAATCAAGAAAAAGAGCCCCATCTTTTTCTGAAGTCACCAATTTCATTAGTAACAGTTGATGGATCAGCTGTTGATCCGTGAATGTTTGATTTAACAGCAAATTTTCTCGAACCGTGCCCTGAATAAGCAATGGTCGTTGGTCTAGGTAAAGGACTTTAGTTAGGACGTAGTTTGCAGACCTAGCCGATATTTGATGTCCTGATAACTTAATCGTTCCTTCAGTTGGCGGTAAGTAACCGGCAATTAGTTTCAAAAAGGTTGATTTGCCAGTGCCACTTGCGCCAGTTAGCAAGATTTTTTGACCTTGATAGAACGTTTGAGAGACATGATTAAATAGCAACGTCGAGTTTGATGGATAATGATATGACACCTTATTTAATTGAAAAACGACTGGTACGTTTTTCTGCGCCTTACTTGATTGGGCAAACGGTGCCGTCATGAAGGCCTGCTCATCAACATGTTTTTGAAAAATCGGCCGTGTGCCACGAATCAAACCAAGCGTATTGCTCAGGTTGCCCAAACTATTAAAAACATTGCCTGCCAAACTGCCGACCGCGTTGATGGTGCCAAGGCCGACAAGATGTTGAACGGCCAATAAACCTGCTAAACCAATTAAAACAACTTGTGAAAGAATATTACCTAAAAAGCCGATTATACTAATCTGCGTTTGGACGACCGCCCGGTTAACGTTTGCGTTTTTCAGTGCTATTGAGGCAGAACGAACTTTGACAATTAGCAAGGGCAAGGAGTGAAAAGCATACAGCAGGTCAAAGGCGTGAAGCGCATCATGTGTGGCGTTAACAAATTGCTCATTTTGACGAGTTAAACTGTTACTCGTGACATTTAGTCGGCGATCCAAAAGGCGCGGCATAAAAATGATTAGTGCAGTCAGCACAGCAGCTGCTAAAGCCAGCAACCAATGGAAATAGGCTAGGGTAGCTAAGGCTAAAAGTGCACCAGCAATGTCTTCAATGACAATAAATAAACTTTCAAAGCCCTGCTGATTAATCAGTTGCAGATCATTGTTCAGCCAAGATTCGTAAGCCGCCGAGTCACGCCGATTATAGGCGCTGTATGTTTCGGAGGTTAGTGTGGTGACAATGTCCGTTCTAATGACAATATCGAGGTTTTGAATAAGGTGCTGTTCAAATACTTCTGAAATATATTGAATAAGCGCGACAACACTCCAGATGACTAACAGTATTCCTACCTGTTGAACGAACAGAATTACTTGCCGTTTAATCAATGCATTTAGAATGTTTGCATTGATGACTGACGCGTAAACCGTCAACGATTGCGACAAAGTTAACAAACCAATTGCAAAGATGAATTGTCGTTTAAACTGCAAAATGTACTTTTTCATTTTGAATTCCTCCATGTCTGTCACTCAGTTTAGTAGACGGACATATGGGCAATTTTTAGAAAATGTGGCGTATACTGCACATGTAAAGACTTATAAAAAGAGGTAACGGAATATGCAAAACGAAGACCAATCAATCTTGCCAGCCGGCATTGTGATTAAACAGTTGAGACAAGCTAGGAGGCTGACCCAAAAAGAAGTCTATCAGGGCATCGTTTCACGTTCTTTTTATAGTCGTTTAGAACACGGTCAGTACGATGTGGATGCAACTCATTTATGGCAGTTACTAGATCGGATTAGTGTTGGCGCAGCCGAATTTGATTACCTCAGGCGTAATCATCAAATCACGTCCGAGGCCAGCTTGCTTAATACAATAAGCGATTTATATGCACAGCATCGTTTTGATGAACTAAAACAATTGTATATAGCAAAACAAAGTTCACGGTTGGGATCTGATCGATTATTGGCCAGTGAAATCTATACATTAGTGCGCGCATACGGAACGAACATGTTCAACATGGCGGTTGAACCCAGTTTAATTGCCGTTGAACACTTGGAAAAATTAACACGGTGGTCCTTATTTGAACTGCAACTGGCTGGTCCAGCGATTTGGACCATCAGTTCATTAAAGCGGAAACGTGCATTAGTCGAACGAGGAGAGACTTGCTACCATTTTTATGCAGACATGAATGGTTCATACGCCGCTAATTTAAGAGAGACACTGTGGCTTAATTACTTACAGGACTTGCTGACACGACCAACGTATGTAAAGGGTGCTAGATTTAGCGATGCCAAGGAAGTTTGGCAGGAAATTGATGCATTATCCGATTTGTCAACAGACTTTAATTGCCGGCTGAAGCGTTTAACGAGCCGTGTCATTGGTGCACTCTACTTTGCCGATGATCAACAAGACGCTATCAACCAAGCGCATCAGCTGTTAACGACATTTCGCATGCTTAATGACAAAAACAAGCATCAAATCTCCATTGAGGAAGAAATTATTACGTTTCAACTCAAACGTGCACAAGAATATCATCGATATCACTGATCAGAATTAAAGGGCGTCCTTAGTCAATTTTGAGTGTGATTATGTTTTTTATTGAACTGAAATGTAAAGAACGTTTGACATAAAATGTAAAAGATGTTTTACTTTAGATGTCAAAGACGTTTGACATTAGAATAATTAGCGAAGGGGCTGACGGTCGTGCAGAATGTGATCAATTCAACACGTAAACAGCAAAAACTATCTCAGGCCGAATTAGCGACTAAAACAGGGGTAACAAGGCAAACCATCAATGCAATTGAAAACGATAAATATGATCCATCTTTGGACCTAGCATTTAAGTTAGCCGATGTACTTGGGCTAAGAGTGGATCAACTATTTTTATGGGGTGCCAGACATGACTGATACAAAGAAAAACATGCTACGCTTCGCACTTGCGGATACTGTCATGGGATGTATGTTTATATATTTTAGTTGGCACAATCATCTGTTTAAACCAAGCGGGGGCATCATTGCAATACTTGCTTTGTTCATTTTTATCCTCGCTCGAAATTTTCTTTTGCCAGATGGACGGCCGGTATATCGAATAAGGAGTTTGCTTAAAATACAGAAAAGCAATCACTCGGTGAGTAATTTACCCAACGATGAACGTGAATGGCAGTTATTACTTGAGGCAGACTATTTGAGTACTCGAGTTTTAATAGTCTTAATGATTTTTCCTTTGGTTGCTACAATCCTGATACCTGAGTACGCTAAAAGTTCTAATGCCGGTCAGCTGACCTCACTAAACATTGATAAAGTCGGATTTATTGTGGTCTGTCTAATTGCGTCAGCATTCTTGATCAAGGAATGGACCATGCTGGCACTATATAGCTGGTTTTCACAGAATAAATAAAAGCATTACATATTTGATTCGAAAAAAGAAGGAGACAATCAGCAATGTCCAAAACTAAACGTAACATGCTCATTAACACTTCCGTTTGGACCATTATCTTACTGGAGTTAATTGTGCTGACATACACCAAGAGTTCCATCAATTTTATTGGTTGGTTACTTGTTTTATTTAATTTAACTATTTTATCCATGACACAAGCGAACTTTGCGCCAAATCATCATGTGAAATTCTTTGATCTAAAGGGAACTGGGCAACCACTGAATATGCCACCAGCAGATGAACGTGAATGGCATGTAATGCAGAAAGCCGATTATGTCAGTACTAACGTGACACTCATACTTCTTAGTGTTCCATTGGTCACAGCCTTCATGCTCCCAAAGATTGCTCAAGATGCAGCCGACAGTGTGATTCCAAATTTATTTTCACTTGACGCGCTCAGCTTTATCATTGTTTGTTTGATTGTTCTGATCTTATTGGTTAAGAAATGGACATATCTGTTTATGTACGTTTTATTAGAACAAAGAAATTAAAAATTTTAAAATGCTATCAATATATTAACTGACTTGGCAATTAAATAAGTGCAAAGAAAAGAGGGATTTTTGTGGTTAATGTGAAAAGAAATATGGTCGTTACAGCAATCTGGGAAACAATTCTCTTAATTTTATTTGTTCCCATGCTAACGTTATTGAGTCAAGGAGCTCATAATGACACAGCGATATCTTGGATAACAATGTTCCTAACCTGGGGTGTGCTTCTAGTTAGCTTAGTGATGTTCAGAAGAAGTCAGCAAAAGGGATTAAAGCATCGTGTTAAAATTTTTGATGTTAAAGAGAACGGTGAACCAGTAGACATGTTTCATAATGATGAGCGCGAATGGCGATTAATGTTAACTGCGCAATATGTCAGTGCTCGTGTGACAACATTATTTGCGTTGATTGTTATGGTTGCAGTTCCGCTAACGTTAGGTAGCATTATCAACGCAGGTTCGACAATTCATATATCTGTGATACTGATGGCAGCTATGCTGACAAGTATCATCGCGGTTGGTTTGTTAATTAGCGAATGGTCATATGTAATTGTTTATTTTAAGTTAGATAAAGAATAACAAAAAAAAAGTCGACAGGCCTTGTCGTAAACCTCGAGAAAAAGGGGTTAAAAAGACTGTTGACTTTTATTTTTACTTTCTAGTTTACATAATATATATTATACAAAGTAGTAAAAGAAGCTCTTCAAATAACGTAACCATGCTCTTGAACCTCAATGTCTTGTCTTTTAGACGCATCGTTCGACAGTAACTGTTCATGTCTCGTATACTTCATTTAGATTCACGAACACTTTGCCGTCAATATGTCTAAATTTTTGACGCAACCGTCACGTCATCTAATCAATTTTTCGGAGGTTTAATTATGATCGTTAAAAATCGCATCATGCTTTATGTAACTAATGTTGCTGTCTGTGCTAATTTCTGGCACAAGTATTTCCACGCTGAAATTGCTGAAACAAATGAAATGCCTGACAACAGTCAAAATATTGTCTTACGATTCACTCCAGCCCTTGAAATCTCGTTATTTACAACTTCGTGCATCAAACGGTATTCGCCTGAAGTATCACTTACAACGCCATCATTAATGCTATTCAGTGATGAATTTGAGCAACTTCACAATAGATTACCCAACACCGGTCATATCATCGTTAATAATGGCGTGCGAACATTTAATTTTGCCGATCCAGAAGGACATTTCTTTGTGGTTGCTGATCAGTTGAATCAGTAATGACGCTTGGATTACGGCAACGTGTTTTAACACAGCTAATTGTATAATACAACTAGCTAAAGTTTCTCTACTCGATTTAATTTAAGTCACAGTTTAGTGTTGCTGACGATATTGTCTAGGTGTTTGACCACACAATCGTTTAAACCATTTCGTGAAGTAACTGGCATCTTCAAAGTTCATCATTGCCGCTATATCAGTAATGCTGGTCGAAGTGGTTGTCAGTTGCTCTTGAGCAAACGTTAGCCTGAACTGATTTTGATAATTCATAAATGTTCGACCTGTTTCATTGTGAAAACGGTTTGCTAAATACTTGGCGGATTTGTGCTGTTGCGCAGCTAAAGTGGTCAGTCGAATGCCCGTATCCCGATGAGCATATATTTCAGCTGTGATTGCATTAATGTCTTTCGAATAATGGTGCTGCTTTGCTGAACGAACCTCTTTAGCAAAACGAATCATTTGGGTCATTAAAATCCCAACAACATCCTTCGTTTTCGTCTGGGCCTCAATCATCTGAATCGTTTTATCGCTAATGGCGTACGCGCTATCTGCATATAAGCCACCCTGAATGGCTGACCTAGTTGCTAACGTGGTAGCCGCAATGGCTAAGTCTTTTTCATTGCGTAGCTGATTACCTGGAACAACTAAGCCGGGGTTGCCACTGTTGGAGAATCGTTGGAAAGCAACGATGACCTGATCATCCTGCCCTGCCCTAATCGTGTTATAGAGGGCAGTTTCAGCCTGATAGGAGGCACGGTCCGATTGTAAGGAAGATGCATCTTTAACTATAGTGTCGACCTTGGGTTGTGGCAAACGAAGTCCGCTAGTCAGCTGATGAATTAACGTATTGACCGTTTTTTGATCAAACAATGCAGTCAGAAGTAGTTCCACGCTAGCGATTAATTGCGCTTGGCTGATAACCGTTGGCAATAGACGATTATAAGTGTGAGAAAAATAATCAAATTGTTCGGCTAATGAGGGTGACTGGTGCATTTCTTCTCCAGTCACCCTTTTTAGTTTGTGCCCGACGTTTGTTGAATTGATAAACGGGCCGATGAGGATACCGTCCTCCTTGCGTCGTTGACACCACAGATATTGCTCGCCATGGTCGCCAGCAAAATAGATTAGTTGGGTTCGATTATCAATGATGCGATTAAGCGTTTCAAATTGATAATCTCGCAGTTCGTGCCAACGCTCGTTACCTGCACTGAGCCAGCGACCTTTACCGGTAATTTTACTGACGGCAAGGTCCGATAAGGCGTAAAAATTCGCTAACACTTGGGCTGTTTGTTTTTGATTCATGTTTATTTCCTTCTAAGTCGCGTTGTTTGTTTGCTATTCTTAAATACTAACCAAACCAATTTAAAAAATAATGTTCCAATAGTGCTTTTTTCAAAGATATTTTACCAGTTTTTACCACAATAGTTGATAAAATGAGTTCAAATGTAAGCGTTACCATTTTAGACCATTTGTGTACCTGCTTACAGAAGTGTTTAGCGTTGTTGTCATTATACTAAAGGAGTTGGTCATCATGGTTCATTCACCAAAAAGCTGGCTGTTTAAGGTTGCAATCCTGTCAATTTCGCTTGTGTTAGTGGCTGCAAATGCAGTTGCTGGCGTTATTCCATTGATGGAAGCCAGTCTGCCCCACGTTAGCCACGCTGCTGTTGAGGGTCTCATCACTGCACCAAGTATTACCGTATTAATATTCGTCATTTTTAGCTCGACAATTAGCGATCATATCGGAATGAAAAATACTGTGCTTTTGGGCTTACTAATTACCGGAGTCGCCGGAATTGTGCCAATGTTTACCAATAGCTACTGGGTCATTTTAGCGGCCAGACTAGGATTTGGTGCAGGCTTAGGACTGTTCAATTCTATTGCCTATAGTATTTTTAGCATCTATTATGAGGGCGATGAGCGTGCAACCCTACTTGGATTTCAAGGTGCAGTAACGGCGGTTGGCAGTATCTTGTTTTTCCTAGTCGTTGCTCAGCTAACGCCAATGGGTTGGCATGCTACCTTTATCGTTTACGGAATTTCGTTCCTGATTTTGGCCCTGTTTGCGTTAGTGGTACCAAGTGATCGGCATCAACAAGGCGATGAGGACCAACCAAAACAATCTATTAACCGAGCCGTTATTGGATACTCATTGTTATGGTTTCTAATCATGATGTTGTTCACGTTGGTTACACTTAAAGCATCAACCTTAATTATTGCTGGCGGATACGGAACAGCTGCCCAAGGTAGCCTCATTTTAGCCATTGTCGGCGGCGGTCAAATGCTTGGCGGTTTGGTGTATGGATCAGTGTACAAACGGATTGCAACGTCTGTCCTGCCTGGTAGCGCATTGCTGACTGGAATTTTAATTGTCGGTTTGGCGCTATCCAGAACGCTGTGGTTAACGTTTGTCATTGCTGCCCTTTTAGGCATTACTTCTGCTTTTGTCGGCCCCTATCTATTTGGCCGGGTGGCCGATGTTGCACCGGCTAATTCGGCTACACTAGCATCCTCTATGATGCTGATCGGCATTAACATTGCGTCATTCATTGCACCTTATTTCTGGGGTCTGGTTGCCAATCTGTTTCATAACACGACACCCAGCTTTAACCTCACTATTTCTGGCATCGCGTTTCTCATTATCGGCGTCATCGTTGTAGTTGGTCGGTTAGTTCATCATCCGAAGAAACCGCAATCAGACGTTCAGTAATAAACTTTGTCTAATTAAACATATTTTTGGAGGCGTCAAATTATGGATAAAAAGGTTTTGGCTGTGCTTGATCAACTCACACTTGAACAAAAGGCCGCACTGGTAAGTGGAAAAAACATGTGGTTTACTGCCGCCGTAGACGCGGCTAACATCAGCGCCATCATGATGACTGATGGCCCAGCTGGTTTGCGTAAACAAATACCCAAGGAAGGTGAAACGCTTAGTGTTAACGCGAGCGTCAAGGCAATTTCCTATCCTTCGGCAGCACTCGTCGCTAGCACTTTTGATCGCTCGTTAGCACGCGAGTTAGGTCAACATTTAGGTGAAGAAGCTCAAGCTGAAGACATTAGTTTACTTTTGGGACCAGGCATAAACATCAAACGTTCGCCACTCGGGGGCCGTAATTTTGAGTATTATTCAGAGGACCCACTCGTAGCCGGTGAAATTGGCACCGCCTACATCAATGGTTTGCACGTTAAGGGTGTTGGGGCTACCGTTAAACATTTTGCGGCCAATAATCGTGAAAACCACCGTTTCACCAATTCTTCTGATATGGATGAGCGCACACTTCGAGAAATTTATTTAGCGCCGTTTGAACGCATCATCAAGCAAGCACACCCCGAAGCTGTAATGGCGTCATATAACAAAATTAATGGTGTCCTCAATGTCCAAAACGAGCGGTTGTTAACCGATATTTTACGTCAAGAATGGGGATTTACCGGTGTCGTCATGTCAGATTGGATGGCTGTAGCTGATCACGTTGCTTCCCTTCAAGCTGGTTTGGACCTTGAAATGCCTGGTAAAGGTGATGCCTCAACTAGTGAAATCGTCGATGCTGTTAAAGCTGGCACGATTACAGATGAACAACTAGATCTTTCAGCCGGTCGAGTGTTGGCCATGGTCGTGAGTTTGTTAGATAAAAAGTCTGCTCAAGCTTCATATGATCATGTGGAACACCACGAATTTGCTAGAAAGCTTGCCGATGGTGGCATTGTGTTACTGCAGAACAAGGATCACGTATTGCCATTAAAATCTGGCAAATCGGTAGCCTTTGTAGGCGCAATGGCAGATCAACCGCGGTATCAGGGTTCAGGTAGCTCACATGTCACGCCAGACCATGTTGTGTCAGCTCTAGAAGCAGCGAAGCAAGCAGACCTTGACGTTCGGTTCGCCTCTGGCTACGAGTTATCAAAAACGGCGATTGATGAAGAGCTCGAAAAGCAAGCAATTGAGTTGGCACAACATGCTGATCAGGTTGTTGTCTTTGTAGGCTATCGTGACGATGATGAATCAGAGGGCTTCGATAAAACGAACCTATCACTGCCAGAAAATCAAACACATTTAATTCAATCGTTGGCACAGCATGTTGCTCATATTAGTGTTGTTCTCGCAAATGGCTCAGTAGTCGAAATGCCTTGGCGAGATCAGGTTGATGCGATCGTTGAAACCTACTTGGCTGGCGAAGCCGTTGGTGAAGCAACAATTGATATCCTCACCGGTCACGTTAATCCAAGTGGCAAACTAGCAGAAACCTTTCCAGTCAAACTGGCTGATACACCAAGCTATGGCACATTTGATCAGAGTAACGAGCACGAGCGCTACCACGAAGGCATTTTCGTAGGCTATCGCTATTATGATCTGCATCATCAAGCTGTTGCCTTTCCATTTGGCTTTGGCCTCAGTTACACCACGTTTGAATTTAGTGATTTAGTGATTGGTGATTGGCAGGAGGATAATCTGCAGGTTACCGCGACCGTTAAAAATACTGGTTCAGTTGACGGTTCTACAGTACCGCAATTATACATTAGTAACCTCGTCAGTCTGGTTGAGAAACCAGTTCGTGAACTAAGGCAGTTTGATAAAGTTGCGGTTGCTGCCGGCAAATCTAAAATGGTTACCTTCACCTTGCATGCTCGTGATTTCAGTTGGTTCGATGCTGACAACATGACTTGGCAGGCTGACAATGGTCTGTACGAAATTGCGGTTGGATCCTCTTCGCGTGATTTACCGCTAACCAGACAGTTAACCATCAAACACTTCGCTAGTCAGCCGCTTGTTGTCAATATGGATACGTACCTTAACGTTCTCTTGGCAAACGAAACGACAAAATCTGTGTTAATGCAGATGTTTGGCGAACAGTTAGCCCAATTTACTAACCAGGACGATGCTAGTGCTGCCGACCAACAGATGTTGTTTAATACGCCACTGCGAGCGTTAGTTGCTGGCGGCTTCCCCGTCGCGGCTGTTCAAGCCTTCATCGATCAAAGCAATGCGGCTTTGAAAAAATAAATCTTCAATCGCAATCAATAAACCCAAAAGTTAAAAGCGTCCAATTGATTTACTGTTATTTGAATCAAGTAAATTAATTGGATGCTTTTTTCTGTCCATTTTTGACTTTTGATTGTTCACAGCCACTTATTTGTCTTGGCGATATTAATAGCGTCTAGTCGATTATGCGCGCCCAATTTACTTAGAACGGCTGACATATGACAAATGTCACTTCAACTGATGAAACCACAAATAGCACCCCACCAATTAGTTAAACTAATCGGTGCGATGCTAACTGTTGTTTTAAAATAACGCCTATCTAAAGCTTATAAACGATCAAATGACTCATTTTGCTGTGAAACTTATTTGCGGCCAAACAAACGAGCCCAAAAGCCACGCGTTTTCTTTTCAGCTTCCTTGGCTGCATTATTAGCCACTCGTGAACCAGTCGTCATGTGTCGTAATCCGTGACGAACGCCAGCCGCTTGTGAGGTGGCGGATGTATTTTCACGGGCTGATTGACTCTGCATGTGAATCGTTAAATTATCTGCGCTACCCTGTGGTCGTAAAATTTCGGGCAGAACCTGTAAGGTTGGGTGCACCGTAGCCGTGGAACCATTGACTTCAAAGCTGAGCGTAACGTTGTACGTCCCTGGCAATTTATGATTGGCCGTTGGATCGTCATAACTCATGGCCGTCCAACGAGACCGATCACGATTATATTGATCCTTAGCATCTGCCACGTAACGAGCGGGAATGGGGTCGCCATCACCAGCAACGATAATCTGATTATGAGCAGATAGTGAAAAGATATTTTCGTAGGCCGTTACAAAGACATTTTTGCCATGATCCGTGTAACGAACAGTAACCGGATACCGGCCAGCCTTCTGCCAGTTGACCTTTGACATGTCCACAATCGCCTTTTCAATGTCAATGGCATTACCATCCGCGTCATACAGATGTTGAACAAAACGGTCAGGATTAGTACGAGGTCCATTCACATAGGTGGTCTGGTTGGCCGTGTTGACGTGAACCATATTTTCTAAGATATGAAGGACTTGATGCGCACCAGCTGTGACACCATTAACGGTATACGTCAGCATTAACCCGTAACTGTTGTCTGCCATAATGTTAGGCTCACCATCGTCAAATTTAATTTTGACATTCTGGGTCGCGTTAGCCATGTGACCTGGATCCACTAGTCGTTTTATAAAAGCAGTTTTGTCAGGTATTGGCTCGCCGGCATGAATAGTAATGTCACGGCCATCCAACGCAAAAATATGTAAATGTGCAGTCGCAGACACCGTTTTTCCAGGATTGGTATACTGCAAATTAATCCGGTAATCGGCCGGTTGGTCCCAGTTGACGTTGGTGAGGTCAACTTGAACTTTTGCTGGATCAACGGCCTGACCTGTAGCGTCATAGACAGCCTTAACAAAACTTGTCTTACCATAGTGAGGTCCACCTACATAGGTCGTTTGATCTTGCGCAATGACAGTGGCCTGATTGGTAATCACACGTAACTGATTTTGTGCCTGTGAATCCTTTTGTTCAGTTGTTTTTCGATGTGGTTCAATCATGGGGCTCACTCCTAAACATTTATCGCAAACTGGAATCATTAAGATTTTCTAAAACTATTGTACTCAATAAAAACGGCGTTGAACAGCCCTATTAAAGCATTTATGTTTCTTTATCACAAAATTCACTAAAGGTGGTGATGTTAATGCGATATGGGGTTACTAGATAACTTGGCTGAAAGAAGTTAAAAAGGCACTAAATGCCCTTAAATTTAATCTTCATTCGCCCACTCATCTTCTAACATTGCATACTGAACAAAGCTACAAAATTGACCATTGATAATTTCCTGATCACGCATCGTTCCCTCTTGGTGAAGACCTAATCTTTCAGCAACGGCCTGGCTAGCCTTATTATTCACATCGGCGGTTAAGATGATTTTATGTAAATTGAATTCATCAAACCCAATTGTCAGTAAACGTTCGACGGACCGGGTCATAATACCTTGTCCTTGATACTGAGAACTTAGCCAATAGCCGATCGACGCATGCCGGTTAACGTTATCAATCTCATGCAAATCTAAACTGCCAATCGGCTTGCCATCCATGACGATTGTCAATGGCAACATTAGGTTGTCAGCAAAACGACCACGGGCATAATGAATAAAGTCTTGTTCGTCCTCAACAGATTGCATTTTATCTGCCCACGTCATCCACTTTCTAAGTTCCTGGCGATCTTCCGCAATATAGGTGATTAAGTCCTCGGCATCTTCAGTGCTTAATAATTTCAAGGCCAAGTGAGCATCAATTTGATGTGTAAACATGTTTATCCCCTCAATAAAAACATTTTATGGCTTTCAATTTACCATAAAAATGCCTGTCAAATTAGCTTTTCTGATTATTTTAAATCGTTTTTTAGAGAAAATTGTTTAGCAAACGTACTTGACAAGATTATCTTTAATTCTGTATCGTAGTCACCAGTTAAAAAAGACAGTTTAAGTGAAAGGAAGTTCGTCATGAACCGTTGCGCACAACAACTCAATACTTGGCAAAGCTGGTAATCAGGTTGCGTAACCGCCGTTAACACGGATGCAATCTGAGTGTGATACTCAAATTGTATCCGTGCCGGCTTATTCATTGATGTGCTTTAGACATCAAGTCTGCATGGGTATCAAACCGCGGACTTGGTGTTTTTTTGACCAAAGACAGTCCGCGTGGGCTGTCTTTTTTACTGGGTTAATCAAAACTTTCATAGGGGAAGATATTCATGAAACGCTTTACAAAATTTGCATTAATTGTCACTTCATTATTGACAGCCACGAGTTTAGCCGCCTGCCATCGTAATACCACGAGTAAGAAAACCATAACCGTCGTTTCACCCACTGAAATGATTACTTTGGATCCATCAAAGGCCACGGACAGCACTTCTCACACAGCATTGGTCAACACTATGACTGGCCTTTACAAAACAACCAACAGCACACCAGCACAGGCACTTGCGACACACACAACCGTTTCGAAAAACGGTCTTCAATGGAACTTCATACTCCGGCACAATACACATTGGTCAAATGGTGATGTTGTAACGGCAAGGGATTTCGTTCAGGCATGGCAGCGAACTAATGACCCTAAAACGGCCTCCCAATATGCTTACCTGTTTTCTGGTGTGCACAACGCGGATAAGATTCAAAAAGGATCGGTCCCAGTTCAAAGCTTGGGCGTTCACGCAACATCACGCTACCGTTTGCAGGTTACTCTTGATAAACCGATTCCCTATTTCAAACAGTTATTGACAATGCCGCAGTTTCTACCTCAAGATCATCGAGTTGTCACAAAATATGGTAAGCAATACGGCCTAACTGCTCAGCATCAAGTTTACAACGGTGCTTTCAAAGTAACGGGCTGGCACGGTACCAATAATACGTGGACACTTAAGCGCAATGGTGCTTACTGGGCCAAACGTACTGTGCATTTAAACAGTATTCACTTTACGGTTGTCAAAGACCCAAGCACGGCATTGAACCTGTATAAGACAGGCAAGGCCGACCTTGTCAGGCTGTCTGGCACACAAGTCGCTAATGAAAAGCAGGCAGCCGATTATAAATATCGTAGTGGCGCGGCCTCGGGCTTTGTTGGACTTAATCAAACAAAAAAGTCACCACTTCAAAATCAATCTGTGCGCCAAGCCTTGTCGAATGCGATTAACCGTCAACAACTAACGCGGAATACGTTGCAAGACGGTTCTACCCCTGCAACTGGGTTTACACCAGCAAAATTGGTTACTAATCCATCAACTCATAAGGACTTTGCGAGCGAAGCAGCAGTACCCGCAGTGACTAAGTATGATATGGCACATGCAAAACAACTCATGGCAACTGGTCTCAAAGAAAGTGGCAAACAGAACCTGAACATTACGCTATTAGCGAATGATCAAAACAACGGCAAGCAGCTGGCAGAATATCTTCAATCTCAATGGCAAAAACTGCCTCACGTAACGGTTAATGTCCAAACAGTTCCCTTAAAGGCGCAGTTAAGTGACATTACTTCGGGGAATTATGACGCCACGATTTTAACTTGGAATGGTGACTTTAACGACCCAACAACTTTCTTATCGCTTTTTCAAAGTCAAAATAAACAAATTAACGCAAAATGGACGAGTACAGCGTTTGATCACGACATGGATTTAGCTGCTGGTCAAGACGCCTTAAACAGTAACGCCCGTTATCAAGACCTCTTAAATGCCCAACGCACGCTGACCAAAGATGTTGGTATTGTGCCGCTTTTCTGGGGCTCATCAGTTGGCGGTACGCTTCAACGTAGCAATATTCACGATTTGGTTTACAGTAGTGCCGGGGTTAACTACAATTATCAAAATGTTGAACTTAAGTAAGCACACTAAAACAAGGTGTAGCATTAACTTATGTAGAATTGACGACGTGAATGACCTTACAGTCCCGAAATTTTAAAACGCATCTTAATACAAAGGCATCCTGTTCCTGATTTCTGGGAACAGGATGCCTTTGTATTTCATGTTGATTCTTAATAAGACTTTTATGGACCCGAACAGATTCGAACTGTCGACCTCCTACATGCGAAGCAGGCGCTCTCCCAACTGAGCTACGGGCCCAAAATAACAGCCATCTCTGCTGTTATTTCACTGTCAAGCATAGCACAACTTAGTAACACCGCAATCTACCAGTCTACTTTTTTTCAGCAGGTTGGTCTGTTGACTGTGTCGCGGCCAATTGTGCATTGGCTGCTTTTTGTTTAGCGATCGTTACACGTCGGTAAATAGCCAAAAAAGCAAAGTCAAAAATCAACATGATAACCACGCCTAAGATAAATGAACCGTCAAATGGTATTGGCAGTAGCCAGCCAATAATTCCGCCAACAAGAACGCCTAAAGTAAGCATTACCACCGCAATATTTGTCGGCATTGCCGGATTTATTGGTTTAGGTCTGTTTTTCATTTCACTGCCTCCAAACGATTTTATAAACGTCACTTAGTGTAGCGATTTTCACAGAGTGTTGCAAGCGTTGACCCACGTTCATAAACAAGGCTCAAGATTTGCTTGAAAAGGCTTGTCGAATAGCAGTTGCGGCGGCTTTTATATTTGTGGCTCTCGTTAATAAACTAATTACCGCAGCACCTGCCGCACCGGTGGCCTTAATCTCATTAAGGTTAGTCAGACTAATGCCACCAATCGCGACAATGGGCTTTACCGATGCACTAACGAGTTTTGTCAGCCCGTCGGTGCCAACAGCTGGATCTGCGTCAGCTTTGGAAATGGTTGGAAAAATCGGTCCACTACCAATATAGTCAACGGCAGTGAGCACATTAGCCTTGCGAATCTGAGCAAGTGTGTGACATGAGTAACCAATAATCATGTCTGGTACTTCGTCTATAACCTTGGCAATTGCTTCATCTGATTGCCCAACATGGACACCATCAGCTTCAAGACGTTTTGCTAGTGCAAAATCGTCATCAACAATAAACGGAATCTTAGCTTGTTTGCATAATTCTCTTAATATGCTGCCCAATTTTAGTTTGGCGTCACCAGAAAGTGCGTGGGGACCCTTCTCACGATATTGAAAAGCCGTGATACCGCCGGCAATGGCCGTCTCTAAAACTTCTGGCAGTTGGCGGCCATCAACCATGTCCTGAGAGCCCGCAACAAAATAGGCTGCTAATTGTTCTTTCTGAAATTTCATCGTTCGTTTATTCCTCCGACACCACAGCCCAGTGATTAAGCGGACCATGACCGTGGCCCACTTTGATGCCTTGTGCAATCGTCGCACTTACATAGGCTTTGCCCGTCCGAATGGCCGTTTCAATGTCGCTACCCTTGGCTAATTCTGCAGTGATGCAGGCAGATAGCGTGTCGCCGGTACCGTGCGTATTGTGTGTATCAAAGCGCGGACTTCTCAGCCAAAACGACCGTCCGTTTTCAAGCAAAACAAAATCACTGGCCGTTGTCGGATCCGCCTCGTGACCGCCTTTGACCATCACGTTTTTGGCCCCCATCGCCTGTAATTGTTGTCCGGCGCGCTGCATGTCAGCATCATTTTCAATGGTTAACCCTGTTAGTGCCTCAGCTTCAGGAAGGTTCGGCGTCACAATGGTGGCTAACGGAATTAGTTCTTTTTTAACGGTATCAATAGCGTCTTCGGCCAATAATGGTGCACCACCTTTAGCGATCATCACTGGATCAACCGTGAGTGGACCAAAGTCATAACGGGTAAGATTTTCAACAACATTATGGACACGGATAGAGTCAGCGAGCATGCCAGTCTTACAAGCCTTGATGGCCAGATCAGCATCTAACGAAGCAAACTGTTCGTCAATAATTTTGGTTGGCAAAGCCATGAAGTCCTGCACACCCAAGGTATTTTGGGCTGTAATAGCCACCAAAACCGTCGTTGCAAAAACGTGTCGTTCTTGAATTGTTTTTAAATCGGCCTGCATGCCTGCCCCACCGCCAGAATCAGAACCTGCAATGGAAAGAGCCTGTGGAAATTGTGATGTCATCTGTTCTGTCATTATTCATCTACGACCTTATCTTTAAGATATGACGATAGCGTTTCCGCTGTCACTTGACTAAAACTATCCATCAAGGCGATACCAAACGAACCAGGCTGCATAAGTGTTAGATCAGCTTGGTTAACTGCCCATTGACCGGTTGCACCAAAAATGGCAGTACCAGTCACTGCGGCTGTCATCGCATTGGGCTCCACTGCTAAGTATGCAGCTAAAACGCTGCTAAGCATGTCTCCTGAACCAACGTGCGTCGCAAATAATGGTGTTCCGACATGAAGACTGACTGTCTGCTGACCATCGCTGATCCAATCGACAGCTCCGGTCATCACAGCAACACAATGATAATGCAGTGCCACAGCCTGAATAATGCGTTTAGGATCAGACACAGCACCCGTAGCGTCAATTCCCTTACTGTTAGATAAATCTCCTGACAATGCTGCCATTTCTCCTGCGTTTGCTCGAATAACTGTTGGTTGGATATTGGCTATTAGTCGATCAAACTGTTGGCGGCGGCTTGGTAACCCAACCGCTACCGGATCGATCACAACCGGCCGTTGATGCTGATTGGCCAGGCTGCCAACAGTCACCATTTGGCCAATTTGATCAGGCGTCCAAGTACCTAAATTTAACGCAACTGCGCCAGCAATCCCCACCAAATCGCCGGCCTCTTCCTTAGCTTTTGACATAATGGGAGAAGCACCGATAGCGTTAACGGCGTTTGCCACTTCCGCAATCGTGACACTGTTAGCAACAGTAAAGACAACAGGGTTAGTTTTCCGGATGGTTTCCAATAAAGACAAGTTCATTGTGATCCTCCAATTCGATAATGGTGTCAAACAGTAACTAATATTGATGATGCTGATCAGAAACTCAATAAATAGACAGCGACGTTAAACGGCAACAAAAAAGGCACTGAACCATAGGAAAAAGGTTCAGTGCCTAAAAAACAATCACACACTGGCCACTTTCCTTCGCAAGTCTCAACTTACAGGTTCGAAGGGTCCGATATCTATCGTCTCAGTTCAGCAATTGCCGAACACCCCTAGTGGAATAGTTTACGTGACATTATTTTAGCATACTCGGTATTCTAATTAGAAGTAAGATTACGTTTATTAACATTAGTCAGTTGTTTTTGAGATCGGTTCAGCTGTCTTCCATTTCTTATCAATAAAGGCTTCACGGCCGCCACTCTCCTGCATTGCATAACGCAACGGATTCTTTTTATAGAAATCCTGATGGTAATCTTCCGCCGGATAAAACGGTTTGGCATCTTCAATTTGCGTCACAATTGGTGCATCAAAACGACCGGATTCAGCTAGTGCCTTTTTGGAAGCCTCTGCAATTCGACGTTGTGTCTCATCTTTGACAAAAATAACGGGACGATAACTATCACCACGATCCTGGAATTGACCCATCGCATCTGTGGGGTCCGTTTGTTGCCAATAGATTTGAACCAGTTTGTCGTAGGACATTACTTCTGGGTCAAACCAAATTTTAACTGCTTCTGTATGCCCAGTTGTATGGCTACATACCTGTTCATATGTTGGATTAGGCACATGTCCACCGGTATAACCTGATACCACCTTATTGATGCCAGCTACCGTTTCAAACGGCTTGACCATACACCAAAAACAACCACCTGCAAAAATTGCCGTCTCTTCTGCCATTTAATGCGCCTCCATCACTATTATTAAACCTGCTTAACGTTTGGGAACAGTTTAGCATATTTTTCGTAACCATTGCGTGTCAATTCGTCTGCCGGAATAAACTTCAGAGCCGCCGAGTTAATGCAGTAGCGAAGTCCGCCCTCTGTTTGAGGTCCGTCCGTGAACACGTGACCCAAGTGAGAATCCGCTTCCTTACTGCGGACTTCTGTTCTTTCCATGCCCAATGATTGGTCACGATGCTCCGCTAACGTTCCTTTCGTTATCGGATGTGTGAATGACGGCCAGCCACAACCGGCATCATATTTATCCGTTGAGGAAAATAACGGTTCACCACTGACAATATCAACGTAAATGCCATCTTGATAGAAGGCGTCATACTTACCAGAAAACGGCCGTTCGGTGGCGGCTTCCTGGGTAACGGCGTATGCTTCTGGACTTAATCTATCAATGTTTGCTTGTTTGTCTTTTGCCAATTGTCAGGTCTCCTTCTCCTTGTAAATCAACATTGCCGGGTGCTGATGATGTTTGTGCGACTATTCTGCTGTTGAACCAGACATCACCCTGATTTGAACGTTTGGATCCAGCTGTTCACTATCACCAGTTAGTTGTAAGGTGTTAAATGTTGTATTTTCTGTTAATTGCATGTGTTCGGACATATAAGTCTTACTGTAGCCTTTTACAGCCACAGGGCCTAGATCTGAATCAATCATAGCGTCATAGTCCGGTGTCAGTGCATCCTTGTCGACAATGATCAGATCAAACGACGTATCCAGTGAGCAATAGCCGACGTTTGAAAACGGCCCGACACCATCGTCAAAACTGAGTAATAAACGTTGATTCGGGCCCATAACGGCCGCAATTTTAGTTTTAGCATCTGATGACATGGATAATTTCATAGTGACCCTCCTTATAGATCAAAAGAATGTATCTCGTACACAATTAAATTGTGTCTTGCGTACTTAACGATACCTTTATTCTCCGCAAAATAGAGAATAACGCAAGCATTCTGCTCAAACCGAAAAGAACAGTATCTCTATCACTTTGCATTTGTCTTAGGAAACAGCTGTGACATAAGTCCGATTTGAGAACGAACATTAACATAAAACTCGGGATAACTTATTCCTGATAAACACTTGACTTTAGGTAGAAAAACTGACCTATTCCCTGGCTTGGGGAATGGGTCAGTTTTGGATTAAGCGGCATTCTCAGGACTTTGGAGCGTAATATTTCTCACACTATTATGTCGCTCATATTAGTTTGACCGTGCTGATTGACTGGCTGATGCATCAACAACAACCTCAACGTTATCATCGATCTGTTCACCCTCGTCAGATAGCTTAATTGTGTGCATAAGGCGGTTAAACGTCGCATGCAACTGTTTACCAAGGAATCGACCAGAATAGTCTTTATAGCGCACAGAGCCTAAATTAGAGGGAATCAATGCTTGATAATCATCGACATTTGCATCTTTGCCCACAACTACGAGCTGAAACGACACTTGGAGTGCTACCAGACCATGGTGTGAGTACGGGCCGACACCATCATCGTAGCTTAATAATAATTGATTTTCATCGATAAGTAAGGGCTTTAATTGAGCCACAACTTCGTCATCAAACGTTAATTCGTGTTCTTCTGCCATTGTTAACGCCTCCATTCAGTTTCTTATACGTATATTATTCGCTGTGGGCTGATGTGAGACAACTATTTATACTTATTATCCGTAGTGGCTCGATAAAAAAAACGTCTACATACACTGTAAACGTCTTTATTAAATCGCTTATTTAAATTGGTCTTGCAATGGTGGAACCACTTGTTTCTTACGTGAAACAACACCTGGTAAACTGGCCGTGTTATTGGTTAACGTTGTGTTAAACGCCTTTTCAACAACATCAGTTGGTTCGCCCCATACTAACAAGCGCGAGTCGCTGTCCAAGATGTTGGTAACCAAGACAAGGAACAGGTCATAACCTTTTTCCTTAGCATCGGCTGCCATGGCTGCTTCCAGCTTGTCCTGACGAGCAAAGACTTCGTCCAAGTCAACTGTGTTGATTTGGTCAATGCGAATGTTTTTACCACCCATTTCGAATGATTTTGCATCTTGTTCGATCAATTCGGCTTCGCTCTTAGAAGATAGGTTAGTACCAGCTTTAAGTTCTTCCAAACCGTATGTCTTGTAATCAACATCAGCAATTTCAGCTAATGCAATGACAGCGGCCTTATCGTCATCCGTTGTGGTTGGTGACTTCAGTAGAAGTGTGTCTGAGATAATCGCAGACAACATCAAGCCAGCCAATTGTGCCGGAATTTCAATTTTGTATTCATCAAACATCTTCATCAGAATCGTACTTGTACAACCAACTGGTTCTGCACGATAGAAAAGTGGTGATGAGGTTGAGAAGTTGGCGATGCGGTGATGGTCAACAACGTGGGTAACTGTAACATCTTCAATGTCAGAAACACTTTGTTGATGTTCGTTATGGTCAACTAACATAACTGAATCAACTTCGTCACTGGCCTTAGTGATCACCCGTGGTGTTGGTTCGTCAAAGTAGTTTAAAACAAATTGTGTTTCTTCGTTTGGTTCGCCTAAAGCAACTGCTTCAGTATCATACCCAAGTTTGTTTTGTAAGTATGAATATGCCTTTGCAGCAACAATTGCGTCAGTGTCAGGGCTTTGGTGTCCAAAAACCAATTCCTTACTCATTAATCTTTTGCTCCTTCGTCATGGTGGTTAACACCATATTTTTGATCATGAATTTGAGTCAGCCGCGAAATGTAATCATCGGCTTCCAAGTATGAATCAAACGCATCGAGTAAACGACCCACACGAGGAATCTCATCTTTATCTTTACGGAAAACGAACGCTAAGTCAAATTTAATTCCAGGTTCAAACTGAGCAGCGTGTAAATTGCTGTCAGCTCCCATAGCAATAATATAACTATTTGGCAGTGCTGTGTAGGCCCCAGTTTCAGCACTGAATTGATAAATTTGATCAGGCGTTGTGAAACGGGCTACCGCATTAGGTAAGTCAACCATGGCGTTTTTGTAATTTTCACGTAAAACCTGGTCTAAATAATATTCACGTGGGTATGTGACCCAGACATTGTTAAGGGTATCTTTCAAACGAATTTTTTTTCGTTTAGCCATTTTTTCATCGTTATGAATGAACAATAGATCTTCAGTGATGATTTTCTTTGAACGGTATGGCTTCCAGTTTTTAATGCTGTCATCTGGCAAATACATAATCGCTAGATCAATGCGATTGTTCTCCAAGCGATCCCAGATTTCCTTCCGCGTCAACATGTGGAAGTTGATGGTAACGTCAGGGTTTTCTTTGTAGTACTGAATGGCAAAATCTTCGAACACAGAATATTCAACGGAAGCTAATAGTCCGATGTTGATTTCGCCAGATTCAGCAGACGTTGATTGCTGAATCTCATCTGTTGCTTGGTTCAATACTTCATAAATTTCGTGTGTTGCACTAAGCATGGTGTTACCAGCTTCTGACAAACGTAATTTTTTTCCGACTGAATAAAATAATGGTGCGCCCACTGTTCGTTCAAGTTTTTTAATTTGTTGCGTTAATGCAGGCTGTGTAATCCCAAGAATTTGGGCTGCCTGTGTATAATTCATTGTTTCTGCCAGTTGTAAAAAGTAGGTCAATGTTTTCGAAGAAAAGATAGTCTCCTGTTTGCTTTTCATTATCCAGCCGCCTTTCAAATTGATCATCTATTATAAACAAAATCTTTTCGATACGATAATTGTACGCAATAGAAGTCTGTTTACGCAAGCATTAAAACTGAATTCATCATTATTTTTAAATAATGCAAAATGATTTTATGTGTTTGTCCTGCAGTCATATTGGTACAGTGATAATCATACGCACTCCGATTCACTAATGCAATGGGAATGCTTGCTCGCAAATCCTATAATGGAACGCAAAAAGCATAATGGCCGTTAACTTTTGAGTCAACGAATCATTATGCTTAATTTTCGGTGGTATAGCTAGTTGATAAGCCGCCTGTTGTTTTTTTAGGCTAATTAAGAATTAGTGTCTGTTCCTTATGCCGCAGTGATGTCGGCACACCTTCAGTATCAATATCAATCACAAATGAGCCATTTGAATAACGTGCATTACGTTCATGTTCAGCAGGCAAAATGTCATGACGAATACCACGGCTTGTAACCACTTCAACTGGGGCCACACTGTCATGAGCAACCGCAATAAAAGCAACGATTTCATGCGGGTTAGCCTTGAGCTCCCGCAGGCATAGAACACCTTTACGAGCACGACTTGTAACCGGCACTTCACTAATGGCCATTTTCTTCAAGGCACCGCGCTGAGTAACAATGATGGCATCATCGGAGTCTTTAACCAGTTGCATATTGACAACAATGTCATCGCCACGCAGATCCATCGACTTGGCACCACTGGTTCGTGCACCATTGGTTGGTACTTCGGCCAAGTCATAACGTAGTCCAAGGCCATTACGTGACATTAACATAACCGTCAACGGATCGCTTGAATCAACATATGTGATATCAACGACTTGATCATCCGGTTGCTTGAACTTTTCAAAGACACTAGCTCGTTTCCTGTACGTTCGCCCTGGTAACAGATCCATGAAGGCTGTCTGTTTGATGAGCCCATGAGCAGTAGCAATAACAAAATTACCTGGCTCTTCCAAACTGCTGAATGTAAAGGCAGCGATAAGCTCTTCATCATCTGCTAGGCCAATTGATTGGGAAATGTGCTCCCCAGTATCTTTCCACCGAGCATCAGTAACCTCGTGAATCGGACGGTAAATCAGGTTTCCTTTGCTGGTAAACATAAATAAATGATCCAGCGTAGAAACTTGCTTCAGCAAGATCGGGTAGTCCTCTTCTTTGAGACCGTTGTCGTTTTCAGAAGAGGCTTGGTAAGACCTTGGTGAACTTCGTTTGATATAGCCATCATGTGAAACCATTAAAACAACGGTTTCATCGGCAACCATAACAGTTCGATCCACCTTAAGTTCTTCAATTTGGTTCTCGATTTGAGTCAACCGTGGTGACCCAAATTGCTTTTTGACATCCTGCATCTGTGTGCGCATCACTTTGCGCAGCGATGCGTCATTGGCCAAGATGTCTTCAAGTTTTTCAATCTGAGCGTCCAGTTCCGCATGTTCACGACGCAACTCAGTTACATCGGTATTAGTCAAACGATATAACTGTAACGTCACAATTGCTTCCGCCTGAGGATCAGTAAAGTCATACTTATCCATCAAGTTTTGCTTGGCATCTTTACGGTTTTTACTTCCACGAATAGTCTGAATTACTTCATCCAAGATGGATAAGGCTTTAATCAAACCATCAACAATATGTTGACGCTTTTTTGCCTTGTTCAGATCATACTGCGTCCGTTTGGTAATTACCTCACGTTGAAAGTCAATGTACGCCTGCAATGCTGTTTTTAAGCCAACTCGTTCCGGCCGCATGTTATGAATAGCAACCATGTTGAAATTATAGGTGATCTGCAAATCAGTGTTTTTCAACAAATAATTCAAAATTCCCTGTGCATCTGCATCAGCTTTTAACTCGACGGCAATGGTCAGTCCCTGTCGATCAGATTCGTCACGTACTTCAACGATTCCCTCGACCTTTTTCATAATCCGGATCTCATCCATTTTTTTAACAAGCAGTGCTTTATTGACTTCATACGGAATTTCCGTGATTTCAATTTCCTGCTTGCCACCCTTAAGAGGCTTGAAGGCCGTTTTAGAACGCAACACGATACGGCCAGCACCAGTATTATAAGCCTTCTTAATGCCGTCTAAGCCTTGAATAATGCCGCCTGTCGGAAAATCTGGCCCCTTTACAAACTCCATCAAGTCATCAGTTGATGCCTTAGGATGGGCTAGTAAATAAATCAGTGCATCAATCAGTTCGTTTAAATTATGCGGTGGAATTTCTGTCGCATAACCAGCAGAGATGCCGCTAGCACCATTTACCAGTAAATTCGGGAAACGAGCCGGTAAAACTGTCGGTTCTTCCTCGGTGTCATCAAAGTTTGGCACAAAATCGACTGTTTCCTTGTCAATATCTTGCAACATGGTCCCTGATATTTTGCTTAACCGTGCTTCTGTGTAACGCATTGCAGCCGGCGGATCAGCATCAATTGACCCATTGTTTCCGTGCATTTCAATCAGCGGTGCTCGTAACTTCCAGTCTTGACTCATACGTACCATGGCTTCGTAAATGGATGAGTCACCATGTGGATGGTAATTACCCATGACGTTACCTACGGATTTAGCAGATTTACGGAATGCTTTATCAAAAGTATTACCATCCTTGTTCATAGCGTATAAAATGCGCCGCTGAACTGGCTTTAAGCCATCACGAATATCTGGCAAGGCACGATCCTGAATAATGGATTTTGAGTAACGGCCAAACCGTTCACCCATGACATCTTCCAGGGTTAGTTCCTGAATATTTTGTGTGTCATCTGCCACAAGTTCTGCTCCTTTCCTGCATTAAAACAAGCACCTTGTTTAATTAATTAACTAATTATTTATTGTCCCAAACAGTAATTGTTGGGCCTTGGTGTTTAGAACCTTGGTCATCAACTGAATCTTTGTCAGTCGTTGATTCTTTTTGACTGACAGTTGCTACTGTCGTCGATGTATCTACATCTTCGTCGTTTTCATTATTTGGCTCATCGTCTTCAACATGATGGGCTGAGTTAACGGCTGCATTATCAAGAATTGAACCGTCTTCTTCCAAGTTGAAGGCCACATTGTCTTCAATCCATTTCCGTCGTGGTTCAACTTTATCGCCCATCAACGTGGTAACCCGACGCTCTGCTAAGGCCGCGTCATCAATCCGAACTCGAATTAACGTACGGCTTGATGGATCCATTGTTGTTTCCCACAACTGATCAGCATTCATTTCACCGAGACCTTTGAACCGCTGGAGTGAATAGCCACGGCCAATCTTTTGCTCTTTGCCACTTAATTCAGCATCCGTCCAAGCATATTCAATCTGAGTTTTCTTGCCAACACCCTTTTGAAGCTTGTAAAGAGGTGGTAAGGCAATGTACACTCGGCCGGCGTCGATCATTGGCCGCATATATTTGTAGAAGAAGGTCAGTAGCAAAATTTGAATATGAGCGCCATCATCATCGGCATCTGTCATGATAATAATCTTGTCATAATTGGCATCTTTAATATCAAAATCAGCACCAACACCGGCACCAATCGTATAAATCATGGTGTTGATCTCTTCATTTTTGACAATGTCTTGCAACTTTGCTTTTTCCGTGTTTAATACTTTTCCACGTAATGGCAAAATGGCTTGGAACTTACGATCCCGACCTTGCTTAGCAGACCCACCGGCAGAATCACCTTCAACTAAGAATAATTCGTTGCGTTTAGCATTTTTGGATTGTGCAGGCGTCAGTTTACCTGAAAGTAATCGTTCCTGACGTCCCTTTTTCTTACCATTACGGCTTTCGTCACGTGCTTTGCGGGCAGCTTCCCGTGCTTGGCGAGCTTGCAAGGACTTGCGAATCAACATTTGAGCAAACTCGCCGTTTTCCATGAGGTAAAAGCCTAATTGTTCGTTCACAACATTATCAACAATTGTGCGAGCTTCGCTGGTGCCAAGCTTGTCCTTTGTTTGCCCTTCGAATTCAAGAATAGATTCCGGTATTCTCAACGACAAGACGACGGATAATCCTTCACGAACGTCAGAGCCTTCGAGGTTCTTATCCTTCTCTTTCAGCAGACCAACCTTACGGGCATATTCGTTGAACGCCTTCGTCCAAGCGGATCGTAACCCTGCTTCATGTGTCCCACCGCCAGGAGTACGCACGTTGTTAACAAAAGACAGCATTGTTTCCGAATAACCGTCGTTATATTGTGCTGCAACTTCAACCTCGACGCCTTCTTTACTGCCATCAAAGTACATAACATCGCCAAGAGTGTCTTTATCTTCGTTTAAATAGGCAACAAACTCCTTGATGCCATCAGGGTAGTGAAATTCTTCAGTACGTTCCTGTCCGGCGCGTTCATCTGCGAGCGTGATTTTGACGTTTGTCAGTAAGAATGCTGATTCCCGTAGCCGTTCTTCCAAGGTGCCAAAGTTATAAACGACTGTAGTGAAAACACTTGGGTCCGGCTTAAACGACACAGTTGTCCCATTGTGTTCTTTAGTTTTACCCAATTTAACTAATGTGCCAACTGGATGCCCACCGTCCTTAAAGTCTTCTTGATATTTCATTCCGTCTTTAACGATGGTGACCGTTAACCACTCAGATAAGGCGTTAACAACGGAGGAACCAACACCATGCAGTCCTCCGGAAGTCTTGTAGCTGCTGTCGTTAAACTTACCCCCAGCATGGAGAACGGTTAAGATAACTTCTGGTGTTGGCACGCCGGACTCGTGCATCCCCACCGGCATCCCCCGGCCATGATCCTTAACCGTAATGGAGTTGTCTGCGTGAATCGTTACGTTGATTTCTTTACCGAAACCAGCCAGCGCTTCATCAACCGCATTATCTACGATTTCGTAGACCAAATGATGAAGGCCCCGTGCATCCGTTGAACCGATGTACATCCCTGGGCGTTTGCGAACAGCTTCCAGGCCATGCAATATTTGAATACTTGATGCATTGTAATCTTTGGCTGATGAAGCCATGTACCCAACATCCTCTCTTTAAAACGTGTACTTTAAGCACAACGTAAATAGACTGTCTAAATTAAAATAACACACTCCGACCAAGTTTGGCATGACATTTTTGAGTCACCTGAGTTTTAATCAGCTAATTCTGACTATGAAAAACATCATAAATTTCGCGGAACCGTCACCCAATACGAATGTATGTTCGCATGAGATTGCAGATCTGTCAAGCATCAGTTTATGAATTGAATTGGCAGTCAATGGTCTTCATGATAAAATAGAACACATTCAGTTTTAACAAAGGAAGTTACCCATGCTCAAATTACTGATTATGCTCTTGGTGGCCTATTTATTAGGGTCAATTCCCACCGGTGTATGGATTGGCAAGATCTTCTTCCATACAGATATTCGCAAAGCTGGTTCTGGCAACATTGGCACTACTAACACATACCGCGTCCTCGGCAAAACAGCTGGCACGGTCGTCATGCTCATTGATATCCTAAAGGGCGCTTTATCAACGTTACAACCAGTTGTATTTGGTGCCCCCATCGTTCATGGTGTCGTTATTAACGGTTTACTGATTGGACTGGGTGCCATTCTCGGTAATACCTTTTCTATCTTTGACGGATTTAAAGGCGGCAAGGCTGTCGCAACCAGTGCCGGCATTCTGGCAGGCTATAATTTTCCATTTTTCATCGTGGCCTGCATTATCTTCGGCAGCTTAGTTTACATTACTAGCATGGTTTCAGTGGCTTCGATGGCCGCCCTGACGATCATCACGTTTCTGTCATTGCTATATCAAGATGGCGTCCTGACCACGGTCGCATTTGTACTGACTCTATTTATCATTTACCGGCACCGCGCTAATTTGGATCGTATCAAGGCTGGTACCGAAAACATGGTGCCGTTTGGGTTGTATCGACGATACCGACTATCCCATCCAATCAAGCCTAAGGATGACACCGATGATTCGAAAACCGTCGTCATTGAAAATGACAAAGCTGACATGAATCCGGAAAGTGTTAAAGACGAGGCTTCCACAGCTTCTAAAACGCCAAAAGCCACAGCCAAAGTGACCAGTGAAGAAGCACAGTCAGTTAACAACACGTCTACTGCTGATGCGCCTTCGACTGAGGCCAAATGATCTTTTACCGCAATCTTGTTAAACGACTAGAAACAGCGTTTGCTAACACATCAAAATGTTAGTAAACGCTGTTTTATTGCGCCCATAATTTAGTTAAAATTTGTTGCGGATATTAAAGAACCCTAGAAGTACTCAATACTATAGTCCGCGTTAAACATCGCTTGCGGATACAACTCATGAATGCCAAATTTTTTCGTCAGGTCACCATCCGCATTCACTGCGTCAGCAATCCCCCACCAAGGTTCGATACAAACGAACGGCGCCTTAGCCGGATATGGTGACCAAACGCCCACGTAATCAGCGTTTTGAAGGGTGACGGCAATGCCATGCTCGTTCAACCCTGATGTTAGTGTTAACGTCGCTGGTTGTTGGCTTAGTTGAAGAATCTTAGCATCGTGTTCAAACAAATCATGGTTAAGTTTCATTGGTCGCTCAAAGTTCAAGGTTGTTGGATGGTCAACATCGCTAAACGGACCATCAAGTTTCAATGATGAATAAGTTTGAGCCGGAGTAGCGGCCACAGTATAGTCATTGAACGTCCCTTGACTATCACCGAGTGGCACATTGAAACCAGGGTGACCACCGATGGAAAAGTAGATTGGCTCATCGCTCGGGTTGGCAACGCGATATTCCACGCTTAGCTGGCGCCCTAATAAACTAAACATAATGTCTAATTGGAAGGCAAACGGGTATTTGATGCGACTGGCATCGTTATCCTTTAAAGTAAAAGTAACGCTAGTCGCAGTTTGTGCCGTCACCAAAAAATCTTGATCACGAGCAAAGCCATGCTGGGTCATTGAATAAGTTTTGTCCTGATACCGATACTGATCATCGTGTAGCCGACCAACAATGGGAAATAAAACCGGCGCATGACGTCCCCAAAACTTTTTATCTGCCTGCCACATGTATTCTACGTGCGTTTGTACATCTTTGACGCTGGTTAACTCCGCGCCATGCTCATTGATGGCAACCGTTAATTCTTCATTCGACAACTTAATCATTTTTTCCTCCTAGATTAAAACCAGATTTAAACATCTCTGATACTTGTGTCACCCAAGCTAACTTTCTGGCTCATCTGGACCGCCACGGCCATGATCAACAGCGCGTGGAAAATAATTGCGATAGCTGGCTTGTAAATTTTCTTTGGTTACATGCGTGTATATCTGGGTCGTGGACAAGCTGCTGTGACCGAGTAATTCCTGCACAGTGCGCAAGTCAGCCCCACCGTTTAACATCTGTGTGGCAAACGAATGTCGCAGCATATGCGGATGAATATCGCCAGTCAGTGAACTTTGTTTCATCACCTGCTTCAGCGCGTATTCAATCCCTGCACTGGTCAGTGGATGACCATATCGATTAATAAAGACGTAGTCATGTTGTTGATGATATTTAGTCATTAATAGTGTACGGCACTGCTGCTCGTACGCATCAAGTGCATCACTTGCGTAGCGGCCAAACGGGACGTACCGTTCTTTGTCACCTTTACCATGTACTAAGATCATGTGGGTTGAGAAATCAAGATCCTGATAGCGCAGTCCAGCACATTCAGAAACCCGCATTCCCGTCGCATACAACATCTCAATTAGAGCCCGGTCACGGAATTGTAGCGGCTTGCTGCCATCCCCACTAGCCGTCTTCAACAACTCGTCGATCTCCTTGTCGTAGAAAAATCGTGGTAATGTTGACGGGTGTCTTTTTAAATTAACGTACACAAACGGGTTATCTTTAACCAAATCATTTTTAACTAAAAAGCCGTAAAAAGAACGTAGTGATGAAATTTTTCGCGCTGTGCTAGTTCTCGAATAATGTGCATCATACAAGTAACTCAGGTACACCCGAATATCTAAATGATCAATTGTGGTAAATGATTTTAACCCACCGTTATTCTTCATGAATTGAATGAATTCTTGTAAGTCTTCTTGGTACGCTGTCACTGTATTAACTGAATAACGCCGTTCAACCTGCAGATACGTCAAAAATAGTTGAACCCAATCGGTTTCTAGTTGACTTTGGTCGGATGTGATATCTTTTTCTGCCATAAATAAAAGCCCTCGTTACCGCTAACATTAGCAAAATAACGAGGGCTTGACAAGCGTTTACAAACGAACAGAAACATCGACTTGCCATTTAGTTTTTACGAATTAAAACGTTGTATTTACAGCAATACTGTTTATCACTATTAACTGCCAGAGAAAAGGCTCTGACTATCTTCGCCACAAATATGACAAGTGGAACCCATTTAGACTGCTACCGATAACTAGGCTTCAGGGGTCGGTTGTTCAGCAGCCACAGCAACTGGTTCAATACCGACAGTGGGTAAAAATTCGTCAAGATCAGTTAACGCACGGTGAGCTACTGCAGTATTCCGTTCACGTTTGTCACGAATGCGGTGGTCTAACCCTGGCACAATCCCAAAGTTGGCATTCATTGGCTGAAAATGTTCTGCATCCGCAGTAGTAATGTAGTTTGCCATTGACCCGACCATCGTCGTTTTCGGAAAGGTCACGGTGTCTTGTCCCAAAGCAAGTTTGGCAGCGTTAATACCAGCCAGAATACCAGATGCGGCACTTTCAATATACCCTTCAACACCCGTCATTTGACCGGCAAACAACAGCGTTGGCCGAGACTTGGTTTGATACGTTGCCTGTAATAGTTTAGGTGATTTCAGGAACGAATTACGGTGCATAACGCCGTAACGCACGAATGTGGCCTTTTCTAGACCGGGAATCATGCGGAACACCCGCTTTTGCTCACCCCACTTCAAATGCGTTTGGAAGCCAACGATGTTGTACAAGTCACCGGCTGCATTATCCTGGCGCAGCTGTACAACCGCAAACGGGCGCTTGCCAGTTTTAGGATCATCTAAGCCAACTGGTTTCAACGGGCCATATAATAACGTTTGCCGACCACGCTTGGCCATAACCTCAACAGGCATACAACCTTCAAATACATCGCTGTCTTCGAAATCATGTACATCGGCGGTCTCGGCGTGAATCAAGGCGTCGTAAAAAGCATTGTACTCTTCCTCGTTCATTGGAGCATTGAGATAAGAAGCTTCCCCCTTATCATAACGTGACTTTAAATACACCTTATCCATGTCCAGTGAATCTTTGTTTAGAATTGGTGCAGCTGCATCGAAGAAATGCAGGTCGTCTTCTGCCGTAAAGGACTTAATGGCCTCAGCCAAAGGGCCGGCCGTCAACGGACCAGTTGCCATAACGGTGATGCCGTCAGGAATGGCAGTGACTTCCTCACTCACGACTTCAACATTAGGCATTTGTTTCAGCTCGTTGGTGATTTGTTCAGCAAACGGTGTCCGGTCAACCGCCAGTGCGCCGCCAGCAGGCACTGCATTAGCATCTGCTGAGCGGATAACGATACTGTCCAAATGTCTCATTTCAGCCTTGAGTAGACCAGCCGCGTTGCTAATCTGATTAGCCCGCAGAGAGTTTGTACAAACCAGTTCCGCAAAATTACCGGTTTCATGAGCCGGGGTTAACTTTGTTGGTCGCATTTCGAAAAGTTTGACGTTCACACCGGCCTTGGCGATGTGATAAGCTGCCTCACTACCTGCCAGACCAGCGCCAATTACGTTTACAGTGGGTGTCGATGCCATGCTGATGCCTCATTTCTATTCGTTAAGTGAATGTTTAAATCTTTATCAAGCGGTGTGTAACCGCATGTGTGTATTCTACACCGTCTGTAAGTAAAAGCGCACCCCTAATCTCGTAGCAGAAACCACAAGATCAAGAATGCGCAAATGTAACTTAATGACGATCAAGTCTATAAACCGCTATTTTTGAACGTCTTCTTCGTAATCGCCATTTGGACAAACGACCTGTTTGCCACCTTTGACCTTCTTTTCGACCAAGAAGTGACCATCTTTAGGACAATCACGGCCAATTGGCTTATCCCATGACACAAAGTCACAGTCTGGGAAACGTGAACAACCATAGAAAACTCGGTTTCGCTTAGATTTACGTTCGATGATTTGACCCTTATGACACTTAGGACAAATGACACCAATTTCCTTAACAATAGCCTTGGTGTTACGACAATCTGGGAAACGTGAACAAGCGTAGAACTTACCGTAACGGCCCATTTTAATGACCATTGGGGCACCACAGATGTCACAGTCGAAGCCGGCTGCTTCATCCTTAATCTTGATTTTCTCCATGTTATCTTCGGCCTTTTTTACTTCAGTCGAGAATGGCTTGAAGAACTCATCGACCACTTTTACCCATTCTTCTGAGCCCTTTTCAATGCCGTCAAGCTTTTCTTCTAGACCAGCAGTAAACTCGATGTTTTCAATATCAGGGAAGAAATCGACGATAACACCATTGACGATTTCACCAAGTTCAGTAGGTACAAAACGCCGGGATTCAAGCTTGACGTAGTTCCGTCGTTGAATCGTGTCCAGCGTTGGCGCATACGTGGATGGCCGACCAACACCGTTTTCTTCCAATGCGTGAATTAAATTGGCTTCTGAGTAACGTGCCGGTGGCTGGGTGAAATGTTGTTGTGGATCGTTCTTAACCATCTTAACCGTGTCATCTACGTTTAAGTCTGGCAAAACATTATCCTTTTCAGCAGCACCTTTGTAGACTTTGGTAAAACCAGCAAATTTCGTCTTAGAACCATTGGCACGGAACTGAACATCGTTTTGATCAATCGTCACCGTCATGGTATCGGAGACTTCGGCGGTCATTTGTGACGCAACGAAACGATTCCAGATCAATTGGTATAAACGAAATTGATCGTTAGTCAGATACTGCTTCATCTCAGCTGGTGTCCGGTAAACACTGGTTGGCCGAACAGCTTCATGGGCATCCTGTGCCCCTTCTGGCAATTTACCTTTAACCGGCTTAACGGCTGCATATTCTGCACCATATTCTTCATGAATATACTTTGAAGCTTCTTGCTTTGCAATGTGCGCAATTCGTGTTGAATCGGTCCGCATATAGGTAATCAGACCAACACTGCCGCCCTTACCAATATTAATTCCTTCATACAGCTGTTGAGCCGCCATCATCGTTTTCCGAGTCCGGTAATTCAATTGACGGTTGGCCACTTGTTGCATGGTTGATGTCGTAAATGGCGGTTGTGGCATACGCCGACGTTCCTTACGCACAACATCAGTGATATTAAAATTGGCTTTTTGGTCAATCTGCTTTAGGATCTCTTGAACGGCATCGTTATCTTTCAAGCCGGCTTTTTTGCCGTGAATCCCATAAAAGCTGGCAGCAAACTTCTGCCGACCTTTTTGGAATTCAGAGTCAATGGACCAGTATTCTACTGGCTGGAAGGCCTTGATTTCTTCCTCACGCTTGATGATCAGCGCAAGCGCAACACTCTGAACACGACCTGCGGACAGCCCCTTTTTCACCTTTTTCCATAGAATTGGCGAAATTGAGTAACCTACCAAACGATCCAACACTCGCCGCGCTTGTTGCGCATCGACTAAGTCCATGTCAATATCGCGCGGTTGTTTGAATGCGTTTTTAACAGTGTCCTTAGTAATTTCGTTAAAAACGACACGATTCTTTTCTTCAGGATCTAAATTTAATAAGTGGGATAAGTGCCATGCGATGGCTTCCCCTTCACGATCCGGGTCAGACGCTAGGTAAACTCGTTTAGCGTTTTTAGCATCTTTTTTGAGTTCTTTAATGGTGTCGCCTTTACCACGAATAGAAATGTAATGCGGTTCATAATCGTGGTCGACGTCGACACCCATTTGTGACTTAGGCAAGTCCCGAATATGGCCTTTACTTGCAACAACTTTGTAGTTGCGGCCTAAGTACTTTTCGATTGTTTTCGCCTTGGAAGGCGATTCCACAATCACCAAGTTCTTTTTAGTTTTCGCCCTTGTTTTTGTTTTAGTTTTTGAGGTCGCCATGAAGCAACTCCTTTGTTAACATTATTGATTACCGGCTGATGAAACGTCCTGTTCATCAGCGTCTAACCGTACACATAAGCACAGTCAAATCTAAATCACCATACTGCACAGTTACATAAGCTGTCAACTAAAACGAGAATTTTCTACTATATAATAGTCGATGATTTGAGCAGTTAGCTCTGAAACTGCAGTTCATTTAAAATAGTCTCTACATTGCAAACGGGAGTTGCACCAGCACTAATTAATGCGTTGCAACCGGCGGACAATGGGTCTGTCACCCGACCGGGAATCGCCAGCACGTTTCGGTTTTCTTGAAGGCCAATGTTAGCTGTGATCAAACTTCCTGAATGGATTGCTGCCTCTGTCACTAAGACACTTTGCGATAGGCCAGCAATAATTCGGTTGCGTTCAGGAAAACGATGTCGCGCTGGCCCGGTGCCAAGCGGATATTCGCTGATCACTAACTGAGTTCGCATCAAGGTTTGTTGTAAAGAACGATTGGCTGCTGGATAGGCAATGTCTAACCCAGTACCAATGACTCCGATAGTGTGACCATTATGCTGAACAGCCAGTTGGTGACTAAGCGCATCGACGCCTGCTGCCAATCCAGAAATAATCGGGATCTTTGTCGCGACAACAGCTGGTAACCACTGTTTAAGAGTAGCGTAGGAATATGCGGTCGCTTGGCGCGCGCCAACAACAGCCAGTCCTGGCTGATGAGTCAGTTGCCAATTGCCACGACTAAATAATACGAGCGGCGCCGTGTATATTTCTTTTAAATATGCAGGATAGTCTTCATCGAGAATAGTTGTTATCTTGCTGAACTGCTGATTACGCGCAATTGTATCTGACAACCGTGAATCACGCCAACAATTGATCAGCTGGTTGGCTTTTGTTTCCGGAAATGCTAAGCAAGCCAATAAATTTGTTAACGTTAGCGGTACCTTTGCTTCTGCCTGAAGAAATTGCCAAACCTTACGTCGTCCCGCTAAGCCCACGCCAGGCATAAACTGAAGTCGAATGAGTGCATCCCGGTTAATTGTTAGTAGCAATCTCTCCATGTGTAGCCTCCGTCAGTATCTTGTGATCAAGACAAGCACATGAACAATTCCTAATGACTTTATCCTGATGACTTAACATACGAATTTCGACCCAGCGATGTTTGCCGCAAAATAAAAAAACCGGTTCTTTTTAAAAGAATCGGCAGTTATTAATTATTGTTATATCAAGACTGATTGAAGGCTAACCCTGCTGCAACCTTTTAGTCACCGGACTAAACGAACGCCGATGAATTGGTGTCACGCCAAGTTTATCAAGAGCAGCTAAATGTGCCGCAGTCCCATAACCGTCATTTTGTGAAAAATTATACCCTGGATAAACGCGATCGTACATCGACATCAAATGATCACGGTAAACTTTAGCAACAATGCTGGCCGCACCGATACTGACGGAACGCGCATCCCCTTTGATAAGTTTCTGTTGTGGCATGGGTACGTCAATTTGCATCGCATCAATCAGTAACGCATCTGGCTGTTGCGGTAACGCTAGCACAGCATCACGCATAGCCACCCTCGTTGCCTGGTAAATATTCAAGTGATCAATTTGCTTTGGCGAAGCAATTCCAATGCCGACCCCAACACAAGCGGATAAAATCTGCGGATACAGCGTTTCCCGCTCATGCGCAGTTAACTGTTTGGAGTCATTAACGCCCAGCAAATGAAAATCGTGTGGCAATTCAATTGCACATGTCACAACTGGACCAGCAAGGGGTCCACGCCCGACCTCATCAATGCCAGCAACTAGTGACTGTCCCTTTGCCCAGCAAGCCCGTTCCAGTTGCAAACGTTGTTCAAAAGCGGCTTCGGCCTTAGCTTGTGCCGTTAATCGCCGATTTGTCTGCAGCAACAGCAACGCAACACCTTTTCGGGGATCGGCCGCTAACGTTGCTAACAACGGATCATCAGCTTGCTGAACATGAGCCAGTTGTTCGCGTAGCATCGCAATTGATGGCTTTTTCGGCTTGGCTTCACTCATGATCTGCCTCGGACACGCTATCATCCGATTCTTCAGATAATTCATCGGTAGTGTCAAACGTAAACCGACCCAACTTACCTTTGCGCAAGTCAAAAATCAAACGTTCACTCGCCCGGTCATAATCATCTTTAAAGCCCAGTCGTTTAGTAATAGCCAATAATAGATCAACGTCACTAAGCGTCAGTTCATCACTAGTTAAATGATACCGTTCAGCTAATCGATCAGTTTGATTGTGTTCACGCATGAATTTGATCGCATATAGTGCCACATCGTCCTTAGCAAACAAAGAATCCTTGATTGCGCCCGTCAAAGCGAGCTTTTTACCAACCAGAGGATCTTCAAACTTGGGCCACAGGACACCAGGTGTATCCAACAGTTGAAGTTCTTCGTTAGCCTTCAGCCACTGTTGCTTCTTAGTTACGCCGGGCCGATCACCAGTGATGGCAACTTTTTTATTAACCAATCGATTCAACAAAGTCGATTTGCCGACGTTGGGGATGCCGGCCATTACAGCGCGAATAACGGGTTTTTGAATCCCCTTTGCTTCCAACCGTTCCTGCTGTGTTTTTAAGACCTCGCGAGCAGCTTTAACAAGGTTGCCCACTAATTTTCGATCGTTCACATCAATCGCAATAACGGGCTGATTGTGTTCACGATAATATCGCACCCATTCCCCAGTGACTTTGGGATCAGCCAAATCACTTTTTTCGAGGATCAAGAGGGTTGGCTTTTGGGCCACTGTAGCCCGCAATTCCGGATTCCGTGATGACTCTGGAATTCGTGCATCAACTAGTTCAAATACAATGTCGATGACCTTTAAGTTTTCTCGCAATTGGCGAATGGCCTTCGCCATATGACCGGGATACCATTGAATAGTCATAAAAATCGCTCCTTTGATCTGTCAACGGGTATTGTCCGTTGACAGATTTTCATTTATTAGAATTTGGTACATATCTTAAGTTAATTAGGGCAAAATCTTTTATTTTTCGTAATGTAAGTTTGACTTTTTTCAGTAAAGTTCACATAAAAATCATCCAATGATTTTATTTTACCAGTTTCTTCGACGCTTTCGATACATCTGTTGCTTTCAGAGGTAAAATTCAAAAAAATGACGATTTATTTCTAATCAAAATTGGGCGGTAAGTCCTCAGTAAAACACTGAAAACTTACCACCCTAAAAACAACATAACGGCAGTGATTTTTTAACTAAGCATGTGAATCCAATAAAACTTGTGCACTATATTGGTCGATAAAGACTTGGTTGCAATAACCAGCATTCAAAGCAGCCTTGAGCGTTGGAACAGTTTCAACATTATGCACCGCTGCAATAGAATGTTCCTTCTGCTTAAGGTTGTTAAGAGACGTGGTAACCACTCGTTCATCTAAATCTGGATCAACGACAGCACCATTGGCATCGATAAAGTGACCTAACACATCACCAACGGCTGCTTCAATGAGTGCTTGTTTTTGCTCATCCTTAAAGTAATTCATCTGGTTTAAGAATGGACTATCTTCTATCGAGTCTAGCGAAATTAGCGCAATGTTTGCCAGTCGGCCAAGCTTTTCAAGATGTCGAATAAGATCTTCTTTTTCAACGAGTTCCTTTGCAGCGACATTGTCAAAGACGATCGGTAGCGGCAGAAAATTAGCCTTTGTTTGATAGGCATGAGCCAGTTTGTCGCCCGTTTCATATGCAAATGTTTCACAATCGGAATTTGTGATGATTCCCGTTAAAGATAAGACCACAACATCACGCACATTTTTGGATGTCAGATGGTTGGCAATCATTTTTAGTGCTTCACTGCTGCCAAAGCCAATGATGTCACCATTTTTAACCAAATCATCTAAGTAATAAGCCGTTGAAAGCGCGACCTTATCAAGGATTGTGCTTCGATTATTTTGGAAAGTCGGAACAACAGTGAACTGAACCTCTGGGTAAAGCTCGTGTAGCTGACTAGCCAACACGTTGGCATCACGAAGGCCGTCATTCACGGTGATCGTTACAAAACCGTTTTCTCGTGCTAATGAAAGCATTCTAGATACTGTTGCCTTAGAAATTCCTTCTCGTTTAGCCAACTGATTCTGACTAATACCTTCGACATAATACAACCTAGCGAGTCGTAACATTTGGTTACGTTTGTTAAGGGTACTTATTGTAATGACCTCCTAAAAACAAGGTTATTTCTTATTGATAGCTGAGAAGTCTCTGTAAAAATCCCTAACGTTATTATACGCCAGCTGATACATTTTGAAATGCTTATTATACAATGCATTCTTTTTAATATTTGGCACAACTCGCTGATCGATTTTAATCCACTTTGAAACATCATTAGGGTCAACCGCATGGATACCAATACCCGCTAAGATTGCGCTACCTAAATTAGCTTCACCACCTGACTTGGTTGTAAGCACAGTTTTCCCAGTAACGTCTGCAATCATTTGTACCATCTTTTTGGAGTTGCTGACCCCGCCAACTAAGGTAAGTTCATCGCCAATATCAGTACCAAAAGTCTCGATGCTCTGACGGACTGAATACGCAATTGCTTCTTGAAAGGCATTATACAACTCATACTTGGTTGTCTTAAGCGATAATCCTAAAATGGTGCCTCGAACTGTTGAATTCCATAATGGGCTACGCTCACCCATGAAAAACGGTAGGACAAGGAGGCCGTTACTGCCGGCCGGAATGTTGGCACTTTGAAGATCTAGCTTTTTCGGGCCCTCATTTTCATCTAAGTCGTGTTCAAACTCCTTAACAAACCAGGCCACAATTGCCCCAGCGGTGTTAGCACCCGCAAAATTATAGTACAGACCCTTCGGGTTATAAGCGTATGGCCAAATAATCAAACCGTTATCTCGTAACGGTTTTTCAGTAACCAAAGCAGCGTTCATTGACGTTCCTAGGGCAACCGTCACCTTACCGGGTTTAACAACGCCGGTTCCGACGGTTGCCGGTCCGACATCGACTCCGGTGTTGAATACCGGTGTGCCGGTTTTAACTCCAAGCCGCTGAGCCCATTTTTCGGTCACCTTACCGGCTACTTCAGTACTCGTAACGAACTTTTGTGGCAACTTAGAAATGTTTAATCCTAATTTATCAGCAAGCTTGGTTGACCATTCGTCTGTATTAATATCAAATACTCCGGCTAAGTTCCCGGCCGCCGAGTAATTAATACTTGTCTGACCAGTCAATTCGCGAATAACAAACGATTCAGGTGGCAAGAACTGGTCAGTTTGTTGATAAAGATCAGGCTGGTGCTTTTTTAACCACATAAGTTTTGTATAACCGTAATATGGATCAGCCAAATTAGCCGTTACGGCCATCAATTCTTTATCACTAACAAGTTTCTTAACTTGGTCAGTTTCAGCAGTTGCTCGCCGGTCCATCCAAATCAAGGCAGGGCCTAACACTGAACCACTTTTATCAACTGGAATCCCGGAACCTCCGTACAACCCATCGATTCCAATAGCGACAATATCTGCATCATCAACATGCGACGATAATTTTCGAATCACAGCTGTGACGGCATTGAGCCAATCTTCAGCGTTAGATTCCGCCCAACCCGGATGTGGCGTCATAAATGCGTAGTTGTCTTTCTTTTGCGCAACAATCTCACCATTGGTGGTCATTAAAATTGCTTTGGTTCCTGAAGTACCAATATCGATTCCCAATATATACTTGGACATGGTAATCTACCCTCTTCTAAACTAGTTTAGTCTTCTAACCCTGTGGTTACTTTGAAGCTACGACTTTCTTGTGGCTTGAGCATAATTAAGGTGCCCTTTTTCTTTGCAGCCGTCCGACCCTCCGTGCGACTAGTTGCCGGAAGCGCAAATGCAGCAACCTGAAGGTCAGGATTAGCCATTAACCAACGTGTTACATCTGGAAATTGTTTCGTGTTAAACGCTACCTTGACGGTATGTTTCTCATCCATTGTCATTTCAAACACGGCATCATCCACGAATTCATTCAATTTATCTCCGAAAAAGACAATTTCAGGGTCAAAGTGGTTAGGATCATCAAGTTCATTAATTAACTCACCTGATTTTGCAACTTTATCGGTGAACGCCAACCATTCTTTAGTTGGGTGAATGTGATCTGGAATCGAAGTTCGTAATTCAAAGGCTCTGTCTGGAATGTTTTGAGTGATCTTAGCACCTTTAACGAATTTATAGTTAATATGCGTTAGGTACTGTAAAGGCATTTCTTGACACTCAGAAAGGTTCTTAACGAACATTTTAATGTCAAACAAGGCGCTCCCTTTCTTTAATGTCACAGATGGGTTGGCAAAGTAATGATCACCAAAGCCTTTAACATATTCAACCTGACTACTGATCGTAACGGTATCTTCATCTACATAGACAAAAGATGAATCCATCGGCGTAAGTGGAAATTCACCATGTGCATAATGATCATCCTCAGGACCGGGATTACCACTAGCCAATAGACCTGAATGAAATTGAAATGAGCCGTATGAATCAGTAATTTGCTTACCTGGATATGGTTGTTTGAAAGTGTTTTTCATCTTCAAATCAAGCCCGTCAAACACAGCTTCCCAGATCATTAGTCCTTCAAATGGTAAAAATGTCAGATAACCACGTGAATTACGAACTTTTAGTGCTTCAACACCAGATGAATATTTAAAACTAGAAATGGTAAATTCGTCGTTTTCAATTAGCACGCGTGGTTGTTCTTTAAAACTATCTCTATACAATCTGAATTTTGTCATTTTGTTGCCTTCGTTTCTTTAGCCAAACCATCAAATGGATGCTTGATGTAGTGGTAAGCATAGACAATCATTGCGCCAAAAGTTAAGAAATGAACGGCAAATGAAATCGTCATTGATCCAGTAATGTCAGCAAACCAGCCTTGAATTGCTGGCCAAACACCGCCTCCGACGACCATCATTACTAACATGGCACCGGCAGTTTCAGTTTGGTGAGGGTCTTTGATGAAACCAAGCGTTTCAGTATAAATTGTTGCATACCCAGGCCCCATTAAGCCGGAAACCAGAATGGCAACATAAACACCATTGAAGCTTCTATCAATCATCATGTAACCGATCGCAATAAAGCCGAGAATTGAATACCAAAGCAAAACCTTCAAGTGTGGAATTTTTCTCATCAGATAGTCAGCAACGATTCGGCCAACAAAGAAAGCAATATAACTGACGATGACATAGTTTGATGACGTTCGTTCATTGATCGAGTGGTCCAAATTTAATGCCAAACGAATTGTGAATGACCAAATTGAAACTTGCAGGCCAACATACATAAACAATGTAAACATACCGTAAGTAAAATTATGATTTTTCAATAACGCTATTACTGTTTGACCTAAATTTTCTTTAGGCTTCGTTTCGTTTGCTTTAGCCTTTGGCTTACCACTTGGAAATTGCGTAATTAAGAACAGGATAATCATGACCGCAATCACCATAATGATGTATTTGTATGGCTGAAGTGTTTTTTGCAAAGCCGCTTCACCAAAACGAACACGAGCACTCCCTGATAACTTGCTGAGTTGTGCATCAAGATTCTCACCACCAGAGAAAATGAGGTACTTCCCAAGCAGAATCCCGGCAATTGAACCAAACGGTAAAAATGTTTGTGAAATATTCAACCTTAAGGTTCGCTGCTTTTCTGGTCCTAACAGAGCTGAATCGGTATCGGCAGCAGTTTCAATAACTGTCAGACCAGCTGCTAAAACAAACAGTGCTGCTAAGAAAAAGCCGTAAGTTGCTGCAGCCGATGCTGGAAAGAACAGCACACAGCCAATCAAATACAGTAACAAGCCAATAATAATTGTCAGTTTGTATGAAGTTTTTTTGATCAACCATGATGCTGGAATTGCCATCAAAAAATATCCCAATGAAAACGCACTTTGAACGTAGGCCGAAGCCAAATTACTTAATTGAAAAATAGATTTAAACTGAGTGATCAAAATATCATTTAAACTGGCTGCGGCCCCCCACATTGGAAATAACAGTGACACCAAGACAAATTGGACAACCGGCATCTTACTGGTATATCCATTATCTAATTCTTTTCCACGAAATTTGATCAAGCCAAACCCGTGGCTGTTCTTTGTTTCCATATACAGCACTCCTCGTCTTATAAACTGTTGCTACATTTTGTAACCGCTGTCATTATAGCACGTTGTGAAATTAATTCCACGAATAAACAGAAATTAGTTTTAATTTTCAAAATTCAGTTTCTCATTTTTTATTGATAAATTAACTAACCAATAAACTCTGTAAGTGCTTTTCAACTAAACAAAATGCCGCCTGCCTAAAGCAACTTGTTTACAATAATTTTGATCGTTTTAAAATCGGCTCAAATGTTTACAAAATATCAGGCTAAAACCTTGGAAAATTTGTTTTTAAATTTCTATATTGACTGTACGAACATACATTCGTATAATTTATTTAATCGCTTACGCATGGAGGCAAATAAAATGACATCACCAAATAGTAATCAGCGTTGGTTAACACAGCTTCTTTCTATCGAGCGTGGCAAAAACTTTCACCTTTCTGAATTACCCTTCTATCAAATCGCCAAAACTGATCCAGAACGATTAGTTCAGTTTCAGCAGGCTTTTGATACCTGGATAGCTCAAACACATGAAAAATATGTTAGTAAAGGCGCCACAAATTATTTGAGAGTTAGCTAATGCAAGGATAAAGCCTGTGATGTACACTTGCGCAAAGACACCTCATTCCTAAATATGGAATGAGGTGTCTTTGCGCCTAAATAAACTTCTCAGAATTTTGACGACATAGTTATTAGATCATTATTTTCGCTGAGACAGTAAACTTCGTTATTGAATCTCCTTAAGCAACAATTTAGCCACCGCTCTCACGGAAAATGGATTTTGACCTGTTAGCAATCGACCATCTTTGACTGCGTATTCACTATAAGCACGCTTTTTTGAAAATGAAGCGCCACGTTCCTCAGCCACTTTTTGATTAAGAAACGGCACGACTGACTGTTTGCCAGCAATAATTTCTTCAGCATGAGTAAAACCTGTAACTGTCTTTCCGGCAATAAAGTATTTCCCCTGATCGTCCTTGATATTAAGTAATCCGGCAATACCATGACAAACTGAAGTGACGTATCCGCCTTGATCATAAATTGCCAAAGCCAAGTGCTGCAACTCATCATTGTTCGGGAAATCCCACATTACACCATGACCACCGGTGTAGTAAATTGCCACATAATCATCTGGATTCACTTCATTTGGGCGAAGTGTATTTGTCAGTGCACGGTGCACAAAATCGGGAGATTCATAAACAGCCATGATTGATTCATCGGTATACTTCATGCTTCGTGGATCAAGAGGTACGAACCCGCCCTTGGGACTAACATAATCAACAGCAATTTTTGCCTTGTTCATTTCATCAACGAATTCGGCGGCTTCGCCTAACCAGAGGCCGGTTGGATCTTTGGTGCCTTGATAACGCGTGACGTTAGTTTCAACAATTAAGATTTTTTTCATGTTTTAGATTCCTCCACGATTACAGTCATAGTTCTTAATAAACAGCAAAACTTGTTGATACCTTGCGACTATCAATCATGCCATCACAAACCATATTATCCGCTAAAATTATTTTATACCACTAATTTGCGATTCACGTTTTTATGGTATGCTCCATAATTTTCAATTTCTTGAATAATGTCCTTTTCAATGTTTCAGTGCTAACAAAAAGCATAGTTATTGTCCAAAATTTTTCAGACAATAATTATGCTTTTTAAGTAGTCGGTTAAGTTCATTTTTAGGATTAATTTCCCATAAAAACTAATTTTTCGCTATTGAAGCCGGCATTTGATTAAAAATTAATTTCAGCGATTTACTTATCGGTTTCAATCAATACCGGCAGTATGATCTTAGAGCCATTAAATTTCACCGTTTGTGTCGCGATGAGACCATCCTTTTGTTCTGACCATTGTATGGTCGTATTGTTATGAATGTTATAGGCGGGCCAATTCGAGGATGTTATTTCTAGTTGAATTCTTGAACCAGCCTGAATCTGCCACAACACTTCCCACAACGGCATTTCGAGAGTGACAAACTGTCCGGGTTGATAATCGACTGCGTGTTGCAATCGATTGCGCAATCTCAAGGTACTACCGGAATCAGAAATGTTGATAACCCGTCCATCTGAAAAGACTTCCTCAAGTTTAACCATGAAAGCCGTGTCCGGTGCAGAACTCGCAACGTTTAATTTAATCATTGCTTTGCCAACTAAGGTTTGGGCTTCTTTTAAGGGTTCACTGGTAAAAATCAAGCTATCTGACTGTGCCGTCTTTTGTTGTAACTGTGGGCCATGATGACCGGGATTATTCATTAACATCCCCATAACCCCGTTGCCGCCCATTGTTTGACGAGCGTGTTGTGGGTCATACTGATAACTTGCGACTTCATCACTCGTGTCTGGTTGGGCTAGCAATTGACTTTTTTCGCCAAGATAAAAGGTTTCAGTTTGTGCATTTGGACGCCAAGTATCAAACCGGCGCCATCTTTGAGCACCGAGTTCATAAACTAATGCCCCGCTGACCGCTCCAGCCAGCTTATTTCCCTTTAACTGAAATTCTAACCAGTCAAAGATTTCACGAACAGCACCAGCACCGTATTCGTCGGCATTCGCATAGTTGAGGACGCCCGGTTCAGCGTTGAGGTGATCCCAGGGCCCTAGAATCACCTTACTTTTTGCTTTAATTTCTGGTCGCAAACGATCATAGCCCCAAATATCATTATTCAAATGGTGATCAAACCAGCCATCAACAATACAAATAGGAATATTAATTTTCTCCGGCATTGCTTTTAGAGCCGTCCAGACGGGTGTTTGCTGCCAGTAAGGATCGTCTGGGTTTTCCGAATGAATGTAGTCTTGATAAAAATCTAATTTCTGATCAAAAAACTGTTGATCCATTTTCGCTACTGGACGGTATGCAATAGCGTCAAAATAAGGGTGTTTCATTTTCTCATTGTGAGGAACCGGGCTGTTGTCAACTGCCCAGGTTGTATACGTATCAGGTCGGAAAAGTCCATTTTGATACATCTGAGCATAACGATCGAATCCGTACATGTTGGGTACCATCGTTTTAACGTTATCTGGTAATTGATCCGCAATGACTAGCTGCGTGTAACTGCTGTACGAATTTCCAACAAGTGCGATTTTACCATTGTGCCAATTTTGCTTGGCGAGCCAGTTGACAGCGTCAATACCATCTTCACGCTCATTCACAAATGGCTCCCATTTACCTTCAGATTTGCCACGTCCTCGGCATTCCTGAATCACAAGATTATAGCCACGGCGCACGAAGGCCGACCAACTGGCAACCATAATTTTGACATAATCCGGATATGGTACCCTGGTGAACAAAACTGGAGCATCTTCCGAATGGTCCGTTAAAATGATGCGCGTTGCCAGTTTGACTCCATCACGCATTGAAACGAATTCAGTTTCGTCAGAAATTAGTTTATGTGAAACTTTAGGTAAAGCAGATTCAACGCCTTTGGTCATTGAATCGATCATTTCATCAATACTCATATTCTTAAGACTCCCTTTCGATCGGCATTTCTAATAATGCGCTACTCAAAGCCTTACCATGACGATCCAAATTTAACGAATGTGTTACCCCGCCACCCAAAGCATTGGTAATGACGAAATTCAACGCGTGTAATCCTGGAAACTCATAACGTGTCACCTGAATATCACTGAGTTTTTGAAACCATTTTTGCACTTTTTCGGCGCTAACGTGTTGTTTAAGCATTGCAAAATCATGCTCGTTATATGGAATTAAAGAAATAATTGAAGTATTTCCCTTATCGCCAGTTCTAGAATGCGCAATATCTAGTAGTTTCATTAATTAGCCTCCAAAAATTGATGTTGTACGTGAACGGCTGATTCTGGAATCAGCACAGAAGCAATCGCAATAATCTGTTGCGTGTTGGTTCTGACACCCCCGCCAGCCGCTGGTCCGTTGGTATACAATGCCTCGATTTCTCGCTTGATTTCTTGTGCAGCTGCTAAGGTTTTCGTTCGAGCCGCAAAATGAACACGAACTTCGTTTGGCAATTGCTGATCCTGCAAAACGCCGTGAAATAATGAATCAACACCTACATAATCAATCTGCAACTCTTCGACGGGAATTTTCAGATACTCAATCCTTTTTTTTACAACATTTCCCGCCAATTTGGCTCGGTTAATCGCGGTTGAACCACCGTAACTAATCCCGCCTTCAATAATATAACCGTCTTCATAACCGACACTGACTTTTAACTGGCCAGTTTTAGGATGCCCAGTTGCACCAGTAACTTTCACCCCCTCGGCAGTTTGGCAAACTTGAACTTGCGAAAAGTCAGCAACGACATCTGGTGTGAAGTACTGCGTTGGATCTTGAATTTCGTACATAATCTGTTCTTTAACTGTTTCTGTCGATAGCAACCCACCGCTGGTCGCTAATTTATGCATAACAATGCTGCCATCTCCATTAAAATCAGCATACGGAAATCCTAAGTTCCACAAGTCTGGCACATTTTTTCGATCGTCATCGGCAAAATATCCGCCCATAACCTGACCGGCACATTCTAATAAATGCCCCAACAAAGTTCCTTGCCCCAGAAAATCTTCATTGTCATAGCTTTGCTTAAATTCGTGAATCAGCGGTCCAATAAACAACGCGGGGTCAGCCACACGGCCTGTGATGATAATGTCTGCTCCGTCGTCGAGCGCATCACTGATCCCCTTTGCGCCAACATAAGCATTAGCTGAGATAATTGGTTTTTCCAGGTCAGCCAGACTGTGATTAGTCTCCATCGTTACTTCATCCATGAATTGCTCCATACTGGTCGAAATATCGTCACCAGTCACGACTGCAATTCGTAACTGGTTGAGACCTGCATCGAAGGCCATCGTTTGAACCAGTTCGGCTGCTGCTAACGGATTAGCAGCCCCCATGTTTGTAATGACTTTGGTAGGGTGTCGCTTTATTGCTGGCAAAATTCTCTCAAAACGATACTTTAATAAATGATTGTAGCCACTTTCTGGATTTTGTTTTTTCTCATTTTGCGCCAGCGCAATGGTTCGTTCGGCTAAACATTCAAACGCGATATAATCTAAGTTTGCACCATCAATTAAATCAATTGCTGGTTCAATCCGGTCATCTCCGTAACCAGCACCAGAGCCAATTCTTACTTTTTTCAAATAAATCCCTCTTTCCTGTGAATAATTGCAAGTATATGCGGATTGAGGATAAATAAAAGTGTTGAAAATGGCTTTCATTTTTTGACAATTGCTGTTATAAGAGCATTTCCATTAATGCTAGTTATTTCTATATGCCATTATGTAATAAAGGTAATGAACAATTGATCTTTTGAAAGTTGGGATAACTTGGATATCTTACAGTTAAAATATTTCGTCGAAATCGTTGATTGCAATTGCAACATCAGTATTGCTGCCAATAATCTACACGTTTCTCAGTCCACGCTGAGCCGATCAATCATTCGTGCCGAAGAGAATGAAAACAAGCTGCTCTTTTCTAGAAATGGTAAACGACTGGTAGGCCTAACCCTGTCAGGCCAACAACTTTATCGCGATGCTAAGCGCGTTTTAGCTTCGTATGAAGCATTGCTGAAAAATCTTCGGCATTCGCCTACCGGTAGTGGAACTGTCAAACTTGGGTTGACGCCAGCCATTTTATCGGCTTTTTTTGCTGATTCCTTACCAACCTTTATACTTCAAAATCCTAAGCTAAACATTGAAATTGTTGAAGCTGGCGGAGAAACATTGCAACAGCAATTACTTTTGGAAAAAATTGATTTGGCGTATCTAATTGCCCCAATTCAATACGGCAGTTTACAGACAGACAATTTGATCAACGATACAGGCGTACTGGTTTACAACCCACAACTTTTCTCAGTTCTGCCTTCAATTGAAGATTTAAATGAAATTCCGTTGGTACTGCTGAATCAAAAATTTACCTTTAGAAATCAGATTGACCAGTGGCTATTTAAACAAGGCTATCATCCGCAAATTATCATGGAAACAGAGAACGAGGAAACCCTTTTAAACGCCGCCCAACATACTCCGGTTGCAACAATTTTGCCTAACCCAGTGCTAACGGGTTATCGAACAAGTGGTCTAACTGCAATTACAATTTCTGATTTATCGTGGCAACTACTTGTTTGTCGAAAGACAAGTCACTTTAACCCGCTGTCAAAAAAGGTTCTTGAGCACTTCAATCCGCTTATTATGAAAAATAGTCGATAAACTACTGTTGTGACGTTCATTCTAAATTATTAATAAAGTATGTTCGACAAAAAGCAAATCCAATGCAAATAGAAAAATATGGTCAACAATGAAATGTTTGTTCATTGTTGACCATATTTTTAATATACCAATACTTTAGACTGACGGAAGCATCGTTTATGCAAATTTTTTTATGCTTGCCAGTAATCGGTTGATTTCCTCTTTATCTGCCTGTGTAATGGGACTGTCCAACAAACGCAAGATTTCCATCCCTGTGGTGATCAATTCTTGTTCTTTACTATTGTTGCTGATTAGAAAGCCGACATTCAAAAAGCCAGATAATTCTTTTCTTGCCGTTTCATCACCCGTTTCAGCCACTTCAGTCAAATGAACAATACTAGCCGCAAACTTTTTTTGACGTGCTTTTGAGGCTCTGTGAGCCGTGTAATAAGGCAGAAAAAGTGCCACACAAACAGCTAAAATTTCTGCAAACGCGCTTACCCATTCAGACAATGGTCCAATTACCATCAAATTCCTCCTTTTAATTTCATCATGCTAAATCTGTCGATTATATATCTCATCACTGTTTAAGTCCGTTGTAACAGACGACAATGTGGTGAGTTGCTGAAACTGTATCGAACGTTTTTTGAGGCGCTTATCCATTTACTGTTCGAGTTCAATCAGTGAATAAGTTTTTCGGAATTCCGACAGAATTACTGCTTCAAATGGTTTAATAGTCTGAATATTGAAATGCTCTTTTGCCGTCGAAGTCAGTAGCCCTGCAAAGCTAAAATTAATGCCATCCTTTAAGTAGAGTTCTGCCAGATCCAACGTGATCGCCTTACTTCTTACCTGCTGAATGATTGACTGCGTTAAAGAATTTGCTTGAAAAAGGGCAAAATTTGGATCGTAAGTTGGTTCAATAAAGTCTTCTTGCTGCGCCTGTTCAACGTAGATTAACAACCTCTGAAAATAATCGTGCTCAGCGGCTCTTAACTGATACGCCAGGTCAGGATAACCATGCTGTAAGTCATTATTAAATCGATCTGTCGTTGATCCCATTAGTAATAATGAGTTCAACCAAACAGTCGCAAATGAGTCTGGCGTGAATGTGTTAGGTATTGAGCGATCAGAAATAAACTGAAGGTAGCGCGCCACAACAGCTTGAACAATTTCTTCTTTATTTTCAAAATACGAATACAGTGTTGCACGACTAACATCGATTGCTGATGCTAGTTTGCCCATTGACATTCTTTGAAAACCATCAATTAGGATGACATGATTCAATTTAATCGTTAAGTCCCTTTTATTAATCATTATTCCTTACCTCAACAAAAATAATAACACTCGTTTACATTTTAGACAACATGACGTATTATTTGTCTAAAATAAATAACGAGGTGTTTTTGAATGAAAAAAATTGTTGTATCAGGTGGATCCGGTTTTGTAGCAACTTGGGTCATTGTTGAACTGTTGAACCATCACTATGCGGTTAGTGCTAGCCTACGCTCACTAATAAAAGCGGATAGTATCCGTGAGTCAATGAGCCACTACGTACCAGCGGAAGATCTCGCTAATTTATCCTTCTTTAAGGCAGATTTAACAAGTATAGACGGTTGGAAAACGGGAATGGAAAACGCTGACGGTGTCATTCACGTCGCATCTCCCTTAGGAAACGGCACGGAATCAACAGAAGAACTAGTCAGTGTTGCTAAGGGCGGCGTCCTGAACGTTTTACAAGCAGCAGAAAACGCAGGTATCACTCGGGTGGTCATGACAAGTTCACAAGCCGCTGCAACCCCACTCAGCACTGCCACTGGTACCTTTGATGAAAGCTTCTGGACGGATCTGAATAATCCTGAGCTGGATCCTTATCGAATTTCAAAAGTGAAGGCTGAACAAGCGGCTTGGACATTTGCTCAAGACCATAATATCGAACTCACAACAATCTTACCGGGCGCAATTTTTGGTCCAGTTATTACCAGCAATCTAAGCTCTAACGAGATCCTTTTACAATTGCTGAAGGGTCAACCAGCTCTGCCAAAAGTGCCATTGGAAATCAGCGACGTTCGCGACTTGGCGCGCCTGCATCGTTTGGCGTTTGAAAAGCCACAGGCAATTGGCAAACGTTATATTGGCTCCTCACAAACGCTAACCATGTTGGAGGTGGGCAAAATTTATCAATCCGCATTCCCCTCACTTCATCTACACGTCCGCGCTTTGCCAAACTGGGCCACACGACTGCTGGCCAAATTTATCCCTAGTTTGCGATCACTGGTTCCAATGCTTAATCGTCGTTACCACCATACTGCGGTCGCTGCAGAAAATGACCTCGGATGGCAGCAACATAAGTCGCAACAAACGGTCATTGATGCTGCCAATCGACTGATTGAACTTGGTTTGGTGAAAAAATAAGTGGAATTCAATTTTCCACGTCTAAATTGAATAAAAATGATCTATGAGATTTCTGAATTAAACTAAGTAATTATATTAGCTGCGTTTCTATAATCTCTTTGGTGGAACTGACCCTTTCATATTTATATCAGGTTCAAATCACTCTACTATTTGTTTTATCTGATTTTCTAATAGAAGCATTGCAGTTAGTGGGACACCACGAAAAAAAAAGGCTTTGTTATTGTCCCCTTAGAGTAGACAGACGAAATAATAAATCGTCTATCTATTTCTAAGGGGATTTTTGTATGGAAAAACAAGGACGTTCGTATAGTCTTGAACAAAAGCTAGACACTCTTTATCAGTTCAAACACTCAGGCAAAAGCATGAGGGCATTCACCAAGGACTTTGGAATCGCATTTGTAACACTTAAAAAGTGGCTTGACCTTGAACAATTAGAAGATTTTAAAGCGCTTGAACCAAGTCATGAATGGAAACGGTATTCGCAAGATACAAAGAATGCCGCAGTTCATGATCGCTTAGTCAATGGACTGTCTCAACTAGATATCGTTAAAAAGTATCAGATTAGTTCTACTTCTGTTTTACGAAGGTGGGTAAATCAGTATACTAATGGCAAGGAAATCAAAGCCACTAGTAAAGGACAAACAACCCATATGAAACAAGGTCGAACCACCAGCTATCAAGAACGTATTGAAATCGCACAATATGCCCTCGCTCATGAGAAGGATTATCACACAACTGCCAATCATTTTAACGTGTCCTATCAACAGGTTTACACATGGGTACGTAAATACGAGAAGGATGGGATTAATGCGCTTCAGGATCGTCGTGGAAAGCGACTAAATCGTGAACCTGAGGAGCTAAGCGAAAAAGAGCGTTTAGAGTTGCGCATCAAAGAGCTGGAAGAGCGCAATGACTTCTTAGAAACACGTGAAGATTTGGCAAAAAAATTACGGGAGATTCAAAGGAGGAATCAATAGATTGGTTACACCCAGTAACCCGAATCGAACGTTATCAGGCGATTCAGGAATTGTCTGAACAAACTAATCCACGAACGCACAAACCTTATGTCATCGAACAGCTTTGTGCCCTTACAGGTATCAAGCGCGCCGCCTATTACAAATGGACACACCGAAAGCCTAATCAACGTGAGCTTGATAATGAAGTCATTTGGCAGTTCATTGAAGAACGTGAAGCTCGTGACTATGGCATCTATGGCTCACAACGAATGACACGGCTGATTAACCGTGAAACTGAGTTTCACGTTAATCGCAAGCGTGTGTATCGCTTGATGGATGCTCACGGCATGACCGCTTCAATTCGTAAAGCGAAGGTTGACCGTAAGTCCCAGAAAGCTGAAGTCATTACCGCAAACATCCTTGACCGTAAGTTTTCCGCTAACGAACCAAACCAACGATGGGTTACCGACTGCACTGAATTACAGTACGGCATAGATACCCTTAACAAAGTGAAACTAAGTGCCATTAAAGACCTCTATGACCATTCAATCATTGCCTATAATCTTAGTGACACAGAAACAGCGGCGGCTGTGACTATCACATTACACCGGGCCTTAGAAACTTGCCCAGACGCAGAACCACTGTTACATACTGACCGTGGTTCTGCGTATACAGCTCGAATCTATGACTTAGAATTACGTCAACATCACATCACACACAGTATGTCTCGTGGTGGTAAACCTATTGATAATGGCGCCATGGAAACCTTTTGGAGTCATATCAAAGATGAATGGTTTGATCTACGACCGGCCGGCACGTTCAAAGAACTTGTCGCCTTAGTCGACGCTGGGATCGACTGGTATAACAATGGTCGTCCGCAAGAAACACTAAACGGCCTGACTCCGAATGAATATCGGAATCAGACCGTTCGCAAAGCAAGTTAATTTATATTATTTCGACTGTTTACTTGACTGGGTCATGTCCACTTACTAATAAGTAAGTCTTTTTTGCTAATCATACTGTCACTAAGCACATAAATATTTCATTTAAGCAGTCACGTAATGGTATTTATAACAAGCGGAAGACAAAAAACATCCATGTAAAGATTTCTACTGAATCCACTTTTTATTTCTGCTGACTTAGTTTAAGTCCATACTGAGTTAACATTTTTTCACCATCGTTGCTAATGACTGCTGTTTTGCTTTCGTCGCTCATCCTACCCTTGAATTTAACGGTAGTGCCACTGGCATCTTTGCTCGTTGTGAACGTACCATGATAAGCATGGTACTGCCGACTGGTTATTTGCTTTGTTACTGGACTTTTAAACTTATTTTCAATCTCTTCCCTGTAGTTGAATCCATCGAGTATGATTGTTGTTTTCTGCGTGCCAAGGCCACTTGCAGCTCTTTGAACGCCTCTTATATTGGTGTAAGTGGCGTTCAATCCTTTCGGAATTGCATTGTATATACCCATACCGACTGTTGCAACGGCAATAACAACAATTATTACAATCGTGTTTTTTTTAATTTTCATATTTTTCTTTCCTTAATCCTACAATCTTAGGCTTCGATGGCTGAAAATAGTTTACAAATTTTTATCGTTTAAAAAAGGTCGCCTACGAATGCGTCATATTATTAGCACGAATTGAATCGATTCTTGCCACAGTAACATATTCTTGATAGTCGCGAAAAAATTGCCAAATTTTAGAAGTCATTACCATTTCTATTCATTCTCATTTTCTGAGTTGTTAACATCCACATCGTACTCAAATGAACCAAGATTACTTGAATGACCATATGGCTTACCGTTTGTGTCTTCGGCCTGGACCAAAATCGGCTTAGTGTCTTGTGGCATCGGACTATATTCTTTAATAAATTCGTTGCCAGCTTTGAGCGCTTGATCAATAGAATCTTTTAGTTCATCACCATGTTCATACTCTGGCCCTGCAGCCATGAGTAAATGTAGCGTTCTTGAGTCTGGATCATAAGAGGCTTGGGCCACCTTGTAGTAAGAATCAGCAGAAACATCTTTGAGATTTGACAAAAAGTTCTGGTAATTTGCTTTCAACACTTTGCTTTGGGAGCTGGCTTTTGGATAGCTTTTCCTTTGTGTGGTAGTTGAATGTGAAGAATGGCTCGCTTTGGAACTACTAACAGTAGAGCTATTCTGTGTAGCACTCTTACTCTTAACGTCATTATTGGAACAAGAAGCGAGCACAAATGTGCTTAGTATCGTTAGCACTAATGCAATCTTTTTACTCATAATACACTCCTAGTGAAATTTAAATATCAAGTTTTCTTCATCTAATACAACATGACGAACAGTTTTAGAGATTCTGATTGTTTGTACAAATGGCATTGTCGGCGAAATAGAAAAAGTATGAAAATCCCCCTACTCAGCAAATAAAATGTTCTTTAAAGCGAGGTTTCACATCTACTTGTGTGCAAAAATTTCCGTGTAACTATTATTGCTAGTCCAAAAGACAATTCTGTCTGTCGAAGTATCATCTTTAACTCCGTTGTTAAACTGAGAATCGATTGAAACACCCTTTGGATAAAATTTAACAGTTGCATTGTGAACAGCGTCTTCAACTTCATCATCTTTTATTGCTGCGGTTAAAACACCATGTTGCTCGCTATAAACTACGTCGAGATCATTACCATCCTGTTCTATGCCAATCTTGTCCAATCTGATTGACCCATCACTAATTTGGTCGTCCCTAATGTTTAAATGATTAGTTAAATCGGCTGGATCTTGAGACCACTGGAGACCCTGATCACCATGTAATCCTGTTCCAGCAACCGCCACTTCCTGCCAGTTATAGGAAAGCCCATTAAAATTGCCATCTGTAATTCTGGTAAAGTCTAGTTCGCTAGATTTGGTATTTGTGTCAGAGGATGAGGACTCACTAGAAGAATTATCTTCACTAGAACTTTGTTCCTCCGGGTCGGAAGATACCTTTTGTACCGAACTAGACTTTGAATTGTTTTTCACTTCAGACATTGAATTCGATTTTTCATTGGTGCTTTTTGAGCTACTGTTACTGCACGCACTCAGCATAAGAGCGCTTAAAAAAATGACGCTTAGAGCAATAGACTTTTTCATGGTAGACTCCTTTTTTGTTTCAACTAAATTGGAAAAAGAATTGAGGCCTTTTCAAGGACTAAACATGTCAGTGTTAAGCTTGTAGATTAATTATTTGCCATATTTTAAGGTTTTAAGATAGCATAGGCTTCACCAATCAAGTCTTCCGTATTAGGGCTGTCTGCCAACACAAAAGAAACTTTCGGATATGTTAAAAAATCAGTCAGAATATCGAAGTGCCACTCATAAAAGTCGGTAGTATCAGATGATGTATTTGTCTTAGCGCCACCAACAGCAATGCCACTATTACCAATCTCTGTACCACCGCCTACAGTGTTCGAACTTGAATCAGTATGTGTACCAGTATGTAACCGTTCACGAGTAACCTCCTTTATATTCGTGTTGTTGTAAGCAACTAAGGAACCTTGAGCCGCATTCAAATATGCAAATCGTTCACCACTATAAATTAACGCTTCACGACCAGATCGAAACCATGACCATTGCCCGATCATTAACTTTTTGGCAACGTTGTTGGCACATAATTCAGCGTGTTCACCTTGTATTTCTCTTAGTTTTGCATTGGCATCATTTTCTGCGTTATCCAGCATGTGACCGGCTAAGCTACGTTTTGCTAAAAGGATTGCAATCACCCAAATTAAAATTCCCAAAACTGCTGACTGACCAAATGCACCCATGCCAAAAAAGATCGCGGCCCACATCGCAAACGGCCGGATTCGGCGCCACATTTTATTACTTTTCATTGACTGCTCGTATTCTTCATTTGCAGTCGCGCCTTTGTCCCAGCTATCAAAATCAGGTGTTTCCGCATAGTTAAATAAATTCAGGTTTGCTGGTAGATTGTTTTCAGACATTATTTTCCTCACTAGTTTCTGACTTGACTAAAGTATTCAGTGATTTTCTTTAATTCTGTTCAACACATGTCACAATAGTTAAAAATGAATAGCAACTTGTAGAGTCAAAACATTAATTATTTTTCTTGTAAGTTGTTCCTGCGAGTAATCCTTCAAGACCTGAACTCGAGTTTACAGTAAATGAATTCTTATCGGATGAAAGGGTTGCGGACAGTGTGCTACCCTTTATGGTCATTTTCAATTGATCCCCTTTTATTTGATAAGTCCCTTTATTCTCGTAGTCTTGTCCTTCATTTTCTATGACTTGATTTCCCTCGAAAGTCAAACGGTCAGTGCTTTTAGCGATAAGCAAATCTGTTGTATGTGAATATGTACCACTCAATCTTTTTGGCCTTGATACTACGACAATAGTGATAATAACCAGAATAATGACAACAATACCGGCTACTAATGAAGGTCTCTTCTTGGCCTTTGCTACTAAATTTTCCATGTTGTTCTCCCCTTAGGTGTTAGCTACTAATTATAGCGATATGCTATACCGATAATATTAGCAAATCAAATCAAAAATATCAATACAAGCTGTACTAAGTACCATTATTTTACATACATTTGTTTGCTACCCTGAACGGAGGGTAAAATTAATGCATATAGATTTTTTTGGTCAAAGGCTCAAATCAGTTCGGAAATCAAAACGAATGACACAAATGGACTTATCGAAACGATTAGTAGTTAGTAAAGGAACAGTATCAGCTTACGAGCAAGGATTATCCTATCCGTCACTAGAAACCTTCGTAAAAATTTGCGATATCCTGGATACATCTTCAGATTATTTGCTCGGCATTTCTGATGATTTGCCTTTTAAAATGGGTGGACTAACTGACAAACAAATGGAAAGTGTTTTACAATTTGTTTCGCTGATTGAAAAAGCAAACCGCACTATTAACAACGCAGATGCTTAGATTTCGAATTCAATTCAGGTTGCAAAATCAAAAAGATGCCACTCAAAGTTATCAAACCTTTGAGCGGCACCTTTTCATTTTGAACAAATTATTTTCGTACTAATTGTACACTCTATAATTCCGATTCCTGATACATATGCCAGGCTTCGTCGAACACATCCATACTTTGCAGATAGTTACCATTTAACTCAAGGTAGCGGGACACATCGTCAAAGTTCTGAGACTGTTTGGGAAAAGCTTGGTCTAAAAATGCGTTATTAGCAAATTGAGCAACTGGTTCATAACTTTCTGCATTGCGTTGCGTCATTAGGTACTGGTAAAAACTACGTCGCATGATAGTGCTCCTTTCATTTGATCTGTTTAATTGCTGAAGCCCGATGGACATATCATCTTGCTTACTTAACTTCTTTATCAAACTGGCTCTTTGGAATACCTGCCTTGAAAATGTATGTGCCGCTGTTCACGTCTAATGTTTCAGCCCGGATGGCTAAAGAACGACGTGGTCCCATCTTATGCAAATCCAATAGCACCGTGTCCGTTTTAGCGTTGGCACTGACACCCTTTGGAAATTTGTAATGACGAGCGACAAATCCCATCACAAAGTGTACAGGCAATTGAAGCCGTCCAATTGCCATTCTAGAGGCATGGAGTTTAACATTACCAGATTTGGTAACACTAGGATCCATAATCAATCCGTACGTTAGTTTAACACCTAGAAATTTGGTTGTCCCGTATAGCATTGCGTGTTTATTAATCACAAAACGATAATGATACTTATTATCTTTCGTGTTGTTAATGTAGTAATCCGCAAGTGCATTCACCTGTTTAGTATTAAGCTGCACCTGAAATGTGGCATTTGATTGCTGCACTGGGCGAGTTACCTCAGCAGGCTCCGGCATCGGCTTTGTTGCTTCAACACCGACCCAGATCCCGGCAATCACAATGAGACTAATCAACGTGATTGCAGTAATTTTCCACCAGTTGCGTTGGTGTTTTGGTTTAACTTCCTGCCTTGTTTGCATACTGATTTATTGAACCTCCGTTGCGGTGAAAATGGTCAAAAATTTATTTGGGCATCCAGGACTGATGATCCTGCATCGTCTTATACAGCGTGGCAGTCATTTTTGAATATCCCAAATGGTTCGGGTGAAAATGATCTGCCGGCGATAAATAATCATTCAATTCACCAGTAGAACCGCCGACTAGCGCCTTTTCGACATTTTGACCGTCAAAGCTATTGTTATTATTTGCCTTAGCATCCTTGGCAGCCAAAGCAGACCGCTTTGCAACAGTATCATATTGACCGTACGAAAGACGTTCGTTAATATTCATGAAATATAATTTACTGATATTGTTAGCCGTTGCTTTTGTGACCTGGTTAAAGCCGGTGATATAAGTATTTAGTTGATCCACGTTGGCAAAATAAACGTAAACCGGGTTGTAAATACTAAACAAAAAGATCGGCGCATTTGTATTTAAGTTACGAACTGCCGTCAGGAGACTCAGGAGCTTTGTGGCATACTTCTGTTGAGTTGCTGCAACGACGGCATCCATCTGAGTCACCGTGGATTTGCCAGATAGAGTAGCCGTTTGTAATCCTTGCATCAAGTCGTTACCACCGACTGTCATCGTAATGGCATCTGCATTAGCAACCTGTTTTTGCATTGCTGGCGACTGATTTAACCGCTTTAAAATTTGATCGGAACGATCGCCGGCTTTTCCGTAGTTATGGGTCGTCACGTTTAACTGATCTTTATCGGTCAATTTCGTTTTAATTTGACCAACGTAGCCGCCGTCCTTAGCTTGATCACCGACACCCTGCGTCAAAGAATCTCCGAGGGCCACAACGGTCACCTTTTTACGTTTGGCAGGAGTCTTACTTTTTGATTTGTTAGTCGTTTGTTTATGTGACTTGCTCGTACCCTTACTACTCGAACTGTCCTTTGAGGACGTTCTCCTGGTAACGTTAGGCGCTAACTGACTTGGTTGTGTGCGTCGTTGCGGTTGCATTGCTTCATGGCTACTTTGATAAAGCCACCAGGTTGCCCCAAGTGCCACCACAATGGCGACAATTAGCAAAGCTCTAATCCACCATTTAAAAAATTTCATTGATCGCTCCTTTCTATCAATCAATCTTATGATCAATTAATTTTTTGGACGTTTGCAAACTAATAAAAAAGTTGAGGGCTAATTTCCGAAACCACCGGGAATCAGGCTCAACCAACTCGTTTTACTGACAATTAGTTGACCAGAAGAAGTAACTGGCCTGGATAAACAGTACTAATAATTTCGATGATGCTGTCTAGTCTGTGTAATACATTAATGCAAAAGCACCTTGACCTGCATGCGTTGCAATGATTGGCACCGTTTGCCGAACAACGACCGGTACGTTAGGAAACAGCTCATGAACGTGACTAGCAATTTTTTCAGCTGTCTCTGGTGCACCAGCATGAGAAACCCCGATGCTGGCAATATGACCAGCCTTCTGCATTTCTCCATAGGCCATGTCCAAAAACTTGGTAATGGTCTTCATGCCACGGCCTTTCGTGGTGACCTCAATCTTGCCATCAATCACTTCTAAACCAATTTTGATATTCAATAAATTAGACACCAAGCCAGCAGCACGGCTAATGCGACCACCTGCAACTAGGTTATCCAATTTAATCACACCCATGAACAGACGTGAGTGGTCACGAACTTCAATCGTTTTAGCCACAATCTCATCAGGGGTAGCTCCGTTTTCTGCAGCCTCAGCAGCAGCCAACACTTGGAAAGCCAAGCCCCGGTCAGTCGTTTGTGAATCTACAACCTTAACGTTTGTAGAGGTTAATTGTGCCGCTTGGCGAGCAGCATCAACGGTGCCTGAAATTGACTCCATCATTGTAATGCAAACAACTTCTGAACCATCCTTGCCCAGTTCGTCAAACAAGTCGACAAATTTCCCCAACGGTGGTTGACTCGTCTTAGGCAACGTATCTGCATCAATCATTTTTTCCATAAATTGTTCATTAGTGATGGTTTCCCGTTCCACGTACACGGTACCATCAATCATAACTGACAGTGGGACGATGTTAATGTGATGCTCTTTAATTTCATCCTCGGTTAAACCAGCTGATGAGTCAGTTACAATTTTTACATTAGCCATAGCTCGAAATCCCACGCTTTCTAAAATCTACTCTGCACTGTTTTGAATGAGCATGCTACAATGTAGAGCATGAATGAATAAGTGTTACAAGTATAACAAACTTTGCCATTAATTTCATAAAACAGCGGGTTTCTTTGCCGATTTTATACTTTCGCAAACAACTACGGAAACCCACCGAACTGTTAGGAGTTTTAACATGCAACAACAGCATTCACGTACATATACCATCGTCAACGAAGTTTTTAATGCGATCACTCACGGAATTGGATTTGGATTGGCCATTGCCGGTCTGGTAATCTTAATTATTCGCGCCGTCCACACTGGTTCTTCTTGGCGAGTCGTGACGTTTACGATCTATGGCAGTATTTTAATCCTATTCTACCTATCATCAACCTTGTTTCACGCCCTCGTGTTTACAAAGGCGAAACACGTCTTTCAGGTATTTGACCACAGTGCCATTTATTTGCTAATTGCAGGCACGTATACGCCGTATAGCCTATTGGTTATTCGAGGCGTTCGGGGATGGATCATTCTCAGTGTTATCTGGGTCATGGCGATTGCCGGCATTGTCTATAAATCTATTTGGTTAGGCCGGTTCAACATTGTTTCTACGGTTATTTACGTAGTTATGGGCTGGATGTGTCTGTTTGCCTTTCCTCAGTTGTATCACGGCCTAGGGCTTACCGGTTTTTGGTTGCTCGTCGGCGGCGGTGTGGCATTTACAGTTGGCGCGATTATATACAGTTTCAAACAAATTCCGTTTGGTCACGTCATTTGGCACCTATTTGTTATGTTTGGTTCAGCCCTCATGTATTTCTCGATCTTGTTTTACGCTTAATGCGCCGACAAAAAATGCTATGTAAGATTCACCATCTATCGGATGTGTGACGCTTGCATAGCATTTTTATTTACTTAGGCGTGTGGACGGCGAACATACGTTAGAAACGCGTATGGCCACCGATTCTTATCGTCAGCTGCATGCTTCTCAGTGGATTGCAGTGTCCAATCATCTAAGTTGACCGCTGGCATATACGTATCACCGTCAAACGTCGCGTCAATTTTTGTAACTAGCAACCGATCTGCCATTGGCATCAGTTCTTTATATAAACGAACACCGCCAATCACAAACAGCTGATCATCTGGATGATGCGTAATCCAATTAGCTAATTCAGCTAAAATGGGAAACAACAAAATTCCCGGCTGCTCAGATAAAGTTGACGACAACACAAGGTTCTTTCGGTTTGGTAACGGCTTGCCTAACGACTCAAATGTCCGTTTGCCCATAATTACCGCGTTGCCCGTCGTCCGCTGACGAAAGTAACGAGCATCGGCCGGTAAATGCCATGGTAACTGGCCGTTACGACCAATTAAATGATGCTGATCTTCGGCCCAAATTAATGTAAGCAAAACACAGTCACTTCCTGTCAAAAGTTAGTCATGGGTCTAAACGGCAACGGGCGCCTTAATTGCAGGCAATGGATCGTAATCCTTTACCTTAATATCGTGCATGTCGTAATCAAAGATACTGTCTTTTTCATCATTGAGCCATAATGTTGGGGCTTTTCGCGGTGTTCTGGACAGCTGTTCCTTAACCTGGTCCAAATGGTTGAGATAAATGTGTGCATCCCCAAGCGTATGAACGAACTCACCCACTTGTAAGTGACATTCTTTCGCAATCATCGAAGTTAACAAGGCATAACTGGCAATGTTAAACGGCACGCCTAAAAAGATGTCGCCCGAACGCTGGTACAACTGACAGGATAACTTGCCATCCGCGACATAAAATTGGAACAGCGTATGACACGGTGGCAAGGCCATGGTTGGCACATCTTCTGGATTCCATGCCGACACAATCAATCGTCGTGAATCTGGATGCTGTTTAATCATGTTGATGACATTGCCTAGCTGGTCAATTGTTTCACCCGTGGATGTCTTCCACTTGCGCCACTGCGCACCGTACACCAGACCGAGCTCACCATATTGTTTAGCAAACGTATCATCATGCAAAATCTGATCGTCAAAATGCTTTTTTTCTGTTTGATAACGTTCATTAAATTCTGGATCAACTAAGATGCGGCGACCAAAATCGGTCATGTCAGGTCCCTTGTAATCCGCACTGTCAATATAGCGTTGAAAGGCCCATTCGTCCCAAATATGATTCTTGTGTTCGAGTAAAAACCGAATGTTAGTATCGCCATGCAAGAACCAGAGTAACTCACTTTTTATGAGTCCAAACGGTACCTTTTTAGTGGTCAATAACGGAAAGCCCTCGCTTAAATCAAACCGCATCTGGTAACCGAACGTTGACTTGGTTCCTGTGCCAGTCCGATCTGACTTAACGGTGCCGTGTTCATAAACATATCGTTCCAGTTGTAAATACGCGTCTTCCAGCATATCTTTGCTTCCTTTCACCTGATGCCTAAGCGTTAACGTCATGATAGTTCAAATAAAGCATTTATTCAGAAACAAACTGACTTAAATAATCCCAACGTTCCATGGCTTTGGTCAATTCCGAATCAGTCTCTTCAAATTGTTTTTGCAAATCGGCCAATTTACCATAGTCGGCGCCGTTCTCATTCATCTGAGTACTAATTGCCGATTTTTGTTGCTCAAGCTCATCAATTTTGCCTTCGATGCCATCCCATTCTTTTTGTTCCGCATACGTTAACTTATGTTTAGTCTTCGTTTGCGGTTCATCGGTCGCGGCAGCTTCATCTTTTTTAGTAGATGACTCACTTGTTGATGCTTTTTCTTCATGTTGCCGTGTCTCAGACTGTGTCTGCTGTTGCAAATAATCACTAAATTGGCCAATAAAATGCTCAATCTTGCCATGCCCATCAAACACAAGTAACTGGTCAGCAACCTTATCCAAGAAATAACGATCATGTGAGACCGTGATAACGGTGCCAGCAAACTTACTAAGGTAGTCTTCAAGGACAGTCAACGTTCCAATATCCAGATCATTAGTCGGTTCATCTAAAAAGAGTACGTTTGGCTGTTCCATTAGTAGCTTCAACAGGTAAAGCCGACGTTTTTCACCACCGGACAATTTACGGATTAACGTGCCATGCATAAACCGTGGAAAGAGGAACTGCTCCAATAGGTTGGTTGTGCTGATCTCGTTGCCATCTTTATCAGTCACGGTCTCAGCCACTTCGTTCAGGTAACTAATAACCCGTTTATCGCCTGGAATCGGTTCAGTTTGTTGTGTGTAATAAGCAAGCTTGACGGTCTCACCAATCGTAACCGTGCCACTATCAACTGGCAGACGCTGTGCTAACACATTTAGCAAACTAGTCTTACCAGCCCCGTTAACTCCGGTAATTCCAATCCGATCACCAGCCTGAATCAATAAGTTGAAGTCATTCAATAATTTATGATCGCCAAGTTGCAAATTAACGTGTTTGGCAATGATCACTTTCTTACCCAACCGTTGCTGACCTAGGTTAATATCAACATCTTGGTCAACTTGCAAGGTATTGAGATTGTCCTTTAAGTCATTGAAATGGTTAACTCGTGCCTGCTGTTTTGTACTACGGGCCTGCGGCGATGTGCGCATCCATGCGAGCTCTTTTTTATAGAGCTGCGACTGTTTGCGGTCGGCTTCCACTTCATGTTCAACGCGTTCGGCTTTCTGCCCAACAAATGCCTGATAGTTACCTTGATATTCGTAAAGTTGGCCAAACGACAGTTCAAAAATTCGTGTTGCCACGGCATCTAAAAAGTAGCGGTCATGAGTCACGACAAGAACAGCACCACGATAACTTGCTAAATATTTTTCCAGCCAGTCAATGGAATCAAAATCCAAGTGATTGGTAGGTTCATCCAGCAACAGTAAATTCGGCGCTTGAATCAGCACTTGCGCTAATCCTACCCGTTTACGCTGACCACCGGACAATGTTTTAACCTGTTGATCCAAGTCGGTAATATGCAATTGCGTCAGAATAGTCTTGACGTTACTTTCCGCTAGCCATGCGTCTTCCTGATTCATTTTTGTCTCAGCTCGTGTGTATCGAGCCAGCGCTTTTTCATCTTCCGGATGCAAACTGTATTTGGCCAACGATTGCTCATACTCACGAATGGTTGCGAATACAGGCTGCGCACCGGCAAATACCGCTTCCATAACGGATAACGAATCATCCAAGTCAGGAATCTGCCGGAGATAACTGATCCGGTAATCATTTGGTGTTTCAATTGTGCCAGAGTCCTGAGGGTCAACACCAGCAATCGTGTTCAAAAGAGATGTTTTCCCACTACCATTTGTACCAATCAGGCCAATCCGGTCATTTTCACCAATTAAAAAAGAAATCTTATCAAAAAGTGTTTTTTCACCGTAGACACTCGTTAATGCCTCTGCTCGTAATGTCTGCATGATTTATTCTCTGTCCGTCCTATCCCTATCCGTTCTCACTGACAAAATGTACAAGTGACAACGTCATTTTTTCGTCGATGCATCGTCTGTTGTCAGAATCTTTTCCTGAACATACTTAAGTAACGCATCGACGTCATTATTAACCTTGCCGTCAATAACGGCATTTTGAACTTTTTGAAGCGTTTCACCAACTGCGGGACCAGGTGTCAAACCCATTTTTTTAATCAAGTCAGCGCCACTCAAAGCTAAATCATGCGGATCTTGAATGGGTAGCGCATTGTAAAGCGTCAACCATTCGTTTGGATCATCCGGACCATAGCCGCTCATTCTTGCCACATTGGTGCCTGCAGCAATCGTATCTGGTGTCATTGCAAACAACAATTGTTTGGTAACACCATGATACTGTTGTGCATAGGCCAAATGAAGCGCTTGGTTGGCTGATTTAATGATGTGATTGGCCGTTTTCCAAGCTTGCAGAAATTCGACCGTATCTGGATATGACAGCCCCAAATGAAATGCGACCATGGCCCATACTTCGACCTCGTTTTTAGGTGCCAATTTTGGCACTGTCGCAATTGTAGATAAATCAATCGTATGACCAACCAAACCGGGGCAATAATCTGCCAGTGTTGTTTGAATCATTACGGTCAACCCGCGATAAGCAGCCGTGCCCAACATCATCCGGACGAACTCATCATGAATTCGTTCAACCGCAATTTGGCTTAATAAATGTGCGTGCGTATGGATGGCCGCTAACGTTTTAGCCTCAATATTAAAGTTTAATTGACTGGCAAAACGAACTGCTCTCATCATCCGCAAAGCGTCTTCGCCAAAGCGTGCCTCTGGATCCCCAACAGCACGGATGACGCCTGCCTTCAAATCACTCAATCCATCAAACAAGTCAATAACTTCCCCGTCCTGACGAAGGGCCAAGGCATTAATAGTGAAGTCACGTCGTTTAAGATCATCTTCCAAGTGACGGACAAACGTAACTTTATCTGGACGGCGATAATCTTGATAGCCAGACTCTGTCCGAAATGTCGTTGTTTCATATCCGTTACCGTGATCTAAAATCATGACGGTGCCGTGTTCAATACCTGTGTCCACCGTCCGTTTGAACAACGCCTTGACCTCTTCTGGATATGCACTGGTAGCAATGTCCACATCATGAATAGGCTTACCTAAAATGGTGTCCCTGACAGAGCCGCCCACAAAGTAAGCCTCGTAACCGGCGGCCTCAAGCGTCGCTAAAATGGGTTGCGCACCCACGAATTCTTGCGGCAATTGTGCTAAACGCATGTTATGCCATCCCCTCATTAACTATTTACCACTCATTCTAGCAGAAATATGACCTTGATACACTATGGCTAAACTTCAATTGGTCTGCTATCTTTAGTGATAGTAAATTATTCATGGATCATTGGGGGCCATAATGAGACAAGATGAAACGATGAGGTTACGCGATTTTATTTTTATTGCGATGGGCGCAGCATTATACGCATTTGGACTAGTGTACGTTAACATTGTAAACAAACTCGCCGACGGTGGGGTTGCCGGGATTTCATTGATATTGCGGGCACTTTTTAATTTAAACCCTGCTTACACCACGTTTGCCATCAACGTACCTTTGTTATTAATCGGTTGGCGCTTACTAGGCCGACGTTCGTTTGTATACACTGTTTTTGGAATTACCATGCTATCCATATGGTTGTGGGTATGGCAACGCGTGCCCATTGTCATCAATATTCATCATGACCTGTTCATTGCGGGCGCGTTGGCCGGCATTATGGGCGGCTTCGGCTGTGGTTTAGTTTACCGTTCTGGTGGCACGCTGGGTGGTACCGATATCATTGCCCGTATTTTTGAAAAGCAGAGCGGTGTTCCGATGGGACGTAGCCTGTTGATTCAAGATGTTGTCGTCTTGTCTGCCTCATTGGTCTACATCGACGTTGTTCACATGATGTACACATTGTTGTGTTCGTTTGTCTTTACGCAAATTGTTAACTTTACCCAGTCTGGTGCATACGCAGCCCGTGCCATTATGATTATGAGCGACAAAAATGAGGATATCGCTGCTGCCATCATTGCTGAGTTACAGCGCGGTGTAACGTATTTAGACGCTGAGGGTGGCTTTACTAACACGCCACGTAAAATGCTCTATTGCGTCATTAGCCCGCGAGAGGTTCAGACGATGCGCCGAATTGTGGAACGAATTGACGACCATGCCTTTATGTCGATCTTGCCAGTACAGCAAAATATTGGCGAAGGCTTTTCATATAAGGTGGTCAAACGTCGTTCACTTTTCTAAATTTCAATTCCCATATATTTAAAGGACATTTATGACTAATCAAGTGTATCCGTACCAAACTGAATTTGAATCTCATTTAAAGCAAAATGGTTTAGCATCAGCCACTATTAATCAATATCACGGGGATTTACGAGCCCTTTTTGATTACTTGATGCAGAATAATACCGGTTTCGCAACAGCACCGAAATTAACCAATATCTTCGAGCACGATGTTCAGGATTATTTGAGCTATCGTCTAACGCACCACACTATTAATCCCAACACCTATAACAAGTTGCTGTCTCACCTAAATAATTACTTTAAATGGGCCTTTGGACATCACCTCATGCAAGAATTGCCAACTTTAACAATGCACGGCAAAACATTGGCAAAGCCCACCAAGGTGACGATCAAGTGGCTGGATGAACTTGGTGAAATCGTCGAGGACGGGCAATTGAGTTTTTACACACGACTCAGTCTGTTACTCATTAATCAGGGATTTACAGCTGCTGAATTTTTACAACCAGGTTTTTACAAAACATTCGCCACATTACAGTGGAAACCGTTTGAGCGGCAATTTATTCGTGCCTATCAGCGCTTTATTGCGCCACTACAAGCAAAGCAGCAATCACAGGATCTGTTTTTAAAACAACGCCTCGACCTAGAACACCCCCAGTTGACTTTACCCGCGCTACATAAGTACTTGGACGCTGATGAAGAACGCCTGGGATTCTCACTTTCGCCGCGTGCGTTGCACCAAGATAATATGAAGTGACCCCCTAGATTGTCGACTCGGGGATTCAGGTTGATAATGTCTTTAGAAGAAGAACACACAACCCTACCCATAAGACAATAGGAGGTCACCACAATGACAAGTGTAGTTTACGTAGGTATGGATGTCCACAAAGCAAGCTTCAGTCTCTGTGCATTAGATAAAGACACTGGTGAAATCATCCGGGAAACTAAGTGTGCGTCGGATCCTAAGCTAGTGGAAAAGTTTGTTGATCGCTTATCGGAGGAACTTGGACCGAGAACCGAATTTCTGACTGGTTATGAGGCCGGTGTTCTAGGCTTCTCACTAAGCAAGTCATTACAGATACTTGGCGTTAACTGCGTGATTATGGCGCCTTCGACAATGTACAGCTCCGGTAAGAATAAGCGGATTAAAAATGACAAGATGGACGCGAAGATGATTGCCCGTAATCTGGCCGCTAACACATACCGCTCCGTACACATTCCGGATGAAGAAGATGATGACGTCAAAGAATTTATGCGGATGCGTAATACGCAGAAGAAGTCCGCAACCCGCATTAAGCAACAGCTTGGCGCCTTAATTTTGCGGCATGGCTTTCAGTACCAAGGTACCAAGACCAAATGGACACAAGCCCACATTGAGTGGATCAAATCTTTGAAGTTGTCTGATACGCTCCAACTGGCAGTAGATGAATATTTGATTCAGCTGGCGGAACTGATTGAAAAAATCGCGCGTTACGACCAGCTGATTGAAAAATTCTCGCACCAGGAACGTTACGAACAACCAGTGAACCGGCTGTGTTGCATGAAGGGCCTTTCAACAATGAATGCCATGACGATTCAAGTTGAGATTTCGGACTTTGAACGGTTTCCAAGTGCACCAGCGTTTATGTCGTATGCCGGGCTAAATCCATCGGAACATTCCAGTGGTGAACACACGCACAAGGGTTCAATCACCAAGCAAGGCAACTCCGTTGTTCGGACGACGCTGGTTGAGGCTAGTCAAGCTCTGGTAAAGGGACGCGTCGGCTATAAAGGGCGGCTAGTAAAGGCCCGGCAAGTAGGACAAGATGCCAGCGTCATTAGCTATGCGGACCGGGCATCGGCTCATCTTCAGCGAACTTTTCACAGAATGATTGAAGCTGGGAAGCCATATAACGTGGCCGTTACGGCAGTTGCAAGAAAACTGGCTGGCTATATTTGGGGTATGGAGACCGGACGCATTGCCGATTAAACAGATGGTACAGGAATTGCGGATTAAACTAACAACAAGGTATTAGGACAACCGAACCCAGCCACGACGAATCCATGTTGGTAGCAACAAGCTTCAGACGCATAACGGTCTGGCGAATTGCGATAAAGACTTTATGGCACAGGTTGTTAATGTGTATGGCCATACACATTAGCGTCGATCTGTGATCCACGAACCGAGATTACAACGCCTTCGACAGGACCATTAACCTGAGGTAGCCAATCCTCGTATAACAGAGTGGTTAAATGTCGAGAGACAGGGGCATCTGAAGTTTGTTAGTGCCAATGATGGAATCGAAAAAAATTGGAGTTCGGCTCTTGACAGGGGGTCACTTCATAACAGCCTTTATTATTGTATATCTGCAACGCCACCGTCATGACGACAATCAAACGCTCGCGCAGGCATTGCGACTGACACCACAAAGTTTGCGTTATTATCAAGAACTACAGCAACAGATTCAGGCATAAGAAAAGCGATTCATCAACATGAGACCACCTATTGAGGTGTCATCATTCGATGAATCGCTTTTTAAATTATTTTTAGTAACCCTGATCTTCGTAATCTTCCAAGGCGGCAACCATTTCTTCATCCTCTGGTTGCAACTTCAGATAGTTCCGGAGCAAATTAACCGCAACTTCGGGCTGGCCCTGCTCACGGTAGAAGAAGAATGCTGGCTTTAAAAAGTCAGGATTGTCTTCAAAGTAAGGCCGTGCTGCATCATAGTAAGTTTGCGCTTCTTCATTCTTTTCCAAACGAACGTATGAAACCGCCAAATTCCAGTACACTTGTGGGTCAACTTGATCACGCTGAACGTACTGCGTGGCCAAATCGACATTTGCTAGATCGTGATGAGACTGAACGTACAAGTTGCTCAACTGGACCATGAGCGTCTGATTATCAGGATCCAGCGCTAAACCACGTTTGAGGTAATCCTCAGCAGCTTCATTTTCCTGCAGTTTAAGCGCCAAATTCGCAGCTAATCCAAAGAGGTCCTGGTTATACTCATCAACACCTAAACCTTCCTGAGCGACCTTGTAGGCTGCCTCAACCTGATTATCATCAGACAGTGCACGGGCAAGATACGGATACAGTGACGAATATGAAGGATCCTCGTCATGCAACTGTTCAAATGTGTGAATCGCCTTTTGATTATCCTTGAGTTGCGTATACACAAAACCAAGTTGAAAACGAACATCCGGTGTCATATCGGCTGTATGAATCTGCTCAAGGTAACCGACGGCCTGTTCAAATTTACCCGAATTAGCATAGGCAACCCCAATGCGGGAAACCAAGTCCACGTCTTCCATCTTTGGAATACCACGTTTGATTAAATCCAAATAATAGTTAATTGATTTCTGATATTCACGCATCATGAAATAGAATTCACCAAGCGCAAACAACACCACGGGCTCATCTGGTGCAATTTTTTCGGCTGCTAATAATTTTTGTTCGCTAACTTCAAATAACTCTTCTGATTGATAGAGGTCAGCCGCCACTAACAGACTTTGTAGATACGCGTCAGAATCTGGTGAGACTGCGTCCAAATAATTAGTTGCAGCGTCCGTATCCCCCTCATCAATCGCAATGTCGGCCAAGCTCGTTCTCAGTTCGTCCTCATCTGGGTAATCTTTTAATAATTTTTCATAGATCCGTTGCGCCTTTTTATTGAAACCTAGGCCATATAATTGTTCAGCCAAATTATACAAAGTGTCGTCATCATCTTTACGCAATGCCCACGCAAATAATTTATTTGATTTATCTACCTGACCGCTTTGTAAAGCATCGAGCATTTGAACCGAATAACTATCCGTATCACTCATGTTTCGGCCTCCTCTTAATTCCTAATATCGACATATCATTATACCCTTATCCGGCGTTTAACACCAGCAAACGCACTGATAGTGTTGCGGTAATAGTGCGAGTATCGTTGCATCGACCAGAAACACTGCTCCCTGGGACCGGTTTCATGGCAGCATTCGATTTTGACAACCGTAAGTGCCAAGATAACCACTATCTCAAGCAAACTATGACAATTAGTTTGGGAAAAGAAAAAAGGACCCAGATTTCTCCGAGTCCTCATCCATCAAGTAATAAATTACTTAACGGCATCCTTTAAAGCTTTACCTGGCTTGAATGCAGGTACCTTGCTTGCTGGGATTTCGATTTCTTGCCCAGTTTGTGGGTTACGGCCCTTACGAGCAGCGCGTGAACGTACTTCGAAGTTACCAAAGCCGATCAATTGCACCTTGTCGCCCTTAGCTAAGCTCTTTTGAACTGAGTCAAAAACTGCATCAACAGCCTCGGTTGCTGATTTCTTGGTTAAACCAGTTGCTGCTGCAACATCGTTAACTAATTGTGCCTTGTTTGCCATGTGAGATTTCACCTCCGGATTTGGGCTTAGACGTTTAATTATGTAAACATCTAGTAGCCATCTCTGAGTGGTCCAGAAACGGCGAAACAATAACGGTCAACCGCATCATTTCAACATTCAATTTACCACACAGACATCGTTTGAACAAGCAAAAAAGTGCATTTTCCCTTGTTAAATCAGTGTTTCTGGCTATTTTTATAATGAAAGTGATTGAATCGTTCTAATTTGACTGATGCAACTACTTTCTTTGACGCGGAATTAGGTGAATTGGTGTCCCCGTAAAGTCGAACGCCTTACGAATTTGATTCTCCAAAAAACGCTGATATGAGAAATGCATCAGCTCCGGATCATTAACAAAGAAGACAAATGTCGGTGGCTGAATTGCAACTTGGGTGACGTAATAGACACGTAACCGACGCCCGTTTTGTGTCGGTGTTGGTGTTGTTGCAATTGCGTCAGTAATCACGTCATTTAACGTCGAAGACTTAATTCGTTTGCGATGGTTCTCGTTAACTTGCTTAATTAAAGCTGGTAACTTGTCCAAACGTTGGTGCATCTTTGCAGACACGTACACGATCGGTGCATAGTCCAAATATTGGAACTGGTCACGAATCTCTGCTTCAAAATTAGCCATCGTGTAATCGTCCTTGGTCAGCGTATCCCATTTGTTAACAACGATGATAATTGCCCGGCCAGCTTCGTGTGCGTACCCGGCAACGTGCTTATCCTGTTCGCGAATACCTTCTTCAGCATTCAAAACGACCAGCACAACGTCACTCTTATCAATTGCACTCATCGCACGCATGACAGAATACCGTTCTGTGTTTTCATAAACTTTGCCACGTTTACGAAGCCCAGCGGTGTCAACCATGGTAAACTCATCGCCATCGGGATCTGTAAACTTCGTGTTAACGGCATCACGAGTAGTACCGGAAACATCCGAAACGATGACCCGATCTTCGCCTAACAAAGCATTAACAATGGATGATTTACCGACATTAGGCCGACCAATCAAACTGAAACGGATACTGTCATCCTCATCGTTAGCTGCATCGGTTGGAAATTCTTTAACCACCGCATCCAATAAATCACCCAAACCAGTCCCATGAGCACCGGAAATTGGGTATGGATCGCCAAATCCAAGTGTATAAAAATCATAAATTTGTTGACGTTGTTCTGGATTATCGGCCTTGTTTACGGCTAATAAGACCGGCTTATCAGCTCTGTATAAAATCTTTGCGACCTGTTCGTCCTCGTCGGTGACACCTTCTACCGCACTCGCCAAAAAGACGATTACGTCAGCTTCATCAATCGCAATTTCTGCCTGTTCGGTGATTTGCACACTAAACGGTTGATCTGACAGATCGATCCCACCAGTATCAATCAAATTAAAGTGACGACCGAGCCACTCGGCAGATGAATAAATACGATCACGGGTAACCCCCGGCGTATCTTCCACAATGGAAATTCGATCACCAACTAAACGGTTAAAAATAGTGGATTTCCCGACGTTTGGTCGGCCAACAATGGCCACTGTTGGATTAGCCATAGCTTTCCTCCTGTTCTTGTTCAATATCGTGTCCTAGTGTACGCAATTGTCACATATTTCGCAACAATCCGCCCGCTAGAAGACATCGCATCGCATTACCATAAAAAAAGATTCCCCCAAAACGGAGGAATCCATGGTAGCTTAATTCAACCTATTTGTTTAAATCGTTACCAGTCAAATCACCAATGGTGAAACCACCATCATCATCGCTTGAGTAATTTTGAACATCATTACGGGAAGCACCACGATCTTCGTGTTCTTCGTGGTTATTTTCACTGGCTGGCTTTTCTTCCAATGCCTTGATGGATAAACCGAGACGTTGTTGTTCAGGATCAACATTCAGAACCTTAACCTTAACATCTTGTCCAACCTTCAACACATCATTTGGCGTAGCAATGTGTTCGTGAGAGATTTGTGAAATGTGAACTAAACCTTCAACACCTGAGAACACTTCAACAAATGCACCGAAGTCAGTCAAACGACGAACAGTTCCATCAAGAACGGCACCAACCGGAGCCTTTTCTTCGATGTCATCCCAAGGACCAGGTTGTGTTTGCTTCAAGGATAATGAAATCCGTTGACGATCAGGGTCAACATTCAATACCTTAACCTTGATTTGTTGGCCAACCTTTAAGACATCACTTGGCTTATTAACATGCTCGTATGAGATTTCGGAAACGTGAACTAAACCATCCACACCACCAAGGTCAACGAATGCACCAAAGTCAGTCATACGTGCAACTGTACCTTCGACAACGTCTCCAGCGACAAGAGTTGCAAATAATTCTTCACGCTTTGCCTTGTTTTCTGCTTCAACAATGGCACGGTGAGACAAAATCAACCGGTTTTCGCTTGGTTCGATTTCCACAATCTTAAACGTTAATTTTTGACCCTTGAATTGGTTTAAATCTTCAACGTAGTGATCAGAAACCATCGATGCGGGAACAAATCCACGAACACCAGCATCAACAACTAAGCCACCCTTGACCACTTGTGTAACAGTAGCATCCAAATTGTCGCCGCTTTGGTATTCCTTTTCAATGTTGTCCCAAGCCTTGCGGGCTTCCAAACGACGTTGTGATAACAGGTAACTGCCGCCTTCTTTATCGTTGCCAATTCGTGAAATGACAACTAAGTCCAGGACGTCGCCAACTTTTAATGAATCTGAATCAGAAGTTAATTCCTTTACTGGTACGACACCTTCAACCCCGGTGTCGCCGATACCAACAATTGCTTGTCGGTCTTCGTCAAGGGCCAATACTTCACCCTTAACGACATCGCCAATGTTTACTTGGCCTGCGTTATTTAACGCATCTAATAATTCTTTGTTGTCTTCGCTTTCGCTCATCAAAAAATCCTCCTAGTGACAATATCTATTTAACATAATAATCGAATTACCGACGAAATACCAGTAATAAGCCTAACCTTGATGATTTAAATATTGATCAACGGTCTTTGAAATTTGTTCGACCACTTGCTTAACCGACAGTGAAGTCGTATCTAAACGTTGAGCATCCTTGGCCTGAACCAATGGTGACGTCTCCCGATGAGAATCTTTGTAATCACGAGCCTGAATTTCATCTTCCAATGTCTCAAGTGAAACCTCAATGCCCTTACTCTGATTTTCCAAATAACGTCGCTGTGCACGTTCCTTAACGCTGGCAACCAAGAAAATTTTTACTTGGGCATGAGGCAAGACCGTTGTGCCAATATCACGGCCATCCATTACAATACCACCTGCCGCAGCAATCTTTTGCATTTGCGCAGTTAAGGCAGCCCGCACTTGCGGTAATGCAGCTACTGTTGAGACATTATTAGTAACGTTCTCACTACGGATTGCCTTTGTGACATCCTGATCACCTGCAAAAACGAGTTGATCCGGCGAACCAGCCGCAAAATGAATCGGTGTCTTATCGACAACGGCCATTACAGCGAGTTCATCATTTAGTTGAACATTCTGTTGCAGTGCGACCCATGTAATCGCCCGATACATTGCACCTGTGTCAAGATAAACGTATCCATATTTGGCGGCCACGAGTTTAGCAACCGTACTTTTCCCAGCTGAAGCCGGGCCATCAATGGCAATCTGAATGCCATTTACAGCAGAATCATTCATGCTTGTCCTCTCCTATACACATTCTCGAACCTTATCATTATACCGAATGTTGAAACACAAAAAAATGTCTCAGTTTAGGTTATTACTAAAATGAGACATTTCTTAGTTTAATTTCATTGTTATTTAACACGCAGCTTCTGTCCTGGTGCAACTTGTGACGAACTTGAAAGTCCATTTAGTGTTAACAGTTGCTGCAAAGACAATCCGTTATTAACTGCGACACGGTACAAACCCTGACCAGCTTCGACTGTGACATATTTATTGCCACTATCTGAGCTACTAGAACTACTTTGGCTTGAAGACGAACTGGTGTCATCTGAGCTAACAGTATTATCGCTGGATTGTGTCGTGGCTACAGAACTACTGTCATCTGTGACACTACTGACGGATGTTGTATCAGTCGAACTCGTGGTGTCACTAACTGAGCTCACAGAAGATGACTTGCTTGAGACTGTCTTTTTTTTTACAGATGAACTACTCGTTTTTTTCTTAGATGAGGAGACCGACACGGCCGCGCTCTGAGGATGATTGAATGTATTCATGTGAGCCAGGTAATACCAGGTTGGTACTGCGGCTAACGCAATGATAACCAGGACAAGCAATGCTGTAATTAATGAATTATGGCTGTTACGCTTGCGATTAGCTGTACGAGATACTTCACCGTTATCCTCCGAAAACTTTTTGTCCCAAGGCTTTTGTCCTTGAGGGTCGTTATTTTGACTCATGACGTTTCCTCCCTGTTTCCTATCACTGTCTAACATACTAGCATATTCAAACATTGGAATTAGTAAAGTTTTCGCTAAAAAGTGCCTCAAATTGCTGACGCCAGCCAGGAATTTTCATTGTCGTTTTCAATTCATGCTGATCCTGTGCCAATCCCAATTTTGACAATGAAAATTCCGTTCCAATAGGCGCACAGCAATTGTGGTCATGTGGGACTGAAGATTCATTAAAGTCAGTCAATAATTTTTTTCGCAAACAATCAGGAGATCGCGTAAAGTTAATGAATTTGCGCAATGCAAGTTGCCGCTCTTGACGAAGCGCGCTGAACCGATCTATCAGTTGTTGTTCGCTAAAATGATGCTTTTTGTAATAGTCAAGTAATTGATCCATATCCGTTTGTAGCGTTGGCCGTTTGGTCTCATAAAAGGTTCTGACTTGATGATCATTTGGCAGCGGAAGCGTTGCCAAATCAGCCGGTAATTGTTCGTCACCAGGCGCAATGAGACAGATTGCAATACTTTGTTGCCCATCACGACCGGCTCGTCCAATTTCTTGTACGTAATCATTTAAGTTGCTTGGTAAATGATAGTGAATGACAAAACGAATGTTATCTTTATCAATGCCCATTCCAAACGCACTCGTTGCACAAACAATTTGCAATTGGTCTGCCATAAATTGTTGTTGTACCGTATATCGCGTTTGCGCATCTAAGCCGGCATGGTAGCTGGCTGCGGGATAACCAGCATCGTTTAACCGTTGCGCCCATTCATCCGCTTGTGCCTTACTTGAAAAATAAATAATTCCAGGCTTAACAATCTCTGCCATCAGGCCCATAAGTTCGGTAGCCTTCTCCTTTCGCGAAGTAACTGAACGCATCACTAGAAAAATGTTGGGACGATTTACCGACTGTCTGATGACTTGAACGTTCTGTTGATCATCGGTAACGGTATTCATCGACGAATTTCTTTCAGCGCTTGATCTTAAATGTAGCTGTGTCAAAATATCGGCTTGAACATGCGCATCAGCAGTGGCTGTCAACGCACATGTTAACGGATTGTCCAATTGACTACGAACATCGCCCAAGCTCAAATAGGCAGGTCGAAAGTCTGGCCCCCAAGTCGAGATGCAATGAGCCTCATCAATAACGAGCAGACCAATATTGCAATGCCGAACTGCCGTCATTACACCCTCATTTTGAAGCATCTCTGGTGAGATAAAAATAAATCGGTATTGTTGTAGTCTACTTAAGATGCTGTCTTTTTCCGGCTTGGTAAGCAAGGAGTTTAGTGCCACTGCCCGCCGTTCACCGCGCTGATTCAGTCGTCCCACTTGATCTTGCATCAACGATAACAGTGGCGACACAATTAAACACGGACGGTTTATCAAATAAGTTGTCAGTTCATAAATTAATGTTTTGCCACTTCCGGTCGGTAGAATGGCTAGGACATTTCGTCCTTGTTGCAAACTGTCAATGGCTTCTGCCTGTCCAGGTCGAAACTTCTTAAGGCCAAAATGAGTATGCAATACAGCTTGTCGATCACGCGCTAAATCAACGGCAGTCTCTGATAATTTTAAACGTGGATCATCTGGTCTAACATGACGTGGTAATTTGATATCATTGTCAATTTTCTGCGGTTCACGACTCATTTTTGCTTTGTCTCCCAAATTTGTGTCATTCGATACTGAAAAAACTGATCCGGCGTGGCATCTAATGTACCTTGCCAATTATCAATATTGGCTGGCTGTCGTTTTTCGATACTTTCACGAGTAGCCTCGTCAACGCATTTTTCATATGGAAATTGATCCAACGGCAATAAAATCGCAGCAGTTAATAAATGTTCATTAATTGTGCTAGGTTTCAATCCTCGTTGCTGAGCTATCGTGGCCCTTGTTGTCCCTTGCTGAACGACGGTAAGTGTTTGCTTCACTGGTCGTGATAATGCCTGATCCATAAAAGGACTTAATAAATTACGCCAACCATGCGTATCAGCCTGGCAAAACTGTGCAAATGCAGCTAGGTTGGCTGCTTGAATTAAATCAATTTGCCATGTCGGCAAGTTCAAGGCTTGTGAAAGCTGTTGAACAGTGTATCCTGGATGCTTTTCACCGGCCAATTGGCTCAAAAAAACATCTGCGTTGCGCGGCGGAAGCGTCTCCAACCAGTGATTTAAGGCCTGTATTAATTCACATAAATGATTTTCATCAAATGAACTGCTTCTGAACCAGCGCCGCACTTGTACTCTTGCTCGTTCACTAACACTAACAGGAAAATAGCCCATATCGTGATGAATGGTATGCGACAGGGCCTGCATACCTAATAAAGTAGTTTCAGTCACGATTTTCACGTGCATAACACGGTACATTTGTCGTTGTTTTATGGGAAAGAGTTCTGATAGTTCATGATTTTCCAGCGCCTCATTGCTCAATAACTGGCCGTCCGACTGAACTGTCACTCGTTTTTCCCGCACTAACTTATTTACTGCTCCGTTAAAAGTATCCCACTGTAACGATGGCAGTACACTCAGCCATGACAACAAATCATAGCGAAGCGCCCAATAGAGCACTGACACCGTTCGTTTGCCGGTCAAACAATTAAAAATAACTTTGGGGCGTCGTGGTTGCGAAGCCGATAATAAACGGATTAAAAGTTCTGGATTCACGCCAACCCCTCCTACAATGTTGTGATGTCAGTTTAACACAAGACCGCCCACTACTAGTGACAGAAAGGAACTGTGACATAAGTCCGATTTGAGAACGAGCATTAACGAAAACTGACCTATTCCCGAACTTTGGGAATGGGTCAGTTTTAGGTTAAGCGGCGTTCTCAGGACTTCGGAGCGAGATTTTGCTCACATTATTCGTCCTCAATAAACTTATGTCACAAGCTTCATTTATTCAATTCACTATTTATTATTAATGGCACGATGCTGTCGGTTTAGCCATGGCGCCATCCGCCAATAAACAATCCAAAACGCAATACCAATAATAACGCCCTTAATTAGATTGAATGGCACCACCACGGTCCAGATCAATGCTGGAATGTTTGTCGATTGCGGTAGGCCACCAACCTTCATGTATAGCGGAAACATTAAAAACGCGTTGAGCAATGCCATAATAATTGTCAGTAGCACTGTACTCAGTGAAATACCAACTGACAATTTAAAGCCGGTCTTCCGGTCTGACCGTGTTAACAGCCAATAAATCGGAATCACGTACGCCATATTAGCTACAAAGGCAATCGTATCACCAATTAAGCTAAAAGGATTGATGCCCTTTAGTAATAAATGCAAGACCACAGCGATTAGCGCAATCAATGCACCATCGCCCAACCCATAAATTACTGTTCCCAGCAAAATAATTAGCAAACTGAGATCCAGCTTCATAAATGTTGCTCCCGGTAAAATCGGAAACTCTAAAAACATGATGACCGCTGCAACTGCGCCTAACACGGCTACGCTGATCATCCGACGTAATGCTGTACTGCCCATCTGAAACTCCTCCTTAAACACCCTCGATGAAACTGTCACAGTTTTTCACCTTAAGTGCCATTTTAGATGGGTCATCTTCTTTGGCATGGCAATAAAAAAGCCTCATCATATTCCTTCAAGGGAACACGATCAGACATATTGAATCCACCAAAATAAGACTCATAATTGCCAATCTTCTTTATACCAGACTTTACTGTCGGCCTTGGAATTTCACCAATATCAATCCCCATCAGATGGAGAGTTGCGGGCTATCACCGCCGGTCGGGAATTTCACCCTGCCCTGAAGACGAACCAAGTATTCTATTTGTAATTGCTTACAAGTGAAGTTTAACACATAACCAAAAATGGTCAACATAATCTTCCTTATGGTAGACAATTATGTGACAAAAGATTAGCGACGAAAACCTTTTTTGTTTGAAATCGATTCACGTAATGCCTCGAGTTCGACAGATTTCAGTTCACGGTAATCACCAGAAGTCAGGCCATCAAGAGTCAAAGGACCATAACTATCGCGTCGCAACTTTTCTACTGGAAAGCCAACCGCGGTCAGCATGTTTTTAACTTGATGATTATGTCCCTCATGGATTGTTAATTGAACAATGGCCGTGTTTTTACGGTGATCTACACTAATCAGCTTGCTTTTAGCTGGCGATGTCTTATGCCCATCAACAACAAGACCATGGCGCAGTTTCTCCAAAGCGTCGTTTGTCGGCACACCCTTTACTTTAGCCACATACGTTTTATCAACCTTAAACTTAGGGTGCATTAACTGATTAGCCAGTTCACCGTCATTGGTCATTAACAGCAATCCGGACGTATCGTAGTCCAAACGGCCAACCGGATAAATCCGCTCATCAATATCGTCCAGTAAATCAACTACTGTTCGACGTCCCTTATCATCGTGGGCAGTAGATACAACACTGCGCGGTTTGTACAACAAATAGTACACAAACTGTTCTTGCTGAATCGCAACACCATCTACTTGAATGGCATCATCCGCAGTCACCTTTGTGCCTAGTTCCCGAATGACCGTCCCATTAACTTGGACATGTCCTGTCGAAATTAGCGTTTCAGACTTACGCCGCGATGCAACGCCGGCCCGAGCCATAACTTTTTGTAATCTTTCTGCCATTATTAATCCTCATGTTTTTCTTTGTCTTCTGTTGTACCAGCCAATTGATCTTGAAAAGCCGCCAGGAACAAATCACCTGTTTCTGCCTGAGCCTCGTCTAACGTTTCTGCTTGCGGTAACGGTGGCAATTGACTAATGTCATTTAGACCAAAATAGTCTAAAAAATAATTCGTTGTTCGATATAAAATTGGTCGACCTGGCTCATCTTTGCGCCCGTGGGCTTCCACAAGATTGCGAAGCACTAATTTTTGCAGCGTTGCTGTGCTAGACACACCACGAATCTCATCAATATCGATTCGCGTTACTGGCTGACGATAAGCAGTGATGGCAAGAACTTCCAATGAGGCTTGCGATAAATTAGTCGCTAGCGGTGCCTCAAAATAACGTTTAATTACACCCGCTAATTCCTTCTTCGTAGCCAGTCGGTAGATACCATCGTTGTCTAGCAAACAGAGTGGATCATCCACACTTTCTTCATGACGTTTGGCAATCTGATCCAATATCGTGTTGATTGCCGCGCGCATAAATCCTGTTGCATGGGACATTTCTGCAACTGAAATGCCTTCGTCACCGGCAATAAACAGAAGTCCTTCAATTTGTTCGATATTTGTCATGACTCTTTTTCATCCTCAAATGGCGTTAATACTTCTTTATCTAGATCATCCTTGCTCCGTTCACCGGCAAAAACCTGAATCGGACCATTAACAACACTTTGGTCGAACCGGACAGCATTCATTTTTGCTAGTTCCAACATGGCCAAAAAGGTTGTCACAAGTTCATCAGTTTGCGGTTGTTCAGAAAACAAGTCCTCAAAAGCGGTCGGCCGCTTACGATCTAATTTATTTAACATCACCCGCATCTGTTCGCGAATAGTAAATTGGTCGCCAGACACCGTTCGAGAAACAGGTTTGGCAATTTGTCGTTGTGCCAACATATGCTTAAAAGCAGCCTGCAAATCAGCCACCGTAATACCTGGAACCAAAGAACCCAATTGGACATCCGCTGGCACACCGCTCGCAGCGCGAGTAAATTGTTGTTTACGATCTTGCTCTTTGTCACGCAATTCATCAGCTGCCTGTTGATAACGACGATACTCCAGCAATTGCGTGACTAATTCCGACCGCGGATCCGAATCGTCGGTAGCATCCTCATCTTCGTCAGCCGCCCGAGGCAATAGCATTCTACTTTTAATCGTCATGAGCGTCGCCGCCATGACAAAGTATTCGCCTGCTACATCCAACTTCATATTTTGCATCTGATGCAAATGTTTTAAATATTGCGACGTAATCGCTGAAATTTGAATGTCATAAATATCCATCTCTGAGCTGCGAATCAGGTGCAATAATAAATCTAACGGTCCTTCAAAGTCAGCAATTTTAATCGTCGGCTGGTTTGCTAGTGCTAAATTGACTTGTGCCTCCCGATCATGAGCACGTTGACCAGGCCATGTCTTACGAGTGTCTGTCGCATTAATGCCCATCAATATTCCTCCACCGCATAATCATTGGCGTAGTGGCAATAGTGCCCATCACCCGCTTTTCAGGGAATAATTCTGCTACGGCATCTAAAATAGCCTTTCTCGTACTATCATTACGTTCTTGAGGTGAAAGAACAAGTAATCGGATAAGCACAAACTGATCTTCTAATTCAAAGCCCACGACACCAGTAAATTGATTATGATTGTTTCGCCATAGGTACATTTGTCGACCACTGCCGTCAGTATACCAATCCATCTCTGCTTTTAGATGCTTCATATTGTGAAAGTCAGGCAAGAAAGACAGTAAGCCCATGGTTGTTTTTTCATAATCATCACGGTATTTAACTAGCATTGACTTCGTCTCCTTTCCAACATTCCTTTATTCTGCTATCAACTGACTTATGCTCGCGGATGGGCCTTTTTATAAACTTCTGTTAATCGTTGCTTAGAAATATGAGTGTAAATCTGCGTTGTTGAAATATCCGCATGGCCCAGCAGTTCCTGAACCACCCTTAAATCAGCGCCATTTTCCAAAATATGTGTAGCAAACGAATGGCGCAACGTATGCGGTGTCACATCTTTCTTGATTCCAGCGCTTTTAACCATCGCTTTTAGGTTTTTCCATACGCCTTGACGCGTAAGTTGTCGACCGTGAGCATTAACAAAAATCGCTGTTGTTGGTTGCCCATGGACCAATTGTGGGCGCACGGTGTTCATATACGATGTTAGCCACTCTGTCGCAAGATCACCAATTGGAATGATACGTTCCTTATCGCCCTTACCAACAGTTTGAATGAAGCCGAGATCTAAATGTAAATTGTTTCCAGTCAAATTAACCACTTCACTGACTCGCATGCCAGTTGCGTACATGACTTCGAGTAAGGTACGATCACGAATCCCCAGTGGTTTGCTGACATCTGGAACAGCTAATAATCGGTCGACTTCCTCAACCGTCAAAACTTGTGGTAAATGTCGAGCGCGTTTTGGTGAATCAATTTTCAACATTGGATTTTCGTCAACGTACCCGTCCCTCGTCAAAAACAAAAAGTATTTCCGTAGGCTTGAAACACTGTGGATGACCGTGTTACGGGCTTTGTGCGCTTGATCTTCAATTTGCAGGTAATTCAGGATCACGTAACGATCCACCTGTTTAAGGCTAGTAAGTCCTTGACCCGCAATAAACTGGCTAAATGCCTGAATATCCTGTTTGTAACTGATGATGCTATTCTTGGACAAACCACGCTCGACCTTAATATAGGTCAAATAGTCGTCCATCGGATCCACAATCGAAGTTGGAATCTTATTTTCACTGTTCATTTGCTGCTTTAACACCGGTCTCCGTTAACGTAATGCCATCTGCACTCTGTTCAATGTAACGGGCTTTGAGTAAATGACCCACTGCTCGCTTAAACTGCCCCTTACTAATCCCGAAATACGCCTTGATGGCATCAGGATTACTTTTATCTGTAAACGGCAACGTATGACTCGCTTCATGTCCAAGCGTTGCCAACAGCTGCGCAGCATCTTCACTAATTGCCTGATAAGCTCGCGGCTTTAATGAAATGTTCAGTCCACCATCAGGACGCACACCAATAACACGGCCGTGTACTTGTTCCCCTAGTCGTGGTTCATGATCACGCTCAGAAGGATGAACAAACCCAAGATAATAATCGTCAGTTATAACTAAAGTCCCAGCTAGTTTTAATCGGTATACTGTTGCTGTTAAATCATGATTTCTGTCTGCAGTTGTCGCCCGGCGACTGATAGCAGTAAAAATTTCAGAATCAGCTAAATGCGCCCACAAACGGTTTTTCGCATCGACAACAAGGCTAACCATCAAACGATCACCTTTTTGAGGCATCAATCCGTCAATCGTTGGTAATTCGTCCACCGAAACGACAAAATCTTTGTTGGGCAATCCAACATCCACAAACACGCCTAGGCCGTGTGCGGACCGAACAACTGTCCCAAACGCATAGTGCCCAACCTGGGACTTTGGAATCGTCGTTGAGATCTGATAATCATGATCTTCATTTTCGTAAGCAAATCCAGTAACCTGAGCACCTATTCCCAGTTTATGGTCTGCTTCTTTTTTATCAAATTGAAACGAAAATCCCTCACATTGAACAATGTAATAATCTTCGTTTTGATCAGTGACCTTTGTTTCAATCACACGGCCTAATAAATCGTGCATAGCTGCCTCCAAATCAGTAATTTCATTTTGTCTATTATAGCAGAAAGCTTGATTGCAAGCGACATCCGCCTATAAAGACCCGTCAATTTAAGAAAGAAAAAGGCCGCCGACAAACGTCAGCAGCCTTAAACGAATACTTTTTAAAATTAGTCGATCCGCATAACACGCATGATGTTAGTTGTACCCTTTGTACCAACTGGTACACCGGCAGTAACTAAAATCGTGTCACCCTTTTCAGCTAAGCCTTCTTCAACAACACGTTTCTTAGCTAATGCGAACATGTCATCAGTGCTTGCTGGGGCAGTGTCGATAACTGGGTAAACACCCCAGTTGATCATCAAACCGCGTTGAGTGCGTTCGTCAAACGTAACGGCAAGAATGTCGGCGTTTGGACGGTACTTACTGATCATCCGTGCAGTGTGACCTGAAGCAGTAGCAGCAACGATTGTCTTAACGTGCAAGTTACTTGCAGTACGGGCAACAGCAGCAGCAACGGCTTCTGTAACATCTGAAGTATCGAAATTGTGAACAGCGTGTCCATCAACACTCAAGTCATTTTCAGCCTTGATGTCGATCCGGTTCATCGTTGCAACAGATTCTACTGGGTAGTCACCGTTAGCAGATTCACCAGATAACATGGTTGCGTCAGTGCCATCAAATACGGCGTTAGCAACGTCAGATGCTTCAGCACGTGTAGGACGTGGGTTTTCTTGCATTGAGTCCAACATTTGGGTAGCAGTGATAACTGGCTTGCCCAATTCGTTACAACGACGGATCAATTCCTTCTGTACCAATGGCACATTTTCGGCAGGAATTTCAACACCCATGTCACCACGGGCAACCATCAAACCATCTGAAACTTCAAGAATTTCGTCGAAGTTGTCGATACCTTCTTGAGATTCAATCTTAGGGAAGATTTGAACATGTTGCATGTTCTTTTCTTCAAGCAGAGCACGAATGTCCAAAACATCTTGCGCTTTACGTACGAATGAAGCGGCGATGAAGTTGATTTCATGATCCAAACCAAAACGAATGTCTGATGAATCCTTTTCAGTGATCCCAGGCAAGTTGATGGAAACACCAGGTGCGTTAACACCTTTACGAGAACCAAGCATCCCATTGTTTTGAACAGTGGTTACTAATTCTTTGTTAGCATCGTCTTTTTCGTCAATCTTCATGTCGATCAAACCATCGTCAAACAGAACGTGACCACCAACATGAACATCATCATATAAGCCAGGGTAGGTAACGGCAATCTTGTCGTGTGTACCTTCAATGGAGTCGTCCATTGAGATGCGAACCTTGTCACCAGTCTTGTATTCGATCTTGCCATCTTTTTGAACCGTTGTCCGGATTTCAGCACCCTTAGTATCAAGCATGATACCAACAGTCTTGCCAGTAATCTTTTCAGCTTCATGGACGTTGTTTAAACGACCAAGGTGTTCTTCATGATCTCCGTGAGAAAAGTTAAAACGGAAAACGTTGGCGCCTGCTTCAATCAGCTTAACGATCGTATCAACGTCTGAGCTGGCTGGTCCAAGCGTGCTAACGATTTTAGTTTTTTTCATAACAAAAATCTCTCCCTTTGAGTTTGTGCCACAGAGTGGCTTTTTTGAGAACGTTATTGTTCCCTTAAATACGATATTAGTTTAACACTTTTAAAATGTCGTTGTCGCCCTTTTCATGAGTTTTCATAAATATTCATGAAAACCCACACCGGTTTTTCATTTTGTTGAAGACAGTTTAAACGTTTATGTCTGATTTCGTCGAAAAACAACATTACCCTCACCAAAAATGCCAATCAATTGATTGCGAACCTGTGCCGTGGCCGCTAAATTAAATGCGGAAGCCAACTTAACCGTCCGGTTATCAACTTGATTATGCAAAATTACTGGGTTATTCCCGCGGAGACTGCCCATTTGCTGTCGAAAGGCATTCTCCGCACCACCAGTGATGTTTGCTTCGGTCAGTTGTAAATACCAAGTGCCGATTGGCGTGGCTGGCTCTGACACATGCGGTCTTGTTGTCGCTTGAGCAGGCTTATTCGACCGCGTATTGGATCCACCATTCAGTTGCGTATTTTGACGCGATTGCTGATGCACACCTTGTTCCTGAACTGTTTTGGCCAATTGAAGTCGATCTGCCACGATTTCCAGCTGGCGACCCGTATCAATTTTACCGGTAACAACGACGACCTGTTCTGGCGCCAACCATTCGCTAACTTCTTTATAAAGTCGTGGAAAGACAGTAATCGACAATTCACCAGATGGATCGTTTCCGCTGACAAATGCCATTCGGTCACCCTTTTTAGTTCTTATTTCACGGATCCGACTAGTGTATAGAATAACGGTTGCCACTTGCCCGACCGCTACATCGACAATTGGCGTTGCATTTAGTTGCTGGCTGAGCCCTGTATATTGTTCTACCGGGTGTCCTGATACATAAGCACCAAGTACTTCGGCCTCATGACTTAATTTTTCCTTCAAAGATAAATCATGGCGATGCTCAACCTTGGGTTTAAGCCCCAAGTTTGATTCAAATAGATCGATGCTGACCTGAGCACCGGAAATCACACGTGGCAGCAGATCCAACAATTCAGCTCGGTTTAAGCCAAAACTGTCAAAACTGCCAGCATAGATCATGGCTGTTAAAACATCCGTTTTCCGAAACTGTGGTTCAATCGCGTTGACAAATGTTTCTAAGTCTTTAAATGCACCATTTTTTTGCCGCAAAGCCAAGATATTGGCAACAAAGTCTCCACGCACACCTTTAATGTCACTAAGTCCAAACACAATTTGTCCGTTTACCAGTGAGAATCCCGCCTGACTAACGTTAACGTTGGGCGCCGCTACATTGACGCCATGCTGTTTTGCCTCTAACAAATACAATTTCGTTTTTGTTGGATTGCCCAGCACAGAATTAAGTAGTGCTGTAAAAAAGGCACCCGGATGATGCACTTTTAGATAAGCGAGTTCAAACGCCATTTTGCTGTAGGCAACGGCATGTGATCGGTTAAAACCATAAGATGCAAAATTTTCAATATAGTCATAGACCTGAACAGCAACGGCTTGCGTAAATTTATTAGCCACCGCACCCTCAATAAACTCGGTACGAAGTGCGTCAATCTTATGATGATCTTTTTTACTCATGGCACGGCGAAGAATATCGGCCTTACCCAATGAGAAACCGCCCATAACTGAGGCGACTCGCATGACCTGCTCTTGATAAACAATGATGCCAAATGTCGGTCCCAAAATTGGCTCTAATGCTTGTGCTGGATACGTGACTGGCTCCTTGCCCTTTTTGCGGGCAATGAAGTGATCGATATTTTCCATCGGTCCTGGCCGATAAAGTGCATTAACCGCAACTACCAATTCAAAAGTTTCTGGATGTAATTGACGCAAAACATTTTTAATGCCGCTCGATTCAAATTGAAATACGCCATTGGTATCACCTTTTTGAAACAAGGCCAATGTATCACTGTCATTTAACGGAATATCATTAACTTGAAGCTTCTTGCCATTTGTCGTTTCGATCTCTGCTAATGTATTCGCTAAAATGGTTAAATTGCGGAGTCCAAGAAAATCCATCTTAAGCAGCCCTAGCGCTTCAACGGTGTTTTTAGGAAATTGGGCTACGAGCAGACCTTCAGAGCCTGATTGAACCGGGACAATATCTGTTAATGGCTGATCACTTAAGACAACACCGGCAGCATGCGTTGATGTATGTCGCGGCAACCCTTCCAACGCCATGGCTGTTTCAAACAGTAAAGAGTTGACGCCACTGTCCGCAATTAGATTGCGCAGGGGTTGTGAATCACGTTGGGCACTAGCCAACGTCACACCTAATCCACCAGGAATCGTTCGGCTCCATTCAGCCATTTGAAACGTGGACAAACCAAATACACGGCCAACGTCACGAATAACCTGCTTAGCACCGAGGGTTCCAAACGTAATGATCTGGCCAACTTTATCAGCGCCATATCGATCGCGCACATACAATAACAGTTCGTCACGTTTGTCGTCTGGAATGTCCAGATCAATATCGGGCATTTGGGCCCGTTGATCATTTAAAAATCGTTCAAACAGTAAGTCGTATGTTAACGGGTCAACTTCTGTAATAGCGAGTACATAAGCAACCAGGGATCCAGCCGCCGAGCCACGTCCTGGACCGGTAGTAATGTGATGTTCATGAGCATAGTTCATCACGTCCCAAACAATCAGGAAATAATCGTCAAAGCCTAATTGATGAATAACAGTTAACTCATGAGTCAATCGTTGTTGATACCGCTCCGCCAGGGGATTGCCTTCGCCTAAACGTTTGGTCAAGCCTGCGGCACACAATTGTCGCAAATAATCTGCCGCCGGTTCATGACTGGGCGTCTTGAAATGTGGTAATTGTGGGGCTTGAAACGTAAAGTCAACCGTTGCGATGTTAGCAATGTGCCCCGTTTCCCGGACGGCCTCATCCAGACCCAATTCATGATAGTGATTAGCCAGCGGAACCGCCTCACGAAGATACCATGGGCCTGTCTGTTGACTTACAGCTCCTAAATTAGTGATTTGTTCGCCACTACTAATCGACGTCATCACACTAGCCTTAAAACTATCATCGGGGTTCAAATAGCGAACGTCGTTGACGGCCACCAATCGACAATGGTTCTGATCTGCAAATTGTTGAAGCGTGTCGATCGTCGCTCTTGATTGTTGATCACTCACACCAAGGTATACCGTATCATTGGCAATCTTTTGCAACCGCGTCATGAGTTGAGCCGCTACGTTTTGTTGTCCCGTACTGGCTAGTCGGCCAACTTCACTTTGTAATCCATTAACGATGACCAAATCCGACAACCAATCACTGATATCAACAACTTTTAATGGATCGCGTTCTTCGCGGGTCATCTTTGCTGACGAAATTTGAATTAGATTTTGATAGCCATGCTCATTTTTAGCAATCAAAGTTAGCGGGAATGTTGGCAGATCATTATGTTTTGTTGATGGCATCGCCTGGTCATTGTCCGTTGGCTCAGTTACCTCACTGGCTAGTTCGATGGTCAGACCGATTAATGGTTTGATGCCAGCTTGTCGGGCAGCATTAAAAAAGTCAACAACGCCATACAACACATTAATATCAGTCAGTGCAACCGCCTGATACCCTCGCTGCTTTGCAGTTTGCACGAGCTCTGTGACTCTTGTTGGGCTTTGCAATAGACTATAACTACTGATAACAGATAATGGTACGAGACCATTTATTTCGCCAGATGACGGTACCGTTGCTGCATCAATTTCAGTCTCAGAAGACACAAGCATCCCCCTTTCATTGAATAATCGATAAGATTACATATTCAAACGTTTGTTCGTCTTTCATATTATAACAAAACCAGCCAAAATTATCCGTATTCGCGAATGAAAGTTTATTGAAATCAGTAGTCAGAGTGTTAAACTACTATTGATACGAAAGGTGGTCACAATATGCGTTACTTAACTGTAATCTTTTGGGGCTTCATCTGGGGCGAGGTCATTGGCTATATTGGTGGGCAACTAGAATTGTTGCAATATAGCAGTTTTGAAATTGGCATCGTTGCCGCCGTCGTCTGCCTTGTGACTTCAGTCGCAACACACATGATGGCCGACAAACCAGCGGCTAATGCTGATGAAGCAAGTCAATCATAATTGTTGTCGCGGATTGCTAACTAGCATTGCTCACGACAGATAATAAAAAACGATCCTAACAGATGTTTCTGTTAAGGTCGTTTTTTATTTTGCGTTGTAAACAGTGATTACCACTTCTTAAGCTTGCCGATTGAGTTCCGTAATCTTCAAGATCACATCAACAGCACGTTCCATAGTCTGAAGCGAAACATATTCATAACGGCTGTGCATGTTCTCACCGCCAGCAAACAGGTTCGGCGTTGGTACACCCATGAACGAAATCTTGGAACCATCCGTCCCACCGCGAACCGGATAAATGACAGGTTCGATATCTAACTCAGTCATGGCCTTTTTAGCCAATTCAACTGGGGTCATGTCCTTTTCAAGTACTTCACGCATGTTGTAATACTGGTCCGTCAATACCAACTTCACTCGTGGTTCATCTAAAGTAGCATTGAGCTTATCAGCAATATCCCGCACTTGTTGTTTACGGTCTTCAAACTTCTGACGATCGTGATCCCGAATAATGTAAGTTAACTGGGCTTGATCAACGGTCCCTGTCATTTTGTACAAGTGGAAGAAGCCTTCCCGACCCTCAGTATTTTCTGGACGGTCACTTGCAGGTAATTGATTATGGAAATCAATCCCAATTTGCAGTGCGTTTTGCATAACACCTTTAGCAGTGGCCGTGTGAACATCTTTGCCTTGAATGGTTACGACTGCCTGTGCGGCATTAAAAGTCTCGTATTCCAATTCACCTAATGGACCGCCATCAACCGTGTAAGCATACTTAACGCCGAAACCCTTAGCATCAAAGTGATCCGCACCAGTACCGATTTCTTCATCTGGACCAAAACCAACATGAATTTCACCATGTTTAACGTCTGGATGATTAAGCAAGTACTCCATGGCCGTCATAATTTCAGCCACACCAGCTTTATCGTCGGCACCCAAAAGTGTTGTACCGTCAGTTGTAATTAATGTGTCACCGGTGTAATTGTGCAATGCTGGAAATTCGCTAGGTTTTAATGTCCACTGGCCATCGTCGCTAAGTTTAATGTCTGACTTACCGTCATAGTTCTTAACAATGTTGGGTGTAATGTTGTCCGCATTAAAATCCGCTGTATCAATATGCGCTAAAAAGCCAATTGGTGCTGTTTTGCCATCATCATTGGCTGGCAGAACAGCAGTTACATAACCACTGTTAGGATCAGTTTTGATATCCGATAGCCCAAGTTCAGTTAGTTCCTCAGCAATTGACTTTAAAAAGTCTGCTTCACGAGGCGAAGATGGAATGGTTGTTGAATCTGGATCTGATCGTGTATTGACCTTTACATAACCGATAAACCGCGAAAGCAAGGTTTCATATTGTGCCACAACTGTCACGCTCCTATTTTTTAAAATAAAGTTCAAACATACTCAAAACAAGTCTACCTGATTCGGCGCGCTTACACAAAAGTAAAGGGATCCGTATTAGGTTTTGATTCTAAAACATCGAGATGCCATTGATATTGTGTAGACCACTGACGGAACATAGAAGCCAACTTGGGGATGCAAACAGCTTCAATGTGGTGTCCTGGATCCACAACAGACAAACCGGATGCCAACATGTCATGCCCGGTATGGTAATAAACATCGCCCGTAACATAGACATCGGCCCCCGTTGCCTGTGCTTCACGGAAGAATTTGCCACCGTCACCACCTAAAATGGCAACTTTGCTGACTTGTTTGGTTGGCTCATGTGAAATCAACCGCAACCCACCGATTTTAAATTGTGTTTTGCAATACTCCGCGAATGCTTGCATTGACATCGGTTCTGACAGCTTACCGACCCGGCCCATGGATACTTCTTGCGCATCAGGATTGGGCAGCCAAGATTGAACATGTTCCAATTGCAGTTGGTCAGCAAGCCAGTCATTCATGCCACCTGGAGCGTTATCCAAATTGGTATGAGCAGCATACACAGTAATGTGATTAGCAACAATCTTCCCGTACATTGCCAATTGTGGGTCTGCATCAAAATCAAGATTTTTAGCCGGGCGAAACATGACTGGATGATGGGCAAAAATAAAATCAGCATGTTCGGCAATTGCTTCATCAACAACTTCTGGTCGAACATCTAAAGTTACCAAAACCTTATGAATTTCTGCCTGGCGACTGCCGATTTGAAAACCGGTCGGATCACCGGCTTCGCGATAACGAAGTGGCACAAACTTTTCGAATTGATCAATTAAGGTTTGTGCTTGCATCTTGTAGGACCTCCTCAATTAGTTGCTGTTCACGTTGCAATTCCTGTTGTTTAGCAACGGGTACGTTTGCCGCATGATTTAGTGCTGCTAATACGTGTGCGTTCCGCTGCTGCTCATGTTGCCATTTTTCAACAAACGCGTCATTGGGATTAGCAAGTAAAAAGTGGCCAAAGCGTGCATCCAGTTCACTGAGTGAAAACGGCTCCTTGACCTTATGGGCCACCATGATTTCATAAATGTGCCCATCATCTTTTAAAATCCGCTCAGCCGTGATTTGATAAGCATGAGTAGCCAGCCATTTACGTAAATGATATTCACCGACGTTTGGTTGTAACACAAGTAATTCATTGCCAGTCAATTGTTGCCAACCACGTTCCAGAATGTCACTGATCAATGTGCCACCCATTCCTGCAATAACAATGGTATCAATGTTATCGTCAGGTTTAAGCACCGTTACCCCGTCTCCCAGACGAGCATCAATACACTCGGTTAAATTCTGGTTGGCAATCTCCGTTTTAGCATTTTCAAACGGTCCATCAACAACCTCTCCGGCCACCGCATACGAAATTCGTTGGCGTTTAGCCAAATAAACTGGTAAATAAGCATGATCCGAGCCGATATCCGCCATGCGTGAATTGGCAGGCACATATGCTGCCACAGCAGCTAATCGTTTTGATAAGTGATCCGCGTCCATGTATCCTCCTCTTGTGCACCGATTACTAGAACAAAAAGCAACTTGCGACATAACAATCATCGCCGGTACACTCTCCATCTTTATTAACAGTATACCAATCACATCGCGCCAGTTGCAGAATTTTTACAGAACTTTGTCGTCAAATGGTTTACTGGCTCTTTTTCAAACGTCGCTATAAAAAAAGCATCCATCATCAATTCAAGAATTGACCATGAATGCCATATAAAGCTAATTAAATTCTAGTTATTTCAAACGGACACACTACAATCAGCAAGCCCTAGAGACTCCTCGGCTATTCCAAGAAATCTTTCAATTGTTTGGAACGACTTGGGTGGCGTAACTTACGTAATGCTTTTGCTTCAATTTGACGAATTCGTTCACGCGTAACGCCAAAGACCTTACCAACTTCTTCCAAAGTCCGGGTCCGGCCATCGTCCAAACCGAAACGTAAACGAAGCACATTTTCCTCACGGTCAGTTAACGTATCCAAAACGCTCTCCAACTGTTCCTTCAGCAGTTCATAAGCTGCGTGGTCAGCTGGCGAAGTTGCATCCTGGTCTTCAATGAAGTCACCTAAATGAGAGTCATCCTCTTCACCAATTGGTGTTTCCAAAGAAACAGGTTCTTGCGCAATCTTCAAGATTTCACGAACTTTTTCCGTTGGCATATCCATTTCAGCACCAATTTCTTCAGGAATTGGTTCACGACCTAAGTCTTGAAGTAATTGACGTTGAATCCGAATCAATTTGTTGATTGTTTCAACCATGTGAACGGGAATCCGAATTGTCCGTGCCTGGTCAGCAATCGCACGGGTAATGGCCTGACGAATCCACCAAGTGGCATACGTTGAAAATTTAAATCCTTTGCGGTAATCAAACTTTTCAACGGCCTTCATCAGTCCCATATTACCTTCTTGAATCAAATCAAGGAACTGCATCCCACGGCCAACGTATCGCTTAGCAATTGAGACGACCAACCGTAAGTTAGCTTCAGCTAATTCTTGCTTAGCTGATTCATCACCTTGTTCAATTCGCAGGGCCAAAGCAACTTCTTCATCGGCAGATAACAGAGAAACACGACCAATTTCCTTCAGGTACATCCGTACCGGATCATTGATTTTAACTCCGGATGGTGCTGCATCACTAGCCTTTAATTCCTTAGTCGTAACACTACTCTTTTTGTTCTTTAAGGCATGTTCAGAGGGGTCACCATTTTCATCAACGATGCTGATACCAGCATCCTCAACTTTTTGCATTAAATCATCAATTTTGTCGGCGTCCAACGCAAATGGCTTAACCAGTTCCGTTTGTAATTCATCATAACGGACTTCTTTAGCCTTCTTACGGTTCTTAATTAATGCGTTAACTGCTGTTTTGTACTTCTTTTCATCAAAATCTTTTGTAGATGTTGTTTTCTTTTCAGACATGCAAGGTCCCCCTTAGTATTCACAATCCGACAAATAAATAAGTTTACACCGATTAATAGAATTATCAAGCATTTTTCATCGCCTGCTTTTGCTTGTACAAATTAACTAATTCCAAGGTTAGCTGATTTTGGAGGTCATGATTATTCAATCGCTTGGCCTCAATCATGGCAATGTTCTTCTGCCGAATCTGCTCCTCAATAGGCGCTTGATTCATGATGATGTGCATACAATCATTCACATCGGTCATATCATCCCGGTCAACATTGGGCTGCTCTGTGATATCAATCAATGTATGTTGTAACTCATCATCGTTGACGTAATCCAAGAATGCCGCAATTTGAACATCAGCGTGCGTTTGTTTGAATCCCTGAGCCATTAAAAACAATGTTTGATACTGGTCATGGACAAAATGAAAATCCTGATTAGCCGTGACGTGTAGCCAAACGCTCTGATCAATTAACATGCGATGCAACAATAATCGTTCTGCACGTTCAATGCGATCTAAGTGCGCCGGCTCACGCACTAGCTGCTTCACTGGTGTCGACGTACTCGGCAACGGTGTGGCCGGCTGTTCGCCAGGAACAACGGTTGACGTCTGTGTTTGACGAATGTCAGCCAGTTGCTCTTTTAAACTAGCCTTATCAACACCAAAGCGATCCACCAGTTGATTCAGATATAAATCCTGCTCAACTGGCGAGTGGACACCAGCGACAATCTTCAACACTTCATTCAGGTAAGTCAACTGATCACTTTGATTATCAAGATTGCGTCCACGCGCTAAATAGCGTAACGCAAAGCCAACGGGCGTTTCCTTGGCACCTTCGTACACCGCCCGAAAGTGTTCAGCATCATACTTTCGCAAGTATTCGTCTGGATCCAGGCCTTCAGGCATTTGCACAACACCCAAATCCATATTGCTTTGACCACTAATTAGCGACAGCGCCCGGTGAGTTGCGTTTTGACCTGCATCATCACCATCATACGAAACATACAAGGTGTTAGTCACACGCTGCAAAATACCAATCTGATCAGTGGTTAAACTTGTTCCCATGGAAGCAATACCGTTCTTTACTCCGGCAGAATAAGCTGCAATAACATCCATAAAACCTTCAAACAAAATTACAGCATCCGCCTTACGAATCTCACGACGAGCTAGGTCAAAATTAAACAGCGTATCACTTTTATGGAAGATCTTCGTTTCTGGACTATTCAAATATTTCGGCGCATCTGGATCCTTATGCAACAAACGACCGGAAAAAGCAATCACCTTGCCACTAGCATTACGGATCGTAAACATCACTCGGTTACTAAAACGATCACGCAACTGCCCGTCTTGGTTCTCAATGAACAATCCGGAACTACGCAATGTTTGATAATCAACGTTTCGCTCTTCAAAGAAGGGTTTTAATAGTCCTTCAGCAGGTGCGAAGCCAATGTCAAACGTGTTAATCGTATCATCGTCCAGTCCACGTTTATGCAAATAATCCAGCGCCTCTTCACCAACCTGTGTGTTCATTAACACATGGTGATAAAGCATAGCAGCATCCTCGTATAAACCAATTAACTGGCCAAACTCAGAGTTAACTGGGCTGCTTTCAGTCTGCTTATACTCGTCAGCAATGGTGATGTTGGCGTCATCAGCTACTTGAATGACTGCTTCTGGAAAACTGATGTTATTCAGTTCCATTAAGAACTTAAACACGTTACCGCCACGGCCACAACTAAAGCAGTGGAAAATTTGTTTTTCTTCGTTAACTGAAAATGACGGTGTCTTTTCTTCATGAAACGGACACAAGCCAAACAAATTTTTACCGGATTTCTTTAACTGTACATACTGACCTACTACGTCCGCAATATTCACTGAACTACGAACGTTTTCGATGACATCCTCTGGAATTCTCCTTGCCACAACATCACCTCCAGTGCTGAAGCCTGGCCTATTGAGCGTAAAAAGACGCACCTTCCGACATCGTGAACGTTAAGTTTCGCGAGACAAAAAATGCGACTAAAATTGAGCCCAATTACACACAATGAGTATTATACACGCTTTGCCAGCAATGTACAGTATTTGAATTCGTGTATTTTAGTGCCCGGTTATTAAATTATTTTGTCAAGCGCGCCTCGATGAATTCTTTGAGAACAACGGCATTATTATGCTCCTCATCCTTAGCACCAAACAATAACGTCACGTTGCCCGCTGATAAACCTGACCGAATCTTTTCAATAAAGGCCTTCGTCATCTTATTAGCCGCCAGTTCTTGTTCATATTCATGTTTAAAAGTTGGAAACTTTTTAGGATCGTGACCAAACTGTTTGCGCAATTCCGCGGATGGCGCAATCTCCTTGTCCCAGTCGGTTAATGCCGCCCGTTCCTTACTGATGCCACGCGCCCACAAACGGTCGACAAAGATTCGTTGCCCATCGCTGGCAGCTGGTGCTTCGTAAATTCGTTTCAGCTGTAATGCCATTGTTTACCACTCCCAAACCGCAATCGAACGGTTTCAAATTAAATATTTTTTCACGTTTAGTATAGCGCGAATAGCGTACTAAATAAAAATAGCAGCCGATTGACAGGACGATTCCTTTCCGGTTCAATCAACTACTATTCAAATTATCCACAACAGCTAACTCTATAAGTCAATGTGCTGAATGCCGTTACGTCGACCAGAGACGCCGTTTCCGTGGGACCGGTCTCAACCCGCACAAAACACGGTTTTCAACCTTGATTATGAGCCGAAGCCCACGTCTCATAAGTCATCCCGCAACACTAAATGGGTAAACCCACCCCATTAAGTGTTGCCGACACGAAACTTTGTCTCTGCTCGCCTTCACTCTTTCCATTCAAGTGGTTAGAACTATCGTGAGTGCCACAGGTATACTTTGCCAGCATCTGTCGCTCGCTATGTGAGCTGGAGGGCGTCAACATTGATACCGAGCCGTGAAAGTGACGTTAATTCGAATGGTTTTCTCGAATTTACATCACGGACGGTCGCCGAGACTCGGGGTCTCACGAGGCTTGGCGGCGAGGTGAGAGACTCCGGTCTTCGGAAGGCTCGATCCGGTCCCACGGCGAGCGTATCAATGTGGACAACCGGAAGCGTAGACATCCGCACTGTACCTATTTAACGATCAATTGCTTAAGATCACCAAGGTGAATGGTAAGTTTCGTAAGCTGAGCAAGTTGATTCAAACGGTTACGCCGAATGGCTTCGTTATCATCCATAACCATATTGGCTTCAAAGTAGGCATCGATAACTGGCTGCAAGTCGGCCAATGCTTGGTAGTTTTGTTCTGGTGTCCGGTCATCGAAATGAGCCTTAACGTCATTAACACCGTCATACAGTTTTTGTTCTGCATCGTTTTCAAACAATTTAGGATCAACAGGCAGTGATGGTGCATCCAACAAATCTGCCTTCGTTAATCGAGCAACCCGCGTTAATGCTTCAATGGCATCCTTGAAGTTGCTATCATCCACGTGCGCCACTAATGCGGCCGCATCATCCAACATGTTCACAACATCTGTAGTGTCAGCGCTCGTAACAGCATCCACAATATCATGACGAACATGCTGGCTAGCAAACCATTGACGAACCCGGTCGTTCATGAATTCCTGAATCCGTTGGCGGCTAGCAGCTAAGTTAGCTGTCAACTCTGGGTTGAATTCAACGTGCTTATTGGAAAGAGCAATTTCAAAGTCTTGCCCCATCTTCAACAATGGCAAGTGCCATTTCCGATCGCGCAAAATCCGCACGATACCAAACGCCTGACGCCGTAAAGCATACGGATCGTTAGAACCATTAGGAATCATGTCAGCTGCAAAGAACGCGGTGATACTATCGTACTTGTCCGCGATTGCCAAAGCCGCGCCAACGTTTGATTGTGGCAAGCTACCGTCGGCTGAAACAGGCATGTAGTGTTCACGAATAGCTTGTGCAACTGCCGGTTTCTCGCCGAACAATAAGGCATACTTTTCGCCCATAACACCCTGCAACTCGGCAAATTCGCCCACCATACCAGTTACCAAGTCAAACTTGTAAATTTCACTTGCACGCTGTAGATCAGCTAACTCAGTTTCGCTAAGACCAACACGTTGACCAATCAAATTGGCAATAATGCCAGTCCGTTTCATGTGTTCAGTCATGGAACCGATCTTGTCGTGGAAACTAACCGACTTCAGTTTATTCACATAAAAGTCGATATCGTGTTTTTGATCTTCCTCATAGAAGAACATCGCATCTTCCAAACGAGCAGTTAGCACTTTTTCATTCCCAGCAATCACGTTATCCAAGTGCTGATCGTTCCCATTACGCACGGAAACAAAGTTTGGCAGCAACTTACCAGCCTCATCACGCACGTAGAAGAAACGTTGATGATCCTTCATTGAAGTAATCAAAACCTCATCGGGGATTGTGAGGTATTTAGCATCAAAGTGACCGGCAAACGCCGTTGGCCATTCAACTAGATTATTAACTTCTTCCAGTAAGTCCTCATCAATATCAATCGTCCAGTTATGTTCGGTTGCCAGCGCTTGAATTTGTTGACGGATCCTAGCTTTACGTTTGGCAGCATCCGCGATAACAAACTGACTTGTCAGGGCTTCTTCATAATCTGCCGGATGCTTAATTTCCACCTCGTGCCCAAGGAAACGATGACCTTGACTAGTTCGGCCTGTGCTGATGTCGAGAATACTGAATGGCAAAACCTCATCGTCCAGCAATGCAATCAACCAACGAATTGGGCGAATGTATTGAAACTTGTAGCTACCCCACTTCATCATGGTTGGGAACGTCATCGTCATGATGACATCCTTCATGCCCGTCAAAACCTCACTCACGGGCTGCCCAGTTTCGTGCTTTTGAACGTAAACGTACTGTTCACCCTTTAATTCTTTAAAAATGATGTCATCAACACTGGCACCTTGTCCACGAGCAAAACCTTGAGCCGCTTTTGTCCAGTTGCCGTCTTTATCCTGCGCAATCCGTTTAGCGGGGCCCTTAACTTCTTCTTCAACATCTGGTTGCTTATCAGCCAGACCAGAAATCAGTAACGCTAACCGCCGTGGTGTGGAAAATGGTTTGATGCTGTCAAACGTAATCCGTTGTTCGGCCAAATAGTTTTTTGTGCGTTCAACCAATTGATCAATACTTGGTGTCACCACGTGAGCAGGAATTTCCTCCAACCCAATTTCAAGTAAAAATTGATGTGCCATTATTTGGCCTCCTTTGCGTTCTTCTTAGCCGCCCGAGCAGCTTTCTTTTCTTCCTTTTTTCGCCAATCGGCAAGGACAGCCTCACGCTCTTTGTCGTCTTTGATCAATGGAAAACCACGTTTGGCACGTGCATTGATAAAGGCTACGGCAACACTGTGAGCCATCTTCCGAATACGACTTAGATAGCCTGCCCGTTCAGTTACGGAAACTGCACCGCGGGCATCAAGTAAGTTGAAGGTGTGTGAACATTTCAAAATATAATCGTACGCTGGGTGAACAAGCCCCTTACTCAGGTTAGCTTTCGCTTCACGTTCGAAATCATCAAACATATGCAAGAGCATATCTTGGTTACTTTCTTCAAAGAAATACTTACTGTGCTCGTACTCTGGTTCTTTAAAAATGTCACCATACAGTACGCCATCGCTCCATTCCAAATCGAACACGGAGTTTACGTCCTGAATATACGAAGAAAGTCGTTCCAAACCATACGTTACTTCAGCGGCTACTGGATTCATTTCCTGACCACCAACGATTTGGAAATAAGTAAACTGGGTGATCTCCATCCCGTCAAGCCAAACTTCCCAACCAACACCGGCACAACCCATGGACGGGTTTTCCCAGTTATCTTCAACAAAACGAATATCATGTTCAAGAGGATCGATGCCAAGTTCACGCAAACTGTTCAAATACAGTTCCTGCATGTTCTCGGGAGCTGGTTTCATCAATACTTGAAATTGGTGATGCTGGTATAAACGGTTAGGGTTTTCACCGTATCGACCATCTGCTGGCCGGCGACTTGGTTCCACATAAGCGGCGTTCCATGGTTCTGGTCCAATCGCCCGCAAAAATGTGTAAGGGCTCATCGTACCAGCCCCTTTTTCAGTATCGTAGGCCTGCATCAACATGCAGCCTTGCGCAGCCCAATATTGCTGCAAAGTCAAAATGATTTGTTGCACGGAAAGTTTTTCATCTTTTTTAATTTCCATGACGATCTCCCTTCAAAATAAAAACGCCCCTCCATCAGCACAAAATGTGTCGATGTAGGGACGTGAATTAATTACGCGGTTCCACCCTACTTCCCGAATTAAATCAGGCAGCTTAGTTGGTGTTAACTCCCGAAATGCCAATCTATCGCAACCATGACTGAGCTTTCACTATCCCCAGTTCGCTGACCATGACCACGATGACCCTTTTCGATCGCTGTTAACGTTTATTTACTTGTTCAACTTCATAATCATAGGCATTGTACCAGAAATTGTCAATGCTGGTCAGAATCTGTCTGTTGCTCTGACTCATCCGAGCCCATTGCCTTTTCGTCATTGACACCTTGACTCGCACTCAGATCGGATTTTTTGTCATCAGTTTTTAACGCCGCCTGGTGACGTTGTTTCAACTGTTGACCACGAGCTGCTAACTGATCTTCCCATGTCGCCATTTGGTCAATAAAACGTTTGGAACGCAAATGAATCCCAACGCTATTCTCATAAATCAAATCTAGTACTCGCCGCAATCCTCGCTTCGTTCTTGGTGACACATTAATTGTGGTGATTTTGGCCAAATCGATGACAGAAAACTGGCGTAAATAAAAGATTGTCCGTGCATCCAAATGTAGACGGTGACTATCTTGATCAAAATGATTGGCACAAATTAACCCACCAAGCTTTTCAGAATAGTCAAACGGCAAATCTGTCCGCCCACAAACGGCACATCGTTGCAATTCTGGGGCGACCCCGAAGGCCCGCAACAATTGAATTTCAATAATGTTGGTAATGATTTGCTCATCAAGCCCGTCATCAATGAGTGTCAACGCATTCTTAGTCTCCATAAACCAATCTGGCACTATTTGGCCATCCCGAAAGGCTGCATCGACCAATCCTAAAATATATGTTGCATATGCATTTTTATTGATGTCAGCGCGAATCTGTTGCAGTTGTGCCGTTTCTTTAGCTGCGTTAATAAAACTAAGTCCCTGATCGTTTACATTGCCGACATACGTTCCAACTGTAAAGGGTAAAAGAGCACTATGGAGACGCATGCCGCGGCGTTTGCCATTCTTAATAAAGAACATTTTTTTGCCATATTCGCCAGTAAAAATCTTAATCAACTGATCGCGTTCTCGATAATCATTCGCATACATCACGATGCCTTGAAACTGTGTGTTCTGATAAGTTGCCACATTGCGCCTCCCAACTCCTAAATTAAATGCCAGCAGTAACGGTCATTGTCAATGCTTTTAACATATCTGACTCGAAAGTAAAAGTGAAAAATAACACGGAATGAAACTATGACAAAATTCTGTCTGGATAATGAGTGTTAATGCAAAAACACCCTATTCCCGAGGCTGGGAATGAGGTGCCTTTGTGTCACTTACCTTTGGAACACAATCTTACTGCTCAAACATCCACTAATAGTCTTGTGATTTATAACCGTATTCCCTTAGCGCGGAAGGTTTGTCCCGCCAGTGTTGAACCACCTTGACCCACAACTCCAAATAAACGCGATCGCCAAGCAGTGGCTCAATATCAGCACGCGCACGTGAACCAATTTCTTTCAACATCTTGCCGCCTTTACCAATAATAATGCCCTTTTGTGAGGTTCGATCCACAATAATCGTTGCTGCAATATGAACTAGTTCATTGGGCTGACCATCAGCTCGCTTCCCCGGACGTGACTCACGTTTCATCGATTCAACTTCAACCGCGACAGAGTGCGGCACTTCATCACGAGTTAGCTGTAACACTTTTTCACGAACAAGTTCTGCGACGACAAATCGCTCCGGATGATCCGTTATTTGATCCTCAGGATAGTATTGTGGTCCTTCTGGTAAGTCTTTGGAAAGCTGACCCAAAAATTCATCTACGTTGTTACCTTGCAAAGCGGAAATTGGATACACTTCTTTCCACTCGAGAGCATCCTTGTATTGCTCTAAAACGCTTAATAATTTATCTGGGTGAATCTGATCAATTTTGTTAATCACTAAATAAACTGGCTTATGGATGTCCTTTAATCGGTCAATAATGTAATTATCGCCCGCACCGCGTGTTTCTTGTGCATTAACCATGAATAAAACGGCGTCAACTTCGTTCAATGTCGATATGGCCGAATTGACCATAAACTCATCCAGCTTACTCGATGGCTTGAAAATTCCCGGTGTGTCAATAAAGACAATCTGTTCACTATTCGTTGTGTAAATACCCTGAATTTTGTTTCGGGTCGTCTGGGCCACATTACTCATAATCGCAACTTTTTGACCAATTACACGGTTCAAAAAAGTGGATTTGCCGACATTTGGCCGACCAACAATCGCCACAAAGCCGGAATGAAATGCTTGTTGTTCTTGCGTCATTTAGTGCTCTCCTTAACTATACTATGATGCTATTTAGTATCATCACCATGTGTTTTAATTCAAAATCAAACTCCAAATTCTCGGGCCAAAAACTAACAATCCCGTAATCACTGCAAACAAGGCGGCAACCACCACCGCACCAGCAGCAACGTCCTTAACCTGCTTGGCTAATGGATCATACTGACCATGGGTGATTAAATCACTCAGAGACTCGGCGATAGTGTTCGCAAATTCTGCCAGAATAACGGTAAAAATGGCCAACGTAATCCATAGCCAATCCATTCGTGTAATTTGCAAAATCAAACCACACAACAGCGCCGCCAACGCAAAAATAAGGTGGTAGCGCATGTTAGGTTCATTATGAATGGTTCCAATAATACCATCCATGGCGTGATGAAACGCCTGAATAAAATGATGATTTTTCTCTGTTTGATGCTTATCTGGTGAGGCCATAATCGTCCAAGATCTTTCGTTGTAAATCAAACATCACTCTTTCATCCGCTGGTTCCATGTGATCATATCCGTTTAAATGCAGAAAGCCGTGAACCGCTAAGAAACCTAATTCGCGATCGTAAGAGTGCCCGAGATATTCTGCTTGGTCCGCAACTTTATCAACGGAAATCATGATATCCCCAATATTCATCGGAATTTCCTGACGTAACTCATCGTCCATGACAATCTCATCTTCATCGTCCGGATCCTCTTCGATTGCGAAGCTGATCACGTCCGTTGCTTTATCGACACCACGATATTCGCGATTCAACTTCCGAATCCCCTCATTATTCATAAACGTTAAGGACATTTCCGTATTCTCTGGTAACTTAATTGTCTTTCCGGCAAATTCGAGGATTTCACGAACCATCGTTACCCGTTCTTCGGGCACGCCTTGTTCTGTTTGATCAACTATCTCAAGATCCATGTTTATTCTTCACTCCGTTAATTTGATTATCTGACCGTATCTGTGAACTGAACTAACTCTTCATTAGGTTAGTCCTGCGTAGGCTGGTTTTCATAGGCGTTAATGATGCTGGCAACGACTGGGTGGCGAACCACGTCATCCGCATTAAATGATACAAAACCAATGTGATTAATGTTTTGCAACAAATTCTGAGCGTCAACAAGACCAGAATGTTTACCCCGTGGCAGATCAATTTGGGAAATATCACCGTTCACAATCATCTTTGAACCAAATCCCAGACGGGTTAAAAACATTTTCATCTGCGCATTAGTCGTATTTTGAGCCTCATCTAAAATAACAAACGCTGAATCCAAAGTACGACCACGCATATAAGCAAGTGGCGCAATTTCAATCACTTCTCGGTCTAACAATCGCTGTGTGTGCTCTGAACCGAGAATTTGATAAAGCGCATCATAGATTGGACGTAAATACGGATCAACTTTTTCCTTTAAATCACCAGGCAGAAAGCCAAGGCTTTCACCAGCTTCAACAGCGGGCCGTGTTAGGATGATTTTTTCAACATCCCCTCGTTTCAGAGCGGCAACGGCCATTACCACTGCCAAGAAGGTTTTCCCTGTCCCAGCTGGTCCAATACCAAACGTAATGTCGTTATGGCTAATCGATTGAACGTACTGACGTTGACCATAATTTTTGACCCGAATTGCGCGTCCATGATCATCCTTAATCAGCGTCTGTTTGTACAAGTCCTGAAAATATTCTAATGTACCACGTTCTGCCATTTTCATTGCTGACACGACATCGGTACTGTTTAACGTAATACCACTCTTAATTAACTGAACCAGATTATCAATAATTTTAATTGTGCGATCCACGGACTGCTCGTCATCCCCGGATACGGTAATTGTATCGCCAAAGGCGTGAATATTAACATTCAGACCCTCTTCCAGCAAGCGTAAATTGGCGTCATTAGCGCCAACTAGGCCGGCTTCCAAATCCGGTGTGGACAAACGGAACTGTCGTTCAAATGCAAACTGGTTTTCTGCCAAAGATGTTTCGCTCCTTTGATGTTACTCTCTTTATTTTTGATTTATGTCTAAAGACCGTGAATGGCTACTCATTACCGCATGCAGACATCTTTTAAAGCTGCTTTTTGGTCGCCTATCTCATATCTTTTTTACCCATAATTCATTCACATGAACCTTGGGCCGTCAATGTTATCGACCGTATGCCTCATTTGACTGTTAAGCAACTGACAGCAACATTGAAGTTCCTAGATTGTAATTAGCTAGCACTGTACAATCTCTATTTTATCATAATCAACCACCAGCACAAACATTCTGCGACGCTTAGAACTGGTGTCACTACAACCTTCTTTTTAACTGAACAATCCAAAAAATCCCCATTCCCAAATACGAGAATAAGGATTCCATAATCACTTGCTCCAATTAAACTTTGTTCTTTAACCTCGTTACAATCTTGATTAACTTAACAGGTTTTTAACTGCCTGGTTAACCAGCTTGCCGTCTGCCTTGCCCTTAACTTTAGGCATTATGGCACCCATTAGCTTACCAAAGTCGGCCTTGCTTGTTGCGCCAACTTGTTGTGCAGTTTCTTTAACAACATTGTTGATTTCATCTTCACTCATTTGAGCGGGCATGTATTTCTCAACAATCGCAATCTCTGCTTTGGTATCATCTGCTAAATCTTGACGATCTGCCTTTTCAAATTCGGTCAATGATTCCTTGCGCTGTTTTAGCCCACGAGAGACCACCGCAACTTCTTCGTCAGGTGTTAAATCGTGACCCAGTTCGATTTTTTCGTTCATGACACCTGTCTTCAATGAACGGATAACGTTTAATTCTAATTTGTTGCGAGCCTTCATGGCCGTCTTCAGATCTTCATTCAATTGGGATAACAAATCCATAATTTCTCATACCTCCAAATTATTCAGTCACTGAATGTAGTATACCGCTTCTTGGACAGAAAAAAACGCCAGCCTAAGCTGACGTTCACTTTCACAATTAGAAACGACTCTTCTTGTTCTTACGCTTACGCGCAGCCTCTGACTTAAGCTTACGCTTAACACTTGGCTTTTCATAGAATTCCCGTTTGCGGTATTCTTGAAGGGTCCCGTTCTTCGAAACGGTCCGTTTGAAACGCCGGAGAGCATCATCTAAGGATTCGTTCTTGCGAACAACTGTCTTTGCCATTTTGAAATCCCCTCCCTTCGAGCGTTTAGTAACGGTTTTGTACGTTCTGCACTTAACTGTCCTTAAAGAAGTATACAGAAACCTTTGACCTTCGTCAATTATTCGAGCCAATTTATTTCAGAAAAATGCGATTAATTTAAAAAATTATCATAAGGCAGGTCATTTGCAATGTCACTAACAAGATGATCATTAAACTTACCAGCTTTTAATTCAGCAATTTCGTAGCCATATGGTGCTCGTTTATCCTTTGGCTTGTTTTCAGGATCAACGGCAACATATGGCGTTTCCATAATTTTTGGCACGTTAACAAATCGTTCATCGTGAGCAATTTGATTCAAACGATCGAAACCAATCGTACCATATCCTAAGTTAGTATGGCGATCCTTGTGCGCCCCTTGAGGATTTTTCGAGTCATTTAAGTGAATAACTTTTAATCGATCTAAACCAATAATCTTATCAAAGTCGTTCATAACACCATCAAAATCACCCTTAATATCATAGCCCGCATCACTGGTGTGACAAGTGTCAAAGCAGACAGACAGCTTATCGTTTAGCGTGACGCCATCAATCATTTCAGCAATTTGATCAAACGTAATGCCAACTTCGGTGCCTTTGCCAGCCATTGTTTCAATGGCAATCTGAGCATGCTGATTAGGCGTCAGAATCTCATTTAAGCCTTTAATGATTGATTGAATGGCAGCTTGCGGACCTGCACCTACGTGAGCACCTGGATGCAAGACAATCTGTTCTGCCCCCAGTGCGTCCGCACGTTTGACCTCTTCCCTGAGAAAATCAACGGCAAACGCAAAACTCTCCGCTTTAAACGTATTGCCAAGATTAACAATATAGGGAGCATGGACAACAATGTGATCCAAATTGTGTGCCGTCATAAACGTGTGACCGGCTTCAATATTTAATTCCTCAATTGGCTTGCGGCGCGTGTTTTGTGGCGCCCCTGTATAAATCATAAATGTATTGGCACCATATTTTGCAGCTTCTTCAGCAGAACCCAACAACATTTTTTTACCACTCATGCTTACGTGCGACCCAACTAACATCATTTTCTCCCTTCGAACTTTAGCATCTAATTTCTACAACCTTGGCTCATAAAAATTCCCCAGAATCCTGACAATATTACTCAGTGATACAAATGAATTGGGATCCGATTCGTTAATGGCCTCCTGCAGCTCACCAACTTCATAACCAGAGATAACTGTAAATAAAATCGACTTCTTATTGTGCTTGTAAGCCCCCTCAGCACCATGCACGATAGTAATACCACGTCGAATGTGATGTTGGACCGAATCCACGACCGTTTTTGGCCGGTCCGTAATAATCATCACCTGCATCCGCTGTTGACGGGTATACACCATATCCATAACCCGCGCGTTCACGAAGATACCGATTGCTGAATAAAAAGCGTATGGCCAGCCAAACACAAATCCCGCAGCAACAATGATGAAGGCATTAAAAGTCATGTTAATAGTGCCCATCTTACGGCCCGTTGCCCGACGGATCACAATCCCTAAAATATCCAACCCACCGGTAGAGATTCCGTAACGTAATGCTAAGCCGGTACCGAAACCATTGACAGCACCACCGAAAATCGCACAAATAATCGGATCAGTTGTTAAGGTTACGGGGTGTAACACCCGAATCATCACGGTTGACATCCCGACGGCAATGATTGTAAAAATCGTAAATCGATGACTAATTTTAATCCACGCCAAAATGAACAGTGGAATATTAAGCAAAAACAGTAGTTCGCCAATGCCAAGGTCCACGCCAAGATACCGTGTTGACAACGTATGGACCAGCTGGGCCGCTCCTGTAATTCCTGAAGAATAGATATGACCGGGATTCCAAAAGAAATTTAGGGCGATTGAGACACAGATCGAATAAATAAATGCTGTTCCAACCCGACCCGTATACTGGTGTCGTTCAATTAATTGCTGCAAATCATTCATAAAATAATGTCCTTTGTCTTAATGTGCCCCAATTATAACAAACCCATCACGCTGGCGCTTTTTTTATCGCCGCTTTTTTTGGTGGAAACCGTTTCCACCGGCGTTTGATGGTATACTTAAACAATTGACTAACCCGGAGGTATTCATGAATACGCAAGCAAATCAATTTTATAAAGAACCGTGGTTCGGGATTGTGCTAACCATCATTTTCTTTCCGGCTGGAATCTACGTGATGTTCCGTTTCGGTCCCTGGCAAAAACGAACTAAAACCATTCTGGCGATTGTTTTAAGCCTCGTTTGTATCGTTGTTTGGACAATTGCTGGCATGGCGCCTGCGTCTTCAAATCCCGGTGTGGGCGAAACTTGGTTAAGTACAAGCAAGGGCAAACCAACCATTAGCGTTAGTACCAAGCTTCACTTTAATGTGGATAACAAGGGTCGCGTACAGCTAAAAGGATCAACAAATTTACCTGATCAAACAAAGTTACATGTCACCATTAGTCATGGTGACGCAATTGTGGGCGATGATGTAACGGTTAAATCCCAAGCGTGGTCAACAAATGCTTTGACTCAGAATGGTCAACCGCTCACTCCGGCTACCTACAAAGTTCATATCACATCAAAAGGCTGGTCAATACAACCCAAAACCGTAACCGCAAAAGTTGGCACGCATGGACAGCAATTACGTGGCCATGAAGTGACTAAAACTGGCAAACAACGTTCCGTTGACATCCTTAAAACAGTCAGTTATCAACCTTAATTAAAATGTCTCGTCAAAAATACCGCTCATTCTCCTACACATCATCTTTGATCTGTAGAAACGAATGAACGGTATTTATTTGTGCTTAATAAAAGCGTTTGTCAATGTGTATTGGATTGGAATAGCTTAAATGAAAACAAACTATTCGTCTTCTGAAGCGCCAGTGACATCATCAGGTTCGGAATCAGCCGCTGTTTCAGTCGATGCTGATATTGGTTCAGCACTTGCTACTGACGTTGGTTCTTCCTCATCTTCGGATGCTCCGGTACTAGCATCAGTTTCAGGCGTTGCTGGGGCTGCTACCGGAGCAACGGTCTGTTCATCGGCTGACGAGGCCCCTGTAGATGCGTCAGTCGTTTCTGCAGATGCACCGGTTACGGCATCTGGATCGTCAACTAACTTCTGACCGGTCTTAGCCAAGTACCATTTGATCATTGGCATTAAATCTTCAACGTATTCGTTAATCCCAAGATATTTATTCTCGCTGTCGCGCATCGCACGATAAGCATGCAAAATATACTTGTCTGGTCCGTTACCTGGCACAGGCATCTTAATTTCGTCTCTTTGGCCAGTCCGCAACATGTGAATAACTTCCTTAACATGCTTAACAGCACGAGCCGGGTGAACCATTGACATTGGATCGCCCGCCTGAGCCGGTGTCCGTGGTGCCAACATTTTATCAGCAGGCAGCATGTGGTTATAGTAAATGAACTGATTGTTACTGTCTGCATACGTCAATTCAATTGGCATTGAGTTTAAGAACGCGTTCAGCTGATCAACCGTTAAAAGGCCACGATCAAGTTTAACGTACGTATCACCTTCGACGGCATTGACCTTTTTAGCGGCCTGTTCGACCCAGTCATCAGCACCCATATCAACGCCTTCGACAGTCGTGTCGATCTTGCTAGAAGCAGTTAAGTCTTCGTCTTCAGCGCTGGTTGGTTGAGGTTCATTTAGCATATTGATCACCCTTACAAACTTAACAAACTTATCTAATGTACTGCCAAGAAACTTAACGGTGTTAGCATCCTTCAAGTTATCGTTTTCATCAAAGGCCTGCTTAACATCTGCCAATAGAAATTCATTACCAGGCATAACAATGGCATTAACGCCAGGTGATTCCAAAATCTGGCGAAGCATCAATTGTGCCCGCGAAGAACCTTGATCATAGTATGAAGCACCAACAATCATCACAGGTTTGTCTGAAAATGGGTGAACATTGAATGATAACCATTCAATCACACTCTTCAAACTAGCCGTGAGTGTGTGATTATGTTCTGGTGTCGCAATAATAACCCCGTCTGCCTGACTAATCTTTCGCGTCAGGTAGGCAATTGGTTCACTATCTGTTTGATCATCACTTTGATTAAACATTGGCACATCGTTAATATCTAAAATTTCCAAGTCAACCGTGTCGCTGAAGTGGCTTGCGATAAACTTCAGCAACATCCGGTTATAAGAATGGTCCGCTACCGAACCGGCAATTCCTACAAGTTTCATTATTTGTCGTCTCCTAATCACTCGCTTGAGTCACGTTACTGTTTATCCCAAGAATAGTCGCTAGCTTCTTGGCGATTGATACTTGTTGCGTGGTTAAGCTGCTTAGCCAAACCAACAAATGTTTGGAAATCAGCAAACAACCCATCAAGTTTGCTCAACTTTTCCTGGTCTAACAAATTTCCGTCGTCATCGAACGCTTGTAAAGAATGATCCAGCAAAAATTCTGAACTTGGCATAATGCGGGCCCGCAACTCTGGTGAGTCCAAAATAATGCGCAAGTGGCCTTGAGCCCGTGAAGAGCCAAGTGAACCATACGAGGAACCGGTAATCATCACCGGCTTGTCCACAAATGGATGAATTCCGTAAGATAACCATTCAAGTGCATTCATTAAAGCTGCTGGAACAGAATGATCGTATTCAGGTGTACTGATAATGACACCATCTGACTGATCAATCTTATCAGCGATGGCCAAGGCTGCATCAGGCACTTTCATGTTGTCTGGTTTATTAAAGACGGGTAAGCCCTTAATTTCTACCACTTCAATGTCGGCCTGATCAGCATAGTGTCGCTTCATAAATTGGAGCAATTCACGGTTTGTTGATTTATCCGAATTGGTTCCAACTAAAGCAATATATTTATTCATGTTGAAGATCCCTTCTATTTCGGTAAACTTAATCGTCATTTGTGCAATATCGTTCATGACGACTGCCATCACTATTGTAAAGAATTTCACACAATCAAGCAACATAATCCGGTGTTAATAAATTCGCTCACATCTCTTGAAAAGCTGACGTTCAACCTTTTAAACAATTAAATAAAAATAACTACCATTCCGCCAGTGAGAGACGCCGTTTCATGAGGACCGGATTCAACCCGCCAAACCCGCGGTTTTCATCCTCGATTCTGAGCTGAAGTTCGCATCTCAGAAGTCGTCCCACAACACTACATGGCCAAAATGCAGGCCATAAGTGTTGTCGACAAGAAACTATGTCTCTCACTGGCTCCACTCCTTTTGACATGAAAATCACACACCTGTAGCTCACCACAACAAGATTCATTATTGTGAAACTGAATGCTTATTAATCAAAATACTGAAATTCAATTGTCTTTAACCTTTTGTCATGTGTGGCGCTGGATATAAAAAACTTAGCGAAAGCAGTAAAAAACTGCCATCGCTAAGTTTTTTTGAAATATGAACAAAATGTCGAAATACAAACAGTTTTATACTGCCGTCGTAGTCAAATATTGAGCAAACTACTGTTGCCAGTCGCAATAAATCAAATTAGCTGAAGCGTGTCACTGTTGGCAACCGTAAGCGGCATCTGGCAATTACAAAATTGTTTACTCTTTGTCCTGCTTTGTAACATTCAGATACAATTCTTCCAATTGTTTGTCAGCAACTGGACTTGGGGCTTCGGTCATTGGTTCAGTAGCCTTCGAGTTCTTCGGGAAGGCAATGACTTCACGAATGTTGTCAGAACCTGCCAAAAGTCGTGCAAACCGGTCAAGGCCGATTGCCAGACCACCATGCGGTGGAAAACCGTAATCCAACGCGGTTAGTAAGAAGCCAAACTGAGCATTGGCACGTTCAGGTGTAAATCCTAGCGCCTTCAACATCTTTTCTTGTAATTCACGTGTGTGGATACGGATTGAACCACCACCGAGTTCCAAACCGTTCAAAATGATATCGTAACTTTGAGCATGAGCTTCATAAGGATTCTCACCCTCATTTAAGAAGTGCTCGTCACCTTCGTTTGGCATGGTGAATGGGTGGTGCGCTGGTACCCAACGTTGATCCCCTTCGTCATATTCAAACAACGGCCAGTCGATGATCCAAAGGAAAGCAAACTTCTTAGGGTCAATCATGTTTAATTCTTTAGCAATCGTTACCCGCAAATATGACAAACTGTCAGCAACGACCTTGCTACGATCAGCTACAAACAGCAATAAGTCGCCTTCATGAGCATCCATCGCAGTCGTGATTTCGTTGTACTGGTCATTAACAAACTTGGCAACAGGACCACTGAATTCATCAGCGCCAACCTTGGCCCAAGCCAAACCTTTGGCACCAAAACGTTTGATGTAATCAGTAAAGGCATCAATTTGCTTACGTGAATAATGGTCTGCACCACCAGGTACCGCGATTCCCTTAACCTGGCCGCCATTTTCAACAGCACCACTGAAGACCTTGAAAGAACTGCCTTTCACGATGTCAGAGATGTCCTTTAACTCCATCCCAAACCGCAAATCAGGCTGGTCCGTGCCAAACCGGTCCATAGATTCTTGCCAAGTAATCCGGTCGAATGGCAACTTAACATCTAAATTCAACGTGTTCTTCATAACGCGGGCAATTAAGCCTTCAGTCATATCCATGATGTCATGCTGGCTCATGAAGCTTGTTTCCATATCAATCTGAGTAAATTCAGGTTGACGGTCACCACGTAAGTCTTCATCCCGGAAACAACGGGCCAATTGATAATAACGATCAAAACCGGCACCCATCAACAGCTGTTTGAACAACTGTGGTGACTGTGGCAACGCATAAAAGTGACCAGGGTAAATCCGGCTTGGCACAAGATAATCACGTGCACCTTCTGGCGTTGACTTTGTTAAGTCTGGCGTTTCAATGTCAATGAAGCCATTTTCATCAAAGTAACTGTGAACCGCTTGCGTGATCTTACTCCGCAAAATTAAGCCACGTTGCATTTCTGGCCGGCGCAAATCGAGGTAGCGATACTTCAGTTTTAAATCCTCAGAAGCTTCAACACCATCTGCAATATCGAATGGCGGCACTTTGGATTTATTCAAGATAGTTGCATCACTAACTTCGATTTCAACTTTCCCAGTCTTCATGTCTGGGTTAACTTCTTTGGCACTGCGGGCCTTAACAACCCCGCTGACCTTAATGACATATTCACTACGCATCTGTTCCGCTAAATTTAAAGCAGATTCACTGTTTGCGGCACTGAATACTAACTGAACTAGTCCTTCACGGTCACGTAGATCGATAAAAATCAGCTTACCTAAATCACGCCGTTTTTGAACCCAGCCAAACAGGGTAACCTGCTGACCTTCATAACTTTCGTCAATTAAACCTGCGTATTGCGTTCGTTCCATATTTCTCTCGCTCTCCTTCTGATTGCTCGACTTCTACCAGGGCTTCGGCATCACTCTTAACGTGCACCTGATGCCCAGAAGCCTGCGCATAACCCGAAAGCCAGCTCATTCGGAAAACCACCGAATGTGTCGTCTTCCACGTTATTGCTCGACTTCTACCAGGGCTTCGGCATCACTCTACTCTTCCGAATACTTATCGTATACGCTAGCGAAGTCTTGATAAATGGCATCCATTGGTAATGTTGTCTCTTCACCTGTTCGCATACTCTTGAAATGAACCGTTTGACTTTCCAGTTCCTGAGCACCAACTGTAATGGTGAATTCGGCTTGACGGCGATCGGCGGTCTTGAACTGTGCCTTTGGTTTGCGATTCAAGTAATCACGATCGGCGCTGAATCCTGCCTGTCGAATTGCTTGAACCAGCTTCAATGTTTCAACGTTGGTCTCCTCACCAATGCCAACGACGTAAGCATTCAATGGATTGCTGATTGGCGCCGTAACGTCTAAATTGTCCAGTAAGAGCAGCAACCGTTCCATCCCGATACCAAAACCAAATCCAGGTGTTTCTGGTCCGCCAAGTTCTTCGACTAACCCGTTATAACGGCCACCACCACAAATGGTCATCCAACCATGACCGAGCGCTGGTGAATTCGTTTCAATTTCAAAGATGGTGTGGTTGTAATAATCAAGTCCGCGAACCATCGTTGAGTCAATTTCAAACGGAATTTTTAATGCTTCGAGCATTTCCTTAACGGTGTCAAAATGCTTTTGGGCATCTGGTGTCATGAAATCGAGAATCGACGGTGCATTGGCGACGATTTCCTGATCTTTTTTATCTTTACTATCCAGCACCCGCAACGGGTTCTTGTGTAAACGTGACTGCGAATCTTCGCTGAGGTCATCGAAATGGGGTTCAAGGTAATCAACTAGTGCTTGATGGTAAGCTGCGCGAGTTTCTTTATCGCCCAAAGAGTTCACAGCCAGTTTTAGATTCGTCAAACCGAGATGATTAAAGAAATCCATTGCCATTGCCATGATTTCAACATCAACTGCTGGCGAATCACTACCAAATGATTCAACCCCGATTTGATGGAACTCACGACTACGGCCCGTTTGGGGACGCTCATATCGGAACATTGGTCCCATGTAGAAAACTTTGTATGGTTTTTCTTGTTCGGGTGCGTAAAGTTTATTTTCAACGTAGGCTCGAACGACGCCGGCCGTTCCCTCTGGCCGCAACGCAATGTGGCGATCACCCTTATCATGGAAATCATACATTTCCTTGGTGACAACATCACTGGTATCACCAGCTGATCGTGAAAACACCTCAAAGTTTTCAAACATTGGTGTGCGAATTTCATGAAATTGATAATCGTTAAATAATAGTCGTGCTGTATCTTCTACATAACTCCATTTTTCCGACATTCCCGGCAAAATATCGGCCGTGCCTTTTGGTCGTTGATATTTCATGTGTTTGCCTCCAGTGCAATTTAATATAAACCATTTATCAGAGCATAAAAAAACGCCCCTGAATGTTCATCATCAAGGGCGCTTTACGCACGGTACCACCTTTATAAGTTCTCATGGTAACGTCTGCTGCGACGGGATTTTCATCCACCTAAAAAGTGTCTTCGCAACATTGACCGGACAAGTTTTCACCAACCACTTGCTCTCTGAGTGGGTCGCCGCTGCTAGTAATCTTTCATTAACGGTTTTAATATTATTTCTACGTGTTTAAAACTTAGTTTAGTTTTGTCCTTCTGTCAAGTCGAATCACGTTTTTTCCCGCCTTTCTGGCGTTAGTTTGCTATAATTGATGTACTTTATTGTACAAGGATTGAGATAATGAAATTTTTGAAACAACGATGGTTCCAATTACTGCTAACAATTGCTGTTACAGTAACGCTCGGTGTCTTACTCGTATTGCTGACGCGTGAAGAAACGGTGACGGTGAGCATCAATCAACTGAATGTGCGTTCTGGACCAAACGTTAATTATAAAACGGTTCATAAAGCCAAACTAAATTCTCGACTGGTCAAGATCGGTGAAAAAAATCTATGGTACCACGTTCGCTACGATGATCGTCACACGGGTTGGGTAGCGAGTTGGCTCGTTAATCGCAGAACTAATTTGAAGGAAGCCACTAACCTGTCTGAAGCTACCATTGTGATTGACCCTGGCCACGGTGGTAACGATTCTGGCGCGCTCCATACATTAGATGCAACGTCGTCAAAGTATATGGAAAAAACGTACACCTTAAAGGTTGCTCAAGAAGTTGCCGCAGATTTGCGTCGTCACGGTGCTCACGTCATTATGACACGTGACAGCGACAAGTATGTCGGGTTGGCCCCACGACCGGCCATTGCCAACGAGGTGAAAGCTGACGCCTTTATCAGCATTCACTTCGATTCATCACCAGAAGAAAATCAATCATCAGGATTAACAACCTACTATTATCACAAAAACATTTCGATGAAGCTGGCGAAAGCCTTGAATAGCCAAATGAACCATTACCCCATGTCAAATAAAGGCATTGAATTCGGCAACTTTGAAGTAATTCGGGACAACCAGCGACCGGCCGTTTTATTGGAAATGGGTTATATCAATGACCGTGATGATTTTAAAACGATTTCCGGTGTCACGTATCCTTATCGGGTTGCCCGCTCTATCACCAAGGGCCTCACCGATTATTTCAGCGATGCTAATTAATCATTTTTAAATACATTACACACCTCACTATTTAAGAAAGGATGAGTACGATGAGACAAAAGACATGGTTTGAACAATTACCAGTTCATCAGATCAATCAGGTGACAGCCGTTCATGGTGGTGATGTGAACGAGGCCTATCGTCTTGACACGAGTGACGGCATTCAATTTTTGAAGGTTCAGCCTAACCATCCCCAAGCCTTTTTCCAGCATGAAATTGACGGATTGACCTTATTGGGTCAAGCAGCGACGGTTCCACAAGTATTGGCAACTGGGGAAATCGACGGCGACGCTTTTCTTCTCCTTAGTTGGATCAACGAAGGCACCACAGGTAATCAACGAGCAGTTGGCGAGGCGCTGGCTAAGGTTCACCAGCGAGTTAGCCCAAATCAGCAATATGGTTTTGATCACGATTTTCTCATCGGCAAAATTCCTAAGCATAATCAATGGCAAGCAGACTGGGGTACCTTTTTCACGACACAACGTTTAGACGCTGTCGTAGATTTAGCCAAGGTCAATCATTATTGGAATCCAAGTCGAGAAGCCCATTATCAAAGAGCACGCCAAGTCTTTCTGGACTTATATTCTGACTATCAGCCACTACCATCTTTATTACACGGAGATTTTTGGTCAGGCAACTTCATGTTTGATGACAATGGCGGTGCCGTCTTAATTGATCCAGATGTCTATTATGGTGACCGCGAATTTGATATTGGTGTCACTACCGTCTTTGGCGGGTTCAACGAAGATTTCTACAATGGCTATCAGAGTGTTTTTCCTTTTGCTAAGGGCTTTGATCAACGGTTGCCATTCTACCGTCTTTACTATCTATTAGTTCACCTCAACTTATTTGGTCTCACCTATGCGGGTGCGGTTGATCAGATACTCGATAATTATTAATCGTCTTAAAATAAATAAATGTATATGAAATCAATTTAGCCGTGACCAGAAATGTCATCACGGCTTTTTTTTGCCTTGAAATAGTCAGGTTCGAACTAAAAAGACGACCAGTGCAATAAATCCACTAATCGTCTCAAATTTTTATTCGTGATTTCTTTCATACATCAAGGTAACGGGTCCGTCGTTTACCAAACTCACTTGCATATCAGCACCAAATCTGCCTGTTTCAACAGGTACTTGCACCGCAAGCTGTTCGTTAAAGTACTTCCATAATGGCTCTGCCATAGACGGCTGACCAGCATTGGAAAAACCTGGTCGATTACCCCTTGCTAAGTCAGCATACAACGTGAACTGAGAAACGGACAAAATTTGTCCGGCAACATCCTGAATATTCAAATTCATCTTGCCACTGTCATCGCTGAAAATACGGCAATTCAAAATTTTATGAGCTAAATAATCTGCCTCAGTCGGTGTATCCGATGGTGCAATGCCGACCAGCAACAATAACCCATGGCTTATTTGGCCAACCGTTACTTGATTAATGTCTACTTTGGCCTGACTTACTCGTTGCAACAGTACACGCATTATCTACATCCTCCAAAAATTGGACTACGCAATAACCAAAATCCGATCAGTGCGTTGCCCGGAGCACTTCGTACACATCTGGGACATTCTTCACGTTGTCCATAATATGGTTAAGAACCTCAAGATTGCGGACACCAACCGTCGCAGAAATGACGACCATCTTATTATGGTCCACTTTACCGGTCACAGAGGTCAAGAACTTCGTTGTATTGTTGATCATCCGTAGAACATCGTTCAATAGACCATTCCGGTTATAGCCGCGAATTTCAATATCAGCGTTGTAGTTAGTCCGGTTGTTTTCCGGATCATCCCATTCGACGTCCACAATTCGCTCACCGTGCTCTTCTGCCGATTTGACGTTAGGACAATCAGCTCTGTGAACGGAAACACCACGCCCCTTCGTGATGTAACCGACAATCGCGTCACCTGGAATTGGTGAACAACAATGGCTCAAACGTACGAGAAGATTGTCAACGCCTTCAATGATGACCCCATCAGAGGACGATTGTTTGGCATCAGCCTTAGCAGTGGTTTCCTGCGTTTCTTCGTTCTTTTCACTGCTATCGGTAAGAATTTCACGTTCCGTCTCAGCTTGTTTGTCGGCAGCAATTTTAGCCCGCTCGTCCGAGGTCAAACGATTTGCGACGCCGCGCGGTGCAGCATCTCCAAAACCAATGGCAGATAACAGATCATCTGCTGAACGATAATGCATCCGTTCTGCTACATTCTCCAATTTGGCATCTGTCATGATCTCTTTAGCATCAAAATTAAGCTCGCGCAATTCATGCGTAATCATGTCGCGACCAGCATCAATATTTTCTTCACGATCCATTTTACGGAAATACTGTTTGATCTTATTACGAGCGCGTCGTGTGTGTACCAAGTTGACCCAGTCACGACTAGGACCGCTAGAATTCTGTGACGTCATGATATCGACAATGTCACCCGTTTTAATTTCAGAATCCAGCGGCACAATCTTACCGTTGACTTTTGCCCCAGTCGTATGATTACCGACTTGCGTATGGATAATATAAGCCATATCTAACGGTCCGGCACCCTTTGGCAATTCCAGTACATCACCCTTAGGTGTGAACGCGTAAACGGAATCTGTGAACAGGTCACCCTTAACGCCTTCCATAAAGTCGTCGGCGTTAGTCGCATTGTTCTGTAGTTCAATGATTTGCTTAAACCAATTTAGCCGATCGCCATTACTGGTTTCTTGAACTTCATCCGTTTGACCTTCTTTATAAGCCCAATGCGCGGCAACCCCAAACTCAGCTACTCGATGCATTTCTTCCGTTCGAATCTGCACTTCCAGTGGCTTGCCTTCAGGGCCGATAACGGTCGTGTGAAGGGATTGATACATATTTGCCTTAGGCATGGCAATGTAGTCCTTAAACCGCCCTGGCATTGGTGTCCAGTGTGTGTGAATCGCACCTAAAACTGCGTAACAGTCACGAATTGATTGAACAATAACCCGAATGGCCAATAAATCATAAATCTGGTCGAATTGCTTATGCTTGTCAACCATCTTACGGTAAACGGAATAAATGTGCTTTGGTCGACCATAAACTTCCGTTTTGATGTGCAGATCACTAATGGCATCTTTGAGTTCGCCAATTGCTTCATTGATAATCTCAATCCGCTGATTCCGTTTGGAATTCATCAAATGAACAATCCGATAATATTGTTCCGGATTGAGGTAACGCAAGCTTAAGTCTTCAAGCTCCCACTTAATGGTGCTGATCCCTAAACGGTCCGCCAATGGCGCGTAAATCTCCAGCGTTTCATTCGCAATTCTGCGCTGTTTATCTGGGCGCAGATGCTGTAAGGTCCGCATATTGTGTAGCCGATCCGCCAGTTTCACAATGATGACACGAATATCATGTGACATCGCGAGTAATAATTTACGGTGATTTTCTGCTAATTGTTCTTTGTTGGAGCGATATTTAATCTTACCAATTTTAGTAACACCATCAACGATTTCGGCAACATCATTGCCAAACTCGTTGCGCAAGTCATCAAGTGTTGCGACCGTATCCTCAACAACATCGTGAAGAAAACCGGCCTCAACCGTTTCTGGATCCATTCGTAGATCGGCTAAAATTGCCGCCACCTGAATTGGATGCATAATATATGGCTCACCGGACTGACGCTTTTGTTCAGCGTGAACCCTAGCCGCAAACTCATATGCTTCCCGCACTTGGGCCACGTGCTCTGTATTCATGTAAGAACTGACCTGAGCCATAACTTCATCAGCCGTCCAAATATGTTCTTTTGACATTATTTCACCCCAAATGCATTTATTGTTGTCCTAATTTTACCCGAAAAGGTAAATTAAACAATGCCTACGCTTAAATCTACCGCTTACAGTAAGCCATTGGTAGCAAAAATGCCAGTCTTAGGTAAACACCTAACACTGGCAGCAACATAATCTAAGTCATTAACGACCAACCGCTAATTTACCGGCAGCAACTGTCTCAGCCTGATGTGCATGAGCCGAAAGCGAACGGTGGTCAGTGGTAAAACCCGTGTGGAAACCACTCATAAAATAGCTAACACACGCATAGCCAACTGCAAGGTAATAGGCGTATTCATGTGCGTTGTCTTTCAAAAAGTACGTAAACAGCGCAAACAACACTGGGAAAATCAAAACACGCCAACCGGCATGTTGCGAGCGACCAATTTGCCAGCCACTGACCAGCGCATATAAACCGTTAATACCAAGCAACACCCACATTACTTTATGGTAAACGGTCATGCTACTGGCATTAGCCAGCCATGGTAATAAACCACCAAAAAATAAACCGAGTAACCAATACTGCCAACCACTATGTGCCCTCAGACCTGTCATTGAATCGCCACGCTTTTCATCAAATTTTAATTTATGTTGAACATTATAGCCAATTTACCGTACAGCGTCACGATTAATTTTCATTAATTTACATTTTTTGAATCTTTTTGCAGCTCAACGGCATAAGATAGCGCACTTAAAAAGTACAGCGGCGCTGTTTCGGTTCGTAAAATTCGTGGTCCCAACCCTGCAGCCACGTAACCATTTGCGGTCAGCTCGTCGACTTCTTGAACAGCTAGTCCACCTTCCGGTCCGAAGATGACATTGATTGTTTGACCAATTCGTATTTTTTTAAACGTTTGAACTAAATGACCGGTTTCTTGCTTTTTGGCCGACTCTTCCCAGGCTACCAGATTAAAATCGGCGGGCATTGCTGCCGCTTCCTTTAAAGAATTCGCGTATTTCAATTGAGGAATCACAAGACGGTGTGATTGCTGAGCAGCATTAGTCGCAATCACCTGTAATCGTGCCAACTTTTTAGCAGCCTTTTGTTTCCATGAAGCGACTGACCATTGTGTAGGTACAAAAACAATTTCGTGAACTCCCAATTCGGTTGCCTTTTGCGTAATTAATTCGGCTTTGTCACCCTTAGGAACCCCACAAATAATGCGGGCGTGCACTGGTAATTCCACATCAACGGCTTGCTTGCGTTCCACATGCATCGTCGCGCTTCGGTGATCGCTATCCAGTTTCACGAGTCGTGCAATCAATAATTCGTGTAACGGTGTGACAAACTCAGCTTCGGTGCCCTCAGTGGCACGTAGTACTTGAACAAAATGTTTGTATGTCGCTCCGTCCAACTGAAATTCAGTTGTTTGTTGCCAATCCTGGGGTAAAAAATAATGTTGCATCAGTCATCTACCTCCGGCTTTTTGGCGATAATGCCATACCAGTCACCACGCCGCAACGTTTCGACAATTTGATAACCAGCTTCCCTCAGTTTGCCAACGACCAACGGATACTTATTCGCAATGATGCCGCTAGTTAAAAACAGACCACCTTTTGGCAACAACGGCCATGTTTGCGGAATCAGTGGCACAATAATATCGGCTAAGATATTGGCAACAATAATATCAGCTGTTTGCGTAATACCCTTTAACAGGTCATTAGCACTCACGTGGACATCCTTAGCAACTGGGTTGAGGTCCAAGTTGCTTTTAGCCGAGTCTACAGCAATTTGATCAACGTCATACGCAAAAACTTCGCCAGCGCCAAGCTGTTTTGCTGCAATAGACAACACACCAGATCCTGTACCAACGTCCAACACGGTTTCACCACCCCGAATGGTTAATTCCAACGCCTGCAACATCAATGCCGTCGTTGGGTGAGTGCCGGTACCAAACGCCATGCCAGGATCTAGCGTTAACGTCTTTTCGTTTTCGTCTACCGGCTGATAATGCTCCCAACTGGGAACAACCGTCAGATAACGGGTAACACGTACAGGATGGTAATATTTTTTCCAAACGTTAGCCCAGTCCGCTTCCGCAACTGGTTTTTGCAACACAGTCGCCGGTCCAGCATCCAACCCAAAATCATCAAGTTCATTAATCCGTTGTTTAATTACCGGAATAATCGTTGACAGGTCAATAGTCTCAGGATAATAAGCGGTTACCACAGCACCATGAGTCAAATGTAGCAAATCTCGTTTATCCAATAATTCACCAGGAAATTCTGGTTGCAATGCAGCAAAATCCGCTGCGTCATCAATTTTAGTACCGGATGCACCAGCATCCATTAAAATGTTGCTCACGGCCTCTACCGCTTCATTAGTCGTTGTTACGCTTACTTCTGTCCACTGCACCTTAGTTTTCTTCCTTTCACTTTTAAAAATTAATTAGGCTTTTTCACTGCCGTTAAACGGTCCGGTAACAACCACTTTACCGACCATCTTGTTGGCTTCAACTAATTGATGTGCAGCACGCAGATTGTCAGCGTTGATGCCTGAATCAATCGTCGCGGTTAACGTCGTGTGCAAGATTTGCTGATCCGCCAATTCCGCGATTTTTGCCAATAATTGACCTTGAGAGCTAAGGTCGACACCATAATCACTTTTTGCAAACATATATTCCCAATCAAAACTAGCAGCCTTATTCTTCAACAGTCCCATCGGCAATGGCTCACGATTCTCGACGATAGATGCGACATGACCGAACGGCTTAATTAATTTTGCTGCCGTTTCAAAGTACTGATCGGTGGAGTGCAGAATTAAGATACCATCAAAGAAATTGATTCCTGCATCTGCCACTTGAGGCGCCAAGGCTTCACGATGATTAAAAATGTGAGTGGCGCCCATTTTTTTGACCCAATCACGAGTTTCTGGGCGTGATGCTGTCGCTGAAACAGTCAATCCCGCCCACTTAGCCAGCTGAATGGCGACAGAACCCACCCCGCCAGCACCATTGATGATTAACAATTGTTGGCCAGTATTAGCGTCAGCAGCCATTTTAAAACCCATTTTAGTAAAGAGAACCTCACTGGCCGTCAATGACGTTAATGGCAACGCTGCTGCCTCGGCATCCGTTAAGCGCTCAGGAGCATGTGCAATCAAACGGGCATCGACTGCCTGTTCTTCGGCATTGGCGCCATCGCGAGCGGTACTACCTGCATAGAACACACGATCACCAATCTCAAAATGATCAACCGCACTGCCAATTTCGGCAATTTGTCCAACTGCGTCATAACCAAGAATTGTACCCACTGTCTGACTTGTTAACGCTTGGCGTAACTTGGTATCGACGGGATTAACGGATACTGCCGTAATCTTAACACGAACGTCATGCTCCCCAACGTTGGGTGTTGGTCGAGTACCATCAATCATCGCAGCCCGTTCATCGATATTTTGTGTGCCAAATGATTCAATTACCCTCATTGATTTTGACCTCCAACCTTTTTCTAAACTCTATTGTCCCAAAAAATAACTGAAAATACCATCACTGAGCTTGTACCAACAGTTTATCATTTCTATAACCAACTGTTGAAACCACTAGATTAATAGCCTACTAGGCCAGCGCAACTAGTGGACATAACAGGCCGATCTTCGTCCGTAGAATAAAAAAATCTCTCTGCGCCGAATTAGTCTACTAATCGACACAAAGAGATATTAATCAGTTATTATCAGTGGCTTAAAACACCGAAGGCACCCACACCAGTTTATTCACCAACGTGTTCCCGCTCGGCCGCTTTCCGAACTTTTGCATACCGTTCCCGCCCATCATCTGTCAAAATGTGGCTGGCCAAGTATTTCAATAACTCATTTTCATCTTGGAATACCCGCGGATTATGCTGTCCGTGAAGACGAAGATCAATCTCGTCAATCTTTAACCGCCCAGTCCAACTATGACTGTACTTAGCAATCAAACGGTTATTGAGCTTCTTCTTACCAAAGCGGAGAACGTACACGTGTTGTGGCACCATCATCGGCCGAATATACGTCTTCTCATATTTAAACTGACTTGCTTTCAAAAACGTTTTGGTCCGTGCTAACACACGCTCACCTCCAATTTGTCTTTCTTATTTTGCTCATTAATTCACCAATAGTCAATGTCAAATGAACAATTATTTTGTTTTATGACTTTCTTCTTCGTCAGTCTGAAGAACAGCCATAAATGCTTCTTGTGGCACATCAACGATTCCGACGGCTTTCATCCGTTTTTTACCGACTTTTTGCTTCTCGAGTAACTTCATCCGCCGCGTACGGTCACCACCATATAAGTGAGCCGTTACATCTTTCCGATAAGCCTTGATGTCAGACCGGGCCACTACTTTGGCACCAATGGCCGCTTGGACTGGGATTTCAAAGTTCTGACGAGGAATGATTGTTTTTAAACGACCAACAATGGTCCGACCACGATTGGCTGCAAATTCGCGTGCAACAATAAAACTCAGCGCATCAACTTTATCCCCGTTCAGTAAGATATCAATCTTAACAAGATCGCCTGGTCGGTATTCATCCAACTCATAATCTAAGGATGCATAACCACGGGTGCTACTTTTAAGACGGTCAAAAAAGTCAAAGATGATTTCAGATAATGGCATGTAGTATATCACGTTTACCCGGTGATCATCAAGATATGCCATCGTATCAAAGTCACCGCGTTTTCGCTGACATAATTCCATCACCGCACCAACGTAATCATTTGGCACCATGATGGTTGCCTTAACGTAAGGCTCATTGATTGTTTTAATGTTAGATGGGTCAGGCATTTCAGAAGGATTTTCCACAATGACTTGAGAACCATCAGTCATATCAACATGATACGTAACAGACGGTGCCGTCGTAATTAAGTCCAAATCAAACTCACGTTCTAACCGTTCCTGAACCACGTCCATATGCAGCATTCCTAGGAATCCACAACGAAAACCTGAGCCCAATGCCTGTGACTTCTCCGGTTCAAAAACTAATGCTGCATCGTTAAGCTGTAACTTCTCCAAAGCGTCACGCAAGTCGTTGTACTTACCATTATCGGTTGGATATAATCCTGCGTAGACCATTGGATTCATCTTACGATAACCTGGTAAGGCCTTTTCGGTCGGATTAACAGCATCCGTCACCGTATCACCCACTCGTGTATCCGCAATGTCCTTAATGGATGCAGTGATATAGCCAACATCCCCCGCCATCAACACGTCACGTTTGATTGGCTTCGGCGAGTTAACGCCGACTTCGGTCACTTCATACTCTGTTCCCGAATTCATCAAACGAATGTGGTCACCGGGCTTAACCGTTCCCTCCATAATTCGGAGGCTCAAAACAACCCCACGATAATCATCATAGATTGAATCAAAAATCAACGCTTTTAATGGTTTGTCCAAATCACCAGTTGGCGCCGGTACCTGGTGCACGATTTGCTCAAGAATATCAGTTATCCCAATCCCACTCTTGGCACTTGCTAAAACAGCATTAGATGCATCAATCCCAATATCTTCTTCAATTTCCTCACGAACAACTTCTGGCTGAGCCGATGGCAAGTCAATCTTGTTAATAACTGGCAGAATCTCTAGATCATTATCTAACGCTAAATACGTATTCGCTAATGTCTGTGCTTCTACACCCTGAGCAGCATCTACCACCAATAAAGCCCCTTCACACGCCGCTAATGAGCGTGAGACTTCATAAGAAAAATCCACGTGTCCAGGCGTATCAATTAAGTGAAAGATATAGGTTTCCCCGTCCTTCGCGTGATAGTGTAACTCCACTGCGTTTAACTTGATTGTAATCCCACGTTCACGCTCCAGCGGCATGTCATCTAGCACTTGATTCTGCATTTCCCGTTTGGACACAGTATCGGTCAATTCTAGAATGCGATCAGCCAAGGTTGATTTACCGTGATCGATATGGGCAACAATCGAAAAATTTCGAATATGTCGCTGTCGTTCCTGCATTTCCGTTAGATCCATGCACATTTCCTCCCTGCAACTCACGAAGCTAACCTTCGGTATTGTTACACATTACCTTTTGATAACGTTGAATTCTAAACACTTATTATACCAATGATCTTGCCCTGCGACAATTTATATCAAACAAATGATCGCCTAAAGTCTCCACTAGCATTCAAATAATCGACAAAGCTTAAACTCGCCAGTATAAAGATAAAGACGTATCCCGCAGTCATTTTACCGCAGAATACGCCTTTATCATTCATTTCGTTCAACTGCTTGTTAACGTCGGCCGAATAGACCGCCATGACCAGTTGGGACATCCTCGCCGCTAGCTTTAGCAAAAGCCTTAAGCGCATCCTTTTGAGCCTTATTAAGACCCTTAGGCGTTTGAACAGTTACTGTAACCCGTTCATCACCATTACCATTACCACGCAAATGAGGTGCACCCTTACCGCGCAACCTGAAATTAGTACCAGTCTGAGTGCCAGCTGGAATCTTCAAGTTAACGTTACCATGCACTGTTTTTACTTCAATTTCGTCACCTAACGCGGCTTGAGCAAACGTCAGTGGTTGACTGAAGTAAATGTCGGCACCATCACGCTGAAAGTCTTTGCTTGGTTGAACCGTGAAGACAATGTACAGGTCTCCGTAAGGACCGCCATTCGTTCCAGCCTCACCTTGACCTTGTAACCGCATTTGTTGACCATCGTCGACACCTGCAGGAACAGTGACTTCGATTTCGTGATTTTCAGTGTTGTGACCTGTACCATGACAAGTTGGGCACTTTTCTTTGATTTCTTTACCAGTTCCGCCACAAACGTCACAAACTTGTTGTGAACGCATCTGACCAAGTGGTGTGTTCCGGACTGTTTCAACGTACCCAGTACCACCACATTTATGACACGTTACCGGAGAAGTACCGGGTTTAGCTCCATTACCGCCACAAGTGTGGCAAACTTCTTCACGGTCATATTTAATTGTTGTTTTTTTACCGAAAATGGCTTCTTCGAACTTCAAGCTCATCGAGTACTGTAAGTCCTGACCAGGTTGCGGTGCGCTTGGATTGCGGCGAGATGCACCACCGCCCCCAAACATTTGACTAAAGATATCGTCAAAACCGCCAAAGCTTTGACCACCACTAAAGCCGCCAAAGCCCTGACCTCCGAAACCACCTTGGCCACCGCCGAACTGCTGCCCAGCATCACCATATTGGTCATATTGTTGGCGCTTTTGCGGATCGCCAATCTTTTCGTAAGCATCAGCAACTTCCTTAAACTTTTCCTCAGCATCTGGGGCCTTATTCAAGTCCGGATGGTACTTTTTGGAAAGTTTGCGAAACGCCTTTTTAATCTCATCCTGAGACGCATCCCGGCCCACGCCGAGCACGTCATACGGGTCTCTTCCTTGAGACATGTGTGAACCCCCAATTAAAGCTTGTCATCTCGATAACCTAGTACCGATACTATGAGCTTCTGCCTTTTGTTTAGTATTGCGTAAGTTTACCACAGAAATGGTCCTCACATACACAAAGAGTCAAAGATGCGCATGCGCCTTTGACTCTTGTATCGCTATTTCTTATGCGAGAAACTACTTCTTGTCGTCAGGGTTAACCTCTTTAAAGTCGCCGTCAACTGTCTTGCCATCGCCGTCAGCAGAACCTGCTTGACTGCCATCCTGACCAGCCGCAGAACCATCGGCAGCTTGTCCGGAACTAGCGTTTTGTTGATACAACTTAACCGTAAGGTCTTGAACGATCTTGTTCAATTCATCCTTCTTGGTCTTCATTTCTTCAACGTTGTTATCAGATTGGGCCTTCTTCAATGCATCACGTGCATCGGTTGCCTTCTTAACTTCGTCATCAGAAACCTTACCCTTGAGTTCTTCCAAAGTCTTGTCAACTTGGAACAATAATTGATCGACTTCGTTCTTAAGGTCAGCGTCTTCCTTGCGTTTCTTATCGGCATCAGCGTTTTCTTCGGCTTCCTTCTTCATCCGTTCGATTTCATCGTCAGACAAACCGGAGTTACTCTTAATGGTAATCTTTTGTTCCTTGTTCGTTCCCATATCCTTAGCGGAAACGTTAACGATCCCGTTCTTATCAATGTCGAACGTGACTTGAATTTGTGGCACACCACGAGGTGCAGCTGGAATATCACTTAATTGGAAGTTACCCAATGTCTTGTTATCAGCTGCCATTGGCCGTTCACCTTGGAGCACGTGAATATCAACGGCTGGTTGGTTATCAGCAGCAGTTGAGAATGTTTGACTCTTAGACGTTGGAATCGTTGTGTTACGATCAATCAACTTCGTGAAGACACCACCCATGGTTTCGATACCAAGTGACAATGGCGTAACGTCAAGCAAAACAACATCCTTCACATCACCAGTGATAACACCACCTTGAACAGCGGCACCAAGAGCAACGGCTTCATCAGGGTTGATAGAATGGTTAGGTTCCTTACCTGCCATGTCCTTAACAGCCTCTTGAACAGCTGGAATCCGAGTAGAACCACCGTTTAAGATAACTTCGTCAATGTCGTCCATTGATAAGTCAGCATCGCGCAAAGCATTTTGAACGGGTGTTTTAGTCCGTTCGATTAAGTCAGCCGTCATTTGGTTAAATTGTGCACGTGACAAGGTTTCTTCCAAATGTAATGGGCCGTTATCACCACTGGAAATAAATGGCAAACTAATTTGTGCTTCATTAACACCTGACAGATCCTTCTTGGCCTTTTCAGCAGCATCCTTCAACCGTTGCATAGCCATGGTGTCTTTAGATAAGTCCACACCGTTGGTCTTCTTAAAGCCATCAACTAACCAGTCAATGATCTTCTGGTCAAAGTCATCACCACCAAGATGCGTGTCACCATTGGTTGACAGAACATCAAAGACACCGTCACCTAATTCAAGGATAGAAACATCAAATGTCCCACCACCAAGGTCGTAAACTAAGATTTTTTCATCTTTGTCTTTTTTGTCCAAACCATAAGCAAGTGCTGAAGCCGTTGGTTCGTTAATGATTCGTTCAACGTTTAAACCGGCAATTTTACCAGCATCTTTTGTTGCTTGACGTTGTGCATCGTTGAAGTAAGCAGGAACAGTAATAACTGCTTGTTCAACCTTTTCACCAAGGTAATCTTCAGCAAACCCCTTGATATATTGTAAAATCATTGCTGAAATTTCTTGAGGAGTATATTTCTTACCTTCAATATCAACCGTGTAACCTGCCTCACCCATGTGACGCTTGATTGAACGAACGGTGTTAGGGTTAGTGATTGCTTGTCGTTTGGCAACTTCACCAACCTGTGTCTCACCATTCTTGAATGAGACAACGGAAGGCGTTGTCCGATTACCTTCTGGATTAGCGATAATCTTTGGTTGACTGCCTTCAAGAACAGCAACCGCTGAGTTCGTAGTACCTAAGTCAATTCCAATAATTTTAGCCATTTTTATAAACTTCCTTATTATTTAATCTAATTGCTTACTGCGCGACAACGACCATTGCTGGACGTAAAACGCGATCTTTAAGCATGTAGCCCTTTTGAAGCACTGCCACAACAGTATCCGGTTTCTGATCGGGGCCAACCGGTGTGGTCTGGACTGCTTGGTGCAACGTTGGATCAAACGGTTTGTTGAGTGCTTCAATCTCCGTCACGTTATTTTCCTTCAAAGCATTTTGAAGGTGGTTATACACCATTTCAACACCGTGTTTCAACTGTTTTGCAGCTTCATCCTGAACGTCAGTATTCAAGGCACGCTCAAGGTTATCCAGCTCGGGAACCACGTCGTGTGCCAATTGTTGACCATCGTACTTCATCAACTGGGCGGTTTCTTTCTTTTGCCGCTGTTGAATGTTGGCAATTTCTGCCTGTGCTCGAAGTAATTGATCGTCCTTCTCCGCTAATTTATCATTCAGCTTATCAATTTCAGCAGATTGATCGACGGTATCATTTTCCGTTGGCTGCTGAACCTTTTTCTTAATGTCCTTAGCCGTTGGATCCTTCGCCTTAGCTGCGTTTGCCTTAGCCTGTTGATCATCTTTTGCTGCTGATGATTGGGCTTCTTTTTTGTTTGACAAACTGCCACCTCCATTTAATTTTATAGTCAAACCACTGGTAACTGGTAAAAGCCTTAGTCATCCAGGTTTCGATAATAATCCAAAAGCTTAGCGGCCAGTTCTTGTCGGAATGCACCAACTAAACCAATCATTCGCGAATATGGCATCCGTGTTGGACCTAACACGGCAATCATACCTCTTCCGTGGGAACCCACATCGTAAGTTCCTGTAACCAAACTATAATGCTTAAGTAAATCATTGGTAATCTCATTACCAATCTTCACCTGTACTTTATTGTCCGGTGGACTTAAAACACTGGCGATATCATCTGACGTATCAAACAATTGATACAGCGATTTTAAGTCCTGCGGGTTGTGGTTAACGGAAAAGTTCAGCAAGTTTAAGCGGCCGCCAACGAAGAAACGTTCCGTAGCTGCTTGATCTAATACACGACCGAAGATTTGTAAAAAACCTTCCGGGGTTTGCATATATTGACCAACTTTTGCAGGAATTTCCACACGCAGTTTGTCCACAATTTCAGTAATTGGCAAACCAACTAACTGATCATTAATCAGACGAACCACTGTTTCCAGCTGATCGCTGGACATTGAGCGTGGAATCGTGAACGTTTGATTAGCAACTTCACCGCTGTCCATTACCAAAATTGCCATCACCTGTCGATTGCCTAAAGGCACTAACCGAAAACCACTTAGTCGCGCATCTGCCTGTTCAGGCTTAAGTGTGAAAGCAGTATATGACGTCAATTCCGATAATAAATTGGCCGACTCTTCAATGATTTCATCAATCTTATTAAAAGAACCGCTCAATTCATTTTGGATTAACTGAATATCGGCATGTGCCACCGCATCATTATTAACAAGATGGTCAACATAATAACGGTAACCTGCCAGCGACGGAATCCGTCCCGAAGACGTATGCTCTTTTTGAACATAACCCTGTTCTTCCAACGATGCCATTTCATTGCGAATTGTTGCAGAGCTAACGTGAATCGGTAAGCGCGCTGCAAGGGCCTTAGACCCAACTGCCGCACCGGTTTCCGTATACTCACGCACGATCGCCTGCAAAATCACTTTTTGTCGTTCTGTTAGCGTCTTAATCACCCCTTTTAGCACTTACGCTATTTGAGTGCTAAGAACAGTTACTAATATAACAACTTGGTCAAACAAAGTCAAACAATTTTGGCGACTTCAAACATCTTTTGTTAATTATTTTTTTCAACGCAATTAACCATCGAAAAAACCTCAAAATGGCAACAAAAGAACGGCTCTTTCCTAAATGTGGGGAAAAACCGTTCTTTCATTAAAAAGTTACTGTTTCATCGATAAACGTTCAACGGGTCCTTGTCGGTGTTTCGTCATGAAGGCGCGAGTGTCTGCAGCATCCTGGTCTAGTTGATGCACCAAAGCATCCGCACCGTCAAACTTAACTTGACCACGCAGATACGCACCCCAAGCGACCTTAACCTCTTCACCGTAAACTTCCTGATTAAAATCAAGTAGATTAATCTCGATAGTGATAGGCCGATGTTCACCAAACGTTTCGTTGCGACCTATTGAAGCCATGCCCGGATACCATTGCTGCCCGATTTGGAGCCACACAGCGTAAATTCCAATTCCTGGAACCCGTTCACTCGCTGTCGGATCAACATTAGCCGTTGGATAGCCTAATGTGCGTCCACGCGCCTCACCATGAACAATAATTCCAGTAGTTTGGTAGGTGTAACCCAACAACTCGTTGGCTTGTGCCAGTTGGCCATCATCAATTAACTCACGAATTCGCGTCGAACTATCCTTGGCCTGGTCAATTGCCACTTGTTTGACCTCGACCACATCAAAACGCCCTTTAGCATAAGTCGGCAATTGTGCCATACCAGCAATTGCCTTTTTGCCATACGTGTGATCAAATCCGGCAACCACGGCCACCGCATGCAAACCAACCATGTAATCGTCAACAAATTTCTGTGGAGCAACCGCCGATAACTGGGAGGTAAAACTAATGCCATACACAATATCAACGCCGAGCTGATCTAATAATTCTAATTTACGGTCAAACGTCGATAAATAGCGAAAGGAGTCAACGGATGTCTTGTAGACAATTGAAGGATGATGCGTGTATGTCAGCACCGCAAGCTTGACACCTCGTTCATTGGCCAATTTACGTGCCCGCTCAATTACCGTTTGATGACCAATATGCACACCATCGAAAAATCCCATTGCTAAAACAACCGGTCCATCAGGAATTTGTTCTGGTCGGTATGGATGTCGTAAATAAATAACTTGCAATGTTTCGCACCTTCAATATCAAAAATTTTAATTTACATTCATTACAGATGATTCGAAAACATTTTCAGTGGCTTGGCTACTTTACCGTCAGTTGACAATTGGTAAAGCGCCTTAATATGATTCTGGAACTTAAGGGCAGTGACCTTTTGATCAACTAATACAGAGGGCGACAAAAAACCGCCATTTGTAACAATCTGCCATTCAGCTAACGTTAGCTCTGTCACGGGATAATGAGCCAGCGCAACATCAATTGGCAATAAATACTGATTAATAGTGCCGGTAGTCATTGCGTCGGCAACCTGTTCTAAAGTGACTGTTTGTGACAGATCAAAGCCACCACTTTTCAAACGTGTCAAATCGCTCATAACGGCGGGGACACCCAATGCTTCACCCAATTGAACGGAAAGCGTTCGAACATAAGTCCCCTTACCACAGCCAATTTCAAACGGAATCACTTGAGTTCCGTTTTCTTTGTCGAAACTCGTTGGTCCCGTTTGTTCGAAACGATCAACATGAATGTGACGCAATGGACGTTCAACTGTTTCCCCAGCCCGAGCGTACTCGTATAACTTGCGCCCATTAACTTTGACTGCTGAATACATCGGTGGAATTTGATCAATGTCACCAATCAGTCCCATCATAGCGTGCAAAATTTGAGCATCAGTAAATGGCTGCGGCAACGGTTTTCGAGCAATCTCTGCCCCGTCTAAATCTTCGGTTTCCGTGGCAAACCCCAACGTTACTGTGCCACGGTAAACTTTCCCTGACGCCATTAAATACGGCACGACCTTCGTAGCCGGTCCCACACAGATAGGCAACACACCATCAACATTGGGATCTAACGTTCCTGAATGGCCAATCTTTTTTGTGTGCAATATTTTTCTCAGTTTAAAAACCACGTCATGACTCGTCATTCCACGCGGCTTATTAATCGGCAAAATGCCTTCCATGGCAGCAGAACCTCACTTCATCTTTTAAGGATGCACCAGCCTACAGCGGTCCATCAATTTGAATTAATAACGGTCACAATTATAACCTAGCAAAAACTAAAAAGCGACTGCCAGTCTTGGCAGTCGCTTTAATGATTAGTCACGTTCTTGTTGGTGTAATTTATTAATTAATTCATCAATATGATTACCATACTGAACGGATTTATCTTGCTCAAACGTGATTTCAGGTGTCTTGTAAATGCTTAGCCGACTGCCAAGTTCGCTACGAATCAAACCACTAGCCTTGCTCAATCCAGCTGCAGCCTTTTCGTTATCACTTGCCTTGTCGGACAAGATACTGTAATACAATGTTGCCTCTTGCAAGTCGCCCGTTACCTCAACACCGGTAATAGTGACACCGGCTACACGAGGATCACGAACCCGTTTAAGCAAAATATCAGCAACTTCACGTTGAATCTCCTGTTCCAGGCGACCCACACGATAATGCTTATTTGGCATCGTCTTTCACTCCTAACGTTACTTGAATTTACTAAACTATCGAGATTATTCGACGGGAACTTCCTTCATCACGAAGGCTTCGATAACGTCGCCAACCTTGATGTCGTTATAACCAGCAATGGTTAGACCAAGATCAAAACCAGCTTTAACCTGCTTAACCTGATCCTTGAACCGTTGTAGAGAGCCTAACTTACCTTCGTAAACGACAACGCCATCACGGATCAAACGAACACCGGCATCGCTGCTGATGTAGCCTTCCGTAACCATACCACCGACAACAGTTCCGACTTTAGAAACTTTGTAAAGTTCACGAACCTCAACCTGACCGGTAACCTCTTCTTTGTAGACAGGTTCAAGCATACCCTTCATGGCTGATTCAATTTCATCGATAGCATTGTAGATAACGTTGTGCAAACGAATGTCCACACCATCGCTATCAGCTTGCGACTTGGCTTGAGCAGTCGGACGAACGTTAAAGCCAACAATGATTGCATTTGAAGCTTCGGCTAGAGTAACATCACTTTCATTAATGGCACCAACGGCCTGATGAATAATGTTAACCCGAACACCATCAACCTGAATCTTCTGGAATGAAGTTGCTAATGCTTCAACAGAACCTTGAACATCGGCCTTGATGATAACGTCAACTTCCTTCATTTCGCCTTCCTTCATGGTGTCGAACAGATTGTCCAACGTCACGTGGTTAGCATGTGAGCGTTCTTCAACTAAGGCACGTTTAGCACGTTCCTCACCAGCTGCCCGAGCAGATTTTTCATCTTCAAAGACAACAAACTTGTCGCCGGCTTCTGGTACATCGTTCATCCCAGTGATTTCCACTGGTGTTGCAGGTGTAGCTTCTTTAACGGTCCGACCACGATCATTGTTCATGGTCCGAATCCGTCCGTAAGTGTTCCCAATAACAATTGGATCACCGACTTCAAGGGTGCCTTCTTGAACCAAGACAGTGGCAACAGGGCCACGACCCTTGTCCAAACGCGCTTCAATAACTGAACCAAGAGCACGCTGTTCTGGATCTGCCTTGAGTTCCATCAAGTCAGCTTGCAAAAGAATCATGTCCAATAATTCATCCAGGTTTTTATCGTACTTGGCTGAAATTTCGACAAAGATGGTATCGCCACCCCAGTCTTCAGGAATCAAGTTGTAAGCAGACAACTGTTCAATAACATGGTTCGGGTTGGCACCTGGCTTATCAATCTTGTTAACGGCTACGATAATTGGCGTCTTAGCAGCTTGCGCATGGTGAATAGCTTCAATGGTTTGAGGCATAACACCATCATCAGCAGCAACAACCAAAATCGTAATATCAGTAATGTCCGCACCACGCGCACGCATAGCAGTAAAGGCCGCGTGCCCGGGTGTATCGATAAAGGTAATCTTACGACCCTTTAATTCAACTTGATAAGCACCGATCTTCTGAGTGATCCCACCGGCTTCACCAGCCGTAATGTGAGAATTACGCAGTTGATCCAACAGTGTTGTTTTACCGTGGTCAACGTGACCCATGATTGTTACAACTGGTGGACGTGGTACTAACTTAGTTGGATCAGTCGTCGATTGCTCTTCGAAGAATTTGTCGATATCAGCAATATCTTCCTTAGGCTTTTCTTGAGCTTCGATACCGTAATCTGCTGCCAAAATTTCAATAGTATCCTTATCCAAACTTTGGTTTTGGTTAACCATGACACCCAGCATAAATAATTTCTTAACAATTTCCGCAGTCTCACGGTGCAAGATTTTACTCAAGTCCTGAGCGTTCATGCCAACGTCATACATCAATACATCTGGTAATGGACGTTCCTTACGAGTTGGTGCTGGCTGTGCTTGGGAAGTCTGCTTAATTCGTTGATTACGTTTATTACGTTTTTGGTGCTTCTGTCCATATTGTTGTTGACCACGGCCGCCACGACGGTTGTTATTGCCAAAACGGTTACCGTTGTTACTGTTACTGAAACGGTTATTACGACCACTGCCATTGCTGTTGTTATTGGATGACGATGCACCGGCATTAGCAGTTGGTCGGTTCGAAGTACGCGAACTCGTGTTGCGCGAGTTGGTACTGTTCCGGTTGTTTGAGTTACCAGAATTGTTAGAGCCATTGTTGTTACGTGAGCCATAACTACGGTTATTATCACGACTACCGTTATTAGTATTGTTATTACGGTTGTTGCTACTGTTACCGTTATAGCCTCCACTACGGCCATTTGAATGCGAACTGTTGGTGCTATTACGGTTAGCCGTTGTGTGATTGTTATTGCGTGAGTTATTGTTACCGCCGTTACGCTGATCAGTGTTTCTTCCAGCTGGCCGCGACTGAGTTGATCGACTCGTCGTGTGACTGGCAGTAGAATGCGGTGCATGACTTGTAGCGGTTGTCTTAGCCGTTGCCTGTGAACGAGGCATCGTTGACTTAGCAGCTGACGATGCAGTCACTGAAGTTGCGGTAGACTGAACAGCTTGTGATGTCGTTTTAGCTGCAGTACTTGTTGCAGTCTGTGAAGCAGCAGCTTGAGAGCGTGGTGCCGTTGACTGCTGTTCTTGCTGACGTTTTGTTTGACGATTATTCGTCCGTGGATTGCTCAAATTCATGATCCGCCCTTCGCCGTGTAGGTTGGCCCCGTTTCGGCCAAAATTAGTATGGCGACGGTTTGATTTCTTATTATTGTTGATCAAATGGTGAACAACTTTGCGTTTAGGTGCGGCATCACCAGACTTTTCGTTTGCCGCTGCATTGGCAGCCTTCGCTTGAACAGTCGGTTTAATAATCCCACGTAACGTCTTTTCTTGAGCATCACTAATGGTCGCCATGTGATTATTAAAACTCATCCCCTTGGCGCTTGCCTTCGTTAGGAGCTCCTTGCTGGAAACATTAAGTTCCTTCGCGAGTTCATAGATTCGCTTATTGGCCATCCTTTCACTCTCCTCATTTCATTTTATCCAATAACGTTTGCATTTTTTTGGCAAAGCCAGCGTTGCTGACGCCTAATGCTGAACGTTGTCGTCCTGTAGCCTGACTCAGTTCCGCAACATTAAATGCAGTACTGACCGGCACATGGTAAAAGCTTGCTTTATCAGTTAACTTCTTTTTTGAACTTGCGCCCATGTCATTTGCAACCCACAGAAAACGAATATTGCCTGCTTTAATCGCTGCTAATACCATGGGTTCACCTGTAACCAACTGGCCCGCCCGTTGTGCCAGGCCAAGAAGGTTTAATAACTGCTGCTCTGGGGTCATTTGTGATTGTCCCCAAACAGCTCGCGCCGGGCTTGCTGGTGATCGACATAAGCAATTAACTCTTCATAGAAAGCGTCGTCAACTTTCATCCCAAACGCCTTGTCCAAGCTATGCTCATGTTGTGCCTTTTTAGCCGTCGCTGTATCAATGGTCACATAGGCGCCACGACCATTTTGCTTACCCGTTGGATCGATTGTGACTTCATTTTCCTTATTCTTGACCACACGAATCAAGTCTTTTTTCGGAAACATGTCGCCACTGACAATGTCTTTACGCATGGGTACTTTACGCTGATGCATCACAATTCCCCCTTAAGGTTAAAAACTAGTGCCAGTCTACTTTTCGGACTGATCGTCGTCTTCGCCCTTTTCAAAATCGGGCTTGTCGACCTCAACGTCTGACCCAGCTTCAACATACTCCTGATCATCCGCATCTTCAAACAAGTTGGCAGCTTCAGTTTCTGACTTAATATCAATCTTGAAACCGGTCAGCTTAGCAGCCAAGCGGGCATTTTGACCACGCTTACCAATTGCTAATGACAATTGATAATCTGGAACAACCACCGTGCAAGCCCGTTCGTTTTCAGAATCGAACACAACGTCAACTACTTCAGCTGGGTTCAGTGAGTTAGCAACGTATTGTGCTTCGTCATCCACCCATTCAACGATATCCATGTTTTCACCGGATAATTCATTAACAATAGATTGGACACGCTGACCACTAGGACCAACACAGGTACCAACAGGGTCCAAGTTAGGATCGTTAGACTTTACGGCAATCTTAGCACGATCACCAGCCTCACGGGCGATCGAAACAATTTCAACAGTACCATCATAAATTTCTGGCACTTCTTCTTCAAATAGGCGTTTTAGTAACTCTGGATGCGTCCGGCTAACGAACACTTGTGGCCCTTTAGGGTTATTTTCAACCCGCGAAACATAAACCTTGATCTTATCGTGCATCTTGTATGTCTCGTTTGGCATCTGATCTGAACTAGCCATAACGGCTTCAACCGTATTAGAACCACTGCCTAACGTGACGTACAAGTAACGTGTGTCCTGGCGTTCAACTTCACCAGTAACGACTTCATCCATGTACTGACTGTATTCATCGTAAACCAAACCACGTTCAGCTTCACGAACTCGTTGCATGATAACTTGCTTAGCAGTCTGAGCAGCAATTCGGCCAAAGTTTTTTGGTGTTACTTCAAACTTGATTTCGTCGCCAATTTCATAGGCCCGATTGATGGCTACAGCATCTTGCAAACTTACTTGCAACTGGTCGTTTTCGACATCCTCAACCACAGTTTTAACTGCGTAGACCTTGATATCTCCTTTGCGTTCGTTGAATTCAACATCAACGTTAGCAGCTTGATTATAATTCCGTTTGTAAGCAGAAACTAACGCTGCTTCCAACGCTTCGATAACCACTTGCTTTTTGATCCCTTTTTCTTGTTCAAGAGCGTCTAGCGCCCCAACCAATTCTTTACTCATTTCCTAGTACTCCTTACATAAACCGTCAGGATAGCGATTCGCGACTTTAGGCACGATCACTGTGTCAGTTGTGTTTTAAATACCACTAAAATCAATCGCCAAACGGGCACTTGCAATGGCTTTACGTTCAATCGTCACTGTTTTAGCAACCCCTTTGACTTTATAATTCAACGTTAATGTTTCCGGCGTAAGTTCAGCCAGAGTACCTTCAAATACCTTCACTTTGTCAATCGGTTGATACAGTGAAATGTGAATATACTGGTTAACTGCGCTTTCGAAATCGGCCTCCTTTTTTAGTGGCCGTTCCGCGCCTGGCGAGGAAACTTCTAAATAGTAAGCTTGGGGAATGGGATCTGGGTCAGCGGCATCAAGCTCCGCACTCAGAGCATCATTCACGATGACACAGTCATCAATGGTAATGCCGCCTTGTTTGTCCACGTAGACGCGCAAATACCAGCTTTTACCTTCCTTGACAAATTCAACATCCACAAGCTGAAAATGATGTTCGTCAACGATGGGCTGAACCATCTGGGTAACCGTTTCTGTCACACTGCTCAAGTTTTCCACCTCCTCATTTAGCCCTGAAAAAAGAGCGAGCCACGAATGGCTCACTCTTAGATTAAGAGTCTTAAATTACAAGTCATAGTATAGCATCCCAGCGCCAAAAACACAACCAACGGCACCAATTCAAGCATTTTGAGCATGTTCGGTATAAAATATGATTAAGTCCAACTGATATTGAGGAGGGGTATCATGCTTTTTTCACCACATCATATTTCATTGCTGACCGGTAATGCTTCCGCTAATGCACAATTTTACATTCAAGTACTTGGTCTCAGACTCGTTAAAAATTCCGTTAATCAAGAAGCCGTTCACATCCGACACCTTTATTACGGTAATAATTTAGGCGATCCCGGCAGTGTCATCACCTTTTTTGTTTTAGACCATTTAGGCCAACGTCAGGAAGCAAACCACGGACTAACAGGTATTCGGATCGGCATTCCTCGTAATACGACGACCTATTGGCAAAAACGGCTTAAGGCGCCCAACTTTCATCCACAGCTTATTACTAGCGGACTAACAGTCACAGACCCAGATGGTGTTTTGTTAACCTTCGTCGAAGTGGATCGTCAATTAACGGATCACCAGCATGTGCCAAATGATGTTCCCGTGGAGAATCAAATAGTTGGTCTACTTGGAACCAATATTGACTATATTAATTATTCGGAAACGGTCACCTTCTATCAGGATTGGTTGGGGCTCAACGACTTTAATCATCATATTCCCCTCCCATCTAGCGGTGCATCAATCACTCTGACCTCAGCACCTGATTCAAATCACCGCTCACGAATGGGCCGCGGCAGTGTTGATCACATTGCATTACAAGTTCCTGATCAGGCAACACTGTTTCATTATTACAGACGGGCACAATCACTTGGTTTGGATATTGAACTTTATCGTGACCGCGGCTGGTTTCAAAGTATTTATGTTCGTGACCCCTCCGATAACCGAATCGAATTGGCAACTGTTACACCTGGTTTTGCATTGGAAGAACCAGCATCTACTATGGGGCAACAATTGTCTTTGCCACCCCTTTTTGCTGACCAAACAGATGCTGTCAGGCGCTGGTATAACGACCATAATGTAAAGTTCAACGAAGCGGAACGTTTTGAAAACAAGGCCACTCTTAACCAGAGCAAATTGCTGACAACCAACTCACAATAAGTATTAGTGAACTAAAAATATGAATTAAAACCAAGTCGGAAAACAAGCTGAAGCTTTGGATATGTCTAATCTTAAATACGCCCTATTCCTCAAGTTCGGGAATAAGGCGTATTTGCTTTGCATACAGTTTTTCGATCTTTTGGCACACGGCGACATCAGCATCGTTTGGGCAAAATAAACGAGTATCACAGCCACGTTCAGTTCATATTATGCTAAATATAAATTGACTGTTTTAATCAAGTCTAAACAAGGCTTTAAAATAGGCTCAACTGATTTTCGTCAGGTAAATCATCTAACACATGGTTCTCAGTCAGAAAATCAATAATCGTAGCAGAAACTTTGCCCCGTTTGCTTAGATCTTCTTTGGACAGGAACGGCTTTTCCTCACGAGCTGCAACAATCTGTTTAGCAACGTTATCGCCCAAGCCGGGAACAGCATTAAACGGAGCAATCAATGAGTCTCCGTCAATCAACCAACTCTGTGCATCCGAACGTTCAACATCAATCATTTTGAACTTAAAGCCACGCTCCATCATTTCGTTAGCTAGTTCAAGCACCGTTAACAGACTCTTTTCCTTAGTTGATGCATCGTTTCCCTTGTCCATGATCGTTTTCATTGATGCCTTAACCGCATTTTTACCACGCGACATGGCAACTAGATCAAAATCATCAGCACGAACAGAGAAGTAAGCAGCGTAATACAACATTGGGAAGTAAACCTTAAAGTAAGCCACTCGTAACGCCATCAAAATATAGGCAGAGGCATGTGCTCTTGGGAACATGTACTTGATCTTTAGACAGGAATCAATGTACCACTGTGGCACATTCGATTCGCGCATAGCTGCTTGCCATTCATCAGGAATCCCGCGACCGTGACGCACAGATTCCATGATCTGAAACGACATTTCGGAATCCAACCCGTAGTTAATCAAGTCGGTCATGATGTTATCACGACAACCAATCACGTTGGCAATCGTCGCCGTGCCGTCTTTAATCAACTCTTCCGCATTACCCAACCAAACGTCGGTTCCGTGTGACAGCCCTGAAATTTGTAATAATTCGGAATAGTTCTTCGGATGTGTTTCCTCAAGCATTCCTCGAACAAACCGGGTTCCGAATTCAGGAATTCCCAGTGTCCCTGTCTTACTGAAGATTTGTTCTTCTGTAACACCTAGCACATCTGTACCAGAGAACAATCCCATCACACCGGGATCATCCGTAGGAATCGTCTTTGGATCGATTCCTGATAAATCCTGTAATGTCCGGATCATCGTTGGATCATCATGTCCAAGAATATCCATTTTCAAAATATTGTCATGAATTGAATGGAAATCGAAGTGAGTTGTCTGCCAAGCAGCGTCTTGGTCATCGGCAGGATACTGGATTGGCGTGAAATCGTAAATATCCATGTAGTCCGGAACGATGATAATTCCGGCTGGATGTTGACCCGTCGTTCGTTTGACACCCGTGGCGCCGCTGGACAAACGGTCAATTTCAGCCTGGCGGAAAGTAACGTCGTGATCACGTTCATAAGCCTTAACGTAACCATAAGCGGTCTTATCGGCAACCGTTCCAATCGTCCCCGCGCGATATACATTATCCTCACCGAACATGACTTTAGTATAGTTATGCGCAATGGGCTGATAATCTCCGGAGAAGTTCAAATCAATATCAGGAACCTTGTTTCCTTTAAATCCAAGGAATGTTTCAAACGGAATGTTCTGTCCGTTTTTCTTAAGCAACGTGCCACACTTAGGACAGTTCTTATCCGGTAAATCATAGCCCGAACTGTATTCACCATGCGTAAAGAACTCGCTGTACTTACATTCTGGGTTAGGACAAAGATAATGGGGCGCCAGTGGATTCACTTCCGTAATGCCGGCAAACGTCGCTACAACGGAAGAGCCCACCGACCCACGAGAACCAACCAAGTACCCATCCTTGTTAGATTTATGCACTAACCGTTGTGCAATCAAATAAATAACAGAGAACCCGTTTCCAATAATCGATTTCAATTCACGGTCAACACGCTTTTGCACGATATCTGGCAATGGATCACCGTATAGTTCATGAGCCGTGTCCATTGTCCGTTCACGGATTTCATCCTCAGCACCTGCCATTCTTGGCGTGTACAGTTTATCTTTCAGCGGGTGCACATCTTCGACCATGTCAACAATTTTATTCGGATTGGTAACAACCAATTCCTGAGCCAAATCGTCCCCTAAGAAACTGAATTCTGACAGCATTTCATCAGTGGAACGGAAATGAACATCCGGTAATGAATGACGATTAAGCGGATTAGCACCACCCTGCGAACTAATAAGGATTTTTCGATAAATAGCATCGTGGGGATCCAAGTAATGAACATCCCCTGTCGCCGCAATCGGTTTATCCAATTCATGAGCGATTTCAACTAAGGATTTAATGATTGCCTCAAGTTTTGCATTGTCGTGAATTAACTCACCCTCAATTAAGGGTTTGTAAACCGGTTTAGGTTGAACTTCCAAATAATCGTAATATTTTGCTCGCTTGAGTGCTTCTGCTTTTCCCTTTTGCATGGCCGCTTCGAATACTTCACCAGAGGAACACGCTGAGCCGACGATAAGTCCCTCGCGTAAACGGTTTAGTTCACTCCGCGGTACACGGGGTACCCGGTAGAAGTATTTCACATTCGACAGTGAGACAAGTTCAAATAAGTTTTTCAGACCGGCCTGCGTCTTAGCAATCACGGTTGCGTGAAATGGTCGCGCATGTTTGTACGCATCGTTGTCACTCATGTGTTCATTCAACTGATCATGATAAACAATGCCATAGCGTTCTTCTGCATCTTTCAAGAAAATCATGGCTAAATGACCCGTTGACTCAGCATCAAAGATGGCACGGTGATGATGTTCCAATGAAACATTGAATTTTTTGGCTAGTGTATTCAGACGGTAACCCTTTAACGTCGGGTATAAAAACCGTGCCAGCGTTAAAGTATCAATAATCGGATTATCGATTTCTGGCATATCATGACGCACATAACCAGTGTTCATAAAACCGACATCAAATGTCACGTTATGACCGACCAAAATATCGTCGCCATACCAATCACGGAACATTTTAAAGACTTCTTCTTCAGTCTTAGACCCTGCCACCATATCATCCGTAATACTCGTTAAGTTAGTGGTCGTATCAGACAAGTGAAAACCAGGGTCAATAAATTCCTCGAACTGATCAATGACGTTACCATCCTGCATTTTAACGGCAGAAAGCTCGATAACTTTATCGTAAATGGCTGAAAGACCAGTCGTTTCAACGTCAAACACCACGTATTCGTGACCTTTTAGCACCTCATGAGCGTCATTGATCCCAATTGGCTCACCATCGTCGACCAAGTTGACCTCAACACCATACAGCATTTTAATGCCAGCCTTTTCAGCAGCTTTAAACGCTGCTGGGAAACCTTGGACACCAGCATGGTCTGTGATTGCAATCGCCTTGTGACCCCATTTTGCTGCCCGGCTGACAAAATCAGCAATGTTATTCGTAGCATCCATCGTGCTCATCTGAGTATGGAGGTGCAATTCCACCCGCTTACCATCTTCTGGCGCAGTGTCTTCTCGTTCTGTATGAGAAAACACCTGCAAATCATTGGCAATAATGGCTAAGTCCCGCGAGAAGTTATCTTCCTGCACAGAGCCACGAACTTTAACCCACGCTTTTTCAGGAATGGCCGCAAAATTAGCTTCGTCATCTTCATTCCGTGAAAATTTCTTCACGATGAATGAAGAGGTGTAATCCGTAATTTTTATCGTCAGCAACTGTCGGCCTGACCGAAGTACTCTAATTTCTTTGGCGAACACGTAACCCTCAACGGTCACACTGCGTTCTTCCTCAGTAATTTCATCCATTCGACGAACTGGTTCGTCATCTTTAATTTTCCGCCCCATACTAACAGGACCGTTGACGGTTGGCGCAGATGAATGTTCGGCCTTATTTTTGGCGATGACGGCAGCAGCTTTGGTGACCATTTCTTCGTCTCGTTTTTCCTTGGCTGCCTGAAAATCAGCAAGCTGTTGCGCTGATGCCGCTTCATCAACCGTCGTTGCAAATGACAATTCGGGGAAACCTAATCGCTGATACGTGGCAACTAAAGCGGTCAATGTGTCACCGCTAAGAAAATCTGAAACAACTTGATTGGGCGCCGTAATAATCACTCGTTCGCCATCCATAGTTGGTGCTGTTCCTTCACACAACTGTCGTGCAAACTGCTCGTTCAATCCGCTGTGACTGACTGCCCAGGTCCAGTAGCGCGCAATCGTTTCAATTTCAGCATGTGTATCATTTGAAGCAATGTGAAAGTTTACCGTTGCGATCTCATCAAACGCTTGGGTTAATCGCTGTGAAAAGTTCATAAACGTTTCGAACGGCAAGATGTGATCAAAATGAAAGCCAAAACTCCAGGTCCTGCTCTGTTCATGAACGACCATATCGGTAATCTGCGCGTTCACAAAATTTGCGTCGGTTGCCTGTGACTCAAGATTTAGTTGGTCTAGTAATTTAATAAAAAGCTCGTGTTGATTTAACGCCACGAAAATGCGGCCTCCCCACATGAATGTTCTTAAGTAGCCAATTATAAAATAATCGTTTTTCAGTACAGTGCACACAAGTCGAACCCTGATGGGAAAATACCCTAAAGGTTCGACTTGTTATCCATAACATTTTAATTTCAATCGATATTGTTAATCAATGCCTTTGAACAGAATAGCCACTGTTTCAGTCAACTCTTCTTTGCGAACTTCAACTGTCTCACCAGTCTTGCGCAGTTTGATTTCTACAATACCGTCTGCGGCCTTTTTCCCGACGGTAACGCGCAATGGCAAACCAATCAAATCTGAATCAGCAAATTTGACCCCTGCACGTTCTGTTCTGTCATCAACCAACACCTTGTAACCGGCATCAGTTAAGGATGTTTCAAGTTCATCAGTCAATTCACGTTGTTCATCGTTTTTGATGTTAACGGGAATCAAATGAATGTCAAACGGCGAAATGGCTTTAGGCCATGCAAGACCATTTTCATCAGCCGTCTGTTCAGCAATCGCAGACAGCAAACGACTCACACCAATCCCGTAAGAACCCATGATTACGTCTTTTTGACGACCATTTTCATCAAGGACTTGAGCACCAAGCGACTCAGAATAGCGGGTTCCTAATTTAAACACATGACCAATTTCAATACCACGGTTAAACTTCAAGACGCCTTCGCCATCAGGAGATACATCGCCTTCCTGAACCAAGCGAATGTCTGCAAACTGATCAACGCGGAAGTCACGGTTCAAGTTTGCATTCAAATAGTGGAAGCCATTTTCATTGGCACCAACCGGCATGTTCATAAGGTCGGCAACATCCTGGTCGGCAATGATTTTAATATCTTCACTGACGCCTACAGGACCTAGAGAACCGAAATCTGCACCCATATACTGTTCAGCCTGTTCAGTGGTTGCCATTTCTAAGTCAGTCGCATCGGCAACATTTTTTAGCTTGGTGTCATTAACTTCATGATCACCGCGGATCAAGGCAACTAATGGTTCGCCATCAGCCATATACAACATTGTTTTCAATGTCTTAGTTGTGTCGATATCAAGTCGTTTAGCAATCGCATCGATGGTTTTTTCACCAGGAGTAGCAATCTTTTCTAGCTCACGAGGTTCTTCATGCGATTTTTTAGGTACATAAAGACTGGTTGCAGTTTCCAAATTGGCAGCGTAATCACTACTGTCGGAGTAAGCAATCGTGTCTTCACCGACTGGCGCAATTGCATTAAATTCGCGAGACTCCTTACCACCCATCGCCCCGGAATCCGCCAAAATTTCACGGTAGTTCAGACCACAACGATTAAAGACATTTCGAAAGGCAACTTCCATCTGTTTGAAGACGCGGTCCAAACTCTCAGCATCGCTATGGAATGAATAAACATCCAGCATCAGGAATTCACGACCCCGCAACAGTCCGTAACGAGGACGATCCTCATCACGATACTTTTGTTGAATTTGGTACATAACCAATGGTAACCGTTTGTACGACTTAACTTCATCCCGAATAAAACTCGTAAAAGTTTCTTCATGCGTCGGGCCAAGAATCAAATCACGTTCGTGACGATCCTTCAACTTGTACATCGTCTGACCGTATGTGTCATAACGCCCTGACTGTTTCCAGAGGTCCGCTGGCAGTAACGCCGGAGCCAACATTTCAACAGCATCAATCTTAGCCATTTCTTCGCGAACGATTGTTTCCACGTTTGTTAACACTTGGAAAGCCAGTGGCAGGTAGGCATAAACACCAGCAACAACTGGTCGAATGTACCCCGCCCGTAACATCATTTGATGGCTCAAGGCCTCTGCATCACTCGGCGTTTCTTTCAACGTCGGAATTAGCATTTTACTTTGTTTCATCGATTAATTCTCCTCAATCTTCCAAAAGTTAACGGCCATTGTCAGTCGTTTCAGTGAACAAAATAGCGCATGATATCGTTCCACGTGACCAGAATCATCAGAAACAAAACAAAACCAAATCCGATGATTGTAACGACACCTTCAGTTTGCTGTGACAATGGTTTACGTCGAATTGCTTCAATTACGTTTAAAACTAGTTTACCACCGTCAAGCGCAGGAATTGGCAACAAGTTGACGATTCCTAAATTTAATGATAAAAAACCTAGCCAGTAGAGGATACCACTCCAACCAGCCTGTGTAGCTGTGGCCGTATTCGCATAAATCGCCACAGGCCCACCAAGGTCATTAAGACTGAAATGCGTGAACAAATGACCGAGCGCCGCGAACAACAGCACAGTCGTGTTCCAGAACCCACCAAATAGCTTTGCAAAAAAGCCGGTATCGATACCACGTTTAATGCCAACGGTCCGCGTTTTACTGCCAGAAACAGTTTTTACCTGCGGCGTTATTTTGACATGTTTAACCGTCTTTTGACCACGCTTAATGCCAAGTGTAATGTCGCCATGGGTATCACTAGTAATAGCACTTGTCACAGCCGTCCAGCTGTTAGTGCGTTTGTCATTAACGCTAACGATTCGGTCACCCGATTTCAGGCCAGCCGATTTCGCCGGCGTATTCGTTAATACTCCTGAAATCGCGTTGCTATTACTGGCAACGCCACCCATGGCGAATCCCATAATGGCAAACACCAACCACGCCAGAATAAAGTTATTCAGTGGTCCTGCAAAGTTAGTTAAAATACGGTGCCACAACGTAGCCGACTGAAACTGGACATCACGTGGCGCAATCAACACCTCTGTGCCGTCCTTTTCAATGATTGTTGCATCGTGATCTACTGCATACGTCTTGACGACACTTTCGTCACCGTTTTCGTAACCCTTTATGACCAATTGATCTACTAAGTCAGACTCCGTCACAATAACAGGAATGCCATTAAACAGCGTCGTTTGATCACTAGCATTAATTCTGGTGACTTTACCAGAATCGCCCACCATAACACTGATTGGCGTTCCCGGTTGAAGTTGGTCATCCTCATCCTCGGCAGCACCGGCCATTCGAACATAACCCCCTAAGGGCAAAATTCGAATCGTATACAACGTCCCGTTTTTGTGCGTCCAAAAAACTTTGGGACCCATTCCGATTGAAAATTCACGCACAAGAATACCTGACCGTTTGGCAAAATAAAAGTGGCCAAACTCATGCACGACCACTAAAATTCCAAAAACAATAATAAAAGCAACAATTGTTTTTACCATTCACATAGGATCCTTTCATTTGAGCAGGCTACCGTTTTTAAAAATGAAAAAGCCGAAGTTTGAACAGCTATATTCCTAGACCAAATACGTGTGTCTAAATCAATCCCGTCAAATGTAGGATTGGTAACACAAACAACAAACTGTCAAAGCGATCCAAAATACCGCCATGACCCGGCAATATTTTGCCAGAATCCTTAACACCATAAAAACGTTTAAGAGACGATTCAACTAAATCGCCTAATTGACCACAAACACTGTAAATTAGTGTCAGAATGACCATTATCGGCAAACTAAAGTGTTGTGGAAAAAAGGCAACCCAAACACTGCCGACAATAACGGCCACAATCGTGCCGCCAATAGAACCTTCCCACGTTTTGTTAGGCGATATTTGGGGAGCCAATTTGTGCCGACCCAATTTGCGCCCAATCATATAGGCACCAGAATCTGTCGTCCAGATGACAAACAAAATGTAGAACAGCGTGGACAACCCAGTATTTCTAGCAGCAACAAAGTAGTAAAAACCCATGCCAATGTACAACATTGCAAGTGTCAACACACCAGCATCATCAAACGAAAAATGGTTGCGTGTGAATACAGTATGTAACAGCAACAGCATCACGAAAATAAAGAATAAAAATTCTCGATTGAGGTTATCAGGCAAAAACGCCAACCAACTTTGTGGGGCTAGTAGCACAAGTAACCCTAGAAAACTAATAATCGCTTCCGCAGACACGACCAACTTCTTTTTCATAACCAGCACTTCGCCTAACGCCACAGCGCCAAGGACAATGGCTGCTAATTGAATTAGCCAACCACCATAGACAATCACCGGAATAAAAATCAATAACGCCACAGCGGCGGTAATGACACGAGTACGCATATGAAACTCCTCACTTCTGGACAGACCTTAGCCTGTCACAAACTCTTATTTATTTTTTGGTTGTTTGACGCCACCGAAGCGACGGTCACGTTGTTGGAATTGGCTAATACAACGGCGTAATTCTGCGTCATCAAAATCAGGCCAATACCCCTCCGTAAAGACCAATTCACTGTAAGCAATTTGCCAAAGCAAAAAATTGGAAATTCGTTCTTCACCACTAGTTCGAATCAACAAATCAGGGTTATTGTATGGCGCAAGTGGTGCAGTCATTAAGGCCTGATCAACAGTGTCAGTAGTAATGTCCGCAACTTGTTGATTTCCATCAACAACTTGTTGAGCAATTTTTTGGATAGCTGTCACGATTTCCGCCTGTCCGCCGTAATTAAGCGCAAAGTTTAAAATCATGCCAGTGCAATGAGCAGTATCTGCAATCGCATTGTTAACGGCTGTTTGCGTTTTTTTCGGGAGCTGATCTGTATATCCCATGACATTAACCCGCACATTTTCTTTAACCAAATCAGGCACAAAAGTGTCAAAAAAATCGACCGGCAGTTGCATAAGATAGTTAACTTCGTTCTCTGAACGTTTCCAATTTTCTGTTGAAAAAGCATACAGCGTTAGCACCTTAATACCTAAATGGCTAGCCGCAATGGTCACCTTTTTGACAGTATTCATGCCTTCCTTGTGGCCTGCCACACGTGGCAAATGACGCTTCTGAGCCCATCGTCCATTACCATCCATGATAATCGCAACGTGCTTAGGAATGCGTGTCTCATCGAGATCACTTGGCGAAGTTTCAGGCGCCACAGTTTTTTTTCGTCCAAACAAAACAACGTCCACCTTTCAATTCTACGTCTTTCTAGTTTAACAAAAACACCTAGTCATTACATTAAAACACAGCGAAATAAACGGAGTGAGCTTTTAAAAAATGACGAAATGTCCTCTGTTGACGGCACCGATAACCATTGTGTGCGGCCGTCAAATAATAATCGTTGTCGCAAATATCTACCTCGGCATTGTATCACTTTCCCGTAACCGGTAAAACTGGCCACGTCCTTCACTCATTAATAAATTGTCACCTTAAATAAAAAAACGACTGTGACTGGAAAGTAAATTTCCAAGCACAATCGCTTATATAACGAAAGATATGCAAAGCAGCAACTAGATAGTCATTAACTCTTTTTCTTTGTCACTAGCAATATTTTCAACGTTCTTAATGCCAGCATCTGTGATTTTTTGAGCCTGCTCTTCAAGATCGTGCAACTGATCATCAGTAAAGTCACCATTTTTGTGACCTTTTTTTAATGAGTCCATTGCATCCCGACGTACATTTCGCACGGCCACTTTAGCTTCTTCAGCCTTACCATGAACTTGCTTTACCAAGTCTTTTCGGCTTTCTTCAGTCAATTGTGGGATAACCAGCCGAATAGCATTACCGTCATTGGCTGGATTAATTCCCAAATCAGAAGTCAAAATTGCGTGTTCAATAGCATCCAAACTACTTTTATCAAATGGTGTAATCAACAAGACGCGTGCTTCCGGAATCGTGATGGAAGCCATTTGATTAATTGGTGTTGGTGCCCCATAATAATCTGCCTTAATATCAGCGAGTAGACCAGCATTGGCGCGGCCTGCACGAATATTGCCAAGTTCACGCGACAGTGCGTCGCCGGCCTTGCTCATCCGTTCTTGTGCATCTTTTAAAATTGGTTCGTTAACAGCCATTTTATTTCCCCCTAACAGTTGTCCCGATATTTTCACCCTTAACAACCTTTAAAACGTTGCCAGGCTCGTTAAAGTTAAAGACGACCAATGGAATATTATTATCCATTGACAGCGATGTTGCTGTTGTATCCATAACATGGAGACCCTTATTTATAATATCCAAGTGAGTCAGAGAATCATACTTAACGGCATCAGGGTCTACATTCGGATCGGCTGAATAAATACCGTCCGTGCCATTTTTGGCCATTAGAATAGCATCCGCATTGATTTCAGCTGCCCGTAACGCAGCAGTTGTATCCGTTGAGAAGTATGGTGAACCAGTTCCACCGGCAAAAATTACGACCCGATCCTTTTCTAAATGACGAACAGCCTTCCGACGAATGTAAGGTTCCGCAATCTGGCGCATTTCAATAGAAGTCTGGACACGTGTTGGTACATCTAAGCTTTCCAAACTGTCTTGTAAAGCCAAGGCGTTCATAATAGTTGCCAGCATACCGACGTAATCAGCTTGAGCGCGTTCCATGCCCATTTCAGATCCCGCTTCACCTCGCCAAATGTTACCACCGCCTACAACAATTGCAATCTGCACGCCCAGCGCATAGACCTCTCTTAGTTCTTCAGCAACGGTTTTAATCTTTGGCGGATAGATTCCAAATCCTTGTTCACCGGCCAGTGCTTCACCGCTCAACTTTAACATTACACGTTTGTATTTTACATCAGCCATTAGACCAACATCCTCCTTGTCAGATCCCATGTGGGCGTCTCATTCTACAAAAAAGGCGCACATAACGTACGCCCTGGTTTAATTACTTGATTTGACCCATAACTTCGTCAACGAAGTCATCGCTCTTCTTTTCCATGCCTTCACCGACTTGGTAACGAACGAATGAAACAACCTTGGCGTTCTTAGAGGAAACGTACTGGTCAACAGTTTGATCGCCATCCTTAACGAATGGTTGATCATTCAATGAAATTTCAGCCAACCATTTGTTCAAACGGCCATCAATCATTTTTTCTTTGATGTTGTCTGGCTTGCCAGCAAGGTCGTCTTCTTTAGAAAGAACATCCTTTTCATGATTCAAACGATCAGCTGGAACATCCGTCCGGTCAACATATTCTGGGTTGATTGCAGCAACGTGCATTGCAACATCTTTAGCTGTTTCGGCGTCGCCACCTTCAAGAACAACCAAAGAGGCAATTGAACCACCCATGTGCAAGTATGAACCAAATACTTGGTCATCAGTCTTATCAACGACCTGGAAACGGCGCAAACTAATCTTTTCACCTGTTACTTGTGTAGCAGAGATGATTGCATCGCTTAACGTTTCGTTGTCATTAGCTTTCAACTTCAAAGCATCTTCAACAGTAGCAGGTTCTTCTAGAGCAATTTGGTCGCTGACTGTTTGTAACAGATCCTTGAATGTGTCGTTTGAGGCAACGAAGTCTGTTTCTGAGTTTAATTCAACAATTGCTGCCTTGTTGCCATGGATAGCAACTTCGGTTAATCCTTCAGCAGCAATGCGGTCACTCTTCTTTTCTGCCTTGGCGATACCCTTTTCGCGTAAGAAGTCCAAGGCCTTGGCTTCGTCACCATCAGTAGCGACTAATGCCTTCTTGGCGTCCATGATACCAACACCGGTTTTTTCACGTAATGCTTTAACTTGAGCTGCTGTAACTGCCATCTTAGTATGGCCTCCTCATAATTTTTAATAAACATAGTAATTTGAGAAAAAGACTGCCTATCAATCTCAGGCCAAAACGGTCTCAACTGATAGACAGCCTAAGGTTTTATCGCTTAGTTGTTTTTTTGCTTGTTGTCGCCTTCAACAGCATCAACGATGTCTTCCATCGAATCGCCCTTAGCAGCGGCTTGTTGTTGATCGTCAGCGCCTTGGTCTTCACCTTGACGGCCTTCGATAACAGCGTCAGCCATCTTCGAAGAGATCAAACGGATGGCACGGATAGCATCATCGTTTGAAGGAATGATGTAGTCAATGTCGTCTGGGTCAGTGTTCGTGTCAACCATAGCAACGATCGGAATGTTCAACTTGTGTGCTTCTTGAACAGCGATTTGTTCCTTACGAGGGTCAACGATGAACATAACATCAGGAATACCAGGCATATCTTCGATACCGCCAAGGAACTTTTCAAGCTTTTCACGTTGCTTAGTTAACAAAGCAACTTCCTTCTTTGGCAGACGATCAAAAGTACCGTCTTCATCCATCTTCTTTAAATCCTTCAAACGCTTGATCCGTGTTTGAATGGTGTTCCAGTTAGTTAACGTACCACCAAGCCAACGGTGGTTAACGTAGTACATACCGGCACGAGTTGCTTCTTCTTCGATTGAGTCTTGAGCTTGCTTCTTAGTTCCAACAAATAAAATGTTTGAACCCTTAGCAGCTTCATCCTTAACAAAGTTGTAGGCAACGTCAGCCATCTTAACCGTCTTTTGCAAGTCAATGATGTAGATACCGTTACGTTCAGTAAAGATGTAACGCTTCATCTTTGGGTTCCAACGACGTGTTTGGTGACCGAAGTGGACACCAGCTTCAAGCAATTGCTTCATAGAAATAACAGCCATGTGTTAAATCCTCCAAAATATAATGTTTTTCCTCCCCAACGCTCATTTGCACAGATCACTCATCCCTGAGCACCGATTTGCGCATCACGCTAGGTGTGAATTGGTTTTGAACCGACAATTAGTATACCAAACGCCAAGTGCTGTGACAAGCATTAAATCACCTGATCTTCAGAGGCACCTGTTTGAATCAAGCTCAAATTATGATCGAGTGAAACGGTCACCATGTTTTTTACGGCCACATTTGTATAAAAAGCAATGTGAGGCGTCATTAAAACGTTCTCGCGAGCAAACAAGTTGTTGAAAGTTGGATCATCAATTTGTTGACCTCTTAAATCGTGGTTAAAAATGGGCAATTCCTTTTCATAAGTATCTAAGGCGGCGCCCGCGACCTTGCCACTATCCAACGCTGTAATCAGCGCCTGACTGTCAATCAACGTGCCGCGTCCTGCGTTAACGATCCAAACGCCGTCATTCATCTGGGCAAAAGCATCCTGATCCAGCATGTGAAAATCATCTTTGGTTGCTGGCGCGTGTAATGTAATCACAGTACTGGCCTGATATAAATCGGCCAATGAGTCAACATAGATGCCCTCTTTTTCCAATTCAGGATTGTGGTAAACATCATAGGCAACAACCTTCGCGCCAAAACCACGATATATTTGAATTGCAGCTCGACCAATTCTGCCAGTGCCGATCACACCAACTATTTGTTGATTCAACTCCTGCGAAACATCCGGTGCCCAACGAAAATCCTGAGCGTGAATTTTAGCTTCAAAACGACGCGTGTTGCGCAGCAATTGTAACAACTGGCTAACCGTAAATTCCGCAATTGCTGCCGGAGAATAAGCAGGCACATTGGTCACTTTAATACCTAACTTTTTTGCAGTATCGAGCGCCATGGCGTCCGTGCCCACGATTCGCGATGACACTGATCGCACATTTTCCTTGGCCAATCGTTCAAATACCGCTGGCCCTACTGGATCCGTTTGTAAAATACTAATCCCATCACAACCAGCAGCCTCATCAACGGAATGTTCATCCAAAATAGCTGGTGTCAACGAAACAGTTACCTCGGGATGTGCTGTCTGCCAAGCCTTAAAGTAAGGTCTTTCATCGTCTCGCACGCCATAAGCTAAAATTTTCATAACGTTTATGCCTCCAAGCAAAATTGGTGAATCTTTCAATTCTTGAATACCAATTTAGCTTAGCACAAAACTAACTCCTTCTTCGATGAAAGAATGACACCCAATCACTACAGCTAATGAAACGACTGGTCAATCGTCGTTAATTACTAATCATTACGTTCAAACGGGTTAGCATGATGATCCTGGAGAAAGGCAATTTTTTTGGCTCGCGGCTGATGCTTAAACGCATACTCAGCCTTTAGTGCGCTAGATTTATCCTCGAACGCCTGTGCGTAAATCATTTTTAATGGATGGCGAAACGCTGGTCGTGTGTACTTAGCTCCCTTGCCTGCCTGATGGGTTGCAAAGCGTCGGCCAACATCGTCTGTAAAACCGCCGTACAGTGTGTTGTCGGCACAAAGTAGCACATAAAAATAATAAGGCTTTGACACTGTTATTGCGCCTCGTTTCCGTAAAGCAATTCACGAACATGACCAACATAGTTACCTTCGTTGTCTGCAACAGTCAACGGTGGTAATACTTTTAAACCATTTATTTTGCCGTCTTTGATAGCGTCCACTAGGAACATATTGGCTTCGTGCCCCGGTTTTGGGTACACAAACTGCAACCGTTTGGGTGCCAAACGAGCCGCCTGCAGGAGCGTCATCATTTCCAAAAAACGATCTGGACGGAACACAAAATACGCGTGACCGGTCATCTTAAGCAACCCGGAGGCCGCGTTAATCACATCCGCTAACGTCGTCGTCAGTTCATGGCGTGCAATGGCGTAATGTTCATTGGGATTTTTTTGAGATGTTGGTGCATCGACAAAATAAGGTGGATTACACGTCACCACCGCAGCAGAATCTGGACGAATTACCGTCGTCACGTCGTTAAGATCCATTGTCAGCACTTCCGCCTGTGTTGCCAAACCATTAAGAATAATTGATCGCCGAGCCATGTCGGCCAGACGCGGTTGAATCTCAACCATTTTTATTTGCCCTTTTGTTTTGGGACTGAAAAACAAACCGACCGCCCCGTTACCGGCACATAAATCAACAGTTAATCCTCGCCTGGTTCTGTCGGGATTGGCAAAATCAGCTAATAGAACCGCATCTAGTGAAAATGAAAAAACGGTTTTGCTTTGAATAATTTTAATATCGGCACCGTATAACTGGTCAATTCGTTCATCTGGCAGTAAGTTAGGTTCCATTAATATGTTCACTTCTTTCACAGACTGTTTCAACCTTGCATTCTAGGGTCATCTTCGTCATACTCTTATCAGAATTATTATGGTCTAGCCTAGCAATTGCAAGTAGATTTCCAAATACCAATGGCGACCAGCTTTATCTATGTCAGTAATCAACGGGGTTGACGAATTTCAACTTATTTTTTAAACTAAGGCCAATGTTTCGACATTCGGGAAACGTCAATCATATTATATTATCAGCTTTTTAGGTTACCTATTTTTAAAAACATTTAAGACTTGGAGGCACCGCCTTGTTCTATTCATTTATTCGTGTTGTCGCCCGCATTATCCTGCTAATTGTCAACGGACGACCAAAAATTACACATAAAGACCGCTTGCCAGAAGGAACCTACATTCTTGTAGGGCCGCACCGAACGTGGTTTGATCCGATTTATTACGCTCTAGCCGCATCACCTCGAAAATTCTCGTTCATGACCAAAAAGGAGCTCTTCAAAAATCCAATCATCCGGTTTGTGCTCAACCATGCCAACGCCTATCCGGTAGACCGTGATCACCCAGGTCCTTCAGCAATCAAGACCCCCGTCAAGATTTTAAAGCAGGGTGAACTGTCAACAATCATTTTTCCTTCTGGCACTCGTCATTCCAGTGAAATGAAGGGCGGCGCCACAGTCATCGCTAAGCTTGCTGGTGTTCCCTTGGTTCCCACTGTTTATCAAGGACCATTGACCTTTATGGGATTGTTCAGTCGCAAGCGTGTCAAAGTCAGTTTCGGTGAACCAATTTATATCGACCGTAAATTCAAAACTGATGATGCCGGTCAACAACAAATTGATCAACAAATGCAAACCGCTTTTGATGCTCTAGATAAAGAAATTGATCCGTCCTTCCACTATGTGGATCCAAATCAAAAGCTCTATGAAGAATATCAACAAAAACAGGCTGCAGAGAAAACTGAAGAAAAAGTCGAAGCTGAACATTTGGCAGAGTTAACTAAGCCAGAAGTCCACAACAGTCGTAAATCATAATTAGCCAACCACAGCACAATTATTGTTATTAAAAAGGTGTACTGATAATTCCAGATTTGGAATCGTCAGTACACCCTTATTTTTATCATATCCAACAGACTGTCTCAGTCATAATTTCACTCAAGGCTGGGGTTCAGCGCTAGCATTGTTTTCCTCACTGTTAAGAAGTGCCTCACGTTGATCTGCGTCAACGGCTGTTTGCAACCGGTACATATCATAATAGCGCCCTCGCTTAGCCAGCAAATCAGCATGCGTGCCTCGCTCAACAATTCGACCCTGATCCAGCACCAATATCTGATCGGCATTTCTAATCGTTGACAGCCGGTGTGCAATTGCAATCGTGGTCCGCCCACTTTGCAATTTTTGAAGACCGTCCTGAATAAGTGCTTCAGTTTCTGTGTCGATGTCGGCCGTTGCCTCATCCAATATAAGCACCTTTGGATTATGTGCCACCGTGCGTGCAAATGACAACAGTTGTCGCTGACCACCGGAATAGCTGGCACCACGTTCAATGACACGAGCATGATATTTGTCAGGCAATTGATCAATAAAACGATCTGCTGACACAAAACGCGCAGCATCTTCAACTTGTTGATCACTGATATTGTCATCAAACATGCGGATGTTCGATGCAATGTCGCCGTAAAACATAAATGAGTCCTGAAGGACAAGCCCGAAACGTTGACGTAATTCGGCCATACTGTAATCGCGAATATCACGATCATCAATCAAGACTTGACCCGAACCAAACTCATAAAACCGCATCAAAACATTTATTGTTGAAGATTTACCAGAACCCGTGTGACCCACTAATGCAACCGTCTGTCCTGGTTCGACAGTAAAGGAAACGTCATGTAGCACATCATGTTCACCATCATAACTAAAGTTAACGTGTTTAAACTCGATTTTCCCTCGAGTAATTTTAGCGCCCTCGACCGGATGCTGTTGCGGAGCGAGTGTTTGATCATCCATCACCCGTAAAACACGTGAACCGGCAACAATACCGTCTTGAAAATCAGAAAGTGAATCCATCATGTTTGCCATCGGATTGTAAAAATTGCTGAGGTATTGGACAAACGCATAAATCGTACCTGCAAGAACAAAGTGATGAAATGCATCGATACCAAACATCCATAGCACAGCAACCTCGCCCAGAGCAAACAGCAAATCAATAATTGGACCCAGTAGCAATGAATTGGTGCGAATCATTGCCCGCCGTGTATCAAAATAGGCTTGGTTGGTTTGTTCAAATTCGCGATTCATTCGGTGTTCCTGACGAAATTCCTGAATCACCGCAATTCCGTTAATGGACTCCGCTAGTTTAGCGTTCAGTTCGCTCAGTCGTTCACGCATGGACCGGTAGACCCGACTGCTAAAATGCTGATAATACCAAATCGCAAAAATTAATATCGGTAAAAAGGCCAATACAACCAGTGAAACTTTAACGTTAGTTCGGTACATGGCGTAAAACGATGTAATCACTGAGAATAACGCCACAATAGCGGCAGCAAACAGTGCCCAGAATGTCTGAAATGACATCGTATCATTGGTTAATCGCGACAATATTGATCCGGCCGGCACTTGGTCAAAATAGCGCATCCCCAGTGTGTGAAGCTTGCGAAACATCTTAACACGAACATTTTCAAGCATCCGTTCGCCACCCATGGCATACAAGAATTCCTGTCCAAATTGGAAAATCGCCTTGATAATCGTGCCAAGGAAGTAAAATCCAGCAAAGAAGAGAACGACGCGCAAGCCTGAATTATGCACTCTTAAATATTGATCCATATACGTTGACATCAGTTTTGGTAACAATACATTAATTAAACTAACCAAAAAGGCAAAGACAATTGCCCAAATAAAATCCCATTTATATGGCGCCGCATAAGGTAACAACCGCTTAATAACTGTTGTCTGTTCTTTCATCGACATACTTCGAGCCCAGGCCGACTCATGATTATTTTGTGCCATTAGTCATTGCCACCTCCAATCGAATCTGACAATTGTTGCTGATCGTACATCCGTTTGTACCACCCATTTTGGGCCATCAGTTCAGCATGAGTGCCTCGTTCACTAATATGACCATCCGTCATCACTAGGATTTCATCAGCATTAACAACTGAACTTAAACGATGTGCGGCAATAATTGTCGTTTTGCCAGCGCGATTACTACCTAAACGTTCAAGAATCTGTGCCTCAGTTTTGGCATCAACCGCCGACAAGGCATCATCTAAAATTAATATTTCAGGATCGATTACTAACGCTCTGGCAATAGCCAATCGTTGTTTTTGACCACCGGAAAGTGATACCCCCTCTTCACCAACTTCCGTTTGATAACCGTCCGGCATATTATCGACCTCGGTATCAAACGCAGCGGTATAAGCGGCATCTTCAATAGCCTGATCACTTAAATCAGGATTTGCAAAAGCAATGTTCCCCTTTACGGACGTTGAAAACAAAAAACTATCCTGAGGCACGTAACCAATTGATCGAATATAAGCATCCAGCGTGTAATCGCGAATATCATGACCACCCATTTTGATTGCGCCTTGATAGTCATCAAATTGCCGTAGGAGCAACTTAATAATGGACGACTTGCCGGCCCCAACTCGGCCAACAATGCCCAGTGTGTGACCAGTAGACAATGAAAAATCAACGTCAGTTAGCCGTGGTTCCTTATCATCCGGATAATTAAATGCCTTGACGTCAAAATCGATAGTACCCGTTGCTGGCTGTTTAATCCCGTCCGTTTTTTCAACGATGCTAGACTTTTCATGCAGTAAAAAGTTAACCCGGTCGTAGGAAGCATTCCCACGTTCCATAGTGTTGAATAGTTGACCAATCGCAAACATTGGCCAAACTAACATCCCAACATAGGCAATAAATGTCACCAATTGTCCCAGCGAGATCACCCCACTTGTTACATATCGGCCGCCTAAGACAATTGTCGCCACGTATGACAAACCAATGATCACCGTGATCAACGGATCGAACATTGCATCCAAAAAGTTGGTATAACGGTTGATTTTGATGGTGTCCTGAACCTGCCCCTCAAAATCTGCCTCATCCTGTTTCTCTTGGCCTAACGTTTTAATAACCTTAATACCTTCAATACTCTCTTGTGCCTTGTTGTTTAAACGAGAAAAAGCGGCCTGTGACTCGCCAAAGGCTACGTGAATTTTCGTTCCCACATACCGAGCCACAATCGCAATCAACGGCAACGGCAGGACGGCTAAAATAGTGAGCCGCCAGTTAACCATGATCATCATGGCAATCAATGTGGTACCACCAGTGATAATGGAATCAGCAAACTGAAGGATCCCGCCACCAGCCACACGTTGAACAGCCGATAAATCATTGGTCGCATGGGCCATCAAATCTCCAGTTCGATACCGTTGATAAAAAGCGGTATCCATTTGCATAAAATGCCAGTATAGCCGTTCTCGTAGTGTTCGTTCGAGATTAGCTGCACCTCCCCAAATGGCCGTCCGCCATAAAAAGCGGGCTGCATATGCAAGCAAGGCCGTAACGGTCATGACGCCAAGTGCTAGACCAAGTTTTCCAGCAGTCAGCGTACGTTTATCCATTAGGTCAACCAACATACCAATAATTCTTGGCGGAATGATGCCCAGTAAGGCGGTTAGCAGTAAACCAATCACACCCCAAAAATATGTTCGTCGCTCAGCCTTAAAGTACCAAGCAAGTTTTCTAAAAATCGACACCAAGGTCACCAACTTTCCAATAACACAATTTAAAAAAGAATATAAAAAACGGGCAGGAGTAATCCAGCCCGTTTTAATCAATTACATTAATCAGAATTAGCTCTTTCGTGCTTGACTCTGCATGGTTGACAGCATTTGCTTCAACTTCTTTTCAGAAGGCTTTTGCCCCATTTGCAGCATCATCGTCCGTAGCATTTCTTCAGTAATCGGAGGATTATTCTTAAGGTAGTTTTGCATGTAGCGGCGCGCAAAGAAGAAGCCACCAACAACACCGGCGACTGCCGCTAAAATAACGATTAAAATCCACAACCCTGTTGACATCGAAATAACCTCCTTCCATAGATGAATTACATTAAATAATATTACACAACATCAACGCGCTTGAAAACCCTTTAATGTCAAAAAAGGCAAATTAATCGTCTCGCAAACCTTTTTTTCGTTGGACATCCTTCACTTTTTCTGGCGTAACTTCTTTACCATCCTTGTCGAACACCTGCATCATTTCAACTTGTGAGCGAAACGCCTTCCTAAAGTTAGCTAAAAAGGCCTCTCGCAGTTTCTTTTGTTCAGCTTTCTCCTCATCAGTTAGTCCCGTTGTCTTTTGTTTATGAGCAAGTTCATTAATCCGGGCACGTAATTTTTCTGATTCCATTAATTCTGCCCCTCCTTATCATTTATCCAAGGCTTCGACTGACCATTATACAAGAAGAAGTCGAAAAGTGGAAAAGATTTGCAGCAAAGCGAACATTTGTTTGACCAGGAGAGAAAAATGTGCTAAGTTTTAACTATCGAAATCGCGTAGCTCCGCTAACCGGACCCACCACGAACACGTTTTCACATTTGTTCGCGGCTGCGCAAAACTAAGACGAGGTGTTGACGAACATGTCAAGAAGTTCCGAAAGCAAACAAATTGCGGTACTCCGCTTTATCTATGAACGTGTTAATGAAAAAGGTTATCCGCCGACCGTTCGTGAAATTGGTGAGGCAGTTGATTTATCCTCTACTTCTACAGTTCATGGACACATTGATCGTTTGCAAAAAAAGGGATTGCTGGTTAAGGATCCCACTAAACCACGTGCCATTGAATTAACAGATGCTGGTTTGCAAACGCTTGGTGTGTCAACGACGCCAAATGAGATTCCGGTCTTAGGTGTTGTTGCTGCTGGTGAACCAATTCTAGCAGTCCAAGATGCTACCGACTACTTCCCGGTTCCACCGGAGCTAACCGAATATGATGGCGATCTCTTTATGCTTACCATTCGTGGGGACAGTATGATTAATATGGGGATTCTAACTGGTGATCGTGTCATTGTTCGACGTCAACAAAACGCCGACAATGGTGATATTGTCATTGCAATGACCGATGAAAATGAAGCAACCTGCAAGCGTTTCTTTAAAGAGTCTGATCACTATCGACTCCAACCTGAGAACGATAACATGGCCCCCATTATTTTAAATAATGTCACTATTTTAGGTAAAGTTGTTGGCCTCTATCGTGATTCGGTTTATTAATTCCAAAATTGTAGCAGTAAAAAAACTGAGGTTTAACCACAAGTAAGTGGTTAAACCTCAGTTTTTTGTCTGACTTCTTACATAGGCCGCGTCTCATCATACATGACATGCAATAATTTGTTCACGGCTTAAATCTGCACAAATCAACCTGTTTTCACTGTTTGCTGTACCTTAATTAAAAAAATCGCCATTACCACAGCAAGTGCTTCCTAGACAGACACTTCTACTGAACTTCACCAACGTAACGTTGCTCTGGCAATTGATCAAAGTTAAGCGCCGTCAATTCTTCAGCATGCTCAACATATGTTTTTGCGCCTTGAGCTAACATCAAATTAACTAGGCCCGTTTTTTCATGAACTAGTACTACTGTCTTACCTTTGGCCACGGCATAACCAATTTCAAAGGCCGTCCCACTGTCAACGGAATCCTCTGTAAAGTCACTAACAGCGACAACAATGTCAGCATCGTTTAGATGATCCAAATCGTGCTTGTATGCTGTCGACTGCCATTCTGGGCTGCCGAACGTTAATTCAGGGAATTGAGACTTTCGTGGACTAAACACATCACCAACGGTTTTATTGTCCGCTAGAGCCTGTTCTACACGTTTGACACGATCAATTTGGTCATCGTCAAAAAAAGGGCTGGCTAAATAAATAGATTTCACAGGATGATTCCTCCTCGAATTGATGCACTAATTATACGACAAAAATGAACAATCATACAATTAAAATTCGATTATGTTCACAAATGGAACTTTATATATGCTCAAATCTTTATTAATTCGATACTTGTTGTCAAAAATATGAACAATGGTCTTTTATCCACGCGACGTTCTCTCGGATCGCGGATTAATTTTGATCATCCTTAACGGACGCACTTGATCCGTTCTTAATGTCACCTGTCCATCTAACACATCTACCATATACCGATCAATCGGATCAAAATTAATAATTTGTACAATAACGTGATGTGCTAAGTGTTCAAGCACCTTACCCAAAAAGGGCTTTTGTAAATCATCGCATTTTGAACACCGAACTATACTACCTTGGCCTAGAGTTGCTGTCATAATAGGTCCTCCTTGAAATCATTCACTTCTTCTCTGTGTTTCGATTATGGATAGTGTAACGCACGTTTTCTCCAATTTCAATAATATTATTTATGATTATCATACGAATTTTATTATGGATAATTGATATCGCTTTTTCATTCATCAGTTGCAATGGTAGAATAGAAACCATCACGATAGAGAAAAAGAGGTTATCTTCATGATTTTTTTAGCCATTTTCGGTGGAATTGCATTAATTCTGGCCATTTTTTACTTACTTAATTCGATTCAAAACTATGGTACCTGGAAGTTTGCGGCAGCACTCGTCGTCATCTTCACTTTGATCACGGGATTTGGAATTGTTAAACTGCCCGTCTGGCACCATCAGAGCCAAACAACGGCTGACCAATCTTCATCCCAAACTGCTAGTCGGCAGTCATCTCAAACATCAGTGGCCGCTCAATCGTCGTTGGCAAAAGCTGCGTCTACCTTTAACCCGACTGGCGGTGTTATCAATGGTCAGACAGCTAAACAAAAAAGTGCCGCTAAATCTTCAGCCGAAGATCAAATGACGACACAACTTAACTCGGCCTTTTCAACGCTTGGTAAAGTCACCTTTGACCGTGCCAAAAAAACTTACACAATTACACCAGAGAACGAAAATACAGTCAAAGCGCTGGAAGCACTTGAAAAACAACCGTCCGAAGCTGATCAGGCTCATTGGCCAACTTTAGTTAAGAATCTGGCCACTTCTTCTGCAAACGTTAGTAAGGCGCTTAAAGACGATTACACACTGACTTTAGTCAGCCCAGATCAATCTGGAAAGGTCTTATTCAGTGCAACAAATGGGAAAGCCACTACTAATTTTGCACAATAATCATCCTATGAACTAGCTATTGCCATTCTTCCTAAAGAATCAGATATCATGACTGCCTGTGGGCGGTCTTTTTTCGTTTGCAAACAAAAAAGCCCTCGAATTAACGAGAGCTTTAGACTTTATCGGTCACAAAATCGTATAGTCGTATCCATTGCGATTGACGCAGTGGCACTAATCTGAGTTACGACTGTAGTTATTGACGGAATTTCTCGTCAACTAATGTGCTTGGTACTGACGCTGTTCATTATCAATGCCGGCAAGCACAAAACGCGCGGGATCGGCCGCAATGTTCGTTTTTTTGGTACTGCCGTTAGTTGGTAATTGATCATTAAATAATTGTTCATATTCGGCCACAGATACCCGTTGACGCGCATTGAGTAATGATTCAATTTTGGCCCGATTAAACCCGTTCCGATAGTTCGGCTGTACCGTTGCTGTGTAAAATTCACCTTCTGCACCAGAGCCATAGCTAAACAGGCCCAGCTGAGCATTAGCTGACAATGTACCGTTTGCTAATAATGACAACAAGCTCAAATATAATGAGCCCGTGTAGAGGTTGCCAACATGCCGGTTCCACAATCTGGCAGATTCAAAGTTCTCGGTCAACCGAGATGCTACTGTTTCATCCGTGGGCAATATGGTTCGCAGTGCTTTTAACCCCATTTTAGAAAATGGTAAGTGAAACAGCATTGCGTCAAAATCTGTTACATCGGCATCATATGTCTTTTTGAATCGAGTCCAAACATTTGTAAAAAAGTCGACGTAAATGTTGGCGGAAAAGTGACCATCCACACGCGCTTCCGTTGCATAAACTGGCCGCCAAAAGTCCATCACGTCTTGCGTTAAATACGTACTTTGGTCGCTGATTGCTAATATTTGTGGGTCCGCGCTTACAACCATGGCGACAGCGCCCGCGCCTTGGGTGATTTCTCCGGGTGTATGTAAGCCATAACGGGCGATATCACTTGCCAAAACTAGTGCTTTACGTTGCGGATGTGCAGCAACGTAGTCTTTTGCTAATTGCAAAGCCGCCGTTGCGGAGTAACAAGCCTGTTTGACCTCAATGGCTCGTGTATGTTCCGTTAGTCCGAGCAAACGTTGGACATAAACGGCACCAGACTTAGAGTTATCAATTCCAGATTCAGTTGCAAATAAAATCAGATCAATCGCCTGCTTGTCCGATTCGTCGATAATTTGATTTGCTGCGTTGGCTGCCATAGTAACCACGTCTTGCGTTGGCGGAACGACAGCCATTTCTGATTGACCAATGCCGATATGATACTTATCAGGGTCATCCCCGCGTGCATGAGCTAAATCCGTCATATCCAACACCAAATGAGGTGTATAGAACCCCATTTTATCGATACCAATGTTCATCCTAGCAAGCTCCCTTTTAACAGATCAATTTTAGTTGTTTCCAAAAACGCCCAGGCATTAATTTAATTTAGAAAAAACACCACTCATCAAACGTCAATGGGTGGTGTTTTCCTGCCAAGGGTATAAAGGAGAGTACAGGATTTGAACCTGCGCGCCCGCTATAAACGGGTTCGACGGATTTCGAGTCCGTTGCATTACCACTCTGCCAACTCTCCAAGAGGTACTCAAATAGTATAGCATAAAAACGCCCCTACACAACGGTAGAGCTCATTTTTATCAATTGAAATAAGCACTTTTTAACTCAGTCTAAACAAAGTAGTTGACGAAGTTAATGTTTAGTTTATACTGTAAAAAGTAACAATTACCATTTACAATATAAACGAAAGAAGGCTTGATTATGGCCACTCCAGCACGTAAAACATCCAAAACTCGGCGTAACCAACGCCGTGCGGCGCATAAGATCACAGCACCAGCGATCCACTTTGACGCACAAACTGGTGAATACGTGATGAGTCATCACGTTTCTCCCAATGGCTTTTACAATGGCAAACAAATTATAAAAGAGGCAAACTAAATGAAAATAGATCAAAGCACAGCGACGCGAAACCTAAGAAGTCCCAACATCAAGACTCGTAAGAAGGCCCTACAAATCCTTCATAGTCTGAAGAAGAATCATAAGTAATTGATAACGCCGTAAATGAGCAGCAATGTTCATTTACGGCGTTTTTTATACGATGAATTTGCAATATTAAAACAATTGATTACGCTGTCCTGACAATCTCAGAGACTAAAAAGGCGTGACGCGAAACTACGCCACACCAAACGATTTAATAGTCCATTAAGACTAATGTATCGTAATCTTTTAGTTTGTCTAACCCATGCAAATCCTTCAATTGAAGTAAGAATGCACAACCAACAACAACGCCACCAAGCTGTTCAACAAGCTTGATGGTTGCTTCAATCGTACCACCAGTTGCCAGAATATCATCCGTAACTAATACCCGTTGGCCTGGCTTAATCGCATCTTCATGCATGTATAACGAAGCAGTGCCATATTCCAAAGCATAGTCCGCTTTGATTGTTTTACGTGGCAACTTGCCCTTCTTGCGTGCTGGCGCAAAGCCAATGCCTAATTCATAAGCCACTGGACAGCCAACGATAAAACCACGAGATTCTGGACCAACGACCATATCAACCTGCTTGTCACGCGCATAATTGACGATGGTATCGGTCGCTTGGTGATATGCAGCGCCGTCACCCATCAACGGTGAGATGTCACGAAACATGATGCCCTTTTCGGGATAATCTGGCACCGTTGCAATGTATTTTGTTAAGTCTAAAGCCAATTTTTACAGCTCCTTTAAGCTTAGCTCATGGCGCCCATCAACCAAGCTTTCAGTTGAGGTGCCTTGGAATAAAGTAATTTTTCTTCAGTATCGATACGTGTCAAACGTTGTCGGTAAGCCGCTGCATCAGTAAGATTTACGTGCGGTGGTTCACTCACCCCATTCATAACGCCAGAGTCTATTTTAACAAATCCCACCTCAAAAAACAGCTGTATCATAAAAATCAATTTGGCGTCATCAATTTGGAGATACTTTGCCAACGTTGGCAACTGATGAGCAATATCAACATTCTGATGACTAGCAACGAACTTAAACAGTTTGCCATACTCTGCACGACTTGGCATACCATCTAAATAGGCTGAATCGTGTTCATAAAAGTAGGCTGTTAATTCATCCGTTTTGATTTGACTCAGCACTTGCTTTAAATCATCCAGATCATCCGGACAATCGACAATAATCAAATGATCACAGCTTGACGGCAGTTCATCACGACCAACACACAAAGACTGCGCCCCTTCTGGCAAATAACTTTGTAATTGATCAACCAACTTCTTGTGGAAAAATAAATAGGTGTCAGGTTGTTCAAACAATGACTTGGCCAGATGATTCGTTCGACTATCTACAATCGTAATACCAGTCACCGAAAAGTCTTTTACCATTACCTGATAAGTTGTCTTCCCCTGCCATGTATTGGCCGACAATGTACCAACAACACTCACATTTTCAGGGTTAGCAGTGACCTGTTCACTCTGATGACCGCGCCCAAAAGCGATAGCCGCGACTTGATGCCCCGCTTCATCTGACATCTGAAATTTGAGATGGTTCTTAGCCGCACCCATAGTGCGCACATTGTCTACTAAAGTTGGTTTAAACGCGAATACCGGCTGTGGATTATCCGTTCCAAACGGACCGAGTTCTTGAACTGCACCGTAATCAGCCGCATTAACGTCTGCGAGTGGGATCAGCCCAGCAACAGGCAACTCAGGTTTAGCTGTCAAATCAACCGATTGATCGACACAGGCTTGTTCCAGCGCAGTGGCTAAAGTATCAAGCTGGTCTATCGGACAGGTCAAGCCGCACGCCATCGCATGACCACCAAACGCTATCATTTGGTCACGAACAGGATTGATAGCGTTAAACAAATCATAACCTGCAATCGAGCGACCGGAGCCCTTTAACGTCCCTTTTTCTGAATCTTCGCTCATGACTAGGGTTGGTTTGTGCGTGGCCTCAACGATTTTGCTAGCCACAATTCCCAGTACGCCTTCATGCCACCCCTTGCCATGAATAATGAGCGTTTTGCGGGCCTGATTGTCCGGTGTCTGCGCCTGTGCCAAGGCATCACCGCTGATATCCTTAACCAGCTGTTGTCGCTTCTCATTTTGGGCATTAATTTCCGAAGCCAACTCTTCAGCACGCGCATCATCAAACGTAGTTAGCAACTCGACCGCTGGATTGGCATCCCCAAGTCTGCCCAACGCGTTTAAACGCGGCGCAATGCCAAAACCAACGTGCTCTTCATTGATGGTCTGTCCGTCAATACCCGCAGCCTTCATCAATGCAATCAGTCCTGGCCGCTGCGTATTAGCAATTACCTGCAGTCCAAATTTAACGAGCGCATGATTTTCGTCATTTAGTGGCACTAAGTCCGCAATTTCGCCAATAGCAACCAAGTCTAACTCATCGCTTAACTCATCGGCAGTCGCATCTAAGAGCACTTGGGCCACTTTAAAGGCCACCCCAACACCAGATAATCCGCCAAATGGATAATGTCCTTGTGGATGGCGAGGGTGAATAATGGCAGCAGCATTGGGTAATTGCTCTGGTAGCTCATGATGATCAGTAACGACGACATCAACTCCACGTTTGGCAGCGGCTTCGATTGCCTCATTACCAGCTACCCCATTATCCACTGTGACAAACAGCTGCGTACCAGCATCAATTAGTCGATTAAAAGCTGCTACGTTGGGCCCGTATCCATCCGTGAAACGGTTAGGAATGTATGTGTTCACGTTAGCTCCAAGCTGATCTAAAGCCTCATACATTAACGATGTACTGGTCAAACCGTCAGCGTCGTAATCGCCATATACCGTAATCTGATCACCGGCCTCAACAGCTGACTGAATCCGGGCAACGCCTTTTTCGATATCAAACATTTGGTGTGGATCATGCAGTACATCAATAGTTGGTTTCAGCCACTCGTTGACCTTATCAACAGTGTCTAACCTTCGTGCTAATAACAATCGTGCCATAAAGGGTGAAACATCAAGGTCGTGAGCAAATGTCACGACCTTTTCGCCTGCAACCTGTGGCGCCTGTTGCCAATCGTACTTGGACTCTAGCACAGTCTTTCCTCCTCACCTACGTCTAAATAAATCCACAACTGGAAAGGCGTTTGTTCCCTACATTCAGAAAACAAACACCTCTCCTTAATCACAATAACGATGTTTTCATCTCGCATTACAGAAACTAATTCGCATTGTTTTGTTGACTAAGTTTCTGCTGTAACTGCTCAATGGTCTTGTCTCGATCATCTAAAAGGCCATTAAGCTGTTTATTTTTACTCGTTAATTCTTCATTTCGCTTCTTTAATTGATCATTTTCCGCAGTTGCTTCGCTGTCAGCGCGTTTGCCATTTCGTTTGTCACTGGCATGTGTTCCGGCCGTCACTAACAGTGCAATAATGGCACCAAGCAAAAGTGACACAATGAGAATCAAGATCATCGGCCACTTAACCGTCGCTACACCAAAATGAATGGGTACACTATTTCCGTTCATGACAGCAAAAATTGCGACAAGTAGCACTAGAATCAATCCTGCAATTAAACGCCATTGATTTTTCATTCTGGTGCCTCCGTCGGATCAGTGTCAGTTGAAGGTTCGTCATTTTCAGCACTCAGTTGCATGCGCTTAGGTGCGTGCGGTTTAAATAGCTGTTCGATAACAAAATCACCAACCGTTGGGAACAAATGATAGGCCACTGAGGCTGCGACAAAATAACGTGGTACAGTAATTTCGCGCACATGATAACCAATGGTATCAACCAGTCGTTCAGCTACCAGTTGAGGCGTCACAGTGAAGTTGGCAACTTTTGACAAGTAGTCGCCGTCTTGATCTGCGATATTGAAGAAGTTGGTCGCAACAGGACCTGGATTGACGGTTGTCACCTGAATGCCAAACGGCCGTAACTCTTGCCGTAACACATCACTGTAACCGACAACGGCCGTTTTTGTCGCTGTGTAAACTGCAGCCTTCGGCGTCGGAATCTTTGCAGCCACGGAAGCAATGTTAATGATTGCCCCATAATGTTTATCGATCATGTCGCTGGCTAGCTGACGCGTAATGTAGATCAAGCCAAGCACGTTGACCCGAAACATCCGGTCTGTTACCTCAGGATCGGTATCAACTGCTGGTTCCATGTCGCCAAAACCGGCAGCATTAATGACAACATCTACTGCACCCACTTCATGGCGGACCTGACTCAAAGTTTTGTCGATAGCCGCTGGATTAGCGACATCCAGCGCAAACGCAAAGGCTGGCCGGCCAGAATACAACATGCACTGTTGAGCAACCTGATTTAACTTCAACTCATTACGGGCAACCAAAACCACGATTGCCCCGCGACGAGCAACTTCAAAGGCGGCCGCTTGCCCAATTCCGGAAGATGCGCCAGTAATTAAAACAATCCGATTCTTCAAATCACGCAGTTCTTTTAATCGACTTGATAAGTTCATCATTAGCACTCACCTCAACTGCCGTAACTATTTGTACGGTTTATTTTTTAAAAGGGATATCAATGACGTCAAAGTCCCGAACAACCTTTGAATTGGCAAACGTTGCGCGAGCCTGACGCTCTAATTCTTTAGCACCACGTCCATTATAACGCGCCGAAATGTGATTCATCAGTAATCGGCCTACGTGGGCGTCATGGGCTACCTGAGCAGCCTGTTCGCTAGTTGAATGATAATAGTTACGCGCCAGTTTACTTTCGTTTGCCGCAAACGTACTTTCATGAACCAGTACATCCGCATCCTGCGCTAATTCTGTCGCTCGCCGTGTCTTACGTGTATCACCCAAAATTGTCACAATTCGGCCCTTTTGAGAGGGGCCGATGAAGTCCTTACCATTAAGTGTTCGCCCATCTGGCAAAGAAACGGTTTTACCAGCCTTCAACTGACCATATACCGGTCCGGATGGCACTTTGGCCGCGGCTAGTTTGTCCACGAGCAATTCACCTTGGTGATCTTTTTCAACAATTCGGTAGCCAAAACTCACAATTTTGTGATCTAACCGTTTGCATGAAACTGTGAAGGTTGCGTCATCAAAAATAACACCATCCCCACTGAGCTCCACAAACTTCAAAGGATACGTCAACGCAGACTCGGACAACCGCAAACTTGTCTGAACATATTCCTTAATCCCTCTAGGTCCGTAAATCGTCAATGGCTCATTGCCACCCTGAAACGAACGTGAACTCAGCAAACCCGGCAACCCAAATAAGTGGTCACCATGTAGATGCGTAATAAAAATCTTTTCAATTTTGCGTGGCTTCAACGTTGTATTTAAAATTTGATGTTGGGTGCCTTCACCACAATCAAATAACCAAACTGCATTACGCTCATCCAACAAACGGAGTGCAAGACTCGACACATTGCGCGCTTTAGCCGGTGAACCGGCACCAGTACCTAAAAATTCAATCTCCATAACTATTCTTCTACCTAATCCCTATATAAAAGTATTTACTATATTATTAATGAGTTCACACATCTTTATGAGTTCCTAAATAAGAACGATGACACAGTAGTCAACATTCAGTTCGCATTCAATTCTACTGAATTTGAAGCCAAAAAACAATCGTCACCAACCGCCACTATGGTAAGCTGAACTGTAATAAAATGACTGTTAATAAATAGTCAGAAAGGACCACCAAACCGATGCGCTTAGTCGATTTTAAATTTTCCACCGCCGATTACGACATGCAGCGACCCTTATTTGTTGCTGTTGATGGCAATCCACAACCAGTAGTAAGCTTAACCAAATCTCCGACAGATCATCGCTTAATACTGGACTTAGACTTAACCCATGCTGGTCGACCACTAACGCTAGATGCATTCGTGACTAGAACGCAAAAGCTCCCGGGCAGTTGGCGAATTGCGGCTCAAGCCGCAATTGCGTCACCGACAACCCGTGAGCTATTTGGTTATCGTCTGATTGACGAAAAAATTATGTTTATGTGACACTAGTTTGGTTCAACGATTATGTTGAGCCCTATTTTTTTGGTGAAATACTTTTTTGAACGACCGTATTTGTCACCAATCGTGTATAGGCAATACTACCTTGTGGGTTGGGATGGACATGGTCCGGGCCAAACCAACTTGGTTGATCATGACTAGCACCATACCAATCAACAAGATAAACCTGCTTAGACCGTTTGGCATTTATCGCAATTAAATCGTTAACCTGATTTTGCCATGTTTTCGTCGGTACCATTGTATTGACCCAAAAGACTTTCCGTTTTGGGCCTACCGCTTTCAACACATCGTCAATTTGTGTTTGTGTTAATGGCGAATTTGTTCCCAGATTGATTAAAACCGTCGACGCCAGTAAATGGCGTTTTTTTAGTGATTGAATCACTGACGGCGCTTCCCAAACCTGACGGCCAACCTTAGCGTCTACATAGGCGTGCCCAAACACTTGTTGCAAGCTGTCCGCATTATCCACCAGCACCGAGTCACCCACCGCCGTTAGCGATATGTGCTGTGCCGACAGCATTGTCGCTGGCTGAAGGTCAAAGGCCTTGGCGAGCTTCTTTTGCTGAGCAGACAATTGCTTATTGGCCTTTTGGTTCGTTTGGGCTGTAGCTTTCTCAGAAGCATCAAATGCACCCTTTTGAGCGGCCACTTCACGATTCTTTTTAGCCGTCTGTTTCCCGGCCGCTTTGATGTGTTTAGTTACAGCATCGACGGGGGGCTTCTTGCGAGGTGTTGCTTGAGCATACCCAACCATAGTTATCAGTGATGCGAGAACAAGCACCGCGCTCGTAATCACTTCGCGCGGATACTGCCGCCAAGTCTTTGGTGCTTTGACCATCGCCCACCAAGATGTAAAACGTCCATGAGCAATTGGTTGTTCAATAAATCGATAGGATAACTCGGCTAACAGTAGGATCAATACCAATTCCGCCAACGCATTAAGCACAGTATGTTGAGCAATGTTGACGACCCGTTGCTCATAAAAAATCATGACCGGAAACTGATACAGGTAAATGCCGTAACTGCGTTTGCCAACCCAGTTGAATACAGGATTGGTCAACCATTTATTCCAACTGGCCCCAGGATGAACAATAACGGCTATCATCGCAGTCGCAAAAATGGAAAACAAGAACATCCCACCACGATACGTGAAAGATGATGTTCCTGTCATCACCCAGTACAGAATAAACATGACTAACAGGCTAATACCACCGACCCAATTTAACAATCGCTGACCAGCAGCGTGTAGATTTGCATTTAGATGATTAGCTGGCCAAACTGCCGCCAACGCTGCCCCCATCAAGATTGAAAAGGCCCGCGTGTCCGTGCCATAGTATACCCGGTTGACCTGATTAGCGTCTTTAAAAAGGACTGCCATTAAAAGTGCCGATATGACAGCCCCAACCATCAGTGCACCGGCCACCCGTGACCGGCGTTTGAACAGTTTCACAAGTCCCCAAATAATAAAGGGCCAGAAAAGATAAAACTGACCTTCAATAGACAACGTCCACAAATGGGTGAAAGGCGACTCACCGTTGAAACGATCGAAGTATGACTGACCATGATTGATTTCGAACCAGTTATAAACGTACAGCAAGTTGGTGACAATGGTTCCCCGCAAACCAACCAATAGATTACGGGCAAACAACGTGATGTACGTGCTGGTTAAGGCCAACATCGCTACCAAGGCCGGATACAATCGTTGAATCCGCCGTTTGTAAAAATGGTTAACCGCTAGCGAAGTTCCTTTATTAATTAAGTTCAAAAAACTATCAGTTACCAGGTAACCTGTTAACCCAAAGAAAATGGGCACACCCAGAAAACCACCTGGAAGTGCCGCTGGTAACAAGTGATAAGCGATCACACCTAATACTGCAAGTGTCCGCAAACCATCTATACCTGTTATGTAACGCCGATGACTCGACGTTTTTGCTGTTTGCATCTGTTAAACCCCTACCCGTTTTCACGAACAAATGACCGTATTACTAGATTCAGCTACTCAACAAAATCGAAAGTGAAGTCCAAAATTTGGACCGTATCGCCATCCTGTGCACCCGCTTCTCGCAACGCGTCATCCACGCCCATTGTCCGCAGTTGACGGGCAAAACGGACCATACTTTGTTCATGTTGTGTATTCGTCATCTTAAATAAGCGTTCAATCTTGTCACCGGTCAATAACCAGATGCCGTCATCCGTGTGCTGAACTTCAAACGCAGGCTTTTCGTCATCTTGATATTGATACATAACACCAAGATCTTCATCCGCTTGCGGAACAAATGCCGGTGTTTGGTCAAGTAGCGTCGCCGTGGCTTGAATTAATGGTTTTAACCCTTCGTGAGAAACGGAAGAAATCGCCATTACAGTTGGCTTCGTTGACAATGAGTCATCTTCGGCCAAAGCAGTTTTAAAGGCTTCAAAACGTTCTGCCGCCCCTGGAAGATCCATCTTAGTAGCGACCACAATCTGAGGCCGATCTAACAGGCTGGCATCATAATTGCCCAATTCCTTGTTAATCGCATGAAAGGCATCAATCGGGGCCATCGCATTTTCTTCATCAAGGAAATCATCGCCAGCCATTGCCACTAAATGTAATAAGACACGCGTCCGTTCCACATGTCGGAGAAATTGAAAACCGAGGCCAACACCATCGCTCGCACCTTCAATCAGACCCGGTAAATCAGCCATAACAAAGTCCCGACCATCATCCAAACGGACCATCCCAATATTAGGATCGATCGTTGTGAAATGATAAGCGGCAATTTTAGGCTTTGCATTTGTAATAACAGACATCAATGTCGATTTCCCGACAGATGGAAAACCAACTAAGCCAACATCGGCCAATAATTGCAATTCCAAACCAATACGTAGTTCCTGACCTGGTTCACCATTTTCAGCGATTTCTGGGGCAGGATTTTTGGGTGTAGCAAACTTCATGTTGCCACGACCGCCACGGCCACCCTTGGCAATGACAAGTTCTTGACCTGGTTCAGTTAAATCACCCAGCACTTCGTCTGTGTCGAGGTTTCGCACGATGGTTCCACCTGGCACCTTAACGTACAAATCAGCTGCTGATCGACCTGTCATTCCCTTGGTCATCCCGTTGCCACCGTGTTTAGCCTTATAGTGTCGGTTATACCGAAAGTCCATTAATGTCCGTAAGCCTTCGTCAACGACCATGATGACACTACCACCATGTCCGCCATCGCCACCGAAAGGACCACCGTTAGCGACAAATTTTTCACGTCTAAATGAAACGATCCCGTTACCACCGTTTCCTGCTTTTACTTCAATTGTTGCTTTATCGACAAATGCCATTTGTGTTTCTCCATAATTTCTTGGTTTCTATATCAATGTGGCGACCAGTTATGCATCCCACAATCGTCTATCTTCGAACAATTCGCTCATCCCATTGTACAGTGCAATACACGCTCGGTCAAAAAACAATTCTGCATTTAGTCACTATCTTGTTAACATAATTCTTCGAATGCAAACGTCATGCTAACTTCGCCAAACATAAACGAAAAGGACGTTGCTCCCATCTGTCTGAAAGCAACGTCCTTAACCTACTCAAATGAGTTAAATTGTTTGCTGACGGTCTAGATAACTTAACGACTGTTGGGCTTCACCGGTAACCATTGCCGCCACAGCCACGTGGACAGTTTGTGCAACCGTTTCTGACAAGCCTAATTCGTGCAGATCACTAACTGGAGCAGCAGCAATCTTCTTCAGAGAACCGTACTTTTTCAATAGTTTTGCGCGCGTTTTTGGTCCCACACCCTGAATTTGATCCAAACGTGAGCTTAATGAATTCTTATTGTGCAGTTGACGGTGGAACGTGATGGCAAACCGGTGCACTTCATCTTGAATTCGCTGTAACAAATAGAAGCCTTGTGACTTAGGATCCAGATTTAGATGCTCGTCATCCTCGCCAAACATTAGGTCTGCTGTCCGGTGATGGTCATTTTTAACCATCCCAGCGACTGGAATGTCCAAGCCAAGCTCATTTTCTAGAACATCCTTAGCCGCGTTCATTTGAATTGCACCACCATCCATCAGAATTAAATCTGGCATATCTGCATGTTCTTTAAGCAGACGTGTGTAACGCCGACGAATGACTTCCATCGTGCTGGCTGTTTCATCAGCGTGATCCACCGTGCGTAACTTATACTTGCGATATAACTTTTTATTCGGTCGACCATTTTCGAAAACAACCATTGCTGAAACTAAATCAGCACCCTGTTCATGAGAATGGTCAAAAGCTTCAATTTTAGAAACGGGTGGTAACCCCAGAGCATCCGCAATTTCTTGCATGGCACCCGTGGTCTTGTGTTCGTCTAACTCTAACAAACGGAATTTTTCTTCCAACACCAGTCGGGCGTTCTTGCCCGCCATTTCCATCAGATCGCGACGAACGCCACGTTGAGGCACGTTAACTGGAACATTCAGTACATCTTCGATAGATTCCCGGGTGTCCTCGTCAATACTGCTGGGCACCAAAATTTCTCTTGGCAACACAGCATTCTTTCGATTGTAAAACTGCATGATAAACGTTTGCATTTCCTCTGGTGCCGTTGAAACAACTGGGAACAATCGTTTTTCCCGTTTCATCAAACGTGCTTGCCGCACAAAGAAAACCTGAATGGATAACCATCCCTTGTCCAGATAGAAATTAAAGATGTCCCGTGGAGTCTGATCGTTGCTGATAATCTTTTGCTTTTCAACTGTTACGTCGATGTAGTGCAACTGATCACGTAGGTCAGCGGCCCGCTCAAATTCCAAACTGGCTGCCGCTTCTTTCATTTGTGTTTGCAAATGTTTGATAACTCGTGCGGTATTACCGTTTAAAAACGATTTAATGCGTTTGATCTGCTCATCGTACGCGCTCTCGGGAACTTCTTTAAAGCAGGCCCCCAAACACTGCCCCATGTGATAGTACAAGCATGGTCGACCTTGATAACCAGAACAACGACGCAATGGATAGACTTTTTGTAAGAAATGTAGTGTTTCTTCGGCCGCGTAAACATTGGGATACGGTCCAAAATAATAGCCACCGTCGTGCTTAACATCGTTTGCGATGATAATTCGCGGATCACGTTCATGCGTAATTTTAATATACGGGTAACCTGTGCCCCGCTTCAACTTAATATTGTAGTATGGCTGATGTTTTTGAATTAGTGTGATTTCAAGCAAAAAAGCTTCCTTGTCAGTCGACGTCACAATCGTCTCAAAGTCCACAATGTGAGCTACTAACTGGGCAGTTTTGCCTTCGTGACTGCTCTTAAAGTAGGAACGTACACGGTTTTTCAAATTCTTGGCCTTGCCGACATAAATAATCTTTCCGTTAATGTCCTTCATCAGGTAACAACCGGGCATTGGCGGTAGCAACGTTAATTTATGCTCAATGTGTTCTGATGCCACAAAACTGCCTCCGTTCTCGTAAAATCGTAGTTAAATTATAACGCATGAACGCGTGTTCGCAAAATAAAAGAGCGTCCGTTTGAAATACGTCTGGTTAGACGTCCCAGCTATTCTGTTCAAAGAAACCGGGACATAACACTGACTTTTGCTCATTTAACGCGAATAAGGCATTCATGGGAAAAACAAACCCCCATAAACGCCTTATTCACGTTACCTGAGAAAGCCAAAGCGTGTTATGTCCCGCTCTCTTACCTTGTTAATAATAGTTTTGAACTTATTTTTGTCTGGCAACCTATTCTTCTGTTTGTGCCCAAAACGCTTCCGCTAAGGCTCGATAGAAATGGCACCCAGTCAAATAGTCATCAATGGCCACGTTTTCGTTCACTTGATGGTCGGTTGTTCCTGCTGCAGGGCCGACGATAACGATTGGCAACTGCCCTGCCTTCGTATATTCCGAGGCATCTGTCGCACCCGTCCCCGCAGTTAACTCACCACCCCGATGAATAGTGTTTTTCAAAACGGCCTGTGTGATTTCTGCTAATTTAGTGCCAGCCTGTGAGGGTAATGGTAGCTCAGGATAACTATAACTAATACTTAATTTAGCGCCCGCCTTGTTTAACGACTCAATAATGTCTTCTAACTGGGCCATGACCTCATCGTTTGGATAGGCTGGAATTGTTCGGATGTTACCGGTTAGCCAAGCATTTGCTGGCACTGAGTTAATCTGTTCGCCGCCGCCAATCTGGCTAATCACATGCGTTAGCCCGCCTAATACATCGTCTCGTTTATTGTTTGCTGCCATCACTGACTCAGCTTGTTCAGCAAACTTCAGTAGTGGCGTAATTGCATTGACGCCTTGATCAGGACGTGATGAATGGGAGCCCTTGCCCAGAGAGGTAACCTTATAGTCAATAACACCCTTGTGCGTCACCTTGATATCAAACGCACTGGGCTCACCAATAACCAGTCCGTCCAAGTCATTAGCATACCCTTGTTGGGTCAACTGAGCAGCACCATACTCACCTGTTTCCTCACCAACTGAAGCTAACAAACGAAGACGACCAGGCAGCGGTTGTTTTGATTTTAATAGATCTAGCATTGCGAACACCTGTGCAGCTAAACCAGATTTCATATCGCTGGCGCCACGGCCATAAACATTGCCCTGATCAATTGTGCCGGCAAATGGTGGAAAAGTCCAATCTGCTTCATTGCCAGCCGCAACCACATCCTCATGGCCTGAGAAGCCTAGTAGTGGCCCATGATCACCAATTGTAATAACTAAATTGTCACGGCCTGGCGCAAACGTGACGCGTTCAATGTGAGCCGGCAAGTCCTTAAATAGGCCAGCCAAATAGTCAGCAACTTCTGATTCACGATCATTAACCGACGGAATCGCAATCAAATCCGTTAAAATCTTTAATGCAGCAGCGTCTTCCATGTTTGCCTCCAAGATTATCTCTCATGATTAAGAAAAACTGAATCATCGACAGTTTGAAACCTGACGTTTATGCCTCAAGAATTTTGGCAAGAAAGTCCTTTGCCCGGTCAGTTTCAGGATGTTCAAAGAATGTTTTAGGTTCAGCGGACTCTTGAATATAGCCGTCCGCCATGAACCAAACTTTATCGGCCACATTACGGGCAAAACCCATTTCATGCGTGACAACTACCATTGTCATCCCTTCACTGGCAAGATCCTGCATCACTTTTAATACCTCACCAACCATTTCAGGATCAAGTGCAGATGTTGGCTCATCGAACAACATTACCTTAGGATTCATGGCTAGTGCCCGCGCAATGGCGACCCGTTGTTGCTGTCCACCAGATAAACTGGCTGGAAAAGCATCGGCCTTATTTTCCAAACCAACCTGTTTCAACAGCTTTTCTGCCGTCGCGGTCGCCGTTGCATCGTCTTCGCCCTTAACTTTAACTGGCGCCAGCTTAATGTTTTCGATAACTGTTTTATGCGGAAACAGGTTAAAGCTCTGAAACACCATCCCCATGTTTTCACGTGTCTTGTCTAGCTGTTTATCGTCTAATTTAGTTAAGTCCTGACCTTCAAACAAAACCTCACCAGAGGTCGGTTGGTCTAACATGTTTAAACAACGTAAAAAGGTACTTTTACCAGCCCCAGATGGGCCAATCAAGCAAATCACCTGACCATTACTAACCTGCTCGTTAATATCTTTCAAGACCTCGTTTTTGCCGAATACCTTTTTCAGATGTTTCACTTCTAGCACTGGCGTCGCCGTTTCGTTATTCATGTGTCATTCTCCCTTCAAAGAACTTCATCAGCCGTGATAGGCCAAACGTCATAATAAAGTACAAAATCATGGTAATCAGTAATGGCATAACCCCACGATAAGTATCTGCCTGAACAATTCGTGACTGATAGATTAAATCCTTAACCCCAATAATGGAAACAATTGAACTTTCCTTGATCAAGGAAACAAACTCATTCCCTAATGCTGGCCAAATGTTCTTCATCGCTTGTGGCAGGATGATAAACCGCATCGTCATCGACCTTGATAATCCGAGTGAGCGAGACGCTTCCGTTTGACCAACGGCAATAGAGCTGATCCCAGAACGGATAACTTCAGCAACGTACGCCCCAGAATTCAATGAAACTGCGATAATCCCAGAAAGTAGTGCCGGAATGTTAACCACGAGGCCTAAGCCAAAGTAGATAAACAGAATCTGAACCATCAGTGGCGTGCCCCGCACAAACTCAATGTAACTTACTGAAATACCATTAGCAATCTTGTTCTTGCTTAACCGCATTAAGGCTAACAAAGTACCTAGCAAGAAACCAATGACAACAGATACTGCTGAAATCATCAGCGTGTAACCAACCCCGGCAATAAAGAAATCTTTGTAAGCCCACATTGAGTTGGCTGCCTTAGCCGATTTAGACTTTCCAGTTGCCAAGTATTTACCAGCATTTGGCAAATATTGTTTATGAATCAAATTTTTCGCTTTGATTTCGGCGATTGATTTATTTGCGGAATTAACCAAAGACTGAGCACCCTTGGGAAAAGCAATGGCTGATCCTTGTTCGCCTTCGTCTTTAAAGTGAGCGTTAATGGCGACCAAGCCATCAGTATTCTTGGCATACGCCTCAGCAGTTGGCTGATCCAAAGCAATTGCATCAATTTTATTCGTTTGCAGTGCAAGAATTAAATCGGTGTCCTTGTCCATTCCCTTCAGCGTTGACTTGGTGGCTTGGTTCTTGACCAAGTTGTACTGAATGGAGCCGGTTTGCGCACCGATTGCTTTTCCTGCTAACGATTTATAACTCTTGATCGTCTTTAAATCGCTTTTCTTGATAACTAGGTCTTCGCCGGCCTTGTAGTAAACGTTACTAAAGTCGACACTCTTAGCCCGTTTAGGTGTCTTGCTCATTCCTGCGATGACCATATCAACTTTACCAGTCTGGAGTGCGACCAATAATGAATCAAAATCCATCCGGCGAATAACTAATTTCACGCCCATATCATGGGCAACCTTTTTGGAAATTTCCATGTCCATCCCGACAACTTTTGACTTGCCGTTGATATTTTTTGTAAATTCGTAAGGTGGAAAATCAGGACTTGTCCCAACGACCAGCTCCCCCTTCGCCTTCACTTTACTCAAGTACTGGTCAGTTGCTGGTGTATTGCTGTCCGCCTTGGTGTTCATATTACCGGTTACACCCAAGGTCACGACAATCGTCACGACCAGAAGTAACCACTTTGCAAATTTTTTCATCTATTTCGCCCCTCGTATCAAGTTTTACAATGTAAATGAGTATACGATTAGATGAAATAATATGCAACTATTTTTTAAAAATAATTAGTTTTATGCATTATTTCTGAGTATATGCAGGTAATCGTGAATAAAATTTGCACATTTTCGTTTTTAAGCAAAATCTGCTACAATTAGCCCAACTTAGTTTTTAGATTTGGAGAGGAGCAATTCACATGGGTTTAACTTTCAAACGGCAAACAGACTTAGATAAACTGTTTGACCAATTTGTTGTCGATCCTGATGATATTAAGGACCCGAACAAAACGCCACTAAAGCGCGAGCATTTAAAAGACGAAGCAAAAAAAGATGATAAAAAGAAAGCCGACAAGTAAGCCTTGTCGCAAAAAAACAACCAGCGCAAAATCGCTGGTTGTTTTTTATCCTATTCCCACTTTGCATGTTGTGGATCTGGATAACGATCATTTAATTCTTCAATGTTCTTTTTGGCAACTTCTTCAAAATCAATGTTGGCCCACTCAGCTATTTGAGATAGATACCAAAGTGTGTCGCCAAGCTCATGTGTTAATTTTTCTTTATCAAGTGGACGACCTTGAAAAGTATAACGTTGCACTAGGTCAACCACCTGACCGGCCTCATTAGCCACCCCGAGGGTGATATTTGTTAGCACTTGTTCGTTTCCGAATAATGTCCGCTTAGCTTCTTTTTGATACTCATTAAATTCCATTCTGTTCACTCTTCCCGTTCTAACTTTTACCTGACTTAAGCTAACCCAGCCTGCTGTTCAATCCAGTTCCAAACCGCGTCTTTACCTTGTTTGGTCTCCGCCGAAAACTGAATATAAGCATCGTCTGGCGTCATATTAAGCCCCTTGCGAATGCGACTTTCAGCTTGATTCCATTTACCGCGGGCAATTTTATCCGACTTGGTCGCCACGACGAGCATCGGAATATTATAATAGCTCAACCATTCATGCATACTGATATCATCATCTGAGGGATCATGACGCGCATCCACTAGTAAAATCACACCGCGCAATCGATCCCGGGTACTCAGATACGTTTCGATCATTTGACCGAATTTTTCTCGAGCAGTTTTAGAAACTTTGGCAAATCCGTATCCCGGCACATCCACAAAGTAAACGGTAGATTCAACATTATAAAAATTGAGAGTTTGTGTTTTCCCTGGTTGACTTGAAGTTCGGGCATACGCCTTACGGTTAATTAAAGTATTAATCAACGATGACTTGCCCACGTTTGAACGACCGGCGAGCGCAACCTCTGGTAAAGATCCTTTGGGGTATTGTTTTAGTGCCACCGCGCTGATTGTTAGCTCGACATCATGCACTTCCATGTAAGAACGCTCCTTTATCGTGACCTGACCCTTTAATTGGTCACACGCTTTATAATTCAATGTGTCTATCATAGCATAGCAAACCCTGAATTTTGTGACGTTTTAATGACGTTAACCGGTGGTTTAAACAAAAAATGACGTCAGCCCGCAAGCTAACGCCATTCCTCTTCAACGCATTATTTTCGTAAGACTATGAGGCCTTTTCACTCTTTAAAACAAGATCTGGTTGTGCATGCTTAGTGACCGTTTCTTTAGTAATGGCCACTTTTTCGACATCGTCTCGACTTGGTAAGTCAAACATGATGTCTCGCATAACTTCTTCCATAATTGACCGTAAACCACGAGCACCTGTATCACGTGCAATGGCCAACTTTGCCATTTCTCGCAGCGCTGGATGCGTAAATTCGAGCTTTACGCCATCCAAACCAATGAGCTTCGTGTACTGTTTGACCAGTGCATTCTTCGGTTCCGTTAAAATGCGAACCAAATCATCTTCATCTAGCTTTTCCAGTGCTGTAAGAATTGGTAAACGACCAATAAATTCTGGAATCAAACCAAATTCCAACAGGTCTTCAGGAATCACATGTTGCATGATGTCCTTATCAGTCATGTTGGCTACTTCATCCTTATTGGCAGAATCGGTACCGAAACCAATCGTCTTTTCACCCAAACGGTTCTTCACGATGTTTTCGATGCCGTCAAACGCACCACCGACAATAAACAAAATATTCGTGGTGTCAATTTGAATAAACTCCTGTTGTGGATGCTTGCGGCCACCCTGTGGTGGAACATTGGCAATCGTACCTTCCAAAATCTTCAGCAAGGCTTGTTGAACACCTTCACCCGACACATCACGAGTAATAGAGACGTTTTCACTCTTTTTAGCAATCTTGTCGATTTCATCGATGTAAACAATCCCATGCTGGGCCCGTTCAACATCGTAATCTGCATTTTGCAGCAACTTCAACAAAATATTCTCAACGTCTTCACCAACGTAACCGGCTTCAGTTAAAGTCGTCGCATCGGCAATCGCAAATGGAACATTCAGAATTTTGGCCAAACTTTGCGCCAGGTAAGTTTTACCTGAACCAGTTGGTCCGATAATACTGATATTACTCTTTTGTAATTCCGTACCATCGTCTTCCGTACTCAAATCATTAATCCGTTTGTAGTGGTTGTAAACAGCAACTGATAAAGTACGCTTGGCTTCGCTCTGACCAATTACATACTGGTCCAACGTTTTAACAATTTCTGCTGGTGTTGGCACATCCAACACTTGGCTAGCAGCATCTTCAGCAAATTCTTCATCAATAATTTCTTTACACAGATCAATACATTCGTTACAAATGTATACGCCAGGTCCGGCAACAATCTTCTTTACTTGATCTTGTGACTTTCCACAAAATGAGCAAGTTACTGGACCATTAGGATCGGTATTATCAAACATTAGCACCCTCGCTCTCTTTTAATCCTAGGCCGTCCATAAATTACATGGCACCTAAACTAGGAACATAATAGCAGATAATTAGAAAAACAGCTAATGACTTGCACTATTCTGTCGTTGACACAAAAGTGAGTAACCATTACTGGTCACTCACTTTCTGTAGGACAGTTATTAATGTAAGACGATATTACTTATCTTCTTTTTCGTCGTCAGACTTCTTAGCAGCTGCCTTTTTGGTTTCCTGCTTAGCATTGTCAGCAATTAAGTCAACAGCCTTCTTAATGGCAATATCGTGCTTCAACATGTCAGGTGTCAAAGCAGAACGAACTGCTGATTCTTCCATGTTGTATTGGCCAGCAAGGTTCTTAACTTCACCGTCAACATCTTTGTCAGTTGCTTCGATCTTTTCAGCATCAACAACAGCTTCTAAAACAAGGTTAGTCTTAACACGACGTTCTGCATCAGGAGCAAATTGCTTGTGCAAGTCGTCTTCAGTAGTACCTGTAATCTTGTAGTAAGTTTCAGGGTTGATCCCTTGTTGAGCCATTTGAGCCAAGTACTGGTCCATTTGACGGTGAATATCTTCATCCATCATGGCGTCAGGAATCTTGCCGCCGATAACTTCAGCGTTGCCAACAGCCGCATTGATAGCAGCATCTTCAACAGCATCGTGAGCGGCCGTCTTCTTTTCTTCCTTCAAACGGTCTTTAGTCTTAGCCTTTAATTCTTCAAGACTGTCAACGTCTTCGTCAACATCCTTGGCGAATTCATCATCTAAATCAGGCAATTCCTTAGTCTTAACTTCGTGAATCTTAACATCGAAGATAGCTTCTTTACCTTGCAAGTCTTTTGCTTGGTAATCCTTAGGGAACGTAACCTTAACTTGAACATCTTCATCAGCCTTGTGACCGATTAACTGATCTTCAAAACCAGGGATAAATGAGTTCGAACCTAATTCAAGGCTGTAGTTGTCGGCTTTACCACCATCGAAGTGGTTACCATCAACTGAACCGTCAAAGTCGATAACAACAGTATCGCCCTTTTCAGCGGCCTTGCCTTCTTTAAGCACCAATTCAGCTTGCTGTTGACGCATTTTTTCAAGTTCTTCATTAACTTGTTTAGCGGTAACAGTGGTGGATTGCTTAGGCACAGTAACACCCTTGTATTCACCCAACTTGATTTCTGGGGCAACAGTAACGTCAGCCTTCAAAACCCAGTCCTTACCTTTTTCCATACTCTTTACATCAACTTGTGGTTGATCAACTGGTGTAATGCCAGCTTCTTCAACAGCTTTTGAGTAAGCGTCTGGCAAAACGATGTTCAACGCATCATTGTAAAGTGATTCTTCACCGTACATCTGGTTAAAGATAGCGCGAGGAACTTTGCCCTTACGGAATCCAGGTACGTTTAATTGTTTCCGAGTTTTAGTGAAGGCTTGATCCAAACCCTTTTGGATCGTCTCGTTAGCGATTGAGAAAGTCAACTCGCCTTGGTTGCCTTCTTTTTTAGCAAATTCTGCTTTAGCGACCATTAAAAAATTCCTCCAGTTGAAGTTTGTCACCAAACTTCTGATAAATTGCATACGCCTAATAGTTTAACGTAACCACCCGCGAAAGTAAATAAATGTGCTAAAAAACACGTGTATCGAGAGGGATTAACTAGGATTATGTATAAAAAAAGTGCCTAGCCTAAGCTAAGCACTCGTGAATGTCATTAACTGACACTGATGAACATTTAGACAAAGTCTAAATTAGTCATCGATTTCAGAAACAACACCGGCCCCAACAGTGTGTCCACCTTCACGAACAGTGAACTTAGTACCCTTTTCAATGGCAGCTGGTTCGATAAGTTCAACAGTGAACGTAACGTTATCACCAGGCATAACCATTTCAACGCCATCAGGCAATTCGATAACACCAGTGATATCAGTGGTGTGGAAGTAGAATTGTGGACGGTAGTTTGAGAAGAATGGTGTATGACGACCACCTTCGTCTTTTGTCAGGATATAAACTTCACCCTTGAACTTCTTGTGCGTCTGGATTGAACCAGGAGCAGCAAGCACTTGACCACGGACAACTTGTTCACGGTCAATACCACGTAGCAAAGCACCAACGTTATCGCCGGCTTCACCTAAGTCAAGAGTCTTACGGAACATTTCAAGACCAGTAACAGTAGTCTTCAAAGTTTCGTCACGTAAACCAACGATTTCAACTTCGTCACCGACCTTGATAGTACCACGATCGATACGACCTGAAGCAACAGTACCACGACCAGTGATCGTAAATACGTCTTCAACAGGCATCAAGAAAGGCTTGTCCATGTCACGGTCTGGAGTTGGGATGTATTCATCAACAACGTCCATTAAGTGTAAGATAACCTTTTCTTGTTCTGGGTCGCCTTCCAAAGCCTTCAAAGCTGAACCACGGATAACAGGAATGTCGTCACCAGGGAAATCGTATTCGGAAAGTAATTCCCGAACTTCCATTTCAACAAGGTCAACTAATTCGTCATCGTCAACTAAGTCAGTCTTGTTTAAGAAGACAACGATATAGTTAACACCAACCTGACGAGCTAACAGAATGTGTTCACGCGTCTGTGGCATAGGACCATCAGTTGCGGCAACAACCAAGATAGCACCGTCCATTTGAGCGGCACCAGTGATCATGTTCTTAACGTAGTCCGCGTGTCCAGGAGCATCAATATGTGCATAGTGACGCTTTTCTGTTTCGTATTCAACGTGGGCAGTGTTGATCGTAATACCACGTTCACGTTCTTCAGGGGCAGCATCGATAGAAGCGTAATCTTGTTCCTTAGCTAATCCCTTTTCTGCTAATACCTTAGTAATAGCAGCAGTTAAAGTAGTCTTCCCATGGTCAACGTGGCCAATAGTACCAATGTTAACGTGGGGCTTAGTTCTTTCATAATGTTCTTTAGCCAAAATGAAAACCTCCAGTGTGTGATAGAAGAATGTCAGGTATGCCCTGACAAGTCTTTATAAAATAGTATACTACATCCTCGGTTGAGAACAAAATGAAAACACTGAGTTTTCATTGTCTCAGCCCAAGAATCCTTAAACATTATATATACTGCCATGACTTTTGTAAACACAAAAGCCACAAATTTTTAACAACGGCAGGCAGTTTCAGTCTATAAGTTCTTAGCCCTGATTATCATTAGCCAACAATTCAGCCGTTAATTTTTCCAGCCGCGACTGCCACGTTGCAATCTCGTCGGAACCATTAGATGGCTTTCCTTGATAAACTGCCATTAAATTATCCACCCACCCGTCTGCGTCCGTGACTACCCGACTAACAAACGGATACGTCAACGTCAATTGCAACCGCACTTCTTGACTTAACAGATTGTAAGCCACGGGGTCTTTAGTTGCTAACTTTTCTGTCAATGACTGCTGTACCTGTTTGTACATTTGATCATCTTGTAACGAATTGAGTTGATTGGGAACCACGGTATAACGTTTTTTATCCAACCATTGAAACGTTACCGCGGTTTCATCGTGCAAACGTTGAAAGACTTCCAAAATGCTAACAACAAATAATGGATGTAAATAAGGATCGACCAGCAAGTACTGCGCTCCCTGTTTGAATTCTGCTAGCGGCAACTTTAGTGCCGCTTGGAAACGTCCCTGTTGCTCAGCCGCTGAATAGTCGCTCATGTGATAAAACTGCTTAGCAATCGTTGTTAAGGTCACTTTTGTGTCCAAACGAGCCTCATTTTCGGCTCCCTCAATCATGTCAAGACCCGTTTGTTTGAGTTGCTTATCACGGACACCCGCAACAATTTCATGAGCGAGAATAAATTCATGTACGCGCAACAATAGCGTCAGTAAGAACCGAAAATCGGTTGCTGTGGTTAAATAACTATTTAAATAGTCATCCGCATAAGCGCGCGCTCTCGAATATTCCTCATGTAGGTAAAGTGACTCAACCAATAAATGATTGATTTGTGGATCTTGAACTTCATTATAAATATTTTCTAACAAAGAAGCCGCCTGCGCGTAATCTTTGTCCTGATAAGCTTGATTAGCCTTATCAAACATTTCACGCTGGCGACCATTCAATGTGTCTTTCGACATAAATTACTCCTGTTCAGTTGCTTTTTTTACTGTGTTTTTCTTTGTCCGGGCATGATGGGCGTGTTGGTTCACTTCCATGATCACCGGTAAGATAACTGGATGACGCTTGGTCTGATCAAATAGATAACGCCCAAGATGTTCGCGCACATCCTGTTTCAAATGACCCCAGTCAAATTCTTTGTTATCCAAGTTATCTTGAACCGTTTTCGTGACCAATTCACTAGCCTCACGCATTAAATCACGACTAGCTTTCACGTAGACAAATCCTCGAGATGTCAGTTTAGGTTCGGCGACGATTTGCTTCTTCTTACGATCAATCGTAACCACTGCAATAAAAATACCATCTTCAGATAAAATCTTGCGATCCCGAAGTACAATATTACCGATATCACCGACGCCAATTCCGTCAATCATCGTGTTGCCAACTTCAATGCTCTCTGCTAAGTGCATTGGTGCCTCACCGTTATAGATGAGTGAATCGCCACGTTGTGTTAAGAAAATATGATCAGACGAAATCCCCGTTTCTTCTGCCAATTTAGCATGCCGATTTAGAACCCGATACTCACCCTGAATTGGAATGAAATAATCCGGATGCATAAAGTTAATCATTAACTGTAAATCTGCTGGTGAACCATGCCCGGATGACTGCAAGCTGTCGGAAATTGCTTGCACATGTGCGCCTGCACGGAAGATTAGATCACGCGTCTTAGCAACCGTTGTCTCCATTGCATGCGATGGTGTGGTTGTAATGAAAACCAAATCACCTTCACCAATTTTGACATAACGATCTTCACCCGTTGCCATTCTCTGAAGGGCCTTAATGGGTTCACCCATCCGGCCAGTTTCCAAGATAACGGTCTGTTCAGGTGATAAGGACTTCATGTTTTTAGGGTTAACCAATAGGTCATCAGATGGCAATTCCAACTTATCCAAGCGCATTGCTGTCCGCACAATTTTCTCCAAATCGTGCCCCATTAATACAACCTTGCGGTCCGTCGCAGCAGCGGCATCAAAAATTTGTTGCATTCGTAAAATGTTAGACGCAACACTGGCGACCACGATTCGACCTGCATGTGCAGCAAACTGGTCCTTAACGAAGTTGGCAATTTGATTTTCGGTTGCTGATTCGCCATATTGTTCTGCTCCAGCTGAATCGCTTAACAAGGCAACGACGCCGTTCTTGCCAATTTCACCCAAACGAGCTAAATCTGTTTGATAAAAAGGTGCAGCGGTCTGGTCAAACTTAAAGTCACCGGTATAAACAACTTGTCCGAGTGGTGTCTTAACATCAATTCCCAGTGATTCTGGAATACTGTGCGTCGTTTTAAAGAACGAGACTGTTTCCTCTCCAAAATCAATTTCTGTATCAGCATCAACAACGTGAAAGTCGTTAAACTGCTTAGATTTTGGATCATTTTCCACATTCAACTTTGCTAATTCAATCGTTAGTTCTGAACCGAAAACAGGCACATTAAATTCACTAACGAAGTATGGCAATGCGCCAATTGCGTCTGCATGCCCATGTGTCAAAAACACACCGACGATTTGATCCGCATGTTCCCGTAAATAATTCCAATCAGGAATGACGATATCAATTCCCAATAGCTCGTTTTCTGGATACTTCAAACCACAATCTAAAATAAAAATATCGTCATTAACTTCCAACGCGTACATATTTTTCCCGTTTTCGCGCACACCACCAAACGGAATAATTCGAATCTGATTACTCAATTCATTCACCTCATATTAAAAAAATTTTTTTGACTTAATTGTTTCTCTAACGGTCATCTTTAAGAATTCATTTTTACCGGCTTGTCTATAGTTTAATCAAAATAGTGATTCATCGTCATTTTGATCTCAGTACGCAAGCAGCCTCACATCGCTATTAAGTTTGATGTGTTTAAAGGAGCGGCAACTCCACAAAAAAACCTATTAAAATAACCTATTTTCTTCGGGACAATCAGTTATATGTAGCTTATCATATTCCATCTTAAAAGCCAATCAATTGCCCAGCTGGCGGCTTCTCAAACCAGTTGATGATCTGCCATTATCGTGAATAAATAAAAAAGAGCCACCCACAATGGGTAGCCCTCTTCACACACTTCGGTCGAACAACGATTACCGACGAAGACCCAATTTTTGGATTAACGTCCGGTAACGTTCAATATCCGTGTTACGCAGGTAACGCAGTAAGTTACGACGGTGACCAATCTTCTTTAACAAACCACGTTGTGAGTGGTAGTCGTGAGTGTGCACTTGTAAATGCGCATTCAATTGGTTGATGTCAGCTGTCAAAACTGCGATTTGAACTTCTGCAGAACCCGTGTCACCATCGTGACGTGCGTATTCTGAGATGATCTGATTCTTTTCTGCTTGTGTAATAGCCATGGATAAAATCCACCTTTCAAATATTGTCACCGCATACCGAGTCTACGCCAAGTGGTGGCGATAAACTAAGTAAGGGTCATGCTTTAGCACGGTTAATAGTTTATCTAATCACACCGCTAATTGCAAGCAAAAGTACGCTACTCGTGCCGCGGTCAAGTGAATTTCCTTGACGCTTCTGCATTTATTTATTGCATTGGTCGTAAGCCTCTTGTATAATGATGACTGTTGAAATTTGTTTGACGTGGGTCAAACGCTCCGGAGGTGAAATTAATGCCAGTTACAAAATCAGCCATTGCACGTGTTAAGACTAACGAAATTGCCAAAGCACGTCGCACTGCTCAATTGAGCGAAGAACGGACTGCAGTTAAAAAGTTTGAAAAAGCTGTAACTGCTGGTGCAGACAACGTTGAAGAATTATACCGTTCCGCGAGCGCCGCAATTGACCACGCCTACTCAAAAGGTTTGATCAAGAAGAACAAGGCTTCACGTGACAAGTCACGTTTAGCTGCTCGCTTAGCAAAGTAAATTCTTAGCCATCATCATTCGTGATGATGGTTTTTCTTTTACATATTTTTACTCAATTCCCCTTAGCAACACAAAATGAAATTGTGACATAAGTTTATCTGGGACGAATGATGTGAGCAACATCGTGCTCCCAAGTCCTGATAATTCCGCTTAACGAAAAACTGACCCATTCCCCAGATCGGGAATGAGTCAGTTTTTCGTTAATGCTTGTTCTCAAATCGGACTTACGTCGTAGCTTCATTTTATTCATATCAAGCTGAGGAGGACTATGCAGCTTGATTGGTAAACTGCAACATAAATAAATTAAAAAGCAATTCTGGATCATCCTGTGTTTGCTTCAGCTGCGTTTCAATATTGATTAACCCTAAAAAAGCGCGACTCAAATCACGTTGAGAAAAGTGACGATCACTTTGCAAGGCCAATTTCACCCGGTATGGATGCACTTTTAGTTGACCTGCCAGAGAACCTTGACTCAATCCGCGACTAGCCAACACCTTCACCTGTAACAACAAACGAAATTGACTAACTAAGACGGCGTTAATTCGCAGTGGTTCTTCTCCAGTTGCTAACAGATCATGATACAAGCTCACCGCTCGTTTAACATTTCGGCCTAAAACCGCATTCACCAAATCAAACACGTTGTCATCCAAAGATTGTGCCACTAAACCGGTAACAGCTACCGTTGTCATTACATGATCTTGAACTGCGAATAACTCCATTTTAGTTAATGCGGCCATCATCAGTGACAAATCAGCACCAGTGCGCTGAATTAAAGTATCCAGTGCACCAGGACCGAATTTATAGCCATCATGGTCAACCTGCTGCTCCACAAATTGACGTGCATCCCGCTCACTCAATGGCGATGCGTCCACATTGACAGCAACTTTTTTCAAGGTTTTAACTAACTTCTTCCGATTATCAAGTTTATCGTATGGTGCGAAGAAAACTAGAATTGTAGTTGGCTCTGGGTGTTCAATAAATTTAAGCAAGGCATCTAAATCATGGTCGACCTTTGACTTACTCTTTTCGCCTGTTAAAAAATAAGGTTCGTCGATGACAACCAGTCGATGCTCGCCAAAAAAGGGCATCGCCATAGCATCATCGAGCGCCACGGCCACCGGTGTTTGTACCATGTCATAGCTACCAACATTCATTTGAGCCTGGTCTTCTGGAATGATCGCCTTAAATTGCGCTCGAATTTGATTAAGCAGGTACCGTTCAGTCCCCGTCACTAAATATAGTGGCTGAATGTTTGAACCAGCCAATTGTCGTGTTAACTCCGCAATTTTCATCGTTGCCATTTCATTCCTTCCATCAAGCTGCTATTTACTCATCACATGACGCCTTTTAATACGTTTGAGCTCGTTTCACCATTATACCCTATTAAGTTTCATCCAGCCCACAAACTATCGGGGCGAACCAGCAATCGGTGTGCGTGTCGGCAGTATCGTCTGCCAATGAGCGTTGCCAAGCCAGTCATAAACATAACTAATCATGCCAGTGTCCGCTGTATTAACGGCTGCAACATGGTTCTGGATCAGTGTCGTTAGCGTGCTTTGTTTGGGATGTCCATACCGGTTTTCACGACCGGCTGAAATAATCCCAATTTTAGGTGCCACTTGTTTAATAAACGTTGGGTCGCTAGAAGTGTCACTGCCATGATGACCTAGTTTTAACACGTCAGCGGTCAACCTCGGGTAATGTTGCAAAATTTCTCGTTCACCGGCCCGGTCCAAATCACCCATAAATAAAAATCGAACCCCATTCCTAATTGTGCCTAGTGACACTGAATCCTCGTTTCCACCTGGTCCTGGATGAAACGGATGGTAAATGGTAAACGGAAAATTTGCAGGTTGTTGACCAGCAGTCAGCTCGATGACTCTGGTTTGCTTCAGATAAGGGGCAATTTTCGTCTGAAAACCGCGCGACTGGCGCATACCAGCAGGGATCGTCAATGTGTGAACTATCATCAATTGCAACAGTCGACCTACATCTCCGATATGATCAGCATCTTGATGACTGCAGTTTACATCGTCAATTTCACTGATACCACGGCTATGAAGGTAATTGACTGTCACCGCTTCAACATTGGTCATCCCCGGGAGAGTGCGCGCCCACGACGGCTTTGAAAATCCCACTTTGCCACCCGTATCAATTAACGAAACATGCTGATTAAATGGCGTTCTTAAAAGAATGCTATCACCCTGACCAACATCAATAAACGAAACCTCACCATCCATTGGCCAATGAATCGTCACGAACGCCATTCCGTAAACTATCGCTAATGCAATGAGCCACCTGCATCGAACTCGTGTCCGTCGCTCATCAATAGCCAACAGTGTCATCAGCAAACACACCCAGGTGAACAATGTTGAGAGATGTCCAAACGTGACCATTCCTGGTAATTGGCCAAACCAGTTTGTCAAACTACTAAACACTGTCAAAACTGTGTTACTGATACCTGCCACCCAACTTAATACGCCGCCTAAGCAAGCGCCAATAATAACAAGTGGAAAAATGAACCAACCAAACAATGGAATCACCAATAGATTCACAGGCGTGCTAAGAACATGAATTTGAAAAACAGTATGTAAAATTAATGGTAAGCTGACTAGATTCATTAACCATGTTTGCCACCATGTCTTTTCGACTGCAACATAGATTAACGCAAACGCCAGCAAATAGCTTAGTTGACCGCCCAGCGTTAACAAGACCGCCGGTTGAAGCGTAACACCACCAATTAACGATAACGACCACATGTCCAAGCCACTTATTTGAGTCGACTGCTTGCGATTAAGGAGCGGCTGAAGTAAACCAGCCTCGCCAATAAGAATAGCGCGAATTAACGTGCCCGAACCACCAGCAATAATTGCGTAAAGTGGCAAGCCAATGGCCAACATTAGTTGTGAGTGCTCACGAGGCACGCCTAATCGTGCAAGAATAAATTGGCAAAGCGTGACTAGATACACAACATGCATACCGGAGATGCTAAATAGATGCAAAAGTCCCAATTGTTTCAGGCCACTATTCTGGGTGTAAAAATCATTAGCTGTCGCCCCAATAATCAAGTTGCTTGCGTACTCATTCAAAGTGGTAGGCAATGTTGCAAAATACAGCAATAATTGCTTGCGCCAGTGATGCATTAAATCAATTGGCCACTGCCATACTTTTTGACTCGGTGCCACAATGAACCACTGAGCCATTTTCATACTGCCATGAATCCCCATGGCACGTAACTGTGAACGGCGATCAAATTGCATTTGGTTCCGTGGCCCTTCCAGTAAGTCATTTGTGCCCTTTACCTGCCATTGTGTCGGTTGATCAATGGCTTGCAATTGGGTTGCTTGTTGCCTGCTCGTTAAATGACCAAACGCCCGGATTTGCTGTCCTGTTTTTGTCACACCGATAATACTTGCCGTATCGCCGGTGACCTGAATTTGATCCGGTTCAACCCGTAGACTAAGCTGGCGCGTTGCGATTGTTGACCACGTTTTCGTTTGATACTGCATGTTTTGATAGCTAAACCACACACTTGCTAACACTGCAGCGCTCATGAGCCAAACCATATGTGCTCCGACGCTCCCTAAGTGAAGGCACCGGACCAGTAAATAAATAATGCCAAGTCCAGCCCACCAAAAATGACCGACAATCACCGCATTAATAAGACCGACAAGTAATCCCAAGAAAATCCATGGTGGCCGGTTAGAAATGGTCATTGCTGAGAACGTGAATCGTTATCTTGAGCCGTCAAGTAATTAGTAATGTGGAATTGTGTCAATGCATCTTCGGGAATGTTGATCTGTTTCACTTCGATATTCTTAAGGGATACCAGATGCATTGCGTATGGATCATTATGATAATTGCGCAAATAATTAATTTTCGTAATGCCGGCTTGTAACAACATTTTAGTACATTGCAAACACGGAAAATCGGTTACATAAATTTCAGCTCCATCGGTAGCAATTCCAAACTTCGCACATTGCAAAACGGCATTCATTTCTGCATGGATTGTTCTTAAACAATGGCCATCCACTAAATAATCACCAACATCAATACAGTGATCATCACCGGAGACAGAGCCGTTATAACCACCAGCAATAACGCGCTTGTCGCGGACTAAAACAGCACCAACAGACAACCGCTGACAAGTACTGCGACTAGCCAACAACACCGCTTGCATCATAAAATATTGATCCCAGGGAACCCGCTTTTGATCTGCCATTATGTTACCTCCACCATTCATTAAATGTATTTCATTAAGCGTATGCCAGTCTGTGTCTCACGACAAGCTTAAATGTGGTTTCAACTTTTGAACGGTTTTCTCACCAAATCCAGAAATTTGTTTTAAATCGTCTAATGACTTGAAGCCATTGTGTTCTGTTCTAAAGTCGATAATTTTCTGAGCCTTTTTGTCACCGACTCCTGAAATTTTCGTTAGCTGTTCTTTTGTCGCACTGTTCAATCCGATCGGTACATCGGCACCGTCACCCTCGATTGACGCCGTCCCAGCGGTGCCAGTTGCACCATTATCGCCGGCTGTGGTTGTATTTGCACCACCAGCTACACCACTTGTATTAGTCGATGGCAACGCCTCGCCATGAGTTGGAACATAAACCACCATTTGGTCATGCAATGTCTGAGCCTGATTAATTTGTTTACTATCAGCATCAGCCCTCAAACCACCCGCCCGTTCAATGGCGTTAATAACCCGCATATTGGTTTTAAAATGGTATACCCCCGGTTGATTAACAGCTCCTTTTACCTCAACCATTGATTCAGTTTGCCCAGCAAGCTTTCCTGGATTAACGGTGGTCGCACTAGTTGTTTCTAGCTTAGTTGATCGCGACGCTACCTTGGTTGTCGCATCGGCTAAACTACCAGAACTATCAGATTGAAATGCTGACTGTGATGTACCATTCATTGAATTGTTTGTGTCGCGGTGTTGATCATTCGGTTTTAATAACTGAGCGCCAATGACACCCACTGCAATCATGACAGCTAGACCGCCCAACAGCCAACCTCGATATTGTCGCCAAGCATCTTGTAATGCCTCTCGCCATTCCATGAATTATCCTCCTGTTTACTATCTGATATGGTCCATACCCATAACATACGCAAACAAGCGTTATTTGTTCGTCAAACGTAAAAAAAGTCATCAGTTTTTTCAACCGATGACTTTATATCCAAATCATTTACTTGTGTGTTTGTAAATATTTGACGGCCTGATCAAATGAGCTCACAGGAACAACTTTCATACCTGGTGCGTATTTTTTTGCCGTTTCTTTTGCCCATTGATAGTTCGTCTTGTGGCCTTCCTCATACTTCAAGACTTCCTTGCTTGGTTTTAGATATGGCGCAAAGAATATCTTGGCACCTGCCTTGTGAGCAGCCACAACTTTCTTATCAATTCCACCAATTTCACCAACGGAACCATCCGCATTAATGGTGCCAGTTCCGGCAATCTTTTGACCATGGCGTAAGTTTTGATTAGTCAATTGCTGGTAAATCTGCAAGCTAAACATCAGACCACCTGATGGACCACCAATTTGCCCAGCATTAACTTCAACCGGAATTTTGGTGCTGACCTTAACATCGTCCGTCAGTGTAATGCCGATCCCAGAACGTCCATCTGGTAGACGAATTAAACCAGCCTTCGTTGTCCGCTCTTTACCATTGTGTGTATATGTAATGGCAACTTTATCCGATAGTTTACGTTTGGCCAACGCCTTTTGATAACCAACAGAAGAATCATAATGCACACCATCAATCTTTGTAACGGTATCGCCGACCTGAATTTTGTGATAAAAGTGAGACGTTTTTAAGACATCCAAAACGTAGATCCCCAGGTATTGCCGCGTATACTGTTCATCGGCAGCTTTGTACGCCGTCGCAATGGCCTGATTAATGGCACTTTGCATGTAGAATCCCTGAACCTTGTTATAAGTCGACTGATTTTCGCCGCCAGTTACTTCTTGCTCATTATAAATTGTCGCGTGTGGATCAACGTGTGCCCACAACCAAGAAATCGGTGTCGCTTGTTGCTGGTAAACAGAGGTAATCATAAAATCACCCTTGCGCTTGTCTGGCCGCGTTGGCATCGTGACGAAATCGCGTAAGTTATCTGCCGTTCCGGGCGTTTCGATATACTGATTGAGCGGCAAAAACCGCATCACCAGAAGCCCAACGATGACGATTGCACCACCAAGCCACCAGCCCCAACGTCTCTTCTTCATTCAATTACCCCATCCAATTATTAATTCTTCTCTTGTCGTTCTTGTTGCCGCTTCTCCTGCAAATGGGTCCACACAACAGTTGGCACAAATGCCGAGACATCTCCGTCAAAATGAACGATCTCTTTCAGAATACTGGAAGAAATTTGCGCATTTTCAGGTTTTGCCAACAAAAAGACAGACTCAACATCCTCTGCTAAGGTGCGATTCATATTGGCAATATCCCGTTCATAATTAAAATCCTGATCATTACGTAACCCACGAATTAAAAAGGTCGCGTGGTGCTCATGCATAAACGTAACTGTTAATCCGCTGATTGTTTCAACACTAACATTTGGCAATCCTGCCGTGACAGCTTGAATCATACTAATTTTTTCTTCAACACTAAACAGTGGTCGCTTGCCCGTATTCGTGCCAACGGCAACAATAAGTTGATCAAACATGTGACTGGCACGCTTAATGATATCCAAATGACCGTTCGTCAGTGGATCAAAACTACCCGGAAAAACCGCAATTCGTTTACTCATCTTCGCCGGTCTCCTTTTTTAAGACTTGATATCGATACACCATCACGTCCGTAATGCCATAGTCCCGATGATGAGTTTGCGTAAATGCGCCAAAATTCTCTGGCAATTGAGCTTCCTGATTTGTTTCAGCAATTACCTGCGCCCCATCATTGAGTAATCCGTTTGCTGCCATGAAGTTGAGATTATCGATAATTTTCTGTTTTGCGTATGGTGGATCTAACAAAATTAGGTCAAATCGCTGTTCTTCAACAACCAAGCGTTTGAGCACATTGTTAGCCTCACCCTTGATAACCGTAAACTGATCTGCTGATTTTGTGACCGCAATATTTGCCTTAATGGTCTTAATTGCCTGGTACTGATGATCAACCAATACGGCCTCTGTCATACCGCGTGATACAGCTTCAATAGCCAATCCGCCCGATCCGGCAAATAAATCCAATACGCGACCACCGTCAAAATAAGGTCCAATCATACTAAACATGGCTTCTTTGACCTTGTCCGTAGTGGGGCGCGTTAACGACCCTGGAACTGCTGATAACGGTCGTCCACCAAACTCGCCTGCAACCACTCGCATTAATGTGCCTCCGTTGATTTTGTTGCCGCTGAGCCTGATTGATCAGCAGTCGTCTGGTCAGTGTCAGGGATGGCATCAGCCGCACCGTCATTTTCCGTATGGGTCACGAAATTAGCGTTAACCCCTTCGCCAACAAACGGATCAATTTCAGGCCGTTCACTGACCATTACACGCCGAACAAACGATAACTTGTTGATTGCTTGCTGATTTCGGCTAATGTCATCCTGATCCATGTAAATGACAACGTAGTGTAGCTTCTTTGAAATGTATTCAATATCACCGAATCGCCTAAGTTGCCGAACCTGACGCAAATTGCGCACAAACACATGCAACGCCTGACGAGCTTGGGGCACCAATTTTTCAGGGTCGTGATTAACAAAGGCATCAGCCAGATTAGCGCGAACGACGACCTCCTCAGATTTAGCAGGAACGTTTTGCCCGTCAGTCCTTTTTTCAGACACCGTTGTTGAATTTTTCTCATGTTGAATTTCACTCTTTGAATGATTCATCGATGAGTGCGTCGTTGTTCTGTTTCTATGGGACCGAGAAACCGTCCTTTTTTGTTCTGATTCGCGTTTTACACCATGTGAATTCGTCTTAACGAAATGTGATGCAGTAACCGTCTTTTCGGCAGTATGTACATTATCCTGTCTCGAAGGTTGGTTGGGTTTACGTTGTGAACGACGACGGCGATGCTGACCTGCCGATCGATTTTGACGGCCGTCATCACTTGCTGTTTTAACAGTTTTATCCTGTTTGGCACTAGGCCTTTGTCGCGCCTGTTTCTCTTCTTCATTAGCACGGTCATTAGGTTTATTGTTTCTTTGTTGATTTGATTTGGACCGACGACGTGGATGGTGATTATTGCGACGCGGTGCTTGTTTGTTTTTACCAGTTGAACCCTTTGAGCCGTTATTTTGATCTGCTTTTTCCTCGCTCATAATACAACCTCCTTACTTTTTATTTCGATATTTTTGTCATATAAATTAGTTTATACATAAAATTCAGCTCATTTAACAGTTGCCCTTTCAGCACGTTCAGCCAGTTGTGCGCGCTTTTCACGGGCAGAAATATTTAAGAGAATGCCCATTGACATAGACAGCACTAACATAGATGAACCACCATAACTAATAAACGGCAAAGTCACCCCAGTGATAGGCAATGCACCAACGACACCGCCGACATTAAACAATGACTGCACGGTGATGAGCGCTGCAATGCCATAACAAACTAACGATTCATACATTGTGGATGCCCGTTTGCCGATCTGGATGGCCCGCCCAGCAATTGTTCCTAACAAGGCCAGAATCCCTAGCACTGCAATAACACCCAACTCTTCACTCGTTACTGCCAAAATAAAATCAGTGTTAGGTTCTGGCAGATAGCCCATTTTCTGAATACTATTGCCCAAACCGCGACCAAACAAGCCGCCATTACTAATCGCATAGTATGAATTAACAAGCTGTCGACCAACAGTTTTAATCGTCCCAAATGGATCGATAAAGGCCACAAACCGCTGCAATTGATAATGCTTAGTCCACATTGGCGAGTTTAAGTTTGTGTGTGACAAAAAGCCTAGCATTGCCAAATAGCCAATGAACAAAACACCAACAATTTCGGTAGGCACATTGTGTTTGTTACCACTACTCAACATCATGATCAAAATAATAAACCAATCAATCGCTGCACCACCAGTGTCTGGCTGCATCAGGACTAAACCAATCATGATGGCAAACAAAATTAACGGTGCACGCATCGTATGCCAATAACGTTCTTCTAAACTAACCTGATGTGAATCCATATAGTGGGCCAAGAAAAGCACAATATAAAGTTTTAAAAACTCTTCAGGTTGAATGTTTACTGGGCCCAAATTAATCCAGCCCTTGGCCCCGTTGATCCTCGCACCGATAACCAACACGATCAGCACCAGACCGAACATGACATATGTCGCAATTTCGACGTAGGATCGCCGTCTTAACACTGATAGCCGAAGCCAATAAAAAAATGCGGCTAAGAAAAGTCCAATAATTACGTACGCGGTCTGTTTAATCAAATATCCGTTTGGGGTACTACCGTTACTGAGAGCCACATTCGCACTAGCTGAGTACACCATCACGATACCAACCAGGCTGAGAACGATGTACGGAATTAAAATATAATAATCAAGAATCTTAAACTTTTTCACATCGTTTTCCTCACAAAAAAATTCTTTTCATATTATAGCATACGCTCACGACTGCTTTACCGACAAGCCAATCATCTACGGTTTTTATTTAACATTTAACTGTGTGATGAGCATTTAGTAAGATGCTAATTGGAAACACCTCCATTGAAACCAGGATTCACCCGCGCAAAACCTCATTTTTTATATAGGATTACTAATCACAATTAGCGTTTCACAAGTCATCCCATAATGCTAAATTTTGTCAGTAGCTGTACCGTGAGATAAAAAAAGCCCTGTCACATGGACAGGGCTTTAAAAAACGAATTTAGTTGTCGCGGGCAGCAGCCTTACGACGCTTAGAAGCTTTTTCACGTGCATTTGTTTCCAAAATTTGTTTCCGCAAACGAACGTGTTCAGGTGTGATTTCACAATATTCGTCTTCGTTCAAGAATTCGAGTGATTCTTCAAGCGTCAAGTGTGTTGGCGTCTTGATTGTAGCAGTCATATCCTTGTTTGAAGAACGAACGTTAGTCATGTTCTTACCCTTGGTAACGTTGACAGAAATGTCGTTTTCACGGCTGTTCTGGCCAACAATCATACCTTCGTACACAGTGGTACCAGGATCGATGAACAATTGACCACGACCTTCAACACCCATCATGGCATACGTAGTTGCAGTACCTTGGTTAATTGAAACCAAAGTCCCGTTCCGACGGCCTGGGTTCCAGTTCTTAATAACTGGCATGTACTTGTCGAAGGTGTGGTTCATAATCCCGTAACCACGCGTCATGGATAAGAAATCAGTTGAGTAACCGATTAAACCACGTGAAGGCGCCAAGAACTCTAAGCGAGTTTGACCGTTACCAGTGTTTTCCATATTCTTCATTTCACCCTTGCGTTGAGACAAGGAGTCGATGATGGATCCGGCATATTCTTCTGGTGTGTCAATCTGAACGGCTTCAAATGGTTCTTCCATCGTACCATCGATTTCACGATAGATAACTTCTGGACGTGAAGCTTGTAATTCATAACCTTCACGACGAAGAGTTTCAATCAAAATTGATAAGTGTAGTTCACCACGACCAGAAACCATCCATGCATCTGGTTCGTCGGTGTCTTCAACACGCAATGAAACATCAGTATGCAATTCCTGCTTCAAACGTGATTCCAGCTGACGAGTTGTCACAAACTTACCTTCTTGACCAGCAAGTGGTGAGTCGTTCGTCCGGAATAACATTTGCAGAGTTGGTTCGTCAATCCGCAAAACAGGTAATGCTTCTTGGTGATCCTGTGGTGTCACAGTTTCACCAACGTTGATTTCTTCCATCCCGGAAACGGCGATCAAGTCACCAGCCTTGGCTTCGTTAACTTCAACCCGTTGCAAACCAAGGAAACCATATAAAGTCGTTACACGGAAGTTCTGTGTTGAACCGTCCAGCTTCATAACAGTAACGTTATCGCCGACTTTGATCTTCCCACGGAAAATCCGGCCAATTCCGATACGACCGACGAAATCGTTGTAGTCCAATAAAGCAACTTGGAACTGCAAAGGTTCGTCTTCGTTATCGATTGGTGCTGGGATCGTCTTTAAAATGGTATCAAAGATTGGTTTCATCGTGTGTTCTTGCGTAGACAGGTCTGAATCGTATGAAGAAGTCCCGTTCATAGCAGAAGCATAAACAACTGGGAATTCCAATTGGTCTTCATCCGCACCAAGTTCGATAAACAAATCAAGCACTTCGTCAACGACTTCTTCAGGGCGAGCACCTGGACGGTCCACCTTGTTGATGACAACGATTGGTGTCAAGTGTTGTTCCAATGCCTTTTTAAGCACAAAACGTGTCTGTGGCATAGTTCCTTCATAGGCATCCACAACCAATAACACACCATCAACCATCTTCATAACACGTTCAACTTCACCACCGAAGTCCGCGTGTCCTGGTGTATCCAAGATGTTGATCTGCTTGTCACCGTACTTAACGGCTGTGTTCTTTGACAGGATCGTGATCCCACGTTCCTGTTCGATTGCGTTCGTATCCATTGCACGATCCGCGATTTCCGTATGGGAATCCAACGTATCGGATTGCTTCAATAATTCGTTAACTAAAGTTGTTTTACCATGGTCAACGTGGGCAATGATAGCAATGTTACGAATATCGTCTCTAGTTTTCAAAGTGTAACTTCCCTTCGTTTCAAATAACTTAAAATTAATCGGTAGCGCGCGCCCTTATACAAGGCGTAAAAAAACTGTGACTCCTCGTTAACTCGTGTCACAGTCCGACATTACGCGGTTTGCATGGCAACAATATCTTTTTGTGCCTGCTTCGTAGCTACTAATACAACGCCATATGATAGCACAGTCGGCGTTTGACCGTCAACTGTGGACACTACTAAACCAAGTTCTTCTGCCAAAATTTTTCCTGTCGCAAAATCCCAAGGTCTTAAATATGAGATATAGCACACTTGCTGACCGCGTAAGACTTTAGTGAAAGCAATGCCTGCACTGCCAACGATTCGCATGCCTAAACTTGCCGCCGCAATCGCCTGCATATGATCCACATCGTGAGTAACTAGTGGACCGGACAACGCTGCCAAGCCCTCACTTAACGGTAAATTGGCAGGTGCTGTCATTTTAGCATCATTGAGCCAAACGCCTAGGCCTTTAGCGCCATGAAATAACCGGTTCCCCATGACGTCACACAACCAGGCAGCCTGACCCACACCGTCGACGTAAAGCGACAGCATTATGGCAAAATCATCCCGTTGTTTAACAAAGTTCATCGTGCCGTCCAGCGGATCAATGATCCACAGCCGCCCTTTGTCATCTTGAACGTCATCGCCAAGTCCCTCTTCGCCGAGAATGCGCGCAGTTGGATCTGACTCGCGAATATGGGCCACAAAACGTTGTTCGTTTTCTTTATCGACTTGTGTAACCAAATCACGCCGGCCAGACTTTTGTTCAACGTCTAGCGGTTCATGAAAGTGCTCTAAAATATTAGCCTTCGCCTCATCAATCCAGGCCGTAACTTGTGCATTCCACTTTTGATACGTTGCTTCTTGCATCTAATTGTTCCCTTCTACATTTTTACACTAATCATTTTTCAAAATGACGTTTACTCAATTCGTAGCCGTTTGCGAGGACTACTCTGAGCCTGTTTAATTGTCGTGTAAATACTGACGCCAGCCTGTTTTTCAAATTGCCGGTCTAACTGACGACGTTGACCTTTTGACGGCATCATTTGTGTAAATAGATCGTACGCTGCCAGTAATTTTTCCCGATCGGCACCGGTCTCATTGGCTTCCAAAACTAATTCGTATAAACGCGTGGCAACAACAATCTCTTGACGAGACCATTGGTCGTCCAACGGTAAATCAATGTTCGTCTTCATCATCGTCCTCTTCTAAGCTTCCTTTTTCAATCGCCAATGTATTATCACGAACCTGACTCCCAATTTCGTCTAATTGACGTTGCTCCAAATCAGAATAACTTACATCAACAAGTTTTGAAACCCCCGCTGCATTGACACGAACTGGCGTGCTGAGTGGTGTCACTCGTTCTTCAATAATCGTCAGCAAGTTTGTTAAAGAACCGATAAACGGACGATCGAAAAAGATTCCCTTTAAAATTTTAATTACTGATTGAGCGCGCAACGCATCGTTCGTCGAAATAGCAGTTGCATTCAGCTGTTGTTCAATCTCCCCTAATTCGGCGGCATCGAAGTCAATATCCTCATTGGCCATCAACGACAGCACCGGTGCCGGTCCGACCGTTGACCGACTCCAAGCAATCAAGTGATCGTTGGCAATTCCCACTACGTAGGCATGAAGACTATCAAGCGGCACGTTAAATGTTCGCGCTAAAGTATTGTTTAAAATCGTTGTGTGGGCTAATGTCCCAACGCCAATGCAGTTACTGACGCCAACACCGGAAAACTTCTGGGCAAAGTATGTCAACAAATCGTCATACTGACTGGCGACAATCATCTTCCCCTTAAAGCCTTGTGCCATTGCCTCACGAATAAAGTTTCGTAAACGGGGCATCACAACGCTTAATGCATCATCGCGTTCCGTTCCAGCTTCCATCTGCGCAATATCACCGAAAATAATTGCATCCGCTGTCACTAGATCAGTTTGTGTGGCAATTTTAACGTTCAAATTCGTGCAGCCTTCAGCAGCGACCTGTGTATCCGCATAAAGCTGATCAGCAGCAACATCCCCTGAATCCATAACAGCCATGCCAATTGGTAAATCCAACGCGATTAAACTGGATAACAATAATTGATTAAATCTCCCGGTCCCATATAGCACTACATTTGGCTTCATTAACAGACCATCCCTCTTGAGTCAAACGTATTAAGTACAGCAATAAATATGCGTTTGACTCAATTAATTGAAATATTAGTTTATGTTTACCATAATTTTACCCAAGCGGCTCCGAATATCAAGTAAATCAGTGCATGAGGCTGTAATTGCACTACACAATCCACAAAATTGGTGAGCACAATCAGTTATCTGCATTATTTTCCACAAAAAAAGAGACTGTTACCAGCCTCTTTTTCAGTAATGATGTGTGCATTACGCTTGTTAAATATGAGTTGGAAAACCGATTGCAATATCTGCAGCCTCTTGAATCGGTTCGCTCAAAGTTGGGTGTGGGTGAATGGTCAAAGCAACATCTTCGGCATTCATGTGTGAGTTAACGGCCAAGCTTAATTCGGCAATTAAATCACTGGCGTCTGGACCGACAACCTGCGCACCAACAAGGGTATTGTCTTCCTTAGTTGTGACCAAACGAACGAATCCGTCTGCTTGATCCATTGAAACCGCACGTGCATTCCCAGCAAATGGGAACTTGGCGGTGCTAACTTCCAAACCGGCATCCTTGGCTTCAGCTTGGGTGTAACCAACTGTGGCCAATTCAGGGTCTGCAAAACAAACAGCAGGAACACTTACATAATCGTTTGCAGTGTGGTGGCCTGCGATTGCACCAGCGGCAACCTTACCATTAAAGAAGGCTTTGTGTGCCAATGCCGGACCATTGTTCACAATATCACCAATTGCGTAGATATGCGGAGAAGCTGTCCGACCTTGATCGTCAACGTCAATGAAACCACGTTTGTCAGTCTTAACATCCGTGAATTCAAGACCAAGGTTGTCAGTGTTAGGCTTGCGACCAACAGTGACCATGCAGTAATCAGCCTTGATTGTCTGAGCCTTGCCATCAACTTCGTAAGTGACAGTCACAGAATTGTCATCCTGTTCAGACTTCTTAGCCATCGCGCTCGTAATAACGTCAACTTTATGAGCCTTCAAGTTCTTAAGAACCAGTGAAACCATGTCTTTTTCGAAGTTAGGCAGAATGGATGGCGTTCCTTCAAGGATCGTTACGTGAGCACCGAGGTTAGCGTAGGCACCAGCTAATTCGGTTCCGACATAACCACCACCAATAACAACCAGTTCCTTAGGAATTTCTGGTAAGTTCAGCCCACCAGTTGAATCGATAACCCGACCTTCAAATTTGAAGTTAGGAATCTCAACCGGCCGTGAACCTGAGGCAATGATCAAGTCTTTGAAAGCCAGTGTCCGGCCTGTGTCACGACTCATGAACTGCTTTGGTCCAGGAGCGATAACACGTAATTGGGTATCACTGTCTAATGTGGCTTCACCACGAATCACTTCAACCTTGTGCTTCTTCAGCAACATGGCAACCCCACTGGTCATCCGGTCAACAACCTTTTTTTGCTTCCATTCTTGCGTTTTAGCAAAATCGATTGTTGCTGGACCAGCCGTTGTAATGCCATAAGTTGAGGCATCGTTTGCTTCTTGTAAACGGTGGCCAGCTTGAATTAGCGCCTTTGAAGGTACACAACCGACGTTTAAACAAACACCGCCGAGCGTTTCTGATTGTTCAACCACCGTCACTTGTTGACCAAGTTCGGCTGCCCGAATAGCGGCAACGTAACCGCCGGGGCCTGCACCAATAATCACCGTGTCTTTTTGTTCTACATCAGCCATTGTTAAATCATCCCTCCATTAACAGCATGTCTGGGTCGTGCAACAATTGCTTCAACTCGTTCAATGCGCGTTGGGCAGTTGCACCATCAATCAAACGGTGGTCATAACTCAGTGACAGCTTCAACATGTTACCAACAACGATTTCACCATCGTCGCTGACATATGGTTCTTTAGCAATCTTACCAACACCAAGGATCGCAACTTCTGGGTAGTTAATAACTGGCGTAAACCAGCCACCACCGATAGAACCAACGTTACTAATGGTGATGGAACCACCGGACATCTCAGCGGCTGACAGCTTGTTGTCTTGAGCCTTCTGGGTGTTATCAGCGATTTCTTTAGCAATTTCAAACATGCCCTTGGAATCAGCATTCTTAACATTTGGTACATACAGACCATGTGGTGTGTCCGTAGCAATACCAATGTTGTAATAGTGCTTGTAAACAATTTCTTGAGTACTGTCATCAATTGACGCATTCAAGGTTGGGAAGTCCTTTAAGACGGCAACCAACGCCTTGGCAACATATGGCAAGAAGGTCAAATGAATGTCACGGTCAGCGGCAATTGCCTTGTACTTCTTCCGGTTAGCCATCAATGCAGTCACATCGACATCATCAAATGATGTTACATGTGGTGCAGTGTGCTTGGATGTAACCATTGCTTTAGCAATAGCCTTCCGTGTCATTGACATTGGTTCACGTGTTTCAAGATCAGATGTTGCGGAAACGTATGGCTTGATTGGAGCTGCGGCAGTGTCAGCAGGAGCACTCGCTGCGACAGCCGGTGCAGCAGTGGTTGCAGCTGGTGCTGCGCCATTCTTAGCGGCATCAACGTCACTCTTTAATACCTGACCATGCTTGCCGGTTGGAGCAACAATTGAAATATCAACATTGTTGTCACGAGCGTACTGACGAACCGAAGGCATTGCCAACACAAGTTTACTTGGGTTACTCAATACAGGGTTCGGGTTGGCACCGGTAGCCGGAGCGGCTGGTGCTGCAGGCGCTGGTGTGGCAGCAGGTTCTGGCGCTGGCGCAGCACTTTCAGGTGCACCAGAAGCCTCAGCTGGTGCTGCAGGCGCAGCGTCATCATCAGGTGTGTCAGGTGAACCATCATCGATCTCAACCAGTGGATCGCCAATCTTAGCAGTTTCACCTGCTTGCATAAAAATCTTTTTAACAGTACCAGCAACTGGTGATGGTAATTCTGAAACGGACTTATCGTTTTGAATTTCTACCAGGGTGTCATCTTCAGCGACCTTGTCGCCTTCCTTAACATCCCAAGCAGCAATTTCACCTTCGGCCATTCCTTCACCAAGTTCTGGCAATTTGAATTTGTAGGACATGGAATATCTTCCTTTCATCGAATTTACGGGTAACCCCGTCTGATCTGATTTTCAAACGTCAGTATCAGTATGTGAGGATTTCACGAACCTTTGCTTCAATTTCAGCGGCATCCGGAATCCAGTCGTCTTCAGCCAAAGCAAATGGATAAATGCTGTCTGGAGCGGCTACCCGTCCAATTGGGGCGTCCAATGAAAGAATGTCGTTTTCAGCGATGTCAGATACAACCGTCGCACCAACACCAGCCATCCGTTGTGCTTCTTGAACCATCACAACATGATGCGTCTTGTCGATTGACTTGAAGATTGTGTCTGTGTCAATTGGCGATAGGGAAACCAAATCGATAACTTCAACAGAAATGTTTTCCTTAGCCAGTTTGTCAGCTACCTTCAGTGCTTCATTAACCTCAGCACTGTAAGCAACAACGGTGATGTCAGTTCCTTCGCGAACCACTTTGGCAGTGTCCAACGGAACCGTGTACTTGTCATCTGGCACTTCAGCCTTCATGGAACGGTACAACTTCAAGTTTTCCATGAACAATACGGGGTCGTTGTTTTCAACAGCTGAAATAATCAAGCCTTTTGCATCGTAAGGATTGGAAGGTGTTACCACACGTAATCCAGGAACGTCAGTGAAGAAGCTTTCCAAGTTATCTGAGTGCATTTCAGCGGTGTGTGTCCCACCACCAAATGGTGTCCGAATCGTGATTGGCATATTCTTTTCACCACCGAAACGGAACCGCGTCCGCGACATTTGACCAGCAATTGAGTCAACGGCTTCGAATGTGAAACCCATAAATTGGATTTCAGGAAGTGGCCGCCAGCCAGTTGCTGCTAGCCCCATTGCCAAACCAAGAATACCTGATTCAGCCAATGGTGTATCAAATACCCGGTCTTCGCCGTACTTGTCTTGTAATCCTTGAGTGGTACGGAAAACACCACCGTTTTTACCGACATCTTCACCGAAGATTAACGTCTTGTCATCGTCGCTTAAGACCTGATCAAGTCCGTCAGTAATCGCTTGAATATAAGTTTTCGTAGCCATGATTACTTCGACTCCTTTGCTTCAAATTCGGCAATTTGTGCCTTGATGTTCGGAGTTGGTACTTCGAACGTGTTCTTTAACATTTCAACATTTGTTTGTTTAGGTTCTGCATCGGCAGCTTTCAAGTCAGCCTTGAACTGTGTCTTGCATTCGTCAACATAGTCGCTTTCCCGTTGATCGGACCAAAGCCCTTTATCTTCCAGTACCTTCCGCAAACGGATTAATGGGTCGTTATCATGCCAAGGTTTTTCTTCTTCTTTAGTACGGTAACGTGAAGGATCGTCACCGGCTGAGCTGTGGGCACCATAACGGTAAGTCAAGGTTTCAATCAATACTGGGCCATTGCCTGCCGCAGCGTATTCACGAGCAGCTTTAGCAACGGAGTAAACAGCCAAAATATCCATCCCGTCAACCTGAACAGAAGGCATCCCAGCAGCAACAGCCTTTTGAGCCAACGTTGTGGCAGCCGTTTGCTTCTTCCGTGGAACAGAAATTGCAAAGCCGTTATTTTGAATGATAGCAACTAATGGTGCTTGGAAGGCCCCAGCAAAGTTCAAGCCTTCATAAGTATCACCTTGCGAAGTCCCACCATCACCGGTGTAAACAAAGGCAACGTTGTTTTCACCGTTCTTCTTAATTCCTAAAGCAGCACCGGCAGCTTCTACGAATTGAGCACCGATAATAATTTGTGGCATCCATGCACGATACTTTGGATCATATTGATTACCCTTAACGTGACCACGTGACCATAAGAAGCCTTTTTCAACTGAACCACCGTGTTGAATCAGTTGTGGTAGGTCACGGTAAGCTGGGAACAAGAAATCCTGAGGTTCAAAAGCTGAGACACTGCCCATTTCACTGGCTTCTTCACCAGCCGTTGGAGCGTAGAACCCCAACCGACCTTGACGTGAAAAGCTCATGGTCTGCTCATGTAAAGCACGTTCCCAAACCATTTTCTTCATGAAATCAACCAATTGTTCATCACTAAAGGAGTCAAACACCTCTTGATTAACAACTTTGGCAGAACCGTCTAGAACTTGAACCATTTTGTATTCACTACCGAGATTTTCCTTAATCGCAGCAAAGTCTACAATTGGCTTAGATGAATCGTTGTTTGCCATAATGCACACATTCCTTTCTTTTTCTGATGACAGCTTCCATCCGCTCACTGTCTAAGACTTGCAACAAGCAAATGTATGCGCTTTCATCTTTCACCGACAATTGTAACGCTAGATAGAAATCGTTTGCAAGGGGTTTCATAATTGTTAAAAATCTCACAATTGTCCTTGACACAACCCATTTACTTGTGAAGTTTCTGAACATTTTTAGTGCTTTTTGTATAGCAACCAACCAATCGACCATAAAACGCTGTTACATAAACTTTTTCCCTGCTTATTAAATAGGCAATCCCGTTTTCATACTTCTTTCACGTTTCACATGCCAATATTTTTATACTTTGAAAACAATTTTAATAACTCTAAAATAAGTTTTCTTTGCGTTGGTTTTCACGAATCGTTGTTAGCTTACTTAACGGACATATCGGCCTTCAAAGGGCGAAGTATCAATACTTTGCGCTCATTTATTGACTTTCTATTTCTATTCATCTTTATGCTTAGCCGTTCCGAAATTTCTAGCGTATGGTACACTATTTGTTAGTAGTATATGAGGAGGAACAGCACGTGATATTAATGGACAACATTATTCGGGATGGTAACCCTACCTTACGTAAGTACGCTGACAAGGTAACCTTTCCGCTTAGTCAGGAATACCAACAACTTGCAAAGGACATGATGAAATATCTGGAAGTTAGTCAAAATCCGGACCTTGCTGAAAAGTACGGTCTCCGGGCAGGAGTCGGTTTAGCCGCCCCACAAGTGGACGTTTCCATTCAAATGGCAGCCGTCCTTGTACCCTCGCCTGTAGAACCAGATGATCCAGATAATCATGATGATGTCTTAAAAGCTGCCCAGGAAGCTCAAGACAACCCAGTCTTTAAGGATGTAATTATCAATCCCGTCATCGTTAGCCAATCTGTCCAGCTTGGCGCGCTGTCCGAAGGTGAAGGCTGCTTATCAGTGGATGAAGATAAACCCGGTTACGTGCCACGCGCTGACCGCATTACTTTACGCTATCAGGATGTCGACGGTAACGACCACAAAGTTCGGTTGAAGAATTATCCCGCCATTGTTTGTCAGCATGAAATTGATCATCTGCACGGTGTGTTGTTTTACGACCATATTAATAAGGAGCAACCCTTTGCGGCCGAAGAAAACACTCTGCTGATTGGCTAAGTACCTGGAGGTAAGTAATCATGGCATTTTCAGCATTAAACGATGATCTTATTGCCCAGCTAAACACCGCCTCAAGAAAATTAACAGCGTTGCTTGACGATCAATTACGACCGCTTAATCTCTCGGCAAGCAATTATTATCTCCTTTTAAAGATCGATGCCAAAACCGGTTTAACGCAGGATCAGTTGTATCGGCGGATTTACCTCAGTCCTAGCAATGTTACGCGACGATTAGATCAATTGATCAACTTAGGCTTTGTACGCAAGGTCAAGACGGCTACGGATCGACGAGCATGGCGTGTCTTGCTCACCAATGACGGGGCTCATTTGATTGACAAGATAAACGAGCAATTACAGCATGTTAATGACCTGACCTTTTCAGGTCTCAGCAGCACGGACTTAACCGCTTTGTCGACCATGTTGGATACAATCGACGACAACTTGAGTGAAAACTCGGTACATCATAATTAATGTGAACTAAAAAAATCCGTCTTGAATTAGCAATTATACTAATTCAAAACGGATTTTTGTTTCACTAGAAGTGTAAAGTTAACGTTTAAATGATGATTCTTAATGATTATCCTCGGCATTGGACGCTGGCATTTTTTCTGAAGGATTAAGTCGTTTAAGATCCTGTACATATTCAATGGTAGATTCATTCATTAAATAGGCTACATCAATGTGCAACTGCCCCTCAAATAACCACAAATCAGTCACAACAAACGTGGGGTGACTCGTCGATAACCGTTTGACATGATTTTTAACTGCATACTCGCCCAGCGCATTGTTTAATGGGCGCCTTAAAGTTGGCAGTTGATCCGCTTGCAAATTATCAGCGGTGATACTGAATTCAAAAGCCATCACGCCGCGACCCCACACGTCAGCCACAGTGTCAGACGCCGTAAAATGATTTTGGTTTTGACTCAAGGTGTGTTCGTCAGCCAACTGATTCAACGCACTCTTCATGGCGCTTTCTGTCGTCGCCTGAGCATCGTTACGAACAATGCTTGTCGCCCGGCGAATAATCAAGCGATGAATATAATGATAAATTAAATATGCGAAGATAATTCCTATAATAATGATTAGTGCCAGTTTCATTCAGAACCCCTCCGTTTCTACACTTAATTTTACCATATCTTCTCGTCAGTAACCGCTAGCTGACGGCAAAACAATCGGTGTTTTCTGGAAATGATCCCTTATGCTAGCAAGTAACTCTGTAAATGGGGTCTGAATACACTGGCAGTGCGTCGTGTGAGTGTACATCGACCGCCGGCTATGGTAATATTGAACTCAAATGTTGTGTTCGCGCAACCGCTGTTCGGGAGAAAACACCTTAATTTTTCGTTTGTTAACCGCCTCGCTTAGGTGTGACGGTTCTGTTTTTCATACAATAAAAATTCATTATATATAGGAGATTTTTACACATGATTTTCAAAGTTTATTATCAAGAATCAAAAGTTCGTAACCCTAAACGGGAAGACACTCACTCATTATACATTGAGGCTGATAATGAAGCCGAAGCAATGAGCACCGTTGAAGCTAACACTGAGTACAATGTTGAATATTTGGAACCACTTGAAGGCAACGCTTTGGAATACGAGCAAAAAGGCGCCAACTACAAGTTAACGGAGTTTTAGCTTATGGCAAAACTCAATATTAAAAATAACGAAACCGCAGTTTACGCAGTTGGTGGATTAGGCGAAATTGGGAAAAACACTTATGGTGTCCAGTTTCAGGATGAAATCATTATGATTGATGCCGGCATTAAGTTCCCCGAAGACGAATTGCTGGGAATTGATTACGTGATTCCGGACTACTCTTACCTTAAACAAAACGAATCCAAAATTAAGGCGCTTGTCATCACCCACGGACACGAAGACCACATCGGTGGTATTCCATTTTTACTCCAACAAATTCATGTACCAATCTATGCAGGTCCACTTCCAATGGCACTCATTAAAAACAAATTGGAAGAACACGGCTTGCTGGAAACAACTGAACTGCACGAAATCGATGAGGACACTGTGCTGAAGTTCAGAAAGACGAGTGTTTCGTTCTTCAGAACCACCCACAGTATTCCCGATACTCTTGGTGTCGCAGTTAAGACTCCTTCTGGTACGATTGTTCAAACTGGTGACTTTAAGTTTGACCTCACGCCAATCAACACGCCTGCACCGAACTTGCAAAAAATGGCGAAGCTTGGCGAAGAAGGTGTCTTGTGTCTTCTTTCTGACTCAACGAATGCCGAACGGCCAGAATTTACTAAGTCTGAACGCTGGGTCAGCCACTCAATCCACAAGTTGTTTGACAAAATTGATGGTCGAATCATTTTCGCCACTTTCGCATCAAACATTTCACGTATTGAACAAGCTGCCGAAGCGGCCATTGAACATCATCGGAAAATCGCCGTATTTGGTCGATCAATGGAAGCAGCCCTAGTTAATGGTCGTGAACTCGGCTACCTTAATATCCCTGATGACGTCTTGGTTGATGCTTCCGAGCTTCGCAATATTCCAGCGAATGAAACACTGATTTTATGTACTGGCTCTCAAGGTGAACCAATGGCCGCCCTATCACGGATTGCTAACGGTACCCACCGACAGATTTCGATTCAACCAAACGATACAGTCATCTTTTCTAGTAACCCAATTCCTGGTAACACAACTAGTGTTAACCGGGTCATTAACGAACTAGAAGAAGCTGGTGCTGAAGTTATTCATGGTGCTGTTAACAACATCCATACTTCAGGACATGGTGGTCAGGTTGATCAGGAGTTAATGCTTCGATTAATCAAGCCAAAGTACTTCATGCCAATCCATGGTGAGTACAGAATGCAGAAGATCCATACACAACTTGCACAATTATGTGATGTTCCAGAAGATCACACGTTTATTCTGCAAAACGGGGATGTATTGGCCCTCACCGCTGATTCTGCCCGTGTCGCTGGTCATTTCAACGCTGGCGATGTGTATGTAGATGGCAATGGTGTCGGTGACATTGGCAACGTCGTCTTACATGACCGTCAGATGTTGTCCGAAGAAGGATTAGTTGTCGTTGTTGCGACAATTGATCTTAAAAACAAGGAAATTCAGGCCGGCCCTGACCTTCTCAGTCGTGGTTTTGTCTACATGCGTGAATCTGGTGACATGATTAATGAAGGTCGTCGTCGGGTGTTCCGTACCATTCGTCGCGCAATGCGTGATGACAATGCAACAGAAGCCTCGATTCGAACAGCCATCATCGACGACTTGCAAAGTTTCTTGTATGAGAAGACTGAACGTCATCCGATGATTCTGCCAGAATTGATTATGACTAGCACAAATGCACCTCACAAAAAGCCTGCCACACATCGTAATTCACCAGCACGGCGCGAAGTTAATGCCAAAGCTGAAACACAAGCCACAAACGAATAATAATCAACACGATGCAAAAAATCGTTGATTGCTGCCGGTTCTTCATCAGAGGAACCGGTTTTCTTATGCACAATGTTCTTTAAGAAACCTTAAACAACTACTAATGGTTCCACCTCATCCGTCGCTCATTTCGTATACTGAATAAAGAGAAAGTGTTTCATATTGAGAGGAACTGTTATGACCCGTCACCTTTACGTCATTTTAAACCGTCACGCTGGCCGCGGTTACGCAAACAATGTTTGGCAAACGATTCAACCACAGCTGGATCAACTGGGAATTGAATATCAAATGAATGAAACAAAATATGCTGAGCATGCGATTCTTCTTGCTGAACAGTACGCGAAACATCATGCAAATGTCCCTATGGGTTCACATATTGTTTTGGTCGTTGGCGGTGATGGTACTCTCAATCAAGCACTAAATGGGCTAAAAAAGGTCGATGTAGCCGTTCCCTTGCCGCTAGCGTACATCCCTGCCGGTTCTGGCAATGATTTTGCACGAGGCGCACAGGTATCCCGCAACGCTTCAAACGCGCTCAAACAGATTCTAACAGCCACTGAGCCGGAAATGTTGGACATCGGTCATTATGATGAAACAACCCAACATGAACAACGTTACTTCGTTAATAATGTTGGTATTGGTTTCGATGCCGCAATTGTTAGTGCTGCGAATCACAGTACTAAAAAGGGCTTGCTCAACCGTTTACACTTAGGCAACCTGGCCTATATTGGACAACTCATCAAGGTGCTAGGACAGCAAAGTGCCTTTCCTGTTACGGTTCATGTTGGTAACCGTCGTGATATTTTTGACAATGGTTTCTTGGTAACAACAAGCAACCACCCTTACTTCGGTGGTGGTGTTCCCATTTTGCCTATCGCAAACGTTCATGATCGAAAACTATCGCTCATTATCGCGGAAAAAATGATTCTACCAAAATTCATTTTTTTGTTTATCATGATGGCTTTTGGGCGTCATCTGAATTTTAAAAATGTTCATCATTATCAGGCCGAGCATTTGCATCTGACAATATCGTCTTTAGAATACGGTCAGGTTGACGGTGAAGAAATGGGGAATCGTTTCTTTGATATTTATCTCTCTGTTGAACAATATCCATTTTGGTTTGCCCCTATCCGACATGCAAAGTAGTGTAGCTAAATTTTCTTCTCATTTATTTCATCATGAAAAGTCTTACTAATCTCAGAGGAGTCTTGCACATGAACCATACATCAGCAGCATTAACCGCAGGCATTTACGGTATCGCTATCGGTGACGCCCTTGGTCAGTCAACACAATTTAAAAGTTACGAAAAGTTGCAACAAAATCCAGTACATGAAATGCTTATGGGTGCCTATCAAACATTGCCCGGTACCTGGTCGGACGATACTAGCATGACGCTTGCTACCCTAGCTGCAATTGCAGCTAACGCAACTGACACCGCTATTCCATTAGAGCCAGTCATGAATAACTTCATAGCTTGGTTAAACGATGCAGATTTCACCCCTGCTCATGAAACTTTTGATGTCGGTAACGGAACTCGCCAAGCACTACGTCATTACAGTGAAACACATGACCCTAGAGACGCGGGTAGCGCCGATGTCAAAAACAACGGTAATGGTGCGCTTATGCGTATGTTACCAGTCGCACTATGGGCTATTCATCAATTGGACAAGGGTCAAACATTAGTAAACCGGCCGGAGCTAGTTGATCAAATTATCGGAGTTGCTGAACTAACACATCGCCATGCTCGTTCAACTGTCGCCTGCTTACTTTACTCTGCGCTCTTAACACGGCTTATAGAATCAACTGGTTGGACCAATCGGTTTCTCACTCAAGCGGTCCAAGATGTGCAGCAAATCGTCCAGAACCGTACGGAGTTAGCCGGCGAGCTGCCCCAGTACAATCGTCTTCTTGATCCTGCTTTCTATAAGCTGGCTGCCGCTCAGCTTAACACCAGCGGCTATGTCGTTGATACTACAGAAAGCGTCTGGTGGTTACTCAACCGCTTTACGGATTATCATGATCTTGTTCTGAACGCCATCAATCTTGGTGGTGACACAGACACCATCGCAAGCATCGCTGGTGGCCTTGCAGCAATTAGGGGTGGCCTGACGTCACTGCCACGAGACTGGCAGGATGAATTGCTGGGTCGTAACGTAATTGCTAATACAATCCATGATGCACTTCGATCCGGCAAGTACTGAAAACTTAATTAAAGCAACAAAAAGGATGACCGCCAAAAAATCTGGCGATCACCCTTTTTGTTTGATTACATATTAATCTTCAGCAGCGTCCATGGCCTCGAGAATTGCATCCAGTTGGTCACACTTACCCCTGAGGGAATCGATCTGATCATGCGATGCCATCCGATGTGTTGACGCGCTCGATTCATCTTGGAGTTCCGCTAATTCATGTGTAGCTTCGCGGTATTCTTCAAGAATCTCTAACTTGTTACTCATCTTTAACACTCCATTTCATACTATAGGTCGACGACCCAGATTATGACGGTAGCAATTAAAGCTCCTTCAAATTCATAAGTGACTATAACACCTTTCAGCCAAACTGTGAATACTTTTGACCAAGGATTTTTTGTGTCATTTTTGAAGTATTTCAACGTTCATTTTAAATTATTTTTTTCTTTTATAGTGTATATGGCAATATTCGATTTTGACGGGGTTTGTATCTGTATGGAAACGGGTCTAAATTTTCATTTGTAAAACGTTCAACTTGCTTTAGAATTATTTTGTTTCCAAAATGTCATATTTCGATAATCGGTTAAGTGTCATACAAATTAGCCGGAAACACTTACAACAGTCTATTTCGTCATCGTTGAACTATCCAAACATCTTACTGACGCAAACTCCCTGAGAAACTCGGCATAAAGGTTTGACCATCCATCGTGTACGTTTGAACGTTCTTTCCTGGTTCAGGTGCTGCGATGTACTGACTATCACCAATTGCAATGGCATTGTGATATGTCGCACCCTGCGGTCCCCAAAACAAAACGTCACCTGGTTGGGCTGCATTAACAGGTTGAGCGTTAAAATATGCTTCTTGCGCTACAGTATTATGTGGCAACGAAACACCGGCTGATGCGTAGGCCTGTTGAACAAGTCCTGAACAATCAGCACCTTGAGTCGACGCACCGCCCCAAACGTATGGCACTTGTTGATTCTGATAATCAACAGCAGTCTGGACAACTTTTGTCCGTGTTGACTGATCAGCCGTGTAATTTGGCTGAGATGGTGTTGGTGCCGCACTAACCGTTGCGGTGGCGGCTTGTGACGTAGTTGACTGGGTTGGCTCATTCGTTTGGGTAGACGTCGATGCTTGGGCAGATGCTGACGAAGCAGGCACCGCTTGTGAAGAAATAGAATTTGTCTGCTTAATTGTCGCATTCGATGTTACGACGTTTGAAACATCACTATTAGATTGACTCTTCAACTGCATAGTCGAACTGGAGACAGACGTTGCAACACTGCTGGTCGCTACTTTTGAGGAGCTCAACGTCGCGGTCTGTGTTGAAGTAGCAGTTGAACTAACGTGAGATGTTCCCGTTTTGTCTGCTGCCAAGGTTGAGATGCCATTGTTAGTCGTGACAGCCTTAGTCTGCTGGCTTGTAGGTGCTATAGATGTCGTGGCTTTACTTTTACTTGCAGACACCGCTGAAACTGCAACAGTAGCAGATGTCGCAGCAGAAGTAACAACGGTTGAATTCAAACCGTCTGCACTATCATTAGCAATTTTATCCGTGGAAGTTGCCTTAACATCACTTTGCACGACGGTATCATCTTTTGTCTGATCACCTTTACTATCAACTGCAGAAACAAGGTTGACTGTCTTAAGAGCCTCTTCAGTTTCAATCGGTGCAGCCGAAGCAGTCGTTGCCGATGCTTCACTACTTGAATTTTGCGGCTCCTCTAAGGACAGCTTCTGACCAACATGAATAATAGAACTAGTGAGTTGGTTATTGGCCATCAATTCACCAACAGTGGTATCCTTTGCGGCCGCAATCGACCATAAACTGTCCCCGGTTTTGACTGCATATGTATGCTGTGGCGACGTTTGAACGTTGACGGTGCGCAAAACTGGTTGCATAGTTTGAACCTTAACGTTATCCAGTGCACCATTATGTCCCGTATAAATGACAGAGGTTTGACGATCAGCACCGTCCTTAACCTTATTTAGGGTTTCTATCGATTGTAGTGACACATGTGTGTGTCGCGTATAACCTGACGGTGCGTCGTTTTTCTGCGCTTTAATTTGTGATGCAAATACTGATGATCCACCAGCTGCTAAAATGGCACTAACGGCCCCAATGGCAGCCAGAACACGATTACTTTGCTCTGTTCCCATTCTCAGCACTTCCCATGTTTTCTGAATTATGCTTAAAACATTAAGAAAAGTTTAAGCATGTCATATGTGTAGTATAACAGCCCTTTAACCAAACGGAAACCTCAATTTTAAATGAATTGAAAATAAAAATGTGGCAGTCAATAATGGGCATTATGCAGAACTATTATAGTTAGTGCACCACCTTTGAAAATGCATATTGTTACATACATATAAAAGTAAGATCTGACAATTGTGCCCTCTGCCACTACGCTTAAAATGTCTATTTCTTCTTGCGCAGCGGCACTTAAATATTTAGCAACCATGTCAATTATCTAAAGTGGTCTACCTAACTCAAAAACAGCAATTGCATCATACAACATCCGTTTTATAGGCACAATTAACACATTTACACAATCTGTGGTCAAGACCACGGAAAGAAGTTATTATCAACAGCTTCATTATCAACATTGGCATTAACAAAATTCGTTAATCTCAATGTTCAATGCATTGGTATTATTCACGTTTAAATTACAGTTACACCAAAAAAACGCCCCCCTAATTTTTTAGAGAGCGCTTAATTGGTCTACTTTAATAAACTCAGGCGTTTTGCCCACCGTCAATTGTAAATTCAGCACCAGTAGCATACTTCGATTCATCAGAGCCTAGGAAAACACAGATATTAGCAATGTCTGACGGCTGGCCCATTTCTCCAATTGGAATTGTTTTAACAACAGAATCACGAACCTCATCCGGAATAATTGCTGTGTCAACCCAACCTGGATGAACAGAATTGATTCGAACTTTCAGTCCTTCATGGGCTGCAGATAGAGCAGCCGCCTTGGTCAACAACCGCGTGCCACCCTTACTTGAAGAGTAAGCAGCGGCCATTGGTAACCCACGAAGACCGGCGATTGAGGAAATGTTGATGATTGAACCTGCACCACCATTCTTCTTCATCGCCTGAATACCGTATTTAACACCTAGGAAATTCCCGGTAAGGTTTACGTCGATCACTTGCTGCCAGTCAGCTAATGATAAGTCTTCAACAGGGCCATTCTTACCGCCAATACCGGCATTATTAACGACAATGTCAACTTTTCCGAAGTTATCTTCAGCCGCTGAGATAACTTTTTTCCAATCATCCTCTTTGACCACATTTTGCTGAACAAACAAGCCTGCGTCACCTAATTTACTGGCAACCTTTTGTCCGCCATCAACATTATGATCTGCGGTAACAACAACTTTGGCCCCTTCTTTAACAAAGGCCTCCGCAATGGCTTGACCAATTCCTGCGGCGGCACCTGTAACAATGGCGACCTTACCTGATAAACGCTCTGACATAATCTTTCCTCCTAGTAATTGATAACATCATTCTATGCCCAGGTAAGGCAAAATGCACATTTTTGAACTTCAATACCACTTTCGCCACATTTCCAACCATTCACGCGCAAATCATTGTTTTTAAGCCGCTCGTTTAATAAGCTTAGTTCATCAAATAGAGGTGATTCATATGAAAGTCACATATAAACAAATTGATCAATCCGACACTTCCGTTGTCGTTTATGCCCGAGCACAAACGGACAGTGTCACTAACTTGATTGGCTACATTACCGAGTATAACGAAGGTGACAATCAAATCGTGATTCACGAAAACGGTCGGATGAGCATTATTCAGATTCCAGAGATCATCACAGTTGAAGTTCAGAATAAGGACCTGACGATCACGACAACGAGCAATATTTTCCATGTTCGTGGCGCCCTATCAAAAATGATGGAAAAACTCACACAACATTCTTTTGCCTTAGTCTCGCAGTCTGCGACCATCAACTTAAGGTACTTGGACTCATTGGTAGCTTCTTTTTCTGGAACAATGACGGCACATTTAAAAAACGGTCAGCAAGTCGCTGTTTCTCGGCGGTTTGTCCCCTTATTACGCCAACGCATTAAAACATTGCAAACACAAAAGTAAATAACAGTTTTGGGGGTTATATCATGGCACAAAAAATGACGAGTTTATTCAAAAGCTTTCTCACGTCTTTTTCAATTGGCAATTTTTTTATCGTCTTAAACCTATTGATTTCACGAATACCGCACATTCATCAATTGATTATTGAGGTTTGGCTATTTTGTCTAAGCCTCACGTTTATCAATCTACTACAGTGGTTGTCGATCAAACCAGTGATTAAATATGCGTTGATTATTGTGTTTACATCAATTATCTATCTGATCTTTGCCGGCATCTTTCACTGGATGCCATTGACGACGGTTAGCATTTCACTCACATTTGTTGGCTTTGCCACTTGGTATATTGTGTCGTGGCTCGGATACTGGCTGTATTCGCGCTGGTTAGCTAATAGCGTGAATCACGACTTAAAAGCGCAACAGTGATTTTCTACCATAAAAAAGTTATTATCCGGCGTCAGATTTATAACGAATGGAGAATAACAGATGATTGCTTTTGAATGCCAACAGCATTAAATTAATAATATAATTAGTTTTATCAAAAAAACACGTCTGGAGGTCTGATCATGTCAGATAAAAATAATGCTGAAAAAGCTATTGATTCGACGCCAACAGGAGCGGGTACCACTTTAGGAGCGCAGCAAGGCGTACACGCAGAACATAATACAACCGTTCAGCTTATCGCATTATGGATTGTTATTATCACATTGATTGGTGTATTGATTGCTGCTGTGTTCGGTGCTTTTGCAGTTATGAACATAATGTTGGGCCTAGCAGTGCTTAGCGGCATTGTTTACGGTTTAACCGAATGGCGATTAGGCAAAGGATAAGCCTATTTATCAGCGTTTTGTTATTGACAACTATAAAAGGACACAGATCAAGCGATTACAATAATCGTCATTTGATCTGTGTCCTTTTTAATTTTCAAACTTAACGAAGTTGTCCCTCTAACAGGGCAAAGTAAATCGTTAAAATGAGCAGATCTGCCGAGCCACCGAGACTCAAATTACGTGACAAAAATATTTCGTTCAGCTGTTTTAAGAAAACTTGACCAGCTGATGTTCGACTGCCACCTAATTCGAAATAATGATTACTTTGAACGTGCATCCAATCAGTGATTTTTGCGTCACCAGCCCGTTTGATTAAATTTGAATCATCCGTGTTGCCGGCAATGCGCATTAATGTATCAAGCAAACGTTCCATCGTTGTTCCCTGACGTTGCCGTAAAAATGGCAATGCTAGTTCAACCACAGTTGGGAAACCCGCCTCCGCTTCACCACGAATACCAGCCTTACCATACTTTAGAAATTGACGTTCACCGGCTGTTAGCGACGCTGGTGAAGTCGCCTTGATCTTTTTGAAGTCATTTTCAGTTAATCCTTGAAGCATTTGTTTGGTAATGGCAATAACTTCATTTGTCGCATATTTGTCATTAACAGTTAGTTGTTGTGCTGTCGCCGCAACTAATACGCCCAATGAAAAAATCGCACCTTTATGTGTGTTCACACCATTCGTCGTTTCAAACATCATCTGCTCGGCATGCTGTCCCAAACGTCGTAACTGACCGAACAGTTCAGGCAATTCACCTTCCGTTTGTTCAAAACGCTGACCGGCAAGCGCACATCTGTGCAAGTATTCCCGTAAACTGGTTGCACTATCAATGAAAGTAAACACCGTCATATCAGGATGCGGACCAGCGGAAACGGGATCAACCAAGCCAGGCTTTGGATTCACAGCTACTTCATAAAGGAGCGCCCGTTCACCTACTTGTGAAAGTGTTGACGCCAACTGTTGGGCGCTCAAATCAAGTGTCATAGCAACTGTCCTCCAAAGTAAGTCGTATACATGTCGGCAATGTGGGCCTGCAATTCTGTCACGCTATGGCGACGCGAACGAGCACAATCCTTAGCCGGCCGACCGCAAACTAAACAGGTTCGCGCCGGCAAACCAAAGTTAGTTCGTGATAACGCCCTTGCACCGCCATCACTACCCATCAATACATCGGCATCAAATAAGCGGCCAAGTGTAAACTCATCTTCAAACGAAACTGCCAATTTTTTGACCTGATCAGCTTTCATATCAACGACATAAACCGCTTCCGAGCCTGTTGGACGATTCCAATGTTCATCATCAATGATGACATATTGGTGTTGAGTCATCATGCTTCTCAACTGTGCGTCACCGGCTTTGAATAACTTTTCTAAAGCACTATTATTTTTAATTGGTCCGGGAATATTCATTTTTAAAGCCACCACTGTTCTCCCCGGATATTTAGCGATTAAACTTTGCTGAAGCGCCACACGCTCGTCTTTGTTTGCCAATACGTCATCGATTGTTTGGGGTTCACCAGTTGAAAATATATCTTCTGCCACGACTTTCTCTCCGTTCCTCTTTAAATTACGGTTAACAGTTTACGCCTACCCATCATTTTTGTCTCGTTCGCCGATTAATACTTGTCAATAACAAAAGACTGCCATCAGCGTTTTTTGCACCAATAGCGGTCTTTAAATTTAATGCATCTTTTAACTTTAAAAAGCGAATTATTTCGCAAAATCAACAACTGCCTTAGCAACTGTCTGAACAACCCCATCATCGAATACGCCTGGTACAATATGATCTGCTGTCGGATGTTCAACTAAGCTAGCGAGCGCCTTAGCCGTTGTTGCTTCTAAAACAAACGTGACGTGTTTAAGACCACTGGCCAGTAACCCCTTATATAATCCTGGAAAGACCAAAATGTTATTAACCTGGTTTGGATATTGACTAGAACCTGTCGCAATAACCGCTGCACCAGCCTCCTTAGCAACTGCTGGATCAATTTCAGGCACTGGATTGGCCAGGCCAAAAATAATCGGCTGATCGGCCATATTGCGCACATCATCACCGGTGAGCACGTTTGCATCAGATAATCCGACAAACACGTCTTGGCCCTTAATGCCCTCTTGCAATGTTGCACCAGTTGTTTGTGTGCCCAATTCTCGCGCCAAGCCACGCTGGAATTTGTTATAACGGTCATCATCAGGCGTAACGACACCATGAATGTCAGCTAGTGTAATGTGTTTCACACCAGCGGCAAACAACAAGCGAGCAACCGCAATCCCCGATGCACCGGCTCCGTTAATCAAAATGTGCAAATCGTTAAATGGTTTATTCACAACCTTGGCTGCGTTCAAAAGGCCGGCCATCACTACAATAGCAGTTCCTTCTTGATCATCATGATAAACCGGAATGTTGAGTTCTTTGCTTAACCGATCTTCAATCTCAAAACATCTCGGCGCTGCAATATCCTCTAAATGAATACCTGCAAAACTGCCAGCAATATTTTTAATCGTGCTGACGAATTCGTCAGTGGATACCTGAGCAACTGATAATGGCAAAGCGTTAACACCCGCTAAGTCTTTATATAGTAATGATTTACCTTCAATAACCGGTAGTGCACCGGCCGGACCAATATTGCCAAGACCCAAAACAGCCGAACCGTCAGAAACCACGGCTACCAACTTGCCGCTTAACGTATAGTGATCTCGCAAACTTGGATCTTTAGCCAACATCTTTGAAATTGTAGCAACCCCTGGTGTGTACGCTTTGCCCAAATCCGATCGATTTTTAACAGCCATTTCAGATTCAATGCCAAGAACCCCATTATGTAAAGCATGTAACTTTAATACGTCATCTAATTGATCCGCCATGTGTGCGCTCCTTCATTTATTCTATTTCTAATATACACCGCTTTTAAAAAATATCAAAATTGATGGATTTTTTTGAAACATTTTAACAGTCTTAAAAACAGCAATAAGGCTAATTGATTGTTGTTTTATTGGTCAGTCTGTAGAATGAAGCTGTTAATATAATTCGCTTGGAGGGTTACAAAATGGAAAAAGACGCACGACCACGGACAACATATCATACGACAATTGTTAACGAAGACGGTGTTTCTGGTCACACGTTTGCTCAAGGTAAGAACCGTGTCGATCTACAGATTCGGAATACAAACGATGACACCAATGGAACTAATCCTGAACAACTACTCGGAATGGCCTTAGCCACCTGTTTGAACGCCACTTTTGAAGCCATTGAAAAACGTGATGGTTACGAGCATCAAACAAAGGTACGAGTAGACGTTGATCAAGCTCATGATACGCACGGTCTTCAATTCTTTGTTGATGTGTATGTCTACATTCCAGAATCATAAGTGGACCGTAAAACCGCACAGGCGTGGTTTGATCTCGCCGAAAGTCGCTGCCCTGTGTCAAAATTGGTACGTGGCAGCGATAACGTCACCTTCACGCTTGTCGATGCGTGGGATGATGGTGCAAGTACAGTTTTATAAAAATTGCCAGCAACACCAGTATCACGCCATATAAAAAACCAATCCTCAAGCCCGAGGATTGGCTTTTTTGGTCTACCACCTAAATTCTAAATACACAATATTTAACAATCTCGCTCTTCATTGAAACTAATAATTTGAACCAACCCAACCACAGTGCAAATGAATATAACACCGCTTGCCAGCCGCAAAATCTGCAGGAGATAATTCGAATTCAAAACCACAATTGTTCATATGACGAATACGCATTGGCATCGTGGGATGACCAGTATATTCCGTTTTCCACTCGTAATCTTGCCCATCTGCCGCTTCTGCAAGTACCTGCTCAGCATAATTTAACGTTTTCTCCATTGCTACCCTGCCCTCCCTTATGAACATGACGAACAATTTATTGTTTGCTCATAGTATCACATAGTTCCAATTTATCCAAATAACTTGCTCAACTTAAAGGAGATCATACGGCCCATTTGCCGGAGAATCACACATGCGGTAAGTTTTTCAAAAAGCTCAACAATGCCGCATTGGTTGCCGCACTTTGTTCTGCCATTAAGATATGACCAGCATTTGGAATAACAACTGACTGACCATGTGCAGCCATCTTAGCAGTTACACTGGCAAATTCAGGGTTAAAGTACGGCGATTTGCCCCCTGCCATCACTAGAAATGGCACGTTTATCTGACGAATCACATCGCGCCAATCTGCAAAAGCATGATCAAACAAAAATGGTTCATTGAGTGCTGCATCGTATGGAGACGTGGCAGCCACAGCCGTTACAAGTTGATACGTATCATCGTCAATATGCTTGAATGTGGACGGTCCCAATGGCATTCGGAAGAAGTCCGGAAACTCTGCCCAGGTCACATCTTTAAAACCAAATTTCCATTCCGCGTCATTGATCATTTTGGGACTTTGATCTAAATCAATCACCGCAGTGACGTTTGCATCCCCAAATAATGACAAATAAGCAAAAATAGTCGCTGCGCCCATCGAGTTCCCCAGCAGGATAGGCTTTACAAGGTGCAATTTATCGATCATTTCCGCAAGATCCATACCGTGGCGACTAATTCTTAATCCTTTGGCAGTATGTTGCGAAGCGCCTTGATTGCGGGCGTCCACATTGATGACGCGATAGCCGGCTGAAATTAGTGCCGAAACCTGCGCGTGCCAAATTTCTTTTGCACCACCAAGGCCAGTCAGAATAACAACTGGCTGTCCTTTGCCCTCATCCGTATAATCCAATCTGACGTGATCACTTGTGGTTATTATCATGTCTGCCTCCCCAGTGCCTTTATTGTCATTAGCATATCACATCCCCCTAAATCCCCGTGTTTAAAATAATCAATCATTCCTCGACAATTAAAAAAAGGCCAACCCCGACAAGCGACATTGACCTTAATCGTTACTGTTCAATTCTGGACACGCTTATGCCGGCTGTCCTTCTAACTTATCAATAAAGCTTTCAACTTCTTGACGGGTTTTCCGATCAGCGTTAGCGAAGCGACCGATTTCCTTACCATTTTCAAACGCAACAAAGCTTGGAATGCCCATTACGCCCAGCTCTTGAGCGAAGTCGATATTTGCATCGCGATCCACGTGAACCCATTGATATTGATCGTACTTGGATTCAATTTGCGGCATCACTGGTTTAATAAAAGCACAGTCAGGGCACCAAGTGGCACTAAAGAATAACATCACTTTGCCGTCTTTTTTAATAATATCGTCTAATTGTGCATTACTTAAATCTGTCATTGGTGTCATTAAAAAGCCTCCTAGATTCTGACATGGTCATTAGTAATCAAGTCGAGATCTTCTTTAAAAGTTACTTACTATTTTATAGTGTTTCTCAAAAAAGTCAACAATTGTTTGTTTGGAATAAACGTTCAATACCGTCAATTATTTTACATTCGGATGACTTAACGGGCTAGCACACCTGTATAATTATAGTATCAAGCTATTTTAAATGGAGTCAATCAATCATCATGCAAAAAAAATCTGATCATCGCAAATGGTCGCTACGCACAACGATTATTCTAGTGGTTTTATTAACGGTCGCAACTTCCTTATCCATTGCTGCACTTCTCGTACTACACAACGTTGTCCAAACGCAACAACGAAACATTAAGCAAAATATCCGTAGTACGGCCACAATTGTTGCCACAAGTACGGTTGTTAAAGATAATTTAACAACTAAACAGCCATCAGCACATGGCGACATTCAAAGATACACCAAGCGAATTCAACGCGCCACTCATGTCGATTTCATTGTTGTTATGAACCGTCGCCTAATCCGTTACTCACATCCGGACACCCGGGTCATTGGTCACCGGTTTAGTTCCCCAAAAGATGCCGCCAAGTCTCTAACCGGTCACACACATTTTTCTCGTGAAACAGGTGTGCTAGGAAATGGTTACCGAATTTTTACCCCCATCTACAATGCTAAGCATCAACAAATTGGCATCGTCTGTGTCGGCTTAACGGAAAAATCGATCAATAGTGAAACACGGGCCGCCGAGTTTCCCATTGTCATCGGGTCACTGCTTGGTCTGATTATCGGTATCATCGCCGCCTGGTTGCTAGGAACCCATATTCGTCGCCGGCTACTGGGAATGGAACCCCAAGAAATCGCTACTCGGGTGACTGAATTATCTGTCATCAATGACAGTATGTCCGAGGGACTTATCGCAATTGATCAACAACGGCGGCTGATCACAGCAAACGATATCGCTAATGAACTATTTCCGACCCTGACAATTGGTGATCCACTTGATGATGACCTGTTTGACGCTTTATTTGGGCAGACGTTTAAGGGTTCAAAAGGCACGATTAATGAATCCGTATTAATCCAGTCTAAAGAATTAATTGTGTCGACCAGTCCACTGATTTCTGCTGGCAAACGCCTAGGTAGTATGGCATTATTACGTGATCGTTCTGAATATCAACTACTAGCCGACCAATTAGCTGGGACAACACAATATATTCAGGCACTGCGAGCACAAACGCATGAATTTCTAAACAAACTTCAGGCTGTTTCCGGTCTAATCGAATTGCATCAATACGACGAAGTTCAACGATTCATTACCAATACGTCAGCAGATTACCAAGCTCAATTCGGTAACCTAAACAATCATATTCAATCGCCAGCTGTAGCTGGATTTCTCATGGGGAAATTAAACCAGGCTCATGAACAGCAAGTTGCCTTTACCATCACGCCTGATAGTCTTCTTCCCAAGCAAGTCGCTTCAGAAGCCTTAAGTGTGGATCTAATTAAAGTCCTGGGAAACCTCATCGATAACGCAATTGACGCTGTTAATAACAATGACAATGTTAAATCAGAAATCACGTTGTCAATTAATTATGACGATGAGAGTAATATCTTGGTCATTGAGGTAACAGATAATGGCTGCGGAATTTCAAAAGAAGTTAAAGCTCACATGTTTGAGCAACACTATTCAACTAAGGGACGAGATCGTGGTTACGGTTTAGTACTCGTTAAACAGGTCGTTGACGCCCGCAATGGCTACCTATCAGTGACTAATAATCGCCCGCAAGGCACTACTTTTTACGTTGAATTACCACTATCTAATCAAAAATCGGAGGGCGATGACTAATATGATGAACGTTTTAATTGTTGAAGACGATCCCATGGTCAGTGCGATTAATCAGCAATATCTTAAAAAGATTATTCCATCGACCCAGCTAAGTCTCACTAAGATTGACAATGGAATGGACGCATTGTCAATTCTAAAACAACGGCCTATGGATCTCATGTTGCTGGACGTTTATATGCCGAAACTGTCCGGAAGTGAGGTTTTGACAGAGTTAATGCGCCTTGAAATACATCCCCAAGTAATCATGCTAACGGCCGCAAATGATACAGAACATGTTAAGGCAGCTATCGACTATGGTGTCCTCGACTACTTAATTAAGCCCTTTACATTCGACCGCTTTAAACAAGCAGTGGCCAAATTCTTACAAATATATCAATCACTTAAAAATGCGGGTTCATTGGCACAAAAAGACTTAGATCAATTATTTACGCCGACCACCTCACAGTCCTCACAGTTTCCGCAAGCGTTGCCTAAGGGATTGTCTCGATTGTCACTGGAACGCGTGACAACCGCGATTCAACCTTTACAGGCACCCTTTTCCGTTCAAGACGCCGCACAAGCAGCAAAACTTTCAAGAATTTCCACCAAAAAATATTTAGACTATTTAATCGAGACGCATCAGCTATCGTCCAGTATTAAATATTTAGCAGTAGGACGACCATTAACAGTTTACGAATTTATCAATTGAACAACTTCTCCAAGAATATTTCTTACCACCTTTTGTCACAATTAGCGATGAAAAAACGGCCCACCAATTTGGTGTGACCGCTTTTTGCATGTGCAATCTTTAATCTAACTTCACGTCATTATCAGTATGACCGTTAGCTAATACTTGTTCAAAGTTCTGATAGCTAACAGCAATCATATCCGTCAATGCCGGTTTGGTATATGAACCCATATGTGGTGTCATTAAAACACGAGGATAAAGTTCACGGAGACTTTCAACAATTTCGTTTGGTAACTTACCACTAAATTGATGACCAAAAATTAATTTTTCATCTGGTAAAACGTCAGTGGCAAAACTACCAAGTGTGTTGGCTTGTAATGCTTGCAAAACGGCACCATGATCCACCAACTCACCACGCGCAGTATTAACCAAAACCGCGTCATTTTTCATCTTTTTCAAAAAATCTTCATCAACCATATTTTCATTTTGGCCTGGGAAATATGGTACATGAATCGAGACAATATCTGATTCAGCCAAAAGTTCATCGAGATCAACAAAGGTAACAAACTGACGTGCAAAATCCGAAGGGTAAGGATCATAGCCCAGTACTCTTGTACCCATACCCTTATATAAACTCGCTTCCGTTGCGCCAATTTTCCCAGTACCAATAATTCCTACCGTACTGCTGTGGACTTCACGGGAAAGTAGTGCTGGGGCCACCGTAAAGTCACCATCTTCAGCACGGCTGGTTGCCAATGTCGTGTGACGCAAGGACATCATCCCCAGTGTCATCGCTAATTCTGCTACTGCATACGGTGAGTATGCTGGGACTCGTGCAACTTTCATGTTATAGCTAGCTGCGGCCTTCAAGTCAATGTGATTAAAGCCAACCGTCCGAGTGAAGACATATTTAATACCCCATTCATTAAACTTAGCCAAATTCGTGGCATCGGCCACACAGTTGGCACGCAATAATACGGCATCTGAACCCTTAGCAGTTTCGACATTCTCATGTGTTAACAAGTCGCCTATTAAGTTTAGTTCATACTGATTTTTATTTAAATCGTTGAAATACGACACTTCGTTTGAACGAACACCATATGCTGTAATTTTGAACATCATTATCCACCTCAACCTTAATCAAAGAACGTCATTATTTAAAAATTCCAACCTGATTCAGTACCTCTAGCAAGGCAATCCAGATAGGTGTCGCAACAACGGCACAAATCGTTGAAATCAATGATGCATTTGACGCTAATACAGCATCCCGATCAAAACTAATCGCGTATGCCGAGGCTACGGAAGCCGTCGGCGTTGCCATCATGATAATAACGGTTGCCAAGGCAACGTAACTAACTGGCAAAATGTGAGTAATCGTTAGGATAAATAGCAGCACTAAGTTCAATAAAGGAACCAAGATAACCTTGTTAAAACTGTAATACCATGAGGCTTTATCAGAAGCTGCATCTTTCATGGAAATCGAACCTAATGTTGCACCAATCGAAAGCCAAGCCAATGGTGATGCCAAATTCCCCAAGTACTGCAGTGGTTTGAACAACCAAAGTGCAGTTTGGTCAATCCGATAGAAAGCCACGTTGATGGTTGGTGCATTTGGCGCAATTACGCCATTTACAGCTTGCTTAACAGCAACCATTGGCATGAAGTCTTGAATCATCCATAAAATCAAGCCAGCAAATGTTGCAATAACGATAGGATTTAAAAACATTTTTTTGATATTGCTTGCTTCCATCTTCAATCCGGACATTTTGATGTAGGCATATGAATATAAGAAAATTCGGTAACCGATGTTAAAAATGGAACTATACATAATCCCCTTTGCACCAAACACGGCACCAACAATTGGAATACCAAAGAATGTTGTTGAACCAAAAGTCGTTAAAATAGCTAATGTTTCTTGCTTATCCTTAGGAAACTTCGTATACGAAAACGGCGTTACGAAAATTAGGATGATATAGATTAAAATGCCCCAAATCAGAACATTTAAACCCTGTGTAAAAGTTTCATGACTGATTGGCTGCATAAATGAATTGAACGCTAAAGCTGGTAGTGCAACCGACAAAACCACTTTTGACAAAATTTTTCCAAACGTTTCACCAAAGGTGCCCCGTTTACGTAAATAAAAACCTAACAAAATGATAAAAACGGTCGATGTTATCGAACTAATAATCGAGACGTTTGTGAACGTAGCCTCAAGGGCCTTCGCAATGCTCATGATAATTCCTCCAAATAATTGAAATAACTTAATTTAGCAATGAATTTAGTGTATTTGTTATTTGTGAAATAATGAACATTTTATAATTAATGAAACCTTTTGTAACTTATGTAAGCGCCTAAACCAATACTTCCGTCAACGATATGTGCTTAGTCTCAACAATGTTGAAATGTCTGTTAGACAACGTTTGAAGCTGCATACACAATCATTTAACTTATTGTTATACAACAAAACCCCGGCAAGCCGGGGTTTTGTGGATTGTTTTATTTTAAAGCTCATTTTTTGATCAGTTGAACAATTTTTGGCCCAACAACGTACGCAATGACAACGCCCACGAGACCTTGGATTAGGTTTGTAGCTATGCCGATTAGGCCAATCGAAACACTGTATAAAAGACTATCAGCTAAAAAATAGCCAATTGTCATAATAATTACAGCGAGTACCAAACTAATTATCCTTGATGCATTCTTACTTACTTTCGACAACATTAAACCTGCGACCAGACCCTCTAAGCCATGAACGATAAAGGAAAAAAACATATATTGCCCGTATCCTGACAACAAATCCAGTAGAAAACCACTAATTGCACCGACACTCGCGCCTTCACGTGGTCCCAATAACATGGCTGCAATAAGGATACCGGCATCACATAGATTGATGTTTCCGTGGGTCATCGGTACGGGGATAATGAATAATCGACTAATAACAACGGTTACGGCAATGAGCATAGCACTCAAAGTCAGCCGTCGCAGCGTCTCGTGCTGTGTTGAAGAATTGTTCATAATGTCACACCTTTAACGAATGTCCTTCAAATTATCTTCAGTAAACATATATCGAGCCCGTTCTCCGCCGATCAGTTTAGGCCGTGATGACAGGCCTACAACACGCGCTTCACCCACATCACGGTGTGTCAAACGAACCGGAATCTGCACAAATTTAACGTGCATGCCAATTTCCGTGCCACCAATATCAATGCCGCCGTCCGCAACGATATGTTCCACTTCTACTGGATCATCAAACTGCTGGTAAGCGGCCACTTGTGTGCCACCGCCGGCATGAATAGCAGGTTTAACTGACACAATTTCAAAATCATGGCGTTCAGCTACCGAACGTTCGAGAACTAGTGCACGGTTAATATGTTCACACCCTTGAACGGCTAGGTTCAGATGACGAGGTTTAAGAAATGATTGAACAGTTTCAACAACCGTTTTACCAACGTCTAAACTCGAATCTGTCCCTTTCCACTTACCTAAAATTTCACTAGTACTACAGCCAACGACAAAAATGCTATTTTCTGGCAGCGTAACCTTGTGAAAGTATTCAGTTAAAAGTTCATTGAGGTCATTTTTAATAGTTTCTCTAGTCATCTATTAACTCCTCTTTTCATCTATACACTAAGATCCCCAAAATCAAAATTGATAATGGAGACCCACACTTCTAATTTGTTGTATTAGTAGGAACTTTGCATATGCAAGCTTATAAAATGTACAGTGCAATTAAGAACATAATATTTTTGTCTAACCTGCAATCAAAGCGTATACACCATAGATTGCAACAAGGACAATGATAATTGCAAATACTAGTTCTTTCTTAGTAAAGGTAACCTTATTGTGTTGTTTACGAGCAACAATATAAATCGGAATACCTAACGCATACACAATAAATGCAATAGCAATATATCTTGGACCGGCTGCAATTGCCATCACCAATGTGTATGCAAAGGCCAAACCGGCAATAATTAAGGCCTTCTTCGGACTGTGTTTAGAGCCCTCAGCGAATTCACCTTTTTTTCGACTTATCTTCATGAGATACATTTCCGAAATTAAATATGGCGGAACTGTCATTGTCCCCACAACCGTCAACAACATTTGGTAAGCATTCAAGTCAAAGTGCGCAATGACAATAATTACCTGGATTACCAATGTTGCCACAATAACGGAGAAACTTGGGACATTATTTTTCGAAACTTTTGCAAAGGCTTTCGGGAAAGATCCGTCTTCGGCAGCAGCGTGCTGTGGTAACTCTGCCAACATTTGAATCCATGAAATCCAGCTTGCGAAAACCGCAAACAATAGTGCAACTGTAATGACATCCCGACCAATAGTACTGTGCCATAAATTAGTCAAAATATATGCAGTTGAAGGTGATGTCAATTTAGCCAAGTGACCATATGAATAGACACCCAAGGACAACATCCCTACAAGGGTATACATAACCATACACATGATAAAACCGGTAATTGTTGCCTTAGGCACTTGTTTAACATCCCGTGCCTTACCGGACATAACAACAGCACCTTCGACGCCACCAAATAGCCATAATGTAACCATCATCGTTGACATTAGTTGATGCCAGATGCTTCCCATTGGCTTATCGCCCCTAGAAGCAATTGCTTGTGTTGCATTAGCATTCGTCGTAAACGTATGCAAATTGAAATGTGCAGCAACAGTTACAACAAAAACAACAACAACGGCTAACATAATTGCAGTAGCATACTTTTGAACCGTGCTTGACACTTCAACACCACGTAAAACCAATGCAGTTAATCCCCAGGTAAGAATTGTTGCCCCAATAACTGAAGGCCAGTTGTTACCACCAGTGAAAAGTCCTGGGAAGAAATAATCTAGTGTGCTCATTGTTAAAACAGCATATGCCGCATTAGCAGCACATTCACAAACAAAGTAACCCCATGCAGTAAAGAAACCAGTGAACGCTCCAAAACCTTGTTCACCATACTTATACAAGCCTGCGGTCAAATCAGGTTTAACATCACTCAAAATAACAAAGGTCTCGGCAATGAACCAGATACCAATTCCAGTCGTTATCCATGCCAGAAGCTGCCCATTAACACCGGCAACTTGTGACATGTTTTTAGGTAAATCGAAAACCCCAGATCCGACCATTGCACTAACTGTAAGTGCAACTAGGCCAACAAAACCCAGCTTACCCGCTTGGGCTTTTTTATTGCTCTCGTCCATAGTCTAAATTCTCCTTAAAGCCGATTGGCCAATTAAGTAAAAAAATCAGATTGTGGACAGCAATTAAAAACGTTTTCTCATTTGGCAAACTACCATGCACTTTTTTAAAAGTCAACAGACCATCTATTCAATAAAACGATGATTGACTACTAAGTGATGTCCATAAATCGCCCTTCTTAATATAGTTTTAACGAAGTTTCTGAATTCCCTTTTTTTAAATTCAAATTTTTTAATTACGCAGAATTAGAGGCTGTAATCATATTTTTTGCGTTGAAAGTTCATTAAGCATACTTTCTCCTTAAAATACTTTATCAATCCGATAAGGAATTAATTATATCTTGTCCCAAAAACAGAATCTTTAGAAAACGTTTTCATGATTTTGCACAAAATATGCAAAATCAAAAACAAAATTGAGTGCAACTTACAGTCCTCCTCAATAGCGATACCACGCCGTTAACGCATTTTATCGATAAATAACCATACACTTACGTAGAAATAAATGCGGTAAGTAAAGGTAAAAAAGCACGCATATACGCATGATACATTAATCACGTGAACAGCATTAAAGCGTTTTCTCAAAAATTGTTTTACGTGTTGTTTATAAGCTAGCTTTGGTTAATTCGATTTAAATAAGTCACGTAAATGGCTTCATTTACGTTCTTTGTTCAACTCACGACATGTCGTTAAAAATCGAGTATGCGATTACTTTTGCAGGTGGTATGTCACTTAATTTTTATCTTTTAAAGATTTCTTCAGTAGTTCCCTGGCATCAGTCTTCAAAACCGTCTGATGACTAAATGGCAAATCCGCCGATTGTAAACTCTGGAGTAAGTGAACAATATGACAAATTACGATCAAAATCTCTTGAATTTAATGCTTGCGGAAACTTCCTATCGCTCAGCGGATTATTACGCAAACGCATTGGGTGTTTCCAAAAAAACAATCTACAACCATAGCAAGGGTGTAGAAACATATTTAAATAATCATGGCTTGTCTCTGGAAAGAATGCCAAGAAAAGGCTATTTAATCACTGGATCAAGTGAAAAGAAGCAGCACCTCCGCCTAATCTTAGGCAAAAAAGTTGCTACTCAACTTGATACAAAATTTACACCTCAATATCGACGATTGTATCTTTTCGCACAGCTATTGTTTTCTGATCGTAATAGCTATCGGGTGTATGCTGAGTCCTTTTTCGTCTCTGTACAATCGATAAAAAAAGACTTTGATGAAATCAACGCTTTTTTACGAGACAAAAAGATTAGCCTGCCCGATCAAACAAGCCTAGTTCACTCCTTTGAGGTTGAAATTAAGATTGAGCAAGCATTTAAAGAATATTTAGATATGTACCTTGCTCATTCTGATTTAAAGCAATCTCAACTATTTGCCATCTTTGGTACCGCAATTTTTGAAATTTCCACAAATTTTGTAGACGACAATTCGGCCCAAGATGCGCACGTACAAGATGAGTACCTTCCAGACTCCTTGCGCGAATTGTTATTGATTTTTTTAAACCGAGTTAAGCATGGTCTCCATCTGACGGGAACTAAAAATCAAATTATTATATTCGAATTTCAAAAGGATACCGACCTATCTCGTGTCGTTTCAAATTTAGCAGAAACATGCAAATTACATGCGGGCGTAACTTTTACTAACGAGAATCTTCGTTTCTTGAACCTTTTACTGTTGGGTCACGGAATTAGCAGTAATCCAAAAGACTTTTCATCCAAATACGATTTCACCATAGCGGCCAAACAATTAATTGAACGTGTCGGGCAAGAACTTGAAACGGATTTCAATACTGATAATGAACTGTTAAAAGTCACTATTTATCATTTAATTCCTATGGTTGCTCGTTTGAATTTAGGATTGCATATTGCAGATCCACTTAAGTCTGAAATTTTTGTGCACCACCGTGTTATTGCCCAGACCGTTAAGAGTAGTGCTGGCGAGTTGGAAACTCACTACCACATTAACTTGTATGACGATGAAGTCTCTCTCTTGTCTTTGCATTTTCTCGTTGCTGCTGAACGACATAGACGTTCAAACCATGTTCTTGTCGTTTGTCACGCAGGGGCAGAAATTTCTCAATTCGTTTTACTTTCCTTGCAAAACAACCTGCCCTCAAACAACGAAATGACACTCATTGCGCCCAGCGAATTATCCAAAACAGACCTGACAAAATTTGATTTGGTAGTCTCAACCACAACTATTGTTGATCGTACGATTCCTGTGATGTACGTTTCAGTTCTTCCGCGCGAGGAAGAGATTTCAACAATTTACTGGAAACTTGTTGATGTATATCGTAAAAGATTCAAAACAATGCGCAATTTGTAATTTTTCAAAATTAGTACATGCCAGTTTCAATCGAATATTTAACTTTAAATCAAAAAAAGCTTTCCAATACTTCATCTATCGAAAGGAAGCAGGAAAAATGTCAAAATTGATCGTCGCGATGGCTCCCGAAATTGAGGACTATGTACAATCTGATCGGGAGGTCGTTGATGTCGCATCCGTTACAGACTGGACCAACGTTGGTGCAGTTGTATTGACGGATGATGAGCTAGAAATCGCCGACACGGTCAAAAAAACGACTTTTGGAATACCCGTTTTTTTAGCCACACACGATACTAATGCACTTGATAATAATCAGCATCTCAATGCTGTTGATCACCTAATTGATCTAAACAATGATTTTAACAAACAAATTTATTCTCGAGAAGTTGAGCACGCTGCTAGTGAATATGAAGAGAATTTAATGCCACCATTCTTTGCAGAATTAAACAAAGTTGTTAACCGTGGATCGTGGCAGTTTGAATGTGCTGGTCATCAAGGAGGCGCATTCTATCTTAAGTCCCCCGTTGGCCGTAAATTCTACGACTTTTATGGTGAACGATTCTTCCGAGCAGATGTTTCAATCTCGGAAGATGGACTTGGTGATGTTCTAACTCATGATGGCGCTGCCTTAAAAGCAGAAAAGCACGCAGCAAAAGTATTCAATGCGGATAAGGCATACTTTGTACTAAATGGATCAACAACGTCAAATAACATTGCTATCACTGCAGCTGTTACAAAGGGTGATTTAGTACTCTTTGATCGCAATAACCATAAATCTGCTTACAATAATGCCCTCGTAATGAACGGCGGTATTCCAATTTATCTGGAAACAAGTCATAATTCGTATGGATTAATCGGTGGCATCAAGGATTCTGGGTACGACGAAAAGACACTTCGCGATGAAATTCGTAAGGTAGCACCCGAAAAGGCTGATCAAAAACGACCATTCCGGTTAGCAATCATTGAACACGACACATACGACGGTACTATGGCAAACGCACAACAAATTGTCGATAAAATAGGTCATCTTTGTGACTATATTCTTTTCGATTCTGCTTGGGCAGGCTATGAACAGTTTATTCCAATGATGAAAGAGACTTCTCCCCTCTTAGTTAACCTTGGTCCTGAAGATCCCGGTTTGCTCGTTGTTCAATCAATCCACAAACAGCAGGCTGGTATTTCTCAAGCGTCACAAATTCTTAAAAAAGACAGCCATATCAAGGGCCAGCGTCGCTATATAAGTCACAAACAGTTCAACAACTCTTTCATGAAGTATTCCTCAACATCCCCATTCTATGGTATTTTTGCTTCAATCGATGTTTCAGCAAGAATGCAAGAAGGCGAAACTGGTAAAAAGATGTGGAACGACACCATGTTAACCGTTGTTCGAGCACGTAAACGCTTATTACGCGAAGCAACAATGATTCGTCCGTTCGTTCCACCTATGGTCCATGGAAAACCTTGGGAAGACGCAGATGATCAGGAAATCGTCAATGACAAAGCCTACTGGGCTTTTGATCCCGACGAAAACTGGCACGGTTTTGATGGTTATAGCAAAGGTCAATATTTCATTGATCCAAATAAGCTCATGCTCGTCACTGCTGGTCTTGATATTCCAAATGACAAATATGAAGACTTTGGTGTGCCAGGCTCAATCGTGACTCACTACTTACACGAACACGGCATTATCAATGAAAAGAATGATTTAAATTCGGTGCTGTTCTTAATTACACCCGCCGAAGATGATGCAAAGATGAACAACTTAGTTGACCAAATCCTTAAGCTGGAAAAATACATCAACGAAGATGCCCCACTTAAGGAAGTATTGCCTCATCTGTACCAGCAGTATGAAGATCGATACAAAAATTACACAATCCGTCAACTTTGCCAAGAAATTCATGATTTCTACAAATCACACAATGCAAAGAAATATCAAAAGGACATCTTCACCAAGGAGCATCTGCCAGAAAGAGCGATGACGTTGGAAGAAGCTGATACAGAATATCGCCGTAACAATGTTAAGCTCGTCAAATTAGATGACATTCTAGGGAAAATAGCCGTGGAAGGAATCATTCCTTATCCACCTGGTATTTTTGCCATCGCCCCTGGCGAACGTTGGACTCAAACGATTTTGAACTACTTTAAAGTGCTTGAAGAATCTACGAATAAGTTCCCCGGATTTAGTACTGAGGTTCAAGGAATGTATTATAAGGAAGAAAACGGTCAGGAAGTTGCCTACGGATATGTTTACGATCCCGACGCATCTAAAGATTAGTTCATCTATTTTCTCAGTATTTTCACGGAAGACATCTTATTGATGTCTTCTTTTTTGTTTTATATAAAAACGACACTGCTGAATTTTTATCACCCTCAGCAATGCCATCTTTTGTATTGTTTATCTAAGATCAACGCTAATCATTTATCTATTTTAAATATGTCATTGGATTCATTAGTAAGTCGTCAATATCAACTACTTGTTTCACGTCTGAATCGGCCTTTACCAATTCTATTTTTCTATCCGTGACTTCACGTTGTCCAACAACAGCATAATAACGGGCATTCTTCCGAATTGCTTCTTTGATTTGTGAACCAACCTTAATGCCTTGATAATCTTTATCAGCCGCTAAACCTTTCTGCCTCATACCGTTCAGTAACTTAAACGCAAGATTGTCGCCATCCTCATCCGCCGATGCAAAGAAAATGTCAGCTTGTGGTTGGGGAGCAAAGTTAGGATTCTCAGCTTTCAGCAACAGTAGCAAACGTTCTACTCCCATTCCGAAACCAATTCCACCCTCTTTAGGACCACCCAATTGCGAAATCAGCCCATCATAACGACCACCACCACAAACTGTGACAAAACCACCACCAAATACCTTGGCATCTGACATAATTTCAAAGATAGTCTGTGTGTAATAGTCCAAACCTCGCACCATATCCGAGTCAATCTCATAATCAATGTTTAGTTCATCCAGAAGACTCTTGACATGCTCAAAATAATTTCTTGAATAGTCACTCAAAGAATCTAAAATTGACGGCGCATTTGCAACAATCTTTTGATCAGCCTCATCCTTGCTGTCCAAGACCCTCAACGGATTTTTGTACAGACGCGTCTTTGAGTCATCACTTAGTTGATCATAAAATGGCTTCAAGTAATTAATCAACGACGCACGATAATTATCACGAGTTTCCTGATCGCCCAGAGAATTGATTACCAGTTTTAAGTCACTTACCCCAAGTGTCTTAAAGAACTGCAGTGCCATGGCAATAACCTCAACATCAATTTGCGGTGATTCGCTATTTAAAGCTTCACACCCAATCTGGTTAAACTGCCGTTGACGCCCTGATTGCGGTCGTTCATATCTAAACATTGGTCCCATGTAATACACTTTGTATGGTTTAGGATATTCGGGACCGAACAACTTATTCTGCACATATGCACGAACTGTACCAGCAGTACCTTCTGGTCGTAAGGCAATTCTTCGTCCACCCTTGTCCTCAAAATCATACATTTGTTTCTCAACAATATCTGAAGTATCACCAACGTTTCGAGCAAAAACATTGTAGTCTTCAAACATCGGGGTTCGAATACCCCGATATCCGTACTTCGGAAAGAGATCTCTGACAACACCTTCAAGTTTCTGCCAAGTTTCAATATCACCTGGTAAAATGTCTGCAGTGCCCTTTGGTCTTTGATAATCATATTCAGTCATATAAACGTCCCCTTTTCTGTATAAAAAGAAATACGCCCTCCAAAGTTACATAATGTAACTTTGGAGGGCGTCAAAACGCTGTTCCACCTCAAATTCATAACAGTCTCACAACTGTTACCTCAGTGAGTCTCAGATCGCGAGCTCCAAGACTCAAGATTGTTAACGCAATCACGCGAAACTTGCTACTCGAATGCTAATTGTCTTCGCAAATTTGGTTCGTAGATGTGTTTCACCTCAAACGCCAACTTTCATCACCGTTGGATCTCTAATACTTACAATGAAGCTTTTGCTCTACTCATAACCTCTGACATCATCGTATAACTATTTTTTGTAAAGTCAATACTTACGCCTTCTCATTTTTAAGGAATCATTATCGCCGTAACAAGCCACCAATTTTATCATTCAGAAAAAAGGTAACAATCGCCCCAACCATGCCTTGAATTAAATTGGCAGGAATTCCAATTAGTCCCATTGAAATTCCATACAATAAACTGTCCGATCCAAAATACCCACTAACCATAATCAGCGTTCCAATACATAGAACTAATGCTTGACCTGCTTTTCCTAAAAACTTAGCGGCCAACAGGCCAACGACGAGTCCTTCTATTCCATGAATTGCCAAAGAAAAAAACATATATTGGGCATAACCGGACAGCAAATCTAATATAAAACCCGTTAGTGCACCTACTGTGGCCCCTTCTCGAGGTCCAAGACTCAACGCTGTTAAAAATATTCCAGCATCACATAGATTTACGTTTCCGCGCGTTAGCGGGATGGGAATGAGAAAGATTCTACTAATAACCACAGTGACTGCCACCAACATCATGGTCAATGTCAGACGCCGTAGCTTTTGGTGCGACATAAACGAATCGTTCATTATCCAATCACCGAATATCCTTCAAATTATCTTCAGTAAACGTATACCGAGCTCGTTCTCCACCGATTAGTTTAGGCCGTGATGACAGGCCTACAACCCGTGCTTCACCCACATCACGGTGATCCAAACGAACCGGAATCTGCACAAACTTCACGTGCATGCCAATTTCCGTGCCACCAATATCAATGCCGCCATCCGCAACAATATGTTCCACTTCTACTGGATCATCAAACTGTTGGTAAGCGGCCACTTGTGTACCACCGCCGGCATGAATGGCCGGTTTGACTGAAACTATTTCGAACCCATGACGTTCAGCTACCGCACGTTCGAGAACTAGTGCCCGGTTGATGTGTTCACATCCTTGAACGGCTAGGTTCAGATGACGGGGTTTAAGAAATGATTGAACCGTTTCAACAACCGTTTTACCAACGTCTAAACTCGAATCTGTCCCTTTCCACTTGCCTAGAATTTCACTGGTACTACAACCAACGACAAAAATGCTATTTTCTGGCAATGTAACTTTTTCAAAATATTCAGTCAAAAGCTCATTGAGGTCATTTTTAATAGTTTCTCTAGTCATCTTTTAACTCCTTGTTTGGCATGACATATTGAGTATTATCTACGGCTTAAGTTCAATATGTCCCTTTGCTGTGTAGTTTTCAACAACAATTCTAAAGACACTGACAAAATCCAAAGTTTGTCTATCAATTTGTGACCATTCATGACCAGTTTCATGAACTAGTAACGTTTGTAAGGCAATCATTTTTTCGTCACGTGTCATTAATTGAACAGCCTGTCCATACCCGATAATGCTTCTATACCAGAATGAATTATCACTAGCTTCGGCACTTTTGCTTGGCATCAGGGCGCCGCCGTCATCTATTTCAAAACCAAGCTTGGCGTTGGTCTTCAATAAATCAAACTTTTTCCCATGCGGTGCACCGTGAAAGAACACGCTAAGTTTGCCATCTTTATTTAGTTTGTAACCGTAATTTGTAGGCACCACATATGGAAAATCACCATCGTTTAGCGCCAAATGTAATACGTGCCCATCTTTTAAAATTGAAGCGATTAGCTCTTGATCCACGATTTGCCGATCTTGTAACCGCATAACATCCTCCTTATTTCCTTTTAAAATTCAAAAGCAAAATTTCTGAAACCAGTAATAACAATATTGCCAGCAAAAACAGTTTTTGGTAGCCACCATTCACTATGACCACTCCGCCTAAACCGGGGCCAACTGCTTTCCCAATCGATGAAAATACATTCACTAGTCCCTGATTGCGGCCTTTTACTACCACTGACGAATTTTGGTCTACAACAACTGGCGCTGCTGGCACAAAAAGCGCTTCACCAATCGTTAAAAATACGGCCGCAACTAATAGCCATAGTTTATTGGTACTAGCAATTAAACAACCAAACGAAAGCACCAAGAAGAAAATACCAAATCTGGACTGCACAATTGATGTTTTAAAAAAGTGTGCGAATCGAAGTAAAAACACTTGAATAAGTGTGATTCCGATGCCATTAATCACCCAAACGTGACTATAAAACCCGGCAGAATAACCCAAACTTGTAAAATAGACAGAAAAATTGGTCATCCACTGCACATACACGATCCAAAATAAAAATAAGGTGATAAAAATACGGATGATTAAATCTCTTTTGAGGACCGTTCCGACTTGACTGTTAGGCTCCTGAACACTTACCCGACTGACATTTTCTACGACATTGTGTTGACCTGTCCCTAGTCCAATTAGCGTCACAAATAATGCAATCACCGTTACAGTTGCCATCAACGTTTTAATTTCATTATTCCGATACAGTAATCCTAATGATCCAGATCCGGCTACTATCCCCAAATTGACGGCCAAATAAAGCAGATTAAAGTTCTTTCTAGAATCATTTTCCGAATTAGTAATTTGTAAATCACTAACCAAAGCGTATTGAACCGTCAAACACCAACCTGTAATAAAACCAAATGGCACCAAAAACAATATAAAGGCAACTAATCCATCGCCAAACATCCCAATAAAGGACACAGTCAGTAATAAATAAAAACCACTCATCAAAATCTTTTGGTGCGACATCCGATCAAATAAGTATCCTGAAATCACACTTCCAGCTGCATTGGCCAAGGAGTAGCACATTAGTACGACACCTATTAATGGCAAGGATAAGTCAAAGGCGTCATGCATGTATAAGGTGCTGACCGGCCAGATCATGCTATAAATAGCGTTCACTAAGAATGCCATTATCATAATACGATTGAGCCGTAACTTGGTCGCCAATTTATTCACTCCTCAACTATCTTCAAAATCGATTGCTACACGTCCATATTACCAAAATCAATTGCGAAACTTTTAGCACGAATTACACAAGCGGTTGTGACATAAGTTCATTTGGAACGAATAACGTGAGCAATACCGCGCGTCAAAGTCCTGAGAATTCCGCTTAACCCAAACTGACCCATTCCCCAAGTTCGAGAATAGGTCAGTTCTACGTTAATGTTCGTTCTCAAATCGGACTCAATGCCACAGCTGCTTCAACAAAGCTATCGCCAAAAATTAATCGATTCAATCGAATCGCCAACTTGTAGAACATTTCGGGTCGCGTCAGTGATAAATTCCTTAGCTGTCCGAATTGCATTCTCCGTTTTCTGTCCGTTTGCTAGTTCTGCCGTAATGCATGCAGACAAAGCATCATCCTTACCAGATGGTTGTGGAAAAGGTGCGTGTTTATCTGTTAGCCAAAAATCATCGCCATCTTCAAGCAATACATAATCACGAATGTTATCCCGACCTTGATGTTCGTTACTTCCCTTAATAAGAACATTCTGAACACCTATACCGCGAAGTTCATTCGCTGCGTGAATCACATCATCATCTGATGTAATTTCAAAGTCAACTATCTTTTCGGCTTCTTCAATTGTTGGCGTAATAACATTGGCTAAGGGAATCAAATCAGTCACATACTTTGAGAAAGCTGTGTCGTCCAAAATAGGTGAACCAGTTTCATCAAACAATATTGGATCTAAAACAACCGGACCGACACTTTGATTCCGACATGCTTGTTCAACTGCCGTAATTAAGTCCAAATTAGGCAAATACCCAACTTTGCAGCTAGAGATATGCAGACCATTTAAAATCGAACCAAATTGACGATCAACTGAAGTTGCCGACAACACAATGCCATCTTTCGATGACATTTCACCATCGCTAAAAATCGAGGTCAGAACTGTGACGCCATAAACACGTTTCACTGAAAAGGTGTTTAAGTCCGCTTGTAAATAACGATTGCCCATTGAATATAGCCCGTTTACAGTTAAAGCCAACGGTATGCTTTCATCCATTTACTCACCCTCATTCAGCCTCAACTTAGTTTTTTGCCGAAGAACCAAAGCGCGAATTGCTTTCTTCGCGTTACTTTATTCAATCGAGGATGCGTCATTAATTCGTCTTGGACAAATCAAATTTGTGTGACACAAATCCGTACAGGGTCCAACCCGCAAACGTCACAAGTGCACCATATGCAAGTTCTTCAAAGCCGACTGCGTACAGTGCATAGAGACTGTAGAGCGATGCAATCGTAGCAATGATATTTGTCGTGCGTCGTGCAGATGCCGATACCTTGGCATCGAGTTGCATTGTTTTAAGCGCACCCATTGATAGCAAGTATGGAATAACATTTGTCACCACCGCCAAATTTACTAGAATTGTGAACTGTTTTGACAGGGATGGGCTGATCGTCATAAGAGCCAATAAAGACTGCAAAACAGTAATAATAATCATACCAATAATAGGTGTACCATTGGCAATTGTTTTCCCAAATATTTTCGGGAAATACCCTTCATGTGCGGAACTACGAAAGACTTCAGCGATAGTAAATTGCCAACCCAATAATGATCCAAAACATGAAATAATCATCAATCCCATAACGATATTTCCGACCATCGGTGTAAACATCTGACTGAAGGCCACCCCAAACGGTGCATTTGATGCGGCTAACTTAGCGTTAGGCACAATCCCCTGCATAACGTTTGTCGAAACGATATACATTACGGCTGCCCCGATGGTTCCACCTAAAACAGCAATGGGAACATTTTTCTTAGGATTTTCAACAGAATCCATATTTGCCGAAGCTGATTCCAGGCCTAAAAATGCCCACAATGTAATCGAAATTGAATTACTAATCCCCTTAAAGAATCCCATATTGTGTGGATTCCAAGATGCTGCATAAAGATGGCCACTAAAGAAAAACCAGCCTGCTAGTGAAATAACGACAACCGGAATGATAACGCCCCAAACAGTGAAGGTACTGATTTGTCCAGTAATTCTTGCACCACCGAAGTTCATAACCGTAGCCAACCAAAGCGTAAAAATTGTGGCCAAAGCAACGCCAACTGGTGACATGTGTAAATGGAATAAGACATCAAAGTAACCAACCGCAGAAATTGCAATCGCTGCATTAGCAATCACAAGTGAAACACCGTACGTATAGTTAGCCATGAACGATCCTGCTTTACCGTAAGAATACTGAGCATAACCGCCCATACCACCAGAGTTTCTGGTATACATCCCTGCTCTCGAGAAAGCATAGGCTAAACACATTGCACCACCAGCTGTGACAATCCAAGATAATATCGACATCGTACCAACCTGCGCTAAATTGGTTGGCAGCATGATAATTCCTGAACCCATCATGTTAATGGCCGTAATAATCGTGAGCTGAACCACACTCATCTTTTTCTTTTCCTGGGCCATGATTTTACCTCTATCCGTTTTTCTAAAATTTATAAAAAAACGTGGTAGACATGACGTCCACCACGTTGAATGGAACTACTCACCCTTGTTTTCTGACTTAGGATCGTAGACATACCCGTATGCAGTAGTCTGTCCATTTTCATTTTCGAAATAGACACCTTGAATTTCAGGCGCAAACCCTGGGAAACGGTTAATCCCTTCCTCCAAGATTAAGAAGTAGGTTTGAGCAACCTTGCTCCATTTTTCACCTGGAACAACACAGAAAATACCAGGTGGGTATGGAAGTGCACCTTCTAAGGCGACTTCACCTTCAATATCTTTTAACGGTACAAGCTTGGCGTTATTGTGCAGCAACTCAACGTTTGCTTCATATGGCGTCATTGCCTGTTCAGGGAAGTAATCGACCAAGAACATCTCTTTTTGATATTCTTTAGCATTGTTTCCCTTATAGAAGTCATGTAACTCTTGGCACAGTTGACGAATCGTGTAACCTGCATAACGATCCTTATGTTGTGCATACAAGTTTGGAAGTACGTCTTCCAGTGGTGCATCAGCCTTAACAAGTGATTCAAACTTAACGATTTGTGATACTAAGTTATTCATCTTGGCTGGTGTCTCTGCTGGCGTCATCAAGAACAAAATAGAATTCAAATCGTTCTTTTCAGGAATAATCCCGTGTTCACGCAAGTAGTTAGCTAAGATTGTTGCCGGAATACCAAAGTCTTCATATTCACCCGTTTGGACATTAATACCAGGCGTCGTTAACATAAATTTGTTTGGATCAACAAAGTATTGATCATCCTCATAGCCATCGAAAGCATGCCATTTTGCACCCTTTTCAAATCGCCAATAATCAATGTTGCTGACAATTTCTTCAGTGTCGGCATCTTCCCAGTTTTTACCATTTACGACTGGTGGCACAAACGGACGAATCATTGTGGCATTCTTCATCAAGTTTTTACGTGCATTTACTGAAGTGATTAAAGCATCACGCCATAACTTTTTACCAGCTTCACCTTCTTGCATCTTGGCGTTAACATCCAAAGTTGCAAACAGTGGGTAGAATGGGGATGTTGAAGCATATTGCATATAAGCGTTGTTGAATCGTTTGTGATCGATGTACCGCTTTTGCCCCTTAATGTGAGCGTCTTTTTTATGAATTTGTGATGCTTGAGAAAAACCAGCTTGTTGCTTATGCGTTGATTGAGTAACCAAAATACCCGGATCTTCAGGTCCCAGATCAAGTAACAATGGTGAAGAATCACGCATCATTGGAATAAATTGCTCGTAACCGACCCACGCAGAGTCAAAAAGAATGTAGTCACACAAGTGGCCAATGCGTTCAACAACTTGTTTGGCATTATAAATAGTGCCGTCATAAGTACCTAACTGAATAACGGCTAAACGGAATGGCCGTTTTTGCTTAGCCTTTTCTGGATCCACCTTAGCGGCTTGTTTACGAATATAATCTTCATCAAAATCGCGTGAATAAATACCACCGATAAAGCCGTATGGGTCACGTGAAGTTTCGAGGTAAACTGGACGGCCGCCGTCTTTAACCAATGCCGCGTTGTAGACAGACTTATGATTATTTCGATCAAATAAAACTAAATCATCTGGAGCAACAGCTGCTGTGATGGCAATATTATTTGAGGTCGTCGTTCCGTTCATAACGAAGTACGTCTTGTCAGCATTAAATACTTGTGCCGCATGTTTTTCGGCGTCCATCGCTGGACCTTCATGAATTAACAAGTCACCTAGATCAACATCGGCATTACAGATATCTGAACGAAAGACATTTTCGCCAAAGAAATCATAGAACTGACGACCTGCTGGATGCTTACGGAAATACTGACCACCCTGGTGTCCAGGACAGTCAAATTGAATGTTCCCACGTTCAACGTAAGCCTTTAATTCTTTGAAGAATGGTGGTAAAACGCCATCTTCATATTTTGAGGCAGCTGCCTCAATTTCACGGTTATACAACTGATGGTCATATTGATTTTTGAGATCCAAAATGTGATAGATTTTTTCCATCGTGGAACCGTCAATCTTGGAACTGTCATCAGAAATGACAAAAACGGGAATCCCAAATTTTGTTGCATTTGCCGCTTCAACAACAGATGTATCTTCATCCATGACCACTACAGCCGCGACGTCAACAAAGTCAGTTTCTGTTGCAGACACAATTTCTCGGTCTGTTTCAAAAAAGTTCATGGCCTTTTCCGTTGACGCAATTTTGAGCTTATCCATGTCGTACCTCCTAAAAATATTGTTGGTAAAGAACAAGTAAAACTTGCCACGGCTATATTTTTACTACCCGTTTTTTGCATTTACAATGCGAATTTGTAAACGTTTTCTTTTACGTTTTTTTTACATTGCTCATTTTTTGTCTAGTTTAGCACCCCTATTACGCCTACTAATTCGCATCTTTTTTGCGATTCTCTTAGCATTTTATAATTTTACGTTTTTTTTACCTGGCCAAATGGACGCAAAAAAAGGCAATCAATTATCACAATTGATTGCCTTGCTTCTTATTTTTTATGGATTCAATTAGATATGTTTAATACTTCCGCGCTTTTTCAGGACAACTGAAAAGAGTCGTTCATCTGAATTCGGTGTAAATTCATTGTCACTTTTTTTGGCGAATAATATTTCAACGAGTTTTTCGCCCATCTCTTGAATTGGCTGATGAACCGTTGACAATTCTGGTTGGACATAGCGCGTAATTTCAATATCATCGAAGCCAAGAATAGAAATATCCTCCGGCACACGTTTTCCATGGGCAAGGAGACCACGGTTCAATCCGACAGCGAGCTCATCAGAGAAAGCAAAAACTGCGGTTGCACCACTATCAATAACCTGTTTAGCCGAGTTAAAACCACTTACTTTAGAATCATCAGGCTGCTCAAAGAACAATGTTGGGTCTAAATCCAAATGATATTCTTTCAAACCATTTGAAAATCCTGTAATTCGATGCAGTTTACTTTCACTATTCCCCGCCTTCATTAGCAAGGCAATTTTTCTGTGACCATTATCAAGTAAATATTCGGCCGATTTACTGCCGGCTTCAAGTTCATTAATGGCCACAGAAGACTCGTTGTCCTGTTGCGGATCCATGATGATGCTAGGCAGACCAGTATTGGCCAGTAGCGTTTGCACAAAAGCAAGATCCATATTATCTCCTGCAACGATAATTGCATCTACTGGTCGTTCGCTTAATTCATGAATATGATATCCGATGCCCTCAGAATTTTCTGAAAATTCCACTGACAATTCTGCAAACTGTGATACCAAGCCATCCTGAACACCATGGATCAATTCACGGTAATACGGATTATCCAGGCTTGGCACGATCATTCCAACCGTCACTTTTGATTCAAATGGCTTATCATTCCCCGTATTGTGATAGCCCATCTTTTTTTGGAGACCGAGCACTTTTTGCCGTGTCGTGGCACTAAAGCGCTCACCCTTACCATTAAGAATCTGTGAAACAGTTGTTGGCGAAATGCCTGCCTCATTTGCAATATCAGTTATCGTCGTTTTCTTAGACATAATTTACCCTACTCTTCATAAATAACTCTTTTATTCGTCACTTTACATAGCATAAGCCAAGTGGCAATAAAAGCATAGTGAAATGTAAGCCCTTTAATAAAACCTGCTCAGCTTTTGTACTCGGCATCATTTTTTGATGATAAATTTATTCAAAAGTCATCAATAACGAAATTGCATCTTTAAGCTGAAGGCCTAACTTCCATTGAACGGCTGGAAGAGCTGCTGTTTCTTGGATTGCTGCGTAATCAACCGCCATCGCCTCTGAAACCAGCTGGTCCACATCAAGCTTTGGGAATCTAAGTTTCAATACATTAAACGTGGCACTAAACAAATCACCGGTACCGAAAAAGTGACCTTTGATCATGTTTTTACCGACCCACTCGATTTCATTGCCACTAACCCAAGCACAGCCAATCGCGCTGCCTTTTTTGACTCCTGTTACAATAACCTGACAGTTGGGAGCAAAACTTTGGCAACGTTTCAGTGCCTGCCGCAATTTGTCATCCGACGGGGTCATTTCTAAATCGTTTTCTGACAACAGCCCTAGTTCGGTAACGTTAGGCAAAGCAATTTGCGCACCACTCATTAACCGTCTCATTTCCTCAACGTAACTTTTCGTCAGAGATGGATAGAGTCTGCCCTGATCAGCCATGGCTGGATCAACAATAAGGTTTGGATTGCGATGCTGCCTAATTTCCATATTCACTAGTTGAGCCAGCTCATTTGTTCCTAAGTATCCAATAAGTGTCGAAGTAAACGGCTTGATATCAATGGTATCCCAATGATGCCAAACTTGTTCCATCCAGTCAGCCATTATTTCTCTATGAGGTTGACCAAACCCCTCTGTTTGCGTTGATAACATTTGAACAGGCAAAGAGGCTGTCAAAATATCCATCGATTGGCTTACCGTTAATGCAGATGTCATGGACATCTGTCCAAGAGCAGTAAAATCTTGAATAATGAGTGTACTTAAAACATTGCTCGCTTGCTTTTCCATTGAATAATTAATGACCCTTTCTTCTGAAATAAAAATCGAATTCGGCTATTCGAGAACTTTCTCTCAATTTACCACTGTTCATGTAGATTAGCGTTCGCAAATCCCATTTAAACTAATCAAATGGATAATTTTCATTCAAATATTCCTTTTTACCCATCGCAATGTGTTACCCTTACGCTAAGAAGAACGAGGAGGCGCATTATGGCGCAACATCAAAGACTTATTTCGCTAATTGAACCACCTGTCAGTTTGTCTGACAGTAACATGTCAGCCTATGTCGAAGGAACTTACGATTTGCTGGTACGGTTGGCAGATCATCAGCAGTGGGACGAAGCTGCCTTAACAGCTTTAACTAAAAAAATCGCGTCAACAGTTAACGACGCCAATTTAAAGACCCAGTTTAGTAACTGGCAAGCATCCAGTGCCACCGTAGGCAGTTCAGCATTTACCACTTTATTTGCCGCCAGTTCGATGGCACCGATGGACAAAATGCGTCAATTGCTGTCAATCCTTGGTGCTCATCTCAACAGTAACACTGGCGATTTAGTCGCGGATCATGAATTCGCCCGTGAAGCCGGTCCCAGCGACCCCTTCTGGCGCGAACTTGCTCGTACCGTTCAGGCAGCTTTCCCAAACGGACTGGCTCAAGATGACGCAACGGTCCGCATGGTTCACCAGTTACGGTACCTAATCGACGCCCATAACGTCGCGTTTGTGCGACGTTCATTTGAGCTCAACGGAGAAAACGATCTTGAAGCGCTCATTGCGTTTGACAAAGACGCCATCGCTCACGGCAATATTGCCAGTAAAGCGGATTCTTCCCGCATGCACAACAAGCAGCCAGAGGCTTTAGCACGCGGCGTGTTGCCGGCACTTCCAACCGCTAATTTCAAACGGTTAGTCGATTTTCATAGTGAATTTGTAATTGCCCCCGTTCCCGAACCGACGTTTATCATTGTGCCACTGGGACAAATTGCTAATGTAAATGATGTGCCGGCATACGTTCGCGGTCTGACCTTAGAAGAACGCAACGCCCTAGTTAATGGGGCATCTTTCAATTATGCTGACACAAACGATTATGGTCAACCTGAAAGTCGGCACGCTTTGTTTGACGTAAACTATGGCGAAAATGACCCGATGGTTCGTCGACTGGCAATGAAACCATACACCAGTCCACGGGCAGAGCCACGTGCCATTGCCCTGCTTCAACAACAATACGACGCAGCCGTTCAACAGCGTTAATTAAATATGGAGCATCTTAAACTTTGTCACCTTGGTACTTTTTTACCTAGGATTGGCAAAGTTTTTTCTACCTCTAGTCAAGTATTAATATAGGTCTAGCAGTATTTATGTCTTTGAATTGATTTGAACTTAGGGATTCAAAACGGTTTCTTTGCGATTTGAACAGTTTGGAATACGATTTTTGAGTACACTAAATAGACCTTAGCCATTTTATTTTTTGAGTAAGGCTAGTACACTATAGACGTAATCAGAATGATTGGCGCTTGACGCCGTATATATACATCTGATTCGTAATCACGAGATGGTAAATCGTTCGTAACAGGCGACCCATCGCAGCGATGGCAATCCTCTTAGTCCCTGACTGAGGAGATTGTTTTTTTCTGCGTTGATAAAAGTCGTTAATATGATTCGGATGGTAGTGAGCGACCGTCGCGATATTACTGATTGTGCGAAATAGTAGCTTACGGGCAAATGTGTCACCACGCTTACTGATATGGTCAGCGGCCACGAATTCGCCGGATTCATAATGGCGTAAGTCAATGCCAATAAAGGCATTGAGCTTATTAGAGCTACTGAAACGCCGAATATCGCCCAGTTCACCGATTAATAACACAGTGGTTGTCTCCGCAAATCCAGGGATACTCATTAAAATATCAAACTCTGGAAGGGACTTAGCTAACGCTGTCATGGCTTTAATCAGCTGTTGTTTATGACGGGTTAGTTCGCTGACTCGTTTAGCGTGGTAGCGCGTCTGCGACACCGACGGTGCCTCAACGCGATCCGCTGGATACGATGCTTGTGCTAGATGGAGTAATTTCTTTGCGACCATGATCGCGCGATTTAGAGAAATATTCTTGGGAGTCGTTTCCATGATTATTTTTCCTAATCCGTCTGGACTGAGTTCTTCAAGCAGATCGGGGTGTGGATAACGCTGCACGATGTTCCAGTATTGTTCGCCATCCGGTCTACTAAGCAAAGATTCTATTTCCGGGAAAGTTAATTGTAAACTACGATGTAATCGATTCTTCTCACGAACGACATCTTCATTGAGTTGTTCATAGAAGTGACTATCGTCCATCAAGTCGTGGTAAACCGGCTTCTGGTAATATTCCAATCGACGCTTTATAACGAGCTGTGTTTGAGCTAAATGCAAAGCATCGTTATTGTCTGTCTTATTTGGCCGTAGGCTATCTAACTGCTTTTTGGCAGCCAATGGATTCAAACGCGTATAAGCATAATGATTATCTTCTAGAAATCGCTGTACCCGACGAGAGTATACACCTGTGGCTTCAAACACGATTTGCGGTTTTGCGTACTCTTTCATCTCTTTGAGTAAGTTTTGAAAGCCAAACCAGTTATTATCAATCTTGAATTGTTTAACGGTGACACCATCATTCACTATGGCTACTGCCGAAGTAGCCTTACTAACATCAAGACCAAATGCGACTGTCATTTGATTCACCATCTTTCTGAAGTTGTTCCACGTTAATATGATCAATTTAATTTTCAAAACACGACCTGAAGGCCAACAGACTAAGAACAAATTTGGATCATACCGGTGAAGTTGCCATTTTTTATTACGACGTCAAAGCGCCAAAAACTACCACGGCTTGTCAACTTCACCACCACTTTAACAGAAACTAAAAGTGGCGAGAAACGATTCCGTCGAATCATTTCTCGCCACTAAGGTTAGTCTGTTTTTATGCCAAAATGCACTTGCGCTAAGCTTTTGTAGACTTCCTACGCCATAAAAATTACCTTCCCTTTACAAAGTGCGCTCGTCATTTCGTTACTAATGATGTAGTCGTGGCCACGATATACAAATACCTCAACATTTAAGGAGCAAAACACATGTCACAAAAATGGCTTAAAACGAGCGTTCAATATCTTATTTCAGGTGAAGGTCACAGTACGCCGATCAAACGGAACTATAATACCGTTGCTCAAAACGTCACTGATGATCAACTGAACAAGTTTGGCGCAGCAATTGCAAGTCTGTCCAACGACAGTGTTAACGATATCTTTGTTACCACAAAGCAAGAAGCAAACGCCTAACTCACAATCAAAGGAGAATTAGTTTATGAAAGAATTGAGTCTCAAGTTTAAAAACGGTAACGGCAAGGCCAGCCACCTAAAATTACGATACGTTAGTGAAGACTTAACTGAATCCGCAGTCCGTGCCGCAATGAAGACCATCGCAGAATCAAACGTGGTGGTTGATAAAGATAACCACCTGACATACGTAACCCCCGTTTCAGCTCAGTATATCGACACTGTAAATACGGTGATCTTTGACGATGAACCGGCCAAGAAACCTCACGCCTTAACACCACCTGTATCTTCTGCTCCGGAAACTGCTGCTGACACCGCACAACCACAAGTTTAACCCTCAAGTTTTAGCAAAAATGGCACGCCCTTCCATTGCTGGAGGCGTGCCTCTTTCTATGTATGCGTAACGTTAAACTCTAAAACTGTTTCTGGAGGAGATTACATGAAACGTTTAACCACTTTAACCGTTGGTCTACTATGCTGGTGGATCGCTGCGACCATCTTTAACATACCGCTGTCGCTATCTAAAATTTGTAATTACCTTATCGAATCAATACTCACGATGAACTTTTAATGTTGCGTAGTTTTTACCCCAAGCACGTAGGAAAAAGAGTACTCCAGCAACTAATGATGGCGTTTTCATACACTTTTATAAAAAGTTTGACCTTTTCTGACTTTTATCGAGCATTTCTATTGACCCATCTTAAAAAAGATGGTATTTATAAGTAGTCAATTTTTTTAGATTTCTCGCATGGAGGGACAGCAGATGGAAACTGAAGCACATCGCAACATCATTACATCAAAACTACGTCGCTTATTTAAAACAAAGGCACAGACAAAAGAAGATCGAACTGTTATCGTACCAAGTAGCGTTCGGTCAGAAAATCATCGTTTTGATCAGTCACTGTTCAACAGTCTGTTGAGCCTGCAATTTGCCCGAATTGACGACTAGTTCAGTAATTTAAAATTTAATCGATCCACAAGAACGGCGATCACTGAAATTCAGTGATCGCCGTTCTTCATTTCAAATATAAAATCGCTTAATTTGCGATACCAACCCATGGTTTGGCAACATTGGCTGACAACAGTGTAATCAACCATTGATTCCACTGCTGCAACTCAATAACCTGACGCAAAACTCGACTACGGGCATCAACTGTCTCAATCAAAACACGATCAGCAACTTTGGCAGCAACCTGTTGGACAAAGACAAATGCCACATGTGTTGCACCTAATGCCGTCAGTACCGCCAATCGATCCGAACAAAATGGTGTCACGGTCTTCACTTCACTATCGGACGCAGCACTGTTCGTTAAAACGATCCGTTTTACCGGCCGTTTGAAATTAGTCAGTGCCCAACTCAAAGTGTGCAAGTATTTAACTGTCGCCATCCCTGAAGTTAGGTACACAGCGTCGATACCGGCCGTGGCCTCAGCCATGAATAGACCATCGTCAGCCGCACCAACCAGAATTTCAAAACGTGCGCGTACCTGCTTCGATAAGCTGTGGGGATGCATCGTGGTCAAACGCAAGCGATCCGCAGGTTGAGCTGCAGCCATTGCCGAAATCAACGTTTGTGTACTCTGCTGATCCGCATTGATAAATAGAATGTTTGCCATGGTACACCCTCCTTTGAAACAGTTAATGCCCATTGATAATTGCTATATGGACATTATAACCGTTTTTTCATAAAAAGGATATACCAAATCTTAAAAATAAACTTTTTAAGTTGTACGCGTTTTATTTATCATCAGTTACAAATGTTTTTATACAGGCATTTAGTTAAGCCAGTAAAACAATTTACCGGTTATCAATATGATATATACCAATATTGTGAAAAGATACTTTACAAATTGATGAATCCCATATACAAATAGGCTTTTCGCATCATTTGGAATGTCGCTTTGTTGAAACCATTTCTACTAATCGATTGTCTTAAAACGATCTTCATCGTCCATATAATCTTTATCGTCAGGTGTACTTTCGATCGACCCAAATGGCATTTCACTGCGTAAGCGCCAGCTACTTGGTAAATCAAAAGCTTTGGCGATACTTTCGTCAATAAGCGGATTGTAGTGCTGCACCGATGCACCTAAATTGTTCTCGGCCAATGCAGTCCAAGCGGCAAATTGACTATTACCAATATGTTGTTCAGACCAGTCGTAGAAATTATCAGCATACAGTGGGAAACCATCTTCCAATTCCTTAACTTTATCCATATCGGTAAACCACAGAATCGTCCCAAATCCAGCCTTAAACTGCTGTTCAACCTTTTGCTTGCTGCCTTCAAATGCTTCCGCAGGCGCAACCTTTTTCAGTTCGTCTAACACAATGTCCCAAACCTTCTCGTGAGCGTCGCCAAAAGCGAAAACCACACGCGTTGTTTGACTATTAAAAGCGGACGGTGACTCCTTGATTACATCCTTAAGCATCGCAGTGATATCTTCTTGCGACTGATCCACCTTTTTACCCAAGTTGTAAATTGATCGACGTTGCTTCATCAAGCTTAAAAGTTCTGTTTCCATGTCATCGTCCTCCAAAGTTTTGTCATTGTTTTCTATAACGGGGTTTACTATATCGCACTTACGAAAAGTAAGCAACAATATTTTCAATTATTTTCACCTTGTATATTGCTTCACATTATTTACCAAACATGCGAAAATAACGGTGTAGTAGCAACCTAAACCAATGGAGGTTATGAAAATGGCAAATCGTTTAACGGATAAAGTTGCAATTATCACAGGTGGAACCAAGGGTATTGGACTGGCAACCGCTGCCGCTTTTTTGCGAGAAGGCGCGAAAGTCGTTATCACCTCGCGTAATGAGGATGACGGTAAAACGGCACTTGATGGTCTAAACGGCGGTGACAACGCCCTTTATATGCAACAAGATGCTTCTAATGAAGCTCGCTTTAAAGAAGTTATTGACGATACCGTTGCTAAGTTTGGTAAGCTTGATATCATTGTCAACAATGCCGGTATCGCCATTGCGAAAGATGTTGAGCACACCACAGCTGATGAATGGCATCAATTGCTGGGAATTAACTTGGACGGTGTTTTCTACGGTACGAAGTACGGCATGATTGCAATGAAGGACCACGGCGGCTCTATTATCAACATGTCCTCCATCGAAGGCTTCATCGGTGACCCACTATTAGCTGCTTACAATGCATCTAAAGGTGGCGTTCGCTTATTCAGCAAGTCTGCAGCGTTGTATGCCGCAAAACAAGGCTACGGCGTACGCGTCAACACTGTGCATCCTGGGTACATCAAGACACCGTTAGTGGAAGCCCAACCAGGAATGGAAGAAGCTCAAACAAAATTAACACCAGTTGGTCACATCGGTGAACCTGATGATATTGCAAACATCTGTGTTTACCTCGCCTCCGACGAATCTAAGTTCGCTACCGGATCAGAATTTGTCGTCGACGGTGGCTACACTGCTCAATAAAATAGACTTTACGTTCACTCTTACGCGTATTATAAAAAGCCCAATTCCGACAAATTGGGCTTTTAGCATTTCATTGATTAAATTAATCTGAAACTGGTTCGTTTGCGATTTCTGTACCAGCGTCAGGACCTGCATTAAGGCTCACAATTCGGTCAACGGAAATGACAACCGCTGCAATTAAATCAGGCAATTGATTGTCCACTGCATACTGATGAGCCGCCTCAAATACGGGACCATCTTTATAGATTGTTGCATACCCTTCAACACGCAACCCAATCTTACCTGGATAAGGATGAACGGCAACGGCTATCTTATGGTTTGCCTGCAAATTGTGCCAAGCCTGGCGTCCAGTTTCCTCGTTATAGATTAAATGTTCATCGTCCATGACTCTTAACGTACCCTTTGGACCAATTTGTGGATTTCCATCCTCGTCAACGGTCGCAATAAACGGAAACGCTTGTGAAATCAAATCTTTCATTTCGGATGTCAACTTTGCCATACTGAAACCTCCTCAAACTTAATTGAATCCAGTATATAAGACATCACATCGTCGCGCTATTTTTCTGTTCTTTAGTAGCGATCCTTTATTATTTCCCCTGTTCGCGCATAATAATCATTGCTAATCCAATACCGGTCAACAGGCCGAAGGATTCATTTACCGTGACCGAAAACGCATCTGCGTTATCAATTTGCTGCCGCATACTAACTACCGGTGTTTGATCAGCCGAACGAGTTATCTGAAAGCTGGCATTGCCAAGCCCGGCCTTCAACTGATAGCGTTCATTCTTCACGTTGATGAGATAACCGTTTTGAAAATTATGGGTCACCACCAATGCCACCGGCTGATGGTTGATCTCCAAACGGTATTTACCACTCAATAAATGTGTCTTCGACTCGACCGTTAACGTCATTCCTTCCACGGTGAGTTCGTCATGAATTGGCATTGCCACAGCCCAGCCAAAGAATTGGTTCCACAAATTCGTCCAACCGTGATTTTTAACACGGCCCAATTCGTGACCATCTTCATTGGTAAGTAAAAAACGTTTACCACGACCTGCATTAGCAATCAGGTGTGTGGTTAATCCACTTGTCATTTATATTATCCCCAAAATTTTTAAATTCGTGTCCCAGTCTGTGAGACTCAAATAGTTTGAACTAACAAGGCCGACGTGTACATTTTGATTTTGGTGCGTTCAAGCCGCTATTGAGCCTGTGGTGCCTCATGTTGTTTAGCCTTGTACTCTTGCACATCAATTCGATAAACGTTTACGTATTCAACACCATGAGGATCAATGTTTTTCCATGCATGACCTGTTTCGTGAATCAGTACTTGTTGTAATGCGTGTAATTTACCCTCTGTACCTGTCACTTGATGCGCCACGCCAGTGCCGATAATACTGTGATAAAGCCAAGAGTTATGGCTGGCCTCTGTCGATTCAGTCGGCATCAAGGAACCTCCGTCGTCAATCTCAAAGCCTACCCGATTATCTCGTTTGATCAAGTCAACTTTACGACCTTCCGGCGCACCATGAATGTACAGCGTTAATTTACCATTGTCCGCTATTTCAAAACCATAATTGGTCGGCACCACATAGGGAAAGTCTTCCGTGTTGATTGCTGTGTGAATAATGTGTGATCCATTCAAAATTGCAGTTATCTTGCTAAGATCAGTTACTGCTCTTTTTGCTCGCCTTATCTCTGTCATCTGCGTTAGCTCCTATTCACTCATTTTTGGAAACCCAGTTGCTTGGAAACCTAAGCATAGCATATATTTCCATCAGAATTTTAATGATTTGTAAACCAATGCAAAACATCACTAAACTGATTTTAATATGAGCATTGAAGGCATCTTTTCGGCAGTCACTGCCCCTAAAAATAGTCTCGTTTTTAATAAGGACATTCACATAAAAAAGCATTACGTCCACAAATGTGTGATAGACGTAATGCTTTTTGTTAAAAATAGCAATCCAATAAGAACCAATGAAATTACTGTAGTGGCAGGTCCTGCTTCTGAAGAACCTTAGAATATAATTGATTGAATGACTGACTGTCTTTGTTGGCTCGAGTAGCGCTAGTTGATGCAAAACCTGTAACGACAGAACCTGCGACAACTAGTACAACAACGAGCGCACTAAAAAATAGTTTTTTCATTTTTTCTCTCTCCCTTATGCAAATCTTATTGTAGTGCATGCGACTTTCAGAAAACAAGGGATTTTAAAGCAAAATCATGAAAGCAATCTTTTTAATTCCTATAAAATCAGCGCTTGTAGGGGATATTGTTTTCATTTTCACATTAAGAATAAACTACTATCGGCAAAAAGGAGAGCAATAAAGAGGAAAATGAGGTCCAGCTACTCAATAATTGCATTTTAAGGATCTTAAGCACAGTTCATTTGTGAATTATGTTCTTCCAAAAATAAATACAAAAAATATTTATTCTTTTAATGGTCATGTTTATCTTTACACCCAAACTAAAATGGGCAGGATAAATCTTGCATTCACATTTTGCAGTGAATGCAAGATTAACAGCATATTAAGCAGACGTTAGTCACCACAAGTGATTTTCCCAATCAGTTTTTTTCGTAATTACTTATTGTTATGATACCCTTTATTTAAAGAGAACACTTGGAGGATAGACATGCTAAAAACCATTAAAGTCGCAGAAAAGATGCTTGAATCGGCCACTGTATTTCAAGTTTCCACAATAGACTCACTCGGTTTTCCAAACATTACAGCTCTTACTCCCTTGAAGATGGACAGATCATTAGACACAATCTTTTTCTATACAAAGCACAATTCTGCCACAGTTAAAAATTTGAACAACACAACCAATGCAGCTATTTATTGTTTTAACGAGGATACTCATACATCCCTAATGCTAAAAGGGCGTTTTCTTATTGTTAACCCACAGGAGTTAGACTCTTCCTGGACGGATTATCTTAACGGATTTCAAAAATCATTAAACTACATCGATCCCGCAATATTACGTTTCACATCACTGGCGGTAAAGGTTCGTGAATCCGGCAAAGTCTCATATTCCGACCTGCAAGACTAATTTCTGAAAGGTTCGCGACATAGCTAATCATTGAGCGACAACTATTATTGAACTTTTTTCCAGCAATCTTCTACTCATCCAACCACTGATAGAGTATCAATTCCATAATCACAATTGCGGTCACACGGGAACTGATTTCGACGCCCTCTTTGGATCTGATTTGGTCAAAAAAAGTATACAAATTAATATCGCTCAGGTTTTGAATGGTGTTGTTGTCAGCTCCTGTAATCGACAACACCATTGGCCGATTTAGGGGCTCTTTAAAAACCTGTTGAATAAGATTAACGAACTCAACCTCCTCACCCGTATAGTCGATAATAAGGATTAAGTCTTCCGCAGTAATGTGGTCCATTGCTGCGCGTCTATATAATTGATCTTCAGGAAAACTAACGTTAAATCCAGCTAATTGGTAAAGATTTGTAATGTACCTTGCTGCACTCTTACTTAGACCACGCGCAAAAATAAAAATCGTTCTCGTGTGTGATAACTTTGCCGTGATTTGATGAAGCACTTCAGGTCGAAGCACATGAACCGTTTCTTCAATATTCTTAAGATAATCTTCTCGATAGCTAGACTGATTAACAACAAATTGATTATTGGCCTGATCTCGCGCCTCACTGGCATTGTCACGTGTCGTGAACTTTAAAACCGTGATGAATTCACTGTATCCAGAAAAACCGATTTTTCTAACAAATCTTAAAAATGTTGCCGTTGAAACAAAGCATGTTGCTGAAACCTCGCGGATTGACATCCCCTGAACGTCAATCATGTTTTTAACAATGTAATCAAACAGCTTTCTTTCATTATCCGTTAAACTTTGCAAGTGAGTACTGACAATTTCGAAGAAGTTCATGTTACTCACCTCCAAGATAGGAGGTATCAGGGCGCGTATGAACAACGGTGTGTAGGCCACCGCCGCCTAAGATCATTTCGTGTGCATTGAACGGTAAAACACGCCGCTTAGGAAACAATCCTTGCAATTTATCTACCGCAACGGCGTCATTGCTATCTCCAAACTGAGGGACTATCACAGCATCATTAATCAATACATAATTAACATAACTTGTCGTTAATCGTTGCCCTGGAGTTCGCGGCAACAATCCGTTTATGGGATCAATTGACTCGCTTTCTACTTTTCCGACAGTTTGCACTTTTGGCATACTCAAATGATGGATTTTTAAGGCACGATCATACGCGTCTTTCGCCTTTAATAAAGCTCTTTCAATCTGTCGAACGGTTTGGTACATCGGATCCTGTTCATCCTCAGTCCACGTAATCACCACTTCGCCCGGTGCAATGAAATTGACGATATTATCGACGGCCCCATTTGTTTCATCTAAAAAGAAACCATGCTTTAACCAAATAATTTTCTTTACGCCAAGGTATCTTTTTAACATCATTTCTACTTCTGACTTTGACTGACCTGGGTTACGGCCTTCAGAAAGTAAAACATCCTCAGTAGTAATTAGGGTGCCTTGCCCATCGGTGATAATAGAACATCCCTCGACGATTAAATTATGTTCTACATAATATGGAATATTGTTCAGCTCAGCTAATTTCCCGCTAATAAGCTGGTCTTGATCCCATGGAAAATACAAACCATCCAATAATCCACCCCATGCATTGAAGCCAAAATCAATTGCTTGAAGTTCCCCTTCTACTTCAACATAAATCGGGCCTGTATCTTTAATAAACGCGTCATTACTGCTCATCTCTAAAACACGTATATGATCATCTAATAGGTGTCTAGCATTTAAATATTGTTTACTGGACACCAACATTGTTGTTTGCTCATATTTACCGATGAGGTTGGCTAGCTTTGTAAACGCACGTTGGGCTGGTTTGGCCCCATCTCGCCAATTGTCGGGTCTTTCAGGCCAAATCAAATAAGCATCTTGTTGTCTTTCAAATTCAGCAACAAACCTGACACCACTAGTTGGTGGCAAAGTAGTTAATTTCATGAATTTCCTCCTGAATATATTTGTAATGGCACTTTACAAATATACAGTAATTACGTCATCAATATGATGCCGCGACGCCATTAGTTTACTAGCAGACTAATAGCATCGAACGTTCATATGTCTAATCTAAAATCAAAATGCACCGATTTCCTATTCCTTAGAAAATCAGTGCATTTTTTGAAACAAAACCTAAATAAGTTCATGCAAAAATAAAATCACTTGTTCAGAACTGTATCGCGTGTCTTCATAACCGTTGTACCTGCGCCAGAGGTAAGAAACTCACCGACATTGTCAAGCGACGTGATTACTGTTTTACCGTGATCACTATGATTGACAAAATCCATTGCAGCTTGAATTTTAGGCAGCATCGAACCAGGAGCAAATTGTTTTTCTTCGATATAATCACTCAATTCCTCGACCGTTACATCAGTTAACTTTTGCTGATTTGCCTGATTGAAGTTCACATAAACGTTATCAACTGCGGTCAGAATAATCAGTAAATCCGCATGAATGAGTTCGGCTAATTTTTCTGAAGCGAAGTCCTTATCAATGACGGCCTCACGACCAATATATCGTGAACCATCTTTAACAACCGGGATACCGCCGCCACCAACAGAAATCGGAATAATGTTAGCATCGACCATCTGATTAATAACATCGGCTTCAACCACGCCGATTGGCTTCGGTGATGGCACTACTCGACGATAACCACGGCCAGCATCTTCAACAAACGTAAACTGTGGATGATCCAGTCGTTGCTGGGCGACTTCATCGGCCTCATAAAATGGCCCAATTGGCTTTGTAGGGTTAGTAAAGGCCTGATCATCTGCATCAACCTCAACTTGTGTCACGACCGTGGCTACAGACTTATCTAAATCCTTTTCCGCCAGTGCCTCATCCATCGCATTTTGAAGCCAATACCCGATACTCCCTTGCGTCATTGAAACCGCGGAATCGATTGGCATTGCCGGATTCTTTTCTGTTGACCCAGCGGCCTGCTGAAGTAACAAGTTGCCAACTTGAGGACCATTACCGTGAGAAATCACCAACTGATCACCCTGTTCAACGAACTGAACTAATGAAGCAGCAGTTTTGCGCAATGCGCTTTGCTGAGCCTTAGCACTGGCATCGTTGGTCAAAATTGCGTTACCACCAAGAGCAACAACTATTTTTCTACCTGCCATATTCTTCACCTACGCTTTCGGTACCTGTTGGGTAATACAGTGAATATTGCCACCGCCCAATAAAATTTCTCGAGCTGGTACCCCGACTACTTTGCGATCTGGATACAATTGTTCTAATACTTTTTGCGCATTATCATCCGCTGGGTCTCCAAACGTTGGGTAGACAATACCACCGTTTGCCGTGTAGAAGTTAACGTAACTTGCAGCTAAACGATCTCCGGCCTGACGAGGTAAGGTTCCATCAACTGCATCGACGCCCTCACTTTCTTCTTTGGTAATCAAAACAGGCTTTGGCACATTTAACTTAACCACTTTAATCTGGCGACCTTTAGCATCGGTAGCATGTTCCAAAATATCTAGATTTTCTTTCGAAATTTGATATTGAGGGTCGTTTTTATCGTCTGTCCAGGCCAGGGCGACAACCCCTGGCCTTACAAAGTTGGCAATGTTATCCACGTGTCCATTAGTCTCATCATTATAAATTCCGTTTTTGAGCCAAATAATCTTTTTGAGATTCAGGTGTGTCTTCAACACTTCTTCGATTTGTTCTTTTGAAAGTTGCGCGTTGCGACCCTTCGACAGAAGACATTCTTCTGTTGTAATTAAAGTGCCTTCTCCATCCACATGAATAGAACCACCTTCGAGAATAAAATCGTCTAATCGGTAGCGATCCACGTGTTCCATCTCGGCCATTTTTTGGGCGACACGGTCATCCTTATCCCATGGAAAATATAAGCCATCAACTAACCCACCCCATGAATTGAATGTCCAATCCACAGCACGTAGACCGCCCTTATCGTTTTTTACAAACGTTGCACCACAGTCCCGTACCCAAGAGTCATCATTTGAAATTTCCACGACTTCAACATTGTCAGGTAACATTGTTCGCGCATTCTCATACTGGTCATCATTGACACCAACTGTGACATGTTCGAATTGGGAAATAGCCTCTGCTACTTTAATAAAAGTATGTTGAGCTGGTTTACCACCGTTGCGCCAGTTATCAGGTCTTTGTGGCCATAGGATGTAAACGCCTTGATGTTCTTCAAATTCTCCGGGCATTCTGTACCCATCTTGCTGAGGTGTGCTCGTTAAAGTTTTCATTATTTAGTTAGTCCTTTCCGCTGACATTCGCCGAATGAGTTGAATTTTGAGAAACCTTTTCATCTTTCGTGCTTGAATCGTCTTGTCGTTCCGCAACTCGAACAACGATTTCACCGACAATAACTGCCAAAATGGTACCAATTAGAATCGGAACTTTGTTTGCCAACTCTGATGCTGACCCATTTAACGGTAAAATTGATAACAAAATTGTCGCAACAAGTAATACTTCAGGAACCCATGTCATAAAATTGATCATGAATTTCCCGCCGGGTACTTTAAATGGTCGTTCGCGTTGCGCATCATCACGTCGTAACTTCCAAAATGCTGGAAACATCATCGTGTACGACAACAGCAGTGCCACTACATTTAATGCAAAGAATGCCCAAAAGATATTTTGATTTGGAATAAATGGCGACGCTACTACCAAAACTGAAGCAATAATCCCATTTAAATACCCAGTACCCACAGGCATTCCCTTGGCATCTTCTTTACCAAAGATAGCCGGTAATGCATGATCCTTAGCCGCATAGTTAGCAACGTAATTAACACCTAGCGCCCAGGAAACCATTTCTGATGCGAGAATGTATAAAAACATAATGCCAATGATAACGACAAACCAGTTCATATGACCAATCATCAGCACGAAACTATCAATCAAACCAGAAGAAGCTGACAACTTATCGGTAGGAATAGCAGCGCCCATACCGAACGCAGCCAATAAATAGAAGAAAGCAATTAATATACCGCCATAAATAATGGCCTGCGGAATTTGCTTCTTAGGATTATCCATATCGTCAGCCATAGTTGCGACCACTTCAAAGCCCAGAAAATTGAAGATAATTACCGAAAGGTTACTTAAACTTGAAAGGTTTAGTTTCGGTAGCAAATTGGTTCCACTAAAGTTATTTGCTAAACCTTTAGTTGCTGCAAAGTAAATCCCCATAATTCCCAGTGATAATATCGTAAATATTTTAGCGAACGCCGCTAAATTCATAATCCATTTACTTTCACTAACTGGTTTATTACCTAATGTAACAACCGTCCAGACGAAGGCAAGTTCGATGATAATAGTCCAGAACGTATTGAAATGAACTCCGAATATTTGTCCAGCAACTTCCGCGAATAGCACGCCAAGGCTGGCCATCCATAATGGATAATTTAACCAATAAAGCCATGCCAAACGACCACCCCAGCGACGCCCAAAGGCTTGTTTAACCCAGTCATATAAGCCACCATCGCCAACGTACGTCGTCCCTAATTCCGATGAGATGAGTCCGTACGGAATGAAGAAGAGAATTAGTAGAAAAATCCACCAAAAGAACTGTGATGGTCCAATGGCTGCAGCCGGTGCTGCTGATTCAACAACGAGTACCACAACGACCGCCATTAGCACCGCATCAAATAACCGAAACTTTTTCTTTTGCTTGTTCATCGCAATTTCCTTTCACGACACTGCCAAAAGTGTTTGGAAATAGATTTAGTCACTGACAAGGTTGGTGTCCACTTGCTGGGCCAATAAATCGTCAATTTCGCTTTGATACTTTTTAGCTTCAGCATCTGAAGGATGTTTGATGCGTGGATTTAATAAGTAAGTAAAGATTGCACGCATGGCTGTCTTTCGATTACCAGCCTCTTCCCATGCTAATGAATAGTCAGAATCAATAACTTCATCTGTGACTTCCTCACCACGTGATGCAGGCAGGCAGTGTAAAAATTTGACATGATCTGAGGCCTTAGCAACAAGGTCGGCGTTTACTTGGTACTTTGGATAAAAGATCTTCATCCGTTCGTCCTTTGGCAACTCTGACTCATACAAGCCGTACCAAACATCTGTATAGATAAAGTCGGCATCCTTCAATGCTTCATCAGCATCTTCAGTAACAAGAACTGAACCACCAGATACTTCAGCATTCTTTTTACCAATCGCTAACGTTTCAGGCTTAATCTGGAATCCTTTTGGTCCAAATTGAACAAAGTCCATGCCCATCTTGGTTGCCATAAACATCGTTGAAACACAAACCTGTGTTGCATCCCCGACAAAGACAATCTTGCAGTCACTTAATTTCTTGCCTTCTGGCAGATGCTCACTCATTGTGATGATGTCACCAAGTTCTTGCGTTGGATGGTTATAGTCACTCATAAAGTTAACAACTGGTACTTGAGCAAACTTACCAACTTCAGCAACCGTCTTGTGACGTTCAACCCGTGCACCAATGATATCTACAATGTTCCCTAGAACATGCGAAGTATCTTCAATAGTCTCATGACCACCCAGTTGAATTTGACCAGGGGCTAAGTATTGGGCGTGCCCACCCAATTCTGTCATTGCGGCTTCAGCTGAGGTCCGTGTACGGGTTGATGACTGTTCAAAAATCATGCCTAGTGTTTTATCTTTTAATACTTGCGGATAATAACCTGCATTGATTGACTGCTTTAATTTAATGCCCAAATCAATCATGTATTGAATTTCTTCTTTGGTATAAGTATTGGTGTCGATAAAATCACGTTTTTGCATAATGTTATGCTCCCTTTTGATATTTATTTTTCTTGCTTACGAGGACAGCATAACGGTCAACACCATTAAAATGAAGCGCTTTCATAATAATCAAAACGCATCAGAAAAAGGGTGTAACGTGTTTCATTTGACGAAACATGTTACACCCTTCAATTTTTCTATTAGACCGCTTTTAGTCAGATAAACGCAGGATAGACGTTAAAAGACATCAAACAGTTAAAATGACTTTTGTTACATCTTAATTTTCTCGCACAGCATGGTCTTTTGAATGTACGTTGTTTTGACCGTAGTAGGCATTATTGCCATGTTTACGATAATAATGTTTGTCCAGCAGATATTGCGGCAGTTCACTATTTGATCGAGTCAGCTGCAGTGTGTGATAATCTTCTCCCGCAACGACTTCTAAAACTTTAGCATTATAAACGGCTTTATCTGGTGTCGGTCCCCAAGCAAATGGTCCATGTTGACTTACTAGAGCCGCGGGGATCGCTTCATAGTCTAAATGACGTTCCTTGAAAGTTCTGACAATAGCTTGACCAGTATTACCTTCATAGTCTGCTTCAATTTCTTCTTTAGTTAAGGCGTCAGCGGCTGGAACATCGCCGAAAAAAGTGTCAGCGGCCGTCGTATTGAAAGCAGGTACATCCATTTTAGCTGCTGCAAAGGATACTGCCCATGGTGAATGCGTATGAACAATTCCACCAATCTTTGGAAAGGCATTATACAATACCGTGTGCGTTGGAGTATCACTTGAAGGATTCATCTTGCCTTCGACAACTTCACCTTTCAGATTGACAACTACCATATCTTCAGGTTTTAAGTTTTCATAGTCCACACCTGATGGCTTAATAACGAACAGACCTTTATCGCGATCTATTCCAGAGACATTACCCCAAGTAAATGTAACTAATCCCAATTTAGGTAGTTGCATATTTGCTTCATAAACCTGCTGTTTTAATTTTTCGAGCATCAGTTTGCCTCCTCAGTTTTTTTAATATCAATAACTTCTTGGTGAATATTCAACTTGGTAAACAAATTATCGAAAAAAGCTTTTGCTTTCTTTATCTCGGCAATTGGGTTTTCAGCCGTTTCCGTCCACATTTCGACCGTGTAGCTTCCTGAATAATTTAATCGCTTTAGTGTTTTGAGACAGCCTTCAAAGTCAACGTCGCCTTCCCCAAAGGGCACATTCTTGAATTGTCCTTTAAATGTCGGAGTGACTCTTTTGGTGTCTTTCAGATGGACAGCAACAACATCATCCATATTATTTTCCAAGTCTTCTGCAACGTTATTTTCAGGCCATGCAGAAATATTTCCGAGGTCTGGATATCCTTGAAGCCAAGGGCTTGGAATTTGCTTTTTGATATGTGCAATTTTACTAAGCGAGTTTAAAAACGGATCATCCATTGTTTCAATCGATAACATTACAAGTTTCTTAGCCGCCATTTCTACACATTTCGTTAAGTCTTCAATGAACCATTCACGACTTTGAACCGTTTTTTGCTCATAATAAACATCGTATCCTGCCATCTGAATATTACGAATTCCAAGATCGACAGCCAAGTCAATCGCTTTTGACATCATTGATAACGATTTTTCTCTGACCGCTGGATCTGCTGACCCGAGTGGAAAACGTCGATGGCCAGATAGCATCATCGTATTAATTCGACTATTTGTGCGCCACATTGCCTGACGAAATTGTTGCCGTTGTTGACGTGACCAATCAAGACGTGACAGCCGTTCATCGCTTTCATCAATCGAAAACTCTAAAAAATTAAAGCCCAACTGGTGCACAAGATTGAATTTTTCTTCCCAACTTAAATTTTGTGGTAGTGCCTTTTCATATATTCCAAGTGCATTAGTCGTCAATTGTATTCATCTTCCTTTGCATAAGGTCCAACTGTTCCCACTGATTATCCATTGCCCGTCCAAATGTCTGATAGGTCTCGTACTTAGTGGCATACAAATCAACTTGCCGTGGGTCCGGTTCAATGCGTTTGATAACATGTGTCATTTGGTTAACCGCTTCACCAAAATCGTTAAAAATATTGGCCCCGACGCCAATTGCCATTGCGCCACCAAGACCACCTAATTCACTCACATCCGTTAATTCAATTGGCAAGTTTAGAACATTCGCAAACATTTGTACCCAACTGGGCGAGTTAACAGCTCCACCTGACATTCGAATAGCTTTAGGTCGATGTCCCAAAACTGCCAATAACTGTTCAAAATGTTGTCGGTGTGCAAAGCAAATACCTTCATATACAGATTTTATTAGCTCTGATTTTGTCGTGCCACTACGTAAACCAATGAAACTTCCCTCAGCATCTGGACTAAGATTGCTACCATACAAAAATGGGTAAAACAAAACCTTAGTGAATGTTGCATCAGTGGATTCCAGAAAACTCTCCAACGTATCATAAATCGATTTTCCACTGGCTTGTGCATCACGTATTTCCGCAGTCATTAACATCTTTATTATGATGTTCAAGTTCCCAGCAGAGGTCGGGCTAGAAGCTTCGATCAAGTATTGATTAGTCGGTAACAATGAGTTCATAAGTCCTGAACTCTCGGGAGCCAAAGTTCGACTTGGAAAAATATTCATATTCCATGTACCGGCAATAATACTAAATAGACTATCGTCTAAAACTCCGGTTGCGATTGCACAAGCATCGATGTCAAACATCCCTGCATACACCGATAATCCTTCTGGCAATCCACTTTGTCTTGCGACATCTTTAGAAATTTGTCCACAACAATCGGTTGCGTTTACCAAACTGGGTAATGCTTCATATATTTCAGAAATCCCAAAGAAATGAGTTAATCTGCTGTCATACTCGCCAGTTTTTAAATTGATTAAGTTATTACCCGATGCGTCACCACGCTCTTGAACGACCTTGCCAGTTAACAAATACCTGATAAAATCTTTGTTCGACAACACCGCTCCTATTTGATCGTAATCGGCTCTTCGATTGTCTTTAAGCCACTTTAAAATGACAGATGCTTGACTTGGCATTACATGTTGGTGACTAATTTCAAAAATCTGATTAACATTACTTTCATATTTTTCTGCTAAGGATTCTGCTCGACTATCTGCCGATAAGATCCCATTCATAAATGGTCGATTGTCTTTATTTAATACATAAAGTCCTTTTCCGTGGCCGACAGTTGTTATGCCCACAATCTCACTAATTGGAACTTTCATTCTGTTAATTAAGGTCTTGATTGCGTGCATTAGGTTTTTAAACAATTCGTCCAACTGAATTTCATGAAAGCCTGGGCTGGGTTCAATATCTTTGGTCGGAAACGAGAAAACATCAACTTGCGCCCCATGTTCATCAATAAGCACAACCTTTGTGTTAGTACCACCATTATCGATGGTTAAAAAATAATGCATGTAAATTCACCATCCGTTATTCAGCATTTCTGACTGCATAAACCGCAACCTCATTTGCCTCCCGGTTTGCCGAAAGCAGATATTGTTGTCCATTTTTCTCATACACAGTTACATTACTTGGACCCACCTGCTTGTCAATCACCGTAGCACTGAGCTGGTCATCACTAATTAACTCTAGGTTTTGTGCTCCATCACGCCAACCAAATATGAAATAGTTCTTTGATCCGAGCTGACCACCCCAGATTGCGTGTCCAAAAGGCGTATCAGGCTCACTTCGTTCAATTGTCTGAAAACTAGCATTTGACATTCTTAAATATGGACCATGAAATCCCTCAATTGTTAAATACTCATTTTCCCCATCATTATTTATATCGGTGCTGTAAATGTCTGATGTTTCAATGCTAGAAAGCTGAGTTAGTTTCCATTTAGTGCTGTCAGTTGATGGTGGAACCAATTTAAAAATACCCTCGACACCTGTAACCAGAGAATATCCGTCCATCCGCTTATAACCGTGATTTTTCGTAATTCGGACAGAAAGAGGTGTTTTATCAACAATTCGGTCATTTACATCATCATAAGTACCAACCCAGATTTTTCCCGGATCACTCCAATCATCGGTATTCCGTTTTGAATTAGCTATACTGCACCCGACATACCAGAATCCCTCGTTGTCTTTTTTTGGAATAATATCAAAACGGTGGACATAAGGAAAACTGCCAATGACTTTCTGATCCCAATCAGTTCCATTAAATGTTTCTTTAACAATTCGACATGTTGCGGAATTGAATCCTGGATAAAAACGCTGTGTTGCTAAAAAGTTTAGTGTTCCAGGAATATTTACCATTGTCATAGTTCCGCCTACATCAGGCCATACAGTGGTTCTAGAAAAATGGTTATCTAGATCATATGCGTAACAAGGCCGATTCTCCTCAGAAGCAACGATAACAAAGTCTCGATTTTCAGCAGTCATTCGCATAATTGCATAACAATGATCTAGTTCATCACTGAATATTTTTTCAAATTCCATCTACTTGTACCTTCAATCATTTTCTCAGTTGTTTTCAGGTTAATCGCTTAACTTACGGACGTCAAGACATCTTCGTCTAAATTTTATTTTATACTGCCCATCAAATAGAAATCTCCTAATGGAGAAACACACATTAGGAGATTCAAAATCACTTGTTAACTTGATTAATAGCCGTACCATCACGAAGGAATGAAATCAAGTTTTGTGAAGCTTCTTTGGCAATTGCCGTACGTGCCTCTAATGTACCTGTACCTGCATGAGGACTTAAAATCACATTATCCAACGCACGCAAAGATTCAGGAATATTCGGTTCTGTTTCAAAAACATCTAAGCCAGCTCCAGCAATCTGACCGTCCTGTAATGCTTTAATTAAGTCATTCTGTTTTACTAGAATACCACGAGCCGCGTTAACCAAGTACGCAGTATTCTTCATCTTGTCAAATACATTTTCATTAAAGATACCAACAGTGGATGGTAATGCAGGAGCATGCAACGTAATAACATCTGATGTAGAGACAAGAGTATCAAAATCGACAAACTTTACAGCTAGTTTTTCTTCTAAATCTTTATCGAGGCGACGAGCATCATTGTAAATCACGTTCATTCCAAGAACTTGACAGAATTTGGCAACTTCAGATCCAATGCGACCCATGCCATACACTCCAAGTGTTTTTCCTTGCAAACTCATGCCCATATACTTTTGCTCAGAAACATCCATCCAATTTCCACTCCGAACAACTTTATCATAGAAATACAAACGGCGGACTGTTGCAAGTATTAAGGCGAAAGTCATTTCTGCAGTGGGTACACGGACACCCATTGGACAGTTAGAAACGACAATTCCTTTAGATTTTGCATATTCGATATCAATGTGGTCAAAGCCAACTCCGTTAGCCGTAATAATTTTTAGGTTACTGCCGGCATCAATTAATTCGCGATCCCCTTTTGTTCCCATCAAAAGCAAACCGTCAAAATTTTTAACGTTAGCTAAAATCCATTCTCGCGTTTCTTTTTCAGGTTCATAGGTCACGTCAAAAACTTCACGTAATTCTGTTAAACCTTGTTCTGGAATTATACCTGTAACTAAAATTTTTGCTTTAATCATTTTATTAAACCCCTTCGTTACGATTTTTAGTAAATTACTTCATAACTGGATCGTCCGCATCTAACATCGCTTTTACATTTTGCGACTTGAAATAGATACGATTGGCGTTGTTGTACATAACGTTTTCAAGCTCATCGGGCGTAAAAATATCGGTATGCTCCAGCCATGTGGCCAAGTTATGATATGAATTAAAAGTTGAGGACCATGGAGAATCCGTCCCCCAAATAATTCGTTTGGATCCTAAAATCTTCTTAGCTAGACTGACGTCTTTCTGGCATCGTGGAAATGGAAAATCAGTTTCGCCTTCAATATCTTGAATGGCTGAAATATCAGTATAGATATTGTCTAAGGGCTTCCATTGATTTAATGCATTAGCTAGTCGATCTAAATGATCTGCATTTGGAAATGAAAGATGACAAACAACAAAATCAAGTTTGGGATATCGCCGCGCCAAATTAAAGATTGCCTCCGGTTCATAACTAAACTGAGAATAGTCACCATAATCTGTTGTTACAACAAATCCTGGGTAATCGGCTAGATAGTGAAAAATTCTTCCAATATTTGGATCTGAATCCAATCGAAATGGCTTATGGTATCCGTGTAAACCGCCACCCTGACTAATTTCAAATTTAATTGCTCTAAACCCTAAATCTTCGACATGACGCCGAACAATTTTCATTGCGGAATCTGTAAAAGGGTCCACAGAAAAGGCAGCCACGAAACGATTGGGATATTTTTTAACCGTTTGATATGAATAATAATTTTGATAACCATTCAAACTGCCTTGCAATAGAACAGCTTTTTCAATCTTGTTATCATCCATGACCTTTAAGGCTGATTCCGCCAAAAAATCGTCATCACCCCACCCATCAGGAATGAGCTTTATCAAAGTTCCGTCATCCCAAATTGTTTGACCATTACCTAATGGCGTCATCCGACCTTTGCCATTAAAGCCCGCTACTGATCGAACAAGGTGTAAATGTCCTTCAATTTTTTTCATGATTTTTCCTCCATTTCCAAATGATTTAAACTTAATAATTTATTTTTTGATTGCTGCCCGAATAACCAGCATTCTTATCTGACATACGCTTCAAATATTGCCAAATAGTAGGACGATAGCGCCGCAATGCGTAGAGTAGAATCAAATATACGAGAACGGCCAGGCCAATCCACAATGGATTTTGTGAAATAAAGGCGGCAAAAATTAAGGCATTAAGGGGGCGCGCCATTAAATTAAAGCTGGTGATCAAAACGATTCCTGCCGGAATAGCGACACCATAATGTGAAACTGCACCAGTATAAACACTACCCAGCCAGCTCGCCGCATATAATCCAAGACTAAACCAAACAATTCCATTGGCAATTACCTTTAGTATATTTCCCTTCGTGATTGCAACAATAGACTCCACCATAAACGGTAAAGAAATCAAATCAACAATTGGTAATGATTTATTCCCAGGGAGGATGAATGCAATGATGACCATGATGGGAATTAAGATCACTCCGGAAATAATTGTTGCAGGTTCGCCATAACCAACACCATCATCGACTCCTAGGAACCATCGTTTCTTATCCTGAATTAAATCTTCAAAGGTGCTTTCTGCATCCCCGTCATTTTCTCGATGTTTGTCAATTTCTTCTGCTAATGGTGTAAATGCCTTGGCAAAAACTCCTGTCACCAATGGAAAAATGGTCATAACGGCTGCAAGTTGAATAGCGAATGATAAAATCTGACCCCAAGCAAGCAGGGTTCCTAAGGCCCTGATGTTTCCTAAGACGCCTATAATTATGCCTAGTAAGGCACCTAATGTTGTTGGTTCGCCAAACACGCCCAACTTTCGTTTAAAATAATCCGGTGTCATTTTAACCTTGTTAAATCCAAGTAAGTTCCACAAAGGATCTAGTATTATTGCCGGTACGGTTTGTTCGATGTTGTGAAGCGAAGAAACAGATGCATTCTTGACCCCGTAATAATCTGACCATCGATCTGCTTGTATTTCCGCTAATGCTAATGCATAGAGTAACATGAAAAATGAAAGTCCTAGCGAGAGCCAAAAATTGTGTGTTACATAAAAGCAAAGTGTGCCCCAAATCATAAATCCAAAATTATTCCACAAATTTGAAGCCATAAAAATTTTAGTAATACCTAGTGCGAACAAAATTAACTCTGCAATTAAACCAAATACGAAAAAACTAAGCCCAACACTAGATCCAAATGATGCAAGCGAGCCTGCCTGCCAGCCAATATCAACGACAGGCAACTTAATCCCAGTATTGTTGACCATTTGCTTAATGATCTTTGTAACTACGGGCGTAAACATTGTGATAATCCAACCAAAGCCAGTTAATCCAACCCCTGCATAAAAAGCACTCATCATCGCAGTTTTGGGTTTAACTCGCAGGAACAAAGCAACAACAAAAATCATTATCGGAACAAGAACGCTTGCACCAAATGTTTGAAAAACCTTATTTACAGTTTCCAACATGTTAATTTTCCCCTTCCACCTTACTTAGACGATAAGAACGACTTTACTTGTTCTAAATCTTCGGCAATAACTTCAGGCGTGCTGGCATACTCAAACCCCAAATATCTCGCCATTGGTAAAAGCTTAATTAGCGAACGCCAATCTAGGTCGCCTTTTTCCAAACTATCAGTCACCTGTCGGCGCTGGTCAATCAACATTTCATTCTTTAAATGAACGTAATCAGTAACATTTGCTAAAGCCACAGCCGCCTCATTCGCAGTGGCCGACAACCAGCTCCAATTTGCAATATCGAAGCAATAGCTAATATGAGGAATAGCCGCCCCCTCTATAAGTCTAAAAAAACGTTGTGTCGCAACCAGATCACTTTCAGCCAGTGTTTGATTGTTTTCAATTTTTAAACTAAATGTTCCATCAAGTAACCGAACTAAACCAGCCGAGTTTAAATAACCACATTTGCCTAAATTCAACTTAATGTTTGAGGCGCCCATTTGATGCATTTGTTTAACATAGTGTGGCAATTTCGAATTCAACTGGCCATTCTTGTACAAAACGTCATTCACACTATAAAAAACACCAATATTTTTTCTCTCGCTAACCTTTTTAATTCTTTCCAGCTCTTCTGGGCGACCATTTAAAAATTCGCTACGAACTTCAATAACGTCAAAGCCCATTTTCTTTGACTCTTCAATAATGTCAGCTTGTGAAATACCCTTTTTCAACTGGTCTTTAAATGCAATTGTGTTAATAACATAACTACACATCATTACTGCTCCCTTCATAGCTAAAACGGCTACCACACAGATAGAAAGTTTAAAATAGCTTTCGAGTTAAGCGGTTAACAAAAAGAATAAAAAAATCCAATTAGTCTAATGCGATTTTCACACACAGTTTGTGATTATGATTAACTTTACCATCGACAATACCATGAGCTGCGTGTAAATCTGACGGATCAAAAATGGCGTAATGACGATCAGTTAACAATGCTTTACTGTGAAAGGCTGGGTGCTTAAAGTACTGAATTTCAACATCGGGATCGTAATCGCTTGCTGCTTCTGCGGTTCCTGCATCCGCCCATCTAACCCATTCTGCACCTTGAATCATATAATGAATGTCAATGTGTTTACGATGTGTTTCATAGTTCATCGTGGCATACTCACGTGTGTCATATTCTTGAAAACGCAATTCTACGCCATCGGCAATTTCTTTGTTACCGATTGGTTCAGCAAGTAATTCTTCCGTTGAATGTGCATCTAACCAATCTAAAGCTGTTTGAATGCGTTTTTGAATTTTTTCATCCCGACGATGTGCCTTACTAAGTCCAAATTCCATAATTATTTTTTCTCCTTTTATCTTATCTATTTTTTACTCATTCTTTTGAGCGTCTGATTCTCTAACGAACAACAATGCTACAACAGCAATTATTGGGAATACCGAAATAATTAAATACGAAGCCACATAACTACCACTGGATGCCAAAATCTGTCCAAGCAGAATTGGTGCAAGAAATGATCCCACCTGATTGAAGACGTTGATAAAACCAGAAACCGTACCTCGCTGATCTGCTGGTGCAACTTCAACTGAAAGGTTGTTCGTAATAGTACTAAACATAAACGCACCGACACCCATTGCGCCTGTCCAGAAATACAATAATGCAGTATTCCCATGTGGCGTTAACGCAAAGCCAATAATTGTTGGTGTGAAAATCGCCATAAATATCGCCGCCCATACGTGTCGAGACCACTTGGAGTGATCCGAGATCCATCCCGCCACAACCATTGAGATAACGGAGGTGATTCCAAAAATTGCCATTGCAGAACCGGCAGTAACCAAACTAAACTTCAAGTTTTTAACCATAAATAAGTTTGCCCAGTTGGTCACTCCCCATTTGGCGCCTGTCGCAAACAGTCCCGTAATTGCTAACATCCAAACACTGCGATTGTTAATTGCTTTGCGTAACCGCTGCATCGATGATTCAGTTTCAACTTTGCCATCACTTTCCTTCACACCAAACTGTTGTGGAAAAGGTGGTGTTCCTTTAAGCGCGAACCATGCAAAAATCAATGCCGCAAGTGGAAACAGTGCTGTGACCCCTAGGGCTGCCCGCCAGCCATAATGAACCATTACTGATGGTGCATACAGGTTGATAACCGTCAGACCAAAAGACGTACAGGTGTTAAATATTCCAGTAGCAGTCGCACGTTTTTTACCGTCAAACCATTCTGTGATGATTCCTAAACAGGCGGATAAGTCAGGTCCACTCACCAGCCCAAGCACAAACCTTAGAACCAGACCGTCCCAATAGCCCTGCATGAAAACCATTGCACCCATAACAACTAAATTGCCTAGAACAGCTACTAATAAAAGTTTTTTGTATCCAAACTTATCGGCTAGCATTCCTCCTGGCAACACAGTAATCGCATAACCAATATAAAATGCAGTTAAATAATTGCTACCCTGTTGCACTGTGAAATGAAGTGAATCAATTGCCGAGGGCATAATCGTTGCCCACGATAAACGCGTTATAAAACTGATTAAAAATGCAAACCATATTCCCGCAAGAACCACGAACTGTTTGCCAGTCCATCGACCATGCGAGGCTAAATTGTTTTCCATCTTTGTTGCCCCTATCTACCTAATTTCAAGACTAATTTTCGTACGTGAGTTGATTTTCCAATTGCACCATTTGTTCTATGCGGTTCGTGCATGCCGATCAAAACAAAATCACCCTGATGGAGCATAATTCGGTTGAAATGATCTGGTTGTTCTACATACTGAATATCTCGATCGTCGTTATAATCTGTCATCGCTACAAAATTTGTATTAGGTGAAACATCTATTTCTTCTTCACCTGCACAGATGTAGTGCAGGTCCAATCGTTTTTGATGAATTTCAAAATTGAAATTTTCAATTGATTCCGTTTCATATTCCAAGCACTGAACATAAAACCTTTCGCCATCCTGGTGGCTTCTTCCTAGTGGAATAGTATCCAAATCAGTCTTTTTTAAAAAATTTACTGCCTCAAGCACTCGCGCATAATCACTCGATTCAAATCCGTCTATATTTACAAAAAGCATCTTAATATCACCCCCTTTCTACAGAAATAAGTTAATCGTTTAACTAAAAACATGAGATTTCATAGATAGGCTTCGTCTTTTTTAAAAGTCGACTTTATTATGATTTCTATGGTTAATCGCTTAACTAAAACAGTAAAAATAAATAGATTCGATAAGATCCCATCCTATGGGCTACCAATTCTATAAGAAAAATCGTTTTAGTTTGTCCTTGGTTAATCGCTTAACTTTCAAAGCAACATCATTGTAAACGATTACATTTTCGAATGCAACTATTTGCTGCTAAATTCACAAAGTTTATCACTCTTTCAAATCATTTAAAGAATCCTGAATGTATACTTACCGAACTTATTCACACTTATTTGCAAATTACTCACCTATTTTTTTACATTAAGCCTCACAAACTTTTGTAGTAAGTAAAAATAGCTTTTCAAACAATTTCATTTTTGATAGGCTAATCAGGTCGATCATTTTGCACTTCAACCCAACTATATAAGTTAAGCCTTATTAAGCCGGCTACATGATATAATCAGTGTTGAGAAGGATATATTCTTTGCACTACGACCACAATGGAGGGTCATTTTGAATAAATTCACGATAAAAGATATTGCCAAGTTAGCTAATGTCTCCACAGCAACTGTTTCTTATTTTTTAAACGGTAACTACGCGAAGATGTCTATCAATACAAGAAGAAAACTGGCAGATATCATTTCAAAAACAAATTATTTGCCAAGTACAACAGCTCGTAATTTAGCCAAAAACGAAAATAAAACAATTGGCGTTTCTGTAGCAGATATTACAAACCCCTTCACTTCGCCTGTGATTTCGGGAATTTCCGAGAGGTGCGAACAGTATGGGTACAAAATGGTCTTTACCAACTCCAATAATGACGAACGGCGAGAAATTGAAAATATTAATCGCTTGCGCCAAGAAGAAGTAGCTGGCTTGATCATTGATCCAGTTAATCCAGATGGCGACATTTATAACCAGCTATCAAACCTTTACACGGTCATTGTGGATCGTCAATCCAAACGTAATTTGATTGACACGATTGTGACTGATAATACGAAATCAGTGTCCGAAATGACCGCAAAAATGGTTCAGAAAGACTATGATGATCTTTACTTTATATCATGGCCTTTAGATGAAGTAAGTACCAGAATCCACCGTTACACTGGGTTTCAACAAGCAACTCATTATGCAGGTGATGATCACTTATTGATAGTTCCCTATAACTATGACTTAACAACAGATACTAGTTTTAAAGATGAAGTATCACAAATACTTGGTCAAACTAATAAAAAGATCGGTTTTTTCACCATGAATTCGCGTGTTTTGCAGGAACTATTAAAGGTCACTCAATCTTTGGCCTATAACTATGCAAGCGACTTTGGTGTAGCCACTTATGAAGAATTTGAATGGATGCAATTGATGCGTCCAGGGATTAGCTGCATTAGGCAAGATTCGTTTGCCATCGGTTACTCAGCAATGGAAATGCTGAAAAATAAAATTGAATCTAAGTTAACAAGCGAACCAAAAGCAAAAATTAAGGTTATTCCAACTAAAGAAATCATTCGTGAAAGTTTCTGAAACACAATTAAGGCTACCAATTACGTCATAGATCGCACTGTAATTGGTAGCCTTAATTGTGTTTTTATTGTTTTTTATCAAGAATACGTTTTCTCATATCCACACGCATGATGCAAGGAAAAATTAACAATGCACTGAACATGCTTTGTGTAACAATTGAAATATACATTGACACGTCAAATATATTCAAAACTCCTGCCGACTAAAAAGCCCCACCAAAGTGAAACTTTTATTTTAGTACTTATTCAAATATTCAATAGCCTATTTGCTACCCTTGAAAATCGGTATCTTTGTTTCGACAACTTTTGAAACATCCATTGGTTCAATGCCATTCCGTAAAATAGTGTGCCACTGATCCCCAGGCGTACGCACTACATCATCTAAATAAAGTTCCATGTGCCAGCTTTCCGAGGCAACTGAACGATAACCGGCGTCTTGAATGAATTTTTGCAATTTGATGTTTGCTGGTCCAATGCGGGTCAGTACCCCATTATTGCCAATTTGGGCTTCAAGTCCTTCAGAGAAATGAAGCATTCGGATATCCCATAAATATTGTTGATCAACGTTAGTAATGTCAAATTCAGCCGTTTGTAAAATTTCCTTGGTGATAAATGCTGGTTGACGAATCATCAGTTGATAACGCCACTCTGCATCACGACCAGGTGTGACTCTTTCCCACATTGCCTGTAATGGATATCGTTTAAAGGGTGTATACCCTTCTATCTCCAAATTATTATCAGGTGCGTTTGCCAAATAATCAGCTACTTTGTACAGAGCGTCTGCCTTCGCTGTGAAATCACGGTTATTCGGATCAGCTTTACCAACACCTGATAAAACAATATATGAACGGGTCGGTAAATCAATAATTGAACCTTTGTCGATATCATGGGTATATTCTTCCGGATCATCTGCTTGCCAATTAATTTCTTTATTTATCATTATTATCACTCCCAACAACAGCGTAGCATATTACCAGCTTCAATGAAAACGCTTTCTTGACTTCGAGAAATATTTGTTAAACTTATACAAAGCCCCATAATTGTTAGCAATCTTGTCTAACAGTTATGGGGTAATCTATTTTTTAAATTCTGCTACATTTCACTTGGCGCCTGAACACCCAGCAAACGTAACGCTTCGGTTAACACTACACTAACACTTTTCACTAAGGCTAACCGATTGTCTAATTCAGCATCCTTAACTAGGATCTTAGTATTGCCATAATACTTATTAAAGGCCTGTGCCAAATGCAGCGTGTACTTAGCAACTACTGATGGTTCATGCTTATCATTAGCTTCCTTGACGATATTTGGAAATTCATCGAGTAATTTAATGGTATTCCACGCCTTTTCATCAGTCAAAGCATAATTTTCTTGTTGAAGTTCAACGCCAGCCTTAGCTAATAGACTTTGAGCCCGCGCATTTGTGTACTGAACGTAAGGACCTGTATCACCTTCAAACTTCAAGACATCTTCCAGATTAAAGTCAATGTTCAAAATACGTTCGTTTTTCAAATCATTAAAGACAACGGCACCAACACCAACCTGACGAGCGACCTCATCCTTATTTTTCAAATCCGGATTTTTGCTCTCAATCTGCTTCTTTGCTAAAGCGATTGAATCATTTAAAACTTCCTCAAGTAAAATAATGCGCCCGGAACGCGTCGACAATTTCTTACCGTTCACTGTGATAAGACCAAATGGAATGTGCTCCATATGCTCGGCCGACTTAAATCCCATCTTTAACAACACTGCTTTAACCTGTTTGAAATAATACGTTTGTTCACTACCAACAACATAGAGATTTTGAGCAAAGTTAAATTCACGTTCACGATAAATTGCGGTCGCCAGATCACGAGTAATATAAAGAGTCGCGCCATCACTTTTTAAAATCAAAGCTGGATTAAGCTTGTATTCATCCAAGTTAACAATTTCGGCACCACGAGATTCCACCAATAAGTTTTTTTCTTTTAAAATGTCGATGACTTCCTGCATTTTATCGTTATAAAAGGCTTCACCATTATAAAGATCGAATTTCACACCGAGTAAATCATAGACTTTTTGGAATTCTTTGAGGGAAACTTCACTAAACCATTTCCATAAGCGATTAGCTTCTTCGTCTCCATCTTCTAATTTTTTAAACCATTCACGGGCCTCATCGTCTAACTCGGGATGTTCAACATCCTCTTGATGAAACTTAACGTAATAAGCAACCAAATTCGTTATAGGATCCTTTCGAACGTCATCCTCATTACCCCATTTTTTATATGCAGTAATGAGCTTTCCAAATTGCGTGCCCCAGTCTCCGAGATGATTATCCTTAATTGGATGATAGCCACGTTTACTCAGCAAATTGGCTATTGAGTTACCAATCACAGTCGAGCGTAAGTGCCCCATTGACATCGGCTTCGCAATGTTCGGCGATGACATATCAATTGGCACATTTCCACCGTGTCCTTCATCAAAGTCTCCGTAATGAGAACCTTGCTGCAAGATTGTACCCAGTACTTCATTGGCATATTGACCCTTGTTCAAGAAAAAGTTAATGTACGGACCAGCTTGAACGACCTTTTCAAAATTACTCTGATCAATTTTGGATAAAACATCTGCAGCAATATCATTAGGCGCGCGATGCATCGATTTTGCCAATGTAAAGGTTGGAAAAGCTAAATCACCCATCATTGACGTTTTCGGCGTCTCAATTAATTTCTTTATTTGTTCTGTACTCAGCACATCCGTTAGCGGTGTCGACAGTGCCTCCGCAATTTGTTGTTTATAATCCATATTCTTCTTCCTTTCAAAAAAACTCGTCTTTCTCCATGTCTAATAGCCATGAAAAGAGACGAGTTTGCCCGCGGAACCACTCTAATTGATAAAATCCACTCATTTAAATATTTAAATGTCGTTCTAAAGAACACGCCTTCAGGTAGTATCAACACTGGGCTCTCATCATCCCCAATTTGCTGTCGTCAATATCGACCCTACTACTTTCTTATCATCAAACATTACACCTGCATGGTAACAAACAGTAACTCCGAAAAGCAACTCGTTATTCAATTCATGCCTTATTTTGTTTTAATTCATCGTCACGAATAGTCGACTTTAGATCTACCTTAGACAATGGAATTAATGTAGTTCTATAACGCAATTTATAATACAGGAACAAAACCAAAAATAGCGGAATACTCATATACGTTACACCAATTGATATCCAATCAAAATCTGCAAGGGATTTCAGGTTTTGTCCGATAATAACCAAAATACAAAGTACAAGTGCTAGCAGTGGTCCGACAGGAAACAACTGAGCATGATACCGCAACTCCGATAATTTATGTCCCTGTTTGATAAAAGCGCGCCGAAAGCGATAGTGTGAAATAGCTATTCCTATCCACGCAATAAAACCTGTCAGACCACTGGCTGAAACCAAGAAAAGGTACAGTTTTGGACCAAAAAAACTCGTCAAAAACGTTAATGCCGAAATTAAAGTTGTTAGCAATAGCGAAAAAATTGGAATACCTCGCTTGTTAGCTAACCCAAACGACTTAGCCGCATATCCTTGAAGTGACATTGAATACAACATTCTGGTAGACGCATACATACCTGAATTAGCGCTTGAAATGACAGAAGTCAGAATCACAGCATTCATAATGCTTGCAGCTCCTGCCAATCCGGCACGTTGAAATACAACAGTAAATGGACTAATAGCAATATCCTTTGCGGATGAGCCAAGTAACGTCGGACTGGTATAAGGAATTATCAGTGAAATAACTAGGATTGAAAAAATGTAGAAAATTAAAATTCTCCAAAACACCTGATGAATTGCTTTCGGAATGCTTTTTTCTGGAGTGGCTGACTCTCCTGCCGTAATACCAATTAATTCAGTACCCTGAAATGAGAAACCTGCAACTACAAACACGCCTAAAATTCCGGGAATGCCATTCACAAATGGTCCACTTCGATAATTCCAATATCTTAAACCAGTTCCCTGTCTGCCCATAATGCCAATAATACTCATCAGCCCAATCACTAGAAAGATTAGTACAGTTACGACTTTAATAATGGCCAACCAATACTCAGTTTCCCCAAATGATGAAACGGATATCGCATTAATAGTGAAAATAAGAATTAACGCAATAATACTGAATATCCATCCGGGTACATTCGGTAACCAGAAATGCATGATAAGTGAAACTGTACTGATATCAACGGCAACTGTGATTGCCCAATTAAACCAGTAATTCCATCCCATGGCAAAGCCAAGCGCTGGATCGACAAAACGTGTTGCATAAGCAGCAAAAGATCCTGAAACAGGTAAATAAGTCGCCATTTCACCTAGACTTGTCATTAAAAAGTACACCATAATTCCGATCGCAGTGTAAGCAACTAATGCACCGCCTGGCCCAGCAGTTGAGATAGCCGAGCCGCTTGCGACAAATAATCCAGTGCCAATGCTGCCACCCAATGCAATCATCGATAAGTGGCGGGTCTTTAACGAACGTTTCATCCTATTTTTGTTATCCTCAACAGGATCTTCCATACTCACCCTTCCTCACTCATCGATGTCATATTGTGCGATTTCCACTAATTGATTCAACTTGCAATGCATAATTTATCTTTTCACCAGTTTCTCAGATTTGTTGTCATTTATCCCATTAAGGCACGAATGCGATTAGCAAACCGAGTCGCATCTTGATTTCCTTTAGTCAATACCCACATATTGTCGTAGCCAGCTAGAGTACTGACCACTTCAGGAAAATCTGAACGATCAATTAAATCAGAAATAGAATCAGTCCAATACGGTACGGTCCTAATAACAACGATAAAATCGTTCACAATCACATCCGTCACTTCATCACGAACCTCTACTAGTAATTCATCACTAGGGTCCTTTTCTATCGATTGTTGTGCAAAATATCGCACTTTTGTTTCCGAATCCATAATTTTTCCAACTCGTAACGACTGCAAATCTCGTGACAATGTTGCCATTGCTACGTTTATTTCACGCTCGGCCAGCACACCGCGTAATTCAGTAATGCTACTTATTTTTTGTGATCGAATAATCTTTAAAATCTCTGTTTGACGATCTTCACGTTTCATGTCTCAACATCCTCAATTTTTAGTTCAAAAAAGTGATTTTTTTGTGCACGTACGCAATTTTGTGGTCTGCTATCAACTCACTGACAACTGCACTGGCCGTCTCACGAGTTGTTGCACTCACTTGGGCCAACTCAATTAAAGTCACGGGATAATCTACATGTATTTGCCCGTTCTCATCTTTTTGTCCAAGTCGATACCCGAAAATTTCTAACGCATGACGCACGCGATCACTGGCTGATGAGGTAACCATGTTCTGTAACTGGTCTTCATTTTGACTAATGATTTGACCCATTTCCTGAATGACAAGTTCCATCATCGCGTTATTCTGTCTGAGAATAATTTCAATTGTCGACATCGAGAACACTGCGATTGTTATTTTTGTCATTGCCCGGGCGGTGTATGAATATTCCCGGTCGTGGAATAAACCACGGTATGGAAAACCGTGATTCTTGTTAACATATTCGTAATAGTTAAATTCGCCGTTTTCATCAAATCGTTCAGTTCTGATAATTCCATCAATCAAAAAATAAAATTTGTCACGCTTATCGCCTTGATCATATAGGGCTTGGCCCTTCGAATATTTTTTAAACACAACATCCTGAGAAAAAATTTGCATTTCATTCTCTGTAAATTTAGAAAATTCTGGTTTTGTCTGCAGCAAGGCCATGTATTTTGGATAGTCAGAGTGTGGAACCATAGGCACCTCCCAAAATTCATAAATTGAAATAACGACTTAAGACATCAGTTCATCGTTAATTTTTACTAATTGTTTTAAACATTATTTGAATTACTGTTCATAAAAAGTACACGGCATGAATAATTCTATCACTCAGTCGATGTCACTTTTTTATTTAGTAATAATCGTTCCGCTACCATCATTTAAATAATTGGCAACGTTCTGCAATGATGTCACCACTGCGGTTCCGCCACTTTTTTCAACAAACTCAATAGCGGCCTGCACCTTTGGTAACATTGAACCCTTTGCAAATTGATTTTCGTCCATGTATCGTTTCAATTCAGCAACAGTTACATGTTCTAATTTTTTCTGATCCGGCTTATTGAAATTGACATAAATATTATCAACCGCTGTCAGAATAATAAGTTGATCTGCATGAACGAGTTCTGCCAACTTTTCCGAAGCAAAGTCTTTATCAATCACAGCTTCACGGCCTACCAACTGATTGCCTTCTTTAACGACAGGCACGCCACCGCCACCTACAGATATCGGCACAATATCATTCGCTACCATGGTATTGATTGTTCTATACTCCTGAACGCCGACAGGTCTTGGTGACGGAACCACTCGACGATACCCACGACCTGCATCTTCAACAAAAGTGAAATCTGAATTAGCGGCTTTGGCCTTTTTCATACCAGCTTCATCATAAAATGGTCCGACTGGTTTTGAGGGATTGATAAAAGCCTGATCATTTGCATCAACTAATACTTGGGTAACAACAGTTGCGACATCTCTATCGATGCCTTTTTCACGCAGGACACGCCCCAAAGCATTTTGAAGCCAGTAACCAATCGATCCCTGTGTCATTGCAACATCTGTATCTAGTGGCATTGCTGGATTCTTATCGGTCGATCCACCCGCCATTTGTAATAACAAGTTACCAACTTGCGGACCATTACCATGCGAAACAATTAACTGATTCCCTTGGATTATGAACTCTGCCAAATATTGAGCAGTTTCAAGCAATGCTTTCTGTTGCGCCGTTGCAGACGCATCGTCCGTCAGAATGGCATTGCCTCCCAGTGCAACAACAATTTTTTTACTCATTTTATTTACCTCTTTTTAAATCAATTTGCGTATTTACTATTGTGAAGAAACAACGACAACCGTTTTAATCCTTCCTGTAACGTTGCAGTATCAGTACAGTAACCAAGCCGTGCATGACTAGGCGTATCAAAACGGTTACCAGGTACCAACAACACACCTTCATCTTTAAGCAGATCAATGCAAAACTGCTCTGTCTGTTCAGGTTGGATATCTAACTTCACAAAGGATGTTGATACCGCGCGTGGAAAAATCATGCTAACTTTAGGTTCTTGAGCCACCCACTCTTTCAAGATGGACAAGTTATGCAACACAATTTTGGAATTTCGAGCCAAAACACGTGCACGATTTTTCAGTACATAAGTTCCCAATAAATCATTGAAAACCCCAGCACAAATCATGGTGTAATCTCTATATTTGCGAAATATATCAGCGACCTCTTTGTTTGACGCGGTCCATCCCAAGCGGATTCCCGGGACAGAATATGTCTTGGATAACGAGTTGGTCGCAATGCCTTTGTCATACAAATCGGCAATTGAAACAAAACTGTCTGGATCGTCAAGCGGCAGGTAAACTTCATCGACCAAAACATAAGCACCAACCTCTTTGGCCAGTTCAACAATCTGTTGAAGTAAATTACGATCCAAAATGGTTCCTGTCGGATTATTGGCGTTATTCAAACAAATCATTTTTGTGTTTGGTTTAATTAACTGCTTCAACTCGTCAATGTCTGGATTCCAATTATTGTCTTCACGAATGTGCCAGTAATCTACTGTTGCCCCCAAAGACTTCGGAATATCGTACAGTTGTTGATAACTTGGATATTCCGCAATGACATGATCTCCGGACTCAATCAGGGAATACAAAGCTAGATGATTAGCGCCAGTAGCGCCATTTGTCTGTAAAATATTTTCGGCAGGTACATGTTGATATAATTTTGCTGCCTCTTTTTTAAATTCAGGTGATCCTTCAATCCATCCGTAATTCATTTTTTCTTTGTTTAACGATGCATAAAATGTCTGGCCATTCACACCGTCCAGACTCAGCAATTCAGCCATAGTCATGGATGAAATCGTGCTCTGTGAAATATCGTAAGTAGCAGATTTTTCCCACTTATTTAGCCATTCTTCAACACCGAAACCTGCAATCTTCATATCTGCCTCCACTTAAACGGCAATCAATCCTTTACTCAGCAATATAATTCCGACAATGGCCGCAATTGTGATTACTATTGAAGCAACCCATTCCATCTTCGATAGATAGTGGCCTGCCCCATTGTCCTTATTTGCTTTGGCGTAGAAGAAAATTCCTGGCACATAAACGATTAAGCATAGTAGTAAGTACTGCCAACCAGCCATCAAGATACCGAAAACCTGGAACGCAGTAGCAAATACACCAATCCACATCTGACCCATCGAACCTTTTTCACTGCGATGTTGCCACGAATACTTAACTTGATACATTCCGACGAAGATGTAGCAGATAACAATTGCTGCCGTACAAAGTGACAGCGCAAAAGTATAGGCATTTTTAGCAAACAACAGTGACAATAAGAACAACTGAATTAGTACACCTGTCATAATCAACGAGAACGTGGGTGCATTATGTTTGTTCTCACGTCCAAAGATTGGTGGCAACAATTTACTCTTCTTCATGAGCAACATGGTCTCTGCCGGTAGCATCGTCCAAGAAAGCCATGAACCTAAAATGGAAATAATAAGTCCAACACTAATGAACGCACCACCCCAAGTTCCCAACATATCTTTGAAGATATAAACCATAGCCGGTTGCTGAATTGTTGCTAATTTTTCTTGGCTCATATAGCCATATGGCAGCATTGATCCAAGAACATAAATAATTAATAGTGAAATCAAACCAATAATCGTTGCCTTACTGGCATCGGACTTTTTACGCGCTCGTGACGACATCATCGTGGCGCCTTCGACACCGACAAATACCCACATCAGAACTAAAATAGTACTTTTGACTTGGGTCCAAATACTGTCAGTACGACCGGCGTGGCTGGCCACATTCGTCCAGAAATCTGTGGTAAAAATGTGTCCTTTAAACAAAACTATTCCAACAACGATAAACGCAAATAATGGGATAATCTTGCAAATCGTCACGATCGCATTAATAGCAGCAGCACTCTCAACTCCGCGATTGACAACCCACGTTAAAATCCAGGAAACGATACTAGCAACGATGATTGACGGTATGTTTTGTCCGCCCTTAAACGCTGGGAAAAAGTAGCCTAACGAACTCATTAGCACAGTGGCAAAAGCCACGTTTCCTAGCCAAGCGGATAGCCAATAACCCCAGCCGCTGACAAAGCCAGCAAAATGACCAAAGCCATCCTCGGCGTACGTAAATATTCCTTCCAAATCAGGGCGTTTGTTACCCAAGTTACTAAGTGATAGTGCAAGCATTAAAATACCAAAGCCAACGATTACCCATGCAATTAGAGCTGGACCAGCAGCTGCACCGCTTGACAAGTTTGATGTCAGAGCAAAGATTCCTGCCCCAATGGAAGAACTTACAACCAGCGCAACTAAGGCTGGCAGGCCAATCCCCTTTTTTTCAGGTTCCATCTTTTCGACCTCCGTTTAAAATAAAAACGAGCGTATAGAACTCAATCTATACACTCGTCATGCAGCATCAGTTACATCTTTGGAATGAACAAGTCACCAAGTGTAGCTGCCATCATTGCTTTAATGGAGTGCATACGATTTTCCGCTTCTTCGAATTGACGCGCGTACTTAGAACGGAATACTTCGTCAGTAACTTCCATTTCAGTAATGCCATATTTCTTCGCAACATCTTGTCCATATGACGTCTTGGTGTCGTGGAAGGCTGGCAGACAGTGCATAAAGATCAATTGATCATCAGGTGTTCCTGTCTTTTTCATCATGTCCATGTTGACTTGATAAGGTGTTAGCAACTTAACCCGTTCTTCCCAGTTAGTTTCGCCCATTGAAACCCAGACATCAGTGTAAATAACGTTCGATCCCTTAACACCTTCGTCGATATCGTCAGTAATCAGTAGTTTTGAGCCACTTTCATTGGCAAACTTTTGGGCAATGTCAACGACATCTTGAGTTGGATGTAACTCTTTAGGAGCCAGAATATGAATGTTAACGCCAAGCATTGCACCTGCAACTAATAGACTGTTAGCCATGTTATTTCTGCCATCTCCGACAAATGTCAGCGTCAGGCCTTTCAGATGGCCAAAGTTTTCCTTAACCGTCATAAAGTCAGCAATCATCTGAGTTGGGTGCCATTCATCCGTTAAGCCATTCCAAACTGGCACACCTGCATATTTAGCTAGTTCCTCAACATCTTTGTGAGCAAAGCCACGGAATTCAATCCCGTCAAACATACTGCCGAGCACCTTAGCGGTATCCTCAATTGATTCCTTCTTGCCCAACTGAATATCACCGGCGCCCATAAATTCTGGGTGAGCGCCTAAATCAATTGCAGCAGTGGTAAATGCGGACCGTGTCCGTGTCGAAGTTTTTTCAAAAAGCAAAGCAATATTCTTGCCTTCCAAATAGTGATGTGGAATATTCCGCTTCTTTAAGTGCTTCAAGTGGAGCGCAAAGTCAACCAGGTACTGAACCTCTGCTGGGGTAAAGTCCTTATCAGCTAAATAACTACGTCCTTGTAATTCGGACACATCAAATTGATCTTTTTCTGTCATTTTTAAAACCTTCCCTATCTCTATTTATGATCTACAGATCTTCACGAACTAATGGCATACTCATGCAACGTGGCCCTCCACGGCCTCTTGATAGTTCACTTGAGAGAATGTCAATAACTTTCAAACCGTGCTTACGCAACAATTCATTTGAAACGTAGTTACGGTTATACGTCACAACAACACCTGGTGCGATTGCCAGTGTGTTTGAACCATCGTTCCATTGTTCACGGCCCGCAATGATTGGATCACCATTACCAGTTGGAATTAAATCAAGTTCAGATAGCTTGAGCTCTTTTTTCAGTACGGCCTGTAAATCCTGATTGTGTTCAATGGTGAAACCATCTTCGTTATCTGATGGATGCAACGTCCAAGTGTCAATTTTTCCGCCATCACCCAAGATTCCTGGATGAACGGTAAACTGATCTTTGTTAATCATGGTGAACACGGTATCCAAGTGCATCATTGCATGGTTATGCGGAATGTGAATGGCAATAATCGTGTCGAAACCACTGTCTTCTGTAAATAAGTTGCGAGCAATGTCTTGGATAGCGTCGGCTGACGTCCGCTGAGAAACACCGATGGCCATAACGTGATTGTTCAGGATCAGTTCATCCCCACCTTCAATCCGCGTGTCGTGATTACGGTCACGCCATACATGAACACCTTGGTTAGCAAAACGTGGATGATATTTAATAATCGTTTCCATGAACAGAGACTCACGTCTGCGTGCGGTAAAGGTCATATGGTTGATACTTAATCCGTCACCGATTGAAGCCGCTGGATCACGAGTAAAGTACAAGTTTGGCATTGGGTCCATATAAAATGGATACGTTGAATCCTCGGCTGCACTTACAAGATCGGTTGGTTTAAAATCAATCTCATTTTTTCTGATTCCAGCCATAATTTTGTCAACCATTTGTTGCGTGCTCATACTGAACAAATATTCATAAAGTGCATCATGAGTTGAACCGGCAGCATATCCAGATTCAGCCAACATTTGTTCAAGAAACGGCTTCTTTACATCTCCAGCATCAATTGCTTCTGCTGACAGTTTTTCGAGGTATAAAACCTCAGCACCATTTTCTTCAAGAACATGAGCAAAGTTGTCGTGTTCCTTTTGAGCAATTGGTAAGTACGGAATGTCATCAAACAACAAACGTTCCATCATATCTGGCGTAAAATTCTCAATTTCCTCGCCAGGCCGCTTTAGCAAAACAGTCTTCAACTTGCCAATCTCAGAACGAACATGAATTGGTGATGTCATCTTTGTAGCCTCCTGTTTGTTTTTTATTACACATGAAGTGTATTGCTGAAAGCGGTTTCAAAGTTTTGCCTATTTATCATCAAAAATGCGAAGTAGTTCGCATTGTATATAAAATATGCAATGCGTGAAAGCGTATACATTTTGGACTGCGATTTATAAAGAAAAACTGAAAACTTATGAAAATAATCAAAATATTACAAAACTGTTACACCATTCTGAAAATTTATTAGTTTCCCCTTACTAGATTTGGGCCACCTCACATGCAGCCCCACCATTTCAAAGTCAAACGATAATAATTAATTACACTGGGTTTGCAAACAAGATTAATTATTTGATTGTCTAATTAGTTCGTCCCCACTGACTGCATATTCTTTCAAGTCAAATCATATTTTTATTGCAATCATCCATCCTTGACCGTTAATTAATTTCCTGTCAGCTTTAAAAACGCTGCTCACTTCGCATTTACGCCGGAAAAGCAAAAAGGCAAAGCAGGGTACTCTAAGTACCTCATGCCTTACCTTTTGTTGAGTTTGTTAATTGTTTTTCAAATCACAATTCCTAATTAAACTGTGTGCTCGATTTTGCTGTGGACACAAAAGTTATAGTACAGGTTGTGTTCAAGTAGTGTTTAAGACGTCTTTCAAGACAAGCAATTGCATTTCTATATTGCACCTGCCAGTCCGGCTTTAAACACTCCATGTACATTACAACATTTTTTGTGGTCTCAGTTACTTCTGTTCGAGAACTATCACGCCATGCCCATTGACGGCTAGTTACGTCAGTATCGTCACGATAAATCACCTCACCAGGCAATGCTATTTCGTCATCATTTTCCCCAATTGCGGAGAAATGTTCAGTCCCGTTTGCTACCGTTAACTCAAGTTGACCATTAACTTTATCTAAGTCTAAGCAGCCAACTGGAAACCCATATTCTAAGGAGACTGAATTATATATGTCCACCAAAGGGTTAATCGAACGAACTGGGTTGCCATTTTTTGCCCTCTTTAATAGATTTTCAATTGCGCTACGTGCACCTTTATCCGTTTTGAATTTTCTAAAAGCATCACGCCATGCTCGAACAATCCCGTTGTTGCTAATTGGTTCATCTGGAATCAATGTAGGTGCAATCTCGTTTGCATGTTGTAACACGCTGTCTGGAACCTGCGTTCTATCCTGGTTGTTAATGTTATGCACCGTGATAATTGCAATCTTAACCTCCGGGAACAGTTTCCAAAATGCCGGGCTAACAGAAAACATGTGCATACTTCTCGCCTCGATTTATGCATAACTTCTCTTGAATGTACTCATCTGTCTTCATAACTAGAGAATCGCTTAGCTTGTCAATTGCCATATGTTAATCATCCGAATTAGCAGCATAGTGTCAAGACAACAATACTTCCGCCACTAATAAGCCCCCACCGAAGACCAGTACAAACACTACGACAGGCCAAACAAAGCGAATCCAATGCGAATATTTCATGTCTAACATCTGCAACGTCGCCATAACCAAACCGGTCGGCGCTAGAAATAACATTGCGTACTGTCCAAATTGATAGGCCGTTACAACCGTGTAGCGTGGAATATTTACCGTATCAGCAAGTGGTGCCAAAATTGGCATGGCCAACACAGCCAATCCAGATGAAGATGGCACGATAAAACCAAGAACAAAGAAAACAAACATCATGACAACGATAAATAACGGACCACTCATATGAGAAACGACTTGTGTAGAAGCATGCAGGATGGTATCGGAAATGTATCCATTATTGAGTACTAAGTTAATACCTCGGGCCAAACCAATAATTAAAGAAACTCCTACCAGACTTGAAGAACCACTAACGAATGCATCAACAACACCTTTTTCACCCAGTCCATGTTTTCCAAAACACGTAATAAACATAATGATCACTGCAATTATCAGAAATGACGAAGCCATGTCGGGAAATGCCCACCCCTCTGCCATCACTCCCCAAATCATAATTGGAAAGGCCAATGCAAACAGTATCAAAATCAGTTTCTTCTTTGCATCAAAAGTTAAGTCTGTTGCATTTTCTGAGGAAACGGACCACATTTTATTAAATGAATCATGATCGTCATATGAATATGAAAACTTAGGATTCTGCTGCACCTTTCGAGCATAGCGGTACAAATACCAAAGAACAAAACATCCCGCAATGATTAACCCAACAACGCGACCAACTAGACCTTGAGTAAAATTCGTGCCCGCCGCGTTTGAAGCAATAACGACTGAAAACGGATTAATTGTTGAAAATGTGGTGCCCACAGAACTCGCCAAAAATATTGCTCCAACACAAACAATCGAGTCATACCCCATGGCAATAAAAACTGGAACCAAGATTGGATAAAATGCAACAGCCTCTTCTTCAATTCCACAAAGTGTACCGCCAAGAAGTAGCAAAACTGCCACCAAAAATACGAGAGCAAATTCATGACCTTTTGTTTTTTTTGTTAAAGCCATTAAACCCGCTTCAAAGGAACCACTTGCTTTAACAATTCCGATCAAACCACCCAAAACTAGAATGAAAATCATAATGTCAACGGCTTCAATAGTGCCATTAACCATACTGGTAAAAATACTGAGAACACTTGCCGGATGTTGTTTTAACCGTTTATATGTATTCGGAATCGAAACTGGTTTACTAATTGCACCTGACTTGAACTGTGCGATATCAATTTTCACATGTAATTTGTTCAACGTCTCCTGCGTCGCAGGCAAAGAACTTTTAATGCCGGTCGGTGACGTAACTTGTAAATGATTGCTACTATACTGCATTTTCGCGTAACTGCCAGCCGGTACAAACCACGTAAGCATAACTGCGACAATCGTAAGGAAAAATAAAATCGTGAATGCACCTGGCATTTTAATGTGAAACCTTTTCTTGATCGTACTGGTCATTATGAACTCCCCCAACAACTAAATTTTTGTCAATAAACGTAGCTAACACAAATTTGAATAACGTTTCTTTTTAGACGTAGAAAGCGCTTTCAAAAGTAGTTACGAAATATTGAATAAATTCAGTATGCCAAAGGAAATAACGAATTCAATACATTAGAGATAACTGATAGAAACATCTCACGGAAGTGTCAGTAAATTTTGCATTATGTTTGCGACAAATCTGCCATTTAGGCATTTGGAAAAAATATCCTCGCAGTGACGCCACTTTTTTAAAATCCACAAAAGACCACTCACTATATGGACTTGAGTGAGTGGCCCTTTGTGAATTGTTTGTACGATGTGAAATTTCATCGAATAACACTATTTTTGACTTTCCCAATCTGCAGGATACGTAATATAAATAAACCTAGCCGATTGTGGTGCAGAAAATTTAATTTTACTCTCCTTAGGAATCAAAATCAGCTGTCCAGGAGTAGCCGTGACTTTGCCTCGGCTTCCAATAACACTCAATGAACCTTCAATAACATAATCAACTTCATCATAATGTAACGTCCAGTCAAAGGTACTTTCCTTCATGGTCATCAGACCTGCGCCAAGACGACTACTTTCATCCAGATCAAAAAAGTCCTTTGTGTAAACACGGTCTCGAGGATTCCCTGTATCCATTCGGTCGTCTTCACTCACTTCCCATGATGGAATGTCGACCATAATTAATCCGTCTGGGCTTGTGGTTTTCTGTTCGCCTATTTGTTGTGCAAGCACTTGGCGGACAACTTTTTCTATTTCCATTCGATCAATGTTCATCAACGTTCACCTTCTGTTCATTGTCCAACTCATTTTGAGATTTATGATCATTATTCCCAAGTACTCGATTAGCCATAAACATGGCAACTGCGATAGCGGTCACACCTGCAACTAACTTACTGACAATCATTGGGAAAATCATGCCTCTCGCAACACCAGCAGTAAATCCTAAATGATCACCAAATACAAATGCCGCTGACACTGAGAATGCAACATTAATAATTTTTCCTCGATCATCCATGTCCTTCATCATCTCAAACATCGGAATATTATTAGCGAGCGTTGCAACAAGACCCGCTGCTGCAGTTTCATTCATTCCTAGTGCCTTGCCGAGACGAACCAATGGCTTATTAAATACCTTCGTAATGACATAAACTAAAGTAAAGGCACCAGACAATGTTAATGCGATACTACCGACCGTTTGAATCCCAGCACGAACTGAACCAATTCCAGGGATTAATGTGACGCCAACCATTGATTGAACGGCCCCAAGTGCCAGCCCAAAAGTCCCAATAATAACAATAATTTGGCCAAACACTGAAAATCCTTTAATCATTGCCTCTGGTTTGAACCACATGCCTAGTGCGATCAGTACTGCAAATAGAATAATTGGAACAAGGTTCTTCAAAATAATAATCAATGGCATTCCCATAATTAAACCACCAACAAAACAGCCGATAGGAATAGTAACCATTCCCGACAAGATTCCTGTCGCCAAAAAGCGGTGATCCTTTTAATCAATTATTCCCAAAGCAACAGGAATTGAAAATACAATCGTCGGTCCCATCATTGAACCCAGAATAACACCAGCAAACAGACCGGCCTGAGTATTTAATGCCATTTGTTGTGCCAGCTGAAAGCCACCCATATCAATAGCAATTAAACTCGTCGCAAACATTGAAGGGTCTGCCCCCAACATGCGATAAAAAGGGACTACCACTGGTGACAATAACTTAGCCAAAATTGGCGCTAGAATAATGATTCCAACCATTGACATCGCCAATGATCCCATTGCCATAATTCCTTCTTCAAATTTGGCACCGAGTCCAAAACGATTGCCCAGCATCTTATCAATTGCACCCAAGGCCATAAAAATGACCATGATATACATAATTATTTCATTGATACCCATACCACTTGCCCCTTCCAATGGCAGCACTAAGAATGTCTGCATCAATTAGACTAGATGAGAAACATTCATTGTTTTCTACTGACTACTATTTTCCAGGCAAAGTTGGTAATAACGCATCAACTTCACTGTGTGGCCGTGGGATTACGTGAACAGAGACTAATTCCCCGACTTGTTCACAAGCAGCTGCCCCAGCTTCCGTCGCCGCTTTTACTGCGCCAACATCGCCGCGAACCATCACAGTAACCAATCCGGCACCAATTTCTCTTTGACCAATTAGTTTAACGTTTGCCGCTTTTACCATAGCATCTGCAGCATCAATTGCACCTACAAGGCCCTTTGTTTCAATCATTCCTAATGCGTCTGAGTCAGCCATAATCATAATCTCCTTTTGAATTACTGATTAAAGTATTTAAACGTTCAGAATTACTTTTTAATTAGCGCAGGGATTCGCCGCAATGTCTTTTACCGCGCTAGCAAATGCCGTGCAGGCAGCTTCACAAGCAGACTGACTGCCTGTTAACAGTCCACCACCAAAGTTAGTTTCCGACGGTGGTCCATACAACACTCCCATCTTGACATCAGCAGACTTCATTGCCGCATCCAGTGCGTAAATAGATTCAAGTGGTGGTGCAATTAAATATGCAATCGCCCCGCCTTCTCTCGCACCAGCAACTTTTGAAAGATATGTTCCCGTTCTAGAAATCGTATGGGCAAAGTAGACGATACTATCTTCATCATTTACGCTGACGAAATGTGCTTCGTTTTCAATAACGTTCACACAGATGTCAAGACCACTACGAACTTCATCTGGATTTGGTCCACCAAGTATACCAATAACTTCACCAGCTAATTTAGTTGATGCATTACCGGCACCAGCGTACATGCTTTTACCGTAGACAACTTCAACATCAGCGGCTTTTGTAGCAGCATCCAACGCCACATAGGTGACATCATCACAATCGGCAGTAATTAATCCCAAACTTTTTATGTGTGCTGGTAACTTTAACGACTTTGCTAAGTGCTCATCAACGTTAGGAATTAACCGTGTACTCAGTACATTGGACTTCAATAAATCATCTTTCATTTTTAATTTTTGCCTCCTCTCTAAATAACACAAAACTTATTTTTCCGCGTTTTCGGCAGCCTTTAATTCAATACCTGATTTTTTCAAGCGCAACATTTTATCCAATATTTCAGCAATGTAAGCCCCCGCTTCAACGGCCGGCAACCCACCATCGTGAATGTTAGATACAACGGTTCGCTTTGATTCTGCCATCCCAATCGTTGGCTTGTAGGCAATATAAGCACTCATAGATTTCGCTGTAACAAGTCCAGGGCGTTCACCAACTAGCATACAGACAACATCCGCATCCGTAATTTCACCCATGTGATCTTCTGCACCAACACGGGCATATTTAACAAAGATGACATCCTTTGTTTCAAAACTTAGGCCGTAAACTTTGAGCCCCTGCTGAATCGCCGGGATAATATCTGGAATATTTGCTTCAATAGCTGCCGAGCTTAAGCCATCCCCAACAATCATCTGAATTTTCGGATGAGACGTCACATTGTCCTTTATTTTTTTGATCATCTCGTCATCAAACTTACGTCCGCGATCAGGCCTAGTTAAGTATTCATCTTTTGATTCGCATGTTGTTTGCGTTTCAAGAAAACCCATTTTCTTAGGCAACTCAGGATCAACATCACTAAATACAGCATCCTGGGCGGCAGCGTGATCTGCTCTAAATCGTAAGATAGAAGCTGTTTTATATCTTGTTCCTGTACGCCACATCCCTAACCTAGCAGGTGTGAATGATTTAATTTTTAAATAGCCTTCTTTATCGTGTGGGTTTGGCACTAAAAATTGTTTCTTAAGGTCAATTTCACTAATATCAGGCAATACTTCATCTGAAACGTCGTTAGTATCTGTTGACTTACTAGAGGCAGCCTTGCTTTGTTCATCAGTTATTTCTGTTAAAATATTTTGAATCATGCTCTTCAATTCTGATTCATTCATATTTAATCACCTTCTTCTTAATCTAAGAAAATCGATGCATCACCTGCGCGTTCAGTCAGATGACCATTTTTACTAATTCCCATTTCTTCCATCCAGTCTTCGAATTCTTTAATCGGATGGTAACCAAAAATATCACGAATTGTTGCTGTTTCCTGGAACCCAGTGGATTGATAATTCAACATTACGTCGTCGGCATGGGGAACGCCCATGATGTAATTACAACCAGCTGCGCCAAGCAATACAGCCAGATTTTCGGCGTCGTTTTGATCAGCCTTCATATGGTTGGTGTAACAAACGTCACATCCCATTGAAATCCCCTGCAGTTTACCCATGAAGTGATCTTCCAAACCAGCTCTAATGACTTGCTTTGAATTGTACAGATATTCTGGTCCGATAAAGCCAACCACCGTATTCACGATAAAGGGATCATATTTTTTAGCAAATCCATAACAGCGTGCTTCCATAGTTAATTCATCTGCACCAAAGTTGGCCTCTGACGATAGTTCGGAACCCTCACCAGTTTCGAAGTACATCACATTCGGGCCAGCAGCCTGTCCTTGATGTAGACCCAGATCATAGGCTTCACTGATCATATTGGCGTTAATCCCAAAAGCCGTATTGCCCTTTTCCGATCCAGCAATCGACTGAAAGATCAAACCAGCTGGTGCACCACGGCGAATAGCTTCCATTTGTGTCGTCACATGTGCCAATACAGAACACTGTGTCGGCACGTGCCACTGAGCACGAAATTCTTCAAACTTATTCAAAATTTTTGTCACACTATCAACTGAATCGTCATTCGGATTTAATCCAATAACAGCATCCCCAATTCCCATACTTAAACCTTCCATAACACCAGCCATAATGCCATCGATATTATCAGTTGGGTGATTGGTTTGCAGACGAGAAGAAAAGGTTCCTGGACGACCAATTGTCGTGTTTGCAGTTTTTTCAACATGGATTTTCTTTGCAGCAACGACTAGGTCCATGTTCGTCATTAATTTTGTGACCGCCGCAGCCATCTCGGAGGTTAGGCCACGTCGAATCCGTTTGATGTCGATATCAGTGGTATGGTCATCTAATAACCATTCCCGCAAATCTGAAACAGTCCAGTTTTTAATTTCTTCAAAGATTCGTTGGTTAACACCATCAATAATGATTCGTGTAACCTCATCGTCCTCATATGGAACAGCTGGGTTGTTATAAATATCATTTAGAGTTAACTGGGCCAATACAATTTTTGCGGCTACCCTTTCAGTAGCATCTTTTGCAGCTACGCCAGCTAATTCGTCCCCAGACTTTAATTCGTTGGCTTTCGCCATGACTTCTTTAACTGAACTAAAGCTGTACAATTGACCCGATAGTTTTGTTTTCAAAATCATTCCGTTCCCTCCTCGTAATTTCAAAGTCTCTGTTCATTTGTCACTGTGCTAGCCAAACACTAACGTTTTAACAATAACCGGAAGTACTTCGCCATTAGCGATTGGAGCTCCTAAATCAATATAGTCACCGTTTTCAACTTTTACACTGTCAATACATACAAACGGATATTTAGATGGCAAAAGTGCAAACAGGCTTTGTCCTAATGCTTTCGCCATATCTTCATGAACCATCACAATTAATGGTTCATGTTTCACAATTAAAATTTGTGCGCCTTTAACAATTCCAGCAGCGTAACGTTGAATATCAGCGAATGATGGACTTCGCCTACCCACTAACGCTAATGCCACATTGCTAAGCTCATTTTGAACTTTGTACCAGTTGATTTTTTCACTAATACTTGTTGCTAGAGCATCCGCTGCTAAACTTTCGTCACTTTTGGCAATTTTCAATATCGGCAAATTTCGAATCGGCAAAATGTCCGCTGTATATGCAATCGTGCTCCCAGTTACGTCAGTTGTATGTGAACCGGCGCCGACCACAGTGGCTCTAATTGTTTCTACCGACGGATAAACTGTCTTTTCTTTGAAAATGGCAGAATGACGAACTGCTTGACCTAGTAACAATCCAATGTCGCCAAAACGAAATTCATCCTCTGTCAATTCCTCGTTGAGACAATCTGCAACACCACCTGAAAATGTAACCCCATCAATTTTGTTTTCAGGATGAAGTGCATGATTTGTGATAAACAAATCAAAATAAGGACTGCGGTCACCTAAACCAATGCTGTTTTCAAGAGTTTGAGTTAAAACATCAATAACTGGCTGGAGTTGTGCTGCTGTGACAGACATACCAACGCTGATATCAATTTTTAGTGACTTGATCAGTTGCTCTACCTTTGGCGAAATATACGTAATCCGATGATTCTCTTTAGAAATACGGATTAATCGGCCACCAACATCAAAACATGCCGTATCAATTACTTCACCATCATCATTGAATAAACCAAGATTACTTGTGCCACCACCGACATCAATATTTACCACTGACTTTCGCTGCCTTTTTGCAACGGCGTTAGTACCTGCACCCTTACCAGCGATGATACTTTCAAGATCTGGACCGGCAGTTGCTACCACGAAGTCACCAGCATAGCCACTCAATGCTTCTGTAACAGAACTAGAATTTTCTTTTCTAGCCGTTTCTCCGGTAATAATAACAGCACCCATTTGAATAGCTTGCTTATCAATATTGGCCTTTTTATATTGCTCAGTTACAAACTTCTTTATGGCCTCGGCATCTATTTCCGTCGGTGATGACAACGGTGTAAAAATAATGTCACTTTGAAAAATAACTTCTTTTTTTGAAATGTTAATTCTTGGTACAGAAAATGCCGACGCAAAGTTTTTTACCGTTAATCTCGACAAAATAAGCTGTGTCGTGGATGTTCCCAGATCAATTCCGACACTTAAAATCTGGTCATCCTCCATGTCGTTCACCTCTTTTCAAAAAAATGGGACTCAAAATCAAATCAGCTTCAACACTAAAACAATTGGTGTTAAGTTGACTTGATCTTGAGCCCCATTGCTCTGCCACAACTTCATTGTTGCGGCGTATGATCGAACGAAAATGTGACATCCGTTCCCACGGATGATGTTTCAATATTTAGTTTTCCTGACAGCTTGTCTGATACGTAGCTTCGAATAATCATCAACCCTAAACTTCCGGACCGTGTCCGATGAGGGTCAAATCCAATCCCATTGTCTTTAACTTGAAGCGTTATCACGTTATTGTTAACTGTTCCCTGAATCAGAACATGATTTTGAGGCGTACTAGCGATGAACGCATGCGCAAAAGCATTTTGAAGTAACTCATTCACAATGATAGAAATCGTCACTACCTGATCACTGTTGACAGTAATTGTTTCGTCAACTTGTAAATCAATGGTGATTTGCTGGGTATTATCATCAAGTTGAATAAAGTGTGAGACCAACAATTGTAAAGCGGCTTTTAAGTTCGTTTCATCCTCAATTTGTTTAGACATCAATTCGTAAGTAGAAGCAATAGCCGTTATTCGACTAATGCTCTCAGTTAAAGCCTGTTTCGCCGTTTCATCATCAAGTCGACGCTGTTGAATTCTCAATAGAGAAATCACGGACTGAAGATTGTTTTTTACTCGATGGTTTATCTCGCGAATGGCCACAGATTTTGAAATAATCTCAGCTTCTTTTGCTTTAACATCGGTTTTATCTTCAAGCAGAACAACCAATTGTCGAGATTCACGATTCCAAAATTTGCGAGATGAAAAAAAGTAATTCAAGTAATTAAATGTTGATTTAAGTGGCTGATCCCGCTCGTCGACCTGAGATAGCACTTTCAGATTCTCTTGAAATCGGGTACCATCTAAAGACAAATTTTCGAAGTCCAGGCCAATAATTTTGCCAATGTAACCAACCTTCTGATATAAATTAATGGCTGTTTGATTGGCAAGAACCAGAGCGCCCGAATGATCAAAAACCAATATTGCATCAGCCAGTTGATCCGTAATAGTCGTGCTTTCTTGGCGGTTAAACATTTTCACCGTAGCAGAAATGTCATTAAATCGTGCTTGACCGTCTTTTGGGCTCTGAAAATCATTTAAAACATTTTCTGATTCATCAGATTCGATAATTGTCGCACCAATCGTTCGATCTCCTCTAATAATTGGGTAGATTCGTTGATGAATTAACCGCTTCTCTTGAGTTTCGGCCAACAAATCCACTGATTTCAATTGTGTTTCCAATGTATGCATAACACCCGGTTCGTTTGTGCGTAACGCTTGCTGCCCGACAACTTGCCGATGATACAAAGACTGTTTTGTTAATGGTGGTTTGTGGAAAACGACAACAGCCTGATCAGAAAATTCATTACGTACGTCAATGAATACATCAAAATCTTGATAACGTTCCGTTTGGTTAATCTTTTCTGCCGTTTCAACAAGTAGCTTTACGTCCAATGAATCAAGTGTGGTATAACGTTGACATAATTTTTCAATTTCATTCATCAGGCATCCATCACAATTAGTTCAGCAATATCTTTCATGGAACGACGCTTGCTCATACTTAGATTTCTGAGCATTTTGTAGGCCGCATCCTCAGATAAATTATTTTCAGACATCAAGATGCCCTTCGCACGGTCAATCAGTTTGCGCTCCTTCAATTTAATAGTCAGGTCGTCTACTTCATCGGACAATTCCTGAGTTCGTTTGTCATGAACAAGACCCACTCGAATCGTGGTCAATAATGACCGTTCAGATAACGGCTTCACCAAATAACCCACTGCACCTATTTGGCTTGCTGTTTCAGTATCTTCGTCATCACTGTAAGCAGATAGATACACAATAGAATGGCTCAAATGATCAGCTAAAATTTTTTTACCTGCTTTGAGACCATCCAACAATGGCATTCGAATGTCCATAATGACTAAATCAGGCTTTTCTTTCTGGCAGATATCGATTGCTTCAAAACCATCGCTACCTTCACCGACAACCTGATAGCCAGCATTTTCTACAATATCGCGAATATCCATTCTCGTGATGGGTTCATCGTCCACGATTGCGATTCGTTCGTTCATGATTTTTACCCCTCGTTGCTCATTTGTTCCGATACAATTACTTATATAGATAAATTATAAAGTGACCGTCTTAGTGACGTCAATCACATAAAACTACGATTCAAAATATCGGTTACATCAGCAACAGTAGGTTTCCTCGGATTTGCAACTGTCGTTCCGTCTTTAAGCGCTGCAGCTGAGATTTCGGCTTTAGTTGATTCAAATAAATCTTTGCTAATCCCATACTCTGAAAAGCTAGCAGGCATTTTCAATACCTTTCTTAAACAAATAATATTGTCAATTAGGCCCTGCACAGCAAGCTTCGGATTGGCCGCATTAATGTTGATAAGGCGAGCCAAATTTGCATACTTAGTAGCTGCCCGATTTGGTTCTTTCCAGAATCCATCATTCATTTCCGCATTATAAGCAATAATATTAGGCATCAAAATTGTATTTAAACGTCCATGGGGAATGTGGTAACGTGCGCCGGCAGCATGAGCAATACCATGATTTAACCCAAGGTTGACCATGTTAAACGCCATTCCTGCAATACAAGAAGCATCATGCATCTTCTGGCGAGCTTCCATGTCATCACCGTTTTCACTAACACGCGGTAAATATTCAAAAACCATTTGGAATCCCTTTTCCGCCAACGCGTCAGAAAAATCATTCGCATTGATTGAAACATAGGCTTCCAAGCAGTGCGTCAAAACATCCATCCCGGTATCTACTGTGATATTTTGGGGTGCCGACAAAACCAAGTTGGCATCCAATACCGCGACCTTTGGTAAAATATCATCAGTAACTAGTGGGTACTTAACACCTTTTTCTGCATTAGTAATAACCGCAAAATTGGTGACTTCTGAACCAGTACCACTCGTTGTAGGAATGGCAATCAAATCCAGCTGTGGACTATCTTCGGCCATCTTCTGAGCAAAATATTTCATTGCCTTTGCGGCATCAATCGCTGAACCACCGCCAACAGCGACCAAGAGTGTTGCCTTAAATGACTGAAGTGCTTTAATGCCCTCCACCACTTTTGTAATTGGTGGGTCCGGCTGAATGTCAGAAAAAATGCTCAATTCATTTTTGACATTCAAATGCTTGGTTATCTGATCAAGTGCACCGGATTTCACCATAAATGGATCAGTAACAAGAAAAATGCGCTGACTATCAATCTTCTCCAGTCCAGCTAATGCATTATCACCGGTCCAAATTTGTGTTCCAAATTGAATTGTTTCCAATGATGTTACCTCCTTCATTATTCTTCCAAATTAATGCAAATAAAAAATGAAAAAAGAGGCTTTTGAGCACACTTAAAAAGTATGTTCTAAAGCCTCTTTGCTTAACTGTACGCCATTGTACAAGATATTCAGTTTTATTTACCCTTTAATGATAGCGCTTACAGAAGCTGTGGTCAATATCATTGTTAATAAATACACAAAAATGCCGCAGTCCCCTGCGGCATCCCATAAACACCATTGTTTATGTTAAAAAGCACATCATTGTGCCTGTTCGTCGAATTTATGGATACCCTACCTACTCCACGAGATAATGTACCCGCCCAAGCATCCTACTAAAAAGACCTGGCTTATAGTGCTAAACACTAATCACAGTGGCGGGACCGTGCCGGATTCTCACCGGACTTCCATTTAGTAAGCGCTTCTATTCAATTCACAAGCCGAGTATAACAAATTATTTTTTGATTTACCATTATGCAAACTGAACTGATAATCAAATAAACTCTCTTTTAACATTGAAAAACAGACTATGTGGGCCTACTTCTATAAAAATGATTCTAATAGCATCTTTACTTTTGACTTTATTAGTAGCTGAATACGTAATATAAGCCTAACTATTTGCGGTGCTGAAAGCCTAATTTCACTGCCCTTGAAAATCAAAATCGATCATTCTGTGCCTTTTTTCAACAGGTACCCGTCTGACAACATTACATTAGTCACTTCATTGAAAAAATTTCGATCTACCTCTTCAACAATAATTTACCACGCTATTAGACTCTCGTAACCACAACCAAATCATAAATTACATTTGCCTAAAAGGAATGAGCCCTTCTTGCATCAAAATCTTCTCAGCAAAATAAATAGGTCCAGTATGTTGAATATATGGTAAATCAGTATCGATGCGTTCTCGAAATGGATCAACAAGTTTTTGTGCATCTGCTCTAGACAAATGTCCTTCTTCGCTTATGAAATCAATCATTTCGTTAAAGAAATCTCGATTAACCTCTTCTTTAATTGTTAAACTCATTTTCATTTTCCTCCTTCGTTAACTGTTTAATAGTTACTGTTTTTATTTGATTACAAATATGTTGCGAAATGAGTGCCAGTTGATCGTACCGACGTTCAAATTTTGAATTAGAAATTAAGTCTTTAAAACCCTCAATACTCATTGTTCTTTGATATTTCTTTAATGCATCGGTAATCTTACCATCTGCAACAGGTCCGTATTCAACTTCAATCGTTCGCTTCATGTTGGACATAGTCCTATTCTTTAAAATCTCCTGCGCCCATTCTTCATTACAGAGCGCAAACTCTTTTGAAATGGTCTCATCTAATAGACCCTCATCAAATCTAACGGTGACTAAAGCAGGCAAAGTACCTTTTCCTGTTATTCCCAATCTAAATTGTCGAGAAGCCGATAATCTTGCCCAACGAACTGCCTGACCCCTATTAGAAGTCAAATAGAAGGCAAGTCCAAAATCTTCTTTAGATTTCTTATTCCAATTAGACACGACACCATTTTTCTGAATACTCAGTGCATTGTCCCAAGTTGTACCGTGATACCAAATTACATGCTTTTTATAATACATATTCGAATGTGGGTCAATTGATAGCAATCATTCGCACCCGCAATATTCTGATGATAGAAATTGCGCCCTTTGATATATTTAACGGGCTCATCTATCAGGCCCATTATATCATCTACATACGCAATTCACCCCCGATAAAAACGTTTAACCAGTCAATACTTTTGGTTTAAGCACAAACAAATTTTTGAAGCTTATTAATCTTCCCAAATACAAAAAAAGCCGTTCAAATAAATGAACAGCTCCAAATAACTAAAACACGTTAAGCACTATGCATATGCAAGTTTTCTAAATGTCTTCATCGCATTTGGCGTCATTACCACATAATCCGCCGGCCGCAACAGCGACAACCGATACCCCGACACACTGCCAGTTTCAAATCCCAATGCTTCAGCCAAAATTGACCCAGCCGCGAAATCCCACGGATTCAATGTTGAAACATAACCAACATGTCGTCCATTCAACAATTGAACGAATTCAAGACCCGCACTACCAAGAATACGAACTCCTGACGCATGATAACCAATTGTCCCAAGATTAAAACGATTGGTGAATAACTGACGCCAGGACGCGCCGATTAATCCATCGGCTAACGGACAGTCAGCCACTGCGTCAAGCTTAACGTCATTACGATAAACACCTAGCAACGGGCCACCCCAGTATAAATCCTTATTCATCACATCCAAAATTCCACCAAAGACCGGTTCGCCATCATAATAAACGCCAATCATGGAAGCAAAACAATCATGTTTACGAACAAAATTTAGCGTTCCATCGATGGGATCAACAAAGAAAACGAGTCCATGTAAATTTTGCGGTCGTTCAGCCTTGTTTTCCTCACCCATTATCTGTGCGTCAGGATATGTTTGTCGGATATGACCATCCAATAATTTTTCAATACTGACATCTTCATTAGTGACCAAGTCATTACGAGATGATTTAGTGTCCACCTTTGAAATATGATTAACTCCGGGACGCAGTTTATCGCCGGCCTCAATCAACCAGCTCGTTACGTTACCAGCAATTTCTAACACTTCTGTCTTACTCATCATAAGCGTCGACTTCCTATTTCATTTCTAATACGTGTTCAACATTAAGCGTGCCAATGTCCTTAACTGCAGAACTTAAAATCACGGTTTTAGCACCAGCACTTCGTAGATACTTGGCACTCGCTTCAATTTGTGTCACGCTGTCCGCTAAATCCACCTTAGTCACAATACCAACAACTGGTTTATTAAACATTGTGGCAAACCCTGGAGCAAAGATCTGTCGTCGATCTAAAACACTTTGCAACATTAGAATCAGATCAACATCCGCAGCCGTCACAGACAAGGCACTGTAAAAACGATGATGTTCAACAAATTCTCCTGGTGTATCAATCGCATCTTTAAAAAATTCCACTGACTGTGTTTTATCGTACTTGATCAGTGCGCCAGTCAAACGTTGGTGTAGTGTCGTTTTACCACATCCGACCGCACCAACCAACAGTGGCCTTTTCATACTTTCACCCCATTAGTGAATTTTTTTAAAATGGCCAATTCGGATCATCGGCATCAAATAATTCTTCCTGAACACCCATCTCAACATAAACATAGCGTGCAATCACAAAGAAGTAATTTGATAACGTGTCCAAAAACTGTGCCATTTCCATGTGCTTGTCATTTAAGGCAATTCTCACCAACCTAAAAGACTTTAATGCCATGGTCCTTGCGACTTGTAACTCGCTGGCCTGAATGCTGCCACCCGGCACAACAAATTGATGAATCTCAGGCAACGTGACTGAATACTGCGTTGTTAACCCCTTTAACCAGTCATTTGCACCATCTGGAAATACACGGCGAACATTTGGATCGTCATCGTCAACGGAAAGATCTGTGCCAATACAGAATAGCAATCGTTGAATTGTCTTAAATTCAGCATCGAATGGACGCAATCCATTATTGACCGCACGCACACGGCATAGACCCAGCCAAGCGTTTAATTCATCTAAAGCTCCATAGGCTTCAACTTGTTCTGGATTATAATCTTTGAACACGCGATCTTGATTTTCTTCGTTGTTTCCACTCATTTTAGCAACCCCGTTTTATTGTAATTATAAAAGTTTCAGATTATCCGTTCACGTCATAAAATAACATGACGGTTGTCCACAAACAAGGTTTGAATCGTGAATCAGTTCACGTAATGAGGAAAACCCTTACGATTGTGTAATCGGTGTGATCGTAAAATCAAGAATTTTTGACAACGTGTCCTCTGCTGCTTCGATGGCCGCTCTCACGTCATCCACTTGTCCTGCCAACAAAACAGAACCACTGAAGCGATCAATGAACACGACATTAACATTGCCTGCTTTACCTGAAACATCCGAAGCAATGGCTGCCGCCTCACCTGGTGTGATTGTTAACAAACCTAACGCTGTTGAAGTATCCTCAATTCCAAGTTTGTCAAAAATCTCCTTATCGGGATGTAAAATAATATGTGCTAGTGTAACTTGTTTACCAGGAACTGACTCCTGAATAACCCGTTCTAGATTTTCTGCATGGTCAAATGTGTTCTCGCTCATGGCTTAACTCTCCAAATGTAATAGTCGTGCAACATCTCTAGCAATGACAACTTCCTCATCCGTTCGAACCACTCATACCTTAACGTTACTATCGGATGTTTGAATAAACTGAGCATTTTCGTCATTTTTTTGCTCATCCAACTGAATGCCTAAATATCCTAAATGTGCGACTACCATCTTTCGAATAGTAGAAGAATGTTCACCAACACCAGCCGTGAAGGTAATGGCATCAACACCGTTCATATCAGCAACATAAGAACCAATATACATTACAATCTGATGAACAAACATATCTAGTGCTAACTGTGCTCGTTTATTACCCTCAGCAGCGTCGTCCTCAATTTCACGTAAATCATTAGAAATTCCGGAAATCCCCAACACGCCAGACTTTTCATTTAACATATCTTTGATCTGTTCGGAATCCATATGTTCATGTTCTTCCAGAAATGGAATGATTTGAGGATCAATATCCCCAGAGCGAGTCCCCATCATCAGCCCTGCCAATGGCGTGAAACCCATTGAGTTGTTAACCGTCTTACCATCAACAATGGCTGAAATACTTGCCCCATTGCCAATGTGACAGCTAATTAACCGATGCAAACCTGGTACTAATTTTGCCGTTTCTTCCGCAATATATTGATGACTTGGTCCATGGAATCCAAATCGTTTGATTCCATACTTTTCATAATATTCATACGGAATCGGATATAAGGCGCTTGTTAACGGAATTGTGGCATTGAATGACGTATCAAACACCGCAACCTGTTTAGTATGTGGTAGTTTTTGCGCAAACGCCTTTATGCCCAGTAGATTAACTGGATTATGTAAAGGCGACAGCGAACTCAATTCATCAATTCGCTGTTCGACCTCACCATCCACAATCACAGATTTAAGATAATACGATCCACCATTTGAAACACGGTGACCCACACCCTCGATTTCATCTAAACTACTAATGATTTTGTTCTCTAGTAGCTGGTTCATCACGAGTTCAACAGCTGCTTGATGATCAACAATCGGTCGTTGTGCTGTTTTCTTCTGTTGCGTCTGTGTTCCTTCCGGCGTGTATCTGAGTGTTAGTTTTGCGTCAGGATCCCCAATTCGTTCGATTTGACCATCCGCCATCACTGTTTCACTTGGCATTTGATAAAGCTTAAACTTCAAGGACGAACTCCCTGAATTAATCGCTAACACTTTATGAGTCATATTTTTAGTTTCCTCCCTAAATCTGTCATTACAGAACTATTAATTACAAGATCTTAAACAAACCTGTTGCAATAACTGCACCAACAATTGGTCCAACCATTGGCACCCAAGCGTAGTTCCAGTTCGTGGTGCCTTTGTTTGGTACAGGGAAAAGCGTGTAAGCCAAACGTGGACCCCAGTCACGCGCTGGGTTAATGGCATAACCTGTGGTCTCGCCAAGGCTCATCCCAATTGAAACAATTAGGAAGCCAACAATAAATGGTTTCATACCAGTCGTGAAATTGCCTAAGTTCAGCAAAATATACATAAATGCAAACGTTGCAATAGCTTCACTCAGAAAGTTAAAGACCGGGTTGTTAATTGCCGGAATTGTCGCAAAGTTGCCTACCGTGTTACCCTCTTCGGGCTTTGTAACCTTAAAGTGTGGGTAGTACTGAATGATAACAACAGCGGCGCCAAGGAAAGCACCGATAAACTGACCAAGTAGATATGGCACAACTTGCGACCATGGGAACAATCCAAAGATTGCACTTCCTAGGGTAACTGCTGGATTCAAGTGACCAAGTGAGCCAAGGTGGCCCGCCACATAAACACCCATAGTGACGCCCATACCCCAACCTAAGTTGATTAACAGCCAAGTACTGTTATTTTTACCGTAGGTTTTATTAAGGTTGACACCGCAGCAGACACCTGCCCCGAGTACAATCAGGATAAACGTGCCTAATAATTCACCAAGAAAGCCGTCCATTTTCTCCACCCCATCATTATTCGATTACTTTTTGATAAATCTCGGCCAATTGCTCATCAGTTGGAACAATTGGGTTACCAGGAAATGTTCCATCTTTTCTAGCAGCCTTAACGATTGTTTCGCAGGCAGCCTTAGCATCTTCTGGCTTGATTCCAAAAGCAGCTAATGTGCGAGGGCACTTCATCTGACGCATCATGGCTTGTAATTTGCGAATTAATTCGCGAACAGCCATTCTGTCTGAACTATCAGCACCGGCCAAACGTGCTTTACGAGCAGCTTCTGCGTACTTAGCTTCACACTTTTTATCCTGTGCATTAAACGCAACAACGTGTGGCAATACCATGGCACAGGCCAAGCCATGCGGAACATGGAACTGGGCACCAAGTTGGTGCGCAATTGAATGTGTAATCCCAAGTCCAGCAGTATTGAAGGCCAGACCGGCAGCAGTAGCGGCTTCATGCACGATGTGGCGTAATTCAAGGTTAGTTGGATTACGGTATGCATCAACAAGATTGTTACCAATGACGTCAACCGCTTTTTCGGCTAGTGCTTCTGTAAACAAGTTAGCATCATTAGCAACCAGTGATTCCAACGAATGAGTCATAACATCCATGCCAGAGTATGCAGTAACTGAAGCTGGTGCACTGACAACAAGTTGTGGATACAAAATTGCAATATCAGGAATCAAATGATCATCCATAATGGGGAACTTTGCATGATTTTCTTCATCTGAAACAACAGCTGTATTGGTTACTTCTGACCCAGTCCCGCTAGTGGTTGGAATCGCAACGAAACAGCTCAACTGTTTACCACTAATCTTTTCGCCAAAATTACGAATTGCTTTAGCAGTATCAATGGCTGAACCACCACCAAGCGTTACGATAACGGATGGATCAAATTCCTGATAAACTTTGACTCCAGCAGTAATACTGGTCAATGGTGGATTTGGTTTAACATCGGCAAATACTTTGACCTCTGCACTACTTGGTAAGTGTGATTCGATCATTTTTAACGTGTCACTACCGTTCAGAAATGGATCACAAACGAACATAACCTTTTGTGATTCAAATGCCTGAAGGACATCCAAACTATCTGAACCGGCAATGATTTTTGTGGGAATCGTAAATTTTTCCATGTTTGACGCCCTTTCAACTAATCATTCCAACTGCGCAAAGAGAATGCCTGAGGCGAATTCAATCGACGACGACGGGTAAATGATTTTGCAGTTGTTGTACCTTCACCAGTTGGTGTGGCAATCGTTAAAGCGGATGCCCCAGTGAAGCCAACACCAGTACCGGCATAGGTCGGACCGTTAACAACGAAAATTGATGTGTTCATTCGATGAGCAGCTTTATTGATATGAATGAGGTCACGTGAATGAATTGATGCTGTGTGATGGAATCCCTGTTCAACTTCAACCGCAGTCTTCAAGACACTGTCAAAGTCTGGGCAGTTAACAATTGGCAAGATAGGCATCAGATTTTCAGTCATAACTAACGGATGATCTTTAGCTGCTTCAAGAATGATTTCCTTAGGACGACCTTCATAACGGATGCCTGCTTGAGCCAGAATGTAATTTGCATCCTTACCAACAAACTTTCTGTCGGGAGCACCATTATCTTGAATCGTCATGTCAGCTAATTTTTGAATGTCTTCAGGCTTAGTAACTAAGAAGGCCCCTTCATCCTGCATGTCTTTGATCAGTTCATCTTTAACAGACGACTCAACCACAACTTCTTTTTCAGCTGTACATAAAATATCGTTATCGAATGAAGCTGAATCAATGATATTATGTGCTGCCAACTTAATATCAGCAGTAGCATCAACCATTGCAGGTGGATTACCAGCACCGGCACCAATGGCCTTCTTACCACTCGTCATGGCTTGATGAACCACGGCCGGACCACCAGTAACGGCCAAACAAGCGATGTCAGGATGTGCCATCATCTTTTGTACGGCTTCAATACTTGGGTTTTCAATCCCAACAACCAAGTTTTGCCAACCAGTTGCATCGTAAACAAACTGGTTTAACTTTTCGATTGTCCAACGAGTAATGTTCTTAGCACCAGGATGGGCACCAAAGAATAACGTATTTCCACCCGCTAACATCATGATTGCGTTGGCAATCACCGTTTCAGATGGATTTGTGCTTGGACCAACAGCACCAATAACACCGTAAGGCGCATATTCGTACATAATTAGTCCGCCATCACCAGTTTCGGCTTCTGGTTGAAGAATTTCAGGACCGGGTGTGTTGTACAAAGCATTGTTCAACTTAGCGATTTTTGCTTCGACCGTACCCATGCCAGTTTCTTCACGAATGGCCTTGGCCATCTGTTCGATGTATGGTTTAAAACCCTTCTTGATTGCATCGATGACTTGAGTTCTCGTTTCAATACTTGCGTCAACAAACTGATCTTCTGCTGCCTTGGCAGCGGCAATCGCAGAATCAACATCTGGGAAAATTCCCAGCTTACCCTGACCACTTGTTAAGGGTGCTGATGTGGCCGTAGTTGATGCAGCCGCATTGCTTGAGGCAGTTGCAGGGGTTTTATCGCCAGAACTCTGCTGATTCAGTTCATCTTGAATAATTTTGCGAATTTGATCTTCTAGTTCTGCCATAAACTAATTAATCCCTTCTAGAAATTGTTTAACGCCAGCTTCACAAATTGCCTGATCCTCTTCGACAGCACCACCACTGCAACCAAGTGCACCGATAATTTGATCATTGACAATCAGTGGAATTCCACCAGCGAATGAAACGAGTTTGCCATCCAACATAGTTTCCATTTCATATAATGGTGCCCCAGGTTGAATTTGATCACTAACTTCTTTTGTCGGCTGTTTCATGGCCAATGCGGACCACGCCTTTTTAGGAGCCAGTGTGATGCTGACCAAATTAGCATTAGTCATGTGATACTGCATCAATGGGTTTCCAGCTGCATCCATGAAGCACATGGATACGCCAACACCAAGTTCATTAGCCTTGTTTTCACAGGCATCAAATACTTTTTGGAAATTGGCCCGTGTAAATGCGCCGGAACCATCTTTGTTCTTAAATGCTGCCTGAACGCTGGACAAAATGTTTTCAACTGCCATTTAGATGACCTCCTTTTAAATATTTTATTTTTAACTTACAAGATTGAAATTCTTTAATAAGCTAATTCAGTAGTTCGTTCGTTACGCCGACCAGCAACGCCGTTCCATGGGACCGGTCTTAGCTCGCTTTGCGATCTTCGACCTCGACTTTGAACCCGTAGCCCAGGTTTCAAAGCTCGTCCTGCATGACTAAGTGACCGAAAACCGTTCACTAAGTCATGCTTTCACTGAACTCTGTTTCTGGTCGACTTCACTAACCTACAAAGTAACTAAAATAGCTACTGAAAATAATGTTGCAGTCTCAATCAATAAATTATTGAAAATGCAATATGAGCTGGAGGGCGTCAAATATGAATGTAAGTCGTGAAAGTGTTGTTGGTTCGGCGATTTGTGCCAGAGTTACAACACGGACGGTCGCAAAGACTCCGATTTTCAGGAGGCTTGGCGGCGAGGTGAAAGACTCCGGATTTCAGGAGGCTTAAACCGGTCCCACGGCGGCGTTCATATTTGACAACCGTAAGCGTCATTTGGCTACTATTACCAGCAACAAACAATGTCTCTAGTTTCAATATTCAGTTAGTGTTTTGATACTGCTTGTTGGTAGCGACGAACGACTTCATCACAAATCTTCGTTTGACGATCCGCTTCATCTTCGTCGCGTGCCAGAATGTACAAAAAGTCTGACAAGCGGTTAGCATATTGGAGCACTTGTGGTCGGAAGGTGATGTCCTCACTGATTTTTGTCAGTAAACGCTCTGCACGCCGACATACCGTTCTAGCTAAATGTAAATGTGCACCCGCTAAACTTGATCCCGGTAAAATAAATTCATGTAATTCAGGTAATTTGGCAATGTACTTATCGATGACATCTTCCATTTTCTTGACGTCAGGTTCTTCAATTCGATCGCTCTTGCCATAAAACTTATCTGGATCCGATGAAGCAATTTCACCGTCTAGAATAAACATCCGGTTTTGAACCCACCGCAATAACTCACGGTTTTCCTCACGCAGACAGTACTTTTCTGCAACGCTGATTTGCGCATTGCACTCATCAAACGTGCCATATGTTTCAACCCGCGTATTGTATTTTTTAACACGTTCACCCGTGAAAAGAGATGTTGTCCCTTTATCACCGGTTTTTGTATAAATGGCCACCTCGTGTCACCTCACTTGTCGAATCGATCAATAATGCCCACAATTGCTGAATCAACGACATCCTTGTTACGGACCCCTTCACGCTGTGTTTTTCGAGCACCTGCACCGCGGACTAACAGAACTAACTCGCCAACACCGGCACCAACTGTATCTGCAGCAACCTCTTCCGTCCGAATAGGTTTACGATCACTGTCAATTGGTTGAACGATCATTAGCTTGCGACCAATTAACGAATCATCTTTCTGTGTGGCAACAACACTTCCAACTACTTTTGCCATATACATAATTGATCCGTCCTTTCTAATATCTCAATTTGTTGATCGCGAAGATATTCCTGTGCACTCGCAGTCATTTGCTGATCATTTCGTTTAATAAACACACTTTGTTTAGTCAAATTAACAACATCCCGTCGTGAAATCATGTGTGATTTACTGACATGTAATTGACGTTCATCCGCCAGAGAAAAATTAAGTGACCAGTCAACCAACAATGACCAAGGGATGAAATTCACATTGGTGAACGCGATTTGTAACCGTACTTCATCACCATCAGCTTGTGCAAGTTGAATGAATTTAACCAACGGGGCTGTCTGCGATAAAGATAGTAGCAGTGCCAAATCAGTTGGATAAATATCAGTGATAATGATTTTTCGGGCTCCTAAAGCGGTCTTTTCCGTCAGTTGATCTGTATCGTGAACAGAAACGCGGGTTGTTGTTTGTTCGCGTCGTTCAATTTTTTGTTGAACTAAACGAACAATTTCACTAATGTCACCCATCACTGGCCGCCCCCTTGTCACTCATTGCAATGCCAATGGGAGTTACAAAGTCGGGATTAGGCATCCCCATCACTGGCACACCAAGTTGTTTTGAAAATGTGCTAGCGAATGCGTCAAAGTTTGTCGCACCGCCAACAACCACGACTGGCTGGACTAAGTGATGATTAGTCACCCGATCGGTAATGTGTGCCATGTTCTCCACGACCGGTTTAACAACCATAAAGACATTGTTCTGTTGAGTCGGGTCTCTTTTTAATTGTTCGGCTGCATCATGATCCAACTGACGATTACCTGCTAAGACTAGGGTCATGTGATAACCACCAGTTGGCTCGTCACCCACGCGTAACAGGTGTCCATCTTGAAATAAACTAATGCCAGTCGTACCACCGCCAACATCCACAATAGTGCCATCGGTAATGCCTAACATCGTTGCCGCGGCCGTGGGTTCATCAACAACATCACTGCAATGCATCCCACTGTCCTCAATAACGTTTGCAACCGCCTTGCTATTAGCTGCGCTTACACCTGGAGGGATAGCACCAGCAGCGGATTTTAACGTTACGTTCAACTGTGATTGTGCACGTTCACGCATGTGAGTCACAATATCTACTGCCTCACGATAATTGACCACAATACCATCCCGAACAGCATGATCACGAATTGATTCACCATAAATGGGGACATTATTTTCATTTAATACAACGAACACAATCGTTGAGGTTCCAAGGTCAACACCGACCCTTAAATGTTGATCTGGTGTGACCTCAGTGTTGACATGAGGTTCCTGATCAACTAATTGGCTAAACTTTTTCAGTAACGCCGTTTGTTTTTCAAACATATCAGGATCCCCTTTTTACTTACTTTTTGGGTAAGATCCTCGCAACAGTGTCCTTAGTCAAACCTGCTGCATTGGCTTCATCGGTATCAATATGCATTTCCAGCACAAAGTCTTTGCGTGGACGTGCCATGACGTCATTGAAGACCAAACGACGGGATCCTGTTGTGATTTCAACAGACACTTCATCACCGTACTTAACACCATAACGTTTGCCATCTTCAAGACTCATGTGAATGTGACGTTTGGCAGCAATAGCACCGTATACAGGAATCCGCGCATCCTTTGTTTGTAAGATAACCTTTGGTGCACCGTCCAAATCACCGGATAGACGGACTGGTAAATCGACACCAATCTGGAAACCATCTGTTAATGACAGTTCAACTTGTGATTCTTTCCGGCACGGTCCTAAAACTCGCACATTGTCAATTTGACCATGAGGCCCGATGACTGTGACCTTCTGATTCGTTGCAAAGTCAGCTGGTTGTTTCAGGTTACGAAACTTGGTCATTTTTTGACCAGGGAACAACTGTGCAAAGTCTTCTTCAGAAAGATGAACATGGTGATTGGAAACACCAATCGGAATTCCTGGTTGGGTTTCTTCTTGAACAATTTGTTTAACTAATTCACGTAATTCACTATCAGTCATAAACTTACCCCGTTGTTAAAATTTATTACTTGTTGCTTGAAGGTAAAATGCTTTCAACATCTGTATGTGGACGAGGAATTACATAAGAAGCGTAAACTTCACCAACATTTTCTGCTGAAGCAGTACCTGCATCAACGGCTGCTTTAACGGCACCAACATCACCACGAACCATAACAGTAACTAATCCAGAACCAATTTTTTCGTAACCAGTAAGGTCAACGTTGGCTGCTTTAACCATTGAATCTGCTGCTTCAATAGCGGCAACTAAACCCTTTGTTTCGATCATTCCTAAAGCGTTGTTCATAATAATTTCCTCCTAATTTTTAAAGGCCTTTTAAATGCGCTTACATTTTTAAAATTACTTCTTGCGGCCAGCACTTCTTGGTCCCCGACGACTTGAAGACGTTGGTTTCTTAGCAGCCCCTGACTGACTAGTAGCTTGACTCGTTGCTGCAGAAGTAGCTGATGTAGCAGTAGCCGGCGTGGCTGACTTAGCACTGGCTGGCTTAGCCGCAACTGAGTCTGGTTCTGTTTCCGGCGCAATTTGATCAACATTCACCGAACGTTCAACAAGTGGCGTTAACCCTTCTGCAGGACGTGCAATCACTTGTTTTGCAACAAAGTGATCAACTTCATTTGCCATGCTTTCACCAGCGGCAACCGCTGCGTTAACAGCACCAACATCTCCGGTGACAAAGACCGTCATCTGGCCGGCACCCCGAGCCCGTTCTACCTTTTCAATGTGAACGTTAGCAGTCTTAACCATGACATCAGCCACTTTAATGACTGTTGAATAACCGCCAACTTCGACCATTCCTAAAGCATCACTCATAGGATTTTCCCTCCCTTCTCGAATTTTTTAAACGGTACCTGTTTTACTAACCTTGCAGCATTGGCGCCAAGTCTTCGCAGATCTTCTTGATCCGTTAATGGCACCTCAGCCAGTGGTTTATCTTCATCCAAACTGTTGAAGTGTAAATAAGCCATCCGATTATCAAAACTGATACCCACGCGCAATTGGGATGCTAATGCAGCCTCATGTGCCAATCCGATTATGGTTGGTGAAGAGACTTCCGTCGTAAAAGTATACGGAATTTCCTCTTCTTCAATCCCATAAAGCAATGGCAAAATCGCCTCATTTTTTTCACCGGCAATTAAAATTGTAGGTTCAGCAGCCATTACGACATCCCCTTCTTCAGCTCGTTTGCATAAGACAAGATCAATCCAGTTGCGACCGCATTACGTGGTCCTTCAATCGCCCGAACATTTCCTCGTCCAGCAACCAAGTTGTAGTGGGATAAAGCATCCGTAACCAACTGAGGAATTTCAAAGTCTAACGCTGAGCCACCAACAATGACAACAAACGGAATGTCACGAATGTTCCCAGTTGGGCTAACTTTAGCCAGTGCGCGTAACGCGTTCGTTACGAAGACTCGTTTCTTAGCTGATTGTCGAATCGCTTTAATTCGTTCAATGGAAAGGTCCCCTGGAACCGGTAAATACCCATCCGGCTTGACAACAACCGTTCGAGCAAACAAAGTTCCCGGCAACGCTTTCTTAAAGAATTGAACACTGCCATCCTCATGGCGGATGTAGAACAAACTTTCAACCTTCGCTAACGGATAACGTTTGATATCCTCAGCCAAGTACGGATCATCTAACCCTAACTCTGAATTAATAATCATCGTTGTCATATCACCAGCACCAGCTAAGTGAATCGCAACAATATGACCATTTTTGTCAATGATTGAGGCATCTGATGAGCCAGCACCTAAGTCAAGAATGGCCAGTGGTGCCTGAGTCCCTGGTGTAGTCAACGCACCACGGATAGCAGCCTCTGCTTCTGCACCACCAACTTCAACATCCACACCCAACTCGTCTTTGATAGCATCCGCAATCGCCTGCATCTGCAAGTGATCTGTTCGAACCATCGAGGCAATTCCGACCGCTTGTTCCATGGAGAATTCGCCTGCCAGACCACCTTTAACGTTATTGGGTACTGATGTGTTCACGGCAAGCAAATCTTGAATAAAGATATCCTGCATCTGCTTATCTGTTAGATCCGCCATCGTCTGACGAACTCGTTCCAGCATGCCGCCGATATTAGTTCCTGATTCACCGGTTACGTTATCAATGTTCTTGAAGTCGGACACCGTCTTCATAATCTTTTCAGCACCATCAGAAATGCCAACTTCTTCTTCATGACCATCACCGGTGATTTTAATCGATCCAGCCGGAATGACACGCGCTTTAACATCACCCGTTGGCGTTTTGATAACCACCGCTGAACGGTTACCAATCAAGGCCCTGGCTACCGGTACAACATTTTTGGTTTGTTCCGGTGTCAGATTAAAGACAGTCGCAATTCCGTATGGGTTAGACAACTGTTTGATGACACTGCCCTTATCGGCTACCTCTACGGCAGCTAACATGCGTTGCGGCACCTTGTCCAACAATGAAACTTCGTCAACAATTGGAATTTTAAAATTCAAACGATTATCAACAAGCACACCATCGTCACCTTGTAAGATGGCACCAGTAACTTTAAACCCAGCGTCATGATACAAATTCAGTAATTTTGCGGCATCACCAAAATCAACTTCTTTTGGAATTAAGACAATATACGTTTGCGCCTTGTCAGTCTCGTTGGCTAAATCGGTTAGCAAGATAGTTTGACCGATTCCCAACCCAAGACCACCAGGCGTTCGTGGATTATGTCCAATCATCGTTGATTCTGTGATGATAGTTTCCGTAATGGTTTCCATCGCAACGTCACCAATAACGGGTGTGGCTTCGTTAATTCTAATTAAATCAATATCGCTAATTTCAAGGCCACTTTTATGCAGCACGCCGTTAATAGCGGTACGAATCCCAATCAGATTTCGTTTGGTGCCTTTAATCCCGGTTGTTGCCGTGATATCGGAGTTGATAAAATCAACGGTGCCATCACTAGCAACGTTAGCTAACGCAACTTCGGTGGAAGAGTTACCTATATCAACGCCAATAACCTTTTGCACCATAAATTGCCTCCACTAATTGTCGCCCTTCAACTTCTTACGAATCTTGTAATTCTTAGCAGCCTCACGAACCCAATCGGCAGTGATTTTGGCGTTGTACTTATTTTCAAGTTCGTCGGCCATGTCTAATAACTCCTGTTCAGTTGAACGGTATGGACGTAATGAACCGTACATTTCCAACAGACGTTTGTCAGGAATGGCAGTTAATTCAGCGGCCCGATCGAAATTACTCTTAATAGCCGCACGACCTGCACTTTTGGCGATTTCGCCTTGTGCCTTTAAGGTTGCCGGTGTGATTCGTAGATCGTCAGGCGTGATTTTATCATTAATAACATTATCCAATGTAATGTCACTGACACTCTTACCTGTTGGTGATTTAATCATGTCTGGATGCTTACGGAAAAGTGGATAATCGTCACGACCCAATTCCTTACCAGTTGAAGTGGATGCGGTACTTTGAGTGCTAGTCTGATTTTCAGCTGGTTTACTCTTTGTATCGGAATCCTTCATGTCTGCCATTACTTTGGCAACAAGATCTTCCATTTCACTCATGATGAAATTCCTTTCTAATCAAAATTTACCTGAATTTCGTCAGGACCCTTACCTTGCACTACGTACTTTGTTTCTTTAATGTGCATTAAAGCGGACTTAGCTTGGTATTGAACTCGCGCCATCTGGTCATTGACCGTTGGCACAGGAGTCGGTGATTCACCCTTCGCGTACTTAGCCGCGTTAATACCAATTGCACGGTAAGTGTCAAGCGTAATAACAGGTGCTTGAGGGAATAATTCCAAATTCGTTAATGGATCTTCATCACGTTGATGGATAACAGTTGTTCCCTTTGACTGAATGGCAATCGCAATTCCAGAACCACATAATTTGTCACCTTCTGCAGCAGCAAATGAAACATCGGCAGTCCGATAAACTTTGATAACACGTGCACGGAGACCTTCTTCTTCAATTCCGGCGGTAACCTGACGCAAAATATCTTTGTGTGAAACGCCGGTAATATTTTCGGTCATATGTTCAGCAAAACCTGGTAAAACAGCAACAACAACTTCGTCCACTGCGGTACCCTGTTTAGCAGGACCTTCGTGTTTGAACCAATCGAGTTGCAAAGGTGCATCCTTTGCTTCTGGTTGATTTTTATTCGTCACAGTAGCAGTTGCAGTGTTCGAACTTGCCCCGCTATTGTTGGAAAAATCAACTTTCTTATTTGCAGCACTTGTTTCAGAAATTACTTCTTTAACAATTTTTCTTAGCAGATCAACATCTATGTCAGCCATTTTGACTTCCTCCTTTCTGTTAGCCGATTATTAAACGTTCGAAGGATCGATTGCCATTGGGATATTCTTAATCTTGTCCCAAGTTTCACCGGAAACCCGGTAACCAGTGCCTGGTCCTTCATAATCGTTCTTATCGTTAACAGCAGAGATAACATTCCAGTCTTTGTCAAAGATGGCTGATGTTTGTAAGAAGTCACCTGCAATACGTTGTTGTAACAGACTCAACACGGCTTGGGCAACGTCCCGGAAACCACCGTTATAAAGTCCTTTAACAATATCGATCCCAGTAATGCCACGGTTCATCATATCTTGGGCAGCTTTCATGTCTTCAACCATGTTACGTTCAGGCATGTCGGCTGAAGTGTTGGCATAGGTTGCGGCTTCAACTTCTTCATCCGTAATCTTTGGCAGTCCGAGTGCTTCAAAGACAGTTTGTAATGCGCGGGCAGCTTTATTACGAACTTTAATGACGTCCTCTTCCTTTACAGGAACGATCCCACCATTAACTTTCAGATCCCGTTGCATAACGTAGTAGTCATCGTAGTCCATGGCATCCGTGTTAGAACCGGCAAACATGTTGTCTGAGTTAGGTACTGACGAATAACCTGATGAGATGTAATCTGTGCCGGCTAAGAATTGACCCAGCAAACGTTCAGTCCGACGCATGTCAGAGTGTGAAAATGCTTGGTCATTAGCTGAAGCACATTCGAGGTCAAGCATCATGCAGATCAAATTTTCACCCAATACTGAACGAATACCTGATGGTACTGACCCTGGGATACCGATACAACTAACACCACCGTTTTGTAGACCCTGAACACCACTTGCTTTAGTGATATAGATACAACGTGCTTCCAAATAAAGCATTGATTTTCCTTCGGCATAGCCCATCATAACTTCTGAGCCAGAACCCGAAGTGAACCGCATCTTTAAACCACGTGACGCATAACATGATGCCAAGAAACCCTTTGACCATGGTGTATCATCACCATCAGTAAAGACTTGCTCAGTCCCATAAACGGAAATGGTTTCAGCGTATGCAGTAAACCCACGCATTCCCAAGCTTAATTCCAAAGCTTCTTCAACAGAACATTGTGTCAGTACACCGGGACGTCCCGTCTGAGCACCAATCATAATTGAAATCGCGTTTAGCGGTGCATAACGCGCAACAGCTGTCGTAGTTTCTTGTTCTGGGAATCCACGTAAAGCTGCATCAGCTGCATCAGCTGCAATTTGTACAGGATCATCACGCAAGTTGGTTACGTGACACTGCGTTGCGGGTGTCCGACGTGGGCGCATCTTCTGTGTAGCCATCATCATTTCAACAAAGTTCATTTTACTGATGACATCCACTGCTTTTGCTGGAGTCATCCCAGTTGTCAGAGGAATGATTTTTTCACGAGGAACATTAGGATCACAAAGCATATTTGCCAACTTGTTAGAATCCATACTCGTAACATGTTCAGCATTGCTCTTGTCAATCCCGTGGTCAGCAATATACATATCGATCAGATCAAAGTCTTCACGTTTTTTGCTGTCCAGTTCGGTTACAACACCATTTTCAATTTTAATGCTTGGCTTTGGATCGTTAGGTCCTTCAAGGGCAACGAATCCTTCTTCAGGCCATTCCTTAACAAATCCGTCCAAGTGAATTGGACGCTTTTCCAAAGCTTCAAACCTTTTTTGACGCTTCATTGGTGTATCTCCTCTCACCTAAATGTATGAAGGAAAGTCATTCTTTGGTTTCCCAGCAAGTGTTCCCAGCAGATCCAAGCCCACTTCACGGGCTGCAACAACTGCTTGACGGACTGCTCCAGAATCACCAGAGATATGCAGAATCCCTTCGTTTGAAAAACTTGTTCCATACGCAGGTGACGCGAATGAAAGCACATCGACATTAGCTGCCTTCAAAGCAGTATCACCCATCACGACACCAATTCCGGCTGGAGCACCGGCAATCAAGCCGTACGCCTTACCAATTGGTGCATTAAATGCGAAGTGAGCTGCTTCACTAGCCCGAGCGGTGTATTGCAATTCCAAGTGCCCTGCTGGGCTGTTGTAAACATCTCCGAAGTGAGTTGGAACAGCAGCCAAAGCCACTTCAATCGCACGACGAACATCAGAAACATCGTCACCACCGACAATAATCAAAGACCCGTGTCCAGCACCGCCCTTTGTATCACGAGGCATTTGAATGCTTACTACTTGCGTATTGGTTGCCTTAACGGCTTCATCCATAGACATGATCTGTGGACCACCACCGGTACGTGCCGAAAGAATTCCGAGTGAACGGAATTGCTTTTGTAAATGAAGGTTTTCGGACAAACCACTATCAACGTTTGCAATTACCATCCCAATCGTGTCACCGACTGGGGCAGTACCTACAAATTCAGTCAATCCTGATTGTGTTGGTTTCGTGTCAACAGTTGTGCCAGCATTGGCTTTGTTGAGCAACTTTCCCATCACTTGATTGACTAATTCATCAGTATCAGCCATAACTTATTCACCCACCTATTTATTTGATTGTGGTAACAAAGTTTCAACATCTTGATGAGGCCGTGGAATAACATAATTCGAAACAACTTCACCGATGTCTTCCGCTGCTGCAACGCCTGCGTCAACAGCTGCTTTAACAGCACCAACATCACCGCGAACCATCACCGTGATCAATCCCTTACCGATTTTTTCCTGTCCAACGAGTTTAACGTTGGCAGCTTTTACCATGGCGTCAGCCGCTTCAATCGACGCGATCAAACCACGCGTTTCGATTAAACCAAGTGCTTCTCTATCCATAAATGTTTCCTCCTTCACGCGAGTCACGCGTGTAATATGGTTACTTGGTACACATTTACAGTAACGAAGATTTGTTATACTTTAATGCCATGTCTAAAAAATCACACATGGTGAAGTATTAAATTCCTTGATATAATCAGTGTGGCAACAAGAACAGCACAGTAACGGCAATGAAATCCCTTACACAAAAATCGGTTATCATTGTTCAACTATTTACAAGGCTGTAACTGCCCTTGCATCATGTTTAGTGGTTTTGCAGGGTCACTTATTTGACAAGAGATAAAAAGTAGGGCGGATATATATGAATAACTTTCTTGCACAAGTATTAACTGCTGATCGAACGCATCAGCTTAATAAGTTGCTGGCCAATTTTTCACAGGCAACCGGCAGCATCGCCACCGTAACGGATTTACAAGGGAATACTTTAACAAATCTGTATGGTTTTTCGCTTTTTTCTACCTTTAAGGGTGATGAAGCAACCTGTAATGAGGTGCCACAAAATAAAGCCGTTCATATTGACGAACACTTCTCAGTCAGTCGTCTCTCGATCATGTATGACAAACAAGCTATCGGTTTTGTTTGTTGTGGCTATCCGGCTGCCCAACAAAACGCCCGGCCCAACTTTGGCCCCGCCGGCAACGCAGAAGGTGAACGTTCTCAGGCCTCAGTTACATTATTACGGTTGATTGTGCAACGTGAGATTGATCGATATATGATCAACGCAGACGTTGTGCAGAGCTCCGAAGTTAAACCTAAAGTCCCTGTTATTAACGTCGTCAAACCTCAAAAACAAGAAGCGTTAGCTGATTCATTAAACAGAATTAACAACATTAAAACGAAAAACAAAGAAATAAATGACGCATTAATTTACATCGAACAGCATTTATCGAGACAAAAAAGGATCTTTCACTGTTTGCACTAGGCCCTGTCAAGTTGACAGATGAAATAATATAAACTTTTGTTTGTCTCTAAACGGCTTCATTCCAGTATTCATCTGGAGTGAGGCCGTTTCTTTGTGCCGAACGATTATGATGATTGAAGTATTCGATGCCGTCTTCAACCAACTCCACGAGCTCTTGGTAGGTCTTTGCCAGCGGATGACGATCCATCCAGCGAAGTTTGAACTCATTCCACCAGCGTTCCATTGGGGCGTTATCATATGGTGTTCCTGGACGAGACATGCTTCTCGGGACATGATGACGACTTAAAAAGTTATTAAATGCTCCGGCTGTGTACGCTGGGCCACGATCCGTATGCACCAGTGGATGAACATCGCCAGATGCCTCAAACGCACGGTGAAAAACTTGAATCTCCGCTGCCGCAGTCTCAGTAACGCTAAGATTGTAAGACAACAATCGGCGTCCATAGAGGTCCATGACGCCACTTAAGCGCATCTTGTACTGGCCGTTTACGCCGTACGTTAACTCTGTTGAATCAGACAGCCAGACCTCATTGGGCACCTCCACGTCAAAGTCCTGGTTGAGCACGTTGTCTAAGATATACTGCTCACTTTCTTTACGTCGATGATGTTTCTTAACCCGAATTTGACATTTCAGTCCGAGTTCACGCATCACACGACGAACCATTTTTATCGTAACTGGGAAGTCAATCAATTTATCATGTTGGAGATTGATCAAGAGATTTCCAGCTCCGATACCTTGGTGATGAAAATCGAACCAATACTGTGTTCGTTCCTTAAGTGCTCGGTCTCGCTGCTCCCAAGCAGTCTCTGAACGATTCAAACCTTTATGATAGGCCTGACGGCTGATCCCAATAAGGCCTAATAACTTTGTGATGGCTCCGTGCTGTCCTTGACTGACTTCCTTGATTGCGTGGTAGGCCAGTCGGTGTTGTTGATTCACCCCTTGCGCTGAAGTTCCTGTAATTTTTTTGCGAATGCTTTATATAACTCCTGATCTTTGAGCCGCGATTCTAACTGGCGAATGCGGAGGTTGGCCTTATCTAAATCAGTTAGTTCGTGCTCTGGTTTGCGGTGACCACGGTTATCCACTAGTGCCTCATAACCACCATTTTTGGCCTTCAAGACCCATGAGCGAGCTTGTTGATATGAAACTTGAAAATGATTAGCTGTCTCAGTGTAACTATGTTCACCCTTAACAACGTATTCGACAATTTCAATGCGTTCTTCGAAAGTTGTTTTTCGACTCATGATGGGGACCTGCTTTCTAGACGGCGAAGCCGTTAATTTGTCTCCATTATACTTTGAAATCCATTCTTCAAGTTGTCGTGTTCCACGTAAACCAAATTTTATGCTAAGCGTTTCAAGTGTACCTTCGCCTGCCAAGTATGCTTGAACGACCCTTAGTTTAAACGTTTGAGAATAGTGGGCATTGTTTCGCACTGCTTGTAATCCTGCAGGTCCATATCGTTGGAAAAGTCCAATCCAACGTTTCAGTGTCTTGGGGGTAATTCGCTTCATCTTGGCGAAGGTGCTTAAAGAAATTTCTTGTTGCTGATACTCCATAATGATTGCCAGTTTTTGTCGTGTTGTATGTCTTGATCTAGGCATAGAAAAATCCCTCCATGATTGATAGATGAATTATGATATTTCATCTGTCAATCATGAAGGGATTATCGCAGTTGAAAGATCCTTTTTGATTTAAAATAGTATTTTTTTGACAGTTAAAGTGTGAACTATTTGGCATTATACAATAACAATATATTGTCTAGTTTTGCGTAATCTTGCCCACGGAAAAATGTAGTAATTCTGTCATTTTATCTTCGACTTGTTCAAACGCAGCCTGTAATGCAGAAATTTGACCATGGAAGATAACTGTTCCACTAAAACGATCCAAAAAGCCAATTTCCACGCCACCAGATTTAATCGCCATATCCCCTGCAATGATGGCCGCTTCAGCAGGTGTAACGGTCAGGATACCAATGCTATCGTGTGTATTATCAATACCTAATTTGACGTAAACATCATCTGTTGGGCTAGCAATAATATGAGTCAAAGTGATCTGTTTGCCGGGTACATATTCCTGAATGATTCGTTTCACTGCTTTATGTTCTCTCATTTTTCACACTTCAATCATTTGAATTAGTTTATGCATTGCTTCATCAATCAAGCTCAATGTTTGATGATCCATTAAATTGCCTTGATCATCGAACTTAGTATTGGCATGTCCAAGCAATATTTCCGGTGGATTTACCAAACGTGGGCTGAGCATTGCTGATTGTAAAATTTCACGAACATTTTGTTGAGCGCGAACCGTCCCCAACGTTCCCGTTGAAGCTCCCATTAACAGAGTTGGTTTATCACTCAATGGATAAGGCGCAAACGAGCACCAATCGAGTGCGTTTTTAATACCAGCAGTCGTCGCATTATTATACTCAGGCGTAGCAATAACAACTGCGTCAGCACTCGCAACCGCTTTCAAAAAATCGGTTACCGCAACACTCTGATTATTATCACCATTAGCCAAGATCAAAGGTAGCGCCATAATGTCCGGCTCCGACCACTCAATGGTCGTGCTATAACGAGACGCAATATAACGGGTCAGCAACTTATTATATGAATCAGTTGCTGTACCGCCGTTAATACAAACGACACTCTTCATCCTAGATTCACCTCTACAATTAGAATAACAATGATAATGAGTAACATGTTGTTAACTACTTTCAATTATTTGACGACTTTGTTAACTATTTTTGTGTTTGCTGAGTATCCTGAATAATTTGGTTTACCGCACGTGCCAGAACCGCATTTCTAGTCGCCGGCATCCAAACATTTGCTGTATCTTTACGGATAACAGATGCCGTTTTTTGACCTAATGTATAATATCTTGCATTTTTAAATGATTGTGGTGCAGTGGCGATTAGCGTTTTTAATCGACTATAGGCTGACGGACTTGTCACTAATACTGATTCAAAATGATCTGTTGCAATAATCGCTTCTGCTCTTTTCTGATCCTCAGCCGACCATCGGTTAACATAAACAATCAATGTACTTTCATTTGCACTTAACCGACGTTTGAAATTCGTTAGATTGCCTATTAACCACACTACTGATTCACTTGGATGATAAGTTCTACACAATGCGGTCAAACCTTGCTGATTTTCCTCATTAGCATACCGAATGTTAACTCGGCTATTTTCTGATAGATGCTGACGCAGATTAACGGCCATTTTGCTGCTCAAGACACAAATATCCACTGGATTAATCAGCTTTTGCAACCTCTCTTTATAGACGTTGAGCGCATACCAACTGCTAATAACGATTACTTTTGCGTCACGAATCTTGTTAAGATCATCAGAAGATAAATGACGTGCCTCCAAATGCCGTAATGGCAGATACTCTGGTTTAGTGACTGCCTCCAACTCACTGACAAATCCTGATTCAATTTTTGATTTTGGATACAAAATTAATGTCGCCATAATTACTCCTACAAATTGCGTTGAACGTTTACTACCTTGCCCTGTTTCAAATCATATTCTGTATAAGATCCAGCCTTGAAATCTGGTGTCCAATAATCATCTGCAGGAATCAGAATTTGATTGATTAATCTAGCGACTCCCTGGTGAGAGACAACCATAATCGAATCAGTACTTTGTGCCTGCTTCAGTAAAGATGTTATTGCACTGGTCACTCGCAATCTAAAGACTGCAAACGACTCTGCATCCGGTGGTGTCACATTAAGCGGATCATCCAACCATCGTTGCCAGAACTCTGGATCCCTCGCTTGAATTTCATCAGCATTAAGGCCTTCCCATTGCCCGCACCCTTTTTCGTTAAAGCGTTGATCTACAGACAATGCCAGTCGGCTAAGTTCGGAAATCACGGTTGCTGTTTGACGGGAACGTTTGAGACCACTAGACACAATTTTGGTCAGCGGTACACTCATTATTTTTTGGGCCAATTGTTCAGCCTGTTTTTTGCCCACTGCATCCAAAGCAACATCCAACGATCCATAAAACTTGTGCTCAGCATTCAGCAACGTTTCACCATGTCTTGCCAGCAATAATTTCATAGGTGGCTCACCAACCCGGTATAATTTAAAATCATTTCACTTAAGAGAAAAACCAATTGTGCCACACATGTAAATGCACCAATCGTGTCACCCGTTAGGCCGCCAAATAAATGAACAAAGCGCTGACGGTACGGCCAAGCCGACACTAGAACAATAACTGCACTGATAAGCCCACTGATACCGGCCAGAAACACACTTAGGATTAAATAAATGATTTCACCGAACACAATCTGCCAAGTTTTGACCCCTTGCCACATTTCAGCCAGACCACCCTGTTCTCCTGCGTAATGCATGTGCCAGGTTAAAATTGTCAGACCAGCCTTTGCAGTAGTGGTGAGTAGAACAATCAGGCCGGCTAGTTGCCAGTGATTTAACGTCTTGCCTAGGACTGCAATACTATTTAGCATTACGGCATAATATGTAATTAATGCCAAAACACCCATTGTGCCTAGACGACTGTCTTTCATAATGACCCGCATTTTATCTGGGGTTCTTGATGAAAACACTGCATCGGCCGTGTCCGCAAACGCATCTAGATGAAAGCCACCGGTAAGCAATGCATCAGCTAAAATTGCTAAAATCCAAGCGAATGATGAGGGCAAAATAAATGTCAATCCAAAGTAAATAGCACCTTCAAGTAAACCTAGCAATAGACCAAAAACCGTCAAATATTGCACACTATGATTAAATTTTGCCATTGGATTAGGAATCGCAATGGGCACTGTAATGCGTGTAAAAAATTGGGTAAACAGAATTATCGCACCGAACATCGTTGACCTCTCTTATTTAACTGAAACCGGAATGCCACTGACAACAAAAATAACATGAGTGGCGGATGCGGCAATGAGCTGATTAATTTCACCGTATAAATCACGCAGAATGCGCCCTTCTTTAGTTGCCGGCACTAGTCCTAACCCAACTTCATTAGTCACAATAAAAACTTGTCCGGCTGCCTGCTCTATGGCTGTCAAAATTCGTTTCCATTCTGTCGTAATTTGTTTATCTAGATCGTCAACATCGTTCGTAGACAGGGCATTGATTACTTTGTCCCAGTTTTCTTCGTGTAACTCGGCTGCCCGCTCCCCAACCTTTTTAAAGAATAAATTGGTTGTGAGCATCGTTGCATCATCCAACAGGTATCCATCAAGATGTGAGTCGCCAAACAACTGGTCGACATGTTCATACTGCTCACGAGTTATCCACTGGCTTGAACGCCGTTCCTGATGATGCTTAATCCGACGAGCCATTTCAACATCATCTTGAAACATCACGCCGGTTGCAATATAGCAAATATGCTGATTCGGATTGAGTTGTTGCTCTGCATAAACGGACTTACCACTTTTCGAACCACCGGTGACCATTGTTAACTGTGCCATCTCTACTGCCTACTTCCTTAGAATTGCGATCTTTTTTATCGACTTAAATGCATGATCACTACTAATTAATTGATCAAAAACACTCTGCTGATCAACTGTCACACCGATTAGTGCTACTGTTGACGGTCCCGCCGTTCGATGCATTTCATCCGATTCAAAATCAACAAGCGGTGCTGTCGAAACACATTGGTTTGTACGTGCCATTTCTGACAATTCGTACAGAATTCCTTTTGAGCCCACGGGTAATATATCCTGTACCATTGGCAACTTACGTAACAGCCTAATGACGTCATAGTCAAATACTTCATCATTGTGCGTTTTTAGCGTTTCTCCCGAAAACGGTCTGCCTAATTGATAAACAATCAAGTCTGTTGGACTTGTTAAACCAATTAAAGATGATGACGGCGCCATGCCAATAACCGTGACCCCAATCGAAGTCGTTACGGTAACCATATTTTCTTCAGTGCTACCGTTAATAGGTAAATTGGGATAACCCGCTTTAATCAGCTCTGCCTTAATCCCAGCAATCATATTATGACCGGTTGGCTGCATTTCGTTTCCTACCGTATCAATAACTGCCAGTGGTGACGCACCGATACAAAGGGTTTCAAGCAATGGTACTCGTAAAGAATAAGCAGCCATAGTTGCCGTTGCTAGGCTCACCATGTCTGCTTTTTTCTCGCCAATGGCGGCACTGCTATCACACGCAATAACCAGCGTTTGGGTCTCACTTATTGGTAACAACGTAAGATCGCGAAATTGTCGCATCATTGTCATCTCCATTACTACGCTTTGAGCGTCTTTGTCAGAGCGTCATCAAATGCAGCAATGGTTATGTCGATATCTTCATCAGTATGTTTGACAGACAAGAAGTTTGTCTCATATTGAGATGGTGCCGTGTAAATACCATTTTGAAGTAACTGTTTAAAGAACTTCGCAAAAAACTTCACGTCGCTCTTTTGAACATCATCAAAATTATTGACTGGGCCTTCATTAAAGAAGTAGCTCCACATTGTCCCAACATGATGAACGACCAATGGCACCTTGTGTGCATCAGCACTCCTCTTGAACCCTTCTAACATATGTGTCACTTTGGCGTCCATTGCCGTGTACATTTCTTCATTAAGTTGCGACAGTGTTGCAATTCCTGCTGTCATTGCCAGCGGATTACCTGACAATGTACCGGCATGATAAACTTTACCAGCTGGTGTGATATCAGACATGATGTCCTTACGGCCGCCAAACACACCAACTGGTAGCCCACCACCGACAACCTTACCTAGCGTCGTCAGGTCTGGTGTAATTCCTGTCAACCCTTGTACACCATGTAGACCAGCTCGGAATCCTGTCATAACCTCATCAAAAATCAACAATGAACCATGTGCTTTAGTGATGTCGCGCAAGGCTGTTAGAAACTCTTTGGTACCTGGAATAACACCCATGTTACCAGCTACTGGTTCAACAATGACACAGGCGATTTCATCACCCTGGTCAGCAAACAATTTTTTAATTGCGGCCGTGTCATTATAAGCAACAGTTAATGTGTCGTAGGCCAATGGATCTGGTACACCAGGCGATGTGTTAATGCCAAACGTGGCCATGCCAGAACCTGCATCAACTAACAGTGAGTCACTGTGCCCATGATAGTTCCCAATAAACTTCACAATCTTATCGCGCCCAGTCCAGCCACGTGCTAAACGAATGGCACTCATTGTCGCTTCAGTCCCAGACGAAACCATCCGCATCATTTCCATGGATGGAACCAGCTTTTGGACCATTTCAGCCAACGTCGTTTCCAGCGGGGTTGGTGCGCCATAACTAGTGCCTTTTTCAACTGCTTTTTGTAAAGCCGACACAACGTTATCTTCTGCATGGCCTAAAATAAGTGGTCCCCAGGATAGAACATAGTCGATGTATTTATTGCCATCAATATCATAAATATGGTCACCTTTTGCGTGATCGATAAATAATGGATCTCCACCAACGTTTTTAAATGCACGAACCGGACTGTTTACACCACCGGGCATGATTTTTGAGGCTTCAACAAACGCGGCCTTTGATTTTGTATAATCTTTCATACTGTCACTCCTACCATTCAATTTATTTAACTAAAAACATCTGACAGTGCCGTTGTAACTGTGATCAACATTCAATCTAATCATTAACCGTTACGCCGACCAGCAACGCCGTTCCATGGGGACCGTTTCAGCCCGCTTAAAACCGCGGTCTTCAAACTCGACTTTGAACCTAAAGTACAGGTTTCAAAGCTCGTCCCACAGTACTAAATGGCTAAGCCCCTGCCATTAAGTACTGTCGACACGGAACTCTGTTGCCGGTCGACTCCACTTACCTATAAAGTGATTGGAAACGGTCGGTACTTGTCAGTAGAGCATTAATAGTTTTTGCTAGCGTAATATTAGTTAGCCTGTGCTTTGCATGTAACTACTATGTGAGCTGAAGGGCGGCATTCAATTTTGACAACCGCAAGCACTATAGTTTTGCAGCAACATCCTTAGCAAAGTAAGTAATGATTAAGTCGGCACCGGCACGTTTCATGCCAACCAAAATTTCATTCACGATTTTATCTTCATCGATCCAGCCATTTGCTGCTGCGGCCTTAACCATGGCGTATTCACCGGAAACATTGTAAGCAACCAGTGGCAAGATGGTGTGATCACGAACCTCACGCATAACATCCAAAAATGCCATTGACGGCTTTACCATGACGAAATCTGCGCCTTCTTTTTCGTCACTTTCAACTTCACGTAAGGCATCTAAGCGGTTAGCTGGGTCCATTTGATAAGTCTTACGATCACCAAAGGCAGGCGCACTATCAGCGGCCTCACGGAATGGACCGTAAAATGATGAAGCGTATTTAACAGCGTATGACATGATTGGCGTATTCTTGTAGCCGGCGTTATCTAAGCCTTCACGAATTGCCGCAACATAACCATCCATGGCGTTTGATGGTGCAATAATGTCAGCCCCAGCCTCAACCTGACTGACCGCCGTTTTAGTGATGTACTCAAGTGACTCGTCATTCAACACAACGCCATCTTTAACAATGCCACAGTGACCTGTGGACGTGTATTCACACAAACAAGTATCCGCAATAACAATTAAATCCGGATAACTCTTCTTAATGAGTCGGGTTGCCTCTTGGACAATGCCATCATGTTCCCAAGCACCGGTACCAACTTCATCCTTATGGTCTGGCAAACCAAATAAAATGATGGCTTTAATGCCCAAGTCCACAATAGATTTGATTTCTGTCATGATTGTATCCAAGCCAAAGTGATAAACGCCTGGCATTGATGAAATTTCAGTTTTGCCTTTTAATCCAGCTTCAATAAATACTGGCATGATGAGGTCATCTTTTTGAATATGGGATTCACGAACCAAATCCCGCATTGCTGCGCTACTTCTTAAACGACGGTGCCGATCAAATTTTTGCATATTAATTTTCTTCTCCCTGTCCAAATGTATTTTCTAATGCGCCTTCACTAATCAGCTTCTTAGCTGATGTGTAACCTAAACGATCCGTTAAGTCCCCGTCACGTTTATCTTCAAATACATGAACGCCATCAACGGATGTGATCATGCCCTTGAAGTGAAATTGATCCCCTGACTGAGTAGCAAAACCACCAATTGGATTAGTGCAATCCCCACCGACTGTGCGCAGAAAATCACGCTCAATCGTGACGCAATCGTTCGTTTCCTGATCATTAATAGCTGCAATGATTTCTTGAGTGTCAGTATCCTCACGACGACACTCAATCGCCATTGCACCCTGACCAACAGCAGGTAACATCACGTCGGCCAAACTCAACCGATACAAATCACCCAAATCCAACTTGAGTCGATTTAAACCAGCCTCAGCAATCACAATCGCGTCAATATCGTCATCGTGAACTCGATTAACTCGCGTTTCGACGTTTCCACGCAAGGTTACGGGTTTTAAATCCGGACGTAGATGGAGTAACTGCCCCATTCGCCGACTACTACCAGTGCCGACTCGGGCCCCCTGCGGCAAATCATCTAATGACTTCATGGGTGTGCTTGTAATCAAACAATCATATGGCGACTCACGCGGAGGGATGCAACCAATCATTAATTGTTCAGGCAAACGTGGCATAACGTCTTTCAAACTGTGCACAGCAAAATCTATATCACCGTTTAACAGTTCATATTCCAGCTCTTTGACAAACACGCCCTTGCCACCAATTTTTTCCAAACTGCTGGTTCGATCAACGTCGCCTTGCGTCGTGACTTCCTTAATACTGAAGTTAATTTCTGGCCAACGGTCCGATAACGCATCCTTCACCATATTTGATTGAATCATGGCTAAACGACTTTTTCGACTACCAATAATGACATTACTTTTCATGAGTCATCTGCTCCCGTTGTTGATATGCCCGGTCGAAACCAAAGATACGACAGAAGAAATCGAGGTGTTCTGCGGCGTCCGGTTCACTGGATGAATCTTTTATTTGAACAATTGGTCCTTTAATCATTTGATTCACAATGCTTTTCATGTGCTTGCTGATAACCTTACGTTCATGTGAATCTAATTGCGGTAATTTGCGCATCAAACTATCATAGGTATTGCTCTCAATTTCTAATGAGGACTCACGTAGTTCACGAATAATCGGAACTACTGGCAACGAACGTTGCCAGTCATCAAACTCTGCAACCGCTGCTGGAACTTCTGCAGCCATTTGATCAATCATGTGGTGCTTAGCCAACTGATTATCATCCAGAATATCGGACAAATCATCGATATTGTCGTAACAACTCAATTTGGCGACAGCCTCTGTATCAACATTCTGAGGCACGCCAAGATCAATTACGATACCATCGCTAACTACATCCGAAGTGGTTAACATTTTTCCGCTAATAATCGGCATCGTTGCGCCAACAGCGGTTACAATCGCATCTGCACGATTAACTTCGTCGGTCATTTGTGACCAATCTGAGGCTCGCACGACGCCACCAATTTCATCAGCCAATGCATCCGCAGTCTCTTTGGTTCGATTCATTAAAATAATCTGTCCGAATCCCATTGTACTGGCGTTACGGGCTACTTGAGCGCCAATCATGCCAGTTCCAATAATCAGTAATCGCTGACCACTCAACTGTCCAAAATGCTGTTTGATCTGATGCAATCCTGCCTGGCTAGTCGATTTAGATAACTCGCTTACACGATATTTAGTATGCATACGCTTGGCAAAAGTCGTGGCCTCTTTAAATAGTTCGTTAAAGATTAACCCAGTCGTCTGTGCCTTTTGAGCAATCGCAAAAGCCTGTTTCATTTGGCCTAAAATTTGTGGCTCGCCAACAATCATGGAATCTAGACCAGTCGTAACCCGCATCAAATGCGTGACTGTATCAGTTTCGCTACCTGTATCCACTAATTCATCAATACGGGCCATATCAACATGGAACCAGTTGGCCAAAAAGCGACGCAAATAATAACGACCAGTATGTAATTGATCCACAACTGCATAAAGTTCGGTTCGATTGCATGTTGATAAAATAACATTTTCCAAAATGCTTTTTTCTTGATTCAACATAACATCCGCATCAGCCAACTCATCCTTGTTAAATACAAATTGACTTCGCTCTTCAATCGGCAAATCGTGGTAATTCAAGCTAGCGTGCATTAAATACATTTCATTCTGCCTCCTTTCCAATCCAATCCTGCAATTGCTTTTTTAAACGTTTAGCCTTCGAAGGTGATTGTCCAAACGTAGAAATACCAATCAAGACCTTTTTGGTTCTTACTTGTGCAACGTTGAAGAAATCAGAAGTGCGATGATTGCTAACATCATTCACCCACTGAGTTTGACCAGCTGATTGCCAAATCTGGTGGTTCAAATTTTCATCATCGGTCGCAGCAAAGATGATGGTCTCGCCCCTCAAATCGGCTGCTTCATAATTTCGTTGATACCAGGTGATTTTAGTTGTATCAATCTGATCAACCAACTTTGGCGCAATCACGGTCACAATAGCGCCGGCTGTTAACAGCCCATTTATTTTACGAGCAGCAATTTTGCCACCGCCAACGACTAAAACGTGACGATCAGTCAAGTTCAGCAAAATCGGATATCCCGCACCCATCACGTCACATCTCCTTCGGTTCATTAGTTTTCACAAATATTTGAGGTTGCCGTTCCGCCGAACTGAAACGCCGTCCATGGGGTCGCTTCAGCCTGCTTAAAATCGCAGTCTTTCACTCGATTATGATCCGCAGCCCCCGTCTCATAACTCGTCCCACATTACTAAATGGGCAAAACCTCCCCACTAAGTAATGTTGACATAGGCTCTGCTTCTGTTCAGCTTCACTACTTTAGTAACGTAATCCGACATTGTTGAAAGCTGGATACTATGCCAGCTGGAGGACGTCGACATTGAAGCCGAGCAGTGAAAGTGGTGTTGATCAGGCGGGATTGAGCCTGATTTACAGCACGGACGGTCGTCAAGACGTGGTTTCCGGCTTGGCGGCGAGGTAAAAGACTGTGGTTTTCAGGCTTGAACCGGTCCCACGGCGAGCGCCTCAATGTCGACAACCGTAAGCGACAGTCACCCAACTTTAATCAGTGATATTAAGAATCTCGTCGATAGCGGTCATATCAATGTTCTTTTCAAAGAGATCGGCCAGTTTTTCGTACTGATCATCCTTGTATTTGGCAAATGACAAGTTGCTCTTGATTAATGGCTTCATACCATTTGCAATTCGTAGTTCGTCCAGCACATGACGTGTCCAAACTGTGTTGTCAAAAATACCATGCAAATACGTGCCCCAAACGTTGCCATCACGACTGATTGCACCATCTGGGTGGGATAACTCGCCATCACTACTCTTGGTAATGGTTAGTAATGGTCGTGCGTCCCTGCCGCGTTTCGTTTGACCCATGTGGATTTCATAACCATGAAGATCATATTGGCCTGCCCTGGCAGACGATTGTACAGTTGTCTTAACATCGTGAAAAGTAGTCACGGTATCCAGCAACCCTAGACCATCCTGTTCTTCAATCTCCGATTCAATATGTTCTGGATCCAGAAGCTTCCTACCAAGGATTTGGTAGCCCCCACATATGCCAACAATTTCTGTTCCTTGGTTATGTGCTCGTTGAATGGCTTCTGGAAAGTCATCTTCTCGTAAGAGCTTTAAGTCTTCATTCGTATTCTTACTACCTGGGATGATCAGTAAGTCCGGTACACCCAGTTCAGTTACCCGGTTGACGTAGCGGACGGAGACATCTGGTTGTAATGACAAACTGTGAAAATCAGTAAAGTTAGAAATCTTACCAAGACTCAATACAGCAATGTCAATGTCCTTACTGGCATCAAACACCTTTGATTTGTTAACTAAATCGACACTGTCTTCTTCGTCTAGATCGGCATCGCTCATTGGCAAAACACCAATAACCGGTACGCCGGTCAACGTTTCAATCATTTTATTACCGGATTCCAACAGCGTTTTGTCACCGCGGAACTTGTTAATAATGATGCCTTTGATTCGTTGTTGATCTTCTTTAGGCAATAACTTAATGGTGCCGTAAATCGAAGCAAACACGCCGCCTTTATCAATATCGGCCACCAAAATAACCGGTGCATCGGCAATTCTGGCCATTCCCATGTTGACAATGTCATTTTCGTTCAAATTTATTTCGGCTGGACTTCCAGCGCCTTCCATCACAACAACATCGTTTTCGTCGGCCAATTCGTCGTAGACCTGACTCAACCGATTTTTGAGTTGTGGTTTGAAGGCTTGGTAAGTTACCGCATCCATGTCGCCATAAACCTTGCCCATGATAATGACTTGGGAATCCTTATCAGTAGAAGGTTTAAGCAAAATGGGATTCATTCGAACATCAGGCTCACGTTTGGCAGCTTCAGCTTGAAAAACCTGTGCCCGGCCCATTTCATATCCACGTTTGGTAATGAACGAATTAAGCGCCATATTCTGAGATTTAAACGGGACGACCTTTAACCCACGCTTCTCTAAAACCCGGCACAGTGCCGCCGCTACCCAGCTTTTACCAGCATCGGAGGCCGTGCCCTGAAACATAATCGCTTTCGCAGTCATTGTTACTGTTCCTTCCGTATTTACTTCATAAAACTATTGTATGGCGGACAACGTGTGAATTAATTGCTCATCTTCGAACATGGCATCAGCGTGCTCGTACAGTGGCAAACCGAGCCGCTGGTGAAGTTTCATCAGCCATGGCTGTTCCAGTGAGCATTCAGACAATAATTTATCATCCGCGAAGGCAGTCTTTTTGTCGCCCTGCTTCACGATATTGCCATGCTGCAGTAGGTAAAAATAGTCACCAATTTCATACATGAAATCCATGTCATGACTAGAAATTAATATTTTTTGTCCGTTGGCTGCTAATCCCTTGATTAAGGTAATCATTCGCTGTTTGCCATCGGGGTCCAATCCTGCTGTTGGTTCGTCGAGTAACAACCATTCTGACCTCAGTACCAAAATGCCTGCAATTGCCACCCGCTTCTTTTGACCACCAGATAGATACTGAATGGGCCGATCCTTTAAATGCTCAATATCCAGTTGCTTTAGCACTTTACGAACCCGTGCGACAACCTCATCTTGCGGTAATTTTAAATTATGTAAGGCAAAGGCGATATCGTCTTTGACAATGGAGTAGAACAACTGTTGTTCTGAATCCTGAAATACGATACCCACTTTTTGCCTTAAGTGGGTCAAGCTCTTTTTGTCATACTTAAGCGGTTGTCCGTCTAAAAGAATTCGTCCACTTGTGGGCTTTAAGATACCCACTAAGTTTAAAAACATTGTCGATTTTCCTGATCCATTTTGACCGATCAATCCAATCACGTTCTGTCCAGGTTTACCCAATGTCAATGAAACATCCTTTAAAACCTGATGATCATCATACGCAAAATCAACGTCTTGTAATTCAATCATATTTTGTTCTCCTGTACAGCAAATTCGCCTTGAAAAATTTTGGCATCCAGTGCATAGGTCATTTTTTGATAATTGATAATGACTTGTTCGAACAACATTTTGCCTAAAATGGCCGCCGAATGAACCGATAAACCGAGACTGGCGTAACCAAACCGTAATTCTTGTGCGCGATAAATTTGCTCAAATGAATCGACAAAGATAAAGATAAACCGGTACATGAGCAGCGTTTCTTCAATTAGCAGAGATGGAAAATGAAGATGTTTGAATAACAAGATGATTTGTTGAAATGGCGTTGTTAAAGCAAACCAATACGTGCACACAATCGCTGTAATAATCCGGAATGACAACTCTAATGTCATTGGCATCATCGATTTGGCAAGCCCAAAATAGTTACCAAATAAATGAATTGCACCATACACGTTCTTTGGAGACGGTGACATCGTAAACGCAATCCCAATAATGCTGAGTGCAATAAATGGAATCACCGCATAGAACCATTTCAAATATTGATGAAAGGTTACATGAACAACATGCAATGTATAAATAACCGCGATGGGTAAAAAAACAATTTTTAATAACAGAATCGGCTGAAACGCAATAATCATGCCGACTAACCATAGCAGGCCTTTAACACTAGGTGACCAAGTGGCAATTTCGTTGTTATAAGCGTACTTATCGATTGTGAGCATTTAGTTTTGCCTCACTTTTCCTTTGTTTCCTGCGATGCATCATCGTTATCTTTTTTCTCACGAGCTACCCGTTTGCCATGAGCATTACCAATCACATATGCAATAATGCCTGTACCAAGACTCCCCTGAACGGTAAACAAGAGACTCTCAATTTCAGATGACGGTGGTGTCCACAGTGGGTGTGCCCATGGTTTATAACTCGGATCAAACTTTTTAATTTGTTCTGTTCCTTGATCATCACTGCCTGAAAACGAGCCGCCCTTTGCGACAATAAACGGCGTGATAGTGAGAACAATAACTAGAATCAATAAAATAATATTTTGTCTAGTTCGTGATTTATTAGTCTTATTGCTCATGATAGGGCACTCTCTTTCCATAGATCGTTATTCAAAATCAAGTTATAAATAATCACTGTCAACAGTCCTTCAGCAATTGCTAAAGGAATTTGAGTAATGGCAAAAATACTTAAGAATTTGAGCACTGCACCGGCAACTCCACCATTAGGGTCTGGGTAAACGATTCCTAATTGAAATGAGGTTGTGACGTAAGTCGACCAGTCGGCAAACATGGCACATAAAAACAAGGAAACAGAACGGTTGACATTTAGTTTCCGGCATAATTTCCAAACTAGGAAACCAACGATTGGTCCCACAATGGTCATGGAGAACTCGTTGGCGCCAAGCGTTGTTAAGCCACCGTGCGCTAATAACAAAGCCTGGAATAAGAGCACAATCACACCGAGCACGGCGAGAACACCAGGGCCAAACATAACCGTTCCTAAACCGACACCAGTTGGATGTGAACAAGAACCCGTTACTGAAGGCAACTTAAGTGAGGAAAGCACGAACACAAAGGCCCCACACAGTGCCAACATGACCTTGGCGTTTTGTTGACTTGAAGTCACGATTTTACGCATCCGGTACAATCCATAAATGAAGAATGGTGCACTAACCGCAAACCAGAAAATACACCACTTTGGCGGTAGCATACCTTCCATAATGTGCATGGCATGTGCATCAATCGGACTACCAAACGTAAAGTACAAGGTAAATAGCATTGCAACGGCAGCAATCTTGTAACGATCGCCCTTCGTTAAATGCTTCAAATAATTCATCATGATAACTGCACCCTCTTTTTTATTAATAATGTTGCAAAATATGGCAGTGTCTCTGTTCCTGACATCGTATCTAATCGCTGCTGTTGCTGCTTCCCCATTGAAATATCGCTGACAACGATGGCATGATCTAATAAATTCTGTTGCTCCAAATAGGCATAGATCTCACTGAATTTAACCTTGATTTTCATAATGATCAGGTTGTCATTTGCATCAATTTCATGAGCAATTTTTGTGATGTCATCGGTTGCGGACAGAATACATAACGATTCATCGTCAATCATTAACGGATAACCGAGTGTGGCGGCTAGCTGTGAATAAGATGCAATTCCGGCTAATAGTCGAATTGGAGCCTTACCACGAATCAATTCAACAATGTAACTAACCGTGCTGTAGATTGCTGGATCTCCGAGTGTTAACATCCCAACATTCTTGCCATTGGCGATATCTACAAGCATTTCTTGCGCAATATCACCGAGTGCTTGTGCACGTTTGACCTTATCATTAGTCATCGGAAAGTGGCGTTCTTTCATGTCAATGCCCATCGGCAAATATGGCTGCGCAATTGTTTCTGCCAGACTTGCTTGGCCTTTGTGGGCGGTTGGCGTATACAAGACATCCAATCGTTTTAACGACTTGACAACTTTGACAGTTAATAGATCGCTATCACCGGGACCAACGCCAATTCCCCAAAACATCCCCTGTGTTGTTTTATTCATGTTGCGCCTCCACTGCTTGTTTTGCGTGTTCAGTGAACAACGTTAAAATTGCCGATACATTGGCCAAACTGCTGAACTCAGGTTCCACTTTGAAACCGGCTGCAGTTAACCTCGATGTCCATGATTTTGGCGATTCCGATGTCATGTCGTGGTGAACATGATTACCGGATACCATCATGAACGGTCGAACAACGACACTTTTAACATCTCGCTGCTTAAGTTCGGCAATCATTGTGTCGATGCCTGGATAACTTTCAACCGCGCCCATATAGACATTTGTTTCCATCAACATATGATCTAGGCACGCATATGTCGTAAACGCATGATCACCAGTGCCATGTCCCATGAAGACAACCGCTTTGGTGTCATCATCCGTGCCAACCATCTTTAACCAGCCAACGACCGTTTGAAAATCATCAAAGCTCGTTAACAGCGGCTTACCAACACTGACGTGCTCAAACTTGCTATTAAACGGTACCAGTTGATCACATAAACGGTGGTATTCAATCCCCGGGATAATATGCAGAGACTGCACGACCAAATCTTTAAAGCCACCATCTAAAATGTGTTGTAAAGCGGCTGGTACGTCATCCAACGTTACCCCCTCGTTTGCCTTGACACGCCGTCGAACAATTACTGAAGTGTAGGCGTGAAACAGGGTCGCTTCAGGAAAGGCTGATGCAAACGCGGTATCAGCAGAGTCATCTGTTTCATGACGCGACTCAGGGTATGTAGTGCCGAAACTAACCAATAAAACTGCTGTTTTAGTCATTTTTAATCACTTCCTTTACACGAGATACCATTTGAGCGAGGCTGCCGACGTTCGTGACAGATTGAAATCCGTTATCACTCAAAAAGGTCGCTAACTTGTCGCCTAATGTAAAAGCAGGCACTGTCTTAATCTGTTTTAATTGATCGGATTCAAGCCCATGTACCAGTGCAAGACACGCTCTTTTACTAGTTACTACAACGGCGTCAAATGTATCTGGAGCTGAAATTGATTGGCGCTTAAATACATCCGTGTACGTAATTAGCTTGCGATCAACGTTTGAATCATCAAATGACAGCGTTGACAGGTCATTTTGTTCCCCAACAACCCAGTCCGTTGCGTTCAAGTTTGCTAGATCAATCACATGATCGATCAGTACACCACGTTGTTGTAACCGTTCCTTGATCAGATTATTAGTAGCCAATAATTGCCAACCGCTCAGTGCTCGTTGATCCAATCCCACCTGCATCATCTGTTGTTGCAAATACTCAAAGGCGCGTAAATTCGTAATAACCAGACGACCAGATTGATTAAAATCTGGAAGCTCAACGTCGCGTGACTGCTGATCGCCTAAGTTGAAGAAGTCGATGCTGGCACCCGCATCCGCTAACAAATCATGCGTTTGTGTATGTTTTGAAAATGGCATTAAAATGTGTTTTCGTTCTAGAGCGCGATGACTGCTTAACTGTTGTGAGAGGTTGACCACCCCACCAATTACAATTAATGCGGGGGAACCGAGGTGTTGACGTTTAACAATTGCTTCAATATCCAATAACGTTCCAATCCCAGTGTTTTGACGCCATTGAGTCGCCCATTGAATAATGGCTACTGGTGTGGTCGCTGCTTTTCCACGTTTAAGCAGTTCGGTCACAATGGTATGTAGTTCCCCTACACCCATTAGAAAAACTAAAGTGCCTTCCATCTGAGCAATACTGTCCCAATTTAAAGGCTGCGAACGTGTCTGATGCGCAGTCAAAATATGGAAGCTTGAAGCATAATCTCGATGCGTAATTGGGATTCCCGCAGCGGCCAATCCAGTAATTGCGCTCGTTAAGCCTGGAACAATTTCAAATTCCACGCGATGTTCACGCAAGTACTGGCCTTCTTCACCACCACGTCCAAAGACGAATGGATCCCCTGCTTTCAAACGAACGACCTTTTTGCCAGCCCCTGCTTGAACACGCATTAAATCATTAATTTCGTCTTGGCTGATGTGCTTTTGATAGGGTTTCTTACCCACATAAAGAAAATCAGCATTGGATGGTGCATAAGACAACAAATCAGGATTAACCAGATGGTCATAAATGACGACATCAGCATGTTCAAGACGGCGCTTTCCCAGTAACGTCAGTAACTCGATATTTCCGGGACCGGCACCTAATAACGTTACAAAACCACTCATTTAATTCACCTTCCCGATAAAGTCAGTTAATCCCGTCAGTGTCTTAGCAACGTTTGGATAGTGCAGTTGTGGCCGGTCAATGACTAAACAGGGCATATCAAGATCCTGCGCCGCAAATATCTTTTCATTAATCCCGCCACGCTCCCCGCTATCCTTCGTGACAACAAAAGCCGCTTGAGCCTTACTAAATAGTTCAACATTAAGCTTGCGGGAGAATGGACCCTCGATTGCGTCAATTTGATTGGGCTTATAGCCGCCCTCTGATAATTTTGTTAACACTGTGGCCGTCGGTAGAACACGCACATGAACACGGTCCAAACCGAGAACACTTCCATATTCAACTGCCGTTTTACTCCCAGTTGACAGATACACCTTACCCTCGTGCTGTAACAAATAGTCTGTCACTTCCGATTGCGTCTGAAAGTGAATCACATTTGGTTCATTTAATACTTCGTTTTGCCGTTCAAAGCGAACATAAGTCGTACCCACAGTTTGGCAGGCGGTCATCGCTGTTTTGGACACAATTTGTGCAAACGGATGTGAAGCGTCAATCACCAATTTGATGTGGCGCATCTGCAAAAAATCGATTAATGTCGTTTCAGTAAACTTCGTCTGGAGGACATGTTCAGCATGTGCTGTGGCAAGCGTATGACCATAATCTGTCGTAACTGAGAGCACAAATGCCTGATGGTCACTAGTTAACGCATCTGCAATCTCCAAGCTTTCCGAAGTTCCACCAATCAATAAAATCATAGTGTGTAACCTCTTGGCGTCACCATCCGACCATCGTCAACGAACGTATTCTTGTTGCCCACAATAACGATGGTAGTCATGTTAATGTCTTCTTCGTCCAAGTCCTTAATCGTGGTAATCTTTTCGATTTCTTTCGGACGAGCAACATCCTTGCCATAACCAACAATCGTGTCTGGAGACTTGTACTTTAAAATGATGTCCAGGGCTTCTCGAAGGTTATTTGGCCGACCCTTACTACGTGGATTGTAGAGACAGATAACAAAATCTGCTTTGGCTGCTGCGTCTACCCGTTTTGTAATGACTTCCCAAGGGGTCATTAGGTTACTCAGACTAATGTGACAAAAATCGTTCATTAATGGTGCACCCAATTGTGCCGCTGCTGCGATACTTGCAGTGACACCTGGAACAACATGAACTTCTAGTTGCTGCTTTTTGTGCGCCAACATTTCCATAACCAGTCCCGCCATGCCATAGATGCCAGCATCCCCACTGGAAATCAACGCCACATCCTGATTGTCGCTAGCTAACTCGATGGCCTTTTCACAACGCTCCATTTCACCGCGCATACCAGTCGAAACAATCTGTTTACCATCCAGCATGTCTTTAACCAACCGCATATAAGTGGCGTAGCCGACAATGATGGGACATTTCTCGATGACATCAATCGCTTCCTGCGTCATCTTGCTCTTGTCCCCTGGTCCTAAACCGACGATATATAACATATGTAACCCTCAACTTTCCTTTATTGTTAAACGACTAAGCGCAAAAGTTATTTCATCGGCACTAAACCGATCACCGATAACACGGTTGCCACTCGCTAATTCAGAAGACGATTCAGCTACATTTCCGACACCAACCGTTTTTTTAACAAACGCTGATTGTGGATAGTGAATTGCCGTTTTTAATAATTCGCGGGCAGAGTAAAACTGAGGCTGTTTGCCCACAAGTTTTCCCAAATAATGAACCGCTGTTTCATGTGCTTTAACATCAATCGATGCCACCCGATCAACGGACTGCCATGCCAACTGACGCTCTTCACAAAACTGACTAAATGCCGCTTGCATCATGCCAACGGTGACATCCTTACGACAACCAACACCGAGCACGTTTATTTTTGGAATCAACTGAATGCAATCGGCTTGTTTATCAAAATGTGTTCGATCAGAAATGACCACTAACGGCACTTTCTCATCACGGTCAGCCACCTGCTTTAGTCGGCTAAATCCCTTTAAAGACACCGACGGAATCACTAAATTCGGTTCGATATACAGTTCAACCGGTTCATGAGAAGCTAGGCGACCATTAATTCGTTTGGTCGTTGTTTTAAACTCGGCATACCAGCCGTGATAAATTCGAGCTAACACATCCAGTGCCTGAACACCTTCTGTATCAGTTGCGGTTGTGATAACAGGATCACTGCCCAACTGTTCCGCTATTTTGGCTGTCCATTGATTGGCCCCGCCCATATGACCGGATAATAAACTGATGACATGGTGTGCCTGCTCGTCAACGACCAGCACCGCTGGGTCAGTCAATTTGTCTTGGAGCACCTTGCTTACACTACGGACAACAATGCCAGTCGCCATAACACAGACGAGACAGTCAAAGTGATCAAATACATCTGTAAATGTGGTCCCAAATTGTCCTCGACCAAAACACTTCTCGTTAGTCTCATCAGGCAGTAAATATTTTTCTGGTACAAAGACGGTGACATCACCAGCAGCAAGTTTCCCAATTCGACGTGCTAGTTTTGTACCAGTCTCCGTCAGTGCAAAAACTGCAAACCTAGTGCTTGTCATCAGTGGTCTGCTTCTTTCGATACATGTGACTGAAGTTAGCATCGTAAAGGTGTGAATAGTTGTATTGATCCCCTAAAAATTCACCAACCATAATGAGTGCCGTACGACGAATGCCTGCTTGATGAACCTTTTCGGCGATATCGGCCAACGTTCCTGTTACATGCTTTTCGTCTGGCCAAGTTGCCTTATAAATTACGGTAGCTGGCGTTGTTTCAGGATAGCCACCTTCTCGCAATTCTTTGACAACCTTCTGAATACCCTGAACGGACAAGAAGATAACCATTGACGTTTGATGTTGGGCCAGTGATTTTAATGACTCTTTGTCAGGTACTGGTGTCCGACCAGCCATCCGCGTGATAATGACGCTTTGGGCAACTTCTGGAACGGTATATTCCACACCCAAAGAAGAGGCAGCACCAAGGAATGAACTGACGCCAGGAATGCATTCATACTCAATGTTCAGCTTTTTTAATTCTTCAATCTGTTCACGAATCGAACCATAAATTGAAAAATCACCGGTTTGCAAACGAACCACGGATTTGTTGTCATTTACAGCTGCTGCCATTGCATCGATAATGTCCTGCAACGTCATCGACGCACTGTCGAATTTTTCAGCAGAATCTTTACAGTAATCTAGGAGATCCAAATTAACTAACGAACCGGCATAAATAACCACATCAGCCGCTGCTAAACGTCTGTATCCCTTTAACGTAATAAGGTCTTTATCACCAGGTCCTGCACCTACAAAACTTACAATTGCCATAATTAATTAACTTCCTTTCGTGTTGCGCTCAAAATAAATGTTGGATTGTTCATTTTAAAGAAATGGCCCTTCCCTAGACCATGCCAATTACCAACCGTAATGTTCGTAAAATCAATATTGCCCATATCTAAGGATTCACAGGTTTTAACAGCTTCTAATGCGTTTTCAAGCAAAATGAAGTTCATGACGACCTGACCACCTGGTTTTAAATGATCCTGCGCAAACTGAATGATTGTTGAAAGTTCAGAACCACTGCCACCAATAAAAATGGCATCATATTGCTGGTCGGGAATATCGGACGGGGCCTCACCCGTGATCAAATCAATATTGTGTAACCCAAAGTGATCAATATTTTGCTGCATGATATCAATAGCTGCCGGTGTATGCTCAATTGACGTGACATGAGTTAACGGCTGCGTTTTAGCAACCTGAATGCTGATACTGCCGGTACCCGCACCCACGTCCAAGAATTGTTGCCCATCTTTAAGCCCTAATCGGTCAATGCTAATGGCTCGCACTTCTTGTTTAGTCATTGGCACTTTAGTTCGAATAAATTCGCTATCCTTCACGTTTAATCACCACCACATTTAATTGATAGTCCTGATCTGGAACCGATGACTCTGTATATCGTCCTATCTTTTCGTCCGGATAACTCAGTCGTTCACCAACGAAAATAGTACGATGCTCTCCTCGCTGTTTACATTCCTGAGCAATCTCAAACGGTCCAATCCGTTTGTCCGTAACCATGCCCACCGTGTCATGCTCAAGGATAAAATCAAAGTCTGGTACTCGACCATGACTACTGGTCAAGTAGACATCATTCATCGATAGCTTCAACTGATGAAAAAAATATTGAATCGAACTGATTCCCGGAATAATCGTCACGTCATCAGGTCCGAACCTTTTTACAACCCAGTTACCAATGCCATATAGTAATGGATCACCAGAAGCCAGCAACACAACACGACTTTGTTCATGTTCACGGATAAACTCTTCCAATTGCGCCAGTGGTGGTAACTTAACCGCTTTACTTTCAGGCACGTTCATTGTCTGCAACTGACGATCGGCGCCGATAACATAATCAGCGCGTTTTAACTCCTTGGTTGCTCCGGCCAAGATCAAACGGTCATCACCGGGCCCGATTCCCAGCACAACAATCATCGCCACACCTTCTCAATCTCATCTAGGGGTTCTGTTGAGGCTAAGTAACCGGTCATCTTAGAGAAAATCACGGCATCAACAACTGTTTTTTGCTCACCGCGATTAAGTAATTTTTCACAACGGCCTTTAATTTTATCGACCAACACTTGATAAACCTGCTGATACCCCGCTTTATTGACGAGTTCAATCATCGAAATGGTTGTTAAACAGTCGTACACCTGTTTGAGTAAATCGGTTGGTGCACCAAGTAGTGCCAGATTGGCAACCATGATTTCAGCACGGGCGTCTGCATCCTTGCTGTGTGTGGAGAAGATTCCCCCAGCAACTTTGATCATCTTGCCAAGATCGCCAACAATCAAAACGTGTTTAAACCCTAATCGTTGCGTTTCCTTTAATACATACCCAACAAAGTTACTCATTTGCACTTGTTGTTTATTGCTGATCTTTAGGGTTTGCGTCAAAAAGTCTTCCCCATAGTCACCTGGTGTGAGAATGATGCGCTCATCCCCACGCTGCCGATGAATGTTCATTTCAATCGAAATAGAATGCTTCCAGCTTTCCTCTGACATCGGGGTCACTATGCCACTGGTTCCCAAAATTGAGATGCCACCGACAATCCCTAATTTGGGGTTGTAGGTCAACTTGGCCACCCGTTCCCCTTCTGGCGCGAAAATGACAATATCTGCGCCATGGTCCTCACCTAATGTTTCCCGAACACTCTTTTTGATCATCTTGCGCGGCGTTGGATTAATTGCTGGCATTCCAGGATCATTAGCCAAGCCTTTTTCAGTAACTCGTCCAATCCCCTTGCCGCCATCTAAAGTAATCTGATTATCATCACGTAATGTAACCTTGGCGTAGATCAGCATGCCATCTGTTGCATCTTGGTCATCACCACCATCCTTTGTAATTGCAACGGTGGCCGTTTTTTTATCAAATTCACAGCTTTCAACTTCAAATGTTGCTTTTTGACCGTTAGCAGCCAGCACTGTAATGACTGTTTGTGCTTCCTGTTGCAAGATGCTTTTTGTCGCTGCCACGGCCGCGGCTGTAGCAGTTGTTCCAGTGGTGAATCCTTTTCGTAATCGTTTACCGTTGTAATAAACGTAGTCGTCTTCACTCATTTTTTTGCCTCACCTGTTCTTTATTCCAGTTACAGCTGATATAAAATTGCGTTGGTCAATGCCGCTGCCAAGTTACTGCCACCTTTACGGCCTTCTGCGACAATGGCTGGCAATGCGCTTTCCTCCAACGCCGCTTTACTTTCGGCCGCCTCAACAAAACCAACTGGCACCCCAATGACGGCTTCTGGATCAAGTCTTCTTTCACGAACCATTTCCAAAATTTTGTAAAGTGCCGTGGGCGCATTACCGATAACAAATAACTTTTCGGTTTGCACCTTGGCGGCCATCTCAATTGCGGCCATAGATCGCGTAATCTTTTGATCGGCCGCTAGTTTAAATGTTTCATCGTCAGCAATATAGCAATGATAATGAACGCCCAACTGATCTAATTTACGTTTGTTGATGCCTGCCAGCGCCATTGTTGTATCGGTAAAAATGGTGCCCTGATGTGTCAAGACGTGCTGAATTTTAGCGATAACATCATGTGTAAATTTCAAAGTATGTAAATAATCAAAATCAGCGGTGGTATGAATTGCGCGTTTGATAATGGCCTCTTCCACCTCATTGTTGAAATGGTAATTTGGATCAATCTTGTCAATTTCGTCCTGAATCATGACAAAACTTTTATCCGTTATTTTGTTTGGAATTGTGATGTACTTTTCCTGTTTCATTAGTCTTCTCCTCACCAAATCATTTGAATTAATAATCGACTACCAGCCATTAGGCCCAGTGCAAGCACGGACGATAGATATAGCAGGTATATTGTCCGGTTAATGTCCACCACCTCAACTGGCCGAGAATTGCGACTACCGATGTAAGGCTTTTGAACAACCTGACCGAAATATAAATGGGGGCCACCTAAGCGAATATTTAACGCGCCGGCCACAACGGCCTCTGAAAACCCGCTGTTAGGACTCAAGTGATTTTCACGATCCCGCTCGCCGATGCCCATTGCTTCTCTTAAATGAAAACGTAAGAGACCTGTTGCAATAATCAGTAACAGCCAAGTTAATCGCGCTGGCAGCCAGTTAAAAATATCGTCCAGCTTGGCAGAAAACCAACCAATGTCGGCATACTTTTCATTTTTATAACCGACCATTGAATCTAAGGTGTTCACTGCCTTATAAGTCAGCCCCAAAACCGGTCCGCCGATAAACAGAAATAGTAACGGTGCAACGACACCATCACTCGTGTTTTCAGCAATCGTTTCAACAGTTGCCTTAATCACACCTGCTTCATCCAGCTGATCTGTGTCACGACCGACAATCATGGCAACCTGTCCACGTGCTTTCACTAATTGTTGTTGTCGTAAACTCTTCGCAATTTTGCGACCTTCATGTGCCAGTCCCTTAACGGACAAACATGTGTAAGTTAAGTACGTACCAATAATGAATTGTAGCCATGGCACAAACGATGTGGCCCACATGATCAACCCACTGACCAGTGCGGTTGAACCAACAACGATCACCCAAAGTAACACGCCTAACCAACGCCTTTTCAGATGGCCAAACTTTGGTCGATTAAGCCTACCTTCCAAAAACGCGATAAGATGGCCCATGATCTTGACTGGATGTGGCCAGGTTGGTGGGTCGCCAATCAACAAATCTAATACATATGCAATGAGAATCATCTCAATCAGCATGAATAGCTGCCTCCCATTGCGTTACTAACCGGTTAAATAGGGTTTTGTTTTGATAAAAGTGAATATGCAGATAACTAGCAAATGTATTGCGCACCTGAAAACCACCTGTCCATTCCGAAACGACTTGTTGGTCTCTAACTTTTGTCATTTTTAAAACCGGCTTTAGTTGATCTCCATCATTAACCGTGAATACTGAATGATGGAATTCGTGACCAACGACAGTCTCATTTACCGCGGCCAACTGATTGGTCTTTAACGACTTAGCGTAGCAATAGCCAAACCGTTTTAGTCGCGACGTCATCTCGCTGTCGCCATCTAAAACGCCGACCATTTCATAGTTTTCCTCACCAACTTTTAAGTGCTGCCCCAAATACATGAGGCCACCACACTCCGCATAGATGGGCTTGCCCGCCAAAGAAAATTGTCGAACGTCTTTTAACATTGATTGATTTTTGGATAGTTGCTCAGCAAACTCCTCTGGGTAACCCCCGCCAAAATAAAGAACATCTACATCCGGTAAATGAGCATCCTTAATTGGGCTAAATGGCACCAACCTAATGCCGCTTTGTTTGAGCAACGAGAGATTGTCCGCATAGTAAAAATTAAAGGCATCGTCTTTGGCAATCCCAACGGTTAACGAACTGGTCTTTGGTGCGACGGGTGATTCAATAACTCGCTGATCATCTCTAGCCAAGTGTTCAATGAGCGATATGTCCACATGTGCTTTCATCTCCTCAGCAACTTCACTAATCTTTTGATCGACTTGCATAACCTCATCGTCAGGCACTAGTCCTAACTGACGCGACGGTAACGAAACGGCGGCATTATGCGGTAAATAACCTAAAACCGGAATTTTTACATATCGGTCGATGGCTGCCTTCACTAGCTCATAATGACTTGCCCCCATCACGTTATTCACAATGACGCCGCAAATGTTTACCTTGGGATCAAAATCTAGATATCCTTTAACTAAGGCTGCAGCAGACGTTGAAATGCCATGCGCATCGATAACCAAAATAACAGGCAAGCTCATCTTTTTAGCAATGCTTGAGGTTGAAAAGGCGTCTTTATCCGATCCTAAACCGTCATATAAGCCCATTACTCCCTCAACAATCCCAAAATCAACATCCTGAGTGTTTTCTGTAAATAAATAATTCAACGTGGGATCATCCGGTGTTAGAAAGCTATCAATATTTCGTGATGGTCGACCGGTAATACGCGTATGAAATTTTGTATCTACATAATCTGGTCCAATTTTATAGGCTTGAACTTGATGAGCTTCACTCAAGGCTTTCAACAATCCAAGGGTGATTGTTGTTTTGCCTGAACCGCTAGTTGTACCTGCAATTAAGAGCTTTTTCATATTTTGACTCCTTCTCCTAGAACGCTTTGTAATGCTTCTAGCAAGACCTCATTATCGTCATGCCCTTTAACGGCAACTCGATAGTAATGCTCGTCAAGTCCTGGATAGTTTGCGCAACTTCGGATTACTAGATGTTTGTGTAACAAATGTGCCCTCAACTGTTCATCTTTAGACCAGAAGAACAAAAAGTTGGCAGCACTCGGAAAAACGTTTATTTCCGGAAATTTTGCTAAACCATTGAATAAATATTTACGTTCCTTTATCAACCACTTTTTTGTTTCAATCTGAAATTCAGTCTGCGCGTACATTTGTTCACCTAATGTCTGTGCATAAGTGTTAACTGACCACGTCAACGCTACTTGCTTTAGTCGATTTAAAAGATATTCATTTTTGGTGATTCCGAATCCTAAACGTAACCCTGGCATTGCATAAAACTTAGTCGCGGAGCGAATCACAAACACGAATTGCTCGTTCCTTAAGGAACTAATTACACTTAAACGTTCATCAAAGGTAAATGACATAAATGCTTCATCGACAATCAACCAAATATGATTTTTAGTGCAAAAATCAATCAATGGCTTCAATTCGTCCGGCGACAACCGTTGCCCTGTGGGATTATTAGGATTTCCCAAACAAATTGCCTGGCACTGATTCAAGTGACGACTCACCCAATCAATCAACATAGGAATAGACAGCCTAAAACCGTTATTTTGTTCTGTTATGTATGAATAAACCGTTGCCCCAATGCTTTGAAACGCTTTTGCATACTCATTGAATGCTGGCTCAATCACCACGACATGATGCACTGCCGTTGCTAAAGCCACATCTCTCAAGATTTCCATTGCCCCGTTGCCAACGACAACGTTATGACTGCGAACAACAAAGTGATCCGCAATCGCAGCCCTCAATTTTGGATAGTCCGGATTGGGATAGACTGTTGTCTTAGGCGTTGTCTCAGCTAGCAACTGCTTAAATGCTGTTGGCATCCCTAAAGGATTAATGTTGGCGCTAAAATCAATCAAACTTTCCGGCTTAATTTTTAATTGACGGGCAATTTTATCTATATTGCCACCGTGTTCATCAATGCTCATTATGCTGTCGCTCCTGTAAGAAGAATGCTTGCTTTTGACGATTAGGAATCGCCATGTACACCACTTCGGTAAGTGCTAAATTAGCAATTGTCGCTACAGTCAAAGGAATAAAAAGTGCAAATACTGTTTTCCCAATTAATGGGTATAGCCAGGGAAATTCCTCTGGAACGTCAATGACGTACGCGACAAGATCGGCAATCAATATGACAATCAACTGATTACTGCCCCAGCGGCGGCGAATCGCACCAAATACAAACATGCAAAACGCCATGTTCAATCCAATGACAAGGTGCACTGGAATGGTGAGTGGAAAACCGGATAATGCTGCTGACACCATGTGTCCAAAAAAGCCTAAAAAGGCGCCAAACCATGGTCCAAGCAAAATTGCACCGAGAAATGCTGGAGCGGAATCCAGGGCAATTGATCCCATAATTTTTAAATTTGCACCAACTACGCAAAGTGCCAGCAACAACGCAGCTAACATCGACTTTCTCAACATTGTCGATCTGTCCATAGTGTTTCCTGTCTCCCCTTCGTTTTTAAGTAAGCGCTTTCTACATTTTTATAAAAAAAGGTCATACAATTTCGTGATTTCATTCACTAATAAGTGTGACCTTCAATAACGTGAATAACTAAATCTACCCAACAGCAAAAGTATAGAAAATAGCGTCATGCCTGACAACGATAAGAATTAGTGGTGATTGTGGATATTTTGTTATCAAACTTGAGACTGTGATTTTATTGCAGACTTTATTTCGAAATCACTATTTACTGTTCAATCGTTGTACATTGTGCTTAGATACTTGTTTTTGTCTTTCAAATTCGAAGAAAGTGAAGTGAGTAACAATGAAAATCTACACAAAAACGGGTGACCATGGTCAGACACGTATTATTGGGAAACAAATCGTTAATAAAGATGATGCTCGAGTAAATGCATACGGCACTGTTGACGAGCTAAACTCTTGGGTGGGCTATATTATTTCAACCCTGTCATCAAAAACAACCGTCCTGACTGAAGAGTTGACTGAAATTCAACAACTTCTTTTTGATGCAGGTACTGATTTAGCAACACCTAAAGATGACGAACGCCACCATTTTATTTTTGAACATGAAGGTAAAGCAACTGCCTTTCTTGAGCAGAAAATCGACTCTTATACTGAAAAAGTTCCAGCAGTAAAAAAATTTATTTTGCCCGGAGGTTCTCAAACTGCAGCACAGCTTCATGTCGCTCGCACAGTTACACGACGTGCTGAACGTTTAATTGTGTCACTCCAGTCACAAAATCCGATTAATCAGGATGTGTTAGTCTTCATTAATCGCCTGTCAGATTATTTCTTTGCTGCCGCACGATATGCTAATATGCTGGATGGTCAAACAGATGTTTTATACCGGAACAGCAAACCTGTCTTTAAATAAAAGCTATGACGACACTTTACTTAATTAGACATGGAGAAACTGACGCTAATAAACAATTGATTTTACAAGGCAACGTTGAAACTAACTTAACTGAATTAAACGATTACGGCAGAAAATTAACGACGTCGGCCGCAGCCAGGTTTTCAACATTAAGTTTTGCTCAGTGTCTCGTTAGCCCTTTGAAACGTGCTCAGGAGACTGCCCATCTTTTGTTTGACCATAGCGATTGCCCCATTAAAGTCGATAATCGTTTAGCCGAAATTAATTATGGTATTTGGAATGGTCAGTCAATTCCTGAGTTAATGAAGAAATACCCACAATATTGGCGGAGGACGACCAGTGACGTTTGCGGCCACTATGAACAAGTTTCAAATGGAGAATCCATCGATAATGTAGATCAACGTGTGTCAGCGTTTCTCAACTCACTGCACGATATTTATGGTAATCAGTACATTGCAATCGTGACGCACGGTTATATTATTCAAACCATTTTGAGAGTGCTCCAATACCCACACATTCAAACCATTAAAAATCTTCAAACGATAGAGGTTCAACTTAATTCACAGTTTTTACTCAGCTCAAAAAACACAGTTACCACATTAGAAATTTGATGTGGTAACTGTGTTTTATCTTGGAATGCAACATCTCATTTATCGGCCAGCCATAGCCACAAGCTCTTTTGCAAATACTTGCAGATTTTCGACATCTTCTTCGTACGGCTCTAAATCAATCTTGATACTCTTGGTTCCTTGAGTGGCACCTGATTTAACAAATGCCTTTTCAAACTCATCAACAGCTTTATTGAAATCATCACCATAGAAAACATCGCCTGAGCCTGCCACTCCGAACACTTTGCCCTTCAGATCAGCCTCTTGAAGCTCGTCAAAGAAATCCATCCCTTCCTCTGGCAACGCACCCTCATCATATGTATAAGCACAGACAACGCAAATATCAACATCTTTAAAAGCTGCCACGTCCGTTTGAGAAATTTCTGTTTCAACAACATCGACTTTGAGCCTGCGCAAAGCATCCACAACGATATTTGCAACCTCTTCATTGTTGCCAGTAATTGTCGCATACACCACTAAGGCTTTCATTTTGAATCCTCCAACTACTTATTTTTGTTCATCGTACTACATGGCTCTCCTTTAGTTTCAACTCTTATATTGATGAGACGTTAAAGTCACAGTTATTCATAATAAAATCATAGCCACAATATTAAAAAACTATTTTTTTAGAAACGATTGGTCGTATCAAAAAAGAAGTGAGTTCCAAAAAATTGAATAAAATTCAATCCATGGAGTTCACTCCTCTTCAAAGCCAATCATTAATCTTTATATTTCTAAATTAACTTATTTTGCGGGCACCAATTTCCATCTGCGCATCTAATGCAACTAATATTCCCGATAAGGTCCCAACGTCTGGAATTTGCTGAATGTTCTCGATCTTTGCAATTTGACTTTGACTGAGATTAACTTTCTGTCCCAGTTCTGCCTGGGTCCATCCTTTTGCCAAACGTTCGTGGAGAATTTTAAACGCTGCACAGACATTGATTGGCAAATCCAAGGCTTCTGCCACATTTTCACCATTTGCCGCTGCAACAATCATTTTAACGTCATCGTCAATCGTGTCTTTATGATCTAGATGCTTGGCAATCAGCGCTGCCTCCCTAATATCCATATGCTCATAGTAGAGATCATCGAGTTTTTTTGAAACACGAGTGTACTCTGCAGAACTAGGTAGTGATTTTTCAAATTCTTGCCGAAGTTCTTTTATTTCGTCTCGAACTTGGTTTTCGTTCATTTTCGTTTACCAACCCTTCTCTAAATACTTAGTAACATTTCTTTGACAAACCTCAGGCTGGAAAATCATCATTTGTTCAAACCAAATAGCACCAAGATGCAAATAAAACATTTGTACACCGTTTGTCTTGGTTCTCAAACTAACATAACCACCATTGTCAGGAATTTTAATTGCTTCTCACATCACAAGTGCTAGCAATATTGCGCCATAACGTTGTCTCCGATATAACTTTGCGACTTCAATCAAGGAAACCTTTGTAAATCCTTGTAAATGTGAAAATGAAATTAGCCCGACTAACTGTTTATCTACATATATTCCCATCACCTGATGGCTTTTCAACTTAAATTTCCAATCAAACCCAGACTCAAATCCAATCCCATTCAGGTTTCCCAATCTCTTGCTATCACGTATGAGCTTATATTCTTTCATTGACTATTATACCATATATTCTATTATAGAATATTATTCCGATTTGATATCTGTTCATATTTAGCGTTACTCATTACATACGCAAAAGAATTCACTTTTGATCGTACATATAAAAATCTTTGCCACCGACATATAAAAAAACATCACTCACAAAAGCAACAGCTTTCATGAATGATGTCATTTACCGAACTCAAAATCAGTAACTTATTTATTTATATTCTGCCTTAATCTCATCCAATGTTGGAATCGAAGGCTGTGCACCAAGACGTTGAACAGTGATCGATGAAGCATGGTTAGCAAACGTAATGGCTTCACGCATGTTACTGAAGTCTGGCTTCAATTGTGAACTTAAAGCGCCAAGGAATGTGTCCCCGGCAGCTGTTGTGTCAACGGCCTTCACTTTGAATGCGTCAACGAAGCCACTACCGTTTTGGTTCGCGTAAAAGGCACCACGAGCACCAACGGTAATGATCAGTTCCTTACAACCCATTTGGGCAAACTTAGCCGCATTCAACAGCATTGAAGCGGCATCAGTCACTTCGATGCCGGTGATGGTCGCGGATTCTGTTTCGTTTGGTGCAATCAAATCAGTGACCTTTAATAGATCAGCTGGGATCGTTGGGATCGCTGGTGCTGGGTTTAAGATGGTCGTTACGCCAACGGATTGCGCGTACTCGAATGCATACGTCGTCGTTTCAATTGGTGTCTCAAATTGAGAAATCAAAAAATCAGCATCTTTAATCACATCTTTGGCAGCATCAACATCGGCCTTGCTTAAGGACTGGTTAGAACCAGCGTAAACAAGAATCGAGTTTTGACCACTTTCTTGCAATAAAATAAAGGCTTGACCAGAACCGCGTTGTTCATCCGTCGTGACATGTTCAACACTAATGTTGTCTGACTTCAAAGCATCGCGCAATACTTCAGCGGCATCGTCAGCACCAACTTTACCGATGAATGATGTTTGTGCGCCAGCACGAGCAGCAGCAACGGCCTGGTTAGCACCCTTACCACCAGGTGCTGAACTTTTATCCGTCATTTCCATAGTTTCGCCGCCAAGTGGCAGACGTGGAATCCGTAAGATGGAATCCATGTTTAGACTTCCTAATACAACGACTTTGTTCGCCATAATTGTCCCCTTTAATATTCAATAATAAACCGTATAAATTGTTCCATGACTAATTTACCATAAAACACCTGAACAAGAGTAGTGTCTACGATGCTTTTAGTGTTCCGCAACCGTTTCTGGATGTGCAACTTCGTAACGATGTTCAAAGAAGAAGTACGTTGTTACGATGACGAAACAGATCACTGGCACGATGAATGAAAATTGCATTGTCGTCAAATCAGAAACGGCACCTTGCAACAACGGCATAACTGCACCACCGATGATGGCCATAACCAGAATGGCACCAGACGTTTCGGTGTACTTCTTTTCGGTAACTGTGTCCAATGTGTGAGCATAAATCGTTGGCCATTCCGGACCAAAGAAGAAGCTGGCTAAAATGGCAGTGTAAACGGCCGTCATGTTTGGAATCAAGAATGTTGCCAATAATGACAACGTTCCCAGGAATGAATAAATGGTCAAAACTTTCGTAATTGAGAAACGGTTCATCAACCAGTTGGCAACCACCTTACCAAAGAACCACATTGCGTAACTGAAAATCATGAACGTTGAGGCAGCTGAATCACTAATTGAATGGTTTAGATTTAAGGCCAAACGAATGGTGAATGACCAAACGGTTGTCTGCATACCAACGTAGAAGAATTGGGCCATAACCCCGCGTTGATAACGTTTGTTATGAGAAAGATACTTTAATGTTTCACGTAATGTTACCTTTTCAGCCTTTGTATCAGCAGCTGTTGCTTCTTCAGCGCCTTCTGCAGTGGCCTTAGCGGCTGGCATTTTTGTAAAGGCAATAATCACAAAGATAATCAGCAGCACACCGAGAATGTACTTGTAAGGTTGCAACGTTAACTGCAACATTTTTTCGCCATAAGCCTGACGAGCAGCCGGCGCCATGTGAGACATCTTTTCAGATAAGTTCCCACCGTTACCAAAGATCAGGTATTTTCCTAGCACGATACCCAGCATATCACCAAGCGGCACTAAAGTTTGTGAAAAGTTTAACCGAGCGTTAGCCGTCTTTTTCGGTCCCAGCATGGACGAGTATGTGTCACATGCTGTTTCCAGAAAACTCAACCCAATGGCAATCGCAAAAATAGCAACTAGGAACATGCTGTATGTTGCCATTCGTGATGCCGGGAAGAATAAGCTACATCCGACAATGTAAGCAAACAACCCAATCATAATGGCAAACTTGTATGAACTCTTTTTAATAACCAGCGATGCCGGAATGGCAATTAAGAAATAACCACCGTAAAACGCACTTTGAACAAAGGCTGTTGCCAAGTCGTTCAGTTGGAAAACGGTTTTAAATTGTGTGATCAAGATGTCATTTAAACTAGCTGCGGCACCCCACAATGGGAAAATCATTGATACTAATAAGAAGGTAAACATTGGTGTACGGGATAAATACCCGTCTGATAATTGCTTAACCGAAGTTTGTTGCATGTTCGTCTCTTCCATTTCTATGCTCCTATAAAATGATGGCTGACAGTTAGAATGTCACGCCACTCTCCAAAATGATGTTTGAGTACGCCGTCATTTCGCCAGTGCGAACAAAGGCGTGTGTCTTACTGAGGTCTTTTTTCAATTCGCTGTGCGGTACAAACGTAATTGGTGTGTCAGGTAACAATTGCTTAATGGCTGTCAATTGTTCAGGGTTAACCGTCTTGATCTCTTCTGCCAAATAAATGTGTTGTACTTCTAATTCAGATAAAACATTCTTTAGAACGTCGATAAAACTTGGCAACTGCTTCGTTACTGCTAGGTCAATTTTTTCAGTACCTGCTGGAACAGGCATGCCCGCATCCCCGATTGATAACCAATCCATGTGACCCATATTGGAAATCACACGCGATAGATCTGAGTTAATTACTGTTGTCTTCTTCATTTTGTTGCTCCCTTCGGTTTGAATAACGTTTGTATTGGTAAAACGTTTTACTTAAATAATTTTAAGTGAGCCTTGAAAGCTCACCGTTTTTTAGTAAAACGTTTTATTGAAAATCAATGTGAAAAATATATCATAGTTTGGAAAGGCTTTCAAGGGTTTTCTTGAATTAATTTTACTAGTCTGTGTTCACTTCCTGCATCACAATTGTTACCGCTCAAACGTTAACTTGATTGTGTAGCACGTTGCGTCGACTCAAAACGACGTTTCAGTGGGACCGGTCTCAGCCTGCTACGCAGTCTTCAACCTCGCCTTCGAGCCTTAAAGCCCAAAGTCTCGAAGCTCGTCCTGCATGACTAAGTGACCAAAAACCGCTCACTAAGTCATGCTGCCACGAAACTTTGTTTTGCGTCAACTCCACTTTTCTACAAACCAACGCAAATATTATTATTTGGAACTAGATTATGCTAAATTTATGGTGGTAATGGTTGATACCTCAAGCATACACGAGAAAGGTCAAATTAATGAGAACAGTTAAGATTCAAACCATCGACTCACACAACTTTTTGCCCTTGCCATTCGATATTCATCCGAAAAATGATACCTTTGACGTTCTACAAGGACGTGACGGTGCCGTTATTTACTTACCGGAAGGACACAATCCCTTCACTGATAAAGAATACGTGACCGCACATAGCGGTAGTGAACTTGATGAAGGATTCAATATCAGTCCAGACGAATTTGTCTGATTTTTCATTCCACTACTTCGTTTTCAACTGAGTACTAGTAACTTTGATTTAGGTCAAAAAAGGACACTAAGTTCCGTTTTAAAATGAACATTTAAGTACAAAAATTGACCCACTAGAAATCGATCATATTTCTAGTGAGTCAATTTTAATATACGTTTTATTTTGTTCTACCAAAAACCAATTACTTTAGTCCAAAGTAAACCACCGCCAAGCCAAATGACGTTGAACATAACCCCAAAAATGGCACTCAGTTTCCACCAATCTTTAGATGTTACATAGCCAGTGGTTGAAAGCATTGCCGCTGGACCAGCGAAAGGGAAGAGACATTTTGCAACAATTTAGGAATTGATCCAAAAAATATTTTGACACATACGTCATCGTAATACTGCGGTCAAAGCAAAAGTGCCCTTTACAATGATCTGTCAAAAAAACTCATGGCATGATTTCACGCCATGAGTTTTTTTGCATTAGTAAAGATTAAAAGCAAAATGGTTAATTAGAACCCTATTCCAAAAATTAGACAGTAATGCTTGTTTTATTTAAACCTAATTATTAGGCTGCATCACTCCATATCGGTCATACTTATTCGTTTAAAATGAGTTTAGATCACGTTTACTGCGGAAAAAAATTACTTAACCTTACTCAACGCATCCTTAACCGCCGTCTTAACCGCCCGGCTGGATGACGAAGCACCGGAAACGGCATCAACGTCAGCCGTGTTTTGCGCGACGATTTCACGAGGAATCTCCTCCACCGCTTTACGACCAACGTCTTCGCTTTCACTTTCCTGCAACACTTCGACATTTTTAATGTGTTGATCCGCATAAGTTACCCGAACCACGATTTGACCACCAATACCGTTGTTAGCACTACCTAGATATTGGTTATTGCCAACCGTGTAGTTGGTAGCATTATCCACCAAATCGTTGCCACCAAGGTCAATCTCAGAATCTTCATGAATGGAAGCAGACGTGTCCGCATCTGTAGCTGTTTGGTCAGAATCGCTAACCTTATCCTGCTTTGGGGTAGCGGCGTTTTCACCGGCGATCTTACCGAAAATTAAACATTCAGCCAGATTACCACCACCGTTATACTGGTTGGCATTAATGCCCCCAAACTCACCAGCAGAATATAGATGGGGAATTGGTTCGCCGGCAGCGTTTAGCACTTCAGCCTTCGCATTTCGTTTGGCACCACCCTGGGTATTAAGCATCGCAGTGGCTAATTCCACAGCATAGTATGGCCCATCATCTAATGACCGCATACTATCGCCTTCCCGGCCCAGTTGGTCATCTTGACCAGCCTCAGCAAAGTGATTAAAGGAAGCCACCGTTTGTGACAATACTTTAGGATCAGCCTGAATCTTCTCAGCAAGTTCTTCAATCGAGTTCGCTTTAACAACCAGCTTAAAGAAGTCAGGATATGGTAACTTACCTTGCCCTTTAATCGTGTCGTACTGGGCTTGGTCAAAAATTAGATGAGGATGCGCGTAAACCGTTGGGTTATGCCATTGACCATGTTCGTAAGCATGACCATGACGTCCATTTTCATCCTCACGTACATAACGGCTACCATCATCCGCAGCAATAAAAATACTGCCATGCGATAGTTCGGGCCAGGCGCCAAGAATAAATTTGCCCCGTTCTTCAGTCGGATTTTCAAACGTAAAGCCAGTGTCAAAACCGTATCCTTCATAACTGTGCATATGCCAGAAACTAGCGCCAACTTCTTGTGCCATCCGAATTCCATCACCCTTGTTGTACAAGGTCCCAATCACCTTCAACTTAGGTACACCGATAAAGTTTTGAATATCGTCATTATTATTTTCAAATCCACCCATCGTCATGACCACACCATTACGGGCCGCAATGTTAACCTCATGACCATTGCGCTTAACTGTAACACCCGTAATCATCTTTGATTCGGGATCTTGAATCAAACGCATTGCCGGGCTCTCCAACCAAACGTCAATCTGGTCAGTCCGATCCGTCACATGCTTGCGCAAATTCTTCCACAGCGTGGCATCAAAGAAACCGTCATGTACGGTTGTCAAATCGATCGCGTCGGCCCCATCGAATTCTGGATATTCTGGCGAAAGGCCATGTGCAAAGTCCTGCCAACCTGGATCACGATGCGTTTTGTTGTAACTAACCGGTTCATCGACATCGAGATAATCATGCATATACGCTGGAATTTGATTAATTCCGTCAACATACGTATCCAACATTTCATCTTCTATTTTAATACCGTTAAACATCCGCTTGAAATAACGCTTGGTCTTAGCACGATCATGCCCAGTTAGAACAACTTGACCAGCGTAACGTGTATTACCACCTTCGTGCCCTAATGGCGCTGCGTCTACTAATAAGACCTTTGCCCCATTGTCGGCAGCAAACCGACTTGCAGTTGCGCCAGCTGCGCCAAAACCAATGACAACGACATCATATGTTCGTGCCCAATTTATTTTTGCCATCATATTTCCTCCATATTTGATAACGTACTCGAATCAGTGAATTTGCTTGTTGAATAATGAGCAATCCATTCTAAATTCATTCAACTGACTGCTTTATATCGCACACCATCATTGTTGCTGGTTTTGTCCCAATTGTGAAATATCTTTTTAAGTGAGATGATATGCCTAAAATGGCATAAAGATTGGAGGCTCTTTTAATGACGACAATGAATCAAAATCAACAATTACTGCGCATTCTCAGTTCGCTACAAACGACTGGTAGCATTTCTGATACCGCAAACGAAATGTATCTTACGCAACCAAACGTTAGCAAACAACTCAAACGGTTCGAAACTGAGCTGGGTGTCCGTTTGGTCGATCGAAGTACCCATCCCCTGTCATTAACAGCTGCCGGTAATTACTATCTCAATCAAATGAGTGTGTTAATGAGCCAGGTTGATCGTGTCGTTACCACCACACAGGCGTTTAAAACGGCGAAACATGCAACGCTTCGTTTAGGAGTTACCCAGTCACTCGGTTCAATATTGTTGCCAAACTTATTGCCAGCATTTCACCGTCGTCATCCTGAAGTCACCCTTGAATTGCATGAACTGGCCCCAGCACAAGGTGAACAGGCATTGACCAGTAATCAATTGGATATTTACTTTGGTGTTGCACCGACGCCACAACCCGAAATCACACACATTCCACTATATTCGGAGGGCTGCACACTGATAATGCCTAAAAATGCGTTGGCAAACGTTAACAGTCAAGATGTGAACAACAATTTAGAGGCCATCCTATTCAATTTTGCGCGCCAAGAAATGATTGTCGAACGCGGTGATTCTGGTTTCCAACGAATTATTTCAGGCTATCTGGCCGCTCATAACATTCATCCATGGCGCACGTTTGTCACGGCAAACTTGATTACCGCAGAACGCTTGGCTGCCAAAGGCATGGGGGCTGCCATTGTACCAAACTCACTTGTTGAAACTGGTAAATTATCAGCCGATGTAACAGCCATTCATTTGCCCAGCGATGAATTGAGTCTAAGCGTTGTCGCACAAATTAATAAGCAGGCGGCCGCAAATGCTGTGATTACTGACTTTCTGCAAATGGATTTTAACCTTTGATCACAATACTATGACAGGCAACGCCGCCGTTGCTTTATATGAGTTTCGCCATGAACTCGGTTACACACAAGCTGTGCTGGCAAAAAAGGCCGGTCTGGCGAAATCGACGATTGTTCGCATTGAGACCGGCATTATGAATCCACGACTGGAAACCTTGCAACAAATCGCTGACAGTGTTGGCGCGCATGTTGAATTAAAATTTGTACGGTAAATAAAATAAACATGAATTCAAAAAGGATTGAAATGGTTGCACACTGCTGTCGACCATTTCAATCCCTTTTATTATCTCGTTTATATTTTACGCACAGAATCACGTTTGATTAACGAAACGTCAACCACTTTCAACTGTGGCGCATGTTCTGGTTCTCGCAAACGGTTCATAATCATCTGACTAGCCCATGTCCCCATGTCATAGACGGGCTGATGAATCGTTGTTAAGCGCGGCACCATATAGTCATCCAGATCAATGTCATCGTAGCCCACAACTGATAAGTCCGCTGGCACGTGCTTTCCCAACGCATTAATGCCTCTCAACAGTCCCAATGCCATTTCATCGTTAACGCAGAACACTGCTGTTGCACCAGAATCAATCACTTTTTGGGCAATGGCCCAACCACCGGCCTTTGACAATTCCGTTGAGAAGACAAGCTCGTCATCAAAGACAATGCCGTGACGAACCAATGCACTGCGGTAACCGGCTAGTCGCAAACGCACATTTTGTGACGGTCGGTCTGGTAAAACCACAGCGATTTTTTGATGACCTGCCTCGATAAGATGGGAAGTGGCCAACTCACCGCCACGTTCATCATCGACAATGATCCGGTCCCCTTCGTTAATGGGATCGTTTTGGTCAAACAATAAGTACGGCACGTTATTGCGTTTGAGTAAACCATTGATTTCGTCATTACCGACAGCTGAACTGGCGATGATCATCGCGTCCACACCACGTTCAACCAGCGTGCGCAAATAATAATGCTCCAACGCCTCGTCACGTTCTGCACTTAGAATCATTGGCACGCATTCATGTTCGTACATCGCATCCTGAATGCCACGCAAGAACATGGCAAAGAATGGATTTACTAAGTTGGGCACGATAATTCCAACAGTCTTCATTGAATGGCTGATTAGATTACGGGCATTAAAGTTAGGAACGTATCCTAACTGATCCCTAATTTTCATCACTTTTTCTTGTGTTGCGGCAGGAAATCTTTCGCCCTTCCCGTTGAGAATTTGGGAAACCGTCGTAATCGACAGTCCAGCAGTCTTTGCGACGTCTTTAATCGTTACCCGCTTTGCCATTTTTACTTTTCAACCCCCATAAGTTCGGTTAAATCATAATTTTTTATATTACGAATATCATAGCATATTCACTCTCCATAAAGTGCGCTGATCCGCGTGAGACTGCATTTTGTTCACCACTACATTGACAATGAATCGACTCGTTTTCACGTTTGTTCGGCGAATTTACAACTTAACATAAATATTGTTATTCAAAAAAATAACTATTTATACTCATCCTAGAAACATTAATTGCACTATAAATGGAGATGAATAACATGATTAAAATTTATACGATTCCGTCAAACTTACCCTCTCGTCAGGCAGTCCGTTGGTTAACCCAACATGATGTTGCTTTCACTGAGCAACGTGTTCATGTAGATCAACCAGAATTGACGATTGACGAATTGAAACAATTTTTAATGGCCTCCGAAAATGGCGTTGATGATTTGCTTTCCTTCCAGTCACTCGCTTATGCTGCGTTTATCAAAAATCATGATCCTGAAGCAATGTCTTTACAAGCATTGTTAACAGCCATGATTGCGAATATCCGTCTTTTACATTTTCCAATTATCTATGACGACCACCTTCACATCTTGCAAACGGGGTTCTCGCAGGACGATATCCGCGTGTTTCTACCGCGGAGTGTTCGCATTCAAGAGTTGAGTACCATGTTGTTACGTGAATCCCAAGCAGAAACAAGCAGTAATTTTGAATAAAGAATACCCTCTGATGATAAACTAACGGTCGGAAAATCCGAGTGATTAGCAATTCAGAGGGTGTTTTTAGGTTTTGTCTCAAAAACGATTCAAACCATGATAAAATAATGATAATCATTCAATAAAGCGTTTTCAATAAAACGTTATGCATGCACATTGTACATTGTACATTCGTGAAACGTTTATGATGCTGAGAATGGTACAACTGTCTTTAAAAAGGCCAGCATGCGTTCATTAAATCGCTCTTGTTGTTCGGCCATCACAATGTGACCAGCTTCCGGCACGATAAACGATGTGCCATTTGGTGTCATGTCTGCTGCTGCCACCGCATGTTTGGGCGACCAAAATGGACTGTGAGCACCGGCAACAAACAACACGGGAATGTTCAACTGTCGCAAAACATCGCGCCAATCTTGAAACGCACGATCCCACAACAATGGTTGGTTCAGTTGTTCATCAAAGCGATGACCAACTTGGGCTTTCTTGACTGCCTGATAAGTCTCATCATTAATCCGTTTGTAAGTGGTGTGCACTTGTAACATTTTGGCAGTTGCTTCTGGAAAATTTTCCCAGTTAAGATCAAGCATGCCATATGGCCAACCATGATCACTAATCATTCTGGGTGATTGATCGACACAAATCATGCGGCGCAATCGGTGATCACCATAAAGGGAACAATACGCCCAGGCCACGGCAGCACCCATTGAATTGCCCATCAGATCAACATGGTCAAGATGCAGATAATCCAGTAATTCTGCCAAATCTTTGCCCTGTCGACTCATCCGTAATCCCTTGGCGGTGGATTCTGATTGACCATGATTACGACGGTCCAAATTAATTACCCGAAAGTGCGCTTGAACCAGTGCCGCGACCTGTGACCGCCAGATCTCTTTATTGCCTGCAAAACCCGTCATAATGACAATTGGTTGACCAGTACCAACATCATCATATTCGAGTCTAACGCCATCGCTGGTTATAAATTGCATGCTCGTTCCTCCTCTGTTGACTTCAATAACTCGATTAGCCACTAGTTGACCGCAAATAACGGCGATTCGGTGTTGAATTGAAGTGAGTGGCGAACCGTTAATTGGACGACTTCATGTTGCTCACCGAGGCTAACCACAATATCCGCCTGCCCTTGCAGCGGTTCAACATTATCTAAATAATTACGTAAATTAACGTTAATCCAAGTATCATGCGCTAATTTTTCAAACGCTGCCCCCTCAAGATGATAAATGGCTGGTAAATTTAGCCGAAGACAACGTGCCAAATACCATTGATAATTAATTGACTGAGGCACTTCTAAAAAAATACTCTGATCAAGCAAAGCACGAAAAATCGGTTGCAGAACCATCAAGCCTTCAAGAATAATAATATTGGGATGATCGATCAGTAGGTGCCGGTGAACATTAATATCGTCAATACTGTGATCATATACCGGAATGGCAATCTCCAGATCATTCGTGGCGAGCGCCGTACAAAAGGCCTGCATTTGCTGGCTGTCATAGGTCTCCGGAAAACCTTTTCGATCAAACAGGTTAGCTTGCCGCAATCGTTGATTAGGCATCAAAAAATTATCGGTGGACACCAAATATGTTCCACAACTCGGCCATTGCGACTGACAAAATTCCTGTAGCCGTTTGGCAAACGTGGTCTTACCGGACGCAACATTGCCTGTTACACCAATAACAACTGGCCGTTGCTCAGTTAACCGTTTGTCGATTGTCATTTTAAGTTGATGTAGCAGTTGCTCTCCTTGACCTGTCATCTCATTTTCCTCCAAATTAAGCTTGAACGACATTCCTCGTTTGTTGTGTTAAATCGTCAAGAAAGGATTTTTTTATGGATATTCATCAAATTCAGTACCTGATTACCATTGTTGACAACGGTTTTAACCTCACCAAAAGTGCGCACATTTTAAACGTGTCTCAACCGGCACTCAGTAAATTTATCGGTGAACTGGAAGATACTGAGCAGATCCAGGTTTTTATCCGCAATAAGGGCCGCATCACAGGGTTGACGCCAGTTGGTGAGGATTTAATCAAACATGGTCGCCAGGTCGCCCGTGAATATGATGACATGATGGTTAGCTTGCGTGATCATGCAACGGTCAAACGTGGTACAGTTCGCATCGGTATCGCACCGGTTATTATTTCGACGGTGTTCAATCGGGCCATTCCTAAATTCATTCAAGACAATCCGGATATTGACCTTAAAATCGTGGAAAAAGGTGCCTACGAACTACAGAAGATGTTGCTCTTGCAGGAAATCGATCTTGCCGTACTCGTTTCCCCAGCGACCTTTCCTTCTATAAAGGAGCACATCATTTACCGTAATAACGTCGCTGTCTGGTTTAATCGAAACCATCGATTTCATAAAATGGATGGTGCCATTCCACTGAAAGAGATTGGCAAGGAACGCATCGTCACCCTGGACGACAGCTTTATGGTGACCTTCCAGACTAAAAACCGCTTCGCACAACAAAATATTCAACCAAACATTTTCTTCCAAACGACTTCGTGGGACCTTGTTTTAAACATGTGTCAGGAAATGAATGTGGTGGGCATTATCGCCGCACCCATCGGTAATAACTACGCTGGCACTAATATTGAACACCGTGATTTTGATCCGGTTTTCCCGTGGAATATCAGTTTGTGTACCCTAGGCGATATCTATCACAATACGTTGGTCCAATATACACAAAAGTGGATCTGTGATTACTTCAAGTCGATCAATTCGACCGATCAAACACTCTAATACAGCAACGACCCGCTTCCTCATTTTAGGAAGCGGGTCGTTTTGTATCACGTGCCGGTTAGCAACGGATTACTAAGCCATCACGCCCACCTTTTCACCAGGTTGGTTATTAATGCCACCCATTAACGGTTCTGCAAAAATCCGCGCATCCATCAACCGCAAGTTGTCGCTAATTTTTGGCGTAAAGCCCATGTGATCAAGAACATCTTTTTGTAGATCCACGCCAGGCGCAATTTCAATCAATTCGATGCCACCATCAACCAGTTGGAAGACCGCCCGTTCCGTAACGTAATAAACATTTTGTTTATTCTCATGAGCCACCGGACCAGAGAACGTAATCTGTTCAACATCCGCTACCAGTTTGTCGCGTTTACCTTCCTGGATAATGTTTAATTTGCCATTCTTAACTTCTTCTTTTAGGCCACTGGCCGTAAAGGTGCCTGTATAAACAACTGTTGGCGTGTTTTGCGTAATGTTGACAAAGCCACCAGTGCCGGCAATCTTGGGACCAAACTTCGACACATTGATATTGCCCTTGTGGTCTAATTCTGCTAAGCCAAGGAATGTAATGTCAATTCCACCGCCATCGTAGAAATCGAACATGTAAGGCTGATCGATCGTTGCCTCCGGTCCAATGGCACAGCCAAAGTCGCCGCCACCCATCGGCACACCACCAAATGTACCTGGTTCAACCGTCGTCGTGATGTTTTCAGCGGCACCCTCTTCTTTCAAAATAAGTGAAACGGTCTCTGGGTACTTGCCGATGCCGTAGTTAACAATCTCGTCGCTATCATTCTTGAACATCGCTGCTCGACGCGCGATAACCTTCTTAGCATCAAGTGGCACATTAATCGCCCCAGCTGGTTTAATGACGTTTTGATCAACATAGTCCGGATTGAACTGTGTCGTATTGCTCTGCATGGTCATCTTTTCATCAGCCGTTTCAACCACGTAATCAACAAGCAGACCCGGAATCCGGATATCTTTTGGCTTCATGGATCCCGCCTTAAGCACCCGTTTGACCTGAACAAACACTTTCCCACCATTATTATGGGCGGCCATGGCAATCGAAGTTGATTCCAATGTCAGAGGTTCGTCATCAAACGTAATGTTGCCATCCTCGTCGGCAAACGTTCCCCGCAAAATTGCGACGTTTGGCTTTGGCACTTCATACGCTAAGTAATCTTGACCATGCACCTGAATCTTTGAAACGAGATCATGAGCCTTGGCAGCATCGTTTAATTTGCCACCTTCGACATCGGGATCGACAAATGTGCCCAGCCCGACGCGACTGATTTGAATTGGCTTATGAGCGGCCGAATCACGGAAAATCTGTGAAAGCACACCTTGCGGAAAGTTATAGGCTTCAAAATCATTTTCTGCCACTAGTGGCTCCAGCTTCGGGGCAAGTCCCCAATGACCGCCAACGATCCGTCGTAGCAATCCTTTTGCTGCTAAATTATTCGTTCCTTTAGCATCGCCATCACCGATCCCTGAAGCATGCCAGATTTCCAATTGACGTGGGTGCCCTTCATCGTCAAACCGTTTGCGAATCGCACGCAGCATCTCTTCAGCAACATCGGCTCCCAAGAACCCTTCCAAGGCGATTGTCGCGTCATCGGGGATGAGCTTTGCGGCCTCGTCGCTGTTAATAAATTGAACTGTCATCTTAAACATCTCCATTTAATTATTCATTCATCGCAACTACTTGCTTGGGAGCGCAGACACTAAAGCCAGTTAAGTCAGTTGCTTTGTTCTGGGCGAATCTGACTAATCGATCCTATGGACGTAATTTTGTTAACGCATCAAAGTCAACTTCGTCTTCATCAGCACCGGGAACCTCAAATCCGTTTAGTTGCATAAATTCGCGACGGAATTCTGCGTAGCCAGTTAAATCTGTGTTGAAGTTTTCAGGGGTGATCTTGGCCATTAATGTGGCAACCTTTTCCTGAATATCTGGTCGTAATTCCCATGCATCTGGACGCAAACGACCATTTTCATCCACTTCACGTTTGGTGCCATAAACCATGTCACGGAACAAACGATCCTTATGCATAATTGGTGTTTCATGCGTACCAGTCTGCTCTTCAACCTTGTATAGAGCCAAGCAATACAGTGGGAAGATCGGAATAACAACAGACGCTTTAGTCGTTACAGCCCGTGAAACGGAAATCAGCGCTTCCCCGTTGATGTCGTCTAGATTCTTTTGAATCTTGTGTGATGAGGCTTCCGCTGCGTCCTTTGCGGCACCCAATGTTCCTTCATGGTAGAAGGCATACGTACTCTTTGGTCCAATATAAGAGTACAAGATGGTCTTAAAGCCCTCAGCTAACACGCCGGCCTTCTTCAACTGATCAACCCAAATTTCCCAGTCTTCACCACCCATAACATGCTTAGTGGCTTCAATTTCGTCCTCCGTTGCCGGATCAACCGTCTGTTCAAACAGCTCATCCTTTTCCAAATTGATGTTTTCACCGGTAACCGATTGACCAACCGTTTTGATAACTGAACGCCATGTTTCATCTGGGTTATCTGGGTTTGTCCGTTTTGGTGCAGCTACTGAATAAACTAACAGGTCCAACGGGCCACCGAATTCCTGTTTAATGTAATCAATGACTTGATCCTTCATTGCTTGCGTAAAGCAGTCACCATTAAAGTTCTTCGCTTTCAAGCCAGCCTTCTCGGCTTCTTCCCTAAAGTAAATATTGTTATACCACCCAGCGGTACCAAGCATTGTCTCATCCTTAGGTGGTCGTTCAAACGCCACGCTGATGGTGTCAGCCCCTTGCCCAAACGCTGCGGTAATCCGGCTTGCTAGTCCATAACTGGATGAACCGCCAATGATCAAGGCCTTTTTGGCACCAGTGTAACTGCCCTTACCTTGAACATAAGAAATTTGATTGAGAATCTCTTGACGACATCCGTATGGGTTGACTGAACGTGCAACATTGCCCTTTAATTTCTCGCTGATTTTAACCATTTTACCCATTTCTGACATTTTTAATTCCACCTTTGTTTTGTTGATTCAATGCATTGGTAAACAAATTGTCACGCTGGTTTATGACTCAGAAAGTTTGAAAGTGCTCGCTGATTGCATTAAATAGCATCTGCATAACAATCATTTACTTGAACCTCTAACATTCAATGACAATGAGAAGAGTTGCTCACTTATTGAACGTTTGAGATTAACTTCACATCATTACGGTGCTTAAGATAATTGATAACTTGCAAGTTAAGACGTTTCAGATAATTATCTTCGAGTACAATGTAAGCCCTTTCACAATAAGATACCAATACACGTTTTTCATTTTTGCAATAACGAAAAGTTATACTACCGATATAGTCGCATTCAACTCTTGTTTTTTGCGTTTTTTTCACAAACTTTTGTTTTAGCTTAAGTTTTTCGTTGAGCGCAACACATGATACGGTTTGACTTTCTCAGGTACTACGAAGACGACGTTCATGGGAAAATGTACCCATAAACGTCGTCTTTATATTAGATGAGCAAAAGCCAGTGTTATGTCGCGCGTTTTCAAAACACACCGTCGTTGTAGCCCTTCTGTCTTCGCATAAACTATAATCCGAAAAAGATCTTATAAACGAAAATTCCAATGAACGCCCCTACAATCGAGCCTAATACTGGTACCCAACTGTACTCCCAGTGTGAGTCTCCCTTATTAGGAATTGGCATCAACGCATGCACGATGCGCGGTCCTAAATCACGGGCAGGATTCAAGGCCGGACCGGTTGGACCCCCAAGTGAAATCACCATGGTGGCGATCAGTAACCCGACCCCAATATTGGCAATGTCCACATTTTGATGGAAGAACATGCCACGATATAATCCCATGGCACCGAAGACTAATGCAAACGTCCCCACTGTTTCAGCCAAAAAACCATTTAATTTGCTGCCCGCCGCATCTGCCGTGGAAAAGGTGCCTAAAATTAGGCCCTGATCCTTGGTTCGTTTGTAATACGGCCAGTAGATCAACACAATAAGTAATTGACCAAACATGGCACCAGCAAACTGAGCAATCAAATAACCGGTGACATGTGTCCAAGGAAAGATGCCGGCAAAGGCTTCTGCCAGTGTAATCGCCGGATTTAAGTGATTCCCAGAAATGGAACCAAACATCATCGCCGGTATCATAACCCCAAAGCCATACCCAAGGGCAATAAACAACCAGCCCCCATTCGCCTGCCCTGGATCACCATTACCCGTGGTATCTTTAAGAAAAGAATTGGCCACGGCCCCGTTACCAAACATCACCAAAATCATCGTTCCAAAAAACTCTGCAGCCAATCGTGCGTCCCATGTGCCACTCATCATCACTGCCTCCTCGTCGTCTGTTGAATCACGCCGTGCGGGGTTCGTTCATTCATTGTCAAATTAAGCACGAAGCGATTCGATTTTTTAACAATTTGAACTATAACGGACGCTTTTTTCGATGTAAACGCTTACAGTTTCTCATTGTGTACATAACCATAAGTTATAATCGGCAAAAATGTGGACCTCACGGTTAAAAGCAGCACTGTTTTCCGATTTTTTCACAAATTTGGCCGCAAAACTTTTTAGAACCAATTTCTGATCATATCTTTAAACGCTGGTTTAATCACATTTCAGTTTTTACCATCACGACCTATTTTTTGTGAGGTAACTTGCAAATTCACAAAATCTTTGTATGATGTGAATTGAAAGTGCTCGCTGGTAACTTGTTTCTCAAACGAAAGGATGTTACTAACGATGATTAAAGCTAAAACGTACGAAAATGTATTGCTTGATGTAGATAACGAGATTGCCACCCTGACGATTAACCGTCCTAAATCCATGAATGCGTTAAACACAGCAACCCTGACAGAAATTGGCCAAGCTTTAGATGAAGTCCGTGACAATGCAGATTTAATCAAGGTGCTGATCATTACCGGGGCTGGTGAAAAGGCCTTTGTAGCTGGCGCTGATATTTCCGAAATGCGTGATATGAATTCGCTACAAGCAGCGACCCTATCCAAGTTGGCGCATGAGTCATTTGGTAAGATTGAAAATCTGTCTCAATTAACCATTGCTGCTGTCAATGGTTACTGTCTCGGTGGTGGCTTGGAGTTAGCCAGTTCTTGTGATATTCGAGTCGGTTCCAGCAAGGCTAAGTTTGGTCAACCTGAAGTGACACTCGGTATTGTCCCAGGGTTTGGTGGTACACAACGCTTAACTCGTTTAGTTGGCCGTGGTAAAGCCAAGGAAATGATCGCAACCGGTACCATGGTTGATGCTCAGGAAGCCTATCGGGTTGGCATCATCGAAGAAATTGCTGAACCTGATGAATTAATGGACAAGGTTCACGCACTGGCAAACACAGTCATCAAGAGTGGTCTGATTGCTGTTGGCATGGCAAAATACGTCATTGACCGGGCTGCTGATTTACCATTAGATACGGCCATCGATTTTGAAACTCAGATGTGGGCCCAAACATTCGCCACCGAAGATCAAACGGAAGGAATGACCGCCTTCCTTGAAAAGCGCAAACCTGCTTTTCCACAAAAATAATGCTTGGTAACAGATAACTCATTCACACGTGTTAATCTGAAAAAACATTGTTGGTTACCAAAAGCGGCGCCTCGTAAAATTTACGAGACGCCGTTTTTATCGTTCAATATTTAATTACCAATCTTGCACTCATCTAAGGAGGTGTAACATAATTTTGTTTGGCGTGAACGCTTCGAGTAATATCACGTTCCAAAGTCCTGAGAATTCCGCTTAACCCAAAACGGACTTATGTCACAGCTCCTCGCGCTTAGCCGGCATAATCGTGGCTTCACCCTCTGTCACAATCTCGCCATCTTGATTCGTCACGATGGTAGAAATTGTGGCGATCTTAAAGTGCGGTTTTTCAACAATCTTTGTGACTTCAGCCTTAACAACCAACACGTCATCAAAATGAACTGGCCGATCGAACCGTAATGACTGGCCAAGATAGATTGCGCCAGGTCCAGGCATCTTTGTGCCTAAACAAGCAGAAATCATCCCAGCTGAAATCATGCCATGCGCAATTCGTCCATGAAATTGGGTCTTAGCGGCAAATTCATCATCCATATGCATCGGATTGTAATCACCAGTAACTTCCGCAAATTTTTCAACGTCTTGCTTTGTGACACGTTTTGAAAACTCCCCTGTCATCCCAACTTTTAGTTCATCATCATAGATAATCTTATATTCTGACATGTTAGCCATCCTCCGATAATGTTTTATGCTCGCTGAATCACAAAACAATAATGTGATTATGTTGTGCAATTTCATTATCGGATGAAAGCGCTTACGTTACCAATACCAATAATTTATCGTACCTATACCCTGACGTAATGCATCAACATAGGTGACGATTTAATTTCGTTCAGATTCTAGTTTGGGAAACAATAGACAAGCAAACAATTGTTGAGTAACAAAAAAGTCATTTACGATTGAAACGTAAATGACTTTTCCGTTTGACACGCACCCTACTGGTTGTGTTAACTGGATGCCATCAAAATAAAACAAAAGTTGTGAAAGTAGTGTGCGTTCGGCGGGTTATGACGTATTTATAGACTGAACCGGTTATGAAGGGGATGTGTTTTCGCAATCCCGTGCCTAATGTGAAAAGCTTGAATCGTTCCAAAGCAAGAGTCAATTTTGGCAATGGAAAATGTTAGTGAACCACTAAGTACCACAATGGCAAAACCTTTATTAACAACAATTAACCATCATTTTTCTCAACCAGCATCATAATTGAAGCGCTAATCTGCTGAATCATCTCAGTTGTCAGTACAGGATTAAGCACCCGCAATGTCTGCATACCAACTTCCATCAACCACTGGCTATCTGCACTCATCCCCAACAAGGCATGAAACGCTAACTCTAAGTTAGTCGCGGTGCCGTTCAATTGTTTGGAAGATAAATCGTCAGGTTCAGCCGCATAGTAATTGGCGCGAACTTGTTCGTGTAGCAGCTCATAATCTTTTAGTAGTTCGGTTTGATTAACCATGAGTGCTTTTAAACGGTTGTGTAATGCCTGACTGCCATTAGAAAAATGTACCAAATTGGTTTCATTTTCCAGCTGCTCCAAAACATTATAATCTTCAGTCAACGCGAACGTCTGCAATTGACAAACAAATACATTGTTCAAATAAGCCATTAAATCAAACTGTTGACCATTGACCAAGCCTGTTAGATGTTGGTCCGATAACCCCTTAATGCCTGCTAACGGGTCATCCACACTCACGCCACGCTGGTGAAACAGTTTCTTGTCTGTCTGACTTAAAGGGGTCACATATTGCATGTTCACTGCTCCTTTCCAGCTATGTCGTTGCTTTGAGAGCCATCTGTATCATTTTGAGGCCCTTGCTGGCCATGATTCTCATTCATGTCAACTTTGCGTTCTTTTGGACCATGCTTTGGTGCTAACTTAGCCTGAATTTCAGTTGCGACCGTTTCGACATTTACATCTGGATTAATATTTGCCAGGATTTCCATGATGTTAAAGAATTCCCACTTTAAATCAACCTGGAACATAATGTAATCATAGCCAAACAGATCTTGAGACCGCCATTCACTACGTGGCTTATTAAGTAGCTCTTGAGGGAACCCTTGCTCCGCCTGTTTTGCTAACTTAACCCGTTCTTGTTCAAACGGACCGAACTGATCAGCATGTGCTTTCGTGTTAGCTGATAAACGATCCCCAGTTAACTTATGCCATGTTTGTAGCTGCGACCACCACTCCTGGTTAATGGTGTCCACTAAACGGTTAAAATCTAACTGAACGGCGACATAGTCTGACAGTAAATCGTTCAAGTCAACATCACTGCCCTCAAAATTTCCTGTCATATTAGGAACTTGTTTTAAACTGTCGAATACACTCAGTGGATCATGTACAGGAATCTGGTAGTCATGAAAGACCTGTTGTTCTTGCTTCGTGATCGGTGTCGTAAAACTCATTGCGAAAGCCTCTCTTTGTGTTGTTTTGTTGTCTTTATCATAACGCTACGGAATCCGCTTTCATAGAAAAACTAGTTTATCTCGTTGTCCTTATCTGACACAAAGTGACGTGTTTTCGGTACAATTAAATGCCCATGTCCCCTTAAAAACTGGCGTGCTTCTTTTGCAATCGTTTCACGGTCTAAATTGAGCACGGCATCGTAGCCATCCACTAGGAAATCCTCTAACCCCGCTACCATTAAAACTTCAACCGTGTGCGCATAAAATTCTGTTTCGTCATGTAAAACTTGTTCAGGTCGCATTCCTAATACTTGTGCCAACTTATTGGTGAAATTCGGCCGACACCGATCAAAACCACTATTTTCAACCATCAATTCCAATTGCTCCTTCTGCAATTGAATAATCGTCGCCGCATCTCTTAATCGTTGCAGCATAAAATAATGTGACAACGGTAAAATGAGCTTCATGTTATTTTTAAAAATCAGCAAGGTTTCATGAGTCAAGCGACGAACCTGAACTAATTTGTAAAATCCTAACCATCCAGTCTCTCGCATCGTTGATCCCGCGGTTGGTACAAAACCATATTTACCGTTTACGTAAGGTGTGTAATGTTGCTGCCCCAAAAAGTGATGGGCAATCGCCATTTGTTGGCGAGTCCGACTGTTTTTAGCCATCAATTCTCGCATCAGCGTGCCACACGGTCGGCGCACCAATAATGGTCCCAGACGATAATCCAGAATCAACGTTAGTCGTTTTTGCTTCACGGTCACAGGTAAAACCAGCAAGGTCGTTGTTAAACTGATTTCGAAGTCCGCAATAGTTTCTTGTGTGGTCCCTAAATGATTAATAAATGTTGATACTCGTAAATCGATTGTTTGATCGCGCAAACTGGCGGTTGAAAATTGTTGCTGGCTCATTCTTGATCCCCTTAAAAATAATGTATCGGTAGAATAACGATTAATTTTCATTAATGCAATTCATTAGACGGCAATAAACTCACAAAAGTACCGGTCCAGCAAAAAATTAAACGCAACATATTAATGACGTTATCATCATTAATATGTTGCGTTTAACGTTTGTAAACGGATTATATATTATCAACGACCATTGAAAAGCGAAGTCGCCGCACCCGCGATATTTATTTAATTATTTTCGGGTACCGTATTCCTTAATTTTACCGTTACCCGGCTCAGTACCAAATGTAGACTAGCTGTAATGAGCATTGCAAACACTGTTGCACCAACTGTGTTTGTTACCCAGCCGACTTGTCGTAACAAGAAATAGCTCAATATTCCTAAGCCCCAGTTTACATAGGCTAACCAGTTCACCCTTGGTGCGTTAGCAAACATATTATCAGTATAGTGTGCGCCGTGGATAAGATAATAATCGACTAAAATAATGGCAATCTCCGGTCCCAAGATCATGCCCACATAATCCAAAAACATCGTGAACACACCCAAAAAACTGTTAGACCACAAAGGAATCAATGTCATCAGCGTCGCCAACACCGTTACTAGCCATAAAGCTGGTGTAAGTCGAAGTCGTTTAAAAATGTTAGTCAATGCCGTTCCGGCAGCCATTAGATTAACTGCGTTTGCAGTAGTACTCGTCAATACAATCACAATCATTGCCAAAATACCTAAGCCAAGCCGTGAAGCCACTGTACTCGGGTCCGATGCATTGGGATCAAAGCTATGAAGTGTTACCGCTGCACCAATGGTAGCAATGATGCCGACGAGAGCAAACCAGAACAGTCCCACTGTGCCGCCAATAAACGGCGCTACTGTGGCAGCCGTCTTATTCTTAGCAAACTTGGTGAAATCAGCACCAGCAGTCACCCAAGCGAGGTTAAACGCCGCTAACGTATCAATCGCGTTACCGGTTGGCAAATGGAACTTAACTGGCACTTGCCACTGAGTCAACTGATTCAACGATACGGTTTGAAAAACCGCCCATGTTTCCCACAATACCAGTAAAATTACCAACACAATCCCAACACGCTCAATAATCCGCACGGACCGTTGGCCGAGCGAAATGCTAATCAGATGCAAGATTGACATCATCAAAATACCAAAGATAATGCCTTTTAACCCGCCACGTTGACCAAAAACTGGCCAGCCCAGTAAATCATGAAGCAAATAACTAATAGAACCGGCTGCAATAAATGTGTTTACCGCAGCCCAGCCCATAAACTGAACCACGTTGACTAATGACGGCCCAACGCTACCCCAACGACCAAACGAAACATTCGTCAAAGCCATTGTAGAGCGTCGCGTTTGAAACCCCATATACCCGACTAGAGCCAGTAGCAGGTAAGCGACTGGACCGGTGATCATTAATACTTTCATCGCCCCACCCAGTCCTAGTGCAGCCAATACGCCACCAACATACCAGGTGCCGTTGTTGGCATTGGCCCCAATCCATGTCGCCGTCTGATCCCAAAAACTCATACTGTGTGATGCTTCTGATGCTGTTTGCTTCATGTCTCTTCCTCCGTTTGCTGTTAAGAAAAAGCGCTACCAACACATTAGTGTCAGTAACGCTTATAATTAACAATATTTGCGGAAAATGACTGAGGGGCCACGATGCCCTTAACTTGTTGTTCGAAAAAAAGATTCGTCAAAAACATCATGGTCTTGCCTCCAAAAAAGGTCCGCTCACTGTCGGACAGTTATTTTCTAAAGTAGTTTAGCAATAATCGCATGCAAATTCAAGCGCGTGACCCAAAACTCACCATGCCTTCTTCAATACAAGGACGGCACCGCTGGCCCAAGACACTCACCTGTATCAAACTTAAGTTCAAATGTCACTTGAGTACACGGTAACTTGCTCTAACCCCAAACTTTAATCGATAACCTCGTGGATGAGTGTCAATGGCTGCGCCTCATCACCAATTGAAATATTTGCTTCAATCAATTGCTGAACATCGCTAACATCCTCTCGGTTACTGTGAATTGTCAAAATCGTGTCACCTTGATGAACTTCGTCACCAACCTTTTTGGACAACGTCAAACCGACAGCATAATCCAATTGATCATCTTTCTTCTGACGGCCACCACCAAGCATCATCGCAGCAATGCCCATTTCATCTGCCTTCATTTTGGTGATAACGCCATCACGAGCCGCCAATATCGGCATTTGATAGGTTGCCTGAGGCATCATTGTTGGGTTTTCAATCACGCGACCGTCACCACCCTGAGCGATGATCATTTCTTTGAACTTAGTCAAAGCGGAGCCATCATCAATATGCTGCTGTAGCATTTTTCTGGCAGCATCTAGATCGGTTGCTTTATTTGCCATGACAACCATTTGACTGCCAATTGTTAATACCAAATCAAGCAAATCAGCTGGGCTATTGCCCTTTAATAATGCAATTGACTCTTCAATTTCCAAGGCGTTACCAATGGCATTTCCTAATGGCTGATTCATGTCGGAAATAACCGCCATTGCATTCATACCAACACTTTTACCAATACCGACTAGTTCCTTGGCTAACGCAACTGAGTCTGCCTCTGTTTTCATAAAGGCGCCACTCCCCGTTTTAACATCCAAAACTAAGGCACCTGTTCCACTAGCAATTTTTTTACTCATAATTGAGCCAGCAATCAGCGGAATGGAATCAACCGTATCGGTTACATCCCGTAATGCGTAAATCTTCTTGTCTGCTGGGGCAATGTTTCCAGTTGCACCGACAATGGCACAGCCAACATCGCGCAACTGCTGCTTAAATGACGCTTCACTAATTTCAACCTTTAAACCTGGAATGGCCTCCAACTTATCCAGCGTGCCACCTGTATGACCAAGGCCGCGCCCAGAAATCATTGGAACCGGAATACCAACCGAGGCTACCAAAGGCGCTAATGGAATACTGGTCTTGTCACCAACACCACCGGTCGAATGTTTGTCCACCTTGACGCCAGGGATTTCACTCAAATCCAACTGATCGCCCGAATGCAACATCGTCATTGTCATGGTGGCCGTTTCTTGCTTTGTCATTCCTTTTAGATAAATCGCCATTAATAGCGCACTAACCTGATAGTCCGGAATGTCACCTTTTGTATATCCGTTAATAAAAAATTCAATTTGTTCGGTGGTTAGTTCCCCACCATTACGTTTCGTATCAATTACGTCGACCATTCTCATGGTTACTGACCTCCATCACTTAGTGAACTGGGTCATAATTTAATAGCTGAGTTGCGCTTCCTTGATCAATAATCAACGTGTTCGCATAACCTGCTGTAACAGCGCCGTGTACAGCAGGTACCTTGGCGGGATTAGCGGCAACTAACACGCTGTGTGGAATATTGGCAAGTGCATCCAGTGGAATACCAATCGTTCGCTGATCAATATTTGTATCAACCAACTGACCTTGGGCATTAATAAAGCGGGAAAATACATCGCCAACCGCATGGTCTTGTAAATAAGCTTGTTCGGCTTGAGTGAAGTATCCCAGCTTAAACAGCAACGCTGAATCACGAACTGTACCAACGGTAAAAACAGCAATATCAGCCTTTTTGCCCAGTTCAATAATATGTTTAATGTGTGTATCCTGTTCAACTAATTCCTTTGTTTGTTGGTGATCGAAAATCACTGGCAGTGGCAAGTACTGCGGTAAAGTATGAAAAGCGTTGGCAAATGTATTAACGCTTTCAAACGCAAAGTTATTACTCTGCGTATTCGCCACACTACCTTTCATCTGGACAACGGTTATGCCGCTAACATCCTTAGGATCCAAATGATTTGCAACTTGATGAATGGTTTTCCCCCACCCAAGTCCGATAATGTCATCTGTCGTTACAATTGATTCAATATATTCTGCAGCCGCTTTCCCAACACGTGACAATAAATCAGGAGTACCCGCCCCTTGTGTTGGCACAACTAGCAAATGTGTCAGCTGATACTTTTCTTGGAGCTGCGCCGTCAACGTAGCTACTGGTGTCATCGGCGCCGCAATTTCAATTTTAACCAAGCCAGTCTTTCTTGCGTACTGCAATAAGCGTGAAACCGTTGCACGTGAAATGTTCATTTCGGTTGCAATTTCGCCTTGACTCCAATTATTTTGGTAGTACAAGGTCGCTGCTTTGAGGCTATCTGCCGTTTTTTGATCATCTGTTTCCACGAACATTTCCTCTTTTCGTCCCACGGTTTCGGAATCTCTGTCACGATTGCAATTAACGTCACGTTGCCCCTAGAAACGGGTGCAATACCGGCAATAAACGAAGGGCGAATGATTTGGCAAATCGCCGAACCATTCGCCCTTTATTGATTAACCAATGTCTTCCTAAACATCTCAAACCCAATGTTGTATTACTTACCAGCAATCGCTGTTGCTAACGAAATGTTAATCATGTCGTTGAACGTTTTTTCGCGTTCCTCCGCCGTGGTTTTTTCTTCGCCAAAGATTAAGTCACTGACCGTCAACACTGACAGTGCACGGAAGTGAAGTTTGGCACCCAATAAGTATAACCCTGCTGATTCCATTTCGGTGCCAATAACACCATAATCAGCCAACTTCTTCATGTCTAGTTCATCATTATAGAAACGGTCCGCGGCAAAAATGTCACCTACTTTGGGCGTAATGCCCATCTTCTGAGCTTCATGAAAAGCCGTGTCCAACAGTTCAAAGTTAGCTAGTGGTGCATAATGAATGCCTGGTCCAAATGTATTCGCGGTTACGGCAGAGTCCGTTGTTGAACCCGATGCTAACAGCACGTCCCGTAAGTGAACATCCGGCGCCATACCGCCACACGAGCCGACCCGAATGATTGTTTTCACACCAAAGAATTTAACTAATTCATTAATGTAAATGGACATGGATGGAATCCCCATCCCTGACCCTTGAACGGAAACACGGTGGCCTTTATATTCACCAGTGTAACCAAAAGCATTCCGAACCGAATTTACCTGTTTTACGTTGGTCAAAAAGTTTTCAGCGATATACTTTGCCCGCAGTGGATCTCCTGGCAGCAAAACTGTATCAGCGTAGTCGCCCATGTTGGCGCCAATATGTGTACTCATTATGCATCCTCCTCATTCGAAAGGTTTACTTTACCGTTTCGCCATTGCTGACTTCACTCAAGAAACTCGTGCCTTCACTATTCCCTTGCACACCAAAGTTTTCCAATACTGTCGCGCCCATATCAGCAAAAGTCGGGCGAATGCCCAATGACTGATTAGCGTGCTTCATAGATGGTGAGTACGCCAGCAAAGGAACGAATTCACGTGTATGATCCGTACCGCGGTAGCCAGGATCGTTACCGTGATCAGCTGTGATCATGAGCAAATCGTCATCCTTTAAGTTTGCCAATACCTTGGTCAACCGTTGGTCAAAGTCCATTAAAGCCTGACCAAATCCTTTTGGATTACGGCGGTGACCATACATTGCGTCAAAATCGACTAGGTTCGTAAAGCAGAAACCATGGAAGTCACTAGCCATAACTTCATCCACATGATCCATTCCGTCCATGTTACTTTCATTGTGGTAGCCTTTGGTAATGCCATGGCCGGAGAAAATGTCATTAATTTTACCCACACCAATCACATCAAGTCCAGCCGCCTTTAAGCGATCCATGTCCGTTTCGCCAATTGGTTCTAGACTGAAGTCATGACGGTTAGCCGTTCGAGTAAAGTGATCCTTGTCAGGGCCAACGTAAGGACGCGCAATAATCCGGCCAATTGTCCATTCTGGTCCGTTAACTAGTGAACGCGCATATTCACAAATTTTGTACAGTTCTTTAACAGAAATAACATCTTCATGGGCCGCAATTTGAAGCACTGAATCTCCAGACGTGTAAACAATCAATTCGCCGGTCTTCATCTGTTGTTCACCATAATCATGAATAACGTCAGTTCCCGAATAAGGCTTGTTAACAATTACATGGCGGCCAGAGAAATCTTCCAGCTTTTTAATGATTTCTTCTGGGAATCCATTTGGAAAAGTCGATAAAGGTTTTCTAACAGGCAGCCCCATCATTTCCCAATGACCGTCCATACTGTCTTTACCAGCAGAAACTTCACGCATCTTACCGAATGCACCAATGGCCTGATCAGCAACTGGTACACCCTGAATCGGCTTGCCGGGACGAATGTTGCTGAGGCCTAACTTACCTAAATTAGGCAGTGCCAAATCTCCCGCATAAAATTCGCCGACATGCCCAAGTGTATCAGCACCCACATCATCGAAGTCTGCGGCGTCTGGAGCCTCCCCAATACCGACTGAATCCATTACAATTGCAAAAATTCGTTTGTATGCCATGATTTTTGAAAGTCCTTTCCTGTCTCGCTTACGCTCATATTAATGCGCAGTTATCTAAAATCACTTAACCTTTTCGTTCGGCAAGCGCTTACATTTTATCGAAAATGCGTCTTGTTAAACTGTGGCCGTTTGTGCTTTTGCTTCCTCGAGGATTGCAACTGATGCAGAGACACCTAAACGATTGGCACCTGCGTCGATCATGGCTAACGCGTCTTTCAAGCTGTGCATGCCACCAGCTGCCTTAATCTTAAAGTCAGGACCAACTGCCTCACGCATTAAACGAACGTCTTCGGCCTTAGCGCCAGAGGTGGAAAATCCAGTCGACGTTTTAACAAAATCAGCGCCACCCTTAACGGTCAACTCGGAAGCCCGTCGTTTTTCTTCATCCGTTAATAAAGCGTTTTCAATAATTACCTTAAGTAATTTACCCTTGTCATGAGTTGCCTCTGCAACCGCCTTAATATCTGTCAAAACGGCTTCATCGTTATTAGATTTTAATTCGCCAATATTAATCACCATGTCAATTTCGTCGGCACCGTTATCAATAGCCTCGTTGGTTTCAAAAACTTTCGTTGCGGTCGTTGAAGCTCCCAGTGGGAAACCAATTACAGTACAAGTGGCAATGTCGGTTCCCTCAAGCCCCTTATGAACACGGGCAACCCAGTAAGGATTGATACATACAGAAGCAGTGTTGTATTCGCGAGCCTCCGCAATAGTTTTATCAATCATTGCCGAAGTTGCTTCTGGTTTAAGCATTGTGTGATCCATGTATTTTGCGAGTTGTGCAACAGTTAATGTCATTTTATGAAACCCCTTTCATTTGTCTGACATCAGTATATCAGCAGTCGTGAACATTTGTCCACAACATTTTAGAAAATAATTTCACGGAGACAATTAAGCGCTTTATATCCGTTTAGTAAATTTACAATCTTTCATGTCTTTAATGCCTATCATTATGGCAACCACAGATTGATTGAACGGATTTAGAGACCAGTTTTAAATACATTGGTCTAGTCCAAACGATGAAGCGATTTCACGTGCTCTATTTGCACTCCCTCAGTCCGAATTTACAGCATGGTTTATTGTTCAACAGCACGTTATTCTCCTTTACGTCAACGGCCTTCGACGCAAAAAAATAATCGTTTTGACTGTGTCTGTGTACAGGGCAACAATCAAAACCAAACGAGGAAATTACATGCCCATTCATAATGAAGATGAACAATTAACACAGCAAGCCTTCACCTTTATCACACACGAAAGTAACAGCCGTGTTCTGTATGGTGTTCTGAAACGCCTTAACGTACACCCTGGAGATTCAAATTTTGACGATGCTGTTTCTGAAGGTCGCCTCATCTACGTGGCGGTATTTAAAGACTATGTGAATGCCTTCGGAGATCAGGACGCCGACGCCTTACGTCGCTATGCTTATCAACGGCTCTACTGGCGCCTGTTAGACTGGTTACGTGCTAACACTCGTCGATTAAGCCATCAAAGTGAACTTAGTGATACTGTAGTCAACCAGCTCCAAAACACGGAGGCAACAGCGATCAACACGGAAAACCATGATTTTATTAATCGACTGATCACAACTTGCACACCATCAGAAAAAAGGTTACTAAGCCATTTGCTTGATGAAGAAATGACCATTAGTCAAGCTGCGAAGTCACTTCATGTTTCCAGACCGACTCTTTACAAACACCGTGAACGTTTGGCGGCCAAGCTTCAGGCTCACTTTCCTGAATTCTTTTAACGCTACACCTTAATGGACACAAAACGGTCATCACTACCTTTCCCAGAGATAGTGATGACCGTTTCGTCGTGTTATTTTCTCAAATCGTGCGTTGTAGTCCAAGTTAATGGCAGTTATAAGTCGGTGGCTACTTAGTCAAAATCTTAAAGCCAAGTGCCTGGCTGTCGGCTTTGAAACGTTTGACTGTGTCTAATGAATACTCAGCCAGTGGTTTGCCCAATAACGTCAGCTTTTTCAATGAATCCGGCGTGCAAGTAATGATATCTGTATGCGTTTGAGCCGCCTGCATAATGTTGTAAACTTCTCGCTGACTGGCCCACAACAGCTTCAAGTTAGGCTTAAAGTGAACAATATCAGCATATTTAGACATTAATGGGCGTGGATCCACACCGGTATCAGCAATCCGGCCTGCAAAGACCGAAACAATCCCGCCTGTTGTTTCATCAAGAGCATCGCGTACGTTACGAACTTGTTCTTCCGTAAAAATAGCGGTTGCGTTAACCTTAATGCCATCATGAGACAATTTGTGAATCAACGGAATACTCGATTCACCTAAAGAATTCATGACAGGAATTTTCACATACACATGCGTTCCGAAATGACTGATAATATGTGCTTCTTCTTCCATATCGCCAAAATCATCACTGAATACCTCAAATGAAATCGGTAAATCAGGAATGCTTGCAACAGCTTGATGTGCAAATTCAATATAGTCCGTAACCCCGGCAGCCTTCATCAAAGAAGGATTGGTTGTAAACCCAGTCACTAAACCTGATTTGTAGGCATCGACCATTTGGTCAATATCTGCACCGTCAGCATAAAGTTCTACACCTAATTGATTAATTCTTGTTTCGTCCATTGGTATCACCTTTTCAATCTAAGTATATAGGCCTTTAGTACATGTTTATATCAATTGGTCTATGCTTCACACCATACCTGTTCACAATTAGCTCGACAACCAATATATTATGAGAAAACAATTAAATTCCGTTTTTTCTCTCATCAATTGTCAGAATTGGTTATTGAGTAATTGCTTATACATCAAGATATTTGAAAGATTGGTCTAGGATGGCACAGACGTTTGCACAATTCTCATGAAACAAATAATAACGGTTTTCGGTCATTTTCGTTTTTCGCATCAAGTTGCAATTTCAGGATAGTCAAACAAGACGGATGGACGTAAATTAGCTTTTTTAAACAAACCGCCACTTTTAGTCGAAATAAGTGCTATAAAGGATGTAATCGGTTTAGAAAAAGGTGGTTTGAGAATCTATGGAAGAAAAACAAGTATTAACGTTGTTAACGGATTTTATCAAAATTGATTCACGCAATGGCCATGAAGAAGCCATATCAGACAGGATTATCGCTGAACTCGGGCAGCACGGCATTACAGCCAAAAAGATTCCTTATCAAGATGGCAGAACAAATCTTTTTGCTGAACTGGATTCGGGTAAACCCGGCAAAACGTTGATGTTGACGGGTCATCAGGATACGGTAGCGGCTGACGAACATGATGATTGGCGCTTCCCACCGTTAGCAGCCCATGTTGAGAATGATCAACTTTTTGGTCGCGGGGCAGCAGATATGAAGAGCGGTCTTGCTGCCATGGTGACCACTCTGATCGACCTACATGACGCGGGGTTACCCAAAGCCGGTAAACTACAATTTCTGGCTACAGTGGGCGAAGAGTACGGTGCCCCTGGTTCACGGATGTTAACACAGGCAGGCTATGTCGACCACGTTGACGCCATGATTGTTGGAGAACCTACTAGTGATCAAATTATTTTTGCTCATAACGGTTCCATTGATTATTCTGTCGATTCAATTGGTAAATCCGTTCATTCTTCCATGCCTGAGAAAGGCATCAATGCCATTACCAACCTAGTCAAGTTTATAAATGAAGAAAACCATGCATTTGATGACGCACCAACCAGTGACGTTCTGGGTCCGGTTGTCCATTCTGTCACTGTCATCAACGGTGGTGATCAAGTTAATTCAATTCCTGGTCAAGCACACCTAGAGGGCAATATTCGACCAATTCCGGAATTTGACAATACAAAAATCATTGACCGACTGCAACAAATTATCGACAAACTCAATCAGGAACCCGGCGTGCAGTTAAAACTGACTGTCGATTTCAGTTTCTTCCCTGTTATCTCAGATCGTGAATCTTCCCTAGTTAAGATTGCCAGTGATGCCTTAGCGAAAGCGACAAAACGGCCAGCAGAATTATCCGTGATTCACGGCGCCACCGACGCCTCTGAATACACTAAGGCGGATAACAAATTCCCCATTATTGTCCTCGGACCTGGTCGGTGGGACATTGCACATCGAGTTAACGAATATGTCGACTTGAGTGATTATTTGCATTTGATTGATGTATACAAGCAAACTGCCACTGAATATCTAAGCTAACATTGCATATTACAATATCTTATTGAATAGGAGTTTCTCACTATGACCATCAAGCTCATTGCCGTTGACATGGACGGCACCTTTCTAAATGACGAAAATGACTACAATCGCGCTCGATTTGCACAACAATTCCGCCAATTGAGTGCAAAGGGCATTCATTTTGCCGCAGCCAGCGGTTCACAGTTTCAACGACTTGTTGATCAATTTCTACCCTTCAAAGATCAAATGGATTTCATCTCAGATAATGGTGCAATTGTGCACGCTCGCGATGCATTATTATTTGCTAGCGAGATTCCCCATCAGTTAGTCAATCAAACCTTGGCTGTACTGAAACAGCATTACCCTCAGCCAATGGCACTGACAACATTATCTGGCGTTAACCGTGCTTACGTGGATAGTGAAACACCAGAGCCGATTTTCCAATTGATTAAACGATACTATAATTCACTAATCCGTTTGGACCACCTGTTTGATGTCGATCCCGCAACTCTTGATGACCAACTGGTTAAAATCGCTGTCAGCTTCGATCAAACGATTAACACTGAGGCAGTGATTCCAGAAATGATTAATCAACTTCAACCTGGTTTATCTGCGATGAATTCTGGTTTTAATACTGAAGATATCGGTGTTTCTGGAGTATCAAAAGAAACTGGCCTACAGCATTTACAAGAACGTTACGGTATTCAAAATGATGAGATCATGACGTTTGGTGACAATGAGAATGATCTCGATATGTTAACGATGACGCCGCACGGATATGCCATGGCTAACGCTCATGCTGATGTGCTGGCAAAGGCGCCTCATAGGACGGACTCTAACAATGATGAAGGGGTTCTTAATGTCATCGATCGATTACTCTCCGGTTCATTGGACGTTTAGCTTCATTTCAGTAAGGAACTTGATAATGCCATAATGCCGTTAAATGCCGTTACGTTGTTGCTAAACGCCGTTCCCTGAGGACCGGTCTCAACCCGCTTAAAACGCGGTTTTCAACCTTGATTATGAGCCGAAAACCACGTCTCATAAGTCATCCCGCAACACTAAATGGGTAAAATCGCCCCATTAAGTGTTGCCGACACGGAACTCTGTTTCGCCACAACTTCACTCCATCGACCTTTTAGCTTCAAGATTGCCAAAACTACTATTAGAACAAATAAAACGACGTTGAATTTCCGTTTTTGTGGGAAATTCAACGTCGTTTTTCATTAACAAAGTCTAAGAGCGCTATTTTTCTGCTTCATTGATAGCATCATTTAAACCGGATAATTCAATGTCAGCTTTCATAAAGTCAGCATTATCTGTCGGCAAATGTAACATCAAGTTTGGTAGTACTTGCGCGGTCACCTCGCCTGTCATGACGGTAAAATCAAGCAGGTGACCGGCAAATTGATGGTCGTCACTGATAAAATGCAAGTGAAATCCACCGACAGTCGCACCTGCGTACAATGCCGGGGCAAAGTAACCGACAACAGTTCCTTGAACATTCTCCCGCGTAAATTCCGGCTGAGCGGCAGTCGCCGTCGTCAGTGGTGGATACGGTTTCGTTTGTTTAGGTGCCACCCGTACGTGTACTCGGTTAAAGATACCAGTCATCACAATGCCCGCAAAGGCATTTTTCAAGCCTGCAGTCGTTTGTAACCATGTCGTAAATGCTGGCATTGTCATGGCTGCCAATGGTGTCTTAGGCAATTGATTATCAAACGTATGGACTGAAGCGAATGGCATCGTCGCATCACCATTGACCGTGTTGACTGAACCATCAGCTCCAGCTTGAAAGGCCTGTCCATCAACAATGATCACTTCACCATCCAGACCGGCTAGTGTACCAATGCCTGTATCACCATGGTGCAGCAGTTCTTTCGTTGTGATCGTGCCGTCGAACAGCCCGGGAACTAACAGTGCCAAGGTTCCGTGCTGATATAACGTTTCTGTATCTTTCATTAACCTAAACTCCCTCTGTGCTATCGATGTTTTCTAGAATTGATCTGGCAACAGTGTCTTGCCAAGCTCTTGATTGTGTGAGTAATCAACGGGCACATCAACAATTACCGGTCCCTTTGTCGCAAAGGCTTTGTCCAGCACTTTGTTCAAATCTGCCGGGTTGTTAACCCGTAATCCCGTTGCACCAAAAGCCTCAGCGTATTTAACATAGTCAACGTGACCAAAATCAACAGCCGCATCTACACCATATTTCATTTCTTCCTGGAACTTCACCATATCATAGTGACCGTCATTCCAGATAATGTGCACAATATTGAGTCCTAACCGAACTGCAGTTTCTAACTCCTGACCGGAAAATAAGAAACCGGCGTCGCCTGAAACAGAAACAGCTTGATGATTTGGCCGTACCAGTGCCGCAGCGATTGCCCATGGTAATGCAACACCTAGTGTTTGCATCCCATTGCTGAATAGCAAATGACGTGGTTCATAGCTGCGAAAATGACGCGCCATCCAAATGTAATGGCTCCCCACATCAACACTTACAGTCATATCATCGGTAACGTGATCCTGCAGAGCGGCCACTAGCGCTAATGGCTCCACAGTTGTGTCTCCTTCACCTGCTTCAAAATTTTGATCTCGCGTCGTTAACTCTTCATGAAATTCAGCTAAAGTCTGTTTGGCAGCAGTGCTGGGCTGATATCCTTTAATCGCTGGTTGTAAGATGGCCAGTGTTTGGGCAATGTCGCCTACTAGCTGTGTTTCTGGTTGAAAGTGTTGATCCAACTGGGCTGCTGTCGCGTCGATCGTTACGATGCGGGCTTGCTTCTCAGCGTTCCAATTACGCGGTTCGTATTCAACCGCATCATAACCAATGGCAATCACTAAATCTGCCTGTTTTAGCAAACGATCCCCTGGCTGATTCCGAAATAATCCGACACGACCAAAGTAGTGGTCGGCTTCCAAATCGCGAGAAATAATTCCGGCGCCTTGGAACGTTTCAACCACAGGAATGTTTGCAACTGTCACGAGGTGGCGAATCGCACTGGTGACTTCTGGTGAAGAAGCTCGCATGCCGGCAAGAATAACGGGCAATTTCGCACTACGAATCTCCTGAGCCAATAAACTAATATCTGCGGGACTTGCTGGTCCCAAAACGGGCGCTTGCAATGGTTCCAACGCTGGGCTGGTAACTTCGGCGTCATCCACATCCTGTGGCAAAGAAACAAAGCTCGCGCCCTGTTTGCCAGCAGTCGCGGATTCAAACGCATTTGCCAACACTTCTGAAATGTTTTCTGGATCTTGAATTTCCGCAGAGAATTTCGTGATTGGCTTAAATAATGCCGCATTTGCCATGCTTTGGTGGGTCAACCGTAGTAAGTCCTTACGTGGAACTTGTCCCCCAATGGCAACTACGGAATCACCTTCGGCTGTCGCAGTGACCAAACCAGTTGCTAAGTTACTTGCACCTGATCCTGAAGTAACTGCAACTACCCCTGGTTCGCCTGTAAGTCGGCCAATCCCCGCCGCAATAAAGGCCGCGTTTTGTTCATGTCGTGCGACAACCAGCTTAGGCGATTGCGGATCAGTAGGATGAGCCAAACGCTCAAATAAACGATCAATCTTAGCACCAGGAATACCAAAAACATACTTCACATTATGGTTAATCAAGCTCTCAACAACGGCATCAGCGCCGTAACGAGTTTCTTCAGTCATGAATAATCTCCTTAATTAATTCGTGACGTAGCGACCGTTTTCGGCCAGCAAATACGTTCACTTGTGAAAAAATCATAGTCCCAGCGTACCACACTTTTCACAAATGATTAAATATTTTGTGACAAAAAGGCAGTTTCATTATCGAAGCTGCCTTTTGTCTGACACTATTGTATTTAGGATGAGTTTCCAAATGATAAACGTCAGCCTATTTCACAAGCAAAAATTTTGTTTGTGAATTCAGTGACCGTATCTGACACATTTAAAATTCACAAACTTAAAAATTAAGTTTAGTCACTTTAGGCGTCGTCTGTGCAATGACACGACCGCCACGGATTGAATACAGCACTTCTGAATGTTCATTAAGTACATTGTAGAAATCACTGTTGTTATAAACAATACAGTTACCAGGCTTGCCGACTTCAATACCATAATGGTCAGTAATATGCAGTGCCTTAGCAGCATGGCTGGTAACAAATTGATATGACCCATTAATCTCGTCATATCCCATTAAGTGCCCAACATGGAGGCCCATCGAAACGGGATCTAACATATTACCATTTCCCATTGGATACCATGGATCACGAACATCGTCTTCGCCGAATGCGACATTAATCCCATCTTCGTTAAGTTCTTTGACCCGCGTCATCCCCCGACGTTTAGGATAAGTATCAAACCGTCCGCCTAGATTGGTGTTTACTAACGGGTTCGCAATCATATTAATGTCTGCCATCCGTAACAAACGGAATAATTTATAGGCATACGCGTTGTTGTAAGACCCTAGCGCAGTCGTGTGGCTAGCCGTCACCCGGTCAGACAGGCCTGTTTCGTATGCAATCGTTGCCAAAGTCTCCAAATGACGAGATGCAGGATCATCGATTTCATCACAGTGGACGTCAATCAGACGGTCATACTTTTGAGCTAAGTCGCCAATAAAATGTAACGATTCGATACCATATTCACGAGTGAACTCGAAGTGAGGAATGCCGCCAATGACGTCTGCCCCCAACTTAACGGCCTCTTCCATTAACTGCTTGCCATGAGGAAACGACAAAATACCTTCTTGTGGAAAGGCAACCAGTTGCAGTTCTACCTCATCAGCCATCTCTTTTTTAACTTCCAAGAGTGCTTTTAAGGCGGTGAAGGACGGATCGGTTACATCGACGTGTGAACGCACAACCTGAATCCCATTGGCAATCTGCTTGCGCAAGGTTTCCTTCGCCCGCTCTTTAACGTCTTCAATCGTTAACGTTTTCTTTCGCTCCGACCAAATGCGAATACCATCAAATAATGTACCAGATTGATTCCATTCAGGATCTCCAGCCGTTTGGGTCGCATCCAAATGAACATGTGGGTCAATCAATGGTGGTAATAATAATTTGCCGGTTGCGTCAATCACCTGCTCATTATCCTTAGGCGTTAAATGCTGATCAATCGCTTTAAAAACACCGTCTTCAATTCGAACATCTTGTAAATCGCTCTGATTGTTGATGTGAACCTGCTGAATAAGCATTAGTTGTAACCTCCATGTGTCAGTAATATGTAAACGTCTTCAATCTCGGTTTAGCGTAATGCTAATAAGTTTTGAATGCAAGCAAAACTATGATACAAACGGATTTGAAGCACTTTTCGAAAACGGTTTGAAACCTTTTTTCAAAAATTATCTTGATATTTGTAAATGATTTTCATATAATCAACATGTGCAACAGACAATTTATTTTAAAAGAGGAGCTTTCTAATGAAATTAGGGTTAATCGGTTTAGGCAAAATGGGTCTGAACTTAGCAGAAAACATGATGGATCATGAAAACGAAGTTGTTGGTTTTGACTTAAACAAAGACTTTGTTAACCAAGCAGTAACCGCTGGTGCTGAAGGTGCCGACTCACTTGCTGACATGGTCGCTAAATTACCATCACCAAAAATCGTATGGGTTATGGTTCCAGCCGGCAAGCCAACTGAATCAACGATTGACCAATTGTTAGACTTACTTGACGAAGGTGACTTCATCATCGACGGTGGTAACTCCTTCTGGAAAGACTCTGTTGCAGATGCTCAAAAGGCTGAAGAAAAAGGGATCAAGTTCTTCGACTGTGGTACTTCTGGTGGTCAATCTGGTGCCCGCCACGACGGTAACTTCATGATTGGTGGAAACGATGCCGCTGCCTTTAAGACACTTGAACCTTTGTATGAAGGTATCGCCCAAAAAGATGGTTACCTTTACACGGGTAAAGCTGGTTCAGGCCACTACCTCAAGATGGTTCATAACGGGATTGAATACGGTATGATGGAAGCTATCGGTGAAGGTTTCGATGTGCTTGAACACAGTGCATTTGACTACGATAACGAATCCGTTGCCCGTCTTTGGAACAGCGGTTCAGTTGTTCGTTCATGGCTGATGGAATTGGCTCAAGACGCTTTTGCTAACGATGCCAAGTTAGATAACATCAAGGGTACTATGCACTCATCTGGTGAAGGTAAGTGGACTCTTGAAGAAGCTATGAACCAACAAGTGGCAACCCCTGTTATTGCTATGTCACTATTGATGCGTTACCGCTCAATGGAAAACGATACCTTTACTGGTAAAGTGGTTTCTTCATTGCGTAACGGCTTCGGTGGTCACGCGGTTGATAAAGCTTAATTCAATAATTTTTCTATCGGATGATGCCCTCTTGGGTGTCATCCTTTTTCTTTACTTATATCAAACTGATTTAACTTCCTCGAGTATGTCAAATCAGCATACAGCATACTGCCGTTGCGCTGAGCAGAAATGCCGTTCCATGAGGACCGGTCTCAGCCTCCCAAAACCTGGAGTCTTCTACCTTGATTATGAGCCGAAAAGTTCATCGTCTCATAAGTCATCCCGCAACACTAAGCGGCAAAATTCCTGCCGCCAAGTGTTGCCGACACGAAACTCTATTTCTATTCAGCTCCACTTCTATGACAAACAGTTTGTAAATCAACATTTTTCAAGTATTATAAGCCTGCTCTCGTAATGATAATCACTATGTTAGCTGAAGGGCGTCAATAGTGATACCGAGTCGTGAAAGTGGTGGTAATGAGGTGGTTTTCCGAATTTACACCACGGACGGTCACACAGACGCGGCTTTTGCGAGACTGTATGCCGAGGTGAAAGACTCCGGTTTTTAGGTCCGGTCCCACGACGAGCGTGTCACTATTGACAACCGTAAGCGCCATTCACAGCTCTACATTAATGCCTTAGCCGAAATAAAAAAGCTGTACCTCATTTTGGAGGTACAGCAAAACAAAATTGAATTTAATTATCGAACCACCAACACAGACACTGGTGAATATTTGGCCACATAAGCTGCCTGGCTACCAAAGTACTTAGCAACCCCTTGACGCGACAATGAGCCGACAATTACAAGGTCTGGATCAACTTGTGGGATTACCTGCTTGACAATTGTTTCACCAGGATCACCTTCAGCAATCAACGTTTTAACGGACTTAACCCCTGAATTTTCGGCAACCCGACGATATTTGTCTAATCGTTCTTGAATCGTCTTTCGTTGTTGATCCAACATTTCCTTGCTTAACGCAGTAAAAACATTAACATCCTGCTCTTCAAGGATGCTAACAATAACCAGCTCGGATTTATCTTCCTTCGCCTGTTTGACCGCGTACTGATAGGCTAGTTGTGCATCCGGAGAATCATCAACACCAACAAGCACACGCTTGTAGTCGTAGACCTTCCCCTTTATGATGTCATCCTCACTTGGTACTTTCTTATTTTCACTTTTTGCCATGTTAAACAACTCCTTCACAGATAATTGTAACCGCTGACACTGCAATAAAGCTAGTCTAAACGACTAATGATTTTCAATCGGCTTAATATAATCTTGAGCTGTTGCCAAAGTATTCGCCGCTGCCTGTTTCATTGATACGGTCGCTTTGTTCTTTAATCCAGTCAACCGCTTGTGTTTTACATCAACTCGGTATTGCAAAGGCTGCCCATCTTTCGCAAAGATAAGTTGGCTCTTAAAGGCCTCGCCGCTGCGGTGATAGTTGGACGCAGTATGCTTCTTGTAGTCCGCCTCAGTCTTATAAACAGCAGTTGCCGTCGACTTTGGCACTAGAGTTAACACGTTGCCCTTTTGTGTTACTTCCCCATCTGTCACTTGTTCTTGAATACCGTTCATACTTAACGAAGTAGTGACACGCTGCCTAAATTGATGGTCTTTCGTAAAGACGACCAACAGCGTATTATTCAACATCTGCTTTTTACCTAGTGTACTTTGACGTTTGTAAGACCCCTGATAACCAAGATCTTGCCAAAAATTAGACTGTGTTTTAGTACTCTGCTTTTTTGTGGCCATCTTTGCGACTGATTGATGATGCGCTTCTGCCTTCGCGGGTTGACTGACGACACTGATAGTCATCAAACTGACTATCACTGCTAATGCGACGACCTTCATTTTACTAATGTAACGTTTTCCCCCACTTGGTGCAGATTGGTGCTGTGTACTCATACGTTATTCGTCCCTCATTTCAAAGTTTTGATGGCAATTAGGCACTATGCGCTGACCAGTTGTCATCCCCTTAACTGATTATCGAGTACTATTATCGCAAACATTTGTGCAAATTTCAGAAAAATTTAAAGAATTTAACCTCTGAATGGCTTGTACGATGTTCCTGACAATATAGAGAATTCAATGCAGTCAACGCATCTACCGTTTTCGAAACAAGAAATTACAAAATCATAACAATTTGTTCCTATTTGTGCAAAAAAACCGTTCAATTCAATTATTGAGCGGTCTTTTCTTGCATATATTTAACGGCGTCAGCCAATTTTGTAAATTGTTTAGTTTGACCAGCATTTAATTTATGAGCCCGCTGGTACACCCGTTTGGTTGGCGTAAAGTGTGTATGTGTTTTTACTTTGCGACTCGCACTCGCATACGCATTTTCTAATTTTTGATACGTCGCTTGATTGCTCGTTGCATCAATGTTAAGTCGTTTTTGGTCACTAGCCTGCAAATGATCGATGTAAACGCCCGCCTGCGGTTTAACAACCTTCATCGTCTGATTAATCGCAGTAACATTGTCCTGCTTGTTGGTCGCCAGTTGCTTAGCATACGTGCGTTCAAATTCACTAAGTGGTAGCTGATAGATAGCTAACGCAATATTGTTAGGCTTAGCCTTCTTCTTATCGCTACTGTCAAACTGATAATGAGCCACTGTTACCACCACTGCAGAACGACCAAAACTCATTGAAGTAATGGTCGCCTGCTTGTGCGAGAACGAAGCCACCCCGTGTGCCGTGACCGTCTTGCCCTTATATGTCAACGGCTGGGCCGCATCAACCAACTCATAATTCGTTGTTGTCATATTTTTATACAACACAGTGCCACCAACTGCTGCAATTGCGATCACAACAGCAACGACAATGGCACTAATCAACCATATGAGGCCCCGATTATGAACCGGAGCGTTTGTCTCTGTTTGCTTCATTACCCAAGGTCCCCTTTATTGCGCTATTTTATTCTAGAAAGCCCGCATAATGTGAAGAACTCCCTCAATGAAGAAGTAGATGCCAATCAGTGTCGCTAAGGTTAGTGCAGCCACCACTGGTTTTAGTAACAATAAAATACCAACGATAAGACCAAGCACATCTAAGCCGATGCTGACCCAGAAATACCGTTTGTCAAACGAACGCAGTAACCCCGAGGTAATTAAACCAGTCAATGAATCGACGATGAACCATATTGCAAAGAAAATTGGTAATAAGCGCATCCCGATGCCTAGATGAAAGATTAAAAATGCACCAATTACAATGTCTAAAATCCCCATAAGCAACAGCCACACAGGAGAGCGTCCCAGAAGCCGACGGACGTCATCGTGGAACCATACCTCATAAATACCTCTAAGTAATGCAACGGCCCCAAAAATGGCCACCAATGCCATTAAACTCGATGCAGGATCCACAAAAGCAATTCCCGCTGCAATGATAAATAATACGCCAAGAATGAAACTATACCAGTCAAAGGACCGACGGGTGGAATTCCAATTCATGTCATCATCCCTATCTTTACAAAATTTTGATTCACGTTCATTACGCTATCTGTGTTCAGTCTAACACTCGTATCATGACCGACCAACAGTTGCGCCCCATTCATCAACAAAAATTAGTTAATGTCCTATCAGCGTCATTTTCCGAGGAAGTATAAACGAAAAAGCATCCCATCCCCGGACAGGGAAATAGAATGCTTTCAGAATAAGGATTGCTCTCACGACTTTAAACGACGATACCAGTCCGCATTGTTCTCACCCAAAGCCGTAATGAAATCACTGCCATCTGTCCTTAAAATTTAAATTAACGGTGGTCAGTTTTACGAGCCCACAAATCACCCAAGATTTGGATGATAAACACGATGGCTAAGATAATAATCATCGCCATGATGGTGATATCATTTTCAAAACGGTCATACCCGATACTAATCGCTGTATTCCCAAGACCACCACCACCAATGGCACCAGCCATTGCAGTAAGTCCGATCAAACTGATAACCGTGACAACCGATGTCCGAATTAAATCAGGGAGCGCTTCACGTAGATAAACACGAAAAATAATTTGCATCGGTGACGCACCGACTGCTTCCGCAGCTTCAATAATGCCGCGATCAACATCGACTAAGGCATTTTGAACCTGACGTGCATAAAATGGCGCTGTACCGATGGTCAAAGGAACTAAGGCTGCGGTAGTGCCAATTGAGGTGCCCACAAGTAGCCGCGTGAAGGGCGCGATTACGGCCAACAGGATGATAAAAGGAATGGACCGGAAGATATTTACCAGTTTATCCAAAATCCAGTATGTTGTCCGATTCGCCAGAATGCCACCTGGTGCTGTAACTACTAACGCAATTCCGATAATAATTCCAAGAATGCCGGCAATTATTCCGGAGACCAGCGTCATGTAAATTGTTTCCCACGTTGATTGGATGAAGACATCCTTGTTAGCCACAACGTTTGGCATAATGGATGTCCAAAAATCTGTTGCTAAAATAGTTGTCATGCTTATGCCTCCCCTTCGGCGTTTGTGTCTGCCTCAGCAGCCTTGCGTGCGAGTTCTGCCTGATATTCTGCGACATTGATTTGCCGGACAGTCACGCCCTGTTCCTTTACGTAGGCCAATGCCTTATCTACTGCGTCGCCTTCACCGCTTAATACCAAGCCCAAATTACCAACTGGCGTATTTTGTAGAATCTCGACGTTCCCGAACAAAATATTTGGCGTAACTTTAAATTGCTCATACAGTTGTGCAATCAAGGGATCATCAGTCGATGCACCCGCATAGGACAGTACTACCAGCCTCTCATTTGCTTGTAAGTGCTGGATACTTGGCTGGGCAACAACGTTTGCCAAGGCGGCATCAATCTGAGAAGACGTTTCGATGAATTCTTTCGTCAATTGCTGAGTTGGCTTGGAGAATATCGTCAGCAGGTCGCCTCGTTCAACGATTTCTCCACTCTGCATAACGGCCACCTTGTTACAGATAGATTTAACTGCCTGCATTTCGTGAGTGATCAACACGACCGTCAACCCTAACTTTTCATTCAAGTTTTTTAACAAATCAAGAATTGACGACGTCGTTTTAGGGTCTAGTGCTGACGTCGCTTCGTCGGAGATTAAAATCTCCGGATCATTTGCCAATGCCCGGGCGATTGCCACCCGCTGCTTTTGCCCACCAGATAATTGTGCCGGATAATCATTTTTCTTTTCCGATAAGCCAACTAAGTCGAGAAGTTCATCTACCTTAGCCTGCTTATCATGCCGACTCAGTTTTGAACCCAACAATAGTGGAAACATGACGTTGTCACCGATGGTCCGCTCATTCATTAAGTTGAAGTGCTGGAAGATCATGCCAATCTTAGTTCGTGCTTGACGCAACGCCTTTCCTTTTAAAGCGCCCATGTTTTGACCACTAACGGTTACCTTCCCGGATGTTTGTCGCTGCAACTGATTAATCACCCGAACCAGCGTACTTTTACCCGCGCCTGAATAGCCAACGATACCGTAAATGTCACCCTTGGCAACTTCCAAGTCAACATTCTTGACGGCTCGCACAGTGCGGTCAGCCTCTTTAAACGTTACATCAATGCCCTTCAAATCAATAATCGGTGCGTTTGCTGCCATAATGGTTGTTCCTTTCCTAATTCGAATTCAATGCGGTTAACTAAAAATGTTCTATGTATGCAAACGTGAACTGCGAAACCAGTTCATGTTTGTCTAAATAATACAAAGGAAATTATTTAATGTCCAAGTTCCATGCTGGCTTTTCAGTGCCTTTGAAGTCCTTGTTGATGATGTCAGCAATCTTCTTGGTTTGATATGCCTTAACAATTTCTTTAATGGCTTTCTTGTTTTTGTCAGCCTTACGGGACACGATAATGTTGATGTAGGGTTTAACATTCTTGTCGATTTTTTCTGCATAAACGGCGTGTTTGATGTTCAACTTAGCGTCAACAGCGTAAGTATTGTTGACAACTGCGGCCGTGGCAGAGTCGAGCGAACGTGGTGTTTGGTCAGCAGCCACCGCCGTAATCTTCAAATGCTTTGGATTTGAGGTAACGTCCTTCGGCGTTGGTAACTTAGCATTGTCTAATTTAATCAAACCAGCGTTCTTTAATAAGTTTAAGGCACGACCTTCATTAGTTGCATCGTTAGGGATTACAATCTGATCACCCTTCTTAAACTCAGAAACCTTCTTAAGCTTTTTTGAGAATAATCCAAGTGGTGCAACAGCCGTTTTACCAACCGGTGTCAAATCTGCTTTGTGTGCCTTGTTCCACTGGTCAAGAAAGTAATAATGCTGAAAGGCGTTTAGGTCAATCTGCTTATCATTCAACGCTTGGTTGGGCTGAGTGTAATCAGTGAAGGTCACAATTTTTAAGTTAATGCCCTTCTTCTTAACATCCTGAGCAATTGGCTTCCAGATTTTTTCATCGTCGGTCCCGACAATACCAACTTTAACCGTTGTCGTCTTAGCCGAACTTGACTTACCACAACCCGCTAATACCAAACCTAACGCAAGGACTGATGCAGTGCCTAATAAAATACGACGAATTCTTTTATTCATATTAATTTACCCCTTTTTTCATCCAATTAGATGTCATTAATATCGACTCATTTTTAATTTGCCGACTTCACATAACCGCTAACTGACAAGACTGAACTTCGACAACGAAAAAAGCCCGCCTCTAATAAAAATTAGAAGCGAGCTTATCGCGTTACCATTCTAGTTCGAACTGAATTTACATTCAGTTCCTCATCAACCGACACCTAGAAAGGGTCTAGAATTCCTAAGTAGCGGTGTGCGCGGTAATGGGCGCCAAGTCATTATCACCTTACTGACAGTAGTTGCCGGTTCGACGATACCAATCGCAGGCCATTTTCATCCCAATTTAACTACCTGCTCTCAGCAAACGCAGGTTTTCTGTACAGTCTTGTTAGAACTACTTTCCTGTTCAAATTGTTTTTCGGTCATGTGAAATTGTTATTAGATTACCGCACAAAAAATCGCTTGTCAACGATTATTGTAAGAAAATAATGAGATTCGCCACGCCGTTCTCATAATTATTTTTATATAACCCAATGAGAGCACGTCAAATCCCTTTAACGGTTTAAAATACTTTCAATTCGTTCAAGTTCATCTGTCGTGAAGGTCAGGTTGTTAACCGCCTTGATGTTGCCCAACAAATGGTCAACATGTGAGGCACCAATGACAACACTTGTCACCACGTCATCATGTAATAACCAAGCCAAGGCCATTTGAGCCAAGGTTTGTCCACGATCAGACGCCAAACTATTCAGATCATTTAACTTGCTAACTACTTTATCAGTACCTTGTTTCAAAGACAGCTTATTGCTCCAGTGAATTGGCATATCTTCGGGGATACCCTGTAGATAACGATCAGTTAGCAGACCTTCTGCCAGTGGTCCGTATGCCACTAATCCTAATTTGTTTTCCTTCAGTACGTTTAGCAAACCATCATCTTCCACAGCACGATTAATCATGTTGTAGCTACTTTGGTTAACAACAAATGGCGTATGGTGTTCCTTAAACAGCTTAGTGATCGCCGCTGTTTGATCCGCAGTGAAGTTTGACACACCAACATATAAGGCCTTTCCCTGCTTAACCATCAGGTCCAACGTTTCAACTTGTTCTTCGAGTGAGGTATGTGGGTCGAAGCGGTGCATATAAAAGACATCGACATAATCCAGGTGCATCCGGGTTAGTGATAACTCCAGTGCATTCATCAATGTTTTACGCGATGAAAACTCGCCGTAGGGCCCAGGCCACATGTGAAAGCCAGCCTTTGTCGTTATAACCAATTCATTACGATATGGCTTCAGGTCCTGCTCGTAAACCTTACCGAATGTCTCTTCGGCACTCCCGTTGCTAGGGCCATAATTTGACGCGTTATCGAAACTGAAAATGCCGTTGTCAAACGCCTTCAGCATTACCTCACGGCTATTTGCGTAAGGTTGTTCGTCTCCTAGATTCCGCCACAGGCCAAAACTGACCGCTGGCAACATAAAGCCAGTGTCAGCAACCCTGCGAACGGGCATGTTTGCGTACCGTTCTTCGTTTGCTTGATACATATCAATTAGCTCCTCTCAATCTATGCTTACAGGCCTTATTTTAACGTAAAATACTGTCAAAAACGAACTTGTCTTGCTTGCGGCGCGGGGTCGGCGCCGGTTTTTGTTAGTGGTATATAAGTTAAAGTAAGAATTTGTTTATAAAAATTAAAAGCAATTCCTGTTTAGGACGTATGTGATTGTCCCTATTTTGTGGGCACAAAAAAATCGTGTATTCTGTTCGAATACCACGATTTTTTGATTTATCTTTTAAAAAACATCAATTGGTCTATCTTAATTTAACGTCCGGATTTTGTTTGCTAATAAACAATTCATCGACCGGCTGATTGTTGTGAATCCGTAAAATAGCCTCGCCAATTAAATCAGCTACCGAAATGACCGCCAACTTATCAAACTGCTTTTCGGCAGGGACTGCAATTGAATCCGTTACAATCACCTTAGTTAACTTTGATTGTTCCAACGATTCGGCCGCACGACCAGAAAAGACTGCGTGAGTCGCAACCGCATATACATCCTTGGCCCCACTGGCTTTAAGAATATCTGCCGAGACCGTCATCCGGTCCGCTGTATCAATCATGTCATCAATAATAACGGCAGTTTTACCCTTTACATCACCAATCACTGAGTCTGGCTCCGGATCAAATTCATCTTCTGAGCGGTTATCAATGATTGCAATCGGTGCCTTTAATAACTCAGCAAAGTTGCGGGCCCGTGAAACACCAGCGTGATCAGGGGCAACCACAACAATGTTATCCAGTAAGTCGTTGGTGTAAAAGTATTTCGCCAATAACGGTGCACCCAACAAATGATCAACAGGTATGTTGAAGAACCCCTGAACTTGATCGGCATGCAAATCTAACGTCAAAACACGGTCGACACCGTCAATTTGAAGAAAGTTAGCCACTAACTTGGCTGTAATTGGTTCACGGGGACGCGCTTTGCGGTCTGCCCGTGCATACCCATAGTAAGGCAGCACCACATTGATTTCACCGGCACTAGCACGCCGCAATGCGTCAACCATAATCATCACTTGCATGAACGAACTGTTCACGGGATCACTAATGGATTGGATGACATAAACTTCATCTCCACGAACGCTTTCATCAATGGTAATCGCAATTTCACCATCAGCAAACGTACTGATGGTAGTTGGACTCAGCGGAATATTAATAGACGCTGCGATTTTTTCTGCCAACGGCCGATTGGTGTTCAGTGAAAACAACTTAATGTTGCCGTTAGACTTTTCTTCACTCATGACTGCCTCCACAAATTCATTTCAATAGTCCTATTATCGCAAGTAAGCCTGCGAATGACAAGGAAAACCCGGTTAAAACCGGTTAACTTGCGAACATTTATCACACCGCCAACACTGCCGCAATCTTTTACTTGATCGGCGCTTGCTCACGGCTAGCTAAAGTGTGGTTAAACCACCAAGCAATCCCAACCAGCAAGATGCCTGTAATCATAAATAACCACTTGATTGCCACCACATCCGCTAACGGACCAAAGAACAACATTGCAATCGGATAAATTCCCGTCGAAACAATCTGAAAAATGGAAAAGACGCGGCCCATCATGTTTGACGGCACGGTTTCTTGAATCAAGATATTACTCGTCGCCTGAATAATCGGCATTGCAATGCCACTGACAAACATGAAGAACAAGTACACCGCAAATGGCTCGGGAATGCCCATCGCAAAGAACGCTACCCCGCTAACGGCCAGCGCCACCGCGATAACAGGCACTTTATGATTAATTTGTTGATGGCTACTGATCCAAATGCCGCCAATGGTAGCACCTGCCGTCCACAACAATTCGTTGAGTGTCAATAACATCACCCGGCTGCCAAACGTTTGTTTAACGAATAATGTTGATAACTGTGAACTGGGTGCCACCATGATAAACGCTAACGCAATGAGGATCATAAACCAGCGCATAAAACTGTGGTTGAAGGTAAATTTCAACCCACCGCCAATTTGGCTCAATGTCGACGTAACCGCACCTGCTGTTGCCTTCTGCTGGTCAAGAACAACCGGATCGACCTTGATTAAGGCTAGTAACAATAGCCCAACTCCGGCCGTCACCACATCCACAACAAAAATGGAAATGATTCCGAGTTTCCCTAAAATTAAACCAGAGACAATCGGCGTGATAAGCAATAATATCGCATTGATCAGCTGGTTCAGTCCATTCATACGCGTTAACTGTTTGCGCGGCGTCAATTGCGGTAATAATGCATTGCCGACGGGCATTTCCACCCCTGTTCCCATCGAGCGAACAGCGGCGATTAGTAATAAGAGCCATAAATCACGCCAGCCAAAATAAAACATCAGTGCAATGCCTAACGTCACAACGGTGACCATCCCCGTTGCCCACATAAGCAGGTTCCGGCGGTTAGACCGGTCAGCCCACACACCAGCCCATAGTGACACTAAAATTTGGGGCAAACTTTGTGCCAGCGTTGCCAACATCATCCATGTTCCAGACGACGTTTTAAGCGCAATGTACCATAAGATCGCAAAAAAGACTGAAGAAGAACCGAACAAGAAAAAATTCTGAGCGGCTAAAAACAGCCCTGTATTCCGCTGCCAGTGTTTTTCAATCGCAGCATTTACAAGACCATTCGACACATTTGAAGCAACATTTGATGAAGCCATCATTCTCCCCCGCTTACCTTAACTTTAGGCTAACCCTTTCCTGGCGCAAAATCTTGGGGCGTCAACTTACCCATTCCAATCAATGGATCGATATTGCCGCTCAGGATTAAGGCCGTCGTCAACCTTGGCTCACCTAGTGTACCGCTTTCTTCGTCAAGCGTGGTTGCAGACGACTTTTCCACATTACTGAACGCTTCTTTTGCTTTCGTTGAGGGCTGTCCTAATTCAGATATAGCTGGATCCGAGACACTTTTGTTTGCAATCGGTGCCTCTGAGTCGATTGTTGCTGCCGCACTAGAATCGGTAACAGTATCATCACGGGTTGGACTTGGTGCCGTCTGTTCTTCAACAGTGTCGTCACCCTCATGTTTGAACACCTGCCGCAACCGAGCCTGCAGAGTCGTTTGCCGGTTGGCGGATTTATTGGCAGCGGCTTCAGCAAAGGACTGTGCGTCACCAACCAGAATCAGCCATTGTTGTGCTCGGGTTACCGCTGTATAAAGCAGGTTACGTTGTAGCATCCGACGAAACTGGGGTACCAAGGGCAAAATTACTAGTTTGAACTGCGACCCCTGCGCTTTATGAATGGAGACACAGTAAGCCAACGTCACCCTGTCAAACTGGGCACGTCCATACGTAACCTCTGTTTGATCAAAGGCAATGGTTAACTTGTCAACCTTGTCTTCGTTGGTCTTATCGGTGGCTAAATCAATCCCGACGATCTCACCCATGTCGCCATTAAACACATTATTTTCCGGGCTGTTGACTAGGTGCAACACCTTGTCACCGATCCGAAAATGCTCATTGTGAGCCTCGACTTCTTTCGTCCGCGCACTCGTTTTCGGATTCAAGGTATCCTGAAGGGCCGTGTTTAACGCATTGATTCCGGCAGCCCCCCGGTACATAGGTGCGAGTACCTGAATATCCGTTTTAGCAAAGCCACGTGACTTCGCACGGGCGACGACCTGGTTAACTAACGGCACAACTTGGTAAGGCCGAGCTGCAAAAAAACTGCGGTCCGTTTGATTAACCGTAAAATCGGCTGGCAATTCACCGTGCTTGATAGCATGTGCCAAAGGAATAATCGAAGAACTGTCGTCTTGGCGATAGATCGTTGTCAATTCGGTAGACGGCAGACAGTCTGACTTCAACAAATCAGCAAACACCTGCCCCGGGCCCACGGAAGGCAATTGATCCTGATCCCCAACCAAAATCACCTGCATGTGATTAGGCACGGCCTGAACCAATGTCCTAAAGAGAAACGCATCCACCATCGACATTTCGTCCACGATGAGCAGTCCGCCCTCAAGATCTTTGTCTGAAGACTGTGTGGCCTCATCTTCACGCCCGGTCAGGCCAAGCAAACGGTGAATCGTGCTGGCAGGCAAATCTGTCACTTCACTCATCCGTTTAGCAGCCCGGCCAGTTGGCGCCGCTAATAAAATCGGAAAAGTGCCCTCCTCATACTCATTGACGTCCAGTGACAACTCATGGATCCGTGCAAACAAGGCGACAATTCCGTTAATAATCGTCGTCTTACCTGTTCCGGGACCACCCGTGAGTAAATAGACCGGTGAAGAAATTGCGGCCACTAACGCGTCTTTTTGAGCATCGTCGTACGTGATCCCCAATTGCTTTTCGACGAGTCGCACCTCATGATCCAAATCAACATCTTTAGGTAACAACCGCTCCTGCTGTTGTTGCAAACGCATCAGGTGTTCAGCACTATCCCATTCAGTATCATACAGTGACTTTAGGTAGACCTGTTGTCCATTGCCGACGATGAGCTGATCTTTCGCCATGGCAATTAATTGATTGGCCAACATATCTGGCGAAATTTGCACGTTTCGCGCCGATTCTAACAACGCCGTTGCATCGTGAATCAGTGGTTTTAGCTCGGCAAACGTATTCCCGGAAGCAAAACAAATGTCGCTGATTGTTTCCAACAGTGCTGCGCGTAACCGACCTGGTGCATCCGCATCAAAGCCCAATTGTTCAGCGATTTGATCCGCTCGTTTGAAACTCACCCCGTTGATATCTTCTACCAACTGATAGGGATTTTCTTGAATAATATGAAGCGTGTCCTGCTTGTATTTTTCATAAATCGTGCTGGCCAACTGACTGCCAAACCCGAAACCATTGAGACCGATGATAATCTGTTCCGTACCGTGATTTTCGGTCAGAACTTCAATCAGATGATCAGCAACAGACTTTTTTAAACCAATGGGCTTTAGAACATCTGGATTTTTGACGACCTTGTCGATTACGCCAGTGCCAAGAGTTTCAACGATTCGTTCCGCTGTTTTTTTACCCAGACCGGGAAATTGATCGCCAGATAAATATTTGACCAGACCTGTTTTAGAAGTCGGCGTCTCATTTTCATAATTGCTGGCATTAAACTGTTTACCATATTTCGGATGATCCACAACCTTGCCGATAAAACGGTAGGTGCCCTCTTCCGCCACGTCACCAAATGAACCGGTGACGACAATTTCGTCCTCAATCCAGTCTAAGTCTGTCTGATCCACGTGAACCAACAGAACCTTATAAAAAGAATCAGAACTACTAAAAAAAATGGCGGCGACCTTACCCACGACATAATTGGGTTGAAAACTGGTGTTGTCGTCAAATAGCGACATTGACTCGGCCATGTTGGTTACCTCCATTCGTTAATTTCAATTATTTTGCTTGTGAATCACCATCTTGATGACGTTTGTTGACCACCGTTGCGATATCGTTAACACGCTGTTGACTCCGTTTGACAAAATCAGGGTCCAAACGTTTAGCAGCATTCATAAATGGCGTGGCATCCTTCTCCAGCACCATCGCTGTCAAGCCGCGACTAAAATATACATGACCATTTTGGTCATCTGCTGCTAACGACTGATCATAAAAGTCTGCCGCCTGGTTAAAGTTCCCCATGGCCATCAAAATATCGCCCAGTAAAGCATTAACACTTGCATCCTTTGGCTTTGCATCGTGAACCGTTAATGCAAACGCAAAGGCTTTTTGATACTGATTTTGTTGCATCGCAGTTTGGGCCATCATCTGATAAGCTTCCAAGAGCAGCTTTTCGTCTTTTACTTTGCTAAACGCAGCCACGGCCTTATCGTAGGAAGCCGCCTGATAGTACACGTTACCTAAACCATAGTTCAGTAATGATTGTGCAACATCATCTTTGACAAACAATCCCTGCGCCTTCATCAACAACTCCTCGGCCTGCTCATAATCCTGCATTTCTGTCAGCACCGTGGCCAATTGGTAGTACAAATGAAAATCGTTGGGGTTCGCGTCAATTTGTTTCACCAAACGTGCAACCGCCTGCTTGGCCTCTGCCTGAGCAGCGTTTGCTGTCTGGTCATCATGTTTTTCACTCATGTTGTTGTGTGCCCGTCTCCTCGTTAAATCGTGTTGGTGGCATCTGGCGATTCCTCTAGGTACGCCGTCAGATTGCGAACCAGCAACTTAAAGTGTTGTCCACCGTCCACCGTTTCAAGAATTGTGGTACTGGTATTCGATAAACCGCCCTTAGCACGCATTTGCGCCAACGGAATGTGCAGTAGCCCGTTAATGCCGGCATTCAAAGCCGCTCCGTGTGAAACAAACAACAGGTTGTCATTGTCATCAGGGTGACAAGCGGCCGCCCGCCGAATGACAGGATCCATCCGCGCAATGACATCTTCAAATGTTTCACCGCCAATGGCAGTCGGGTCGTAGTTTTCCGCATGAAAACGAAAACCATCGTACTCCTCAGGAAATTGCCGTTTGACATCATCGAAATACATGCCTTCCATTTTACCCAGTTCAAACTCACGCAAACCGGAATCTAATGTCAGCGGCACACCCTGATGAAGACCTGCCATTAAGTGGATGGCGGTCATGCGCGCACGTTTAATTGGACTAGCATACACGTGTTTAAACGGAACGTCATGCAAATAATCCGCCAACTGATCGATTTCATCATAACTGCTCCGCAGCAATGGTGAATCGCCATTAGCACCTTGATAACGCCCCTCTAAATTCCATTGTGTTTTACCATGTCGAATAAAGTACAGTTTAGTCACAGTAACCCCGCCCTAAAGTAAATAATGTGCCTATATTATGTCACAAAAAAGGCCGTCAAACCAGCTCAACTGGTTTGACGACCCCTTTATGTTTGCAAAACCAACTTAAGGCTAAAACAACCTGGATTGATGTTTACAAACAAGCTTTAAATGTATTGTAATTCACGTGCTTCGTTGTATGCTGCGTCAATGATACCGCTACCTAAGCACTCGTCGCCATCATAGAAAACAACTGCCTGACCGGGCGTAATCGCACGAACCGGCTGATCAAACGTCACGGTCGCAACCGTTCGTTCATCATTCAAATGAACGGTCACACCAGTATCCCTTTGACGGTAACGGAACTTGGCGGTCACGTGGAAATCATTGTCATCACTCGGGTTAACCCAGTTCAGATCTGACGCAGATAACTTGGTTGCCAACAAGTGCGGATTATTGAATCCTTGGCCTACATACAAAACGTTCTTTGAGAGATCCTTGCCGATCACAAACCATGGCTCATCGCCTTGCTTTTGACCGCCAATGCCGAGTCCTTTACGCTGGCCAATCGTGTAATTCATCAAGCCATAATGAGTGCCCATCTGCTTGCCATCAAGGGTCATCATCTTCCCCTCTTGTGCAGGCAAATACTGGTTCAAGAAACCTTTCCAGTTCTTCTCACCAATGAAGCAGATACCAACAGAATCCTTCTTCTCGGCAGTTGCCAAACCGGCCTCTTCCGCGATTTCACGAACCTGTGGCTTCTCCATTTCACCCAGTGGGAATAGAACTCGATCCAACTGGTCAGAAGAAAGCTGACTCAAGAAGTACGTTTGATCCTTATTGCCATCTAAGCCACGCAATAAGTGACTGTGACCATCCTCATCGTGAGTCACACGGGCATAGTGCCCCGTTGCAATATAGTCAGCACCCAACTCTAACGCGTAATCTAAGAAGGCCTTGAACTTGATCTCCTTGTTACAAACAACGTCTGGGTTAGGAGTGCGGCCCTTTTTGTACTCATCCAAGAAGTACGTGAACACACGGTCCCAGTATTCCTTTTCAAAGTTAACAGAGTAGTAAGGAATGCCAATCTTGCTGGCCACCTTAGCCACGTCCTTGTAATCTTCTGTCGCCGTACATACGCCATTGTCATCGGTGTCGTCCCAATTTTTCATGAACACACCGACCACGTCGTAGCCTTGTCGCTTTAGCAACAACGCTGTAACTGACGAATCTACCCCACCACTCATGCCGACGACAACACGGGTATGTGAATGATCAACTGCTTGATCAGTCATGGTATCACCATCATTTCAATTAGATTCTGAGAATCAACGATTTGAAGGTCGTTATTATCAGTGCTTAACAGTATAACAGGACGCACTTACAAAATTCAAGTGACACCTGTTGGTAGTAGACGGTGTCACATTTGTGTGTTGTAACACGTTGCAAACAGTAAAAATGACCGCTTGCGGTTGTCAATTTTGAAACGCCGCTGTGTGGACCGGTCTCAGCCCGCTTTGCGGTCTTTGACCTCGACTTGAAACCTCAAAACCCATGAGTTTTCAAGCTCGTCCGTAACCTAAATTCGGATAGCCCACCGAATTAACGTTACTCTCACAGCTCTGTTTCAAAATTGACGCCCTTTCGCTACTTTTTTGTGATTTGGCCATATTCCATCAGATGTATCCGTCTAACTTGGCTTCGCTTATTTTGCATAACATGTCTAAACTTCAATATCTAAAAAAGAAGCTAAGACATCATGCCTCAACTCAATTTCTAATAAATTGCCGCAAACGCGAGACATAACACTGACTTTTGTTCATCTAACACGAATGAGGCATTCATGGGAAAAACACCCCATAAATGCCTCATTCGCGTTACTTGAGAAGGCCAAAACGTGTTATGTCCTGCTCTCGTTTATTTTGTTTGAACTGCAATCACATGGCGCTCGACCAAGTTATCAATTTGATAACCATACTGTTCGACCAATTCATCATGATTAGCGTTGGTATAGATGTTCACGTTACCTGTACCACTGGGATTGACGGTGCCCATTTTAAACCCGTTCAATTGTTTGTTGATCAACACGCGCAGTTTGATTGATTTAGCTAACCCAGCAGCCGGATCCAGTGGTCGTTCCAAACTGAAGCCGCCAGCATTAGTTTCCATAAACCCAAGATCGCGCAACGTGTACTTCTTCAATTGATCACTGAGGGTAAAAATGCGGTCATCCCCGGGAACCTGAACCGTTTGTTCAAATGCCATTAAAGCCCCTTCCTTCCTGCCATTTGTGGTTGTAACCGAGCAGTCATCGCTGCCATCGCCTCAATAAAGGCATCCAGATCCGCGGTTGTCGTGTAACGGCCAAAGCTCAATCGGATCGATTGCATGACGCGCGGATTATCCTTGCCAAACATTGCGACTAGAACATGACTAGGGTCTAAAGAACCTGCTGTACATGCTGAACCAGCGGAGACCGCAACACCGGCCAAATCAAGATTGGTTAGTGTGACATCGTTGGGAATTCCCTTAATCCACAGATTAATCACATGCTGCAGATTGTCCGACTTCAAACTGCCATTAAGTTCGAAATCAACCTGAGCCTTTGTTAAGCCATCAATAACATACTGTTTAAACCCAGCATACTTTTCTTGACGATGTGCTTTTTCCGCAGGTGTCAAAGCTTTCACAGCTGTCGCAAAACCAGCGATGGCCGGAATGTTCTCTGTGCCGGCACGTCGTTTGTCTTCTTGGTCGCCACCCTTTATGAAGCTTGGAAATGATACGCCATCGCGACGATATAGAAAGCCCATCTGCTTGGGGCCGTTGATTTTATGTGCCGAAGTTGACAGCATATCGATATGATCACGTTTAACATCGATGTCTAATAATCCAAAAGCTTGAACCGCATCTGTATGGAACCACGCCTGATGATCCTTCAATAACTCGCCAATTTCATGAATCGGCATCGTTGACCCAACTTCGTTATTTCCTGTCATGATGGAAACTAAAATTGTATCATCTGTTAACGCGGCCTTTAAATCGGCCATGTTAATCTCGCCTTGTTCGTTGACCGGCAGATACACAATGTCATAACCGTTATCGCCAAGCCATGCCGCTGTTTTCATAATGGATTCGTGCTCAATCGCAGTCGTAATAATTCGCCGACCAAGATTCTTGCGGGCAATGGCCGTTTGCATCCACGCCGTATTATTACTTTCTGTACCACCAGCAGTAAACACAATCTCATCGTCATTCGCATTAATACTTTGTGCAATCACATGGCGCGCATCATCCAGCACCGACCGGGCTTTCCGACCAAATGCATGGACAGAACTGGCATTACCAAAGTCGTTTTTCATCTGGTCCATCATGGTTGCGACCACCTCGTCACTCATTGGCGTGGTGGCAGCGTTGTCTAAATAAATATGCTTCACAATCCTGCCTCCTGTTTTATTGCTGGAGTGGTACCGGGCTTCGGCATCACTCTTCTTAAACGTGCACCTGTCGCTCAAGGTCCTGCGCACAACCCAAAGCTGTCATCCCACAAACAAAATGCGCTTGCACGCTGCCACCTTTACGTTGTTGCTCGGACCTTCCCGAGCTTCGGCATCACTCTTCTTAAACGTGCACCTGCCGCCCAGAAGCCTGCGCATAACCCGAAAGCCGTCCCATTCGGAAACCCACCGAATGCTTCGTCTTCCACGTTATTGCTCAGCTTCTCCCAGGGCTTCGGCATCACTCTTTACTTTGCTTCCCGCTCAAAAAAGTTTAATAACATGTTAGCAGAACGTTTGCCGGCCTCGATGATAAATTCATCGAAAGAAACACCAGCGTCACCGTTACCTGTGTCACTCATAGCGCGAATGACCAAGTATGGCACATCGAATTGATGCGCCACTTGTCCAACGGCAGCGCCTTCCATTTCACAACTTACCGCTTCAGGGAAATGTGTTTTGATCTCTTTGATGGTTTCATCACTCGCAACAAACGAATCGCCCGTGACGATTAAGCCACGCTTAACGGCTAAACCAGTAGCATCAGCCGCCTTAATGATTTCATTGGCCCATTTCTCTGAGGCTGTAAACCGAGCTGGCTGTTGTGGCAGTTGCCCATATACATAATCAAACGCCGTTGCATCAACATCCCAGTAAGCTGTTTCATCAGCGATAACGACGTCACCCACCGTTAATCCAGTACCGATACCACCAGCAGAACCACTGTTAATGACCACGTCGACGTCAAAGTTCGTAATGAGCAGCGCCGTTGTTAGACCAGCTTCAACCTTACCAATACCTGAGCGGACCAACACGACATTGCTACCATTAATTTGACCGCTGAAAAAATCAACTTTGCCAACCGTGGTCGTTGTTTCATCGCTCAACTGTGCCTTTAATTCCTTGATTTCTTCATCCATGGCACACAAAATTCCAAATTTCATTCATTTTCTCCTTGTTGTTGACGTTGGGACCACACGACCATCACCTTTTCGCCCAACTTCTGAATCCGCAGTCAGGCATCAATCCGCCTTTTAACCCACAAATCTTAAAATGAGATAAACAAGCACGATTAATACAACCAAAACAATGATGGCAATGTTCAAACGATGCGCCAACCGTTTTTGTTTTTGCTCAGGGGTCAGTGGCCCCGTGGCCTGCATTCGACTTGTTGGCTCATCACCAGGCTGAGAGGTTCCACCGCCAAATGATGGATCAACCTCTGGTTCCGACGCCGATGTTCGCCGTTGACGATGCAAACGACTCCGAGTTGGTTCATCTTCGCCTTCACTGTCCGGCTGACTATCATAATCAGTCTGCTGAGTACTTTGTTGACGGTACTGCTCACGCGTCAAATGATCCTTATTCTGATCGTCGTTCATATCTTCATCCCTCGCAAAAATTTCAGCTACTTGTGTTTTGATTACGCTAATCTTTAGGCTTAACCAATCCAGCTTCCAGCAATTGCCAGTAGTACACTGCGGTAATCGTCTTCTGATCTTTTAGTTTGCCATCGTCCAACAACTGCTTGGTCTCTGCCAACGTGTATTCATGTAACACAATGTTTTCATCTGCGTCCTGGGGCAACTTTGTTGTGACGGGTTTTAATCCCGTCACTAAATACAGCGTCATGTACTCGTCCGTGAAACCAGCCGAAGTATAAAAACCGCAAACTTCGTGAATTTCACTTGCAGCGTAACGGGTTTCCTCGTTTAGCTCTCTGATTGCAGCAGCCTTAGCATTATCACGGTCACGATCATCCAACTTACCAGCCGGAATTTCTAATGTCGTTTCAGCAACCGGTGCCCGCCATTGTTCTTCAAAAATGGCCTTTCCATCCTCGGTGATGGCCAACATGGCGACCGCATCCGCATGGTGAACAACGTCGCGATGAGCCGTCTGTCCATTTGGCAACATCACCGTTTGATTTTCAACATCGATAATTGCGCCATGGTATTTAGGTGCTACCGCTGTAACTTTCTCTTCGAAATTCATCCTTGGTCTGCCTCCGTCTCTGTCACACGTTTAACTTTCGCTGCCTGAGGTCCGCGAATACCCTCGACAACCACAAATTCGACATGGTCGCCAGGTGTCAATGTTTTATAACCTGACTCCTCAATTGCAGAAAAATGCACGAACACATCGGGATTGCCCTTCACAGCGATAAAACCAAACCCTTTTTCCTGGTCAAACGTCTTCACGACGCCATGTTCACGACCATCAGTAAATTTTGCCATTATGTTCTTCTTTCCAGTTAGACTTGATAATAAGTATATGAAAAATTCAGCATTTTTTCCACCTTCAGCGATATCAGATCACAAACTTAACGTTCAAGCGAAAAACTTTGCAATTTTTTAATACATTTTCTTAAAAAGTGACTCAGAACCCTTTAAAACCCTACTAAAACAGCATTATTAGTTAATTAATATTTGTGAAAAGGTTTTACTTATGTTATACATTGCCCTGTATAAACGCCGACTTAGACCCTTTTTTATTGCAAGTACTTGCCTTACTAAATCATTTATTCGGAAAACCAAGTGACAAAACAAGTTGCGTTTTTACCACACACTTGTATAATTTTCTTGTTTCCATAGATTCACAAGCACATCAACCACAATTATAGGAGGTGGCTAACTTGTTGGGAGTTTTATTAAAAGAACAGCGGCTTGGCAAGCACATGACGTTAAGGCAGTTGGCTGCAACGTTAAACGAACGCTATGGACTTAATTTATCAGCAGGCATGCTGTCTCGTTACGAGAATGGCACTAATGTTTCGACTGGTAACTTATTTTTCATTGCGGACTTTTTTGAAATTGACCTCACCGCATTCGCGAAGTCATTCGTTGAAAACCGCCGCGCTGAAATAGTTGATTAAGTGTTCTTTATAAAAAAATCGATTTCCTTGGAGATGATAACATCTTCAGAGAAATCGATTTTTTTGTTAACCAGACTACCGTTGTGTAGCCAGCAATACGTCAAAACCACGTAACTGCCGAATCAGTTCAACATTTAACCGTTGAACGCTACTTGGTACGTCAAATGCGTGGGTCAACGCATAACGACTTAACAAGCCTTGCAAGTGCCGTAATTCGGTGCCATAATCGCCAGAATTTAAACGCCCTCGTTGTTGTTGCAATAAGTGCGTCAATTCAGGACGATCTGCTACAGTCGGATCATCAAGTGCTGCTTGCATCTTACCCAAAATGACCTGGATGGACTGAATACTCGTCGTCATGGTTTTAACCCCCTTCGTCACTGTGCTATCGAGCTTTTCCCTCAATAACAACCTCAATCACTCTTTTACCGAAGCTATTGTAACACCTTAGTTCAATTTTGCATGGTCAAACGACTTACACAATGTAAGTTATTAATTAGCATAACTGTTTGAATCCGACTCAAGAAATTTTGCCCCTCCAAAAAAGGTTCATTTTAACTTTTAAACCAAAAAGATTTCATTCCAAACAAAATCAGGAATGAAATCTTTTTTATATCAAGAATCATATTTAGAGATAACCAGTCTAATTAACCAATTCTAATCATGCAAAGATCGGTGACGAACAGTTTACTTCTCTAATCCTTCGGCAACTGATTCAGGATATTCAGCACGAACAATCTTTGCACAACGGTCACATAAAGCTGGGTAAGCATCGTCAGAACCAACGTCCTGCTTGATCATCCGGCATCGTTGACAAACATCACCGGCGGCATGGCTTACCACGACCGCAACGTCTTCATATTTGTCAGCTGTTTCCGGTGCTTCTGACAATGGGTGAACCTGAAGTTGAGACACAATGAGCAATTGTGCCACGTTACTGTGTAAGTGCTCCAGCATCTCAGCATTGTGATCGCTCACATACAAGTCCAGAGCAGCTTCCATTGGACGGCCAATCAGCTTAGCGTCACGCGCCTCCTCTAGTGACTTTAGGACGTCGGAACGTAGTGTCATAAAGTCCGCCCAGCGACCGATCAGAGCCTCATTTTGCCATTCAGGTTCGACATTCGGCATTTCTGCTAATTGCGCAAATTCTGGTTTTTCATGCAAGAATGGCCAGATTTCTTCAGCCGTGTGTGGTAATAGTGGTGTCATCAAGGTCGTCATCCGAACCAGCACTTGATAAAGCACTGTTTGCATGCTCCGACGCGTCTTTGAATCGGCTGCATCGATATACAAAATATCCTTGGCAAAGTCAAGGTAGAAGGCTGACAAATCATTGGTTACAAACGATAAGAGCAGTTTGTATAAATCAATGAAGTCGTACTTCTCATAATCTGCGCGCACCTGTTCTACCAGATCGTTCAACCGGCTGAGCAAGTAACGGTCCGCCCCAGCCAAATCAGCGTACGGTACCGTGTTCTTGGCCGGATCAAAGTCAGTTACGTTTGACAACATAAACCTCATTGTGTTCCGTAACTTCCGGTAACTTTCGGAAATTTGCGTAAAGCTTTCCATCGAGACCCGCACATCAGCAGATGAGTCAACGGATGCGACCCACAAACGGAGAATTTCAGCCCCCATCTTTTTGATGATTTCGTCAGGTGCAATCGTATTTCCGATCGACTTGCTCATCTTCTTACCGTTCTTGTCCAGCGTAAATCCTTGGCTCATAACAGCCTTGTACGGCGCCTTACCAGAAACAGCGACAGACGTGATCAAACTAGAATTGAACCAACCACGATACTGGTCTGATCCCTCAAGGTACAGATCAGCTGGATACGTCAACTCAGGCCGTGCTGCCAGCACAGCTTGGTGACTGGATCCAGAATCAAACCAAACATCCATGATGTCAGTTTCCTTCGTAAACTGGCCATTTGGCGAATGTTCAGATGTAAAGCCATCAGGCAACAATTCTTTAGCATCATGTTCAAACCAGTAATTGGAACCATGTTCGGCAAAAAGATCAGCAACATGATCGATTGTTTCTGGTGTCATGATTGGCGTGCCATCTTCGGCGTAGAAAATTGGTAATGGAACACCCCAAGCCCGCTGACGTGAGATAACCCAGTCACCACGATCTTTGATCATGTTATACAGACGACGTTTGCCCCAATCTGGGTAGAATTTCACATCATCTAAAGCATCCAAAATGTCTTGTCTGAAAGCAGAAACACTGGCAAACCATTGTGGTGTTGCCCGGAAGATAATTGGTTTCTTTGTCCGCCAATCGAATGGGTAACTATGCGTATATGGCATGTACTTAAGTAACAGGTTCTTTTCCTTCAGTTTGTCCAAACTGATTTGATTAGCGTCCTCGTAGAAGACACCTTCAAAACCAGGTGCATCGGCAGTCATCTTCCCTTGACCATCAACTGGTGAAAAGACAGGCAAGCCGTACTTAGTGCCGACATTGAAGTCATCTTCCCCAAATCCAGGTGCCGTGTGGACCAATCCAGTCCCAGCATCCAGCGTGACAAAATTACCGTTCATGACCAGTAAATCACGATCGTAATAAGGGTGATGAGCAGTCATCTTCTCAAGTTGAGCACCCTTTAAGGTTTGCAACGTCTTAACGTCTTCCCAACCAAGCGTCTCAGAAACTGAACTGAGCAATTGTTCGGCAACAACAAACTTGCGAGTTTCGCCCTTGGGCTGCACAACAGCATAATCAAACCCGGCATCAACCGTAATCCCCTCGGAAGCTGGAATAGTCCATGGCGTGGTTGTCCATACAACGAAGTAAGTGTTGTCATCTAATAAACCGTGCCCATCCTTCACTTGTTCAGCAAAGAATGCCGATGGCGATTCAACGTCTTTATAATCAACTTCGGCCTCAGCTAAAGCAGATTCTGAGGACCATGACCAGTACACTGGTTTCTGGCCACGGAAGATGTAGCCCTTCTTCACGAACTCAGCGAAGACACGGACTTGGGCGGCTTCATATTCAGGCTGTAAGGTAATGTATGGGTGATCCCAATCACCAGCCACACCTAAACGTTTGAAACCATTTCGTTGTTTGTCAATTTCTTTAAGCACAAATTTGCGACAAAGCTCACGAAATTCGGCAGTTGACATTGACTTACGGTCGACACCTTGGTTAGTCAGTGCCTGTTCGGTTGGCAAACCATGTGTATCCCAACCGGGAACGTATGGTGCGCGGTAACCACTCATCGACTTGTAGCGAACAATAAAGTCTTTGCTGATTTTATTCATCGCATGGCCGATATGAATGTCACCATTGGCATATGGCGGGCCATCGTGGAGTACAAACGTTGGTTTCCCTTCATTTAATTTTTGACGTTGCTCATACACTTTATTTTCAGCCCAAACGGCCTGACGCTGAGCTTCCGTAACGGGTAAATTGCCCCGCATTGGAAAACCTGTTTTATTCAGGTTCAAGGTCTCTTTAATGCGCATTTAATCGTCCTCCTTAATTTAAAATCATGGTTAATATTGTGCACCACCAGGATGACATCAAATAAAAAACTCGTCCTGTATATAATCAGGACGAGTTTATCGTGGTACCACCTAAGTTTGAGTTTAGCTATAGCCATTGAAAAGTCAATCATCAAAAAAACACAATGATGGCGTTAACAATTAGCCAAACTCCTTGTTTCCGGATAGCGGACGGCGCCGGTTGTTCTTACTACCAATGACGGCGTTCAGAACAGCATTACCTAAAATGATAACTTAAACGACGGTGCCGGCTAAACTCTCACCATAATGTCAGCTCGCTGTTCGGACGCCGATTAAGCATTGTTTTTAGTGTTCAAATGAATACTTATTTAATTGAGTCATCTGATGCAGACGTAGATTCGGCGTCACGAGTTACTGATTGCGCCTCACTTGCGTTACTGCCAGTGCCACTGTTTTCAGGGAAGATCACAACCGTTTGTGGTTGATCAGCAGTTACCGGCGAATTATCGCTGGTTGGTGCTGGTGATGTTTGACCAACAGTTGCTGGCGATGATGCCAAGTGTGACGGACGCGTCTTCGAAATAGCATCCTGTAATTCAGGATAACTTTCTAATCCAGTTGGCTGCAATAATTCATTCCAGTTGTCCGAATGAACAAGATCCAATTGTGATTGCAACATAGCGGCCAAGCGTGATTGGAACGTCTTCGTTTCTTCACGTAAAGCGTTGCTTTCGTTGTTCAAACGAGCAGCGTTGTTAGCTGCATCAGACGTAATTTGACCAGCCTTAGCTTGAGCTTCAGCCACAACGGCCTGAGCCTGTTGTTGAGCCTCACGAGAAACACTGTTGGCTTGAGTGTTAGCTTCCTGTTTAACTTTGTCGGCAGCCTCTTGCGCAACCAAAATTGATTGATTCAATGAGTTCTTCATTTCATCGTACTGACTCAAATTATGGTTGGCTTTATCAAGTTGATCCTGCAAGTCTTTATTTTGGTTCAAAACTTGTTGATAACTGGCGATAACTTCATCTAAGAAATCATCGACCTCCTGAGCGGCGTAACCATTACGCCCCTTACGTGTAAACTCTTTATTGTGAATATCCATTGGACTTAATGCCATAGTGACTTCCTCCATCCGAAACGAAATCCGTAATTAACTTACGTTTTCATACACTCCTAAGCATAAATTAACTACGCACGACTGACAAGTCGATTTTTATTTTATCTTTACGAGTTTTACCATTTACGGCATCTAACCGTACCCGACCAAAGTGACGAACTGAAATCATGTCGCCAGCCCCAAGCGCTGCATCGGGATGTTGGTTTGTCATCCAATTTAACCGCACATCACCATTTTCAATAATGCTTTTAACACGGTTACGTGACAAATTGAAGCCCTCAGCGACGACTGCATCGAGTCGCAACGAAGCAACCAGACCAGACGCCTGCTCCCAATCAATCTTGGGTAAAACCACATCGGTCAATGCCCGCTCGCTGAGGTGAACCTTGATCTTACCGATGTGGTCAACTTGAAGCTTAAAAAACGAAGCCATATTTTCAGCAACAAATACCTGCCAGATACCATTATCAGAAACAATATCGCCGAAAATCGTTGAATCAATACCCAAATTGGCAAGTGTGCCTAAAATTTGTGAATGATGCAACTCTGCGAACTTAGTTGGATAAACGATTTCAAATAATTGTAACTCAAAATCGGTCGTCTGTGGCACATAATAATCAGGATAAACGAGCGCCCGCTGTTGCTCTGCCGATGAGTACCCACCATTAAAGTGAACCCGAACGCCATCCTGACCATTAACCAACGTCTGCAAAATATAAATTTGACGTGGATTTAGAAAACCGGTTAAATACGGTCGATACTGACTAACCGCAGTCGCAATCCACGTCTCTGCCTCTGTAATGAACGGCGCTTCTTCAGGTCGGAAATGTTGATTAATATTCTCCTGAACATCCATAGTCTACTCCTAAAGGCTCGTAACCGTCGACAATACCCCAAACAATCCGTATTGTACTAAACCCAGCACGATAATTGCGACGACCGGTGCAAAACTTAAACCAAAGATTGGGGGAATGAAATCAAAAAGTCGTAGATAAGGTTCACAGATTCTTGCTAAAAACTGCCCAAATGATGTCGCATAGGCTCCGGGAAACCACGATAACAACACATAAACAATAATCGCAAATGTGTATAACTCAAAACCCCAGTTAAGGATGGTAAATAAAAAACTAATCACTTACGTTTCTCCATTCGCGGCGATTCCATTGTGACTTACTTAAAAGCCGAAGCATCCTGATCAAATCGAGAACTCAGATCACCAGAAACTTCGAAATTATTGGGCGTGCATAGAAAAATAGTATCGCCAACCCGCTTTATTTCTCCACTAATGGCAAACACTGTTCCCGTCAAAAAATCAACGATTCGCTTGCTGGACTGATCATCTAACTTATCAAAGTTAATGATTACCGCCTGATTTTCTAATAATTGTTGCGCAATTCCCTTCACGTCAGAATAAATCCGGGGTTCAAACAACGCAATATGATTGGTTGACGCACTTCGACCACTCATATCCACAACCTTAGCTGGTCGACGACCATTGACAGAAGACGGTGAACTCACTGTCTTATCGGCCGTTTGCTGTTGTGTCGGTTGATTATCAAGTTCATCAGTACCAAAGAAATTACTAAAGCTAAATGCCATGTTCATCCCCTCTAACAATAAAGTCACTCAATGCATGAGTGACCTGAAGTTACCATTAAATTAACGATTTTTACAGCAGACCGCAAGTGTTTTGACTTGAACTTTACCTAAATAGCAAGGTTTAGTCTTTATTACGATTCCGACGACGGCGTAAGAATGGTGGTAAATCTAACCCATCATCTTCGCTTTGATCCTCGCTGCTGCTACTTTCTGAACTCGCAGCAGAAGTATTGAAAACGTCAAAATCTGGTTTTTCAACACCGGCAAACTCACTGCTGTCAGCCTGTTGACTAACCGGACGGTTGTTTGTCGTTGGTTGCTGACGGATATCCCAATTACCAAACGGATCGTTGTTAACGGGTGCCGCTTCGCTCGGCGCTGCTGAACCAGCAGAACCAGCCGGCGTACTATCGAATGGCGTACGACCAGTCTTGTTTTCCTGGCGTGTACCCGCCTTTTTATGATCAATACCAGTTGCGATAACAGTAACTCGCACTTCATCGCCCAAGTTTTCATCAATTGACGTCCCAAAAATAATGTTAACGTCAGTGGTTGCAGCCTGTGCCACGATGTCTGAAGCTGTTTGCGCTTCAAACAAGGATAAGTCAGGACCACCGGTGATGTTAAGCAAGACTTGTTGAGCACCATCAATAGCAACTTCCAGAAGTGGTGATGAAATGGCCGCTTTAGTAGCATCGGCAGTCCGGTTTTCACCAGAAGCTGAGCCAATGCCCATCAGTGCTGTCCCTTGATCCTGCATCACTGTCTTAACATCGGCAAAGTCCAAGTTAACGTAACCAGGTGATGTGATCAGGTCTGAAATACCTTGAACACCTTGACGAAGCACGTTATCAGCCTCTTTAAAGGCATCCATCATCGGCGTCTTCTTATCAACCATTTCCAACAATCTGTTGTTGGCGATGATGATCAGCGTATCAACGTTTTCCTTTAAATTGGCAATCCCTTCGGCAGCAAAACGGCCACGACGAGGTCCTTCAAAGGTAAATGGCCGGGTCACAACACCAACCGTTAAAGCGCCCTGTTCTTTAGCAATCCGGGCAACGACAGGCGCAGCACCATTCCCAGTGCCACCACCCATACCAGCGGTGACAAAGATCATGTCAGCGCCAGCAAGTGCTTCTGCTAAGGCATCTTCACTTTCTTCGGCAGCCTTTTGGCCAACCTCTGGATTAGAACCGGCACCCAACCCACGAGTGAGTTTTGGTCCTAATTGAATTTTCGTTGCGGCATTACTTGCGTTCAATGCCTGTAAGTCAGTGTTGGCCACGATAAAGTCAACACCGGCCACTTCTTCATCGATCATTCGGTTGACGGCATTACTACCCCCGCCACCAACACCGATGACCTTAATTTTTGCGCCAATTGGTTGGCTCTGGTCCACTGCGTTTTCCATTTATGGTTCCTCCAAATGCTTAATCAAAGAAGTTGCGGATAAAATCGCCAACACGGTTCGTGCGAGATTTCTTTTCCTTTGACACCTTAGGTTTTGCTGACGGTTGTTGACTTGCTTCATTAGCAACCTGCTGACGTTGTGTGCGTCCATCGGCTACTGGTGCCTGACTTGTCTGGGCCACAAATTCGCCCATCAACGCATCTTTCACCAGACGGCGAGTTTCTGACTGACGACCACTATACGTAATCAAGGATAAAGCAGTCGCATTTTGTGGATGCCGCAATCCCATTTGTTCAGGGACGTAAATCCGTACGTTAACACCCAAAATGTCTTCAGCCAGTTCAACGATCCCAGGCAAGGCAGCAACGCCACCCGTCAAGACCACACCACCTGGTAATTCTAACGCGGAAACCTCATCTAATGAAGCCCGAATTGTTTCAAAAATTTGTTGTAACCGAGCTTCGATAATTTCCGCTAAATACTCTTCACTAACTTGAACAGGCTTATTTTGACCAACAACCGTCACCGGAAACTGGTTTTTATCACTAGCATCCTCTGTGTTGGCAAAACCATAATCCCGTTTAATCTTTTCAGCATCTGCCAGTGAGGTGTTTAACACGACTGAAATATCCTTGGTGATATAGTTACCACCTTCTTGATCAACTGTCGTGTATTTTAACTTGTGATCATGAATAACCGCAGCAGTGGTTTGACCACCACCTAGATCAATAATCACTGTACCGAAGTCTTGTTCGCCATCGTTCAACACAGTCTGGCCCAAAGCAACGGGCGTAACCGTGACATCTGCAACATGTAAACCAGCTTGCTCAACAGCCTTTTTGGCATTGTGAACAATCGTCTTGGGACCAGTATACATAGTGCCATGCATTTCCAAACGAACACCCATCATCCCACGGGGATCCTGAATGTCATCGAATCCATCGACCACAAACTCATCTGCTGTAATTGAAATTATCTCACGTTCAGGTGGTAAACTTTGTAAAAGCGCCGCATTCGTCACGTTCTGAACATCGCGATCTGTAATTTCACGAGTTTGGTTGCCTTCTGAAACAGCCACCATACCACTTGCCGGTTCGATTTTGAGTTGATTAGCCGGAATGCCTAAAATCACAGAGTCAATGTGAACATTAGCCTTTTGTTCAGCTTGCTCAATCGCTGCGTGAATCGCACCTGCAGCCTGGTCAATATCAACAATCACGCCACGGCTGAGACCACGTGACGGTTGCGTGCCAGCGCCAATTACATTCATTTCACCATTATTGCTTTCTGCAACAATGACTTTAATCGCGGTGGTTCCAATGTCTAGCCCAACGAAAATTTCCGCATTATCCATCCTACCGGAACCTCCCATTTACTTTTTTTGTTTCATGAAATTTAGTCCATTTTAAGTTTCATATTTTTGCAGTTACATGGCGAATCACAGCGTTTTCGCTCCGACACCAATTAATTAAAAGTTTACCATACTTAGACGCTTTTTCGCACCCGGATTTAAAAAAACGCCGCATAAGAACGGCGTTTTAAACAATTTTTTCTATTCTGGCCAAATCCTGACTAAATTGTCGTCAATTTAGTGCGAACTTTGTTGATTGACAGCACTGCTAGCTGCATTGCCAGTCGTTGTTGCCACACTGCCGGCAGCAGTGTTTTGTGAGCTCAAGTTGTTACTGTCACTGCTTGAAACAGCGTTATCATCAAATCCAAATGGATAAGAATAAGCACCAACTTCGAGATTAATGATTCCCTTACCGTTCATCTGAGCAACAATCTCCGGATAGTATTTCATTTTTGAACCAAACGTCGCGGCCGTCGCATAAACCTCATTGCCATCATTCATGAACATATGAAGGCGTTCGGGATTACTCTTCGTCGGCGACAAATCAATTTGTGAAATACCACGTTTAATGTCACTACTTAATCCAGCATACTGTTTGATCACAGTTGCAAACGTATCGTCGTGACTAAAGCCACTGTACACAGGATAACCAGCTACTGGCCGGGATAGGGCAGTCGATAAGATCCGTCCATTTTCAATGACAACGTAATACTTTCCTTTACGTAGCAAATAGCCTGCTTGGCGATACTCTTCGACGTTCAACTTAACGCTGCGGAAACCATCACGAGAAATGGTTAAGTGATGAATCATATCGTTGTTCGCCTTAGCCGTGTTAAAAATCTTCTGTTGATGTCCCCAAACAGTCCACAATGGCTGGCCCACCTGTAAACCGCTCGCACGGACGATTTGTGTACCTGTCAAATTGCGGGTTGCTGGCGCACTAATTTTGCTAAGTGAAAACAACGGTGAACCAATAATCGCCAGAATCACAATCACGGTCATAAACCCACCAGTCATCACATTACGCCGGTGACGATTCTGCGCATCCGGACGTGGCGGTTTAGGCAACGACTTTTTAATCGGTTTCAGTACCTTTTTAGAGCCTTTACCACCCTTTTGAGGATCACCCTTCGCGACACTAATTGTTCGTTTTCTCTTGCGCCAGTGAAACCACCGGTGGCGGGGCGGTCGTTTGTTCAATTCAACACGGTTAGCGATGTCCGCCACCTCCTTTACTGTTCAGTCCGCAATTTTAGGTAAATGGACAATTACCTGATTACTTTTGGTGTGTCAATTTGATGACTGCTGCCAATAATTGATCAGCAGCATCAGGAACTCCCATCTTTTTAGCGGCAACCGCCATCTGCTGGCGTTTATCATCGTCTTTCATCAACTGATCCACGACACTCATTAAGTGATCGACCGTCAAACTATCCTCGGTAATCATTTCAGCCGCGCCAACATTGACCAAGCTACGAGCGTTCTTTGTTTGATGATCATTGGTAACGTAAGGACTCGGAATTAAAATTGAAGGAATCCCTAACGCCGTGATTTCAGCAAGACTGGTGGCTCCAGCTCGACCAACGATGGCGGCCACACGTGGCAACACCTCTGGCATGTTGCTGATGTAAGGCTTCACAACAACATTAGCAGCGGGCGTAATGTCATCTTTCTTCATCTGAGCAACAACATCGTCGTAACGCTTTTGACCCGTCACAAAGACAACTTGATAGTGTCGATCATTAAATTTAGGAATTGCTTGTTCACTCACCGCATTGATCTTTAATGCACCCTGGCTACCACCAAAAATAAGCAATGTCGGCACATTATTCTGCAGGCCATAACTATCCCATTGGAAGTCACTGTGCATTTGAGCAACTTGCTGTGCCCGCGGATTACCCGTAAAAATCACTTTTTTACCAGGAAATTGACTTCGAGCATCTTCAAACGCAATGGCAATTTGATCAACGAAATGTGACAAGAACTTGTTTGTCACACCGACCACTGAATTTTGCTCATGAATTAGCGTTGGAATATGCATACGACTAGCCGCATACAAAACTGCAGAGCTCACGTAGCCACCAGTGCCGACCACAACGTCCGGCTGAAAGTCCTTGATGATTTTTCTTGCGTCACGAACACCGCGTAAAAACAAATTTACTGTTTCAATGTTGGTCGTCAGTCCGTGCCAATTCAGTTTGCGAGAAAAGCCTTGCAGTTTAATTGTTTCAAACGGAATCCCGCGAGCAGGAACAATTTTGCTTTCCAATCCGCGGTGCGTGCCAACGTAACAAACCTTCGCCGTTGGATCCTTGGCGACTAAGTCATCTATAAGCGCTAATGCCGGATAAATGTGACCACCGGTACCACCGCCAGATACCATTAACCTCATGCCTGTTGCTCCTTTTCTCCACTAAGTTGTTCGACTGCCTTGATGAATTTATCACCCCGTACTTCAAAACTAGGAAATTGATCCCAGGAAGCATTGGCTGGTGACAGTAACACAACATCCCCCGGTTGACTCAACTTATAAGCTTCAGGAACTGCTGCAACCGCATCCTCTGCAAAGTGAATTTCCGTAATGCCAGCTTTTTTAGCTGCATCAGCTAGCAGGTCCTTTGTTTGACCAAACAACACAACGGCTTTAACGTGTGCTTTCAGATCATCGACTAACCGATCAAACGTAAAGCCACGGTCCAAACCACCAGCCATCAACACAACGGGCTGTTTAAAACCGCGTAAGGCCATTTGAGTCGCTTCAATGTCAGTTGCTTTAGAATCATTGTAGAATTTACGGTCATTGTACGTTAATACATATTGCAGACGGTGCCGCACACCATTGAAGTGACTTAGTGTGGTGGCAATCGCTGCGTTACTTTGACCAGCCACTTTGGCAGCGGCTAAGGCAGCTAAAGCATTTTCAACATTTTGAATTCCGGGTACGTTAATTTGGTCAACTGGTAAGATAGCTTCATCCCGCCACATTAATTGACCATCTGCAACGTAAGCATCCGCACCAGTTGCGCCCTTTCGAGAAACCTTAATGATCTGTGCTTTGGATTGCTTTGCCAGTTCATGTTGTTCAGGCAAATCCCAATTCATCACCAAAAAGTCATCGGCCGTTTGGTTCATCGTGATCCGCATTTTTGCAGCTACATAGGCTTCACGGCTGCCATGCCAATCAATGTGTGCTGTGTACATGTTAGTGATCACAGCAATATGTGGGTGCAACGTTTTAATGCCCGTTAACATGAAACTGGATAATTCAGTCACCATCACATCATCCTTGGTCAAGGTCTGGACAACTTGGCTGGCCGGCACACCAATATTGCCGGCAAATTTGGCCTTTCCCACAGGACGATCTTGATTCAACATTTCGGTAATCATCGTGGTAACGGTCGTTTTGCCGTTAGTTCCAGTCACGCCAATAAGTTCTGCATCATTAACTTGGGCAGCTAATTCTACCTCTGTGATGATTGGAATGTTGCGCGATTGAGCAGCTTGAATCAGTGGATTTGAATAAGGAATTCCTGGATTTTTAACAATCAGACTAAAGTCTTCGTCCAGCAATGAAACCGGATTACTCCCCGTGACTACTTTGATGCCATCACTAACCAATTCCTTAGCATCCGGGTTTTCATCAAACGGTTTAGCATCATTAGCTGTGACAAACGCACCTAGTTTTTTAAGTAACCGAGCCGCGTTCACCCCGCTCTTAGCTAATCCTAAAACCAATACCTTCTGATTCTCATACGTTGTTACTTGCTTCACACTGATCGCCCTTTTCTCTTCTATATTAGTTTAACCATACCACGATGCCGATCATGACGGGATACCCCTTAACATGATCGGCATAAAAACTTATATGTACTGCGGAGGTTCCCGCATTTAAATAGCAAAACGATATTTACCACATTGCCCAGACACCAGTTGCGGCAAACACGGCGCCAATTGCCCAGAAAGTAAGATCGATCCGCCATTCACCCCATCCGTCCAATTCAAACTGGTGATGAATTGGCGTCATCTTAAACAACCGTTTGCCATGAGTAATGTGGAAATAGCTCACCTGAATCATGACTGTTGCTGTTTCGATGACGAACACGCCACCGACCCATAACAAGGATAATTCGTGGTGAAGTAGCAATGACACTGCGGCCAACGCGCCACCAAGTGCCAACGACCCCATGTCACCCATGAAAATCTTGGCAGGTTTATGATTCCAAATTAGGAAAGCGGCCAACGCACCAACCACCGTCAAACAGAAAACCATTACGCCATATTGACGCTGATGTTGGGCGATAATGCCATAAGCTAAGAAAGCAATAATTGACAGTCCCGTTGCCAAACCATCCAAGCCATCCGTTAAGTTGACAGCGTTTGAAAAGCCAATCAGCCAAATGATGGCAAACAAGACATAGCCGACCCCTAAAGGCACATCACCAATAAATGGGACGCGAAGACTCATTGAGAATCCTTCATAAGAGAACACAATGATGAAAACAATGGCCCCAACGATCTGACCAAGCATTTTTTGCCAAGCCTTTAATCCGTCATTTTGACGATTAAACACCTTAATAGAATCATCCCACATCCCTAGTAATCCGTAGAATACTAACGTAAATAGAAGAATTCCTGCACTACCATTCAACACGTGTTGCCAGATACCAACAATTAATGTTGCCACAACACTGGCAGTAATAAACATCAAACCGCCCATTGTCGGCGTGCCGTTTTTCTTTTCATGCCAACTCAAGCCTTTTTCCCAAATCGTTTGGCCCTCGCCGTGTGCTCTGAAATAACGAATCAAAAACGGTAGAAAAATTGCGGTCACTGCAAACGCAATGATTAACGACCAAAGCCAAATACGAACTTGCATAACTCTACTTACCCCTTTAATTGTGCGGTTGTTAGGACAATCCGCTTTTAAATACACTGCCGAAATTAAGGCCTTTACGTTGTTGCTCGGACCTTCCCGAGCTTCGGCATCACTCTTCTTAAACGTGCACCTGACTTCTGAATCCTGTGCATAAGCCACAAGTCAAAGCATTCGGAAACCCACCGAATCATTCGCCTTGTTTCTTATTGCTCGGATTCACCCGAAGTAAGGCATCACTCTTACTAAACGTGCACCTGTCGCTCAAGGCCCTGTGCACAACCCAAAGCTGTCACCCCACAAGCAAAGTGCGCTTGCACGCTGCCACCTTTACGTTGTTGCTCGGACCTTCCCGAGCTTCGGCATCACTCTTTTATTTTACACGAAAACAATTGCGGTGTTACTTAAATTTCACAGTCACACCGGTTCCTTCCTGGATGGTGCGACCAGCCGGCAAACTTTGACTTGTCACATACCCACTACCAGAAGTTTGCACAGATAATCCCGTTAGCTTGGCAAACTCAAGGACATCGCCCATTGACCAGCCTTTCATATCTGCCATCGTCAAATTGTCACCAGCGCGAAGGAAAATCCGCTGATTGGTCAGCGTCTTTTTGCCCTCAGAAGGCGATTGTGCAGTGACCTTGCTGCCATCACCAATTACTACCGGTGTCAGTGAAAGATCACTAACTTGCTGTTTAGCATCATCAACACTCGTGCCCACTAACTTCGGCACCTTAGTACTAGTTGCTTTGCCGGGTAATGCCGTGTCCTTATCCATTGCCAAAGCTTCTGTCATGACGGGACTAAAGACATCATTTTCCCATTGTGTAATCAGCTTGTCCGGCACTTTCTTAGGCTGATTAACGGTTACGTACATCAAGTAACGTGGATTCTTCGCAGGAACCATTCCCATCACAGAGTTCAAAGTTGAATCCATTCCGTCCATGTATTGGCCATTGTCACCAACCACTTGAGCCGTCCCAGTCTTGGCCGCTACTTTGTAACCAGCAATCTTGAAGTCTTTCCCCATTCCGTAGGATTTGTACACGTAGTCTGTCATGTGTTGACGCACCTTTTTGGCCGTCTCGGCACTAATTGGATTGCCAACAACCTGCCGTTTGCCACGATAAACGACCTTTCCGGTATTGGGATCAACAATTTTGTTTATATAGTACGGCTTCAGCATCTTCCCATTATTGGCAACTGCGGTATACGCCTGCATGAGTTGCATTGGTGTCACGGTAATCCCCTGACCAAACGCTGTGTTTGCCTGCTCGATTGGTTGCGTGAATTGCATGGCACCGTGAGCTTCGTTTGGCAAACCGCTGTTCGTTGATTTTAAGAAGCCAAAATTCTGAATGTACTTTTTCCAAGTGCTGGCTCCCATTTGTTGTTCCAAATGTGCCATCGCCACGTTACTGGAAAGATCGAATCCCTTGGAATAAGTAATTGTGCCCCAACCGGCTGGGTTCCAGTCAGGGACCACGGCGTTACCAATCTTATATCGGCCAGATTGATAGGTGTCACTGCCCTTAAAGTTACCAGAGTCAATTGACGCTGCTAAGGACATACTTTTCATGGTCGAACCGGGTTCATAAGGATCTGAAACCAGCAAGTCATTCCACTGGTCGCCCAGGCCTTGCATCGTCGACGCGTTAAACGTTGGCCGCTGAGTAGCCGCCAAAATTTTTCCAGTCTTGGTGTCAATCATCATGGCAACCATGTTTTTAGGCTGCAACTTGCTGTACAAAATCTGCATTTGATTTTCTAACAGGTTCTGCAGATCAGGATTCAGTGTCGTATAAACATTGTCACCATTCTTCACACTGCGCTTATTCCGCTGTGAATTGGGCAAGGTATAACCTAACGAATCGTGCTTAATCTGCTTAACACCATTTTCACCAGATAATTGCCGGTTCAACTGCTGTTCAATCCCCATTTTACCAATCAATGAACTGGCCCCGTTGGCCAAAGTGGTCGGCTGTGCGTAACCAATCATATGACTGGCAAAAATTCCATTAGGATATAACCGTGCACTTTGTGTCGTGAAGGCAATCCCATTTAGATTAGCTTTCTGAATCGCTTGCTTAGTTGCCACAGACAAATCCTTACCGGCTGATCCAAACTCTACCTGGAAGGTGTTTTTATTGCTGGGGTTTAGGATCTTTAAAATCTCGCTCGAGCTCATGTTGAGCGTTTTGCTAAGTACCTTAGCCACTTTATCTTTGTCTGTTACATAAAGCGGTTTGCCCGTAGTTGAGACCTGATGTTTGTTTAGCACGGCATACACCGTGTACGTATTGGTGTCCATTGCAATTGGATTGCCGTCAGCGTCATAAATGGTCCCCCGCTTAGCGTGGATCGTTTGCTGTTCGGTGTAGAGTGCCTGCGCTTGTTTGGACAAACTCACATGCTGCACATGTTTGCCAACTGCAATATAAACAAAACGAACGCCCAGCAGGATAAACACCGCAAGAATTGCAACAAGCAATACGTTACCGAAGTGACGTCTGTTTGAACGGGTGTTATCTGGACTGGACATTCGTTTGGAATCTTTATTCATTATTTACTGACATTCCTTATGTTTTGGCTGGTTAAGGTCAATCCATTTTTCTGTGCCACTGCGTCCAACCGAGAACGGCTCGACAGCTCGCTAATTTCTTGAGTCGCGGAAGCATTGGCGTTATTGACCTTTGTCAATTGTGTTTGTGTCGTTTGCAAATTACGCTGTGCATTCGTAATCTCGATTTGAGAATGAATGATGTTCACGGCGAAACATACAACAACAATACCACAAATTATACTCAATAGAATCTCGAATCCTGAAATTGGGAGCCGTTTCTGATGAACGGCTGGTTGTTCGGCCGATTGGGGCTGATGGAGCGGTTTGGCAACACTAGGCTGCTCATATGGTTGTGATTGTGCTAAATTCTGTGCCATGTTAATCAACTTCCTTAACTATGTAAGTCTGGACGACAGACGATTTTTTAATGTAATGACAAACGACTAATTTATCTACCGACTATCTCAACAGTGGCTGTTTTAAATCGGTATTTGTTTCATTACGCTCGATCACACGCAACTTAGCGCTATGCGCCCGACGGTTAGCGGCTAATTCAGCCTCGCTGGCCTCAATCGGTTTACGTGTAATCAAGTGGTAATCCGGTTGCATGTCTGCTGGAATCACTGGCAATCCCGCTGGCAATTCTGGCACTGTCGTTTGCTCCTTAAACATCGTTTTGACTAACCGATCTTCTAGGGACTGAAACGTAATACAACTGATACGACCACCGGGATTTAAAAGCGCTAAGGACTGCTCTAACGACGTTTCCAATGCGCCCAATTCATCGTTAACCGCAATCCGAATGGCCTGGAATGTCTTCTTTGCTGGATGACCGCCATGACGGCGAGCGGCAGCCGGAATCGCGGATTTAACTAAGTCAGCTAGCTGAATGGTTGTTTCAATCGGAGCCACCGCACGTTGTTGCTCAATTTTCCGTGCAATTTGTTTGGCAAACTTCTCTTCGCCATAACGATATAAAATCCGAACTAACTGCGCGTAATCCCACTCGTTAACGACTTGCATAGCGGATAAATCCTGTTCCTGATTCATCCGCATATCCAGAGGTGCATCCAGCCTGTAACTAAAACCTCGCTGCGCGTCATCAAACTGTGGTGAACTCACGCCGAGATCATATAACACGCCATCTACATGCTGGACACCACGTTCAGCAAGTTCCTGAGTAATATTTCGAAAGTTAGCTTGAATCAAGGTCACCTGGTTATTAGCAATTGCAGTTGCCAAATGTTGGCGATTGTAAGCTAAGGCCGTTTCATCTTGATCAAAAGCATATAAATGACCGGTCGTTAATTCAGAAAGGATTTTGGCGGAATGACCACCGCCACCCAATGTGCAATCTACATAAATACCGTCGGGTTTCACGGCCAAACCTGCGACTGCTTCATTCAATAAAACAGTTACGTGATTAAATTCTGCCATGTCACCCCTCCTTTGCACATTCTTTGTTAAGCCCATTGTGTTTAGTGCTCTATTATCTAAAAGCTAAAAGTCAAAGTCGCCCATCGATTCCGAAATGTCATCAATGTTAGCTTCGGTTGACTCATTGTATTGTTGCCATGTGTCAGCGTCCCAAATTTCAAACCGGTCAGAAACCCCAACGATGACACAGGCTTTAGTCAGTTTTGCGTGGTTCCGTAACGGGGTCGGAATATTGATGCGGCCCTGTTTATCGAATTCACACTCTGTCGCGCCAGAAAACAAGAAACGAGAGAATGCACGTGCGTCACGTTTAGTTAATGATAATGTCTGGGTCTTTTCGACCAACGCAGACCATTCTGCTTCTGGATAGCCAAACAAACAGCCATCCATCCCGCGAGTGACCATAAATTTTTCGCCCAGTTGATTGCGAAACTTAGCTGGGATGATGAGACGACCTTTATCGTCAACATTGTGTTGAAATTCTCCGATAAACACGCCCGATCACCATCCCTTCCATTTTTTAAGTCAACTGACGCTGTGAAAATCAAATGAAAACGGTTTAACAACAGTTAAATCAATCATCCTTCTCGCTATAAAAAAGTCTACCACAATCCCCCACTATTCACCACGCACTTAGAAAAAATGTAGTAATTTTGTCACAGAACGTGGCTGTAAAAAAAACGGGTCGTGAAAGACTGCTGAAATAGCAGTCTTTCACGACCCGTTTAACTCACCTTTCCTAAAGTGGGGATTGGTGGGGAAAAATATTCAAATACACACGTTTTAGTGGTGAATAATGGCACCGATAATCGCTAAAATATAAATCACCAGCCACACTAAGTCACTCACACGCCAATAAATCAATAAAAACGTACGGTAGCGAACGAGTTGACGGCCACGAAAAGTTCGCCACACCACACTCACACCAATAATCAGCCACAGTGTCACGGCCCAAAGAAATAACGGCCGCACGCTCACCGCAGATAACACGATGGCACTCATTACAATTAACACTGGCAACAACACATCAAGTGGATGAATCCATGTCGGCCAATTATTTTTAGAAATCATTCGTAACACTGACAGAATGATGTACAGTAATATCAATGTTAGAATTTGAATTAATAGTTGATTTGTCCATCCCACTGCGGTCACCTCATTTCTTTTCAACAGTGTTAGTATACTGGTTTGAAATTTGACACGCAATTCGTGGATTCAGCGTGCTTCGCTTAATTACCAGTAACACGCTAACTTACCCCGGAGGCTCCTATGATTGAATACTATGCAAACGATAAAAACGGCAATTTGATTCCAGTCAACTCACCCCAACAAGACTGCTGGATCAACGTTGAGCGCCCGACTCATGACGAAATCAGTCAACTTGCTCACCGCTATGATTTTCCAGAAACCTATATTAGTGCTATTTTAGATGATCGGGAGAATTCTCGAGTCGACGGAATTGATCCGCAACGCCCCGAACGACCGCTGCATCTGTTACTTCAATTCCCGAAATATGAAGTGAGCCCGCTAGGCTACCTCAGTTTTACAACCTTTCCGTTTTCATTTATCCTCACTGACTCTGCCGTTATCACAGTATCTAAACAGCCAGCTACCTTCATTAACGATTTCATCATGAATCCGGATAACGCAACGATTAGAATTGCTGATCGACAAGATTTTATCCTCCGTTTCGGCTGGTACATCGCCCATTCGTTTGTTCACGCCCTGTCGCTCAGTGAACGGGAAACAACTAGTCTTGAACGTGAGTTGACCACGGCCACCCGTAATGAACAAATTTATAAAATTATGGGATTGCAAAAGTCGCTCGTTTTATTCGATAGTGCATTAAAAGACAACCGACCAATTTTAGATCAGATCTCGTCTGCACAAGATTATTTTAATGGCCCTCATTTTCACGAATTGCTGGCGCAAATTATGATTGAAACTGATCAGGCCCAGTCGATGACCATTATTCAAAATAACATTTTGGAACAGTACAGCAACATGGTTTCCTCCGTTGTTTCAAATAACTTAAACGAAGTCATGAAACTATTGACCTCTGTTACACTGATCATGACCATTCCAACCATCGTCGGCGGCATTTACGGAATGAACGTCGACCTTCCATTCGCCCACATTGCGCATGCATTCTCACTGGTAATGGGCTTTACAATCATTGTCTGTGCGATTACTGCTTGGATTCTCAAACGTCACGACTGGTTTTAGCTTTTCACATCAACATTTTTGTTGCCCCTTGTACTTTTGTACGGAACACGGTAACATTAAGGATAAATTTTTAAGACAGTATAGACAATTAAGGAGACAGGTAAAGTTATGCAAGGTAAAAAGAAACGCAGTGGCTTCGAAAAACTCACAATGGTCGTCGTTTGGGTCATGATCATCCTTACACTTGGTGGGGTTGTATTGGCAGCCTTGCAGCCACTTAACTTGTTCTAACCCTAAACATGCTAACAACTTAAAACAGTCCGTTTGAAATGTGCAATGTACATTTCAAACGGACTGTTTTGTTTTACCACTAAATCAATTAGTAATGATGTCGTTTTAGATTATCAATTATGAGAACTCAAAAGTCGGTCCTTAACAAGATTTAAATCCTAGCAAGCACCACTACTACTCTTAAGCGTCATTTTTCGAGAAAACTTGGCGCGGTCGCGAACCATCGGCCGGACCCACAATGCCGCGGGCCTCCATGTCATCAATCATTCGAGCAGCCCGGTTATAGCCAATTCGGAAGCGACGTTGTAACAACGAGGTGGATGCCTTTTGTTGATCTTGAACAAAAGCAACGGCGTCGTTATAAAGTTCATCAACTTCGTCCGCCCGGTCCTCATCGCTGTCTTCCTTCAGTTCCTCGTCGCTAACCTCCATGCTACCGTCGTACTCAGCCGTCTGTTGTTGTTTGATAAAATCAACAACTGCCGCGACATCCTTATCAGAGATAAATTCACCCTGTACACGCGTCGGTTTGTTTTGATCAATCGGTTCAAACAACATATCTCCACGACCAAGCAACTTTTCAGCACCGTTGGCGTCCAGAATCGTGCGTGAATCAATACCACTAGAAACCGCAAACGCAATTCGTGACGGCACATTTGCTTTAATCAATCCAGTAATGACATCAACAGACGGCCGTTGCGTTGCCAGAATCATGTGAATGCCGGCTGCCCGGCCCATCTGGGCAATCCGAATAATGGCATCTTCAACCTCGGATGAAACGGTCATCATTAAGTCAGCCAGTTCATCAACAATGGCAACCACATACGGCAAACGTGTCTGTGCCACATTATCCTCAGAGTTAGCATTGTTTTGTTCAACTAGTTTGTTATAACCATCAATATTACGAACACCAAAGTTCGCAAACAGCTCATAACGACGTGTCATTTCATCAACCACTTTATGCAGTGCCTTGGCCGCCCGCTTGGGTTCGGAAACAACCGGCGTCAGTAAGTGAGGAATATCATTATAAACGGATAGTTCCACTCGCTTTGGATCAATTAGCATAAACTTTACTTCATTTGGCTTTGCCTGCATGAGTAGACTGGTAATGATCCCGTTAATTGCCACTGACTTTCCTGAACCAGTGGATCCAGCAATCAACAAATGCGGCATTTTCGTTAAATCACACATCACAATATTCCCCGTCACATCACGACCCAATGGCACGCTCAGCACCTTCCCAGGATGAGCCGGCTCATGCTCAGCAACATCACGAAATGAAACAGTCGAAATCTGCTTATTAGGAACCTCGATTCCAATCAACGATTTACCGGGAATGGGTGCCTCAATTCGAATATCCTTAGCTGCCAACGCTAACGCTAGGTCATCAGCCAAGTTAACGATTTTCGACACCTTGACCCCAATGGCTGGGTGCAATTCATACTTCGTCACTGACGGCCCTAAACTGACATTCTTAACTTCTGCATCAACACCAAAACTGGCCAGTGTTTTTTGCAATGTTTGCGAATTTTTCTCAATCGCGTTGAGTTCGTCTGTCTGATCAGTTTGCGGAATCTTGGTGAGCAGATCTGGTGTTGGCAATTTATAGTCGCTCAAATCCTCACTCTGGTCGCCAAGGTCCAGCTCCTCCTGTTTGGGTGCTGGCGCACTCTCTTCATTTTGATCAGCAGCAACAGTAATCACCGGTGCGGCAGGCGTTTTCGGGGCTACACTATCAGCTGTTTCTACCGGTCGCTGGGTAGCGCGGTGAGCCCGTTTAGGTGCCGTCGAAGTAGTTTGACTCTCGGGCTGCGATTGTTCCGGCTCTGTCGACTGCGCGTCGATCGGTTGATCCGGGGTCGCGTTTTTCTCAACCGCCGCATAAATAAAGTCGTGCAATCGTGAGCTACCTTGTTTTGTCCACATCACGAGGTGTTGACAAGTGACCACAATGCCATGACCAATCACGGCAAAGGGAATATTCAGTAGAAACATTGCGCCGACAAATAACAAAATCGTCGAAAAAATTGCCGTCCCCAGGTTAGCAACTAAATGTTCACTGCCTGCATAAACGTACGCAGCAATCATGCCACCACCGACTTTGCCATTTAAGGTACCGCCCGCCAAATTATCACCGAGCATCCCCCACGTCAATGAAACAAAGTGAGCGTGGTAGTTTAAGCTAGTGAATAATCGCAAATGGTCATACACAAGGACGCCCAGATAAACGAGTAATCCACCAATAACCCGTTTGGCAGGTAACTTGGGCCATTTGCCAGTAATCCCGACGAACACCCCAATGGCAATGAGAATAATTGCGAGCACCTGATTGGTATTGCCGACAAAGATCGAGAGAATGTTGGCTAGAAATACTCCTGCGACACCTAACCTTAACAAGGCAAACAGCGCAAGCAAAGCTACGGCAAAGCCAATAATATTCTTTGTATATTTAAAATCCTGTTTTTTCTTAGTTGTTCGCGGCCGTTTGGTCGTTTTTCTGCGCGTCGTTTTTTTTGCTGGCACGCTGTCAGACTCCTTTCAACACGGTACCTGTGAAGGCTACTTTAGTTTATCGTTTTTATACCAGTGTGTTTGTTCCAATTGGTTGAAGCCCTGCTGACGAACGACTTCGTAGATGACAATCGCAGCTGAATTAGATAAGTTCAACGCACGGATATGTGAGTCATCCTGAGGAATTCGAATCGCCTCATCAGGGTGTTGCCGCATAAAGGGCTCTGGCAATCCTGTCGTTTCCTTGCCAAACAGGAACCAATAATCATGATCTGACTTCGTATAGTCAGGATCAACATACGTTTGTTTAGCAAACTTCGAGACAAGAAACAGTTCGTCCCCCTCTGGAATGGCAGCCATGAAGGCTTGCAAATTTTCATGGTACGTAATAGCCACTTTATCCCAATAATCTAATCCTGCGCGCTTCAAATGTGCGTCATCGGTGGAAAAGCCCAATGGTTCAATTAGATGCAAAGCAGTATCCGTCCCAGCACAAGTGCGGGCAATATTACCTGTATTAGCAGGCATCAATGGCTCAAATAAAGCAATGTGATTCGTCATTATCTTTCTCCTTATTAACCTTTATGACCTTTTTGGCACATCTATATCCATCATTGTAACTTACTTCGGCTGCTCAACTTCGATAATTTCAGCACTCTTAAATAGTCCTCAATTACTGACGATAGCCTGTCTAACACTAAAGTCATTACAATCAGGCGAGCACCTCAATATCAGCAATTGTAAGATGCAGCCAGCACCCATCATCATAACAACTATTTATACTGATACTAAAGTGATATTTTTTGAAGCAGAGACTAAAAAAACGTAGTCATCTCGGTAATGGCATACGGCGAGACGCTACGTTAATGAAGTCCGAATCTGAAAGCCACTAACGAATCTGTTCGATATTGACCTCCAAATGATTCCATAAGCATATTAGCACTAGTTTGTTAACTTCGCAAGCGGTCTGGACCTGCAGTCAACGCCTGTCTGACAGTCCTCAGCCGCCCTTGCTCCAACATCTACGACATTTGAACGGTTAACACACTAACGTCAACGGTCACAGCGTCCACTGGATTGGCCAATAACGCTGCACGATGAGCGTCGTCACTCCCCCAACTTAACGGTGTCATTGCCATCATATCGGCAATGCGGGCCTTGCCGATGGGAAAGTCATAACTCACTGTCATTTGCTGCATAGTTGGATAGTGGTCGGCAAACAGCTCCACCACCCGATCATTTGTGTACTGATACTGCGGGGCAGACTCGTCATATAAGGCATGCCGCAACTCCACTAAGTAGTTCGCATTAGGCACCACTTTAACTAGTTTGCCGCCCGGTCGACAAACGCGTTCAAATTCACGGTAAGCCGATGGGGAAAAGAATTCCATCACCGTATCAAACGCATTATCTGTAAATGGTAGTTGTGCCAAGTCGGCAACACAAAAGAAGGCTTTAGAAACCAGCTGTGTCGCAAGGTTAATCCCTGCTTTAGACAGGTCAAACCCAATTAGGACATCATCAGGATTGCTGCGTTCCTGATCCAATTGCGCCAGCGGTGTTCCTTCTCCGGTGCCAACATCAAGAATCCGTTGACCCTGTGATGGCAATTGTTGATTGACGGCTTTTACAATCGGCGCAAACAGGCCTGCTGTCAGCATCCGCCGTCGGGCAGCCAACATCGGTTCATCATACTCAGTCACCACATTGTGTTTGAGAAATGTGGCACTGCCCTTTTTATTTAAATCTAATGTATGGCCATTCGGGCAACTAAGTGTATGACCACCGATTTTTTCATAAGGCGTCTCACAAACCGGACAACGAAACATTGCCAAATGTTCTTGTAGGTAAGCAGCGCCACGATCAATTTTTTTCATGATGCTCATTATACCATGATGCCGCCTACCCCACTAGTTGCAATAAGCTTCGTCAACGGCCACATAATCTGTCACAACAGCGATCTAAACTGTTTACTCATCGACATCCTGTTTGCGGTTTGCATTGGCCGAATTTTCATCGGCTAAAACGCTACTATGACGGTCTTCCTCATCAAACCACTGCGCATGTTCCCGCCAGTATTGGTACAAGTGGCTCACAATTACCTTTAACACCGCGTAACCGGGAACACCGAAGATAACGCCCATGACACCAAAAATCTTTCCTGCTGCCAGCAATACGATAATGATCGTCACTGGATGAATTTTAAGTGATGAGCCCAACACCAACGGTGAAATCAGTCGCCCTTCAATTGTTTGTTCAACTGCAAACACAATAAGCACCTGAATTAGCATCCACGGTGACACAAACGCACCTACGACTACCGCAGGAACCATTGCTAAAAACGAGCCCAAATAAGGAATCAAGTTTAAAATTCCGGCAACAATCCCTAATGTTAATGCGAATTTCAAACCGATGAGTAAATAGCCTAGATAAAACATTAAGGCGACAAAGAAGGCAACGGTAAGCTGACCACGGATGTAATTGGAGACTTGATCATTAATTTCTTTTAAAACGGTCAAAAACGATTTTTGTAAACGTTGCGGCAGTAAGCGTGACACATATTCCGGGAATTGGTGGCCATCACGTAACATGTACCATAATAAAAACGGAAATGTTACAAGAGCAACAATAACCGTTGTCACACTGCCAACAATACTACCCAAGCCGCCAACAGTGTTACTGGCGGTATTCTTCAACAGACCGCTCAGTCCCTTTTGTAACTGGGTATCATACTGATTTAAAATATCGCGCAACCACTTCATATCCGAATTCTGCCAAAATGCCGTTGTCGAATTAATAAGACTATCCCAATAATGCGGCCAGTCTTTGATTAACCCAGTAAGTTGATCCTGAATGAGTGGCACAACCAAAACCACGCCCAGAACAACCAATGCAAGAATCACGGCAAACAGGCCAATAATTGTCCAAGGCCGGTGAATGTGAAACTTGCTTTTTTCCAAACGGTCCACTAGTGGGTTCATCAGGTAGTAAAAGACCCCTGCCAGAACCACTGGACCCCCAATAATACTGAAAAATTGTTGCAGCGGTGAAAAGACCCAATTTACCTTATTCAAGAGCCACAAAATCAACAATACTAACACTACAATCACTAAACGCAATGCCAGTTGACGTAAGCGACTAACAGGTCGTTGTCGCCGAGTAACGGTTTGTTTTTGCATAGCGGCCTCCTTACGTTTTCGCCCAGTTGCTTATTCCGGACGATGCTTCACTTTGCGTTAGTATAGCATAGTCGCCGAGCATTCTTCGCCCTTGGCGCCTGTCAAAAAGCAGACTGATGCAACCGTTTGCAAGGTACTGTTAAGGAATCGTTTTCATTATGATATACTCAAGTGGTGAAACGCAGATTAAACGCAGAACTCTGTGGCATTGCATACATTGAGGAGGAAGCACGCATGTTAGAAAAATTCTTAGTAGGAACTTATACCAAAAAAACCAGTCAAGGTGTTTATGAAATGGCGCTCGACACCACGTCTAATGAACTAACGTCACCAACACTGGTTGCTAAGGCAAGTAGCCCAACTTATCTGGCCCTTTCCAAAGCAAACAAGCTTTACACTGTTGACGGTGACAAAGCGGCTGGAATGGGAGGAACCTCAGCCTTTGACCGCTCCACTACCCCAGCAACTTTGCTAAACCACGCCTTTTCAAAAGGTACTAGCTCAGCCTACGTGGCAGTTGATGAAGCACGTCAACTCGTCTATGAGGGTAACTATCACATGGGGACGCTGAAAAGCTTCGCCATTCAGTCTGATGGTTCATTGAAATTAGCTGATGTTGTTACTCATCAGGGTGAGGTTGGTCCACTACCTGAACAGGCCGATGGTCCCCATGTTCATTACACGAATTTAACGCCAGACAATCGGTTAATTGTTTGTGACCTCGGCATGGATCAAGTAACTGTCTATGATGTCGCTGACGATGGTAAATTTAGCCTCGTCTCAACATACCAAGCAGAGCCAGGATTTGGCCCCCGCCATGTGGTCTTTAACCCACAAAAATCTATTTGCTACCTTGCCGGTGAGTTGAGCAGCAACATCTCCGTACTGAAGTACGACGAAGCTACGGGTACGCTTACGCATGTTCAAACGTTAAAGACCATTCCAGCAGATTGGACTGCTCATAATGGTGCCGCTGCAATTCGCATTTCAAACGATGGTCAGTTTCTTTACGTCAGCAACCGTGGTTTCAATAGCTTAGCCGTGTTTGCCGTGGGCGAAGATGGTACACTATCATTACGTCAGCAAATCAGTACAGAAGGCGACTTCCCACGAGACTTTGACCTAGACCCTTCTCAACAGTTTGTTGTCGCTGTTAATCAAAATACAGATAACGCAACCTTATACAGCCGCAACGCCACCACAGGTCAATTAAAATTGATTCAAAAGGATGTTGCCGTTCCTGAACCGGTTTGCGTTCTGTTTGAAAACTAGCTAATTGTTTTAGTTAGCCACAAACATCAAAGGAGCCAATTGTGAACACACCATTATTTAAAGAAGTTGCTATCGAAAATTATACTGATCTTCCCGCTGCCATCGCGGCCGGGGCTAACCGCATCGAATTAAACGACAACTTGGCCGTCGGTGGCACAACGGTCAGTCGTGGTGTTATGAGTGAAAGCAGTCGTTACGCTGCTGAACACCACATCCCCCTCACCGTCATGATTCGGCCACGCTGTGGCAATTTTGTCTACAACGATACCGAAATTAAAATCATGGAAGCTGACCTATTTTCTGCCCAAGAGCTTGGCGTAGATGCGGTTGCTTTTGGTGCCCTAACGCCAGACAACAAGTTAGACACCGACGCACTAGAACAACTCATGGCAGCGGCTGGTGGCATGAGCGTTACTTTCCATATGGCCTTTGATGCAATTTCGCCTGATGATCAGCCAGCCGCTCTCGACTGGTTAGCTGATCATGATGTTGATCGAATTCTCACGCATGGTGGACCATTAACGACGCCAATCGACCAAACATTGACACATTTAAAAACACTGGTTGAAACGGCATCTGGTCGGCTGATTATCATGCCAGGCGGCGGAATTACGGTAGACAATGCTGACCATATTGCGGAAGTGCTCAGTGTTAGGGAAGTTCACGGTACGCATTTACTGAAATATTGATATTTTCACGGTTTAAAAAAGCGCTTGGCAAAAATTGCCGAGCGTTTTTATTATGGTTATTTTGAAAGTGAGTTGCTTACTTTGAATCAAAAATGCGCGTTACACCAAGTTAATTAGTTTCAAGATCCGTGTTCAGTTGCTGCATGACATTATCAACATTAATTTCATAACGTGTGAGCAATTGTTGTATATCTTCTGCCAGTGGCGCAGTTAATTGCCGTTGAACGCCAGCAAACGGATCATAAAAGCCTAGCCGTTCACAAGCCAACGCTTGACGATTCAAACCTTGATGCAAATCTCCCCCATACAGCTGATCACCGACTAACGGATATCCTGCACCGGCAAAGTGAACCCGAATTTGATGCGTCCGACCAGTGTGGAGTTTAACCTTCACTACTGAAAAATCGCCAGCTGTTGCCAGGACCCAAAATTCGGTCCGGGCAGCCTGTCCAGTCTCCCCCGTTTGCCGTTTGATAAACGATGTCGGGTCGCGTTGAATTGGCTGGTCAAAATTACCATGTTCTGGCAGACCAGTGCCACTGACAACGGCCAAGTAGGTCTTTTGTAATGAGTGTGCTTTCAACTGCTGATCTAAAACGGAATGTGCCATGTGATGCTTTCCGAACAGCACCAACCCGCTCGTATCCTTGTCCAGCCGGGTAACAATATGAGGCACCTGTAACGGAATACCATGAGTAATGAAATAACCCTTCGCCCGGTTAACCAGCGTATTATTAGCATAGTGATGAGCCGGTACGGATGCCACTCCAGCAGGTTTATTAACAACTAAAAAATTATCGTCCTCATAGACAATTGATAACGGTAGATCTGAAATGGTTACCGCTGCATTCGCTGGCTCCGGCGGCAAGATGATCGTAACGACATCGTTAGGACGAACATCATCCACGCTCCATGCCGGTCGGTGATTGATTGACATCGCACCACCGTGAAACTTGATCTGGATTAAAACGGCATGGGAAACGCCGTGTGCACTCAAAAAGGTTCGCAGCTTTACCGTTTCGTGCGTTTGATTACGCCACTCGAAGCGTAACGGATACGCCATTACAACACGTCCCTGATAAAGGACTCACGAACACGCTGCCAGAATGCCGTATGCCGATACTCTGCGAAATAAATCCGTTGCTGTGATACCTTAAACGTAATTTCTTTAACCAATCGTTCTGGTGTTAAAAATTGATCACAACTGATGGCAAAATTGTCAGCATCCTCTGACCGTAACGTCACCCATTCATCCTTACCGATGATAAACGAGGCACCTAACGTCCGGAACACCCGGTTGTTGATGGATGCAATTTCTGCCATTTGAATGGCCTCGATACCAGGATGAATGACCGCACCACCCAATGATTTATTGTATCCCGTTGAACCAGTTGGTGTTGAAAAACACAAGCCATCCCCACGAAAACGTTCTAATAATTGATCTTTAATATACACGTCACAAACTAAGGTCTTGGCAGCTTTTTTGACAGTTGCTTCATTGAGCGCCAAAAACTGATGCGGCGCTGTTTCACCTTTGTAAGTGATGTTGATATCTAAAAGCGGATAGCTGACACTTTCACCATTATCATGCGCCAGACTATTCACGAGCTGGTCCGTTTCATAATCACGCCAGTCCGTATAAAAGCCAAGGTGCCCTGTATGCAATCCGACAAAACGAATTTTTGCCAATTCTGCCCGATAGTGATGAAAAGCTGACAGCAAAGTGCCATCCCCACCGACTGAGACCACCACGTCTGGGTGCTGGTCATCAATCGGTAAGTGCGCCTTGTTCAAAGCTGTCGTCAACCGTTCAATGACAGCTCGCGTTTCATCGTTTGGATAATAACTATAAATCGCAACTTTCATACTTTGTTCTCTACTCTCTCGATTACATATGATCGTCTCGCCGTACGCAGCAAACACCGATCACACAATTATTTGGTTTCATTCGGCGTCGAAGAAACGTCGTCATTACTCTGCTGACTTGCACCATCAGACGGATTGTTCGTATTCTCGTGTGGTTGTGCTTCCGAAATATCTTCTCGAATTGCAGACATTTCTTGATCCAATCTGAATGCCGCCTCACCAGCTCGTTCCAAACGACCTTGCAACTCCTGAGGAAATTCACCCTGATATTTGTAATTTAGGGAATGCTCAATGGTTGCCCAGAAATTCATGGCCAATGTTCGCACCTGGATTTCTGCTAGGATTCGTTTTTCACCTGTCAGCATCTGAACCGGATAAGAAACCACGATATGATACGAACGGTAGCCACTAGGTTTGACGTTTGAAATGTAATCACGCTCTTCCAAGATGGTCAAATCCGTTCGTTTGCGCAATAAGTCGACGACCTGATAAATGTCGCCAACAAACTGACACATAATCCGTAGTCCAGCGATATCCTGCATGTCCTCTTCCAGACGATCTTCGGCGACATGACGACGAACCATTTTTTCCTTAATACTGTCAACAGGTTTCACCCGTCCGGTAACAAACTCAACGGGTGACTGTAAACCGGCATCTTTATATTGTTTACGGATGCCTCTCAATTTTATTTTTAATTCCTCGACCGCTTGCTCATAAGGAAGCAAAAAGTGGGACCAATCCTCAATCATCGAATGACCTCCTTGATGATTCATCGTTTGTTGAACAACCTCGCGGCGGCCAACTAACTGCCAACAGTTTACCATACTTTGGGTCACCAGCGATGAACCGCCAGCGAACCCTCGCGACACACGATTCGAAACGTTTAACTTTACATTTCCGGTAAAATCGGGCATGATAGTCCCAGTTAAGAAACGCACAGTGGCGCAGTTGTGCTAATGCGCAACCGATTGCCTTATTAAGTAAAACGTTTCATTATTATCGTATTTATATTCTATGACTTTTTATTTAATTTTTTAAGATTGTTGATATGGAGGATATCCCGTGTTAGAAATTTATCTGTTTGTAAATCCACTCGGAACAAATTGTTATGACTGTGAGAAGCAGATTAACCAGATCTCTGCCCAAACTAAGCGCAAACTTCAAATTCAGTTTGTCCCAATGCTTAATTTACAGACGATAAGTGATACATTTCACCGACTGGCAACGGATCACCCAGAATTGGACCGTAACACGTTAGCTGAACAGATGTATCAGATTATCCTAGATTACAAAGCCGCTTCCTTTCAGGGCAAACGTCTTGGTCGCCAGTACTTCCTTCGTTTGCAGGAGCACATTCTGGTCAACCACGAAGCTTACACAGAAGAGCTTGGCATCACCGTTGCTCATGAATTAGCATTAGACACAGCAATGTTTATTGATGATCGTCGAAGCAAGCTCGCTGAAGACGCATTCGGCGCCGACCAACGTTTGGTCTCTGAAATGGGCATTGAACACCCAAGTCAAACAGTTATCTTCGATGTTGAAGACTTTGATTGCGGCTTGCTGATGGAACATTTCGATTACGACACGTTATTAGAAATCAGTGAACATACAGTTAATAATAAATTAACAACGTTGCCGCAAGCCATTAAACAAAATCACGACAAAGTTAATTTACGAATCCTTTAAGCCAAACGGAACATTAAATGAAGAGCCTTCAATCAGTCCAATACCGATTGAAGGCTCTTTTTAATCAACTGAAGCATAGATAAAACAGGTTATTTTTGCGAATCGTCAATTAACTTTTCAAATTCATTCAAACGTTGTTCAAAAACATCAAATGCTCGGCGCAAGTAATCTGGCTTCGTCATATCAACTCCTGCCATCTTCATTACGTCCAATGGATATTGTGAACTACCGGCCTTTAAGAAGTCCAAATAATGATCCAGGGCTCCTTGTTGATGACTGGTAATACCATGTGACAATGTCGAGGCAGCAGCGAACCCAGTTGCATATTGGAAGACATAGTAATTGTAATAGAAATGTGGAATTCGTGACCACTCCAAAGTAATCTCCGGGTCTGGGGTTAAATCTTTCCCATAGTATGTTTGATTCAGCTTGCCATAAAAGTCTGACATCCGACTAGCAGTCAACGGATGACCCGCGGCATCTTCCTGGTGGATCCAGTGTTCGAATTCTGCGAATTGTGTTTGCCGATAAACAGTTCCTTTAAAACCATCCAGGTAGTGATTCAAAACGTAGGCCCGAACTTTAGGGTCGTCATTATTATCAAGCAAATATTGAGTCAACGTATTTTCATTAGTTGTCGATGCAATTTCCGCTACGAAAATAGAGTAGTCGCCATACTGATAGGGTTGATTATGACGCGTGTAATAACTGTGAATGCTATGGCCCATTTCGTGAACTAAGGTAAATAATTCCTCTAAATTATCCTGCCAGTTCAACAAAATATATGGATTAGTATCGTAAACACCAGATGAAAACGCCCCACTCCGTTTGCCTTTCGTTTCGACCACATCGACCCACCGATTATCAAAGGCCTCTTGAACATGGCTAACGTAATCTGGGCCCATCACAGATAAGGCGCGTAATGCCTCTTGTTGAGCTTCAGGATAGGTGTAACTCAGCGGTGAATCCCCAGTAATTGGAGTATACAGGTCATAAGAATGCAAATGATCAACACCTAAAATACGTTTGCGCAAACTAACATAACGATGTAATAGGTCAAGATGGTTATTAACCTCTTCAACAAGCGTGTCGTAAACACTTTCAGGAATATTATTTTCTGCTAATGCCGCAGCACGAGCGGTTGGGTAATGATGCACGCGCGCTGTATAATTATGTGCCTTAACGTTGCTAGACAGCGTCGAAGCAAACGTATTCTGGAACTGCTTGTACACCTTATATAGTTGTTTAAAGGCCGCACCACGAACAGAACGATCTGTTGATTGCAACAGGACGCCGTATACTCCCTGAGTCAAACGAACATCGTTGCCTGCCTCATCTTTCACGATTGGGAACTCTAAATCCGCGTTATCCAAAACACCGAACGTTTTTGCCGAAGCTTGGAAAATATCTCCAGCTCCCGCCAATAATGCTTCTTGATCTGCCGGTAATGTATGATCACGTGCGCGATCTAAGTCCTCAAAGAAATGTTTGAACGGCTTTAACTCAGTCGTATCCAGCCATTCATTGAGCGTCTTTTCTGGAATGGCCAAGACTTCTGGCTGAAACCAAGCTAATGCGCTGGCAACCTTAGCCACCAAGTCATTAGCTTGGGCAGCCAATCCTTGTGCTGCTTGATCACTAGTATCTTGTTCTTGTTTCAATGACGCATACACATCGACATTTTCCAATTCATGGTAAACATCAAGTAGGTAAGCCACGCCAGCTACAAGTTGCTCTGGTGATTCAGCTAAATGTCCTTGATATGACGTTACTTGTTGTAGTTTTGACTCAATTTGATGATAAGCGTCTGTCCACGCCGCATCAGTTGCAAAAATTTGAGTTAAGTCCCACTTTAGCGTCTCTGGAACTTCATCTCTAGTAGGTAATTGTTTTACGTCTGCCATAACGACCTCCAACATTTAAAATAAGAAAGTTAATTGTATTTTAATCACTTTTTAACTTTACCATACTTTTCTATTAGTTGGATAGTCGGACAACTGTTTTACATGCTCACTACTAAAAAATGCTTTACATAACTGAATGCTCATCCGCTGTCGCATCCGTTCATCAGCCAGCTGTAAGTTTGGCAACCACTGGATTCTGGGCAAACCAATCCTCGTCCAAGCAAACTGACATTGACGTGATGACGCATTTTGATGGCACCACCACCATAAGTAAAGCGGAATCCGCCAGTCTAACGGTGAATTTATTGAAATCGGCATCTCATAAACATCCCCCAGCACCCATTGCGGTAATATTGTTAGACTAGTCCCCGCCTGATAGCACAATGCTTGCCAGCGCATAAAATTAGGCTGTCGGTGATGTAAGCCTAACGCAATGGCTTGTTGTCGATGACTCAAATTTGCTCTGCTAACTGAGTGCATCTGAGACTGCGTTTGCTGTTGTGACCAGTCCATCCAAGAAGCCCAAGTATCAAATGACTGTTGGGAATAAGTGATCGGCAATAATGCCGCTTTACCTAAATGATGCAAAACGATCAGTTGACGGCGTTGTGTATGCCAGAACAATAAATATGCGCCAGTTTTTCCACCCCAGCGAATAAACTTGGCAACTTTGCTCAGTGACAACCGCGGTTTAGGCCAATACGGTTGACCAAGAAGCCATATTTGATGAAAGTCGTGTTCACGATACCCTACCACTCGTTCAGAAAATCGCTGTAAATCAATTGGACTACATTGAAACTCAACGGCCGTTTGATTGTTGACGAGCAGATCTGGCCGTTGGTGAATCACCTTCAATGATTGTTCCAGCATAACTTCATGATCCTGTTTTTGTAGCCACTCAGATAACTGCCGTTTGCCCAACAAATGTTCAGAGGTCTCACCCTCTGAAAAGGTCTGACAATCTGCCAAACGTTCATGTGCAAAATAGGGCTGCCGCACTCGCCCACGTCGCAAATGGACGGGCGCATGGCAAGCAGGACACTGATATTGCTTTTGCTCGGCCACACTAGCCGCCACCAGTTCACCACCCTCGCAACTCAAAGCCATCAACATTGATCTCACCTCCACCTATTACATACGAAAAGACGGTGTGATTTGTTCGTAAAGATCAAATTGAGGATTCATTTTGTCCGCGTACTCACGAGACACTGCTAAAGTTTAATATTTTCAACGTTTCCTCTTGCTCACTCCATAGATTAAATTTTAACTGTCACGATACCTTCAGTCATTTTTGATAGATAAGCACATTAATTGTTTACTGACGCTTTATTTGAAATAATGTGTGTATCGGTAAATGTCACTAATGCAATAGGAGGTCTCGATATGAGTACAGAAGATAAAATTGATAGTACAAAACACAAGGTCGCTGGTAAAGCTAAAGAACTTGAAGGAAAGGCAACCAACGACAAAGGCCGTGAAGCAGAAGGCAAAGCTGAAGGATTGATGGGTAAAGCCAAAGAAAAGCTAACCGATGCCGTGGATAACGTTAAAGACAAGATGGATAAGAAATAATCTTTGGAAGAAGGCTTTTATGCCTTCTTTTTTTGTGCTTGTACCGGCATTCTCCATCTGCCTATCAAACGTTCTTAAAATTAATCTTCTTATCATTTAAAAGTTATTTTCTTCCACTATACTGAATGCAGGGCTATAAAGTATCATTTCCCATGTTAACATCTATAGCCTTAACAGCTACTGCTCTATTATGTTTTGAACGATTAGCGACTGAAAAGCCTAATTTAATACAGTAGCCGCTACAATAAAATTCCAATTTTCAAAATCCTATGAAATTTCAGAGTTTTACCACTCACTTGAGGCAATAGCCTACTAAAATCATCTAGAGATTAGCAACATGAAAAATTAGCAAATTTGGAGATATGTTATGAAAAAATCATTTACATTAGGAGTAATTGCCCTGAGTGCCCTATTGCTTACAGCATGTGGCAACAATAGTTCAAAAGGTCAAAGTAATTCCGAGCAAAAATCAAGTCAGCAAAACAGTACTCAAGGATTTAAAAACAGTTCCATGTCAAACGCTAAAAGCATAGTCGTGATTAATAGTGTGAATACGCTAACTGCCACTGATCCAAGTGTTGAGGGTACAGTGCATGCAGTTATTTTCAGGGGTACTTTCACGAACAAAACTAAATCAGGAATCAGTGCTGAAGGTTTCTTTAACAAATACATATCTGCCTACTCTGTTAGCAGCGTAACTGACAAAAAGTTGGATACGGATGGACTTCAGGTTAACTCACCCTATGATTCTGAAATTTCATCGGCGCATGACGAAACCCATCCAGAAAAAACATCTCACTTTGCCATAGCCTTTCAAGTTACCTCACTTTCAAAAAAATACAAACTGACAGCGTTAAATGATACTCAAGATAAACTCGGTTCACAAACCTTTTCTGCTACATCTTTGCAAGCAAAATCGACTGCTACAGAATCTAGTTCAAACTTTAATGCCACTAATAAAAATACTCTCTCGAGATCTAGCGTGCCTTTGAACTCGTCACAAAAAGAAAAAATTAACGCCGCTTTCCTAGATTGGGCTGCTGAAAGAGCTGAAATCGGTCACATGGCCGTCAGTGATTGGTATTTTGATCATGGGGCTGCTGGCAATGGTGACTGGTACGCAAATACGCCAGATGGCCGTGTACAAACACAGGACAATGGCAATCCAGGTGCTGATGCTTTTAAAATCCATTCCATTGGTGGATGTGTCTTTTACAAGTCAAAAGACGGATCTACGGGAAAACAAGATTTATATCAAGGTTCCTTCGCAGATAACTATGCAGTTGCCATGGATTTCGACCAACCTGTAAGTAAATATATGCTTGGCGACAACGGGATCGTATATGAATTAAAAACTGGCAATGGAGAAAATGTATCTACCAATACAGGTTTTGGCCAAACTAGTGGCGAAGGAACGGAAGAATACCAACCAGATCAAGACTTCGAAATTTCGTCGGACTCTGCAGCTCAATCTGAACTGAAGGAATTAATAAATCAATATAAGTAAAAAAACACACCTTCCAGATGTGCTTTAGTCGCTCTGCTAACTATTATTGATAACAAATATACTCAACCATCAAATGATGGTTGTTTTTTTCAGATATACGCAACTTGTAAAAAAATTCTGTCATCAACCATGTCTTTTCACATGATTGACGACAGAATTAAAGGACAATTAAAATTATTTTTTCGCCATCAGCGCTAACACTATTTATAAAAATCGTACCCAACTTCGTTCCGACTTTAGGCTGAAAACGAAAGATATTCAATGACATTTTTTAATAGAAAGTACCATTAAACCAAACGTTTAGCGTCCTCTTTTTCCAAAGACTAGCCGAAATAATGTCGTGCTAATTCAAGCGCTGAAGTTTCCATAATCTTTTCACCATGCTCTGACAAAACATCACTAGTAATCGTAGTTTTGTTTGCGTATTCCAAAGCCACCGCCACATCATCTTTGATAGTTTCTGGCGTAGTTTGATCTGTGAAGAAAACCAAATCAAGGTAATATTGATCACGGTATTTATAAAGATTCGATACAGCGCCATCTAAATGAAGAACCTTAGCAATTGAGACAAGATCTTCAAAATCGTTCAGACGGAGTACAACCTCCCGCGTAGGAACGTTAGGATCAGAAGTATAATTCTTTAAAGCCTCAGGATCATTATCATCCGTGGCTTCACTACTGATTGTTGTTTTACGGTCATCATCGTCTTCTGAATCCTTACCCTGCAACTGTTGTTTTAAAAAGTCGGAGATCTGGTCAGTTGATGCATTGTCACCAAAATCGACTGCGCCGCTAAAACCAGCACTAGCTGCATCAAAATCATCAGTCCCATCACTTTCATCGCCTACATTCTTGCTGATAAACAGCTCTAAACCGTGGCGATTTGGCAAAACTTGAAATGTGACTGCGTCATTATCTTGGAATTGATGGTCTACGTCAACTTCCTCTAAGATGCTGTAAAAGAACCGTTCTATCTGCTGATGATTACCAAGTAGATCAAGTACTGTAATGCCACGCGCAGATAAATCATCATTGCCAATAACGACTCGAATTGTATTCTCGTTAATGCGTTCCATTTCCATGCGAAACACCCCTTTCGCAAAAGGAATTCCATCCTAAATGTTTATTCATATTTTAGTCCTCTAATCGTCAAAGTAAAGTTTAATCAACTATTTTTAACGGTTTCGATTCAGTCAATCACTTTAGTGCATAAAGATAACAAAAAGACCCAACCTATGCTATTATCCCATAGATTCGGCCACTTGCAAATTAATCTCAAAGTGTAGTTTTATAAATTTGCTAATCGTTGTGCTTCAGCCAATTCCAATGCACGCACGTCACGTGGCAAGAAGCGACGAATTTCATCTTCGTTGTATCCCACTTGAAGTCGCTTATCATCCATAATAATAGGACGACGTAACAAAGCCGGGTTTTCGTGAACAAGATCAATTAACTTATTCATTGGCAGATCATCAAGATCAACATGAAGATCTTGGAAAACCTTCGAACGTTTGGAGATGATTTCTTCAGTTCCATCTTCTGTCATTCGTAAAACAGTTTTAATTTCATCGGCTGACAGCGGTTCGGCAAAAATATTCCGCTCTTTGAAAGGAATATTGTTTTCAACGAGCCATGCACGAGCCTTTCGGCAAGAAGTGCAACTCGGTGAAGTGTAGAGCGTAACCATGTTACTCATAAATTGTCGTCCCCCTTTAAGCATGTTGCGAGCGTTATGAGATCTCTTATCTCATGCTTATATTGTACAGCACGTTTACAAAAAAATAAAGAGGATTTTATAAAGAAAGGGGAACATCTATTCGTGAAATTAAAAGACATTTCTTTAATTTATGTGTTTTATCTATTAACTAATATGCATAAAACAGCATAAGTAAATAAATATATTACCACATTTATTATTTCTAACGAATTGTATCAATAGGTTTTGTCATATGGTAATCGGTTCAAAACAGCGTCATATAAGGATTACGCTTCTTTTTCGTAAGTAAAATAGTTGTGTTATGTTAAATAATAATTTGATTAATGTCTGACGCCAAATTAATTTGTATTTTTTTGCCGGCAACTAGCTGTGCCTCTGCTTTTAATGATTCCAAATTGCCTGTTTGCGGTAAATGAGTCAATAATAACTGTTTGACCTGCGCTGCTTTGGCTAAGGCGCCCGCTTGGGTGGACGTCATGTGCCACATCTTGCCAGTATGATTTGCATAAAAGTTGGTGTCAACCATTAACAAATCCGCCCCCTTTGAGAAGCGATTTAACGTATCAGTCACTGCACTATCCGCCGTGAATACGAGCGTGTGACCAGATTTTGTTTCAGTAATGCGAACTGCAAACGTTGGAACTGGATGAACAGTTCGCGAAAAGGTAATCATAAATGGCCCAAGGACTAAAGACGATTGTGGATCATACGCATGGCCTTCTGTCGCGCCTGCCCACGTTAATGCGGCAAAATTCAATGGATCTTCTGTATTACCATAGATTGGCAGTACAGCATGTTTACGCGCACCCTGCTGAAGTTGCCATTCATATTGAAGCACGCCCACATCTGCTGTGTGATCGTGATGATAGTGTGTCAACAATAGTCCATCAAGTTGTAATGGGTTCAGCACTTTCTGCAATGCAAGCAAAGTGCCACTTCCAGCATCAATCATTAAATTGTAATCGTCACTCTGCAATAAATAGCCGCTTGTACCTACTCCGTTTGCAGGGTAACCGCCATAATAACCCAATATTGTTAGTTTCATCGTTTTTCCCTCCTCTCTAAAGGTAACTCATTCATGAAATTAATTCGAATAATGAATGCCCATATTTTGCACATCATTTAAAGGTGCGCTTATAATTAGGGTAAATAAAGCATGGAGGTATAATTATGACATCGGCGATTTCCTTAGCATTTGGCACTAAAAACATTTTACAGAACTTGCAGGAACAAAATCCTCAAAACAAGTTGATCTCACTATCTGAAACAAGTGGAGTCGCGCGTCTCATGCTGCTTGATGTAAGTGATTTGCCCACAGTATTTGCAAACCCCATTACGTTTAAAGTACTAAACGAGTTACCTCAACCCGCATATAAAGACTTTTTTGCTTTCATCAATTTGCAATTGGACCCAGACCACGCGAAAATTTTACGCGCAAGCGTTGATCACTTTTTAGATCAGGAACGTCCCTTAGGCTTGCGAGCGTTTGCCTTGCTGGAAAAGGAAAAAGCTAGCAGTGAATACACTATATTAATGTCTTGGGATCACGTTAATGACTACCACGCATGGATTTCTAGTAGTTCATTTGCACCTTTTGAATCGTTTTACAAGCAGTCACAATATAGTTATCGTGAAACTGCATACAATCGCGTTAGCCTAACACGCTAAATACTGCATTTTTTAAAACATACACATATTAATAAGAGAACATTCCAGCAAAAATCACAATTTTGCTAGAACGTTCTCTTTTTCTTTTATAAACAGAGGTCACACTTCAATTCCACAAAAAAACTACGCATAACATGCGTAGTTACAATTGATATAAGATTGCGGGGGCTGGATTTGAACCAACGACCTTCGGGTTATGGGCCCGACGAGCTACCAGACTGCTCCACCCCGCGATAATAGTAAAAAGAAATGACCCCTACGGGATTCGAACCCATGTTACCGCCGTGAAAGGGCGGTGTCTTAAACCACTTGACCAAGGGGTCATAAAAAAATGACCTACATTCCAAAAACAAAAAACGGAGAAGGAGAGATTCGAACTCTCGCGCCGCTTGCGCGACCTATACCCTTAGCAGGGGCACCTCTTCAGCCACTTGAGTACTTCCCCAAAACCAAGTGGGCACAAGTGGACTCGAACCACCGACCTCACGCTTATCAGGCGTGCGCTCTAACCAGCTGAGCTATGCGCCCATGGAGCGGGTGACGAGAATCGAACTCGCGACAGCAGCTTGGAAGGCTGCGGTTTTACCACTAAACTACACCCGCATAACATGGTATGAATGGCGCGGGACAGAATCGAACTGCCGACACATGGAGCTTCAATCCATTGCTCTACCGACTGAGCTACCGAGCCATAAACGGTCCCAACGAGACTCGAACTCGTGATCTCCTGCGTGACAGGCAGGCGTCCTAACCAACTGGACCATGGGACCAAAATTGCGGGGGCTGGATTTGAACCAACGACCTTCGGGTTATGGGCCCGACGAGCTACCAGACTGCTCCACCCCGCGATAATAGTATATAAACAAAAGGAGGATAAGAGATTCGAACTCTTGCGTGGACTTGCGCCCACCTGACGGTTTTCAAGACCGTTCCCTTCAGCCAGACTTGGGTAATCCTCCATAAGCTGAATATAAGCAATGGACCACCATATTAGTGGACCTTGTAGGACTCGAACCTACGACCGGACGGTTATGAGCCGTCTGCTCTAACCAACTGAGCTAAAGGTCCAAGTTCACTCATATGCTTAATCGCGGCGGGGGGGATCGAACCCTCGACCTCCCGGGTATGAACCGGACGCTCTAGCCAGCTGAGCTACACCGCGATCATAAATAACTAGAGAGCTATTTATAAATCGGGAAAACAGGATTCGAACCTGCGACCCCCTGGTCCCAAACCAGGTGCTCTACCAAGCTGAGCTATTTCCCGAAAATGTAATTGTTTGCAGAATAAAAACTGCAATGCACCCAGTAGGAGTCGAACCTACAACCTTCTGATTCGTAGTCAGACACTCTATCCAGTTGCGCTATGGGTGCAAATAAGTGCCGAGGACCGGGATCGAACCGGTACGGTCATCACTGACCGCAGGATTTTAAGTCCTGTGCGTCTGCCAATTCCGCCACCCCGGCATTATTGTGAATTGGCAAAAGCGGAAGACGGGATTCGAACCCGCGACCCCCACCATGGCAAGGTGATGTTCTACCACTGAACTACTTCCGCATATAAATGGTGCAATGCCGACTAGAGGATTCGAACCTCCGACCCCCTGTTTACAAGACAGATGCTCTGCCAACTGAGCTAAGTCGGCGTTAACCGAAATTTTTTCACTACCCTCTAAGGGCAATGAGCCGTGACAGTCTCGAACTGTCGACCCTCTGATTAAAAGTCAGATGCTCTACCAACTGAGCTAACGGCTCATTAAATGGAAGATACAGGGCTCGAACCTGTGACCCTCTGCTTGTAAGGCAGACGCTCTCCCAACTGAGCTAATCTTCCAATATGCATGGCGACGACCTACCCTCGCAGGGAGCGATCCCCCAACTACTCTTGGCGCGACGAAGCTTAACTTCCGTGTTCGGCATGGGAACGGGTGTATCCTTCGTGCCATCATCACCACACTCTGAGCGTTATCCACTCAAAACTGAATCATGATCTTCTTTTCTTTAACCGGACCACCACTTCGTGGTTAAGTCCTCGACCGATTAGTACTAGTCCGCTCCATGTGTCGCCACACTTCCACTTCTAGCCTATCTACCTCATCATCTCTGAGGGGTCTTACTTCCATATAGGAATGGGAAATCTCATCTCGAGGCGAGTTTCACACTTAGATGCTTTCAGCGTTTATCTCATCCATACATAGCTACCCAGCGATGCGCCTGGCGGCACAACTGGTACACCAGCGGTATGTCCATCCCGGTCCTCTCGTACTAAGGACAGTTCCTCTCAAATTTCCTGCGCCCGCGACGGATAGGGACCGAACTGTCTCACGACGTTCTGAACCCAGCTCGCGTACCGCTTTAATGGGCGAACAGCCCAACCCTTGGGACCGACTACAGCCCCAGGATGCGATGAGCCGACATCGAGGTGCCAAACCTCCCCGTCGATGTGGACTCTTGGGGGAGATGAGCCTGTTATCCCCAGGGTAGCTTTTATCCGTTGAGCGATGGCCCTTCCATACGGTACCACCGGATCACTAAGCCCGACTTTCGTCCGTGCTCGACCTGTCTGTCTCACAGTCAAGCTCCCTTGTGCCTTTACACTCTACAAATGATTTCCAACCATTTTGAGGGAACCTTTGGGCGCCTCCGTTACCTTTTAGGAGGCGACCGCCCCAGTCAAACTGCCTACCTGACACTGTCTCCCGCCACGCTAAGTGGCGCGGGTTAGAGTGGCCGTATAACAAGGGTAGTATCCCACGGTTGCCTCCTTCGAGACTAGCGTCCCGAGCTCTACGGCTCCTACCTATCCTGTACAAGTTATACAGACACCCAATATCAAGCTACAGTAAAGCTCCATGGGGTCTTTCCGTCCTGTCGCGGGTAACCCGCATCTTCACGGGTAATATAATTTCACCGAGTCTCTCGTTGAGACAGTGCCCAGATCGTTACGCCTTTCATGCGGGTCGGAACTTACCCGACAAGGAATTTCGCTACCTTAGGACCGTTATAGTTACGGCCGCCGTTCACTGGGGCTTCAATTCTGAGCTTCGCTTACGCTAACCCATCCTTTTAACCTTCCAGCACTGGGCAGGCGTCAGCCCCTATACGTCATCTTACGATTTTGCAGAAACCTGTGTTTTTGATAAACAGTCGCCTGGGCCTTTTCACTGCGGCTACACTTGCGTGCAGCACCCCTTATTCCGAAGTTACGGGGTCATTTTGCCGAGTTCCTTAACGAGAGTTCACTCGCTCACCTGAGGATACTCTCCTCGACTACCTGTGTCGGTCTGCGGTACGGGTAATTAAACTCTAACTAGAAGCTTTTCTCGGCAGCGTGACATCAACGACTTCCCTACTTAAATTTCGGTCCTCGTCACAGCTCAATGTTAAAGAAACAAGCATTTAACTCATCTCACACCTCACTGCTTGACCGGACATTTCCAATCGTCCGGATCGTTTAGCCTTCTGCGTCCCTCCATTGTTCAAACAAGTTTAACTAGTACAGGAATCTCAACCTGTTTTCCATCGACTACGCCTTTCGGCCTCGCCTTAGGTCCCGACTAACCCTGGGTGGACGAGCCTTCCCCAGGAAACCTTAGTCATTCGGTGGATCAGATTCTCACTGATCTTTCGCTACTCATACCGGCATTCTCACTTCTATGCGCTCCACCAGTCCTTACGATCTGGCTTCACCGCCCATAGAACGCTCTCCTATCGCGCCACTTACGTGGCACCCACAGTTTCGGTAATATGCTTAGCCCCGGTACATTTTCGGCGCAGAATCACTCGACTAGTGAGCTATTACGCACTCTTTAAATGGTGGCTGCTTCTGAGCCAACATCCTAGTTGTCTGTGCAACTCCACATCCTTTTCCACTTAGCATATATTTAGGGACCTTAACTGGTGATCTGGGCTGTTCCCCTTTCGACGGTGGATCTTATCACTCATCGTCTGACTCCCGGATAACACATCAATGGCATTCGGAGTTTATCTGAATTCAGTAACCCATGACGGGCCCCTAGTTCAAACAGTGCTCTACCTCCATGATGATTCATCCGAGGCTAGCCCTAAAGCTATTTCGGAGAGAACCAGCTATCTCCAAGTTCGTTTGGAATTTCACCGCTACCCACACGTCATCCCAGCCTTTTTCAACAGACACGGGTTCGGCCCTCCGGTGCGTATTACCGCACTTTCAGCCTGCACATGGGTAGGTCACCTGGTTTCGGGTTTACTTCAACATACTTAGTCGCCCATTTCAGACTCGCTTTCGCTACGGCTCCGGTCTTTCCACCTTAACCTTGCATGCTAACGTAACTCGCCGGTTCATTCTACAAAAGGCACGCTATCACCCATTAACGGGCTCTAACTACTTGTAGGCACACGGTTTCAGGAACTATTTCACTCCCCTTCCGGGGTGCTTTTCACCTTTCCCTCACGGTACTGGTCCACTATCGGTCACTAGGGAGTATTTAGCCTTACGGGATGGTCCCCGCAAATTCCGACGGAATTTCACGTGCTCCGCCGTACTCAGGATCCTGAACTGAGGGACTTTGATTTCGTCTACGTGGCTCTCACACCCTATGGCGACGTTTCCCAACGTCTTCGACTATCAAGGTCTTTGGTAACTCAAATGTTCAGTCCTACAACCCCAAACTGCAAGCAGCTTGGTTTGGGCTGTTCCCCGTTCGCTCGCCGCTACTTAGGGAATCGATTTTTCTTTCTGCTCCTGTTGCTACTTAGATGTTTCAGTTCACAACGTCTACCTTCAACTAGAGTATGTATTCCCCTAGTGATAATCAGCGGTTAAACTGATTGGGTTTCCCCATTCGGAAATCTCCGGATCAAAGCTTACTTACAGCTCCCCGAAGCATATCGGTGTTAGTCCCGTCCTTCATCGGCTCCTAGTGCCAAGGCATCCACCGTGCGCCCTTTATAACTTAACCTAACAGTTCATACAAACTGCGGTTATGAGTTTAGCGATAAACAATTTAACTTGTTAAAAAACTCAAAAACGCGGTGTTCTCGGTTTAAATAATAAAAAGAATCATGATTCAGTTTTCAATGTACAACGTTTCAGTTGGTCACTTGCGTGACCAATGGAGAATAACGGGATCGAACCGTTGACCCCCTGCTTGCAAAGCAGGTGCTCTCCCATCTGAGCTAATTCCCCATGTTGTCTTCAGGCTTGATCGATGGGCACAAGTGGACTCGAACCACCGACCTCACGCTTATCAGGCGTGCGCTCTAACCAGCTGAGCTATGCGCCCAATCTTTTGTTTGAGGTAAATCCCTCAAAACTGAACAACGTTTCCACTAATGTGTAAGGTTCCGATTTGTTTCCTTAGAAAGGAGGTGATCCAGCCGCAGGTTCTCCTACGGCTACCTTGTTACGACTTCACCCTAATCATCTGTCCCACCTTAGGCGGTTGGCTCCCGAAGGTTACCCCACCGACTTTGGGTGTTACAAACTCTCATGGTGTGACGGGCGGTGTGTACAAGACCCGGGAACGTATTCACCGCGGCATGCTGATCCGCGATTACTAGCGATTCCGACTTCGTGTAGGCGAGTTGCAGCCTACAGTCCGAACTGAGAATGGCTTTAAGAGATTTGCTTGGCCTCGCGACTTCGCTGCTCGTTGTACCATCCATTGTAGCACGTGTGTAGCCCAGGACATAAGGGGCATGATGATTTGACGTCGTCCCCACCTTCCTCCGGTTTGTCACCGGCAGTCTCATTAGAGTGCCCAACTTAATGCTGGCAACTAATCATAAGGGTTGCGCTCGTTGCGGGACTTAACCCAACATCTCACGACACGAGCTGACGACAACCATGCACCACCTGTCTTTCCGTCCCCGAAGGGAACGTCCGATCTCTCGGATTAGCAGAAGATGTCAAGCCCTGGTAAGGTTCTTCGCGTAGCTTCGAATTAAACCACATGCTCCACCGCTTGTGCGGGTCCCCGTCAATTCCTTTGAGTTTCAACCTTGCGGTCGTACTCCCCAGGCGGAATACTTATTGCGTTAGCTGCGGCACTAAGGGGCGGAAACCCCCTAACACCTAGTATTCATCGTTTACGGCATGGACTACCAGGGTATCTAATCCTGTTTGCTACCCATGCTTTCGAGCCTCAGCGTCAGTTACAGACTAGGTAGCCGCCTTCGCCACTGGTGTTCTTCCATATATCTACGCATTCCACCGCTACACATGGAGTTCCACTACCCTCTTCTGCACTCAAGTTGTCCAGTTTCCGATGCCCTTCTCCGGTTAAGCCGAAGGCTTTCACATCAGACTTAAATAACCGCCTGCACTCCCTTTACGCCCAATAAATCCGGATAACGCTTGCCACCTACGTATTACCGCGGCTGCTGGCACGTAGTTAGCCGTGGCTTTCTGGTTAAATACCGTCACTATCTGAACAGTTACTCTCAGATACGTTCTTCTTTAACAACAGAGTTTTACGAGCCGAAACCCTTCTTCACTCACGCGGCGTTGCTCCATCAGGCTTGCGCCCATTGTGGAAGATTCCCTACTGCTGCCTCCCGTAGGAGTCTGGGCCGTGTCTCAGTCCCAATGTGGCCGATCAGCCTCTCAGCTCGGCTATGCATCATTGCCTTGGTAAGCCGTTACCTTACCAACTAGCTAATGCACCGCGGGTCCATCCTAAAGTGATAGCCGAAACCATCTTTCAAGCGAAAACCATGTGGTTTTCGTTGTTATGCGGTATTAGCATCTGTTTCCAAATGTTATCCCCCACTTTAGGGCAGGTTACCCACGTGTTACTCACCCGTTCGCCACTCACTTCAATGTCTCGTCAATCTGGTGCAAGCACCGTCAATCAAAAACCGAAGTGCGTTCGACTTGCATGTATTAGGCACGCCGCCAGCGTTCATCCTGAGCCAGGATCAAACTCTCAAATTAATGAGTTATTTGAAATAGCTCTTGTTTTGTTGTTACTTGGTTATAAAGTGAATTGACTTCACAATTGTAATTGCTTCGAACTTTCGTTCAAAGACCCTACACATTTGATTCGTCGAAACGTTGTTCAGTTTTCAAAGATCTACTTCGTTGCCTCAAGACAACTATTTGATAATATCATTCAAACTCAACTGTGTCAATTAAAAGTTGAAGAACTTTTTTGTTTCACAATCGATCCAGATGATTGCTGCATCAACATTCCGTAGCAGCAAGTAATACTATATCAATCACATGAATCTGGGTCAAGTCAAATTTCAAAAAAATTGAAAAATAGTTTATTTCAGTTAATCAAACACTGGTGCAGAGTCAAACTTAACGTCATGGAATAGCATATGCAACTGATCTCCTTGAACAAAGTCAAGGCCTTGATCAAGTGCACGTTGCTTCAACTCTGACGTAATTTGAAGATGATCAAAAACAAACAGCGAGACATTGGCCTCACCTATCTCACAAGTTGTTAACTCGCTTAACCTTAATTGTTCGAGATCTACTTCTAAAGCATCGTGCAAACATTCAAGAATACTTGCCAACGCAGTCTTATCTTCCAAAACCTTAGTACAGAAAAAGCCGTAATTGCCATCATCCTTAGTAACCAAAAAGCTTGGGATGCCATCATTGATTGTCAAAATAGTCCCTGCAACTTGTTTCATAAAACTCTTTCATCCTCCTCTTACAACTTAACATTACTTCAAAAACCGTTGACGAGCTTCCGCCAGCCACCCATCCATTGCATCTGCAATTGGTTGAAACCCCGTGTGAACATGATAATTTGTCCAATACCGCTTGTGCACATCACGGGCGTTGACCACCGGTACATCTTCTTGATCCTCTTCCAAACAGCGTAATGACAGACTGATCTTTTGCGAGTACTCATCTATATCAAGTATTTTAGCCCGTACAGACTGTCCCACCTTTAGATAGTCATGGATATCACGTACAAACCCATAATGTGTCTCTGAAATGTGAATGAGCCCTTGATGAGTTTCATCTAAACTAATAAAAGCACCATACGGCTGAATCCCAGTTACCACACCAGTCACTGTTTGACCAATCTGGTACTTCATAAACCGCGCCTCCCCGCAACTTATTACGCTTCGCTCACGGAGACACTGTTGATTAAAATTGGCGTATCTGGACGATCCTCATAGTTAGTTGAAACCTTAGCCATCTCATCCACAACATCCATTCCCTCAATAACTTGCCCGAAAACAGTATGATGTCCATCAAGCCATGGTGTACCACCCTGCTCATACTTGGCAATAACTTCGCTGGCTAATCCCATTCCCTTTAATTGTTCGATCATATCTGAAGGAACTCGACTTGCCTGCACGATGAAAAATTGGCTACCATTAGTATTTGGACCAGCATTAGCCATTGATAATGCGCCTCTAAAATTAAACAGCTTATCTGAAAACTCATCTTCAAACGTTTGCCCGTAAATGCTTTCACCACCGGCACCAGTGCCTGTTGGGTCACCACCTTGAATCATAAAATCAGCAATAACACGGTGAAAACTTACACCGTCATAATAGCCATTTTTTGCAAGGCCAACGAAATTCGCAACCGTTTTGGGTGCCTGGTCTTCAAACAATTGGAATTTAATATCGCCCATCGTCGTGTGCAGCGTTACTTGTGGGCCCTTAGCCTCGCCAATTTCAATCTGTGGATACATTTTTATTCTCCTTACTACAGCTCGTTTTATTTTTATACGCATTTTCCTGTTCACATTCTCATTGAAGAATGTCAAATCTTTATCATTGTAAACAACCGACTGCTGACATGCAATTGTTGGTGACCTTTTTTGTCCTTACTTATCCTCTATTTACTTCTCATGTGTAATTGAAACCAACACCACTATGATTGCAATGACAATATTAGGCCAGTCTGTCATTGTGATTTTGAAACTTTTTGTTAATTTCCATATATTCGCTTAATCGCCTATTTTGTTTGCCACTCATTTCTGCTATAGTGAGCCCATTGTCATTTGACATCTTAACAAACTTACTTTTGCAAATTAGAGAGGATTACCTATGTCGACCCTAATTGATTTCGTTTTACATATTGACGCGCACCTTGTTTCACTCGTCAATAACTTTGGTAACTGGACTTATCTCATACTGTTTGCCATTATCTTTATTGAAACCGGTGCGGTGATTCTGCCGTTCTTGCCGGGTGACTCACTGGTATTTGCAGCTAGCGCACTTGCCGCAAACAGCTTATATCACCTGAATATTTGGACCTTTGTCATTCTATTCCTGATAGCTTGTATCTCTGGTGATTCACTTAACTTTATCATCGGTCAGCGTATCGGCCATGCCTTGTCGAATCATTCTCTGTTTGGAAAACTGATTCGCAAAGATGCGCTTGAACGTTCAGAAACGTTCTTCAATGCCCATGGCGCGATGGCCATCATTCTGGCACGGTTTATGCCAATCATCCGAACTTTTGCCCCATTTGTCGCTGGTGGTAGTAATATGCCGTACCGTCGCTTTATCCGTTTTTCCTTGATCGGCTGTATTTCATGGGTAACCCTATGTTCTGCTGGGGGATATTTCTTTGGTAACATTCCGTTTGTCAAAGCGCACTTCTCTGCAGTCGTTTTAGGAATCATCATCATCTCGTTGATTCCTGCCGTAGTTGGTTATATTCGTGGGAAAGTTAAGGCGTCATAATTTTGCCAAATAAAAGCACGTCGCTTAGCATAATGTGATTTCACACAGTGCTAAACGACGTGCTTTTTAGTGTTTCAAAACTAGTCCGTGCCTTAAACTATGCTGGCCGACTAGTAAGCCAACGACTATCCACGTTTCAATTAAAACAAAAAACAATGCGAAACAGGCAAGAAAGAAACTAGCTGGCAACGCGTTGATAATCGCATCCTGATTGGGGTCAAACAACCAATCGTCATTTCTAAACAGCAGTTTATGAAATGTGATAAAAAAACTTTCAAAATTCAAGCTCATAATCACACCGATAACGGGAGCAACAGGCAACGCAATCCGCATCGGAATGACCAACTGCCATAAACGGCTTTCCCGATACATTCGCCACAGTCCCCACGCTGTAACTATAGCCGTTACAATCAGGACTACATTATTGAGTAACAACAAGTTCTTTACATCTGCGAAGTGTTTGAGCGCTCCCTCCGAATCAGTAAAATTATTCATGTGTAGCCGCTCCACCCATGGAAAATCTAAGTAATGGAGCAACTGATAATAATTTTTCAGCATCGTTTGCCGATTCAAATTTACATCATGCAAAATTGTTGTGGTTGATAACATGATGCGATATAGCCAGACAGCGTGGACTGTCAGAAAAATTGAACTTGTTAAGATAAAAAAACAGCCACACAAATAGCGTAGCCAGTGGTTTACTTTTTTTATAATCATCCGTGTAACCGCCATTTAGTTAAATCTGACGCCACATACGTCGGAACAATATCTGCATCGCCTGCGGGAGCCTGTTCAGTTAGTCCTGTCAGTGTCAGTAGAGAGTCCATGTTGGCATTCTTTGCAGCCATAATATCAGTATGCAGGTTGTCGCCAATCATCAGCACATCTTCTCGCGGCAATTGAATCCTGTTGAGTGCCTCGTTCATGATGATTTTAGCGGGTTTACCGATTGTGATCGGCGTCTTTCCTGTCGCGTAACGGACAAAATCAACAACTGCTCCAGCACCTGGTAACATCCCCCGCTGATTCGGAATATTAGTATCCAGGTTAGTCCCTACAAACTGTGAGCCATGCTGAATAGCCAACACCGCCTGTACGAATTTTTCATAGGTAACCTCACGATCAAGTCCAACAACCGTAAACGTTGGTGCAAACGATGCATCCGCAACAAGTGCAAAGCCAACATTACGCAATGCATCCTGAAGTCCACGTTCCCCAATAACATAGGCAGTTAATGGTTTATCCGCCGCCAAACGACGCAAATAGTCCGCTGTAGCTAAAGCAGTCGTGTACACATGTGCTGCCGTCGTGGCGATGTGGTGATGTGCGCGCAGATTTTCCGCGACATCTTCAGGACTACGCGTAGAATTGTTTGTTACAAACAAATAGGGAATCTCACTATCAATCAGCCGTTGCATAAACGTTTGGGCTGTTTTAATTTCCTTTGTTCCCTGGTAGATGGTGCCATCTAAATCAATAAAATAACCTGAATAACGCTTCATCCTTCAAGATCCTCACTATTTATCGTTATTCTGAGTTTGCGAATGCGATTTTTGTCTAATTGTAAAATGACGCCGTGATGGTCGTTTGTTTTGCGTAGACTGAACCAGTTGTCCACTATGGCCAGTTGGACGTGTCGTTTTGCTAACTGTACGTTCCTTCGTGTAAGCTGTTTCCTTTTTATGATGCGTTTCAAACTGATGACGTTGTTGTCCACCCTGATGTTGATTATGTTGATTAGACGAACCATCGTTTTTCCGTGCTGTTTGGACTGTTTTGGTTTCCTGACCACTATTGCTTCGACGTCGTCTGGAACGATGGGAACGTTGATGTTCTTCCTTTTGTGGTCGATCTTGTTGTTCAATTTCAACGTCTAAATTATGAAGCACAAAATAGGCACAGCCAAAATTACAATACTCATATAAATAATCTTGCAGTGCCGTTATCGTTTGGCTCACTGGTACATTGCGTTTTTTAGCAGCATAAAAGCCCTTCAGCCGAAGTTGATCAAATCCACAATCTCCTACCAAGAAATCATATTTACTCAAAACAGTGCTATATCGCTCAGCAAATTTATGCACATCAAACGCATCATGAAAATTAGTCACTAATTCGTATGGGTGCCCGTTAATAAAAAATTGTTGCTCATTTTCACGAACAATGGTAAACATCGCAGCCCGCTTTTCTTGAGCTTCCTGAGCCAACTCTTGGATGTGTTCACGATCGATAACGATCACCTTCCTAACCTTTATTGCTACAACAATTACATTCCATATTTTACAAACAATCAATGACGCTTTTTATAATCAATCGTCTTGCCCTCAATCATTTGCTCGATCTCTACAAACGAAAATGGTCGACCAAATGGAATTTCGTGATCAATATAGCTCTTTTCGGGCGTATCAACACCAACATTAATATTTTCCTTAGCTGGAAAAGCATAATGGTGGATGTGACCATGCAAATTGATAATGTTACCAACGATCCCCATAGAGAATGGGTAGTGTGTTAAATAATACTGTCGGTGATCATATTTCAAATACGCGCCAACATCGTGGAATTCAAACTTTGGTTTTCCATCAAGCATGTTTTCGTTATGTGCTGCCAAATATTTAAACAATGCACGGTTATCATGATTGCCCTTAATCAACACAATGTGACCATTCAACCGATGCAAAATGTCGTTCACCGCAATGTGTGACGTGATAGCTGGCCGTGTGAAGTACATCGCGATATCACCTAAATGATAAACCGTGTCCGTATCTGTAACGACAGAATTCCAATTTTTAATAATCGTCTCATTCATGTCTTCGACGGTCAAAAAAGGTCGTGGAGCGAAGTCGTTCATCCCGAGTAACTCTTTATGATAAAAATGTGTGTCCGACGTAAAATACCGCATCCGCAAACCTCCCGTCAATTTCGTCTATTTATTGTACCACATGTTACCATGAACCACCTTGTCGAGACCGCCTGCCCCTGCTTAATGCTCCATTAGCAAATGACAAAACAAAAGCCATTATCTGTCCGTTCAAACGGCAAGGTAATGGCTTTAAAAAATCTATTTAATCATCAATCATGTTGTGCCATTTCGGATTCAGCCTTCATGCTAATTGACTTCGCAACAAACAAAAAGATAAACCAAGCTACAGCACCAATAAGTGCAATCAATGTTTCCGTCTTAAATAACATCACAATTGCTACGAAACCAAGAAAGATCAATACCAAGTAATCAGTTAATGGTGCAAACGGCATTTTGAAATCAGCTAATGGAAGATGTTGTGTCTTCATTGATTGCCGATATCTCAAGTGCGCAACGATGATCAACCCCCAAATGAGAATAAAACATGTCGTTGCAACACTGGAAATAAAGGTAAATACACCAGCAGGAAATAAGAAATTCAAAACTACCGCGATAGCAATAATCAAAGTTGAGAAACGTAATGCATTAGCTGGCACCTGATGTGAAGATAACTTACTCATCCGTTTGGAAAAGCGTGACTTACCACCATACGTCAATGAGTATAGCATTCGGCCAGTTGTAAACAGAGAACTGTTACATGCCGAAGCGGCTGCAGTCAATACAACAAAATTAATAATACCAGCAGCTGCTTTAATCCCAACATTTTGAAAGACTTGAACAAATGGACTGCTGGATGGTGACACATAAGACCACGGATAGATACTCATAATAACCAACAGCGAACCCACGTAAAATAAGATAACCCGCATGGGAATTTCATTGATTGCCTTGGGAATAACTTCATGCGGATTGGCCGTTTCAGATGCAGTCATCCCCACCATTTCAATTCCGACAAACGCAAACACAACCATCTGAAATGAGAGAACAAATCCCTTTGCACCCTTGGCAAAAAAGCCACCATCACGAAATAAATTGCCAAAGGACGCGTGACCGACAGGCGTTTTAATCGAAAGAAAGATCATTGCCAGCCCGCCAACAATCAGCGCAATAATCGCCACAATTTTAATGATGGCAAACCAAAATTCTGCCTCACCAAACGCCTCTACAGTGATTAAGTTTAAACACAACAGCACAATTAAAATCACAAAACCTGGTAACCACTGCGGCACTTTTGGAAACCAAAACTGAAAGTATAATCCAGCAGCCGTGATTTCTGCCATGGCAATTGTGATCCATGATACCCAGTAGGTCCATCCAACCACAAAGCCAGTGCGTTTACCTATGTAGCGGTCAATAAAGTCGATAAATGAGTGTTGCGATAAATCCGACATGAGCAACTCGCCCAAAGCACGCATCAGCCAAAAGCACATCAATCCAGTCAACATATACACTAAAATAATGGCTGGCCCCGCCAGATGAATGGATTGTCCAGCTCCTAAAAACAGCCCGGTCCCAATTGTTCCACCTAGCGCGATAAGTTGTACATGCCGACTTTTTAACGATCGCGATAATTCTTGCTGATCCGTTTGATTTTCTGCCATCGAATCCTCTACTTTCCGTATGTCCGTTTAAAATTAGTACTCACTAATTCATAAATTATATTATACGAGCGTTTTTCATAATGAACAAACGAAACGATTTCACGGGAAAGGTGAAAATAATTCATCTTAACATTACACGTATTAAAAAAAGAGAGTTAGGTGACGGTAAAAGATCCGCCAGCTAACTCTCTTTTTATCTTAACAATATCCGTTAATCGTACTAATCACAGTCAATTATTTCTTCAATCTTTCAACATCACGAGCAATCATTAACTCTTCATCAGTTGGAATCAACAAAACCTTCGCTGTTGAATCATCTGTCGAAATAATCGCTTCTTTGCCATGAACGTCATTACGGTCATCATCGATCTTAATGCCAGCGTAATTAAACGCATTGACTACTGCAGCACGAATGGCCTTCGCATTTTCACCGATTCCAGCAGTAAATACCAACGCATCAACGCCACCCATTTCAGCAATGTATGAACCAACATACTTCACAATGCGGTTAACAAAAATCTTGATTGCCAATTGAGCCCGATGATCGTCACTCGTCTGTAAATCACGCATATCACCAGACGTACCTGAAATACCAAGCAAACCAGACTTCTTATTCAAAATGTCAATCATCGCTTCAGGGTTAGTAATCCCCAACTTCTGCTGAAGGAACGTGACCAGCGAGGGATCTACATCCCCTGAACGCGTCGCCATTGTGATTCCTGCCAACGGTGTAAAGCCCATGGATGTATCAATCGATTCACCATTTTTAATCGCGTCAATTGAGGCACCTGCCCCTAAATGCAACGTAATGACTTTCAAGTCCGACAATGGCTTACCAAGAATTTCAGCGGCCCGAGCGGAAACATAACGATGACTTGTACCATGCGCACCATAACGACGTGCACCAAACTTCTCATAGTACTCGTAAGGGATAGAATACAAGTAGTTTTCTTCAGGCATTGTGCTGTGGAATGACGTGTCGAAAACGGCGACAGCAGTCGCGTTTGGTAGAACTTCGCGGAAAGCACGGATACCTGTCGCATTGGCAGGATTGTGCAATGGGGCATATTCAGCTAGTTCATCGATCTTCGCTAAGACATCATCATCAATCACCACGGAATCCTTGAAAAATTCACCACCAGCCACGACACGGTGCCCAACACCAGTAATTTCATCAAAACTACCGATGACTTTCAAATCAATAAGTTCCTTCAACAAAACGTTGATGGCAACCTTGTGATCTTTAAAGGGTTGTTCAATTTTAAAATGTTGACCATCGCCATAGTCAATGGTAAATGAGCCTTCTGCTAAACCGATTCGGTCCACTAGCCCCTTTGCAATGACCTCTTCCGAAGGCATGTCGAAAAGTTGGAACTTCAAAGTTGAACTACCTGCGTTAACTGCGATTGTTTTTGCCATGTGCGCGATTCTCCTTTTAGTTACTCATCAAATTTATGAAACGAAACTATTTTTGAATATTTGCTGCGACCCAGTTATCAATTTGATCGGTGAACTGGCGGACAGCGTTTGAATCCTTAAATGATGGAAATTCACCCAATAGAACCTGACCGGCTTGCTTTGCATTGCCGCCCTTTTTCTGAAGCATCAAAATAGCCTTGCGAGCCGCTTTATTAATAAATAATTCTGTCGGCAAGTTGAGCAGCCCCTGAAGGTGCGCCTCCGTTTGAATCCACTCAACCAGTCCCTTGGCCTCAACCGATGTGAATAGTTCGCTAGGAACAAGGAAAATTCCCCAGCCGCCGGGTGTCAACTGATTAACAGCTTGTTCAAGAAGTAAATGATGCACATACGAATGTCCTGATTGGGCTGCCGTTTTAAACTGTTTGGCGTGTTCATCCAATGGGTAATACCCCACCGGTAAGTCACTCACCACTAGGTCTGCCTTAGGCATCACTAATGGATCTAACGCATCTTGATGAAACAATTGAATATCGTGTTTCTGCAAGGTGCCGACAACGTTGGCCGCCGCGAGCATAGAATCATCGTTATCAACACCAAAACTGTCGATTTTTACCGAGTTTGACTCGGCTAGTTGGTTAATAACCGTCGTCAGTAAATTACCGGTTCCCACCGTAAGATCCAACAGATTTAACTGATCGCGGTGAATAACGCGACTGGCTAAATATGCAACCAAAAAGCCAATGGTATCCGGTGTTAGTTGATGATTAGCATCAATTGCATCAGTCTCAACATCCTTCAAAAGGACTAATTGTAGACCACGTCGGATGGTTTCTTCATCTAGTTGATTTAAATTAATCTGACGATACAAAGTCGTTAACTTTTCGACTGCTTCCGTATCTGGCCGACCATTTTCAACTCTGACCTGACCGCCGTCAATAAGATCATCACCCACTTCAATGAAGGCATCTAAATAACTCGTTTCCAGTTGTGTTTGTAAAATCCCAATCGCTTGATCAAGTGTTTGATAAAGTGCTTGTGCCTGTTCTTGTGACAGCGTTACTCACCTCTTTAAATATTTGTCTTTTTAAAATTGCATCAAAAACAAAAATCGATGTCCTTGTTAAGGATACCGATTTATGCAAGTTATTTCAAGTTATGTTTCCGCTCCCAAACTTGATAGGACGCGGTTTCTCCACTCGCTAAAATTATTTTTATTTGTGAATTTTTTAACGTAGCCTGTCCTTCATGAAAAGAAAAGCTGGTTTGCTGGGAATGTCTTGCCTGCATCAGACTGACCTCATTCACGATTGTTTGAATCTGCCAATATTTTCGCTCATTTCTTTGGGCATAAATAGTCGACTCATACGTCATTAACTGAATGAGTAAAATAGTTAGCGTCATAATCATCAAAAAAATGGTGGTTGGCATAACAAATGCTGTTCGAAATTTTGTCTCACCGCTAACTTTCAAGACTAGCCTCCGGAAGGAACGTTGTTCTGCTTACTTGTCGGTGATGACGTGTTTTAAATGATATGGTCAAGCAACCATTTGCATACATCATCGAAGCATCTGATATGTTTTCTACTAATGGCATATAACCACCCTTAGTTGTCGTCATAATAAGGTTGTTTCGCTTAGCGACTAAGCGATAATGCTGAACAACTCCCTTATGCGTTTGCCCAATCAACCTGACCTCATTGCCCTGCTGACTTTCAAACCGAAATTTTTCTTCTGGATTTCCTAAATGCATAACAGTGTTATCCAGTTGGTGAATGCTTTGATACTCGTTCGAAGCGTTATAACGCAATTGTTGCAATGTTAATGTCACGGTAAATAATACCAGCACACCAATTGTTAGCCCCCACAACGTTTCAACTATTGTGAACGCTGGCCTTGACCTCACTCTTACCATTCATAACCTCACCTAACTGTCGACTTGTTTTTTCGTAGCGTAAACGCGCTTTTTTTGTACGCTGTCGTTCGAAAGTTAACCGCGTGTTCATTTGCTGTGTGACCCCCATTACTAGCGTACAAGCACTGAGCGCTAGCGCCAAAGCCAACATTGCCTCGACCATAACAAAGCCAGCTCGTTGACTAACGTTTGAGCTTTTCAATGTGAATAATCCCCCATCCTAATTGTGGCTTAATCGCATATTCTCCGCCCAATGAGGACGTTAAAACAATTCTTCGTGGCGCAATCATCTCATCTTTAATGATCAAGATTTTAGGTGAGGTCTTTGTCACAGATAAGGTTGACGGCATTTTAATGGTCTGCGGTTGATGATAAGTTTCTTTGTAAACAACTTTTCGATCATCAATATTAATTTCTGTGACCAAACGTCCCAACATCGTATGCATTTTAGCCCGTTCAAATAGACTCACTAGTGTTTCGAAAAACTGAGCCTCGGCCTGGCGCTCACGAGTCACTTTAAACGTTTGCACACCAATTCCTAGAATTGCTGTCGTAACTGCAAGGACTAACAAACTTTCAACCAATGTAAATGCCGACCTACTTTTTAACATCCACAGCTGCCACATTGTTGTGGATTTCAATACCCTCATCCTTTGCCTTCGAAATTTGCTTACCCGTGAGATAATTTCCCGTCTGAAGTTCATCGAAGGTCACGTCTTTATCACCATTATCATTCTGATAAAGATCTACCTGTGTTTGAACTACCTGTGTCATGGCTTCCCCATGGGTTTTAGTAGCATTTCGACGGGATGCCGTTAAGTTCGGTACAATAATCAGAATCAAGAGTGAAATAATAAATAGAACAATGGCCATTTCAATTAACGTAAATGCCTGACGTTGTTTAACCCGCATTTTTTGAGCATAGATTTTCAATCTTTTTATCATTATGATAATCCCCCTATTGTGTGATAAAGCGGCAACAAAATACTGAGATAGACACCGACGATGCCTAAACCGATAATGCCAAATAACAATGGCTGAATCAGGCTAATCAAGCCTTCTACTCGGTTAAATAAACGGTGATAAGTTAGTTGAGCATCAACCTTGAGATCTTTAGCAATTTCACGATTACTCAAACCTTTGTTGAAAAAAACTTTAAATGTCGCCGGTATAAAACGATAGCGATCGACAAAAGCGTCTAATTTAGCACCGTTCCGCAAATGATTATTTAATTGATCAGCTAACTGGCGTAATAACGACTTTGCTTCATACGTTTGCAATAATTTCATAACATCATGCGACTGCATGCCACTGTTTAGTAGCAAGCTCAGATTAAGTGATAAATAATAATGCCAATACATTTTCAAAAGTGGGCCAACGACGGGCAATTTGCAGGCAACTTGTAATTGCCTAAGCCGAGGCTGATGCAAAAAACGCCAGCTGATAGTGATGAGACCAGTGATAAAAACTAGCAAACATATTTTTAAAGACCAGCCGATGCTGGGAATCGATAGCTGTTTTGCACCCAGACCTGATAATTCTGGTAGCAACAGCTGTTTGATGGCAACAATTAACAGGCCTAAACAGATTAAAATGCCCAGTGGATATCGCAGTACTGCACGAATCTTTTGCTGTTGACGGACCTTAACGGCCAAAAAATTACCTAGGTTCGTCAAAACTGAAATCAATTCGCCATTTTCCTCAGCAATTTTTATTTGATAAAAGCAGTCTACAGAAACAAACGGACGCATTGCCTCAGCAAACTGAATTCCCTGTGCCAATCGATTCTGAATGTCTGCGATTGTTTGATGCATTTTGGGCAGCATCACTCGTGCAAAATTTAGTCCTTCGCGCGGTGAAAATCCTGCGGTCAATACGTCAGCCATTAAACTGAATAATTGTGCAGTCTGTGGTCCTGACAATTGTCGTAATGCTTCACGATTGCGCCAACTAGCCAGCCTGATATCTTTGAGCCACCTCAGGGGCCACCAAACCGTCGTCAACTGCTTCTCTGAGCGCATCATGCCACCTCCTTGTCATTTGTGTTTTCCTCTGTTGACCATTGAAAAATGGCCTGGCTTCACTAAATAATTCTTCACGTGTCAACCAATCGTATATTGTTACTGGCTGTTGCCGCCCCGGTAACAATCGCTGATAGCACACCCCTGCAATTGCCTGTTCTAAGTCGTTTTTGGCAATGCCCAACTGCGCCAACCGACTAATGACACCAAGGGCACTTTGAGCGTGAACTGTTGATAACACTAAATGTCCGCTCAAAGCGGCCTTGATTGCCACCCGTGCCGTTTGTTCATCACGAATTTCACCGATAATAAAGACATCTGGTCGGTGCCGCAACGCTAACTTCAAAAGCGCATCATAGGTCATGCCGGCAAGCTCGTTCACTTGTAACTGCAAAAAATCAGGCTCCTCAATTTCTACTGGGTCCTCAATTGACAGCACCACAGAATCCGTTTGCCGCTCGTGCGCTAGTTGGTAGATTGTGGTTGTTTTGCCAGAACCCATCGGTCCACTGAGAACAACTAGTCCTGCCGAATTTGTCAGTCCACGAATTGCTGGCCACTGTTTATTTTGTCGAACTGAATGGCTCACCTCCGCCAAAGCATAAATAATTCGAATCACCATCGACTCACGGTCTTGAAAATCCCCGACAGTCGACAATCTCAGATGCACTTGTGCCTTATCAACTCGAACATGTAGTGCTCCCAGTTGTGGGCGTCTGCGTTCGCTAATTGACATATTCGCCTCATACTTAACGTAAGCAATAAGTTGTTCTGCGTGCTCACAACTCAACTCCCCCATTTTTTCAATTCCGGTTACCGTATGGCAGACAATCTCGTAACCTTGGAACTTTGGAAAAAAATACACATCACTTGCATGTTTGGCAATTGCCTGAGTCAACGTATGCATCAATCTTTCTACTGGTTGCATCTCATCACTCCTTTCATACCCTTTACATACGCAAAAAGTGACCCTGTTGTTTGCCAATTTCAAAAAAAAGACAAAAAAAGACATGATCCAAAAGAATCATGTCCTAGCTTGCACTATTCAATTCAAGTCTTGAAAACGCCTATTCGGTGATATCCTCATCCGCAACTTCAGCCGCTTCATAAACATCTGAAACGTCATCGTTGTCGCTCAACTCATCAATCAAATTGACATATTGTTTAGCTTTGTCGCTTGGGACTTTGGTTACATTTTCCGGAATCATTGTTATTTCGGCAGTATCTAAATCAAAACCCTTTTCTTGTAAGGCATCACGAACGGCAGCCAATTGGGTTGGATCCGTGTAAATTTCAAATGCGTCATCAGTCGTATTCATGTCGTCAGCACCGGCATCCAGTGCGTCCATTAACATGGTATCCTCATCAGCATCCAAGCCATCACGTAGGATGACAATGTACCCACGGCGGTTAAACATGAATGCCACAGAACCTGAGGCACCTAATGCACCACCATGATGGGTGAAAGCAGAACGAATTGCCGAAGCGGTCCGGTTCTTATTATCTGTCAATGCAGCAACCATGATGGCAGTGCCACCAGGGCCATAGCCTTCGTAAGTAATTTCTTCAAACTTTTGACCACCAGCACCAGTTGCTTTGTCCAAAGCACGTTTAACAACGTCTTTAGGCATGTTAGCAGCACGCGCTTTTTCCATGACTAACCGTAGTTGTGCGTTTCCGTCAGGGTCGGCACCACCAGTTTTTGCGGCTTGGTATAAGTCACGTGATATTTTTTGGAAAATTTTTCCACGCTTGGAATCCTGGGCGTTTTTACGACCCTGAATATTATGCCATTTTGAATGTCCTGACATGTTCAGCACTCCTTTGATAGTTAGTATGATTTTTGAGCAAAAATAACCTTATACACTATACCACTGGGCCGCGGCCGGTTCAATCTTTTAACCAGATAATCACAAACGAACTGCGGTCTCGTGCTGATGCCTATTTTTATTTGCTGAAATATGGTTCCTCAATCGTCACCGTAGCGGCATCTAAATCGATACTAGCTAAGGCCCCATATGGCAACACTGTGCGTGGATAGGCGTGGCCAAAGTTCATATTGAACAAGATGGGGGTCTGATACGACGCCGTAGCAGCAAGAATTAGTTTTTGGTAATCTTCAAAATACGCCTCGTCTTGAGGTTTACCAACCAAAATTCCGCTTACTGCCTTTAAAATGCCAACTTGGTCAAGCCTCAAAAGCATCTTTTCATAAAGGGACGGCTTGGGCTTTTCCTCACTCGTCTCGATAAATAAAAATTTATTCTGCCAATCAGCGACCTGTGGGATAATTTGATATTTTGTGGTCACTGATGACTCACCAACATACCGCGTTTCAGTCAATAAATCATAGAAACTGTCCAAACAACCACCCAGCAGCTGACCACGAATGACACCGTGTCCCCTAAGAGCCATGTAACCGTGTTTTTCTACATGTGCTGTCAAAGGAATGCCAACTGTGTCAACTGAAAAATCCTGACGACTGTCATACCAGCGATCACTGCTATTTATCTTCGAAATGACTGGATTTTTAAAAACACGTTCAAATTCATGTTTGGTATATGGCAACATTTCCGGACCCAATTCGGCAAAATCCGCCAGAAAACTCGGTCCATAAAATGTCGCCAATCCCATTTTATAAAACATTAAATGATTGACTGTCGTATCCGAGAACCCTAAAAAGACTTTAGGATGCGTCCTCACTTGCCTAACAAACGCTTCATCTTCACACAGGAATGGTAATAATCGATATGTGTCATCCCCGCCAATGGCAGACATTATTCCCTGAACCGAGTCATCGAAAAACGCCTGCCTAAGATCCGCTGCCCGTTTCTCAGGATGGTTACGAAGAAACTGAGTCCCCTTTAACGTATGCCTCATGTACACAGGTTCTAGACCCAGCTCGTGCAATCTGTGTTCTCCTAAGACTAATTCATGATGGAAAGCTGCCTCGCCGAGTCCGCCACCGGACAAACTGACGATTGCGATGTGATCACCACGTTTTAATTGAGCCGGTTTAATCATCTGGTCACCACCTTGTTTCAGAATAGCATCAGTATGAACCTTTGTTGAACTGATTAACATGAATTTCACAAGTTTTCATAAGCCACATGATATAGACAACTGTCGTACAATGTAATGAAAGAAAGGAAGCCCATTATGAAACAGCCACCAATCGCGAAATTATACGAAGCCTATTCGGCCATTGCAGATCACCGCGTCCAACAACCTGATGTAAACCGCTGGCAAATAACATCTAGTGATACCGCTCAGTATTACACGGTTATTAGCAGTGATGATGCACAAACGTTCAGTAGTAACGACAGTGCCACATATTGGCAAGGTTACCCGGGTTACCCTATTCTGGCCGTTTGGCTTACTCTAGGTGTATTGCCAATCAATCAGAAAATCTTACCTACCTTTGAAAAAATTAACTGGCACGCTCGTAATGAAGCAGTTCATAATCATTACGAGCAGGCAATTAACCAATTTCTAAGTGAGCAGACTGGCGACATGGCTAAAATAATTCAACAATCGTTAGCTGATCAAATGTCCCAACTGGCTACTTTAAACTTCACAATTAAACGAAATCGATCGCCTAAAAAATAAAATAGAGCTTGCGTAAAAATGCGTGAGCTCTATTTCTGTATACCTTTACTTAGTCGATTGACGCTTCTTCAAACCATAAGGTAGAACAACCGTCTTATCGCCAATTTCTTCATTGTTCATCAATTTAGTTAACAAGCGCATGGACACAGCACCAATGTCATAAAGAGGTTGCGTAATCGAACTCATCGTTGGCCGGGAAATTTCTGTGAAGCGCGTATCATTACTAGTGATGATTTCGAAATCCTCTGGTACCTTAACGCCAGCGTCAGTTAGACCGTTTAATACCCCGGCAGCTAATTCATCGTCACCAACGAATGCAGCAGTTGCCTTAACATCTTGCAATGCCTGGGCCAATGCATAACCAGCCTTATATGAATAATCTGTTTGGAAAATCAAGCCTTCATCGTAGCCAATTCGTTTGCTACTCAAAGCCTGCTTGTAACCTTTCAAACGGTAATCCTTGTTGATACTTTCATCCATTGATCCCGTCACAAATGCAATGCGTTTGTTGCCACGACTAACCAGTTTTGCAACAGCGTCAGTTACCGCAGCGACATAGTCAATGTTGACGGATGGTGACTGGTGTTCGGGATCAACCGATCCAGCAAATACAATTGGCGCATTAGCCCGGTTAAAGGCATCGCGCAAATCTTTACTTACTTGGTTACCCATGAAAATAATCCCGTCCACCTGCTTAGCGGTCAAGTTATCCACAACTTGTAATTCTTTATCATGATTTTCATCGGAGGATGCCAAAATGATATTGTACTTATACATCAAGGCAACGTCATCAATTCCCCGAGCTAATTCAGAAAAGTACGAGTTTGTTAAATCTGGGATGATAACCCCGATCGTTGTTGTTTTTTTAGAAGCCAAACCACGTGCAACCGCGTTTGGCCGATAATCAAGCTGGTCAATCACATCCAAAACTTTCTGCCGTGTAGCCGGTTTAACATTGGGATTGCCATTAACAACCCGTGAAACCGTAGCCATTGAAACCGCTGCTTCCCGGGCAACATCATAAATCGTGACTGTTTGTTTATCCATTGTTATACCCTTTCATTACTAATTTAATTTGTTTTCATCGGTTTTCATAACCTGTTAAATATAACAGAGCATTAAAATGAAAGCAATCATGAAACCGCTTACTTTTAATATAAATCAAACCTTTGTGGTCTGCAAGTCAGAAGCCACTGGTGTGATATACTGGTTTTACATTTGATTTTCAAAATTAACATGAAAAATGAGGCGAAGTTATGGCAGATTATTCACAACTCAAACAAGTTCAGCAATGGATTGGCAAACAAGGAATGGATCTTGGCTACTTTAGCAACTTTCAAACAATTCAGTATTTAACGGGCTTTGGATCAGACCCCATTGAACGGGTGCTGGCCCTGTTCGTTTTTCCAGATGCTGATCCTTTCTTGTTCTGTCCTGCTCTGGAGGTTGAGGCCGTCAAGGACACCGGCTGGCCTTACGGCGTGTACGGGTACTTAGACCACGAAAATGCCTATGCAATGATTGCCGACCAAATTAAGGCCCGCACTTCTTCACCTGCTAAATGGGCCATCGAAATGGGTAACTTAACCATTGAGCGATTCAACAAAATGCATGAACAGTTCCCTGACGCGATGTTTGACTTAGACGCCACAGATTACATTGCTAATTTGCGTGTCATAAAGACACCACACGAGATTGAGTTACTTAACGCTGCTGGCGCTGAAGCTGACTACGCCTTTGAAATTGGCTTTAAGGCTGTTGCTGCCGGTGTTCCTGAGCAACGTGTCGCTGCCGAATTACAATACGCGTTAATGAAACGCGGCGTGATGAACATGAGTTTTGACACCCTAATTCAGGCCGGTGCACACGCTGCCGAACCACACGGTGCAACTGGCGCCAATAAAATTGAAAATAACGAACTCATTCTGTTCGATTTAGGAACTATTCATGAAGGCTACATCTCAGATGCTTCGCGGACTGTCGCTCTTGGCAAACTGTCAGACAAACAAGCAGATATCTATAAAGTTTGTTTAGAAGCTCAGTTGGCAGCCATGGACGCCGCTAAACCAGGTATTACCGCCGCCCAGTTAGATAAAGTTGCGCGTGATATTATTAGTAAGGCAGGCTATGGAGAGTACTTTATTCACCGTCTCGGTCACGGTATGGGGCAATCTGAGCATGAATTTCCAAGCATCATGGAAGGTAATGATCTGGTGCTGAAAGAAGGCATGTGCTTCTCAATTGAACCTGGAATTTACATTCCTGACGTCGCTGGTGTTCGGATTGAAGATTGTGTCCACATTACCGCCGATGGTTGTGAACCATTCACTCACACCAGCAAAGACTTAACTTACGTCGGTTAATCCAATAAACGCATCACACCTGGCGTTAAAATTTAGGTTTCTAAAAGCCACTGAAAATTCCGAAACTATCTCCGGAGTTCTCAGTGGCTTTTTCTCTCAATATAATCAGTATGACTAAAATTATCAGCGTCCATTAATAAAGTCTTGGACCAGGATGCCAGGACTTGCGTCGCCATTTAAATAGATTAACAAGGTTAACGATAATAAGGACAAGCATCACTGTCACACCAAACAGCAACAGCAAACTGTCCATTAAACTGAGATTACCCGCCAGAGCACGATTAACTGCCATTACAATGAGCCAGGCCAATACAACGATGCTACTAACATAATGTGTTGGATAAAACGATGGTTTCATATTAGCGCCTCCGTTAGCTTTTTTCTTATTATACAATTACTTATATCACTAATACAAAACAATCAACTCAACAAAAATGCTTCAATTCACGTTGGTGTGAATTGAAGCATTTTTGATTGAAAATCAATAATAGTTATTTTTTTGCTTTATCGCTGGCGCTGTCAGCAGCACTTTTTGCTGTTGAAGTCGCTGACTTAGCAGCTGGACTTGTTTGGCTTGCCTTGCTTTGCGCAGCGCTGGCGAGTGACTTAGCGGAGTTAGCCGTGGACTTTGCGGCACTAGCAGCTTTGTCTGTAGCTGATTGTGCACTGGCCTCAGCCGCAGAAGCTTCCGAAGTTAATTTACTATCAGCAGTAATCACAATGTCGTCGCTGTCGTCATCATAATCTTCGTCATTAACACCGTTCAGTTCGTCCCGCAATGAAGCTGTCTCATCATCAAAGTCGTCATGCTTCTGACGGAAACGGTCACGGAATGAAGCACCACGATCACCTAATGAACCGGCAAAATCATGTGCTGATTCATTAGCCGATTCCGTGTAGTCTTTCAATGATTCCTTGGCATCGTCCACTGCATCGGCGGCGTAAAATGCATAATCAACAGCACGATCGCGAACTGCCTGATAACGTTCTGTTGCTTCTTCACGTAATTTATCGCGTTGTTCCTGTGATAATGAACGATACCCAGCATAAGCTGCAGCACCGCCTAACACTAGCCCTAACCAAAAACCTTTAGCCATTTTGTCGTCCTTCTTTCACGTTATTTATTCGTTGTCCGAGACTGTTTTTTCGTTTGATGGTTTCGATACATCTTATAAACAGATTTAGCAGCCTTGGTAGCAACACCTACCTTACCTGCACTTTTACCAGTGCTGGTAACCCGTGTGGTCAAATCACGTGTTGCGTTGTTTAAGTCTGAAACACTTTCACCTAAATCAGCAGCGGCCTGAAAGACCGGATCCACTGTTGCAACTTTATGATTCACATCATCTAACAGCTCGTTTGCATTGCCAAGAATATCCTCTACCTGCTTGGATAAAACATCCACAGAGCTACGGATAACTGCGACACTCTGGTTAACTTCGTGAAATGTCTGCAATAACACCATCAGAAAAATGCTAATAAAGATTGCCAAAATTAAGAATGCAATTGCTGCAATTACGCCACCTGTCATAATCTTTCCTCCAACTTTTCATAATGAATCATGTACTTAGCATCAGCATACCATAAACCGCAAACGCACAAAACCGTTTTCATTCGTCAATCATTATTCTGCGTCACCCAAGTTCGTGAGCTGGGTCATTTCTTCCGCCGATAGTGTAATTCTCGAGGCAGCAGTGTTGCTAAAGAAGTGATTGACATTGCTAGTCCCAGGAATCGGTAGAATCACGTCTGAACGATGCAATAACCATGCCAATGCTATTTGAGCCGGAGTCGCGCGATGTGCCTTCGCAATATCGGCCAATGGACCAGTGGCTGTGGCAAGATGCCCCGTCGCCAATGGATACCATGGAATAAAGGCAATATGGTGCTGATCGGCGTAGTTCAAGACGCCTTCATCATGTCTATCTGTTAAATTGTAACGATTCTGAACTGATGCAATCGGCGTAATCTTTTGAGCTGCTTCAATATCATCAATCGTAACCTGGCTTAACCCAATATGTTTAACCTTGCCTTCTTTTTTCATATCGGCCAGCACACCAACTTGGTCAGCTAATGGATAATGCGGATCAATTCGATGCAGTTGAATCAAATCAAGACTTTCCAACCCCAATGAAAAAAGATTTATCTCAACTTGTTGACGGAGATAATCAGGATTGCCAAGCGGCGTCCAAACATCTGGTCCTTGTCTGGTAAAACCAACTTTAGTAGCAATCATTTTATGAGCACCCTCATAATCCTGCAAAGCTTGTCTAACATAATCATTAGCAAACAGTGGACCATACGCATCGGCCGTATCAATGAAGTTAACATCACTGTTCAGAACAGCATCCATCACATCAACTGCAGCCTTAGGATTCGCATTTGGCCCCCAAACACCCTTTCCTGGCAACTGCATCGTGCCATAACCCAGTCGGTTAACTTCTAAATCGTCATCAAACTTAAATGTCTTTGCTACCATGCTTAGTTTTTCCTCCGTAAGTAACAGTTAATTCTGGAATAGTACGTCCATCTCGCGTGCAAAACTCAATCGTCGTGTGATCACCGGTTGATGTGACCAGTGCAAACGTACCACCTAGACTTGCATATTGGCCACGCGGTTGACTAATACTGCCAGGATTCAAGAAAACAATCCCAGATGTTTCAACCACGCCCAATTCATGCGAGTGTCCAAAAAAAGCAAAGTCTGCCTTTGCTTCCCGTGCGGCTAATGCCAGTCGCGTTAAATCTTGTTTGATTCCGTAACGATGACCATGTGTCAAGAAAATTCGTTTGCCATCCACTGTGACCGTCTGTGATACAGGATACGAAGAATCAAAATCCATATTACCGCCGACCACATGATAATTTTTCCATACTGGATCGTCCGCTGGCAATTCAGAATCACCACAGTGACAAAAAGCATCCACTTGACCTGTAAACCGATCAGCAAGAGTTACCAAAATGTCTCGATCACCATGACTGTCACTTACCACTAGTAATTTCATCAGTCTTCACGCCACCAAATTGGAAATTGTGCCATCAATGAATCCATGGCTTTGCCACGATGACTAATTTCGTTTTTTTCATCCATGTTCATCTGGGCAAACGTCTTTTTCTTTGAAGCCACGTAAAATAGTGGGTCATAACCGAAACCATCTTTACCACGCGCCTCACGTAGAATCGTGCCCCGCACATCACCACTAACAAATAACCGTTTACCATTTGGCTTAACGGCCACGATCGTCGTGTGAAAATTAGCCGTGCGTTCATCATCCGGCACCTTGTCCATGGCTGCCAAAAGCTTACGGTTGTTTGCTTCGTCATCATGGTTGCCGGCGTAACGGGCTGAGTGGATACCAGGTTCACCATTTAGCGCATCGACCTGGAGACCAGAATCGTCTGCAATAATCGGTAATTCGACCGTCTTCGCCAGCGCGTCTGCCTTGATTTGAGCGTTTTCAGCAAACGAACTACCATCTTCTGGCGGCATCGTCACACCAGGAAAATCTTTTAGCGTCAGCACTTTAATCCCCAGTGTTGCAAACCGTTTGCGGTATTCCGCAGCTTTACCTTCATTTTGAGTTGCAATTACAATTGTATCTGCCATAACTAGCCTCCACCTTGTTATTGTCTTACACCCTTAATAATGACCATTTTCAGTAAAAATTTCAATCAATGACCGCTTTATCCACATTCATTCCCGATAATTCAAGCCACTGCATCGCGATCGTTTTGAACATTGCTGGCGAACCGGTTGTAAAGTAATGATCTTCGCCAACCTTTTTCTTAGCAGCCATATGATAAACATCAAGCAACTGCGCTACCACATTGACAGTTTCTGCTCCGGAGTCAATCAAGGTTACATTACTCCCCATGACATTTTGAATCAGCGGCCGTAACAACGGGTAATGCGTACACCCCATGACCAGCGTGTCAACCTTGCTATTGGAAAACGGTTGCAGTCCCTGTGCTACGATTTGTTTTGCAATCGGTGCTTGGTATTCATTGCTTTCAACAAGCGTGACAAACTTCGGGCAGGCCACACTCTGCACATCAACCGTAGCATTCTGTGTATGAATCGCCCGTGCATAAGAGCCACTTTTGACTGTTCCCTCTGTTGCAATAACTCCAATATGGCCATTTTTTGAAGCCTTGATGGCCGCCTTGGAACCTGGATCAATCACACCGATAACGGGAATCGTCATTTTCTTTTGCAGATCTGGCAGTGCGGCAGCAGTTGCGGTATTGCACGCAATGACCAGCATTTTAATGCCTTGCTTTTCTAGAAAATGAACCATCTGCCAAGTAAAATCGACAACCTGTTCAGCGGGTCTTGGCCCATAGGGCAATCGAGCTTGATCACCAATGAAGCGGATCGTCTCGTTTGGCAATTGACGCAGTGCCTGCTTAACCACCGTTAAACCGCCGACACCAGAATCTAAAAAGCCAATTGGCAAATCTGCCCGCAACCGAGTTTTATCCATTTCAACCATAATGACAAACGCCCCTTTATGTTTTCGTACTTTTTTCGTTCTCTAAAAAACTTGAAACTATAGCATGACGCTTTCTGTGGTCTTTTTCAAGCATGCAGTCTGAAAACTTCTGTCCAGTCTTTTTTGACGGATGAAAGTTTGCCGCTGCAAGGCTATAATTAAAGTAATTTATGTATCTTAAGGAGACCAGTCATGGACCAATCAACCTATAATAAACTTTTACAACAGCCCGCAGTGTCTGCACTCGGCGCTGGTTTCATCCGCGACGAAGTACTTCCCGCTATTCTGGGCAGTGACCAGTTGACCATTCTCTATTGGATTGGCCGTCAAATGGCGCGTCAAAACCCTCTTTCAGAAGAACAAGCCATTACCACGTTGTTCACACAACTTAATTTTGGTCGGCTGGTTCAAACTCACGGTGGTCGCAAACAACAACGTTTCGAACTAAACGGTCCGGCAGTCAGTCATCGGTTAGCTGCCTATCCTGAAGCAAGTTTCGACTTTGAGGCCGGTTTTCTTGCCCAAGAAATCGAAATCATTACTGGTGCCGCTACTGAAGGAACCGTTGATGAAATTCATAAGGACCATGTGACGTTTATCATTCAGAGTGATCCAAAAAACATCGTCGGTGAAGTTGCCGCCAGAGTACCGAGCTTAAACATTCATAGTGAAGATACCAACGACGCGGAGCAGTCAAAATAACAACACGACTCTCAATTTAAGGACCTACCCGCTCTGACGACTCCACACATAAACAGGCATCTATGTATGAAAAAACACTTCAAATCCATTATGGACTGAAGTGTTTTTTTACGACTAATTAGTCTAAAAATACTTTTAAAACATTAACGTGTGCACTACTGAGACAAAATCTCTAACTATTTAAAATTTGTCAGATTTTGTGCCGTTGGATCCAACTGTTGCCAGTCTTTTGAGTAGTAACGTGTATTGATGTGATACTTCGGCTTAGCCTGTTTGTTAGCCATGAATGGACGAACACCCTTATCCACAGCAACCCAACCACGCCAACCTAGGTGAATCGTGTCTTCCATAAAGTATGGTTGACCGCCATCCTGACTCAAATCAAGCACATTATTGAAACCTTGTGAGGACAATTGCTGCTTAATCTTATTGTTCGTTTGGTCGATCATCTCACGATTAAGTCCCGTATACTTGGCCCACCGCTCATTGATTGGTGGCAAGATGAAAAGGACATCCGTATGCGTTTGTGCGAACTGATTCAGTACCAGCTCAAAATCACTGTATTCAGGAGATTTTCGGTAATCAAACTTAGCCTGTTCACCCTTTAGCTCTGCAACATGACCACGTAAACGATTGCTGTAAAAACTATTCTTGATACCCAGCGAATTATTGGTTGTGTTCTCTTTACCCAACGTAGTTGCCGTTTTGTCGAGTGCAGAATAACTTTGGGAATCTGGCAATTGCTTGACGCCTTTGTCAATCTTACTCAAGTTATGCCCTAAACGATAATCAGAGAAAAGTTGATCTTCATGAGATAAAATCAAAGCACTAACGGATAATTGAAGACGATTGTAATTTGACAACGGCTTACCCTTAGCTACTTTACGTAACATTTGAGCAATCGCATGGTCTGAATGACCGGAAGGCATCTCCAACAATCTTTGGGCTGCATACCGATTCATTTTTGTGTTCTGAATTTGTTGGAGCCAATCGACGGTCTGAAGCTTGGAATAGTAGAATCCAAAAGCGTCCGGACGGGCACCCTGTGGCACAAACCACTGAGGAGAAATAATGAACACTGCTTTTTTATTTTTCATCTGAGTGTCAATCGTTTGCATCGAATAATACTGTGTTAACGATTGTGTACCGGCCGCGCCGAGCAAAAACGGACGGTAATTACGGTGATACTTTTGCGCCAAAACTGATGGATGCAATGGATCCATCCGTGACAGCTCACTAGAGCCAAAAAATGGCACGTACTTACCAGCTAACGCCTGCTTTTTAATCTGACGGCCCTTAAAAACTTGTGGCGCTAATGAAACCGCCGCGCGACGCTCCGTTTCCGCCGAGTTGTGAGCAAAGTTAATTGGCGAAAGTAATAGCAAAAGTAAAATGATGAATGCCGTAATGACCGGGCCGATAATCAACCAAAGTCGTTTCGAGGAATTCATGATTAGTCTACAAGTCCTTCCACCTTAGTCACAATTTTATTAGGGGTGTCCCATTCGCTGCGAACAAATTCAGATACAGGTACGTTAACACCTAACTGACTTTGTAATTCGAGTAACAACTGAACTGAACCCATTGAATCCATCAAACCAGAATCAAATAAGTTTGTGTCCATATCTTCCGAAACATCGTTCCCCGTTAAGTCGTTCAAAATTGAAATAACCGTTTCTTTAACATCCATAATTAGTTTTCCTCCTGTAATTAGCTAGCAATAACAACGTGTTACTAAATTAAATCACTTGGTTTAATAATGACCGAACCAAAGTTTGCTCAAGAATCCAGAGAAGAGCAAGAAACTAAAACAAACGAAGTTGAACGTCAGAAAAATCGCAAATGCTTCCGTCAGTTTATTATGCGGAATACTCTCACGATGCTTCTTCTTAAAGCGTAGCCACCAATCGTTGACGACTAGTCCAACACCATGTAGTAACCCATAAGCAATGTAATACCAGGTTACCCCATGCCAGAAACCCATGATTAACATATTAAAAATATAGGCAACATTGCTGACCGTTACCCGGCTCTTAAAAATCTTGTTTTTCATCATGGCAAAAACTAATCGCATGAAGACAAAATCACGGAACCAGAATGATAGCGTCATGTGCCAACGATTCCAGAAGTCCTTCAAGTTATGAGACTGGAATGGCCGGTTAAAGTTCATCGGTGTTTCGATACCCATCAAATATGAGATGGCAACCGCGAATAAAGAATATCCGGCGAAGTCAAAGAACAAGTACATCGACCAAGCATACATCACTCCGACCAGTGGCCATGAGAAGCCTGTTCCACCATAGCGCAACGTTAACGTTTCTAGCTTTGGTACAAGCATGGTACCAAACAAATAGGCTAATAAAAACTTATACATAAAGCCCAAGAAAATGTAATGCACGGCTTTTTCAATCATGCCAACATATTTTTCGCGATCGGGAACTTTTTGATAATCATCAAGCCAACGTCTGTACCGATCAATTGGTCCCGACGAAATGGTTGGCATAAACAGTAGAAACTCAAGAAACAGCATCGGATGGAATTCTTTAATAATGCCATCCCGCATTTCCATGATCATCCCAACTGACCTAAAGGTTAAATAGCTAATCCCCAAAAATCCAAATAAAGAAGTATGTCCAGGATTAATGGCGGGCGTAATCTTAACAAACAGCAATGGGACAATACTCAATAAAAATGCGCCGTAAAAGATCCACCGATTATTGGCTTTTTTACGATAGGCCATATAACCGCCGACCATGAGCCACTCCCAAATCACGAAGCCAATCAGTGCCACACCTTGTTGCCACTTCTGACTATCAAACATCAAAAAGATAAAAACAAGCGACACGGCACTTTGGTACCAACGCCAGCGATGACCGTGGTACAAACCGATCATTAGCGGGATTAACCCAATCAATAGATAAACAAAGTATTGGGGATTCCCATATGGCTCTAAATTAATCATGCAGGGTTCACCTCGGCAATAATCGATTTAATGTCGACCTTCCCGTTTGCTGTCAATGGCAGGCTGTCTTTGTACACAAACCGGTTAGGAACCATATAATCCATCATGACATCTTTCAGTTCCTGTTTAATCGCCGTTGTTCGTTGAAGATCTTTCTTAAAGTCGTCCTTTGAATTCGGTACAACGTACGCCCACATTTGGCTCACTTTGTGGTTGCTATCATACTTTGGCACTGCCACAGCCTGTTTGATCCACTTATTGGCGTCAAGATAATGATTAACCTCTTCCAGTTCGATTCGGTAGCCATGTAACTTGATTTGGAAGTCAATGCGACCTAAGTAATGCAACATGCCGTCTTCATCAAGAAAGCCAAGATCACCAGAATGATAAGCTGTGCGACCATCTTCTGTAAAGAATGCTTTTTCCGTTTTTTCTGGATTATTAAGGTAACCCTTGGAAACACTTGGTCCACTGATAATGATCTCGCCATTTGTGCCGGCAGACAATGTCTTGTTTTCGTCATCGACGATGCGAATCTGCGTGTCAGACTTAACCGTGCCAATTGGCAAACGCCCTTTTTCAATCAAGGCGTCAGTAATTTCAACGCCAGTAACGGCAACTGTCGTTTCAGTTGGTCCATAAGTGTTAAAAATGTGCGCATGCGGAAAGCGCGCCCGTAAATTTTTCGCGGTGGAAACAGTCAGCTCTTCACCACAGAACAAAAAGTGACTCAAGTCTGGCAAATGCTGTTCGTCAAACGTCGGTTCTAACAGACAAATGTCAGCAAACGATGGCGTTGAGACAAACACATTCAGGTTCATTGTCGGCAATGTTTCAAACAGTTGTTTGAAATTATCCGTCACCTGTTTTGGCAGTGCCATTAAAGTGCCACCCAGAGCTAGTGTTGGCGCCCAATCCATAACAGATAAATCAAATGAATATGGTGGCTGTGCCAACGTTACTGGATTTTGAGACAATTTAAAATCATCGCTAAGCATCCAGTTTGTATAACTGAGTAAATTTGTGTGACTGATTTGCACACCCTTGGGTTTCCCCGTTGTTCCTGACGTGAAGATAATGTAGTAATTGTCATCACCATCAACAGGATGATCCAATTGATAAGTTGCAGTTGGCGCACTGAGCAAGTCAGTTAACGTATCGCCCGTCAATACAGGTTGTTCGCCAACATCCACTGGCAATGCATCGACAGCAATCACAGCAGCTGGATGCGCAATGTCCTCAATCATCGTTAACCGATCATTTGGTGAATGTTTGTCCACCGGAATGTACGCATGTCCAGCCTTAACGGCACCCAAAAAACTTGCAATCATTGCAAACTGTTGACCACCGAAAACGATAATCGGCGATTTAGCAGGTAGATTGAGTCCGTCCAAATAGGCAGCAATGGCGTCTGATGCACGTTTTAACTGTGCATATGTATGCGTCTCCCCCATGTCATTGTAAACAATGGCATCAGGAGTCGTTGCCGCCCAGTTATCAATCGTGGTAATCATATTATCAATCATAATTTCCCTCCATCCCACGTTCTAGAATTCGTTATAGATGAACTTACTCTGATTCAAACCAGAGTAACTGTATAAGTAGATCAACAATAACAAAATCACGAAATAAAAAGCAGTCCGTAAGACAAATGTGACCCATGGCTGATTTAGCCATATTTTAAACTTTGCCATATTTTCTCTGTCCTCCACTTTGTACCAATATCTCCAGTATAACGATTTTGACCCCATCCATTGTTAAAAAAAGTCTTAAACTAGACTGGCTCTATTTTGGTACACCGACTAGCATACCAGAAAACACAAAAAAAGACCCTAACCACATAACGATGTGGTCGGAGTCTCACTAAATTCTCACTTTACGAACATTACGCGAGAACCTACGCCATATACTGTGCTAGCGTCTTTTGAATTTGTTCCTTTGTGTGGTAGCCCACGAGTGTGTCCACAACGTTGCCGTCCTTCTTGACGATCAACGTTGGAATCCCCATGATACCAAATTTTGATGGCGTGTCAGGATTTTCATCTACATCCATCTTTGTAAATGAAACTTTGTCGCCCATTTCGTCTGCTAATTGTTCCACAACTGGGGATTGCATTTTACATGGGCCACACCAAGTTGCCCAGAAATCTGTCACTGCAACACCTGTATTAGTATCTGCATCATAGGTTTTATCTGTTGTTACATTAACTGCCATAAACATTCAGCCTCCCGTTCACTAACTTTTTGTACGTAAACATAGTGTACTCTTTTTTGGAAAACACGCAATTCTTTTGCTTACCTTTGCTAACTGATTACTTCATGCATTAGATACACGTTTCTGTCGCATTCACTAACCAAGTTTGACAACGGTTGCGCCATCACCACCGACGTTTGCTGGTGCAAAACCAAAGCTTTTGACCCGCGGATTAGACCGTAAGTACTCTGTTACTCCTTGGCGCAGTGCACCAGTTCCTTTACCATGGACAATCGTCACTTCACCAAGATTAGCCAACAACGCTGAATCAATAAAGCGATCCACTTCACTCATTGCGGCGTCGTAACGGTGACCACGCAAGTCTAATTGTGCCTGCGCGCGTGCACCGATATTACTGTGAACTGCTGTACGACTGGCACGCTGTTCCTTTTCATTGGCGGTTGGTTCATTAGACTTTTCAAGATCTGAATCGTCTACTTTCATCTTAAGTGCACCCATTTGAACTTCCCATTCATGCGCACTCAATTGACGATTGATCATCCCGTGTTGGCCATAAGATTTGACTACCACAGCATCCCCAGGATGGAAAGTATGCTTTTTTCTCGCACGTGCCAATACTTTATTGTTAGCCAGTGACGGATCTTGTCTCAACGCATTAAGTTTTCCTTGGGCGTCAATGAGCTCGTTCTCGCGAACGCCAGCTCCCCGCTTCACTTCCATTTGACGCAGGTGATGAATGATCTTGTCGGACTGTTTCTTGGCATCTGCCACAATGTGATTTGCTTCTTGCTTTGCCACATCCAGCTGATGCGTTTTTTGTTCCGTGAATCGATCAAATTGAGCAGTCAACTCGGTCTGTAACTTTGTCGCGTCAGCTAATTGTTCAGCCAACGCAGCTGCTTCATCAGTAGCTTGTTTTCGTTGGGCAACAAGATCACCAATCATTGCGTTCAAGTCTTGGCTATCTTGACTCGTCAACTCACGCGCTGCCGCGATAATATCTGAACGCAAACCCAACCGCTGCGAAATTTCCAGTGCGTTTGATCGTCCTGGAATGCCTAATAATAACCGGTAAGTTGGCTGCAATGTCTCACCATCAAACTCCATGCTTGCATTGGTTGTCCGTGGTCGATCATATCCATAAGCCTTTAATTCAGGATAGTGGGTAGTCGCCACCACATCCGCACCAATCGTTCCAAACGCATCTAGGATAGCGATTGCTAACGCCGCGCCTTCTTTAGGATCCGTCCCGGCACCAATTTCGTCTACCAGCACTAGGCTGTTTGACGTTGCCTGATTGAGTATTTGAATCAAGTTGTCCATGTGCGAGCTAAACGTACTTAGCGACTGTTCAATGGACTGCTCATCACCAATATCAGCAAAAACATTGTCAAACACAGCGACATGACTACCCTCAAATGCCGGAATAAATAGCCCAGATTGCGCCATTAATTGGCTTAGTCCCAATGTTTTCAAAGTGATCGTCTTACCGCCTGTATTAGGTCCAGTAATAATGATTGCGTCGTAATCGTCACCAAGCGTAATGTCATTAGGCACAGCTGTTTCGGAATCTAATAATGGATGCCGTGCTTGTCTTAAGTTAATGTGTCCATCTGTGCTCAATTGCGGTTCTGTCGCATTTAGTTGATGTGCATAGCGGGCCTTGGCATTCACAAAATCCAGATGCCCCAACACATCCGCATTTGCCAAGATATCTTCACGGTGTGGTGTTAGCACAGCTGATAATTCCTGTAAAATGCGGGCCTCTTCATTACGCTCTTGAACCTGGCTCTGCCGCAAACGATTATTTAAGTCCACCACATCTTCTGGTTCAATATATAAGGTTTGACCCGATTGACTTTCATCATGAACCACACCGCCCAAGCGTCCGCGATACTCTGTCTTAACTGGGACAACATAACGATCATTACGCATCGTGATAATCGGTTCACTCAAATAACGAGCCTGCTTGCCACGAACGTAATTTTGCATACGCGACCGAATCAGGTCTTCAGTGCTCTTAATACGGCGACGAATTGTGGCCAGTTCCTCACTTGCAGCATCACTAACCCGACCATCTGGCTCAATCGCAGTATTTAACTGACGAGTTAGGTCAGGCAATGCAACAATTTGTTTGGCCGTCTCATTGAGTTGTCGCAGCTCAGTGCCATCCTCTGCGAGCTGACTAAAGAAAGTTCTAACACTCATTGCGGTTTGCAGAACACGGCCAACCGCAGCTAATTCTGTTCCGTTTAAGGCTGCATCAATGGCCAATCGTTTCATGTGCGGGGTCAAATCAGCGAGCTCTGGCAACGGGATACCGCCTTTGAGCCTAAGAATGTCCGTGGCGTCTTTTGTTTCGTCCAAACGTCGCTGAATAATGCTTGGATCTGTTGCTGGCTGTAATTCAGCAAGTTCTCTATGACCAATCGGCGAGCTTAACATACCGGTCATTTTTTCTTTTACTTTATCAAATTCGAGGGTTGTGAGCCCACGTTTATTCATCAATTTGTATTCAGTCCTTTTCTACCGAGTCAACCACCATTGAAAGATTTTTTCTGACAGCAGTGGTGTTTGGTGCAAAATCCAGTGACTTACTGGTGAATGTAATAATTGATCATGTATCCATGCCGCTGGCCAGACAGAAGCAATTGCGAGGCCAAAAAAGATTAATAAATACATCAGCACGCCGGCAATCAACGCACCACTCAGCGCGTTGATGCCGTGAATCACTGGGATATTGGTAAATAATTTTAACGATCGCGTTAACCAGCGAAGGAGAATCAAGCCAATAATCATCAACAACCAAAAAGCCAAACCAGCAGACCAAAAATGATTCACTTGGCTATTTAACAGCTGATCATTTGCAGTTGGTTGATGATTCATCGGCAACAAATGTGCCAGCCAACTAGCTACTGTTGGCGTTAATAGTTTGACAATGATAATGACAAACACATAGCCAACCGTCGTGGAAACTTCAACGACAAAACCACGCCGATAGCCTCTGCCCAACGCGATAAGCAGTAATAATATAACAATTAACGATAACACCATGCTGTTACGCTCCACCTATTTCTAGATTTAAGTCAGTTGACGCAAGCAGCGCTGCACTCCTCATGAATAGGAATACAGCGCCGTCATTAAACACAAGTCAGTATACAAGTTAATTTGACATGTTTGAGTCATCATCAAGGAAAGTATTTAGCATTTCCTCAACCATGTCCCATTCGTCGTCATTCTCAATCGGTGATAGTTCGCCTTCCGTGGAACCATCTTCCTCAGGATCAAATGCATATGCCTGAATGTCCACTTCTTCATCATCTGCCGCGCTGGCTGGATAAAGTAAAATGTATGATTTGCCATAATCGTCTGACTTAAATGTGAATAAAACATTGTAAAGTGTCTCATTGCCATTATCGTCAACTAATGTAATTTGTTGTTCGTCATTGTCTTCTGCACCACTGTGTTTGGTTTCTGCCATTTTAGTTCCCACTTTCTTTATTACAAGATATGAAGAGTTTTTACAAAATTAAATAATTGATTGTCACTTTAGGCATCCAATAATCATGCCTGTGTCAGTTTACCATGAGCATCTAAATAATTCTGCAAAATTAAAGCAGCAGCTAACTTATCAATCACTTGTTTACGCTTTTTACGTGAGGTGTCCGCTTGTTCAACGAGCATCCGCTCAGCCTCAACCGTCGTCAACCGTTCATCGACAAAGTCAACCGGTTGGTGAAAACGTTCAGTGAGTAACTCACCGTAATGTTGTGAGGCCGCCACACGTGGTCCAAGCGTGTTGTTCATATTTTTCGGTAATCCCAATACAAAGCCTTGTGTCCCATGAGCTTTGACCAACTCTTCAATTCGATCTAAGCCGAATTCACCCTCATCTTCGTTGATACGGACGATTTCAACACCTTGCGCGGTCCAACCGAAGGCATCACTGACTGCAACGCCCACAGTGCGTGAACCAACATCTAATCCCATTAATTTCATTTATTGCTGTTATCCGCCTTTAAATATGAACGTACTAGTTCTTCAATAATTTCGTCGCGCTCATGCTTCCGAATTAAATTACGAGCATCATTCAAACGTGGAATGTATGCTGGATCCCCCGACAACAAGTATCCTACAATCTGATTGATCGGGTTATAGCCCTTCTCTTCAAGTGCAGCATACACCGTTGTTAACGTATCATGAACGTCTTTTTGTTGCTGATTATTAAAATCAAAGAACATGGTTTTATCTGTCGTACTCATCTGTATCCCTCCATGGTCAATCAACCCAACGGACTTCCGCGTGCAGTAACAGACCATTACCGTGAGCCCTAAAATCTACACACTCCGATTAATAACTATTCTACTGAAACATTGGTCAAATAACAATTATCCAGCCTATTGTAACCGTATTGTCAAATAAACAGCCCCAAACTGAAATAAAAAACAGAAACTAACGATGACTGCACCGTTAATTTCCGTTTTCAATAAACTATTATGAGCCAACAAAGCCATTAGTCACTCTTAATTACACAAGTTGTTTGAGTGAACCAATCCTTAAATTTATTATTTTTCCAACCAAGTCTTGGCCTGAGCCAAAGCTTCTCTAATACCATCTGGGTTCTTGCCACCGGCCTGAGCCATGTCAGGGCGGCCACCGCCACCACCATTAATAGCTGGCGCAATCGCTTTGATAAGATCACCTGCTTTGCGACCGGCTTTAACTTGATCTGGTGCCATTGCTACTAACAAGCTAGCTTTACCTTCATTGGCAGTTGCCAATACAAGCACATCTGAAGGTAACTTTTGTTTCCAATCATCGGCTAATTGCCGTAATTGGCCCATGCCAGCAACGTTAACCTGCTGAGCAATTAGACTTGTTCCATTGACTGTTTCGATATTGTCAAATGCACTAGCAGCTTGTTGAGAGGCCATCTTGGCTTGCAATGTACGCTGATCGCTTTCAAGCTGTTTAACTTCACCCTGAAGTGCCTCAACACGATGTGGCACTTCCTTTAGTTGCTGTGCCTTAACCAATGCAGCTGTTTGGCTCAACAGGTTTTCTTCATCGTTTAAGAACTTAAAGGCATCTCCAGCTGTAACGGCTTCAATCCGGCGTACACCGGCACCAACACCTGTTTCTGACACAATCTTGAATAAGCCCAGCTCGTTTGTATTTGAAACATGGTCGCCACCACAGAATTCTGTGTTGAAGTCACCAACAGAAACAACCCGTACCCGTTTGCCATACTTTTCAGAGAACATGGCAATAGCGCCCATCTTCTTAGCCGTTTCAATGTCGGTTTCCACAGTTTTTACAGGGATTTCAGCAAAGATCTGATCATTAACCATCTGTTCAACCTTATGCAGATCTTCACTGGTAACCTGACCAAAGTGCGTGAAATCAAATCTTAAGTAATGCGGTTCAACCAGTGAACCGGCCTGAGCAGTATGCGTTCCCAGTACGTTACGCAGTGACTGATCTAACAAGTGGGTAGCAGTATGATTTTTTTCAATTTTGCTGTGACGAGCGGCGTCTACCGTTAACGTGTAAGTTGCGCCTTTAACCAACTTGCCAGTCACTTTCACTGTATGCAAGTTCTGACCGTTTGGTGCATGTTGAACATCTGTGACTTTGGCTACCTGATGCCCAGTTTCATCAACGATACTACCAGTATCAGCAACCTGACCACCCATTTCTGCATAGAATGGTGTCATATCAAAAATGACTTCAGCACTGTCAACATTATCATTCGTCTGATCGACTAATTTTTCATCAACAATGATATCAAGCAACTTAGCGTTTTCAACCGTTAACTGGTTATAGCCCACATACTTGCTAACTGACTTAATATCCGTTAACAAAGCACGCTGAACACCCATTGATTTAGCTGATGAACGTGCATTACGAGCCCGAGCACGTTGCTTTTCCATTTCACTCTTAAAACCGTCTTGGTCAACGCCTAAGCCTTCGTCACCAGCATATTCGGTAGTCAATTCAACAGGGAAACCATAAGTATCAAACAGTTTAAAGGCTTCTGCCCCGTCTAATTGTGTTTTCCCGGCAGCTTTGGTTGCAGCAATCGTATCATTCAACAATGACAAACCAGTGTCCAAGGTTACATTAAACCGATCCTCTTCAGAATGAATAACACCGGCAATATAGTCAGCTTGCTCTAAAACAGCTGGGTAATGGCTCTTCATGATTTCCCCAACAACTGGTACAAGCTTGTATAAAAAGGCTTCGTTAATGCCTAATTTCTTGCCATTCAAGATGGCCCGACGAATCAATCGACGGATAACATATCCACGGCCTTCGTTTGATGGCAATGCGCCGTCACCGATGGCAAACGTAACTGCCCGAGCGTGGTCAGCAATGATCTTGAAGGAAACGTCGTCATTCTTGTTGGCCTCATACTTTTTACCATCAGAGAGCTGTTCTGTCGCCCGAATGATCGGTAAAAACAAGTCCGTTTCAAAGTTAGTCCGGGCATGCTGAAACACAGAAACAACCCGTTCCAATCCCATCCCCGTATCAATATTTTTATGCGGCAATGGTTCGTAAGTACCTTCCGGTGTGTGGTTAAACTGTGAAAACACAATGTTCCAAATTTCTAGGTACCGTTCGTTTTCACCACCGGGATAATTCTCTGGATCATCTTCGGCGACATTGTTCATTTCTTGACCACGATCATAGAAGATCTCTGAGTCAGGACCTGAAGGACCTTGACCAATATCCCAGAAATTGTCTTCTGCTTCCACAATATGGTCTTCCTTAACACCGGCGTCCAGCCACTCTGCTTTAGCGTCAGTATCCTTTGGATAAACCGTGATGTACAGTTTTTCTGGATCGAAATCAAACCATTGTTCGCCGGTTAATAGTTCCCAAGCCCAGTGGACAGCGTCATGCTTGAAGTAGTCACCCACGGAAAAGTTTCCCAGCATCTCAAACAACGTGTGATGACGCGCCGTCCGACCAACATTTTCAATATCATTAGTCCGAATACTCTTTTGTGAACTCGTCATTCGTGGATTATCAGGCACAACGGATCCATCAAAATATTTTTTCATCGTTGCAACACCAGAGTTGATCCATAACAAAGTTGGATCATCCACGGGAACTAGTGAAGCACTAGGCATAATTTTATGACCGTGCTGTTCAAAAAAATCAAGGTACATTTGCCGAACTTGGCTACTTGTTAATTCTTTCATGACTTTCCTTTCATCACCTGTGACAGAAACAAAAAACAACACTGCCGCTTGCAAAGACGGCCAGGGGCCGCGGTACCACTTTGCTTGCAACGATGTTGTCGTTAACCACTCACTCATAACGCTGAGTCGCGTGTTTGTTTTAAAACAAGTGTTTATCAAATTTTATTCAAGGGAGCACAGTCACGCTTACATCACTCTTTTCACCGGCCAGAGCGTCGCTTAAAAGTAAGTTCATGCTGCATATCCTTGACTGATTTTTAGTATAGCATTCACGCTTGGCATGTCAATTTGTTTTCAGAAAATTAACAAGCTACACCTCACTTGCTTTCAGAACTAGTGGCTCCTATTTGACCGTTGGGATTCACCTTGACGCCGATTTTGACGGCGCTGGCTACGAGCCGACTCACGCATTTCAATTCGCTTGTCCGCCTGAGCCTTCCGCTTAATGGCCGTCTTAATCTGATGTTTATAACCAGGCTTAATCTTCTTTTTCTTTTTCTTGACCATCCCAACCAAGGTCGGATCAAGTTTTTCATGAGTAGCCGTTCGTTGGAAACGACGGTTCCGATCGTATGAATCAACAACTTCCCCGTGACGAACATCCTTTGGTGCAAACTTAACACCAAGTTTTTCGATCTCGGCAATTTCGTTTTCTTCACCTGGCTTGTACAGCGTAATTGCAATGCCGGGCATTCCATTTCGACCTGTACGACCCACTCGGTGAATAAAGAAATCAAGATCATGCGGAATATCATCGTTAATAACGTGTGATACCCCTTTGATGTCAATCCCACGGGCCGCTAAATCAGTTGCGACCACATATTGGTAATCTAAGTTTTGAACTTGCTTCATGACCCGTTTACGCTCACGCGCCTGTACGTCACCGGAAATCATGGCAACCTTTAACCCTCGTCCCTTAAGGTAAGCAGTAAGTTCAGCAGTTCGTTGTTTTGTATTACAAAATACCAACACTAAGTAGGGTTCCCCCATCGTCAGTAATTCGTAGATTAATTCATCTTTTTGTTTACCCTTAGTCGAAATCAACCAGTTATCAATTGTTGGGCTGATAATTGAAGTTACAGGAATTTCTTCTACCACAGGGTTCGTCAAATATTTTTTCAAAAATGGTTGCAATTTCTGTGGAATTGTCGCGGAAAAGACCATCATTTGAAGATCCTTTGGCAAGGCCCCAGCAATTTTATCCACGTCCTTTAAAAAGCCCATGTCTAACGTCATATCTGCTTCATCAATTACAAATTGATGAGCTGTATGCAAATCTAGTTCATGTTCTTCCATGAAATCGCGTAAACGACCTGGCGTCCCAATAACCACTTGCGGCTGATGCTTATCTAATTGGCGTTCTTGACGCGACCGATCAGTACCACCAACGTAATTGGCAATTCTGATCTGATCCTTGAAATGACCAGCCAACTGCTTTGCGTCCTCATAAATCTGGCTAGCCAGTTCACGTGATGGGGTCGCAATAATCGCCTGTACTTCATCAACGTCTACCTTTAATTGATCAAAGATTGGCAGCAAGAATGCGTGGGTCTTCCCACTTCCCGTTTGTGACTGGCCAACTACAGAGCGACCGCCTAAAATCACAGGAATAAGCTTAGCCTGAACTGGCGTCGGCTTAACAAAACTAATTTCCTGCAGTGCTTCCAATAACTCCGGTCGCAACTGTAAATCCTTAAATGTTTCCGTCATTGTTTCTCCTTTAACGCGTGAATCATCACGACTCACATTTGCGTTTACTTATCCTTAGCTGTCAGTGTTTCAAGCTTAGTAATCATCAGTTTAACTTCATCAAGATCCTTAGCCTTCGCACCACTGGCCAACGGATGACCACCACCATTGTGTTCACGAGCCAAACCGCTAATGGCAGGTCCCTTGGATCGCAAACGGACACGATAACTGTGATCATCTTGTTCTTCAAAAATGGCCCAGGTCTTGACACTATCAATTTTGCCAGCCATGGGGACAAGGCTAGCAGTTCCAGCATCACCTAAATTAAACGATTTAATCGTTTCTGCGCCCAAAATAACATGAGCGGCACCCGATGAAGAAATCGTAAGGTGATCATACAAATACGCGGTCAACCGAGCCACTGGCAAAGGCATTTCGTCTTCCATCTGATTAACGGCAACCGCATCTATACCAGTCTCCATCAGCTGTGCCGTTACGATCATTGTATGAGGTCGCGTATCCGAGTACAAGAATCGACCGGTATCGCCCACGATTCCTGCGTAAAGGACCCTCGCTGCTTCCTTAGACACCTTCAGGTCAAAACGATTGGCAAAATCGACAATCATTTCAGACGTGCTTGATGCGTCCTCTTCTACCCAGCTCAAATCACCAAACGGATCATCATCAGGATGGTGATCTATTTTGATAACTTCCTGACCGCGGCGCCATCGTTGATCATCCACTCGAGGTTCGTTTGCGGTATCCAACACTAAGATGAGCGCAGAATCGAACTGAGCATCTTCTACTTCATCCATTTCTGCCAACCAAGCTAATCCCGGAATTTGCTTACCAACCGCAAAGATTTTTTTCTCTGGAAAAGCCTGTTGCAGAATTTTAGCCAGACCAACCTGTGAGCCAACCGCATCTGGATCTGGCCGCTGATGGCGGTGAATAATAATTGTCTGTTTGCGTTTAATGTCATCAAAAATTGCCTTTTGCACGTCCATCTTTTATTGGACCTCCACTTATCTCGTATCTGCAAGTATAGCGAAAAAAGCCATTAAACACAAAGCAGACTCAATCAATTTAAAATGCCCGATCAGAATTCAACGAATATAGTGGCAAACTTAAGTTTTCAAAAGTTAACGGATCTAGGTTAGTCATGGTAATGCCCAGCAACCGAACCCCCTTACTCAAGTCGGCCGTAACATCAAAAATTTCACGGGCCGCTTCATAAAGTACCGTGGTGTCATTTTCAAAATATTCAGCCTGCGTTTGACGCTTTGTTATTGTATTAAAATCAGCGTCACGAACCTTTAAAACAATCGTTTTCCCATGACGCTGTTGCTTGTTTAGATGACTGACCAAATCTGTAGCAAGTAATTGTAATTGGGTTTCGACATCCGCTTCGTTATCCAACGGTGCATCATACGTTTCTTCGCGACCAATTGACTTGCGCGTTCGTTGCCATTCGACTGGGCGGTCATCACTGCCACGCACATGACGATAGAGACTGTACCCTAATTTGCCAAAGTTTTGCATCAGATCTGCCTCCGACCATTTCAGTAGATCGGCTCCCGTCAAAATACCCAAATCATGCATCTTAGGTACCGTTTTCTTGCCAACACCACGAAATTTTTCAATGGGTAAAGGTGAGAGAAATGCCTCTGCATCGCCGGGTAAGACGACCGTCACACCGACCGGTTTGGCAAAATCAGATGCCAATTTGGCCAGAAATTTATTGTAAGAAATGCCGGTTGAACAAGTTAAATGAACCTTTTCCCAAATTTCTGCCTGTAGCTGATGTGCTAGGGTCACTGCAGAATCAATTTCTTGCTTATTATTAGTAACATCCAAATAGGCCTCGTCGAATGCAATCGGTTCAATATGATCTGTATATTCGTGAAAAATTTGGTGGATCGTTGCCGAAACAGCACGGTACTTGGTGAAATCCGGTGTTTTAAAGATTGCCTTTGGTGCCAGTTTTTGTGCTTCCTGCGCACTCATTGCTGAATGTACACCCAGTTTTCGGGCAACGTAATTAGCCGTTGTCACAACACCGTGACCACCCGTTTCTCGTGGATTGCGAGCAACAATCAGTGCTTGATGACGAAATTCAGGATGATCACGTTCCTCAATCGACGCGTAAAAAGCGTCCATATCAACATGGATAATTTTCCGTTCCGCATTAACTGTGAGCGGAATTTTCAACAACGTGTTGGCCACCGATTTCGCCCCCTTTTCACCCAGACTGATTTCAACTTAAATTAACTGTATATCCATTTTAGCAAACATACGTTCGTTTTGCCAGAATAAAAAAGGCCAACACGATTGCACCGTGTGACCTGTCTTATTCTGCAATTTATGCAAACCGATTATTCACTATCTTTTTCAGTTGCTTGGCTGGCAACACTGTCAGCACTTTGTGCAACGCTACTAGTAGCTTCACTAGTTGCACTTGTAGCTTCACTTGTTGAAGCACTTACACTGCTCGTGGCTGCGTCAGTAACTTTAGCAGTGCTTGTTGACTTAGGCGTTTCTACGTGATGAATGGCCTGCAGGTCAAACACAAGGTAAATTCCGTCTGCATCAATCGTAACCGTCTTGTTAGCACTGTCGAGTGAATCAATCACGCCGTGCATACCGCCAATGGTAACCACGCGATCACCCACGTGAAGACCACTCATCATTTCCTTACGTTGATCCTGTTGCTTACGGTTAGGACGCATGATGAAAAAGTAAAAGATTGCGACAAACAAAACAATCAGAAGTACTGAACTCCATAAGTTACTTCCTTGAGCAGCCGCACCGACTAAAGTCGTTGTTAAAGAGCTTACCAATTTATCCACCTCATTCATTTATTCTGTAGAGTACTGTAACAGACTTTCCGACGCTTGCCAAACGAATCCAGCAAATTAGTCCCCTTTTGGTTCGGGAATTTTTAAATGTTGGTAAGCTGCCGAAGTCACGGTTCGACCCCGCGGTGTTCGTTTGATCATGCCAATCTGTAGCAGGTATGGCTCATAAACTTCGGCAATCGTATCCGATTCTTCACCAATGTTTGCAGCCAATGTGGTCAAGCCAACCGGCCCACCATCATAGTATTTAATCATGGTTCGTAACAATTTTAAATCCACTTCATCTAAGCCGAGATCATCCACGCCTAAGACTTTTAGCGCATGATCCACGATTTCAGCATCAACGGCATCGTGATCGCTAACCTCAGCAAAATCCCGCACCCGTTTTAACAGCCGATTAGCAATTCGGGGAGTGCCACGAGAACGACGGGCGATTTCATGAGCCCCCTCCTTAACAATCTGAGTCGCAAGGATATCGGCAGAACGCAACGTGATTTCTTCCAAGTCAGCAGTCGAATAATAGTTCATATGTTCCACAATTCCGAATCGATCACGCAAAGGCGCTGACAGTAACCCTGCTCGCGTAGTCGCCCCAATCAAAGTAAATGGAGGAAGCGGAAAATGCACCGGATGAGCTGTGGGACCTTGGCCAACAACAATATCAACGAAAAAGTCTTCCATTGCGGAGTACAACATTTCTTCGACAATTTTTGGCAAACGATGAATTTCATCAATGAACAAAATATCGCCGGGCTGAAGTTCGTTTAACAGGGCAATTACGTCACCCGGCTTTTCAATTGCTGGACCACTAGTGGTTTTGATGTTTACGTGCATTTCATTAGCAATCACCATGGCAAGCGTTGTTTTTCCTAAACCTGGTGGTCCATAGAGTAACACGTGGTCTAATGATTCTTCACGGGCGCTAGCGGCCTGAATATAGACCTCTAACTGATGTTTGACAGTATCTTGACCAATATATTGAGCCAACGTTTCGGGTCGTAAAGAACGTTCTAAAGACTCTTCCTGATCATCCACAGGCTCATTTGACATTAACTCGTCGTCCATAACAGTCCCCCTTCTAGTTTATTGCTCAACTTCTCCCGGGCTTCGGCACCACTCTCTTAAACGTGCACCTAACGCCCAGAAGTCTGTGCATAACCTGAAGCTGAATGATTCGGAAAAACACCGAATTCTTCACCTTCACGTTATTGCTCAACTTCTCCCGGGCTTCGGCACCACTCTTTAAATCATACTACGCTTGGGTTAACAAACGTAGGGCCTGGCTTAAATAGGCATCCGTACTTGTTGTTTGATTATCATCTAGCTTTTTTGCCACCCGTTTAACGTCTGCACCACTGTAGCCTAATGCGCTAAGCGCCGCCAACGCATCACGAAGAGCTGATGAATTAACAGTAGGTCCTGTTTCGACCTCTGTAGCTGATGTAACGATTCCAATATCGCCCAATTTTCCTTGTAAATCCAAAACAATTTGTTGTGCCGTCTTTTTACCAATGCCGGGAAACTTCGTTAAATACTTAACATCATTATTTGTAATTGCACTGATTAGGCCACCATGATCTTCGTTTGCCAAAATGGCAAGTGCACTCTTGGGACCGATACCTGATACGTTAAGCAATTTTAGAAATAACTGCTTTTCTTCACTGTCGACAAAGCCAAACAAGTTAATGTCAGTATCGCGAACAGCTTGGTAAACGTAGATTTTAACGTTCTTTTTAGGGTCCTCTTGAAACCGGTACGGGTTCGCTGTTTGCAACAAATAGCCGACCCCGTTTACTTCAAGAACAACATAGGCCGGCGTCACCACCGTCACGAGACCAATTAAATACTCAAACATTCATTTTCCTCCGTGTGCGCCGGTCAACTTTAAACGGTCTGAGCGAGAGCACGTCATAACTCAAATCCACCCCAAGTCAAACCACACGCTAAAATTCATGCTCATCAAATTCTGCCCACGATTCATGAGAATCCTGAATTCGCTTAAACATTTTTTCCATATCAGCGTTAGTAAAATGAACCACGACAGGCCGACCATGTGGACAATTAAACGGATTTTCCGTCTGAGCCAAATCATGTAATAACGCCCGGGCTTGCCGTTCATCCAAATGATGATTGGCCTTAATTGACCGCTTACAGCTCATCATGATCGCTGTTTTTACACGAAATTTGGCAACCGTCAAATCATGATCAGTAAGCACCCAGTCAATCATTTCACGAATCGTTGATTCTTCTTGGCCCTCTTCAAACCATGTCGGATGCTGACGCACAATAAAACTGTTGTTACCAAACGGTTCTAAAAACAATCCCAGCTGTTCGAGCTTATCCTTAGCATCATTAATCTTTAAGACATCACTAGTCGGATAGTCCAGAACAATCGGCACCAATAGGTTTTGCAAATCACGACTAACTTCACCAATTTTGACACGGTAGTATTCATACTTGATTCGCTCTTGAGCTGCATGCTGGTCGATGAGATAAAGACCATCTTCAGCTTGGGCAAACAGAAAAGTGCCGTGCATCTGGCCAATGTAAGTTAATTCTGGAAAACGGCGTTGACCGTCACTATCGGTTGATTGATTTGGTAGCATTTCCGTTTCTTCGTTTGGCACTGGTACTTGTGGCGCTTCTTCATCGCCAAATGGCGTCGTGTCGTCATGAGCATAACGCGCATCGAAAGCTGCGACTGAAGCGTCCGCCATATCGCCCACATGATGCACCACAACTGGTGCCAATGTTTGTGTTGGTAAGGCATTTGGTAACGTTGTTTCAATGTTAGCATCGTCTGTACTTGTCGCTTCAGTAGCTGGCTCAACAACCGATGAAGATGATTCTACCGATTGTTCTTGCCGTCCTGCTACCTGTTGTGGCCGTGCGTAATGAACATTCACATCCGCATTTCTAGTGGCCGATGCTTCGCTTAGTCGCTGTGCTAAAGCATTTGAATCCAGACTTGGTTCCCCACGTAAATTTTGATAAGCGTCAGGAATTAGGTTTTCCCGCGCAATCCGGTTATAAACCGCTTTATCAATTAAATCCGCGAGCTCAGGCTCTTTACTTAGCCTAACCTCCTGTTTAGTTGGATGAACGTTAACGTCAACTAAGAACGGATCCATCGTTAAATTAAGAACGGCGATAGGATACCGTCCCACCATCAGTTTGGAACCGTAACCTTTAATGAGCGCTTTAGTCAGTTGGTAATTTTTAATGTAACGGCCATTAATCAAAATTGAAATGTAGTTACGTGAAGCACGCGTTAATTCAGGCAGCGATACGTAACCAGTCAGTTTAAAATCAGCATCCTCATTTTCGATTGCCACCATTTTGCGGGCCGTTTGAACACCGTAGATTCCTGCAACGACCTGCTGACTGTCTCCGCGTCCTGCTGTCCGTAGCAGTTCACGTCCATTGTGGCTTAAGCTAAACGCGACATCTGGGTGACCCAGTGCAAGTCTGTCCACAATATCCACAATGTTGGCCAGCTCTGTTTGTGGCGATTTTAAATATTTTAAGCGTGCCGGCGTATTAAAAAATAAATCGCTGACAGTTACTTCAGTTCCTGGTCGTGACTGAGCAGCGGTGTGTGTCAGAATTTTGCCGCCCTTAATGTGAACTTCACTCCCCGCACCCTTACCTGTCGCCGTTTTTAGCCAAACATCGGCAACCGATGCGATACTAGGTAACGCTTCACCACGAAAACCCAGCGAATGAACACGAAACAAATCTTCGCGCGAGGTTATTTTACTGGTGGCATGCCGGGAAAAGGCCATTTCGACGTCTTCATCCGCAATGCCAACCCCGTCATCAACTACTTGAATCGATTTTAGTCCCGCTTCTTCAACCAGCACATCAATCGTTTTAGCATGCGCGTCAACAGCGTTCTCAACAAGCTCCTTTACCACCGATGCTGGTCGTTCAACCACTTCCCCAGCAGCAATTTGATCTGCGAGGACAGTGGGTAATTCATGAATTTTTGCCATACTGTTTAATCCTCTTATTAACTTTCACCGCTCCATTTGAGTAACGGCCAAATTATGACTGCAGCTTTTGCTGAATATCATAAAATTTGTTCATAACATCCATCGGTGTCATACCCATTAAATTCATCTGTTTTAAATCTTTAATGATGTCAGCAACCTTAGGATCCATTGTCGGTGTTTCAAACAACGCCAACTGTTTGCTAGTTGCCGTCTGCTTTCGTTTTGACGCAGGTTTCGGTGTTGGCTCTGATAAAGGTTCATCCACATTCACAGGAGTTGGTGTTTCACCCGCATTAGCCTCAAGCTCCTGCAGAATTGTGCTAGCTCGAGACAATAATCCATCCGGCATTCCCGCTAGCTTAGCCACGTGAATCCCATAAGACTTATCAGCTGGTCCTGGTTGAATTTGGTGAAGAAATACTAGTTGCCCATTCTCCTCAACCGCACCAACGTGAATATTTTTCAACGCATGCAAAGATTCGTCTAATGCTGTTAATTCATGATAGTGCGTGCTGAACAGAGTTTTAGCATGAACGTGATCGTGGACATATTCGATAATCGCTTGGGCTAATGCCATCCCATCGTAAGTCGCAGTACCCCGGCCGATTTCGTCAAATAAAATTAAACTATTAGCGGTCGCGTGCATAAGCGCATCATTAGCTTCCTGCATTTCAACCATGAATGTTGAATTACCGGAAATTAAATCATCTGCGGCGCCGATTCTGGTGAAAATTTGGTCAAACACCGGCATACTGGCAGATTTAGCCGGTACAAAACAACCCATTTGGGCCATCACGACGGTCAATGCCAGTTGGCGCATATAGGTACTCTTCCCAGACATGTTTGGTCCAGTAATGAGCAACACTGTTGTATCGTCAGCCATTCGTACATCATTAGGCACATATTCCTGTTTTCCGAGTACTTTTTCAACAACAGGATGACGGCCATCTTCGATTTCTAAATCATGCCCGTTATTCAGTTCAGGGCGGACAAAACGATAGTTTTCTGAAACAACAGCGAAACTCTGTAACACATCTAAACTGGCCAAGGATTTGGCTAGTCGTTGCAAACGGCCAATGGCAGCCCTTACAACCTCCCTAACCTTAGTAAAGAGTTGATACTCCAATGCGGTCGACTTTTCCTGAGCCTCCAGAATTAACGTTTCCTTTTCCTTCAACTCTGGTGTTGAAAAACGTTCCGCGTTAGTCAGTGTTTGCTTACGCTCATAACGATCATCAGGCAACTTGCTAAGGTTTGCCTTAGTAACTTCAATGTAGTACCCAAATACCCGGTTATACCCAATTTTAAGGGTACTGATCCCAGTGGCTTGCCGTTCCTTGGCTTCAAGCTCAGCAATCCACTGTTTACCATTTTTCATTGCATCCCGATACTCATCAAGCTGGTCATCATATCCATCTTTGATGACCCCACCATCAGTCACTGATATTGGGGAATCATCATTGATAGCACGATCAATCAGCTCAGCGACATCATCAACAGGATCTAATCCGGTCAACATATCGCCAAATACGTTTTGATCCAACTCTTCTAAAACATATTTGATTTTTGGTACCTGCTGCAACGAGGTCTTCAATTGGATCAAATCTCGCCCATTCACGCTACCAAACGCCACTCGACCAGCCAGCCGTTCTAAATCGTAAACCTTGACCAGTTCATCCTGTAAATTCGAGCGTTCAAAATAATGTTGAAGCAACTCATCCACTTTGTCTTGACGTGCTTTAATTTCATCCAGTGACAACAGCGGTCGATCTAACCATTGCTTTAATAACCGACCACCCATCGCTGTCTTAGTTTCATCTAGCAACCATAAAAGTGTACCGGATTTTTTGCCAGTACGAATATTCGTTGCCAATTCCAAATTTCGTTTGGCATAATGATCCATTTTAAGATAGTAGGATGGTTCATATGCAATTGCGCGCTGCAAATGAGACAGACTCCGCTTCTGGGTGCCCTCCATGTAGCCCAACAACATGGACACCGCAGCCGTTTCAACACCGTCATCCAGATCCTGTGTCACAAAACTCAATTCTGCCCCGGTCGTGATCTCCGTTTGATGAGAGACCAAAATGCCAAGCGGTTTAAACTGATCAATCAGCTCAGCAGGCACAGTGTCGTCAACAACTACTTCTTTAGCCTCGACAGACATGACTTCATTCATCACCGTATCAAACGTTGATAGATTGGCCGTCCTCAGTTCACCCGTCGAAACATCCGCATACGCAAAGCCAAAATGATCATCTTGTTTGGTAAAACCTGCCAAATAATTATTTTCCTTCGCGCCATTGACACCAGTTTCCATTCGCGTTCCTGGCGTAATCAGCTGAATAACTTGTCGCTTGACCATGCCCTTTGCAAGGGCCGGATCTTCCATTTGCTCACAAATGGCAACTTTGTACCCGTGATCAACCAAAATATCAATATAATTTTGAACAGCATGATGTGGCACCCCACACATTGGGATTGGATCGGCCGAATTATGGTTACGTGCAGTTAGCGTCAATTCGAGCAATTGGGCACCTTTAACTGCATCATCATTAAATAGTTCGTAAAAATCACCAATTCGATAAAACAAAAAGGCATCAGGATACTGATCCTTGATGGACTGATACTGCTTCATCATTGGCGTTTCCATACTCTCTTGTGCTGACTTTTTTGCCATGTAACGTAAACTCCTCACTACTTCAAAAAATGCGTTGTTCGCCGTAAGCGGCCTCACCCACTTATAACTAACAAACAATTCCATCCAAGTCCTAAAAAACGATGGTCTAAGTTTAACATTTTTTACGGTCACTGTCTGGGTTGATTCGAACACGTGGTCCCTACTAAAAACAATGTTTAACTGCAAAGAAAAACGACATCAGCCAACTCTCGGCTAAGTGTCGTTTTATACCCATTAAGTCACTTATTTAGCGTACTCAACAGCTCTCGTTTCCCGAATAACGGTCACTTTAATATGACCAGGGTATTCAAGATCGTTTTCAATTTCATTCTTAATGTCACGAGCAATGACCGTTGCTTGAAGATCATCGATATCCTGAGGCTTAACGATAACCCGTACTTCACGGCCTGCCTGAATGGCATAACTCTGTGCCACACCATCATGACGATTGGCAATTTCTTCCAACTGTTTCAAACGTTGAATATAATTTTCAAGCGATTCGGAACGTGCACCCGGTCTTGCTGAGGAAATGGCATCCGCAGCCCCAACCAAGACGGCAATGATCGATGTTGGTTCAACATCACCATGGTGGGAAGCAATTGTGTTAATAACAACTGGGTTTTCATGGTACTTAGTTGCCAATTCAACCCCTAATTCAACGTGAGATCCTTCAACTTCATGATCCACGGCCTTACCAATATCGTGTAATAATCCTGCGCGCTTAGCTAACGCAACATCCTCACCAAGTTCAGCCGCCATCACAGCGGTCAACTTAGCAACTTCAATAGAGTGGTTCAAAACATTTTGACCATAACTGGTTCTGTAGTTCATTCGGCCAATTGTCTTGATCAAATCAGGATTCATGGCTCGAATGCCTAAATCAAAGACGGTTTGCTCACCAATTTCACGGATTTTATCATCCATTTCCTTGCGTGCTTTTTCAACCATTTCTTCAATTCTAGCCGGATGAATCCGACCATCAGCAATCAATTTCTCCAACGCCAACTTAGCAATTTCACGACGAACGGGATCAAACCCACTCAGCACAACTGCTTCCGGTGTATCGTCAATAATGAGGTCAATTCCAGTTAACGTTTCAAGTGTCCGAATGTTACGGCCCTCACGACCAATGATTCGGCCTTTCATGTCATCATTCGGCAATGTAACGACCGTCACCGTATTATCAGAGACGGTGTCTGCAACACTCCGCTGAATGGCAGCAACAATCAGATTCTTAGCTTCCTTATCAGCAGAGATCTTGGCCTCTTCTTCACTTTCTTTAATCAGTACGGCTCGTTCATGAGCCAACTGATCCTTTGTTTCCTGAATAACTAAATCTCGTGCTTCGTCTTGAGACAAAGCCGCCACTCGTTCAACTTCTTGTTGTCGCTTATCGATGAGGTCTGCTGCTTCTTGCTGTTGCTGTTTCAGTGCATCCCGATCACTAGTTAACTTGTCTTCTTTGCGTGTCAATTGCGCTTCACGCTTTTCGAACGTATTATCTTTGCGATCCAGAGCTTCTTCACGTTGCAATAACCGATCTTCTTGCTTTTGAACCTCCGCACGTCGATCCTTTAATTCATTTTCAACGTCCGTTCGGTACTTGTGGTTCTCTTCGCGAGCCTCAAGTAAAGCCTCTTTTTTAGCGGTTTTTGCATCCTGGTGAGCTTTTTTAAGGATGGCTGCGGCAGAATTGTTGGCATTGTCAATATCGCGTTCGTGACGCTTCTTGGCAATGGCAAGTCCACCATACAGACCGGCAATAATAGCGATGAGCACGAGGATTATGGTTACAACGTAAACCATATTTAATTCCCGCCCTTCATCAAAAATGGCTGACCGTTAAGCCAGCCGCAAACTTGTAAGATGTTAAATTGATTATTTACACAGTTTCAGTTTACTGATAAACGAGCAAGCTGTCAATAAACGATGGCTAACGTTTGTCCCCATTAAACTCGTTTTAGGCGTAGCAAACGGTTAAAACTGTAACTAACAGCCAAACAGATTGCACTCAAAATAAAGTTTGTTACAACTAAATTTAACGGATGTTGATATCGAATATAGCCATCAAATCCATACATCACCCGGAATAAACTTCCCAACCAGGTTGATGTGAAGGAAATCGGTTGGCCACCATTTGTACCAGCGTACAAAATGAATGTCAGTAGGCCAAGACCAATAATCGGCGCAGCAATGAATGTAATAATCTTCCACCTAGTTGTCATTAACCCCAACACAGCGCCAACGAGCATACCGAGTGTCAGCGCTAACGTCAACGTACTCAGTGCACGAATCCAAAACCAAAAAATATCAATATTGCCATGCTGAATGAAGTGACCAAATTCTGCGCGACCTGTGCTTTCAAACGTTCGCATCCCTAGTGGCTGTGCTACCAATAGCCGATATAAAACATTGATAACGGAAATACCAACAGCAATTGTCATCAGGCTCAGCAATTTCCCCGTCCAGTAGGTACGCCGTGAAATACCATTTTGGATGAATAATTCAAATCCCTGATAAACAAGTGCGCCAACTACAAAGAGAAACAAGACCATGATCGACTCTAAAGCATTAGTTGCGAGATACGGTTTGAGTGGTAGCGCTGCTTTAAAGCCACTGGTCATCCATCTGATCAAAAATGGAATAAACCACAAGCCAACGAACGAAGCTAAATAACCCCATCCCAATAATTTTGCATCACGCCGAAGACGAAATTGATAAACTGGTTTAATCTTCATGACTATCCTCCGTTAATGCCACAAACAGATCCTGCAAGCTCAAAGACTGTTTAGCAATTCCCTCTGGTAATGCCGGCGAGCCAATCATCGTTACAATTGCTCTCGTTTCATGCCCAAATGAACTTTGCGACAGCACTTTAACACTAGGCAAGAACATTGCCATTGCATCGCTTGGCCCGGCTAAACGATACGATCGGGCCATCAGTGCCTCGACAGGCTCAGCCAATTTAATTTGCCCCTGATTAATCACAATCACGTTATTTAGGATCGTTTCAACTTCCTCAATCAAATGGGTCGCAATAATAAAGGTTCGTGGGCGGTCCGCGTATGTGGTTATCAACTCGCGGTAAAACAGTTCACGATGTCCGGCATCAAGACCAAGGACTGGCTCATCTAACATGATGTAATCTGCCGGCACGCAAAGTGCGACGATGTCCTTAAATATAGTTCGGTAGCCTGTTGATAAGCGACCAAAACTAGTTCGCGTATTTAACCCAAATGCTTTAGCTAAGTATTCAGCATAGTCAACATCGAATTCGCCATACAGTTGCTTCGTAATCTTAAATAAGTTATTTACTCGTTCACGAGCAGGATAAAGGTTATCTTCGCTGGCCAAAAAGAGTCGTTGTAAAACATGATCATTTTCGTGAACTGATTGACCGTCAATCGTGATTTCACCACTTGACCGCGGAATTCGATCAGCAATCATATTTAATAAAGTACTTTTACCCGCCCCGTTACGACCCAGTAGGCCATAAATTGTTTCCGGTTCGAACGTTAAATTGGCACTGTGAAGGAGCATTTTACGCCCTGCGTGCTTAGTCAATTTTTTGATTATCAGTGCCATTATCTGCATACCCCCGTTTAATCATCTCTGCCAAAACAGCTTCCGAAAGACCGATTTGCCTAGCGGCGTTAATCAGTGGCTGAATGTTGTCGTCATAAAATTGGGTACGCCGTTTGTCCGTAATCCGCTCACGTGCACCTTCCAATACAAACATGCCAAGTCCGCGACGCTTCTCAATAATCTCGTCGTTGACCAAAATATTCATACCCTTTAACACGGTTGCAGGGTTAATGTGAAATTCCCTGGAAATCTCGGTCGTTGACGGCACTTGTTCCCCGGACTTAAAACCATTCGTTAAAATGGCTTCTTCAATTTGTTCTGCCACTTGTAAATAAAGTGGCGTATTGCCATCAAAGTCAAAGTGCATGTTTTTTCTCCAGCCTTAGCTTTCTTTAATGTGTTAGCAAGATAAGGATACGCGATTGTCCGTTGCTCCGTCAATCAAGCAGTTAACCTAAAATTGGCTTTTTAATCGATTAGCCGTTCATCTGTTCTTTAGGAATCACCAGCCGTTCATAGATTAATGTCGTGATTCCATAATAAACACCGTACAGAATACAGAAAATCAAAATCGACCACCCTGTCATTTCATAGGGATGATACATCAGCGGTTTAAACATCTGTAATCCAAATAGAACATCAACAATGCCCAAAACGCCTGGCAGTGCAAACAGCGTCAAAATTTCACCTCGCACTGCCTGCTTCATCAACGCCCGTCTAGTTCCGATCCGGTTAAGCATATTGTAGCGAACAACATCTTTGTTTGCACCAGACAAGATCTTAAACATCAGGCAACTAGCAAGCATCGCTAAAAAGGCAAAGCCGAGGAAAAATCCCATGAATTCTAAGCCACTAAAGAGAGCATTAAACATTTTATAGGTTTGAAAGCCACCCACTGTCGCCATAGCTGGTGCCGGAAAACGTTGCTGCTGCATTTTTTCTAAACGATCCAAAATTTTTCGTTGGGCTAGAACGTTATTTAAGCGAATGATAGTAACCGTGTGAGTAGTTGCCGTGTTTAAATTTGCAAAATTTCTTTGAGTTGCAAACTCACTTTTCTGTTGACCAATCTTCGGGACCAGTCCGGTGAAATCCATATCATCCAAGGCCACCTTTTTAAATTGAGCAATAGATAGTGTCTTGAGTGAACCGTTGTTTAAGGCCTGACGACTTTTCAACATTGGCAAAGGATGATCAACAAATTCTTGTTCGTTATAGTAAACTGTGTTGCCAATAATCTTTTGAGAATAGGTGAGTGTGTGCGTATCGTTCAACTGATTGACCAAATGATGTTCCTTTTTGTCCATATCATTTATAGCCATTGTATAGGCACTAGTCGATCTTGCCATCTGCGGTGCCTGCCGTTGAAAACCCGCGCCGACACTAATTGCCCCTAGCGCTAAAGCAAATAATAACGATACAATGGTCAGAATTCGCGTATAGCTACGAACTCTAAACATAATTTGAGCTAATGTAAAATTATGCAATTTTTTGTTAGCAAAATTTGTTTGCTTCAGCAATTCAACAGCACCGACAATAACTGCACTAAATAGCAAATAGCTACCAAGTGTGATCGTCACTAGTGCTAGTGGAACAGCCAACAGTTGCAACGTCATGATTTTGGCCATAGCAATGTATCCAATTGCCAGTAGCAAAAGTCCTGCCACAATTTCCGTTAATTGCACTAATGGTCGTCTTTTAGGTAGAGAAACCTCATCATCTATGTGTAACAATTTAAGCACTGGCGTTCTAACCAATTTAGCTAAATTGAAGAGGCCAGATACGAGAAACAAACCAACATACAGACAAATTGTGGTCACAATTGCTGGCCAATAAAGAGCATTGAAATGATGCACAGTCAGTCCCAATTGATTAAACAAAATTTGGGATAGTCCCATACTCATACCTATCCCTAAAACAATCCCAACGATGGTGGAAATCACACCAATCAGTAACGTCTCAATAAAAACCAGTTCGCCAATTCGATTCTTTTTAGCACCCAACATCATAAATAAACCATAATCATGTTGTCGCATGCTTAACAAAAAAGAATTTGCATAGGCAATGTACACGATTGTAATCAGAATCAGCAAAATCATTCCAAAGATAAAAACTTGTGAGGCCATGGAAATTTGAGTATTGGATTTAACGAATTCACGATTTGTCGCCAAATTGGCAAACATGTAAAAAACAGCTGCTGAGATAATAAGACCAGTAAGTAAAACTAAGTAATCTTTAAACCGATTTTTAATTCCTGCTAATGATAATTTAGTTAACATGTCATTCCCCCGCTTACTGTTCAAAAGTACCCAATTGGTTCAGAATTTCTTGATAAAAAGTTTGGCGATTATTGTCAGCTTTTTTTAATTCCTGACCAATTTGACCGTCTTGAATGAACAATATCCGGTCACAAAAACTGGCTGAAAATGGATCATGTGTGACCAATAGGACAGAAACATGTTGGTTTTTATTAATATCTGTCATTAAATCTAGTAAATCACGCGCAGACTTTGAATCTAAGGCCCCAGTTGGTTCATCCCCCATAATGATTGCGGGACGATGAACAATCGCTCTGGCTGCCGCTACGCGCTGTTTTTGACCCCCTGACAGTTCTGTAGGATATTTAGATAACAAGTTTTCAATCGACAATGTTGTGGCCACTTCTTTAACCGCTTTTGAAATTTCCACTTTCTTTACCCCTTGAAGTGATAAGGGCAAAGCAATGTTTTCTTTAGCCGTCAAACTCTCTAAAAGATTGAAGTCCTGAAAGATAAAACCGATTTCTTCTGAACGGAAGTCTGACAATGCTTTTCCCTTGAACCCGGTTATATCTTGCCCATTTACCTCCACACTGCCACTCGTCGGCGTGTCAAGTGTGGACAGTAAGTTAAGTAGCGTTGTTTTACCCGACCCTGAGGCTCCCATAATGCCAACAAATTCGCCTTCATCGATCGTAAAATTAATTCCCTTTAAAGCTTCATATTGTTGTTCATTCTTACGCCCATAGGTTTTGTGTAACCCACTAACTGAAACTACTGGTGTTTTTTGCATGATTTTCCTCCGCTGCTTATGTGGTTAATTACTTATGTAACTAACTGTATATGTAGTTAAGACAAAAGTCAACTTTTTTCGCAAAAAAAGACGCTGATAATATCAGCGTCTTTAAAAAATGATTGATTTAATTAAATTTAAAGCATCTCATTTCTAAGTGCAAAGCCGTCCAACTAAACATCTAGCGTTGTTTCGCTACCCTTTGCTGAAGACTTAGTCGTCTTATTGGATGATGTTTTTGCTGTCTTAGCGTCTTTCGTACCGTTTTCAGCAGATTCCGCATCCTCATCGTCGGCGTTTCCGTCCATGTTATATGCCTTACGCACTTTATCATAGATTTCTTGCCGCATTGCTTGATGCTCATCGGCCTCTAGATAAGCCTTAACATTTTCCCGGCCTTGACCGATCCGTTCACCATCATAAGAGTACCAAGCACCAGACTTGTCAACAATATCCTTGTCAACCGCCATGTCCAGCAACTCACCTGATTGAGAAATGCCGTGTCCGTACATAATGTCGACTTCCGCAACACGGAATGGTGAAGCTACCTTGTTCTTAACAACCTTAATTCTAGTACGGTTCCCCTTTACTTCAGTGCCATCTTTAATCTGCTCAGCTCGACGTACTTCTAGGCGAATTGTGGCATAAAACTTAAGTGCCCGTCCACCCGGTGTCGTTTCTGGATTACCAAACATCACACCAACTTTTTCACGAATCTGATTGATAAAGATTGCGATGGTCTTGGTTTTGTTAATGGTTCCAGAAAGTTTCCGCAAAGCCTGTGACATCAATCGTGCTTGAAGGCCGACATGAGCATCACCCATTTCACCTTCGATTTCAGCGCGAGGAACTAAAGCAGCTACTGAATCAATGACAACAATGTCAATCGCACCGGAGGAAACTAACGCATCCGTAATTTCCAATCCCTGTTCACCAGTGTCTGGCTGAGACAATAATAAATCATCGACTTTGACACCTAAGGCTTCAGCATATTGGGCATCTAACGCGTTTTCAGCATCGATGTACGCTGCTGTACCACCCATCTTTTGAACTTCGGCCACAGCATGTAATGCAATTGTTGTCTTACCTGACGATTCAGGACCATAAACTTCAACGATCCGCCCGCGTGGGTATCCACCTACGCCCAGTGCATCGTCCAGTTTCAGAGAGCCGGAAGGAATCGTTGAAATTTGAGTGTTTACATTTTCACCCAAACGCATAATGGATCCCTTACCAAAGTTTTTTTCAATTTTCTTTAATGCAGCATCTAAGGCTGCCTGACGTGCATCTGCCAAGGGCAAATCCTCCTTCAATCACATAACCTAATGTCATTATGATACCGAGTAATAGAACAAAAAGCAAGGAAAATCGAACAAAAGTTCGCATCAGTTTTGATCGTTGATGGCGCGACGAACCAGATCCAATCCGTTTAGTACAGATCGCCAACGATTTAATTGGCGGTCATCCGCAAAGTGATATTCATGTGCAACCACTGGTTCGTCACGATACGCTAAGCCAATCCAAACTGTACCAGCAGGATGACCCTCTAACTCATCTGGTCCTGCAACACCGGTGAATGAAATCGCGATATCAGTATGCAACAGTTTCTTAGATTGCTGTGCCATCCAAATAGCTGTCTGCTCGCTAACCACGCCAAACTGATCAATCACAGACTGCGGAACAGCAATCAGCTCATGCTTCGCAGAAGCCGCATACGTTACAAAACCGCCTGGAAAAACAGCTGAAACGCCAGGAACCGATCCAATCGTACTCTGAAATAACCCAGCAGTTAAACTTTCAGCTGCCGTGATACTTAAATGATGCGCAATGAGCTGATTAACAACCACAGTTGCCAAATCGTTATCGTCTCCGTAGCCGTAAAAGTACTGCCCAATGCGAACTTGAACGGTCTTCTCCATTTTATCTAACAGAGCATTAGCAACCTGGTCGTCTTTGGCGTTAGCGGTCAAACGCAACGTGACTTCACCGCTTTTAGCATAGGTGGCTAACGTCGGATTCGTCTGATTATCAATTAAATCATCTAATTGACGTGCCAAATCTGCTTCACCAATTCCAAAATACCTTAAGACTCGGGACTTTAGCCGCTGCTCAATTTGATACGTGTCCCTTAAGATCGGCACGACTGTTCGATCAAACATATCGATTAATTCACGTGGCGGTCCTGGCAGGACTAAAAAGTCTGTCCAGTTTGCCTGATGAATAAAGTCACCAACAGCCATACCATTTTCGTTAGGTAATGAACGACCACCGTCCACATACAACGCCTGCAATCGATCGTTATCACCTAGCGACCGGCCAGTCGTTTTATAATGCGTGACAATCTTATTGAGCGCCTGCTCATCAACCACTAATTTTCGGCCTAAATGCCTTGCAACAACTTGCTTGGTTAAATCATCTCGCGTGGGTCCGAGACCACCCATCACAACAACGAGATCACTTCGCTGCTCCGCCAATGCAATGGCATCATCCAAACGTTCCGGATTGTCACCAACTACCTGTTGATGAAATACATTAATGCCCAGTCCGGCTAGTCCACGGGCCACATAACTCGCATTCGTATTGTCGATCTGTCCTAGTAAAATTTCCGTACCAACGGCGATAATTTCTGCTTGCAAACGATGTTCACTCCTAACATACGCATTTTAGTCACAAATGTTCGTGCAATTTCAATTATAAAACAGTTTGCACATAACCGTAGCCCTGAAGAATTGAAAAGAGTATTTAAAAAGACACCTTCACAATTTGCAAAGGTGTCCTAAAAATCGTTATTTATTTAAACCCATCGCTGAAGACACTCCGGTTTTGAACGAAGTAATCAATTCCTGAATAGATAGTGAAGAATAAGCAGACATAAAGCAGAATGCCAGCCATCGGTACATGAATGTTGTTAAAGAACACATTGTTCAAGAACAACAAAATGATCGATAACATTTGTGTGGTTGTTTTGATTTTACCTGGATAAGCCGCAGCCATCACAGTGCCATCGTTTTCAACAATTAACAACCGCAAACCGGTGATTGCAAGTTCACGGCACACGATAATCGCAACAACCCAAGCTGGTGCCTTGCCCATCTCAACTAAGATGACAAAAGCAGTCATTACCAGCATTTTATCAGCAAGTGGATCGGCAAACTTACCAAAGTTTGTAACCAAATGCTGTCCGCGAGCAATTCTACCGTCCAAGAAATCAGTTAGCGACGCAACAATAAAGATGATCGTGCCAATCAAACTCGTGACCGGAATATTCGTGCCTGCCCACGTAACAACGCCCCAATTAAAGGGAACTGCCATAATAATCAAGAAAACTGGAATCAAAATGATTCGAAAAACCGTTAATTTATTAGGTAAATTCACAATGTGACCTCTGCTTGTACGTTATTTCGTTTTACTGGTAGCTGCCTGTAATTGAATTGTCAGGACACCTGTATTACCAGTACCTTTACTAATGTCAACGTCTTTACCGTTGATTTGGATCTTAGTTGCCGTTCGATTACCAAATGAAACTGCAACCGAAGTTGCGCCGTTAGGCAAGGTGACCGTTTGTGACTTACCGCTTTGCATGGTTCCGACATAAAGTGCAGAACTACCTGCAGGTGTAACCTGCATCCAGGATGCGGCATTGTCGGCAGCAATAGTAATCTTGTTCGTCGCAGGGGCATTTTCCAGCCGGTAGGTGCTGTTACCACCCGTCGTAGAAACAGAGACTAACTTAGCCTTGCTGTTTTTCTTCGACTTGTCTGAACTAGAACTGCTACTTGAACTGCTAGAACTTGAACTACTCGATGAACTGCTAGAACTACTTGAACTGCTCGATTCAGTATCTTTCGAAGAGCTTACCTTAACTGCACTGCTGGAAATCTGACTATTGTTACTAGACTTATTACCATTACGAACCGCAAACACCCAAATGGCACCAAGAATGACTACAACTAACAATGTTACCAATGCAATTGGCAAGATTGATCGTAACCGTTCTAATGTGCCGTTACTTTCGCGCACTTGAGGCGTCTTTTCCCGTGTTGCAGGGGCCTCATCAGCTGGCATAACATGTGTTGCTGCAGCCTGTGGCAACTGATCGTTGTAATCTTTTAATAACTCATCGCCGTTCAAATCAACCGCTTGAGCGTATTGTTTAATAAATGCTCGCACGTAAAAATCGCCTGGCAACTCGTCAAACTTGCCGTCTTCAATGGCAATGAGGTAGCGACGTTGAATTTTTGTACTTTGTTGAACGTCATCAATTGTTAAACCCTTCGCATTACGGGCTTCTTGCAACTTTTGACCAATAGTTGGTGTTTCCTCACTCATAAGATAAAGACTCCATCTTTATAGAATACGTTCATGACACGTTGAATTTAAGTATAGCATAACAGCCTGTTTCTGTTATTGAATTACAAAAACGGTGAATTTTTTTAAGAATTTTCAAGATCTTCCGTATCTTCCGTTGGCAAAACATCAAACACACTGATGCCTTCCGACCTGATTAATGCTTCTGCCAAAGATTGAACATCCGCTAAGGTCAGTGATTCTAACAGTTGTGTCTCATCAAGTAAATTAGCATTATCAAATAGTTTACCCTCATAGGCATTGGCAATAGCTTCCACTGAATTCAACATCATAATGTGATGACCAATTGCTTCACGCTTAACCAATTCAAAATTTTCAATAGCTGCCTGACCGGAAAGGTAATCACTCACATGCTCTAACACATTAATAATCGCTTCTGAAAATCCGTTTGGATCATCGGTATCACTGCTGACGGTCAAGAAGTGGAACCCGCGTTCCAAAGAAAAATCATAGTCAAAACTATCATCAATAATGCCAGCATCGTAGAGCTTCAGATACGTCTCGCTGGTATCTGCAAACAACATATCTAGCAACAAGGATACAGCTAAACTATATTTTAATCCATCGCGCCCACTGGGTACGTCATCTAAACCACGAAGTCCCACAATTGACTTCGGCATGGTAACGTTTAGGTGGCGGCTTCGATAAGGAAGAATCTCCGTTTGATCATGATTTTCAATGATCGTTCGGTCAATTGCAGCCGGTTGTTCAAATGTCTTGCTTGCCTGATTTTCCTTAATCCAAGTCATCACCGAATCAGGTTCAAAAGCCCCCACGATAAATAGATTCATATTGCTTGGATGGTAAAACGTTTGATACGTGGACATTAATTGTTCTGCCGTAATCTGACCAATTGAATCGACTGTTCCGGCGATATCAATATGAACGGGTTCCGTCGGATATAAATTACCCACAATGCCCATAAATAGTTGCCAGCTTGGGTCATCATCATACATTTGGATTTCTTGCCCAATAATCCCTTTTTCCTTAGCTACAGTAGCCTCGGTAAAATAAGGATCTTGAACAAAATCCAACAGAATATTTAAATTCTCTTTGAGATGACGACTTGCAGCAAACAAATAACTGGTTCGTGTAAAACTCGTATAGGCATTTGCATCCGCACCATATTGTCCAAACAAATCGAATGCATCGTGATCTGCCTTTTCAAACATCTTGTGTTCCAAAAAATGAGCAACCCCATCTGGAATGGTTACTGCTTCATCAGCCCCACGTGGTGTAAACGTTCGATCCGTCGAACCGAAGTCAGTTGTCATTAAGGCATACGTTTTATGAAAACCTGCCTTTGGCAGCAACTGCACCAATAAACCATTGGGCAAAGTTTCTTCATAAATAGTTTCACCTAACTGCTGATAATCGTGTTTTTCCACAGTTGTCTCCTTATCAATCAGATACTTTTTAAATTGGCAATTTGAGTTTAGGCTGGTTACTTGGTAAGTAAATAACTCGTTGCCAAACTCGTTTGCTGCGCAATCGCGGCAACATCCTGAGCTGTGACAGCATTGATGCCATCAATCCAATCACTTACAGCCATTGGACTAGCCGTTAAGTCGCCCAATAATTCAGAGCCAACTACCAATCGTGGTGCATCCTGAGCCGCCTCACGCTGATTAATCAACGTTTCCTTAACCTGACTCATGCGATCCACGCTAAACTTTCCAGACGCCAGATCAGCCAATTGCTCGCCAATGATCTGTTGCACAGTCACCGCCTGCTCCCCATCGATACCTGCCTGTACCAATAACGTTTGATTAAAGAAATTAATGCCTGAATTAGCATAATAGGCCAAGCTCTTCTTTTCTCGAACATTTGTAAACAGCAATGATAGTGGCGTGCCACCAAACAGTCCGTTAAACACCTGTGCCGCAAAATACTGATTGTCACCATAATGAACCGGCAAATTATAAACCAGGTCAAGTTTGGCTTGGGTTATCGACTGATGTTCCACTTTTCTAGTGACATTCGAAGGGGTTTCCTGCGGTATTGTAATTTGTCGTGACATCGATGGACGATCCGTTAAATCAAATGAATCAAGCAACGTTGCCACTTCATCAGCATCCACATCGCCCATGACATAAATAAACACTTCATCGTCAGTCAAAATACGCCGATATTCATTATAAACTGACTGTGCTGTTAGGCTCTCGACGTCAACTAACCGGCCTGCACTGGGATAAGCAGCCGCAGTGTCACCAAAATGCAAACGTTGAGCCTGTAAACGCGCGTATAACATCTTATCATCACTGACGGCACGTAACGCGATGGCCAAATTTTCTTTTTGTCGATCAAACGTCTGTTGGTCAAAGCCGGTAATACCGTTTTGCGTGCTAACCAATGGATTTAACATCACTTCGTTGAGAAAATGAAATCCGTCAGCTAATAAATTAGGTTGTCCTTCTAAATAGCGGCCATTGGCCAAAGTCAGTGCGAATTGAAACTGAGCTAAGTTGCCCATTTTAGTAACGTTCGTATTGAAATTTGCACCATACATATTACTCAGTACTGCAGCTAACGCCGTTTGTGTCGGGTACATTGCCGAACTGGTCTCTAATAGGTCAGCCAATAATGAACGCGTCGTTAACGTGGCTAATTGAACTGGCGAGCAAAAAGATACCAGCACGCTAACTGTTTTAAATTGTGTGGTTGGGAGAACGGTTAAATGAACACCGTTTGCTAAATCTTGTTTCAATTCCAGCCGCCTCCGTTAAAATAAATTTGTGTAGTCATCATTGCTTTATACTAGCTGAAATGCCCCGTAAAAACAATCCTCTGGACTAGAACCACTATCGAAAAAAATCGTAAAATAAAGTCGTAGGACACAAATTCACAGTCTCCAAATTTGTGTCCTACGACTTTTTAATATTTATTATGACTAAAAGAATAACTGAACGTTGAAAGCCGCGAATAACTTTTAAATACTACTTCGAAATTAATGAATCTGAATCCTGACCGAACCATTTATGGTTAATCTGACTGAGTTGTCCATTCTTAGCCAGTTTAACAAACGCCTGGTTGATTTTTTTCCTTAAGGTGACATCCCCCTTACGTAAGCCAACCGCGTAATCTTCCCCGGCAAAATCGCCGACAATCGTTCGATAGGCAGACGGATTAGGTTCGTGCTTAACGTAATAGCCTGCGTACACTTGATCAATCAGTAACCCCTGAATTCGGTTAACGTTCAGATCAATAAAAGCGTCATTAAATGTGTCATATGTTATCGGCGATCCTTTGATGTATTGTTTCAATAGCTTAGGCTTTTGATTAACTAACGTTTGGGCCGATGATCCGGTTTGCAAACCTAAGATTTTGCCTTTCATATCTGAAAATCGCCGAATATTTTGTTTTCTCTTGGTTACCAAGACCTGACGATTTCTGAGATACGGTCGGGAAAAGGCCACTTTGGCTGCCCGTTGAGGCGTTATGGTATAGCCATTCCAGATTGCATCAATCGTCCCATTACGCAATTCTGTTTCCTTCATGGACCAGTCAATCGTTTGAAAATCTACTTTGAGACCATACTGAGCAAACGTTGCCTTCGCTAGATCCACATCGTAGCCAACCAATTTTCCATTCTTTTCGCGAAAACCCATCGGAACAAAACTATCATCAACACCGATAACGACCGTTCCACGGCGTTTTATATGTTGCCAGGTATCTTGATGATCCGCACGGGTAGCAACGCTCTCACAACCGCTCAAAACTAAAATGCCCATTAGCATGACAACAACTAATGCCGCTAATCGTCGATACCTGCTTATTGTTCGTTTTCGAATCATTATCTTCATCCTCCCCACTATCCCTGGTCAAACTAACATTGGCCTTAGGCATTCAGTGGTTTAACTGTCACAACCTGATCGGCAATTTTTTCCGCAAACTGCTGATCATGGGTGACAACAATCTGGGTAATCCCTCGTTTTTTGAGGTCTAAAATGAGTTGACCGACCGTATCACGAAGCGTTGGGTCCAATGCTGACGTTGGCTCGTCATAACATAAAATAGCTGGTTCCATAGCCAAAGCTCTCGCAATTGCAACACGCTGTTTTTGACCACCAGATAGCTGAAATGGATACTGTTTGATCACTTGAGCTAACCCAAGCGACTCAACCAATGATTCAACTTGTTCATGAGCCTGTTTTGTTGACAGACCAGTTACCATTTTAGGTGCTAACATGATGTTGTCGAGCACACTCAAGTTAGGAAATAAATTAAAGTCTTGAAAAACCACACCAATCTTACGTTCACTTCCACGATCTTCAACTGGGTCAAACGGTTGACCGTCTAAAAGAAAGCTGCCCGAGTCTGGACGTTCTAATCCTGCGATGCACCGTAACAAGGTCGTCTTTCCGGCACCAGAGGGACCGACGATACTAACAATTTGTTGGTCAGGCACAACCATTGAAAAGTCGTTTAAAATTCTGCGCTGTGCAAATGATTTGTTGATATTTTTTAATTCCAGCATAGTTGATCCCTCCTATCGATAGTAACTGTAGTGTTTCTCTAATCCGCGTAAGGCGTAGGTACAAACCAACGTCAACAAAAGATAAATAATCCCCACTAGGATCAGCGGAACCAATGTAACATCTCTAGCTGAGGCCACATTACCGGCACGCAGTAGATCACCTAATCCAATAACATAAACCAGCGATGAATCTTTGACCAAGTTGATCACTTCATTACCAACAGCAGGGATAACGCTTTTGACAACTTGTGGCAGTACAATCTTTCGTAAGGTTTGAGTATAAGTCAGACCGAGCACTTGGGCACCCTCGTATTGACCATGGTCAATACCGGCAAAACCGCCACGGAAGATTTCAGCAAAATAAGCGGCGTAGTTTAAGATAAAGGCGAACAGTGCTGCGGGATAACGGGCAAACACAATATTAACGTCTGGTAGTCCGTAAAAAACAAACATCAGTTGAAGCAATAGCGGCGTCCCACGCATGAGCCAAACGTAAAAGTTCAGCACCCAACGAATCGGTGAAAACCGTGAACGTAGTCCCATACTAACTAATACACCTAGCGGTAAAGCACCAACCAACGTCCAAAAGAAAATACGAATGGTCATCCATGCCCCACTAAATAATGATGGCAAAATCTGATTGACGTATGTTAACGACATGTTAACCCCTCCTATGATGAACAACTTTTCAAACTAATGACAACACATTGCGTTTGACACAAAAAAATCCCCTAACTAGCCTAATTGCTAGTTAGAGGACGTTGGTTAACGTGGTGCCACCTCATTTTTCTACCGCCTCACGACGATAAACTCACGGAGTTTATAAACAAAAACACGCCCTCTTTAGTCATCTTAGTGACTAAAGAGGGCGTGTTTGCGCGGTTCCACCTCAAGCTTTCAATTACTTCACAGTAACTGACTCAACGAGTTTGTTTATAAACTCCTTGGGGTAACGGACCGACCGGTTTAACCTACTTCATAAATTCAGCCAAACGACTCACAGATGTGTTTCAACAACAGTCAGGGTAATCATCACAGCAGCGATTACTTTCTGGACAAGCCTGTCATTTACTCTTCCGTTCATTGTCATTTCATTCATATTCTTAAGTTAGCAACACTATAGTGTTCTTTATACGCTCTGTCAACCCTATTAAATATGCCACGCATTAAAAAAATTACTGAACACGTGCGCCACGCAAATAAAGTTGTCGTAACGGCACATACAAAATCAATAGAATCACTTCATTTAGGGCCAACGTTGGTGCCAGATCGATTACCATAAAATCAGCAAACGATGTACCAGTGCCACCAATCATTTGTAAAGCCGACCAGCTCAGTAATGGTTGAATGGTAAACCCTAGAAAACCGACCAGCAGTGTCGCAAATAAATTGACAGGCAGCACTTGTCGTAAAGTACGAGCTAACCACACGATCACTGGGAAAATAAATAAGTACACGCCCCAGTAACCGCTGTAAAAGAGGTCAAAAACCACGCCAGCGAAAACTGCAAACCAATATGTTGGCATGTGATATTGATCCTCAAAGAAAGATGCACAAAGCAACCACAACGTAGTAATCTCTGGTACAGCCGTCGCCGAACTGCGGAATAAATGACCGGCGAACTGCTGGCTGATCGTTCCATCTAAAAACACGCTTAACAGAAGGCCAATAATAAACGTCCAGCGTAAGCTTGATTCACGCATGTCATCACCCCCATTTATTGTTTTGCGGCAATTGTAACAACGTTAACCGTGCCAAGATTGCCCGCTGGTTTGATGTAAACCTTATTTGCCAAACCATAGTCATCAGAACTGGTCGAAACAATCGTGCCAACAAACAATCCTTTGGGGGTTATCCCACCAAGTCCACTAGTTGTCACTTTATCGCCCTTTTTAATGGCGACTTTGGTCGTAATCTGACCCATTTCTAGCAGATTCTTGTCTTTGTCATAGCCAGTCACGATACCATTAACCGTTTCACCACCGGCATTAGTGACTTGAATAGCAAACCGATTAGCAGTATCGGTATCATCGGAAATTAGCTCAACCTTACTGTTGGTTTGATTGACTTCAATCACACGGCCAATTAATCCCTTACCGGCAAGCACAGGCATATTTTTCTTAATGCCACTGGTTTTACCTTTGCCAATAACCAATTGGTTCTGCCATGCCGATGGCGTTCTTGCGATAACGCCGGCCGTAATCGGCTGGTAATCAATCAAGCTATTATTTAGCTTAGCTTCGCTACGTAATTCTTTGTTTTCATTTTCAGTTGTTTGCAAACGAACTTTGTCTTGTGCCATTTGATCAACTTGTTGTTTCAACTTCTGATTTTCATCATACGTGCTTAACAACTGAGAAATCGAATTGACTCCGGCACCGACCCCACCAACGGGTACACTTACCACGCGGTCAGCAAAACCGGCCACATCATTCCCGAATTGTTGAATGATTGGTGGTGTATTCCGACGATTACGAACCGTCACCGATAACGTCAATAGTCCCAGGCATGTAATGATTCCCACGGCGATGATGACAAGTCGTCGGTTTGAAAAGAATCTATGCATTGTTACCTCCAAGTCTAAAAACATCACAATCAAAAAATGTGGCACAAACGCGCTGGCGTCGCGGTTATCTAACCACTTTCAACGTCCGTTGACGCGGTCTGGACAAAAACAATGTCATTTTCACACACTGTTTCTGTCGACCAAGACCAATGCTTTTGTGCCACACATTTTCGAATTATTAACGGTTGTTGCGCCGTTTCATGACGTCAATACTCTTCAACGATTCACCAGTACCAATAGCCACACAATCGAGTGGTTCGTTGGCAATGAAGACTGGCACCTTAGTTGCTTCAGAAATAACATCCTGAAGATTCTTCAGTAACGCACCACCACCGGTCAAGACAATTCCATGATCGATAACGTCTGCAGCAATTTCAGGAGAAGTTTCTTCCAATGTTTCCTTAATGGCTGCAATCACTTCAACAATGGTGTCGTGAATTGCCTTAGCAACATCTTCAGCGGTCACATCAATGGTCTTTGGCAGACCGGAAATCAAATCACGGCCTCGAATAGATGCACCATCCATGGTCTCAGAAGCTTCAACCGAAGCAGAACCAATTTGAATCTTCAAATTTTCCGCTGTCGTCTCACCAATCAATAAATTGTACTTTTGACGAACGAAAGCAACAATTGACTCATCGAGTTTGTCGCCAGCCATGCGAATGGACCGACTGGATACAATCCCACCAAGTGAGATTGTGGCAACATCGGTGGTCCCACCACCAATGTCAACAACCATGCTACCAGTTGGATCCATGACAGGAAGACCAGCACCGATTGCGGCTGCAAAAGGTTCCTCAATGACATATGCATCACGGGCACCAGCCACACGAGTAGCATCAATCACTGCCCGCTTTTCAACTTCAGTAATCCCGCTTGGCACACACACCATGATGTATGGCTTTTCAGAAGACCGACCGAGGGCCTTTTGAATGTAATACTTCATCATGGCTACCGTCGTGTCATAATCGGCAATAACCCCGTTTTTCATTGGTCGAATAGCTGAAATGCTACCGGGGGTACGACCCAGCATCTTGCGTGCTTCTTGACCAACTGCAACTACTTCACCTGTATTCGTGTTACGTGCAACGACAGAGGGCTCGCGTACAACGATGCCCTTTCCGTCAATATATACAAGTGTGTTGGCAGTTCCCAAGTCGATGCCGATGTTTTTTTGTCCTAATCCAAACACAGTATTTCTTCCCTTCAAAAGACCCTTGGGCCAAATCATATCGGAAAAAGTATACCATAGAAAAAACAGTGAAAACAGGTCGTTTCCACTGTTATCAAGATTTTTATTCTTCCTTAAACAAACCGAATCAGGACGTAGCCGTATCTTTTTCAGCCAAAATTTCCGGTAATGTCACGGCATTAAAGAGATCGTGCTCGCCAAAGCTGAAATAACTATGACGACCTACAATAAAACAATCTAGTAGCTCAATACCAAGTAGCTGACCGGCCAACCACAGGCGCTGACCAAATTCTTGATCACTTGGTGATGGCTTGGCCAGACCACTTGGATGGTTATGTGCAACGATCACCCTCGCCGCATTAGCGACAATCGCCTGATAAAACACATCACGAGGATGTGCGACACATGCATCCACCGTTCCACGAAAAACTTCGCACCGAGCAACAACCTGATTTTTAACGTTCAGTGCCAGTAGCAATAACGTTTCCTGGCGCAAATCGCTCATTTCATCGCTTAACGCAATCCCGACCGTGCGACTGGATCCTGCTTGAGTGCCAATTGTTAATTTTGTCTGTCCTTCTGTCTTTGTACCAATTTGTTTCATGTTTGCCAACCTCCAAATTATGACGTTGACTTAACATACGCAAATTGAGTCTCAATTGTTCGCCACTTCGTCATTATCTGTAAATAAATGGCGCACATCAGAAATGAAGTATAACGACCCCGTAATAATCAAAACATCATCGGCGGACAGGCCTCCTGCCGTTTGTGCAATTGCCACTTGCCAGTTATCGAACTTGGGCACAGGCTGTTTTAAACTAGCTTCCAGCGCGTCTAAATCGGCCGCATTCCGCTTTGCGTTCGGACCGGCGAAATGGGTCAACACTAAATGCACGTTTGGCAGTGCCGCCAGCGTCGGTAACATCTTTTCATAAGCTTTATCTGCCAAAACAGCAAAAATAATGGTCACACTTTGTTGTCCAAAATGAGTTTTGATTAGCTCAGCAAGCTCATCAACGGCTGGCTCATTATGCGCACCGTCAATCACCACCAAGGGCTGGTCGTTCAATTTTTCAAAACGCCCTGCCCAAAAGGCAGTGTTGAGACCATCACGAATACTCTTGACTGATACTGGCAGTTGTTGTAATTGATGCAATTTTAGATAAGCCGCTAGTGCTGTGGCCGCGTTGTCACTTTGATAACGACCCAGCATGCTAATTGCCAAATCCTTTAAATGTTGATCAAAGCCATCAAAACTAAACCGTTCCTGCCAGCCCTGAACCGACTGATAGTGAATCTGATAATCGCGATTCATGGCAAACCACGGAGTGCCTGTTTTTGTAGTAACCTCACGAATAACGGACAACGCGCCGTCGTCAGTAATGTTTCCAGTGATCATCGGGACATTAGGCTTCGCGATGCCGGCTTTCTGCCAAGCAATTTTACTAACCGTGTCACCCAACATTTTCATATGGTCCAAACCAATGGTTGTGATAACCGACAATAGCGGTGTGATTACATTGGTAGAGTCAAAGCGACCACCAAGACCAGCTTCTACCAGAACAATATCAGCATGTCCTTCAGCAAAGTAGAGCAGCATCATGGCAGTCAGCGTTTCAAACTCTGTCGGTCCACCCTCAGGCAGTTCTTCGTCTAACTTTGCTTCAACTGGTTGAATGATTTGAACCAGTCGTAGAATATCTGCATCACTGATAGGCTCACCATCCACACTAATTCGCTCATTGAAACGAACCAAATACGGTGACGTGAAACTGCCCACGCTCAGCCCATCTGCCTGTAATAAATTGCGCAAAAAGGTTAGTGTAGATCCCTTTCCGTTTGTGCCGACAATATGGACCATCTGGATATCCGTTTCAGGATGGTTTAACCGTTCCAAAAACAATCTCATGCGATCTAGTGTTGGTGATTTTTTAAACTTTGATCGGCCATGAATATAAGCCACAGCCTCTTCATATGTGTTAACCATGTCAGTGCCCCACTCATTCTCAATTTGTCTACTTGTTATCATACACCAACGACTATGCTAGACATGCGAAAAGCATACAAAACGCCGTTCTGTTAACTTATTGCCTTGGCTCAAGTTAACAGAACGGCGTCTTTTTTAATTGACTAATTTTCAATCCAATGTTGGTGACAGAGCGTTTATTTAATTACGACTAGCTTTAACTTCTGCCAAACGACTCGTGGCTGCTGTCAGTTTTTGTTGCCAATCAGCTTGCTTACTTCGCTCTTCAGCGACAACTGCTTCTGGCGCATTAGCAACGAAGCGTTCATTACCCAGTTTCTTTTCGGAACGAGTTACTTCATTCTGCAAATTTGCGACTTCTTTTTCAAGACGCGCAATTTCATCATCCAAGTTAATCAATTCAGCTAACGGAATGTAAACTTCCGCATCAGAAATGATGGCTGACATGGCCAGTTTTGGCGCTACAACATCTGGTCCAATCTGCAAATCACTCGGGTGACAGAACCGATCCACAAAATCACGATTTGTTTCAAACAGTGTCTTCAATTCTGGATTATTGGTCTTAATCAGCAGTTCAACGGCACTACTCATCGGTGCGTTGGCTTCACCACGAATATTACGGACTGCAGTAATCAACTCAATTAAGCGGCCCATATCAGTTTCAGCTTTGGCATCATCAAAGTCATCGTGAACAACTGGGTAGTCCGCCACCATGATTGATTCACCCTCATGCGGCATGTCCTGCCACAGCTCCTCCGTTACGAATGGCATCAACGGATGCATCAAACGTAGCGTCTGGTCAAGAACATAACCCAAGACATTTTGAGTGTTCTTCTTAGCAGCTTCGTCATCCCCGTTAAGCACTTCCTTGGTCATTTCAATGTACCAGTCACACAGGTCATTCCAAATGAAATTATAAAGTGCACGGCCAACTTCACCAAATTCAAACTTATCAAATAAACGGTGAACATCGGCAACTGTTTGGTTCAACCGGCTCAAAATCCACCGGTCCGCCAAATTCCAGTTTGCTTTTTCTGGCAAAACCGGTTTCTCCATGTCGCCCAAATTCATAATGACGTAACGACTGGCATTCCAAATCTTGTTAATGAAATTCCATGCTGCATCGAGTTTGGTCGTATCATAGCGAACATCTTGACCTGGCGTTGAACCGTTAGCCAAGAACCAGCGCATGGCATCGACACCGTACTTATCAATGACATCCATTGGATCGATCCCATTGCCAAGTGACTTACTCATTTTACGACCTTGATTATCCCGCATCAAACCATGCATCAGCACATTCTTAAACGGCCGTTTGCCAGTAAATTCAACTGATTCAAACATCATTCTGGATACCCAGAAGAAAATAATATCGTAACCAGTAACCAAATCATCAGTCGGGAAATACCGTTTGAAATCTGGATTATCAGTATCTGGCCACCCCATGGTCGTCATCGGCCACAAACCGGAGCTGAACCAAGTATCCAAAACATCTGGATCTTGTGTCCAGTTTTCTTCATCCTTCGGTGCTTCCATACCAACATACGTTTCACCAGTCTGCTTATTATACCAAGCTGGAATTCGATGTCCCCACCATAGCTGACGGGAAATAACCCAGTCGTGAACGTTATTCATCCACTGTTCATAGGTATCTTCAAACCGTGAAGGCCAGAATGTGACCTTATCGTCCGTTTTTTGGTGATTCAATGCCTGTTCTGCCAATGGCTTCATCTTGACAAACCACTGGGTTGAAAGACGGGCTTCAACCTGCACACCGGTCCGTTCTGAGTGACCAACTGAGTGCACGATTGGGTCAATCTTTAGCATCCAGCCACCGTCCTGCAAGTCTTGAACAATGGCCTTACGAGCGTCAAAACGATCCATCCCGTTATACTTACCGGCATTTTCGTTTAACGTTGCGTCCTCATTCATGGTATTGATCCGTTTGAGATTATGACGGTTACCTACCAGAAAGTCATTTGGATCATGAGCAGGCGTAATTTTAACCATCCCAGTTCCAAACTCAGGGTCAACGTATTCATCTGCAATAATCGGAATCTCGCGGTCAACTAATGGCACCTTAATGTGTTTGCCAACTAATTCCTTATACCGTTCGTCACTTGGATGGACGGCAACAGCAACGTCACCAAACATTGTTTCAGGACGAGTCGTCGCGATTTCGATGTAATCCTTGCCTTCATACGTCGTGCCATCCGTGAATGGATACTTAACGTGGTAGAAAGCACCCTTATCGTCCTTGTGGATAACTTCAATATCAGACAACGCTGTGCGGGCTTGTGGATCCCAGTTAATAATGTATTCACCACGATAGATCAAACCCTTGTTATACAAATCAACAAACACCTTACGAACAGCCTTAGAAAGACCTTCATCAAGTGTAAACCGTTCGCGACTGTAATCCATGGACAGACCTAACTTAGCCCATTGCTTATGGATGGTAGCAGCATATTCGTCCTTCCAGTCCCAAACTTGTTCCACGAACTTTTCGCGACCAAGATCGTAACGAGAAATTCCTTGTTCACGCAAACGGGCCTCAACCTTTGCTTGCGTGGCAATACCAGCGTGATCCATACCAGGAACCCACAATGTGTCGTAGCCTTCCATTCGTTTGTAACGGACCAGCATATCTTGCAGGGCGGTATCCCAAGCGTGACCTAGATGAAGCTTCCCCGTCACGTTTGGTGGTGGCAAAACAATCGAATAAGGCTTGGCCTTTTTGTCGCCAGATGGCTTAAATAATCCTGCATCCAGCCATTTTTGATAGCGACCATTCTCAACGGCACGTGGATCATATTTAGTCGGTAAATCTTTAGTTGCCATGTAATCATTCCTTTCAACTCATCATAATTTTTAAGTCATGTTATCAACGTGTGGTGAAAGCAACTTGTTATGCCTTCAAACGAAAAAACGCCCTAATTTCCATACAGAAATTAGGACGATTTATCGCGGTACCACCTAAATTGGGTAATGCTACCCCACTCAAGCACGGTTTAACGGACGTAACCCGAATTCACCTACTAACGCTCATCACTCAAGCGGATTCAGCAAACCTGCCAACAAGCTACTTTCGCTACACGTCGTTTACCGGTCTTCCATCAACACCAGCTTGCTATAAAACCACGATTCACTACTCTCTTGTTCAATGCATTATTCGTTTTCAAACATCTTTAATATTTTTTATCATAAACTGTCCATCATTGACCGTCAAGATGGTTTTCCATCTCACAATTAAAGCGGACTATTTTTCAAACTGTTCTAGTGCATCTAAAGCGGCCAAATAATCAGGCTCCTGACCAATGTTAGGAACAACTTGGCGATAGACGACTTTGCCCTCTGCATCCATTACGTAAACGGCTCGCGCAAGCACATCTAAATCGGGAACCAGCAGATTCGTCGCATAACCGAACGATTCTTCCTCATCTGACAACACAGATAAATTTGTCACACCTTCAGCCGCACACCAGTTTTTCTGTTCCAACGGTGTATTCTTCGAAACGGTCACAAAACGAACATTTTGATGATAATCAGCCTGCTGATTAAATTTCTTGGTTTGCACAGAACATACTGGCGTGTTCAAATCTGGTACCACGCTAATGACCAGTGGTTTGCCCAACAATTCAGCCATTTTGACCTTATTGCCATCTTCATCAAATAATTTAAAATGCGGTAGCGCATCCCCAACGGCCAGCGGTTCACCGACCAGCTGTACTTTATTGTCATCTGCAACGATTTCCACAAGAACCACTCCTGTCTATTTAAATTCACTCACAAAGCACCACAAATTACGGTCATAAGGTGTTCGTTGAGCCTTATTCTAAACCATTTCCCCGTTAAGTAAAGGACTGGCACTTTAAATTTCAGTCTCGATTTACAAAGATTAATAAATAGTGCTGACCTGATTTTAGCAATTGTCGTAAAAAGAACTGTGACAAAGCCCGATTTGAGAACGAACATTAACCTAAAACTGACCCATTCCCGAACTTGGGGAATGGATCAGATTTGTAACAGTTTAATTTGAAGTTTAAACGTCAACCAATAGCAACTGTCTCTGCTAAAGGGCGTTAAAACTGACTACAAATTAACTTCCTTGTCATTAACCGAAACCGTCAGTGGATCACCAGAAATCAGTTTAACGTTTGTCCCGTTTGCATCCACATGAACTTCAATCAGACGACCGCGGAACAGTTGACGGAATTGGTAACTCGTCCATTTTTTCGGTAAGAATGGTGCAAAGTGTAACTCATCATCGCGAACCCGCATGCCAGCGAAACCTTGAACGATTGCTAACCAGCTACCAGTCATTGATGTAATATGCAAACCATCGACCGTATCATTATTGTAGTTGTCTAAATCCAAGCGTGATGTGCGTTCATACATTTCAACAGCCTTATCTTCATAATGCAGATCAGCGGCCAAAATTGAATGGATTGCTGCGGATAGGCTGGATTCATGAACCGTTAATGGCTCGTAGAAATCAAAGTTGGCCTTCTTTTGCGCAGGTGTAAAGTCATCGATAAAGTCCCAAACACCCTGTAGGACATCCCCTTGCTTAATGTAAGGGGACCGCAAAATTTTGTCCCATGACCAGTGTTGATTAATTGGCAATTGGTCAGCAGGAATCGCACTGACTGGTTCGATATCCTTATCAAGGAAACCGTCGTGTTGAACGAAAATGCCAAGTTTATCATCGTGTGGCAGATACATCTTATCGACGATATCTTGCCATTGCTTCTTTTCTTCATCACTAACGGCTAAATCAGCCGCCTGCTTAGCGTCAACCTCTTGCAATACCTGTAACGTGTACTTCAACGTCCATTGAGCCAAATAGTTTGTGTACCAGTTGTTGTCGACGTTATTTTCGTATTCATCCGGACCTGTTACACCATGAATCATGTACTGTTGATTACGTTTGGAGAAGTGAACACGGTCAGCCCAGAAGCGGGAAATTTCCGTCAACACCTTACTGCCTTCATGTAAGACATAACTCTTGTCGCCCGTGTAACGCGTGTAGTTGTATATCGCAAACGCAATGTCACCATTACGGTGAATTTCTTCAAACGTAATTTCCCATTCATTGTGTGATTCAATACCGTCAAACGTAACCATTGGGAACAAGGCACCTTTAAGTCCCTGCATCTTTGCATTATGGTACGCACCATCCAATTGTTGATAACGATACATCAACAGATTGCGGGTAACTTTTTGATCCGTTACACCGAGATAAACGGGAACGGCGAACGCTTCCGTGTCCCAGTAGGTAGCACCACCATACTTTTCACCAGTGAAGCCCTTTGGTCCGATATTCAACCGTGAATCTTCACCATAGTACGTTGAGAACAACTGGAACAGGTTAAAGCGAATTCCTTGTTGCGCACCAACGTCCCCTTCAATAGAAACATCACTCTTTGTCCAGCGGTCAGCCCAAACGGCTGTGTGTGCCTGGTAAAGGTCATCAAATGATTGCTTGTTAATGTCTGACGTCAAGTCGTGCATTCCTGCCGTCAAAGCAATTTGGTCATCGTAATCACGTGATGTTACCACAATCACACGTTTTTCCAACTGAGCCGTTTCACCAGCAGCCAATTCACCGCCAAATTCATTCGTAACTTCAGTTGCTGTTTGAACACCGCTTTCAACAGCTGGCAACGTGCTCTTATTGGTCATTTGCATCCCAACAGTAAATTGAGGCGTGCCAAAATTGTTTGGCTTGGTCTTGGTCACCACTTCGCCTTGGTCACTGGTACCGCCAAGATTCAGTACATCCCAGAACCGTTCGTCGTAATTGGCGTCCTCGTTTTGAACGTCAGCATCCAACGATGAGTTTAATTCTAGCTTAACGGCTTGATCGCCCACGTTTTTAACACTAACTCGAATAACTGCTAACTCTTTTTGTGCAGCACTAACAAACCGTTCAAACGTGAAAGCTAACTTAGCTGCACCCTTCGTCACGGTGAATGTCCGGGTCAACAAAGCATGTTGCATGTCCAAATCAAGTTTAAAATCACTCACTTGATCTTTGGCCAAATCAAGCTTTTCGCCATTAATCACCTCATTGACCTTAATGAAGTTAACTGCGTTGATAACTTTACCAAAGTAAGCAGGATAACCATTCTTCCACCAACCAACACGTGTCTTATCTGGGAACCACACGCCCCCAAGATAAATACCAGGTAAAGTATCGCCACTGTAATCTTCTTCAAAGAAGCCGCGGAGCCCCATATTACCGTTACCAAGACTGGTCATCGATTCCTGTAGGCGCTTGTCCTCTGGATCAAATTTACGAGTTACGACGTTCCATGGTTCAATGTCAAACGTTTGTTTCATAGTTTTATTCGTCCCTTCTCACATATATTGTTCTCTGCTCAGTGCAAACTGGGCTTCGGCATCACTCTAAACGTGCACCCAACTTCTGAATCCTGTGCATAAGCCACAAGCCGAAGTATTCGGAAAATCACCGAATTCTCCGTCTTGTTTCTTATTGCTCGGATTCACCCGAAGTTAGGCATCACTCTAAACGTGCACCTGTCGTCCAGAAGTCTGTGCATAACATGAAAGTCGTTTCATTCGGAAACCCCACCGAATGCTACGTCTTTTACGTTATTGCTCAACTTCTCCCAGGGCTTCGGCATCACTCTTCTAAAACGTGCACCTGTCGCCCAGAAGTCTGTGCATAACATGAAAGTCGTTTCATTCGGAAACCCCACCGAATGCTACGTCTTTCACGTTATTGCTCAACTTCTCCCAGGGCTTCGGCATCACTCTTATTCCGCATACGTTTCGTGAACGATACCAACTGAAAGCGCACCAACTAATAATAGAATACCGGAAAGTAAAATCATAACAGGCATGGATGAACCCAAAAGTGGGAACAAACCAAAACTAAGCACACTGGCAACGATCTGTGGCAAACAAATTGAACCGTTGAATAATCCAAGATAGGTCCCCATGTTGGCACCAGAAAGTGCGTTTGTCAGAATTGTGAATGGGAAGGCCATCATTGAAGCCCAAGCAATACCAATTAAAATAAATGAAACAATTAATAACCAGCGATTGTGGATAAAGAATACTGATCCAAAACCAACGGCTCCTAAGGCAAGTCCTAAAGAGTAAGCTTGTTTGTGCAAGTTGTTTGGTACTCGTGCAATAACAAGTGACCATACAACAGCAGCAAGTGATTGAACGGCTGACATTAAACCAAACCAGTTACCAGCGGCCTGATACCCTGCGCTTGCTGGGTTAACTGCCTGCCAAACATTTTTAGAAATCGCACCAGTACCGTAAGTCCATAGATACTGGAAACCCATCCAACAGAAGAATTGGACGACCGTAACAGTCCAGAATACTTTAGGCGCATGTGCTAACAACTTGAACATGTTTTCGCTCTTCTTGTTAGCATTTTCATCAATGTTATGATACCGCGCGTATGTAGCAGGATCGTATTCCTTCACACGGAAAACCGTGAATAAGCTACAAATGATCAGGATAACCGCGCCAACATAGAATGAAATAACAACAGATTGTGGTACAACACCCTTTTTAGCTGTGTTGGCAACACCAAGTGCTGTCAATAAAAACGGAAAGACAGAAGCTAAAACGGCACCTGTGTTAGAAAGAAAACTTTGAACACCGTATGCAAAACCTTTTTGGTCATCGTTGACCATGTCACCAACCATCATTTTGAATGGTTGCATCGCAACGTTACTGGATAAATCCATGAACAAAATGGTAATAGCACCAAACCAAAGTGCTGTCAGTGATGCATAACCAAATCCAAAACTACCAGCATTTGGCAATAACATCATGACAATAACCGCCACAATGGCACCAATTAGCAAGTAAGGAATCCGGCGACCAAGTTTAGGCATCCAGGTCCGGTCTGAGTAATAACCAACTAATGGTTGAACAACTAACCCAGCTAACGGTGGCAAGATAAAGAATGCCCCTAATTTAGTTGGATCTGCCCCAATCGTTTGGAAAATCCGACCCATGTTTGAGCTCTGTAACGAAAAGGCCATTTGGACCCCAAGAAAACCAAAACTGATCATCCAAATAACACTAGCAGGTAATGTCGGTAATTTATGCTTTTTATCGACGCTCTGCGATGACGACTTATTCTCTGCCATGCTGCTTCCTCCATTTCAAAAATAAAACCAATAATTGCAAATGCGTTGTTATTGAGCAACGTTGATTAATCGATATTCATTATGCAACCGCTTACAATAAAATGCAACCGTTTGCACAAAAGTTTTTTAAACTTTTTTACTTACTTGTCTTAATTTATAAAACTGTCTATCAGTCTCACTTTATCAGTCACAAATAAAAGCCATCGCTATCGTAACACCTTGTTATTGTCCCCTTAGAGTAGACAGACGAAATAATAAATCGTCTATCTATTTCTAAGGGGATTTTTGTATGGAAAAACAAGGACGTTCGTATAGTCTTGAACAAAAGCTAGACACTCTTTATCAGTTCAAACACTCAGGCAAAAGCATGAGGGCATTCACCAAGGACTTTGGAATCGCATTTGTAACACTTAAAAAGTGGCTTGACCTTGAACAATTAGAAGATTTTAAAGCGCTTGAACCAAGTCATGAATGGAAACGGTATTCGCAAGATACAAAGAATGCCGCAGTTCATGATCGCTTAGTCAATGGACTGTCTCAACTAGATATCGTTAAAAAGTATCAGATTAGTTCTACTTCTGTTTTACGAAGGTGGGTAAATCAGTATACTAATGGCAAGGAAATCAAAGCCACTAGTAAAGGACAAACAACCCATATGAAACAAGGTCGAACCACCAGCTATCAAGAACGTATTGAAATCGCACAATATGCCCTCGCTCATGAGAAGGATTATCACACAACTGCCAATCATTTTAACGTGTCCTATCAACAGGTTTACACATGGGTACGTAAATACGAGAAGGATGGGATTAATGCGCTTCAGGATCGTCGTGGAAAGCGACTAAATCGTGAACCTGAGGAGCTAAGCGAAAAAGAGCGTTTAGAGTTGCGCATCAAAGAGCTGGAAGAGCGCAATGACTTCTTAGAAACACGTGAAGATTTGGCAAAAAAATTACGGGAGATTCAAAGGAGGAATCAATAGATTGGTTACACCCAGTAACCCGAATCGAACGTTATCAGGCGATTCAGGAATTGTCTGAACAAACTAATCCACGAACGCACAAACCTTATGTCATCGAACAGCTTTGTGCCCTTACAGGTATCAAGCGCGCCGCCTATTACAAATGGACACACCGAAAGCCTAATCAACGTGAGCTTGATAATGAAGTCATTTGGCAGTTCATTGAAGAACGTGAAGCTCGTGACTATGGCATCTATGGCTCACAACGAATGACACGGCTGATTAACCGTGAAACTGAGTTTCACGTTAATCGCAAGCGTGTGTATCGCTTGATGGATGCTCACGGCATGACCGCTTCAATTCGTAAAGCGAAGGTTGACCGTAAGTCCCAGAAAGCTGAAGTCATTACCGCAAACATCCTTGACCGTAAGTTTTCCGCTAACGAACCAAACCAACGATGGGTTACCGACTGCACTGAATTACAGTACGGCATAGATACCCTTAACAAAGTGAAACTAAGTGCCATTAAAGACCTCTATGACCATTCAATCATTGCCTATAATCTTAGTGACACAGAAACAGCGGCGGCTGTGACTATCACATTACACCGGGCCTTAGAAACTTGCCCAGACGCAGAACCACTGTTACATACTGACCGTGGTTCTGCGTATACAGCTCGAATCTATGACTTAGAATTACGTCAACATCACATCACACACAGTATGTCTCGTGGTGGTAAACCTATTGATAATGGCGCCATGGAAACCTTTTGGAGTCATATCAAAGATGAATGGTTTGATCTACGACCGGCCGGCACGTTCAAAGAACTTGTCGCCTTAGTCGACGCTGGGATCGACTGGTATAACAATGGTCGTCCGCAAGAAACACTAAACGGCCTGACTCCGAATGAATATCGGAATCAGACCGTTCGCAAAGCAAGTTAATTTATATTATTTCGACTGTTTACTTGACTGGGTCATGTCCACCTGCATACGGCGTCACCATAACGATGGCTTTCAATTTTTTAACGCGTTAATTAGTTCAACTGTTCAAACGGCAGAATGATTCGATTCTCGTGACCTGCTTCCGTTGAATGCTTGCGAAAAACCAGTTCAGCCGCAGCAGCACCCAACCGTTCAGGATACAGATCAATTGAATGAAAATTGACGTTTGGTAACGGCAACGAAATCGATCGGTTATAGCTGACCAATGGCACCTGTACGTCCGGATGAACATGCTGCCAACGTTGATAAAACGATAGCCCAATTAGATCATCCGTGGCTAAAATACCATCAATATTGGGATGATTCTCAAGCCATTCGGTTATCGAAGCAATCGGTGCATCAGCACGTGGCAACTGCGTTTCAACGGTTGGCACACCACGCTTAGTAGCAATCTGTTTAAAGCCTTGCCGACGATTTTGTTCGTACGGCCAATCTACTGCGGAACTCACAAATACAGGGCGATTAGCGTGAAGCTTATCAATCAAATACGTCGCTCCTGCCTCACCAGCAGCCACATTGTCATTGTCAACATAATCATCATCGTGGCTAACACTTGGTTGACCAACAATGACAAACCGTAGTCCAGCTAACCGCAAGTAATCGGCAACAGGATCATCTTCGTGGGAATATAGTAACACAAAACGTTTAACTTTAGCCTGATCAACCATTGCTGACACATTGGTCAGAACGTCATCAGACGTTTCACCAATCGCAACTGACAGCACATACTGCCGTTGTGTCAGCACCCTATTGATGCCACGCATAGCATCAATAAAGAACGGGTTACCCTGCGTGCTACTTTGACTGGGTGGGAACACGACACCGACCACATTTGCTTCACCACGGGTTAAACTCTTCGCGTTATAGTTGGGGACGTATCCCAAACGTGCCGCTAGCGACTGAATGCGTCGTCTTGTAGCCGCCGAAATCCGTGGATTATCGTTCAAAGCTCGCGATGCCGTTGAAACCGACACCCCCGCTTGATTTGCAATATCCCTGATCGTTATCATGCCTACACCTGACTTTTCAAAATAATCTTTTTTATTATTATAGCAGTTCGGCGAATACGTCTTCTTGTTGATTTAAGAAAGTTTCACCAGGATGAATCTCCGTCATTTTGACACCAGCCAATGCTTCTTCGAGCAACCCTTCGACATCGATCCGCTGTTCAAACTCACGCGTCCGATCCAAGTTTGGCTTTGTCTTAGGTGCTGGTGGGGCAAAAATCGTACAACAATCTTCAAACGGTAACACCGACAGATCAAACGTATCGATCTTCTTGGCAACATCAATGATTTCATTCTTATCCATTGAGACCACCGGACGTAAGATCGGCATGGTCGTCACATCATTAATAGCCAGCATGCTTTCCATCGTTTGAGACGCAACCTGACCAAGAGATTCGCCGTTAAAAATGCCTAGCCCGTGGCGTTTTTCTGCCAAAGCAACGGTCAAACGTAACATCATGCGACGTTGCACCGTCATCAGATAGCCTTCAGGAACCTTCTCCTTGATTTCTTCCTGAATCTTGGTAAATGGCACCTGAATAAACCGAATCTTGCCAGTATAGGCCGTCAACTTAGCCGTTAATTCCATGGCCTTATCCAGTGCCTGTTGACTCGTGTATGGCGGGCTAAAGAAATGCACCATTTCGACTTGCACGCCACGTTTCATCGCTAGGTAAGCCGCAACTGGTGAGTCAATGCCTCCTGACAACATCATCATCCCTTTACCAGCGGTTCCCACAGGCATTCCCATGGCACCAGCAAACGTTTGACTAGACAGAAAGATCCCGTTATTACGCACTTCAACCCGTAGCGTTAAATCCGGTTGCTTCATCTGGACATGAATATCATCAAAAGCATTTAAAATGACGCCACCAAGGTGGTCGTTCATCTCATACGTGCTCAAACCAAAATGGTGATTAGAACGGCGTGTATCGATTTTAAACGTCATGCCTGGCTTGTATTGCTCTTTAACCATATCAATGGCTTGTTGGTCAACCAGCGCCTGATCCAGATCCACCTTAACGGACGGTGAATAGTTTTCGATCCCAAAAACGTTGCTCAACCGCTTCATCACTAACGCTGAGTCTGCACCATTAAGTGTTAAGTGCATTCTGTCGTGGTCAGGATGCACCTTCACGTCGGGAATGTCATGGAGCACGCCACGAACATTATTACCTAAACGGTCAATAAACGACTTGCGGTTTTTCCCCTTTGTTGATAATTCGCCATAGCGAACCATTATTTCATCATATTGCATTAACGAGCCTCCCTTATTTGTCTTCAATTACCTTTTTGTTAAGCAAAATTAGCAGCTAATTACGTGCCTACTATTTGTAACAAAGTCACTCAATCGCCTAGCTATTAATTTTCTTAAACTGTTCATATAATTGATCGAACACCTGATTAAATGTATCTGCTTCAGCTAACGTATTGTTTTCATCCAAACTTACACGAACAGCACTGGTTGAAATTTGATCTGGCACCTTCATTGCTTTAAGCGTGCTCGAGGCCAAATGCTTCTTGGAAGAACAAGCGCTCGTTGTTGAAATGTAGATATCATGATCCTCAAAAGCATGCACAATCGTTTCGCCACGAACTCCTTCAATAGCAAAGCACAAAATGTGCGGTGCAAAATGATCATTGTCCTGTGAAAACAACGTGACTTTTGGAAAATCTTTGATGTGTTTCAAAATTCGGCTGCGCACTGCCCGTTCATTTGCAACATTGGTCTTTTCATTTGTGAGTAACAAACGTAGTGCACGAGCCATACCCGCGATTGCAGGTAAATTCTCTGTCCCACTACGCAAATTACGTTCTTGACCACCACCGGTCATCAATGGCGCAATTCGTTTACCAGAACGGGCGTAAATAAAGCCGATACCACGAGGTGCATGGAACTTATGACCGGAAAAAGTAATAAAGTCAACACGGTCATTAAAAATCAAATCAGAGATACCTTTACCAATGCCCTGTACAGCATCAATGTGAAAGTGAATCGTTGGATAATCCTGTAAAACGGCTGCAATATCCTTTAATGGTTGGATACTGCCAACTTCATTATTAACGGCCATCACAGAGACTAAAATCGTATCTGGTCGAATTGCCGCCTTCACATCGGCTGCACTGACGCGACCCTCTTCATCAACAGGTAAATACGTAATCTCGTAACCAAGTTGTGCCAATTGTTCCATAGAGTTGTGCACTGCTGGGTGTTCCACAGAAGAAGTAATAATGTGGCGACCAAACGCCCGTTTTTCCATTGCGGTACCCTTAACGACCCAGTTGTCACCTTCAGTACCACCACTGGTAAATAAAATTTCACTCAACTTAACGCCTAACAAATCGGCAATCTGTTGACGAGACTGTTCCAGTAAGTTATAGGCTTGTTCACCAAAATTATGCAAAGACGACGGATTGCCCCAAATGGTTTGACTGACTTTGGAGTATGTCTCCAAAACAGATGGTGCCACCTTTGTCGTTGCGCTGTTATCAAAGTAAATCATGTTGTCCCTTCCTCGTTTTAAATTCGGTTCGACTCGAGTTAAAAACTTGAATCAGTATATCACGTTTGCCCGCCCTCATGCGAACATCTGTCCATTCACTCCAGTAATGCTCACCAATCCCTTTTTAAAGAGAATTCAGCTAATTATCTAAGACTTCGCTATGGCAGGCATTACGCAACCTAATGCCATTACACTGACGCAAACATTGCTCAGCGAGTGCGAGTTAACTCCATACAAGACATGTCTTATTCCCATCCGATTATGAATCATCGATCACCTCATTATTCATCGCGAAACGAACGTGTTAATGTCGGCAGCCGCACGTTTGTGACTGTTCCTGTTGTAACGAAAAAACGATCGTCCATGCATACTCTGCACAGACAATCGGCATTTTCAATTAACTCTCATGAAACAATTCATCTCATTTGAAGTGGAAAGTCTGGTTACGCTTGTGAAGTCGGCGTTTCCGGCTGATCACCATAGTAACTATCTTCAATTCGTTTGTACGCGCCTGGCTCAATCTTTTCCAGTGCGTTAGCAATTGTCTCTAATGACTCGGAATACTTATAATCGCGATCAAACAGCTGCTGAGCGCGCTGACTGGCCGCAACCATTTCTTCATCCGAATTGCGGTAACGGTTAGCATATTGAAGCAATTGCTCAGCCAGCACTGCGCTGTCACGAACGTCATTACTCTTTTCCGTTAAGGTAGCCAAGTCGGCCTGAATCATCACTAACTGCTTGGTCACGTCTTCCATATTGATCTGAGTTCGGCTCAGAGCACCACCCAGTTTCTCTACTTCATCACTGACAACATAGAAATAATCCAAGTAGTCCTTGGGCAGACCAGGTAGATTCAGACTCTCTAACTGACGTTTGATGGTGTGCATTTGGTTATCAAACTGCTGGAAACGTTGTCGTGCCTTCTGTTCCTGTGCTCCCAATCCTTTGATACCATCATTGATTTGACGTTGTTGCTGTTCAATTTGTGTCAGGGTTTGTAGCTGATCCAACTGATGCTGTTGAATGTTGGAGTAGCTATCGGTATGCGTTGCTAATGCATTGACATCCGTACGATAGTATTCTTCGATTTTTTCAATTTCCGTTGCCAGCGCCTGCGCGTTGTCGACCTCACCATGATTCAAGACATAGCTTTGTCCAAGTCGATCCAGCTCAACCTGAAGGGCCCGATTTTGTTGTTTGGCGTGTGCCAAGAAAGCTTGTAACTCTTCGTTTTGATCATCAACTTCAGGCTTGGCCTTAACTTCTTTTTCAAGGACTGCATATAAATCATCAATTTGAACTTCAATATTGTGATTATCAGCGGTCGTTGTGGCGACATCTAAATCGGCTAAATGTTGATTGGCAGTCTGAATTTCACCTTTAATCCGGTTTACTTGACCGGGAATATCTACATTGCCAAACACAAAATTCTGCGAAGTCATCTGTTGGTAACCGTCAACAATGTCGTTCAGTTGATCATTGAAACCACTCTTTAAGTCACGGTACAGTGGTGGAATGGTATCGATCAAATGATCCAAGTCATCCGTTCCTTCGGTCAACTGATCCAATACTTTTTGGGCAGCAACATGATCGCCCTGTTGAGATAAGTTTGTAAACTCATCAAACTGATCTTCGAGTTCAGCAAGATTGTGTTCTAACTTATCTATACTAGGACCAAAACTTAAATTCTGCGACAAGAGTACCTTCCGCAAATCTTGGTACTTCTTTTCCAATTGATTAACAGCAGCTCGGTGATCACTGTCGACCTTTTTTAATGCCTCGAGGCCACCCTGAACATGCGTCAACTTATCCGTCGCGTCGTCCAGTAAGTCAGTCGCTTGTTGCAATTCATTACGGGTTTTAACAAAGTTAATGCCCCGCGCGTCAACCATTAACTGATTAATAACCTGATCAATTTGTGGTAACGTTTTTGTTTCCACGCCCTGATATTCATCTGTTAACCCATTGAAAGCAGTCAACGACTGGCCCGTCAAGCTCAATTGATGACCGGTCTCAACTTGTTTGTCCACGTGAAGTTGACGTAGATCTTCGCGTCGATCCTTCAGCGCTTGAATTCGCCGACCCGTTATTTTTTGGAACGCAAAGACCGCTCCAAACAAGATAATTGCTAGAATGATGATGCCAATTAAAACTTGAACCATTTTGCACGTCCATCCCCGTTTGCAAGCCATTGATTGCTTGCTTTTTTGAAATAAATCATTAAAATGTACGTCATCAAATTGAAATATCACTAATTGAAACGTAACTAACTAATGAAAAGTATAGCATAGCCAGTTTTTCGCTTTAGATTACGTTTCTGTGACTTTATACTTTTTTAGGTCTTACCCAAGGAGGATCACATGTCTGAAACAACGAAATCCCTATTAAATCAGCAATTAGACGCCCTCTTAACTGACGAGCACGATTTAATTGCAAATTTAGCAAACGCATCTGCTTTATTGAAACAAACGATTCCTGATCTCAACTGGGCCGGGTTCTACCTATACCACCCAGCTGACGATGAACTTCTGTTGGGCCCGTTTCAGGGAAACGTCGCTTGTGTTCATATTAAACCAGGCCGTGGTGTTTGTGGCACAGCGTTGACTACCCAAGAAGTGCAAGTTGTGCCAAATGTTCACGAGTTTGCCGACCACATTGCATGTGATTCTGCCAGCAATGCTGAGCTCGTGATTCCATTAACGAAAAATGACACTAAAATTGGCGTCATGGATTTAGACTCGCCAACATTAAATCGTTTTAGCGATGAAGACGTGACCGAACTAACCGCATTTGCCCAGGTTCTGGTAAGCCATCTTGACATTACCGCCTAAATCACGGTATACTATTTCAGTTGTAAAATTTGCAGCAGTAGGTGGTAAGCTCGTCAACAGATTGGTGCCGGCGATTGCCTAGTGCCATCGTTGGTTCAATTAGTACCCGGGGCTGCTCCGGTGAACATTGCAAAACAACCTGCACGAATACCGAGCCTACACTTCGCATATTTTACTCCAAACAAATTATTTGGAGGACATTTAAATGTCACGTTATACAGGTCCTTCCTGGAAATTGTCACGTCGTTTAGGCGTTTCACTTTCAGGAACAGGTAAAGAATTAGCTCGTCGTCCCTACGCCCCTGGTGATCATGGTCAAGGTCGTCGTGGTAAGGTTTCAGAATATGGTACACAATTACGTGAAAAGCAAAAGTTGCGTTTCACCTACGGCATGACTGAACGTCAATTTGCTAACTTGTTCATTAAAGCTGGTAAAATCCGTAAGGGCACGCATGGTACTAACTTCCTCGTTCTGTTGGAACGTCGCTTAGACAACATGGTTTACCGTTTAGGTTTGGCTACTACTCGTCGTCAAGCTCGTCAATTGGTTAACCATGGTCACATCACTGTTGATGGCAAACGTGTTGACATTCCTTCATACGAAGTTAAAGTTGGCCAAGAAATTGCCGTTCGTGACAAGTCAAAGAAATTAGTTATTATCCAAGCCGCTGTTGAAGCCGTTGTTGGTCGCCCAGCTTACGTTGAGTTCGATGCTGACAACTTAAAGGGTTCATTAGTTCGCTTGCCAGAACGTGAAGATCTGGATGCTGATATTGACGAATCATTAATCGTTGAATACTACAACAAGTTGTAATTTTCTTACTTCTTGTTTTCAAAACCGGTGGGCTCGCTCATCGGTTTTTTCTATGCCCTTTTTAACCAGTTACAAGCTCCAAATGCATAGTCACACATAATGATTATGTTATACTAGCCAGTGAGAAATCAACTGGGGAGGTATTGATATGGCTGATAATCATGGCACAGACGGTGATACGAACCAACGCCTTTCAAATGCAATTTATGGTACTCCAAAAATCAACCCAGACGAACAGCGTCATTATCTGGGAACATTTCGTGAACGCGTTGCACTGACCATGACCGTTGCTCAACTTAAGAGTGGCGATTACCTCACTGCGTTCGGCAACGACCTCAGTCAACGAGACGAAGTTAATAATACCGTGTTGATGAACGGAAATTTAGGTCAGGACGTTTTAGGCCCTTACATCCGAGCTACAACAATGCATGCGGTCTCATTTACAATTAAAAATGATCCGGAATATAAAATTGGTGACGATGACTTGGCGTTAGTTGTTACCGCCAAAACTGCCATTGACGTTAATCCTGTCGATATTGCCAAAAAATATGCTGGTCAAACTTCATCTGATAATGAGCAATCCCAGCCAGTAAGAAAAACAAGTTTTTGGCAGCGGTTATTCAATAAATGAAAACTATTACTGAATTCACTTTATAAACGCACTGGCTTCCCTCCCAGGGAACTCAGTGCGTTTATGTCACTAGATCACACACGTAACTGTAACTTACCATTTCTTTTAACCGGAGGAACACCTTGCAACCTTTAGCTTATCGCATGCGTCCTAAACGCATTGAAGATATCGTGGGCCAACAACATCTTGTTGGTCCTGGAAAAATCATTAACCGCATGGTTAAAGCGAAACTGCTTTCTTCCATGATTCTTTATGGTCCACCTGGCACCGGTAAAACAAGTATTGCAAGTGCTATTGCCGGATCAACTAAATATGCTTTCCGAATGCTTAACGCGGCGACTGATGGCAAAAAAGAACTTCAAATTGTCGCCGAAGAAGCTAAAATGAGCGGCACAGTGGTTTTATTACTAGACGAAATTCACCGTTTAGACAAAGTTAAACAGGATTTTCTGCTACCACTTTTAGAAAGCGGCGCCATTATTCTTATCGGGGCGACCACTGAAAATCCGTATATCAACATCAACCCTGCCATTCGTAGCCGTACCCAAATCTTCGAAGTTTATCCCCTCACTCCCGAAGATATTGAAACCGCCATCGACCGCGCACTTGCTGACGAGTCAAATGGTTTGGGCAAGATTAAGGTCAATCTAGATGAAAATGCCCGCCATCACCTTGCCAGCGCCACTAATGGCGATTTGCGTAGCGCGCTTAATGCATTAGAATTAGCAGTTCAATCTACTGATCCTGATGATGATAAAGCTGTCCACATCACACTTCCTATTGTTGAAGAATGTTTGCAGCGCAAAGCCCTGTCTGCTGATAAAGATGGTGACGCCCACTATGATGTCATTTCTGCTTTTCAAAAATCAATTCGCGGTTCAGACACCAATGCGGCTCTACATTACATGAGCCGTTTAATTGCCGCTGGTGACTTGACTATCATCTGCCGTCGACTTCTCGTCATCGCCTATGAAGACATTGGGCTAGCCAATCCTCCCGCCACTGCCCATACTGTGTCAGCCGTCACGGCAGCTCAACAGTTGGGCTTGCCGGAGGGACGAATTCCCCTAGCAGACGCTGTGATTGAGCTTTGTTTGTCTCCCAAATCAGACTCTGGCATCAGCGCAGTCGACAGTGCGCTGGCTGATGTCAACGCCGGCAAAAGCGGTGATATTCCCGCTCACTTAAAAGATGCCCATTATAAAGGTGCCGCTAAGCTGGGCCACGGCGTAAACTATCAATTTCCACATAACTTTCCTAATGACTGGGTAAGGCAGCAGTATTTGCCAGATAATTTGGCGAACGCAACCTATTATCATCCTAAGAACAATGGTCGCTACGAAACTGCGCTGGGTGAACAATATACTCGATTAATGGCAGCTAGTGGACATCCATTATCCGCCAAGAATAAAAAATAATGTTTTTCAAACAGCCAACACTAATAATTGCGTCTTTAAAAAAATCATGCTATGCTCAATATGAATTCTAAGATGTACGCAAGGCTCAACTTACAGTGTTGCCTTACAGTCTTTTTACTTAGGGTGTGACTCTAGTATCGCCTATGATAGGCCTTTTCTCTTGGTAATCAGAAGCCTTAACAGCCACGCCCACCTGCCTTGTCGCGGGTCAACTCTGAAGAGCCGGTTGTCGGCATCACTAGTTTTCATCAAAGTGCATACTTTGGAACGTCAGTCTCCTAGAGGCTGGCGTTTTTCTTTTGCTTGAATCGCCAAATTTTAGATACAATGAAAAAAATTCACCTCTATCGTTTTAGGTCCGAGTCATTTATAATTAACTCTCGCGAGGTAAGAATATGTTAATAAAAATTTTAATCTGCATTTTTGCACTCATTTTCTTTTTCATCAGTGGTTATCTCTGGCTTCACCGCCAAACAGGTTTTTTATTGTTTACACCTGAACGTCATCCACAAATTGGCACACTACTCACTTTTTGGTCCATCGAATTGTTCATCGTCGGACTGCTAGCTATCGCAGGCGTATTTAGTCTTGTTGTGATGGTAATCGCTTTGATTATCGGTTGCCTATCAGGGATGTTACTCGGATTAACGCTCGTCCGTTTTATAAACTAGCAGCCATAGCAGTTAGTGGTCTTTCCTTAACACTCTTCCCAAATTTGTCTCCTTGTTTATTATAAATCGCACGCAAAAACGGATTTTTGAATGAAAATACAGCGCTTTCACTTTTGTTTTCAAGCGGTTTACAGTAGAATAAAGGTAGAAAATAAAGGGGAGTGAATTTCATGGCACAACAATACAAACGGATTTTAGTTCCAATCGATGGTTCACGTGAAGCTGAATTGGCCTTTAAGAAGGCTGTCGCGGTTACACAACGAAATGGTGACGATGCCGAGTTGCACTTACTCCATGTTGTTGATACCCGTGCTTTCCAAAACATCTCAAGTTTTGACACAACCATGGTTGAACAAGTTACTGAAACGGCCAAGAAAACACTCGATAAGTATGCTGCCGAAGCCAAAGAGGCCGGCGTTAAGTGTGAATACTCAATCGAGTATGGCGCACCAAAGTCAATCATTGCACAAGAGGTGCCCAAGGAGCTCAATACTGATTTGATTATGATTGGTGCTACGGGACTGAATGCCGTTGAACGCTTATTAATCGGTTCTGTTACCGAATATGTCACTCGTGCCGCAGTTTGTGATGTCTTAGTTGTTCGGACTGATTTAGCTAACAAGCCTGTCTCAGCCAAGGAAGGCGCTCAAGCCACAAACAAGAAGTAATTTTTATTTAAATCAAAATGAAAAAAGATTCAATCCACGCGTTGTTCCCTGTGGATTGAATCTTTTTCTTATTTTAATTTTATAAAGCCAACGGTGGAATTTGATACTTTGCAACATTATTTGTGATACTCTCAGCCAACCGCTGATTCTTAGATACTAACGCTAACGCATAGGCAATATACATATTTTGTTGTGCGTTCTTACCATCATCCAACTTGAGTTGACTAAGTGCCATTGTTTGATAAATATCTTCAAGTAAAAACAAACTATTATTTTGCTCACTCAGTTTAATCGCCTTCTTGGCAAGTGATAAAGTACGACCATCTTTGCCAATCTCTTGAAAAAACTTAGCTGCTTGTAAATATGAAGATACCTGATCTTGAACAAGATCAGGACTATCTGAATCAAACTCGTCTAAATCGCGAACGGCTTGATTAACAAATAGTTCTGCCTTATCAAACTCACCTTTTTTCGCATAGGCAAGCCCTAATCCCAAACGTGACATCAGTGAATAGATATCCTTACTGCGATTATTGAACTCATTTAACAACATGCCAAAGTTGAAAATAGCCTCATCTGGATTGTCGTGATTCATCAGTTGCAATTGACCACGATAATAATAGTAAGCCTTAATTTCATCATTCTCTTTCAAACTTCGCAGCTTCACACGATCCAAACGGCTTTCTGCGTTGCGGTACTGAGCAGTCCGCACTGCATAGCCGACCTCACGAAAGATTTGGACAGCCTGATCGTCTGTCTCAACGATCACATCATTTAGTTGAATCCCCAAGCGGCTGCACAGCTTTAATAAGATCTGCATGCTCGGAATTTTATTCCGTTTTTCAATCAAACTGATGGTTGCTTGGGTACAAATGTTTTTAGCCAAATCTTTCTGCGATAACCCCCGTGCTTTGCGGTATGCACGAACCCGAGCGCCTAAAATTCTCATCTTTTCTGCCCCATTCATTCTGCTGAACTAGGCGAGACGCAATGCACTTATTTCAATACACACTCATAGGCCAAACGTTGTGCATTTCCGTCAATATAAATATGACCGCAATACTCAAAACCGACTTTTTGAACTACATGTTGCATTACTTGGTTTTGTTTATGCGTATCAACACGAACGGACACAACTCCTTGATCACGCCTCAACGTTGCCATCAGCTTTGTAAACAGCGTCTCAGCGAGATGCTGTCCACGAAAACGATTTGAGACAGCAACGCGATGAATCGCCGCATATTTAGCAGATGGCATTAACCAGCTACCCGCTTCAATTAACCGGTAGTTCGGATCAACCCCAACTATCGCGGCAGCAACAGCAGCAATTTGAGTGTCATTGGCAAGCACATACAAGCGACTCGCCTTAATATCTGCCAACATATCAGCCTGTGCCGGATAACCATCCTGCCACTGGTCAAACCCTTGCTTTGCAATAAACGTCTGGGCACCACGGATAATCACCATTATTTGATCCATGTCTGCCGTCGTTGCCAGTCGCAATTTAAAGTTACCCAAACACAAACGCCTTCTTCCAAAATGATTGTCGCATCAAGATTAAATTACTTTTACCCCGGCGGTAAAAAATTCACGTTTTGTGAAATAATGTACGTTTTACCATCATCGTCAGGCTCATGAAGCCGCGTGTCAGAACGGTTTCCATCTCCATGTCCGCGATAATTTTTGCCGTTATCATCATCGCATGTTTTCTTAAATTCGTCCAGTGGTATGGACCGATAAATATATTTCTTTTTGACGATAGCAATTATCTTCATGATCGTTGATAAAGCCCGCCGCCTGTAGAAAACTGGTGATTGTTTTGGGTCCAACTCCCTTAATCCCCCATTCATAAAAAAGTGCGGTTGTTTGTTTAATGAATGTATATTTTGCTCGATCGTTTCTCGCTTTTTCTAATCCAAGCGGTTGTTGACGTTGCAAAGCCCATAACTGTTCTGCCGGTGATGCCTCGCCCAACTGCTGCTGTTGCCACTGGCGCGCATTGTGAATTACATTTTCGATCTTCCTTCGATTGCGGATCATAGCTGGATCGGTCAATAGCAGTTGCGTATCTGCTATGGAAAAACCAGCCAGTTGATCAATATCAAAATTTGCTAATCCTTTCTTTAAAGCTGATCGTCGTGACAAAATTAGCGACCACGTCAAACCGGCTTGAAATACTTCTAAGCTTAACAGTTCAAATAATAATTGGTCTTCATACACGGGTACGCCCCATTCGCTATCATGATAATTCATAACCAGTTCATTCCGATCTGCCCATCCACATCGCTGTTGCATGTAAAAACCTCCAATAGTGCTCTTTTAGTCAACACAATAAACATACGTAAAAACGGCCCAGTTTGTTTTTTTGTAAATAAAAAACGGAATCCAATTTAACAGGATTCCGTTTTAAAATTATTTTTCAAAAAGATTTGCACAAATAGCACAACATTTCTAGTTAAACTTCTTCTCACCAACGTGTTCCGTACCTAGTTTAGTAAATGAGTAACTGATGGACTGATTACGTTTGTATTCTGCTAGTCCGTAATCAATGATCTCATCAATCAAACTTGGGTAGTCAATTCCCGAAACACCCCACATTTGTGGATACAAACTAATGTTGGTAAAACCAGGCAACGTGTTTGGTTCACTAAGATAAGGTACACCATCTTTAGACACAAGAAAGTCGATCCGTGCCATCCCCTTAAGTCCAAGGGCAACATAAGCATCCAGTGCCATTTGAGTGATTTCCTGAGTCAAAGATTCCGGCAATACAACGGGCAACTCAAAGACAACACCACTCGCATCGACAAACTTATTATTGTAGTCATAGAAAGTATCTGAATCTGGGACACGAACAGCACCTAATTTTGAAGCCCGTGGTTTTTCATTGCCTAAAATCGAGATTTCAATTTCTTGAGGGCCATCGATTGCCTCTTCGGCCAACACTTTAAAGTCATATTGAAGCGCATCTGCCAATCCAGCATTATATTCATCAGCGTTCGTTACACGATGAATTCCCACTGAAGAGCCTTGATCTGCTGGCTTCAAAAACATGACCCGACCAATTTTGGCGGCAACCGTTTCATAGTCCATTTGATCCTTATTTTCAGGTGTAATGACAACATACTCCGTGTTACGGACGTGTGCTTGTGTCAGAATCCGCTTAGTCATGTCTTTATCAAAGGCCAGTGCGGATGCTAGAACGTTACTCCCAATGTAAGGTTTCTTCAATAATTTGAACAAACCTTGCACAGTCCCATCTTCACCCAAATTACCGTGAATAACAGGATAAAACAAATCGATATCAGACACTTCATTTAGTGCCATGATTGGTGCCAATGGGTTGCTTAAATCAATTTTAGGCATCTCTTCGCTAACAACCAAGTCCTCATCTTCGCCATCAAAAATACGATGTGAGGCTTTATTGCCTAGCAAAATGCCATCCTTGGTAAACACAAATAAGCTGACGTCATATTTGTCCTTGTCCATTGCGTCATAAATGTTATGCGCAGAACGCTTTGAAACATCGTGTTCTGACGAGTTACCACCAAATAATAACGCAATGTGCAGCTTTTTATTTTCCATAACGTTGATCATCCTATCTTTTCTTTTTTCCGGTCAGTAAGTGAACCTTAAGTATACCAGAATCAATCAGTGACACCAACTCACTTTGCCCGTTTAGAAAGGATTTTTTTACTCGTTACAGTCCAAGTTTCAAACCCGCTACGAAAGGAAGTCGACTTCGGCATTAATTGCGTTGCTGACCTCTTCTGGATAATCTTCACGCAAAATCATGGCTGATAGTAAGCGTGATCGGTTAAATAGTCGTGTCCACCCAGCTTCATCCTCTGGCTGAGGTGTATTGCTCAAACGTACACGCCATTGACGCCATTCCTGCAAAAAGGCCTGCTCGTATAAATCGTTTAAATTAACGACCGTCGCTAAATAAGCTGCTAACCGCCGACTTTCTCCAAAAATTAGTGGCGTCCCGAGTCGACGGTATTTTTCTAAGATTTCAATCATTAGAAAAACTTTATCGGCCCGAGTAAGGACCTGGCTTTCCGCTAGTTCATCCAGTAAGTTACCGATATGTGTATAGGCGTGTGCCCAGCCAGAAGTCCCAACAAACCCGCGTGTATCATTCTCTAAGGCAATGTAGGTAGCTAGCTGATCAACTAACCTCATCGTGGTCTCAGCATCTAGAAAATGGGCGTCAACCCGATCCGCATACGCAAGTAAAGATAGAATCATCACCGCAAATGACCGACCAAAAATAGCTTCATTTTCTGGTTCAGTTATATGATTAAATAAAACACGATCCTGCAAAAGCGTATTGACTGCCAAACGTAGCTGAGAATCCGACAACACATGCTGTTGCAACGCATCATTAAAGAAGAAATAAATTCCCCGATCACGTACATCAACATCAGGTGACCCTAAGTGATTTAATAATTGCATCAACTGATCATCGGTGATCTTATCCAACGTTGTCGCCCGAATTTGCTGATTCAACATCTTTAATAGGTCTTTGATGCCATCAGCATCATCAGGCAAACTAACTGGCGTCTCATCATTACTTGGTAAATTATCCAATACAGCACCAATTTTTGTGTTTAGCGACTGAAAAACGGCGCCAGCCTGTACCTGTTGACGAAGATTCCTTAATTGTGTTCGAACATCATCAACCTGTTTCAATTCATCTGCCATCATTATTCACCCATTTCTTTTTCTGGTTACAATCTTACTGACGTTTAAGTCGATAAGCAACTCATGTCGTTTGAACAATTAACATTTGAGCGCACCGGCATAAATCAACCACACAAATCACTAATTTGCGGTACACTAATCGCAGACAGTTTTTAGAAAGAGAGTTGATTATTTATGAAGCCAATTATTGGAATTGGAACCAACCACTTGGTTCGCCCCAGTCAGCACATGAGTACCAACTATGTTGACTATACACAAAAGAATTACGTTTCCTCCCTTGTTAATGCCGGCGCACTGCCCCTACTGTTGCCAATTTCAGACCCAGAGATGGCGGCGGCCTACGTTGAACGTGTGGACGCGATTCTGCTTACCGGCGGTCAAGATGTCAGTCCCCGTCTCTATGGTCAGGACCCGATTCCACAGAATGAATTAAATGATTGGGACCGTGATCAATTTGAACAAGGACTGATTCACGCCGCTATTGCTGCTCACAAACCAATTTTGGGCATTTGCCGTGGCATCCAGCTCATCAACGCGGTTCTGGGTGGAACCGATTATCAAGACATTCCAACGCAGGTACCTAACGCTATTGGTCATAATCAATTTCCAACAGATTGGGCATCACCGGTTCATCGTATTACAACCACAAATGGCAGTTTGCTTCAGCAAATCTATGGCAAACAAGCTTGGGTTAACTCTTTTCATCACCAATCCGTAAGGAAAGTAGCCCCAGGTTTGACTGTCACTGCCACAGCCGCTGATGGCGTTGTGGAAGCCGTCGAAGATTCTGACCGGCATATTTTAGCCGTTCAATTTCATCCTGAAATGATGGCTGCTACCAACCAACAAGCTGCCGCACTGTTTACTGCTTTCGTAAATAGTGTTCGCGATACACTGGCTTAAATTTCATATCATTATGGTTCTAAACAGAAACGTGCCCATGGAGTGTTAATCATCCATGAGCACGTTTTTATTTAATCTCGGAAATTTACTTTGATTCACTCAGTGTTAGTAACCAGGCTTCGTCCCAATCGCCGTTTAAAGCATCGGGGCTTTCCTTTAACGCTGGGTTAACTTCCACAACAGTCCCAATTACTGGACTTGGCATGTCGGAAACAGCCTTTTCGGCTTCAATGCTAGCAAAGGTATCGCCGGCAACTAATTTGCTACCTGCCTTAGGCAAATCGATGTAAGTGACGTTGCCCAATTCGTCTTGCGCGTCCTTGCTTAAGCCCAAGCGAACATTGTCACCATCTTTTTTAGTCCAGAAATACTTGTTTTCATTTTCCACAATCTATTCCTCACTTTATCAACTTATTTGAAGCTAGCTTCACTACTAAACATATAACTCGTGTAATGATAGCGCATCGACATAATTAACCCGACTCCAATCAGATTCCCAATCAAAGCGGATCCCCCCTGACTCACAAACGGCAGTGGAATCCCGGTTAATGGTAGCAGTCCGATGTTCATCCCAATATTTTCAAAAACATGGAATAAAATCATCATGACAACACCAGTTGCAATGTACGCATAAAATTCATTCTTTGTATCAAACGTTACCCTGACCATTTGCCAAATCAAGTAGAAATACAGCATGATCAGTAACAGACCACCAACAAACCCAAAGTTTTCACCAATAACTGAGAAAATCATATCTGATTCCCGAACTGGCACGTAAACGTGAGATACGTTAAATCCGGTACCGAACAGGCCACCTGATCCAATTGCTTTCATGCTCTGCCAGAGTTGATAACCTTGATTAGAGGTGTCCGCCGCCGGATGCCGCCACGTGTCCACACGGGCAAATTGATAGGCCTGGAAACCCAAATGGCCTAACAATGTCCGTCCCCAGTCACTCAGCACCAATGTCAGTGCAACACCACCAACAATGACAACGAGTGCAAAGGTGGGCACAATGATGCGCCAAGTAACCCCTGAAACTAGAACCATACCAGCAAAGATAGCAGCAAACACCAAGTTTGTCCCAAAGTCATTCTGTAACTTCATCAAGACAAAAATCGGCAGCGTCCACAAGAACATTTTACCGATTAACAACCAGTCCGTCTTAACCGTGTGCGTTGGATGATCGTTGTTATGCATTGTGATTACCCGCGCCATCATCAAGATATATGCCGGTTTCATCACTTCAGACGGTTGAAATGTCAACGGCCCGATGGCAAACCAACTACGAGCACCCGTCTGAACATAATACGCACGACTGTAAAACACGAGCACCGCGACCAACAGGAAGATTCCTACGCCATAAGCCAGCGGCGCCAGCTTCCACAACTGTTCGGAATCAAACTGCATTAAAATCACGACCGCGACAGTCCCAATCGCATACCACAAGACCTGTGTAATAACTTGTTTAACGACGCTAACTGACTTCGTATCATGACTGGCAGCGACATAAATCGATGCAATACCGATCAATGCCAGCATAAGTACACAAAAAATAATGCCCCAATCAATGCGTGAATCTAAATCTTTATCTTTGTTTTTGCGGCTAATTGAAGTTCGTCCCTGTTGCACGTGCAGCCTCCTTTAACCATGTAAATTAAACTCAGCCAAGATTGCTTGTAGTGCATCTTCCTGACTATTTGCAACAATCTTTTGACCATTAGCGGTCGTTGCCAGAAACTTTTTATCATTTGGTCGAATATCACCAATGACCTGCTTGTTAACAGAAACTTGTTCGATCGTTTCTCCGTCAACATCAACTTCATCAATCGATACCGGCACTGTTTTATCTTTTTTTGCCATGATGCTCCCCATGAAAGTATGCCGCAACAATTGGATCCATATCTTTAGGATCTGGATTACGGCGAATTGTAAAGAAATCTGGAACCGGATCATATCCGCCGCGAATAAAAGGATTACAACGCAGAATCCGCGCAATTCCCATCACTAAGCCTAGAAAAGCGCCATGCTTTTTTAAAGCCGTCAACATGTAATTTGAACATGTTGGATAATAGCGACAACTTGGCGGAAATAACGGTGAAATAAACCGTTGGTAACCACGAACCAACTTCGTGAGCAACCATTTCATAACTGCCTCCGTTACAACTGTGGACCTTTTTTACCGTTCATTCGCTCTAACAGCTCACCGGCACCTTTAGCCACGTTATCAAGTGGTTGTTCGGAAATCATGACAGGTACTTGGAGCTCGCGAGAAATGAGCTGATCGATACCTTCTAGTAATGAACCACCGCCTGTCAAAATGATGCCACGGTCAATGATATCTGCAGCCAATTCTGGTTGAATTCGTTCTAGGACGCCATGTGCGGCGTCAATGATTTGCTGCAACGTGTCATGCAATGCAGCCTCAACTTCATTAGCATTGATTTCCACGGCATGAGGCATCCCATCAACGGCATCACGACCACGAACTTCCATACTCTCTGGATGTTCTAGATGAATCGCAGTCCCAATTTTAATCTTAATGTTTTCGGCTGAATGTTCACCAATCGTCAGCCCATGTTCACGTTTGACATAAGCCGCGATATCAGCATTCATTCGGTCACCAGCCATGCGTAATGATGTGCTGGCAACAATATCGCCAAGAGATAAGACCGCAATATCAGAGGTCCCACCACCGATATCAATCACCATGTTACCAGTCGCCTGATAAACATCTAAACCAGCACCAATAGCAGCAACCTTAGGCTCATATTCCAAGTAAACCTTGGCGCCACCAGATTTTTCGGCAGCTTGAATGATAGCCTTTCGTTCAATTTCAGTAATGTTGGTTGGGGCACAAATCATAATGTTAGGACGCGACATAAAGCCCTTCACGTTCAGCTTATTAATGAAGTATGACAGCATTTCCTCCGTAACATCAAAATCGGAAATAACCCCGTCCTTTAATGGGCGAATGGCCCGAATATTGCTGGGCGTGCGGCCAACCATTCGGTAAGCTTCTGAACCCACAGCTAAAACACGCTCAGTTTTGGTATCTACGGCAACGACGGACGGTTCATCAAGAACGATGCCCTTGCCAACAACATAAATCAACACATTGGCCGTGCCTAAATCGATTCCAATATCTTTGGCCATGTTGAACTCCTTTCAATTCGTACAATTTCAATGCACAATTATAGCATATTACCACTTTGTCCGTCAGCAGTTGATCAGTCAAAATCCGCGGAGAAACAGGAATTTGCAAACATTTTTAGGTTTTCGTTAATTTCCGTCTCAGAGCCAAAAATTGTTATACGCAAATAAATCATCTTAAATTTTTTCTTCACGATGTCTATCAACGTAGAATGTCCTCATTCACCAAAAAATGGGAATGAGGACATTTTGCATTAACCAGTTTCTGTTAACTGTAAATCAATTAGTGTCATGATCCAAGTCAAACCAAGCTAACTAATTAGATTACTTTCAGACTCTTCTTTGAAATAACAGCCTTGAGATCCGTATCAATATCAACACGTTCAATTTCTGCCCCAAGGTTTGCCAATTTTTCATGGAAATCACAATAGCCGCGATCCAAGTATTTCAGATTAGTGACCGTCGTATATCCATTTGCCACTAATCCAGCCAGCACAAGGGCAGCTGCGGCTCGCAAATCGGTTGCGGCTACTTCAGCACCATTAAAGTTTGTTGGCCCCTGAAGTGCTACTGAACGGCCCTCAATGGTAAAGTGAGCATTCATTCGACGAAGTTCGTTTAAGTGGTTAAAACGATTTTCAAACACAGTTTCTGTTAACGTGCTGGTGCCGTCAGCCATCAACTGAAGAACCGATACCTGAGGCTGCATATCCGTCGGAAAACCTGGATGCGGAGCAGTTTTAACGTTGGCTGCCATCAACTTGTCAGGTCCAATAATACGCAGGCCTTTCTGTTCCTCGCGAACCTCGACGCCCATTTCTAATAACTTTGAAATTAATGGCTTATTGTGTTCAGGAATTGCATCAGCAATTAAAACGTCACCGTGAGTAATTGCGGCAGCAACCATAAATGTACCTGCTTCAATCCGGTCCTGAACCACACTGTGCTCGCAGCCATGCAAAGCGGGCACACCCTCGATACGAATTGACTCAGTGCCTGCACCAAAGACTTTAGCGCCCATCTTGTTCAAAACGTTAGCTAAATCAACAATTTCTGGTTCGCGCGCCACATTTTTAATTGTAGTGGTGCCCTCAGCTAAGGTTGCGGCCATCATAATGTTTTCGGTTGCCCCGACACTAGGAAAATCCAAGTAAATGTTAGCGCCAACCAACTTATCCGCACTAGCCTCGATATAACCATCATGCTGTTCAATTTTAGCACCGAGCGCTTCAAAGCCCTTTAAATGCAGATCAATTGGACGACTGCCGATTGCACAGCCACCTGGCATCGCTACACGAGCACGACCGACTCTTGCTAACAAGGGACCCATGACAACAATTGAAGCACGCATTTTCGAAACGTACTCAAACGGTGTTTCAAAACCAACCTTCTTGCTGGCATTAAAAGTCACAGACTTAACCCGCCGGTCAAAATCGACACTGACATTGAGAAAACTTAGCACCTTATTCATCATAAACACGTCGGACAGGGCGGGAACGTTAGTTAAAATCAATTCACCCGTTGAGGCTAACAGCGATGCAGCCTGAATTGGCAACACAGCATTTTTAGCGCCCTCGATATGTACGGTTCCCTTCAATGGCTGACCGCCATGAACAATGATTTTTTCCATAAAGATGTTCCTCCAAACTCAATTTCCTAGTGCAACAGTTTTAATTGTTAATAACAACAAGTTTCAATCATGGCTTAAATCCAATGATCGACTGAAATAAGTCAATAAAAAAGGAGCTACAAGTATATCCAATGACGATTGCCAGTAAAACTAGAATTGCCTGTGCCTGGCGTGGATATAATGGCATGATTTTGACAAGTGGTAATGGCTTGATTGCCCATAGTGCAAACCAAATAAAGGCCAGTTGAAACACTATTTTAATTACCACAGAAAAACCATATACAGCCATCTTGCACCTCTTTGATTGATACAACCAATTCTATCATACTCGTTAAATGAGTTCCTTAAAAAAACACCGTAAAAAAGAGACTTACTAAAAACTTAGTAAGCCTCTTGAGTGACACATTTAATTGTCTTTATCGATTACGTTGATGTGATGCAACATTGATTCGATTAATTGCCCTACGCAATGCAACTTCTGCGCGACGTAGTTCATTCGCATCATGTTCTTGTTGGGCGTGTTCAATAGCCTCTTGTGCTCGTTTACGTGCATTTTCCGCACGTGTAACGTCGATTGCATCTTGTTGCTCAGCTGAGTCAGCAACGATGGTCGCAACGTTATTCGAGAACTCAACAAAACCACCATTTACGGCAATTTCATCTTCAGCATCTTGGTCACCCTTCACCCTGATTTCGTCAATCTCCAAAGCGGCAATTAATGGCACGTGATTAGGTAAAATCCCAATTTCTCCGTTTGTTGTTTTAGCAACAAACATGGATGCATGGTCATTATCATAAGACGTTCCATCAGGCGTCACAATCGTAACAGTTAAATGAGGTTCAGCCATTGGTCACGCCTCCTTTAATTATTACCCTGCAATTGCTTTGCCTTTGCCACAGCCTGATCCACAGTTCCGACAAGACGGAATGCTTCTTCAGGAAGATCGTCGTACTTACCATCCAAAATTTCCTTAAAGTCTTCCACCGTATCTTCAACAGAAACGTATTGACCATCAATCCCAGTAAATTGAGACGCAACGGAGAATGGTTGACTTAAGAAGTTTTGAATCCGGCGAGCACGGGCAACAATTGTTTGTTCTTCGTCAGACAATTCATCCATCCCTAAAATAGAGATGATGTCTTGCAATTCATGGTAACGTTGCAAGATTTGCTGAACACGGGTTGCAACATCATAGTGATCCTGACCAACAATTTCTGGTGTCAGCGCTGAAGACGTTGATTCCAATGGGTCCACGGCTGGGTAGATCCCTTGTTGAGTCAGATAACGTTCCAAGTTAGTCGTCGCATCCAAGTGCGCAAAGGTCGTAGCAGGGGCCGGATCCGTGTAGTCATCGGCTGGCACATATACGGCTTGAATCGACGTGATGGAACCCTTTTGGGTAGATGTAATCCGTTCTTGCAATTGCCCCATTTCAGTTGCTAACGTTGGCTGATAACCAACGGCCGAAGGAATCCGCCCCAGAAGAGCAGAAACTTCAGAACCAGCTTGGGTAAACCGGAAGATGTTGTCAATAAATAACAGCACATCCTGGCCTTTAACATCACGGAAGTATTCCGCAATCGTCAAACCAGTTAAAGCAACACGCATACGGGCACCAGGCGGTTCATTCATCTGACCATAAACCATGGCTGTCTGTTTAAGGACACCTGATCCCTTCATTTCAAAGTACATGTCGTTACCTTCACGGGTACGTTCACCAACACCAGTGAACACTGAAATCCCGTTGTGGCCTTGCGCAATGTTGTGAATTAATTCTTGAATCAGAACTGTTTTACCAACACCGGCACCACCGAAAAGTCCGACTTTACCACCACGAACATATGGGGCAAGTAAATCAATAACTTTGATCCCTGTTTCAAGGATCTCAGTACTAGTTGTCAATTGGTCATATGCTGGCGCTTCCCGATGAATCGGGTTACGTTGAGCATCAGGACCGAAGTCCTCACCGCCGTCGATGGGTTCCCCAAGGACATTAAATACCCGGCCCAATGTGTCTTCACCAACAGGAACAGAAATAGAACCACCAGTGTCCTCAACTTCCATCCCACGTTGCAAGCCATCTGTTCCATCCATCGCGATTGTCCGGACAACTCCGTCACCTAATTCCAAGGTAACTTCGACCGTCAAATCCTTTTGGTTGGGACGCTTAACTAAGAGCGCATTGTTAATGGCAGGTAATGTGCCGTCCAGAGGGAATTCAACGTCAACGACTGGGCCGATAACTTGAACAATCTTACCAGAACTCATGTACGTTTCTTCCTTCCGCTTATTTTTCAACCATAAACTTTCCTTATGGATGCTTCCAATTACTCTAAGGCAGCCTGACCACCAGTAATTTCAGTGATTTCAGTCGTAATCGCACTCTGGCGAGCACGGTTATACTGTAAACTCAGGCTGTCAATGAGGTCATGGGCATTATCAGAAGCAGTCTGCATCGCAGTTGCACTGGACGCATGCTCTGACGTTTTACCATCGAGAATCGCACCGTAAACTAAGCTTTCAGCATACTGCGGCAATACAACTTGTAAAATCTCTTCAGCAGAAGGTTCCAATTCATATTCCGGCGTAATACTGATCGGCGCAGTCTTAGGTTGAACAACTTCATCACCATCAGGTTTCGTATCTTCAATCGTGTCACCAGTAATTGGTAACATGCGTGTCGAACGAAAACGTGATGTGAGTCGATTAACAAAATGACTGTAACAAACATACAGTTCATCAAAAACTTCGTTATTGTACATAGCTGTCACAGTTTTAACGATTTCCCGAACTTCAACAAAAGTTGGTACATCGCTAACACCACGGTATTCATAAGCAACATTCATGCCCCGTTTCTTAAAGAAATCGGCACCCATGCCACCGACGGCCATAATGACATAATCATCAGGCGTCTTACCATGCTCATTAATAAAATCATTAGTCGACTTGATAATGTTGCTATTGTAACTTCCTACAAGTCCACGGTCAGAGGTCACGACCAACAATCCTGTTTTTTTAACAGGACGTTGTGTCATTAAGCCACTGACAGGTACATCATCATTTTTACTGGTCGAGCTCATATCAACGTTACCCGAATCCAATAAATGTGATGCAGCAAGGTGAGTCACAACACTTTCAACCTTTGATGCATAAACTTGATAACCACTCGTATGACGTTGAATTTGACTCAACTTTGACGTTGAAACCATTTGCATGGCTGTCGTAATCTGAGACGTCTTTTGCGTCGAACTAATGCGGCGTTTAACTTCGTTCAATGCTGCAGGCATTTGCTCACCTTCCTTTCAACCTACTTTGTACCGTCAGTGGCGGCAGCTTTCGTTGGTTGGAAAGAATCAGCAAATGCTGAAATTGCAGCCTTCATGTCGTCATCAGCGGGCAAGTTACCAGTCGTCTTAATGGTGTCCAACAGGTCTGCATGGTTAGCGTCAAAATTATCGAACAATTCACTCTGGAACCGTGCAATATCAGCCACGTCAACCTTGTCCAAATATCCGTGAGTCAAGGCGTACAGAATCACAACTTGTTTTTCAACAGGCAGTGGTTGATGGAGTGGTTGTTTCAACACTTCAATCGTCCGTTGACCACGGTTCAAGCGGTCTTGGGTCGCTTGATCCAAATCAGAACCAAATTGTGCGAACGATGCCAGTTCAGCGTATGAAGAGAGGTCCAAACGCAATGTCCCAGCAACTTTCTTCATGGCTTTAACCTGTGCGTCACCACCAACACGGGAAACAGAAGTCCCGGCATCAATGGCCGGACGAACACCTGAATAGAACGAATCTGAGTTCAGGAAGATCTGTCCATCAGTGATGGAAATAACGTTAGTTGGAATATAAGCCGAAACATCACCGGCTTGGGTTTCAATGATTGGCAAAGCAGTCATTGAGCCACCGCCCATTTCGTCACTTAACTTCGCAGCACGTTCAAGTAACCGTGAGTGAGTGTAGAAAATATCCCCAGGGTAAGCTTCACGACCTGGTGGCCGACGAAGAATTAAGGAAAGTTCACGATAAGCAACGGCTTGCTTTGATAAGTCATCATAGATGATTAACACATGCTTACCGTTATACATGAATTCTTCACCCATTGCCGCACCGGCATATGGTGCCAAGTACAACATTGGTGCTGGTTCAGAAGGACCAGCAGAAACAACAATCGTGTAATCCATGGCGCCTAACTGACGTAACGTTTCAACCTGTGCACGCACAGTTGATTCCTTCTGGCCAATAGCAACGTAGACACAGATCATGTCCTGATCTTTTTGGTTAACAATTGTATCAATAGCTAATGATGTCTTCCCAGTTTTCCGGTCACCAATGATCAACTCACGCTGACCACGACCAATCGGTACCAAGGCATCAATCGCTTTGATCCCAGTCTGTAATGGTTCACTAACGGACTTCCGTTGCATAACACCCGGGGCCTTAAATTCAACAGGGCGCGTGTGATCTGTTTTCATCTCACCCTTGCCGTCGATAGGTTGACCTAGAGAGTTCACAACACGGCCAATAAGGGCATCACCTACTGGTACTTCCATAATCCGGCCAGTCCGTTTAACGGACGAACCTTCTTGGATACCATCGTAAGCACCCAAAACAACGATTCCGACGTCATCGGATTCAAGGTTTTGGACCATCCCATACACGCCGTTATCGAATTCAAGTAATTCGCCAGCTAATGCATTATCCAGACCATGAGCACGAGCAACCCCGTCACCAACGTAGGTTACTGTTCCCGTTTCTTCAACGGTTAGCTCTTCTTGATAGTTCTCAAGTTGTTGCTTAATCAGAGCGCTGATTTCTTCAGCTTTGATGCTCATGCGGAATTCACCTCTTTGTTTAAAAATTTATCGCGTCAAACTTTGACGGATATGCGCTAGACGGGTACGAATCGAACCGTCAATCACGGTGTTATTACTGTTGACGATCACGCCACCAATAATATCTGGATTAACAATTTGATTTACGTGTACAGTTTTAGCACCGACCCGCTTAGCAATGCTGTCCGCTAGCCGCTGTTTTTGAGTCTCATCGAGACTTACAGCAGTAGTTACGTCAGCATAAACTGTTTGGTTTTGTTCATCATAGAGCCGTTTGAACTCATCAATGATTGCGACCGTATCATCCAACCGGCCGTAGTCGAAAAGCATTTGTAAAAAGTTATGAACTAGTGGACTAGTTGAGCTTAACAAAGGCTTCAAGAGGGCTTCCTTCTCGGGGTTCTGTAAACCAGCACCTGTCAAAACCGTTCCCAAATTAGGCACGGATTGAAAAACGCCTTGGACTTGGATGAGCTCATCATAAACCGGTTCCAGTTGCTGCTTTTCGTTTGCCGCGTCAAACATGGCACGACCATAACGACGAGCAACTTGCGATTTAGCGAGTTTGGTCATCTTTTCCCAACCCTTCGATATAAGAATCAATCAATGCCTTTTGATCGTCGGCATTTAATTGCTTGTGAATGATCTTGGAAGCAATCTCAATAGACAAATCAGCCACGTCTTTACGTGCGCTTACAAGAGCGTCTTGACGTTGTTGTTCAATATCAGAAGTGGCGTTCTCGCGTAACTTCTGGGCATCTGATTGTGCTTGGTTAATAATCTTGTCACGTTGTTGATTACCCGCATCCTTAGCGTCAGCAACAATTGTTGAGGCTTCTTGATGTGAGTTGGCAAGTGCATCACGACGTTGACTTGCTAAACTTTCTGCATCAGAGCGTGACTTTTCAGCAGAATCAATGTCGTTAGCAATTTTCGTGGCCCGGTCATTCATCATTTTCGTAACGGGTTTCCAAGCAAACACCTTAACTAACCACATTAACAATACAAATGCGACCATATAAAACAGCATATCGCCGTAATCAAAACCCTTTTCAGCCGCTAAAACTAATGGTGAAAACATCTATTGGCACCTCCCTTGTCAGAATTAGTACTTCTTTAGTCTTGAAACTACTTGTTCATAACTAAGAAGGCGATAACGATAGAAATGATTGGCATAGCTTCAATTAAACCAACACCAATGAACATCGTTCCACGAAGTTGACCGGATAATTCTGGCTGACGTGCCATACCATCCAAGGTCTTAGAAATAACCATCCCGTCACCGACACCGGCACCGATAGCTGCCGCAGCAGCGGCAATTCCAGCAGCAATTGCTCCCATAATATTGAATCCTCCTAAGAAATTTTTATTCCTCTACCGTAACTTTCCGAGAAATATATACTGTGCTTAAGGTTACAAAAACATAGGCTTGGATTGCCCCGATAAATACCGAGAATCCCTGCCAAACAATCTCAAGTGGTAACGCTACAATAATCGTTGGAAGACCGTGTGAGAAGGCCATTCCGCCAATCAGTTTCAACAACGTCTCACCAGCGAAGATGTTACCGTAAAGCCGCAAAGCCAACGTTAACAAGTTCGTGAATTCTTCGACGAGGTTAATTGGTAGTAATGCTGCAAATGGTTTGAGATAAGAATTTGAAATATAACCACCAAAACCGAACTTAACCACACCCAAGTAGTGAGCCAACGCTAGTGTAACCATAGCCATCGTCAGCGTCACAACTGGATTAGCAGTTGGACTACGAACATAATCAACGCCGTTCACAGAAACCTGTAGGAACAAGCCTAACTGGTTAGCGAAGAAAACGAAAAGAAACGCTGTAAACGCAAATAATCCAAGCTGACCGCCATCACGTCCAGGTAATTGACCACGAACGATGCCGTTGGTGAAATCAATTATCCACTCCAAAATATTTTGGCCACCGGTTGGCTTCATCGTAATTTTTCTAGATAGAAAGAAAACGACAAAAAACACGATGGCAAACGCAATTGTAATCGAGATAATGTTGGCGGTGTTAAAAGTCAGCCCCAAAAATTGGAAGGAATCCACTAAATATCACCTCTTTCCGTAACCTTAGTTGTGTTGCAATATTGTGAACCAGCTCGTTACAGTTATGTAAAAATAGCCATAAAATCCGAGCCCCTGCTGTTCAAAATACAGAAATATGATACCACCATTGAAAATCAATCGCAAAAGAATTTCGCATTCTCTAATGTCTGATTATTCCTACTCCGACAAAGATTTTAGCGTTTTGCAACCGTTCTCAATGACTTCGAGAAAATTATTTACATTATTCTCCTTTCATTAACAATTTTTATTAGTGAACACTTTTCTGATTGTGAAAGAATTCTAAAGACTACACAAATGGAAAGTGTTCTTATTATAGTTCAGTCACTTTGAATTAGTGTCTAAATCTTTTTTAGTTTGATTATTTGATTACCGAACACGTTGTTAACAGTACACCAAGGTCGATCAAATTAAAAAAGCTTCCCGACAGCTAATCATCAGGAAGCTTTAAATCTCTCTTTGAATATTGAAATCAGAAAACAAATAACTACTTTGTACCAAACAAACGGTCACCAGCATCCCCTAAACCAGGCATGATATAACCATCTTCATTGAGCTTTTCATCCAATGCAGCCGTGTAAATATCAACTTCTGGATGAGCCTTTTGTAAAGCTTTTACACCTTCTGGGGCTGCTACTAAACACATAAATTTAAAGCTGTGTGCACCACGTTGCTTAAGTGCATCAATGGCCATAATGGCTGAGCCACCAGTAGCTAACATTGGGTCAACAACAAAAATTTGACGTTGGCCAATGTCAGCTGGCATTTTGACGAAATACTCAACGGGCTGTAACGATTCTTCGTCACGATACATCCCAATATGCCCAACTTTAGCAGCAGGGATCAAGTTCAAAAATCCGTCGACCATTCCTAAACCTGCACGTAAAATTGGCACAATAGCGACCTTTTTACCAGCCAACTGTTTCTTTACCGTCTTTTCGATTGGCGTTGTTACTTCGACATCTTCCAACGGCATATCGCGTGAAACCTCGTAAGCCATAAGTGTTGAAATTTCGTTCACAACTTCACGGAAGACTTTCGTGCCTGTATCCCGGTTACGAATTATCGTTAATTTATGTTGAATCAACGGGTGATCAAGAACCTCAAACTTCCCCATCGGATGCCACACTCCCTTTTATTTTCTGAAACTAATTCTAGTCGATTTTAGCTCTGAACGCGAGTGTAATTCTTGATTAATTCACATTAATTGGATGCGCATCTGTTAATTGACGCACCTTAACTGCTACATCGCGGGCAACAGCGGCATCTTCGGGGTGGTGAATGATGGATAGAATCAGTTCTGCAACCTGCTTGCTCTCCGATTCACCAAATCCCCGAGTAGTAATCGCCGGCGTTCCCAATCGTAATCCAGATGTAACGCGTGGACCGGCAGGATCGTTAGGAATTGCTTCTTTATTTGTCGTGATATCGACAGCGTCAAGTAAGTCCTGCAAAGCTGCCCCAGTTAACGACGTACCGGTAAGATCTAGCGTCATTAAGTGATTATCCGTACCGCCAGTCAAAATTTTTACCTGATCATCCTCATTGAATACGCTGGCCATCGCTTGTGCATTCTTAATGACCTGTTCGACATAAACCTTAAATGCTGGCTGTAAGTCTTCACCCAGCACAGCTGCTTTACCAGCAATTACGTGTTCCAACGGACCGCCTTGAGTGCCCGGAAAAACGGCTGAATTTAACTTTTTCGCGTATTCAGCCTTGGCCAAAATCAGTCCACCTCGTGGCCCACGAAGTGTTTTGTGAGTGGTTGTCGTGACAACATCTGCATATGGTACTGGACTTGGATGTAACCCAGTTGCCACTAACCCAGCGATGTGAGCCATATCAACCATGAGCTTTGCACCGACTGCATCCGCAATCTCACGAAACTTCTTAAAATCAATGATTCGGCTGTACGCAGACGCGCCTGCAACGATTAATTTGGGATGAACTTCCTGAGCCTGTTTTAAAATGGCATCATAATCCAACCGTTGGCTCTTTGGATCGACATGGTAGCCATAGAAAGTATACGTTTTGCCGCTGAAGTTAACTTTTGAACCGTGAGTTAAGTGACCCCCATCATCCAATGCCATCCCCATCACAACGTCTCCTGGCTTAATGAGCGCCATGTAGGCAGCCATGTTTGCCTGTGAACCGGAATGCGGTTGTACATTAGCGTATTCGGCACCAAAGAGCCGTTTGGCACGATCAATTGCAAGTTGTTCCACGACATCAATATATTCACAACCACCGTAGTAACGGTGACCCGGGTAACCTTCAGCGTACTTGTTGGTTAAAACAGAGCCTTGTGCAGCCCGAACGGCATCTGAAACAATGTTTTCAGACGCAATCAACTCAATGGTATGCTGCTGACGGTTCCCTTCGTTGGTGATTGCTTGCCATAATTCTGGATCTGTGTCTTGATAACTCATCGGCAATTCCTCCTTGACAGGTTCAATAACCCTACGTGATCTGATGGTATTAATTGTTCAAACCATATCTTCATTTTACGCTAATCGGAAATTATCACGCAATCAGATTTGTGACGTCGTGAAGAAAACATTACCAGCAGACTTTTTTAAACGGTTCATGTATGCCAGCCCAAGTCCGCTGGCTGGGAAACCCTCGGCCAGAATATCTTTAATTTCACCTTCGTCGTCAAAATGGCGCAATCCCGCAAATAGTAAATGACTAGCGGTCGTCACATTTTGTCCAAGTTCAAATACTTCTACGTTCGTTGGCAATTGCAATCCTGCCAAACGTTCTTTGGTCGCCATCAACCCTATTTGGACGGGCTGCTGACCAGCCCAGTCTAATGCGGACTGCCAGTCACCATCGTTAACGATGTAAACCTGGGCGGCTGGCGCGTAGTGTTTGTACTTCATTCCAGGAGCTTTCGGTGTCTCTTTAGCACCAACCTTGTGGACTTCCGTCGCAACAGTTTGCTTAATTACCGCTTCGATTTGTTCAGGTGTGACTGCTCCTGGGCGCAAAATGGCGGGTTGATCAGTCGACATGTCTAATACCGTCGATTCGACCCCAACCTTGGTTGGACCATCGTCAACGACACCAGCAATCTTGCCGCTCAAATCATGTAACACATGATCAGCCGTGGTAGGACTTGGCTTACCTGACGTGTTAGCAGAAGGTCCCACCATTGGCCGTCCTAAAGCCTTAATTAATGCCAACGTCGTTTTGTTAGCTGGAAAACGAAATGCTGCTGTGTCCAAGCCACCCGTCACGGCCTTGGACAATACATTTGGCTTCAACTTAAAAATCATTGTCAACGAACCTGGCCAAAAAGCTGCCATTAATTTTTTAGCAGCCTCCGAGAGTGGTTCTGTTAATGCGGCCACCGTTTCAACGTCGGCTACATGAACAATCAACGGATTGTCACTTGGCCGCCCCTTTGCTTGATACACTTGCTTAACTGCTGTTTCATTTGTTGCATCGGCCCCCAACCCATAAACAGTCTCGGTTGGAAATGCAACCAACTGCCCATCTCGTAATGCCGCAGCAGCAGCTTCAATTTCCTGGTTTGAAAAACGTTTCGTTTCCATGCCCTTACATCCTCCTGTCCTAATGTTCCCGTTCACCGTTGAACACGAATCATTCGATCATGACCGGTAATATCTTGCCGTAACGTCACATGTGCTGCAGGTAAAGCTGTCTCAAACAAATGTTTGACCGACTTGCCTTGGGCAAAGCCAATCTCGAAGTACGCGACGCCCTGGTCTGTTAAGTGATCGGCCAGTTGTTGCGCAATCCGCTCATAGATTGCCAAACCTTGGTGATCCGCAAATAACGCTTGCTGGGGTTCATAATCTAAAACGTTTCGATCCATTAAAGGCCGCTCATCTTCACTGATATACGGCGGATTGCTAATAATCAGGTCGAACACCTTATCCGCCACAGGTTGAAACAAATCGCCAGCCTGCCAACGAACGTTTGCTCGCAACGACTGTGCGTTTTGCTTTGCAACCTGAATGGCAGAATCGCTAATGTCTGTTCCTGTTACCTGCCATTGCGGCCGTGCTAATGCCATGCTAATGGCTACTGCGCCGCTACCCGTGCCAATATCCAAGACACTTTTCGCGACATCATCATGATCAGTCAGCACCCAATCAACAAGTTCCTCAGTTTCCTGCCGGGGAATCAATACGGCAGGTGTCACCATAAATGAGTGTCCATAAAACTGAGTCTTGCCGATCACATATTGAGCAGGCTCTCCCTTTGCAATCCGTCGAACAGCCTGCTGATACGTGTCCCACTGAGCCACTGTCAGCGCATCTCTTAAACGCATCAATAACTGGGTTCGCGACCAATTGAACAAATCCATCATAATACTGGCCGCTAAGTTTGGATCATTATTTTTTAACTGTTGGTCAAAACAAGAAGAAGCCCACTGCTGGGCTTCTAAAATAGTTGGTTTATCCACGATTTAACTCATCCATCTTTTCAGCCTGTTCGTTTAACAGCAAGGCATCAATAATTTCGTCTAACTCGCCGTTCATCACGCGATCCAATTTGTTCAAGGTCAAGTTGATTCGGTGATCCGTAACCCGGTTTTGAGGGAAGTTGTACGTCCGGATTCGTTCCGAACGGTCCCCAGTTCCCACAGCGCTCTTACGTTGCTCGTCGTATTCGCTCTGTTCACGGGAAGCGTAGTAATCGTACACACGCTGTTTCAGAATTTCCATCGCCTTGACACGGTTTTGCTGTTGCGAACGTTGATCCTGCATCGACACAACTACACCGGTCGGAATATGCGTCATTCGAACGGCCGAACTTGTTTTGTTAATGTGCTGACCACCGGCACCGGATGAACGGAACACATCAGTCCGGATGTCCTTTGGGTCTAAGTCGATATCAACATCTTCGTACTCTGGCATCACACCAACAGTCGCGGTACTGGTATGCACACGACCAGCAGATTCTGTTACCGGAACCCGCTGAACCCGGTGCGCGCCGTTTTCAAACTTCAGTTTGGAATAAACTTTATCGCCCGTGATCATCAGGACAATTTCTTTAAAGCCACCCACTTCAGTCGCATTTTCGTCGATGACTTCTACTTGCCAGCCTTGCTTTTCAGCATAACGAGAATACATATTGAATAAATCCGCGGCAAATAAGCTGGCTTCATCACCACCGGCAGCTCCATGAATTTCCATGATGATGTTCTTGTCATCATTTGGATCCTTAGGTAGCATCAAAACAGTGATTTCCTGTTCCAACTGGGCTTTTTCGTCTTCCAACTCTTTTAGTTCTTCCTTGGTCAGCTCTTCCATGTCAGGATCAAGCTTTTCATGAAGCAAATCATTATCGTCACTGATTTCATCCATCACTTTACGATAACGACGGTACTTTTCAACCGTTTCACGAATACTTCCCTCTTCTTTGGACAGCTTCATAAAGCGATCTGAATCCGCAATGACCTCAGGGTCGCTCATGAGTTCATTAAGTTCCTCATAGCGGTCCGACACGGCCTGCAGTTTATTAAACATTTCATCCATAACTTCTGTCTCCTACTTCGCTCGTTCTGTCAGTTTACTTCTGTAAAGGCGGGTTAAAATAATGCTCACGGCACACTGGATAATAACTTTCATTTCCGCCAATCTGGACCTGTTCACCCTCATAAACGGGTTTGTTATCGTGAAAACGGAGATTCATGATCGCCTTTTTGGCACAGAACCAACAAATCGTTTTCATTTCTTCAATCTTGTCAGCGTAAAGTAACAGATATTTTGATCCCTCAAACAATTCGTTGCGAAAATCATTTTTCAGTCCAAACGTCATCACCGGAATGTGCAGTTCATCCACAACCTTAGTTAACTCCAAAATGTGGTGTTTTTGTAAAAATTGAGCTTCATCAACCAGCACGCAAGACGCTTCCGGATCAATTTCATTAACGGCCTCGAAGACGTTAGTATCTGCTTTGATGGTGTGAGCCGGACGCTTCAAACCAATTCGGCTTGAAACGTAACCTTCACCATCACGAGTATCCACGGCACTTGTCATAATAATGACGGACTTGCCTTGTTCCTCGTAATTGTGCGCGACTTTTAAGATTTCAATCGTCTTACCTGAGTTCATTGCCCCGAACCGGAAAAATAACTGTGCCATGCGTTGCCTTCCTCTGTCAAAAATTTTATCGCTTTCCATTATACCGAATGGACCAATACTTGAACAGCACGACGGCCAAACATGTTTGAACTTGCTTTCTCTGATCGACAAGTTAAGTAGTTAGTGAATTCATTAAAACTGAGCATTGGACCGTGGGTTTTAGACGAGATGTGCTAAACTGGCTAAAGTTAATTACAGATTAAAGGAGCTTTTCATGTCATTACGAAGCGGGGTTGCCACAGCAGTTGGCAAGACATCATACTGGTTTTTACACACATTTATGCACGGTGGTTCATCATTACCTGGCAAACTAGCCGCTCGGATTGACCCCGAAATTTTGAAACATTTGGGACAAAATTATGATGTTATCGTGATTACTGGAACAAACGGAAAGACACTGACGACCGCTCTAACCGTCCGTGTTTTACGTGAAAAATACGATCATGTTTTGACAAATCCTACTGGTTCAAATATGGAACAAGGTATTGTCGGCACATTTCTTCATGCCAAACGTTCCCGGGGTCAACGCCCACTGGCCGTCTTGGAAGTGGATGAAGCAAACGTTATTAAAGTAACGCGTTACATTAAACCCATTGCGTTTGTGTTCACCAACATCTTCCGTGATCAAATGGATCGTTACGGTGAAATTTACACGACGTACAAAAAAATCATTGATGGTGTGCGGCTTGCACCTGAAGCGACTATCATTGCGAATGGTGACGCTCAACTCTTTAACTCAGTTGATCTTCCTAACCCCAAAATTTACTACGGCTTCAATCACCTACCAAAAGGCGATATGAAGGCACCGACGAATACGGACGGCATCTTGTGTCCAAAGTGTCAGCACGTTTTGCACTATCATTTTATGACCTATGGTAATTTAGGCGATTACTTCTGCCCTAATTGTGGTTTCCACCGTCCAGAGCTTAACTATGCAGTTACTAAATTGGGGGCCATGACGCCCACTGCATCAACGTTTGATTTGGATGGTGAATCATTTAAGATTGGTATCGGCGGTTTATACAATATCTATAATGCCCTCGCTGCATACGCTGTTGGCCGTTTTCTCAATGTAGAACCTGCTCAAATTCGCCAAGCGTTCACCAGTGATGAACGTGTCTTTGGCCGTCAGGAGGTCGTTCACGTCGGCGATAAGGACGTTACCTTGATTTTGATTAAGAATCCCGTTGGCGTGAACCAAGTTATCGACATGATTTTAACAGAGCCTGAGGACTTCTCATTCGTCGGCTTACTCAATGCCAATTATGCTGACGGTATTGATACTAGTTGGATCTGGGATGGTGAGTTTGAAAAGCTTGGTGCTGCTGGTACTGGCGAGAATCCCAAAATAAAGGCATTTTTGACCGGTGGCGAACGCTATAAAGACATTACGTTCCGACTCAAGGTGGCAGGTATCGATCAACCGATGATTGAACCTGACTTAACTAAGGTCACTGCCAAAATTAAGGAACTGCCAACCAAAAAAGTGTATGTACTGGCAACCTATACGGCCGTGCTACAATTACGTAAACAATTAGCCAGTGAAGGTTTGATAAAGGAAGGAATGGGTGCTTAATGGCTAACTATCATTTAACAATCGCCCATCTTTACGGCGATCTGATGAATACCTATGGTGACGTCGGTAATATTTTAGCAATGCAATATTACGCAAAAAAAATGGACGCTGATGTAACGACAAAATTGGTCAGTCTCGGTGATCCATTTGATCCTAATGATTTTGATATTGTTTTCTTCGGCGGTGGACAGGATTTCGAGCAAACCATCGTGGCTAAAGATCTGCCAACAAAGGCGGCAGCTATTACCGACTTTATTGAAGACGGCGGTCCTACCTTAGCTATTTGTGGCGGCTTTCAACTACTTGGTCAATATTATATTGGCGCGGATGGTGAGCGCATTACTGGAACTAAGTCTATGAGCCACTACACGAAGAATCAGCATGACCATCGTTTTATCGGTGATACGATTATCAAAGATGAACAAACCGGCGAAGTCTATCACGGTTTTGAAAATCATCAAGGAATGACATTTCTTGGTAAGGATGAAGCGCCACTAGGAGTTGTTTCTGAAGGTGCTGGTAACAACGGTGCGGATGGCACTGAAGGCGTCCATTACAAAAATGTCTATGGCACCTACTTCCACGGTCCCATCCTGACCCGGAATGGCGACATTGCCAAGCATCTGTTAGTCGCCGCATTAAAGCGTAAATATCCAGATCAAGATTTTAGCGAACAGGAAAACATGGTGATTCCAGCAACGTTTTAGCGTTTGCTAGAATTCAAACAACTAAAAACGACACAGCGTGAAAAATCACGTTGTGTCGTTTTTGCGTAACGCTAAAGCCAAAATTCAAAGGACACTCTTTGATAACTAATTATGCTCGTGCGTGTGGCGCTGCCAACTGTGGCCGCTCTCCATTACGAGCCTGAACCCAGTCGTCATTGTCCCACTCTTCTGTAGCACGACGACCACCAAAGTAATCCCATTCGGAATTACGCTCAACTTCAACAATCTTGTTGCCGCCCGCAACTGTGACCCAATTATACGACCCATTCTCATGAGCAAACTTGACCCACAAAACTGGGAATTGGTGCTCCTCGCCATTAGCGTCCACATAGGAACGTTGTTGGTTTTCCACAACCAGCAAGGACAAACCGCGCGCGAAATCTGGATCTGTGTCGGTCCAAACATCTTCGGCCAACTTTTCTGCCTCCTGAGTGCCCGGCAATGGTTGGTCTGGCGCCTGTGTATAGTTGTGATAACTTTGTAAGTCCCGACCATCGTTTGCGTAGATAGTGGTTACCTGTGCACCATGTAACAAAAACGTTGGCTGCTCTTGATAGCGTTCAATTGTGATTGGTTCGCCGTTACGTTCATGCGATTCAGTTGAAATCAAAGTGTAGTCGTCTGGAATCCATAAGTAACGTGATTTATGATCCTTTAATTGAACAAATGCCATGTTGATTTCCTCCCATTCATAAACCGGTATTGTTGATTAAGTTGCGCGCTATTTGGTCCGTCGAATAATGTCCGTCTTTGTTCGTTTGATGACAAACAGCAAAACCAGCCAACCACCGACCACAAATACGGACACAATTGTTAACGCATTAAATAACATCACAATGACAACAAATGCCAAAAAGCCCAGTACGAAATAGTCACTTACAGGTGTTAAGGGCGTCAAAAACGCTCCGTCACCGACACCTACCTTCTGCCGGTATCGTAAATGAGCCACAACAATCATGACCCAAACAAACAAGAAACAAGTAGTCGACATCGTTGCCAAAATCGTAAAGATTTGGTTGGGAATGACGCCATTTAAAATCAGCGCAATCATGATAATGCCTGCTGAAAACGTCAGCGCGTTGCCCGGCACCTGTGTTTTAGATAATTGACCGAGCTTAGCAATTCCGTGACCATGATAGCGATTCGTCAAGGTATAAAGCATGCGTCCAGTCGAAAATAGTGCACTGTTACAAGCCGATGCTGCCGCAGTAATAACTACAAAATTGATAATGCTGGCTGCTGCCGGTATTCTAGCAGCGGCAAATACCTGCACAAACGGACTTTGATTCGCGTTGGCCACCGTCCACGGAATAATCGTCATGATAATAAATAACGCACCAACGTAAAACAAAATTATCCTTACTGGCAGTTCGTTGATTGCCTTGGGGAGAATTTTCCGGGGATCTTTCGTTTCGGCGGCGGTGAGGCCGATCAATTCAATCCCGGCGAAACTGAAGACAACCATTGGCAACGCAGTCACAAAACCACCCCATCCGTTTGGCATCAGACCACCATGACTGACTAGATTCTGCAAACCAACGAACCCGTTAGCCGTTCTAACGTGCATGACAATCATGACCGTGCCAATGATAATCAATAAAATGATGGCTGCCACCTTAATCAGGGCAAACCAAAATTCCGTTTCACCGAACAAACGAACTGTGATTAGGTTCAACCCTAGTAAAACCAGCAACAATATGAGCCCTGGTAACCATTGGGGTAGTGAAGGCCACCAGAACCGAAAGTAAAGACCGACAGCAGTCAGTTCGACCATCGCTGTCACTAGCCAACACAGCCAGTATGTCCACCCTGCGATAAAGCCAGCCGTTTCCCCTAAATACTGGCGAATAAAATCGACAAACGAATTAAATCGTTCATCAGAAAGAAGTACTTCGCCTAGCGCACGCATGATGATAAACGTGACTACCCCCGTTAACATATAACTCAGGAGAATTGACGGTCCTGCCAGATGAATAGCACGGCCAGATCCTAAAAACAGGCCAGTGCCAATGGTGCCACCAATCGCAATTAACTGAATTTGACGATTGCGCAGATTACGTGCCAGTTGTTGTTGTGCCATACAGATGCCCCCTTATTATGAGCCTGCCGCCCATGGTGCCTGCTGGAACAAAGCTAATGCCGCTGGTCCGTCCAAATGCTGCGTTTGATAAATAAACGCATCGTCCTGCAATCGATTATATAAATCTAAGTCCGTCTCACGCAGATGAATCATATTCGCAACATTAATTTCAAACGGCGAAAAAGAGCCATTATCATTAATGATCGTCAGAAAAATACTGTGATGACCGGCAGCAGCCAACATCGCGGAAATATTATTCTGTAGTCCCTTCAGGAATTGTTGTTCGGCAGGTGCCACGCCGTCATCAAACACAACACCGGCAAGTTGATGCTGATATTGAGCTGCAACGTCATCTGTCAGTGTGTCGTGTTCTACGAGTTGTTTCATTCGTTCATACATCATCATAAGTTGATTAAGTGCCGAACTTGGCATAATTGTCACCTTCCTGTCTCTTTGTCAGTCTCACTGAATCCAAGCAAATATCAGATTCACTGTGTAGCCTACCCATTTTCAAAAATGACAGCCAACAATGATAACTACCTTTTTGCTGCAAACATTAATTTCCTTATTTTAATTGGTAAGTTCTGTTGATTTAATTTAATCCACGTCGCTAATCACCAAAACCACCGTTTTTCGAATATGTTTACTTGGCAAAATTAGCTTTTACGTCTGATTGATGGGTACACAAAAAGACCTGTTACATGTTAGTAACAGGTCTGGTTGACTTCTTAACTGTTCAATTAATGCTGCTTCAGTGACAGCGATTGTGACGCTAAGCCTTAGCGCCGGGTTCGCTGGCGATGATTTGTACGTCACCTTTAACGGTCCATTCCTTGATGCCAAACGGAATAATGAAGTGCATTCCCTTAACTAAGGTGTATGGCTGTTCACCAGGGACAATCAATTCACCACGACCATCAAGTACAGATGCCAAAGTGTAAGGCGCCTTGCCACGACTAAAGTGGGCTTCCCCACCGTTTGTCCGCCATTCATAAACCGCAAAAAATTCAGAAGCGACAAACTTTGTGATTGTGGCTTTACCAACTGTTGTTTTTGTAACATCAAGCTTGGGATCAACATGCGGTACCGTGGTTACATCGATACTTTGCTGTTTGTGTAACGGCCGTTTGCGACCCTTAGCATCCGTCCGGTCCCAATCGTAAACACGGTATGTTGTATCTGAACTCTGCTGTGTTTCAAGCACCATGATCCCCGCGCCAAGCGCATGGATCGTGCCGCTGGGAACATAGAAGAAATCGCCGGCCTTCACCGGTACGGTCCGAAACAATTTGTCCCATTGGTCATTATTGATCCAATCAGCGAGTTGTTCACGAGTTTGCGCATGGTGCCCGTAATAAAGTTTGGCACCTGGTTCTGCGGCAATCACGTACCAACACTCAGTCTTACCAAGTTCATGCTCATGTTCTTCCGCGTAAGCATCGTCTGGGTGAACTTGCACCGACAGATCCTCGTGGGCATCCAAAATTTTTGTCAATAATGGGAACACATCACCCTTGGCATTGCCAAACACTTCGCGATGCTGAGCCCAAATCGTGTCCAATGATTCACCTTTGAATTCACCATTTACGACCGTTGCAGGACCATGTGGATGGGCGGAAATGGCCCACGCTTCACCGGTGTGATCCGTTGGAATATCATAGTTAAAGCGGTCGTGAAGACCAGTGCCACCCCAAATTTTTTCATGGAACACTGGAATCATAAACATTGGTTCAGTCATCAAACGCACCCCTAATTGTAATTAATTTGGATTTAACCCACAGCTGGGCTATACACTTCTTTCAGTTTAGCACAGTGTGTCGGTTGTTATTTTAACCACCAGCAACTTCATCTAAAAAGGTCCGGTATAGCGAGGGACGCCACTCAATAAAGCGATGATTTTTTTGGCTAGGGTGCACCCGATTTGTCAATAACACTAGCCCCTGTTTCGTGACCCGATCCAGAATGATGATGGTGCCCGTAAAACCGGTGTGAAAACTGACTAAATGTGTGTTATCTGAACTCGCTAATAAATTCCACCCTAATGAACGGCCCAAATCATGTGTTGGTGTTTGATCTGTCCGTAACAAGTCACGCGTCTTGACAGTCAAGACGTCGTCACGATCACTTAAAAACCACTGTGCAAAAGTTGTCATATCAGCTAGTGAAGCAAACAACCCAGCGGAACCGCAATGTTTGCCTAAAATAGCGGCTTTTGGATCATGAACACGCCCGCGAATTAGACCCTGTTGAGTCAATTCCGTTGGCACGCTGTTTGACGAATCCGGTGTAAATGTTGCCGCACTCATTTTAAGTGGTTTCAAAACGTGTTCATTAATAATTTGTTGCACCGGTTGCTGATAAACGGCTTCCAACACATAGCCGATAAAAATCAGGCCAATGTCAGTATAATGGTCGCGCTGTTCAAACGTGTCACCAACTGGTAACTGTAACAACGCTTGTTTAAGCTGTTTAGCAGGCAGTTCATTACGATGTGGAATGTACCCCGCAATCGCCGACGTATGCGTCAGTAGATCCCGTAATGAAACGCGTGCATCATGCCATTCAGGAACAAACTGGGATAGTTTGTCATCAACACTAAGCTGACCCTGCTCCACTAATTGTAATAATGCCGTCGTGGTCCCGACTACCTTAGTCAATGATGCTAAGTCGTACAACATTCCCGTTTTTAATGGCTCATGTTCCGGCCACCACTGTGCGTCACCCTTCACCTTTTGGCACACTTCTGAGCCATCGATCAACGCGTAACTGACTCCGGGTACAATCTGGTCATCCAACAAGTCCTGAATTACACGCTGCGTTTGTCTATAATCACGCATTTACTGTCACCTTTTTCAATAAAAGGCGCTGTCGTCAACTACTTCAGTGAACAACAACGCCTAGCACTCAATTTAAATAACAATCCTCATAAGCTGAAAATCCTAAATCGTTCTTGGCTATGTCTTTGCCGTTACGCTGACCGGAAACGCCGTTCCATGGGACCGGGTTCAACCCGCACAAAACGCGGTTTTTCCCTTGATTATGAGCCGCCAAACCACGTCTCATAAGTCATCCCGCAACACTAAGCGGCCAAACTCTCGCCGCCAAGTGTTGCCGACACGGAACTCTGTTTCCAATCAGCTCCACTACTACAAAAGTTAAAAATTCTACAATTTGCGTTTTACATATTTTGCACGCAAACCTGTCACTTTGTTAACTGGAGGGCGTCAACATTGATACCGAGCCTTGAAAGTTGTGTTAATTCGAATGGCTCTCTCGAATTTACACAGCGGACTGTCGTGAAGACTCGGCTTTTCACGAGGCTTTACGGCGAGGTGAAAGACCGCGAACTTCGGGCTCGAACCGGTCCCACGGCGAGTGTATCAATGTTGACAACCGTAAGCGTAATCCACGCTCATTAAAGTAGTGGCGCGCCTAATTATTGAGGTTACGAATACTGTCTACTCTTCTGCACCCCGCGCATGATTGCGACGTGCCGAAGGATCAAATAACTTTTGTAGCCAACCCAACACTGCATCGGAAACAATGGCCATTAAGGCGGTTGGTAACGCGCCCGCTAAAATGATTGCACCACCATTTGTGGCATTTGTCCCTCTGATGATGATATCACCCAGACCACCAGCGCCAACAAACGATCCAATGGCAGTAATCCCGATTGCTAACACTAACGCATTCCGAATGCCGGCCATGATAACTGACAATGACAATGGCAACTCAATGTAACGCAACACTTCAAGACGGGTCATTCCCATCCCCTTGCCGGCATCAAGTACATCTGCATTGACGTTTAGCATTCCGGTATATGTGTTTTTAATAATTGGCAATAACGCATACAGAAACACTGTCACGATAACGGTATTCACGCCAAGACCAAGGCCAAGCATTAACACTGACAACATTGCTAGAGATGGAATCGTTTGAATAACATTGGCAATTCCGATTACCCAGCCACTCAAATGACGATTACGGGCAATCAAGATGCCAATCGGAATACCAACGATTGCAGCAAACAACACGCCATAGATTGAAATAAGGAAGTGTCGGTTAAACTGACTCAAAACATATAAGCCATTATGCTCAAAATAATACAGTAATTGTTGCCATATATTTAGCTGACTCATATTACCGGCCTCCTTCAAAATAATTATGTTGATGCAAATAACGTTTGGCAACCGTCGCAGGTTCCTCAAGATTATTATCCACTTCGTAATTCAACTTTTGCATCGTGTTCAAACTGATTTTGCCATTCAGCTTACGCAGTGTCTTTTTAAGTTGAGGATACTGCTTTAGGGCAGCATCGTTGGCCACAACACTACAGTTATAAGGCGGGAAGAAATTCTTATTGTCTTTTAAAACCTTTAAGTTATAACTCTTAATTCGTCCATCGGTAGAATAGCCTAACACGGCGTCCATCCGGCCTTGTGACAGTGCTTCATAAACCAAGCCAATTTGCATGGGATACAAATCACCAAATGAAAAACCATAAGTCCGTTTAAAATCAGCATAACCATCACCATGACGGTTCTCCCAAATCGGATCAATCCCTACTTTCATCTGACTCGCATGTGATTTTAAGTCGCTAACTGTATTCACATGATTCTTTTTGGCGTAATCCTTCGTCACCATCCACGCATAAGTATCCGCAAATCCATAGCTGGGAAAGTAAGTCATGTGATAATGTTTTTTAAAGTATTGATGAACGTAAGCATCCGTTTGCGCCTGCGTACGAGAACGGTCAATCTTTTTGCCCATGATTGACTCCAAGTCTGTCCCGGTATAACGCACCGCAGATAAATCCGCATCATTACGTTTCTGCGCGTTGAAGGTAACATTACCTGAACCTAAATTGGAAACGATCGTTGCTTTATAATTCGTGTCATGCTCAATCAGATCCTTTAACATTTCTGCCATAATCTGTGATTCCGTCGTCGACATGGAAGCAATCCGAACAGTTCCTGTTGACGAGTTGTTGAGCCCAGGAAAACCACAGCCACTCAAAAGCATCACACCGGCTAGCGCAACAATGACTAATGACCAAACTTTTCGTTGTAAATGTCGCATTAGTTTTGACCCCCCTCATCGCCGATAACTCGCGGTGTCAGAGCCTTTTCTAGCAGACCCAACAAATAATCCACAACTAGCGCCAAAATAATAACGGGAATTGAACCACCAAGAATCAAGTCACCCCGGTACAAGTTCAAACCGTTGAAAATAAAGTCCCCAAGGCCGCCTGCCCCGATATAGGAAGCTAACGTTGCCCACGCAATGACGTAAGTGCCTGACAAACGGACACCGGCCATAATCACCGGTGCTGCCAGCGGTAACTCAACCATTCGAATGGACTCAAGTTGGCTCATGCCCATCCCTTTAGCGGCGTCTAGGACGCTGGGATTCACATCTTCTAATCCCAAATACGTATTTCTTAAAATCGGTAACAATGAATAGATAAACAACGCAATAATAGCGGGTTTAGCACCAATGCCAAACAGTGGAATCATCAATGCTAGTAGGGCCATCGCTGGCACCGTTTGTAAGACACTGGCTAACCCAATAACAATCCCGGCAATCTTTTTAAATCGTGTCAACAAAACGCCAAGCGGAATCGCCACGATTACGCCAAGAAACAAGGAAATTCCTGAAATATACAGGTGCTGCCACGTTTTGAAGATTAATTGGCCACCAAAGTTTTGTAAGAAGGTGATCATCATTAATCACCCACCTTTGTCTCATCGGACGTTGCTGTACCTGTGGCGTGTGCCCCGGTTTGCTGGCTTTGAGAAGACTCAGCTGTTTGACTCGTGGCACTTTCAGCGCTCGGTTGAGTCATCCCCGTCGTCTCCTGATCGTCATTGCCTGTACTATCCAACTTATCATCGACAAACAATGCGTCGTACACGATGTCCACCAACGCGGCACGCGTCACGATACCGACCAGCTTGCCATCGTCGTCCACAACTGGCACGTTTTTATAACCGTGCTTCAAGATACGATCCACGGTATCACGAATTACCGCATTCTCATTTACATAGAAAATGCGTTCGTTAAAAATATCCCCCAACTGTTTGGTTGGTGAGTAGTTGTCATTTAGGGTCTCAATATCAACGAAGCCACGCAAATGATTCTCTTTATCCGTCACCAGTAGCGTATCAACTCGCCGATCATGCATTAGTTTCAATGCCTGCACCAAAGTGGCCGATGAAACCATCGCAACCGGCGTTTTTAACATCACCTGTCCAACAGTGGTGATACTCGGCTTAGCCTGAATAAGCCGGTCACGACCAATCAATTCTTCAACGAAATCATTAGCTGGGTGACGCAAGATTTCTTCCGGCGTTGCCACTTGAACCATTTTCCCGTGAGACATCACAACAATGCGCGTTGCTAACTTCAACGCCTCGTCCATGTCATGCGTAACAAACACAAAGGTCTTACCAGACTTTTGCTGCAGATTTTTTACAAGGTCCTGTAACATTTCACGCGTTACGGGGTCCAGTGCGCTGAAGGCTTCATCCATTAGAATAATGTCTTGATCAGCCGCTAATGCACGGGCCACACCAATTCTTTGTTGCTGCCCACCAGATAATTCGGCTGGATAACGATCTAGGAAGCTGTCTGGTAGTTCCACCATCTCGATCATTTCCTTAGCCCGTTGATTACGTTTGTCCTCAGACCACTTCAATAAGCGAGGCACCAACGTGATGTTGTCACGAATCGTCATATGCGGTAACAAACCAATATTTTGAATCACATAGCCAATTCGGCGTCGCAATTGGACCGGATTCATCTTGGAAATGTCCTGACCCTCAATTTGGATTGTGCCAGAAGTTTGGTTCAGCATCCGGTTGATCATTCGCATGGTCGTTGTTTTGCCGGAGCCAGAGGTCCCGATAAAACAGATAAACTCGCCTTTTTCAATTTCCAGGTTGAAATCTTCAACGGCAACCTTATTACCGGAGTATGTCTTGTTTAAGTGGCTCATCGATAAGAACACGGTTATTCACCCTTTTTCTCTAGTTTTAAAAATTTACTTGCCTAAATTCATTAATTAATTGATGTTACCTACCACCCTAACGTGTTCAGCGTGTAAAATGCAAGAAAAGAGGAAGGATTGGTCAGTTTGTCTCAACAAGAGCTTCGTCAGCACCTCGACGCCATTCAACGACGGTTGGTCATTGCCTCTGTTCTGGCCTTAGGGTTGTTGGTTGTCCGAATGTTTGTTATCAACACTTTTATTATCGTTGCTTTCTGGGCGTGCGCCCTTTACATACTGGTCTTGTTTGGCCTATGGCTGTGGCTGGAATGGCAGTTGTTATTCCGCCACTAATTCGTCTTATTACAAGTAAATGGATATGCTAAAATTAGTTTAATCATTCACAATGATAGGCACTTGATGTTGCAAATGGAGGAAGTTAACATGGCAAAACACGTAACGTTAGCAGATGTTGCTAAACGCGTCGGGATGGCACCGTCGACGGTTTCTCGCGCTCTGAGGGATAGTCCTCGCGTGACACCTGCCACGCGGGCACGAATTCATCAAATTGCAGAAGACATGAACTTTCAGCCAAACACGTTAGCGCAAAGTATTCGTAACCAACAAACAGACACAATTGGCATCATTGTCAGCAACATTCTTAATCCTTACTTCACTGAACTTCTTCGTGGTATCGGTGATGAACTAGCTTTGTCCGGCAAACGCATGGTGTTGTTTAACACGGACGAACAAGCCGCTAAAGAAACGCGTTTTTTAAATGCACTGACTGGTCAGATGGTCGACGGCTTAATTATTGCCAGTACTGGTGGGATTGATAATTACGATAAATTAACGCAAACCACGCCCACTGTTTTCGTGGACCGGGTGCCCAACGCAGACAGCATTCATCACTATGACGCCGTGTTGACGGATAATCCGGCAGCTGCCCGTGATCTGACCCAACGCTTGATTGATGCCGGTAGCAAACGGATTGGTTTTATTGGTAGTCAGGTCGCTTTTTCAGCAATCGAACGTCTCAACGGCTACCAACAAGCGCTCACAGACAACGGTTTGCCAGCCAAACGTAACCTCACCCGTCAAACGGACTATACGCCCGCTGCCACCGCTAAAGCGCTCAACGAACTCCTACAACAGGAAAAAATCGATAGTCTGATAGTTGCCGACAGTGTTATCCTCAGCCAAGTCATGAAATTGCTCAAGCAACAGGGAAAGCTAGACGCCTTTAAATTAGGCACATTTGACTACCTCAGCTGGTTTGATTACCTCGATGTCGACCTGGTTGCCGTCCAACAGTCGACATACGCGATTGGTCACGCCGCTGTGACAACTTTGCTTAATCGAATTGCGACCCCGACTGCACCAATTACGACCCAACGCTTACCAGTCACGCTGCACCAAAATTTTTAGTACTCAACAGCCAACAGAAGGACGCTATAGACCATGACCACAATTGCCCCATTGACTCAAAATAACGCTGAGCTAATTGCGAATACTTGGCATTATGACGGCATATACAACTTTTACGATATGTCGTCAGACCCCGAAGACTACGAAGAGATACTTTCCCCTAAATTACGGGCGAATCACTACTTTCAGGTAGTTGCAGAAGGACAGTTAACTGGTTTTTTCATGGTAGAGCCAACTGATCAACCATCAATCGTTGAAGTTGGTCTCGGAATGAAACCATCATTGACGGACCAAGGAAAAGGTCAACAATTTGTCCAATTAATTTTAGCTTTTGTTAACACACACTATCATCCAGAAACTGTTATTTTTGATGTTGCTGAATTCAATATTCGCGCCCAAACATGCTATCGTAACTTAGGCTTTATGCCAGTAAAACGTCACTGGCAAGCCACAAATGGTGGTCAGTATCCATTTGTAGAAATGCAATTAATCTTAAACACAGATTCGGATCATCACTAATTAAATAGGTCCTGTAGTAAGTAAAAGCACGCGTTCTCCTCACTCTTGAGTGAGGTAACACGTGCTTTTTTTGCATACAACAAAGATTTAATTCTGTAAAAATATTACTTAACTATTTGACACTTTCGCTAACGTTAACGATGGCCTTGTTGACTTTGTGATCAAACTTGCCGCCAAGGAAATCAGCAACTTGATCAAAGGTTAATTCATCTGAAATTAATGATTCAACCAATTCCTGATGACCTGCCAAGAATGCCAATGAGTCTTCAAAGGCATATGGGTTGATGAAAGAACCCTTAATCGTCAGTTCTTTTTGGAAAATGTCGTAAGAGTTCAGTGCAAATGTTTGATCTGGGTTAGCAACCCCAAACATCAAGACCTGACCGCCCTTGCCTGCAGCATCTACTGCAGCAGCTTGAGTCGCTGGTGCACCAACAACTTCAACGACCACGTCATAACCGGAAGGAACAGTTTCAGTCCCGTTGTTATAAACGTTCTCAGCACCCAAACGTTTCATCAGGTCACGTTTTTGATCATTGTGACCACTAACATCAACATGTGTCACACCCAATGACTTAATCATCGCTGTAAAGAGTTGCGCGATAAAACCATCACCAATAATTAACACATGTTGTGCAGGATCTAAATCTAGTAATTTCACCCCATGCACGGCGCAACTAACTGGTTCGGTTAAAGCGGCAGCCTTAAAAGAGAGTTCGTCAGGAATTGGGTAAACGACAGATTCTGGTGCAGTAACAAATTCTGCAAGTCCACCATTCCGTGTTACACCAACGGCCGACAAGTTCTCACACAATTGTGGACGACCTTCACGGCAGTAACGACAATGACCACAGTAAATATTCGGGTCAATGGTCACCCGATCGCCAACTTTAATTGTCGTGACGTCGGCACCAACTTCGACCACTTGACCTGAGTTTTCGTGACCTAAAACAATTGGTGGTGTTGCCTGAGCTGAACCTGGTAGGCCTTGATAAAGGTGCGTATCCGTGCCACAGATACCTGCATATTTCATTTGGATTTTTACTTCATTGGCCGGAACCTTAGGTGCGTCGATATCACGCACATTCATATCTTTTAAGCCTTCAAGAACAAGTGCCTTCATTTCATAAACCCCGTTTCTGATTTGTATGTGAATTTCATAACATTCGCTATTGTAAAAATTTACCGGGGATGAAACAACCCACTTTTACAGCAAATTAAGCCGAATTGGCCTCAATTGTCGATCATGTCCAGGCGGTGCCTTAACCAGCTTCAGGCCTATTATTTCAGTATTTAGCTCACCTTTCCTGCTTTTAAAACAAACGTTTGTCTACGGCGTTTTTAAACAAGTTACATGAAAACGATCAACCATTTTCATACTAATTTTTCGCCTTTCAAAGACAAACGTTTGTCTCGGTACTTTGACCGTCCACCAGCTTTCACAGCCACCTAATTGATTTCCTTTACCCCCTTTAAAAGCCCATCACAACGGGAGTATAACAATCAACATGGTTAGTGATTAAGTTAACAATATCCTCAAATAAAGATTGTTCTCTTTTTGGTGTGTGGCTATGATTAGACATTGTAATCGCTTACAAGTTTTAAATTAATCAGCTACATTTTTATCTCAACTACATTTACTGAGTATCAGAAAGGAAGCATCACTATGTTATTAGGCAGCGTTGAAGCAGGCGGTACTAAATTTGTTTGTGCCGTTGGCGACGAAAATTACCGAACAAAGGATATTGTTAGTTTCCCCACGACCACGCCGGCGGAAACCCTCCAAAAAACAATTGACTACTTTCGTCAATTCGATATTAAAGCACTATCGGTGGCCTCATTTGGCCCAATTGAACTACGCCGTAACGATCCTAAATACGGTTACATTACAAATACACCCAAGCCAAACTGGGCAGATACAGACTTCATTGGCACATTAAAAGAAGCATTTGATATTCCCATGTTTTGGACAACCGATGTTAATGGTTCGGCATACGGTGAGTACGTTATGTCAACGCTAACCAATGAACGAATCAACTCGTTGGTTTACTACACCATTGGGACCGGTGTTGGCGCTGGCGCCATTATTGATGGCGACTTTCTTGGCGAAATGGGTCATCCAGAAATGGGCCATGTGCGTCTCAAACGTCATCCTGATGACCTCGATTTCAACGGTATTTGCCCATTTCACGGTGACTGTCTTGAAGGTTTAGTTGCTGGGCCAACGTTTGAAGCTCGGACTGGCAAACCTGGCAAGGAAGTCCCATTAACTGACCATGTCTGGGACATCATGGCATATTACGTTGCCCAAGCAGCATTGCAGGTCACACTAATTATGAGACCTGGCAAAATCATTTTCGGAGGCGGCGTAGTCAGTGAGCCATTTTTAAAGAAGGTTCGCCAACAGTTTAGTGAACTTCTAAACGACTACGTTAATGTTGGTAATCTTGACGATTACATCGCCATGCCTGCCATTAAACATAACGGCTCAGCAACACTAGGTAACTTTGCATTAGCATTACGAGAACTACAAGCATAACGCGTTTTTCTTCGGTCTTATATTAAGTGAGGAGTTTTCAACATGACGACACAATCAAACAATGGTCGTTCCATTTCCATGGGATCTTCAATCGGCCTCTTCATTCTTTCATTGGTAATTAACTCGGCGGGAAATGTCTTAACTCTGGTCACGTCGTCAAAGATTCACCCATCTTTTCTTGGTTCCGCGTATTGGACAGCTGCTGAAGCCAATTTAGGGACTGCCATTCACTGGAACCTGTTCTGGGCATTTCTTATCTTTGGGATGCTAACCACCGTCTTAAACGCTATTTTGGTTGGCAAATGGGAATGGCGTCGGGCTCTCGGTAACTTGATCTTTATGGTGCCCTTCTCGGCCCTGATTCAACTATTTGCGGATTTCTTTAACGGTGTTTATCCACAATTGTTTGCTGGTCTCCCACAGGCTCATGGCATTTGGATGATTAGCTTTTACGTTATTTTAAATTTTCTCGGCGTCGCACTCATCGCCATCGCAATTTCAATTTACCAACGCGTCAACCTCGTTTTGCATCCAGCCGATGATTTAATGCAAATTCTTCGCTTTAAATACTGTCGTGGTAACGCCAACCTAGCAATGTGGGCTTCTTACATTCCACCGACCATCATGGCCATCATTGCGTTTGCCATCACCCGTGACTTCACTAATTTTGGGATTGGCACCCTGTTTGCCTTCGTCTTTCAAGGCGGCATCACGGGAATTGCGGACCGTGTTGTGTTCCCCAACTTAAAGCATCAAGCGTTGGATGTTGGTCATGCAGAAAACGCCACACCATCCCCTTCGAAACAAACGAATGCTTAACCAAAAATCACTCAAACTTGAAAGGATTTCATTATGAAAATTACAAATTTTATCGACGACGTTCAACACGTGGGTATTCCAACGACAGATTTATCTAAATCCATTGCCTTTTGGGAATCACTCGGTTTTACCAAACGGGGCCAATTCAAGAATGGCGACGGTCAAGTTGCCTTCATGACACTTAACCACCTCACCATTGAAACCTGGACTGCTGATGAAACGCCAATGAAACCCGGTGCAATCAATCATATTTCCTTAAATACTAGCAATGCGGACGAAGCCTTCATTGCTGCTAAAGATGCTGGTTTCACAATGATTGACCACGAAGTTCAATCATTGCCCTTCTGGGACCACGGAATTAAATACTTTAATATCCAGGAACCTAATGGTGAGATTGTTGAATTTTGTCAAATCCTCACTGCATAAAAACAGCATCTCAAAAAGTTGAATATAAAAACACAAAAAAGTTTGCCAATTTAAAACGGCAAACTTTTTTTGTGGCCTACTGTGTTATCCCGACTTTTACCAAACGTTTACATAGTCAATATGAACCCGACATTAAGTCATTACATTGCTCCGTTATACTGTGGCTAAAAGTTGATTAGCATCATCCATTACCCACCAATCAACTAATTACAAAAAGCGGGGAAACAAACGTGTTAGATATCATCAAAGCAGCTCTTTTAGGCATTATTGAAGGCATTACCGAATTTTTGCCAGTCAGTTCAACCGGTCACCTTATCCTAGCCGACCAGTTTATTAAGTTACATCAGTCCACCGCATTTATTAATATGTTCAACGTCACCATTCAACTTGGCGCAATTCTTGCCGTTGTGATCATCTATTTCCATAAGTTGAACCCCTTTTCGCCTCGTAAAACATTGGCTGAACGACAAGCCACTTGGCAAATTTGGGGAAAAGTCATCTTTGCCGTTCTCCCATCCGTAGTCGTTGGCCTATTACTCAACGATTGGATGGACGCTCACTTAATGAACTGGGTTGTTGTCGCCATCACGCTAATTCTGTACGGCATTTTGTTTATCCTCGTGGAAAACCACAATGCCACACTGACGCCCACCATTTCAACAGTCCCGCAAATTTCCTATCGTATTGCCTTTCTAATTGGCTGTTTTCAACTCTTATCTCTTGTTCCCGGAACCTCACGTTCTGGCGCAACGATTCTTGGCGGTATTTTTCTCGGTGCCTCACGCTTGGCATCCACTGAGTTTTCCTTCTTTCTCGCCATTCCAACCATGTTTGGCGCCACACTGCTCAAACTGCTTAAATTTTTCATGCATGGTGGCACGCTCGCTGGCGAGGAAGGTCTAATTTTGTTAACTGGCGTTGTCGTATCCTTTGTCACCGCCTATATTGCGATCAAAGCGTTGCTCGATTATGTCAAAACAAACAGCTTCAAACCGTTTGGTTGGTACCGAATTATCTTAGGAATCGTCGTTATTCTTTATTTTCTAATCGCCTAATCTGCTGACTATTAATCATGAAATGGAGGATTATCATGTTGAAAACGATGGCTTTAAAACTTGTCTACCAAATTCCGTTTGGTGCCGGTGTCTTCTTCTTTTTGTGGGGCTTATTAGCTGGTCTTGATGCTTTACTTCTATCGCCCGTCCACATTCAATTTGCGATTCACCTTGGTACGATTGGTTGGTTGCTGATGGTGCTGGGATGGGCGCTACGTGCGATTCACCATTTGTGGCGTCATAGCTTGAACCAGCAGCATCAGCACCTCAGTGGTCAACTGTAATTAGTTAAGCAGAAAACAAGCCGACCAGAAAATGGCCGACTTTTTTTTAAAATTTAGCATTCAATAATATTACATCTAACAAGTAATCTAACAGCATCATTCAATATTGTCGTGCAGAACCAATGATGTAAGCTCAGTAACGTTGCCGAAAACTACCGTAACTTCTGGTAGTTGGTAAAAGCTACTCGTTTTGCAACATCTAAAATATCATGATTCGTTGCATAAATGAATATCTTTCTATTTGCAGCCAGCGCTAACCCAAGTTCCGTGTTCGAACTCTTCCCGGCTGGATAAATCATGATAAACACATCGCAGTTCATTACGGCCGCTTTCTCACGAATCGCAATTTTTTTCAAATCTTCAAGATCAGTTACTTTGCTAGTGGACCAATCATACATATTTTGATATCCAGATTGGTCCAAACGATTCGCAACTTCACGGACCGTTTGGATGTTAGCAAACGAGCTTGCAATGTAGTAATTGATAAAATCACCCGGTCATTTTTTAAGATTCGATGTGTCTCATGTCTGGCCGGACTTGATTGAAAATCATTAGTGACAATCCGAATACGCGACACATGTTAGTTGAAAACAAAAAGGAGTTCTAAACCTTCAACCGTGTGCACGAATTGTACACGGTCCTGAAAAGAAGGCTTAGAACTCCTTTGATACCGGCGTTCTTGTGAACGCAATAATTGGGTATACTGGATTCGAACCAGTACATTACGGATTCAGAGTCCGGTGCCTTACCAATTTGGCTAATACCCAATAATCCATTATTAAAGTCGTAAATCTGCCAAGCAAGCGCCCGGGTGACTTTAAATCACCCCACTGGGGATCGAACCCAGAACTCCGCCTTGAGAGGGCGACGTCTTAACCAATTTGACCATGGGGCAAATTTACTTAGTTAATTATACAGTACTGACAGGTGACGTCAACGTCTTAGCGCATAAAAATGACGACTTTTTTAAATTCTCATTTTTCATTGTCGTTTTCTAAGTCTCTAACTAAAAATAACGACCGTTGCAATAATGTAACAGCCGTTAAGCTACTGAAATAAAAAGCACCACCCTGCGGCGGCCATTATTAGTCTATCGAAATTTGTTTACGAACAATTTTAAACGGCTCCTCAAAGTCTCGATCGTAAATGTCACATAAGGCAACTATCAGCAAAAGTGGAATCGACTTAAGGCTAGTATCAGGATCTTCATAACGATAAAAAGCTGATTTACTAATTCGAAAGTTGTAACGCTCCTCCAGTTGTCGCAACACTTCCTTGCCAGTGAGACCCTTTTGCTTTCGCGAAAGGTGTAACCACGTTTGAATATCAGTTGGTTTTGTTTCCATGTTGCAAGTCAGCTCCTTTAGTGCTCATTTTATCAATTTATTGACGTGAATACGCAGTAAATAAGAAATTCGACTTGCGGGCATCGAGAATTAAGGTTAATATTCCCATATAAGGGAACGGTTTAAACATTTAATTATTAGGGGCGTGGTAACCATGGAAATTTTCCCAGTCTCGGGATGGCTGAAATCAAGGGGTATAACACAGCTTGAGGTCGCCGATCTATTGCAAATCAACAAAAGTACTGTAAGTCGCAAATTACACGGACATTCTCAATTTAACGTTCGTGAGATTTCTTTACTTAACCAGCATTTTGGCATTCCACTGGAAGTATTTATGCAAACGACACAAAGTGATGATCCTACTAAATTGTCTTAATAATTATCATAATTGTGGAGTAACAAATTAAGTTCAAACAAAAACGACGTCCTGAATATCAGGTACGTCGTTTTTGTTGTCAATTCTAAACCTATTCAGTTTCATCCTCTTTGACAACTAGCACATCTACGTCCGCATTGCGCACTACATACCCTGTTGTTGACCCAAGAATTGCTCGCTCAAATGCATTTGTTCCAGTAGCCCCGATAACAATTAAGTCGATGTCATGATGCTCTGGAAAAGTCTTGGCAATTGTTGGCTTTGGCGCGTCCTGCATTGCAAAGACCGAAATACGGTCAAAGCCAGTTTCTGCTTGCATCTTTTGCGCTAGTTCTCCAACATATTTTTTGGCCTGCGTCAGCATTCCTTCTGACATCCCCGCCATTGCGTATTCAGGAGCCGCATACAGCGGCGCAACAACCTGCAGCAATAGAATGTCTGCACCAGCTGCTTTAGCAATATCAACTGCCTTACGCAGGGCTAACTGTGCGTTTTCTGAGCCATCTGTCGGAACTAAAATGCGTTTTGGTTTAAATGTCATGTTATGCCTCCTATATTTCATTGCTTTAGCTTATTGTATTTATAACATAAAACTATTTTTACTGCATTTTTTACGCCTGTATTCCTGTTGTTGATCTTCAATCATTCTTGTCACAAATTTTGCTAGTAACTGTCGAGGATATTCAACAACACGCCAGGCCGTTTTGAAGACATTTTTGTTTGCGTCGATCATTAATTTCGTCCATGATTGTCGTATACAGAATTTAACGAAACGGAGCCTTGATATGGAGAATACATTCTTTCTTCTCATCATTTTAATTGCAGTCGTAGCCGCTGTGATCATGCACCATCATCTCAACCGCGTGCCGCTCCCCATCATCTTTATCGTGGTGGGAATTTTATTGGCACTGCTGCCGCTGTATCATCACTATATTTTTAATCCCAATTTATTTTTATTTTTCATCGTGGCTCCTTTGCTCTATAACGAAGCGCAATCGGCCTCTCGTTACTGGATTGGCCGCGGCGCCATCAACATTTTTTCGCTGTCCATCATGCTTGTCATTGCCACCGTGATTATCGTTGGTAGTGCACTCCACTTACTGTTTCCTTTTCTGCCACTAGCGTTAGCAATTGCGCTATGTGCGATTGTGACCCCAACCGACGCTTCGGCAGTCAGCGCATTTGCTCAGCCTAATCCAAACTTCCAAGTGCCCTTCACCATCATGCAAAACGAATCATTATTTAACGACGCATCCGGCTTTGTTGCGTTTGATCTGTCGCTGTTAGCTTTTACTACTGGTTCGTTTTCAGCTAATAGAGCCGTTGGGGTGTTTGCGTTAGAGTTTATCGGTGGATTGATCACCGGTGCAATTATTGGCGCACTCTTTCTAAGCATTCGCCGTGAACTTATTCAAGCTGGTGATGATACGCCATTCGTCATGATTACACTAGAGTTATTGGTGCCATTTCTAGCTTATTTCGTTGCCGAACGCTTAACGTTGTCCGGAATTTTGGCGGTCGTCGCTGCTGGCTTGTTTCAAGGAATGGAAAATGATAGTTTACAGCTTGTTTCAAGTCGGGTACAGCTCGTCCGGTCAAACATATGGGAAATTGTGCAGGAGGCGCTCACAGGGGTCGTTTTCGTCCTTCTAGGCGTATCCCTGCCGACAATCATGGAGCAAATCATTTCTAAGCATCCAGGTCTCCTTGGTCTACTAATTCTTATCGGGATCGTGCTATATGTTTTGAAATTTGTCATTCGCTTACTGTGGTCGCGTTTTTTAGTTTGGATGCACATTTCTAGCAACCATCGCTGGCAAGACGCTTGGCTAATGGCTGTCAGTGGCGCCAGTGGGACTATTTCACTGTCGTTAGCCTTCCTGTTGCCAACCATCAACGGTCGCGATTTAACTACTGATCGGAACGCACTGATCTTCGTCGTCACCGTGGTCATTTTAATCAGTCTGACGGTAGCTGCCATCGCTGTGCCAATCATCACAAAGATGCCCACCGGCACTCAGACAAAGCCGATGAGCCAGTGGACACGAGAAATGATTATGACCGCGATGAATAAGGTTCGTTCAAGCAAGGACGCTCAGGCAGAAACGCACATCGTGGTTGATGCATTGAGTCAGCAACTCCATCAAAACAATCGGCCGCACCGGCGTGAGCAACGGCGACTGTTTGAACTTACCGATGCTGCTGAACGCGAGGTCATCAACCGTAAACATGATCAGGGTGATTTTAGCGATGATGAAACGTATTATTATCTGCGTTTTTTAGACCTGACCAAGTTCACGTTCAATAATACTGTTTGGCAGAACCTGTGGCTCCGAGTGCGTTTTGGGGTCCACTCTAGTCGCCTGAGCCGTGACCTTAAGTTTGGCGAAGAAATGTTCTTTACTACTCCGCTAATCGCTGAACAATTCTATTGGCAACGTCAATTTCATGCACATGGCGAGGACATTCGCCCCTTAGAAGAAGTTGGCTATCAGGCAGTCATGCACGCTCTTAAACAAGAACGCCATCAACACGGCGAAGTTACGACCGTTGAGCTACATGATGTGCAGCGTTTTTATCGGGAACGCCATCGTCGGATGAACATGCCAGATCCCGTCCCTCAAGTTGTTTATCAACTCTTTTTGACCGCGTTTCATGCCGAATATGAATTTGTTCAAAACGCCCTCGATAAGGGCACCATTGATGTCGAAACCGCTGAATCACTTCAACAGCACATTATCTTTGATGAAATGGCTTATATTCAAAATAATGCCGCATTTATCAAACAATAAACGTAAATTGAGGTGCCGTCGACAACTTTTCAAAATGAACAATCCCAGCAATATCGTCGTTCATCGTTAGGGTACGCTCATGCAGTGCCTGTCCTTCAAAATTTCCTTCCATAATTTTGAAGGTCCCGGTAATATCGTTGACTTCCGTGACATAGGCAACGTGCATCGATTTAAACGACACGACAGAGCCTACCGCTGGCCGAAAATCTACCAATAGCCCTCGTTGTGTTGCCGATTCGGCCCATTGATCACCATTACCAAGATAACTGTAAGTATTAACCGGGATTTGTTGTTGGCGCAAAACGGCTGCAACAAATCCCGTACACTGTCCCACTGGATAGCCATCGATGCCGTCATAGAATCCTTGTTGTCCAGCTTGTTGGGCCTCCGTCAGTGCCTGACTAGATAACAAATGAGTCCCGCTTACGTTTCCTGTCATTGGTGAACTATTGTCTTGTTTCTGAACTGTCGTTGTATTCGGCCAAGAAACTTGATCAGCTGATACTTGAGTATTTGAAAGACCAACCGTAATACCGCAGGCACACCCTATTAACGTTAAACTAGTGCCAATTTGCTTGATTAATTTCATTTTGTCCCCTCCTACACTGTCCTTTTAATCCGCTTCATCCTGATAATGATTGTCTTAGCGACTATAAACGTACGTATAGGTGCCGTCATTATTTTTCTTAAACGTAAATTCATGCTGACGCGCATCCAAACAACGCCAACGTGAAAGTTCGTAATGAAGTGAACCACTTTGTTTTAATTTATAGCTGACGGTTTTAATGGTTTTAGTTATATCTTCGTCGGCACGTTTAGCAGCACCGCGTAAAACTTTGTGTAAATCGTGAATAAATTCCGTTGCGTTTGTAATCATAATAATGGCCTTCTTTCGATTAATTTTTGCGTAACCATAATTTATAATTAATCGTTATCATTATTCAAAACAAATGCTTGTGAATTCTAAAATCATTTCTTTGCCATGCAAGTTTATTCTCCTAAAACCCTTTTATTGGCGTACACTTAGGTCAATTTAACATTCAGGAGGATGTGCTCATGAAATTAACCTTATCTGAATTACAGCCAGCCGAAGTTGCCGACTTTTGGCAATTGGCTTTTAGTGACCCAAACGCTGAGTGGACAAAATGGAATGGCCCTTACTTTCAAGATGTTTTACCGACACGTGATGAATTTGTGAACGGTTCTGCAAAAGAACAGTATATTCACAATCCCTTTCGCCAGGTTATCAGAGTCGACGATAGGATGGTCGGTATGGTTTTTGCTTATTATGATGACGGTGACCTTAAACGGTGGCTTGATGTGGGTATTTCTATTTATGACCAAACAAATTGGCATCAAGGTCTTGGTCATCAAGCGCTGGCCAAATGGATCGATGCACTGTGGCAAATGGTCGACCTTCCTCACATTGGCCTCACAACCTGGTCCGGCAATGTTCGCATGATTGGTGTAGCTGAACATTTACATTTGAAGCGAGAAGCCACGGTCAGACAGGTTCGTTATTGGCAGGGTCAATACTGGGATTCTGTGAAATATGGCGTCTTGCGAGACGAATGGCAGTCTCCCAAAGATTAATACGTTGTAAAACAAAAACCGCACCTACTGAATTACTCAGCAGATGCGGTTTTACTCGCATAGTTGTAAAAATAATTGTTCAGCGTCGCTTATGAATAATTATTTTTGCACACGTTTTTGAATTTCGGCAGTTTCTTTTTCAAAGCCAGGTTTGCCTAAAAGAGCAAACATGTTAACTTTATAAGCTTCAACACCCGGTTGGTTGAATGGGTTAATCCCGTTCAAGTAGCCAGAAATGCCCACAGCAGCTTCGAAGAAGTAGATTAAATAGCCAAGTGAGTATTCCGTTTGATCAGGAATGTGAACGGCCATAACAGGAACATCGCCATCTGTGTGGGCTAATGTAACGGCACGGAATGCTTGCGTGTTCACATAATCCATCGTCTTGCCTTCAAGGTAGCCAATTTGGTCAAGGTCGCTGTCTTCCTTAGGAATATCAATGTCGTAATTTGGCTTGTCGACCTTAACGACGGTTTCCATTAAGTTACGACGGCCTTCTTGAATGTACTGGCCTAGTGAGTGCAGGTCAGTGGAGAAGTTAGCACTTGATGGGTAAATGCCCTTTTGGTCCTTCCCTTCTGATTCACCCATTAATTGCTTCCACCATTCAGCAAAGGAAGCCATGGTTGGTTCGTAGTTTTCCAACAATTCCGTTGTCTTGCCCTTGCGGTACAAAATGTTCCGCAAAGCAGCGTAACGGTAAGCATCGTTGTCTTCAATCTTGTCTGATGTGTAATCTTTAGAAGCATCTGCAGCACCTTGCATCAATTTATCAATGTCGGCACCAGAAGCAGCAATTGGTAACAAACCAACAGCACTCAATACAGAGAAACGACCACCAATACCATCAGGAACAACGAATTCTTCGTAACCCTCAGCATCAGATTCAGTCTTCAACGCGCCACGCGCACGGTCAGTTGTTGCATAGATACGCTTCTTAGCTTCGGCTTCACCGTACTTTTCAACCAACTTATCTTTGAAGATACGGAAGGCGATTGATGGTTCAGTCGTAGTCCCAGATTTCGAAATAACGTTAACAGAAAAGTCACGGTCACCAATAACATGAATCAAATCGTGAACATATGAAGATGAGATTGAGTTCCCAGCAAACAGAACCAAAGCGCCCTTACGTTCACTAGCAGGTAATGCGGTGTAAAAGGCTTCGTTTAAAAAGTCAATGGCAGCACGTGCACCAAGATATGAACCACCGATCCCAATGACAACTAATACTTCTGAATCACTTTGAATTTTCTTTGCAGCGGCCTTAATGCGGCTGAATTCGTCCTTATCGTAATTCGTTGGTAAATCGATCCAGTCACGGAAATCAGCACCCGCACCTGTACCATTACGTAATTCTGAGTCAGCTGCAGTGACCATTGCCTGCATTTCACCCAGTTCATTATCGTGAACAAACTTTGTCAGATTCGAGCTATCAAAGGAAATATATGCCATGCTTCTCCTACCTCTTTCTTATAATGATTACGGTTACAAGTATACACTAATACATTGGTCTGTGGGCAATGAAAGCCAATTCATAAAATTGGTATATACCAAAATCAATAATATTTTTGCTCGTCATCCCCATGCCATCAACACCTAGACCACTCAAATTTTTTTTGGTCTAATTTTTAATTTTCTTCTCAATTGAATGATATAGATCCCGTTCGTTTTTTTGTTTGCCAAACAAAAAACAGCAGACATCCATCGTCTGCTGTAACTTTTTAAATGCTATTACATTGTTCCAAGCATGATACCACCAACGATAATCAAGACAGACCCGATGATGATGTTGACCATTTCCCAATGTGTCTTGCGTTCGCCCAACAGCCAAATAGAACCAAAGGTAGAGATAATGATCCCCATTTGAGCCATTGAATAGGCAACTGCCAAACCAACTTTGATTGTGGCTAAGAACATGAACAGGTTACCAGTACCCCAGAATAACCCAGTAATGATGTTTTTCCAGGATGGTAATTGCCACATTTCCTTACGGGCACCAATCATGATAACAAACACGATGGCACCAAGGAACATTCCAATGGACTGTGGCAAAACAACGGCATGGGTAAAGTTAGTAACATCGCCAACATTACCCCACTTTTCAAAACTCTTGATTACGATCGTGTAAGCAACGTAACCAAGGGTTGAGTATGTCAAAGCACGTGCCCCGGCGCCAGTATTCTCATGACGATCCGTCTTCGTAGCATTGCGTTTGTCAACTCTTGACGTAAGCGCCGCTCCAATGATCAAGGCAATCACAGCAAGCGTACCCAAAGTGTACTGACGGCCCGTTGTCCATTCTCTGAACAACAGCACACCAGCTAGTGCATTACCCGCAAGCTGCATCCCAGTCGAAATCGGAATCGTCTTGGAAACACCCAGTGCCTTCATAGAGGTAAACTGGCCACCTTGGCCAACTACCCAGAACAACCCGGATAAGATTCCGGCAATCCAAACCTTGGCATCTAATGTTGGTCGATAAATAAACCAAGCAATGATCCCAAAAACAACAGCCCCCATTGTCATACCAAGCGTTTGCTGAGCGGCAGAACCACCCAAACGGCCTGAAACAAGACCGATACTCCCCCAGGCAATGACAGGGACTAAGGCAATAAGAATGTTTGTAACTCCCATGATTCAAAAATCTCCAATTCTCTAAATCTCTTCGTTGTCTAGTTTATTCAATTATTCAGCAACCGTTGCTGCAACGTTGGCCACTTTAGCAGCTTCACTTAAATCGGCATCATCGACAAAACGTAATGCCAGTGACGACGCACCAATAACACCGGCGTCGTTGCCTAATTTAGCCAATTTCAAAGTCGTTGAAGCACGGACGGTTGAGAAGGCTTCCTGCTGGAATGTCTTGTCAACAAGGTCAAGTAAGAACTGACCGGCTGCTGATACGCCACCACCAATAACGACATAACTTGGGTTCAACACGTTTGCCATATTAGCAACGGCTAAGCCAAGGTACTGGCCCACTTTGTTTGTTACTTCGTTAGCCAAGAAGTCACCTTGTTTAGCTAAATCAAAGACAATCTTGGACGTGATTTCATCGCCATTGTCGACCATTTTTTTAAGTTTGGAGTTGCCAGAATATTCTTCGGCAAAATCGTGTGCCAAGTGAACAACACCTGTTGCTGAAGCATAGGTTTCCAAGCAACCATGTTTGCCACAGGTACACAAGTAACCACCAGGTTGAACGGTCACGTGACCAACTTCACCACCAGCACCGTTAACGCCGTGTTGCAAACGACCGCTGGCAATGATACCACCACCAACACCGGTTCCTAAAGTAATGAAGTCAACGTCTGGTTCATTGTTACCGGCACCCTTCCAACGTTCACCCAAGGCTGCAACATTGGCATCGTTGTCTAATGCAAACTTCATGTGTGTACCGGCTTCGATCTGTTCCTTAGCCTTCTGGGTTGTCTTCCAGTTCAAGTTGTACGCCGCAGTGACTGTGCCATTTGCAAGATCAACTGTCCCTGGTGTCCCCATCCCAATCCCAGCGAAATCATTAGCGCTCATTTTGTACAAATCTAAGTGATGATTAATTGATTGCACGATATCAGGAATGATGTGTGAACCCTCATCAAGAATGTTGGTTGGCACGCTCCACTTTTGTTGAACGTCACCATCTAGGGTTAAAATCGCGAATTTAATTGTTGTCCCACCAAGGTCAACACCGATTAACTTTTTCTTCTTAGCCATAAAATTTTTCTCCTCAATTCTCTTCTTAACAAATAAACATGTAAAAGGTTTACGGTTTATTCTCTTACAATGAAAGCGTTTTTACAACCCCTTTTACATAACTTTTCTAATTTATTGATAACGTTTACAACTCACAAAGTCGTTAATCCGCGCGGCTTAGCGGATTGTGGACTAGTCCATTATAAATTAATTTTTGTACGAAAAAAGTTTTCATTAATTATTAACTAGGCTTACGGTTTTAAAGATTGCCTGTGCGAACGGTTTTGCATACGTAATTTTGCAAAAAAGGCATCATTCTGACGATTTGCCAGAATGACGCCTTCCTTACGAACTGAAAATGAGCATTAATCTCATTCAGTTCACTACCGGATATAGTTTTATGGAGGTGGCGGGGATCGAACCCGCGTCCAAGCATATCGCCACCCGAACCTCTACGCTCATAGTCAAACCATTTAAATTTCACTAACCAAAACGCCGTTTGACCAGGCAACCGTGATTAGCTAAGCCTGATTAATCTCTTCTGCTCACTTCAGGCGTGAGTTAACAGCGTAGCCCAAATTTTTGAGACCCGTAACCCGCCACCTGGGCCGTAACGGACGGATCTACGTCAAGCTACAATTAAGCAGCTAAAGCGTAAGAATTGTTATCTTTTGCAGATAAAAATTAGGTAGCGTTTTTACGTGGACGCAACCCACGAAGCGCAGTTCAAGCTCGACCTATACCTGTCGAATCCAGAACACCCCCAAAAGGTGCTCTATTATCATAACACGAGACCTTATAAACGTCTACGTATGAGGTTTGCCTCAAGGCTAACAAAAACGCCCACCAAATATTGGCAGACGTTTTATTCTTTTACAAAGTAAATTCACGCTTTAAACCCTGATCAGCCAGTGAAGACCCCAGCAATCAACCACAGGTTTAAAATAATCAATACGACAGTGACGAGCCATGCCGTCCACTTTACCCATGCTTTATTGCGGAAATCACCCATCAATTCTTTGTTACTGGTGAACAGAACCAGTGGCACCATGGCAAACGGTAACGCGACACTCAGGAAAACCTGCGATAACGTCAGCAAATTTTCAATCTTGGCCTCATTACCATGATAGATAAATGCGAAAATCAGCACTGGCGTAATGGACATCAACCGTGTTAACAGCCGCTGAGCCCACAGCGGAATGCGAAGATGAATGAACCCTTCCATAATAATTTGCCCAGCCAGCGTACCGGTAATGGTCGAACTTTGACCAGAAGCAAGCAACGCGATGGCAAACAGCATGCTGAGCAATGGGCTGGCAATGGCGCCCACAATCTTTGAGTTGCTTAACGCATTGAATAAATCAACAAATCGACCGAGTTCACTGTTAGTGCCGTAGAACAGCGCCGCACCAAGAATCAATAACAGACAGTTGACCACAAACGCAATCGTTAATTGAATGTTTGAGTCAGCAACTGTAAAACGAATGGCCTTTTTAACGCTGTCGTGATCGTCACGATCCAATGCCCGCGTTTGAGAGATAGATGATCCCAAGTACAAGTCATGTGGCATAACCGTGGCCCCCACAATCCCTAATGCCAGATAAAGCATTGGTTTGTGCGTTAGCAATTGTCCCGGATGTGGCACGAAGCCAGCGAAGATCTGCGGGACGTTTGGCTGGGCCAGAATGACTTCATACAAGAAGACGAACAGGATAACAGCCACTAGTGTGGCCACAATGGCTTCAATTTTACGGAAGCCCATTTTCATCAACACTAGCAACAGCAAGACGTCAAACGCCGTGATAATCAAGCCAACAATCAACGGGAAACCGAACAGCAACTCTAGCGCAATCCCTGAACCAATAATTTCTGCGACATCCGTCGCCATAATTGCAAGTTCTGTAATGATCCATAAAAAGATTCCCATACCACGGGACGTTCGTTCACGGGTCATCTGCGCCAAATCTTTACCAGTTACGATTCCTAACCGAGCTGACATTGCTTGCAACAGCATCGCAATTAAGCTCGACAGCAGAATGACACTGATTAATGCGTATTTGTACTGAGCACCCCCAGCAATTGACGTGATCCAGTTACCAGGATCCATGTACCCAACAGCAATCAATGCTCCCGGTCCAGTATAGGCTAGTAACGTTCTGAAATAGCCTGCGTGCTGCGGCACCAGAATGGAGCCGTTCACTTCATCCAAGCTCTTGGCATGATTGCCAGTTGTATCAACAAAGTGTTTTTTCTTAGAAGTCTTCTTCTCGGCCACCAACGTGTCGTCCATGACTTCTTTTTTTTCGTGCTTTTTGCTCATTTTCGTGCCCTCTTTTCCGTTTTGATTCCTGAATAATCAGGTCTAATCCTTCAAAGATGGTCGCTAGCGTCGCATCATCAAAAAACACATCAGTGATACTGATTGGCTTTTTGCTAAGTCGACGTAACATCGGACTGTTACGCATTTAATTTTTGAATTTTAAAACCGTCACAATCACTCCGTCTTTGCGAAATTGATAGTCCTTTTTGAACCACGTATACTATGTGCCGAAATTGCCCAAATTACAAGCCATAAAGGTCGTTTGAAAATGGTTACATTGAAGTTTTTTTGTTATTTTTATAAAATCCACAAAAAAGGAGAGAATGTGACATAAGTTTATCTGGGATGAATACTGTGAGTAATATCACGCTCCAAAGTTCTGAGAATTCCGCCTAACCCAAAACTGACCCATTCCCCAAATTCGGGAATAGGTCAGTTTTACTTTAATGCTCGTTCTCAAATCGAACTTGTGTCACAGATCCAATAAATTTATTAAAATCACGATTTTTTAACAGCTGTCTAAATTAGAATGAGTGTCAGTTTACTACAACTGATGCGTCTGTCCTGCCGCGTCACGCCAAGAGACCACATTAACATCCTGATTGGTCGCGTCAGCTAGCGCATCACCAATTGAATCTTCTTTTTCACTCATTAGCGACGCAAGTTGATCTGCACTCACATTGCTATTAGTTAGAACCAATAACACACCCTGTTCAACATCATGAATCTCAAAATGAGCCTGGATGCTCGCGCCATTTACTAAATCAACACTGCCTTCATTCACAACAACTGTTGTCATTCATCGACTACCCCGTTTTCATTAAAATTTACACGTTTCATTTTGGTTTGCGCGAATCGTGTGTGCCATTCGGATCGGCAAACTTAGTCCCAAACTCACGAATAAAGGCTAACACTTGTTTAGCCTGATCCTCCCCGAATTCATTAATCCAAACGCTGAAGCGATGAGTCACCCGTTCACTGATTTGCGATTCTGCTTTGCTACCTTTAGCAGTTAAACTAAGATTCATTCGACGACGATCATGAGTATCCGCAACTTGCTTAATCAAATCCTTAGTTAATAAAACACGAATCTGACGAGAAACTGCACTCCGTGTGACATTCCGACGTGCAGCAATCTCCATCAACGTCAAGTTTTTTTCCCGCGAGACATCGTGCAAAATCAAATACTGTTCAAACGAAATTTGATACTCCGCCGCTGGTCGTGATACAAATTCATCTAAGTATTTTAAAAAGTGGATATAAACATCAATTGATTCATTCAATAATTCTTCGTTGGCCATTTGCTTCTTCCTCCATTTACAAACGAGGCACCACCAAAAAACGACTACCGTGGCCTACATACTCATCTACTATTATATACATAAACGGTGTGGCTTCTAGGAAAAAGGCCTACACCTTTGTGCAACCGTTTTTAACCACATTAATTGCGTTAATAAATAAAATAGTGCACGATGAAATAAACGTCAAACACGAAAAGATAAATACACTTTTTTAGGAGAATCTCATGAATAAAATCGTCTCTTCTTTATTAGCCGCGGCCATTTCAGCCACTGTGTTGGCTGGTTGCACACCATCGGCAAAGAACTCGGCATCATCACAACGCCAAACATCGAGTAAAAAGGTTGCTAGTGAATCAACACAATCAACACAGGCACATAAAAAAGCACCGGTAGCGACGTTTGCAAACAATACGCTTACGGCCAGCACCGGTACTATTAAAATTACAGGCCAACGTCAAGTTGCATCGGCATTTCCAAACCATCAGCAATTGCTCATCACTTACGATTACTCAAATCAATCGACGAAGCAACAAGTACCATCAGATTTATGGTCGAAACATTTCAAGGCCACCCAAGATGGCAAAAACTTAGTTAGTGGTTCATTATCACTGTCAGGTCAAAACAGTGACAGCGACAATGATGACATCAACAATTCTGTGACGCCAGTTGATGCTGGCCAACACGTCACAGTGGCGGCCATGTATAAAATTTCGCCGTCAGCTGGCCCGGTCACATTGACCGTGCATGATGGTCAGAAAAACATCGGCACCACGACTTTGACAATCAATGCAAACGAATCAAACTAGATTAACTGGAGATTCATTCACTGGCGCCACTGTTTAGGGCTCCACAGTTGCCCTTCCATCGACCCATGCAAGCTGTCAATTTCATCCTGTTGTTCCTTGATTAAATCAATCGCTGCATCAATAGTCACCCGATTATCGTCCGTTCGCAATTTTGCTAGTTCATCTAATACCCATTTTGCATCATGATCATTCATAAAGGGTCTTCCTCCTTAGGCGTGTTACGGGTAGTGTAGCATGTCATCCGGTGGAAGACCCTTTATTTTGCTTGCCACTTTATGAGCATCTGGTTCGAGTCGGTTCAAATCATCCCTTCAAGAAATTTTCATCCTCAAAGGCTGGGTTAGGATAGTGGTAAAATCCTTCTCCGCTTGAGACACCAAGTTTTCCTTTATCAAGATACTCCGTTTTCATCATTGTCGCCAACTGTTTGAAGTCTGGATCTCCAGTTGTTGCGACATAGTTCTGGATAATATTGTAAACCGTCTGAATACCGACCATATCTAGGATTGCAAACGGACCCATTGGTGAACCTGTGGCAATCATCCAAGTTCGATCAATTGTTTGTGGATCACCGACACCCTTCAAATACAAAAGTTGTGCTGCATGTAAAAACGGGACCAAAATAGAATTCAAGATGTAACCGGGCTGTTCTTTTTTAACTTCAATTGCAATCATGCCAATATCTTTTGCAAACTGAACGATCGTCTGATAAATATTTGCGTCAGTCCCCGCGTGCCCCATGATCTCGGCAGTATTGTTCTTCCAGATTTCATTAGCAAAGTGTAACGCAAGAAACTGTTTAGGACGCCCTGTTGCTTCTGCAAATTGACTTGGAATTAGCGTCGATGAATTAGTGGCAAAAATCGTTTTGCTGGGCGCTACTTGACTTAACTGTTGATAAAATTTTGTTTTTAAATCCAACACTTCAGGAATGGCTTCAATCACCAGGTCACTGTCCTGAACGGCGGTTTTCAGATCCATCGCATAACTTATTCGAGCCGGGGTTTCCCGTGCAACTTTTTCCGCATCCTGAATTCTGCCAATAATGGCATCTGGTAATCCGGGCAACAAGTTAGCGTTGTAGTTTGTCCCCTTTACAAGGTTACTAAACTGACTTTGTGAGCTTGCAATTTGGCTAGCATAAATTTCGGTCAGTCCACCAATACGCGTTTTGGCCTTGTCAATCACGTCACCGTTGATATCATAAATGGTAACATCAAACCCCTTAAAGGCGACCTGAAATGCAATTTGACTTCCTAAAACACCGCTCCCTGCAACAGTTACATGTTTAATTGCCATGATTATCTCCCTTTCCAAATCTTTGTTCAGCTTTAAAGTCAGCTATTAAAAAATTTCCACCTTCACTATATGATTTCATTAACGTGGGAGATATTATTCATCCTTAAGAAATGAACCAATGCCACTGTTTTGCTTACGATGAAAGAACGGTAACTTTTCCAACAAAAAAGGCAACTGCCACTTGTCTTTCAACCTAGCAGTTGCCTTGATATTTTATTATTTTCCAAGTCTTACACCAATGTTTGCAATTATTCTCATCAGAAGTGGTGTGTCAGTTTTTGCCAATTTGTTTAAAACATCGGGTGTCCATTTGCACTATGGTTCGGGAATGGTTGTTTCACAGCCCAGTGTTCAACTAATTGACCATCGCGAACACGGAAGATATCAACTTCTGCCATTTCGGTAGCTGTCGGAGAATCCTGCCTAATAACATGCAAATACACAAGATCATCCCGGTCGGCTACACTGACAACCGTCCGTTTCGACTCGTGCAAACTGCCTTGAGGACCAAACAAAACTCGATAATAATGCGTAAATGCTTCTGCGCCATCGGCAATGCTTGGATTGTGTTGAATGAACTCTGGCGCCACATATTGCGTCACTGCAGAGACATCGTGACGATTAAAGAAGGCATTCCAAAAAGCCAATACGACTTGGCAATTCGTAAACGGACTCAAATCAGGCGTTCCATCGTCGTTTAACAGTTGAACACTACCTGTAAACCGTTGGGGGCCCTTTTCCGAATCAAATCGAACGCCGACTAACGTATGACGGTTAAAATCCATCGTTTCGGACATTGCACCGCGTAATCCCAACCAATTTAAATTGAATACGCCATCGGCGAGCCGCGTGATCACTGCATCTACATTACGCTGTTGCAGCGTTTCATCAACTGTCGACGTCCAGGACAAATGTGTTTCATTTTCGACAACGTCGATAAATTGACGTCCATCATCCTGTTTTACCAAAATCTTGCGATTAAAAAGTTGCTTAGTCATCTAACCCCACCTCCGTTTTATTAATCTTACGGATATTAAGTGTGTAGGTGACGCCCGTCATGCAGTCCCAAAATGCCCAACAACACCATAATCAAAATTGCGGTAATGTCAATGATTGCTAGTTCAACCTGAAACCCCATAAGCTCATCTCCTTAATTAATAACTTCTTTCCATACATCTATTTTAACCGATTCTGTTCGTTTTGTAACCGCTTACAACTCGAATTATTTTAAATCCCGCCTTTTAGTAAAGACCGGACTAGTGTCTAACAGACAGTCAGACTAATATAGAAACTTGAGGTTCTCACAAGGACTTGAAAAAATCCGGAAGTCTTTGACTCACATGATGCTTGAACTGACCAAATAGTCCCTAGTCATCATTTTCGATAACGGATCTCCGTGTACAAGAAATCCGTAGCTCACGCCATAAAAGTATTTTTAAAATAGTCATTGACAGCGCTTTCATTATTAGGTATATTGTTCTCGTAAGGTATTTAGTAATTACCTTCTAATCAATTCTCTTTCTCTCTTATGCCGGCCACCGTCGCAAGATGGTGGTTTTTTTTGCTCTTTTTTCGTCAGCAAATAAGTTTCATGCGATAATAGACTAGCGTTGTTTTAACAGAAAGGAGTTATATACGATGGCAGAAGAACCAGCACCGTTAAAAGAACCAGGCCATGAGTCGTTGGACATGATTGAAGAAATCACCCGAAAAGACGGCTCAAAGTACATGGAAATTGGCAATATGGTCCACAATGGGCGTGCAGAATTTGCAGCCGAGAAAAAGTTCATTAAAGAGGTCCGCATTCTAAAACTCAATATTCCTGAATCAGCAAACGTGATTAAATATGAAGATTACATTAATCATCATTTTCTCATGCAAGGTTGGGATATGGATCACTGGGAAGAATGGATTAAGACACCAGAAATACAGGCTGTGGTTGATTCTATTCTCAGAGAAAACCAAGTCGGTTAACCAAAAAAAGAGGCCAAAAAAGGAACCGACGGGCATCGGTTCCTTTCAAGGGCCATTTAGGTTAGGAACACCAAATCAACGATGTACCGTTCCAAGGCGTCATTGGGGTGAACGTCCTTGGAAGAGGAAGTAAATAAATGGTAATTTAAAGTTATCACGTATTTTAAATTATGTCTATCCATATTTTAATGTTTTTATTAGAAAAATAACCAAATTGCCATTTATCGGTGATAATTTGGTTATTTCTTTTATAGACACCTAGGTATTGGGACATAACGCTTCGGCTTGAACCTTAGTGAAATGAAGGCAAATATTTTTCCTTCAATCGCAAGGTTTTATACAGATTAGCAATTGTCACAAACGCGAGTCTAACCCTGCCTTTTACTCATCTAATACAAATAAACGTTCATGGGCATGTCCACCCATGAACGTTTATTTGTGTGACCTGAGAAAGCTAAAACATGTTATATCTGATTTCTTTTTATTTCTAGTATTTTTTGCTGAGCTTTGAAGCAGCTGCTTCGTCAATCACAACGATAACATTGTCATGGTTCTGCAATGAGCTAGCAGGTAAATCTGGGGTAACAGGTCCCTCAATCATACCCTTCACTGCATCAGCTTTTTCTTCACCATAGGCTTCCAGCAAAATTTGTTTATCCTTCAAGATTGAACCGATTCCCATAGAGTAAGCATACTTAGGAACCTCTTCTTCGTTATCGAAGAAACGTGCATTGGCAGCAATAGTAGATTCTGTTAATTTAACCTGATGCGTAGTGGAATCAAATGGCGTACCTGGTTCGTTAAACCCAATGTGGCCATTACGACCCAATCCCAGAATACCTAAATCGATTGGATTGTCAGCGATTACCTTGTCGTAACGCTTCGTTTCGGCTTCAGCATCTTTGTTTAACCCATCTGGCAAATATGAGTTTTCAAATGGCTTCTTGTTAAAGAAATGCTCGTGCATGAAGTAGTTGTAGCTTTGTGGATGATCAGGTCCAAGACCAACATATTCATCCAAGTTTACAGAAGTCACGTGACTAAAGTCTAAGTCTGAACTCGTAATTTCATCATATGTTGAAATTGGCGTACTACCAGTTGCCAACCCAAATACCTTAGCACCATTAGCTAATGCGTCCTTAAACACTTGAAAACCTTGCTTACCGCCTTCAGCGGCGTTCTTTACAACAATAACCTTCATGTCGAGTCTCCCTTTTTCTTATTGGTATAGTCCAATTATAACAGGTCTAGACAATTTTACAAGTCACCTCAGCTGTAAATCTGATTTTTGTTTGTCAGAGCCACCTTCATACAAGTAAAGACTGACCGTTTAACCTATTCAGTGAATTATTAAAAAGGACAGAAACTGTGTTATATGTTTGTTTAGAGCAGCCGCTGTAAGCACTATCGCATTTCAAATTTCTGAGAATTCTACTTAACGTAATAGCACCCGATTCCCAGAGTGGGAATCGGGTGCTATTACGTTTCATAATCGTTCTCAAAACGGACGTGTGTCAAAGCTTCTGTCCAAATAAAAGACAAAACATCTATTATTGAACCGTGACACTCTTAGCCAAATTTCGAGGTTTATCAACATCTAATCCCTTAAGCAAACTCGTGTAATAGGAAATGAGCTGAGCTGGAATGATGGTTAATAGCGGCGTTAACATCTCATCGACGTCTTCCAAAATAATGTCATCATGTGCTTTAGCCAACGACTTCGTCACAATCGTCATGATGTGGGAACCCCGAGCGGCAGTTTCTGCCAAATTGCTACGTGTCAGTGAAGCCGTTCGTTCTTGGGTAATGATACCGATGACCGGCGTGCCAGACTCAATCAATGCAATTGGGCCGTGTTTTAATTCACCGGCTGCGACCCCTTCGGAATGAATATAAGTAATTTCCTTTAATTTCAACGAGGCTTCAAGTGAAACCGCATAGTCAATGCCACGCCCAATGTAAAAGGCATCACGTTGATCGACAAAATTATCTTTAGCAACAGCTTCAAAACGTTCTTTCTGATCAACTAAAGCTTGAATACCATTAGCGACCAGTCCCAATTGGCGACGTAAGTCAAAATCGGCTGCGGCCACTTGTTGCGTTGCTTCTCCTAACGCCTTAGCAATAATAGCTTCTACAGCAATTTGAGCCGTATAAGCCTTGGTCGAAGCAACCGCAATTTCTGGACCCGCATTTAACAGCATTGTGTAGGTTGCTTCACGCGATAACGTTGAGTTTTGCACATTTGTGATTGTCAAACTGTGATAACCCTTTGCATTTACCTCAGTTAACACTTCACGGGAATCAGCAGTTTCACCACTTTGACTCAGGAAAATAAAGAAAGGATGTTTGGAGAGAATGGGTGAATTATAGGCAAACTCTGAGGACACGTGGGCTTCGGTCGGTACCGCTGCTAGCCGTTCAAATAAACGTTCACCGACTAGACCAGCGTGGTAGCTTGTTCCCGCAGCAACGATATACAACCGGTCGGCTGATTGTAGATCCGCCAACAGTTCGTCATCGATAGTCACTTGACCGTCATCATTGAAGTACGTTTGCGCTAATTTACGCATGACAGTTGGTTGGTCATCAATTTCTTTCAACATGTAATGTGGATAAGTTCCCTTATCGGCCTCACTGGCATCCATGCTGACGTGGAATGGCAAACGGGAAATGTGGTGCCCTTCTTCATCCTCAATATCAACTTTTTCAGGCGTTAAGATCATGATTTCGCCATCCTGCATCTCAATGAAATCATGCGTGTAGTTCAGCATTGCGATGGCATCTGAGCAAACGACGTTAAAGCCATTGCCGACACCAACTAGCAATGGGCTTTTATTTTTAGCAACAAACAAAGTGTCTGGTTCTTCGCGATCCATCAGCAAGAAACCGTATGAAGAATCTTCCACCAAGTAAAGCACTTTGCGGAAGGCTTCTAGGGTTGTTAAGTTATCATGTTTGACGAAGTAATCGATTAATTGAACGACGACTTCAGTGTCTGTTTCACTCTTGAACGTTACATCTTGGAGGTACTTGTCTCTTAATTCGATGTAGTTTTCAATGACACCGTTGTGAACCAAGTAAAAACGACCATCAGCAGATACCTGTGGATGCGCATTGGCAACACTAGGTTGTCCGTGTGTTGCCCACCGCGTATGCGCAATCCCCGTGGAACCGTGGACATCTTCACCGATTGCCTTAGCCAGATCAGCCACGCGGCCTTTTTCTTTAACTAAGTAATCTTTGCCATTTTGGTCGTTCACGTAAATTCCGGCTGAATCGTAGCCACGATATTCCAGACGGCGAAGACCATTCATCAACATTTCAACCGCATTTTCGTTTCCTGTCACTCCAACAATTCCACACATAACGTTCATCCTTTTCAAATTGGTATAGACTATTATAATACCGTTTTCTTTTTTGAAAGCAGTATTATAATAACGTTTTTAAACACTTCACGTCAACCTTTTGTCTTTAGTGGTCTATATGATTACCAAACCTTAATTTTCTCTAAATGGGAACATTTAGGCCAAATCCACCCAGCACGACTAATGGCGGATCAGCGTGCCTACCAGATTCGTGTTTGACTACATTAATGTGATATTTCGAATCACAAACAAAAAAGCCGTGCCTCCAGAAACGGAAACACAGCCTAAATTATCGCGTTCATTGATTATGCTCATCAGCCAACAAAATAATCAGCCTTCAGTGCGCATTACCGCTATTCAATACCGACTTCTTGACGCACAACGTCAGCGATTTCATCGACATAACCGTCAACAACCTCCTGAGTTGGTGCCTCAGCCATCACCCGCAGCAATGGCTCAGTACCGCTTGGACGAACCAACACGCGTCCGTCGCCATTCATTTCAGTTTCGACCTTTTTGATAATTGCCTGAATCTGGTCATTTTCCAAAGCCGCCTTTTTATCAGCAACCTTAACGTTAACCAGTTTTTGAGGATACGTCGTTACTTCACTGGCTAGTTCAGACAACTTTTTACCAGTCGTTTGGACAATGTACATAAGTTGTAAGGCAGTTAACATGCCATCACCAGTTGTATTGAAGTCCAAGAAAACAACATGTCCAGACTGTTCACCACCGACGTTATAGCCATCCGCTAACATCTTTTCAACCACGTACCGGTCACCGACTTGCGTTTGCACGCTGTGCATCTCGTTGCCTTCCAGAGCCTTATAAAGGCCAAGATTGCTCATCACTGTGGTGACAACTGTGTCTTTCTTAAGACGACCATGTTCATGCATATATTTACCACAGATGAACATGATCTTATCACCATTAACGATGTCACCATTTTCATCTACAGCAATACAACGATCACCATCGCCATCGAACGCAACACCCATAGTGGCGCCCTTCTCAACAACAAACTGTTGTAGCGCCTCAGGATGAGTAGAACCAACGCCATCATTAATGTTCAACCCATTAGGATTCGTCGCCATCGTGTCAAAATCAGTGTCTACATCTGCAAACAAACGTGATACCAATTTACTGGTAGCACCGTTGGCCGCATCCACGGCAATGTGTAAACCATTTAGCTGATCAGGAATCGTTTGCTCCAAGAATTGCGTGTATTTGGCAGCACCTTCTTGATAGTCTTCAACGGTTCCCAGTCCTTCTGCTGACGGTCGTGGCAATTCATCTTTGGGTGCATCCAAGAGGGTTTCAATTTCTTCTTCCAAAGAATCAGACAGTTTAAAACCGTCACCACCAAAGAACTTGATCCCGTTGTCAGCAACTGGATTGTGAGACGCCGTAATCATGACACCGGCATCCGCTTGTTGTACCCGGACAAGGTATGCGACTCCAGGCGTTGTAATAACACCGAGTTTGAGTACTTCAATCCCAACTGACAAAAGCCCTGCAATCAGTGCTTCTTCCAACATTTGACCCGAAATACGCGTATCATGTGCCACCAAAACCTGTGGCTGATGATCTGCATCGGCGTGCTCCGTTAGCACGTACCCGCCGGCACGCCCAAGTCGGAATGCAAGTTCAGGACTCAAATTCTGATTTGCAATGCCTCGTACACCATCTGTTCCGAAATATTTCATTTGTTTCTTCCTCACTTCGTCGTTTGTCCCTAAAGACTTGTTTATTTGCTAACTAATTGCTGCCGGCAGCAGAACTACTGGACGCACTTGTGCTGCTACTGCCCGTTTCGCTGCTACTCGCCGTGGTATTCGTATCGTCGCTACTAGAAGATGTTTCACTGCTGCCGGCAGCCTCACTAGATGATTCATCAGAGGAACTTGTTGATGAATCGCCATGCTGAACCCCATTACTATCTGCGTTACTGGATGTCACTTTAATTGTTACATTGGCAGTCGTTTCAGAATAGCTCCTAATGCCACTGGCAGAAGGTGTTAGATTAACTTGTTGTTTTGTCGTTCCAATTGGTAGACCAGAAACATCTACGTTAGCTACTATACTACTCTTTAATTTGCTAATCGCACTCTTTGTGCCATATGCGGTCAAACTATCAACGTCACCGGTAATTGAATAGCTCTTACCATCCTCAGCATTCTTCGGCTCGTAATTAACCTTAACTTTCTTAGAACTTTCGTTGGACGTAATTGGCACGGTCACACTAGCCGTTGAAGGTGTCATCACCACATTAACTGTATGACCATTAGCATCCTGAGCCTCCAACTGAACGGTTGCTGTTAAGGTTGACGTGCTGTTCTTGGTCAAATTAATTGGTGCAACCACTTGAGCTACCTGTTCAACCTCAGACGTCGCACCGGTTACCGTAACACTATTAACTGACGTTGTTGGCGTGCCAACTTGATAGCCGCTTGCCAAACTGTTGGCATCATACTTCACGTGGACAGGCATTGTGATCGTTTCACGATGCGCAATTGTGACATTAATTGTCTTCGGCTCAATCTGGTAGGTTAATTCTTTATTGAGTCCGTCAGCCTTCAACGTCACTTTGTGCTTACCCATTGACAGCTTTGACAAGTCTGCATTAATGCTAAAGTTCTGCGTGTTTGTCGTCGCCGTAACCAATGCAGCCGGTCCTGTGATTTTAACTTTAACGCGCTCTGGATAACCCGTTACAAAGTATTTATTTGAATTGATATTTAGTTGCAATGGCATCGACACCGTTTTCGTTTTGGTCGAAGTCAGTGATGACACCCTGCTAGGATTGTCCTGACGTGCTAAACGGGTGTCGTTGCCCGTCGAACCGGTGACGTAAATAACTAAGAAAATGGCCAAAACTAACGCTGATAAACGGTAGAAGAGTGTGCTATTGAGAAAGCGATTAAACTTTTTCATTTATGGCCACCTCCCCTAAAAATTCGGTTAACAATGTCCAAGAACCAATTGTGACGTTCTGGCTCTGCCGGGATTAATTGTTTACGAAGGTAATTTAGATAGTCTTCCTGAGTCAAATTACGCATCATTTCATTATTTCGCGTAAACATCACTTCGCCGGTTTCCTCGGACACGACAATGGTCAACGCATCCGTTACCTCGCTAATCCCCACAGCAGCACGATGACGTGTCCCTAACTCTTTAGGAATCAAATTACTGTCTGATAGCGGTAAATAGGCAGTAGCGGAAGCAATTCGATTATCCTTAATGATAACGGCCCCATCATGTAAGGGTGTATTGGGAATAAAAATATTGATCAAGAGCTCGCCGGTCACGTCCGCATCCAAATCAATCCCAGTTTCAATGTACTCTTCCAAACCAGTTTCCATTTGAATAGAAATTAGCGCCCCAATCCGGCGTTTGCTCATGTATTGAATAGCCTTATCCAACGCATCGATTAACTTTTCTTCATCATCGTGAGCCGTCCGGCCTCGTTGAATAAACGAGCCGCGACCCAAACGCTCAAGGCCTTGCCGAATTTCCGGTTGAAAGATGATCACTAGGGCAATAACCCCCCAGTTAATGATCTGGTCCATGACCCAGGAAACTGTCTCTAAGCCCAGATACCAACTAGCAATCTTAATAATGATAATCACAAGGATCCCGCGGAACAACATTACCGCTCGCGTGCCTCGTAATAGCATAATCAGCTCATAAATAACAAACCAAATCACTAGAATGTCGAGCAAACGTGCTGCCGCCGTCCAGGTGAGCCAGTTGCTGGGATTAAGTAACATAACACTCCTCCTAAAATCGCCAAATGTTGGCGTGCGATCTTCACATTACGCTTCAAATCGCTCATTTAAGTATAGCAGATTTACCATCGTGCAAACCAATCCGCTAGCTTGTTACCTCTGTTTGCAAATCTTCACCAAGCATTAACACATTTTCCGAATAGTTAACGTATTGACGCAGGTTAGCTGCCATTACAGCATTGATCCGTCCGGCATCCAACAATTCTGTCACCGCTGACCGTTCCGCTGCCAGCGCACGAACCCGTAAATCTCGTAAATTAGTTTCATACTGGAGCTGCCGAGCGCTGCCATTAGTCACAGGATGACGCCGCTCAATCCGGTAGCGGTAATGAACAATCAGATGATAAACACTTTGTCGTTGCTGTGCGTTCTTCTTGGCGTTATGGACTTTAAAGAAACGTGATAACCGGGCAATCGCTGCCTTGGCAGTCTCCGTTTCAACTAACTGTCGTTGCTGGCGAAAGGTGACCATATCATTGCCGGTCATTAAAATTCGTACACGCCGCAACCCATGTCGAATCAACCGTCTGGCTGTTCGCCAAGCGGGTAAGGCTTCCCGTCGCTGATGGGCATCAACATTGCGTAACCGCCACTTGATTTGGCGACGGTAGTAACGAAAATTCCAAATATTGACTAGGCCGGCATCATGTAACTCCTGTAGCCGTTTCAACTCACCTTGCAAAGCAATTCGACGAATATCAACTTCAAAATCGATCATCGTTTTCACATCCTCGGAAGGCTGTGTTCGCATCTGCAAACGCCGAATAATAAATTGATAATCAAGAATCAAGTCATACGCTGCCCGTTGATTTTCAGGCCGTCGCAAGGACTCTAACACTCTAACTGCCGTTTTAGAAAGGTACGTTTTTGCTTCATCTACTGACATTAATGGCACCGTTTCGCCATCGTCAGCCTCTTCTTGCGCAGTTAATTCCTCCAACGTATCAACCTGACTGCCTCGGGTCAACAACATGGCACCACGCCGACTGATTAATGGCAAGGTCACTGCAGCGATGACCAAACTCAATACAATAACACCGGCAGCGACAAACAAAATCAATGACCGTTCCGGGAATGCATCCCCGTTACTAATGGTCGCCGGAATCGTCAGCACACCCGCTAACGTAATGGCACCACGGACACCTGTCAAACCGGAAACAATCGCTGTTTTAATCGTAACTGGTTCCGTGTTCTTATGTTCGATACGCCAGTTTTTGCTTAAACGGCTCAATGTCCCATAAACGTAAATCCAAACAGCTCGTAGGATGAAGAGAATGAGCCAAATCACAATGACATAGCCAATTGCACGCCACGTTCCCGTTGCTGGATCAGCAATTGTTGCCTTCGTTGCACTAGGCAACTCATCCCCAAGAATAATAAATACAATCCCGTTTAACACGTACACCACAATATCCCATGTGCGCTCAATCAAAAGTCGCTGCTCAGGCAAATCCTCAACAATTCGGTTTTCTGAAACGTGGGCTAAAACGCCGGCAGTGACAACGGCAATGACGCCAGAAGCATGAATGGCCTCTGCGCCGAGGTAAATCACGAACGGACCCACTAGTTGTAACACTGTGTTAAACACTGGATCATTGATTCCCGAGCGTCTCAACACCTCCCGCAACATTTGTAATCCTGTCATCACGACAAAACCGACCACAAAACCAGCGATACTGGTATAGAGAAAGTCGCCAGCAGCAGACCAAAGTGAAAATGTTCCGGTCACAGCCGCTGCTAGTGCATATTTAAACCCAATCAGACCACTAGCATCGTTGATCAAACTTTCGCCACTGACCAGATGAATAATTGCGGATGGTAAACTCACCTGCTCGGCGATGGATGTCACCGCTACAGGATCCGTCGGTGACAAGATGGCGGCCAACGCAAATCCCACGGATAACGGCAAGCCGGGAATGAGTAAGTGAAATAACCAGCCACCTAGTAGCGTGGTTAAGAACACAAGTAAGACTGCGTTTGCCAAGATTGGCCCCCGTAATGTCCACAACTCACTTTTTGGAAAACGTCGCCCATCATTAAATAGTAGTGGTGCAATAAATAATAGTAAGAACCAATCAGTTTCGAGTGGAATCGTAATGTGAAAGATAATGGACCATAATAATCCCAAGGTCACTTGAATCAAGCTGACCGGAATGGCCTCCAAGTAGTGTCCCAGTATGTTTGACAGCAGCACTAGCAGGACAAGAATGATCACCGCTTCAATAATGTTCAAGTTGTTGTCTCCCTTCCTGTGGCCACGTATTGGCACCACGCTCAACATGCATCTACTTCTATCATACAAAAAAATTGACGCATGACCAATCAGATTGGCCTGCGTCAGCAGATAAAATAATGTTATTTAAAGATTGAAACCTCACCTTTGTTTAATTGGCTATTTCAATCAGCCGACAAGCATGTCAATGCACTCAGCCAACAACAAATGTCTAGTTGTCACCAATGATTCTGACTTCTGTTTCAAGATGCACACCAAACTTAGCAAAAACTGTTTCTTGAACATGGTGAATAACCGCTAAATAATCTGTGGCCGTCGCTTCACCAACATTCACAATAAAGCCAGCATGCTTGGTTGAAACTTGTGCACCACCAGATGTATAGCCGCGTAGTTCACTGTCCGTAATCAATTTGCCAGCGAAGTACCCCTCTGGACGTTTGAACACAGAACCACAGGATGGCAATTCCAGCGGTTGTTTGGCAGCTCGCCGTGCATTTAAATCGTCCATTTTTGCACGAATTGTAGTTGCTTCGCCTGGCACTAAGGTAAAACTGGCGCCAACGACAATATCCCCGGTCGTTTGAACCAGACTGTGTCGATAACCGAACGCCATCTCTTCAGCAGGATATGTCACGAACTCACCAGCACGCGTCAACACATCAACTGAGCTAACAATGTCCTTGACTTCCCCACCATATGCGCCGGCGTTCATGAAAACTGCTCCACCAACACTGCCGGGAATGCCAGCTGCAAACTCAAAACCAGTCAGACTATGCCGATAAGCAACTTCAGTCGCATCAATCAGCGCTGCACCAGCATCGGCAGTAACCGTGTTACCCGTCACAGTAATAGTCTTCATTTGGGTCAGAATAAGTACCAACCCACGAATGCCACCATCACGAACAATCAAGTTGCTAGCATTGCCAATCACCGTTAATGGCATCTCATGAAGTCTGGCAAAATCGACAAACTTGGCCACTTCAGCACGCGACTCAGGAAAGGCGAGCCAGTCAGCCGGACCGCCCGTTTTCGTATTTGTGTAATTCCCCAATGGTTCGTTTTGCATCACCTTGCTGGACGCAAAAACAGTTTTTAAATCAACCTGTTGCATGATGTCACCCATTTACTTTCTTCATTAATTAACCGTTTCGGGTTTCACTTCACACTAAAGTGGCCCGGTGCCACAATTAGCCGGTGCCCGTAAACCTCGTCCTATTTTACCACGATTTGAGTTCAAACCTGTTTTCCTTATTAAAGACTTCATTTTTATGGCTGTGGTAAAATCAACTTGTTAAACTACATAGCGCGAACACCGGTGAACAACGGCCGATCACACAAAATTCTTGGAGGATGGCATCATGAAATTTGTATCATGGAATGTTAACGGATTACGGGCAGTTTTAAAAAAGGGCTTTGAGCAAACGGCGATGGATTTAGATGCCGATGCTCTTTGTATTCAAGAAACCAAGATGCACGAGGGTCAAGCAACAGTCAACCTCCCCGGCTATCATCAATACTGGAATTATGCCGATCGTCCGGGTTACTCAGGCACGGCCATCTTTACTAAACATGAACCGGTAGACGTCACCTACGGCATTGGCGTCGATGAATACGATCACGAAGGTCGCGTGATTACGTTGGAATATCAAACGTACTACTTGCTCACGAGCTACACACCTAACTCTGGTCAAGAGCTTAAGCGGTTAGACTATCGTGACGGCTGGGACGCTGCCTTTTCCACTTACGTAAATGAATTAGCAGCTAAGAAACCCGTCATTTTTTGTGGCGATTTAAACGTCGCACATGAAGAAATCGACCTCAAGAATCCTAAGACAAACCATCAGCATGCTGGCTTTACAGACACTGAGCGTGACAATTTCACGGCTTTACTGGGTACCGGCTTTACGGATAGTTTCCGGCACTTCTATCCCGACCTAACCGGCCAGTATTCGTGGTGGAGTTATCGCTTTAATGCTCGTAAAAACAACGCCGGATGGCGAATTGACTACTTTGTTGTATCAACGCCTTTGATGGCGAAAGTCACCGATGCTAAAATTTTGAATGAGGTTCTTGGCTCTGATCACTGCCCGGTTGCTCTGGAAACGGAAGCGTTGAACTGATTTCAGTTCGTTAATCAGTTTCCCCGACCTAACTTGTTAACAGATTTCTTTACATTTAAACGTGAAGGCTTTAGACTGACATAATAAATTTAAGTTTAACATTACTTAATAATTAAGGAGGTCACAGCGTCGTGAATTTTGTCGCAATGGATTTTGAAACTGCTAGTGCCAAACGCCACAGTGCGTGCTCATTGGCACTGACCATCGTCAGACAAAATAAGGTCGTCGATGAATTTTATACGCTGATTAAACCCGACACAGAATTCTCTTGGCGTAACACGCAGATCCATGGCATCCACGCTAGTGATGTCGCGGACGCGCCAACCTTCCCAGAAATCTGGCCACACATTAATCAGTTTTATACAAATAACCAACTTGTCGTAGCTCACAATGCCCCATTTGATAATGGCGTATTAAAAAGCACGTTAGCTCATTATGACCTAGCACCAGTTCATTACTTGACCTTAGACACGGTCAAAACAAGCCGTCGCTTTTTTCCGGAATTTCCAAACCACAAACTTAATACCGTCAGTGAACGGCTTCACGTTAATTTGGAACATCATCACAATGCGCTAGATGACAGTTTGGCTTGTGCCAACATTTTAATCTACCAAGATCAACAGTTTGGTGCATCCGCAATCAAGCCATTTGTAAAATTACAATAGTCGGTCTTGATTCTCGCAATCTGCCATCGACAATAAAAATCGTCTCGTCATCAGATGTAAAATCTGTGGCGAAACGATTTTTGTTTGCGCTTTTACATAACTAATACTAACAATGTATCGATTGACAAGCGTGAAGCCACCTGTTCTCAGTGACATTCACACATATGGCTACGCCTGACGCCCATGATGAACAGTTAACGTCATTTCCTGGGCAGGCACCTCATCTCCGACAGCATTCACGACAGAATCAGAATGAGTGACCTTAAACCCTAAATTGCGATATAACCGTTTGGCATACGTATTCTCCAACTGGACGGTTAAAACAATGTTTGTCAGTGAACTAGCCGTTTTTGCCCAATAAAGCATCTCTTCCATGAGGGCTGATCCCAATCCCTCATTCCAATACGACTTCAGGATGGCTACTCCGATTTCGCCAACCGTTTCATTTTTAGCAATGATACTAGCAACACCAATTAGCTGACCGCCATAATCCGCTACCATCAGATGATTTTGTGGTGAACTGATCATCACCCGTATTTGAGCGGCTTCCTCTTTGACAGACAAATGTGCCAAAGCAGGATCAGCAGTGAATGTGGTAGATTCCTTTTTTAAATCTTCCAATAAGGTTAGCAGATCTGCTGCATCATTTTCAGTAACAGGCCGAATGTCTACAGTTGGTTCACTCATCGTATTGTGCCTCCAATTTATCAGTCATTTTTTGATAGTGTTCACCTTGTGGGTCAAACGTTAGGGTGCGTCGATCAATATTACTTTCATCACGGTGCAAATGAATCGTTAACCGTTCGGCCGGCAACTCACCCTTAACAAACTGTGACCACTCAACAACACTGACACCTTGTCCGTTAAAATATTCATCGAGGCCCAAATCATCACCACCGCCATTTTCCAGTCGGTATACGTCCATGTGATACAGTGGCAAACGGCCTTCTTTATACTCACGAATGATGGTAAACGTAGGGCTTTTAACATACCTGTGAATGCCCAAACCGGCTGCCAAGCCCTTAGTCAGGGTCGTCTTACCAGCACCAAGATCGCCATCCAGTAAAATAACATCGCCCGCAGACACCAGCTCTGCAAGATGTCGCCCAATAGCCTGTGTTTCTTCGTCAGTCTTCGTGGTGATTGAAAACATGTGTGATTCACTCCTCAAACGTACTTAACGCGTCATTCTTTGAATAAAAATCGCCATCCCAAAGCAAGTGGAATCGCGATTAATTGTGACCTTATCTAACTACTTAACGGATTGTGCAGCAGTGATGATAGCAACTTTATAAACATCCTCTTCGTTACAGCCACGAGAAAGATCGGATACTGGTTTGTTCAATCCTTGTAAGATTGGGCCGATTGCTTCAAAGCCACCAAAGCGTTGGGCAATCTTGTAGCCAATATTACCAGATTGTAGTTCAGGAAAGACAAACACATTCGCGTGACCAGCAACCTTTGAGCCAGGTGCTTTGGCTGCTCCAACCGTTGGTACAAACGCAGCGTCGAATTGTAATTCACCATCCAATGCCAAATCAGGTGCCTGTTCATTGGCCAACTTAGTAGCCTCTTGAACCTTAGTCACCATGTCGCCCTTAGCAGAGCCCTTGGTTGAGAAGCTCAACATAGCAACCTTTGGATCAATATCAAAAACCTTCGCCGTGTGGGCTGATTCAATGGCAACTTCGGCCATGCCAGCAGCATCTAATTCAATGTTAATGGCACAATCGGCAAAGACATAACGTTCGTCACCCTTTTGCATCACAAACGCACCGGAGATTCGTTTGACACCTGGCTTAGTTTTAATAATTTGAAGTGCCGGGCGAACTGTATCACCAGTTGGGTGAACGGCACCGGAAACCATGCCATCAGCTTGATCCATGTAAACCAGCATTGTGCCGAAGTAGTTAACGTCTTTTAACCAGTCCGCCAACTGTTCACGCGTATTTTTGCCGGCACGACGGTCAGCGAGAGCATCAAGCATGTCCTTTTTCTTATCTTCAGGATATGTTTCTGGATCAATCAATAATACGCCGCTGGCATCCAAGTTGTTGTCAGCTGCAGTCTTTTCGATATCAGCCTCGTGTCCTAAAATAATTGGCTTTACCAAGCCATCCTTGGCCAATCGAATCGCAGCACCCAAGATTCGCGGGTCCTGACCTTCTGGAAAGACAATGGTTTTGTCTTGGCCACCAATTTTATCCTTTAAACTATCAAATAAATCCATGCGTGATTCCTCCAATAATTTAGTCTAATTACCCATTTTTTAAATCCGCCATCGAAACTGAGGCAGGTAGTTGCCAATTAATGGGATTCTCCCCCATCGCAACCAACGCCTCATTCGTTTTCGAAAACGGTTTGGAACCAAAAAAGCCACGATATGCAGAGAGCGGACTCGGATGTGCTGATTGCAACACAATGTTAGTATGCGTATCAATCAGCTTAATCTTATCACGAGCAGCACGACCCCAAAGAATGAAGACAACCGGTGTCTCACGTTCTGACAATCGTTTGATGGCCGTATCGGTCAGGCGCTCCCAGCCTTTTCCAGCATGAGAGAATGCCCTGCCATCCCGAACCGTCAGAACGGAGTTGAGTAGCAGCACGCCCTGTTGAGCCCATGATTTTAGAAAACCATGATTCACTGGGGCAATCCCCAGGTCATCCTGCAATTCCTTATAAATATTTTGAAGCGATGGTGGCACTTGTACACCTGGCATCACGGCAAAACTCAGACCAAATGCCTGATGCGGTCCGTGATACGGATCCTGTCCTAAAATAACCACTTTAACATCTTGAAACGGCGTCCATTCGAAAGCCGTGAAGATGTGGTTCATATCAGGATAAATCGTTTGCGTGCGGTATTCCTGCTTCAAAAAATTGTGTAACTCTTGGTAGTAAGCCTGTTCAAATTCAGGCTGCAAAATATCCCACCAGTCATTATGAATAAACGGTTTCATTCCCAGCACCTCAACGTTTATTGTAGCAGACCTCTAGCGTAAAATACATTATCAACTAACTGTCTTCACCAATCTAAAAGATAGTCGAGAGAAACAACGAGTTTCCCACGGTTCAGAGCGTGGACCGTGTTACAATCAAACGTAGACAACAGTTTACTAAATCACTCGTCCTTATAATGGAGACTAATCATGCGTCAGTTATACATTAGACAAACCCCGGGCGTTTTAAACGGTGTCCGCCCTGTATTAGACGTTCATCGACAAACACTCTACCTAATTACTGGTCAATTTGGCTGGTCACGGGCACAATTAATTGCTTCTTCTGCCTCAGGTGAAGTTCTGGCGGAAGCAAAACAACTCTCTTTAGGTATTATGCCAAAGTTTGCCATCTACTTTAATGGTAAAGAAGTTGGCTCCGTCCGACGCACATTTGGTTTTTGGCGTGAGATTATTTATATTCATGGTCTTAACTGGGTCGTTATGGGCAACCTCATGTCTGGAAAATACAAAATCTACCATGGAACCCATATTATCGCCAACATGCGCCCAGTTGACGGTGCGGACGGTGGCTATGATCAACTCAGCGTGGCTAACCATTCCGCCGAACCTGTCTGCTTGCTAATTGCGGCAATCATGGATCGTTGGTCCAAACAAAATGGGCGGCGGCGCCTCGTTCATAATCAGGCTCTTCGTTTGGGGCAAGAACCAAAAACTCTTGGACCCGAATATCGAGAAAAGGAATAAATTAGTAAAGAAATTCGCTGTGATTATCGTTATTTGACGAGTCACGGCGTTTTTACGTGCGACAAATGCCGTTATATCAACGTTTCAAGGAATAGTTACATGTTTGTAATCAGGCCCATTGCCGTCACTTCGGCAACCCTTCAATAATTTTCGAGTTATAAACATTATCATGTTACAAAATATTTCAAAAGCATCTTTATGTGACAAAACACTCTGATTTTGTAATGTCTACGGTATTTCGTTGTTATTTACACCATGTATAGTAGGCATCGTTGTTTGGAAGAGAACAACACCCCAGCCACGAATCCTCGTGAGGGGTTGCCAAGCGCGTCGCCAATTAAGATGCGACGCCATACACAATATAGGAGTGAAAATTTCTACATGAAGATCAAACAAATTTTGTTAACTACTTTAAGCGCCGGTGCTTTATTAGCCGCCGGAACTGTTGCCGCAAACGCAGACTCAAACGTTACTGTTAAGAGCGGAGACACTGTTTCCGCATTGGCACATGCCAACAACACAAGCATTGATGCAATCATCAACGCTAACCAGTTGCAAAACCAGGGAGACTTAATCTACGTTGGTCAAAACTTGATTATCCCTGACGGCACTTCCAACACTACAACAACTACGACAACACAAACTGCAGCCCCTGTTCAACAAGCTGCCCCAGTTGCACAAACGCAAACTGTTGCTAAGACACAAGCTCCAGTAGCCCAAACAACTACGCAAGCTACTCCTGCACAACAGACTGCCCCTGTTCAACAAGCTTCAACTACACAAAACACACAGGCTGCCTCAACTTCAACAGCTTCATCATCTGACGAAGCTGCCATGGCTTATATCGCTGCCGGTGAATCTGGTGGTAGTTACAGCGCCCGTAACGGTCAGTACATTGGTAAATACCAATTGAGTGCTGACAAGTTGAACGGTGACTACTCTGCTGCTAACCAAGAACGTGTTGCATCAGCTTACGCTGTTTCACGTTACGGTTCATGGTCAGCTGCTGCTGCCCACTGGGCTGCATACCGCGGTTGGTAATCAACTGTTAATCTAACAATTATGCTCTGACTTAAGACCCATCTTCGGATGGGTCTTTTTTTGTGACCTCTTTTAAACTCCTAAAAGTACACAAAAAAAGATCCTGCAATTAGCGCAGAATCGTTTTCTCTTACTTATTCTGTTCATTATTCACTGTCTCTTCTGTCGTTACGCCGACCAGAAACGCCGTTCCCTGGGGACCGGATTCAACCCGCCAAAAACGCGGTTTTCATCCTTGATTATGAGCCGAAAAACACGTCTCATAAGTCATCCCGCCACACTAAGCGGCCAAATTCCTGCCGCCAAGTGTGGCCGACACGGAACTATGTTTCTGGTCAGCTGCACTCCTATAGCTAACGATATTTGACTAGCGGCCGGCAGTCGCAATTGACGCGAGCCAAATACACCAGACACTCTACAGTAGCTGAAGGGCGTCAACAGTGATACCGAGCAGTGTAGGTAACGTTAATTCGAGCGGTTTACTCGAATTTAGGTTACGGACGGTCGCAAAGACTCGGCTTTTCACGAGGCTTGGCGACGAGGTGAAAAACTCCGAATTTTAGGAGGCTTGAACCGGTCCCACGGCGAGCGTGTCACTGTTGACAACCGTAAACGGCAGTAAAGACCCTACAAAAGTAATTATCGTCGACGCGACAATGCGCGATCGATATCGCGTTGTTGATCGCGTTTTTTCAGTGTCTCCCTTTTGTCATAAGAATGCTTCCCTTGTGCCACACCAATCAACACCTTCGCAAAACCATGTTTGATGTAGACCTTCAATGGCACAATGGTCATCCCTTTTTGAGATACTGCCGACTGTAACTTGCTAATTTCTTTTTGATGCAATAACAGCTTTCGTGTACGTAACGGATCGTGGTTAAAACGATTTCCCTGCGTAAACTCGGCAATATTGACATTCATGAGGTAAGCTTCCCCATCTTTAATCGATACAAACCCGTCACCGATCGTGATTCGAGCCGCCCGAACGGATTTAATTTCCGTACCGGTCAGTGAAATACCAGCTTCATATGTGTCGAGAATCGAATATTCATGACGCGCCTTACGATTATTTGCCAGCGCGTCGTTGCCAGTTTGTTTTCGTTTGGCCATGTTCACGCCTGCCTTTCGTTCAGCATTTTGGTCTTAAACTTACTTTTTCCGGTCACCGTGAAAATTGGTCTTACCACTGCGACCAGCCTTATTGCGATTACTTTGATAGTGGTTAAACTTTTTACCACCATTTTTCTCATCACGTTTGGCATTGTTATGGAAGTTGCGATTACCACGGTTACCGTTTCCACGACGGCCACCATTGCCATGATTATCATGGGCAACACGAATGTCTGTCGTTGGCGCAGTCCGTGGATCCACAATGGTAAAGTCCACTGCGGCAGCATCCTTATCGACCTTCTCCAAATGAACCCTGATTGGCTGGCCAATTTGGAAGATGTGATGATGCCGTTCACCGATCAATGCTAAATGGCTTTCATCGTAATCGTAAAAGTCATCCTTCATGTTAGAAATGTGAATAAGTCCTTCAACCGTGTTTGGTAATTCCACAAACATCCCAAACTTCAAAACGGAACTGACAACGGCATCAAAGTCTTCACCAACGTGATCAGCCATGTATTCGGCTTTCTTCATGTCGTCGGTAGCTCGCTCAGTATCGATTGAACGACGCTCGCGTTCAGAGGTATCTTGAGCAATCTGCGGTAGCTTATCTGCGTATTTTGCCTTAGCAGCATTACTATCACCGTTTGCTGCATACCAGCGAATCATCCGGTGAACCATGTCATCTGGATAACGTCGGATTGGTGACGTGAAATGCGTGTAGTATTCAGCGCCAAGACCAAAGTGTCCTAGTGGTTGATCTGAATATTTCGCCTGTTTCATAGAACGAAGCATCATGGTCTGAACCATCTGCTCTTCAGGTGTTCCAGCAACTTCCTTTAACACGGACTGTAACATCTTCGGTTTCAGGTTGTTTGGATCACCCTTGGCATTAATGCCAAAGACATTCAACAAGTCAAAGAAACTCTTTACCCGATCACCATCTGGCGTTTCATGGACACGGTATAAGAACGGTACGTGCATCCGGTCATAATGTTCAGCGACGGTTTCATTAGCAGCCAGCATAAAGGATTCAATCATCCGTTCTGCCAAACCACGTTCACGTAGCTCGATATCGGTTGGATGCCCTTCAGCGTCAACAATGATCTTTGCTTCTGGAGCATCGAAGTCAATTGCACCACGTTGGTGGCGTTTCTTAACCAGGATCTTGTGTAGTTCTGCCATCGTTTCAAACATACCAACAAGGCTGTCATAACGTTCCATGGTTTTGGCATCATGGGCTTCCAAAATCTTATTAACACCCTTATAAGTCATTCGCGCATGACTCTTCATCAAGCTAGGATAAATCTTATGACTAACGACCTTACCAGTGCCATCAATTTCCATGTCACAGGTCATTGATAAACGTTCAACACCCTCGTTCAGTGAACAAATGCCGTTTGATAAACGTTTGGGCAGCATCGGAATAACGCGGTCGGTCAAATAAACAGAAGTTCCACGTTTGTAGGCTTCTTTATCAAGCGCAGAACCTTCCTTCACGTAGTAACTAACGTCGGCAATGGATACGCCCAAATGATAATTACCATTAGGCAACTTCCACGCAACGACCGCGTCATCCAAGTCCTTACTTTCAATACTATCGATGGTAACTAACGGTTGATCGGTAATGTCAACTCGACCAGCCTTGTCAGCTTCCTGCACCGTATCAGGAATGGCATTTGCTTCATCCAGTACCTCCTGCGGAAATTCGGAAGGCACATCATGAGCGTAAACGATTTGCAGAATGTCGATACCCGGTTCGTCAGCGTTCCCAATCACCTTCGTGGCCACACCACTTAGCAACTGTGGATTGAGATCTGTTGGATAACCGGTAACATCGGCCGTGACAACTTCTCCATCCACTGGATGAATGCCGCCGTCGAGCACATCAAACGTATAACTGCCGAGTTTTTTGTCTTTAAGGAGCACTTCACCAATAACACTAGGTAACTTGGCGTCACGTTTGGACCTAAACTCACCAACGATTTGTGTGTAGTGACGCTCAGTTACTTTTGTTACTTCACCTTCAGGCCCCCGATCAGACCCCGGTTTAGACGGTCGTAAAATCTTCATCTCAACCATGTCACCCGTCATTGCGTGTTTGGTATGATCTGGATTGATGTAAGCATCTGGTTGTTCGTCATCATATGCGACGAAACCAAACCCCTTGTCGTTCCCATGGAAAGTTCCTGATAACCCAGCTGCCACTTTAACAATGGCCCACTTACCTGTGTCCGTAACGGCCACTTTGCCGGCACGTTCCAACCCAGCAAGTGCCTGCACGCTCAACGTGAACTCCGCTTCTGGTTGTTTAAGTGCAGTGCCGATTTCGGCCGCTGTAAACGACCCCTCCTGATTGGCGTTTAAAAACGTCAAAATTTGTTGTTGTAAATTGCTTTCTGTCATAATTACCTCATTTTTACTTTCGCGTTAGGTTAAAACAGTCGTTCAAGAAATTCCTCAACGTCTGTTTGCAATTGGTGATGCGCGTTATTTACTGTTAAAACATGGCCTGCGTTCGGATACAGCTTAAACGTGACATCTTTATTTAAACTCTCCATTCGTTCATTAAAAGCCGCCCCACTGCCAGGATCAATCATTTGATCCGCATCACCCTGGGCGATAAAGAATGGCTTATTAATCATTTGTAAATTGGCTGCCACTTGTGTTTGGACAAAGTCTTCAATGTCGCTCAACTGTTCTGGATTGTGCTGAGCTAACCAGTCGAGACTTTGTTGCTTTTCATCCGCCGACATTTGTGTGCGTGAATAAATTTTGTTGCTCAAACTTAAAAAGCTTTGCGGCACGTTCGTTTGGCCCACCCGAATAACTGGCGATGCAAACGTCCCACCGCCGACTAACGTGCTGTCAACTTCCAATAAGCGCGTTGCAAACAGACCGCCCATGGATAGACCAAAGACTGCAATTTGTTGATAGCCATGTGCTTTTAGAAAAGTCACTGCATCTTGGGCGTTCTTCAGCCAAGCGGCCACACCGCCCCTTGTAATAATATCTCTGGGCTCCATGGTGCCATGACCAGCAAACATTGGGGCATATACTGTATAACCATCACGCGCCAATCCGCGCCCAATCATCCCCATGTCATTGCTACTGCCAGAATATGCATGCAGTAACAAGACTGCGTTTGCACCCGCCTCAATAAAAAGTGGTTCTGGTTGACGAAAATGAATTGTCATTCTTTCCATCCTTTCATTGAAAAATTGTATGAAAAAAAGCCGGGACTAAGCCCAGCTTTGTCATACATCAATGAAGATGGCATGAGGCCATCACCAATTTGTAAACGTTAGTCGTCAAAAAACAAGCCTACTTATGCGAGGACAAGTACACTAACGCCAAGGCAATAGCAAAGAACAAAATGCCAAGGATTACTGTAACCCGTTGCATAAAGCCTTCAAAGCCCCGTGACTTTTGTTGAGCAAATAAGTCGTTTGCACCGCCGCCAGACAAGGCACCTAATGCATCATCTGTTTTCGTGGGTTGCATCATGACTGCAATAACGATTAAGATTGCGATCACAATCAGTGCAGTTAACAAAAAATTATACAAAGTGGTTCCTCCCATTCAAACTTCGCGGTATGTCTCAACTAATTTAACATAAAATGGTGGGGATTGCTAGTGCGAGCATACTACTAGGCGCATGCAAACAGGTAATCCTTCAGTCTTCACCGCGCACACTAACTTGCTCTGCCATCCCCGCAATTCGTTCACGAATAAAGGCCCGATTATCGTGTTGTGTTTCCACAATCAGGGTATCACCAGCACGCAAAATCGTATCACCGTGCGGAATAATCTGCCGTTCGCCACGATGAACACCAATCAATAGAGCATTGGCTGGCCATCTAAATTCCCGAACTTGATGGCCAACTAAAAATGAACCATCGAACACGGGCACTTCAATTCGATCCGTAAACCCTGCAGCGCGCTCTGCCGTTGGTGACAACATTCGTCCCAATAAGGATTCGTAAATTGGCGCGCCACCACACACATCTACTGTAATATAGGCAACTAGACAAACCACGGCTAATGGCATTAGGTGTTGTAATGACCCGACCATTTCCGTAATCAACAGAATCGCCGTAAACGGTGCTTTTCCGATTCCGGCAAAATACCCTGCCATCGCAAAAATAACTAAGTTGACCACATAAATACTCGGCAGCAATCCCATCATGACCATCGCACGGCCATAGATTGCACCAATGACAGCACCTAACGTTAAAATCGGTAAGAAAATGCCGCCGGGTAATCCAGAACCATACGCCACCATCGAGAATACGAACCGCACAACAAACAGCCCGATGAGCACCCAGATTCCTGGATGAATGTGCGCCAAATCCAAAATAACACTATTACCGCCACCCAAACTGGATGTCCACCACCAACCAACAGGAACGGTGAGTAACAGTGCCACGACGCCGTCTAAATAACGCGGCAGTCTTAACTTAGCGTACCAACTTGGCAAACGCAGCAGGACGGTTTGATACAACCGCCCTAACAATCCCAAAATAATGCCCAGTACAATCAAATGACCGTAATCACGTAATGGTAATCCGCTGGAATACGGAATATGTAAGACCGGCGTTTGCCCGAAGAACCCCAGCGACACGAAGTTTGCGACGACAGCACTGGTCAACGATGTCAGCCAAACTAACGGTGAAAAGTTATGATAAATTTCTTCCAAAACAAATAGTGTGCTGGCAATCGGTGCATTGAATGCTGCTGACAACCCTGCTGCTGCGCCACTAGCGATTGCAACCCGGCGATTAGTTCCTTGATGACCACGAAGTGTGGCATAACCTTGCCCCACAGCAGCCCCAAGTTGAATCGAAGGACCTTCCCGACCCAACATCAGACCAGAACCAATCGCTGCAATACCGCCAACAAACTTTTTCCAGAGTGTTGGCCACCATGGCTCGTCGAATTCCCCAGCTAATTGACCTTCAACTTGAGGAATCCCTGACCCACTAATTTGTGGACTGGTCTTAACCAGCAGCCCCACTAAAATGCCCAAAACAACCATGCCAAAAAGCCACGGTACAATTAACCAAGGTTGGTGATGCATCGCTACATAGCCAGTTTTGACCAGATTAAGACCATGTTCAATCGCCAGGCGAAACAAACTAACGATAAGACCCGTCATTAATCCAACCGCTAACCCTGTGATGACAGTTCCAACCCGCGTTAGATCGAGCGAAAGTCGACGTTTACTTTTTTTCTTCAAATGATCATCTCTCTTTTTAGGACAGTTTTTATAGGAACGTTCGATTATACTCATTCACAAAATATTCAATAATCAACCGGACAGGCTGATCATCAATTACATTTAACTGCTCAGGTAAAAGCAACTGTGTCTTCTTTAAATTATAGTAATCAGTCAATACTTTCGTGAGATTCAAACTATGGCGCAATAAAAAGTGACGGTCAATTAAGCCGCGCACCATCACGCGATCTTGCAATAATAAAACATCCCACTGATACGTGCGAAAGAGACCACGTTTTACACCGGTCTCGAAATAAATAATTGCTTGCTGCTGTTGCTGATTAAGTGCATCTTGCAAATTTCGATAGTCTGAATCGTTGGCTGATTTCAGATCACTCAAGAATTCATCAGAAATTGTTCGCGAAATTGTCAAAGATTGATCGAATAGCATTTGAAACTGACGAAAAAAGTTTGCCACATCCCCATTAAGCTGAGGAATGTCAAGATCCTCTATGTAGTCTAAGTACAGCTTAACAACGGCGTGCACGATGTCTTCTTTCGAGCTGAAGTATTTATAAGCCGTTCTTCGCGAAACACCCATTACTTTAATCAGGTCATTCATTGTTAGCTGATTAAAGCCTTCCCGCATGAAAACAACGGCCATGCGTTCTAATAGCGCGTGCCGTTTTGCCACCTCATGTTGTGTTGCCATTTAGCTCCCCCGTTTCATTGTTGCCAAAAACATTCAAATTTAGTATAGGTGAACAAAGTAAACACATTAAGGACTTCATGTATATTTCAGTTTTTCTTTTAAATCTTTAGAAATTCATAATCTATCAAAACTTGGCGACAAAAAAACTCCCCACTTCGAAAAGTGAGGAATTTTATTATCATAACAACCTGTTTCAAGACGAAATTACTTGTTGATGATGGCGTTACGAGCTTGTTCACTCAAGTTGTAGAATGAGTGGATGCCCTTGTATTCAGCGGTTGTGCCTAATTGGTCTTCAATCCGCATCAACTGGTTGTACTTAGCGATCCGTTCAGTCCGGCTCATTGAACCAGTCTTGATTTGGCCGGCGTTTGTAGCAACAACCAAGTCAGCAATCGTTGTGTCTTCGGTTTCACCAGAACGGTGAGAAACGATGGCAGTGTAGCCAGCTTCTTTAGCCATTTCGATAGCTTCAACAGTTTCAGTCAAAGTACCGATTTGGTTCAACTTGATCAAGATAGCGTTAGCAACGCCCATCTTGATACCCTTAGCCAAGTAGTCAGTGTTAGTAACAAACAGGTCGTCACCGACAAGTTGTACTTTCTTACCTAACTTAGCAGTTAAAGTTGCCCAGTCATCCCAAGTGTTTTCATCCAGAGGATCTTCGATGGAAACGATTGGGTACTTGTCAACGATACCTTCAAGTAAGTCAGTGAATTCTTCGGCAGTGTAACTCTTACCGTCACCAACTAAGTCATACTTCTTAGTGTCGGTGTTGTAGAATTCTGATGCAGCACAGTCAAAGGCAATTGAAATGTCCTTACCAGGTACATAACCAGCCTTGGTAATAGCTTCAACCAGAATTTCAAATGGTTCTTCATTGTTCTTCAAGTCAGGTGCAAAACCACCTTCGTCACCAACGGCAGTGGAGTAACCACGGTCGTTTAAGATGCTCTTCAAAGCGTGGAATGTTTCTGAGCCATAACGAACGGCTTCTTTAATTGTTGGCGCACCAACAGGCATAATCATGAATTCTTGGAAGTCAACCTTGTTGTTGGCATGCTTCCCACCGTTGATAACGTTCATCATTGGTGTTGGCAGAACGTGCGCATTGAAACCACCTAAGTAGTTGTAAAGTGGAACTTCAAGTTCGTCAGCAGCTGCACGGGCAGCGGCTAATGAAACACCTAAGATGGCGTTCGCGCCTAATTTACCCTTGTTTGGTGTACCATCAAGCTTGATCATTGCTTGGTCGATAGCAACTTGGTCAGTAACATCGTAACCAACAATTTCCTTAGCGATGATGTTATTTACATTATCAACCGCTTTAGTAACACCCTTACCTTGGAACCGGCTCTTGTCGCCGTCACGTAATTCAACAGCTTCGTGTTCACCAGTTGAGGCACCTGAAGGAACGATTCCACGGCCCATTGCACCACTTTCTGTGTACAATTCAACTTCAACAGTTGGGTTACCGCGTGAATCTAAAACTTCGCGTGCATAAATATCTGTAATAATAGACATCTTATTCTCTCCTTATATGGGTAAATGTAGTCGCAATGACTTCCCTACTATTATATGTGTTACGCGTTTCACTATCAAGATTATGAGCAATTATTTTCCGGGATCATTGCTAATAAGTTCCAGAAACGATTCAGGTTGAAGACTCGCATTGCCGACCAAAACCCCATCGACATCCTGTTTCTGCATGATCGTGTTTATATTTGCAGGCTTAACAGAACCGCCATATAATACCCGCACTTCATCAGCAATTTCATCATCGTAAACGTCTGCGACCGTTTGACGAATCAGATAACAGCCTTCCTCAATTTGATCTGGTGATGCAGGTGTGCCAACACCAATCGCCCAGCTTGGCTCATACGCAATAATCGCAGTTCTTGCCTGCTCCTCATCAACACCCTTTAACGCTTCGATCACCTGAGCCACAACCCAGTGAACAGCATCATTAGATTCTCGCTGTCCCATCGTTTCATCACAACAGATGATTGGCCGCATATGGTTCCGAAAAACGGCCTGAACTTTTAAATTAATCATCTCATCGGTTTCACGGAAAATCTTCCGACGCTCCGAATGTCCCAAAATAACAAAATCAACGCCAGCTTTGCTTAACGCATATGGACTGGTTTCACCGGTAAACGGACCGTTATCCTCAAAGTAACAATTTTCTGCGCCAACTTCTAAAGGCATGTCGCGAGTCTGATCAACCATTTGCTCTAAAAACAAAGCAGGTGCACAAATAGCTGTTTCTAACTGCATCGCATTAGGTAAATTGCCTCTAATTCCATTTACAAACGATTCTACTGAGTCCGCAGTCTTATTCATCTTCCAATTTCCAACAATCATTGGAATCCGCATGGGTTAGCCCCCTCTTCATAATGGGTTTTGGCATTACTCTTTTAATCTGTCAAAGCACTCGTTGCCAAGCGAGTGCTCACAACTCTTTCTCCTACACATGCATTGTAGTGAAATCAGTCCTAAAAAGCTAGTTTCACCTTGCCTTGCTAAGCAGTAACAGGTCGTTGCGATGACCGAAGACGCCGTTTCTTGGGGAACGTTTCAGCCCGCTGAAGTACACGGTCTTCAACTCGATTCTGAACCGAAAACCACGTTTCAGAACTCGTCCCACAATACTAAATGGCAAAACTCGCCATCAAGTATTGTCGACACGAAACTCTGTCTTCAGTCATCTCCACTCACATATATGTTAACGATAGTGTAGACAAATTAATTAATCCGATTTCAAATCTTCTTCTAAACTAGATTTTTTGGGCTGATTCAAGGTTATATGAATATGAACTGGATGGCGTCAGCATTGAAATGTAGTCGTGAAAGTGACGTTAATCCGGTGTATTTCCGGATTTAGGTCACAGACGGGCTTGAACCGGTCTCACGACGAAGTTTCGATGTTGACAACCGCAAGCGTCCTTAACCACTCAAAACGCAAAAACGCCCGCCAACCTGTTAAGAAGCAGATTGAAGGACGTTAAGTAGAACGATATTAAACTAAATTACTTGTCACTGATTGCTGCAATCCCAGGTAAAGTCTTACCTTCAAGGTATTCAAGGGAAGCACCACCACCAGTAGAGATGTGGGTCAATTTGTCAGCAACACCCAATTGTTGAACAGCAGCTGTTGAGTCACCACCACCAACAATTGTCGTAGCATCCAAGTCACCTAAGAACTTACCAACAGCCAAGGTACCCTTAGCAAAGTTTGGCATTTCGAAGACACCCATTGGTCCGTTCCAAACAACGGTCTTAGCATCACGCAAAGTGTTTTCAAATAATTCAACAGACTTTGGACCGATGTCAAGAGCCATGTAACCATCAGGAATTGAACCATCAACAGTTTCTGCAGGTGAATCATTCTTGAATTCCTTAGCAACAACAGAGTCGATTGGCAATACAAGCTTATCGCCAGCCTTTTCAATGATTGCTTTGGCTGTGTCGATCTTGTCCTTTTCAAGCAATGAGTTACCAACTGAAAGGCCTTGGGCAGCGAAGAAGGTGTAAGCCATCCCACCACCAACGATAACCTTGTCAGCTTTGCTCAACAAGTTGTCGATGACGCCGATCTTGTCAGAAACCTTAGCACCACCCAAGATAGCAACAAATGGGTGAACAGGGTTATCAACAGCGTTACCTAAGAACTTGATTTCTTTTTCCATTAAGAAACCAGCAGCAACTGACTTGCCGGCCGCCTTCATGGCAGTTGCGATACCAACGTTTGAGGCATGCTCACGGTGAGCAGTACCAAAGGCATCGTTAACGAAAACGTCGCCAAGTGAAGCCCAGTATTGACCCAATTCAGGGTTGTTACCGGATTCCTTCTTGCCATCCAAATCTTCAAAACGAGTGTTTTCGAATAACAGAACTTCGCCGTCTTTCAAGTTGTTGATGGCGTCTTCAAGTTGTGGACCACGGGTAGTAGGTACAAACGTTACAGGTTTGCCCAATAAGTTACTCAAACGTTCTGCAACAGGACGCATGGATAATTCCTTTTTGTCCTCTTCAGTCTTAACACGACCTAAGTGACTGAATAAGATGGCACGACCACCGTGATCCAGAACATAGTTAATCGTAGGTAATGCAGCCACGATTCGGTTGTCGTTACCAATCACGCCGTTTTTAATCGGCACATTAAAGTCAACACGCATTAAAACTTTTTTTCCAGTTAAATCTAAATCAGAAACAGTTAATTTAGCCAAGGTAGTTTCCTCCCAACGATTTTTGCGTACGCATATATTTTAACGATTTTTAATGGTAAAAGCCACTCACAGCCCAATTTTCTGAAAACAAACACGACTATTTGTGAATCATTCCACTAAATCATTCAAAGAAAAAGGCGGGCGGAGTCTTCCTCCTCCCGCCTTTGCCACATCTAATCAAAAACGTAATGATTTAAATTAAGCTTCCAAAGTGGCGAACTTCAACAACGTACGGATCATGTTGCAAGTGAAGCCCCATTCGTTGTCGTACCAAGCAACAGTCTTAACTAATTGGCTGTCACCGGCAGTTGTAACTTCCGTTTGAGTTGGGTCAAATACGGAACCATGTGAATCGTCGATGATATCGCTTGAAACGATTTCGTCGTCGTTGTAACCAAAGGCTTCGTTGCCTTCAGTGTGCTTCTTGATAGCTGCGTTAACTTCGTCAGCAGTAACTTTCTTGTCCAGAACAGTTACTAATTCAGTTAATGAACCGTCAACAACAGCAACACGTTGTGCGTGTCCTTGTAACTTACCGTTCAATTCTGGGATAACCAAGCCAAGGGCCTTAGCAGCACCAGTTGAGTGAGGAATCGTGTTAACAGAAGCAGTACGGTTGTTACGAGGCTTTGAACCACGAGGGCCATCAAGGATTGATTGAGTTGATGTGAAGGCGTGAACCGTCGTCATCGTACCAACCTTGATACCGAATTCTTCGTTCATGAAGTAAGCCAGTGGTGCAAGACAGTTAGTCGTGCATGAACCAGCGGAAACGATCTTGTCATCGTTGCTCAAAACGTCCAAGTTAACACCAGGAACAACAGTTGTGATCTTACCAGCAGGTGCTGAGATCAGAACACGCTTTGCGCCGGCATCCAAGTGGGCTTGTGACTTTTCTGCTGAAGTGTAGAAACCAGTACATTCAAGCACGTAGTCAACACCATCGTTCTTAACCCAAGGAATGTTCTTTGCATCGCGTTCTGCGTATACAGGGATTTCCTTACCGTCAACGACAATGCCCTTGTCCGTTGAACTAACTTCACCAGGGAACTTGCCGTGAGTGGAGTCATACTTGAGTAAGTAAGCCAACATTGAAGGTGTAGTCAAATCATTGATTGCAACAACTTCGATGTCGCTAGTGTTCAATTCGTGGATCCGCTTTAAAGCTAAACGACCGATACGGCCAAATCCGTTGATACCAATTTTAACAGTCATTGGTGAACTTCCTCCCTTAAGGAAAATATATGTTTAACACAGATGTAATTATATGACAATCGGCCAAAACCTGCAAACGTTAGACTTGTTTTCACAAGTGCTTTCATTCGTTTACATTTGATTGTTTCATAAGCGTGACGCGCCTTAGCAGAATATTCTTCCGTTTGCTAAAAGTTCAAATTCTTACCAAACTCTAAGCGTATTTGTGTGCCATCTTGGCGGCCACTGCAGCAGCAATCGCGCCAATGATGTCGTCAATAAAAGTATTGACCTGATCAGTCTTCTCTTCATCCAGCCGTTTGATAACGCCTTCCTTGACCTTATCCACATAACCATAGTTGGTCACACCGATGGTGCCATAAATGTTGGCAATGTTGAGCGCCAGTCCTTTATCGACACCAAACACGCCGGCATCATTTCTGATAATCGATTCCAGCGGCTCCTTCAGTTGATTTTCAGTTGCCAACCGATCCAACTCAAGCGCCACCATCACGTTGTTCATCACTTCGCGTTTGTGGAGCACATCTTCTGTTTCCGTTTCAAACTCACTGAGCGGAACATCTGGTAAATATTCGCGTTGCATGTCCTGCGTAATTGCAGCAATCTCTTTGTAGGTAATATTTTTGGCTGCTAACTGGTCAGTCACCAACTTATAAGCAGCCTGATCTGGGTATTTAAATGATGAGTTATTCATATTTTTATTGTCATTCCTTCCGTAAATCTAAATATGCTGACCGATCAGCTCAGTGAGATGATGGCGATCCCCTGCACACTTACTCTAGCGTACACACATTACCCATAAAAAGCATGTTAGACGGGTTGAAGTTTACCAATTGCAAGCAAAAAAGCGGAACAGGTTTCGATCCGCTCATTTTCGCCTAGTATATTAATTTGGACTAATCACTGGAACATTATTCCCCCATCAACTGCTAAGGATTGTCCAGTAATATAGTTGGCCTGATCAGATACTAAGAAGGATACATAGTTTGCAATATCCTCAGGTTCCTCACCACGACCAAGTAAAATTGAATCGACAAACTTTTGCCGTGTCTCTCCAATAGCCGCACCAGTACGCTCTGCAAAACGCGCATCAATTTCATCCCACATCGGTGTGAGAACAATACCAGGATTGTATGCGTTAACCCTAATCTTATCTGGACCAAGTTCTTTTGCTGCTGCCTGAACTAATCCGCGTGTGGCAAACTTTGTTGAAGAGTACAGGCCCAGCATTTCAAAGCCCTGCATTCCAGCAATTGATGAAGCTAAGATAATGGATCCGCCAGCATCACCATTCTTACGCAATGCCTTTGGTGCCGTTTGTAGAGCCCATACTTGGGATTTGAGGTTGATGTTTAAAATATTGTCAACCTGTTCTTCTGGGGTATCTTCAATGGTGTCCACCCAATCAATCCCAGCGTTAGCAACAAAAGAATCGAGGCGTCCATACTTGTCCAGAGCAAATTGAACTAAATCTGTATTGGTTTTCTTGAATTGAACGTCGCCAGCAAATGCTGAGGCTTCGCCACCGTTAGCTTTGATTTTATCAACAACGGAAGCTAATTTTGACTCAGTTCGACCATTGACAACAACAGCCAATCCATCCTGTGCTAATCGCAAAGCAATTCCGGCGCCAATACCCTGACCGCCACCAGTAACAATTGCAACTTTCTTACTCATAAAAAATACCCCATTTTCTGATTTGTCTTAAGTGACTGAGACACTTTTATTGTAAGCGCCGCCATAACAACTGTCTATTACTTTCGTTTTACACTCACCAGGTAAACTAAAATGAGATTGGAACACAACATTTCAACTTGAATCCTAGTGAAACAGCAACAAGCAATTCTTCTTCAAACGTCAAAGTTTGTGCAGGTGAAAAATTGTCGCAATCGTGAGACATAAAAAATTGTCCCTCTAACAAAAAATGCGATGCTCATGGGATCACCCCATAAACGTCACATTTGTATTATCTGAGAAAGTCAAACCTTGTTAGATTCAGCTTTTAGTCATGCTCAAAATTTTGTGCTTTCACGTTGAACCAACCGCGTACCCAAAACAATCTTCTTAGCTATCGGATGATCGCCTTTAGTAATTTCCTGAGCTAACTGAATTGCCGCTTCACCCATGTGATTAGTCGCGACGTGCACCGCAGTTAATCCTGGAATCGCATAACTGGCGATTGACGTGTCATCAAACGTAACCAGTTGAACACGATCAGGCACGCTTATGTTAGCTTCGTTCAACGCTTTCAACGCTCCAACTGCCATGGCATCATTCGTAATGATAAACCCGTCCGGCAATTGGTCCTGTAAGTCACCAATCAAAGCTTTCATCTGTTGGTAACCCGATTGACGCGAATAATCGCCTTGTGTAACAAACGCCTCATTGTAATCCTGACCCATTGCCATCTGAAAAGGCCTTTTTCGTGGATCCTCAATGACTCGCTGACGATCCGTGGTCATCTCTGTGCCGCAAATCATCCCAATATGGCAAACACCGACGTCAGTTAAGTGATGAACCGCATCGCTTATTGCATATTGAAAATCCGTAACAACCGAATCATAACCTAATCCCATTGCATCGAAATCCACAAATACAATTCGATCCGTAATGCCCGTTAATTTAAGAATTTCAGCTTGAGAATATTTTCCCAGTGCAATGATCACGGATGTATCGTCGTGAATCTGATCCAAGGAACCAGCAAAGACCGTTTGAACGCGAAAACCTGCTGTCATTGCCGCATGCTCAATACTGATGCGAATTGACATATAGTAAAGATCTTCCATTTCCTGCATCTGGGAATACCATTCAACCACCGTGATTTGTTTGACCACGCTAGTTTGATGATTCCGTTTGCGTTTGGAATAATTCAGCGCCTCGGCAGCCTCAAAAATCCGTTGCCGCGTTTCTTTGCTAACCGCCATCGTCGCATCATAGTTCAGCACACGAGAAACAGTCGCAAGTGAAACATTTGCCCGTGTTGCAATATCTTTCAGCGTTGCCACTGTCTCTCACCTTCCCACACATTCAAGATATTATTCGATTGCTTTAATAAACCGAGCTTGTGCTTCACGACCAGCAGCATCCCACTTGAACACGCCAGCATCCTCCAAAACGCGACCAAAGACTTTACCAATCGCATCGTCGACTACTTGTTCAACATTATCACTTGTAATGGTGTTGTTTTGTTTGAGCTCTTCCGCCCAAGTGCGGTGATATTCAGCCATATCGTTTGGCTGATCCAACAAGAATTTTTGAACTTCTTGCATTTCGGTCTTCAAACGAGCAGGCAAAATCGCACGGCCCATAACTTCGATTAAACCAATGTTTTCCTTCTTAATGTGCTGAACATCCTTGTGCGGATGGAAAATGCCATCCGGATAATCGGCGGAAGTTTGATTATCCCGCAACACAATATCGAGAACAAATTGATCCCCATTGCGATAAGCAATTGGCGTAACCGTATGATGACGGGTCTCACCATCATATGCTTTTACAGAAACGGCTGGATCGTCATAGTGATTCCAAACTTCACGGATATGTTCGGCAGCATCGGCGACGTTCTGCTGGTTAGCGCCGGTCAAACGAATTGTCGACATCGCCCATTTCACAACACCACATTTAACGTCTGGATAATCAGCTAATTTAAACGTTGAAGCAATCGGTGCCTTCATCATTGGGAAGTTGTGCCGCCCACCTTGATAATGTTCATGGCTCAACATAGAGCCACCCACGATCGGTAAATCAGCGTTGCTACCAACGAAATACTGTGGAAATTGCGTAATAATCTCAAACAAATTAGTAAATGTTTGCCGATTAATTTTCATCGGGACATGTTGTTGATCGAGGAAAATCGCATGCTCGCCAAAGTATGCATATGGCGAGTACTGGAAGCCCCATGGACGACCGCCAACCGTTAATCGAATGACCCGGTGATTACTTCGCGCAGGATAACCAAGGCAACCTAGGTAGCCTTCATTTTCTAAACATAACTGACAAAGTGGATAGCCACTCGCTGCTGTGTGGGCAGCTGCCGCAATCGCTTTCGGATCCTTTTCCGGTTTGGACAGGTTGATTGTGATTTCCAAGTCGCCAAACGTTGTCGCTGAATTAAAGACAATATTCTTTGCGATTGCCTTTGTCTTGATATAGTTATTGGCTTTACTCAAACCGTAAAAATATTTTGTTGCTGCTTCAGGGCTGGTCTGATAATCTTCCCAGAAACGTTCATTCACTTTACTTGGCCGCGGTGTCGTCAAGTCCATCAACTGCGCATCCAATAGTTCGCGGGCTGTTTGATTATCTTCGATTTTACCGTTTTCCACGGCGGCATTAACCAGCGCCTCACTGATAGCTTCAACACCATCGCCTTCTAAGGCAACAGCCATTTCATCACCAATTAAGGCAAAAATTCGATTTCTCAAATAAACCCGATCCAACGGTTCCGCCGCACCATTCTGCACGGCTAAGCTAATTAAATTCTCTACTGCATCTTCTACCATTAGTGTCACTCCTACGTTTATGCCGTAACTTCGTGAGTCCCATCGGCAATTTCAGCCACGTAAAAGTCTGCTGCATAACCAAAGCGCTTCAGGTACGTGTCGCCAACAACTTCCTTAACGTGATCAACTTGGTCGCGACTAACGATCGCAATTGCACAACCGCCGAAGCCACCGCCAATGATCCGTGCACCAAGAACACCGTCTTGTGCCCAAGCAGTATCAACCAACGTGTCGAGTTCTGGGACACTCACCTCATAATCATACTGCAATGAAATGTGTGATGCGCTAACAAGGTGACCAAACGTCTTTAAATCATGATCATCCAATGCTTGTTTGGCATCAATTGTTCGCTGATTTTCAAACACAGCGTGGCGCGCACGACGAATCAAGGTGGCATCGTTAATTAAGTAAGTTGCTTGGTCGAATTGTTCTTTGGTCAAGTCACCCAATGTCTTAACGTTGACCCCTTGTTGAATGCGGCGTAATGCTTCTTCACACTGTGAGCGACGTTCATTGTACTTCGAACTAGCTAAGTCATGAGACTTGTTACTGTTCATAATCAAAACGACATTGTCACCTAAATCAACTGGATAATACTCATATTTCATGGTGTTAACGTCTAGGAACATGGCTTGATCTTTTTTACCCATGCCAATCGCAAATTGGTCCATGATACCGGAATTCAAGCCAATATAGTCATTTTCAACTTGTTGACCGGCGTAAACTAAGTCCATCTGTTCAACGTCGAGGTTGTAAAGTTTCTTGGCAATGACACCAACCAATAATTCCAAAGATGCTGAGGATGACAAACCAGAGCCGTCAGGCAAGTTACCATGAACGTATAAATCGAAGCCATGGTCAAACTTAGCACCCTTCTTGGCTAGTTCATAAAGCATTCCCTTAGGATAGTTTCCCCAACCAAAACCCTTGTTGAAGGATAAGTCATTTACATCAAAAGTAAGCACGCCATCCTTGGGTAAGTTACCTGAGTACAAACGAACCGTGGTATCCGTCCGTGGTGAAGCAGCGCCGTATGTTCCCAATGTAATCGCACATGGAAATACGTGACCACCATTGTAATCAGTGTGTTCACCGATCAGGTTGATCCGGCCAGGTGAGAAGAAAACAGACTGTGGTGCGACATCAAAAGCATCTTGATATTCTTGTTTAATACTTGCTGCATCCATAATGTATAAACCACCTTTTAACATTTTTTATTGCTGCATTTTAATTACTTAATCTTGGCGATATCTTCTGAATCCGCACCAAGCTTCTTTTCCAATTCCTTAACAACTTCAGCATGTTTAGCTTCGGTCAAGGTAACTTTTGTTAAGTAAACAACAGCGGCAATGACAAGCATCACCATTGGTGCGTAGAAAATATAAGTCTTGAAATGAAGCATTTCGGTAGCCGTAATGCTACTTGGTTTAGCATTACCAATCATCCCCGCGTGAACCGCAGCAAGACCAACAATACCGTTAGCAAATGCACCAGCCAATTTGTCTAACAATGGACGAACCGCTAAAGTAACCGATTCGTTACGGGTTCCTAAACGCAATTGACCATATTCAACACAATCAGTAATTGTCATTAAAGCAGCTAAGAAAATCATTGGGTAAGGGAAGAAAATCAGCGAAATAGCGAGCAATACTAAGAAAAGATTAGTGCCGGCAAACATGAAGACAACGTAGCCAACTAACATGAGGCAAATACCGCCAACATAAATTGCCTTCCGTTTAATCAGTGATTCCAGGAATGGAAACAGGATAACTGAGATGATCCCTAAGATGGCAGTTACTAAACCTTCTAGTGAGAATAATCCAGCCTTTCCCATAACGTACTTGAAGTAGTACAAGAATAATGAACTAGTGATAACGTAACCAAATGCTAGCATAAAGTAAGACAATGCTAACCACATCAATTGGTCATTCTTGAATAACACTTTAAAGATTCCAACAATTCCAACCTTTTCAGTATTTTCACGAATGATGTTATCTTCTTCTTTAGTTCCCAAAGCGGTTGCTAATGCGCCTAAGAATGAAACAGCACCAATCAAAACGGCGAAGCCAACCCAACCAATTTGGGTTTGTTGACCTCTTGCGCCACCGAACCAACCAGATACCAAAGTGACTGTTGGCATAATAACCAAAGCGACACCTTGTGCACCTAAAGTAGAACCGAAACGGGCAATCGTCCCAAAACGAGCACGTTTACCAGAATCAACAGTTAAGGCAGGTAACATTGACCAGAAGGAAATATCTTTAAACGAATAGAAGATATCCAATATCACGAACGCTATTCCAAAGAGAATCAGATATAACGTTGGCTTGTTAACAGTCAAACCGCCAAAATCCGTAAAGATCAAGATAAGCATCAAAGAACTAACAGTCGCACCAATCATTAACCAAGGTTTAAATTTGCCCCATTTAGTGCGCGTGTTATCAACCATCCCACCAATAAGCGGATCAAATGCAATTTCGATAATCCGAATGACCATCATGGTAAGAGTAACAGCACTGATCATCTTGGCATCATTTGCATGATTACCTGAACTAAATAATTGACTAGTAACGAAAATAACAAAATAAGTGCTAAGTGTTGCATAGAATGCGTCGTGACCGAACGCCCCAAGCGCATAGGATAAATATTGTTTAACTTGATTCATTTTCAAGTTCTCCTTTTTCCATTCGACTAATTTAACGTTCGTTTGTCGAATTAGTTATAGCGACGCTCAATGACTTTTTCGAGAATGGCATTACGTTGCTTTTCTTTTGCCATGTCGAATGATGTTTCTTCCAAACCGTTGAAATCTTGCACGAGTAAAACGGATTCAAGGTATAACGTCAATTGACGTTTGATGTACAACTTGTTTTCCTCGCCCTCGCGTTGAGCATTACCGCCCAGCACTGCACGTGCAAACTTATCAGGGTCAATTTTGATTTTCTGATTCTTATCAGCCATCTTGCTAACCTCCAAATAAAATAGTTATGTAAGCGATTTCAAAGTCGATAATAACAGTTTTACTAAAAGTTTCAACAATGTGATTTTGTATACAAATGCTATGCAACCGGTTGTTTTGCCTGCCCAATCAGTTTCATAGCTTATAAATATTTTTACTAAACTTTTTTAGTCTCTTTTTTCAACTGACAAACAAAACGTCCGCTTGATATCAGCTACTGCTGAACATCAAACGGACGTCATTTAACCTAATTAAACTATTTCATTTCCCGATATTGGTAACTGATGCTATACGTCTGTGGCGCATTTGCTGGTAACACAACATCGCCAAAACCATCGTGATGAATGGCATCTGGTAGCCATTGTGCTTCCATCGCCAAGGCCGTATAAGGATGGCTGGCCTGATAAGCCTCATCCTTATCATAAGCTAATGGGTCAGCAGTAAAAATCACCAAGCCATTCCGGCTAGAATACAGGTCCACAGCGCGGCCACTAGCTGGGTCACTAACCGTTGCAATCGGCGTATGTTCATCCCCATTGACACGGTATGCATCATCGAATTCCTTGCCACCGTTTTCTTCTTTCAACTGAGCCAAATGATCCGTCACAGTCCCCGTCTTACTGAAATCATAGGCTGTACCAGTAGCATCACTGAGTTCACCAGTAGGAACCTTTTCGCTGTTCAACAAAACACGTTGCTTGCCGTTAATGTGCAACTGTTGCGTCGTCAATGCTTCGTTATCCGTCACATTAAAGTATGTGTGTAACGTGGGGTTAAACAGTGTCTTGGCTGTTGCTGTACCCGTGATTGACCACGTTGCTCGGTTGGCATTCGTCAAACTATAGGTCACAAGAACATCCATGTCACCAGGAAAATTATCTTCACTACCCTGAACGCTAATCCCTAATGTAACGGAAACAGTGTCGCTCGTCTCTTGGTGGCCAACAACCCGCCAAACACGGTCAGAAAAGCCATGTAGGCCACCGTGTAACGTGTTTTTGTTTTCGTTCTGATCACTGTGATAACTCGTCCCATCAATGTCGTAAGTCGCTTGGCCGATTCGACCAGCTACCCGACCAACTGTCTTACAAACATAAAACGGTGTGGCTTCGTAATCCTTGAGTTGATCGTAGCTGATCAACAAATTCTTACGATTGTTGCCATCGGGCACGTCAAATCCTTGCCACGTTGCTCCTAGCGTCAATACACGTAATGATACTTGATTATCATTACTTAAAATTAATTGGTCGACTGACCGACCATCACTCAATTTACCAAACGGTTGCTGACTAAAATTCATAAAGGATGCCTCCACAATTTTTACTAAACTTTACTAGAGCCATTATAGATTTTGATGGAAGCGGTTTCAAGGACATTTAACTAACTCCTTCTTTCAAACAACCGCCTCGACAGAAAAACATTTCAAAAACTAGCCATATTAGCATCTAGCTTTTGAAATGTTTTTTATTGACCAATCGTTTCACAGAACTCGAACGTAGAAGCGAAGTACGGGAATTAAAGCCGAAGAACGTAACAATAAATCGCTCCCTAGACGAGTGCATATTGATTTTCCAACTACAGCCGACAATCAACATGCACATAACCATCAGCAATTAACGAACGAGTTTGTCCCAAATCACAACCTGGTCTTGAGCTAACGACTTCGGCACGTCAATAATTCGCTGATTTGAACTCCCACGAAATTGCAACGTTAAGTCCTTCTGTGACTCAAGGAACCGCCCATCAACCAAAATGTCAATCAACGACAATAACTCAAGCTTGTCATCAGAGTCCTTCAGCAATTCGTTCCATTTGTAACCAGTCCATGACCAAATATCCTTATCGTGGCCAAACTCCCGACGAATTCGTTTGCACAGCTGAATGCAAACATGTGTGTTGAGAAAGGGTTCACCACCCAGTAGTGTCAAACCTTGGACATAATCCTGACTCAAATCCGTGATAATTTGGTCCTCTAGATCTTGTGTATACGGATGCCCATAATGAAAGTTCTGTGCAGCCACATTGTAACAACCCGGACAATGAAATAAGCAGCCGCTAACGTATAAGCTGCAACGCACCCCTTCCCCGTCAACAAAATTAAACGGTTTGTAGTCCGCCACATAATCTAGACTGTGCTCACTGGCGAGCCATTCTTTGGGTGTCGGATTGTTTGGTCCTTTCGTACGCTGCTGCATGTTTAATCATCTCCGAAGTCATGTTTTTCTTTCGTGACGTAATCTCAATGTGACGACCGTGAACCATTGGGCGTTGCTGTGGGTTGCCCAAATAACCACACGTCCTTTTGACCACGTCACAATATTGTGGATCGTGATTTCCACATTGTGGGCACTCAAAACCCTTGGCTGTCGCCTTGAATTCGCCCTTGAAACCACACTTGAAACACTGGTCAATAGACGTGTTAGTGCCTAGATAGCCGACGTGATCATAGGCCCAGTCCCAAACGGCCTCGAGGGCTTTAGGATTTTGCTTCAAGTTCGGGTACTCACAGTAATGAATAAAACCGCCTGACGCATATTTAGGAAAGACTTCTTCAAACGTCAGTTTTTCAAACGGTGACGGGTGTTTACGAACATCATAGTGAAAACTATTCGTGTAATACTCTTTGTCAGTCACGTCAGCCACCCGACCAAATTTCTCAATGTCATCCTTGGCAAACGTGTCGGTCAGCGATTCAGCCGGGGTGGAATACAGACTATAGTGATACCCGCTTTCCTTTGCCCATTGATTACACTTTTCACGCAGTGCGGCCACAATCTTTTCAGCAAAATCGTGCGCTTCAGGATTCTGTTCCCATTTAGGTCCATAGAAGGTCGTGCATACTTCATAGATACCGATGTAACCAAGTGAAATTGTCGCCCGTTCATTCTTGAACAACTCATCAACGTCGTCATCCACTTTAAGTCGTTTGCCAAACGCACCATACATATAGAGTAACGGTGCGTTCTCCGGCCTAGCTTCTTTCGTTCGCTCAATTCGGTAAGCCAGTGCCGTATGACAAACGGCCATGCGTTCTTCAAAAATATCCCAAAACAGCTTTTTGTCGCCGTGTGCTGACAACGCAATCCGTGGCAAGTTGACAGTCACCACGCCTAAGTTCATGCGGCCAGAGTTAACCTCCACGCCGTTTTCATCTTTCCATCCTTGGAGAAAAGAACGACACCCCATTGGCGTCTTAAAACTGCCAGTGAGCGCTTTGATTTTGTCATACATCAAGAGATCTGGATACATTCGTTTGGTTGAACACTCAATCGCTAATTGCTTAATATCATAATTAGGATCTTGTGGATTCAAGTTGAGCCCGCGTTTAACGGTAAAAATCAGTTTCGGAAAAATTGCGGTCCGGTGTTCTTTACCCAGACCTTTAATCCGAATCTGTAAAATAGCCCGTTGAATTTCGCGCTCGATCCAGCTAGTTCCCAATCCAAAGTTCACCGTTGTAAATGGCGTCTGCCCTTGTGACGAATACAACGTGTTAATTTCGTACTCCAAGGCCTGCATAGCATCGTAAATATCTTTTTGCGTCTTTTGACGCGCGTAATCCTCACGTTTATCTTCGGCGACCCACTGTTCAGCATCTGCCATGTGCTTGTCGTAATTCAGTTGCGCGTAAGGCGCCAGTAGCTGATCGACCCGGTTTGCCGAACACCCACCATACTGAAGTGACGCAACGTTGGCAATGATTTGTGACATTTGAGCGGTCGCTGTTTGAATGGAATGTGGCGATGAAACCCACGCGTTACCAATTTTAAAACCATGTGCCAGCATTTCATCAAAGTCGATTAGGCAACAATTTGTTTCAGGTGTGACTGGTGAATAGTCAAGATCGTGCCAGTGAATGTCACCGCGCAAATGAGCCTTAGCCACAATATCTGGTAGCATTTTTAAACCAATAGCTCGACTCGCCGCACCAGCCTCAAGGTCACGCTGCGTGTTAAAAACATGACTGTCCTTATTCGCGTTTTCATGAACCACGTCCGCATCCCGACTAAACAACCTTTGAATACGAGCCTCAACACTTGTCGCCGCCGCGAATTGATCCTGATCATGCTTAAAATAGGCCTCATAGGCATCAGCGGCTTTCATTTGATCGTGCTTCAATAAGCTATTATGTAAAACCCGATGAATTTCCGCCGTTGGAATAATCTCTAAATCGTGCAGTGCATTCACGAGATCATGTTCAATTTCGTTAATTAAATCTTCGTCATTGACCAATTTGTGGAGGACAAACACAATCTTATAGGGGTAGAATTGAGTCACAGCCCCGCCGCGTTTTTGAACTGGCAATAATTTTAAAATTGCCAAGGGATTCGTAATTTGAACATTCTCCATTCGCTCACAACCTTTTATTGATGATAGTTTTATAATACTGGTTACGAGCTTTAAATCAATATGTAGTATGTGGATATCCTGTGGATAACTATATATAGTGTGCAATTAAATGATTCAAAGACAAAATTGCCTAGATAACGAAATGACAACCTGTTGTGTAGCACAACAGGTTGTCATTTTTTCGCTTTATCGTTTGTTTATTGCGTTTGTGTTACAAAATCCCACCACAACACCTTTAAAATTCTTCGTAAACCGTGGGATCCTGATTGAATGTCCGCCCATCAGGCTTAGTGAGTTGATTTATAGCAGTGATGTCCGCCTGGTCTAAATCAATTGCATCCAAATTCAGGTTTGCCCGTTGACGATCAACGTGTGCTGCCTTAGGTAACGGCACAACATTTAATGATTGTTCCCAGCGTAAAATCACTTGACCAACGCCACACTGATGTTTATCAGCAATTTGTTGCAAAACTGGATCTTTCAACATCGCCGAGGCACGCCCTAGTGGACTCCACGCTTCCGTGATGATGCCATTTACGTAGTCATACCGACGTTGCGCTTCTTGATTAAAGTACGGATGAAGTTCGATCTGATTGACTACCGGCTGAATTCCCGTTTCATTTCGCAAACGATCAATGTATTCGCCAGTGAAATTTGAAACACCGATGTACTTAACATACCCACGACGTTGCGCTTCTATCAGAGACGTCCAAGCTTCCACATACAAATTCTGTTTAGGATTGGGCCAGTGTAATAGAAATAAATCAAAGTAATCTAAGCCACTTCGATACAGGGATTCTTGAACGGCACTAATCGCATCGTCATGATGATAGTCACGGCCGGGCAACTTTGAACTCACAATCAACTGATCACGATCGACATCGCTGGCCTTAATGGCGGCACCCACTGCACCTTCATTTTCATAGCTAATAGCCGTATCGATTAGGCGGTATCCTGTATTAATGGCTTGTTTAATCGTGTTCATACCAGTCTCGCCCGTCAGCTGATACGTACCAAAACCGACTTTAGGTAATTCAAATTTTGTTTGACCCATCTGTGCACCTCTTCTTAGTTTTCACATTCAAACAAGATTATCATAAACCGGATTGCCTACGACCTGTCAAGTCGGCTGAATCCAGCGAAACTCATTGCTAACACAATCTGGAATTAGTAGAATCAAGTTATTAAACTATTATTATGAACACGAGGCTTCTAGTATGGAAATGAAATATGGTCGTAATTCTTTCTTCGATGGTGGTTTACTCGCCTACATCGGTTGGTCAATTTTAGGTTTTCTCGTCACTTTTTTCACCTTAGGCATTTGCTATCCATGGTCGATTACGATGCTCTACGGTTGGCGAATCAATCATACGGTCATTGATGGTCATCGAATGCAATTTACCGGTTCCGCCGTTGGTTTATTTGGAAACTGGATTAAGTGGCTGTTGCTGTCAATTATTACGCTAGGCATTTATAGCTTCTGGGTTCGCATCAAACTAAATGACTGGAAAGCCAAAAATACGCGTTTCATCAACTAGGCCGACTATGCATTTAACGCATGGTCCAAAATTGTATTAATCGTAATAATGATCAAGTAGGCAATTGCCAATTTTGAACTAAACCTTTGGGCGACCAAAACACCTGTGCCGCCAAATAAAACACATTCGGCGATTATTCGACGACTTTCTGTCAGACGTTTGGGAGAAGCTGGCGCCATATACTGCGTCCAAAAAATGACGGCAACAATGGGAATTAAAATGCCAATCACCACTTTACTCACTAAATTGCCTCTGAAACCGCTCCAAACAATCAATAGCAATGTGGCCTGTTCGAATACAAAACGAACACCATCGTTTGCCAGTTTAAGCATTTCCCTCACCTGCCCTTTTCAAGGTTCTTTGAAGCGTAGTTAAGGGTTCGCCATTCATCACCTGTGACTGCAGAGTGTTGGTGATTTTTGCCAACCGCGCAAACAATTCGGCCTTTTCTTTAAAAGATTGTTTTTGTCCGGCAATAAATGAAAGTGTGTCATCGTAGCATGCCGTTGTCACCGGCGTTTTGAAAAGGACCATTATTTGTTTAATCGTCTTAACGTCAACGTCGGCTTTACGAAGATTAATAATCATTTTGACGACATCTAAATCAGTCTGAGCATACTCACGATACCCACTTCCACGGCGAAGTGGTTGAAACAGTTCGGCCCAGTCATAATATCTTAGCGTTTCAACAGTGCAGCCTGCTAACTTAGCAAATTGAGCAATATTCATCTGCTTTCCCTTTCGATTCATCAGCACTAACATTGCGCTCAATATAACATTAGTGTACAGACAAGGGTCAAGCAATTTACGTCAACATTTTTTAGATATTTAACAACAGAAAGCGTTAAAAACATAATTATGAAATTTGATAGTCTTTTCAATGAGCTTACTGACATCAATGCACACTGTCGTTTATAGGGCAGACAAACTGACAAATAGTTGGCCATTCATAAGCAGCTAACTTTCCTTTCAACCGGGAACCAACCAATTCCATTGAAAATCGGTTAAATAGACTTGTGTTTCCGAACCGTTTTCGCTAATATAGTAGGGTACCTGTTTGGTATAAACGGTTTGCGCTTGTAGTGTAATGGATCGCACGTAAGATTCCGGTTCTTGAGATGAGGGTTCGATTCCCCCCAAGCGCATCGGAAGCTTTAATAGAATAAACACAATTAACCGACATTTCAGACTCATTGAAATGTCGGTTTTTGTTTTTAATTTTTTTATGTAGTCCATCTATCACAGTTGCAAAGATAAAAGGCGTAACTGCCTTGAAAACCAGCTAACAAATATTTGTAAACTATGTAATGCATTTTTCTATCTCGACGCTTAATTCCGAGATGTCCTTTTGATCAATCATGACGCTTCTTTGACATCAAAACTTGCTCGAATTATTACTTTAGGTCATATTAGTATTAGATTTATGTGAACATAGGAGCACACCAAAACGCCTTAACCTTTTAAGGAGATTCATAATGAAAAAAACATTGACCTTCAGTATTGTGGTATTAAGTGCACTTATTCTAGCCGGCTGTAGTAATAACACAACTAGCCATCGTACGAATTCTGTTCGCACAAATTCAAGTGCAAAACAAAGTAATAGGGCCGGTTCAGAAAAAGTCTCAAATTCAAATAGCTCGTCTGCTTCCGTTTCCGCAACATCTAATAATTCCAGCTCAAGTAATCAAAACGCCAGCGTAGACTCGAGTATGGAATTAGCTGCTAAACTCAGTGACAATGAGTGGTACGTTCTTGCCTATATTCAGGACTGGAATTATTCATCAAACGATAGTATCAGTGCGACCAATTTAGCGTCGTTTAGTTTAGATACTGACCCTGAAAATCATCAACAAATGCTCTCACAAGGAACAGTAGATTCTAGTTGCAAGTTAATTTCTGTTAATGCTAATTCGGTTACGATTGCACCATCCTCAGGTGAAGGCGCAAGTAGCACCTTTACCAACGAAACTCATTCCAAAAAGGCTCTAGCTGAAGAATGGATTCATTCACAATCGGACATAGATGCACTCGCCCACTTAACTGCTGGTGCTGAAAATCTTGGCGCTCAAGACGCAAAGGAAGAATCCGAACAGGAAAGTAATAGCTCCAGTGAGGATAGCAATAGTCAGAACAGTGACTCCGATAATCAACAGGATAGCACCACTGATTCTAATGACAACGATAACCAGTCCAGCGATAACGACACCAACGATGATCAAGATGATACAGAATCAAACAATCAATCCGATGATAACAACTCGGTCGATACAAATGACGATCACACCCAGGATGACGACTAATCGTTAAACCCATTAAGTTTCTGATTACGATACTTTCTAGTGAATATCTATATTTTTAACTCACAGGCACATAATTACCCCTTCTCAAAAACGCATGCTAAACTCGTACTCATACTTAGCAAACACAAGGAGGAATAACTATGATTACAATTTTCCATAACGAACTTGGCCATCACAGCATTCACTTCCCTAAAGGTAAATACATCACATTTAACCTGATTCACCCGGCTCCAACTGCCGCTTACCGCATTGAAATTCTGGACACTAACTTGGATGGCGTTAAACGCCTGCAATTGCGGTTCAGCCATCTCGGTCAGATTTTCAAACTGCGCGACCAACAACTTAGTTTCCAACTCATCTAGTTGACTCACTCCCCCCTCAATGAGGCATCTAGATGTTGTGGCTCCATAAAATGGGCTTTCACAGCCATTTTATGGAGCCTTTTCTTTGCTCTGACACGGTTTTACCGTTGAAATTCAAAAATTATAGCAAATCGTTTTCATTCATTTTCACAACTTTCATATACAATATATAGATTTTTCAAAAAAGTTTTCACATCATCTTGTGTCCACCACAAAATAGCTCTCAACGCCGCCATTACGGTCTCAAATCACCACGTACCGGTAACCCATGCTACATACAATAAGCGTTTAACAGGCATTTTGTTTTCCACGGTCTGGGTGCTAACATATCTATCAGTGCGTTGCGGGCCTGAATCTTTTACTTCTACCGGGCCACAAATACAAATCATAGAATGGAGATCTTTTCATGCGTCACGTTACCAATTATTTTAAGTTTCTCGGCCACCAGTTAACTGGCTGGCACAAGGCTTCATACTGGCTCTTCGGTTTTTCGTTAGGTGCCCAAGTGATGACCTTAGTTTCAAACCCCTTCAGTTTGGTTAGTCTGATCACGTTCATCGGGACGACACTTGGGGTACTTTGTATCTTAGCCATCAACCAAGCTAAGAGTGTTAATGGTTTGCTTGGTGTATTATCAGCACTTTGCTTTATTTATGTTGGTTTTTCTGCCAAAAACTACCTGTCCATCGGTGAACAGATTGTTTACATGGCCACACTTGACCTGCCAGTTTTGCTAAGCCCAAGCTGGAACAAAAACATGGTCAGCAAAATTCGTTCATTTACATGGCGCAGTACCACAGTTGCTATTATTGCTACATTAGTTGTTTACGGGATCTCCGGTTACGTCATTGGCGCAGTTACCAACGACCCTCGTCCCTGGATTGATGCCATTTCATTCAGTATCTCCGCTTGTGCCGGTGTCATCTGCTTCATGCGGTTCAAACAACAATACATTTGGTGGGTTGCGTCTGGTTTAGCCCAAATGGTTTTGTGGGCCGTTTCCTTCCGTCAAGGTGACGCTACGTTAGCCATGTTTGTTAACAGTTCTGTCTACTTGATGAATGACTTCTTAGCTTTCACTATCTCCCCTTGGTACAACAAAAAGAACCAAGCTGCTGAAGCTAAGAAAGAAACAGCCTACTTCGAACAAATGGAAGCTGTTCACCAGAATTAGTTTTCGTATCAACACATAGATAGAGCAACGCACAGCTAAATTTATCGAACGAACCCCGGCAATTTTGAAGTTGTCGGGGTTTTCTCGTGCCATTTACGGCTATTTCTATAGATTTGGGCATAAGACTTCAGTTTTAATTTGGTGAAATTGCCGCGAGTGTGAAACAAAGCACTGTCCTTTGTTCATCTAACTAAAAAAATACGACGTTCATGAGAAAGCCCCATAAACGTCGCATTTGAATTATCTGAGAAAGCCGGTCGCCCTCTCCTAATATCAATTCTATTTCTCCGTTAAATTAACGGTCATCATCCGTTTGACTGGTGCTTTGCTGCTTAAGGCCACTTCCTGTCCGTCACAGTAAACTGTCACCTGATCACCCTCAATCAGGCTAAAGTGCGCTTGATTACGTGTGATGTGCATTTCAAACTGACTGCCACGATAACGAATCTTGAACGTCAATGCTGACCACTGAACCGGTAAGTGTGGATGAAACTCCAAGCCACGGTCAGCGCGAATCATGCCGGCTACGCCTAACGTCATTTCCATCCAACTAGCACCCATGTTGCCAACATGCACGCCGTCTTGGGAATTGCCCTGACTATTGTTTAAATCAGTTAGGATTGATTCGGCAATATAACGGTACGCTTTGTGATGCGCTAAAATTCGATGAGCCAGAATACTAAAGATTGGTCGCGATAACGATGAATCGTGTGTCGTTAATGGCTCATAGTAATCAAAATCACGTTTGAGCTGTTCAATATCTTGATCAGCCGGGAACAATAAGTCACTCATCAGTGTATCAGCTTGCTTGTTGACTTGATGGCGATACAAACGCATTGGGTGGTAATGAAGTAACAATGGGTAATTATCCCGCGGCGTCTGGTCAAATGGCCAAATCTCTATGTTAAAGGCACCATCATCCTGCATCTTAACACCGAGTTCTTTATCAAACGGCAGGTACATGCTATCTGCAATGTGTGTAAAGGACTGTAATTCCTTTTCGGTCACCCCAAGCTCTTCTAACTTGCTTGGATGACTCTTCTTAAGCTGTTTAGCATAGCTAACGGCTAAACGTAAATTGTGTTGAGCCATCCGGTTGGTGTAATAATTATTATTCACCATTGCCGAATATTCATCGGGTCCAGTCACTTTATTAATCACAAACTTACCGCCCTGAGGCCCATCAATACCGAAACTGCCGAAGCGCTGCCAGAAGCGCGCCGTCTCCAAGATCAGTTCAAATCCCATTTTTACCAAGAAATCCTGATCATCTGTGACCTGCACGTATTCAGCGACCGCATACGCAATATCCGCGTTAATATGCACAGCCGCCAGACCAGCAGGAAAGTAGGGCGACGCTTCCATCCCATTGATTGTTCGCCAAGCAAACATTGCCCCGCCGTCCAAGCCAAAGTCTCGAGCCTGACGCCGTGCCTCGTCCAACGTATGGTAACGATACGTTAGCAACGCCCGGGCCATTTGCGGGTCTGTATAAATGAAGGCCGGTAGCATAAACATTTCGGTATCCCAGAAATAATGCCCTTCATAACCTGCCCCGGTGAGTCCTTTGGCCGGAATGCTGGTCTTCCCATCGTGACCAGCAGACTGATGCAGATGGAAGAGATTAAAGCGAATCCCCTTTTGCGTCTCTGGGTCACCATCAATCCGAATATCCGAATTGTGCCAAAACTCCTGCATCTTGTGGGCAGATTCTGTAAACAAGGTTGAAAACGAATGATGTTCCAGATGTGCGTTTGCGTTTTTCAAGTATTGCGTGTGGTTCATCGCGACATCCATTAGGCTGTGAATCCGCCCAACGGAATAACCGAAGTCAAAGGATTCTGCCAACCCTTGTTGGAGGTCAAGATCCATTACATACTTGGGCATACCGTCCGAACGGTCAAACTTAACCAAGGAGTCTTCGCCCAAATAACGCCACATAAGGACTAGCCCCAATTGACTCCGTTGTGTCGTGATCTGCATGGCCGGAAAGTCCGCATTCAAAAACTGCCGATCCAAAATGTTATTTCGCGACACCGCACGAATATCGCCGTCCCTGGTAAATACCTGGTCAATATAGGGGTGCTGTTTGTACAGCTTTACCGCCCCGCTAAAGTTAATCGGCCGAATGGTGTAGCTGACACAGTAAATGCCATCATCAGCCTGTGACGCAAACGTCGATAAGGATAACTGGAGTATTTTTCCAGAAGGTGTGGTTATCTCAAACAATTCATTGAGTAACCCCGTTTCCATATCAAGGTTTTTATCCACAACTCGAGTGGCAAATGTCGTTTGATCCGATCGTTCTCCATCAACCTCAATGACGAGGTATCGTGGGTCAGGTAACTGAGCGATGGTTTGGTTATTTTCCGGGTAACCCGCGTATGATTCCCCATATGTAATGTGGCTCAAATCATAAAAGCCATTCACAAATAAGCCAGGCATCCCTTCATCTAATCGCAGGTTCCCCTGTAATGGATTGCTGGCACGCACGCCTAGATGTCCGTTTGCCAACGCGTAGATGGTCTCTAAGAATGAAGCATTACGGTTCGTTAAATCCTGTAAGTGAAGTTGAAACGACTGTTTTTGCTCACTTATTGCCATATGAATTACATCTCCAACAAATCAGCGTTATCATCGTGTTTATCATAGTGCAACCGCTTCAATATGCGCAAGATTTTACCTTTAAACTATTGAATAGTGCTGCCGAAGCACTAATCACTGCCGGTTGTCACCGTTGATACGCTTGCCGTGAGACCGGTTCAAGCCTTAAAACCGCAGTCTTTCACCTCGCTGGGAAGCCTCGCAAGATCACGAGTCTTCCCAACCGTCCGTGCTGTAAATTCGACAGAATCATTCGAATTAACACCACCTTCACGACTCGGTATCAACGGTGACGCTCTCACATGCATGTAATAGCAGATTCAATTGCGACCCATTTTCTTATTTTTAGCTTTAAATTTAGCTAAATTTAGTACAACATGAGTGAAGCCGGTCGAGGGCAGAATTGCAGGACGGGCTTGGAAACGTGGTCTTCGGTTCCAAGCCGAGGTTGAAGACCCTCAGGGTTTGAGGGCTGAGATCGGTCCCATGGTATGACGTCCTCGACCTGCAAAACGAAATCAATCCACTCAAATTTTGAGGAATTGATTTTACTGCCATAATTTCAGACGCATCGTCAATTAGATGAGTCCTTGACAATTCATCTAATTGGTATTTAGATAGAAAAGCGTTTTAATATTAAGTTAGAACAAGTCTAAGGAAGGAGTTGTCTATGGCACAGGTTATTGATGAAGCAGCGGTAAAAGTATTAAAGGACAAACATCTGCGGGTTACCCCGCAACGGCAGATTGTGCTCCATTACCTCATGACACACCACAATCATCCTGACGTTGGCACCATGTTTGACGAACTGAAACCCGTTCACCAAGGACTAAGCTTGGCAACGATTTACAATACGTTAAATACGTTAGTCGAAACAGGGATTGTGATTGAGCTAGAAAACGGTGATGCCGGAACACACTATGACTACTTTGGCCGGCCACATTTTCACGCCGTTTGTCAGAACTGTGGGAAGATTACGGACATCTTTTATGATGATTTCGCTAATCTGGAAAGCGCTGCGGTTAAACAGTCTGGTTACATGATTACCGAAGATCACATCGAACTCTATGGTTATTGTCCAGATTGCCAACGCAAACTGGGACTAACACCAGATGTAAAATAAATCAGATATAAATAAAAAATCGTCGCTCACAATTAATGTGAACGACGATTTTTCTTACTCCTACTTCGTTGGTGCCTGTTTACCACGCGGTAAGGTAAACGTTAATGCCAAACCTAAGATTCCGATAATCAGAAATGTTAAGAACGTCATCTGATAGCCAGTCAGTGTGGCCTGATGCAAACCTTGAGCAGCCTTATGCGCATCTGTCACCCGCGTCAAAATAATCGTGGCGGCAGCAACCCCTGCCGATCCCAGAATCTGACGAGCAGTCGTTGTCACAGCTGTTCCGTGAGAAATCAGTTTATCCGGCAATGAGTTTGCCCCCAATGTAACGGCTGGCATCATAACAAATGCATTCCCACCTTCAGTCACAATTGAAGCCAAAATCAAGCTAAACACGTTTAAATGACGTGCAAAGATAGTCAGGTAACCAAACCCGAGCACAATCAAAATCATCCCCGTAAGGACAACATTTCGTGGTCCAACGCGATCCATCAAATGACCGGATAGTGGGTTCAACAGACTGAGACCCACGGCCGCTGGAACCAGCGACAAACCAGAAAATAGTGCTGAAAGACCAAGCACGTTTTGATAATACAACGGTAGCACAATCGTGGTCACAATCAGTGCAATGTAAGAAGCTCCCGTTAGCAACACACCAGTCGTGAACAAACGGCTGTGGAAGACTCGTAATTCCAATAACGGCTGGTCACGGTGCAACTGACGATAACAAAAGCCAATCAACGCCAGAATACTGATAATTAGCAACGCTGTCAGCCACCAATTAGCACCCTTTACCCCAATTTGATTGAGGACGTATAAGACACCGATGAATCCCAGTGAATAAATAATCGATAGCCAGTCCATTGTCGATCGATTGACTGGCATAACATCTTTAATCGTCCAGAAAGACAGAATAAACACAGCGGTAACCAGCACGAAGAACAACACAAACAGACCACGCCAACTGGCAAACGACAGGACAATCCCAGAAACGATTGGCCCGGTTGCTAAGGCAGATCCCATGATTAGTCCTGCCGTGCCCATCGTTGCTCCCCGATGATCTTCAGGCGTAATTGTCAGCAGCACCGTCTGAAACGATGGAAAGATGATGCCAACGCCAAGTGCCTCAATCAAACGACCAATTAGCAATACTGGGTAATTCGTCGCCGTCATACACAGCAATGTCCCAAACGCAAACATGGCGGTCACCCAACGAAATAACGTTGTGAATTTAACGTTATTCAGTAACCACGGGCTCACGGGAATCATGACACTCATCACCAACATAAAACCAGTCGTCATCCACTGCACTTGCGGTGCTCCGATATTAAACGTGCGCATTAAGGTCGGATATGCAGTCGATAAGGACGATTGACTAATGGACATACTAAATGTGCCCGTTAGTAACGTAATGATGAACCATAATCGATTATAAATGTGCCCCCTATTGTCGACACTCGCTGTTGCCTCTTTCTCACTCATACAATGCACTTCTCTCTATGTGTTCGCCGACTCACATAAAAACGGCGTCTGAATTATTCAAGACGCCGCTCATATTAGCCAACGATTAATTTAATTTTGGTTCGTTCGGTTGTTAACATCATCCATGCTTAACAAATGGAACGTTTGTGGGTGGTCTGGATCATAAGCTTCAATCTGGGCCATCATCCCTGTATCCTCGTGTTCCAAAATGTGGCAATGATACATGAAGACCCCAGGCACATCAAACATAACCCGAATTCTAACAGTCTCACCGGCATTAACACCGACAACATCCTTGTAGCCGTGTTCATTTGGATAAGGTGCCTTACCATTCCGTGACAGGACTAAGAAGTGACAGCCATGCATGTGGAACGGATGAATCATGCCACTACCCATGTCATTTGTATTAGTCACATCCCAGTCGACGACATCACCCAACTTCTGTTTGCGGTCAATTCGTTGCATATCAAACAGCTTACCGTCAAGGCGAACTTCGTCGTCCATGCCTGACATAACTGTCTTTTCAACGGGCAAACCTGGCGTTGGTTCCCAATCGGCCAAATCAACCAAGTGATCTGGCAACTGCGTGCTATCTGGTTCAAACTTGCCAATTTCAAACGTCATCAACGGCACATCGTCAGACATCAATTGAACTCTGTCACCTGGTTTGTGATCACCGAAGTCAACGATAACTTCTGCCCGTTCAGCACAGGTCAACATCAACTTAGTCAACTTAACTGGTGCTGGCAAAATGCCACCATCAGAGCCAACCTGAGTGAATTCGTGATCATCACTGAAGTGCAAACGGTATTCACGCCGGTCAGCACCGTTCAAAATTCGTAACCGAACCCGTTGCGTCGTGACCTTAAAGACACCATTAACGGTGCCGTTAACTAACGGCGTGTCACCTAACGTACCGTCCACGTCATAATCGGCATCATAATCCAATTGATTGTCGTGATAACTACGATCTTGCAAGATAACTGGAATGTCATCAACGCCATAATTGCGTGGGAATGGTAGTTTACTCTCTACGTCGTCAGTCACAACAACTGCCGCTGCCAAGCCGTTCCAGACCTGACGAGCAGTGTTCGGACATGGGTGCGGGTGAATCCAGTCCGTTTGGGCCGGTTGATTCAAGGTGAAGTCAATGTCACGAGATTCACCAGGATAAATTGGCGCATGTGGTCCACCGTCTGTGACAGGGCCAGGCACGTTGAGACCATGCCAGTGCAATGTCGTCACTTCAGGTAATTCATTGACGATATGCACGTGATAATGGACACCATCCTTCAACACGACCGTTTGGCCCAGCAAGGATGCATTGTAGCCCCACGTCTTCGTCTTAGCACCGGGTAAAATTTGTGTTTCACCAGCTTGCGCGCGAATGGTGTACCAAACATCATTGCCATCCACTTTGTCCGGTTTTAATACACTCGGAATTGTTAAGGGCTTCTCCGGCACATCCGGTACCTTCAACGGCACATAACCCCCGTCATGCAAATCATAAACAGGTTCATCGTAAAAATAATCGTTGTAAACCTTCTGTTCACTCATGCGAACGCCTCCTATAAATATGTATCATGGTTTTGACTTGCGAAAAGCACACCAGCAATCAATGATGGCTTGCAATAACATCCCCACTGCCATCACTTCCATTGCTAGCATGTTCTTGTTAGCAAATACTAAATAAAACAGAAACGCATACAAAATCACGAAAAAGATCGTGATGGGTTTAGAACCAGTTCCCATAATTCCACCTCCCGAGTACATTGTATTCATTCTAAGTTAAAATGTCATCGCAGAAGGCTGAAAAATTTCAATTTAATTTGGATTACAGATCTAAATCACTTAATCTAAACTCATCGCTTTCCTGGTCTGTCGTCGGAATTGACTGATCAATCACATATTTGTTTTTCTCCAAAAAAGCGCGAACTTTGAAGCTGGAAGCCAATTTAAAACAGGTCTCAGCATTTTTGACATCAATGCCCGTTAACTCAGTTATATGCATCAGTCGATTTCTAAGAGTATTAGGATGAACAAAGAGTGACTTAGCCGTTTGCGTCAAATTGCATGTAGACTCGAGATATACATCTAAGGTTTTGACAAGTTCCGTATGATTCTGTTTATCGTAAACCATGAGCGCCCTTAAAGCCGGATTAATAAAAAACGGTAAAATTTCAATATGATGTACTCGCGCTAACACAAGATCAAAAAATTCGTCTTCGCAAAAAACAACTGTTTCTTCATGATCCCGCAATTTCGAAGTTCGTGTGCAAACCATATTGGCTGCAATGGTGTCCTCCGGTCTAGTGTAATAGTTCGATACAATGAATCGACAACCAGCCTGTTCGGCCACTTTTGTCAATTTATTTTTAAACGAGTCACAGTTATAGGCCTGTAAACCAATGGAGATAAGTGCTAAACACTGATGATGAAAAATTGTAAACAAACATTGTTTAAACAATGGTGTCATCAAATATTTTAACCGTTCCTTAAGTGCGGTCGCTGATTGCCCAGATTCAGGTTCACAACGAATTAATACCATCGCATCTGGCAAGGTTACGTGCTGCTTCGCAAACTGGGCTGGAAATAAACTGCGCTGTTGCTCCGTTAATAACATTGTCAGTAGTTCATCTCGTGGCGAAGACGCTGATAAGGTGACATGTTGTTTAATCATCACTTGGCCTAACACTTCCGCCAGCATCGGCAACATTGTAACTACTTTCGCGTTTAGCGGTGTTTGAACCGTAGCCATAGCAAGATAGCCTAAGGACTGCTCATGATTAGTAATCGATGTTACTAAAACTGGTATTGTTTGTGCAGCAGTAGCTAACCGTCGTAAATGAATCTTCAATCCATAGCTATTAGCCAAATCACGTTGTTGAAATAACCATGATTCGCCATGGATGGGTTTAAATGCACTTTCAAGAGTAGTTGTCATTGACTCATCAGTTGCTATCGTTGAAATAATTTTGCCACTTAAGTCAAATAAAATTAATGGATTTTCCAGCATTTCACTAATTTGACGAATGCAGGTACCAAAATCATCATTTATGGCGTTAATGGCCTGTTTACTAACATTGTGCTGGACAACTGTTTTTAGCATTAATAAATCCGCAATATCGTTAAACAACTGTAGAATGTCCTTATCGTCAACAGCTTGATTTGAACTACGGCGATGGTTGATCTGTCCCAAGACAAAGTCGTCTAGCCTTATAGTTAAAGTCCCGTCGTCATTTTTTACAACACCTAACGTGCCATATTCGTTAGCTTTAACAGAAGCATTAAGCAATTTCACATTCTCAATGCTCTTGTCACTAATTTCTTGCGATACATCAACACTAAGCTCCCAATTCGTAGCGATATGTTTAAGCAATTCTTTTAATTTCATCGTTTCATCCTTTCAATGATCTCTTCAGGGACGACGTGTTTAACGTATTAAAGTCACAAATGATAGCACTTTCATACTTAATCGTACCTAATGTAAGCGCTACCGTAAAGACGTAAAAAGTCATGTAGGATATTGTGTATTTCCTGTAATCATTTAATCTTGTTGATTAAAGCCTAAAAAATTCTGTAAGCTTTTACGGGCAAAGTTATGTTCATTATGAATAACGCCTTGGCTTGAACTGGTAATCAATAAACAATCTGGCATTCATCGTAGCCATCCGGTAGATGAAATTTATCCCATTCAGCCGGTATAGTTAAGGTATCGGCTTGACAAGCGTACAGGCCCAGTCTCTCCGTAAGCATCGAACTGAATGATTGTCCTTTAATGAAATACTTAAAATGTCGTTTGATAAAATTAAAAAACAACAAATGGTTGTCGAGTTTTTAAGCTCAGCAACCATTTGTTTTAAATTGTTTAATTTATCTGAAAGACCGCAGACTAAAGAAAGTCAGTCAACGTCTTGGCGTCATAGCGGTCAGTGTGAAGAATATCCTTGCTCTTATCAGCTTTACCGACAGCAACAGCCATTACCGGAACGAAACGCTTTGGGTCTAACCCGACAGCCGGAATGATCTTTTCGAAATCATATCCAGACCAAGCATTAGCGTCATAGCCATGTGCCCGAGCAATTAACAATAGCTGCATACCCACAACAGAGCCATCAATAGTTGCATCTAAGGTCAGAAAATCACGAGATGCATTTTCATAGAGTGGTAGGAAGGTTCCTAAAATCTGGTCCAAACGTGCTTTATCAATTTTGCCGTCTTTATAAACTTTTGTCCAAACGTCACGATAAACTTCGTGTGACTGCGTGTCACCTGCAATAAAAATAATTGCAGATGAAGAATCAATTTGAGGATAGTTAAATTTCATGGCAGCGGATTTTAACTTTTCTTTTGCTTCCGGCGTGTCAATGACCACAAAATGCCATGATTGCAGATTACATGCCGATGGTGCTGAAGTGGCCTCTGAAATCATTTTTTGCAATTCATCACGTGAAATTTTTACCGATGGATCAAAGTTACGAACTGAATGACGATCGAACATAACATTCGAGAAATCATTGTTAACCAATTTTTTTGTCTCTGTTGCTTCTGACATCATCATTGCCTCTTTCGTTTATAATGTTCGTGCCCAACTAACTAATTAAATAGTAATGGTATCGCTTTCATTTAGCAACCTAAAGCCTAAATCATGTAAGCCGTTGCAGCTGGGTTGATGACACCACGATCATAGTGGCCTGTAATCAAGTATGGCGCCATCTTGTCAGCATCAACTGACTCTAGCTTCAAGGTGTTGTACATGGTCGATGTAGCAAAGTGGAACCATGCAGCACCAAGTGGCTTAAGCACTGGTAATTCGCCAAATGGATCGTCATCAGTGGAGTCAACCTTAATGGACAGGCTCCCTGGTTCAACCCTGTCAGCCAAGTTGCGCATTTGTGTCGAAACTAACTCAACGTTTGTAAAGTGATTTGTCCCATCTTCATGTTGATCCAAGTCGTAGTTAAAGAAGAATGAGCTCATTTCAGCCTCTTTGTTCAGTGCCAATTGACCCGCAAATTGTTTCATGATAGAAGGGTCATTTAATTCACCTGCTGTCCAAGAAAGGTCTAATAGACGTTTGCCATGACGATCAACAACTGCACTGGCAGAATTGTCGTTGCGTCGTAATTCAATATTGTCAGCTAACTTCTTTGGAATGCCGGCACCTTCACGGCCGGCAGTCAGACCAGCCTCAGCACCAGGGCCATGTAGTAATAATTCAAGTGGATAAGCGCCCATCATCTTACCTTGATAACTAACAAGAACAAATAAACTCTGTTCCAAATAGGGTGCACCGAATGTTGGTTTACCCATGTGAACAACGTAACCACAAACAACTGGTGCCATCAATTGCAGTGGTGCAGGAATCAATTTCTTTAAGATTGCCTCGTCAGTTGCATATGCAAACCCAATCCCCTCTTGATCATTCATACTTGGTGACTTCAAAAAGTTTTTTACGTCTTCTTCACTTGCAACAAAACTAGCCATAATTAATCTTCCTTTCATTAACAAAAGTCATTTTAAACAGGTACTTTACGATTACATAATGCCATCCATGACATGAACATCAGGTGCACCGTTGTTAACAATGCGGTTTACCCGGTCGGAAATCAGTGGGTTGTATTCTGGGTGAGTCAAAATGTAGAAGTCGTTGTTTTCAAGTGCCTTAAAGACTGTGTCAGCGATAGTGTCAATTGGCTTACCATTTGTAATTACATACTTGGCAAATTGTTGACCTTTCATGTAAGCTTCACTTGAGTAGTAAGGGTCAGATGGATCACTGTATTGTGCTGGACGGTGATTTTCAGTGTGATAAAGGTCCGTTTGAACAAATCCCGGACACATAACGTGCATTTCAATGTCGGCGTTAATGCGTTGAAGATCATAAGCAGTTGCCTCTGTCATCCCTACAGCGGCAAACTTGCTGGCGTGGTAAGAAGGCATCCCTGGTGTGTCAACGAGTCCGGCAATGGAAGCAACGTTCAGAATGGCAGCGTGTGTCTTTTGCTTCAACATAATTGGAATAATCCGCTTCATTGCATAAACTTGGCTCATCACGTTGATATGCATGATCCATTCCCAATCACGGGTCGGTAACTCCCACATCCGTCCTGGCAATGCGATACCGGCGTTATTGATTAATAAATCAATTTGATTAAACTTAGCCATCGTTTGATCAACTGCATCGTTAACAGCATCCTCTTTGGTGATATCCGCGGTAATCATAATGGCGTCAGCACCAGCATCCGTGACATTCTTGTATGTTTCCTTTAATGCTGGCTCATCGATATCAACTATTGCCAACTTCATGCCCCGACGAGCACCCTCTTCAGCAATAACCTGGCCAAACCCGTGTGCGGCACCAGTAATAAACATAACCTTATCCTTAAAATCCTTCATAACACTGCTCCTCCTAAACGTTTTCACGACGCTCTAGAAATCGTTATTGTTGTGCTTATGAACGTTATGAGTACGTTTTAATATAATAATTTTTGTGAGCTTATTACCAAAAAATCCCCTGGAGATATTCAAACGTTATGTAACTAACTCTTGAATACACCTATATGTTAGCGCTTACACTAAACTTCAATAAGGGACAATCCATACAATAATCTGTAGATAGGACTGTACCTTTTTCACATTGTCGGAATAAAGAGCTGATAATCAAGGAATTATCAACTGTTGAGTAGGAAAACAAAATTAGCTTTATGAGAGTTTGTCGAGTTTCTTCTTTATCAACTGAATAAACTAAAGTATGTCAGTGATGATGCTAATACCCGTTTTCTGCTTCATAGTCGTAACGCGCTTTGACACCCCAGAGACCTGTTCGGCAACAAACCCAATTTTTTCTATTACATTATCGCAAACGCGCTCTCACCCACCGAAGTCTGTGCATAACCCGTTTTCCTGCTTCATAGTCATAACGCGCTTCGACACCCCAGAGACCTGTTCGGCAACAAACCCAATTTTTTCTATTACATTGTCGCAAACGCGCTCTCACCCACTGAAGTCTGTACATAACCCAAATACGCCGCCATAAAGACAAAGTTCGTCTTCATGACGGCGTATTTACGTTATTGCTCGACTTCAAACCGTGGGTGATCACACTCTAAAATAAAAAAACCGCAACCCCATCATTTTCATGACGAGATTGCGGGACTAAATGCTTTTTGATGTACTGAATTAGAGACGATCAGAAAAGCCTACCAACCGAAATTACTTAGCCTTTGGAGCTGCTTCGATCGTGTCAGTCTTACCAGCAGCCCAACGTTGGATTGCGGCAATTTCTTTTTCACGGCGAATACGACGTTGACGTTTAGCAACGGGACGTTGGCCGGCGAATGAGTTCAATGGTTTCTTTTCTGCCATGATGCTTCTCCTCTCAATACTGTGTTTAATAACACGTAATACTATACCAGCTTTAGACAACGTGAGCAAGCCCGGTTTAGTCATCAATGTAATAACCGCACCACAAACGGCCATAATAATTATTTTATTTTGGTCACGACCTCGTTCACACGCTACCGTTTTAACCGGACGTATTACTCTTCCACAGCCGTTGAAGCCGTGACCTGCTTAAAATTTTCTGGCTCCGTTTTTGCAACGTCTTGATGCTTCAAACCGATACCAGTCAAGCCACTTAATATAGAAAATACTGGTGACAATAAGCTAAATAATGCGAATGGTAAGTATTGCATCGTTGGAACACCAAGCGTGTTGGCTGCGAACACGCCGGCAACCCCCCACGGAATCAGGTAGTTAATAACCGTTCCGCCATCTTCAAGTGCCCGTCCTAATGCGACAGGAGCTAATCCGGATTCGTCAAATGTTTTCTTGAATGCCTTACCTGGAAGGATAACGGATAAGAATTGTTCACCGATGAAGATGTTAACGCCAATACTTGAGAGAACGACCGCAATGATCCGTTTGCCATCGGAGTTTAAATGCTTCGCAAACGGCGTCATCACAGCGTCAATCAGTCCAAACTGCATCAACAAACCACCAAGTGATAAGGTCAACACGATCAGTGAGACCGTTCCCATCATGCTTGCAATACCGCCACGTGATAATAATAAATCAACTTCTTTATTACCGGTGTGAGAAACAAATCCTGCTTCAATGATGCTAGCAATTTTGGTTAACTTAGTGCCTGGATGCTCAATCAGTAACATCACCAGCGAAACACCGATGTTTAAAAACAGGGTTGGAATCGCTGGCACTCGCCGCCATGCGCAAATGAACATGCACGCAATCGGCACAATCGCCCATGCTGAAATACTAAAATTGTTGTCTAAAATGTTGATGACATGATTGATGCTCGCTAAACTAGCACCCTTTTCGCCGCTGCCCATAATGGCAAATACAACTAACGCAATAATAAATGCGGGAATGGTGGACCACATCAAGTTCATAATGTGTTTGAATAGATCTGCATCAACAACCGCTGCAGTTAAGTTGGTTGATTCGGATAACGGTGACGATTTATCACCAAAAACTGCGCCGGAGATAATCGCGCCGGCCACTAAAGCTGGGTTAACGTGCATCGTAACGCCCATCCCGAAGAACGCAATGCCGACTGTAGAAATAACAGTAAAAGCACTACCGACGGCGCTACCAACCAGTGCGCAGACGACAAATACGGAAGGAACGAACCACTGAACACTGATTAAATGAAAACCGAAAACCATCAAGGATGGAATGATGCCAGCAGCAATCCATGTACTAATTAACGCACCAACCAGAATGAAAATGAAAATTGGGACAATCCCGGTTTCAATCCCATCCTTGATTCCTTCGTTAATTAACGACCATGGCAAACGGTGAGCAACACCCCATGCCATCAATAATCCCATAACTAACATAACGGGAACTTGGGGCGACAAACCAAATTTAATCACGCCAAATCCCATAATTAACAACATGCCTAGTAAGACAATTAGTGCTTCGTTACGACCAACTTTAAATGTTTGTTTTTCCATGTGAATACCTCATTTTTTGAATGTCCAAATTGTTGTAAACGTTGAGTGTCATTCATTGAGGTTCTATATCGAGGATTGCCCCCACAATTTTCTGTCATTTTCCATTGGCCCCCTTTTCTCTCTTTTTAATGCCGGACTGCGGCACCATTCTCCTAAATGTGCACCTAACTTCTGAATCCAAAGTTATGCAACACTCTAAATACAAAAAATCGTCCCTGCTATGCAATTATGCATAACAGGGACGATTAGTTTACCGTGGTACCACCCAGCTTAATAAAATGAGCCTAACGCCCATTATATTCACTCTCGCTGGGATAACGGTCCAACGGTGCCCGGTCATTTTCGTTTTCAGGTACTTCGATGAGATGATCCTGATCGGTTCGCAGCAACCACCGACTTCCTGACACACAGATCATTCACTACTAGGTTTGAAAACAATGATTAAATGTTGATTAGAAATATACTAGCATTTTAATCGTTTGTCAAATGATTTTCCTGATTTATTCTTCACAACCATGCGCCAATTGCAAACAGGGCAGTGTACCCAATGTAAAACAAAGATGTACTTTTAATCACTTTCATGTACGTTTTCTGCTTGTCTTGAACTGCGTAGAACGGTTTAATTCCTTGCCACATAATCGGCAGCAACACCACGCTTAGCACAGTGATCCACGGTGCCAGTCCCAAAACCAAGTTTACAATTGGCCATAAGCTGCCAACAATCAAGAAAACTTGCATCACTTGGACGGCCCGTTTGCGGCCAATGAAAAAAGCCAGTGTATGACGATTGTTTTTGATATCCTCGTCAAGATCCGCCGTGTTATTTCCTAATTGAACAGTAAAGAACAACAACGTAATTGGTAGACATAATGCAAACGTCGTACCCGCCACGCCCCATGTAAACGGACGCTGGCCGTAAATGCTGATGTAAACACAGACGAGTTCAATTAAATATGTAATGGAAAAAGCAACCACAGTTTCACAAATCGGCATGGCATTTAATGGATAGGGTCCCGCGGTGTAGAAAATACCGATTAGGTAACCAATAACCCCAAACAATAATACCGGCCATCCAGTACGCATGACTAAAACCACGCCAGGGATTGCAGAAATAATGTACAAGGTAACCGCTAGCCACCACACGCCACGCTTAGGCAAATGCAACCGGCCAATTGGATTTGTATGTGCAGCGTATCCTTCACGATCCGCGGCATGTACATAGTCATAGTAATTATCGGATACGTTAACTGCCAGGTCAAAAATGAACACATCCGCCAAACACAAAATAACGTTAAGCCAATTCACCACGCCATAACGATATTGAGCAATGGCAGAACCCAAAATGAACCACATAATATTTAACGGTGCGATATAAATCTCACTTAGCGTGACAAATACCGGCCACGTTAACCATTTTTTATTCATCTCTAACTCTCCTAACCCCTTGATACTCTAAGGCTATCACATTGCACACAACTTTTTATCACATTTTTTCAAACAATCGCACCATTTTGTTTGACCTTTTTTGACCTTTGGGTTAAACTACAATTACGTTGATTAGCAGAGCACCATTACAAGTGCTAAATAACAACGCAAATTACAAGGAGGCCTCAATTATGGCTTTGATTCCAACTGTTATTGAACAGTCCAGCCGTGGCGAACGTGCCTACGACATTTACTCACGACTATTAAAAGACCGGATCATTATGGTTTCCGGACCAATCGAAGATGACATGGCCAACGCCATCATCGCTCAATTGCTCTTCTTGGATGCCCAAGATTCTGATAAAGATATTTACATGTACATTAACTCACCCGGTGGTGTTATCACTTCCGGAATGGCAATCTACGACACCATGAACTTTGTTAAGTCTGATGTTCAAACGATTGTCATGGGAATGGCTGCTTCAATGGCTTCCATTCTGGCAACTTCTGGTGCTAAGGGCAAACGTTTTGCCTTACCACACTCAGAAATCTTGATTCACCAACCTTCTGGTGGTGCTCAAGGTCAACAAACTGAAATCGAAATCGTGGCTGAAGAAATTCTGAAGACACGGAAGATGATTAACAACTTGCTGGCTGAAAAGACTGGTCAAGACATTGAAACTATCAACAAGGATACTGAACGGGATAACTACATGACCGCTGAGCAAGCCTTAGATTATGGTTTGATTGACCACATTATGACTAACTCCAGCGAAATGCAAAAGTAGTCACAACAAGCAAAGACCTTCGTCAAATGACGAGGGTCTTTTTTTGCGTTTACAGTAAACAAAGAGGCCACAGTTAGTTGTTCATTAGCCATTTTAAGCTGTCCTGACGATGGCATTCGGGTGCATCTGTATGACCATCCATCATCAGGTTTTAGTTGAGCTCTTCTAATCGGCCATTGTTCAGTTGGTAGTGACGATCATACTTTGACAATAATTCGTGTGGAATATGATGGTCTACCTCGATCACTGTCAAATTAGTCAACGACAACAGTGTGTCATGAATCTGTCTTACCGTTGCTGAATCAAGGGAAGCTGTCCCCTCATCAATCAACAACACTTGTCGTTTAAATAACAATGCCCGCGCAATTTCAATGCGCTTTAACTGACCGCCTGAAAGATTTTTACCATCTTCGGCTATTTGCTGATTCAGCTTGGATTCTTTGATGACGTCACTGAGTCCAGCCTGTCTGACGGCTACTAAAATCGCACCCTCAGAAAATGGCATCCCTAAAGTCAGGTTATATCGGACAGTCTCGGCAAAGATAATCGGTATTTGTGAGACCTTGCTAAATAGATTTTCTACCTGAGCATCGTCATATTCCTGACCATTGAGTAACAGCTGTCCGTTTGTAACTGGCAACTCCTTTAACATAATCGACAGCAATGTTGATTTGCCCACCCCAGATGGGCCTTGAATCAACACTTTTTCGCCCTTCTGAACTCGCAAGTTAACGACATTTAAAATATCGCGATGTTCACGTTTAAAGCTGATATTTGTCAATCTCAATTCCTGAAACTGTGCCGATTTCATGGGCAACTCCGCTGTTACGCCTTCTTTGGAAATACTTCGACGCAACTGTTGGCGAATAGCCTTGGTACTGCCAATCTGGTTAATACAAGTCAGCATTTGATTGACGCTGTTTAAAATCATGTTGGTTGAATATTGGACTGCAACAAATTCCGGTAACGTTAACATTCCCGAAATAGTCAGGTAGATACCGATGGCAATCGGCGTTTCTGAAAATAGATAAAACAAATACATTAGCAGACTGTTGGCCAGTGCAATTCGATTCTTAAGCGCAGCATTCGCCTCTTCAACACTGCCGACATCCCTGAGTAGCTTAGTTCTGTAACCAGCCGCAGCATGATAGCGACGAATGGTCATTGCCCCATGTAATAGGTCCTTTACGCGTGTTGCCAACTGTGCATTTTTTTGTGACCAAACGGTTGCTTTAGTCGTCGTCCCTTTACTTGCCAAACGCTGAAAGACCGTTGGCACCAACATGAACGCTAAGAAAATCCCGGTTAGTCGAAAACTATTGTGTAACGCATATCCCATGGTAACCAAAATGGTCGTGCCGTATCCTAATAATCGAAACACGTTGCGCCAATAATTATCCTCGAGTAGCTTCAAATCATTCATTAAAAATGATAGACCATTTGCTTCGAAATCCTGCTGGCTGGGATCATCTCGCTCGACCTTTGCTTCTACATAACGGGTTTTTAGACGTAAATTGATAAACGCCACATTTTTATTGACTACCCAGCTTTGCTGGTATGACAAAAGCGAAAAGAATAAATATCCGCCTAGAACGATCGCCAGATAAATCCCAACGCCGGCCAAGTCACGCGTAGTAATCAGTTTAAAAATATAGGCATAGGTAGCCGTGTTAAAAGGAACTTCTAAGCCATTGATCAGCGCCACAACAATAGCGATGCTGAACCAACCGCGATGAATTATTTTGGTCATGCAATCTCCCCCATTCGCTCTTTATTAAAGCGAACCTATCACTGCTTGGGAGGCTACAACAACACCTTATTGTTAATATTTGCGTATATGCAAATTTATTTCTACCCACTAACCAGACTGTTTCTTTCGGCCTGAATTAGTTATTCTGAACCGCCTTCATTAGCATGCGTTGGATTCTTTCAAACGGCACGTCTGCCTCAGTGTACACACCTTGCCGCAAGTTGTCCGTGTGCAGTTTGATCGTCGAAAAAATAATGTTTCTAAGTAGTGAAATATCCACTTGCCGCAATGTTTTGTCAGCCAGCCCTTTAAATAACAACTGCTGTACGGCACTTTGATGAACGATGACATTAATTTGCTCACCAGCCTGCTCGTCAAAGACGTAATCCTCTTTTAACTTTTGAATGATCGTCATACTTTTAGGATAGGTCAAACCATAGTGAAACAGTTGCTCAAGATACTGTTTCATTGCTGTTTCAAACGACAGTGAACGCAAATCTTCCCCGCTGTCCTGAGCATACAAACGCTTCAATTCACGGACATATAGTGTAAGTAACAGTGCCTCACGATTCTTGAAATAAACGTAGATACTAGACTGGGAAATGCCAACTTGCTTAGCAATTTTTGTAGTTGAAACTGCACCGACACTATCGGTAATAATCAGATCGCCAGCAACATCAAGAATGCGATTATATTTTTGGTCGTCTTTTTTCTTCATCCTTCTGATCCCATTTCTTTAAAAGTAATTTATTTTAGTTTACCACTTGATACCGATAAGTCTATCGGTTATAATCTTTACCGATAGAGCTATCATTTATAAAACAAACTTTATCAAATAAATGAAATTTAAAAAGAAGGCACTTATTATGAAAGTTTTTGTTACAGGTGGTAATGGCTTCATTGGTCAGGTTGTTGTTAAAACCCTAATTAAACATGGTCATGAGGTTCTTGCACTGGCTCATTCAGATCATTCGGCTCAACAATTAACTCAGGCAGGCGCCACACCCGTTAAAGGCTCACTGAACGATTTAGATACCTTATCAACGGCCGCAAAGAGCAGTGATGGTGTTATTCACCTCGCTTTTACTAATGATTTTAACCATTATGATGAAGCCGTCGCTAAAGACATGGCTGCTGTCAAAGCGCTTGGCGATGCTTTAGCCAACACCGACAAGCCACTAGTTAATACATCTGGGACCTTAATGGCGGTTGGCATGGGACGCACTGCTACCGAACAGGACCATATGGCACACCCCGTTGGTCGAGCAGCTTCCGAAGCACTGGCGCTCAGTTATGCACAACAGGGCGTTCGCGCCAGCGTTGTTCGTTTAGCACCCACGGTTCATGACGTTCAGCGTCAAGGATTTGGTAGCATTCTGGCTCAAATGGCGGTTAATCAAGGTAAGATTGGCTACGTCGGTGATGGCGCCAATGTTTGGCCATCCGTTCATCGTAACGATGCAGCACAGCTGTTCGTGGCCGCATTAGAAAACGGCGAGGCCGGCGCGACCTATAACGCGGTTGCCGAAGAAGGTGTTCCTGTAAAGACCATTGTTGAAACAATTGGCAACACGTTGCGTGTGCCGGTAGAACACTTTGATGAAGAGACTGCTAAGGCCTACTTTGGCTGGTTTGAACCTACCGTTGTCGGCAGTAATCCCACCAGCAGCACGTGGACTCAAGCGGCGTTGGACTGGCATCCGCGCGAAACAGGTTTGCTTGACGATTTAAAGACATGTTTGAGCAACCCCGCCAATGTCGCCGCACTGCAACAGCCACGCAATTAACTCGAGCATAAATAAAATGACCGGTTTCCCAGTTAAAGGAAATCGGTCATTTTATTTATGCTCACATCAAACTACAAACACGACAACTACGCTGAAATAATGTCATCCTCACGCAGTTTATCAGCGAATTCATTGATTTTCCGCAAACGGTGATTAACGCCAGACTTGGAAATTGGTCCTCCCGGAATCAGGTCACCTAGTTCCTTCAAACTCACTTCACGATTGGCCAATCTAGTCTCGGCCATGGCCTGAAGCTTAGCTGGTAACTGACCTAATCCAACACGCGATTTGATGTACTCGATGTTATCAATTTGGCGAGAACTGGCAGATGCGACTTTCTCCATGTTCGCCGTCTCACAGTTAACAAGCCGATTGACTGAATTACGCATGTCACGCATAATGCGCACATCTTCAAACTTTAGCATGGCATTAGTCGCTCCAATTAAGGTGAGAAAATCAGAAATTTTCTCGCCTTCCTTAAGATAAGTAATGTAGCCACTTCGACGATTGGTCATTCGGGCGTTCAAGTCATACTGATTCATTAACTCACAAATCTGTTGATTCTGTTCTTCATACAAAGAATAAACCTCGAGATGATAACGACTGGTGTCCGGGTTATTAACCGAACCACCTGCCAAAAATGCGCCTCTTAAATACGAGCGAACTTCGCTATCTTCGGTAAGCACATTTTGTGGCACCACCTCTTCGATTCCCATGTCACCTAACACATGAAGATCGTTTAAAACTTGTTGCGTACCGGTCTTTAGCCGCACGACATACATGTTGTTTTTCTTAAGTTTGACGTTTTTACGAACAATCAGTTCTGCTTCCAAACGGTAAAACTGCTTTAATAATGCATAAATTCGTCGAGCAATCGCCGGATTTTCCGTTTGCACGTTTAACACAAACGCGTGGTTAACAATGCTGACCGCGCCGTTCATGCGAATCAAGGCCATTAATTCAGCCTTACCATTCGCCGCGTGCACCTTTAATCCAGTCAGCTCTTTTTTTACGTCACTGGCATAGGACATCGTGCTGCCTCCTTTTTTATCACCTTATCAATCAAGGCAGTTATTGAATATGTTTATGTGCAAGCAACTTCATCAGCTCGGCAACCACTTTGGTCCCGTCATGAAAAGCACCGGCATCCCGTAACTGTAGTAAATTGGCTCGAATTGAGCGGACACCCATCCTGGTCAATGCGTCGGTATCAGATGTCACTTGTGTTGACACCTCGTTCCAGCGTTTCCAATCCATGTAATCCTCTGGAACCCGTTCGGTATTCACAAGGACTGTATCCACGAAATTGGCGCCCAAATGCTTGTTTAATACCTGAACATGATCAGCATCAGTAAAGTGATCCGTTTCACCCTTCTGCGTCATAATGTTACAAATATACACAACTTCCGCAGGAGTATGCATAATTGCCTCGCCCACGTTTGACACCATCAGGTTTGGCAAAATGCTTGTAAATAGACTACCAGGTCCCAACACGATCAAATCGGCGCCTAAAATGGCATCGATTACGGCTGGCATGGCCTTAGCAATCTCATCGTCAGAATCTGGCTGTGGTGTGACCCACACCCGTTTAATCTGTTTGTGGGCAGCCGTGATTTCAGCCTCACCGGCGAGTTGCGTGCCATCGGTAAACTCAGCGTGAAGCACCAACGGTTCATTGGCAACTGGATAAACATGCCCATCTACATGCATCATTTCGGACAGTTCCTGAACAGCGCCAAACACGCCATGCTCCATTTCAGTAAGCGCCGCGATAATTAAATTACCAATCGCATGACCGGAGAAGAAGTTATCGTTAGCTTCAAACCGATACTGAAAAACCTTCAATTCCAATGGTGACAGCCGCGACAAGGCGGCCATGACATTACGAATATCACCAGGTGGCACAACGTTAATATAGTTCCGAATGATTCCCGAAGAACCACCGTCATCTGCGACCGTCACAACGGCAGTTACATCGACGTCCTGCTTATGCAGGGAATTAAGGACAACGGGCAAACCCGTGCCTCCGCCAATGACAACTACGCGTGGCCGCCGCTTCTCCATGATTTCTCTCATGAGCGGTTAACCGTTTCCTTTCGTTTCTCCACGTCACGATGACTGACATGGACGCGATAGTCCTGACTTAAATCTTTGCCTAGTCGCTCTGTGATAGCGACTGACCGATGTTGCCCACCAGTACAACCAATTGCAACGGTCAAACTGGTTTTGCCCTCTTTTTGATAGCCAGGCAAGGTCAGTTTTAAAAGCTCTAAAAACTGCTTGTAAAAGGATTCCGTGGCGGGCTGTTTCATTACGTAATCATACACAGCAGGGTCACGGCCAGTCAGTGATTTTAATTCAGGCACATAATATGGATTTGGTAAAAATCGAACGTCCATCACGATGTCCGCATCAATCGGCAAACCATATTTGTACCCAAATGACAAAATTTCAACATGAAATTCCGACTGTTTATCTTGATTTTCAAATTGTTCAAAAATATCTTCGCGTAGCTGACGTGGCGTCAAATGATCCGTGTTGATGACCAAGTCTGCCCGTTCCTTCATTTCCGACAGCAAGCTTCGCTCCTGATGAATACCATCTAAAACTCGGCCATCCATGGCTAATGGATGTGCCCTCCGAGTTTCCTTGTACCGTGCCACTAATTCGGCATCAGACGCATCGAGAAATAATACCGATGTATCTACCGTGCCAGTGCTTAAGGAAATTGCAATCATTTCCTGTAGGTCATCAAAAAATTCACGTGAACGTAAATCTACGACAAGCGCAACTTTTTTAACATTTCCTGACTGCCTAACCAACTGCCAAAACTTTGGCAATAGTTTGGGTGGCATGTTATCCATAACAAAGTAGCCCAAGTCCTCAAAGCTTTGCATGGCAACCGTTTTGCCAGCACCACTCATCCCTGTAATAATAACCAATTTCAGTTGTTGTGCCACTTCTTTGCCCCCTTACGTCGCCGCTTATTGCTTTTCTTTGCTCAGCTGACGACGTCACTTGTAACAGTATAACATACCGGGTGTGTCTTTTTATTCATCTGCATCTACTTTAGTTACTATTGGCTTTTTTTGTGACTGTTGTGACTGTTGTGACTGTCGATGCCAACGCCAACTAGCTACTGCTGCCGTCATTGGCACCGTAATGAGAACACCGATAAACGATAACAACACCATTAACAATTCCGCAACAAACACCTTGTCATTAAAAACCTCACCAATTGAATAGCGAAGACCGACGAACCATATGAACAACGATAAGAAACCACCAAAAAAGCCGAAGAACAAAGTATTAAACGTGGTCCCAATAATCTGTTTACCGACGTTCAAACCATCGCCAAACAAACGTTTTCCGGTTATTGTAGGCTGTTGCATTTCAATCTCCGATAGACCTGATGAAATGGCCATAGCTGCCTCAGCAATGGCACCTAATGTGCTTAACACAACGGTGCATATTTCGACCTTCAAAAAAGAAATGCCAATATACAGCGACATGCCTTCCAAGTCTTCACTGTCCTCATCCCCGAATCCAGCGACCTGCGCCCAGTGCTCCACAGGCACAATAAACAACAAAAGTAACAACATCACGATAACGGAAGCGTAAAAAGCTGTCGTCGTACTGTTGTCATCATCATTCCCAAAGAAAATCGTCACAGCCAATATAATCGTCCCAGCAACTAATGTGACAGGCAGTGGCGGCAAGTGAAACTGAACTAACACGATGGTTAAAAACAACAACGCAAAGTTAACACCGAGACTGACAAACGCAATTGCCCCCTGTTTACCACCCACAGCCCACATGGCTAAGAAAAGCAACAATGCCAACACACTAAAGGTTGTCATCTGTCATCACCTTCTTCTTCATCAATCGGCTTGCAACGAAACTGGCCACTGGAATGGCTAATACAATTCCTAGACCACTGATTAAACTTTGAATAACCCCCATCGACATATTCATCATGTAAGTATATCCCCAGTTATTACCATTCTTTAAGTACAAGAGTGTCAACGGAAAGGTATCGGCTACAAAGATAAGGAACAGCACGTTGATCAAAGGTCCCATAATGGAGCGACCAACGTTTCGTCCTGATAAAAATAGCTGGTTTCTACTAACATCTGGACGTTCAGCTTGCAGTTCAAACAGTGTTGCCACGATATCTGTTGACTCATCCATCACCGCCCCTAAAGACCCAATCAGTGTCTCTGCTAAAAACAAGGGTCGCGGCAATGTGGTCACATACTGAAGCCCTTCATAGTGCATACCCCGTTCATGGGTAAGCGCGAACACAATCAGGCTGATTAAAATTGCTAACGCCGTCCCGGATAATGTCGCCGTTAGCGTAATGACCGTTTGTCGACTCCAACCTAAAACCAGCCACAGCGTTAAAGCTGCAAAAACAACACTAATTAGACTAAAAATGACAAACACATTGCCATTTTTTAAACTCAAATCGATGTTGATTGCTAAGAAGAACAGCACTGCATTTAGTCCAACGGATAACAATGCCATAAAACCGGCCGAGCGCATAAAGATAAACAGCAAACTGATTACAATCCAGGTCAGTAAAGCGACAACGGTATCTCGCTTTGGTCCTTTAATATTCGACTGTTGACCTCGAGTTAGTTTTGAAATGAATACCTGATTGCCCACGCGATAGGGTTGATCCATTGCCCCGGAACGACTGTATGTATTGCTTAAAGTAATCTTTTGTCCCTTGTGAATTGTGTTAATCAAAACTGCATTGATCCGCTGATGGACTGTTGCATCTTGATTTTCAAACTCATCTTGTTGTTTGACAGGGCGTTCATTACGTACATTAGTAATTTTAGCGATTGGTCGTTGATAAATTGGGGCATCGTAAGCAACGCCTAGTACCAACAGTCCGCCAAACAAGACACAAACTAGGGTTACCCACCAGTTTGCAGAGTGTTTTGGTTTAACATTCATGTGACGATTTCCCCGCTTTCAAAAATAAACGCAAGCACCCTAACCCAACTCGTTTTTTCATAAATCTACGTTTCATTCTACCACCCGCACTAACACGTCTTTCAAAACGTAACTAAAACTAAACTTGCCAACGATTTTTTAACAGTAATTAATAATTGTGAGCAATTTTGTGTCTAAAACGAAAAACTGTCTTGATCGATTGACCAAAACAGTTCCATTGTTGTTTTAAATAGATGGCTAAATTGTGAATCAATATTAAATAACATTGTCCGTGAAGATGGATTAAACCGCTCTTTGCGGACTAATAAGTGCCATTTATGTGATCGCCTAACTAGGTCAGCGGGAGGGCGCCAACATTGATACCGAGCCGTGAAAGTGTTGTTAATTCGAATGCACTTCTCGAATTTACAACACGGACGGTCACGGGGACTCGGAATTTCACGAGGCTCTGTGACGAGGTGAAAGACCGTGAACTTCGGGCTTGAACCGGTCCCACGGCGAGCGTGTCAATGTTGGCAACCGAAAGCGGCATTTTCACCACGCCCACAACCTCCTCTGAGGTTAAATCAATTACATGACATCAATAGAATCATCGTTTTTATAATGCCGTTTCAACCAGTAATAAAGTGGAATTCCTAGTCCAATAATAACCAGTGACGTTGCCGCCCCAACAAAATCGAAGAACAGTTCACTGATAACCACAAAACTAGTTCCGATGATGGCAATAATTGGAACTACTGGATACCCCGGCGTGCTGAACCCAGCCGGTTTGCCACCATTGCGATGACGCAAGATAAAGACACCAACAAACGCAGCAATATAAAAACTGTACATCGCAAAAATACAGAGCTCAGATAGTCGATCAGTATCAACAGTCAGGATCATTAAACTAGTCAATGCCAGTAAAATCGTTGTTGCAACGACCGGCGTTTGTGTGTGACGGTTCAGGCTACTAATTTGTTTGGCAAACGGCAAATGGCGTTTAGCGGCCATCGCATAATAAATCCGTGGAAAGGACATCATTTTACCATTCAACGCACCAATAATTGAGATCATTATCCCAATATTAACGAGTCGTCCACCGAATGCCCCAAACGCATTTAAGGCAAAGTAGGCCGTCGCGTTCTGGCCGAGTTCATTAATTTTAGCTGCACTTAAAGACCGAAAAATACCAAATGTTACCCCGAGGTATAACACAATAACAATGGTAATTCCCAAAATGATGGCTAACGGTAACAACTTTTCGGGCCGTTTGATTTCGCCACCTAGATTAGTCACCAGAATCCAGCCATCATAGGCAAAGATGGTACCTAACACAGCAACGCCAAAGTTACCAACACTCTGGTGAATACTCGTTACCGTCTCACCGAAGCCAGCCTCACGACCAAAGAAGAGCCCGAAAATTACGATTGCCGCAATCGGCAATAGCTTACAAATGGTTGTCACAATCGCAAAGGCGGCACCATAGCGATTTTCCAACATATTCAGCATCGCGATCAGAATAATGGTGCCAATCGCAATTGGTGCCTTCCAAACCGACCCGAGACCAAAGAAGTTAGTGACCAACAAGCCTAAATACCCAGCGATCGAGCCGACAATTGCTGGTGCATAAACGATAACCTGCATCCAGCCTGACATGAAGCCCCAGAATTCACCATAAATATGGGTCATATATTGGTAAAGACCCCCAGTATGCGGAATTTGAGAACCAATTTCAGATAACGTCAGCCCGTCGGCTAGGGTAATTAGTCCCCCTAGCAGCCAAGCCAACATCGCTAAGTTGGTAGAACCAGTCATTTGTAAAACAGATGCTTGCTTAAAAAATATCCCGGAACCAATGACTGTACCGATTACAATCGCTAGTGCAGACCACAGTCCTAGAGAACGTTTCAATTCAACGTGACTCTCTTGCATTGCCTAAACTCACTTTCCTGAATCATCTTTAACAAAATCTTTTGCATGATTGTGTTTAATCTCATAGTAATAAACTGGAATACCAACGACAACCATTCCCAAAGAGAATAAGACACCCGTGAAATCCGAGAAAACTTCACTGATGAGTACAAACAGCGAACCACCAATCGCTACAATCGGGGTTAACGGAAACAGTGGCATCGAAAATGGCCGTTCCTTATGCTGACGACGCAATTTAAATGATCCCAAAAACGCCATGACGTAGAAACAATAAACCGTAAAAATACATAGTTCTGATAGCCGATCTGCGTTTGCAAATAACACCATCAACGCGGCAATTAATAACACTGCAATGGTCGAAAAGATTGGCGTCCTTGTTTTAGGGCTTAAATAGCCCAGCACACGGCTAAATGGCAACTCCCGATCACGTGCCATCGCGTACATAATGCGTGGGAAAGTCATGATTTTGCCGTTGATACAACCGATAATCGAAATAATGACACCGATACTCAACAGCTTACCGCCAATTGCGCCAAAGTCTTTTGTAGCAAGAAACGGAATTGCCCCCGTTCCCAGTCGATGAATCGTTGACGCCGGCAAACTTGCAAAAACACCGTAGGCTACCAATAAATAAATAACCATAACGATACTAATCCCACCGATAATTGCGCGGGGCAATAATTTTTGCGGTTCTTTTATTTCATCGCCCAAATTAGCAACCAGAATCCATCCGTCAAACGCAAATAACGTCGCCAAAATGGCAACACCAAAGTTGCTGCCATGCTGAGTAGCGGTCGACACACTGTTGCCCAGCGCATTGCCATCACCGAAGAATAATCCGAACACAATGATTGCAACGATTGGCAACAATTTACAAATCGTCGTTATAATTGCAAACATTGCACCATATCGATTAGAAAATAAATTGAGTCCACCAACCGCTACTAGTGTACCAAGCGAGACGGCCAATCCCCACCCACCTGACAGGTGAAAAAAGTCAGTCATTAAAATACCTAAGTATGCCGCAAGCGCCGCAATAATTGCTGGACCGTAAATAATAATCTGCATCCAACCAGATAGAAAGCCCCACAGACGGCCATACATTCGTTCCATATAAACATACAAACCGCCAGTATGTGGCATTTGGGAGGCAATTTCAGCAATGGTCAGCCCGGCTGTTAATGTCAGAACCCCACCTGCTAGCCACGCAAACAATGCACCCGTGGTAGAGCCAGCGTCATCAAGTACTGCCGCTTGTCTCACGAATACGCCGGCGCCGATAATAGTCCCGATCACTAAGGACAGAGCTGACCAAATACCTAAGGAACGATTCAGTTCTACCACTGGTGTTTTTTGTTTCATGTCGTCACATTCTTTCTCGCACTCATATTTATTAGATAAGTTTGTGCTAGTTTACCAAATTTTAATCTTGTAGGCCAACCTTAAGCAGAACTTCAATCTCAAAACGGTCGTGTTAAAACAAAAAAAGGCTGATCAAAACGCCTAAAGATTAGGATTTGATCAGCCATATTATTAAATTATTAAAAATTGTAGCGTTGTTATTTTGCCTGTTCAGCAACCTCTTCAGTACGTTTGGTATCTCGTTCCAACACTGGTTTCAGGTACTGACCAGTGTAGCTTTCCTTAACTTCAGCAAGCTCTTCCGGTGTCCCAGTCGCAATGATTTGGCCACCACCGGCACCGCCTTCTGGGCCAAGGTCAATTAAATGATCGGCAGTTTTAATCACATCCAAATTATGTTCAATGATCAAAACCGTGTTGCCATGATCAACCAGTCGCTGCAAGACAACCATCAACCGTTTGATGTCATCAGAATGCAACCCTGTTGTTGGTTCATCTAAGATGTAGAAATTACGCCCATTGGCCTTCTTGTGTAGTTCAGAAGCTAACTTCATTCGCTGAGCTTCACCACCTGAAAGTGTGGTTGCTGACTGACCCAAATGAACATATCCCAGACCGACATCAACAATTGTTTGTAGCTTACGCGTAATCTTAGGAATCGCAGCGAAAAAGTCCAAGGCTTCGGAAACCGTCATGTTCAGAACGTCTGAAATATTCTTACCCTTGTACGTCACTTCAAGTGTTTCTGAATTGTAACGGGAACCATGACAAACTTCACAAGGCACATAGACATCTGGCAGAAAGTTCATCTCAATCTTTAAGATTCCGTCACCATGACAGGCCTCACAGCGACCACCTTTAGTGTTGAATGAGAACCGGCCCTTTTGATATCCACGTAATTTAGCTTCATTCGTTTGAGCAAACAAATCACGAATGTCATCAAACACACCCGTATAAGTAGCGGGGTTTGAACGCGGTGTCCGTCCGATCGGTGACTGATCGATATCCACAATCTTTTCAATGTTGTTCACGCCGGCAATACTCTTGTACTTACCAGGTTTGGCGGAATTGTGATTGAGCTTTTGAGCCAGTACCTTTTCAAGAATACTGTTAACCAATGTGGATTTACCGGATCCTGACACACCAGTCACGACTGTTAACTCACCTAGTGGGAAACGTACATCAACATTCTGTAAATTGTTTTCTGCGGCCCCCTTTAATACGATGGCCTTACCATTCCCCTTACGTCGCTTAAGCGGCACCGGAATGAAGTCTTTCCCAGCTAAATACCGACCAGTTAATGACTTAGTACTGCGCTCAACCTGTTTAGGCGTTCCAGCGGCCATAACCTGGCCACCATTTTCGCCAGCACCAGGGCCAATATCAATTAAGTAGTCGGCCGCCCGCATTGTATCCTCATCATGTTCAACCACAATCAGGGTATTGCCCAAATCTCGCATCTTCTTGAGTGAACTGATCAAACGATCGTTATCACGTTGATGTAACCCAATGGAGGGTTCGTCAAGAATATACAGTACACCCGACAGATTCGAACCGATTTGGGTAGCTAAACGAATTCGCTGCGCCTCACCACCAGACAACGTTCTGGCGGATCGACTCAGTGTAAGATAACCCACGCCGACACTCGTCAAAAATGATAACCGATCGCGAATTTCCTTAACGATTGGTTCCGCAATCACTTTGTTTTGCTCACCCAAAGTTAAGCCCTGGAAGAATGGCAACTCATCATCAATCGCCATTTCAGAAACTTCACCAATATGCCTCCCGTTAATTTTAACGGATAGTGCCTGGCGATTTAGCCGATACCCGTGACAGGTCTGACATGTCAGTTCAGTCATATACTGACGCATTTGATCACGTGTAAAGTCAGAATTAGTTTCCTTGTAGCGACGTGACACATTGTTCATGACACCTTCAAAATCGGCATCGACATCACGAACACCACCAAAGTCATTTTCATAGTGAAAATGGAACTTTTTGCTTGATCCATGAAGGACCATATCGCGTTGCTTCTTAGGTAACTTGTTAAATGGTGTATCCATATCAATCTTGTTTTGTTTAGCAAACTGTTCCAGCATGCTTGGATAATACATGGAACTAATCGGATTCCATGGTTCCAAAGCACCCTCACGAAGTGTCTTACTGGGGTCTGGAACGACAAGATCTTCATCAACTTCCAGTTTGACTCCTAATCCTTCACAATCGGGGCAAGCGCCAAGTGGTGCATTAAACGAAAACAGCCGTGGTTCCAATTCGCCGACCGTAAACCCACAAATGGGACATGAATAATGTTCTGAGAACTGCATCGGTTCACCATCAATGATGTCGGCAGTCGCATACCCATCACTCAAACGAAGGGCAGCTTCAAATGAGTCAAACAAACGACTCCGACTATCACCGTCTGGATGTACAATTACCCGGTCAATGACAATATTGATACTGTGATATTTGTTTTTATCTAGTTCAGGTACCTCATCGATATCATAAGTTTCGCCATCTACTTGAACACGCACAAATCCTTCACGTTTAATCTTGGCAAAGATTTTCGCATGTTGCCCTTTCTTTCGACGCACAATCGGTGACAATACTTGAAGTCGCGTCCGTTCAGGCAGTGCCAGAACCTCATCAACCATCTGCTCAACAGATTGGCTGGTAATAACTGTGCCGTCGTTTGGACAGATTGGTGTTCCAACCCGTGCCCATAGTAACCGCAAATAATCATTGATTTCCGTAACAGTCCCAACAGTCGACCGCGGATTTTTACTGGTTGTCTTCTGATCAATAGAAATCGCCGGGCTCAGACCGTCAATTGAGTCCACATCCGGTTTATCCATCTGTCCAAGAAATTGACGCGCATATGCGGACAAACTTTCGACATACCGTCGCTGTCCCTCCGCATATAACGTATCAAACGCAAGCGAGCTTTTTCCTGAACCAGATAACCCCGTAATGACTACTAGTTTGTCACGTGGAATCGTGACATCAATATTCTTTAAATTATGGGCACGTGCCCCATGTATTACAATTTTGTCGTTATTTGCCATTGGTTACCTTTGCCACCCTTTACTGTTTGGCTTTTAATTCCATGATTGTATCACGCAACGTTGCCGCTTCTTCGAAGTCCAATTTCTTGGCGGCTTCTTGCATTTGCTTGTTCAAACCAGCCAACATTGCGTTCTGATCGGATTTTGACAGATTATCAAAGTCTTCCTCATTAAGTGTTGATTCTTTCTGACCATCACCAGTTGGCGCTGTTACCGTGATGTTATCACGAATTGGCTTAACGATAGTTGTCGGCGTAATGTGATGTTCTTCGTTATATTTTTCCTGAATCTCACGGCGACGTTTGGTCTCATCGATGGCCGCCTGCATAGAACCTGTAATGGTATCCGCATACATAATAACCGCCCCGTGTGAATTACGGGCAGCACGACCAATCGTTTGAATCAATGACCGTTCATTTCTTAGGAATCCTTCTTTATCAGCATCCAAGATTGCAACTAAGGACACCTCAGGCACATCAATTCCTTCACGGAGAAGGTTGATGCCGACCAACACGTCAAATTTGCCCAAACGTAAATCACGGATAATTTGCGTTCGTTCCAAAGTTTTAATGTCACTGTGTAGGTAACGAACCCGGATACCCAGATCTTTCAGGTAATCCGTCAAATCTTCCGCCATTTTCTTGGTCATCGTCGTGACAAACGTCCGCTCATGGGCCTCAATCCGCTTATTGATCTGACCAACGAGATCATCAATTTGACCCATAATTGGTCGAACTTCAATCGTTGGATCGAGTAAACCCGTCGGCCGAATAATCTGTTGAACCACTGTGTCCGTTTGTTCATGCTCGTAGTCACCAGGTGTTGCGGACATGTAAACGACTTGGTTAATGTGCTTTTCAAACTCGTTAATTTTTAGTGGCCGATTATCCAGTGCACTTGGCAAACGGAAGCCATAATCAACCAGCATCTGCTTTCTAGAACGGTCACCTTTATACATACCACGCACTTGTGGCATCGTAACGTGACTTTCATCCACGACTAGTAAAAAGTCTTTCGGGAAGAAGTCTAGAAGCGTAAACGGCGGTTCACCGGGTTTCCGGCCATCCATATGACGGGAATAGTTTTCAATCCCACTCGTATAGCCCATTTCACGCATCATTTCCATGTCGTAAGTTGTCCGTTGCTGTAAACGTTGTGCTTCCAGCAACTTGCCTTGATCCTTCAACACCTTTAGCCGATCTTCCAACTCGTCACCGATCGTCGTAATGGCATGATCCATGATGGCGTCATTAGTCATGAAATGCGTGGCTGGGAAAATTGTGACGTGATCACGATCACCAACTACCTCACCAGTCAGTGCATCGACCTCTCGCATCCGATCAATTTCATCACCGAAAAACTCGATTCGTAGCGCATGTTGATCTTCAGATGCTGGGAACACTTCAACAACATCCCCGTGCACTCGAAAACGGCCACGTTGGAAATCAATATCATTACGCTCAAACTGAATGTCAACCAACTTGCGCATGAAATCATTACGTTCGATTGTCTGACCGACCCGCAAGGAAATGACATGGTCTTTATACTGGTGTGGATCACCTAAACCAAAGATTGATGACACCGAAGCCACGACAATCGTATCATTCCGTTCCAAAAGCGAACTAGTAGCCGCATTACGCAATTTATCAATTTCATCATTGATTGATGAATCTTTTTCAATGTACGTATCAGATGAGGGAACATAGGCTTCCGGTTGGTAATAATCATAGTAGGAAACAAAATATTCAACGGCATTGTTAGGGAAAAACTCCTTAAACTCACCATAGAGCTGTCCTGCCAATGTTTTGTTGTGTGATAGAACCAGTGTCGGTTTGTTAACGTTAGCAATCACATTACTGATTGTGAATGTTTTACCGGTTCCCGTAGCACCCATCAAAATCTGCGCTTTTTTACCGTCTTCAATCCCATCTGTCAACGCTTTGATGGCCTCCGGTTGATCACCAGTTGGCTTATACTTTGAGACTAAATCAAACTTTCGATCTGCTTGACGTTCAATCATGCCAGACGTTACCTCCCCTAGTTCATTTACATGGTCTAATTATTGTGATGGTAAGTGATAAACCATCATCAACACGATTTAAAAAACAGGTTCATGACTGCACTGGTCGGCTCGATTCGCTTGGGTAATTCATTGCGACCATATTGCTGTTCTGAACCCGTCAACTTAGCGTAACTATTCTAGCATACCGAACATACTTTCGCACGAGATATGCACACTTTCGGTTAAAAATATGCATTCACTCACTACAAAAAACGTGTGCACGGTAACGGAATCTCTCATCCCGTCAATCGTGCACACGTTCTTTTTATTCATTGTCGAAATTTGTATCAAGCAAAAACTAATCAGCAACAAAAGCATTGATGTCGTCAGCAAACTTCTTTAATTTGGCGTTTGCTTCATCCAAAGTGGTACCGTTTGTACCGATATAGAACTTGATCTTTGGTTCAGTTCCTGAAGGACGAACAGCAATCCATGTACCATCCGTTAACCAGTACTTCAACACTTCAGCATGTGGCAGGTCCAGTTGTTCAACATGACCATCTGTAAAGGTCTTTGTACCCTTAGCAATGTCATCAACAGCAGTCACATCGTAACCAGCGAAGCTCTTTGGAGCAGCCTGACGGAACTTCTGAATGATTGCTTCGATCTTCTTTGGCCCTTCAATACCTTCAAAGGTTTGTTGAATCGTTTGTTCACGGAAGTAACCATATTGCTTGTACAAGCCTTCCAAGCCATCGTATAACGTCTTTCCTTGTTTACGATAGTACGCAGCAATTTCAGCCAGCAACGTTAAGGCTTGAATAGCATCCTTATCACGAACAAATGGCTTAATCAGATACCCGTAGCTCTCTTCAAAACCAAACATAAACGTGTGGCTGTTTGTATCCTGGAAGTTTTGGATCTGTTCAGCGATAAACTTGAAACCAGTCAGCACATTGATCATGCCAACGTGGTAGCTTTCGGCAATCTTGGTGGCAAACTCAGTTGAGACGATAGACTTAACAGCCACCGCATTAGCAGGCAATGTACCGGCATTTTTGTTTGCTTCCAAAATATAATGCAACATCAATGCGGCGATTTGGTTACCAGTCAATAATTGGTAGTCACCATTTGGCAAACGCACTGCGGTTCCCAAACGATCAGCATCTGGATCTGTTGCAATCAACACGTCCGCATTCTTTTCTTTACCCAATTTAATTGCTAAATCGAAAGCTTCAGAAAATTCTGGGTTAGGGAACTTAACCGTTGGAAAATCGCCGTCTGGTTCAGCTTGTTCTGGTACCGTGATGAAGTTTTTAAAACCAGCATTGCGTAATGCACGTTCACCAGGCATTCGTCCAGTACCGTGAAGTGGCGTGAAGACAAAGGTCATGTCCTTACCTTCTTCAGCGGCCAAATCGTGATCCACTGTGACAGTAGCGACGTTATCCAAGTACGCCTTATCCACGTCTTCACCGATAATCGTTTCCAACCCGTTAGCCTTTAATTCAGCTTCATCGGCAGTTTGGATAGCAAATAGATCAGTGACCTTACGAATGTAACTCGTAATTAAATCAGAATCCTTCGGTGGCATTTGCGCACCATCTTCACCGTAAATCTTGTAACCGTTGAACTGCTTTGGGTTATGACTTGCGGTAATCATGATGCCGGCAAACGTCTTTAAATGACGAACCGTAAAGGACAATTCTGGTGTTGGCCGTAAACCTTCGAACACAAAACTCTTGATGCCATGTTGGCCTAAAACCTTCGCGGCCTCGTGGGCAAACTCAGTTGAATGATGACGAGAATCAAAACTAATGGCAACACCACGTTGTTTCACGTCATCGCCCAAAGTATCCATATATGTAGCTAAACCTTCTGTGGCCTGGCGCACCGTATAGATGTTCATCCGGTTGATCCCAGGTTCCATGACACCACGCATCCCCGCAGTACCAAAACTCATTGGTTGATAGAAAGCATCTTCCAATGCCTCATCATTACCCTTTAACGCTGCTAATTCTTTCTTCAAACCCGTTTCCAGGTTTTCTTGATTATCCCAAACCTGGTAAGTATCTTTCCAATCCACAGTTGCATCTCCATTCATCTAGACCAAAGTCACAAATATACGTTAAGTATACCGCATTCATATTGTTTGCGTCGCCCGTTCATCGGGCTTTATCAATCAAAACAAATAAAAAAAGCGTGCCTTACACAAAAAATTGCAATTTTGCAACCTTCTGTATGCAGCACGCTCCGATTATTCACTTAAAATCAAATATTTAATTAACCGCAGCCTTAGCCTTTAAATCCTCCAAATATTGGAAAACCTGTTGGCCAGCAATACCGCCGTCACCGACAGCAGTGGTAATCTGGCGTAAGTCCTTTTCGCGAACATCGCCAATAGCAAATACACCAGGGACACTGGTCCGCATCTTGTCATCAGTTGGAATCCAACCAACTTCGTTTGTAACGCCAAGACCAGCGAATGGTTCTGTCATCGGCACATTACCGACATAAATGAAGACACCATCGGCAGCCATTGTGCTGGTTTCACCGGTTTGGTTGTTCTTTAATTCAACACCAGTGACTTTCATGTCGTCGCCAACAATTTTAGTTACTTCTGTGTTCCAAACAAAGTCCATCTTCTCGTTAGCAAACGCGCGATCCTGAGCCACTTTCTGGGCACGTAACTGATCGCGACGATGAACAACAGTCACCTTATCGGCCAATTGAGTCAGGTAAATGCCCTCTTCAATGGCACTATCCCCACCGCCAACAACAACGACGTGTTTATTGCGGAAGAAAGCACCATCACATACAGCACAGTAGGAAACACCACGGCCTGAAAATTCAGTTTCCCCCGGCACACCAAGCTTGCGATACTGAGAACCTGTCCCAATAACAACCGCCTTAGCAGTGTATTCATCAGTGTCTGTAGTCACAGTTTTAGTATCGCCATTGTCGACAATCTTTTCCACAGCACCATAACCATACTCAGCACCAAACTGCGTGGCACCTTCATACATGGCGCTAGCTAAATCAGGTCCTTGAATAGATTTAAAACCCGGATAGTTTTCAATTGCGGCAGTATTGTTCATTTGACCGCCATAAATTCCGCGATCCAATAGCAACACTGACAAGTTTGCCCGTGAAGCATACAGTGCTGCAGTCATCCCACCGGGGCCAGCACCGATCACAATCACATCATAGTTTGTTGCCATATCGACTTTCCTCCTACTGCCTAACATTTTTCAATGCTCACAGTCTACTATCTTTTCGTAAGTAATACAAGCTTTTTGCTTATACCCCCTGAGGTAAAAACGTGCTGACCCGATTAATCCGGCGTCAGCACGTTTCTGCATTCATTATTTTGTATTAGCTTTAATTTCGTCAGCCAATTGAAGCACGTAGTCGCGAAGTTCGTCCTTCACGTCCGGGTGACGCAAACCAAATTCAATGTTTGTCTTGATCAAACCAAACTTGTAACCAACATCATAACGGTCACCTTTAAATTCGTGAGCGTAAACATGTTGCTTCTTGTTCAGCAGGTCAATGGCATCTGTTAATTGAAGTTCATCGCCTTTGCCATAAGGTGTTTGTTCCAAAGCTTCAAAAATTTCAGGTGTCAATAAGTAACGACCAATGATGGCCAAGTCAGAAGGAGCGTCTTCAGGTTTAGGCTTTTCAACAAAGCTCTTAACCTGATACAAACCATCAGAAACTTCCTTGGCTGGGTTGATCACACCATACTTGTTCGTTTCTTCATGAGGAACACGCATAACGGCAAGGGTTGAATCACCTGTTTCTTCATAACGGTTAATCAGTTGCTTCGTTAAAGTAACTTTATCTTCCATCAAGTCATCACCAAGTAAAACAACAAATGGTTCATCACCGATAAAGTCTTTTGCAGTTAATACAGCGTCACCTAAACCACGCATGTGGCTTTGGCGGATGAAGTAAAGGTTGCTGTCGTTACTTGATTGGACGGCATGCAACATAGCGTCCTTACCCTTACTTGCCAAATCAGCTTCCAATTCAGGGGCTGAATCAAAGTGGTCTTCAATAGAACGTTTGCCACGTCCTGTTACGACACAGATTTCCTCGATGCCGGCCTTGTGGGCTTCTTCAACAATAAATTGAATCGTTGGTTTATCAACGATCGGCAACATTTCTTTGGCGATTGCCTTAGTTTCTGGTAAAAAACGCGTGCCATAACCCGCTGCAGGGATAATGGCCTTTCTAACTTTTTGCATAACAACAAATTCCTTTCGTTTTTCCCACGATAACGTGGTCTACTTTACCCCAGCCACAACCAACTTGTTAGCCAATTTCAGCGCGACCTTCACGTTGCATCAATCCGGTAATGACTGAGCGAACTTCGGCCCCGTTGTACAGGACGTCATAAATGGCGTCAGTGATTGGCATATCAACATGGCGTTTAATGGCTAGTTCGTGGGCCGCCTTTGTGGTAGCCACACCTTCAATTACCATACCCATGGTATCAATGACTTCTTGTAACGATTTGCCTTGACCCAGTTCATTTCCCGCACGCCAATTGCGTGAATTTGAACTTGTCGCCGTTACAATTAAATCACCAACACCAGAAAGGCCGATAAACGTTAACGGATTAGCACCAAACGATTGACCTAATCGACTTATTTCAGCTAAGCCACGGGTCATTAATGCAGCCTTCGCATTATCGCCATATCCCAGTCCATGTAAAGCACCGGCACCAATAGCAATAATGTTCTTTAAGGCGGCACCAAATTCAGCACCAATCACATCCGTATTAGTATAAACCCTAAAATATGAGTTCATAAAGAGTTTTTGTACTTTTCTCGCCGCATCCTCATTTAATGATGCGGCTGTTATCAACGTAATATCCTTTTTCGCAACATCTTCGGCATGGCTAGGACCGGACAGCACAACAACCGCGTCTCGGTTGGCAGATGGAATCTCTTCCGTTAACATTTCTGAGACCCGTTTATATGTTTCTTGTTCCAATCCCTTGATTGCGTGCACAATCGTTACTTTTTGATGATTAGTAATTAATAATTTAGCAGCCTGAGCGCTGACCTCACGAATTGCCTTCGTTGGTACAACAAACAAGACAACCGACGCGTCCTTGATTGCTTCAGCCATATCATCAGTTACCACCAGGTTATGTTGGTATTCAAAGCCTGGCATATAGGCCTGGTTTGTGTGGTGTTGATTCATTTCTTCCACCTGGCTGGCTTTATGGGACCACAGAGCAACTGTTTGACCATTTTCCGTCAATAAGTTTGCCAGCACACTGCCCCAAGATCCAGCGCCCAGCACTGCAATTTTTGTTGTCATTAGTTTCTCCTCAATTTATTGCGAACGTGAGTTATTTCTTTGTAACCGTCATTCCTGATAAATAAGATGGTACATTATGCTGTCGACGCCGAATAATCAACCACACCCAGGCACCAATAAACAAAACAACGGACAACCATTGTGACACTCGCGCCGGGCCTAACATCAAGCTATCGGTTCGCATGCCTTCCACGAAAAAACGACCAAACGCATACCATGCTACATAAATAAAGAACACCTCGCCACGCAAATACAGCCCCTTAATATGACGCGTGGCTAACAAAAAGACAAAGCCAGCGATGTCCCATACGGATTCATACAAAAATGTAGGCGTACGATAAACGCCACCAATGTCCATCTGCGTAATGATAAACTGTGGCAAATGCAAGGCCTGTAAATGTGCCAATGTGGTTATTTTACCAAAAGCTTCTTGGTTCATAAAGTTCCCCCATCGACCAATCCCTTGCGCCATAATCACGGTCGGTGCTAACACGTCCAGAAACAGAAATGTCGGAATTTTACGCCAGCGGGTAAATAGAATAACCACAATAATGGCACCAATTAGTGAACCATAGATCGCGATCCCACCATCCCAGATGGCAATAATCTGATCTAAATGATGTTGATAATAGGACCATTGAAAGACCACATAATAGATACGCGCAGAAATCAGCGCAACTGGTAGTGCCCAGAGTAAAAAGTCATATAGATCATCGGGATTAATCTGACGTCTGCGGGCTTCACGAATGGACAACCATAACGCAATGAAAACGCCGGTGGTAATAATGACGCCATACCAATGAACCTCAATGGGTCCTAAATGCAGTGCGATTGGGTTCAACGCCCCAACAAGTGAAGTAAACGCCATTCTTTAATCCTTACCCTTAGTGGCCGATGCACTATCATCGGTCGTCTTTGCTTCATTTGCTGCCTCAGCAGCTTCATCACGTTTAGAGTTTTCCTGAATCAAACTATTTAAATTATCGTCGAATGTCTTTGTTGCATCATACCCCATGGATCGAGCACGGAAGTTCATCGCGGCAGATTCAATAATGATGGCTAAGTTACGACCTGTCTTAACGGGAATTGAAATCATCGGTACTTGAACGTCGAAAATTTGGCGCTCATCATCGGCGTTGCCCAGACGATCAAATTGAGCATCAGGGGTCCAGTTTTGCAAGTGGACAATCAGTTGAATCTTGGCCTGACTTCTGACTGCGCCAGCACCAAACAGATTCATCACGTCGATAATACCAATCCCACGGATTTCCATTAGGTGGTTTAAAATCTTTGGCGCCTCACCAACTAATGTTTGTTCATCCTGTTGATAAACATCCACCCGATCATCAGCAATCAGTCGGTGTCCACGACGAATAAGTTCCAGGGCTGTTTCAGATTTACCAACACCTGAGTCACCAGTAATAAGAACCCCAAGTCCATAAATATCAACTAACACACCATGAATCGATTGCCGCTTGGCCAATACGCCGCTTAAGTAAATCGACATATTTGAAAGAATTCGCGATGACGTTTGTTTGGACCCCAACACAGGAATATGTTGTTCCGTTGCCGCCTGAATTAACTCTGCCGGCGGTTCAATTCCGGTTGACACAACAAAACAAGGCGTTTGGGGATCTGCCATTTTCCGCATAATCATGAGTAGCTCCTCATGACTCATCTTTTTAGAAAATGATGTTTCTGTGATCCCCAGTAACTGAATGCGTTCCGGTGGATAATAGTTAAAATAACCGGTCATTTCCAGACCCGGACGAGAAATGTCCGGTGTCGTAATGCGGCGATGGTCCAGATACTCTTCACCATAATAAACGGTTAACCTGGTATTCTTTACCAGCTCCCGTATCGTTACACTATCTGCCACGAATACTCCTCCTTAAATATGTCTCTACGTTGTTGCTCGAACCTTCCCGAGCTTCGGCATCACTCTAAACGTGCACCTTACTTCTGAATCCTGTGCATAAGCTACAAGCCAAAGCATTCGGGAAATCACCGAATCATTCGCCTTGTTTCTTATTGCTCGGATTCAACCCGAAGTAAGGTATCACTCTTTCAAACGTGCACCTGTCGCTCAAGGTCCTGTGCACAACCCAAAGCTGCCATCCTACAAGCAAGGTGCGCTTGCACGCTGTCACCTTTACGTTGTTGCTCGAACCTTCCCGAGCTTCGGCATCACTCTTCTATCATCACTCTTTACTAAAGTACCCAGAAATAACAGCGTTACAGATGGACATAATAATCGCTGCCAACATTGCCATGCCGAAGTTGGCAATGTGGAAATTCTGCGCGCCAACGAAGAAACTTGTCAGTTCCAACATCAGTGCATTTATGACAATTGAAAACAGCCCTAATGTTAAAAACGTTATTGGTAATGATAATACCACCAAGATTGGCTTAATGGCTGCATTCAAAATTGCCAACACCAAACTGGCAACCAAGGCGTACCATACGCTGGAAACCGCAAAACTATTACGGAAAAATCCAGCAATCGCCATAAATAATAGTGCATCGACAATAATCCGTTGCCAAAACTTCATATTTACTGTTTATCCCCTTTATTTTCATGCACGTCACGTTCTTCGGCATGGATTTGTTTTCGCGCTCGTGATCGAGAGGATTGTGAGGCACTCTGACCACTAAATAAGTCACCAAACAAGTTGAAAAATGATGCATCCCTCTGCTGACGGTCATTTGGTAAAAACCACAGTAAAACACCGTACAGAACCACCGCCAACAACGATATCAACCAGTGAGGCGGAATCGCAATAGCCAAAATAATATATGCTATTCGCAAAATTGTTGGATTAATATGCAAGTACTCACCAATACCACCGAATACGCCACCAATCCAACGGTCCGTTGCTGACTTTGTCAATTTTCGTTTGCTCAAGCAGGTTTACCTCGCTTTCTGTTGTGTTAACTGAATGTCCTAATTTTATCGCAAACGACGTACCGTGACCAATTTTTCAAAAGCCTTTAATAAACACTAAAACAGCTTCCCCCTCATTATCGTTTCTTCACGTTCTTTAAAACACGCGAATTCACTCAAAAGTGACAAGCTGCCCTTAATCGATTCATTAATGGTTCAACTATTTATTTTCTGTTCCAGAATCGATATTTCGTGGATTTAATTCAACAATTTTACCCGTCTGAAGATAAACGATCCATTCACAAATATTGGTCACGTAATCGCCAATCCGCTTTAAGAACTGTGCTACAGATAAGTAGTCTGTACTGCCAATTACGACCTCGGGATCTTGCCGCATCTGATCGATACTTTCCATATAAATTAACTGATAATAGTCCGCAGCCTGTGCATCCACTGCAGCAATCTTGCGGGCACGACCATCATCATCTTTGACGTAGGCGTCTAGTACATCTGCGACCATCTGTTGAACAATGGCGCCCATCTCTGAAATATGTTGTTCTGTCGAGGCCACCCGCTTGTTCCCTTTGACTCGAATCGTTGAGTGGGCGATACTGCGTGCGTAGTCTCCCATTCGTTCCAAATCAGAAACAGCCTTCAAAATTGTCACGATTTCCCTTAAGTCGGTTGTCACCGGCTGGTACAAAGCAATCATTTCAAATGACTTCTTTTCCAGTGCAACTTCACGATCATTGATTAGATGATCATCGTCAATCACTGATTGAGCAAGCGTTCGGTCATGATTGACAAACGAAGTCACGGCCTTCCCAATCGCCTCAGAAACAAGCATGCCCATTTCTGTAAAACTAGTATCCAAATCATTCAGTTCATCATCAAACAACCGTCGCATAATGCCAGCTCCTTTTCAATGTTTGCTACAGCGGTTTCGGTTAGCCGAAACGACCGGAAATATAATCTTGTGTTTGCTGTTTCTGAGGATCCATAAACATTTTCTTAGTATCACTTACTTCAATCAGCTCACCTTGAAGAAAAAATGCAGTACGGTCTGCGATTCTGGAGGCCTGCTGAAGATTATGTGTCACCGTAATCACAGTGTAATCATACCGTAATTGCAACAGAGTTTCTTCAATCACGTGACTAGAAACTGGGTCAAGAGCACTGGTCGGCTCATCTAGCAATAAAACCTCTGGTGAAACAGCCAGGACTCTTGCGATACAAACACGTTGCTGTTGTCCACCGGATAATGCCAATGCATTTTTATGCAAATCATCCTTCACTTCATCCCAAATGGCTGCCTGACGTAAACTACGTTCGACCGCTTCATCAAGGACTTGTTTATCACGCACGCCTGCCAATCGCAAGCCATAAATCACATTCTCATAAATGGAAAACGGAAATGGATTAGGCTGTTGAAAAACCATGCCGACCTCCTTGCGAAGAGCCACGATATCTGTATCCGGCGCATAAACATTTTGATTTTTAAACATCACGTTACCCGTAATGGTTACGTCATCAATCAAATCGTTCATTCGATTTAAGCAACGAAGAAAAGTTGATTTACCACAACCTGAGGGACCAATTAGCGCAGTAATCCCTTTTTCTTGGAAATCGAGGTTGATTCCTTTTAATGCTTCTTTTTTTCCGTAAAACAAATGTAAGTTATCCGTAGACATTATCGGTAGTGCCATGACATTAAGCCTCCCCCATTTTAACCAAAGTTACCTGAAATATAGTCATTTGTGATTGCGACTTTGGGACGGGTAAAAATTTTGCGGGCTTCGTCGTATTCAAGCACCTTACCGAGGTGAAAGAAAGCGGTATAGTCGCTAATTCGCGCGGCCTGTTGCATATTGTGTGTCACAATAATGATGGTATATTTTTCTTTGAGTTGTAACAACGTATCCTCAATCTGTGAGGTAGCAACGGGATCTAATGCGCTTGCTGGTTCATCCAGCAACAGAATGTCTGGCTCCATCGCGATTGCGCGCGCAATACATAATCGTTGTTGCTGCCCACCTGATAAAGCAAGCGCACTTTGATGAAGTTCATCTTTGACTTGATCCCACATAGCAGCTTGACGTAACGATGTTTCTACAATTTCATCAAGACGCTGCTTGTTCCTGACACCGCGTTGTTTCAAAGCAAAGGTAATATTGTCGTAAATGGATTTGGCAAACGGATTTGGTCGTTGAAACACCATGCCGATGTGACGACGCATTTCATAAACGTCAATTTGATTACTATTAATGTCCAAATCACGATAACGAATTTCGCCCTCTACTTTTGCGATACCGTCATTCATACGGTTAAGCGAGCGTAAAAAAGTGGATTTGCCAGACCCGGACGCACCAATAAGGGCAGTGATTTTGTACCGTTCGAATTGCAGATCACCCTCTGTTAAAGCCTCATTATCGCCATAAAAAACATGCAAATCATGGGTGGATAACGCAATTTCGTGCGTGGTTTCATCAAAATGATAAATATTACGTAATGGCGCATCTACTGGTGTCGTGCTTTTTTCACTCATACTCATGACTCCCTTCCTGCATGGCTTAGTTGGTGGCGGACGTTAATCGATGGTACAAGCGACGACCGAGCCAGCGTGCCAAGAAGTTAAATAACAGTACTGCCAGAACCAGAACTGCAGAGGACCCAGCGGAGACAGCACTTGCATCCGGCATAATGCCTTCCGAATTAATTTTCCAAATGTGGACTGCTAGCGTTTCAGCTGGACGCATCGGATTTAACGGACTCGAAATATTGAACGGATTCCAGTCGCCAAAGTTTAGTGCTGGTGCCGATTGCCCTGATGTGTAAATTAAAGCCGCCGCTTCACCGAATACACGGCCAGCACTGAGAATAACACCAGTCAGGATGCTGGGAACTGCCGCGGGCAAAATAACGTGGGTAACCGTCTCCCAACGTGACAGGCCCAGTGCCAATCCAGCTTCCCGTTGAAGATTAGGAATGGCAGCTAACGAACCTTCAATGCTTCGGGTCAGCAACGGAAGGTTGAAAAACGTCAACGCCAAGGCGCCTGATAAAATTGAAAAACCCATTTTCATGTGAACAACGAAGAGTAAGAACCCAAACAGACCAACTACTACTGATGGTAAAGAACTTAGAATTTCAATAGCGGTTCGAATGATTGTTGTCAGCCAATTTTGTTTAGCATACTCGTTAAGGTAAATGCCGGCCCCAAGTGCGATTGGAAACGAAATTAGCATAGCCAAAAGCAATAAATAGAATGAATTAAACAATTGAATGCCAATCCCTCCACCAGCCGTAAAGGCTTTAGCTGGTGTCGTCAAAAATTGCCACGTCAGTTTGGGAAAACCTGAAATCAGAATATAACCAAGTAGAAAAGCCAGAATTAAGATGACCGAACCCGCAATGGCGTAAAACACTGCCGTTGCAATTTTATCTGCCGTTTTTGCATTCATTAGCGGAGTTCCCCTTTCCGTCCAATAATCCGAATGATGACGTTAAAGAACAAAGACATAATCAATAGAACTAGTGCTAATGACCACAAAGCGTTGTTTTGCAAACTTCCCATAACCGTATTGCCGATTCCCTCCGTCAGCACGGAAGTCAACGTGGAGGATGGGGAAACTAAGTTATGCGGCAGCAATGTCGCGTTACCGACTACCATCTGAACAGCAAGGGCCTCACCAAACGCCCGGGCCATCCCAAAAACAATCGCTGTTAAAATACCAGGTGTAGCTGCACGGAGAACTACCTTATGAATTGTTTGCCAGCGAGTAGCGCCTAGTGCCAAAGAAGCTTCCCTGTAGTAGCGCGGCACCGATTTGAGTGTATCAGCCGTCATCGAGGTAACAGTAGGCAGAATCATTACGAATAGAACAAAAGTGCCAGACAGAATTCCAAAGCCACTACCACCGAACACGTGGCGAACAAATGGGACAACGACCGATAACCCAATAAACCCGTAAACAACTGACGGGATTCCCACCAGCAGTTCGGTAACAGGTTGCAAAATCTTGGCACCGTTGCGCGGCGCAATTTCGTTCATAAACACGGCCGTTCCAATCGCAAATGGTGTCGCTACTAGCGCCGATAACAACGTAATTAAAAACGACCCGACAATCATTGGTAATGCGCCGACCTCAGGCTTTCCATTAGCGCCTTTGACAGACGGGTCCCACGTTTTACCGCTTAAAAAATCCCATACACTAATATGGTTTTGAAAGAATGTTGCTAATCCCTTAGCCGCCACAAACCAAAAGATGGCAATCACGACCACCAAAATTAAAATTAAAGCTAGGAAACTGATAAAGCGACCTCGTCGTTCACTGCGTGTCGCCTGCGATGTTTGTTGCAACTTCTCTTTTATCTTATCCATGCCGTTTGCTCTCCTTCATTCCAAACTAACGAACCACCGTAACCCGACCCTTTACATCTCGTTCTACATGCATTTGAGAAATACTGATATAACCTAGCTGTCGTACTAATGTTGACTGAATTTTTGGTGATTCAATGTAGTTTAAAAATGATTTTGCGACGCCTTTAGGACGACCATTCGTATACATATGCTCATATGACCAAACTTGCCACTTGTTAGACGTGACGTTTTGATTTGTCGGCGCCACACCGTTAATTGCCACCTTTTGAACTGTTTTATTAGCGTAGGAAAACGCGACATAACTAATGGCCCCAGGTGTCGTACTGACAATGGATCTCACCATACCAGATGAATCCTGCTCTTGTGCTGTCTTCACGCGATGACCGCGTAACGCCCATTTTTCAAACGTTGCCCGTGTACCAGAGCCCTGGGCTCGATTCACAATTGTAATTGGAACGTTTTTGCCACCAAGTTCTCGCCAGTTTGTATACGTACCATCGAAAACTTTTTGTAATTGAGCTGTTGTTAGCGTTTTTAGTCCAACTTCCTTATTGATAATCGGAACAATTCCAACAACGGCAACCCGATGGTCGACTAAATTATGTGAATGAATGCCTGACTGTTCTTCGGCGAAAACATCTGAGTTACCAATTGCGACAGCTCCCTCCTGGATTTGGCTCAATCCGGTTCCTGAACCACCACCTTGGACATTAATAAAAACACCGAGATGATCACCACTAAATTGTTCACCAGCTGCTTCAACCAGTGGTTGCAAAGCAGTGGATCCCACTGTTGTAATTGAACCGCCTGCGGAAGAACGGTTACGTGTTTGGTAACCCAGTCCCAATAGTCCGCCAATGGCAATCAAGAACAAGGCCACACCTGCAATGCGTCGTTTGTTCATGTTGTTCCTCCTAAAATGCCGAACTTCGGCATCACTCTTTTAAAACGTGCACCTGTTGCCCAGAAGCCTGCGCATAACGCTTTTGCATATACCCAGTGTATCGAATTGATGTAAAGGACTCTTGGTCAGCATGTAAAGGTTGTGTAAAGACGTTTACAAAAACAGCGTTTGCCCCAGCACCAGTCTTTTTCAATGACTGTATGCTAGCGCAAACGCTGTTTTCAAATGATTATTTAATGTTAGTTATTTAGGAAAACTAATTGTCATAGTCGTTCCGACATCCAGCTGACTTTTAACGCTCACTTCACCTTTTAATAGAGTCGTCAGCTCCTGGACAATCGCCAATCCCAGACCAGTACCTGGAATACGTTGTTTTGTCCGAGATGGATCACCCCGGTAAAAGCGTTCAAAAATTCGGTTTTGCTGATCTTCCGCAATACCATAACCCGTGTCCTGAATACTGAGCTGCCACCCATGCTGAGAGGTTGCGGTAAACATAATGTGAATATCACCACCAGAACGATTGTATTTAACTGCATTAGAAATCAAATTCTTAATGATTTGTTCTAACTTGGTAACGTCAGTCTCCACCATTGCTTTTTCCGGAACCTGATTAGTGACCCTTAAGGCACTTCGCTGAATAGACTGAGCCTGTAATGTTAGTTGTCGATCAACTAGCTTACGCAAATCAACTTTAGTTAGCGTGGCGGTTTGGCTCACAGGATTTTGCAAACGTGATACAGATAAAACATCTTCGATTAGGTCCATCAATTGATGGGCTTGTTCATCAATGATTTTAAGAAACTCATCCCGCTTTTCCGGATCATCTTTAGCTCCCGCCAACAATGTTTCCGTAAAACCGGCAATGGCTGTTAACGGCGTTTTTAACTCATGTGACGCATTGGAAACAAAGTCTAACTGCATCTGCTCGATTTGAGTAACTTCCGTAAGGTCGTACAGCAAAACGAGCACTTGCTGATGGTTTGGCCGCGGTTCCGTATAGATGGTTGAAACTTCAAGTGTTCTAGGTGATGTCGGCAAGTGTAACGTCAATGTTTGCCTTATATTATTGTGATCACGCATCGTCGTTTCAATTTGAGTCATTAAGTCATACTGCCGCACATCTGCCGTATACAAATGTGCTTGCGGGTCTGTATTGATTTCTAACAACTGCGCTGCCATTGGATTCAATAATTGTGTCATCCGGTGACGGTCGATCACAATGACGCCCACTGGTAGATACTCAAGTAAATTATCAAGCTCATTTTCCTGGCGTTGAAAAACGTGACTCTGATGGCGTAATTCGTCAGCGGCCATGTTGATTGCCTGGGCCAAATCAGCATAAGCATGGTTGTCCGGTAAAATAATCCGTCGTGCATCCTTTGGGGAACTCAACCGTAAGACCTGCGTTGTTAAATCACTGACCACGCGCTGCTGATTAGCAATTAACCATGCAATAATCAATGTTTCCAAAGCCATCGCAGCAAAAACAGTGACCACGACAACCATTTTTAAACGTGATTCTGATACGTGACCAATAACGCTAATCAGCAAAAACAGTAGTCCTAAATTGACGACACCTGCAATAAATATTAAACGTCTGCCTAAAGTTCTCATACGCTATTCACCAAATTGATAGCCGAAGCCACGAACGGTTTTTAAATACTGTGGATGTTTGGGATCGGGTTCAATCTTTTCCCGTAGATGACTAACATGCATGTCAACCATGCGACTATCACCTGCATAGTTGAATCCCCAAACACCATTCAACAACGTGTCACGATCCAGCACTCTCCCCTGGCGTTCAGCAAAATAATCTAACAGTTCAAATTCCTTGGGCGTCAATGCAATCGGTTTATCATCCCGTTTGACCTGCAAACGGTCTTCATCAATAGTTAACGCGCCAACTTGAACCAGTCGATCAGGTTCTTTCTGAGTGACCGCTGTTCGCTCACTACGGCGGGTGACCGCCTTAATACGCGCCAACACTTCGCGTGGTGAAAATGGCTTGGTAATATAATCATCCGCACCAATTTCGAGGCCAAACACCCGGTCAAATTCTTCACCCTTGGCCGTGACAATAATAATCGGTGTTTGAATACCATCTCGACGAACCTGTTTTGTCACTTCAATACCATCTAATTCTGGCAACATTAAATCTAGTAGCACACAAAAGTAACCACCTTCGCGAATCTTTGCTAAGGCTTTAGGACCATCTGTGGCAATCTCAACCGCATATCCTGCTTGTTCGAGATTGTACTGTAGCAACGTTACAATACTCGGTTCATCATCGACCACCAGAACTCGTTTCATGGTTGTTTCCTCTCCAAATTTTCAATGTCTGCGTCAAATGTCAGGTGCAGTATATCATATTAAACTTTGAAGTCGTCTCACAAACACGACGTTTGACAGGCATCACAACAAACGTGTTTGAAATGTGCCTAATCAGGATTTTTCTGTTTCAAATTCCATTGTAAATAAGCATCAATAAACGGATCAAGATCGCCATCGAGCACTGCTTGCGCGTTACCCGTTTCATAATCTGTTCGGTGATCCTTCACCATCGTGTAAGGCTGGAAAACGTAAGAGCGAATTTGCGATCCCCAGCCAATCTCAAGTTGGGTTCCTTCCAGTATTGCCTTTTCCTCGGCCTTCTTTTGCTCCTCACGTTCATACAGCTTGGCCTTCAGCATGGACATCGCAGTCGCTTTGTTTTGGAACTGTGACCGCTGCGCCTGTGAGGAAACAACAATCCCCGTTGGAATATGGATCAAACGCACGGCTGACGACGTCTTATTAATGTGCTGACCACCAGCGCCACTTGAACGGAAAACCTCCATCTTGATGTCGTCAGGACTCAGATCAACTTGAACCGAATCATCCAATTCTGGCATAACGTCAACACTAACAAACGAGGTGTGTCGCCGACCAGCGGAATCAAACGGTGAGATTCGCACAAATCGGTGAACGCCTTTTTCACTCCGCAAATAACCATATGCATTTGTGCCACTAATAAGCAACGTTGCGCTATTTAAGCCGGCAGTGTCACCGGCTTGGTAGTCAACGATGTCAACTTTGAATTGGTGTTGTTCAGCCCACCGTGTGTACATCCGCATGAGGTTTTGACCCCAATCTTGCGATTCCGTACCACCAGCACCAGGATGAATTTCTAAAATGGCATTATTACCGTCGTAAGGCTGGTCCAATAGCTGTGTCAGCCGGTATGACTGTAACTTTTTGGCGGTGTTGGTCATTTCTTCATCTAACTGAGCAGCCATTTCAGGATCATCGTCTTCTTCCAGTAACTCAATCGTCACCGCAAGGTCCTCCACGGCCTGGTCAAGCTCCATAAATGTGTCGTGCTTTGCCTTCAGCGCGTTATTGTCATCAATAACTTGTTGAGCAGCCACGTTATCATCCCAAAAGTGTGGTTCAGCCATTCGTGCCTCGTTTTCAGCAATGCTTTGGTTCAAGGCATCGAGGTCAAAGTGACCCCCTAAAGTTCGTGATTTGTTGTTGCATATCGGCCAAGCGTTGGCGTGCATCTGCTAATTCCATATGCTCACTCCTTATCTTTGTTTAATTAACAATGAAGGACTGTCATACCTGTAAACAAGGTGAGACAGTCCTTCTAAGTGTTGGTACTTATTACCGTTCCATATTTTGACGAATTTCACTCTTCATGAACAGACGGGTTGCATCGTATTCAATATCGGAAATCATTTCTTCAAACATGGTAAACGCATTACTTTGATATTCAATCAACGGGTTCAACTGACCATAACCACGCAACTGAATGGACTGACGTAGTTGATCCAACGTATCGATGTGATCTGTCCAATGAGAGTCCACACAACGCAACACAACCACCTTTTCAAATTCAAGCATTTGACTAGGGTCATAAAGTTGCTTTTGTTTATCCTTGTACACAGTTTCAGCCTGATCCATCAGATACGACTTGATTTCTTCAGCAGACTTGCCTTTTAAATCATCCTCTGAAATCGCATCGTCATTAACCATTGCTGAACGGGCAAAGTCAACAATACTGTCAAGTTCCCACTTCTTTTGGTCACCATTAGTATGCATATCAACAATCCGGTTAACTGTCCGTTGAATCATCGGCATGATTACCCACTTAAGGTCATCCGGCTCGTTGATAACTAACTGCCGTTGCTTATAAATAACTTCACGTTGCTCACGCATAACATCATCATATTGCAGGACATTTTTACGTGAGTCGTAGTTATTCCCTTCAACACGTTTCTGGGCTGATTCGACCTGACGTGTAATGAGTCGACTCTTAATTACCGCATCGTCATCTTCCACGTTCATCCGTTGCAAGATAGCCTTAACTCGATCTGAACCAAACCGTAGCATTAAGTCATCTTCCAATGACAAATAGAATTGTGAAAAACCAGGGTCACCTTGACGACCGGAACGGCCACGAAGCTGATTATCAATCCGTCGTGACTCATGTCGTTCAGTCCCAATAACGGCTAATCCGCCAACTTCTTTAACACCAGGTCCGAGCTTGATATCCGTCCCACGACCAGCCATGTTAGTGGCAATCGTAACGGCACCCTTTTGACCGGCATTCATGATGATTTCGGCCTCACGCGCGTGATTTTTGGCATTCAAAACATTATGAGGAATGCCCAGCTGATCTAATTGATGTGACAAGTATTCAGAGGTTTCAACGGCCACCGTCCCAATTAACATGGGTTGACCCTTTTTGTGAAGTTTAACGATTTCGTTAATAACCGCGTTAAACTTGCTCTTCAAGCTTGGGTACAGTAAATCAGGCTCATCCTTACGAATAACCGGCCGGTTGGTTGGAATTGAAATAACTTCCATGTTGTAAATCTCACGGAATTCTTCCTGTTCCGTCTTGGCTGTCCCAGTCATCCCAGAAAGTTTGTTATACATCCGGAATAAGTTCTGGTACGTGATGTTGGCCATTGTCTTGGTTTCTTCTTGAATGTCCACATGTTCTTTAGCTTCCAGAGCCTGATGCAAACCATCTGAGAAACGACGGCCTTCCATAATTCGACCAGTAAATGAATCCACGATTTGAACTTCACCGTCTTGAACCACATAGTCCTTGTTATTAAACATAATGTAGTTAGCACGTAAAGCTTGATCCAAATGGTGAGTTAAAGCTGTGTTTTCAGTGTCATAAAGGTTGTCCAAGCCGAAGTATTCTTCTGCTTTACGATTCCCTTCATCCGTTAACGAAACCGTCTTGGATTCCAGGTCAACCTTATAATCACTCTTTTCACGTAGCGTTTTGGCAAACCGATCAGCACGTTCGTACAAATTCGTATTACCAGCTGAACCACCTGAAATAATCAGCGGTGTCCGTGACTCATCGATCAAAATGGAGTCAACTTCATCAATAATGGCGAAGTTCAAGCCACGTTGTACTTGGTCCTCTTTGTAAACAACCATGTTGTCACGCAAATAATCGAACCCAATTTCACCATTGGTTGAATAGGTAATATCAGCATTGTAGGCTTCCCGCTTTTCTTCAGCTGACTTCTCAGAGCCGTTAATCCCAACACTCAGACCAAGCCAGTTATACAGTTCACCCATTTCAGTAGCATCACGCTCTGACAGGTATTCGTTAACCGTAACAACGTGAACACCATCACCGGTCAACGCGTTAAGGTAAACAGGCATGGTCGCCGTCAACGTCTTCCCTTCACCGGTTTTCATTTCAGCAATATCCCCATTATGGAGCACGATGCCCCCCATAATTTGAACGCGAAATGGGAACAAACCTAAAACACGTTTGGCCCCTTCACGTGCTACCGCAAATGCTTCAGGTAATAAGTCATCAAGACTTTCACCCTTTTTGTAGCGTTCTTTAAATTCAGGCGTCTTAGCCTGTAAATCTTCATCACTTAATTTTGCGTATTCATCTTCGTAAGCCATCACCTTATCGGCTGTGTGGCCTAAACGCGTAACTTTCCGGGCATCAGATTCAACCCAGCGTTTTAATACATTTGGCATGTTGTAACTTTATCCTTCCCTAAAAACGCGTTAAACGTTGCAACTAGTGCAGTCTATCAGGTATTCATTCTATCATTTAAGTTTCTCATTGCAAACACATTCAGCTTAAACCAATCAGAAAAAAACCAAACAAAACCCACCGTTGCGGACACTGTCCATAACGGTGGGTAAGGTAAAACAAAATTAAATTATTCGATGATTGTGACGGTACTAGTCGTTTGAACCAGCCTGAAGTAAACCATAGCGACCGTCATTACGACGATAAACAACATTTACTTCATCCGTCTCTGCGTCCTGGTAAATGAAGAAGTCGTGTCCCAACAGATCCATCTGAAGAATTGCTTCTTCATTGTCCATTGGTTTCAACTGCAAACTCTTGGTCCGCACAACATCAAACCGAGTTTCTGGCTGGGTCGGTGTTGCTTCTTCATCTGGACGGAAGTCTAAGCCTTTGTAGCCCTTTTCACGGGACTTCCGGTTAACCTTTGTCTTGTACTTCCGAATTTGACGTTCCAGTCGATCTGACATGGTATCAATACTCTTGTACAAGTCATCAGAAGTTTCCTCTGCCCGTAATGTTAAGTAAGGCAATGGAATGGTGACTTCCGCTTTAGCGGTCTTGTTGGGATAAACGCGCAAGTTTGCATGCGCAATAGCGCTAACATTTGGCTCTAAGTAACGGCCAATTTTAGTCACCTTTTTATCTACGTAGTCCCTGAGTGCATCGGTTACAGAGATGTTTTCTCCACGAGTTTGTACATCTAACATAAAACTTCGCTCCCTTCCGAACTAAGTTCCCGCTATGCGGGGGCTTTTAGATTCACATGTGGACGACGCCATCCAAACATGAATTGATTTCGATAGAACCACTCTATCTCTATCTGTAGTTTCATTATAACCAACCCGCTCCAAACTCTCAACGGATATCCCTCTTAAAGACTGTTATCTTGCTAATGTAAGCCCTATCAGCGAAGTGGCTTCAACCGTTTGCAACGCCTGTGCTGCAAAGTGTAGCGTTCGGCCAGTCGTATAGACATCATCGAAGATTAAAATTTTATTGCCTCGTAATTTTTCTACATAGTTAGGATCAATTACGAACGGTTGAGTACGAGTCATCCGGTCTTTTCGTCCTTGCTTAGATTGCTGCTGTTTGTCGCGCGTAACTACTTTTAAGGCAGGACAAACAACTGGATGATGGCGATTCTCCACAATCAATTGCAATAACTCGGCTGATTGATTAAACCCGCGGTGGTCAAACGTTGTGTCTGACACTGGTACTGGTATCACAACATCCACTTGAGCCGCATCAACAGCCAGTTGTACTGCATGTTGGAAAACCTTTGCCAATCTCAAATCACCATTGAATTTATACTGATGCATGTAATCATGCATGGTCGGAGTGTATTGAAATAAACCACGGTTTTTGATCTTTAATGTATTCGGCATTAAGTGCCAACGTTGGCAATCCTGACAAATCTCCTGATTTGCCTGATTTCGACCACATTGAGGACACGCTTTTGATTCGTTAATGACAGTAAAAGCGGCCTTACAGGTCTCACAAATCGTATCAGCCGTCACTTTTCGCCAACTTAATATCTCACGAATGGTCAAGGTCCTGGGTAACCTCTTTTGACACATCAGGCATGACGCCATTCGGGTAACCGCCTTCCCTTTTGGTTCACAACTTGAATCTGACGGATTGCCCGGCGCAGCGTAAGCGTTGTTTGTTCAATCCAATAAATAACTTTCCCGTCCGGTGCCGCTGCGTTTCTGCCCGCACGACCGGCGATTTGCACTAGCGCTGCCGTGGAAAAAACCGCGTCGTCAGCGCCTAGCACCAACACATCAATGTCCGGAAACGTCACTCCCCGTTCCAAAATGGTGGTCGTTACTAAAAAATCCACTTTCTTTTGACGCATTGCAGCCACCTTCTCAACCCGTTCTCCATCTGCCGCATGAACAGTGACAAACGACGCCTTGGGTGCAAAGCGTCTGATCGCCGCGGCAACATCTGGCAATTGTGCCACATGCGGGACAAAAAGCAAAAAGCGTTTGTGCTGACGCAAGCGGGCTGTAATGGCAACTTGCAGAGCTGTCGGTAAGCGTCCACGACGTAATTTTTCACGCCAGTGCCACGCTCCTCGACACTGGATTTCAGGCAGCAGATGACCATGAAATCGTAACGGCAAGTAACTCATCGTTAATTGCCGCCTAGTCACTGCGTGCATCAGTTCAGTCCCCGGTGTGGCGGTTACGTATAGGCAAGCACCATTAGGTTTAATGGCTTGATCAACGGCAAACATTAATTGCTTGTTTTGTGCAAACGGAAAGGCATCAACTTCATCAACCACCAAAATATCAAAAGCATGATAAAATCGAAGCAGTTGATGCGTCGTACACACGGTAAACTGGCAGTATCGATAAGGTTCCGTTTGCTGACCATGGAGCAAAACCATCGACGTGTTTGTAAACGCTTGTTGAAAACGTGGAAACAATTCAATACACACGTCTACTCGCGGTGAGGCAACTGCTACCCGATCACCACGTTTGAGCGCATCTGCCAATCCCAAAAACAGCATCTCAGTTTTGCCCGCCCCCGTAACCGCCCATAACAAATGGCGCTGGCGTTTGACGAAGACACTCTGAACATCCTGCGCACAAATTTGTTGTAATCGCGTCAGTGATCCCGCCCACGTCAGTGTGTTCCTTTGTGGCGGAAATGCATTGGGCTCAGGAATTGTCAGTAACGACTGACGACTCGTAATTCGTCCCAGTGCCAAGCAATCTGGACAATAGTAGCCGCCTGCTGGCAATGCCACATGAGCTTTTTCAAGTTGCTGATGGCATCGTTCACAACGAACCCACCGGCCACTGATCGTCATTGCAGGTCGCGACACGATTCGCGGATCTGTTGGTTCAAAAGTCGGCGGCAATTGTGCGGCCGTTAATTGACGACCAAATAATTCTTCATTCATCGTTCATCCCCGCTTTTTAAGCATTATCTCGTTCATAACCTTACATACGTATTTTTAAACAGATTTATTTGTTGGAGGACAAAAATGTCAGAATTTCCTTTTCTTTCCCTTGCCACCGCTCACGAAGCTGAACAAACCATTAAAAAATCGCGCTTTATCGGTTATGCGGCGCCAATCACAACCGAAACAGATGCAACAAACATTCTGGATCAAGTCCAAGCCCAACACGCTAAGGCTAATCACGCTGCCTACGCCTACGTGGCCGGTGACCACGATGAATTAACTCGCCAAAGTGACGCTGGTGAACCTGTCGGGACGGCCGGATCACCAATTCTAAATGTCATCCAGCAACAGCATCTGCACAACGTTATTATTGTGGTTACCCGATTCTTCGGCGGCATCAAGCTGGGTGCTGGCGGCCTCATTCGTGCGTATGGCAGTTCCGCCAGTTTGGCTATTCAAAATGCGCCAATCGTCGAGCGAAAAGCTTTAACACGATATGAGATTACTTTGGACTACAAACAGGCTGAACCGCTAAATGCTTGGTTGACTGATCGTGTCGACCAAATTGTTGGGACCGACTACGGTGTCGCTGTCACAGTTACAATTCTTGTTGGTGCTGATGATATTCAATTTGCTACTGAACTAACTAGCAAAACGAACGGTCAAGCACAACTCAAGAAAATCAACGAAGAATTCGCAGAAGTTCCTTATGCTGTGTCAAAATAATGCCCGTAAGGCCTCGATTAAAATACATTTAACGACCAAAAACGTTCTCACTTTGCAATCTATGCAGAGTAAGAACGTTTTTAATCTCTAAAAATATACTTTTTAATTCGCTTTTCTAAGCGCCCTTGTGCATGTTGCCATTCACATCACGACTGACATGCATGCTCGTCAGTGGAATGTAGCCAAGCTTTTTAACAAGGTGCTTTTGAATAGCATTGCTCGTCATAAATTTAATAAAGGTCTTTGTGGCGAGGCTAGCCTTACCTTTGGTGTACATGTGTTCATAGGACCAGATCTTCCAGTGGTTATCAGCAACATTCGCATCCGTTGGCTTAACGTGGTCGATACTGAGTGCTTGCATGTCCGGCTTAATGTATGAAAAAGCAAGATAACTAATGGCACCAGGTGTCGTTTTAACAATCTTTTGAACAGTCCCATTAGAGTCTTGTTCTTGACTTTGAGCAGCCTGTTGGCCATCGAGCCCGAATTTTTCAAAAGTTGCACGGGTACCTGATCCCTTAGCACGATTAATAATGACAATTTTTTCGTCCTTACCACCAACTGCTTTCCAGTTGTCGATCTTGCCAGTGAAAATATCCTTCAACTGTTGTTTGGTCACGTTCTTCACATTCGTATCAGGATTTACCACAGGTGCCATCCCGACCACGGCCACACGATGATCGACCATCCCAGCGGTGTTAAGGCCCTTTTGTTCTTCAGCAAACAAATCAGAGTTACCAATGTTAACGGCGCCCTTGGATACCTGACCTAATCCGGCACCGGAACCGCCGCCTTGGACATTAATGGTGACACCTGAATGATCATCCTGAAATGTTTGTCCCGCCTGTTCTACTAAAGGCTGGAGTGCAGTAGATCCAACCGCGACAACCTTGCCGGAAATCTTCTTATCAGCACTCGCAACGTTTGTATGCTTAGCCGACTGACAGCCTGCCAAGGTAAATACCAAGCTCAATCCTAGGACGCTCACTAAAGCTGCTTTTTTCATAATCTAACCCCCACATTTTTTGAGTAACAACCTGCCTTACCCGTTGAACTAAGCATAGCGAATCAACGTAAAAGCCTCATGTTTGTGTTGTATAGGTTGTGTAAAGCTTGCGTAACGTACCTCGACACATGTGCCAATGAAAAAAGATCCTATTCAAATTTCGAATAAGATCTTCACAAAACAAAATTTAGTTAATTACTGTTTCAAATGGTAGTTATACGTGGAGACAATGATGTTTTCACGCGAATTCAGCACTGAGCGCAAACGTAAACTCGTTTGGTTATGCAGAATGTTTTGCCACGGTCGTTTAGGCACGAACTGTGGTACCAATACCGTAGTACTGTAATTTCGTTCGGCCGCCCGTTTGGCAATAACATCACAGAACCTTAGCACAGGCCCAGAAACAGAACGGTAGGATGAATGAATATCCACAAACCGGACATTCGGGAAGTCACGCTTAAATTCAGTAACCGTCTCACGTTCCTTACCCGGGTTCTGGTCAAACGAAACGTGCATCGCAATGACATAATCTCCGATGGACTCAGCGTAATCAATCGCGCTCTTAGTCACCCGCGTGACGTTTGAAACCAGCACGATGACAGTCGCCCCGTCATAGTGGTGTGGCTTCGTCTCAACGTTAGCCGCAACGCGCAATTGTTCTGCAACAGTCATGTAATGTGAATGAATCTTGTGGAACATCCACATTAACAACGCCATCACGATTGGGTAAGGCCAAACGTTACTAAACCGAGTAACAAACAGGAAGATGGCAATGGCAGCTGAGATAAAGGCACCAACAAAGTTGATAAATGCTTTCCCTTGCCAGAAACCTTCACGCTCACGCCGCCAATGAATAATCATCCCTGATTGTGATAGGGCAAACGGCACGAACACACCAACCGCATACAGTGGAATCAATAGCGTTGTTTGCGCATGGAAAATCACAATTAGTGCAATGGCACCCGCTGCTAACGTGATAATCCCGTTTGAATAACCCAACCGATCACCGCGGTCCATGTAAGCATGGGGCAAGTTTTTATCCTTAGCCAAGTTAAAGGCTAAGATTGGGAAGGCGGAAAAACCAGTATTGGCCGCAACCGCCAAAATCATGGCCGTGGACGTTTGGAACAGGTAATACAGTAACCCATGACCGAAGACAGTAACGCCAATCTGAGATAACACCGTTTGAGTCGCCATTGGCTTAATCCCCAACCAGTAGTTGATGAACGTGATGCCGCCAAAGAAGAACGCCAAAATTGTAGCCATGATAGCCAGTGTTCCAGCAGCATTCTTTGTTTTCGGTTTCTTGAAGTTTGGCACCGCATTACTGATGGCTTCAACACCAGTTAACGATGATGACCCAGAACTAAAGGCCTTGATGAACAGTAATACCGTCATCCCTTTAACCGGCGCCCCCACAGCAGCCGTAGCGTGATAAACAATGCGACCTGTAGCAATATTAAAAATCCCCACAGAGATCATTAACAGAATCATCACGACGAAGAAATACACCGGCACGGTCAGGAAATTTGCTGACTCGCTCATCCCACGCAGATTGAGCGCCATAACAAACAACACAATTACAATGGAAATCCCAACTTGATGATTGTACAAGGCTGGAATTGCCGACGTAATCGCTTCAGTCCCTGACGTCACAGAAACTGCCACGGTTAGCATATAGTCAACCAGTAATGACCCACCAGCAACTAATCCAGCAGGACGGCCCCAGTTTTTAGTGGCAACCACGTACGCCCCACCACCAGAAGGATAGGCATGAATAATCTGTTGATACGATAACGTAATCGCCAACAGTAAGATGAGCACAATCCCTGCAATTGGCAGGGAGAACCAGATTGCTGCAGCGGATAATGTTACCAACACCGTGGTAATCTGTTCAGTCCCATACGCCACTGAGGAAAGTGCATCTGATGAAAGCAAGGCCAATGCCTTAAATTTAGTCAGCGATTGTCCGCCTTCATCTAAAGTTTTTAGCGGCTTACCAATTAATAGTCGCTTCAAATAGCGCCACATATTGAAACTCCTTTTAAATGGACAGCTAATGGCAGAACACCGCTAGCTGTCACTCATTATATCGGCTATTTTATAAAAATAGACTTATCATTTATTTAAACGGTCAGCCAATTAACTCAATTGGTTGGCTAAAAACGGCAAAAAAGCCACAACTTGCTTGCGGCTTTCAAGCTCAATCATCTTACACCAGATTGACACAAACACCAAGCTCATATGAAAGTTTGATGAGCAAACGGATAAATGGTTTTCAACCCAGCGCACGCAACACATTATAACCACTTTGATGACTGATTCAAGTCAACCGGGTCGTGTCTTTCAAAACTTTTCTAAGTGGAGTTTTCATCAACAAATTAGCAGTATAATAAACATAAATTTTCAGTTCAACTTTAAGGAAAACCTCATGAAAATAACAATTCGCAACGTTAGACCATCTGATCTGAGTAACATTGTGGCATTCGCCGCGGCAGATCGTGATGATCAATTCAAATACTTTGCAAATAATAATCCCGACTTCACCTTTGTAGCCGTTGATGAAAACGATCATCCCCTTGGTTTTATCACGAGTTGGAAAAACCAAGTGCATCCTCATCACCAAAACATCCGCATTGTGTTGAGTCCACGGTCAATTCCCGCCGACGAGGTTCTTTCTGGTCTAGTATCCAGAGAACAAGCACGGCTTGATGAATTAAGCATTACGTTACCGTTAATTGTCATGTATTGGGAACCTCAAACACGAAAAACTGCCTATTTTGAAAAACAGGGATATCACATCTTCCGTAAAACATGGATGCCTGATTTGTTGCTCGATAAAGTTCCATTAGCAGATACTGCACTCCCTGATAACGTGACCACGTTACGTGAGGTCTGGCAACGACCGACGATGAAGCGCAGTGCACTCACTTTATTGCGCGAACAGTATGAGCGGGTTCACCAAGACAATCCCGCTGCTCACCTAAGCATTGAAAATTGGGCTCGAAACGTGGATGGTGAACTGCCCTATCTTGACTGGTCATTGGCAACACTTGTTGATGGTGAATTTAAAGCCTTGAGTTTCGTTTTTCCTGGTGATGCTGAATCATCCTTGGATGTTGGTTGGCTCACGGATGTCGATGACGATGCACACCATGTTATCGACCTTCTGAAGATTCAACTCCAATTGTTCAAACGAACCCAACTCGTTTCGATTTTTGGAGAATTGGATTCAACCGATCCCGTCGCTATGAAGGTCAAACAATCTTTCTCATGGGAACCGGCGCCGGCTTGGATCAGTTTAATCAAATAGCATCTCAACGATGCAATCGTCGCTGCAATATTTAGTATTACAGTTGATGCCATTTACGTTTGTTTATCGATCTCAACATGCAACTTTTAAATGTGCGAATCACTTGCTGAGGTTAGTGAAGTCAGCCAAAGACAGAGTTTCGTGATAATAATTCTTAGTAGCGATATTTATGCACTTAGAATTGTAGGATGAGCTTGGAAACGTGCACTTCGGTTCCAAGTCGAGGTTAAAGACACGCGGCGTTTGCGGGGCTGAGACCGGTCCCATGAAACGGCGTCTTTGGCTGACGCAACGCTAGTGCAACAGCAGTCATTGTTAATATTTGCTGCAAAACAAAAAGTCAGAATCTACGGAAGTATCGCGTAGGTTCTGACTTTTAAGTTTGCTGTTAACAATCAGCATTGATGTTCAATTAAGCTACATCATACCGCCCATTTGAGCAGCTTGTGCAGCGGCAGCAGCATCGCCACCACCATTATCTTGCTTTGGTTCTTCAGCAACAACGGCTTCAGTCGTCAACAATAATGATGAAACAGAGGCAGCGTTTTGCAAAGCAGAACGGGTAACTTTGGTTGGGTCAACGATTCCGGCATCAACCATGTCAACCCATTCGTCAGTTGCAGCATTGTAACCAATACCTGGCTTTTGTGACTTCAACTTTTCAACGATAACGGAACCTTCACGGCCTGCGTTTTCGGCGATTTGACGAACAGGTTCTTCAAGGGCACGACGAACGATGTTAACACCCGTTTGGACGTCTCCTTCTTCTTTCAGGTCGGCCACAGCACCGATAGCGTTAACCAATGCAGTACCACCACCTGATACAAAGCCTTCTTCAACAGCGGCACGCGTTGCGTTCAAGGCATCTTCAATCCGGTAACGGCGTTCTTTCAATTCGGTTTCAGTAGCAGCACCGACGTTAATCCGTGCAACACCGCCTGATAACTTAGCCAAACGTTCTTGCAACTTTTCCTTGTCGAAGTCAGAAGTTGTTGCTTCTAATTCAGACTTGATGTTTGCAACACGTTCGTCAACAGCAGCCTTGTCGCCAGCACCTTCAACAATGGTTGTGTTGTCCTTAGTGATCGTGATCTTACCAGCTTGACCCAACTGATCAACAGTTGTGTCCTTCAGGTTCAGACCAAGGTCATCAGTGATAACAGTACCACCTGTCAAAGCAGCAATATCTTCAAGTTGTGCCTTACGACGGTCACCAAAACCAGGTGCCTTAACAGCAACAACATTGAATGTCCCACGCATCTTGTTCAAAACAAGCGTTGGTAAAGCTTCACCAGTAATATCATCAGCAATGATAAGTAATGCACGGCCTTGTTCAACAACAGATTGCAACAATGGCAAAATGTCTTGAATGTTGGCAATCTTCTTATCTGTAATCAAGATGTAAGGGTTGTCCAAGTCAGCTTCCATCTTGTCATTGTCAGTAACCATGTATTGACTCATGTATCCACGGTCAAACTGCATCCCTTCAACGACATCAGAAGTTGTTTCAATTCCCTTGGATTCTTCAATGGTAATAACACCATCGTTACCAACCTTTTCCATAGCGTCAGCAATTAACTTACCAACTTCTGGATCAGCGGCTGAAATTGACGCAATTTGTGCAATATCAGACTTAGTCTTAACATCGTGGCTCATCTTGTGCAAAGCATCGACAGCGGCAGACGTTGCTTTTTCAATCCCAGTCCGGATACCAACAGGGTTAGCACCAGCGGTAACGTTCTTCATCCCTTCGTTAACGATGGATTGGGTTAAAACAGTAGCAGTCGTTGTGCCATCACCAGCGATGTCGTTGGTCTTGGAAGCAACTTCAGCAACTAGCTTAGCACCCATATTTTCAAAGTGGTCTGACAATTCAACCGCTTTGGCAATTGTGACACCATCGTTAGTGATGGTAGGTGAACCATAACTTTGTTCCAAAACAACGTTGCGGCCTTTAGGTCCAAGGGTCGTTTTAACTGTGTTTGCTAATTTATCAACACCGGCAAGCATTGCGCTGCGGGCATCTTCAGAAAACTTTAAATCTTTAGCCATTGTGAATTTCCACCTCAACTGTAATTTATTGTGATTTTCTTTTATTGTTCAAACGTACTGTAAACTTTAACTAGTCCACAACTGCGACAATGTCTTTTTCATGGAGAACGAGGTAATCATTGCCCTCGTACGATACTGCTGTGCCGGCGTACTTATCAAACATAACGGTGTCGCCTTCCTTAACAGATGGTGCAACCTTTGTACCATTGTCTAAGACGCGGCCTTCACCAACTGAGATAACCTTCCCAGTGGTTGGCTTTTCTTGAGCGTTGCTGGCAAGCACAATGCCGCCAACAGTTTGTTCTTCTTCTTCAGCAGCCTGTAAAATAACGCGATCTCCTAATGGTTTTAACACGTTAATCCCTCCAATAATTTCGTTGAAATTGAATGCTTTTAGCACTCTTACACGTTAAGTGCTAACAACATGCTCTATAATAACCATGCCCGTTTATGAATGCAAGTGTTTTGGTCAAACTTAGTCAAAAAGTTTGTCAGCTGTCTTAGAAACCGCATCACAAAAGGCGTTTGGAGAATCAGTCAAACCATTTTTGTCTGACTAACACCCAAACGCCTATTCAAGAAGCAATAATTCAGTTTTCTAATTAATCCTGAGACTTTTCGTTCCCGCCTAACAACTCACCATAATTATCAATAAAATAAATTAAGGTTTGAAGCTCATTGGTCAAATCAACATTTTGAACCCGAATGGTATCAGGAACAGACAACCGTCGTGGCGTAAAGTTCAAGATTCCACGTACATCGGCCTTTGCCAGTTCATCAGTGACCTCTTGCGCCGTGTTTTCTGGCACCGTAATAATTGCAATGGCGATCTGTTGATCACGCAATTGTTTACCCATTTCTGACAACGGATAAATCGGGACACCACTTTGAACCGTGTTGACGATATTGTCATTAACATCAAACGCAGCACTGATTCGAACATTACTGTTTTGATGAAAATTAAAGTTGAGCAACGCATGCCCAAGATTACCAACCCCGACCAATGCGACATTAGTCAATTGATCCTGATTGAGAATCTTTTTAAAGAATTCGATCAGTTTAGGCACATCGTACCCATAACCACGTTTGCCCAATGCGCCAAAGTAAGAGAAATCACGGCGAATCGTCGCTGAATCGACTTTAACAGCCTCAGACAGCTCAGTGGACGAAACGCGCGTTTTATCCGCATCCAGTAAAATATTTAAGTAACGGTAATAAATCGGCAGCCTTTTTGCTGTCGCGCGTGGAATTCGTTGTTCAGCCACAGCGGTTCACTCCTTTTAATCCTACATTTGTTTGTGAAAATAAACTATACGTAAATTATAGCATAAGGACGGTTATTGTGAAGCATATTTCATACCAGTCTTCGGGCATTTCACAAACTGGCAAGGGCATTTCGTAAAATGCCGGGGTAAAACTAGCAACTACAGAAGCTTTTATACCTGTTTCAAAAAAGGTAAAACAGGCGGTCTTGTTAGCTTAATCACAACGACGAAAATATCATTCTTCACAATCTGTGGCACTTCTGACCATTTCAAATGTGTGTTTTCTGCTCACTGCCAGCTCAACATAGTGTCGCCGCACCGAACATGCTAAAATAGTGTTTAACTAATTCAAATGAAGGAGTACGCATATGTTAGTTCTTCAGGTTCAACAGGTCGCCCGCCGTTTTGGTGCGGACACATTGTTTGAACATGTTTCCATGACAATTGAAGACCACGGCCGCGTGGGGCTGGTTGGTCGAAATGGCGCCGGCAAGTCCACCTTGCTTAAGATTATCGCTGGTATTAATGATCCCGACGAAGGTACGATATCGGTTGCCAAAGGCATGACCATCGGATATTTGCCACAAGATGCCGGACTCGATTCAGACAACACTGTGTGGGATGAAATGCTGACGGTTTTTGCCACCCAGCAGCAACAAGAACGACAACTGCGCGAATTGGAACAGCAAATTGCCGATCCCACTGCTGATCATCAAAGTGACGCTTACAAACGTTTGCTAAATGCTTACGACCAAACGCAACACGATTTTGAGGCAAACAACGGTTACGGCTACCAAGCCTCAATTCGCGGCGTTTTACACGCTTTTCACTTTGATGAATCCACTTTTCAACGCAATGTCATGAGCTTTTCGGGTGGTCAAAAAACACAACTTGCACTCGCAAAGTACTTGCTACAACAGCCCGATTTACTCATTTTGGATGAACCTACTAACCACCTGGATATTGAAACATTATCATGGTTGGAAGACTACTTGAAAGGTTATCCTGGTGCTGTCTTGATTGTTTCACATGATCGTTACTTTCTCGATCACGTGGTGCAGGATGTGTTTGACATGAATCAGCACACCCTGACCCACTACCACGGCAATTACTCCGCCTACTTAACGCAAAAGGCCGAACGAATCAAAACCGAACAACGGGCGTTTGAAAAACAACAAACACAAATCAATGCGCTTGAGGATTTCGTCAATCGCAACATTGTTCGCGCCTCCACCACTAAACGGGCTCAGTCACGGCGCAAGCAATTGGAGAAGATGGACCGTTTGGAAGCGCCTAAAGATGATGATCAATCCATCCGGATTCGTTTCACACCTGATAGCGAAAGTGGCAAGGAAGTCCTCAATGTCGACAACGTCAGCATTGGCTATGAATCCGATCATCCACTGGCAACTAACGTAAACTTTCACGTTGTCAAACAGCATGTTGTGGGCATTATCGGACCAAACGGGGTTGGAAAATCAACCCTCCTAAAATCAATTCTTCATCAGCTCCCCTTGTTGGCGGGCACGGTTAAGATTGGTGGCAGTGTTACGATTGGCTACTATGATCAGGAACAGGCTGTGCTTCATGATGAGAAAACTGTTTTAAACGAAGTATGGGACGAGCATCCGACTATGCCTGAACGGGATGTGCGCACCCTACTCGGCAGTTTTCTCTTTACTGGTGATGACGTTGCTAAGCCCGTTCATAATTTAAGCGGCGGCGAACGTGCCCGTTTGTCACTAACTAAATTGTCGCTTGATCATGACAACTTTTTAATTCTTGATGAACCGACTAACCATTTAGATATCGATTCACGAGAAGTACTGGAAGAAGCGCTTAACAATTTCATGGGAACCGTTTTATTCGTTTCTCATGACCGTTATTTCATCAACCAAGTCGCCACAGAAATCGTTGAATTGTCTGCCTCAGGTACACAGTGGTTTGAAGGCGATTACGATGATTATCAGGCCGAACTCGCTAAGCGGTCAGCGTCTGTTGATGTCGAGCATCATGAGACTGAATCTAATGGCTCAGCAACTGCCAGTGTATCAAATTATGCCGCTAATAAAGCTGAACAACGCGAGCAAAGAAAGTTGCAACGCGCTGTCGATGAGTTGGAAGCACAAATTGACGACCTTGACCAACAAAGTCATACAATTACTGGGGCGATGCAGGCGCCTGAAAATGCCAGTGACATCGGCAAGTTAACGGACCTGCAACATCAGTTGGACAATCTAGATGCTCAAAGCGACAGCCTGTCAGAAAAGTGGGCAGCAGCTGGTGAGGCGTTGGAAGCCTATAATAATGATCACCACCTACAGTGACTTTAAATATGCAATTGAAAACGGGATCACATCTAACCGGCCATTAGCCGCATTGATGTGATCCCGTTTTCAGTTGTACCTATATTTGCACTTTATGCTTCAACGCCAGTTAGCCAAGGAAACTCCAAGCTCGGATCTGCATTGAGACTCATATCAGCACGATCGCCTTTAGCATAAGCAATATGCGCAGCCGCCCCAATCATTGCCGCGTTATCACCACATAATGCCAGTGGTGCAGCGACAAGCTTCGTTTGTGGTGCAAAGCGTGCCATCTTGGCCTTCAAAGCGTCTCGAAGACCATGATTTGCCGCAACACCGCCAGCCAACACAAGCTGTTTAACTTGGTATCGTTCTAGAGCAGATAATACCTTAGTGACCAAAACGTCCACCACGCTAGCCTGAAAGCTTGCAGCTAAGTCTGCACGATCCAACTGTTCGCCACGCTGGTCTGCATTATGAACCGTATTAATAAACGCACTCTTAAGGCCACTAAAGCTAAAATCGTAGTTAGCTTCGTGGATCATCGCCCGTGGAAAATTAAACGTATCGTGGCCTTCGTGGGCTAGCCGATCAATTTCCTTACCCGCAGGATAGGGAATTCCCAGCACGCGGCCCACCTTATCAAAGGCTTCACCAGCAGCATCATCACGAGTGTCGCCAATAATTTCGAATTCCCCCGCTGCCTTCATCAACACGATCTGCGTATGACCGCCAGACACTAATAACCCGAGCGATGGAAACGTCAAGGGTTCAACGTAACGGGCCGCGTAAATGTGACCCGCCATATGGTTAACGGGCACTAACGGTAAATGATGTGCGAAGGCAAACGTCTTAGCAGCAGTCACACCAATTAGTAACGATCCGACTAAACCTGGTCCGTAGGTAACGGCAACAGCCGTTAATTCTTCAGGCGTTACATCTGCTTCTGTCAAAGCCTTGCGAATGCCAATGGTAATTTCCTCGATATGATGGCGACTGGCCACTTCCGGCACGACACCACCAAATCGTTGGTGACTCTTAATCTGTGTTGCGACAAAGTTACTTAAAATGTGCTCGCCATTTTCTACAACAGCAACACTCGTTTCATCACAACTTGTTTCAAAGGCTAAAATCAATTCCCGTGCTTCTGTCACTGTTTTCTCCTTTTTGGCTCGGACCTTCCCGAGCTTCGGCATCACTCTTCTTAAACGTGCACCTGACTTCTGAATCCTGTGCATAAGCTACAACCCAAAGCATTCGGAAAACCACCGAATACCCCGTGTTGTTTCTTATTGCTCGGATTCAACCGAAGTTAGGCATCACTCTTTTAAAACGTGCACCTGTCGCTCAAGGCCCTGTGCACAACCCAAAGCTGTCATCCCACAAGCAAAGCACGCTTGCATGCTGCCACCTTTACGTTGTTGCTCGGACCTTCCCGAGCTTCGGCATCACTCTATCTTTTTTTGCATAATCCAGGCATCTTCGACGGGACGGTCGTAATAGTCAGGACGGCGCATCAGTTTATGAAAGTCGAGGCTCTCATACAAACCCAACGCAGCCTCGTTATGAACCCGAACTTCTAAGGTCACCACTGTTCCCGCTTCATATCGTTTCAACCAAGTCGTCAATAATTGCTTACCAAGACCATGACCTTGCCATGATCCTACGATACCCAAATTAGTTAGTTCCAATTGATCGATGACCTTGGTTCCGCTAAGAAAGCCCACAGGCTGGCCCGCTACTCGAATTAACCAGTATACACTGGTCGGTGCCTGCATATTCTCTTCAATCACTGGTTCAGACCACGGCGCACCAGTTGGATACGCTTCCTCACCTAATGCTTCAATCAAAGCAGCTCCACGTTGCGGACTTGACGGATGAAACGGTTCACAGATAACTTGTTTATCCATTATTGGTCTCACTTGTTGTGGCCTTGATTAAAGGAACCATCATATCAACGGCATCTTCATGATCGCCGAAATAATAGCCTCGTTTAATTCCCGTTTGACGGAAACCAAGCTTATGATACAAATTTTGCGCCCGCTTATTACTGATCCGAACCTCCAAGGTAACCTGGCGCATCCCCATATGTCGCGCCTTTCGAATCAAGGCACGCATTAAGAATTCGCCAAGCCCATCACCCTGCCAATCTGGTAATACGGCAATATTTGTGATATGCGCATCCTTCCGCTGGATATCAAACGAACACCCAGCAAATGCAATCAACTGATCATTCTTACGAATTACCAAGTATAGCCGATCCTGTTTTCGTTTAAGCTCGTTTGCAAACGCTTGTGCATCCCAAGGTGTCTTGCCATCATAAACTGCTCGTTCAACGCCTACAATTTCCGGAACATCTGGAAATTGTGCCCGACCCAAAAAGTACTGAGTATCGCGAATCATCAACCGATGATTCTTGATGTCCAGATCTTCAGCCTGCTGTTGCCGAACCTCACTGGCAAAGTGACGCCGGTACCATTTTTGAAATGCCTGCTTATACTTCTTCAACATAATTTTTGTGGTCTTCTCCTGGATGAGCTGCTGCCCACTGAGCTTCAGCAGGCGACAGACGTAAATATTGGGGCACGAAAGAGTCAATATCATCAATAGCTTTAAGTGGTGCACCTAATTGCCCGAGCACACCAGCATCAGGTAAATTAGCGTTGCCTTCAGTAAACGTAGCTGGAACATCAAGTGCATCTGCTAAAGCATCGTGATAACGCGTCAACTCACCAATTAACGTTACGGGATGACCAGCTGCATTCAATTGCGCGGTCCAATCCGGGATGTTAGTGTGTTGGTCTGCGATAACAGGGACGGGTTGGCCATCTTTAATTTGATACAAACCAGCATACAGTTGCGTGTTGCGTGCATCAAAAATAGGACTGACAAACGTTCCTTCCGTTTGAACACTGCCTGCCAACACAGCTAAACTTGACACCCCAACCAACTGAATGTGCAGTGTAGCCGCCAGTGTCTTCGCTGTTGTCACAGCAATCCGTAACCCAGTATAAGAACCAGGACCCTGGGCAACAACTACGCGGTCTAAGTCCTCCGGTTGCCACTGCTGGTCGGCCATCAATTCAGTAATGGTCGGCATCAGTTGGACACTGTGATCCAATTGCGTAGCGGTTGTTTTTTTAGCAATAACTTTTTGATCAACCAATAGTGCAACACTCATTGGCTGGTTTGATGTATCTAGCGCGAGAACCTTCATGTAAATCCTGACTTTCCGTTCAGTGTTCTATAGACAGCAATAATATTAACACATCTAACATGGGCGCGTGAACTTCCCGATATGTCACAATCTTTCCACAAACAACAGCTTGTTACCTGTGCTTCTCTTAATATGCCTAAAACTAGGGACAAATGACGCACAGCCTATGTGTTTCTACGTGCTTAGTCACATTACTATTTTTTTAGTTGACCACGAAAAAAACTTCGTTGCACAAACGAAGTTTTTTAACGTAAATCAATTTAACAATAAATCAAAGCAGACTAACGATCTTCATAACCGTTTGGATGACTCTGTGTCCAAGCCCAGGCAGTCTTAATAATGTCATGAACATCATCATATTGCGGCTTCCATCCAAGGATATTACGAGCATCTTCCGATTCAGCAACTAGTGAATCAGGATCTCCAGGGCGCCGTGGTGCGATTTTAGCTGGAATTTCTTTTCCAGTCACTTCGCGGGCTGCTTCAACCATTTGTTTAACAGAAAAACCAGTAGATGAGCCCAAGTTAAACGCACGACTCTCATTGCCTTCATCCAGGTATTTCAATGCCAAAATATGAGCATCAGCTAAGTCCAGAATATGAACATAGTCACGTACATTAGTACCATCTGGCGTATCATAATCGTCACCGTACATATCAATATGATCACGTTCACCAAGTGCCGTTTGCAAAATAATTGGAATTAAATGTGTTTCTGGGTGGTGATCTTCACCGATGGAACCATCAGCCTTAGCACCAGCCGCATTAAAGTAACGAAGTGCAACCCATTTAATGCCGTAAGCAACGTCACACCAATGAATCATGTGTTCCATGATCAGCTTACTTTCACCATAAGGGTTAATTGGCTTTTTCTGATCATCTTCATGAATCGGAATCCGTTCAGGAACACCATATGTAGCAGCAGTCGATGAGAAGATCATCCGTTTGCAACCCTGCTCATGCATCACTTCCAACAACGTAATCATGCCATAAACATTGTTGTCAAAGTACTTTAATGGGTCTTTCATGGACTCTGGCACAATGGAAAATGCGTCCATGTGGATAACACCATCAATGTTTTCTTTTTCGAAAACGTTGGTCAGAAACTCACGGTCACGGGTATCGCCTTGATAAAAGCGCGCCTTTTCATTAATAGCAGCGCGATGACCAGTAGATAAATTATCTACAACAACCACGTCGTAACCTTTTTCAATTAAACGATCCACCATGTGTGAACCGACGTAACCGGCACCACCGGCAACTAAAATTGACATTTTATTTTCCTCCAAATCGTTAACATCGGTACTATCATAGCATAACCTGATTAACCACAACAGCACTGGTCAGCACAGATGCATTAATCCACCGTTGTTGCGGATAATGGCCGCCATGTCAGCGTTGCTTCAGCATATCGCTCATCATTGCCCATAATATGGTGATGGGTAGTCGCCGTACCATCTTCATTATTAACCGGCGCAGTCACTTCACTCTTCACCACGTGTCCATAACGAACTTCATTTTCAAAGCGAATCGCCAGATGGCACAATTCGTGATGAATCAAAAATTCTTCATCTAAGGCATCCATCATCCAATCAAAATAATGTGAGTTGTTTACATGATGATTTGAATCTAAGTCAAAATAACGCACTCGATACGTCTTGGTTGCCGCGACATCTGACTCTTCAAAACTAGCCGGTCGTGATAAGCGAGGAATCCGTTTGACCACCTCAGAATGGTAAGGGGCCACAGCATCATCTGGGATGGCCACCATTTTACGAGCTGCCAGATCCATCACCACACAGATTGTATCTACATGAACCAGCTCGTTGCCCTGATCATCTTCTAAAAAGAATTGGCGATAGGCAAAATAACGATTATTAGAGGTCGCTTCAGTTACCAAACGTACCTTTTCGTGATCGCGAGGCAACCGCTTAATATCTATTTCGTACTGGGCAATGACCCAACCGTAGCCCTTTGAAAGCATATAATCCGTGCCAACGCCAAAGCTATCAGCTTGGTCATATGAAGTTAACACTAGCATGTTGATTAACATGCCTAACGTTACCTTACCCGTTAAATCTGTTTCGTAATACTGAATTTTATGTTCTTCATCATACCGGTTCTGTTGCGTCATTTAATTGTCCTCGTTCAAGTGATGGTAAGTTGCATAAACCTCTTGCTTGCGTAACTGACGGGCTTTGGCGACAGCTTTAATTGCATCATTAGGCTTCTCACCTCTAGCAATCAACGTCTTAACGTGCTCTTCAACCGGCTGACTCAACAGTGGATCCTGCTCTTCAACGGGCGGATTAGTGTTGCCACCAATTAGAATGACAAACTCACCGCGCGGCGGGTTTGTGGCTAACCAATCTAAAACTTCGCTAGCAGTCCCACGAATAAACTCTTCAAACTTTTTAGTTAATTCGCGGCAAAGCACCAATTGTCGGTCCGGACCGACCGCGTTTGCGATCGCAGTTACCGTCTTCACTAATCGGTGCGGTGCCTCGTATACAATCACGGTTTCCGGATGTTTAGCCAGCTCAGCCAGCTCAGTCTTTTGTTCTTTTGTCTTGCGGTCTAAAAAGCCGTAAAAATAAAACGGTTGTGGTACTAAACCGCTCGCAATTAGTGCTGTTAGGCCAGCATTGGCTCCTGGTAGTGGCACTACTGGCAATTGGGCAGCCACAGCAGCAGCAACTAATTCCGTGCCTGGGTCGCTGATTGATGGCATCCCCGCGTCGCTCACCTGGGCTATATTTACACCAGCGCGAAGTTTATCCAGTAATTCCGGAATTCGCTCTTGCGTATTGTGCTCATGAAAACTAATTTGTTTTGTCTCAATATCAAAGTTGTTTAATAATTTCTGCGTGTTGCGCGTGTCCTCAGCCGCAATCAAGTCGACCTGTTTTAGCGTTGCAACCGCCCGGTACGTCATGTCCTGCAAATTACCAATCGGTGTTGGTACTAAAAACAGCGTACCGGATTCATGTGGCGCAAAGCTGCGCTGACTTGTTGCTACCATGACTGTGTCCACTCCTAACTTGCTTTAATCGTTCGATCCCGTTCTCCGTAAATGACGTCTAAACAAAATGCACAGGAGTCATTTTCTTCTCTACGTTGACCATAAAACTCACGGCAAACGTGAAAACCGGTCTCGTACAATCGTTCTAAATTCTGTAGTGATTTAGACAATCGTTGCTGTGCTTCTGTCGTATCCGTATCGGTACCGAGCAGTTCACGTAAATGCTGGTTTTCGACAGTTAATTCAGCATTCTCTTCTGACAATGCCGTAACCTGCTTTTTTAATGCGGCCAACTGATCCAAAATTCCTGTCGTCTGATCTTGCAAGTGCTCAAAATCGTCGAGCATTGTTTGTCGTTTATCCACGATTACACCTCCATCAGTGTCATCATTGCATCGTTTCAAAACTGGCAATCATCATTTAGAAAGAACGTTAAATGCCTTCAACGTCAATGATTCGGCCACATTTTGAAAACTAACGTTGCGTTCGAGCAACTGCTTTGATTGTAACCCTAAATCTGTAACGTCGACGAGTTGCTTTTTAGAATAACGCGTCGTTAATTCCTGTAAATCCTTGCGATGGCTCGGAAAACTCATGACAAATTTTTCCTGATCAATATTTTCTAATAGCATGTCTCGAAATCCAGCCAAAATAATGTCCAAGACAATTCGCTGATGTGGACGATCCTTTGCCAAAGGTACAAGTGTCGTTCCCACCGTGACAAACGCACTCATGTCAGGCTTCAGCAGCTGACTCTCCCACTGCCACACAGCAGCTGCGGTTTGACCCAGCCAGTCATCGACTAACCACTCAGCCGCTTGATCAGGACTATTAGTCAGCCGGCTGGTCAATGCTAATAGGTGCTTTCCGACGCCGGCTGATTCGAGCTGAGACTGAAGTTCATTGACCGCTAATGGTTGCATCTCCATCTCCTGAGTCCGTGAAATGACAGTCGGTAAAAGCAAATTGGGATTGGTCGTCAGCAACAAGGCAGTAATGTTCCCACTAGGTTCTTCAAGGAACTTTAGCAAGCTGTTGGCTGCGCTGGCAGTCATTGTTTCAGCTCCGGCAATGATGAAAACTTTTTTATTACCTTCCATCCCACTTTTGGAAAACTCAGATTTCAGCAAACGAACTTGATCAACTTTAATCGAGTTACCTTCTGGTTCAACAATCAATACATCTGGGTGCTCACGTTGACTGATTCGCTGACATTCCTCACATTTGCCACAAGGCTGACCATCTTGCAGGTTAATACAAAAAAGGCGCATCGCAATCCACATTGCGAGCTCCTCCTTGCCACTGCCGTTTGGTCCGGCAAATAAGTACGCATGGGCCAGTTCATTTTTTTTAATTACATTTTTAAAATGCTGAACCAGCACAGGTTGGCGCTGTTCAGCAATTGTTAAAACATCATTATTTGTTGGCATATTTCCTCGTTAGCAGTGCGGTTAACGACTAAAACTGTTGAAATGCCTCAACTGGCAGTACAAAACAAGTTGCTCCACCAACTGTGACTTCAACTGGATATGAAGCAGTCTGATCCATTGAAACATCCATATTAACTGGCGGTGTCATGAATTGATCCCGAGTATGTGATGTCTCCTTAATGAGATCCATAACTTCCTGAACGCGGTCATCTTCGATCCCAATCAAGAACGTGGTATTTCCCGAACGTAAGAAGCCACCCGTCGTTGACAATTTTGTGGCTCTAATATTTTGTTCGATAAACTGATTACTCAGCCGATTACTATCCTTATCTTGAACAATAGCAATAATCATTTTCATATGCGTAATTCCTCCTGTGAAAAAAGCTCGCGACCGCGATAACGGGGCTCCGTACCATTAAAATAAATTCGGGAACCGTTGAGCAATCACCTTTTTCGTGTCGGTAATCACTTTTTCCAGCGGTTGGTTCGCGTCAATTAGTGTAATGCGTTGTGGTTCGTCTTGCAACAATTTAAGGTAAGCGTGCCGTACACGACGGTGAAATGACAGTTCTTCATTATCCAAACGATTGATTTCATCTGACCGATATTCATGAATTCGTGTTAATCCTACCTCCGATGGCACATCAAAGTAGATTGTTAGGTCTGGTGTAAGTCCCTTCGTAGCAAAAAGATTCATTTCTGCTACAGCAGCCTCACCAATTTCACGGCCAGCGCCTTGGTACGCAATTGAGCTATCAACATATCGATCAGAGAAGACAACTTTGCCTGCATCTAAGGCTGGCAACACCGTTTGGACCAAATGCTGGCGTCGTGCCGCTGCGAACAGTAAAGCTTCTGTCCGCGCATCCATCTCCGTGTTGGCCTTATCCATGATAATCGCACGAATTGCTTCTGAAATCTTATTACCACCCGGCTCACGTGTTGTCAGCAATTTCTCCCCTAGTTGCAATGAATAATCATCGATCAGCGCATTCAGAACACTGGTTTTTCCTGCCCCATCGGGCCCCTCAAAAGTTATAAATGCGCCTGTTTTCACTATTCCAAACTCCCTTATCGTCAATACGTTCATTGTACTTTAGAATAGGGGTCGCTGTCTAACGTAATTACACGGTAGCCGGCAATTCCAATTTGGTTCCGACTGTTAAATGACTTTGAGGCACGTGGTGGTTAACCTTTGCCAATGAGTCTATCGGCAACTTCAAGGCCTTCTCAATCCGATGTAGTGTGTCTCCTGGCTGCACGGTATAATGCGCCATTTGTGGTAACCATAGCCATTGACCTGGATAGATCCACCAACGAATCGGTGTTTGGCTGGCCTGACTGATTTGGCCCATCGAAATACCACTGGCCATGCTAATTCGCCACCAGCTGTCACCCGGTTGAATCACATACCGCCGCAGAGCGTTTTGTTGACAAGGTTGACTAATGCTGTTCGCCGTTTCATTTGAGTTAGGGTCCGCTACTGTTGGATGTTGATCAATGCCTGATTTCCCCTGATCCCATCGGGTTAAATTATTAGCCCGAATGATTTGCATTAGTTCATCCGCATAAGCGGGATCAGTAGCGTAACCATCGCTTTGCAATTTCTGAGCGGCTTGCCATGCATCTCGCTCACCTAAAACATTGTGATACCGACTATTCACGCTCAAAAATTGACCGTGATCCGCAATGCTTTCAACAAACGACGGATAAGCTCGGAAATCTGCCCAGACAGACAATGAATATCCGTTGACAACTTCGCGTGTTGGCATGCGAACCGTTGCCCCGTCAGCATTAGTTCCTTTAATGCCAAACAAATTATGAGCATTGGTGGCTAACTGAGACGTCCCCCAGCCACTTTCCAAAATAGCTTGGGCACCAGTCACCGAGGGCAAAATTCCATAATGATCCCAGTTCTGTTGTGCACCTGACTCCACTTGCATCAAAAAATCTGTTTTACTCATTGCCTTTCCAGTGTCGCATAACCCCAGCACGAGGCCAATTACCGATATTGCTATTGCTAAACGTTTCATTCGAAACTCCTCCGTCTTTTGTGATCTACCTGTTACATACGCAAAAGACTGGAGAAATTAACGCCATCAAAAAACGTTTGCTGGGGTTCAATGTACAATTCTCCAGCAAACGTTTTTCAATTATTGTGTCTAGATGCTAATCGTAATTAATTATCAATCACTGAGGCCTGCAATCGGCCCCGAACTTTCCGTTCTCGTGCCTCACGGAATAACAACATATATTTTTGTCGCGCCAATGCAGTTTGTGCCGAAAGTTCACGGCCGTTGCCTTCATCTACGACTGCTGTTTGCGTCTCTACAGCTCGGTCCCAACTACGTTTTGCTCGATCAATATCATCCAACAGCGCTTCATTATATTGCCCACGCAAGCGTGGACGACGACTAAATAACATTTTGACCTCCCACATCGCTCACGCTGATACAATTTCCATTCACATAAGAGTAGTACCAGCGTCTATCGTCTACATTTCAGTCCGGCCCTCAACAGCTTTAAGTAAGGTTACCTCATCAGCGTAATCAATGTCAGATCCTACTGATAGACCATGAGCTAACCGAGTCACCTTGATGCCCGCTGGCTTAATCAACCGTGATAGGTACATAGCAGTAGCTTCCCCTTCAGGCGTGGCATTTGTTGCCACAATGACTTCTTTCACTTCATCGTGCTCCTGAAGCCGTTTGACCAAGCTGGTGATGTTAATATCTTCAGGACCTTTACCTTCGATTGGTGACAAGACGCCGTGCAAAACATGGTATAAACCATGATATTCACGCATTGATTCCATCGACATAATATCTTTAGGCTCTTCAACCACTAGAATCGTGCTTTGATCACGCGATTTATCAGAACAAATCGCGCACGGATCTTCTTCAGTGATATTGCCACAAATTGAACAGAAGTGTAAGTCACGTTTGGCCGAAATCAAGGACTTAGCAAAACCAGTCACGTCATCACCATCCATATCAATTGTATAAAAGGCTAGCCGTGTGGCAGTTTTTGCACCAATACCCGGTAACTTCATGTAACTTTCAATTAATTGCGCAATTGGTTCTGGATAATCCATTGTCTACCTCGTTTGTACTTACATCCCCAGACCACGGCTGTATTTGCCCATGGTACTGTCCGTTGCAGTGTCAATTTGTGTCATTGCATCATTAACCGCCGCCAAAACCATGTCAGCCAGCATGTCGGGATCATCTGGATCAATCGCATCAGGATTAACGACCAAATCAGTCATCTTGTGGTCTCCTGTAAATGTGGCCTTCACCATATCATCTGGCGCAGAACCAGTGAAAGTTTGTGCTTCCAGTTTCTCTTGGTCTGCCTTCATCTGCTTTTGCATCTTTTGTGCCTGACGCATAATATTTTGCATATTGCCACCCATCATAATCTTCATTCCTCCAAAATTAAGTTATTCATATTTGGTCATCAACTGACCGTTTAATCGTTTTTGATAGTCACGTTATCAGCGCCAAACAGCTGTTGCGCTTTTGTTACCAACTCATTCTCCGGCTCACTGATACCAGCGTCCTCCGATGGCGAGTCAAGCGGGGCTGACGCCGGCTCATCTGAAACCGGCTGTTGCTGCCGAGTAGCAGTAGTCCCGGTCGGGGTCGTCCCCCCCGTTAATTCTTCTTTATGATCCGTCAAAAAGTCCTTACGAATCTGTGGCCACTGATCCTCTGGAACAAACCAAACATCGGTTGTATCGCCAGTCAATCGGTTAAGATTGTTCTCCAATGCTGTTCGCAAACCATCATCAGTGGCTGCCTTATCAAAGAAGAAGGCGTAGCTAAATGAAACAATTACACCTTCATTACTAGCAGCGACAGGCTTTGAAACATGCATCATCGCTTTTTGCGTCACAGGCAGCGTGTCCAATAAGTCGTCCCATACGTCACGCATCGCATCTAAATCATGCTTTGTAGCGGCTCGCAACACTGGATAAATTTTTGCCAAGTTAACGTTGGCACTTGCATGGCTAGCAGTCGCAGTCGTCGTTTTGGCCCGTGCCGGCTTTCCTGTCCGCGTGCCTGTGGTTGATGCTGGCTGATTCGTTGGCGCTGGCGTCGCGCTAGTTGTCGAGGTCGTTTGAGTACCTTGAACACTATGAGACGAAGCTTCTACAGTAGGTGCTGGCTGTTGCGGTTGGGTCGTCGCTGCGCTTAAGCGGCTGACCGTTTGCTTCAACTGTTGAATTTGCGTCTCCAGTTCAGCAACTTCAGACGCATTAGAAGCGCTCCCTGATGTAGGGGCCTTAGTTGTGCCCACATTCGGATATATCTGTGCTAGCTTAACCGTCAACACTTCCAAATAGACATCGGGATGCGTTGTAAATCGCAGCTGTGCAGCTACCTCATTTAAAGCATTGATCATTTGGTAAAAAACGTCAGGATCTGTGTTCTTACTCAATTGTTGAAAAACATCACCGGTGGTATCGCTACCCGTTACCATATCAGGCGCTTCTTTATAAAGAAGCAGGTCACGAACATAACTGATTACGTCCTCCACAAAACGACCGGCATCTTTACCATCGTCTAGGACCTTTTGGAGGGCCGCTAACCCAGCCGTCGTTTCATGAGCAACGACCTGTTTGACATAGTCAGCCAATAAACTTTCGGTCACACTTCCCGTGACTAACAAAGCATTGTCCAATGTTACTTCATTATCACCGAAAGAAATCGTTTGATCCAGAATACTCAAGGCATCACGCATTCCGCCTTCTGCCGCATTAGCAATGACCTTTAAAGCTGGTTCCTCAAAATCAACTTGCTTTTGCTTCAAGATGTAAACCATTCGGTCAAAACTTTCTTGAGCCGTAATTCGTTTGAAATCAAAACGCTGTGTCCGTGAAATAATGGTCGCCGGAATTTTATGCGGTTCCGTGGTGGCCAAAATAAAGATCACATTGGCCGGCGGTTCTTCCAAAGTCTTCAATAAAGCATTAAAGGCACCGGTTGATAACATATGCACTTCATCAATAATGTAAATTTTATAAGTGGCCTGTGTCGGCGCGTACTTGGCTTTATCACGAATGTCACGAATTTCTTCAACACCGTTGTTAGAAGCAGCATCAATTTCAATGACATCGTTTAGCTGACCGGCCGTGATTGCCTTGCAAATATCACAATTATTGCACGGCTCGCCATCCTTCTGATTTGGACAATTAATAGCCTTGGCAAAAATCTTCGCCGCTGATGTCTTACCGGTCCCACGTGGTCCACAAAAAAGGTAAGCATGACTCGTCTGCTGGGTCACAATAGCATTTTTTAATGTTTGCGTAATGACGGTCTGACCAACAATTTCATCAAACCGTTGCGGCCGCCATACCCGATAAAGGGCTTGATAGCTCATGTTAAACTCCTCATATGGATGTTCCTTATCGTGCGAAGGATCCGCACTTCGTTAGCATTCCTCTAAATCAGTATAAAGGTTTTAGACCCGAAAGATAACACCAGTACTTCCAAATCTCAACTTGTATTTAAAAATAAATAAAAAGCGCTCAACCAGTTGTTAAAGCCATTGGTCAAACGCCGTTAATTTCAATAAAACATGAAGCACAAACCGTCGCGGACTTAGTGCTGCTACCTTCCGATCCTGACACAATTCGTGAGGACGACCTTGCCTCATGGCCTTTCGGCAATTAATAATACTACGCTATTTACGTCATAAAAGCTAGTGTTTTGCTTGTCATTTTGTTCGTTGTGAACCCGGTTTTTTTGCACCACGTCCTCGACGGATTGCCCGAAAGAAATTCTGCATAAGTGCGCTGGCTTGATCTGCCATGAGTCCCTCATGAACAATAACTCGATGATTAAAACGTGGGTCTTCCAGCAATTGGTATAAAGAACGCACTGTACCAGCCTTAGGGTCTCGGGCACCAAAATAGACTTCAGGAATCCGAGCGTTGATAATGGCACCACTACACATGGGACATGGCTCGATGGTGACAAACAACTGACAATCTTCTAGTCGCCAGGTGTTAAGTGTATGATTAGCTTCACTGATCGCCATGATCTCCGCATGCAACGTTGCATCTTGTGCATGCTCACGCAGATTATAGCCACGACCCACAATTTTCCCCTGGTGCATGACGACTGCACCGATCGGCACTTCACCAACACTGCCGGCGATCCGTGCTTGCTTCAAAGCCTCGCTCATCCCTGCTTCAGCAATGGTCGGCGTTATATTTTCGTTCATCTCAGCCATTAGCCTGATCACTCGCAATTGATTCCAAGATATAGTAGCCCTTATCTTTTTTGATGATTTCACAATTACCAAAAATTGTCTGCATTAGTTTTTTTGCAGAGGGTGCGCCTTGTTTTTTTTGTAAAACAACGGTTAAACGTCCCTTGGGCAGCAGATGCGTTTGAGCGCCTGAAATCATGCCATCAACAACGGCCTTGCCTGCACGAACAGGTGGGTTGGTAACGATGGCTGCATATTTATTAGTCACCTTCTCGTATTGATTGGACGTATAGATGGTTGCGTTATGAATTTGATTTTGTTCTGCATTCCTCCTGGCTAAGGCTAGTGCCCGCTCATTTACGTCGACTAACTCGACGGCACGATCAGGGTTGTCCAAAGCAATTGCAAGACCAATAGGACCGTACCCGCAACCCATATCTAAAATTGAACCTGACGGAATGTCGTTTAAGTTTACCGCATCCAGTAAAACCCGTGAACCGTAGTCAACAGTGCGTTTTGAGAAGACACCGTTGTCCGTAGTAAACATTATTTCATGACCTAATAGACGAAAATTCCACGTCGCTTCGTCGTGTACAACGTCCGGATTTGGCGTATAATAATGGTTGTTCATCATTTAAGTTAACCTCGTTTCTGTTTTCATCATAGTGGAATCGCGGATAAAAGTAACGAAAAAAATTCGAAATTTTATAAACCCTTTGAGGACACCATATCTTGTGGATGCATTGTATAAATGCCACAAAATATGGTATTTTTTTGTTGCATTTCAATCTCCAGCCACTATACTTAGGTCATCAGCAAAACCAGTTTTTAAGTTCAAATGTGCAGAGAGAGGAAGTGGCCATTATGGCTAAAGTTGTTGTATTTACAAAGGATAATTGCATTCAGTGCAAGATGACAAAGCGTTTTTTGAGCGCACATAACGTTGATTTTGAGGAACGTAATATTAATCAGCATCCAGAACTGATCGACTACTTAAAGGGTCGCGGTTTTCAAGCAATGCCGGTCGTTGATGCAGATGGTGTCGATGCAGTGTCTGGTTTCCGTCCAGATGTTCTGGCAAAGCTGGCTTAATTTTCCATCATTCGATCAATGAACACGGCTCGGGCGTACGCGGAGCGTTGGCGTGCGTCTTTTCTTTTATCAAAAATCAATCAGGGAGTGACAGAAAAATGGCATTAAAAGATTTAAAGGACGTCACGTATTACGACTTGAACAATGAGATTAACATTCCTGTTAACGGGCAAATTCCGTTAAATAAAGATAAGGAAGCCCTCGCCGCTTTCCTAACAGAAAATGTTGAACCCAACACTGTGAAATTTGGCTCACTTCGCGAACGTTTTGATTACCTGCTTGATAACAATTACATCGAACGTGACTTTTTTGAAAAGTATGATTTTTCTTTTGTGGAAAAACTATACGACTATTTGAACGCACAAGATTTTCACTTCAAGACATTCATGGCAGCCTACAAATTTTATGCCCAGTACACACTCCGAACAAACGATAATCAGCAATATTTAGAAAGTTTTATCGACCGCGTTGCAATGAATGCATTGTTCTTCGCAGACGGCGACGAACAACTAGCTATGGATCTAGCCGACGAAATCGTCCACCAACGTTACCAACCAGCCACACCTAGTTTCTTAAACGCTGGCCGAGCTCGTCGTGGTGAATTGGTATCTTGCTTTGTCCTCCAAATGACAGATGACATGAACGCCATTGGTCGCGGTATAAACTCTGCTCTGCAACTGTCACGTATTGGTGGTGGGGTCGGCATTAACCTGTCAAACTTGCGTGAAGCAGGCGCACCAATCAAAGGTATCGCCAATGCCGCATCTGGTGTTGTTCCTGTTATGAAATTGCTTGAGGACTCTTTCTCCTACTCTAATCAATTAGGTCAACGTCAAGGCGCCGGTGTGGTTTACCTATCCGTTTTCCATCCAGATATCATCGGCTTCCTCGGTGCCAAAAAAGAAGCTGCCGACGAAAAGGTACGGGTTAAAACACTCTCGCTTGGTGTTACCGTACCAGATAAGTTTTACCAATTAGTAGCTGCTGACGAAGACATGTACCTATTTTCGCCACAAAGTGTTGAAAAAGAATACGGCAAACCATTTTCATATGTTGACATCACTAAAGAGTATGACAATTTAGTCGCCAACCCGAACATCGCCAAAAAGAAAATTCGCGCACGAACACTAGAAACTGAAATCAGCAAACTTCAGCAGGAATCCGGTTACCCTTACGTCGTTAACATTGACACGGCTAACTTGCATAATCCAATTGCTGGTAAAATCATCATGAGTAACCTTTGCTCAGAAATTTTACAAGTCATGACTCCTTCTAAAATCAATAACAAGCAAGAATACGACGTTCTTGGTAAGGACGTCAGTTGTAACCTTGGCTCAACAAACATTGTTAACTTAATGGCCTCCCCTGACTTCGGCCACTCCGTTGAGGCAATGGTTCGCGCCCTCACTTACGTCACGGACCACAGTAATATCGATGTTGTGCCTAGTGTTCAGTACGGTAACCAACAAAGCCATGCAATCGGTTTAGGTGCCATGGGCTTGCACGCCTACTTTGCAAAGAACCACATGCACTATGGTGACGAAGACTCCCTTGACTTCACGAAGGTTTACTTCATGTTGCTGAATTACTGGTCACTTAAAGCATCAAACGAAATTGCTCGTGAACGCCATGAAACGTTTGCTGGATTCGACAAATCCGATTACGCCAATGGTACCTACTTCGACAAGTACGTGACGAAGGATTGGGGTCCCAGTCGAGACAAAGTAGCTGACCAGTTTAAGGGAATCTTTATCCCCACTAAGGATGACTGGGCGGCATTAAAAGCGGACGTTATGAAAGATGGCTTGTATCACCAAAACCGGATGGCCATCGCGCCAAATGGTTCCATTTCCTACATTAATGACACAACTGCTAGTTTGAATCCAATCGTTAACCGGATCGAAGAACGTCAAGAGAAAAAGATCGGTAAAATCTACTATCCGGCTCCATATTTATCCAATGACACCCTGCCATACTATCAGTCAGCTTATGACACAGACATGCGTAAAGTAATCGACATTTATGCCACCGCGCAAGAACACATCGATCAAGGAATGGCCTTAACTCTGTTTATGCGCTCAACGATGCCTGAAGGCCTCTATGAATGGAAAAATGGTCGCACTGACAAGATGACCACCCGTGATCTTAACATTCTGCGTAACTATGCTTGGAAAAAGGGTTGTAAGTCTGTCTACTACGTTCGTACCTTCACCGATAACAACGGTGAAGTCGGCGCAAACGAATGTGAAAGTTGCAGTATCTAGTAAGGTGAGCGTGACCAGACCGAGGTTGAATCCGAGCAACAACAAGAGATTAGTATTGTACAAGCGGTCTTTGCTTGTACGGTACTAGTCTCAGGTTGTGCACAGGATTCAGGTCTGGGAGCGCGTTATCGCTATATAAAAGGTATGCGATAGATTCTTGAGAATATATTTTTCCAAAATTCGCTAATGACAAACACCCTTTCTCGTTCTACGATAATCATAATTAACTGATAGCATTCAGAAACACCAGACACAGGAGGACAATATGGAAAACGGCAATTATAAAGCCATTAACTGGAATCAAGTTTCAGATGAAATTGATAAAGCAACTTGGGAGAAACTAACTGAGCAGTTCTGGCTCGACACGCGAATTCCTGTTTCAAACGACATGGATGACTGGCGCACCTTGGATGACGATCACAAATGGGTAGTCGGTCACGTTTTCGGTGGTCTAACCTTGCTGGACACGCTTCAATCACAAGACGGCATGGCTGCACTACGTCGCGACGTTCGGACGCAACATGAAACGGCCGTTTTGAACAACATCCAGTTCATGGAATCTGTTCACGCCAAAAGTTATTCGACCATTTTTGAAACGTTGAACACGCCCGATGAAATCGACGAGATTTTCGACTGGAGCGATTCTGAAGATCTACTACAGAATAAGGCCAAACGAATTTATACGTTGTACCACGACGATGAGAACCCACTCAAAAAGAAGATCTCCAGTGTCTTCCTCGAAACATTCCTGTTTTACTCTGGTTTTTACACACCACTTTATTACTTAGGGCATAACAAGCTAAACAACGTTGCTGAGATTATCAAACTGATTTTACGTGATGAATCTGTCCATGGTACTTACATTGGCTACAAGTTCCAACTAGGAATGAAGGAATTAACAGAAAACGAGCAGCAGTCCTTAAAGGATTGGATGTATGACTTCCTTTATTATCTTTACGACAATGAAGAAAAATACACGCACCTTGTTTACGACCGTGTCGGCTGGTCGGACGATGTTTTGAAGTTCATTCGTTACAACGCCAACAAAGCACTGATGAACTTGGGTCAAGAACCCCTCTTCCCAGATACTGCTGAGGACGTTAATCCAGTCGTTATGAACGGAATTTCGACATCTACTTCTAACCACGACTTCTTTAGCCAAGTCGGAAATGGTTACCTACTAGGAAACGTAGAAGCTATGAACGACTCAGACTATGATATTGGTGGTAAGAAGAAAAATTAGTCTCTTATAGTAATACGTGCAGTAAAATAAAAATCATCCTAATTCGAGGGATGGTTTTTTATTTTTGTTCTCATTGCAATCAAACTCGTTTTGGAAATTTGATCCGCCAATTAATCTAATAAACTGCAAATGAGTCATCATTTCGCTTATGGTATACTGGGCACAAGTTAGTATTATGAAACATCGCTTAGTTTGGAGATCGTAATTATGACAAAAATCAATTCACTTTGTGTCTTTTGTGGCTCATTACCAGGCAACCACCCTGAATATTCAGTGCAAGCTGCACTCTTAGGTGGCTATCTGGCCGACCATCATATTCGCCTAATTTACGGTGGTTCCTCTGATGGTTTAATGGGCACAGTAGCAAACGCGACAATCGATGCTGGCGGTCAAGTAACTGGCATTATGCCTCGTTTCCTTAAACGAATCAGTACTGAAAGTAACAACTTAACGGATCTAGTAGAAGTCAGCACCATGGACGAACGTAAAGAAAAAATGCTTGCTATGTCTGATGCATTTATTGTGTTGCCTGGTGGCTTTGGCACCTTCGAAGAACTGGGCACAATGTTGTCTTGGAGCAAAATTGACATTCACACAAAACCCATCGCCCTCTTCAACATTGACCATTTTTACGACTCTTTGTGGCAATGGTTTGTCGACGCAGCGGAATCTGAATTTTTACCACTTAGTGACTTAAAGCTAATGGTTAACGCTAGTTCCATTGATCAAATTTTTGACTACTTTGCGACATTTAAACATGTGACAGCGATGCCACACGCTTAAGGCGACATTTTTGCACAAACAAAGAGGCTACTCAAACTGACAGAAAATTTCTGTCAGTTTGAGTAGCCTCTTTCATTCTATCCGTTTAAATAAAGCCTTTTCTTTAAACGAGCGTCTTATACAAATTTAAAATCGAACGAAATGACGTAACTTTATGGACTAACTTTTAGCATGAAAAATCAGCAATCGCTTCTCTTTCTTGTTTGTCACTCGTTTGGCATTCACAACCATCGTTATTTGCAACATAGTGAAGACCAGTGAATTCCGTCGGCGATAAGCAATATACTTTCCATGCCAACTAGTCACATATTTTTCTTTGTAGTTTCTGAGCCCCTGAAACCCATAAAAACGATAGCCATATTCATAAATTAAATGTGCAATTCGTTCTTCAATAAAACTGAACCGGGAGACACCCACATTTGAAAGTGGCGCCATCCCCATATTAAAGTCCTCAAAACCAGCCTCGGCATTGTGTTGCAACAAATGGATAAACATAACGTCCATCGTTCCAGATGGTGCATTCTTGCCATAACGCATCAGATCAATTGAAGAAATGCCTGAATGTGTGGGCATGTTCGTCGTAAAGGCGAGAATTTTACCTTCCGCGGAACGCATCACATAAATAGATGATTGATCTAAATAGTAATCGTCAAAGAAGCCGAGCGAAAAACCACTTTCGTTTTGACCATCTAGCCACTCATCAGAAATGACTCGCAGTTCGTGTAACGTATCAGCATCAAACGGCGGTTTAAGTTCTTCAAACGTAATCCCGACGCGATCAAACTTACTCATCAGATTGCGATCAGACTTTCGTTTTTTACCCTGCATGCTAAATGAAGGTAGGTTAACGAAACCCTCCTCACCGAACTTGAAAAAGTCATATCCTTTTTCATGAAGACTCATCGTTAAATCTTCATCGATCTCGTAAAACACGATGGAATAGCCTTCTTTGTCGGCGACGTCCATAAAGTTATCAATGGCGGCATCACGATATTGTTGATCACCCACCGGTTCACCCATGACGATTAAACGATCAGCCTTCTTTTGATACATGAAAAACATTTTATCTTCACCATCAACGGTGTAAAAATAAAGAAGTTTGTCACGCAAGTAAGCCAAATGACTGACTTCGTTTCCGCCATAAGTGTCAATAACATGAGCGACACGACCCTCATCGAACGGTACCTTAAAGATTGTCGACTTCCCATTATGCATATACCAGTAGACAATCGCCAATACCACCAACGCAATCGCAATCGCAATTAAACCGCTTAGCCAAACACGCTCGGTCGGAAACAATGCCGCTCTCGGCACATGATGCATCCGCTGATAATTAGGCGTATTGTACACGCCAACAATAATATACGTTACAAAAATACCAACAAAGCTGCTGCCATCAAACAACATGGCACCCCATGAATACTCAAAGTGCTCACGATAAAACTCTTTATGAGACAACCATAGGGCCGCCAGCACTAAGACAAGGAAAACACTCATCTTGATAGACGGGTCCTTCCACATTGTGTTCAGCGCAGCCATAATCAACACAACTGTCGTTGGCCAAAACGCACGCTTAACACGCGAATTAACCCCACGTGCCAAACCAATCAATAAGAAACCCATGATGATGTTGATGGCCTGGTTAGCAAAATAAACAACGTATCCATACAAAGCGCCATAGACTTTGTTGTATTCCTGCAAGTGTGGAAAAGTTGAAACAAGGATAATCATGACACCAGAAAACCACAGGAAAACAGTTAAAAATACGTGCGCAATGCGCTGAAACAGCTGCATCGGTAGCCCTTCAAAGGCGTGGTTGATCTTGCTACCGGTATCTTGAATGAAGAATAAAACACCGACTAAGAATGGCAAAATATAATAAAAGATTCGGTAGAACAATAACCAAACTAGTGCATCGGCCTTACCTACACCAATAAAACCAAGCCCCGTTAGCATAAACGTATCAAACGACCCCAAACCACCGGGGATCATGGAAACAACCCCAGCAACTGAGGCAACAGCAAACATTGGTAAAACAGCTGCAAAATCAACTTTGACACCCATTAATGCACCAATAAAAATAAAGAACAAGGCACAAAACAACCATTCAAAACTAGAACCGGCCATTAATGAGAGTTGCCGTTTAAGTGTTAAGTCATTAAAAAACTCTGAATCCGTGAAGTGGGTAACTAACATCACCGTTGGAAAATATAGTGCGCCGCCGACCATCCAAATCCAATAACGAGCAAACACGCCGCCAATATGCAATACAAAAATTTGAAAGAGAGCAATCCAACAAAGCAGAGATAGACCGGTGACAAGGAATAATGCAATTTTTGAAATTGCAAACAGAATCTGTTTGCGAGTAGCACCTTTACTGTAGAAATTTGCCCGCAAGCTTGCCCCGAGTAAGCCACCAAATCCAGCAATATTAGTGAATGTATTGACCGTCCATCCAGAACGAATAACATACCCTTTTTTAAACTTGCCAGGTAAAAATTTAACAATATTAAAATCGTAATTCAGCATTGGAGTAACCGCAATAAAGCCTACGACTAACATCAGTAACAGACTAGTTGGCGTTTGCTGCGAGAATGTTTCTGCCACTTCTTGCCCACTGATTTGTTGAATGTCTCGTCCCACTTCATGAATCACATACAGAAGCACTGAGAATACAAACAGCAATCTTAGCAGCGTCATGTGGCGATTAATCGCCGCCCACATTTTTCGTAAAGTTTTCATGCCTTACTCCCCTCGAATAAAATCTTCTCTAGTTTACCATGTCAAACGTCAAGTAACGGTGGATTTAGACTTTTTTAAGAGTAGTTTGATGCTCACAAGTCAATCTTGGCCACCATTAGTAGGATATTTGTTTATCATAGTCAACAATTCAATAAAAGTATTGTCTTCATTAGATAATTTATATAATATAAATAAATCAATAGCTTTCAGGAGGAATTATGCAAATATTTTTAATGCTGGTCATCGCAGGAGCGTTCGGTTATGGAACCTACCGACTCTATCGTAAGAAAAGCCTCAAACAATTAGTGAGATGGCCGCTTATACTACTGACCGGTTTTTTGTCACTAATATTTTTAGCCAGCGCATTTACTGGCAATTCGACAAAGTCATCCACTAACAATGCATCAACAAGGAGCAGTGTTCATGCTCATATCAGGCATCACAAAAAAGAAGCTCACAAGTCTTCAAGCAGCTCAGATGACTCATCATCCATAAGTGAATCTCAAAGCATCGCAGATAGCGAATCTCAAAGTACGTCAGAAAGCGAATCAATTTCTGAAAGTCAAAGCAACTCAATTTCTGAAAGCCAGAGCAATTCCATATCTGAAAGCCAGTCTGTTTCTGCCAGTGAAAGTAGTTCTGTCAGTGTAAGCCAATCCATCACAAGTTCTGTAGCAACGTCGATAAGTGCTTCGCAGGCTGCAGATCAATCAAGGTCAGCCGCTGAAGCTGCCGCTGCTGCTCAAAGTTCTCAGCAAACATCTACTGTAGACTCTGCTCAAGGACCTGTGATTGGTGACTCGCGTAGCCATATTTACCATTTGCCTGGACAAAGAACTTATCACATCAGTCCTGCTAACGCAGTTACCTTTAACTCAGAACAAGATGCTGTAAACGCAGGTTATCGAAAATCACTAAGATAGGGTCTTGTTAAATATTGGGAGAAAGAATTGTATGCTTAATTATTTTAAAGTCTCCTACCGCATCTCAGAAAAGTCATCGTTCAAAGTTGATCATAATGTTAAAAAGAACATATTCATATCATAAATAGAACATATTCATATCATAAATAGTAAATTTTTTTGCAATTGCCTTATCGTATTTGTTTGTTCAAAGGACAATAAAAGCGCTGATCCCAGAGGATCAGCGCTTTTATTCAATACACAATGCATTTAATTACTTAACAGTAACTGATGCACCAGCATCTTCAAGCTTAGCCTTCAAGTCGTTGGCGTCGTCTTCTGACAAGCCTTCCTTGACGTTCTTAGGAGCTGCGTCAACTAAGTCCTTAGCATCCTTCAAACCTAAGCCAGTAGCTTCACGAACGGCCTTGATGACCTTGATCTTTGATTGGCCAGCTGAGGTCAATTCAACATCAAATTCAGTCTTGGCTGCGGCGTCACCACCAGCAGCACCGGCAGCAGCAACTGGAGCAGCTGCACTAACACCGAATTCGTCTTCGATTGCTTTAACCAAGTCGTTTAATTCAACGATGGTTGCGTCTTTTAATTGATCAACAATGCTTTGAGTATCTAAAGCCATGATTGTTTTCCTCCAAATATTGGTTTTGCTGGTATTCCAGCGAATTAGTTTTACGAGTTAAGCTACATCTAACATCACAAACGCACCAACAGATGCGTCGTCAACATTAAGCAGCAGGTTCGTCATCCTTGTTGTCAGCAACTTGCTTAACAGCAAATGCAAAGCTGCGAATTGGTGATTGCAATTCGGAAGCAAGCATTGAAAGCAAGTCTTCGCGACTTGGTAACGTTGCGTAAGTGTTGATTTCATCAACAGAAGCAACCTTACCTTCCATCATGCCACCCTTGATTTCAAGGACATCATGATCCTTGGCAAACTTGGCCAAGATTCGTGCTGGGGCGATTGAATCATCACCATTACCGAAAGCCACGGCGGTAGGTCCAACGAATGTATCGTCAAGACCATCAATACCGGCTTTTTCAGCAGCGCGAACTAGAACTTTGTTTTTGATAACTTCCATGGCAACGTCTGAGTCACGTAGTTGCTTACGCAAATCCGTAACTTCTTCAACCGTTAAACCACGGTAGTCAACAATAACAACTGATTTAGCAGCAGACAACTTCTTAGCGACGTCATCAACTACAACAGCTTTTGCTGCAATCGTTTCTTTACTCACGTTTTACACCTCCATGATTGATTTTTTACCCAAAAAAATCCCGTTGTCCTAAGACAACGGGTTCAAAGTCATTCATCACGAATTGCTTTGCCTCGGCAGGATATTAAGATAGCTGAATTAACAACTATCACCTGAGTCTTAGGTAAAATTAATTTACTTAAACACTATAGCAAAGCAGTGGTGCTTCGTCAATGTTTGATTTAGAAGCTTGCCAAATCGACAGCAACTGATGGGCCAAACGTTGAAGCTACTGATAAGTGTTGAACGTATGTGCCACGAACAGCGGCAGGACGTGCACGAACAATAACATCTTCGATAGCTTTAAAGTTACCGACCAATTGGTCAGCACTAAAGGATACCTTACCAATTTGAACGTGAACGTTTCCGTCACGGTCAGTCCGGTAAGTAACTTGACCACCCTTAGCATCCTTAACGGCTTGCGCAACGTTCATCGTTACGGTACCCGTCTTAGGGTTAGGCATCAAGCCTTTAGGTCCTAATTGACGGCCCAAACGACCTACTTTAGCCATCATGTCTGGTGTTGCGATTGCAACATCAAAGTCCAACCAGCCATCAGAGATCTTTTGAACTAAATCGTCGTCACCGACTTCATCAGCACCTGCATCTTTAGCAGCTTGTGCTTGGTCACCACGAGCAAAAACAATTACTCGTTGTGTCTTACCAGTTCCGTTAGGCAAAACCATTGCCCCACGTAACTGTTGGTCTGCTTGCTTGGTGTCCAGGTTAAGCTTGAAAGCAATCTCAACCGTTGCATCGAACTTTGCAAAGTCGATGTCTTTTACCAAGGCAACCGCGTCTTCTACGCTGTAAGCTTTAGTCTTATCAACTTGCTTAAGCGCATCTTGGTACTTCTTGCCCTTTTTGGCCATTGTGTTTTCCTCCTAGCAAATGTGGTATGGCGATGTATCACAGGATGAAACCAGACTATCATATGATAGCCACGCGCATCCCGTGGACATCTTCCACCTGATACATTCAGCTTTCACTGAGTATCCGTACTTGTCCGTTGTTTAGGCTTAGCCTTCTACAGTAAAGCCCATGCTCCGAGCAGTACCTTCAACCATGCGCATTGCGGCTTCAACGTCGGCAGCGTTTAGATCTTGCATCTTAGTTGTGGCAATTTCCTTAACTTGATCCTTGGTTACCGTAGCAACCTTTTTCGTGTTAGGTTCGCCAGAACCGTGTTCAACACCAGCAGCCTTCTTCAATAGAACAGAAGCTGGCGGGGTCTTTGTAACGAAGTCGAATGAACGATCCTCATATACAGTGATGACAACTGGAATCAACAAACCTGCTTGATCAGCAGTGCGGGCATTGAAGTCCTTTGTGAATCCCATGATGTTAATCCCTGCTTGACCTAAAGCAGGACCAACCGGCGGAGCAGGTGTTGCTTTACCGGCAGGAATTTGTAACTTAACAACATTAGCCACTTTTTTAGCCATGTCTAATTCCTCCTTGAGTGTGGTAGTTGATGGCGCGTTAGAATTACGCCTCCCACGATATGCTTAAACGCATACCGTAGTAGTTTACCATGATGGCAAACAGCTGACAAGTCTTACTGAATCTTTTCAACCTGATTGAATTCCAATTCGGCAGAAGTTTCGCGACCAAACATCGTTACATTAACTTTCAACTTTTGTTTTTCGTTATCTACTTCGGTAACCTTCCCGACCATGTCAGAAAAGGCACCATCAGTAATTCGAACGGATTCGCCAACTTCGAGTTCAAAGTCAGCCTTAGCCTTCTTGTCTTCGCCCAAACGGTGAAGAATCAAATCAACTTCGTCAGGCAACAATGGCGTTGGTTTAGAACCACCACCATGTGAGCCCACGAACCCAGTAACGTTCGGGGTGTTACGCACGATGTACCAAGCCTGATCAGTCATGATCATTTCAACAAGCACGTAGCCTGGAAAGTCGTTTTCGATGACAGTCTTTGCCTTGCCATCCTTTACTTGTTGCGTTTCTTCTTCTGGTACAACCACCCGGAAGATGTAATCAGACATCCCCATGGATTGCGCACGTGATTCCAAGTTATCCCGTACTTTGTTCTCATAACCTGAATATGTGTGTAATACGTACCAAAGTTTTTCAGCCGTTTCAGCCATGTTTAAATCCTCCATTTTTTAAAACAGTGCAAAATAAAAAAACTTCGACTTAGCCGACGAAGTTTTTTGATTAAATGCATTATAACAAAGATTTCACTGTCTTGCTACTGTCAATCATTGTGTTACCAGTAGCCACAAACGTTCGCGCTAGGCTAACCAAGTAATCAGAGCCTGTACACCCCAGTCAATAAGTGCAAAAAATAGCGCAAACGCCACGGAAACAGAAATAACAATAGATGAATCTCGTCGATTTTCGCGAGCCGTTGGCCAGCGAACAATCTTCAACTCAGCAAATACGCTCTTTAAAAAACGCCACAAATGCATGATTCAGCCTCCTTATTTTGTTTCTTGGTGCAGTGTGTATTGTCCACAGTGTTTACAAAACTTGTTTACCTCTAGTCGTTTCGTCCGACTAGGGTTTGCTGTGATGGTATAGTTACGTGATCCGCATACTGAACATGCCAGTGCGACTTTTTTTGTGGCCATTACTGGCACCTCCGAAATTTCTTAACAACTACGATTTCACGACTATTGACCAACGACACATCATCAATATCTCTAAGCGTGCCTGAGCCAATAAACAGCTAACAGATTATCACGTCCTCCCCAACGTGTCAATTGCCACTACTGGCTAAAAGCACTGTCACCGCCTTTCCGTGACATCGATTGGCAGCATTACGCACCTTTGTGTACGAACACTGAAAGTGAACTGCTATGTGCTCGATTGTCAGCCCGATGCTTAAACCCCACCAAACCTGCTGCTCGAATTCTGAGAACTGATCGCACAAATAAACGAGCCGATCTTGCAATTCCAAGCGGGTCAGTCCATCCGGTTCAATGCTAGACAAGTTGCAAACATGACTATCTGCCGATTGAACCTCTATTGACTCACTAACCTCCTCGTGGAGTCGTTTCTGTGCCTGTTGCCGACGACGCAAATCGAAGCCGCGGTTGCGCACATTCAGTCGGTAATACGTTGCAAACTCACCAACAGTCCGACCACGATACCGTTCTAGTGTTGTCATTAACACCATCCGACACTCCTGATGCCAATCATCCCGTTCTAACAAACGGCCTTTGAAGTTTAGCTCGCGAAACCACTTGTTAACCAATGGCAGATAACGTTGAAAAAGACTGTCAAATGCCAGTTCGTCGCCTGCAACGGCTGCTGTAATGACGACATCTTCTTCCTCACGACTCCAATAATTCATTATGACCCCCACTTTCCTGCTTGATTACATAATGGTCCAGACCATTTTGCTTAGCAGAGCTACCTTAAGGCCACAACAGTCAATCAGCAACCAAACGAACGTTCGAAAAAGGTCACTTTGTTGTCAATTATTATGATATTCATTTGTTTGACTATAAATAAATGGCTACTTTTAAAATTTTACCAGTACAAGCACCGAATGTAAGCGATTATTACGCCAAACTAAACCACAGAATCTAATAAATTGTTCGTTAGTGATGTAGGTACGAAAAAAGAGCCATTTTAAACGGCTCTTTTGCATAAAAAAATTGAGATTATAAAAATTATTTTTCTAAATAATCGAGTTTATAACGGGTGACGAGAGTTGAATCCAGCGTATATCAATAAAGAAGCTGCTACCGAAGCATTCAAACTTTGCACATGACCGACCATTGGAATGGTCAGCATTTCGTCAACTGTCTTCTTCAATAGCGCCGAAATTCCCTTACCTTCGTTACCTATAACCAAAGCAGTTGGGCCAGTTGCGTCCCACTGCCGGAAGTCCTTGCCTTTCATGTCAGTGCCGAAAATCCACAAGCCACGATCCTTCAACTCTTTAACAGTAGCTACTAGATTGGTCACCCGAGCAACTGGCACATGTTCAATGGCTCCTGTAGACGTTTTCGCCACAACTGATGTTAGTCCGACAGCACGACGTTTGGGGATAATAATACCATGAACACCCGCTGCATCGGCAGTCCGTAAAATCGAGCCCAGGTTATGTGGATCTTCAATAGAATCCAAAATCAAGAAAAACGGTGCTTCCTGAGCTTGCTCGGCCTTAGCAAATAAATCATCAACACTGGCGTAGGCAAACGGTGGAATGGCAAGGACAACCCCCTGGTGGTTTTGACCATTTGTCATAAAGTCGAGTTTCTTCTTGGGAACGGTACTCATCACAAGATGTCGCCCTGTCGCCAGCGATTCAATATTACGAATTGCATCCGCACGCAACCCCTCTTGAATAAAGACTTTATTAATTTGTTGATCAGAAGCCAAAGCCGCCTCGACTGGGTGTCGGCCGATAATAAAGTCCGTCGACGAATCATCATTTTGATCGAGCTTTTGTGTCGCCTTAACGTCACGTTTGTTATGTTCATTATTTTTGCGGCGTTGAGGACGCGACTTGTGATCTTTAAACCGATCATTGCGTTGAACGTTTCGTTGCTGTTTTTCTGCCATATTCCTATCCTTCCGTTCTTCCCGACTCAACTTGATCAATGCACCACTGAGCTAACCAATCCGTGCGTTCCTGCTGAGCAGTGAGCTTAAGATAGCCAAAGATAGCTTCAAAACCAGTCGAAATTCGATACGTCACAATATTAGTATTCTTTGCACTGTGATGAGTGGTCGCGTTACGACCATGCTTAAACATTGTCGTTTCCTCTTCCGTTAATATCTCATCCAGTTGCATCAATTTGATCAATGCGGCTTGTGCCTTGGCCGAAACAAAGTGCGTTGCATGATGATGTAACTTTGTCGGCACCGTGTAACCTTGCTCAATCAAGTGTTGACGAATGTATACTTCATACACTGCATCACCTAAATAAGCTAATGTCATTCCATTTAATTCTCGATAATTAACTGCTTCAGTCATTTGTTTCCTTCCGCCAACGTGTTCCTTGGGGAGTATCCTCAAGAATAATGCCGCGTGCTTTTAGTTCATCACGGATGTCATCACTACGCTGGAAGTCCTTATTTTTTCGTGCGGCTAAACGTTCGTCAATCAATGCCTGAATTTCCTCATCGGCAGTATCTGCATCCGTAAGTTCAATCCCGAACACTGATAGTAGCGTCGACAATAACGTTTTAAGGTTAACGAGTGTCTTTTTAGCAACGGTACTTTCATTAAGGTAAACGTTGATTAACTTGGCTAATTCATACACGGCCGCGATTCCGTTTTGAACGTTAAAATCGTCGTCCATTGCGGTTTCAAAAGCAACTTGCTGTTGTTTAGCTTGTGCCTCAATCGATTCATCTTGACCATCTTTGGCATCGCTCATTCGATAATTTAAATTATTAAATGTCGTTTGCAAACGAGCCAAGTTATTCTTGGCATCTTGTAAGTTACCGCTGGTGTATTGGATTGGTCGCCGATACTGAGTTGTCGCCATAAAGAATCGAACGGCCTGCGGATCTTCACGTTGATTCATTTCATGTAAGGTCACAAAGTTTCCCAGTGACTTACTCATTTTTTCGTTTTCATCACCAACAGTCACAAATCCATTGTGCATCCAGTAACGGGCAAACTTTTTTCCAGTGTGTGCCTCGCTTTGAGCAATTTCATTGGTGTGATGGGGAAAAATTAAATCCTGGCCACCGCCATGAATATCAAACGTATCACCCAAATACTTGGTCGACATTACTGAACACTCAATATGCCAGCCTGGTCGCCCCAGGCCCCATGGTGACTGCCATGAAATTTCGCCTGGCTTAGCTGCCTTCCATAATGCAAAATCAATTGGATCTTCTTTTTTTGCATTATCACCGTCGTCAACACGGTCACTAGCGCCGTTCTCCAAATCATCTAACGATTCGTGAACGAGTTGCGTGTAGTTAGGAAACTTACGTGCTCGATAATACACATCACCAGCAGACTCGTAAGCAAACCCCTTATCTACCAGGTCTGCGACAAAATCGACAATGTCTGAAATGTTTTCTGTCGCCCGTGGATTAACAGTTGCCCGCTCAACGTTCAACGGCTTTGTGTCCTCAAAATAAGCATTGATGAAACGATTACCCAATTCTGGCACGGTAATGCCCTCTTTAGCCGCTTCATTAATCATCTTATCGTCCACATCCGTGAAGTTCGAGACATATTTCACTTGGTAACCCTTGTATTCAAAATACCGCCGAATGGTATCAAACGCTACAACCGAGCGTGCATTACCGATATGAATGTAGTTATACACGGTTGGGCCACAAACGTACATGTTGACCTGGCCTTTATGCAACGGAATAAAGTCTTCTTTTTGCCGCGTAAGTGTATTAAAAATCTGAATCACGGTAACGCTCCCCTTCTCGAAAGATTAAGTTATAGTGATTTTACCATAGTTTAGGTTGTTAACGCGATTACCGTAATTCACTGTGGTTAGCGTTTAATCTGTCCGTTCCGCTGACTGGAGACGCCGTTCCTTGGGGACCGGTCTCAGCCTTCTGAAAATCGAAGTCTTCTACCTCGATTATGAGCTGAAAACCACATCTCATAACTCGTCCCACACCACTAAATGGCCAACCCCATGCCATTAAGTGGTGTTGACACGGAACTATGTCTCCAGTCATCTTCACTCATATAACAGCATCACGTCAGCACTCATTTCAAAGCTATGCAAATCAACCAAGAAACACCGCATTCTGGCAATCACTATGAATATTAGTCGGAGGGCGTCAACAGTGGAACCAAGCCGTGAAAGTGGTGTAAATTCGAGCGCTTTTTCTCGAATTTACACCACGGACTGGCGTCAAGACTCGGGGTTCCACGAGGCTTGACGGCGAGGTGAAAGACGGTGTGCTTCCGGCTTGAACCGGTCCCACGGCGGCGTTCCACTGTTGACAACCGTAGGCGAAGGAAAACACAAAAAAATGCCACCATACGGCAAAATGCACGTATGATGGCATATTTGAATTAAAGTGTTTCGATTGTGGCTTGAATATTCCGTAACGTTGCTTTGCGGCCCAACAATTCCATTGATTCAGGTAATTGTGGTCCGTGCATTTCATGCGTAGCGGCAATTCGAAGTGGCATGTAAAGTGCGCGCCCACGAATTTTGGTATCTTTTTGAATTGACTTAATCGTCTTTTGAATTTGGTAAGCATCAAAGACTGGCAATTTTTCTGCTCGGTTAACAAATTCTGTCAACACCGTCTTCGCCGTTTCGGCTGCCAATTCAGCTTTGGCTTCATCATTAATTTGAGCAGGTTCTTGGAAGAACACGTCTTTACTCATTTCAACAATTTGAGCGGTGTATGACATTTGTTGTTTGTACAGGCTAACCAGCTTACGTACCCATTCCAAATGTAATTGGTTAGGATCCTTTTCAACTAACCCAGCGTTGATCAGTTCTTTCAAACTGCTGTCGAAAATCTCGTCTTCTGGAGCTGCCTTCACGTACTGGTTGTTGATCCATTCCAACTTCTTACCATCAAACTTGGCTGGTGACTTGGACAACCGTTTTTCGTCAAACATCTTAATCAGATCTTGACGAGAGAAGATTTCATCCTCACCAACTGGTGACCATCCCAATAAGGTGATGAAGTTCAACATGGCGTCTGGTAAGTAGCCAAGCTCACGGTATTGTTCAATAAATTGAAGCACCGTTTCATCACGTTTGGACAGTTTCTTACCTGTTTCGGTGTTGATAATCAAAGTCATGTGACCAAAAATTGGTGCTTCCCAGCCAAAGGCTTCATAAATCATCAATTGCTTAGGCGTATTGGCGATATGGTCATCCCCACGCAAGACGTGACTGATTTCCATCATGTGGTCGTCGACAACAACAGCGAAGTTGTAAGTTGGCATGCCATCACGTTTTTGAATGACCCAGTCGCCACCGATGGTATCTGAGTTAATCGAAATCTTGCCCTTAACAATATCATCCCAACCGTACTCGCGGTTCTTAGGAACACGGAAACGAACAACAGGTTCTAAGCCAGCCGCTTCAGCTTTTGCCTGAGCAGCCTTGATTTCATCGTCACTCATGCCTTCATATTCGTACACATAGTGAGGTGCTTCTTTGTTAGCCTTTTGTTTTTCACGGTCAGCAGTTAGTTCAGCTTCCGTTCGGTAAGACTTGTAGGCCAAGCCACGATCCAATAAATCTTGAATCAGCTTAACATAGATATCCTTCCGCTCGGATTGACGATATGGACCGAAATCCCCGGGCTTGTCGGGACCTTCATCCCAGTCAATTCCCAACCATTTTAGATTGTCCAACTGACTTTTTTCACCGTCAGCCACGTTCCGTTTGGTATCCGTATCTTCAATCCGAATCACAAACGTTCCTTTATTGTGCCGTGCAAATAAATAATTAAATAGCGCGGTACGGGCATTACCAATGTGCAAATGTCCAGTTGGTGACGGTGCGTAACGCACCCGAATTTTGTTCTTGGCCAAAATCAGCGCCTCTTTCTATATAAAAAATTGATGTGTCTTAGGTCAATGTTACCGTTTTAGCATCAAACTTTCAAATTCTTTCATTTTATGATGCTTCGTGGAAACCTGTCTTCCCATATTTCGTTTGTCAAACTAAAAAAGTGACCCCACGTTGTTAAACGTTTAGTCACTTTCCTTTTCACAGTCTAATTAACTGACAATCAGTATACCTAGTTTTTCCGTTTCTTAGCTGTTCTATGATTCTTTTTGGCAGGTGTCTTAGTGTCGCGAACCGTCCGATCAACGGTGTTGTCAACAGCACTGGAACTTGCCGGAGCTTTTGCAGAATTACTTGCGGCAGTCTGCGATTGTGTAGAACTGCTCTCGCTGGTTGCCTGATTATTGCCACTTGTCGCTTTATCACTAATACCACGCGTCGAATGCGTTGGTTTTGCAAAAATCATTCGACCAGCATCTGTTTGCAAGGCACTCGTTACAGTCACATCAATGTGGTCGTTAATAAAGTAACGTCCATCTTCGACAACGACCATCGTGCCGTCATCCAGATACGCAACCCCTTGTTGGCGCTCAGTCCCATTTTTAACCACCATAACGTTTAGCAGTTCACCCGGAATTACCCGTGGCTTAAGCGACTTAGCTAAGGCATTAATATTCATAATCTGAACATTTTGGAACTGACTGACCTTATTTAGGTTGTAGTCATTGGTAACAACAACTGCCTGTAACTGCTTAGCCAGTTCAATCAGCTTATCGTCCACTTCAGGAATATCTTCAAAGTCACCTTCGTACATTTCAATCGGCATGAGTTTTTCACTTTGCAATTTATTCAAAATGTCCAAGCCTCGACGTCCACGCACACGCTTGATGCTGTCACTAGAATCAGCAATGTATTGCAATTCATGCAGTACAAAGTTCGGGACTAGTAACGTGCCTTCAAGGAATCCGGTCTTAATGATGTCGTAAATCCGGCCATCAATCAGGATGTTGGTGTCCAAAATTTTATAGTGGTGGAAATTGGGTTCACTTTCGTCCAAAATTTCACCAGTATCCGATGTGCGTTTATTACGACGAAAACCGAGTGCGAATAATCGCCGCCATTCATCCGTTCGTGTAGTCCCAATTCGAAAACCGAGGTAGCCCATTAACAGCATTAAGACAACCGGAATCAAGGTGTTGGTGACAAACCAGCTGGTCCGGAAGAACACCGTCGAAATCAGGATGGCAAATACCAAGCCGACGATAATGCCTAAACTACCAAACAGAATGTAAATCGGACTTTGCTTAGCCAGATACTTTTCTAAGCGATTAACAAGTTTTTCAAGGTACCCGACCAACAAGAACGAAAGAAAATACAGAATAATTGCACCAAGTACGGCGTTGGTCAAAAAGTTATTGATAATGTGATTTTGGGCAAGACCAGTGACTTCCCACAGAACTGGGAAAAATCTGAAGCCTAAGCCGACACCACCAATCACAAATAACAATTGAATCACGAGTCTTTTCGTCATTTTCATCTATCTTCACCTCCTTTCAATGTCGTTATTAAATCCATAAGAGTTCTTGTAATGTTAAGCCAAGGCTAGTTTTAGTGCTTGACTGATCGTTGTCACACCAATCACTTCAATATCAGTTGGCGGTGTCCATCCCTGAAGATTATTCTTTGGTATATAAATTCGTTTGAACCCCAGCTTCTGTGCCTCAGCAACCCGCTGTTCAATCCGGTTAACACGCCGAATTTCACCGGTCAGGCCAACTTCACCTACGAAACTATCACTTGGATTTGTCTCCTTATCACGATAACTTGACGCGATCGCCACAGCAATTGCCAGGTCAATGGCCGGCTCATCGAGCTTCACACCACCAGCCGCTTTTAAATAAGCGTCTTGATTTTGCAACATCAAGTTAGCCCGTTTTTCCAAAACAGCCATAATTAGCGATACCCGATTACGATCCAATCCCTGAGCAGTCCGTTGTGCATTCCCAAAAACTGAGGGTGTAACCAATGCCTGAACTTCCACCAAGATTGGCCTGGTTCCTTCCATCGATACCACGATAGATGAACCAGTAGCACCTGTAAGTCGTTCTTCTAAGAAGATTTCAGACGGGTTAGCCACCTCTCGCAAGCCGTCTTCGCGCATCTCAAAAATTCCTAGTTCATTAGTTGAACCAAACCGATTTTTTACAGCTCGCAGAATCCGGTACGTGTGATGCAAATCGCCTTCAAAGTACAGAACGGTATCCACCATGTGTTCCAAAATCTTTGGTCCCGCGATAGCGCCACCCTTAGTGACATGGCCCACGATAAAAATCGTAATCCGATTTGTTTTCGCAATTTGCATTAACTCGGCCGTCACTTCACGAATCTGAGAAACTGATCCGACTGCTGAGGTAATATCTGGTTCCTGCATGGTTTGGACCGAATCAATGATGACAAATTCTGGATTTAATGTTGTGATTTGTTCACGAATATTACTCATGTCTGTCTCTGGATAGAGATAAAAATCGTCGCCGCCAACACCGAGTCGATCAGCACGCATCTTAATCTGGGTGGCACTTTCTTCACCAGACACGTAAAGGACACGTCCCTTACTGCCCAGCTGACCAGAAACCTGCGTCAATAACGTTGATTTACCAATGCCAGGATCACCACCAATCAAAACTAGTGAGCCAGGCACCACACCACCGCCAAGAACACGGTTAAATTCCTTTAAACTGGTTTTGACACGAGGAACCTCCTCAAGGCTAACATCCTTGATTAATTCGGCCTTAGCTGTTTCGCCGCCAAGACTTACCCGCGACTTACGATTGGGAACTTCATCAGCGATTTTCTCTTCAACCAATGTATTCCATTCACCACAGTTTGGGCAGCGACCCAAATATCGTGGTGAATTATATCCACAGTTTTGACAAACAAATTGTGTTTTAGTTTTTGCCACCTTATGCTCCTTTTACTCTTCGCCGTTGGTCAATCACAGTGATGTTTGACCAATATTAACCAAACGATGTTCACAGTCTAACATACGTTTTTTCAGCTGTCATTGTTTGCCCAGCACTTGATAATTTCTTAATTTATTCGCCTGGCCACGTTAATGATTATTAGCTTACTGGCCAGATGAACCAAATCCACCGTCGCGTTCTGTATCTGGTGTTGTTTCATTGTCAACGGTCAGATAATTCACAAAGATGCCTTGAGCGATGCGATCACCCTTTTTAATTTGAACATCACGTAGACCGTAATTAACCAACTGAACAAAGATCTCGCCATCATTGCTATCGTTTGAATAGTAATCCGCATCAATGACACCAATCCCGTTTGGTAAAATAAGACGGCGTTTTAGCGGTCCAGATGAGCGATTGACCAACATCAATACTTCGTTATAGCGCATATAAGCCTTCACGCCAGTGGGCACTAAATAGGGCTTCAATTCTTTATCAGCGGCTTGCATTAATGGGTCACTTACCGTTTCCTTATGCCGCAAGTGCCACAGTACTTTCAAAAAGTTACGCCGCCAAATGGATGGTAACGTAAAGTCCTCTGACGCTGCTAGGTCGTAACCAGCCGCATATTTTGTTTGTCGTTCCGGCAACGTTACTTTCGTGCCGACCAACCGTTTAACTACTTCAAAACCACGGTCTCTTGCCATTATTCATCACTCGCTTTCTTCGACTTGACCAAGCTTCCGAACACAAATGTTCAAAACTTGGCACCATGTTACCTATTATAATGGAAGCGTGTGCACATTAATAGCATTCGAAACTGACAGTTAGTTTGGACCCACCCTCACTTGAATTATGATAGGATATTAAGGGAACACAGCAACCGTAATGAAAGGAACGCTAATGGATTTTCAACGCGAAGGACAACGTCTTTTTTTAACCGACCAAGACCAGCTCCAGGCCGAAATCACATTTCCAGTCGTGAATGATCAAACTTGGTTAATGGAACATATTTGGGTCAGTGACCGTCCCAATAAGCGGTTAGTGGCACGGTCACTATTCGATGCTGTCATTGAATTAGCGGACGCCGCCCACGTCGACCTTCTCCCGTTAGATCCATTTGCCCGCCACATTTTTGCTACGGATCCAGCTGTTAAAAAATACCAACATCATTGAGGAGTAAATTACATCATGGCAATGACACAAGACGAATTGAAGCAACAAGTTGGCCAACGCGCCGTCGACTTTATCGAAGACGGCATGGTTGTCGGTTTAGGAACTGGTTCAACCGTAAAATACATGGTTGATGCACTTGGCAAACGTGTGAAAGAAGAAGGTCTAAACGTTGTTGGCGTGCCAACATCTGACCGCACTCGGGAACAAGCCCGTTCCCTTGGTATCCCCGTTAAGGGCATTGATGACGTTGACCACATTGACCTAACCATCGACGGTGCCGACGAAATAAGTGATGACTTTCAGGGAATCAAGGGTGGTGGCGCTGCGCACCTTTGGGAAAAGATCGTGGCCACTAACTCCACAAAAAATATGTGGATTGTTGACGAAAGTAAACTTTCGCATCAGCTTGGTAGCTTCCCCTTACCGCTTGAAGTCATTCCTTATGGTTCTTCACAAGTTGTTAAAAAATTGGCGGCCAAGGGTTACAAACCAGAAGTCCGGATGCGCGATGGTCAGCACGTTTTAACCGATTCCAAGAACTATGTTGTTGACCTTCACCTTGGTGAAATCGATCATCCTCACGAACTAGCTAACGAGCTAATTCAAATGGTTGGTGTGGTTGAGCAAGGATTGTTTTTGGATACGGTTAACACCGTTATTGTTGGTCGCCCGGACGGCCCTGAAGTGCTTCAAGCTCGCTAGTTTACTAACAAGCGGTCAAACAGCATTCTAATCACACAAAAGCAAAAAAACGACGTTCATGGATTTTTCCATGAACGTCGTTTTTGTTTTGCCTAAGAAAGCTGGGCCTTGTTATGCCCGCTTCACCTTATATCAATTGGTTAATCCTCAACGCCTCGAGAATTACTGAGAAATTTAACTTGTTTTAACTTCGGTGCCAACCAAACATACAAGTATTCAGCACCCTGCAACCAGGCATACGCTAACAGAACAGCACCAATCGTATCGGTTGCATAATGTGCCTGCAAGTAAACTCGACTAAACATAACTAGCAATACCCAAAGGCACAAGATCGTTTGAATCAATAATCTTTGCAAGTTGTTTTGCATCAGTGGCAAAACAACTAAAAATAAAATTGCGGCAACCATGAACGTGCCCAAAACGTGCCCTGATGGGAAGCTGTAGCCGTCATCACTAGCCATGTGCCCTACTGGACGTTGACGCGCAACAATTTTCTTGATAATGGTACCAAGAACATTGCCACCAAAGCCGTACCCTATTGCCCACAACGCAGGAATTTTGTATTTAAATCCCCAAAGTAACCCGGCAATAATTATCATATATAGTAAATCCAACGTTGGACTTGCTAGCGTAGTAATGAGTTTAAAAACGCCAGTTAGCGCTGTACTATCATGATGAACGTGCGAAATGAGTTCAGAATCAATCAGTGATAAAATTTGGGACTGACGCATTGCGGCAATCGCCAGGAATAAAAATAAGACGGTCGTGACAGCTAAAATTGCACCGCGACCACGTTCCTTTTCAATAAGCATGTGTACCTCCACCCGTCACTCAGGGTATGTATTCGGTCATTAATAACCATCGACAAAGTATAGCACATAAAAATTGCTCTTTTATAAGTTGCTTAATGGTTTTAATCACCCTTAAGCACTTAACCTTTTCTTAATACTTTTAGTCAAAATTAAACAATTTTAAATGGCATCGCTTACAGAACATGATAACAAGGCGTTTGTTATCCTTTCGTGCTAAAGTAATAGCACAGAGGGGTGCTCAAAAGGTAGCACCTAATCAAAGGAGAGCCTTCATGACACAAGTAATTATTATGTTGGCCGTGGGTTTAATTGCCGGTATTGCCGGTGCAATCCTTGGCCTCGGTGGTGGTATTATCATCACCCCTGTACTTACATTGGCAATGGGGATTAACATCAAGTATGCGATTGGTGCCAGTATCATTGCCGTTATCGCGACCAGTTCTGGCGCCACCATTGCCTATTTACGTGATAACGTATTGAACTTACGAGTGGCAATGTTTTTGGAAATTTTTACAACTATTGGTGCCATCCTCGGGGCCATCTTGAATGGTATTTTGAGCCCTGTTGTCTTGTACTTAATTTTTGGATTGTTATTAATTTACTCCGGCTACAACATGATTCGTAAACTGCGGGCTGGCAGTGAGATTCTTCAGCGTGTGCACCCGGATCCAATCGCCGAAAAACTCGAATTAAACAGTAGTTATTATGATAAAGCGGCTGACAAAACGGTAGATTACCAAGTTGAGCATGTGCCTGCTGGGGCCACTGTGATGTTTGGCGCCGGGATTGCCAGCGGTTTGCTGGGTATTGGATCAGGTGCCTTTAAGGTGATGGCCTTGGACACCTTCATGAAGATGCCGCTCAAGCCGTCTACTTCTACGAGTAACCTTATGATGGGTGTTACCGCGGCAGCTTCAGCCACCGTATATTTCTTCAACGGCTCTATTCAACCCCTAATCGCCGTTCCACTGGCGCTAGGTATCTTGGTTGGCGCAACAATGGGATCACGAATCATGCAGATTTTGCCATCACGATGGATTCGCATCATTTTCGTTCCGATTATCTTCTACATTGGTCTCCAAATGTTTCTTAAAGGATTCGGGGTGAACATTTAATGGACAATAAAGACACAAAAAACGCAGAAGAGGAAAAGATTTCTAAAGAAATGGCCCAAGTTGAGATTATGATTGGTCAAATCCTTAGAATAGGAGTTATTATTTCTGCAGTTATCATGCTAATTGGTTTTATTGCTTATGGAATTCAGGGCTCGACTGGTTTACCCAGTCACGGTGCCGTGACGATCACTGCAATTGCCACCGGATTATTGTCATTTAAATCTGGTTCTGTCATGATGCTCGGATTATTCTGTCTGATACTGACCCCTGTATTACGTGTTGTTGTTTCAATTTACGCGTTTTACGTGGAAAAAGATTCCCTGTACGTTTGGATTACCTCTGCCGTGCTCGTGATTCTGTTATTCGCTTTATTTATCGGACACAGCTAACTCGGAGGCTTACATGGATAACAATAATAACGATTCGCGAATGAGTCGAGCGGATCGCCGCACTCAGGGCAATCACTTTACTAATGACGCACCTGCTGGTGATGGCGCAATAAGCAGTGGTCCCAAACGTCCACAGCGACCGCACAAACACCCGATCCGAAACACTTTTTTTGCCATTATTGGTATTATCTTAATTATCGGCGGTGGTTTCGGTTACAAGATGTACAGTAATATCAAACATACCAGTAATGAAATGTTTGATTCTGTCAGTGGCGCAAAAGCGCGAAACGTTAGTAAGTTAATCAAGCAAGGTAAGCCAATTTCCATTCTGTTGATGGGTACTGACGTTGGTGCCCTCGGCCGTGACTCAAAGACTTGGGCTGGCGGACGGACGGACTCGATGATGCTGGTTACAGTCAACCCTAAGACGAAGACAACAACCATGGTCAGCATCCCTCGTGACTCACTGGTTTCCATCACCGGACACGAAGAGGAATTTCCAACAAAGATAAACGCTGCCTACTACTTTGGTCAAACAAAGGCGGCTATCTCAACGACTTCCCGTATGTTTAATGTGCCAATTGACTACTACGCCCTGTTAAACATGGGTGGCCTGGAAAAAGTTATCAATAAAGTCGGCGGTATCGACATTGTGCCACCTTTGACCTTCACGTATGAGAATCAACACTTTACAAAGGGTAAAAAGATGCATGTTAACGGTGCACAAGCGTTGAAATTCACGCGGATGCGTTATCAAGACCCTGAGAGTGACTATGGTCGTACCCTTCGTCAACGAATCGTCATCACTGCCCTCTTAAAAAAGAGTAGTAACTTGACCAACCTGTTAAATCAAGATTTTCTGGATTCCATTGCCAGCCAGTCACGCACTGATTTCACATTCGGTGACATGTTAACTCTAGCTAACACTTACCGGGCCGCAACCAAGCACATTGTTTCTGACCACGTTCAAGGTGCCAGTGACGAGATTGCTGGTCAAAGCTTCGAAGTTTTGCCAACGACTGAAAAACAGCGTGTTACCAACAAGTTGCGCAAACAACTTGGTCTGTCCAAAGCAACCACCGGTAAACGTTTTGCCAACACGGTACCAGAAGCGCTCAGTGTCTACGAACCACCAATTGGCTATGGCGAAACAGCCGATACGAAGTCAACTTGGGGCGCCGATACCAATACCGCTTCCGAATACAGTAAGGCATACAGTAGTGACTCCAGTGCTGCTGATCTCGATCCTAACTATGGTGCTGATAATACGGACTCCACTAGTCAAACAACGGGTGCCAATGCGACAGGCTCTGATGCCGATCAAACTGGCGGTTACACCGGTTATGGCTACTAGAATTTAATGCAACTAAAAAGGAGTTAATCAGGCTCGGCACTTTAAGTGCATTAGCCTGATTAACTTCTTTTATTTTGTTTTTAAAGTGTGCCGTAATCGATACGTTATTCGAACAAGTAATTCAGACAGTAAGAACCCCAGCGCTATCATCCCTGCGATCGCAATAACCTGACCTAAGTAATCTAACGCAATGGTGCCATGACCGGTAACAAGGTTACGAATAACTTGATAGGCCTGCCCACCAGGCACCAATGGCACCAAACTAGGAATATTAAATAAAATTACTGGCATGTGTTTGACGCGAGCCGCCCAGTTACTTAAAACGCCGATTAGTAAACCAGCCGTCAGCATGCCAATTGCCATTTGTGCTAACGGAATCTGCGCGCCAGATCTTAAAACAATTAGTTCATACACTGCCCATCCCGCCGCACCAATCCAGCCGGCAACATTTAGAGCATGACGAGGAATATTCAGAATAATGCCAAAACCGACTGTCGCGGCATAGGCGAGAATCCCTTCAATTATGATATGTATCATTAACAGAATCTCCTAATTGGAAAGTGTTACGTTGCTTGCATTTTTCACCACAGACTTACCATAATCGCGATACCTAGACCAATCGCACATACTGATAAGACGGCCTCAACTGCCCGGGCTGGACCACTTAAATAATTACCCGACATCGTGTCACGAAACGCGTTCATAATAGGCACACCAGGGACTAACGGCATCAATGCACCGATAATGACCGCATCGCCAGCAGCATGCGTAAAGCCAAGCCAACGAATGCCCACATAGGCCACGAAGCCAATTACCAGTGAAGCCAGAAATTCGCTCAAGAAGCGGACACGCAATTCATGATTCACATAGTAGAAAACAGCATACCCGCCCCCACCAGCCAACATTGCAAACAGTAATTTAACAGGCGCATCAATACCAGTGAAGGCCACCATGAGTGTCATACTGACAACGATTGCGGCCAATTCCTGTAACCAAAACGGAAATGTGGGCACGGCGACTTCAATTTGGCGTAATTGTTGATAAAATGTGGGTAAATCAATTTCGTCGCTGGCAAACTGACGTGACAACGTGTTAACCTGGGCCACTTTTTCAAGGTCGATCGTTCGGCTGTGAATCGGTCGCACCTGTGTTGACTCACCGTCTGGTAAGGACATGGTTATGCCGGTCAGCAACACAAAGATGTTTGCATACCGATAACCAGCGTTGTCCGCAATTCGCTGCATTGTATCTTCAACACGTGCAATTTCAGACCCGTTTGCTAGCAATATTTGGCCAGCCAACAACGCTGTATCCATAACTAATTGTGCTTCGTCCACCCATGATCACTTCCTTAACAAATTTTAGAACCTTAAAACATATCATACAAAAAAACGACAGCCGCATCTCGTAAGAGATACAGATGTCGTTTTTCATTCACATCAAAGCGTTAACCCTAGGAGTTAACACCATTATTTGAATTATTAATTAGTTTTTAACAACGTTAGCAGCTTGTGGGCCACGGTCGCTTTCTTCAACGTCGAAGCTAACAGATTGGCCTTCTTCAAGCGTCTTGAAGCCGTCACCTTGGATAGCTGAGAAGTGAACGAATACATCGTCACCACTTTCGCGAGTAATGAAACCAAAGCCTTTGTCGGCGTTAAACCATTTAACAGTACCTTGTTCTGACATGTTAATGAGTCCTCCTGTTGCGTTTGCACGCAGTCTAAGTGTTTTATGTAAATTGGAACTGGTGCAAATGGGGACTGGTAACACCAAAACATGAACCGACCTGACCATCATTCCCTTACCAAAGTACAGTAGTCATTGTATCATATAGACTGCTTTCTTTACCATATTTTATAAACAGAAACACAAAATAACAGACAACTTTTTTGCAAAAAGTCACGCTATCCCCTGTCCCCAGCCCTCTCAGCATCGGCTTTTCACCAAAAGTGCTAGAATAGTTAGTGAACAAACATATGGAGGCTCTCAACATGGCAGAAAACTTAGTCCCTGTTGACGAACTCGATGAATCCGCACAAACAACGGCCCTAACCGATTTCGCCAACTTTTACATCACGCTTTGGCGGCGGAACAACTTGGAATTGATTACACAGTACGACCAACAACACGGGTATATTCAAGACATCAACCGTGAATTAGCAACAAATCGTTCTTTTACACCGGAACGTGAACGCGATACCAGTATTCAATTCAGCAAGAACGATTATATTCGTCTACTTGATGAAATCGGTGTCAAGTTCCATTCCACCGGTAATCCGGAAACTGACTGGTCAACATGGTATGATCAACACTTTGCAGCATTATCTAAATCATAACCCGCATACTTAACAGACAATGGCTCATTTCACTACAAGACATAGTGAAATGAGCCATTGTTGTATCTAAATTTATTTACACTTTATCCTTGTCAACAAACAGCGCGTCAGTCTCACCGTGGTGGACTTCAGGCTGAATGGTTACGTGACAAATGTGATACCGCTCGGTCAACATACTGGAAATCTGGGCAACGGTCTTTTCCACCTCACTCAGTTTGACATCCTTCATATTGACATGTGCTGAAAAGACGATCTTATTTTCATCAATGAGCCACGCGTGAATATGGTGAACCCGTAGCACTCCTGGAATTTCAACAATATCTGCAGCGATTTGATCATAATCTAATTTTGGTGCAGTCTGCATCAAAATTTGAACTGTTTCGTGAATCACCGGCCAGGTTTCATAAATAATGTAAAACGACACCAATAACGTTAATAGCGGGTCAACCCACGTAATATCAAAGAGCACAATTAAGATTCCACCGATGATAACGGCAACAGACGACAATGCATCTGCAAGAACATGCAAATATGTCGCCTTAATATTCAAACTATCCTTTGAACCATGGTGCATCAGCACCGCTGACAATAAATTAGCGGCCAACCCGATAACAGCGACGATCAACATAATATCGCCATTAATTGGTTCTGGCTTGGCAAAACGCCGTGCGGCTTCAACCATTAAAACAATTGAAACACCAATCAGAAAAAGTCCGTTAACGAACGCCGCCAAAATTTCCGCACGTCTGTATCCAAAAGTCCGCTGCCGGTTTTGTGGTTTGCCGCTAATTCGTTGAGCAACGTACCCCAATACGATTGATAGTGAATCCCCGAGGTTATGAAACGCGTCTGACAATAAGGCCAGTGAACCTGATAACAGTCCCCCAACAATTTCTGCCGCGGTAATGAGTAAATTTAGCACTGTCACAAATAAAAATCGCATGCCGGTCATTTGTTCTTCTTGATGATCCATTTACTCATCCCCGTTTCTTTCGCATTCTAGTGGTCGCTGTTTGCTCATTTAAACCGTCTTGTTAACTGAAAAACATTTAGTCATATTATCGCACATCAAGGATAGAAGGGCTACCTGCCCTTAACCTAGACGCCAGTCGCTAATCTGTCACGTGATTTCCAGGGTGAATTTGTACCGTAAACGTCCGATCCACGTCAGCAAACAAACGATATGGTGGCTGAACATCCGCTCCCCAACTATCAATACCGCCAACGCCACGAACCGCTCCATAAACCGACAAAACGGTTCGTCTTGCTAATGGCAGCTCTTCGATGTGCGTTGCGGCCTCAATCTCCATTGCAGTGTATGGTAAACAACTGAACGCAAACGGCTGATCATTCATCTCCACGCTGAGTGAAAATGGCTGTGCATCAACATCGGCATTGTTCAATGTTCGTTGACGGGTCACGGTTAACCATCGTGTTTGCATATGCATGCCCATTTCCTGAGGCACTAAGTACGGTGTCACTGGTAAACCGGCCACATAATACTGTCCCCGACTGCCACCAGCCATGCGGTCCGGGTAAGTTTCGCCGGACAAACCGTCATATTCAAATCCAGTAGCGACAGTCGGCATGATCAATTGAACGCCGAACGCGGGCAGCTCAGGAAGCGCCTCGTTCCCCCGCAGATGGCTCGTGAGTGTCACCTTACCATTGGCAACGATTTGATAATGCATTGTCACCTTTGTTGCTGGCGTTGTGGCTGTTTGAAAATCAAATGTAATGTCAACCCGGTCGGCCATTTCATCGTTTGAAAATTGATTGTTTTGCGGTGCAATTGGTAGCCCCAAGTCCTCACCATCGACTTGCACATCAATGGCCTGACATCGTGTGAAGCAATCCGCACCTAACCACATTGCGGATTCTTCTGAGAAATGATTGCCCCGGTCATTATCAGTTGTTGCCCGCCAAAAAATGGGCCGAATTGGCCGATATAACCACTCCTTGCCGTGACTGACGATTGATTCCAAGCCACCCTTTTCATAACTAAACAAATAATGGACATCATCCGTTGCCACACCTAGCGTGCCATCTCCAAAAATCACGTGAAGCTTAGTTGTCGTATTGGCCATAGTAATAGCGCACCTCCTGCATTGCTGGCTTTGCCTGTCTATTTGCGAACATTAATCCGTCCCCAGAAAATTCACCATCCGTATGACGATCATCAAAATCGCCACCGTAACGCAATACCTGGCGGCCGGTAACTTCATCCGTGACCCACAGTGCCTGATCGATAAAGTCCCAAATAAAACCGCCTTGATAGGACGGAAAATCATCTAGTAATGCCATGTATTCGCCCAAACCACCCAGTGAATTGCCCATGTCATGCATATACTCACAATCTAAAAATGGCTTCATTGGCTGATTACTTAAATACGTGCGAATCTCAGCTGGCGAAGCGTACATTCGACTCTCCACATCAGAAATACTAGTTTCATATTTACGATTGCGGACAACCCCTTCATAATGCGTCAACCGCGACGAATCCATCGTCTTGTAATAAGTGTTCATCGCTTCAATATCGTCGCCGGCGTACGATTCATTACCAAGCGACCAGAATAAGATAGCAGGATGATTTTTAAACGTTTCATAATTGCTACGTGCCCGATCTAAAACGGCTTCGCGCCATTGTGGCAACGAGCCGGGCACATTGTCGGAAGGTTCGACGGCCCCCATCTTTTGCCATGTTCCGTGAGTTTCCAAATTATTTTCGGCCATCATGTACACGCCGGCCTGATCACACATGTAGTACCAGGGAATTTGATCCGGATAATGACAAGTACGGACAGCGTTGATATGGTTTTCAGCAAATGTTTGTAAATCTGCCTTCATGTCAGCCATTGAAACGGTTCGGCCAGTAGCGGCATCCCATTCATGGCGGTTGACACCATTAATAATCAGTCGTTTGCCATTCAGATAGATAACTTGGTTGCGCAACTCCAGCCTTCGAAAACCGATATCATAAGGAACCACTTCAATTGGGTCGGCATCCGCATCTGTAATTGTCACGGTTAAATGATACAAATCTGGATTATGATGCGTCCACAACATGACGTTCTCAAACGGCAGGTGACCAAAACTAATTTGTTTAGCTACGGGCCGTTTTTCATCCACAATGAGTTTGTCGGCTTTATCGAACACCGTTAAATGAACTCGCGCTTTGCTTTCCAGGTCCCCAGTCAGTTTCAAGGTCACATTAAGTTCGCCACTGTCTAAGTCCTCATTAACCACTGGTCGAATGTGCATATCGGCAACGTGAACAGTCGGCAATCCGACTAGCCTAACACTGCGAAAAATACCAGAAAAGCGGAACATATCCTGGTCTTCTAAAAACGATGCCGTACTCCGTTTGAACACTTCCACCGCAAGCACATTTTCACCGTCAACCAAGGCGTCAGTTAAATCAAACTCTGAACGCGAGAAGCTATCTTCAGCATAACCAAGAAAATGACCGTTCAGCCAAACATACATGGCTTCTTCGACGCCATCAAACTGAACGATCACCCGTTGATTTCTCAGGCCGGGAGCCAAACGAAAATGCCTAATGTATGCGCCGACAGAGTTGTCTGGTGCCTCGCTAAACATACCTTCGCCTGTCTGATCAGATCCCATTGTGTAAGCTGGTCGACGATAAATTTTACCTTCCCATGGATACAAGGTATTGATGTACTGAATCTGCGCATAATTGCTCAATTCAATATGTCCCGGCACATGAATCGTCCCAAAATCACTGGTATCGTAGTTGGGTTCATAAAAGCCAATCGGTCGATGTTGCGGACGGTCTGCGAACTTAAACTGCCACTGACCATCCAAGCTTTGTGCAAAACTACTGCTCTTTGAACGCGCCTCATCGGCATCACGATACCAATAGTGATCACTGTGGGCGGGTAATTGTCCGACACGAAAAACTTGTGGATCATCCAACCATTTAATGTCTGCCTGCATGTTCATCCTCCTGTGATAGCGTTTTCATAATAATGTTTATTTTACCGCATTTATTGAAACGGGGGAAATCCGTGCTGTTTTATTCACCCATACCACCTTGTCACAAACGCGTTCTCAGTCCACGAACTTTTTTAGGCTATGTAGTCAAAACGTGCCACTGACGCCTAGAAGTCTGTGCATAAACCTAAAACGACGAGTGCAAAGGAAAATTCACCTTCACACTCGTCGTTTATGTTATAGCTCGACTTGTCGCGGGCTTTGTAATCACTCCAAATAAAAAAAGCACTCCAGATCCCCTAAACTGGAGTGCCCGTGATGAGCAGTTGATTACACCATGAAAAACTTGGGTTGATTTTCATGAAACACATTGTTTTAAATACGATCACTAACCATCCCGAAAGGATGATTCTCGAGCGCATAATGCGCAGTTTAGCGAACCTTTTTAATCAAAAAAGTTTTCCAAAAAACACTCACAACATGAAGCAGTGGCCCAGCCGTAAAGATCGGTCACTTCTTAGGGATTTTTGGGTAATCAACCATTCACCTCACCACAAACCAAGCTTAGCATGACTAGGAGCCTGCAACAAGCAAAGTCCCCTAGATTCAAGCTTTTTTCTGGAGTTCGAACCGGGTCTTGCCATCTCGCAAACGGGCCACAAGTTCATATTGTGGGTCTGGATCAAACAAACCTAAGCTGACGATTTGGCTGCCGTCTTCATCCGTACCGACGCCTTCCAGCCGATTCATCATGACATCTTTTAACAAATGAATAACTTCCCGGTGCTTTTGCATCCGTTTGGTGGCGGCGACCAACGTAAAGCCCTCATCCATATACGCCTTGATTGCACGAACCTTAAACGCAGTATCGTACGTATATTTACGATTTCCTTCATCCTGATTAACAACGTGAATATAGCCTTTATCCGTCCAGTAACGTAGCTGAGCGGTTGAAACATCTGTCGCGCGCGAGAGGTCACCGATACCAATCAATATATCATCACTATTAATAATGCTTCTCAGCCATTCAGGTGAACCCTCAGTTTGGGGTGTTCTTTCCATATAATTAAACCTCTTATTTCTTGAAACCGTTATCACAAAATCTAACGTTGATGTTATGTTTACTGGAACAATTATATATTTTAAAATAACTTTGTCAACTTACTTGACATGATTATCTTAAAGCATTATATTAACTCTCGTACTTTTTTAAGCAAACTAATTAATCAAACGAAAGAAGGACTCCTTATGTCAGAAGCTGTCGACACAAATGGCAAACCTTATAACCGTGGACTGATGGTTATGGTTTTGCTGATTGGTACGTTCTGTACCGTTTTGAACCAGACGATTTTGACGACCGCTTTCCCTACATTAATGAAAGCCTTCGATATTTCGACCTCTACGGTTCAATGGTTAACCACTGGATTTTTAATGGTTAACGGGATCATGATTCCCATTTCTGCTTACTTATCCAACCGATTCAATTCAAAATGGCTCTATATTGGTGCCATGATGATTTTTGAAATCGGCACGATTATGGCCTACATCGCACCTAATTACGGCACCTTACTTGCCGGACGTTTAGTTCAGGCGATTGGTGTTGGGGTTACCATGCCATTATTGCAAACATTAATGTTGACGATTTTTCCAGCCAGTTCTCGTGGCGCTGCCATGGGACTAGCCGGTATCGTTATCGGTGTTGCACCTGCTATTGGACCAACACTTTCTGGGTGGGTCATTGATAAGTTCCAGTGGCGCGACTTGTTTGGCATGATCATTCCAATCGTTGCTCTGGTTATCATCTTAGCGTTCTTCTTTATGAAGTCCGTTATTGAAACCTCTAAACCGAAACTTGATTGGCTATCAGCTAGTTTATCTACCATTGGTTTTGGTTCCCTGCTTTACGGATTCTCCTCCGTCGGTGATGATGGCTGGACATCCACTAAGGTGCTGTCATTCCTCGCAGTCGGTGTTGTTGTCATTGCACTATTCATTTGGCGCCAACTCACTATGAAGAACCCATTCTTACAATTGCGTGTTTTCAAGTCCTTTGAATTCACCATTGCCGCAATTTTGAGTTCCGTTGTTACAATTGCAATGACTGGTGTTGAGCTGGTTCTGCCACTTTACCTGCAAATTGTTCATGGTATGAGTGCTTTCCATTCTGGATTAACACTCCTGCCTGGGGCCTTAATGATGGCTGTTATGAGTCCGATTACTGGTCAAACATTTGACCGGATCGGTGCTCGCCGGATGGCTGTTGCTGGGATGTTCCTTTTAACAGCCGGCACCTTGCCGTTTGTCATGATTACCAAGAGTACACCTGTCATTTATGTTACCTTCTTATATGCAGTCCGGATGTTTGGGATTTCAATGGTTATGATGCCTGTAACAACTGCTGGTATGAACGCCCTGTCCTTTGACATGATCTCCCATGGGACTGCCGTTAACAACACAACGCGTCAGGTTGCCACTTCAATTGGTTCAGCAATCTTAGTTTCCGTTTTGTCAAACGTTACGAAGAACGCTATGCCAGCACATCACGTGTTGACACAAACACCATTAGCATATAAGGTTCGGGCCATCAACGCCACAATGAGTGGTTATCATGCAACATTCTGGGTTGCTGTCGGCTTCTGTATCGTTGGTTTCCTGTTAGCCTTCTTCTTAAAGGGTGCTAATCACTCTAATGCTACCGTTACCAGCGATGATCTAAAAGCTGCTTCAGAACCCGCTAATAATGGAGGTGAAGCCTAATGATTCTAGCTACACTTGTCATTGGTGCCATTGCCCTGTTCATTTGCTTCGTCTACATTAATAACCGGACTTGGCAAATCATCGGTACCTTACTATCAATCATCGTGTTATGTGGCTCACTTTTTATGATCGCAGCCAACGACCACAGTCACTTTGGGATGCATAAAGTCACCACAACGACGACTAAACAGATTTATTCTGCTAGTGGTAGTAACGCTAACGGTGTCAATATGGTCCTCTACCAAAACGTTGGGACTAAAGGCACTGAAAACGTTCAAATTTACGCGACCAAGGCTAACCAAAAGAAGCCCGGTCACACACAGGCCGATGAATTTACTACTAACACAATTAAAAAAGCTAGCGGTAATACGGCAACATTAAAAACATCAGAAACACGCTGGGAATATAAGAGCCACACCGCTAAAGTTTGGTTCGGTATTGCCAAAGAAAACCATAAACTGACAAAACGGACGAATACGTTCTATCTGCCAAGTTCATGGTTGCATCTCTCAACCAGCCAAGCAAAGAAGTTGCAAGGCCAGATGGCAAAGATGCAAACACCTCAGGCCAAGGCTCAAATGAAACAACAAGCTGAAGCCTACGTCAAAGCAAAGATGCAAGCTGCCGTTGCTAAGGATCCCAAGCTTGCAACGGATCAAGCGGCTCAAGCAAAATTGACTAAACAATACACGGCTGAATTTCAATCTCAGTTGATTAAAAAAGCAGTAGCATCAGTTAAGTGATTTTTTGAGAGTAAGTAACTGATATGTATCTAAAACGACTCACGTCCAAACTGGCGTGAGTCGTTTTAGTTGTCATTCATAAAGCAGGATGAGCTTTGAACAACCAACTATATTATCGTGCGGAAACATTCTCGTTAAGTGTATGCAGCCGTGTATTAATTAAGCTGGCATACGTATCAACGACCGTTTCAGGTGTGAAACCAAAGTGCTTGATAACTTCACTCCCCTTGCCGCTTAGACCAAATGTATCGATACCAATCACCTTGCCGTCTAACCCGACATATTTACCCCAATCACTCGTGCTCCCCATCTCGATAGACACGCGATTGCGAACGTCACGCGGCAAAACTTCATCCTTATAGTCTTGCGGTTGAGCATCGAACAAATCCATACTTGGCATCGATACCACGGAAACATCCTCACTACGTTCCCACAGTTTCTGCTGTGCAGTCAAGGCTAGTTGAACTTCTGAACCACTGGCAATTAAAATACCATCTGGTTTGAGGCCTTTTTGTGCGGAAATAACGTAAGCCCCCCGACTTACACCTTCCGGATGTGCTTTGGCGCCTGTCAAAACTGGTAAAGTTTGCCGTGTCATGATCAACACGGTTGGATGATCATGTGCTCCCATCGCTTGTTGCCAAGCAGCAATTGTTTCGTTTGCATCAGCTGGACGAATAACAGATAGCCCTGGCATAGCCCTCATGCTGGCCAGTTGTTCAATCGGTTCATGGGTTGGGCCGTCCTCGCCAACTGCTACAGAATCATGGGTGAATACATACGTAACGGGTAGCTTCTGTAAGGCAGCCAACCGCATGGCACCACGCATATAATCTGAAAAGACCATGAACGTGCTGCCGTATACACGTGAACCACCATGCAGGGCAATGCCGTTCATCGCACAGCCTTCAGCGAACTCACGGACACCAAACCACAAATTCCGGTTAACCGCGCTGTCCACGTCAAAACGCCCATTATCCTTAATGTTCGTTTTGTTTGAAGAGAAGAGGTCGGCTGAACCGCCCCATAGTGAGTGTTCCCGTTTACTCAATGTTTGCAAAACCTTAGCGCTAGTCAAACGGGTGGCTTCGGCATCACCAAGCTCATACTGGTCAGTTAAGTCACTTAAGTCCACACTCTTCATTTGACGAACATCATCTGCAAAGTAAGCTGCAAGCTCAGGATACTGAGTCGCATAACTTTCCATCATGTGATTCCAGTCTTCTTCTGCTTTATGCCCACGGCGTTGAATTGTCCGGTAAAAACGATCATACACTTCGCCAGGAACGTAAAACGGTGCATAAGGCCATTGATAATTTTCCTTGGCAACACGCAAATCTGCCGCACTTAATGGCGCGCCGTGAACTGCATGGGTGCCTTGCTTTGGTGCACCATAGCCAATCGTCGTTTTGACCTCAATAATTGTTGGCTTAGTTTGATCCATCTGCGCGGTTTTAATTGCTTTATCGATGCTGTTCAAATCATTACCGTCGTCAACCCGCCGATAGGACCAACCATAGCTTTCAAACCGTTCCTGAATGTTCTCAGCAAACGCATTGCTCAGTGGACCATCCAAAGACACGTCATTAGAATCATAGAGTACAATCAGTTTACCTAATCTTAAACGACCAGCTAAACTAGCAGCTTCATGGGAAATACCTTCCATGAGATCCCCGTCGCCAACGAGCGTGTATGTATAATGATCAACCACTTTAAATCCGGGGCGGTTATACATTGCGCCTAAATGTCGCTCTGCCATCGCCATCCCAACGGACATTCCTAAGCCTTGGCCTAGTGGGCCAGTTGTGGCTTCAACGCCATCGGTCCAGCCATATTCTGGATGTCCAGGTGTCTTGCTACCCATTTGACGAAAATGCTTAAGGTCTGTGATAGAAACTTGGTAACCGCTCAAATGCAGCAGACTGTATAGCATCGCCGATCCATGACCAGCTGATAGCACAAAGCGATCACGGTTAAACCAATGTGAATCTTTAGGGTTAACCGTCATATTTCGAGTCCACAGTGCATATGCCATCGGAGCTGCGCCCATTGGCAAACCAGGATGGCCAGATTGTGCCTTATCGATTGCATCTAAGCTTAACGTCCGCACACTATTTACTGCTAATTGGTCGATTGAATCAAACATATTTATCATCCTTTTTCATAACTGTTTAATAGACACGTCTGTTTTTCTCTCTTTGGTCTATGTTTGTCACAATACCGATTTCAATTTTAAACGGCAAGAATAAAATGATGATAAAAGTGGCATTTTGATTAAAATACGGTTAATTAGTTACTTGAAAATAATTGATTATCCCAGAAATAATAGGGATTTAAACGATTGGTCTAGATTTTGACATTCGTTTGCATTTTTTAATTATTTTATTGCTTTTCAAGCTCATAAAGTTGCTTAAATTAGTCCTTTTATATAAATTGGTATAGCCGATATGGTCGAAAGCTTTCAGCTTCAATACCTTTGCTTTCATTTTTGGACCTATTTTTGAACAATTCCTTTCATACAAAATAAAAAGCATCCCCCAATTTGAAGGATGCTTTTAGTGCCTAAAGTAAATGCATACAAGTGTATCTCTGTAACCTGATAATCGCTATAGCTTCTGATTTTCATTTTTTTGCTGCGCTTCGATTTCTTGACGATTCTTCTTCGTCAAGAAATAAAACGGAACAGCGACTAATAACGCACCAAGACCCCAAAATAGGTTAATCGGTTTAGCCTGTGCCAGTAACCAGCATGAAACTAAAATCGCAATAACCGGAATCACTGGACCAAACGGTACTTTAAAGGAACGCGGTTGATCTGGTCGAGTCCTCCTGAACACTAGGACAGCAATGATTGTTGGCACATACTGAGCAAACCGTGACACAACAGAAATAGCAGCTAATGTGCTGAATGTTCCTGTCAATGCAAGCGGCAACGCTAAAGCAACTGAAATAATCACGGCTACATAGGGCACACCGCGATGATTAACGCGGCCGACAATCTTTGGCATGACCCCATTATCAGCCATTGCTTGCCCACTACGAGGAACGGTAAAGGACTGGGCAACGGAAATTCCTGTGATAGAAATAATCGTACCCGCACCGATAATGTACTTCCCGACTGGCCCAATAATCTGAGTTAACGCCTCCTGCATCGGCGCCGTCGTTGTTGCTAACTTAGTCCCTAAGACTCCGATTGACACCGTTTGAATGAGAAAGTACAACAGAGCCACTATCCCCATTACCGTGATAATTGCACGCGGGACATCGTGTTGGGGATTTTTCATATCCTCAGCGGCAATCACAATGGCCTCAAAACCTGTAAAGGCGTAAAACATGACGATTGCTGCCTGACCGAATGAGCCTGCTACATAATGGCCGTGTGGGAAAAACGGTGTGAAATTGCCAGCATGAAGGAAGAATAACCCAATGGCAACAAACAATACCAGCGGAATAATTTTTGCGACAGTGACCACATTATTTAGCCATTTCGTCACACTAACACCAAGAATGTTAATCACACCTAACCCGACCAGCAACACCGTAATAATCGTGGCATGCCAAACGGGCTTAGCCAATACAGGCCAAAACGCGCCCAGAGCAGTCGCCAGCCCAGCAGCCATCGTAGCCCACGCAATAATACTAATGACCCAAATAATGAAGCCAACTTCATAGCCAACAAAATCACCAAACGCTGCCTTGGCATAGACGTAGGGTCCACCATTCTGTTTGAATAAACTGGCATCCTCGGCAAAACACAATGCAATACTAACAACCAAAAACATGTCGAAGACAAACACTAGCAGACTAGCCGGCCCAATGAGTTTCATCGCCGTATTAGGCAACAAAAAAATACCTGACCCGACAATGGCGTTGATCCCGAATAAAACAATACTTAAAAAGCCAAAACGACCTTTCATTCACCACTACCTCCTTACGTCAATCAACTAAATATGTAAAAAAGATTAATGCTTATTATAGTACATTCAATACGTACCGTATTGTCCGCTTTAATAAACACCACTTTTTTTATCGACAACACTAATTAATGTACGCCCTTCGAGCTACTGTAAAGCAACGATGAATTTAGGATTTTTAGGCAAAAAAACACCCACAATGAAGTGGGTGTTTGATTATCAAAAATAATTTTCGGCGTCAGCCGGGGTTGTCTACCACCAACCCTGTGACTGCCAAGCGGCTTGGGCGCCAGCCCATGAACCGTATCGTGAAACTGCGTATTGTGTTGCAACAGCTTCTTGGTGTTGTGGTGATAAGTCGCCACCTAATTTGTCCATACTCAATTGGTATTTACCGTAGTATTGACCGTTTTGAGCAGTGTATGAACCACCTGATTCACGGGCAGCAATCCATGCTTGAGCTGATGAGTCACCAGTAGAAGCGGCAGGTGCTGCTGCTTGTTGTTGAACAGGAGCAGCTTGTTGCGCAGGCTGAGCCTGAACAGTTTGCTGTTGTGCAGGTTGTGCTGCTTGTTGTACTGGAGCAGCTTGTTGTGTCTGCTGTGCAGGAGCGGCCTGTTGTGCAGGTTGTGCTGCTTGAGTACTTTGTGTACCGTTAGCACCAGGAATATCTAATGATTGGTCAACAAAGATTAAGTTACCACCGTTTTGTAAGTGGTTAGCGTTAACAATTGCATCAACAGTAGTGTTGTTAGCAGTAGCTAATTTTGAAACAGTGTCACCGCTCTTAACAGTAACAGTGGTGTCGGCATTTGCAACAACAGTACCAATTGAAAGTAACGCACCGGCACTAACAGTAGAAAGCATTAATTGTTTGATCTTCATATAGTAAGTTTCACTCCTAATTTTGTATGGTGAGCTCTTTTTCACTCACGCTGGCTAATAGATAAATCTTACGCGATGATTCGCTTGTGTTGTTTATTAACAACTCAACGATGACTACTATACAGCGTGTAAATAACAGAGAAATACCGTCAGCATTACAAATTTAGGCGTTTTTGTCATAAAACTCGAAATCTGAAATATATTGTAATATTTAAGAATGTTTCTTATTGAGCCATAAAACCGCTTATTTGCAATCCAGCCGTCTCAATCAAACGGACAGTTTGCGCCTAAACAGCCGTGTGTTTGCGAAAAACGAGGTCGGTAAGTCCTAGACAGAGAGCAAGCAAAATCCCCATCAAAACGAAGGTTCCATCTCCCAGCCAGTCAATAACGAATCCAAAAATAAAGTTTCCTAGTGGATGCATGAAGTCTACAGAGATAAACCAAATACCAAACACACGGCCCAAATAAGCCACATCAGTTACATTTTGCACTAGCGTAAACAAACCTACCCCAATTCTTGAGATCAAAAATCCATACAATGCCGTCATCGCCAGCAACACCGGATATGGTCGCCAAAAACCAGCAATCAGCATCACGATGGCCAGTAGATAAATGTCGCGCTCAATCTGAGGTAATGCGCGGGCGCTGCGAGCTCGCACCAAGCTCAGGCCGCCTAGTCCCTCCAATGGCCATTACAGCCATCAAATAACTATAAAGATGCTCATTGCCACCAAAGTAATGTTTCACATCATATGGAAGCAACAAATTGAAGGCTGCATAAAAAATGTTCACGACACTGTCGATGACAACCATTTTGACCAGCACAGGCTTACCCATGACATACTTAAAACCGTCTTGTAGACTAGTCCAAATCGATAGCCGACCACTCTTACTGGGTTGATACCGATACCGGATCCCCAGCAGCAACGCAATCGACAATAGGAATGAAAAAGCATTAATTATTAGAAATTCTCGAAAGTTAATCCATGAAACAGCGAGTAGCGCGCCGCCAAGCAGTGGTGCAAAAATGTCTGCCAAACTAAGTGACGTATTTGAAATGGCATTAAATCGTTGTAACGCCGAATCCTGAATAAGTTCCGGCACCATTGCCTTCGCGGCAGGAAAGTTGAAACCCAATCCAATATCTAAAATAGCCGTTAATAAAACCAGCTGATAGAAGATTGGATGGTTGACATCTACAATCAGAGCCATTAACAAACAAGCAACAAAACTAATAATATCTGACCATAACATGACTCGTTTACGATTCACACTATCGACAAGTGGTCCTGCCAGCACATCGGCAGCAACCAATACGAGGCCACCGATTCCCTGAACAACCCCTAAGATAGATGCCGTTCCAGTTGCTTTCACAATGAACCAGTTCAAGCCAAAAATATAAAGTGCGTCACCCAGCCGTGAAATAAACGGGCTTAAGAAAAGTGGCCAACTAAATTTATGTTTCTGATTAAGTGGTGCGTTTTGTGCCATCGATTCTCTCCCCCGTTTCACAGAATGTCAATCCATCATAACAGATTGCTTCTATAAATAGATAATTATTTCAATAATGGTGCTAAATTTCGTTATTGCCAATCTTTCTGCAAAGAAAAACATCCCAGTCCTTATCGACTAGGATGTTAACCGTATTTTGATTAAAGATGTAATGAGATAGAATATACCGTTACGCTGACCAGAAACGCCGATCCGTGAGGACCAGTCTCAGCCTCTCATGTCATCGAAAGTTTGTCCACTATATCAGCTGGAGGCGGCAACAGTGATACCGAGTCGTGAAGGTGCTGTTAATTCGAGTGGTCCTATCGAATTTACAGCACGGACGTTCGCAGAGACTCAGCTTTTACGAGGCTCTGCGGCGAGGTGAAAGACCGTGAACTTCGGGCTTGAACCGGTCCCACGACGAGCGTGTCACTGTTGCCAACCGTAAGCGCAACGTTAGATTCAGATGCTTAGTACTGACGCAAATAAACGGCATCGATAGCGTGATGCTGACGCTTGTGCAGGATAACATTGGCGCGATTACGAGTAGGTAAGATATATTCGTTTAAATTACGCAAGTCCACAGCATCCCACACCTGACGCGCATACAAAAACGCATCTTCACGGGACCCCGTGGCCAGTTCATGATAATAATTCGTCTTATCGTTGAACGCTGAATCCAGCAAGATGCTGAACCGTTCCAAGAACCAGTGTTCAATTAACTTGGGCTCAGCATCGACGTAAATCGAGAAGTCAAAGAAATCACTAACGAAAATTTCTGCCTGTGAGGGTAACTGCAGAACATTGATTCCTTCAACAATTAAGATATCTGGTTGATCAATCTCATCGTATTCATCAGGAATCACATCATACACTTGATGTGAATACCGTGGTGCTTTGACGTTTGGTCGTGATTGTTTCACGTCGTTTAAAAATTGAATTAATCGCGGCATATCATAGCTGTCTGGAAAGCCCTTATCGTCAATAATGCCCTTTTCTTCCAGCACATTATTGGGATATAAAAAACCATCCGTGGTGATTTGCTGAACCTTCAATTGTGCATACAAATGTTTCAACATCAACGCTAACAAACGTGCTGTAGTTGACTTCCCCACTGCCACAGATCCTGCAATACCAATCAAAAATGGCACATGTCGACGTGGCACTTTCAAAAAGTCACTGCGCGCATTATTGGCCAACTGAAATTCATGGTATTTAAGGAGAATATAGTGCACCAACGGCATGTAAATTTCCTTTACATCCGCTAATGAAATTCGGTCATTAAGAGACCGAATCTGATCTAAATCTGCTTCTGTTAATGGAACTGCCTCTGCATCAAATAAATCCCGCCACCGGTCACGCTCAAAACGATCATAGTTGCCTAATTTGTCTGCCATAACTCATCCACCGTGTTTTCTTGAAAAATCCCTTAAAGTATAGCATAGCTCAATCTTTGATACCGGAATTGAACACAAATACTCCGAGATTTCAGCGAAAACGTTACTATTGCACTTTCATTAACTATTCCCGCACATATAAATTCGAATCCACGTGATCCATCAATGGTGTCAATTCACCGTTTGCCAAAATTGTAAGCTGGTGCATCGCACGTGAACAAATCGTGTACAACAACTGCCGTTCACTTTCATCGTGATAAACTGCTTTCGAAGCATCCCAAACGATGATGGCATCGAATTCAAGTCCCTTAGCCAAGTACGCCGGAATAATCAATGTACCTGGCACTAACCGCTGATTTTCAGTCCGAATTAATGTGGCATGGACACCATCAGCTTTGAGGCGATCAGCCACAGTCTCACACTCAGCCAGTGTTTTGCCGATGATAGCAGTCGTTTCATCTGCCTTATCATTGACCGCTAGTTGTTGTTCCAAACGTTGATACAAGGCTTCTCTGTCATTGGCGACTAATACGGCTGGCTTGTCGCCATTACGATCAAAGGCTGTAATTTGTTCACCATCAACCAAAAGGTCCTTCGTAAAGTCAGTGATTTGTTGTGTGGATCGATACGATTTTGTTAGTTGAACTACCCGCGTTTTTTCCGGATCAAACATCGTAGACAGTTCGCCCAGAAGCGTCCGACTATTTTCTTGCGTAAAGATTGCCTGGTTTAAGTCACCAAGCAAAGTGAACCGTGCACGAGGAAAACTAAACTTTAAAAAGGCCAATTGAAAGGCAGAATAATCTTGAACTTCATCGATAAAGACGAAACGGATTTCCTTTTCACCTTTTTTACCTGTCATTAAATCATACAAGTAAAGGTAAGCTGACGTATCCGCCAATGACAAGCGGTGATCACGATAACCATTCAATGTTGCGTCAACACCGGCCTGCCACTGTTCCGTAGTCACATCGTGTTTGCTAAGCTCAATCAGATTAGGCACATGCCGTAAGAAATGAGCATACTGAGCATTAATGTTTAAGTAACGGCTACGGACGATGGCAAGCTGAACTGGCTTGTAGGCTTGCATCACGATCTGACGAGCCAGGAAACGATACTCCTTATCTTGACTGTCAAACTCACGCGGTTGATCGCCAAACATCGTGTCAACCTGCTCTTTAGTTAAGTTTTGAACGGTTTCTTCAACCCACTTATCGTGCAAAGAAGAACTGATGCGCCGGTTCAACATCTTAATCAACTCTTCCCGCGTTGCAGATAAGCGATTACCTAAATGATAGTTTTCATTAAATGAATAGTAAATTTCGGCAATCTTTTCCTTACTAATAAATACTTGATCCTGAAACTTAATGTCCCGGAACCGCATGTCAGCCTGCTCAAGGTGGTTGGCATAGCGCGTAATCACGTCAAAGTATGCCAAACTGCCTTTCAACGCATTGACCGTCTTAAATTTAGTATCAGTGGTTGCGTCAAAACGTTGTTGCAATGTTTCAACCTGAATTTTTGGTAAACGCCGGTTAGTGTATTGCAGATAAGTCATCTGCACCATGTTTTGTTCGCCCAATTCAGGCAACACCTGATTAATATAGTCGTTAAAAAGTTGGTTTGGTGAGAACAAGACCACTTGTCCAGACGTTAAATTGCCGCGGTATCGATACAATAGCCATGCCACTCGTTGTAAAACAGCAGCCGTTTTACCGGACCCAGCGGCCCCCTGAACAAATAACAAGTCAGATTGAGTATCCCGAATAATTTGGTTTTGTTCCTTCTGAATGGTGGTGACAATGCTTTTCATCTTAGTGTTGGATGAGTTGCCCAATGCTTCCATAAGCATTTGATCGCCGACTACTTCATCTGTATCAAAGACAGTGAGGATAACACCATCTTTGATTTGGAATTGACGTTTTAACTTAACATCAACGGTTTGCGGCCCATCCGGCGTTTGATACGTAATGTCGCCAAGACCACCGTCATAATAGATAGAAGAAATTGGTGCCCGCCAGTCATAAACCAAGAAATGATCTGGTGAGTCGGCAAACGAACCCAACCCGATATAAATTGTCTCAGGACCGCGAGTACCATCTTCCTGAAAATCAATGCGGGCAAAATATGGGGTGCGTTCCAATTTTTGTAACACATCAAGTCGTTGAGTAGCGTGTTGCCAGCTGTTTTGCCGTTCATCAAGCATTTGTTGCTGTGCACGCAACGACATGGCAGTGTCGGTCATCCCTTCGTAACTACCGGTATTGAGGTGAACTTCACCAAACGCCCGCTCAATTTCCTTTGTATCACGCGAGGCAGTTTGAATATCCTGTTTGGCCACAACTTCAGCCTGTTTGACTTTTTTAACGACAGCATCTAAATGTTTTTGCTCTTGCTGCTTTACTGTTTCCGTCAACTGGTTTGCCCCCGTTTTTTGGCCGTTATTATGCGACCATTCTCATCAATAAACTCAAAAATTGTACTAAATATTATAGCGCATTTTCACAGTTGGTGACAAATTCTACTCACCATTCGAGTCATAAAACGACTAATTTCTAGCAAACCTGTATTACATCTGAGTACAAATTCGCTTACTGCCGTTACGCTGATTTGAAACGCCGTTCCCTGGGACCAGGTTCAACTCGCACAAACCGCGATTTTCACCTTTGATTATGAGCCGAAAAACGCGTCTCATAAGTCATCCTGTAACACTAAACGGCCCACCCCGCCGCTAAGTGTTACCGACACGGAACTCTGTTTCCAATCAGCTCCACTCCCGCAGTACCTACAGTAGCCCGTGAAACTTTGCGTAAACTACTACGCACTCAGTCAGATGTCTGAAACTTTGGATAAACTGATACGCATTCGATTAGACGTTTGAAACTTGCCACTCTGTCAGCTGGAGGGCGTCAACAGTGATACCGAGCCGTGAAAGTGGTGCTAATTCGGGATGGTTTAACCGAATTTACACCACGGACGGTCGCAAAGACTCCGATTTTCAGGAGGCTTGGCGGCGAGGTGAAAGACCGTGAACTTCAGGCTTGAACCGGTCCCACGGCGAGCGTGTCAATGTTGACAACCGTAAGTGAAGTAAACAGACCTAACTCATAAGTTTTCTCAAAGCTGAGTGATTAGTTTCGCTATTCACCGTTCAGTTGCTTACACTGTAGGTAAAAATGGGAGGTCGCCTATGGATCAGTTGATTCACATCTTGAGCCATTTACAGGATTATATTCTGCCCTTGTTCTCGTGGATGGGCAACTGGAGCTACGTGACCTTATTTCTGTTGATTTTTGCTGAAACTGGTCTGGTTGTTTTTCCATGGTTGCCAGGTGAATCATTGATTTTTGTGACGAGTGCTATCGCGGCGGCCACCCAATCCAGCTTGGACATCAAAGTGCTAGTCCCCATCTTCTTCTTTGCTGCGGTTCTCGGTGATACTTTGAACTTTCGAATCGGCATGTGGTTAATGCACTTTAAGTTTATTAATCGCCGCCTTCATGGTGGTTTAAAACGCGGCGAAGCATTTTTCAAACGTTATGGTGGCCGAGCAGTGATCTTTGGTCGGTTTGTGCCACTGATTCGAACCTTCGTCCCGCTTTTGGCTGGCACGACGAAAATGAGTGAACGTCGTTTTGCCGTCCTCAATGTTATTGGTGTCGCACTGTGGGTCACAGTCGGTAGCGTTTTGGGTTACTACTTCGGCCGTTTGCCATTCGTAAAATCACACTTTGCCCTCATTTTCCTCGGCGTGGCAGTGATTGGTATCTTGCCAGGATTCGTTGTCGGCGCAACGCGCTACCTCCGCCGCCACAGTAATCATTTTTATGAACCATAACGTGGTCTCATCCCAAACGTTGGTATGCTATGATAGAACCATCATAAATTGTGGAGGTTCTCATGTCATTTAACGTTTACATGGTTCGTCATGGTCAAACTTATTTAAACTTGTATCACCGGATGCAAGGCTGGTCAGACGCACCGCTTACTGAAAAAGGCCAGAATGACGGCAAGCATGCCGGTCAGTTACTGAGCCATGTTAAGTTTGACGCTGCGTACTCTAGTGATCTTGCTCGGGCACAAACTACAGGACGGTTGATTCTTGCCGAAAACCCTAGCACCCTCACCGAACCAGTCGCCCGCAAAGAATTCCGTGAAGAATTCTTCGGTTATTGGGAAGGTTATGACGACATGTTAATGTGGCATCAGATTGGCTCGCCTAAGGGTGGCGATACGTATAATGAACTGGTTGAAAAGTTTGGCTTGCAGGAAACAACAGATTTAGTAGCCAATGCGGATCAGTATCACGACGCCGAAACGTACGCGCAATTGTGGGAGCGAATCCAAGCTGGAATGCAGCTGTTACGGGATAACGCCAAGGACGGCGATAACATTTTGCTAGTCACCCACGGCACGTACCTGCGCCACATCATGGATCATTACTCTGACACAATTGGTGCCTTCCCCGGCCCACGAAATGGTAGTGTTACTAAACTAGTTGTAGACAATGATAGTGTGAAAGTACTGTATACCGATCGATTAGATAATATTGAATAGGTTTAATATAAAAAGCACGATCAACGAAATTTCGTTGATCGTGCTTTTTCGATACGGCTAATATGCAATTATTTGCCTAATAATTCCTTTAATTCCGCAATCCGTTTGTCCAACACGGCAAACGCATCGTCCAGGTACTGTCGAGAGGTGACGTCCACCCCTGCTTGCTTGATCAGCTCAATTGGCGCTTGCGAACCACCGGCTTTGAGGAATGTCTTGTATTGTTCTAATGCACCAGGAACTTTGCGATAGATGCGATCGGCGAGTATCGTCGAAATCGCCATTGAAGTCGCGTACTGGTAAACATAGTAGTTCATGTAAAAATGTGGAATCCCTGCCCACGATGGACTCATTTTACTTGTTGTGGAAAGAGCTGGGCCATTGTATTGACGATCCAATTTGCCATACAATTCGCCTAATCTGTCAGCAGTCAGCGGTTCACCGTCTTCAACAGTTTCGTAACACTGGTGTTCAAATTCGGCATACATAGCTTGCGTGTTAACCGTACCAATAAACGTTTCAATTGAAGTCTGCAATAAGTAGGCTTTCATTGCTTTATTGTCTGCATACTTGTCTAACATATAAGCCATCAGCAGATTTTCATTAGTTGTTGATGCAATTTCGGCTGTAAAAATAGGATAATCTGTATTCTGCACTGCTTGAGATTGGTCTGTAAGGTATGATTGCATAGCGTGGCCTGACTCATGTGCCAGTGTAGTTAAGCCATCATAATTATCTGACCAGTTTAATAACACATATGGGTGAACTCCATACACATCAATCTGGTAGCCGCCAGAATATTTCCCGATATTTTCAGCAGCGTCAATCCATCCCTCGCTAAATTCGTGTTTTAAACCCGTTACATAATCATCACCGAGTATCTTCAAGGCATCCAAAACAATCGACTTAGATTCTGAAAAAGTAAACTTTAACTTGGGCCCTCCTACCAGCGGTACCCGAGTATCGTAACCATACATTTGATTCAAACCCATGACATCTTTGCGTAATTGCATATAACGATGCTGACCGTCCAAATGATTGTGAACGGTTGTCACCAATGTGTCATAAACGCTTTCTGGAATTTCATTTTGGAATAATTCACCTTCACGCGCTGTTTTAAAGTTATGCAATCGGTTTTTGACGACCACCCCATTCATATGTGCCGTCAACGTTGCAGCAAAGGTATGTTGTAAGGTTTTATAAGCGGTTTTGAAATTTTCCGATACCTGTTTACGCAATTCCCTATTTGTCGAATTCATGTATTCTGAATATCTAGCAGGCGTTAACTCAGCTATGTCGCCATTCTCGTCTTTCACTTCACCAAACTTAATATCCGCATCATTTAAATTAGAATATATATTTTCTGAGCTATTGAAGACACTGTTACTTTTAGCGAGAATTTTTTCTTGTTCTGTAGGTAGAATGTGATCACGATTTCGTAAAAAATTGACTTCAATATAACGTTTATATTCTTCTAATCTAGGCTCATCGGATAGTAATTTTTTAAATTCGGCTGACGTGATGCGAGTTACCTCAACATTTAGAAATGCTGTGGCTGCACCGAATGCACTAAAAAGTCCCTGTCCTTCTGTCAACAGCTTGGTTCCCTGTGGATTCGTTGTATCGCTATGGTCACGAGTCATACAGTAAACATAGAGCCTTTTTAGTTCGTTATCTAGTGCAACGCCATCGCTAAAGGTTTTATACAAGCTTTCTGCCGAATCCGTCACATGCCCTTCATGTTTCCCAAAACTCTTTAACTTTTCCTTGAAGGCGGCCGCAGCCTGTTCAAACGCCTCGTCACTCGGATATAAATCTTTCAAATTCCATTTCAATTCATCAGGCACTTCAGCCCGTGTTGCTAATTTTTCTGTCATTTTTATGTATCCCCTTTGCCTTGTATGTTTGTATCCTATCAGCTAGACAAAAGGTGTTGGTGATTTTTTTCATAAGTGAAAAAAATACCAGTTCAAAGTTACTGAACTGGCATTTCAATTAACGATAAGGTTACTTTTCAAGTACTTCTTTTAATTCTGCAATCCGCTTGTCCAACACGGCAAAAGCATCGTCCAGGTACTGTCGAGAGGTGACGTCCACCCCTGCTTGCTTGATCAACTCAATTGGCGCTTGTGAGCCACCGGCTTTGAGAAATGTCTTGTATTGGTCCAACGCACCAGGCACCTTGCGGTAAATTCGGTCCGCAATGGTCGTAGAGATGGCCATCGATGTCGCATATTGGTAAACATAGTAGTTGTAATAGAAGTGTGGCACGCCAGCCCAACTACTGTTGTTTTTATCCGGCAAAGTGACCGCTGGACCATTATATTGAGCTACCAAATCGCCATACATAGTTCCCAAATAATCTGCAGTCAACGTTTCGTCATCTTCCACTTTTTCATAAGCATTATGTTCAAATTCCGCAAACAACGTCTGCAAGTTGACCGTCCCAATAAAGTTCTGAATGGATTGCTGCAATAAATAAGCCTTCACTTCTTTATTATCGGCATACTTTTCTAACATGTAGTCCAACAGCAAGTTTTCATTCGTCGTTGACGCAATTTCGGCCGTAAAAATTGGATAGTCGGCATCTTGCGGCGCCTGCGTGGCATTTGTAAAGTACGACTGCATTGCGTGTCCTGATTCATGGGCCAGCGTAGTCAAGCCATAATAATTGTCAGACCAATTCAATAGAATGTACGGGTGAACACCATACACATCGTTTTCATAACCGCCAGAACGTTTGCCAACATTTTCAGCCGCATCGATCCAACCACCACTGAACTCGGCTTTCAAACCAGCGACATAGTCATCCCCGAGAACTTTCAACGCATCTAAAACAATTGCCTTTGATTCATCAAACGTAAATTTCAGCTTAGGATCACCCAACAATGGTGCAGACCGATCATACGTATACATTGGCTTCAATCCCAAAACATCCTGCCGCAGTTGCATATAGTCGTGTTCACCCTGTAAGTGATCATGCACCGTCTGCACTAAAGTATCGTAAACACTTTCTGGAATTTCATTACTGTACAATTCACCTTCGCGGGCCGTCGCAAAATGATGTGCCTGATTTCGCAGAACCGTCCCTTCTATGTGCGTCGATAACGTCGTAGCAAACGTATGTTGTAAGGCATCGTAGGCCTTTTTAATCAATTGACTGGTTCGTTTACGTAAGTCACGATTGGTAGACTGCATGAACACACTGATCTTGGCATCCGTCAATTCAACCATCTCGCCATTTTCATCCTCAATTTCGCCATACTTCATGTCGCCATCGTGTAGCATTGAAAAAATATTCTCGGCACCCTCAAATACTTTGTCGCTTTTAGCCAGTAGCTGTTCTTCAGCCAACGGCAAAATGTGCCCCTGATTTCGCAGAAAGTTAAGCTCCAAATAGCGCCGATAGTCTTTCAAACGTGGTTCATCTTGCAAAAATTGTGCAAAGGTTGCTTTAGGAAGAGCCGTAATTTCAGTGTGTAAAAAACTAATTGTACTTTGCGTTTGCGCGAACAGTGACTGCGCCTGACCAGCCAGTTTCGTTCCAACCGGGTCCGTGGTGTCACTGTCATTTCTGGCACTGGCGTAAAAGTAAATCCGGTCCAACATACCGGAAAGTTTCACCGCGTCAACGACCACTGCGTATAGTTTCTTTGCACTATCCGTGACATGACCTTCATACTGACCAAATTCACCTAACTGATTTTTGTAAGCCACCACGGCGTCATCAAATGCGTCATCACTTGGATATAAATCCTTCAAATTCCATTTCAATTCATCCGGGACTTCCGCCCGGGTTGCTAACTTTTTTGCCATATATAGATCCCCCTAATATGGTTATTAGTATAACAGTTTTTCACATTTTTCTTTAATCATTTTATTATTTGTTTTACAACTTAACGATTGTTATCAAATGGTAATCGTTTCATTCGAATGATTGTGGTATTAATGGAATAAGTCAATAAATTAGGAGTTCACCATGAAAACGGTCATTAACGACACCACAATTCATTACGAAGTGAATGGTTCCGGCACTCCGATGCTGATTATTCACGGACTGGCGCAAAATATTGCTAGTATGCAGATTCCGCTCATGCCTGTGCTGGCAGCGGCTAACATCCAACAAATATACGTCGAACTGCCTGGCATGGGCGAATCCTCTGCCAACATAGGTGTCGGTAGCAGTGATGCTATTTTGGCATTATTAGAAACTTTCGTTAATCAAATCATCGGTGATCAACCGTTTTATGTTGTTGGTCACTCTTACGGCGGATATCTTGCCTTGGGATTGATCCATGACTGGCCCACCCGCATCCTCGGCGCCTTTCTCACTTGCCCTGTAACCATTGCGGATGCACCGGATCGCCATGTCGCTCATCATTACGTTGCCGTTCAAACGGACTTCCCAGTGAAATATAATCAAGACGCGTTTGCTGCATTTAAGGACATGAACGTTAACCTAAACGCTGATGCCTGGAACGCCTATCAACAACAAGTACTGCCGGGTCTGCAACAAGCTAATCACGATTTTATCGCTTTGCTACGGAAACATTATCAATTTTCGTTTGAAAGTAGCCTTATGCAAACGCCGTTTAAAGGTCCGGTAACATTGTTGCTAGGCCGCCAGGATAGCACGGTCGGGTTCCAAGATCAGCTACCCTTACTCAACAGTTTTTCTCGTTTAACCGTCGGCCTTATTGATCACGCCGGTCATAATTTGCTTCAGGATCAACCACGATTGTTTGACGACTACTGGCGTCACTTTCTTACTTCCATTAATGAATCCGCATTTAAAACTAATCGAGAATAAAATGATGCAAAAAAATTAGCAGTGACGTTTTATCCACGTCGCTGCTAATTTATTTTTATCGATTTTGTTCAGTTGTATAGCGTGGTGCACTGAGCAGTGGCTGCCCACCAACGGATTTACGTTGGCCTGCTTGTGACAAAGCGGATTCTAACGCTGCCAGCTTAGGATCGCGGTGGACATGCGTTAGGTCTTCTGTAGGAGCTTCTTCGCTCCCTTGCACAAAGCGACGTGCAACATTATTAATGCTCGATGTTAATTGCTTAACATCACCATCGCGACGAGATGGTTCAAACGTCACGAGGTCACGTACCATTTTGCCCAGCAACTCATCGTTATCAATGTGTTGCGCCAAGTAAGAAATTACATCATTCATCTGTTTGCACCTCACTTATCAACTAGAATGTGACAAACATCATAAAGCTAACTTGCGCTGATGTCAACGGGTTAACTTATTAAAAATAAGTTATGAATTCAAGCTCAATTGTCCGCCAACTATCATAAAAGTTGAATGCCAGCTTTTTAGTGTCTCACTGCCGTTACGCGTAACTGAAACGCCATTCCCTGGGACCGGGTTCAACCCGCACGAACCACGGTTTTCACCCTCGATTATGAGCTGAAAACCACATCTCATAAGTCGTCCTGCAACACTAAGCGGCTAAGTTCCCGCCGCCAAGTGTTGCCGACACGGAACTCTGTTTCAATTCCACTCCACTCTCTAATGTAAAATTCTCCAGTAGCGACGGCAATCAGGTCTCTTTGAAATTCACCAAATTAAATGCAATGTTGCCAACCACTCCTAATATTAGCTGGAGGGCGACAACAGTGATACCGAGTCGTGAAAGTAACGTTAATTCGGTGGTTTATCCGAATTTAGGTTACGGACGATCGCGGAGACTCGGATTTTCACGAGGCTTTGCGGCGAGGTGAAAGACGGTGCACCTTCCGGCTTGAACCGGTCCCACGACGAGTGTGTCACTGTTGACAACCGCAAGCGGAATCACACCTATCTATTTGAACAAAATCTAAGCGAACCCAAACCAGTTTATCCAACTTCAACGGGCTTTTCGATTATGCGAATAATCTGGTCAAACGCCTGCTCAGTTTCCGGAATTGGCAGCCCGAAGAAATCGTGAACCATATAAGGATACTTAAAGAAATTCAAGTGAATGCCGGCTGCCTTCGCCTTATCACGGAACTTAACAGCATCCGGATACAGAATTTCTCGGGTCCCAACGAATAGTGCGATGTGACCAAGGTTACTGATATCACCATACAAAGGACTGACACGCCAATCCGTGGTGTCCGTATTTCTGGCATAATAATGCCCCATCATCACTTGTAGCGAATAGCGATCCAAGATTGGATCCGCGGCCTCATAGTGACCGATTTCTTCGTTTGTTAACCCTACATCTAGCACCGGCGATAAGGCAATGATATCCTTCGGCTGTGGCAAATCAACCGTCTTTAAATATTCGGCTAACGTTAGCGCGAGACCGCCGCCAGCAGAATTCCCGAGTAAAATGATTTTATCGGGCGCCGTCGTCTCAAGCACTTGACGGTAAACCTTTTCCAACATGTTCAACACGTCTTTAAAATCATGCGCCGGTGCTAGCGGATAAATTGGCATTAACACCGTGGCAGAAATCGTGTCCGCCAGTTTGCGTGCCAAACGGACCTGCATCCCCAGCGGCTGATTCCAGAAGCAACCACCATGCAGGTAAATTACCGTGTACCGTTGATCGCCATATTTGCCGTGTAACTCATAGGTATTATCGTAACTGGTTGGGACCTGAACGTCATATTGACGTGACAATCGCGCGTCCATCGTCCATGGCTGTTCATTTTTGTGCAAATAATAGTCGTAAGTTACGAGGTTTTCCATATGTTTGTATGGACTGAACATTCGTTTAGGCTGTAATCGCAAGAGATTTTCCAACACCTTGCTACTAACGCTCCGTTTTTCAACATACTTAGCCTGCACAGTTACAGCTGCAGCACCCACTAAGCCTGCCGTTGCTAGAATATGTTTCATTTTCATCACGTGTAACCTCCATCGTGTCATTGCCAAACTGCGGCATCACTCTTTTACAATCTTACAACGAAAATGCAGATTTTGCCCCCAAAACGTCATATCCACTTTAAATTAGTCATTAATAAATTTGTTACTAAATTTTGAGGTAGCGTTAAGGTCCCGCCGTTATTCTATTAAACATAGACAACAACAAGTTGCCTATCACCCCTAATAGTACTCAAACAGTACAACTCCTGAATCAAATACCCCGTTGAAACGTCCACCTGTTATGGCTAGCAGAGTGGACGTTTCTTTATTTTCACAAATTCTATTGCACAAAAAACGCATCATTTCCGTAACATAACACCAAGCAATGACGCGTTTAGCTTAACTTACAAAGTTGAAAGTGTTCATTTACTTTTAATAACAATGATTCCACCAACTTAATCAAGTCCTGAGCGCTTGAACTGTATGAGCCGGAGGGCGTCAAAATTGAATGTAAGCCGTGGAGGTGTAGTTGATCTGGCGGTTTGTGCCGGATTTACTACACAGGACGGGCGTAAAGACTCGGATTTTCACGAGGCTTGACGGCGAGGTGAAAGACTTCGAGTTTCAGAAGGCTTGAACCGGTCCCACGGCGGCATTCAATTTTGACAACCGCAGGCAAAAGTCAACACGTGCGACCATGCCACGTTTGCAAAACAAAAAAGTGTCATTACCTAGGCTGTGAAAACAAGGTAATGACACTTTTTAAATTGAAGTCTTAGAGCACATCAAGACCAGCCTTTTCGGCCCGTTCTTGATACATCGCAACTTCATCTTCAGCCGCACGAACAAAGTGGTGTGGGGCGATTTCAACCATTGTTCGTGGTTTATCGTCGCCTTCCATCGTTGGCTCGTACGGAATCTGCTTCCGTGCTCGCTCAACTTCTGGATCAGGAACTGGCACTGCTGATAACAAACTCGTTGTATAGTCATGCAAGGGTTTTGTATAAACTTCATCAGCAGGTCCAATTTCCAACATCCGACCATAGTGCATAACACCAATCCGGTCAGAAATATATTTCACCATTGATAAGTCATGGGCAATGAACAGGTACGTTAAATTGTTCTTGATTTGCAATTCCTTCATCAAGTTAACAACTTGCGCCTGAATCGACACATCCAATGCAGAGATGGGTTCATCAGCGATGATGAACTTCGGATCAACGGCTAACGCACGGGCAATCCCGATTCGTTGACGCTGACCACCTGAAAATTCATGCGGATACCGGCTCGAATGATCTTTGTTCAAACCAACTGTTTCCAGTAAATTTTCAACCATGTCCGTTCGTTCCTGATCATTCTTCGCCAAGTGATGGATGTCGATGCCTTCAGCAACAATATCCTTGACCTTCATCCGAGGATTCAGGGAAGCATAAGGATCCTGGAAAATCATCTGCATTTCTTTACGAAATTCCAACTGGTCTTTACGACCTTTGATTTTTGCAACATCCTTACCGTTGAATAAGACTTCACCGGCAGTTGGTTCGTATAAATGAATGATAGCGCGCCCTGTTGTCGTTTTACCAGAACCAGACTCACCAACTAAGCCAAACGTCTCGCCTTCGTAAATGTCGAAGGAGACGTCGTCGACAGCGCGAACTTCGTCGTTTTTGCCAACATTGAAATACTGTTTCAAGTTTTTAACTTCCAGAATCTTTTTACGATCTGTGTAATCCATGTGCGTCTCCTTTCTCTATTCGCGATCTGAGTCGTCTAAGTTATCAGCCGTGTTCAACGGTGTCGCTGGGCGAACCAGTTCACCATCATCCGTGTGCATCTTAGCCCATTGTGCTTGCCGTTTGGCAATTGCCTCAGGTGGTGTCACCTTTTCGGCGCGGGGATCTAATAACCACGTCGCAGCATAGTGAGTGTCTGAAACCTTAAAGAACGGTGGTTCCTGCTCAGCATCAATCTTCAATGCGTAAGGGTTACGGGCCGCAAACGCATCACCCTTTGGTGGATCCAACAAGTCTGGCGGTGTTCCTGGAATAGCAGACAATTCACCGCTTTGAGTATCCAAGGTTGGCATGGAGTTCAGTAACCCCCATGTATATGGATGTTGTGGATTGTAGAAGATTTCATCCACAGTTCCGTATTCAACAATCTTACCAGCATACATAACGGCAATTCGGTCAGCCATACCGGCAACTACACCAAGGTCATGCGTGATAAAGATAATTGAAGTTTCGATCTTTTCTTGCAATTCTTTCATTAACTTCAGAATTTGAGCTTGAATGGTCACATCCAACGCGGTGGTTGGTTCATCGGCAATCAACACTTCTGGGTAACAAATCAGCGCAATCGCAATCACGATACGTTGACGCATCCCACCTGAAAATTGGTGCGGATAGTCATTGATGCGGTGTTCAGCATCCGTAATGCCGACCAACTTTAACATTTCCAAAGCTTGGGCCATGGCCTGCTTTTTTGAAACATGGTTATGAATAATCAATGGTTCAGCAATCTGACGGCCAATCTTCATCGTTGGATCCAACGAAGTCATTGGGTCCTGGAAGATCATCGCGATATCCTTACCACGAATCTGTTGCATTTCTTTTTCGGACTTCTTCAACACGTCCTCGCCGTGAAACATAATCTGACCGCCAGCAATTTCGGCGTTGTCAGCATTAAGTCCCATTAACGAACGCGTTGTAACAGACTTACCAGAACCTGATTCACCAACGATGGCCAACGTTTCACCCTTTTTCAAATGGAATGAAACGTCGCGAATCGCCTTAACCTTGCCCGCATAGGTATCAAAGTTAATCTTCAGGTTTTTGACTTCAATTAAGTTTTCTGTGTCATTATTTTCCACGATTAACGTCACCTACTCTCTTGAACGTGGGTCAAAGGCATCCCGCAAGCCATCGGCAAACAGGTTGAAACAAATCATGATAACCATCAGGACAACGGCTGGGTACCACATCTGGAATGGCAAGAACTGGAAGTTCTTTTGTCCATCTGAGATCAATGTCCCCAGTGAAGCAGTTGGTGGCTGAATCCCGATCCCGATATATGATAGGAAGGCTTCGAAGAAGATGGCACTTGGAATCGTAAACATCGTTTGAATGATGATCACTGAGCTCATGTTTGGAATTAAGTGTTTCCACGCGATCTTCCATGAACTTTCACCCAACGTCCGTGCCGCCAAGATATATTCTTGGCTCTTCAACGTCAGCGACTCGGCACGAATTAAACGGGCCATCGTCGTCCAACTGGAGATGGCAATCGCTAATGAAATAGACAGTAGCGAACCACGCATCACAACTAACAGTAAAATCATGTAAACCAAGTTAGGAACGGAGGACAAAATTTCAATGATCCGTTGCATGATCATATCCGTTCTGCCTCCACGCCATCCCGAGATCAGGCCATACCCGACCCCGACGGTCAAATCTAGCAGCGTCGCAATCAAGGCAACGGCTAGTGACACCCGGGTACCTGCAATAATCCGTGATAAGAGATCACGACCTAAATAGTCAGTCCCTAAAATCCAGTACTTACCTGACGGAACGTGTTGCTGTTGATAAGCATCAACACGGCCACCGTCCACAGCCTTTGTCCCATCCAGTCCAGGAATGTGAACACCCGGAATTTTTGGTGGCAAGTTCGTGTAGGCAGGCTGTGCGTTGTTTGGTTGGTGTGGTGAAATCAGCGAACCAGCCAGTGAAAGCACCAGAATCGCTAATAAAATCCACATCGAGATGAACGCAATTTTATTTTTCTTTAATCGACGCCATGCATCCTGTGTGAAGGTCAGCGAAGGCGCAGCAATTTTTTCATTATCAAGATGTTCTTCTTTACCAAGTGGTTCGAAGGCATCGTTTGAAACATTCGCGTTTTCAGCCATTAGCTTTGACCTCCTTGCAGACGGATCCGTGGGTCAACGATTCCGTAAACGATATCGGTAATCAATAAGACAACCACGAGCAGTACTGAGTACATCATCGTAATCCCCATGATAGTTGGGTAGTCATTAGTCGTAATCGACTTAACGAATTGTTCCCCAATCCCAGGCACGGCGAAGATGTTTTCAACAACCAGTGAACCGGTCATCAAGTTAACCGTCAGTGGTCCAATCAACGTAATCAGTGGAATCAAGGAGTTCCGCAAAGCATGGTGATAAACCACGCCAGTACTGGTCAGCCCCTTGGCCTTCGCTAATTCAATGTAGTCAGAACTCATGACGTCAACCATTTCGGTTCGGATAAACCGCGCCGTCGTGGCAAACGGAGAACCCGCCAGCGCGATGGTCGGGAGAATCGTATACGAGAAGTTCCCCCAGCCGGCAACCGGAAAGGCACCAGCCTTCAAACCAATGTAGTACTGCAACAGGATGGCAAGCACGAAACTTGGAATCGAGATCATTAAGATAGAAATAATCGTCATCGTGCCGTCGACCCAAGTGTTCCGACGAATTGCCGCAATCCCACCAACGATGATACCTAAAAGCACCCCAACGATCATCGCTTGAATCCCAAGCTGGAATGATGCAGGCATCCGGGTTGCCAAAAGGTATGATACCGGTTGGTTATCAAACTGGAATGACAAACCGAAGTTACCACGAACCATGCCGGCCAGGTAAATTAGGTATTGCTGCCACACGGGCTTATCCAACCCATACGTGTGGTAAATCATTTGAATCTGTGAATGCGAGAGTTTTGACTCGTTGCTTAACGGTGTCCCTGGCAACAGCTTCATCATAAAGAACGTGATGGTCGCAATCAGGAATAACGTTAGAATGAGGTAAAACAGTCGTTTGAGCAGGTATTTTGCCATAAACTTACTTCCTCACAATCTAAACCAGACAAGTAATAAGTGCGAGATTTCCGTTGAATAATGAGAATTCGCTGAAAATCATTAATGTTCATCTTAAAGCAAAACGTGGGGATAAACCAGAATGAAATGGTTTTTCCTCACGTTTCCCTCTAAATTTAATCCGTTACATTAACGTGACTACTTAACTTCAACGTTCTTGTAGTTGAAGTTAACACCAGCTGAGTTGTAAATTACACCCTTAACGTAACTCTTTTGAAGCATAGGACCGGAACCAGAAGCAGTGCCCCAGTACAATGGCACAATTCCAACATCCTTCGTCAGGATCTTTTCAGCGTTAACTAAGTCGTCATAACGTTTTTGCTTGTCATTAGCGTCTTTATTAGCTGAATTCTTGATCAGAGTGTCGTATTCGGAATTCTTCCATTTACCATTATTTTGTGAGTTATCTGATGTGAACAATGATGAGTACGTGTACGGATCGTTGTAATCAGCACCCCAAAGTGTGATAACGGCATCAAAGTCCCCGTTAGAAGACTTGGTTAGACGGTTCTTGAATGGTACGTTTTGAAGAGAAACCTTAACCCCGGGCAACTTTTCAAATTGTGATTGTAAGAATTCTGAGTTTTGCTTAGTACCTGACGTATCGTCAGCAAGCAAGGTGAAGTTCAAGCTAGAAATACCGGCTTCCTTCTCCCCTTCCTTCAACAACTGCTTAGCCTTAGCCAAGTTGTGATCAGTTGTATCAGCAACCTTAGAATCGTTAGCAAAGTCAGCACCTGTCTTAGGGTTCTTTGTTAACTTCGTTGGAATTAAACCAGTTGCGGCTTTTGAACCATCTTCCAGAACATTGTTAACCAATTGCTTGCGATCCAGTGCTAAGGATAATGCTTGACGAATCTTTTGGTTCTTGAATGCAGGTACCTTTTCTTCGTTCAATTCCAGATATGCAGAAGTTGAACCCTGGAAGTACGTGTAGTCTTTATTGTTCTTGTAGTTGGCCACTTGTGAACCTTGTAACTGAGTTCGGTCAATCTTACCGGAGTTGTAGAGGTTAAGTGCAGTGTTGCCTTCCTTAACCACTTGGAAGTTGATGGTGTTCGTCTTAACAGCACTCTTATCCCAGTAACTGTTGTTCTTAACCCACTTCCACTTGGTGTTAGTGCCAGTCCAGCCTTCAACCTTGAAAGGTCCGTTGTAAACTTGCTTGTTAGCCGACATCCCGTACTTAGAACCGTACTTATCAACAACCTTCTGATCTTGTGGGAAGAAGATTGGGAAACCAAGCAATAACTTGAAGTAAGGAATTGGCTTTTCAAGTGTAACTTCCAACTTGTAGTCGCCGACTGCCTTAACACCAAGCGACTTCACGTCAGCTTTCTTATTTTGAATGGCATCTGCGTTCTTCACACCATCAAACAAGTATGCGTATTGTGATGCCGTCTTTGGATCGTTTGTGCGCCGCCATGAATAAACGAAATCTTTAGCAGTGACTTTGTCACCATTTGACCATTTTGTGTTCTTACGCAAGTTAAAGGTCCAGTGTAAACCATCTTTTGATTCAGTCGTCTTTGTTGCCAACGCATTTTCAGGCTTAGAGTCTTTACCAATTCGGTAAATCCCTTCCTGTGTGTTTGACAAGGCTGTCAAAGATGAATTATCCGTAACCTTTGATGTATCCAAACCTGGCATTTCAGCAGTAGTAGACAGGTTCAATACACCCTTGTGTGAAGAAGCACCACTTTTGTTGCCACACGCTGCCAATGTTAAGGCAGAAATGGCCGCGACAGCACCAAGTGCTAATACTCTTCGCAACTTCATATCGCCAACTCCTTTTTAATTTGTTACCCCGGTAACAATTTGTGACCTTCCGCAATAAAATATCTATTCGAAAAGTATGTGTCAAATGATAAATGAGAATTCAATGAATGTCAACGCAGCTTTTCCCATTTGTTGCTTAGAATTTTTAGGTAAACAAAAAAGGTCGGCCTAAAGCCCACCTTGTTAGTATTTGTTAACCATTATTACAATTATGTGTCGAATCATTTTATTTATCTAGACCATTTAGCAGCTAATACGAATTATACATTTAGACAGCATATCCTCATTTTTCTCACGATTATTTCAATTGCAATACTGACGGTTTTAGCCTATTCAGTCATGTCTGCAAATATTTCTGCTACCTCATAAAGAATGTCATTTCCAACATGAGCTATTTTACGCACCGAGCGAATTTCTAAATCAATCGTCGTAATTTGATCCGTCATAATGACTCCCGTTACTTTAGAGACCCGCTTTCCCAATCGAACATGCAGCGGATAGCCTTTATCATGAGATGTTATTGGAAAAATACTCGCAAATCCACTGACCTGCTGACTGGCTCTATTAGTCCAAACGAGTGCAGGGCGATAACCTTTTTGTTCGTGCCCAAGCGAAGGACTGAAATCAACTAAAATAATGTCTCCTCGATCAAATGTCTTAAAAGGCATTTCTCTTTCCCCCCGAAAAAATAATAATTCATTAGTAGCTATCTACCAGAGTTCACGCCCCTTCGGCTCTCCCAAGTCAGCCACGCGATTTTCATCTTGCAAATACTTTTCATAATCAAAATTAGCAAATCGACTCATTATTTTTGATTCGCTCTTAGTTTTCATAATTACCAATTTTCCCTGTTCAACATCCATTGATACTTCAGCATCATCAAGATTAGTAATGCCAATTTCTGACAAAATCGCCTTTGGAATTCGAATGCCTTGAGAATTACCCCACTTCGATATCTTTGCGTTTTGCATGTCAGCACCTCCGTTTTAACTCGCCTAAACGCGAATACATTTTTATGTAGTATATACTCATGTATATACTGTCGTCAAAAAAACAATCCCGACATTTTAAAATGTCGGGATTGTTTAGAAATACATTACTTTACATAAGCGTACTTGTAGTTCCAGTTAATACCAGCTGAATTGTAGATAATCCCTTTGACGTATGGACGTTGCAAGAATGGACCAGAGCCAGAGAAAGAACCAGTGTACAATGGCAGAACACCATAATCCTTAACCAGCGTTTGATCAGCGGTTACTAAGTTCTTGAACCGTGCTTCCTTGTTCAACGCATTCTTGCCAGCGGAGTCTTTAACATTCTGGTCATAAGTGGCATTCTTCCACAAACCATCGTTGTAAGTCCCGTCCGATGTGAACAGAGCAAACGTGTATGGATCACTGTAATCAGCACCCCAAAGCGTGACAACAGCCTGGAAGTTGTGGGCAGCTGAACGGGTTAAACGCGTCTTATAAGGCACGTTTTGAACCGTTACCTTAACACCTGGTAACTTCTGGAATTCGGACTGTAAGAATTCAGCATTCTTCTTACCAGTGTCAGTGTCATCAGCCATCAACGTGAATTTCAAATCGGAAATGCCGGCTTCTTGTTCCCCTTGCTTAAGCAATTGCTTAGCTTTAGTCAGGTTCTGCGTCAAAGCGCCCTTAACTGCGGCTTCTTTGGCAAAGTCCTCGCCAGTCTTTGGATCCTTGGCCAATTTGGAAGGTGTAAACGTTGTTGCAGGTTTGGAACCGTCTTGCAAAATGTTGTTAGTCAATTGTGACCGGCTAACCGCGTATGATAATGCAGCCCGGATCTTTTGGTTCTTGAACGCTGGCACCTTTTCTTCATTCAATTCAAGATAAGCAGCCGATGAACCGGGACGATAAATGTAATTCTTGTTGTTCTTATATTGAGCAACTTGGTCCCCGCTCAACTGAGTCAGGTCAGCCTTCTTAGAATTGTACATATTTAGTTGCGTACTGCTTTCCTTAACAACCTGGAAATTGATCTTGTTTAACTTAACGTTCTTTTTATCCCAGTATGTGTTGTTTTTGGCCCAGTCCCACTTTGCATTGGTTCCTTTGTATCCTTGAACCTTAAATGGTCCGTTGTAAACCTGGGTGGCAGATGTTTGCCCATACTTCTTGCCGTACTTATCAACGGCCTTTTTATCTTGTGGGAAGAAGCTTGGGAAACCAAGTAACAGTTTGAAATATGGAATTGGTTTAGACAACGTAACGGACAGCTTGTACTTGCCATCAGCCTTAATTCCTAGGGCACTGGGTTTCATCTTGCCACTTTGAACGGCATCCGCGTTCTTCACGCCTTCAAACAGATACGCATATTGTGATCCTGTCTTTGGACTGTTTGTGCGTTGCCAGGAATAAACGAAATCTTGAGCAGTAACCGGATCCCCGTTTGACCACTTCGTTCCGTGACGCAAGTCAAATGTCCAGTGAAGCCCATCTTTCGATTCCGTCGTTTTCGTTGCCAACTCATTTTGTGGCTTAGCATCCTTACCAATTCGGTAAATTCCTGAAAATGTGTTCGATAACGCCGTCATTGAAACATCATCTGTCGCAATCGAAGGATCTAGTGTCGGCATTTCGGCAGTTTCCATTAAATTTAACTCGCCCTTATGCCCTGACGCACCCTTGTTACCACACGCAGCTAACGTTAATACGGATAACGTCGCTGTTGCACCCATTGCTAAAATTTTACGAACCTTCATTCAACCACACTCCTTGTGGAATTCACCTTATTGTGGTGATGCATTCCAAGCTATGTACTTTTCGCGGCAACTTATGTTTTGAAAAGTTGTGATGATAATAGATTAAAATAAGATTAAAGCCAACGAGTTTTGCTAATTTTATTTTAATTAATTTCAAAACGGTATAAGTTGCTTATGCACTGTATTAGTCCATTCACAGCAGATGTTTTAGCATGAAATATTTCGTGTATAGAACAATTGGTCTGAATTTTGTCAGTTCCGTTGAAGGTCTGTCATGCTCATGGGACCATTGATTTCAGATATTTTCCGCTAATCCAACTGGCTTCAACGTTCATTCCTAAAACGGATTGCCCTTCACCTCTCGCAAACACCGAACCGGCCAGCGTAACGTGCGAAATGGTATAATTAAGTCATTACAAGTCTCGGCTTAGAAAAGAGGACACACATTTGGACGAAACTGCAATTGCACCAAAAGAAGTTATTATTGCCGGTCTCAACACCGGTGCTGGCAACTTTGAATATTCCATGGAAGAACTTGCCAACCTAGTTGCCGCCAATAATATGATTGTTAAGGAAGAAGTTCGTCAAAAACTTGAACGGCCGCATCCAGGCACTTACTTTGGTAAGGGAAAAATTACCGAACTGGCTGAGATTGTCGCCAGTGAAAACGTGGATACCATCGTGACAAATGACGAGCTTACCGCTTCACAGATTCGTAACATTGAATCTGCTACCAAAGCAAGTGTACTGGACAGAACTGCTTTGATCCTGGATATCTTTGCCAACCGTGCTCAGACACGGGAAGCTAAGTTACAGGTCCAAATTGCTCAACTCCAGTATCAGCTACCACGGTTGCATACCAGTGTTAACCAACGTTTGGACCAACAAACTGGTGCCGGCGGTGGTGGCGGATTCACTAACCGTGGTGCTGGTGAAACACAACAAGAAATGGATCGCCGAACCATCAACAATCAGATCAAGCATCTGAAGGGCGAGCTAACAGACATCACCAAAGCTGCCGACACACAACGTACGCAACGGGAAAAGAACGGTCTCCCTACCGTGGCATTAGTCGGTTATACAAACGCTGGTAAGTCAACCACTATGAACGGCCTTGTTCGCAAATACGGCTTAAACGAAGACAAGCAAGTGTTTGAAAAGAACATGCTGTTTGCAACGCTTGATACCAGTGTTCGACAGATCAACCTGCCGGATCAAAAGCAGTTCTTACTTTCGGACACTGTTGGTTTTGTCAGCAAGCTGCCTCACGGATTAGTCGAAGCATTCCGTTCTACGCTGGCCGAAGCTGCTAACGCCGATTTACTCATTCAGGTCGTAGATTATAGTGACCCGAACAGTGAAAAAATGATGGAAACCACTAATGAGGCACTTAAGGCAATTGGCGTCACTGATATTCCAATGATTGTTGCATTCAACAAAGCCGACAAGACGGAGGCTAAGTACCCGTCACGCGAGGGCATGCAACTCGTTTACTCGGCCCGCGACGACGCTTCATTGGACGAATTGATTACGATGATTCGGGAACAAGTCTTTAAGAACTATCAAACGGTCACGTTGCTGATTCCGTTTGATCAGGGCAATATTTTGAACTTCCTGAATGAAAAAGCACATATTTTGGAAACTGAATATGTTGCCGAAGGTACTAAAATAACCGTCGAGCTGACGGATGAATCAGCGCAACGGTTTGAAAAGTATCGGGTAAACTAATTAAAGCACCAATGAAAACTGCTTTTTCTCTCTTATTCGACCATATCGAATTAAAGGGAAAAAGCTTTTTTATTATTGACCAGTGGATAAACGTCTAAAAAAACTCTTTTTAACACGACTTGAAGGGTAATAAATTCCCTCTTATTCACAGTAACCGACTTATTCTTTGACCTCTAGCAATTGTTTATACAAAGCAAACAAAACAACGTAGTCAAGTGTATTACCTTATCCCATTGTCAGTATAATAAACATGTGTTTCACATCACTAGGATCATATTTCAGAATATGCTCATAAACCAATCGTAATAGTTCCTCATCCCCGCTAACGTTTAGAATTCGGTAAACAGACAATGCATTTTCGCATTGCTGTTTACCTTTTTCTTTTTCACCAGTCACAATATCATACCAACCATGCATAAATAGATTTTGGACTGCAAAACGCACGTCAGAATCATCTTTGTCATGTACAAGATTATCCATAATTTTAAGCACTTCAGCTGCCTCGGTATAATGTTGTTTCCCTATTAAAGCTGAAAATGCATCAAAACATAAATTAAAGCGTGTGTGCTGATCGTCAGCCAACCATTTGTACCAATCCGCTCGATACATTGCCCGTTTGAATAAACGAAATAAATCTGAGGCATCTAGAAAAGAAACCGAAAATATCAGCAAATATATTTCGAATTCACCCCACTGTTCAACACTAGTCAGGTACTTCGTCACTGGTAGTATATCTGACGCCGTTTTGTCCAACCTAAAATGTAGTAAATCCACACTACTATTTATAATCGCCATGACCAGCGAATTCATCTGAGTCGGTTGATCGCTAAAAACCTTTGTAAACTCTTTTTGATAGTTCTCAACTTCCTGCACACCTTTTGGTGGATCGGCCTTATTAACAAGTTCTAGAATTTTCTGCATGGGCAATACTAACTTCCAACTCGGTGACGCATGATCGCTGTTACCAAATAATGGCATCGGGGAAACCGCATACCGGTTCGTTTGCCAATAGAAGAATTCACTAGTCGTCACGTGAATTTGATCCAGAAGATGTAAGAAACGGTCGACACTAAGCATACTAGTGCCATTTTCAAACTTCGAAATCACGGCCACACTAACCTGCTCATCAGCAATCTCTTTAAGCGTTAAGCCTTTACTTTTACGTAACGCTCGAAATGTCTCTCCCAACGCCGGCATTGTACACACCCCCCTAGTCAAAGATCTTTGAATAAATTATCGCTGATGTTTTGTCCTGCATGCTATCATAAATTTTACGATAGAAACGCGAATCTTCAGTTAAATGCAGTGTCTTGCAAAGTTGCAGCACAGTTTTGCACTTATCTTTGCCGACATCTTCTTGTCCCGTCAAGTAAAGATACCACCCGTGTAAAAACAAACTCAGGATTGCAAATTGTGCTTCTACATCATTGTCCTTGCTCATCAAATCATCGAATTTCTCCAACACAAATTTTGCGTCATCAAAAGTCCTATGTGCAACCATAGTCGAAAAGAGCGTAAAACAGACGGAATATCCTAAGTGTCGTAAATCAGTCAAACGAACATAAAAATTGGCTTGCTTCATAAAACGGGAAAACAGCATCATTGAATCTTCGACGTCCATGTAAATTGACGTGGTAATGAAAAGTAATAATTCAAATGCTGTCCATGCTGATACACCGCCTAAATAATCAATAATTGGGAACATTTCTTGATGTGTCGAGACGTGATCTCTCATCTTAGACCGATGCATCTTCAGCGCTGCTTTTGCTAGGGACAATTTCAAACGATTAGCCAAACAAGAATTTTTCTTTAATTCCTGCTCTGTCAATTTGATGAAGGTTTGAAAACTTAAAATCTTTTGTGCCGTACTTTGACTGTCATCACCAGAAATTTGAAATATGTCGTTGAACGGATCCAAAACATCAAAGATTTCAGGCAGTGGCATGCCGTCGTCTGAAATCTCAAGTCCTGCTCTTTGAGCTCGCTCATCTGATTCCCGATAACGATAGAAAAAGTCTGTCGTTGTGACATTGATTTGTTGTAGTAAATGTAAAAAGCGGTCCACGCCCAGCATCGTTTGATCATTCTCAAACTTCGAAATCACCGCCATACTGATTTCGTCATCCGAAACTTCCTTAAGTGTTAGATTCTTACTTTTACGTAGTTCATGAAACGTTTGTCCTAACGATTGCATATTGACCTCTCCTAAGAAATAACGGTGCCGTAATGAAAATCGTGATCATTTGGTGCACTCACGATTTCTGCCGTAAAATCGTCATAAATCCTAAACATACGATCTTCTTTACATAACCTCATCATGGTGGTGGCATCGTTCATCTTGGACTTGCCCAGTGCCTTGTCATCAACACGATATTTGAGCCAACCTTCGCACCACAATATCGTCATCGCAAAATTAGCAGTCAAATCACGACCATCGCGCTTTTTATGTAAAGCTTTCATCTTCGATAAAGTTTCATTGGCTAACGCAAACTGATCCAACGACATAAAATATGAAAAACTACTGACTAAAAATCCGCGATGCATGCCCGCGACATACATAATCGACTCATTCGCCGTCAGTTTACGTTCAGCAATATTAGTAAATAATTCAACATCGGCCAATGGCATGGCGGTCAAAAAGGATTCGAGGACTAAAATTTCATAAATGCCCCAGTCGTCAACCTGCTTTAAATATTCCACAGCATGATCCGAACTGTGCTCAATGCTTTTCCCGGTATGATTGGCCAGCATCATTCGACCATAGTCATATCCCAACACATTATTAACCGTTGGGGATTTTTTTGCGTTTTCTTTCAATACATCGAGCCGCGCGTAAAGTTTTTTCCACTGATGTCGTATCGCCAAACCCGAACTAATCAGGAAAATGTTCGTTAAATCTGTTAGTGCGTTTGCAGCACCCATTTCACGCCATTCCACTGGCATCGGAGAGTTCAGATAACGATCATGCTGCAGGAAGAAATACTCATCAGCAGTCACATTCATTTTCTTAAGCAAATGCATCAGTCGATCGACACTGATTTTCGATTGGCCCTGTTCAAACTTTGAGAGAAAACTGACACTCGCCTGTTCATCTGCAAGTTCTTTTAACGTTAATCCTTTACCCACACGCAACTGATGAAACGTTTCGCCATACGATGCCATGTCATTCCCCTTTCTAGGCCATTAATCGTGAATGATAAAGTAAATGATCATCCTTCGTTTGCCAAATCCGATCACTAAAAGCAGCGTACAAACGCCACAGGCTTTCCTCTTCGCACAATCGCATAATTGTCAGTGCATCCTTCATCTGTGACTGACCCCGTTCCTCACTGTCGCGGCGATAGGTCAGCCATCCCTGACACCACAGAATTAACATTCCGAAATCGCCAGTACTTTGTTGTGGTGATTGTTCTTTGTGCAGACTGTGCATCTGACCAAGCAATTCTTCCGCTATATCGAAATGAGTGCGATTCATAAAAAAGCAAAAACTAGTGACCAAAAAGCCACGGTGCATCCCTGCAATCTCGCTAAGTGGAGCCTGTGAAACCAACTTATGCTTGGCGGACAGGGCTAGTTGTTGTGCGTCAGGCACGCTCATCCCCTGCAGAAAAACGTTAAACACGATCAACTCGTAAATACTCCACTCATCAATTTGTTGTAAGTAAGTGATTGCCCGTTGAACAAACGGATAAGGTTCGGCCTGCTGGTGTTGTGCTAGAAGCAGTTGCGCAAAATCAAAGTTTAGCCAATGACCCATTGTCGGTGTTGAGGAGGCCTGTTCGGCCAAGTGCTGATGCCACCGTGCTAATTTTTCCCATTGCCCGCGATTTGATAATCCGGCGGTGTAATAAAAACTGCTGCCTAATGCTGCCACAGCGTTTGGCACACTCATTTCGGACCATACTTTGGGTACTTGGAGCTCGGTATAACCATCATGTTGGGCAAAGAAATATTCATCAGCAGTCACATTCATCTTATCCAGTAGATGCATCAATCGGTCTACACTAATTTTCGATTGATCCGTTTCAAACTTAGACAAGAAACCAACACTCACCTGTTCGTCGGCCAGTTCCTTTAAAGTCATATTCTTACCGATTCGTAGCTGCCGAAACGTTGCCCCATATGTGGCCATGCAAACTGATCCCCCATTCTGAAAATCACTCGTTGATTAAGTATAGCGCAGAATGTTGTCAATTGTTAGAAAGCGGTGAGAATGCACTAAATTATCTCATAAAAAAATAAGTCAAAAGCACTGTATCAGTGGTTTTGACTTATCGGCATATTTTATCCAGCTCAACTTTTTAGCACCAGCTTACTGTGCAAGCGGGACAAATAATCAATTAAGCACACTTACAAACATTGAACAAAATGTTTAATCGGCTCTCTGTTTTTTTAATACTTCATTTACAAGTCCAAGTTCATTATCCTCTCAGCAATGTTCTGAGAACTCGAAAAAATTCTTAGTACCACAACACGTGCACTTTTTTCCTGAATTTCATAAAGTACAATATTTTTGCCTATCGTCATTAAGTAAAACTCTGAAGCTATCGGAAATCCCTGTTTTCGTGCATTTTTACCCATTCTTGGAAACGAAGCTAAATTATTTATACCATTTAGCAATGTTAAAATCCTTTTTCTGGCAATTACATCCCCAAAGGATTCACGTTTCTGCACAGTTATAAGCTTTAAACTGTGTTCTGCACCCTCTGCAATCTCCAGATCATAGCTCATTCCCCTAAAATTTCCTTTCGAACATCCGAAAACTTATGGGTTTTCTCTTTTTTTGCATTCTCAATTTCTTTGGTCAATTCCTCAGCAATTGACCACTTCTCATACTTTTCATAATCTTCTAAATCAAGCAGAACATATTTACCATAACCATTTTTTGTCAAAATAACAGGGCTGTCTGGTCCCACTTGATTCAACACTTTGTTGTAGGTACGCAATTCTGAAACAGGTCGAATATTTAGATTTTTTTGCGGATTAACCATCACCATCACCTCTCAGCATTAGTATACATATTTTCGTACAAATTTGCAGCAAACCGACCTCACAAAAACTTTCAATCACTAGCCATTATCTCGAAAAGTTAAATCTTCGGCACTTGCATCTGTCCCAAACTGTTCAAAAATGTTTTTCGGCACGTTGACGCCAATTGCATGTGCCGCAGTGATGCCAAATTCACGAGGGAAGAACGCAGTGGAAGTCACAATACCATTATCCGATACAACTGGTTTACGCACCAAATTACGTTTGGGAATGAAACGCTCCTCTTCGTATGCACTTTCGAATAGTCCCGCCACAAACTTGGTGTCGTCCAATAACCCAGCTTTTGCCAGTAGAATGGGTGAAGCCGAAATTGCCGCGATAACTGGTCGTGGCCGCGTTTTAAAACGACTGAGAAAGGCAATGTTCCTTTGATCAGGTAAAACGGTATGATAATTCGCGATTCCTGGCATAACGAGCATCTGGTAGGCCTGAATATTCTGAACATCTTCAAATGTCATTTGTGGCATTACATCGAACCCATCTTCAGTTTGATATGGCTTGTGCTCAGAGGCTACAACATCAATTTGCCAATCTGTTTGACTCCAGGCAAGAATCGAAGTTAACGGACTAATTTCATACATCGAAAAGCCATCATAAATCATCACTAGAATTTTATTCATCGTTATCCCTCCCCGGCAGTAACTTACTCATTTATCATTTTAAACAGCACATATTGCGGGCCAATCTTGCCAACACGCTGAATGCCCGTATCCTGAAAGCCCGTCTTCTGATACAGGTGTTGTGCAGGTATATTACGGTAGTTCACGGCCAAAATAATACGAGTCACATACGGAAAATGAGCTTTAACAAATGCCGGTACCAACTTCATCGCGGCGAACGAAATACCTTGTCCCCTGAAGCGTTCGTCAATCGACAAGGCACGCAATAACACATCCGAGTCAGCACGGCCACCAATTTCCAATGGGCCTTGGTGCAAATGAAGGCAAAAGAAGCCGGCTAACTGGTCATCATTCATAATCATCACTGGCACCTGATCATGATCACGCTTTGCTTTTTCAATCACAGACTGTGGCGAACCTGTGAAGGTTAAATCACTCAATTGATAGTTCTCCACCAACTGTTGACACTGGATCGTATCAACGTATTGTTTTAATTCAATATTCATATAGACCATCTCCAGATCAGGCCACTGTCCCATTGGCCTCATAAAAGTCTCGAATCTGCTCATCTAACCATGCCGATAGCCTTGGCGTAGTCAAACTTTCAAAGCGCAGTTTATAGGCCAATGAAACACACAGGTTAATTAATTTGTTTTTTTGATCAAACTGTAGCGACTGGTCAGCGGTTAAGGCAATAACGCCCCTGACACCTCGCAACCAGTTGAGTAGCTGACTTTCCGTTATGCGATCCTGCGCCAGTAACGCAACAAGACAGTTGTCCAAGCGACTGCCTTCACCTGCCGTAAAACCGTTAGGCAACATGATGCCATGAGAAATACCAGCCAACGCTTGTGGAATAAGCCGCGTCGGAAACTTTGGATGATAACAAACGTAATACAACAGGTCACCATCATGGCCAAATGCATGCGCCCAACCATGCTCGGTCAACCCACGCAAATCTTTTTCTAATTGCAAATACTGCGTTGCGTCTTCAAAAAGATGGGTTCGCATATTTGCTGTCAAGAAGGGCGCCCGTGCATCTCTGGCGACCAAAGACGTCAACAGCAGCGCCGCAAACGTTCTGGTATAAATTGCATCGTTTTGACGTTCATGAATCCCACTGAACAATAAATTCCGTTGCTGAACTTGTCTTAATAACCAGACCGCCCGTTCATTTGAAATCGTGCCGTCGTCAATCCACTGTGCAAACGAACTGTAAATCAGTTGGTCGCGCAATACTGAATTAAGATTGCCGATGTTATCCAGCATCGCTGCTAACAAAGAATCATTAACCGTAGGCGGATTCTCTTTTCGTAACCGCGTTAGTTTTCGTTCTAGTTTCTCATCAGTCAATGTGAGCACCCTCCTTCTTCCCTTAATTTTCTTAATCTTACTCGTTGTCCTAAAAGCTTTGATAACAAAAAGACCTGCAATTTATGCAGATCTTCGTTTACAGCTTTTTCACCGTGTAATACTCACTGGCATCACTTGAATAATCCAGCTTACCGACCTCATTTTAGATGGGATTTCAGTGCTTGATGATTAAATATTTCCAAATGGATTTTATGATTGTCTGTTTCACAATTGAAAAAAGATCTACAAGCTTCACAGATTTTTTCAAAATTATTTTTACAAAAATTTTATTAACTCATTAGAAAATGTATTTGTCACGAGGGTAAAATAAGATTATCTATTCAACCTCAAGGATTAGTAATAGTTATGACAATTATGTATTTACATAACTATTTCCGCTCATATCGTCGAATAGTTCTTATTCACGAAAGCGTTATACTAAATCCTCATCCATTCTGGTTTAAAAATTCCTTTTCCATCCAACGATTCATTGATGGTAACTCTCCACCAACAATTGATAACTGCTCTTTTTCATTAATCACTTTAAAATTTGACAAAACATTCATAAGTAGGCCTCCAAACATTCACAACGGTAACACCTTTACAAAGGGTTCAATCGTAGCAAAAACATTTTTGCAAAAAGATTATATTCTTTAAAAAAATAAAGTAAGTATCCTATCCCTGCTCCCAAGCTTGTAATAGCTTTTGTCCTCGAACTTCACCGCCACCAAAGATTCTTTCCTGTTATCCCGCACACAGACCCTTAAACATACAAATATCAAGATTTGCTGCATTTAATTTATTCATACTGAGTCCTCCTAAAAGCACTAATTGTGTACAGCTTTAAACAGCATTTAATGAATATCCATGTCACAAATCACGATGTGGATTGGTTACTAATCATTCGCCACGGGAAACCCGTCAAGCCTAGCTTGTTTGTAAATATGCTCACCAGCTCCACCATAAACTTTTGATTGATCATTCTTAGAAATAGTTGGAAATACACTAATCTTATTCATAGAAGCACGCTCCTTTAAATAAAAATAAATTCTCACAAAACCATAGACATAAGCAAAGATCTTCAAGTATTAGATTAAAAACGCCGGCGTTGTCTTTCCTCTAATATAATTATTAATATAGTCTCATCATTTTATAATGTCAAAGCTTTTTTATTTTTCTATAACCTTTTTCTTTTCGGCCCATGATTCAAGCATTTAATAATTCGGCGTAATATCCATTTTTACCTCTCAGAGACTGATGCGTTCCATTTTCTATAATTTTTCCATTCTTCATGACTACTATTTGTTCAACCCTTTCAGCAATCGCCAATCTATGAGCTACGAAAATAATTGTTTTATCCTCTAAATTCAAAAGATTCGAAATAACTTTTTTTTCAGTAATTACGTCAAGATTGCTCGTTGATTCATCTAGAATCATAATTGGCGAATCGGCAAGGACCGCTCTTGCAATAGCAATTCTTTGTCGTTGCCCTCCAGACAGTCCTCCACCATCTGAGGTAATCTCAGTTTTTATCTTCAAAGGCATTTTCTCAATATCCTCATATATATCTGCTGTTTTTAAAGCCCGTATCACCGTCTCACTTGTTATTGAGTCTGTCGAATGCCCCAACATCAAGTTGTCTTCAATAGATCCTGTAAAAATATACGGATCTTGTGGTAAATAGTTTACTGTTGCTCTTAACGCCTTTTTACTAATATCCTTTAAATCTTTTTTTCCTAAAAAAACTTGTCCTGTTTCTGGTTCGTAAAATCTTGTAAGAAGCTTTACCAAAGTTGATTTTCCAGAACCGCTTACACCAACCAAAGCAACCTTGCTCCCAGCCGGAATTACTAAACTGATGTCATCTAATGCATAACTCATTAATCCATACCGAAATCTAACATGGCTCAAAAAGATGTCGCTTAACTCCAACTTTTTCACATTGGTCTGAAAAGCGCTTTGTTTCTTGAATTCTGATTTCACTAAGTACACTTCGTTTAGGCGATTGTTTGCTACTCTAGCCGTTTGAAGTTTTGTCTGTAAATTAATAATAGATTCCAACGGTGCTGTAAAGTAAATTAACAATGCATTAAACGTAATTAACGAACCTATTGACATATTTCCTCTCATCACTAAAATCGATCCAAACCACAAAACACAAACGCTTAATAAAAGTTGCAAACAAGACTTTAAACTATTCTGAATAAAGGTCGTTACTTGATAAGAAAATGTTTGGTTTAACAATTTCGTAAACTCGTGTTTTATTTTAGAAAAGGAAGCACCTTCGCTGTTTAAGGATTTAATTGTTTCAATGCCATCCAAATCCTCAATAATCGATGAACTCAGCATTGAATTTGACTGCATTCTTTCATTATTCAGGTGGTTAAAGCATCTAACGAATCCAAAAACAATAAGCATATAAAAGGGAATAGCAACCATCGATATCAAAAACAATTTAATGTTTTGAAAAATTAAAACACTGCCCATTACAACAACGATACCAACATCCAAAATGACTGTCGTTATTGTATTTGCTAAAGCGTCAATAATTTGATTAGCATCTGTAAAGCGAGACACAATTTCACCAATTCTTCTTGTCGCAAAAAAGTTCATTGGTAATTCAAATAGATGTTGTATATATTTCAAAATTATGTCCGTGGAAAGCCTTTTACTCATCAGAGCCATTAAATAATTTTGTAGAAATGATAACAATTGCTGAACTACATAGGCAACTATCAAGCCCATTGAAATAATTTCAAGCAAAGTAAGTTGTTTTCTCGGAATTAATTTATCAATTAAAAATTGTAGGTAATATGATCCGAGAATACTAACTGAAGTAACTAATAGTGAATATAAAATAATTTGTGAAACTAAAATATGTTGTCTGTTTAAGATTGGAACTAGTTCCCATAGTGTATGCTTTTTGTCTCGAATAATTTCATAATCACCACTTTGTTCGAAGAAAACACTGTATCCATCCCACTCTTTTGCAAACTGTTCCTTTCTCATTTTAATCATACCAACAGACGGATTGGGATCACCCACAATCACTTGATTTCCGGAAACCCCAAAAACTGTATAAAAATGTTGAAGGTTTTCATGAACGTTCACATGCGCAATAAATGGATATGGAACATCACTCATATCAAACAATGACATATCTGCTTGTACTGCCGTTGTATTTAGACCGAAGCACCCTGCTGCTGTCGTAATTCCCAGCAAACTTGTACCTTCCATACTAGTCTTAGCCAGATCTCTTAAGTGGGCTATTGAAACATACGATTTAAAATATTTCAATATCATTGAAAGGGCAGCAACACCACAGTCACGTTCGTCTACTTGTGCCACATAAAACTTTTTGTCTTTTAAAAGATCAAGCATGCATTAATACCCCTTTTTCCTAAAAAAAAGCCAGCCCAATCAATTATGATTGAACTGACGTTTAAATAACTATTGTAATCTCAGCAACAGCAAAATAATCACAGCTGATTATTCATTATTTAGGATTTGACGTAGTTGCCCCGAGTTCAGCGTACTGGGTGTTACTGTGTGCGGGATCGTCGGTAAAGTTCTTAATCCGATGGTTAACTGGCGTCCAGTTCAAGCTTTCACTTTCAGGAACGTAGGCAGCTTGCTGGTTCATATATTCTTGCCAATCGTTAAACTGTGTCTTCCGGTATGAATCATTAAATGCTTTCTGATTATTCATATCTTTAATCAATTGCGTGTTCTTCTTGGAAACAAAATGTCCCATATTAAACGGCGCATCCGCAGTGTACATTGTCGGTGTTGGTTCAGTACCAGTTGACCAAGCGGCCTCAAAGAAATCAACATTTTTTGGTGGTTTTGGTGCCTGAACAGCATCGTAAAATGAATTCATTTCCATTGTCTTGCCACCGGTCAATTGTACATCGAGTCCAATTTTATGCCATTGCTGTAGATAATTCTGAATTTCCTGTTCATGCGTTGAACTACTCTTCATAGCAGCAAAATGAAGAACTAACTTCTTGCCGTCAGGTGTTTGACGCCACTTTCCCTTTTTCTTATATCCAGCATCATCAAGGAGTTTATTTGCTTTCTTGATGTTCAATGGGAAGCCCTTAGCCTTTTTATCGTGATATTGACTAAAGCCGGTTGGAATCAAAGTTGTAGCACGCTGACCAAGGCCATTTCCAAATTTCTTTTCAACTGCGTCCACATTCATAGCATAACCAATGGCTTGACGTAAACTCTTGTTAGCAACTTTTGAGTCTTTGTCCATAACGTTCATGCCAGTCTTTGAATCCATGTGGCCAACCATAAATCCTAGGTAACCATAACCAAGTTGTGGTGTCCCAACATTCGTGTAGTCACTCAATTTTTTGACATTTGGATATTGGGAAGCAGCAATTCCTTGGATACCTACAGTAAAGTCGTACTTATGTGACTTGAATGCGGAACCAGCTGCACTGCTAGATACAACATTAATCGTAACGGCCTTAGCATTTGCTTTCTTACCCCAGTAGTAAGGATTGCGAACCCAAGACGTAGATTCTCCAGCCACTAATTTTTTAAGTTTAAAAGGTCCGTAGAATAAAGGATCCTTACGTGTCTCTGGTGCTGATGCCAAATTCTTAATAGGGACATTCTTGATGTGTTCATATGGTTCAGCAGATTCCCATACGAATCCATTACCTGAATGTTTCATTGCGGGATTAACTGCAAGGTAGTGAATAACAACCTTCTTACCTTTTTCACCATTAGGCATTTCAATCCCTGAAATAGTCGAAGCTTTGCCTTCGTGATACTCTTTCAGGCCTTTGATTTCCTCAAGATTTGAAGAAAATTGTTGCGAAGTTGAATCTTTGTTGGCTAAAACTTCATAAGCATATTCAACGTCTTTAGCAGTTACTTGTGCACCATTAGACCATTTAAGATCTTTGCGTAAAGTAATTGTGAGCGTCTTCGCGGACTTATCCATCTTAATATTTGCTGGGCCACCATTTACATAGTTGTAGTTCTTATCAACGTTAAACAAACCTTGGTTACCAGGTCCAAAGACATCTTGGTCTTCAGCATTAGATTGCATGGCTGGATCCGTAATTCCCTTAAATGGGGCGTCGTTAACTTCAGCTAATTTTAATGTAGCGTTTTTATCAATCTTACCAGTGGCGCTATAAGATTTAGGCATCTTAACTGCTGTCTTTGGCTGTGAACTGCTACCTCCATTTGAACAAGCTGCTAATGTTACAACAGATAGAACCGCGGCCCCTGCTAGCGCAATTTTAGACTTTCTCATAGACTCATCCTCCAAAAAATGCAAATCCCTTATGATTTTATAGGCACTTAATAACAACAAAATTAATTGTACCCTTAAATGAGAAATTGTAAAGATATTAATTAAAATAATCTCATTTTAGCCTTTAATCATCACTTAATCTTTGCGATGCATCAGATGCACGCCGAATCACTTGCCCGACATAGCTGATGGAAATCGTTAGAATAATGATTTCAGCGGCTGCAATTAGCCATGTCCACCAATACTGTGTAATATTATTAGGATCATTTGCGTTTGAAATCATCGTCCCAAGAGATGGTGTTCCGTTTGGTAACCCAAAACCTAAGAAACTCAATGTCGTTTCAACACCAATGTTTTCAGCAAAGGAAAGCATAGTATCCACAATAATCAATGACGAAATGTTAGGCATTATTTCTCGGAAAATAATTTTAAAAGTGCTCGTACCAGAAGTTTTAGAAGCGGATACATAATCTTTTTTTGACTCAGACATGGTTCTTGCACGAATCAAACGTGCAGTTCCTAGCCAATAAAATACACTTAAAATCAATGTTAACGTAATTGCATTGTAGCTAGGGATTATCGTAACTACGACAATGATAAATAACAAAATTGGTAGCATCATCATAAAGTCATAGAATCTCATCATGATGTTGTCCACAATTCCACCGAAATAGCCTGAAACTAGTCCAAATACAATACCAAATGTAGAAGAAATAACGGTTAGTCCAATGGCGATACCAATGGAGTTTTTAGAACCCATGATTAATTCCTTAGCAATCGACCGACCACCTTGGTCAGTTCCCAAAATGAATTGGGAAAAAGGTTTGTCATACGAATCCATAATGTTCGTTGACATTGCTTGACTTTGATTAATAAATAAAGAGGCAATCATAACAAATAAAATGAACGCCACGATAATAATTGCCGCAGTTAAAGCAACTTTGTCGGCTTTAAATTCGTTCCAAACAATTCGCAAAGATGAAGGTGCGGCTTCTTGTTCGGCTTCCTTGGAAAGTTTTTCTAAGTCTGCTTTATCAATTGATGATTGATTGTCCAGCTGGTTTTGTGACATTTTGCTCCTCCTCTCTTACTGAACCCTGACGCGAGGATCTACTGCTGTCAAAATAATGTCGGACAACAGCGTACCCAAAAGGTTCAACAGTCCATATAACAATACTAAAGCGGTAATGACCGTATAATCACGATATGAAATAGAGTTCAGGAAGAGAAGTCCCATACCTGGATATGAAAAAACCATTTCAGTAACCACTGAGCCACCTAAGAGACCTGTGATTGAGTATCCGGCGAAAGCCGCAATAGGAAGTAACGAGTTTCTTAGAATATGGTGTCGAAATACATCGGTTGTTGGCACACCTTTTGAACGAGCTGTGCGAACATAATCGGAGTGCTTCGCATCAATAACCTCTGACCTCAAATATTGAACAATATTCACAGTACCCGTTAATGACGCAATAAGACCTGGAAGTAAGATATGTTGTAAACGAGAGAAGACAGTCCCCATTGTTCCACTAGCTGTTGCACTCACAGAACCAGTAGTTGGGAACCAGCCCAACACATACCCAAAAATCCATAGTGAAATTAATAAGATAACAAATGATGGAATTGCCATAGTCACAAACGTATAGACACGGATAATATTGTCACCTAGTTTATTTTGATGGCGGCCAGCATAGAGACCCATTGGAACAGCAATTGCATATGTTAAGACCATTGTAAAAAGTGCTAACCATACCGTGTTAATCGCGCGTTCACCAATAATTCTGGTAACGGGTTCTTGATACTGGAAACTAGTCCCAAGATTCCCATGAAACAAGTGAACAACCCAATTCCAATATTGTTGATACCAAGGATTATATAGCCCAGCTTGTACTTTTAATTGATGTATTTGTGCAGCACTCGTATGTGGGCCAATACTGCCTGTAAATGGATCTCCAGGCATCGCCTTTGCCAGTAAAAACACTAATACACTTAATATAATGACTTCAGGAATCATAATAAGGACACGACGCAAAATTGTTTTCCACATATTATTTGTCCTCCTTATCAATTTCATCTGCCGGTAAGGCAACTTTATGAGTAGCCGTAACATCAACTAATGGCAAAACTTTGCCATCTTTATCATAGTATCGGGACTGATTTTCTTGAAATTCTCGTTCAACCGCTTCACGATGCGCTCTGGCTTCTGCACGACCTTCAACGCTGGTTTCCGGAATCGCAGAGAGTAATCGTTTCGTGTAAATGTGCATTGGGTGATTATAAATATCATCACGTGTCCCAATTTCAACCAATCGGCCACGATGCATAATCGCAATATTGTCACACATGTGGCGAACAACACCAAGATCGTGAGAGATAAATAAGTAGGAAATTCCAAAATCACGCTGAATTCGTTTCATAAAGTTTAGAACTTGCGCCTGAACAGATAAATCAAGCGCTGATACTGGTTCATCGGCCACAATCAGCTTAGGATTAGTGGCAACTGCTCGTGCTACACCAATACGTTGTCTTTGACCACCCGAAAATTGGTGGGGATATTTGTATAATGCGTCAGCGTCCAAACCGACGATATCTAATAATTGCAAAACCCTTAACTTTTCTTGATTTTTATCAAGGTGTTCAAAGTTCCGTATTGGTTCAGCGATAATGTCTTCGATTCGTTTACGTGGATTCAAACTTGAAAGTGAATCCTGAAAAATCATCTGCACATCTTGGTTGTAATCTAATTCCCGACGATTGCTGGATTTGGTAATATCCTTTCCTTTGTATAGAATCTGCCCCTTTGTTGGCTTCTCCAACCCAACAATGGACTTACCAGTCGTTGACTTGCCCGACCCCGACTCCCCAACGAGCCCGTATGTTTCACCGGCTTCAATATCTAAACTAATTCCGTCCACAGCCAGCACTTCATCAGTAACTCGGTTCCAAAACCCAGAACGGATTGGGTAATGAACTTCTAGGTCTTTAACTTCAATTAAACTCATTTACTCTCCCCCATTCTAAGCTTCGTCTTGGAACTTAAAGTCTTTGTAGCAGGTGCAGCGAACGCGGTGTCCCGGTTCAACTTCATGCATCGTTGGGTGCGCTTCATGTTCGCTTGCGGGAACCCATGGAATCCGTGGGGCAAACTTACAACCATCTTGAGGCATCTTCTGTAATGAAGGAACAGAACCTTCAATGACATACAGATCGTCATTTTCACTGTCTTTTTGAGGCATTGAACGTAGCAATGAACGCGTGTAAGGATGTAGCGGATTGTCAAAAATCTGTTTGGCAGAACCCTTTTCAACCACTTGTCCGGCATACATAACCGCAACTTCATCAGCCGTCTCAGCGACAACACCCAAATCATGCGTGATCAAAATGATCCCGGCATGGTTTTCTTTTTGAATATCTTTAAGCAAGTCCAAGATTTGAGCTTGGATGGTAACGTCCAAGGCGGTGGTTGGTTCATCAGCAATCATCAGGTCTGGTTTGCAGGCAATCGCGATGGCGATAACCACACGTTGACGCATCCCACCAGATAATTCATGTGGAAATTGACGAATAACCCGTTCTGGATGAGGAATCCCAACTTGGTTAACCAACTCAAGCACACGGGCCTTCTTTTCAGCCTCAGTCATCTTGGTGTGGTAATCCAAGCCTTCTTGAATTTGATCACCAATTCGTTTCAGTGGGTTTAACGCTGATAACGGGTCCTGGAAAATCATGCCAATTTTGGCACCGCGAATCTCGTTCATCTGGTCTTCATTGAGCGTTAACAGGTCTTGACCCTCAAACTCAATTTTGCCACCAATTTTGGTTTCAGCAGGATCATGCAGGCCCATGATCGTCGTTGCTAAGGTACTTTTACCACATCCGGACTCCCCCACAATGGCAACAATTTCATCATTGTGGATATCTAAAGAGACGTCAGATACAGCCGGGTAGTATTTACCCTGAATTTTAAAAGCTGTACTGACGTCTTCGATTTTTAGAAAATGGTTCTCTTCATCTGCCATGCTACTCCCTCATTTCTTCAACCGCATTCAAGTGCATCAAACATTGCCCGTTATGTATGATGAACACAGTCTTATTCATAAGATTAAAAAGTCATTAGACAGAGTATAACTAATCAAATTCTAATTTACAAGCAGAAATGCATCCCCATTTATTCGCACATCATTAGTAACTAATGGTAAGGAATGCTGATAAACAATGTAGGAGCTTTTCATCGTTGATATGACAGCATTTTATAAGAATTAAAAATCGCTCACTAATTGACTTTTCGACAATCAGTGAGCGATTCAAGTTAAATTTTTTTAATCTTGCAGTATTGGTCAGTTTTCATCAAACCCACATTTTTCTTTTCACCAACGCTTGTATTGATTTCTTCCCCGTTGATGGCGGCTCAGCTCATCAATTTCCAGTTCAGACCAAACACCGCCATTACTGATTAGCTGCATATCTCTCATTTCATCATTCCGCATAAACGTCATCCTTCTTTCAATTGCATTACTATTTGTGTTTAAGTAATTTGTATAACATTATTATAGTGCGTAACAAAGTAATTGCAAGTGGTAACTCAAAAAAATACGGACATTTTTTAATGTCCGCATCCATTTCGTCTATTTTAAAATCTGTCAAAACTGCCAATGCGCCGTTCTTTCTGCATTGCGTGGCGAAAAACGACTAAACCCAGAGCAAACCAGATGACGTTTATGCCAAAATAAATCCCAATTAGATTAAGCGATACTGATTGTCCAAGGAACAAGTGCCTCGTAATTTCAATGCCAGCACCAAACGGCAATAACAACTGGGCACCAAAGTAATTCGGCATCGCAACGTTTGCCACGAATAATATTGCTGACTGAAGAATACTGCTCCAATTACCCACTCGCTTAAATCTCAACGAACCGGCTCCAAATAGCAGCCCAATCCCTAACATGCCGACGTTTGAAATAATGGCGATGACAAATACGAGAACGTCAGCCTTAATTAATTGCAGGACTGGAACAGAAATAACAAATGCTGTGATCACACTCAAAATAAGTAAGTACACAAAGTAATAAATATCAGTGACCCAGCTGCGAACTAGTGCAATGAACCACAACGCAAAGCGAGATTGAATCTCCGTTTCTAGAATACCCGTTCGTGCTCCTGTCTCAATAAACAGCGTCGACTCGTCCATTGCCACCACGCCCATATTCCAAAACATAAAGCCAATTAGGATCATGACAACTCCAAGATTTGTGTGATAAAAAGCGTCCATGCCTTTGACTGCCCCAAAGATCACTACCGCTAAATATGCAAAAGTATAAAGAATAAACTCACTCACAGTCGATGATAAGTATTTGATGTCCGTCTTCATTTGCATCGTTACTTCAACCCAGATCATGGTCCCCAATTCACGTGCGCTCATCGAATCACCGCCTTTTGATAAAGCTGTTCATACATTTGCCGCAATTCCGCTTCCGACAAACTGTGATTAACTGTTTTAATCACAGTCCCCTCATTCACGAATATATACTGTGTGGTCACTTCACTCATTAGTACTGGATCATGGGAAGACAGAATAATCGTATGCTGCGACTTTTTAGCAACAGAGTCGACCAGCTTCATTAAATCGACTTGTGCAGACATATCCAGACCATTTGAAGGTTCGTCCAACAATAACATCGGTGTATCAAACGAAATGGCGACGAGTAATGTCGCCTTTTTCTTTTGACCAGTCGACATTTGATCAAACTCTTTATTCATCAGACTTTCTGCATCGAACAGCTTGGCATTGGCCAGCATTCTGGCCTGTGTATCTCTAAATGGTACACATTGAATAGCACTGAAATAACGTAGATTTTCCAATGGCGTTAATTTATTTCGTAATCCACGATCACCAGCCGGAATATACAGTGAATTGCGCTGAGCCCACTTTTCATAGTGTGAATCATCCTGATTATCAAGTCTCAGTTGTCCACCATTGATGGTCGTAATCCCACTGAGCAACCGCATTAAGGTTGATTTGCCTGCTCCATTTGGTCCAATCAAGCCAATGACATTGCCAGTATCCAACGGCAATGAAAAAGACACCCCATGTAGAACCTCCGTACGGCCATAATCTTTGCGAACCTGATCTAATTGAATCTCCATCCCCGTCACTCCCTTAAGTAAAAATAATATGTACGAATTCTAAAGATTAATTTTCAATTAGAATAGCACTTTTTCCACAAAAGAAATATTTTTTAACTTTTTCTACTTCAACTGTTTACGGTTCAAATCTTTTTTTGGCGAGAGAACAGACTGAACGAAGTGGTAGGCGGTCAGCATTGATACCGAGCCGTGAAGGTGTTGTTAATTCGAATGGTTTTCTCGAATTTACAACACGGACGGTCGACAAGACTCGCGGTCTTCACGAGGCTCGTCGGCGAGGTGAGAGACTCCCGAACTTGGGAGGCTGGAACCGGTCCCACGGCGAGCGTGTCAATGCTGACCACCGGAAGCAATGAGCACAAAAAACCATCAATCACTGTCATAGAACAGTTGATTGATGGCAAAAATGATATTTGAACCGAATTAAGCTAAACGACGGTCGATGTAATTGGCCAAAACAGACAATCCGTAACATACGATAAAGTACATCACAGCAAGTGCTAAGAACATTGGAATAATGTAGTTGGCATTCTGTCCGTAAATAATTTGAGCGTGGTACGTCAAATCTGGTAACACAATGATCGTTGCCAGCGACGTATCCTTGATCAGTGAAATAAACTGACTAACCAACGCAGGAATCATCTTTTTGTAGGCTTGCGGCAGAATAATCTGGAACATGGCCTGCCAGTACGTCAATCCGTTTGCCCGAGCACCTTCCATCTGACCATTTGGAACCGCCTGAATCCCGGATCGAATGATTTCGGCCAACATGGTGGATTCGAAAATGGTCATCGCTAAGATCGTCGCTGGAATAATTTCAGGTTTGAACCCGAAGTTTGGCAACCCGAAGTAAGTGAAGAAGATGATCAGCAGCAGTGGTAAGTTCCGAATAAGGTCGATGATAAAACCGACAATCGCAGAAACATACTTAATTTTTGTGTATCGAATAATTCCTAAAAATGAACCGAGAATAAAGCTTAAAATCACGGATGCAACGGACACTTCAACAGTAATCCACAGCCCTTCGAGGAGGTAACGGAGGTTGATCCATGAATAGGCATCAATAAATGATTTCATCTGTTAACTCCCCTTTCTACGCTAAGCGTTTCTCTAGATAACGCATGTAGTAACTGATTGGCATGGTGATAATCAGGTACAACACCCCGACAACCATATAACTGTTAATCGTATCAAACGTGATGGATGCAATGTTGTTGGCTTGATACATTAAATCAAACCCGGCAACGAAGGCCAACACGGATGAGTTCTTAACCAAGTTAACGAACTGGTTACCAAGTGGTGGAATAACCAAACGGAATGCTTGTGGCAAGATGACGTTTGACATAGCCTGCCAGAACGTCAATCCGTTCGCCCGAGCACCTTCCATTTGGCCTGGGTCAACAGACTGAATCCCCGAACGCACCGTTTCAGCGATGAATGCCGATGTATAAATTGTTAACCCAATCGTCCCAGCAGTAAAGCCGTTAACTTTAACGACATACATTGGAATGACAAGGTAGAAGAAACTTGTAATAACCAGTAATGGAATGTTCCGGAAAATTTCGATATAGATCCGGGCGATTGTGCGTGCCACTTTGCTTTCCGTAACTTCCATGATGGCAAATAATGAACCGATAATCAGACTGAAAATTAACGCCAGGACACTGGATAATAGCGTCCAACCCAGACCGGTCAACAGCTCTTGCCAATGATCAGATAAAATAGTAATCATTATCGCTCCAGCTCCTTGTAGTTAAATCCAGGCACGTTACCGAACCATTTTTTAATTAATTGATTATATTCGCCGTCAGCTTCCATTTCCTTGATAGCCTTGTTGACCTCGTTAGTAAATGGCTTTTGACCTTTATTAACGGCAACCCCATAAGGCTCTCTGGTGAATGTCCCGCCAACAACTTTAAAGCCAGGGTTTTGAACGGCCATCCCATAAAGGATCCCGTTATCAGTAGTTAAAGCAACCCCTTGACCAGCTTTCAGAGACGTCAATGCTTGGGCATAATCTTGAAGTTCCAAGACACGAGCCTTAGGCGCAAACTTCTTAATGTTTTGAACTGAGTTCGCACCGACAACCCCCAGAACGGTTGTCCCAGATTTGTTTAAATCACTGACGTTTTTGATTTTACTGCCGTTTGGAACCAGTAGCGACTGACCGGCATCAAAGTACGAATTCGAGAAGCCAACAACTTTTTCACGTTGTGGCGTAATCGTCATCGTGGCGATAATGGCATCAATATTCCCATTCTTCAACAATGGAATCCGTGACTGTGACGTCACTTGAATAAACTTAGCTTTCCCCTTTTTGCCGAGGATGTGCCGGGTAATGTGCTTAGCCATGTCCACATCAAACCCTTTGATTTGATTATCACGAACATCCATCAAACCAAACAGCTTGGTGTCGGCCTTAACACCCCATGTAATTGTGTTTGCCTTGCGATCATTTTGCAGAACGTCTTGTTGTGACAGTGATTTTCCACAACCACTCAATGTCAGCATCAACGCGCCCAACGCCACTAATAAGGTCGCAAGTCTGAATTGTTTCTTCATGACAGTGCCTCCATAATTGTGTGCCAGAGACTCGGAATGCGGGCCCCGGCAACACTTTCTAAACGTGCACCCAACTCCTGAATCCTGTGCACAACCCGAAAGCTGAAACCGCCCTAGCAAAGACCGCTAGTTCAATTTCACCATTCACGTTGTTGCTCGGATTCACCCGGAATTGGGCAACACTCTTTCCAAATTAGTGGTTAATGATCTTGCTCAGGAACTGACGGGCACGTTCCTCTTTTGGATGATCGAAGAATTCCTTCGTTGCATCATCTTCAAGAATTTGACCGTCCGCCATAAAGATAACCCGGTTAGCAACTTCACGGGCAAAGCCCATTTCGTGAGTCACAACCAGCATTGTCATGCTTGAGTCGTTTGCAATTGTCTTCATAACACCCAGCACATCGTCAATCATTTCTGGATCCAACGCAGATGTTGGCTCGTCAAAAATCAGCGCCTTTGGCTGCATGGCTAATGAACGCGCAATGGCCACACGCTGTGCCTGCCCACCAGAAATTTCGGATGGCATGTTGTTAGCCTTGTCTGCCAAACCAACTTGGTCTAACAGTTGCATGGCTAGCTTCTTATTTTCATCTTCTTTTCTATGTAGCACGATTCGAGGTGCCAACATGATGTTTTCCAGCACAGACTTGTTTTCATACAAGTTAAAGTGCTGGAAAACCATTCCAACATTCTTCCGAATCCGGTTCATATCCGTCTTCGGATTAGCCAAATCCTGCCCATTAACAATTAACTGGCCGCTCTGGATCCGCTCCAAACCATTAATTGTTCGGGATAGTGTACTCTTCCCTGATCCTGACGGTCCGATGAGCACAACCGTTTCTCCTGCTTCCATCGTTAAATTAATGTCTTTTAACGCATGAAAGTCACCGTAATACTTCTGTACGTCGTGAAATTCAATCATTGACATAATCGGTTCCTCACCCTCAAATAATCTCAACCTAAACTGTTGAATTACAAGTTGTGTAATTCTCAAGGTCATTAACTAAGTTTAGACCCTAATAAGAGGGCGTGTCAAAGCTACTGTGCTCCGACACGCCCGTTTTCACGATATTTTCTTATTGATAATCTAATCTCTCAAAATTATCGATTTTCTCGACGATTTTGAGGCGTTTTATTTGACAAACTGTTGTTAACTGAATCTAAATTTTCAGCGGACTTTGCAAAAGACCGCATTGGGTCCTCGGTAGACGTCTGACTTTCAGAAAAGGCAGACGAATTCTGACTCGTCGCATTGGAAGCCGAATTCTTTTCACTGAAAGCAACCTCAACTTTGACCGTGTACGGCAAACGTCTCTCGATGACGCCGGAACGCCCAGCTGATTTAGCTACCCCACCTTGCAAAACAGCGGTGGCTAAAAATAGTTTGAACTGCTCATGTGCTTGCTTAATGTCCGACAAGCCGACCCGTGTTACCCGACCGACTGGCAGTGCCGTCATCTGATTCATCCCCGCATAGACTACAAAATGACCGTCCTGTTCTCGCAGATCAAAATAAGGTAACGGTGTCCCTTCACCAATCGCAAACACTGGCTTATTGGTCTCTTTAGCTTGGTTCAAAACTTCTTGGTCACTATGGCCTTCATAATCTTGAGGTAACAGATTAGCCGCCTGTAACTGTGCGGCAATCTGAGCCAAGTTCTTATGATTGGTACCATTCAGCTCAACTTTAGCAGGAATCACTTGTTTTTCATCATACAGCCCCGTCGCGGGCGCAAAATGATCATACCGATCATGCTCATTGAAACGACTTTCCTGTTCTTTTAAACGTTCATCGCCCAACAAGGCAGCAATCTTTTCGGACGGGTCGAGTACAAACCGACGTTTGAGAAAATAAAAGAAAAAGTTAACCAGTGTAAAGTACATCAGGGCAAAGAAGACCAAGATGAGCAAAGCGCCACGCAGGTAACCCTGGTTTTGAATAAACCGAATCCCAATGTAGAGCAAATACCAATCGCCAAAAAAGCCCAAGATGGTGTAAATGCGTCCCTTTAACGTTGTGTTGACATTAAAATAACCAAGAAAATGGTTTGCCATGTCGAGCAAACTAAGCATGTTGTCACCTACTTACTTATTCATGAGAGTTACTGAGTCAAAAATAACCTTTTATTGACTGCTTGATGTAGTTGTCGCGGTAGACGAGCCTGTATTAGCACCCGTATTGCCCGTTGCAGCACTATTGTTGTTCGTAGAATTGGCTGTCGTAGAAGAACTAGCTGCACTGGATTCAGTGGCCGATGAGCTACTTTGACGGGTTGTGGTACCAACATCATTGCTGTCAGCCGTGCTATTGCTCTTCGTCGTTGTGCTTGGCGTCGACTCATCAGTGGTTTGGCTGCTAGAGCTTTCGTCAGTAGTGCTGTCAGTCTTGGAACTTTCACTATTTGAACTTGAATTATTATCTTTTTTAGAATCATCCGACGATTGAACCGAACTGCCAGATGAATTAGTTACCGTTCTTGTGACCGGCGCCCCTTCAGACGTGTTCGTCACTTTGTTAACCACAATATTAGTTGCGGACAGCGCCAAAATAATCGACACAACAGCAACGGGGGTCACAAACGGCGGAATTCGATGATCCATAGCTAACTCCTTATTTATAAAAGCTTAGTCATTAAAACGAAATCTTTTGTTCATTGGCTGCTAGACCAATTCAACCATATAGTATAGACAAAACCCGTCAGCGTTAAACGTCGGCGGGTTCGATTTACATGGAACTTAAGATTTTCGTTTTGTTTGATTTGGACCAATGTCATTCTGCACCAGCAGCGACACAGTCCGCACACAGGCCATACATTTCAAAACGATGGCCTTCAATTTGTGCGCCTGGCAACTGGTTGGCAAAAAAGTCCATTGGACACATGGTCAATTCGGTCACTTTTCCACAATTACGACAGATAAAGTGATGATGGTGCATATTGGCAAAGTCACACTGGAACTTAATACGCGCTTGGTCACCGTTCACCTGTTGCTCAACCAAGCCGAGGTCTTCAAACTCCTTGACGTTCCGATAAATGGTCGCATGACTCATTCCTGGATAAAAGTCCCGCATATAGGCATCCAAACTCGTCACATCCGTATAATGATCTGGACGTTGGCACAAAAACGATAACATCGTTCGCCGTTGTTTAGTGATTTTCAGATGATGTTTCTGCAAAACTTCAACCGCGGTATTCACATCTTCTGCCATGGTAAGACCTCCAGTACATTGATAACAGTTTTAATCTGTATTGTTATTAAAAAGTAACGATTACTATTAAGTAGTGTAACAGAAAATCCTGCAAAACAGTAGTTTCTAGTTCAAGATTTCAGTGACCAAGGTATCGATCTTTTTCTTTGTTGAATCCAGGTCATCATTTACAATGACATGTGCTACATTCTTTAATTCCGCCGGCAAGGTCAGATCACGCCGATACTCTGGACTATCCAGCCGTTCCTGTAGCATCACCGTGTCATCCCCACGTTTGGTCATTCGATCAATCAAATCTTCATTCTGACTAACAGTTAAGAAAATAATGACCGCTTCATCACCGAGTTCTTTTGCATAAGTGATGGCACCCTTCGTATCTAAGACGATCGTGATGTAAGGATTTTTCTCAAACCCAGCATCGATCCCCTCATGGGAAGAGCCGTAGCGGTAACCTGAATAAGCAACTTGCTCTAAATAATGGTTCTTATCAAACGATGTATCATCTTCAAAATAATAATCGACACCGTTCATTTCGCCCTTTCGGGGTGGGCGCGTTGTATGTGTGATTACCTTAGGCATATGATAATAATCACGCAAATAATCACTGACGGTGGTTTTGCCAGTGCCGGTTGCTCCGGTAATGACAAAGACACGTTTCTTCATGGTTTTCCTCCGTTCAATTTCTCACAGATGTTAAGTTTACACCATCAGCGCAGAGTTTAAAAACGCTCCATAATCGAAACATTAGGTTCATCCGTCGTTTTTGCTTTAAAAATTAACGGTTGACGACGTCTAAAAAAATCGTTATAGTTATGGTCATCAAATGAGAATATTTCTCATACTTCAAGGAGAACGTTTATGACACAATCACTAACTCACAACACATACGCATTCGCGTTTAGTCTGTTTGGCTAGTGCTTGCATCGACTGTTGGATGCAAGCACGGTAAACTTCCGGTTTGCATCCATTCGGCTAACGTTTATTTAAAATGAACTCATACCGTTTGGATGATTGTACCACCTTCGTCCAAACGGTTTTTTTGTGGCAATCTATTTGAGATTGGCATTAATCAACTGGTGTTTTCGGCGAGGGGCTGAAAATACCAGTTTTTTATTAAAAAGGAGAACCGCCATGTCCATATTAGACAAAATGTTAAAGAAAGAATCACTGGATAACTATATTGATGCTGACAGCCGGCTAATCAAATCAATGTCCGCTTGGGATCTTGTTGCACTCGGAATTGGTGCCGTAATTGGTACCGGGATCTTCATTCTGCCTGGAACAGTCGCCGCAACTAAATCCGGCCCGGCCATTATTTTATCTTTCGTGGTCGCCGCCATCGTTTGTGGCCTAGCCGCCATGTGTTACGCTGAATTTTCATCCGCCCTGCCAATCGCTGGCTCGGCCTATTCTTACGGTAATGTGGTCTATGGTCAGTTCATTGGTTGGATTCTCGGCTGGGCGTTAGTTCTAGAATACATGCTGTCTGTGGCTGCCGTGTCCACAGGCTGGGCCGCCTACTTCAACTCGTTGATTTCAGGTTTTGGCATCCACATGCCAACCGCATTGTCCGGTGCGTTTGATCCGGCCCACGGCACTTACATTAACCTTGTCGCCGTCCTCATTGTTCTGTTCGTTGCCTGGCTGCTCAGCAATGGTATGAAAACGTCGACACGCGTTCAAAACATTATGGTTGCCGTTAAAATTGTCATCATCCTAATCTTCGTACTAGTTGGTCTATTCTATGTAAAACCGGCCAACTGGCACCCATTCTTTCCATATAAAGGTGGCGTGCTTGCCGGTGCTTCAGCTGTATTCTTCGCTTTCTTAGGTTTTGACGTGGTCGCTGCATCCGCTGCCGAAGTTAAGAATCCCAAACGAAATATGCCAATCGGTATTATTGGCACGTTAATTGTCGCTTCTATTCTATATATTGCTGTCTCCGTTGTTTTAACTGGTCTAGTTTCTTACAAACGTTTAAACGTTGCTGACCCAGTTGCGTTTGCTCTGCAACAAGTTGGGCAAAACTGGGGTGCTGCCCTCGTTTCAATAGGTGCGCTTGCCGGTATGTTCACGATGATGCTAGCCATGATCTACTCTTCTTCACGGCTCGTTTACTCCATTGGTCGTGATGGCCTTCTGCCCAAATGGCTGGGCAACGTTAACAAAAAAAGTGGTAATCCAACTGCTAGTTTGACAACGGTCACCGTGCTTATCGCAATCATGGCTGGTTTAGTACCACTAGAACAGCTGACAAACTTGGTTAATATCGGAACGCTGATTGCTTTCACCTTTGTCTCATTCGGCGTCATCCCACTTCGTCGCCGAAAGGATATCAATCACACAGACGGCTTCCGTGTCCCTTGGTATCCGGTCTTACCGATTATTTCCGGCTTGGCCTGCATGTTGTTGCTTTTCCGGTTGCCACTGGAAACTTGGGTTGCTTCCTTGATCTGGTTTGCGTTCGGGATGCTCATTTACTTCAGCTACGGGATTCGTCACAGCAAATTAGTGAACAAATAACATAGTCTCAACAGCTTAATGCCGTTACACTGACCGGAAACGCCGTTCCATGAGGACCGGTCTCAACCCGCACAAGTCACGGTTTTCGTCCTTGATTATGAGCCGAAATCCACGTCTCATAAGTCATCCCGCAACACTAAGCGGCCAAATTCTCGCCGCCAAGTGTTGCCCACACGGAACTCTGTTTCCCGTCAGCTCCACTACTTTCACAAATCAGTAAACCATTGTAAACACCGTTTGCCCTTGAATGATATCTTCTTAAACTGGCTGCTATGTGAGCTGGAGGGTGGCAACATTGATACCGAGCCGTGAAGGTAACGTTAATTCGGTGGGTTTCCGAATTTAGGTTACGGACGGTCGCAGGGACTCGCGGTCTTCACGAGGCTTTGCGACGAGGTGCAAGACCATGAACTTCGGGCTTGAGCCGGTCCCACGGCGAGTGTGTCAATGTTGACAACCGTAAGCGCCAGCCATCATCCAAATGTATTCGCCGGTGATAATCAAGCCAGCAAATTACAAAATAAATAAACGACAATTTTTTTATTTATAAAAGCTGATGTAAAGCCATTTAACAAACATTTTTCACATTATTCTGTCATCAATTGGAACGCAGACTTCACCATAGAAGCCTGCGTTTTTGTTTGTCAAAAAACAAATGAAAGCAAATTTAATGACTGTGTTCTCATCAATATCACTTTGTCCCCTCATTTGAAGCGTTCTAAGTTGCTCACTATACTAGCATTACAAAAAAAGTTGATTATTTTGCGCCTCAATTACGTAGTGACACTAATTGGTGGTTCAAAATAGTGATTTCTAATGGTTAAAGAACCATCACAGCAAATCAAACGGAGGATGTATCGATCATGCATAAGGTAACTCTATTCTTCTTTTCAACCCTCGCAGTGCTAACGCTTAGCACTGCCACAGCAAGTGCGGATCGTGGGGCAGACAACAGCCATGGCCCAGGCACTGCCGCAAATAACATCACTAATGTCACGACTGTTGGTCAAGGATTTATTGCTGATGGCATCAGTAATGCTTCGGCCCACTCAACCGCACAATTCGAAGTTAAGCCTGGCGATTTAACGCTTGACCATGTGCCTAACCTAAATTTGTCAACCGCCAAAGTCGCAGACATTATCAATGGTGATGTCACTGTCAACTACACCGATAACACCGTGAACAGTGCCAATAATTTTGATGGTAACAACAACGGTAAACTTGACATTGCCGACTATACTGGCTCAAATAATGGCTGGAAGTTGATGACCTCACTGGGGCAATTCAAAAACACTAAAAGTTCCGACACCATTGCCAATGCAAAACTGGCACTGAATGCAACTAGTTCAAAGGGCGATAGCGACGTTGCCAAACCAGATGCGGTCACACTGACTGCTTCCTCAGCAAATGATAACGGCACTGGCACTCAAGAAACCGCCATTTGGACAGCAGCCAAGAACACTGGTCAGGGATTCAATGAAGCCCTTTACGCAGATACCAAGAGCGCTAGCCTCACCATTAGCAAGCAAACCAATGTTGCAACAGGTGTTTATCAAGGCACTTTATACTGGAATTTGGTTAACGTACCTACTGCCAACGCGCCAAAAGCCTAACCATTCATTTACACTACCTCTTAAACAACTCACCGTGCCCGTTTTGTCCACAGACAAAACGGGTTTCAGTGCAATGCCAACTATATTAAAGGAGTGTTTGTATGTCCGGTTTATCCTCCAATCGAACACATTATTTCGGATTATTACTTGCTTCATTATTCACCGTTCTCATACTATCGCTGCCGTCAGTCAATGCAGCATCTAACAGCAATGGCGCCGGTTTTACCATCCGTGCAGAAATTCCAGACAACCAACTCGACAAAAGTGTCAGCTACTTCGATCTAAAGGTTCACCCATCATTAGAGCAACGGTTGACACTAATTGTCGCTAACACTTCATCGCAAGCACGCACATTAAGTGTCACACCTACAAATGCGTGGACAGGCGATAACGGTCAGATCAGCTACAGTCCTAATAAGAATCGGCAACCCACAGGACATAATAATTTTACGGATTTAATCAGCACTGGTGTCAATGTGGAACTTCACGCACACGAAGCCAAACCAGTAACATTTGTCCTTAAAACACCGGCAAAACAGCTTAAGGGTCAAATCGTCGGCGCCTTTTACGTAACGGACAAGCATGCGCAACACCCATCCAGTGGTAAAAACTTTCGCATTAATAACCGTTACGCCATGACGCTAGGCGTTAATTTGCAACAAACGGACTCGCTGTCACTAGCCCCAGATTTAAAGTTGATCCAAATCAAAACAAGCACAAACCATTATCAATCACAGGTGACCGCCAATGTAGCTAATACGCAGCCAGTTATGTTTGGTGAAATGACTGTCACAGGAAAGGTGTATCGCCGTGGTAATTCGCATTTACTATACGAAACCACAAAGAAACATTATGCAATGGCACCGCTAACAAGTTTTAATTTTGGTGTCCCGGTTACAAAACACCGGTTAAAACCAGGTCACTACACGTTTAAGCTCACCGCTAAATCAGGCAAACACATTTGGCATTTAAGCCGCCACTTCACAGTTACCCGCCAGACAGCGCATCAAGTCAATCAGCATGTGACCGTTCAACACAACTGGACTTGGCTATACATTTTGCTTGGCGTACTGGGCGCGCTCATTCTCATAATTGTTGGCTATCTTGTGGGCAGTCGTCGCCACCCGAAAAAGTAAGGATAAGGACTGTAAATTAACATGAAGTTTAAACGTGTGTGGTTAAGTATCATCATGTTCATATTGGTGTCACTATTGTTCCCCTTTACTGGTCACGCAGACGACAACGTTGTCCCCAAGAGTGCCCCCAGCGCGGATCCATTTTCAGTTGGTAGATTTGTGCTTGTCGGTGGTTTCACGCAACAACCCCTCAGTCTGAACACCGTTTCAGACAAAGACTATCAACTTTCGTTTACAGCCATTAAGTCTCTTTTTGATCCTTGGACCGATAACATAACAGCATCTTGGTATATTAGTGAAGACGGAAAAAACTGGAAAAAAGCACAGGAAGATGGCAACGCGTTGTCAGGCAGCCTTAAAACTCAGCAACACGTTGATCACGTGTCTACATTTTATTATCAAATTTCAGTGACAATTCACGGATTTTTAGCTAATCCGATCTATTGGTCCAAAGTTGCCAAGGTAACAATTTCCCCGCAGGACGTGCATGCTACTGCTTTATCTATTGCCGGCGAAAGCGATACCCTCCCAAACGGTAATTCAGAAAACATTCTGGCAACGCTAACGCCAGCTAATGCAACGGATTCAATCAAATGGTCTGTTGATAATTCACAGTTAGCCACCATCGACGCCACGACTGGTAAGCTAACCGCAACCTCAGATTTGAATCAATATGGCAAGGTAACGGTTACCGCCACCACTTCAAACGGCATTACCGCTAGCACCGTTGTTTACATCGGAGCGTTGCAGGACAAACTTGTTAATGAAGGATCAGACGCTTCTTTCATCATCAAAGGATTTCCTAAATCGGCCTATGTCGTCGGATGGCATCAAATACCGCCTCATGGATCCGACAAGCCCATCACTAACGGACCAAACGCAAGTATTTCAGCATCTCCAGATGGCATGCAAAATGGTATGTTGACGGTCAAAAACACTAGCGCTGCACAGACTCAAACACAGTATTACGCAGTTATCGGGTTCAGTGGAGCTGACCAGCAAACGAATACAAATAAAGCACGTCTGTTTGTGAATCCCGGTGGTCAATTAACGCTAGATGCTATCCCCAACTTTACGTTCAGTAAGACTGATAGCACACCACTCACCGTAAATAACATTGCTCAAGGCGTGACACTAGGATCAGTTAGTAACGTCTCCCAAGGGACATCGTTAACTTATGATGGCAATAATCAACAATTACTATCCATTTATGATCCGCGGGTCCACAGTACTGGTTGGTCGCTCACAGCCGCGATGGCTACTTTTGCAAACACGGCTACACGTCAACCAATCGGCAACAAAGGTGGTATTAGTCTGAATTTGATTAATGACCAAAATAAATCTTTGGCTATTTTAAAGGATGATGACCAACCAGTTTCAGTCATTAATGCCACAACACCGAACACAAACGTTCACAGTTCTTTATCTGGTAGTACACTCACAATTGACCCTACCCACGCGGCTGACAGCGGTCATTATTCTGCCACCATTTCTTGGACACTAGCGGATGTTCCGAAGGCGAATGCTGCTAAATAAATAGTGCCTCGCAAAAAAACAGGCTTGTGGAAAAAAATCCACAAGCCTGTTTCACTTACTTTCTAAACATCTTAAATTGCAAGAACAAATCATTATACGTACCTGTTTCCTTAACACCAAGGTCTTGGTATACCTGTGTATCTTTGATGACACTAGCACTTGGATAAAACTCCTTGTCCTGACGAACATCCGCAGGCAATAACTGTTCCGCTGGTGCATTAGGTGTTGAGTAGCCCACGTACTCTGCATTCTGTTTAGCGTTTTCTGGACGGTTCATAAAATTAATGAAAGCGTAAGCGGCCTTCAAATGTTTGGCCGTCTTCGGAATAACCAGGTTATCGATCCACAGATTGGTACTTGGCTTCGGAATGACGTAATGAAGATGACTATTATTACTGATCATCTCGGCCGCATTGCCAGAATATGTTACGGCAACTGCTGACTCATTTTGCTCCATGTACATCATGATTTCATCATCGAGCACAGCCTTAACATTGGGCGTTAGCTTCGTGAGCTTCTGCTCCGCTTCGTCCAGCTGGGCTTGATCATGCGTATTAGCTGAGTGTCCTTGTGACATCAGTGACAGTCCTAAAATATCACGGGAAGAATCGACTAACATGATGTTGTCCTTAAACTGTGGCTTCCATAAATCGTCCCAGGTCGTCAATTCACCCTTTTTGACAAACTTATCATTGTAAACAATCCCCAGTGTACCCCAGAAATAAGGCACTGAATATTCATTATGAGGATCAAAAGACAGGTTTTTAAACTGCGTCGAAATGTTGTTCATACCCGTTAATCGGTTCTTGTCCAATGGCCTGAGTAAATGATCAGCCTTCATTCGCTGAACCATGTACTCGCTTGGAACCGTCAGATCATATGACGTGCCACCCTGTTTGATTTTTGTGTACATGGATTCATTACTATCAAATGTTTGGTAGGAAACATGATAACCTGTTTCGTGCTCAAACTTCGTTATCAACGCTGGATCGATGTAATCCCCCCAGTTGTATAAGTTTAGCACGTTGTTGCCAGAACCAACGACCCCTTCAACACGCTGTAAATGATGCGCAGTCAGACCAAGTCCCAAACTGACCGCTAAGATAACAACAACCAAACTAACTAATCGCTTCATTTGATCACCGCCTCAACTTGTTGACGGTTCTTGGTTTTGCGGCCCTGATTGTACTGTTCCAGGAAATAGTACCCCGCAATCAGTAGCAGTGAAACTAGGAACCACAGCGCTGACAATGCGTTGATTTCCAGATCGACCCCTTGCCGAGCACGTGAGTAAATTTCCACAGACAACGTTGAGAAACCATTTCCAGTGACAAAGAACGTAACCGCGAAGTCATCCAGCGAATACGTTACAGCCATGAAGAAACCGGAAAAGATACCAGGCATGATTGCTGGCAAAATCACCCGCGTCAACGTTTGCCAAGGATTAGCACCCAGATCAGCCGCGGCATCGATCATAGACGCATTCATTTCATTCAGCTTGGGCAAAACCAACAACACAACGATTGGAATCGAAAAGGCAATATGACTCAGCAACACTGAGATAAAACCCAATCGCAACCCTAACATCGTGAAGAAAATCAGGAAACTGGCCCCGATAATAACGTCAGGCGAAACCATCAGAATGTTATTCAATGAAAGGACAGTCTGGCGGATCGCACGGTGGCGCGTTTCATACACACGCAGCGCACCAGCCGTACCGATGATTGTCGCAAACAGTGAAGACAGCAACGCTACAATCAGTGTGTCTAACACAATTTGAATCAACCGTGGGTCATGGAACAACGTTTGGTAATGGTCAAACGTAAAGCCATGAAAATTGCTCATCGTATTGCCTTTACTAAAGGAATACATGACTAAAAATAAAATTGGCGCATATAAAATGATAAATACAATGATGAGGTAGGCTTTGGACCAGCCAGACAGTTTACTTTGCATGACGTGTCCTCCCCTTCTTTTTGCGTTCGCCGGTTAGCAACATCGTAATCACCATTGCCACAATCAAGATGACCCCGATTGTCGAACCCATTCCCCAGTTCTGTGTCACCAGGAAATGTTGTTCAATGGCGGTCCCCAGGGTAATGACTCGGTTACCACCGATTAGGCGCGTAATCATGAAGAGTGATAACGATGGAATGAAAACGGACTGAACCCCGGATTTCACCCCATCCAGCGTTAATGGAAAGATTACCCGGCTGAACGTTTGCCAGCCACTGGCACCCAAGTCCCGACTAGCGTTGACATAGGACGGGCTCAATTCCGCAATGGCATTATAAATGGGCAGAATCATAAACGGAATCTCAATATAGGTTGCGACAAATAGAAAACTCGCATCGGTAAACAGCAGTTGTTTAGGTCCGATACCGATAAATGTCAAAAAGCTGTCCACTGAGCCACTACGTGATAGTAACCCAATAAAGGCATACGTCTTTAACAGTAAGTTAATCCACGTCGGCAAAATAATTAGCAGTAACCATAATTGCTTATGCTTTAATTGATTCAACAGATACGCCGTTGGATAACTGATCAGTAGCGTAATCGCCGTAATCAAAAACGCATACCAGACAGAATTAAACGTCATCTTCAGATAAACACCTGAATGAAAATACGTCGCGTAGTTGCTTAGGGTGAAGTGCCCCGCAATATTAAAAAATGATTGATAAACAATCAGTACGACTGGTGCAATGACAAACAGTGCAATCCACAAGCCGTACGGAATGTAGTAGAACAGTTTGCCTTGTTTCACCGATCAGATTCCTCCCCTTCATACGTTTCCAAACGGGCATCAAAATCTTCCTCAGATTCGTTAAACCGCATCACATGGATATCCTCAGGATCGAAGAACACACCAACCTGAGCACCCACTTCTGTGCGATGAATGGAGCGAATCCGCCAACTATTACCAGTATCGTCGTGACCCGTGATTTCAAAGAACACACCACGGAACAATTGTGTATCCACTGTCATTGTCAGTGACCCCTTGGCCACCGTTGTGATATCCAAGTCTTCTGGCCGGATAACCACTTCAACCGGTTCGTTTGGTCGCATCCCAGCGTCCACACACTTAAATTCATGCCCAGCAAACGAAACCAGGTAATCAGCAACCATATGGCCACGCACAATATTACTTTCACCAATAAAATCAGCCACAAAATGGTTGATCGGTTCGTCATAAATATCGACCGGTGAGCCAGTTTGCAACACTTGTCCCGCATTCATGACGAAAATTTCATCACTCATGGCTAGTGCTTCTTCCTGATCATGAGTCACAAAAATAAACGTAATCCCTAATCGTTGCTGCAATGCTCTCAATTCGTACTGCATTTCCTTACGCAGCTTCATATCCAAAGCGGATAACGGTTCATCCAGTAGCAATACGTCCGGCTCATTTACAATGGCCCGGGCAATCGCAACCCGTTGTTGTTGACCGCCAGAAATTTCATTAATTTCGCGGTCCTCATAACCGGACAATTGGACCATCTTTAACGCATCTAAAACGCGAGTGCGAATGTCTTTCTTGCTGACCTTCCGTAACGTCAATGGAAACGCAACGTTGTCAAACACATTCATATGTGGAAACAACGCGTAATCCTGAAAGACCGTATTTACCTTCCGTTTGTTGGCTGGCACATTATTAATCCGTTTGCCGTCAAACATCACGTCGCCCTCAGAGGCATCCGTGAATCCTGCAATAATACGTAAAATTGTGGTCTTCCCACATCCAGACGGGCCCAACAAAGTGTAGAACTTACCCTGTTCTATTTGAAAGTTGATACCCTTGAGCACCTCGGTCTCACCGTAACGCTTTACGATGTCCTTAAACTCAATAATGGTTTTCGCCAATCTAACGTCCCTCCATCACCATTAAATCTGCATTCTCATGCGGTTTACATTGGTTTCAATAGTAACCGAAATAACACCAAATAACTAGCAAATTTACCTAGCTTGTGGAAGTGTCACTTGGTTGTAATAAACTACCTATTTTTATTGCGTTCGTTAGGACCGCTTACAATCGTTTCCTCGTTTGGTGGATAAAAGTCCGCTAACGGTTGGCTGCTTTTGAAACCTCCCGTGGGACCGGTTCGAGCCTGAAAACCACAGTCTTTCAGGCCTGAACCGGTCCCACGGAGAGCGTGTCACTGTTGACAACCGTAAGCGAAGACGAAAGCACAAATGCAAACTCCAAGCGACACAAAAAAAAGTGCAACAACGATTCGTAACCGTTATTGCACTTTATAAATCTGCTATTACTTGATCGTCACGTCACGGAAGAACAATCCCGTTCCGTTTGGATCAATGGCTAGTCCCTTAACACTCGGACGTTGCATATAAACGTAGGCACCTTGGAAAACCGGCGCAGTGAACGCGTCCTTCTTAACAATCTGATATTCAGCATCCTTCAAGGCCGCCCAACGCTTGGTTGGGTTTGTCGCATACGTCGAGTTGGCGTCTGCGACATCCTTCAGATACGTTGGATTCTTGTAGTCCGTATTCAAGTGGTAAGCTCCACCATCCGTGATAAATTGATAAGGATCTTGGTAATCAGGACTCCAAATACCGTAGACAATATCAAACTGATAATTGTGACCAAAATTCAAGCGTTGTTTCAATGGTACTTCGCGGACGGAAATCTTCAGCCCCGGCAAGTTCTTTTGATAAGAGCTTTGCATGAACTCAGCGACAGCTTTCGCTTCTGGCGTATCTGCCGATAAGAATTCCAGCGTCAGGCTCTTTTTGCCTAGTTCCTTTAGCCCTTCTTTGAATTCCTTCTGTGCATAGGCACGGTCATACGGAACTAAATTGCCGCTGTACTTGCGGAAATCTTCACCGGTGACCGAGTTTTTAACAAAGTTAGCTGGCACAATCCCGTTCAGTGGTGTTGACCCATCCTGTAAAACATTCTTTGTTAACTGTGTCTTATTGAAACCAGTAGCTAGGGCACGGCGAATGTGAACATTGCCCGTCGCTTCCCGCTTAGTATTGAAGTTTAAGTAGCCAATTGCTGGAATCTTACGAACATGGTAGCCGCCACGACCTTTATACTGCTTAACATATTCATTGTCCAAGTCGATAAAGTCCAACTTACCGGACTGATATAAGTTTGCCGCGGTACTTTCCGACTTAACAGTAGTCAGCGAAATTTTATTAATGTGAACCGACTTAGCGTCCCAGTACTTCGTGTTCTTCACGAAGGCCCACTTATCGTTTGTTCCTGTCCACTCAGTTACCTTAAATGGACCATTGTAAATGGCATGAGCGGCGCTCGTACCGTAGGCCTGTCCTTGCTTCTTAACATAGGCTTCGTCTTGAGGCGCATATGGGGCGGTGGCCAACAATTCGTTCAAGTAAGTGATTGGATTGGCTAATGTAACTTGTAGCGTCGTCTTGTTTAAGGCTTTTACGCCTAAATCAGTGATTGGTTTCTTACCCAAACGGACATCCTGACCATTCTGCAATGGGTCAATATTTTGCGAATTTGGAGAGCCCGTCGTCGGATCAGCAAGCTTCCGCCATGCGTAGACGTAGTTTTGTGCTGTTACAGGATCGCCGTTTGTCCATTTATTTGTCTGCAGTTTAAATGTATATACCTTTTGATCTTTGGACACGGTGACGGACTTTGCTCCAGCCAATACAGGCTTGCCCTTTTGATTGAGCCTATAGAGCCCCTCAATTGCGTTTTGGATGGCTTCACCAGAACTAATGTCGGAGTAACGGCTACTGTTCAACGTCGCTAAGGCGTCAACGGTACCTACGCGAAAATTATTTTTATTAGCGGTGGTCTTTTTATTACCACAGGCAGCTAACGTAATGGCCGTAACTGTCGCAATCGAAACTAACGCAACCGTTCGAAGATAATGTTTAAGGTGTTTCACTTTTATCGCCCCGTTTAATTTAAATTTGACTCCCAATGTATGCTTACTTATTCCATAGCCCGCAAATCCAACATCGCACGTTTGCCACCAACCTTAGCTTATTGACAAAAAAGCGGACCTAACCAACATTGTGGTCAGGTCCGCTGTTATCATCAAAGATTATCGATAACTAGACTTGTTGACTAACCACACGTTGATCCACGACAAAACAAACACACTGTTCTTGTGTGCAACAAACGTGTTCGACTGTTTTTGTCGTGAATGACATGTGATAGCCTCCATCCGTTATTCCTTCTTGATAAACTTACTGAAAATAAGTAGCCTTGTCAACTAAACTTTCTCTTCTAAAGTTTCTCATTTTGCTGCCATTATCGCATGAAAGAAAGCGGTATAATTATTTTTAAATTGTGTTTGAGTTTGCAAATCAAGTGATGCACTCTAAATCGGTTTGCAGACATAAAGGAGTTTATTATGAAAAATAATCAGTTTGCTCGTCTGGATACCGATTTAACAACGGCAATCAGTGAAATGCAGACAATCAACTTTTACGATGCCAGCGTTGCTAACGCCACAAATGGTGTCTTCACATACCGCTTGTTACTGCGCAAAGCCTTTTTGGACGCCACCACTGGTAGTAATTTTGACATCAAACTGGCTAACTACTTAGCGACCCCAGAGACTAACCTAGCCGACTGGTTGGATTTAGAACAACCTGTGACTGCGCCAATTTTCTATCGCGTGGCCTTGCAATTGTTAGACTTCCTGGAAACCGTCGACTACGACTTAACCGATCCATTGGCTGCCATGGCTAAGATTCAACTGCCGGTTTACCACACAGACCATGACGAATGGTCTAAGGATGATGTGTTGGCTGCGTGGTACCTGTTATTAACCACACATACTAAAAACGGGCAAACATATTTAGACAAACTGGCCGTCAATGGCTACTTCACTAGTTTATACGCCCTCCCTGCCAGCAAAAAGCCGTTATTCTTTAACGGGAAAGCACAGCCAGTGTTTGATCAAAACAATCTGATTCGTGAAGTGGTCTATGTCGAAAGTGATGTCGATTCCGATCATGACGGCAAGCTCGATTTATTAAAGGCAGAGATTATCCGGCCACGGGAAACAAACGACGGTTTAAAAGTTCCAGCGCTCTATACGTCGAGCCCCTATAATCAAGGAATTAACGACGAAGCCGGCGAGGCACAAACGCACAGTGTCAACGTGCCATTAACAGCCAAAGAACCCAATCATACTAGCTATGCTGACATTGAATACCACGAAACTGACCAAACTTTGCCGGACAAACGCACCATTGCCGGGGAGACGACAACAACCGAAGAAACATTTGGTCGCGAAGCAAGTTACACATTAAACGACTACTTCCTGGCCCGTGGCTTTGCAGCTGTATACGCGGCGGGCATTGGCACAGTCGATTCCGATGGCGTTCAAACATGTGGTTCCGTTGAACAAACAAAATCGACTGTTGCCATCATCGAGTGGCTTAACGGATCACGGCGCGCCTTCACCAACCGTACTGATAATATTGCCATTAAGGCTTGGTGGTGCAATGGCAATATTGCCATGACAGGTCGCTCCTACCTGGGCACACTAGCTACTGCGGCTGCTACGACTGGTGTCGACGGTCTGAAGACCATTATCTCAGAAGCTGCCATTTCCTCTTGGTACGACTATTATCGTGACAACGGGTTGGTGATTGCTCCAGGTGGCTTCCCTGGTGAGGATGCGGACGTTCTGGCCGTTGAAACATTCAGTCGAATGATGAAACCCGCTGATTACCATGGCATCAAACCATTCTTCGATGCACAAATGAAGTTAATGCAAGAACAAATGGACCGTGAGAGCGGCAATTACAATACATTCTGGGATGAACGAAACTATCGCAAAAACATTAAAAACATTAAAGCCGATATCGTAATGGTTCACGGTTTAAACGACTGGAACGTTAAACCACGCAACGTGGAACGTTTGTGGGACGGATTACGTGACTTACCCGTCACCAAAAAAATTATTCTTCACCAAGGTCAGCACATTTATATCAACGCTTTCCGGTCAATCGACTATACCGACATGATGAATCTTTGGCTCAGTCATGAACTCTACGACGTTGATAACGGCGCTAAGGAACAATTACCAAATGTCGTTATTCAAGACAATGTCACGCCAGAAACCTGGACGGCATACAAAGACTGGTCAGAACCGACGCTGCCAAAAACACGTTACTATTTTGCAAACGATGAACTGGTTGCGACACCTGCTAATCACGGGGCCAAATCGTTTAGCGATCAGCTTCCCGAAGAAACGTTTGACCGATACGCTGCGCATAATGATGTTTGGGAACAAGAACTCTTAACTGCTGATAAAAATGCCTTGAGTAATAATCGACTATTGATGAAATCTGCTCAGTTCGATGATACGAAAATCATTGATGGTAAAGTTATCGTCCACGCCGCAGTCGCTGTTAACCAACCGTTAGGCATGCTGAGTTTTCAGTTGGTTGACTACGGCGAAGCCAAACGCTTCAATGTTTCGCCAACGACGATTGATGCCCACGGTCTGGACCTGGGCTACCACTGGCGTGAAGATAGTTTGCGAGAATTCATGTTGGCCAGTCACAAGACTGCATTTAAGATGATTACCAAGGGCCACATTAACCTGCAAAACCGTGAGCATCCTTGGCAAAACGATGAACTAAAGCCAAATCAATTCTACGAGGTCAGCGTTGAACTCCAGCCAACGTTCCATCGACTGTTAGCCGGTCATCAACTGGGATTGGTTGTTTATGCAACCGACTTTGGGATGACGGTGCGCGGCAATCAAGATTTGCAATACTCCATTAGTTTGGATCACAGTTTTGTGGATGTTCCGTTCAAGGACTAATTCGGTACGGTGTTGTGATTGCGTTGCGCGGGCTGGCAACGCCGTTCCATGGGACCGGTCTCAGCCCCTCAAACCCTGAGTCTTCAACCTCGATTCAGAGCCGCATAACCCGCTCGTCTCTGAAGTCGTCCCGTCATACTAGCTGGTTTCCGCCAGCAAGTATGACTTTCACGGAACTCTGTCACCAGACCACTTCACTCATTTCAGTGGCCTGTGGACAAAAAGCATTCGCAAAAAATAAACGCTACTACAAAATAAAATACATTATCAAAACGATCACACCTGAAGTAAAAATCTTCAAGTGTGATTGTTTTTTCTCTTATATGAATCTAACGCCCATGTTACTGCCGCCGCAATTTAAAACTAGATCATCGGAGTCAGCCCAAGTCGCTTCAAGTCCACTGTTTTCACTTTTGTTTTTCGCAACAATAACCATGCAAAGATAAAGAATGCCGCCGTAATAATCATCAAAGGTAGCACTGACATCTCCAGTTGCATGCCCTGACTGGGACCTGCTATGCCCGGAAAGTCTTGTAACGCATGCGTTACGATGACAAACCAGAGATTTCCTGTTCTCAGGTATATTGCCGCAAGAAGGGCGCCTATAGCTGTCGCAGAAAGCATTTGCTCTGATGTTGCCAGCAATGATTGTTGCGTTAAATTGAAAAGGTGCGTCGAACCAAATAATATACTGCTAACCATTACGCCAAAAAAGATTTGATGTTTTCCAGAAAAAGCCCTGATGGCTAACGGCAATATCATACCGCGAAAAACATATTCTTCAGTGAGGCCGACAAACATCGCTAAAACAAAGGCTCTTAAGATGGCAGTGACACGACCATCTCTGATTGCAATAACGATCACCATGATTGCCAGCAAAGCGCGAAAAATGCCATACCAGTTGATCCACATTAATTTATGCGGCGAAAGAGTCGATGTCAATCCAATCGGTTGATTTATCCACCCTAGATTCAGTAGCAACGGACCAGCTAAAAGGATGACTTCCCACATCGTTTCTCCCATAATCGAGTGTGGGCTTGCCGCAAATTTTGAAATTCCCAACACCAACCAAAGAACTAAAACTGGCGCCAACAATTGAACCCATTTATTTTTGAGCATTGTAAACATCTCCTCACTAAACGCTATTTTCTTATCGTGAGATTAGTTTATGATTGGACACTAAAAAATCCCAGTAATTAATGTTCATTACTGGGCTAAGAATCCTAGACACCCGCTATATCAGCGTTTATCAGGATCAATGGATATTCTTTAATTGGTTTAACGCGATGCTCTGGAGGAAGTTTGACGACGATGACTCGCCGTTATTGCAATCGCAAACGCGCCAATCGTTATCACGACTAAAAGCGATCCAAGCAAAAAGAACGTTTTCGTTCCCACCGAATCATGTGTAATTGCACTCAGTACCTTAATGCCATATGGCGCGAGCAAGGCGCCTGAATTAGTGCCAACCAGCAATACAGCGGCAGTCAACGTTTCGGAGTTTGGCGATGCAATTGTTTTCGAATCATCATTACCGCCCCCTCGGGTTAAAACAGTGCTCAAACGGACATTTGATCCCTCCAGTAATTTCTCAGTTGACTCTTTTATTTAGCGTGTACGATATATAGATCCGCATGAAAATCGAAAGTTCGGTCACGATTATCACCGCGTTCTGCGAATAACTCTGGAATAAAAATCCCGGCATTCATCAATTGACGACCTGAAAATTCGCCATCAACACCATCGACAGTGTACAGAAAATCGGGATTCAGTCCGGCAAATTTCAAACGACGATAGGCTGGGTTAGGCTCGGCCAAAACTTGATAACGCCCTGCAATAGCTGTTTTTTGATCGTCACTGACGACCATCCAAGATGTCACGTTACCATCGCCATCATACGGACTCTGTAAACGGATGAACGTGCCCTGCTGGAATAGTGGCCGGTATTGTTTATAAAACTTGATCTGATCAACCACAGTTGTCTTTTCGGCCGGACTCATTTTACTAATATCCAGTTCATAGCCAAGTACACCAAAGTAAGCGACAGCAGCCCTGGTTGCTAGTGAGGTCACGCGGCGATCCTGATGGTTTGGTACAGCAGAAACGTGGGCTCCCATTGTACTCAACGGATAGATCATTGAAGTACCCCACTGAATTTTGAGTCGTTCAATAGCATCCGTATCATCACTGGTCCACGTTTGCGGCGCATAGTACAACATGCCAGCGTCAAAACGGCCACCACCAGACGAACATGATTCAAACAGAACATCAGGAAATGCGGACGTCAACCGTTCATACAATTGGTAAACTCCCAAAATGTAGCGGTGTGGGAGTTCTTCTTGTTGATCCGCTGACAGTGCCAAACTAAACATTTCAGTAATGTGGCGGTTCATATCCCACTTAATATAGTCAAGGTGTGTTTCACGAATTGCCGCCGCCATTTGGTCAAACAGATAATCAATTACCTCCTGACGGGAGAAGTCCAGCACAAACTGGTTTCGGGCCGGTGTCATTCGCCGATCTGGTACATGAATGGCCCAATCTGGATGAGCCGCATATAGTTTACTTTCCTTAGAAATCATTTCTGGTTCAAACCATAGGCCAAATTGAAGGCCCAAATCGTGAATTTTATTGGCTAACCCACTCAATCCGTTTGGCAACTTGGCTAAGTTGACCTGCCAATCTCCCAACGAGCTATTATCATCATTACGTTTGCCAAACCAACCGTCATCGAGCACAAACAGTTCAATCCCCAGCGACTTCGCTGATTTCGCAATAGCTAATAGTTTTTGCTCATTGAAATCGAAATAGGTTGCCTCCCAATTGTTAATGAGAATTGGCCGTGGTTCTTTGACCCACCGTTTTGAGATCAAATGGTTGGTTAAGAAGCGTTGAAATTGATGACTCATGCCGTTAAAACCGTCACTCGCAAACGTCATCATTACCTCAGGCGTTTGAAATTGCGTATGTGCTTTGAGTTGCCAGCCGAATTCAAACGGATTAATACCCATCGTCATCCGCGTGACGTTATAGGAATCGACTTCGACCTGCGCCAGGAAGTTGCCGCTATACACCAAGTTAAAACCATAAACGTCGCCGTTTTGATCCGTAGTCTGTTTACGGGCAAGTGCTAAAAATGGACTCTGTTGCGCACTGCTGGCATCGCGTGTACTGCTGATTGCTTGCACACCACGCGTCAATGGACGCCGGTACAGATGCCGCTCACGTGCCCACGCACCAGACAGTTGAATCATGTCATACTGATCATCAGAGAAATCGACGCTCGCACTCAATGCAGCGTTGAGTTTAATCTTCGTTTCCCCTTTGTTTTCAAACTTCGTGCTGCGAACAATCACGTCTTCGTCTTCGAATACACTGTAATTTAAGGTCAGCTGCAGGCCGCTTTGTTTTTCAAGCAAATGAATGCGTAGAGTTTGAACGTGTTTGTCGTCCGCATCTGCACTGGCAGAGGGCAATGCACCGAGCTTTGGTTTGCCATCAACAATTTCATAATTCTGATAAACAAATTCAGAAATCCGCGCACCATTATCATAAGTGACCTGATACGCAGGATAACGAAAGTCCCCATGACCATAACTTGGATATTCTTGCTTAATCATACTCATGGTCACTTCAGGTTGTTCCGCCGTTAACGTTGGGGTGATGGAACGGAATTCTCGGTGCCGAAAATCAGCCGTATTGACCTTGTCACCGAGCCGTGGGCCATAATAATATTGACCTATTTCACCGTTTTCAAGCACACCCATCAAATAACTGGTATGCGCTGTTTGTAAATTAAAATCATTTCCTGTCACTGAGATACTCATGGGACAACCTCCTATAAACTTGACTTATTAACAAATTAACAGTCTCATGCCTCAATTTTACACGTTTTGTAATCGCTTACAAAATCGTTTTTTATTATTAGCCTACTATTCCATCATCCCATCGTGGTTGCCGAATGATCAGGTTTGTAGTTTGCGTCAATAATCGATTGTTCACTGCGTTGGTTTCCTTATTTAAGGCTAAAAAAATAGACATCGCAAGGATGTCTATTCCGTTCGTAAAATCACTTTATATCTAGCTAAGATCTCACAATTACGCTTTAATTGGCTGCTGAATAGTGTTTCGCTTAGACTTACGCAGTAAAAATAGTCCTGTCAGTAAGTAAACCAACGCTAATCCAACGCCAGTCAGTGACACCTGTGGGCTTTGGAGACCACCACTACCATAAGAACTGAGAAAATCGTTTAACCCATGCAATAGAATTGGAAACACAAGACTACCGGTTCTCAAATACAATGCAGACAGTAAAATTCCAATTGAAAATGCCGATAACATCTGAAAGCCTGTAATCAACAGCGCCTGATGCAGTAAATTCACCCCGTGTGCCACGCCAAATAATGCACTAGAGACAAGTATACCAACCCATAGTTGATTCTGGACCGAACCCAGCTTGCTGGCAAGCGGCAAGATGACGCCACGGAAAGCGAATTCTTCTGTAATACCCACAAATACCAATACCACACATGATAACCAGAAGTTCCCTTTGCCACCAAAGACAACGGCGATCGCCAGTAATAAAACAACAAGACTCGTCCAATTAATTGGCAGTAACCGCCAAGAACGTTCTGTTGGCCTTAAGAAGATCGGAACATGTAGCCAAAAATGGTTGAGTAGCCACACACTTGTGAACATCACGACTTCAAAAATTACGATAAAACTAATGGTGGAACCCGTTGACCTTTGAATCCAGCCAAATAATAAGGCAACAATAATAACAACAACCCAAGGCACCAACACTTTAAACCATTTGTTTTGCGACATTGACTCCATCCCCTAATAACTGTGATTAGCTAAAATCATAACAGTTTTTATATAAAAGCAGTGAATGATAAGTCCTCGGCTTAATCCGTTTCATACTTGGTTAAACCCTGGGCAACTGCTTTAGCAGATAAGGTGGTCGCTAACTGCTGCCACTCATCCATTGATAAGTAGGCGCCATCAACATTGATGGCATGCCCATTAGTAATTGTAGGAATCATTTCAGGATACAGGTCAATCATGTTGGCCATGTCATCCTTTGATAACTTCATTAAGTTTTGATAGTACTCGGTTTCTAATACATACTTATTCGTTGTTCGCCATTTATCGCCTGGCAACTCGCCTTCACCCGTATGTCGTGCATTACGAATTTGATACCATAATCGACCGTGTTTCGGCATCACGCCCACCTCGATTGTTAAAGCATTTCACCCTAAAACGGGAGTATTCCGCTAGGACCAATTAACTTGCCATCCCAATCGGAATCCTTGTGTTGATCAATCTTTTGAATTAAATCAACGGCAGTTGCGACTGGTGCTCCCTTTCGTGCCGGGTTGCTGGCAATTGGACCGGGAGTCACCGCACGGAAATGAACATTACCTCGCAGTTCATTTTGAAGTAGCACGGTCATCGCGTTAACGCCCATTCGAGAAATTCGTTGACCCAGTCCAGTCGTGGGCGTGCTGGCAGCAAAGTTAGCAAATGTAGCTAATTCATCCGACATGCTAATTACCATGCCATCATTAGCAGCCTCCAGCCACGGCAACATCTGCTGAGTGACCAAGTAAGTCCCCAACACGTTTACATCAAATGTTTGATGAAGGCTTTCCGAATCTTCATGACTGGCCTGGATATCGTGATCGTCAAACACCCCAGCGTTGTTGATCAACAAATCCAGTTTGCCAAACTGCTCACCAATCCACTGACCGGCCTGCATCACACTGCCATGATCCATTAAATCAATCTGTAATAATCGCGCTTGACCACCATTGTCACGTAACTCATCGACAACATCCAAGCCACGATTCAAATCTCGGGTGCCAACGAGCACTAGGTCACCGTCTTCAACATATTTTTGTGCCAGTGCTAGCCCAATGCCACGGGTCGCACCAGTAATTAATACACTTTTACTCATTTAAGTTTGCTCCCAATCATTTTCACTTTGTTATCCAGAACCGACCTTGTTATGTCACTACCCAACAAATGCGGCCCACACAACCAGTACAAGTTCCAGCAAGCCACGTAGAACGTGTGACCGCCAGTTAATCGTGTCATGTTGTTTACGGTCAATCAGATAATATACGGCTGATACCACTACACAGCCCACAAACAATAGTGCCGCGCCTAATAGCCGATTGTCGCTAAATAAAACCTGACAAAGTATAAAAATACCGCCGACAAGCAGCCATAATTGATACTCACGCGCAGGCCGGGTCTTTTTACGTTGCGCCGCGATAATAATCCAAATACCGTATATTGCCACAGCAAATGTTGTGATGAAGCTCAAAACTTTCATTAACATGTTTTATCCTCATTCATTATGTGCTAATCACACTGTTATTTGTCAGATAGTAAGGTGGAACGATAACGCTCAACAGTCGCTAATCGTAGCCCCTGATTCTTAGCCAATAACCAACTGCGAACATTCCCCAACGACTGTTTGCTAACCGTCGTTGCCGTAGCAAAATGCGGCAGTGCTAACGCATTCAGACCATCCCCAGGATAACCGAGTTTGCTAACTAAAATTTCTTGATAATCCATTGTGCTGGGATGCGCATTGATGTAATCCACCGCCTGGTTATAGGCCCTCATGAAGCCTTGCACGGCCGCAGCATGATTCTTCAACATGCTGTTGCCAAACACAATTCCGGTATTAGCTTGATTGGCCGTCGTTTGGGCTAGTGTTCGCGCTCCCTGGCGCCGCAATAAGCTTGCGTTAGGATCCGTCAAACTAACAGCACTCGCAGTATGATTATTAGCGGCGCTCATCAGTTCGGTTTCACTAGCCGTCGTTTTCAACGTAACGTTTTTGTCCGTTAACTTTGCATCTTCAATAAGCAAATCAGTAGCGTATGCCTGCGTTGAATTCGCCAGTGTACCAACCGTTTTATTCTTTAACTGTTTCAGCTTAGTTACGTTATCATCCGTCGTCATCAGCGCAGTATAATTCGTGGCGTTGCCTACCACTTGGCTCGTTGGGTGCGTGCCACTCGTCATCATTAGCTCAGGCAAGCCACTAATGGCGCCTTCAAACTGATGCGTACTGATACCACTGACGCGATCGTCAGCCGCCGCAACATTAGTTAAAGTCACACGCAATTTAGCTTGCGTGAAGTAACCGCGCTCTTCCGCCACATATAGCGGTAAAGCGTCCACCGACTGACCAACAGCAAAATTAATGTTGGTTGGTTTTGTTGCTGGGGCACTGACCCTTTGTGTTGAACGACCACATGCCGAAACGATTACCAATAACGTAGCCAAAGCTGCTAGAGTGACCGTGGTCAGCAACAATCTATGTCGACGCTTAGACATGGTCATCACGATCCTCGGATGCGGCGTTTGATTGCACGCTAGTATCGCTTGTAGCTGCGGACTCACTAGAAGCGACGGTTGATGACTGTGGATAGAACACTTCAACTTGTGCCGCGCTTGTGACAGATTGTGGATAAAAGACCTCTACTGAAGCCTGTGAAGAAGCCGCCGAAGCGCTGACCGTTTGTTCACTTTTATCGCCACTATCGCTACTCTCAGTGTTCGCGGCTGGGCGCCCATCTGCGACTGGATATTTTGTTTGACCATCCTTAGCCGGCAGCAACGACAACAAGAGTAAAATCAAACTACCAACAGAACCTGCCAAGTATAAGAACACCCACCAAGCACTTAATTCTTGATCATGTAGGCGTCGGGCAGTTAGTGAAACGATTGGAAATACAATCAAAAAACCGACTATCAATCCAACCGGAATGATGAAAAGGCCCAATCCGTTCAACACGCTTGGATCAAACGTTGGCGATTGCAGACTTGGATTCAATTGTAGTGTATTCCCACGGTTCATTAATAATGAAACAAAAATACGTACAACGACAATTAAAAAGATAGTCAGCGAAAGCAACGCTCCCGCGAACAAACTGAAAATGCTCCAGGTCACCCTCGCCCATAAATAGTTGCCTCGTGATACCGTGTCGCGAAAATTAAACATATTTCGCCATGTGTACCCAAAAGCATTACTCAAAATGCCACTTACATGACCGCGATGGTTAACCTCTAAACTTGCTGGCCCATTATCGACGCTCATCATGTTGTACCATGGCGCACGTGGGTCTTTTTCAACTTCTGGTAATGCATGCAAAACAATCATGTGCACACCAGGAACCAGCATCAGCCACTGATAGTGACCAGACAAACTTAAACTATGTAACCGCCGAACCGACATACTTAGATATTGTAAAAACTGAGCCAGAAAGAAGAAGTTTTCCAACCAGTGGGCCGGAAGCGCAATTCCGTCACTCAATCCCGTTGCACCTGATAGAATCGTACTAACCACGATACTCGCAATCACCATGCCAATAATGGCGGCCCAGAAATCACGTCGCCGCGTCTTACCGCGATAATTAAAAATTTGTTGCCAACTGGCAATATAGTTTGCCCAAATATTCATGTCAGTTTATCCTCTCTCTTAACCGTGCACTTACTTAGTCATTTGTAAGTCCACTCTCTTAATAAACATTTGCCTATTGCCTTAACGTTCATAAAACACGAAACCACCGGTATTACCCTTAATTTTAACCAATAATAGGTCTGTTTGCACAAATATTCGCCGATTTCGGGACCATTTATTAGTAAATTGATGAACACCATCAGAAACGTGATAAACTAGTGACATTACATGAAGGAGGCTGACCCCATGAAACAAGGAACCACCATCATGACACTCGACAACGGGTATCACTTATGGACTAACACTCAAGGCACGGGCGACATTCACTTACTATGTCTGCACGGTGGCCCTGGTGGCACACACGAATACTGGGAAAACTTTGCTGAAGAACTTGGCAAACAAGGCTTGAACGTGACCGTTCACATGTACGATCAACTGGGTTCATTTTACTCAGACCAACCCGATTACTCAGACAAGGCAACTGCTGACAAGTACCTCACTTATGAATACTTCTTGGATGAAGTTGAAGAAGTTCGCCAAAAGCTTGGCATCGACAACTTCTACCTTATCGGTCAAAGCTGGGGCGGCTTGTTAGTTCAAGAATACGCTGCTAAATACGGCGACCATTTGAAAGGCGCGATTGTTTCATCAATGGTCGATGAAATTGATGAATACGTCACCCACATTAACAAGGTTCGTGAAGAGGCATTACCTGCCGAAGAAGTTAAGTTTATGCAGTCTTGCGAAGCTAAAAATGACTATGACAACGACCGTTACCAAGCTGATGTTGATGTCTTAAACCGTGGCTATGTTGACCGCAAACAGCCACCGGCAATCGCTCATTTAATTTCAACGATGGCAACACCCGTTTACAACGCTTTCCAAGGTGACAACGAATTCGTTATTACCGGTAAGTTGAAAGACTGGCACTTCCGTGATCACCTTAAGGACATCAAGGTTCCAACGCTATTAACGTTTGGTGAGCACGAAACTATGCCATTAGACACAGCGCGGACCATGCAAAAGCTGATCCCTCACGCTCGTCTTGAAACAACACCAGATGGTGGTCACCACCACATGATCGATAACGCGCCCGTTTACTTCGATCACTTGGCCAAGTTCATCAAAGATGTTGAAAGCGGCAACTTTAACGACTAATTTTTAAATTCAATAGTCACAAATAAGCAGGCGGCAAATCCCTTATATCAGGGACTTGTCGCCTGTTTGCTTGTCTAAATTTAATTGTGTATTTTCATCGTTGACCGTGAACATAGGAGTCTGTTTAGATGATAGACCGTAGTCGTTGACTCACGCTTGCGGTTGTCCAAATTGAATACCGCCGTGGGACCAGTTCACGCCTCCTAAAGTTCGGAGTCGTTCACTTCGCCGTGAAGCCGAAAACCACGTCTTCACGACCGTCCCGTGCTGTAAATTGGGCTTGAAAACGCCCAATTAACACCACCTTCACGGCTTGCATTCAATTTTGACGCCCTCCAGCTTACACTGATTTTAAATATTGAACACTCAATCTAACCATTACACTAGTCAATGATTTGGCAGTTAAGTGAAGGCGACCAGCAACAGAGTTCCGTGTCAACACAACTTAATGGCATGGTTTTCGCCATTTAGTTGTGTGGGACGAGCTTTGAGACCTTTTGGGCTCAAAGTCGATGTTGAAGACCGCGATTTTCAGCGGGCTGAAACGTTCCCCACGGAACGGCGTTGTTGGGTGCCGCAACGGAATATACCACACATGTTTTAGGCAGCTGATTGTACGCAAACTTTTAAAAGTGTTTTAACCACTGGTTGAATGATCGCCACAATTACTAATGAAGACGGGGCTTGTTTTCGAATTTGTTCAAAGTCATTTGCTGTGTACACGTTTCCTCAATGAAATGACGATCGTGATCAATCAAAACCATCGTGGGGCGCACCTGCTGAATCAAGGTTTGCAACTGTTCGCGAGCATCAATATCCAAATAGTTGGTCGGCTCATCCCAGATCAATATTCCATGTGGTTCACTCAAGCTCACCGCCAAGGCGGCTTTCTTCATTTCGCCCATGCTCCATTCGCTGGTCGGCGCTTTTAACCTTGGGCGCGAAACGCCTAACTGATGCATTAAATTCCAAACGGTCGTTTCATCATGATGGTCACGCCATCGGTCAAACGAACCGTCCATGATAAAATCAGTAAACTGCTGGGACAGGTAACCGATGTCTTGAGGCAAATCATTCATCAAATAGCCGTCGTAAGCCAATTTTTCTTGCCCTCGTAGCAAGTTCAGAAAACTAGTTTTACCCACACCGTTTGGGCCAATGATTGCCAGGCGGTCACCTCTGTGAAAATCCAATGAAACGGGTTGAAACAGTGGATCATTGCGCCGTTTGACACTGAAGTCTCGCAGACTAAGCAATAGCTGTCCGCCAGCGGTTTGCTGGACGTTGGTTCGCAATCTATTCACCTGATCGACATCGTTCATTAAGCCTTTCCGTTGTTCAATCGCGGCATCTGTTCGGTGTTCAAACACCTTCGCGCGAGACATCAATTTCTTAGCCATTCGTCGACTAGAAGCGTCATTTGACTCACGTTCACGCTTTTCAGCCCACTCGCGTTGAATATTGGCACGGCTCGACAATTGCTTGATACGATGCTGCAAATGCTCGTTTTGCGTGGTCGCCGCATTGTCACGGCGCTCTTTATCAACCTGCCAGTTTTCGACATTGCCCGCTACTAAATCCACAGAGCTCCGATTTAACGACATAACGTGGTCCACGAACAGATTCAAAAAACTCTCATCATGACTGACGCAGATGAAACCCTGTTTTTGTCTCAGATAAGTGCCGACGACCTGACGACCTTCAATATCCAAGTGATTCGTTGGTTCATCAATTAACGGAAAGTCGTTTTCGTTAACGAATCCGCGTGCTAGCAAGACCCGCGTTTGTTCGCCGCCGCTAAGTGTGTCAAACAGACGTTGTTCATAGCTTTCATCTAGTCCAATCCGATCCAACTCCAAACTGGCTTGCCACTCTTCGGCACCAGTTGATGTCATGATTGCCATGACTGTTTGCGACCGATTAATCGCTGCATCGGGAAAATAATTGAACGTCACCGGCCTTTTAATCAATCCATGACCGGACAACTGACCTCGCAATAAATTCATGAAGGTCGTTTTGCCACGACCATTACGGCCAATCAAACCTAATCGCCAAGTTGTATCGAGATTGAGCGATAACTTATCAAATACCGGTGCATCAGCGCCAGGATACCGGAACGTTAATTGGTCAATTTGAATGGTACTCATTCGACCACCTGCTTTTATATCTATTTAGTTTTGTTTTAGATAGTGCGGTTGAATGCACACTATCTTCGAAGGATTAACGCGTGAATATTACCAAACGCGCTTCCACGAAATAAAGTTATTCATTATTAAAATACCAATATTATCACCGTGCTTATATTCTCATTACTTTTTAATTTACCATACATCCCGTACAGAGTGGTAACATTAAACAAGTTATTCAAATGCTGTAGGAGGTATTATATGCTTGCCATTACGATTGCCATCGCTATTGGAATCGCTTTGCCGATGGAAACCGCCATTAATTCACGTTTACAAGGGACACTTAAATCACCCTACTTTGCTTCATTGATGTCATTTTTCATGGGAACCGTCCTTTTAACTGCACTTTTGCTTGCGACTGGACGCAGTTTATTAATTCCCGGAACTTTCTTTACTAGCCATCCCTGGTGGATCTGGCTTGGTGGTGTGCTCGCCGTTGTCTACCTCACTGGGAACATTTTGTTGTTTCCTAAACTAGGTGGTATTCAAACAGTTTTAATGCCCATTTTAGGGGAAATCCTAATGGGTTTGCTAATTGATAACTTTGGTTGGTTTGCCAGTGCTCAACACTCAATCACCTGGTTGCGTGCTTTCGGCGCAATCCTAATGATTGTCGGTATCGTTTTTGCGGTCGTCCTACCAGAACGCGCTCGTAAAAATACGTTTCAAGGTTCTGCGGAAGCTACTGAAACTCATCACGTCCCCCACCGTGGTTTTTGGCAATTGTTGGGTATCTTGTTTGGTGCGTTTGCCGCGGGACAAACTGCGATTAACGGTCACTTGGGGCACTTATTGAAATCGCCTATTCAAGGTGCCTACGTCAGTTTTCTGGTTGGTACCCTCATTTTATTAATTGTGGTGCTGATTCAAAATCACGGTTTACGGTTCCCAGTCGGTGCCATCTCACACAATCCATGGTGGATCTGGTTCGGCGGCTTCATTGGTGCCTTGTTTGTGCTTGGTAATGTTTATCTAGTGCCCATCATCGGAACTGGCTTAACCGTTGTGATCGTGCTTTTTGGTCAGATTATCGGAGGCCTCATTGTCGATCAGTTCGGCTGGTTCGGTGCCAAACGAAATCCTATCGTTCCCCTTAAGATCATTGGCCTGCTGATTATGATTGTTGGTGTATTGTTGATCAAACTGTTCTAAACATAACTTGTAGCGAATAAATCTTTTTTCAAAAATCGTTGACAATGTTCGACTAAGATATCATAATAAACACATTAAAATTTGATGAATAAAACACGCGTTGAAAAGAAAAGTAACCTGCGAAAAGATCATTAAGCGAGCGCCGATTGGTGAAAGGGCGTCGATCAACCACAAGTGAACATCATCTTTGAGCGTTGACTACGACAACAGTAGTCAATGGGTGCTCCCATTACAGAGCTAGAGTATCTGGCGGTAGGCCACGTACTTGAAGAGGCAGGCTCTCGTGAGAGGTCTGTGAACAAAGGTGGTAACACGTGCAAACGTCCTTAGCTGAAGTAATTCGGCTAAGGACGTTTTTTTATCAAAAAAATAGTTTCTCGATGACGTAAATGAAAAGAGGCAATTATATGGAATTACAGGAACACAAATTAACCAAACGTGAATATGCGTTAGTCAGTTCAATGCTGTTCGCACTCTTCTTTGGTGCCGGTAACCTTATCTTTCCGTTGCACCTGGGTCAATTATCTGGCGCCCACTGGCTCAGTGCAGCATTAGGCTTTCTGGTAACTGCGGTATTGCTGCCCTTACTTTCTGTGCTAGCAATTAGTATCACCCGTGCCGGCGGTGTTTACGACGTAGGCCGCCCACTTGGGGTCTGGTTTGCCCTCACCTTTATGGTGTTGATTCACGGTACTATCGGACCGCTGTTTGGTACTCCCCGGACAGCGACCGTTTCATACACTGTCGGTGTCGCTCCGTTAGTGCCTGCACATTTTCAAACCTTAGGACTCGTCATTTTCTCCGCCGTGTTCTTCGGTTTAGCCTACTTCTTTTCTGTTGAACAAAGTAAAATCGTCGCCAATATCGGTAAATTGCTAAACCCAATTTTTCTAATTTTGCTAGCACTGGTCTTCTTCCTCGCCTTTTTGAAACCACTTGGCAATCCTGTCCATCAGGCCGTCACAACAGCCTACCAGCATGATGCCTTTTTCAACGGTTTCCTTCAGGGATATAACACGATGGACGCCTTGGCGGGGCTTGCCTTCGGGGTAACCGTCGTCACTGCAATTCGCTCCCTTGGCAAACGAAATCCTAACGCCATCGCATTAGTTACGGCCCGTGCTGGTTTCTTCTCAATGGGTTTCGAAGCCATCATTTACTTATTACTAATCGTGATTGGTGCCATGTCACTGGGTCAATTCAAACTAGCCGCTAATGGTGGGGTTACGTTTGATCAGCTGGTCAACCACTATCTCGGTGTCGCCGGCCAAGCTATTTTAGCCGTTCTGATCACGGTTACTTGTCTCACGACCGCCATCGGCTTAGTTGCTGCGTTTGCCCAAGATTTCCACAAACATTTCCCAAGCATCAGCTACCGCGTTTGGTTACGGTTCACAACCATCGCATCCTTCTTAACGGCTAACATCGGCCTTAACCTAATCATTTCATGGTCCACGCCAATGTTGATGTTCTTATACCCGCTTGCGATGGTACTGATTCTGTTATCCATCACTTCACCCCTATTCAAACGAGATCCAGTCGTGTACGCTTTCGTCGTGCTGTTCACTTGTGTTCCCGCTGTTTTCGACATGATTGCCGCCTTTCCACCAGTCGTTAGCCAAAGTGCATTTGGTAAAGCCATGACCAGTTTTCAAATGAGCTACCTGCCATTCGCCAAGTACGGTATGGACTGGGTCGTCCCCGCTTTGGTTGGTGCCGTTATCGGCCTGACTTGGCATTTCGTTAAACTTGCTCGGGAGCACACCACGGCCTCGGTTTCAGACAACTAAAAATTGCTGCCAGTCATCTAATTAAAAACGTGATTTGCACGTTGATAACAATGTTGCTAACCTAAATCAGAATAAACAAGCAGGCGATAAATCCCAATATAACGGGATTTATCGCCTGCTTTTTCTCATAAACATGTAAGAGAAACAATGAACTAGTTTTGGTATTCTTAAAAGCGTGGTCGACTCGATTCATCGAGAATCTGGATGAAAGGGGGATGCAACCATGCTTCAATTATTTTTAGCACCACTGATTGTGGGCATGCTTTTAAAGATGTTTGACCACTGGTTGGATGATCGCCACAATCGGCCGTAGTTGACCATAATTCAACCTAAAGTGTCCCGTCTAATTACATATTATTCGAAAAAAGACCCCTTACTAGTCACACCTAGTAAGGGGTCGGATGCTTCCATGCTTCGCTTCGACAATAATATACCACATAGTTGCTACATCGACAAACGATAAGCAGACCTTTTTATCCTACTCACCTTGCCAGTTAACAGCACAACGAAACCGGAAAACTCCTTCATTTATAAATAACATTTAATGGACTTCATTCAACCGTTCGTCCAGCATTCTAGCCAATCTTTGCAACTGTTTATAACTGACCTGAAAGAAATCTGGGTTTCCGGACGCCAGTGCAGTAATCGTATACGGCGGCAAATTCAGCATTTTATTCAAATCAGCCGGCGTTAATCGCAAAGACAGCATATCATGCGTAATCCGTCTTTGAATCATTCTCATCGCCATGGAAGTACCCAAACTGCCTCCGAAGATATTTAATACCCGCACCATTTTAATCCGAGCGAAAAGGCGATCTAATTTCATGACATTCACCTGATTATACTTTTTGCCGCCATTATACACGCAAACAACAAGAGTCAATGCCATCATCAACTCATAATCACCGAGTAACGACAACTTTTCCCATCATGTGACCTGATTCTACTAACGTATGAGCCTGACGTAATGTTGCTGCATCAAATGGTGATAACTGTTTGGTCAACGTGCTTTTCAACGTCCCATCATCAAACATTTTTGCGGCTCGTTCTAAAATATCATGTTGTGTTTGCATATCTGCGGTGTGGAAAAATGATTTTGTGTACATCCACTCCCATGCAAAGTGGCCCCGTTTTTGAGTCAGGCGTTTGAGATCCACTGGCCGATGATTTTCAGTAATTGAGGCAATCCAGCCGCTAGGTTCAATCAGTTCAGCCATTTCACTCCAATGAGCGTCCAGATTATTCAGTTCCAAAATATAATCTACGTAGTGATATCCCAAATTGCGCACTTGCTTAACCAGATCTTCACGGTGATTAACTGTTTCGTCCGCGCCGTGAGCTAGCGTCCAGTCAATTGTTTCTGGCCTCGAAGCGGTCGCAATCACGTGCAAACCGGCCCAATGTGCGAGTTGGGTCGCAATGGACCCAACCCCACCGGCACCATTGATAATCAATAAATTGCGCTTCGCATTGTTTTCTTTGTCATCCGGGTCAATTGGCAATTGTTCAAACAGTGCTTCCCACGCAGCCAGCGTCGTTAACGGCATTGCCGCTGCTTCTGCATCACCTAAATGCTGTGGTGCGTGACCAACAATGCGTTCGTCCACGAGCTGGTAATCACTATCGCTACCCGCCCGTTTAAACGAACCTGCGTAATAAACCCGGTCACCGACATTAAACAACTGTACCTGTCCACCTACGGCAACGACCTCGCCAACTGCATCCCAGCCAATTACACGGGGCTGACTCAAGTGGCCACGACCGCCACGACGCACGCCAATGTCTACTGGATTAACCGAGACCGCGCTAACATGAACTAATAAATCGTGACCCTTGGCAACAGGAACTGCTTCTGTAAAGTCTTGTAAGCTGTGCTCATCTGTAATTGGCAAATGATCAGTAAAACCGATCGCATTCATTGTTTTAGCCATTTTGATAACTCCCTCTCCCTATGACAACTGCTCTAACAACAACTCCATTCTAATATCGACAAAAAACGCTACAATCGTGAAATTTTAATCACCTAGTTACAAATTTTTCACTAGTAACCCCAGTTGACGATGATTTGTTGTTAATTTTAACGTGACTGCTGTATTCTGACACTAATACATACTTTAGTGATAGGAATTTATCGACTTGGAGGTAGTTATGGTACGTCACACTTACGATTGTCAGGATGGCTGTCCAGTTGAAAGCACGCTACAGATTATTTCGGGTAAATGGAAAAGTGTTATTTTATTTCACCTTATCAAAAACGGCACCGAACGCTTTGGGGACCTGCAGCGTCAAATGAAAGACTGCTCTCATCGAATGCTGGCACTGCAATTAAAAGAACTTGAAAACGATGGCGTACTGGTTAAAACCATCTACCCCGTCATGCCACCCAAGACCGAATATCGGCTAACTTCATTCGGTGAAACCCTCGTTCCTGTAATTATCGCCATGGAAAAATGGGGTCGCTACTATAACGCCACCCATCATGAGGAAGAGTCGTCACAGGCTTAGGCTTAGGTTTAGTTTTAATTTATAGAAATCACGTAAAAATGCCACTAACTAAAGTGGCATTTTTGCATATCATCACCTTAACGGGATTTGAGCAAACACATCATTCATCTTTGTCGGCGTAAAATTAAGTATTTTATAATCTGCAATACCTTGCCTAAAGAATGGATCCTCATGGTAAATGTTTTCTAAATCTTTCAAATCGGCTACATTAGCTAAAATGACGCCACCATTGCGTGGATCTTTTCGTCCTGAAAAAATAAAATTCCCCAGTTTATAATTACGATCCAAATACTGATTATGTAAAGGTAAAGCTGCTTCAACAACACTTATTGGCTTCTTATAAGTCAATTCCATAAAAAACATGACCATCATCTCCTGTTATACTTTTAATAATTCAAACAATGATTTTCACATAACATGTTATGTGAGCTTAATAAGTATTGTCCAGAGGTAGGTTAATGTCAATGGAAAAAACAAACAAGCGCGAAAAACAAAAAGCCGCTACGAAGATTGCATTGTTCAAGGCAGCTACGGCTTTAATTAAGAAAAATGGTTTCGATAAAGCTTCAGTTCGCGATATTGCGAATGCAGCTGACGTCACAACAGGGGCATTCTATGTCCATTTCCGATCTAAGGAAGACATCGTATCACAGGTCTTTTATGAGAATCTAAACGACTATATCATGCATAGCATTAGTAGCCTCGACCAGGAACGCATTGATCCTGCAGATCATTTAATCGCAATCTTAATTGCGGAATTTAAATTTGCTAATACTATTGGCGTCGAGTTAACGACACTAGCCTACATCACTAATTTCACGGCCAACATGACTATTCCAGGCAGCCATTTTGAAAAAAGACGGTTTGTTACATCAATTCAACAGGATATTGAGCAACTAGAAGGACAGAAAAGATTGTTAATCCAACCGGCAAATGAAGTGCTGTTTGATCTATCTTCAATGATTCGTGGCATTATGGCCACATGGTGTTTTGCAAACGGTGATTTTGATATCGTCGACCATGGCACAATAACTATCAATCGTCTGATTAAAACACTAATTCGAAAATAACACCTGATTTTTAGTCAGTTCTCCTAGATTACGGTGAACATTGCAAAAATAAGGCAAGACACTAACTCTCACAGTGTCTTGCCTTATTTTATAGTTGATAGTTAAAAGCACTAAAATATCCGGAAACACAATTATTAAATGGATCTTGCGACTACATCAGCTGCAGGGCGTCAACAGTGATACCGAGCCGTGAAAGTAACGTTAATTCGGTGGTTCTCCGAATTTAGGTTACGGACGGTCGAAAAACCTCGCGGGCTTCACGAGGCTTTTCGGCGAGGTGAAAGACTCCGAACTTTGGAGGCTCGAACCGGTCCCACGGTGAGCGTGTCACTGTTGACAACCGGAAGCTTTAGCCAACGATTATTCATACTGAAACCTCCCAAAAATTTGTTTACTGGGCAGCCTCACTTGCGTCAGCTTCGTATTCCTGAATAACGTTAAGGAATGCATCCCCGTACTTATCCAGTTTGTTCTGACCAACACCCTTAATTGACAACATATCCAACGTGCCTTGCGGTAATTCTTCACAAAAGGCTTGCAATGTTTTGTCTGAAAAGATGACATATGGTGGCACATGCTGTTGTTCGGCAAAATTCAAACGTAGTTGACGTAACGATTCGAACAAACCGTCGTCCACTGACACCGTTCGTTTGGCCTTCACTGCGCCACGACGAAGGACTTTTGCCTTCCCCTTCAAGACACTGCCACCCATTTCACTCACATGTAGCGTTGGATACTCACCACCAACTTGTTGCAGATAGCCGCTGCTGGTCAGGAAGTCAATTAAATCTGTAACTTCCTTCTGTGACCGCCCTTTCATCAATCCATAAGTCGACAATTGGTCAAAGTGTTCATCACGAATTCGTTTGACATGCGAACCAGTCAATACTTGCGCAATCAGTGACTTGCCATAACGTTGCCGCATTCGCAAAACACAGGATAAGACCTTTTGGGCGTCGACTGTCACGTTGACCTGATCCCGTTCATCCAAACAATTACCACAGTGACCACACGCCGGTGAAGATTCACCAAAATACTTCAAAATAAATTGTTGCAAACAGCCCTCGGTATTCGCATACTTGGACATTTCCTGTAGTTTCAAATATTCGCGCGTCTTAAATGCTGGTTCCATCTCCGACTGATCGATGAAAAAGTGCTGAATCTGTAAATCTGACGGTTGGTACATCAAAATTGCTTCGCTGGGCAGGCCATCACGACCTGCACGGCCAGCTTCTTGGTAATAGGCTTCAAGATTGCCGGGAACTTGATAATGAATGACGAAGCGCACATTACTTTTATCAATCCCCATCCCAAATGCGTTTGTCGCAACCATTACCTGAACGCGATCGTACAAAAAGTCTTCCTGATTCTTATTTCGCACATCTTCGCTGAGACCGGCGTGATACATTTCAGCCTTAATGCCCTTTTTCTGCAATAATCCCGTTAAGCGTTCAACTTCTTTACGGGTGCTTGCATAAATGATCCCAGCCGCGTTGGCGTTTACCTTAAGGTACTCTAATAAAAAGGCTTCTTTATTCTGGTTTTTAACGACCTGAAAAGACAAATTGTCCCGCGCAAATCCAGTACTGACCTCATTAGCAGGATCAATATTGAGTCGTTGCATAATATCACTAGCAACCTTGCTCGTCGCCGTCGCAGTCAATGCCACTACTACCGGATGAGATGGAAATTGGTGCACCGTCTTCATCAAGTTCAGATAACTGGGCCGAAAATCGTGCCCCCACTGCGAAATACAATGAGCCTCGTCAATCGCCAGTTGAGAGATGTTTAAGTCACTCAGCTCGCTCAAAAAACGTTCATCATCCAACCGTTCGGGCGCCAAATAAATCAGTTTGACCTGATCCATTGCGGCCTGTTGCAAACGATGTTCAATCTCTTGGTAATCCAATGTACTGTTGATAAATGTGGCGGCAATCCCATTTTCAGATAATGCGTCAACCTGATCTTTCATCAGTGAAATCAAGGGCGACACCACCACCGTCAAACCTGGTAGCATTAAGGCCGGAATCTGATAACACAAAGACTTTCCGCCACCCGTTGGCATAACAGCAAGGACGTTTTCGTGATTCATAATTTTATTAATGATTTCATCTTGGCCTGGACGAAAACTATCATAGCCAAATTTGTCCTTTAGTACTTTAAGTGCTGTTTCAGTCATGTGCTCCTCATTTCTTAGTGACTGGGTAACCTGCTGCCTGCCAAGCAAGGGTGCCGCCGTTGACGTTAACACCAGTAATGCCATGTTGTTTCATTTGTTCAATGGCTAGCGATGACCGCCGTCCCGAGCGGCAAATCACCGTGTACGTTGATGTATTCGATAGGTTTGATAACCACTGTTCAATCGTACTTAATGGCAGGTTCGTTGTTTGTTCAACGTGGCCTTCCGCATATTCATCAGGTTCTCGAACATCGATTAAGTGTTCAACATTCGGTAACATTTCGTGCAACGTTTGAACCGTTATTTCAATCATATTTATCCTCTTGTAATGGCAATTTTAACCATTAGTGCGTTATCAATTATACAGGCTTAGTCGCAAACTACAATAACATACGCGTTTTACCGCTGGAAGTAACGTCGCAGATACTAAAAAAGGTGACAATCCACAATCGGATTCTCACCTCTCTTAATAAGCTATTACAGATTATCCCCTGGTTCAAACGTAACCGGTGACAACTCCAATGCCTCTTTAACCAAATGATCCATTAACGTCTTTGTTCGTTTGGTAATTTCAGCAGCAGTGACGTCGTTTTGTTTCGTAAGGTAGCGTGTTGTGTCACTTTGCGATGACGCCTCGGCATCCGCCGCAATCACGCGCGAACGAGCGTAAGCCTGGCAAGCGTCACGGTACTCGTTAACCTCAACAATAAAGTCGTGGTAGTGTGGTTCAACTAACACACCGAGCGATTTGTATAACCAGTAAGCGTTATCCAGTGAAACGGCCTCAGTGGTGTTCTTGTAGTTGGCCGGCGTGTCATTGATGTTCGTAAAGAATGGCACGTATGGACTGTACGCAAAGAAGCCCATCGCCATCCATTCCACAGCAGCATGCGCGGCGTCGACGTTTGGCCGAATCTGTAAGATGTGTGAAATCTGGTTACGATCCAATGCGATTGAACGGAATGTTTTCTTTTGAGCAGGTGTGCCATCGCCAAACGGATCAAACGGTGTTTCCTGATAGTGAGACGTGAGGAAATACTCAACGTCTTCCACCGCTAGTTTGCGGTTAGCATGTTGAATAAACGGAATCTGTTGACTGGTGGGTTCTTGTTCCAAATCCGGTGTAAATAATTTTTCACCATACCAAGCGCGCGGTGTATTGTAATGTGCGTCACTTTCAGTGTGGGTTCCAAAAATCTCACGGAAATTAAACGTGTCTGGTGTTGGGTTCAACTGATTATCGGTCACAAACTCCTGTAAGTCTTTAGCCCACATAAAGTTGTCAGTGTCATTGAAATCAATTGTTTGAATGTTGATTTGGTTTGGTGCAACGGCATAAGCATCGTCTGGCAAACGAACGGCTGCCCAGTGATGACCACCAGCCGTTTCCATGTACCACACTTCATCCTTATCAGAAAAAGCGATCCCGTTACTTTCACCGGTCCCGTAATCTTCGATGAAATCGCCGAGACGTTGAACCCCTTCACGCGCAGAATTGATGTATGGCAACACTAATGTCACCATCGCTTCTTCATCAACACCGTCGTGAACCAAAGGATCGAAACCAAGCACCCGTGGATTAGTAAACGTGGTTTCAGTGGCACTCATCGCCACGTTTTTTTCGTTAATTCCAGCCTCTTCATACAAACCTTCATCTGTTGGCACACTGGGCTCAGCCGTATACCGTAATGCGTCAGCTGGCAAGTCAATTTTAACCCCAGTAGTAACGGATGTGTACGTGTCCGGTTGACCGTGACGAGCCGCATGAACGATGAACTTCTTGGGTCCGATGGCACCATAGCCGTCTTCGTTCCGTGCAATGATTGTCGAGCCGTCCATGGTTGCTTTCTTACCAACTAAAATGGCCGTGCATGAAGAATGATTCGTTTTCATCAAAAAGCCTTCTTTATTTATATTGTAATTCCAGTGTATAAGTCTGATGGATAAATTCCTAGTCCTTGGCGGCAATTAAAAGTGTTGTGTGTACATTCGCGTTTCGATGATTTCACCACATAATGGTTGTAATTGTTCCCGCTCACTAACTTGCGCTTCAAACGTCATGTCCTCAACATAAACAGTTTTGTTAAGCTGCTTCGATAATGCTAATGGCAGCTCTCTGCCACCAATTTTGCACCGTAAATACGTTGCATTAGTATCCAATTTGAACCCGTTGTGTTGATAAAAACGGTTAGCCGGCACATCCTCTTGCGTCCACAGTTCGCAGTAATGAATATCTTGATCCAGCAGTCGTTTGCGCATTGCTTGCCATAAGTCCTTGGCAACACCTTGTCGACGATATTCCGGCAAAACCGCCAAATTCCAAATCATTGCCCCGGATTCTTGTTTGTCCGTCATGCTCTGACTGTTTAATTCCGCATCAATCAGGCCCACAATTTTATTTTCTTGAACAACTATTAATTCAACACTTGGTCGCGCAAACGTTTGCCGGTGCTGTTGGACGTCTTGGAAATAACTGGAATCCATGAAGGATAATACACGGCATTGAAGCCACGACTGCTCGTCTGTAGAATGGTAATCGCGAATTTGCATGAGAAAATCCTTTTTAAATCGTATTTTGGAACTGAAAACTAGATGACCAATTTAATCTCGTCCATTGTGATTGGCCGACTGTTGCTGCAATTTAGTCAGCTTGGCTTTGTTGTTTACTTTTATATAGTCGAAACGCGTTCACACCCCCACGCGCCTGTGCATAACCAAAATGAGGCACAGCACAAGCAAAGTTCGCTTGCACTGTGCCTCATTTCCGTTATTGCTCGGCTCGCAACCAGGGGTGTTCACGCTCTTTAAATTACCAAATGTGCACTCTCTTGTCCGGTGCCAACCACATACCGTCGCCTTCCTTGACATCGAAAGCGGTGTAGAAGTCATCCAGGTTCTGTGCCTGAACATTGGCACGCAACTTATGTGGCGCGTGGACGTCGATGCTCAACAACATTTGTTCATATTCTTGGCTGGCCTTCATGCACCAAACCTTAGCCCAGTTGGTGAAGAATTCCTTGCCAGAGAAACTGTCATCTTCCTTAGCCGCTTCCAACGCACAGCTCAGGCCACCTTGGTCCGCAACGTTTTCAGAAACAACCAATTTACCGTTAACTTTTTGACCTGCAAAATCAAGACCGTTAAATTCGTCGATCATCGCTTGCGTCAAGCCTTGGAAGTGCTTCAAATCGGCTTCGGTCCACCAATTGTGCATGTTCCCGTACTCGTCGAATTGAGCACCATTATTGTCAAAGGCATGTGAAATTTCATGTGCCATAACAGCACCGATCCCACCAAAGTTTTCCGAACTCGTTTGCTTCAAGCTGTAGAATGGCGCTTGCAGGATGGCGGCTGGGAACACGATGATGTTGTTCGATGGGTCGTAATAGGCGTTAACCATTGCTGGATCCATGTAGTTCCACATAGTCCGGTCAACTGGCTTATCGATGTCATCAAAGTTAGCCTGAGCCGCAATCTTTGCAAAGTTCAATGCATTGCTGAATAAGGAGCCACCGTCTGCTTCAGTCTTGACCACAAACTGTGCAAACACTGGATCGATTTTATCAGGAAAACCAACGTTTGGAATCAACGTATTCAGCTTCAAAATAGCCTTGTCACGCGTATCTTTGCTCAACCAGTCGTTGCTAGCCAAACGGTTTTTATAGACGTCAATCATCCGGTGAACCATGTCCATGACATCATTCTTCGCCTTAGTACCGAAATACTTACGAGCGTAATAATCACCAACGACCATGTTGAATTGACTGTAGGCTAAGCGGTAAGCACCCTTTTGTTTGTCAGGTGCTTCCTTAGTTCCCGTCAGCGCACGGTTGTATTCACCGGCAATTACCCGAGCATCGTTGGTTAAGTAGCCAGCCCAGTTGCGGACCACCTTAACTAAGTACCAGCTCTTTACTTCATCAAAATTATCAGCTGTTACAAGACTGTCAAACGCTTCATAGAACTTAGGATCAGCAACGATAACGCGGTTAACCCGGTTATCAAGTGCTTCATCCACGTAAGCCTTTAAGTCCAGCACAGAACTGTGTTTGCCAAACTCTGATAAGTCTTGTGGGTTATACAGCTTTGGATAATCAGCCTTTTCTTCGCTACTCTTTTCGTGTTTAGCGAATTTTGCATCCAAAGCAACGGCCTGATCCAACGTTGTTTTGATCTCGTTATCACTAAAACCGGTAGCCTTGAACAGTTTTGTCATCATTCCACGGAACGCTGCCGTCAATTTAGGCGCAGCTTCATTGCCCTCCGCATAATAGGTTGTATCTGGCAGGATCAAACTTGGTGCGTCAACGTTTACAACACGATGTTTGGTATCCTTCATGTCAGGTTCAACGTCGATTGGAATTAAGGCGCCACTTCCCTGCTTAATGAAAGTCACTAACTGCTTTTGTAAGTCTTCAAAACTAGTTAAATCCTGAACCTGTTTTACCAGTGGCTTTAATGGCTCGAAACCAGCCTTGTCACGGGCTGCATAATCACTGGCTTGATGATAGAAAGCGATGAAGTTAGCCAGTAAAACGTTGTTTGGTTCAACTTTGCCATCCAACATGTCGCCAAAGTCATTCATCAATGTCTTTTCAATGTTTTCAACTAAGTCCGCAAAACCACCAGTAGTGGGTTTGTCAGCTGGAATTTTGGCCGTCTTTAGCCAGTCACCGTTAACGCCTAAATACAAATCATCTTTAACATCTGCAGTACCCTCGTCTGAGCTTGTGGCACCGCCGACTAATGCTGCAATGTGATTATTAACTGTCATATATACTGCCTCGTTTTCAAATCTATTTTTATTATCGTTCAAACACCAATACTATCTCACCGTTGCCAACGTAAAATCAACAACGACGGCCTACCAAATGTGAACTCGTTTTTCGGGTGCCAACCACATCCCGTCACCCTCGTGAACATCAAACGTGGTGTAGAAATCGTCGATATTTTGAGCCTGAACGTTGGCACGTAGTTTGGATGGTGCGTGAACGTCAGTGGCCATAACCCAGTGTAAAAATTCCGTACTAGACTTTTCTCGCCAAATTTTTGCCCAATTTTCAAAGAAATCTTTTGATGAAAAATCACTTTCTTGCTTAGCTGCCTCTAAAGCACAACTCAATCCACCGCCGTCTGCAACATTTTCTGTAACAGTCAACTTACCATTAACTGTTTTACCCACAAATTCAATGCCGTCGAATTCTTGTGCCATTGATTGAGTTAAGTCTTTAAACCGTTTTAAATCGGCCTCAGTCCACCAATTATTTAAATTGCCATGCTCATCAAAGCTTGCGCCGTTATTATCAAATGCGTGAGAAATTTCATGCGCCATCACAGCCCCGATGCCGGCGTAATTTTCGGAACTTGTCTGTTTCAAACTGTAAAATGGCGCTTGTAATATTGCTGCTGGAAAGAAAATACTGTTTTTCATTGGCGTGTAAAATGCATTTACTTCAGCTGGATTAATATCTTCCCATTCTGACCGATCAACGTTGCTTCCAATCAAGTCAAATTGATGTTGATTTTCAATTTCCGAGAATCGCAACTCATTGCTGAAAAAGGAACCGCCCTCGGCAGCCGTTTGAACAACAAATTTTGTATAAATTGGACTGATTTGATTCGGAAAACCAACATTCGGTACCAAAGAATCAAGTTTTAAAATAGCTTTTTCTCGAGTTTCTTCTCCAAGCCATTTATTTTTTGAAAGCCGATCCTTGTATACATTGATCATTCGATGAACCATCTTTAGTACATCTGCTTTCGCAGCTGATCCAAAATACTTTCGTCCGTAGTAATCTCCGACTACCATCGAAAAACGTTTATACGCTTTTCTAAACGCTGCCTTCTCAGCTGTCGGGGCTTCTTCCTGACCATAAAGAGCACGCTTATATGTACCACCAACCACTCTCGACTGATCTGAAAGATAGCCGCTCCAATTGTATAAAGCACTTACTAACAACCAACTTTTGATTTCATCGAAACTATCTTCCGTGACAATTTCATCTAACGCATTATAATATTGCGGATCGATATCAATAATCTTCACCGACTGATTGCCAATTGCCGTTTTCACAAACTTTTTTAAATCTAAGATTTGACTATGTGTGCCAAATGTTTCAAAATTCTCTGGATTATAATAACTTGGTACATCAGCCTTTTGCTCACTAGTTTTACTGTGCTGAGCAATTTTCTTATCAAAGGAAATCGCCTGATCAAGAATTGACTCAACCCTTTGGTCCTCAAAATCGGCTAATTTAAATAAGCTTGTCATCGTTTGTCGAAGCACCGACAGTAACTTTTTACCATCTTTATTTTCTGCCTTGTAATAGTCGACATCTGGCAAAAATGTATCAGGCGCGCCAACTGCTAAAACATAATGTTTCGTATCTTTCATATCAGGGATTGTTCCCATTGGACAAGGAATGTTAATATTCCTTTTACTCAAAGTGAATAAATCATTCTGTAAATCTTTAAAATCTGACAAACTCTCGATTTCTTTCAGCAAGGGCTTAATTGGCTTCATTCCGTCAGCATCACGGTGTTTTAAGTCATTCGCCAATTGGTAGTATTTGACGAAGTTTGCTAATAACACATTATCTGGCTCAACTTTTCCGTCCACCATTGCTTCAAAGTCATGCATTAGTGTCTTTTCAACACCAATATCCAAATCTGTGAATCCGCCGGCTGTCGATCTATCAGCTGGTATTTTTGCTGTCTTCAGCCATTCTCCATTAACACTTAGGTATAGATCGTCCTTAACTGACGCAGTACCTTCAGTTGCACTGCTGGCCCCACCAACTAAAGCCGCGTTCAAATTATGTTTTAAACTCATAAAACATCTCCAATTCTTTCTCTAACATTAGAAAATGGTTAAAACTCTCATTTAGTATAGCAATTCTCTCACCTAAACAAAAGGGATTCAGGAAACTCAGCTGTAAATGTTTGTAATCTTTGTTTATTGTCGCTACACTGCTGTTATTGAAATTATTTCAGTTACAATTTAAGGAGGATTCTTATGAGTTCTGTATTTCTAGTTGGTGCACACGGTCATATTGGTCAACAGATTGTTGCTGACTTAGCTGATAAAGGTGTCACAGTCTTTGCTGGCATTCGTGACCTTGCACAGGCTGACGTATTCCCAGACAGTCCGTTTGTCCACCCAACTGAGTTTGACCTCAACGCTCTACCAGATAAAATGGCTGACCAGTTTAAGGCCACTGGCGCGGACACCATCGTCTTCTCCGCAGGTTCAGGCGGCAAGACTGGTGACGATCAAACCTTAATTGTTGACCTAGACGGTGCCGTTAAAACCATGGAAGGCGCTGAACAGGCTGGCATCAAACGTTATATCATGGTCAGCTCCATCTTCAGCAATCACCGTGAAGCGTGGGACGCAAGTGGCATCAAGCCTTACATGATTGCCAAACGTTACGCGGACGAAATGCTGAAACAAACTAGTCTCGACTACACCATCATTCGCCCTGGATATTTAACTAATGACGCCGGTACTGGTGAAATCACCATTAACCCAGCTGACGAAAAAGGCGTTAAGATTCCGCGCGCCGACGTCGCCGCAACCATTACTGAGTTGATCGATGCACCTGATACAATTCGCCAATCCTACACGATTGGCTCCGGTGACACACCGATTGACCAAGCATTCTAAAAACATTCACATGAGATAACAAAACGACGCGTTGACCCCTTATTAGAGTTGGCGCGTCGTTTTGTGGCTACTGCACCATACGTTCAAGCAAGATATTTTTTAACCGCTTGACGTCGACTGTTGGCAACATCTTGATAGCCTAATTCTTCGAACATCGAAATTCGGTGTTCGATTTTTTGTTTATTTTGACCGATATCTGTTCCCGCACGAATGGCGATTAATTCCAGGAAGATTTCTGCATCAATCTGAAACGACAGACTGTGCGCGGCTTTTCCGTAAAACAAGGACTGGGTCGCATACTGCTTCGATAACCGGTCATCCCCATGATCAAGCGCAATTTCCATTAGATTGTGAAAGAACAGCGCCACTTTAATCTTAAAATCGTGGAAGTGAACACGGCGTCCCTTCGTTACAAACTGATGGGCCAACATTTTGGCAACGTCATATTGGGCCAGAAAAATTGAGTTTGCCAGCAACCGAATTTCGTATTCGTGCCAATTTTGACATCCGAGTAAGTAATCAAAAATTGGTTGATAATCGTTTAAATTCACTGTCTGTGGGTGCAGTTCGAAGTTAACCAGCCCCAGCATATTTAATCGCTTCATACGTAAACGCAGATCGGACTTAGCCACATCATCCGTAAACACCTCGGTGAGGTAACGTTCCAACTCAGGCAACTTCTGTTCCGTCGATAAATGATTCGTGTGCTGAATGTAGGCCCTTCCTAGTTCGTCGGAAACGGCGCCAATCTCCGTTTGAAACTCGGTCAACGTGATATTTAAGCGCCGAAGTAGGCGCAACATTGTATCGTATGCTGGGTAATAATCACCATGTTCCAATTCAGATAGATGAGAACGTGACATAATACCTTTTGCCGCTTCTCTTTGGGTCAGATTCTTATCGATACGTAACTGACGAAGCACTTCACCGACTGTCATTGCGTGGCCTCCTTCATCCCTAACTAACACTTCAAATTATACGCAATGTCGAAATCAGAGACAAAAAATCTTCAATTTCTTCCCGCCGGCTACACTGAGAATTATTAATTCAAGGAGGCGAACGGAAATCATGAAGTCTTTAATTCAAACGGAAACAAGCACTCAGACGCATCATTTTAGTTGGCCGTTGTTAAGCAGTGCCATCATTTCTAAGCTCGGCAGTATTCTTTATACATTTGCGCTAAATTGGTATCTAATCAAGCTCACCGGCAACGCGAGTGCCCTCGGCACAATCAACGCTGTCGCTGGGGTAGCAATGGTGGCAGGAAACCTTTTTTCCGGTCCTGTCGTCGATCGACACAATCGCCAGCGTTTATTGATCTGCTCAGACTTGCTCTCGGCGGTGGCCTGCATCACGGTTGCCCTGTTTATCAATACTCAACGACCACAAATTGTCCTTCTCACTGTCATGTCGGGCATTTTGGCCTTCGTTTTCGCATTTAATTCGCCATCCGTTAAGGCCATCACCCCAGAAATTATTGATAAAGATCACCTACCGCGGTTTAACGCGACCACAAACAGTACGTCTTACTTAATTAAACTCGTTGGGCCAGCCTTAGGCGGTCTGCTAATCGGTTTTAGTTTCATGAACCTCCGCGCCTTTATGTGGCTAAATGGTTGGTCATTTGTGTTCGCGGCAGTACTGGATGCAACATTGAGATACCGGTTTGCCCCAAATCACGAAAAACAAAATTTCATTAACAGTTTGATCACCGGTTTCACCTACCTTAGGCAAACGCCGGCATTGCTGGATATCATAATTATCTGTGCATGGGTCAACTTCTTCTATGCCGGCCTAGATATTCTCCTGCCTTACCTGATTCATCATGTCTATCAACTACCTGCGATCAATTACAGCTGGCTTTTATTTGCCCAGGCGGCCGGTGGTATTTTATGCGGTTTGTGGGTCGGTAAACGAAATCGTGAAGCTAACTTGCGGCAAATGTTTGCCGACCTCGTTGGTGGCAGTGCGATTCTCGGACTTGCTGGATTTTGGACCAATTATTGGTTCCTGTTAGTGATCACATTTGTCTGTGAATTCATCATGGCCCGGTTCAACATCAATTTTTTTGCTTTTGTTCAAACGCATACTAACCGTGAATTTCTTGGTCGTGTTTTCAGCGCTGTCTTTTTAACCGTTTCATGTTTAGCACCACTTGGGAGTTTTCTCTTCGGTCGGATTATTAATCAAATCGGTAATTTCACTTTTTTACTTATCAGTTTAAGCACGATTGTTACGGCACTCATAACGCACTTATTTTTTAGAGAGAAGGAAACAAAATGAATGAAAATTATATACAAGGTTTACGTCAAATCATCGGCCATCAGCCACTTATCCTAGTCTTTGCTGGTGGCATCCTCAGAAATACTGACGGGCCCATCTTATTGCAGCAACGATCAGACTCACAGTTGTGGGGTTTCCCCGGCGGCATGCTTCAGTACGGCGAGTCGACTCGCCACGCTGTCATTCGGGAAATTCAAGAAGAAACGGGGCTCCTAACTAAAGTAACGCGACTGTTAGGCACCACTTCCGATTTCATTGCTCACTATCCCAATGGTGACGTTGCGCAAACAGTTGGCATCATTTTCGAAATGCAGCTAGTATCCGGTCAGCTTAATGCAGACAACGATGAGACCAGCTCATTACGTTGGTTTTCGCTAAAAGATCATCCCCAATTGTTCAACAATCAAGCTAAAATGATTTGGAAACATCTTCAACAATCCGACATTCCGTTTTATGATTAACCTGATTGGTCGACCCATTAAATTTTCCACATTAATTGAACGAAACAGGAGTGTTCGACATGGCAAATTATATTAAAGAGATTCGCTCGCTTACCGGTCATCGCCCATTAATTTTGAATTCTTCAACTGGGTGTTTACTAAACGATCAACAACAAATTTTACTCCAAGAACGCGCAGATACTGGTGGCTGGTGTCTACCAGGCGGTTACTTGGAATTCGGCGAGTCATACAAGGAAGCAATGGTGCGTGAATTTAAAGAAGACACTGGGCTATCGGTTACAGTGAACCAAACACTCGGTGTCTTCGATAAATATTTCTATACCTACCCTAACGGCGATGAAACGCAAATCATTTCTACTTTGTTTGTTGTTAAAGAGGCTGGTGGTCGCCTGTTGGATCAGGTAACCAACGAAACTACCGCGGTGCGCTTCTTCGATTTGGATAGCGCACCAGCATTGTTTTTCAAGCAAAGTCAGGACATGCTCGACTGCCTAAAACAGTGGGTTGCCAAACAATAATTAGCCTTTGTTAGCTTTAAGTACATCGAAATCAGCATTCAGTAAGGTTCGCAACGCTTGCTCCCCATCAGCACCCAACAATTCAATATACTGATCATTCAAAGTCGACCACATTTGCTTCAAGTCCGTTTGCAAATTCAGGCCGGCTTTCTGCTAGCCGCAATAATCATATCAATGACGGCACTCAAAGGCGTCGTAACAGGATCAATCGTTTTAGCAGCCACTCGTTGTGCATATGTCGTAATCGTGACAAAACCCATGGTCAAAATAACATCAGGATCCATCTCACGCAGTTCGCCGTCTTCAACACCCTGCTTTAGCTCTTTGAAGATCTGGTTAAAGTTTAGTTCGGCGTCTTCCTTTGATAGATCTAACGTTGCGAGCACAGGCGACGCATTAAATTGTTGAATAAGTGCCATGTCATCAGGATCTTCGATAGCAAACTGATAAAGTGCCCGCGCAAACAGCGTTAGGTTTTCAATAGCACTGCCCTTTGGTGAATAATGCGTCATTAAATAATCACCAATGAGCTGTTTACGACTTAAAAAGGTTTGCTTGACGATATCTGCCTTGTCCTTAAAGTAGATATAAATATTAGATTGCGAAATGCCTGCCGCTTTCGCTACTTTGGTTAGGGTCACGCCGCTAATACCCTCTGAAATAATCATTTTTGTTGTCACGTCAAGGATATGTTGCCGACGATTTTCATCTTTTTCTCTCATGTTGCCACTATAAAAGAATTTAGATTCCTGGTCAAGATAAAAAGTCTTTTTAAACAAATGATTGACAAAGAATAAAAATTCTCTTATATTAAAACACGTTCAATTGAATCCAGTTACTCATTTATTTTTTTGTTCAATAAAAGAATTTATATTCCTTAAAGGAGATTATTAACATGACTAAACCCGTTGTGATCATTACTGGTGCATCCTCAGGAATGGGTGAATCGGCGGCCAAACAATTTTCTGAAGCTGGTTATAACGTTTACGCCGGCGCTCGCCGCATTGAAAAAATGGCGCACTTGTCCAAATTAGGTATCCACACCCTTCGTTTGGACGTCACTGATCCCCAATCTAACCAGGCCTTTGTCGATCAGGTACTAAAAGACGCTGGCCGGATTGACATCCTAATTAATAACGCTGGCTATGGCTCTTTTGGCGCGCTGGAAGACGTCTCCCCCGAAGAAGCCAAGCAACAATTCGATGTGAATGTTTTTGGGGCCATGAACCTAACCCAACTGGTATTGCCAACGATGCGGGCTCAACATTCTGGCCGGATCATCAACAACTCCTCCATTGTTGGTCAAATTTATGCACCACTTGGCGGCTGGTACTTTGCTTCCAAACACGCTTTTGAGGCACTCAGTGATTCACTTCGTTTGGAGGTCAAACAGTTCGGCATCGACGTTGTCATCACTGAACCCGGCGGTACCAATACTAACTGGCTAAAAATTTCCGCGGACCACCTCATCGCGGCTACACCTGCCAACTCAGCGTATCGCAAGATGGTCGATGCTTTTACCAGTGCAACACCATCTGGTCTAGAAACGGCAGATCAAATCGGCGCTTTAATGCTCAAGGTTGCTCAAATCAAGCATCCTAAAACGCGTTATCAAGCCACAATGCACGACAAGTGGATGGTCATTGCCGCTCGCAAACTTTCCTACCGAATGTTTGACCGCATGGTAAGTGGCGGTCTATAAAACAGGTCTCAAAATGTTGATATTAAAAGATTTATAACTTAATCAAGGCACCATAAAACCCTAACGAAAACGGCACGGAAACCTCATCAAAATTGAGCCATAAAAAAGAGCAGTCGTCTCATCTTTTGGTAAGGTGACGATTGCTCATTTGTCGTTTCCACCACCGCTTTTGCGGATCGGCAGGAGATGTCATTGCCATGATGCTCTCTTAACATTGCAGTTATATCATGTCCGCTAAAAGTTTAGACCCAAAAGCCCATTTACAGTGAAACGGGACGGCCACATATCGTGACTGCCCCGTTTTTTACTCGCTTTATATTTTATAATTTATAAGTCCAAATTATCATGATTTTTCCTCCGCAACCGCAATGTACGCGTCGAATGAATTTAATACCGATTCTCCATCGTAAACGTGACCAAGTTTGCATTAGCCGCATTACGAAAACCAACTGCGGTATAAAACCCAACAGTCTTCGGCTCGTTTTCAGTCAACAAATGAACCTGACCGATATTCTTCAGTCGCTTCATCGCTGTCATCATCAACTGTCGGCCGATCCCCTGTCGTTGGTATTCGGGCAGTATCAAAATATCTTGAATAAAGGCAATCGACACCTCATCAGTCACATAGCGTAGCAACCCCACGAGCTTTTCGTTATCAAACGCCGCAATGTTGACTGAATGCGCAATCGCAGTCATCAATGCTTGCGGGTTTTGCGTATAAGCAATCCATCCGTTCGCTTTGTACAATGTTACAACAGCCTGTTTGTCCATCGTCGAAACGGTTTTAATATTAATCATTTAATTGTCCTCCACTTTGCTTAACATCTCAGCAAAGTGCAGTCTTACGTTTGTCACACCCCATAGATGGTAACCTCCAGATTTCATTTTGATTTCATTATCGGGCAATCATTTTATGCATGTCCACTAATTTAATGGGTCATGTAATGCTAGTAATGTCGCTAATCCCATACGTAGCGCCGTTTGTCGAGCCGAACGGCCCCAATCACGTTTATCATAGGCATCTGTGTGCGCTAAAGAATCAGCCGTAAAGAAAAACTGACCAAAATCGACACCGCGAAACTGGGCGCAAGCGGCCAACGCAGCACATTCCATTTCCACCGTTTGGTAACCTGCGGCGCGATATTGATCAACCAACTTTTCAGTTTCCCGGAAATAACCGTCTGTCGTCCATGTGTTCACGCGGGTAATCGTCTCATGGTGCTGACTGATAGTTGTCTCAATCGCCTGCCGCATTACCGGATTCAATGTTACCGTCGTTTCTGCCGGCAGATAATGGTAGGAAGTACCTTCATCGCGCAACGCATTCATCGGCAACAAGAAGGCGCCCTCAGCGTGATCGGTCAGCACACCACAGCTGCCCATACTGATAATTTGTTTAACACCGTGCCCAATCAAATAATCCAAAATCTGCGTCGCAGCGGGAGCTCCAAGTGGCGCCTGCATCACTGTCAACAGTTGACCCTCAACCTCAATGCGTAAAATCGGAAATTCTCTGGTAATACAGCTAAACGTCCCCACCTCAACCGCATGATATGGTTATAAAAACGTTACCAAGTCTGCGGTTTCGACAAATGCAAATAGACACTTCGTTTCCGCAATGATTTCGGGGTCTTCATGCGGATCGGTGACGCCCACCTGGTTTGTGTCAAAGTTAAATAATGGTGATTCTGTCATCCGTCCTCATCCCCTCATCAAATTTCAATGTTAAGATTACACTTAACTTGATTATTCGTCTACCCCCGTTGCAACCTTTTGATTGCAAGTTTGCAAACGGTCAGTAAACTAAAGACAGAGTGTAGAAATTCAGCAAGCACTCGCCAATCGGAGATTTGAAGAGAGACGGAGGTACGACATGGATTATCGAATTGCGGTGTTATCAGACAGTCATGGCAATGCATCAGCTTTGCGCGCTGCCCTCAGCGACGCGAAAAAGCATGGTGTCGATGAAGTATGGTCACTGGGTGATATTGCGCTTGGCGGCGCGACATCAGCGGAATGCTATGACTTATTGGAACAAGTTGGCGCCACCCAATACCTCATGGGCAACTGGGAAAGTGACTACAACTTTATCATGGGCAAACCGAAAAAAGGTGTGAACTTTGACGATCCCACTGATGTTTACTTCACCATTTTGGCCCAGTATGAGCACGCTCGTTACACACCTCAACGAGAAGCCCAATTAAGAAACCTGCCCATGACCGGCCGAAAAGTTATTGATAATCTTGTTTTCACGATGTCACATAATCTTCCGACTAAGAATCATGGTCACTCGCTATTTCCTACTGAGACCCAAACAAACTTCGACGTTCTCACCGAAAATAACCACGACGCGGATGTGGCCCTTTACGCGCACACGCATACACCCGTTTGGCGATATACATCAAATGGCCAGATGGTGTTGAATCCCGGTTCCATCGGTCAAATCTGGTTTACCCGCGATAAACTGTTAGCTAATCGTGCCGCCAGTTACCTATTGCTCACAATTTCAGAAAAAGGCATTGAAGATGTTGATTTCCGTCGCGTCCCGTATGACATGGACGGCGAACTGCAACGTGCTAAAGACCTACATTTTCCATATATCGATTTATATCAGAAACTGATGTTCACCGGACATGCCTCAACTCATGATGCCGCTACCTTAACTAAGGTCAACGCGAAACATCATTATCGTGAACAAGCCATCGATTTTCTAAACAGTTTACCGATTCCTGAAAGACAGAACAATGCTGATGATATGCCAGGTAAAGGTGACCATTAAACAGATTTAAAACTTTTTTTGATGAAAGGCGGCCACAATTATGAACGATGAAGAACTAATTCAACTTGGCTTATCCGGCAAAGCACCGTTAAAAGTAATTCTGGGCGGTTGGACCGAATCGAACACAGATGGTCAAAAGGTCGGCGTGGTCGGTTTGCTTTATGTCACAACAGACGTTCAACAAGCTCAACAGCAGCTCACTCGCCTTCGCAAACAGAAACCGGATCATTACTATATGGTTTACAGTGTGCCCTATGATACTGATTTATCGACCCTATCCCACTGGCCAACGCTCGAAATTGATCCAGAAGATCTCACTTAGATTGGGCTACAGAGTGCGTTTCATAATCAGATCCCGCTGGACGGAGGAACCAAGTTGGAATACATGGTCGCCGACTGGTTGGAACCCGATTTTATGATAGAACTTGCGAGCCGCGTCATTGTGTTCCCAAACGCCCAGCCAGATTGCCCTTTTGTGCAAGTCTTCCGCATTGGCAATCGCTTGATTGAATAGTTGCGTGCCCAATCCTTTGCGCTTGAACGACGGCAAAATGTAAATCCGCTGTATTTCTAACGCATCCGACCCCATCTTCTCCGTTTGTGCCTCGCCAACATTTAATTTGAGATAACCCGCAACTGCCTGATTCACTTTAATAAAGTAGAACCACGATTCCGGATTATTGATTTCTGTCAACAATTGATCAACTGAGTAAGCGCGGTCAAGATAGTCTTGTAAATCGGTCGTGCTGTTTTCAGAGCCAAATGTATCTTGAAACGTTGCACAACTGACCTCACGTAGCGTTGTTACGTCTTGTGGTGTGACTGCTGTTATTTGTACTGTCATAAATCCTCCATGATTGTTAATAATCTCGTGGGACGCCTGCTTTTACTGACTTCCAGTCTTCGTTAACGTTAATGGTCATCCGTTCTAAAAAGGCCGCCAACTGTTGTGCTTCTTCTCTTGAAAATCCTTGCAGCGCCTTGTCAGTCGAATACGCATTTTCACGTTTGAGTCGTGGATAAATGGCCGTTCCTTTGGCCGTTGGGTAAAGCTCATAGTTTTTAAGGTTCGTTTCGCTGTGTTGACGTGTAATAAAACCGTTATTAACCAGCTTTTTTATCGCCTGTGACACCGTCGTGCGATCCACCATTACGAGTTCCGCCAACCTCCCCTGAATGATGCCGGGATTTTCGCAGATTCTCACAAGATACAAATACTGGCCTTTGGTAAGGTCGATGTTCTGGAAATCAATATTAGAGATCGCATCTAATGCACGTGAAATTTTACCGATTGAACGTAATACATCTTCCATATTTCTCTCCTGTTGACTAGTTTGTTATAAAGATTATACAGTATTTTGTTGTGATTAAAACAAAATACTGTATATTATTTCTTTTTTGCTGCCTTATAATAAAAAATATGGTGGACAGACACATCCAGATTGGAGCAATTAAATGTCACTATCAGAATCAACACAACAGTTAATCACTCATTTTTGCCAAACATACTGTCCTAATGAGACTGAAATTGTCCTAACCGGATCAACTGCCCGTGGTGAAATGAGTGCAAACAGCGACGTTGACCTGCTTGTGTTTAACCAAAATCACGACGAAACACAAATTGATGTCCTGTTTCAAAATCGCCTTTTTCAAGTTAGCTACCTCAAGAAAGTCGACTCATCGCTATCAATCCAATCACCAGATGAAGCATTTGATAACCGCTACTGGCTCGAAAATGTCATTGTTTGCGATAAAAATCTTCGTCTCAACAATTATCAAGAATCGGTTAACAAACGAATTAATCAATTTACCAAGAACGATTATTCGCATGCATTTATAAATACCGACCGTCGCTTACTCAATGTTTTAGCACAGCAACCTGCAAGGTCTTTTTCGGCGTATCAAACCGAATTATGGTTAGTTGGGCAATTAAATATGCAGTTTGCATTCATTAATGGCCATAAACTAGGTAACCAGGCCGTCTTTGACACAGCCACGCATAATCCTGTACTGAATCAGTTAAACCAACTGCTTGGCGCTACTGCCGAAAGATGTTCTAGCCAGCCAATAATCGACGATTTTCAAACGTTACAACACGCTTGCGAGCCAAGATTGGTACAACCATACAACACCAAGACTCAGTTAACACTGTTAGCTGGAAAATTACATCGTTATGAAATCCAGCAAAATTACGCACTGATGCGTTACACGATGTGTGGCGAGATTTTATTTCTCTTTTTTGATTGCTTAAAAGAAGGTCAAACGCTCGATGTCTTTTTAAATCAATTTTCTCAACCAAATTTAACGCTGCTCAATCGAAATCATTTTCAAGCACCTACCAGTGAGCAACTACAAACTTTTAGCAAAGAATACGCTGCAGCACTCACATCACTTCTTTAACAATCTTCCAAAGCAAACAACCGGTCAGTTAGCTCAAATATTCGAGCCAACTGACCAGTTGTTTTATGCACTTTAATTAGTTGAATCAGTCAATGCATGCGGCTTACCCTCTACCTTAAAAGTATCGATAACACTGGCTCGCTCACGCATGCGTGAATCAAACGCCTTTAGCTGTAGCAAAGTTTCAAAACTGTAATTCAATCTGTGAAGCCAGTTTGTCATCACAAATAAATATGGGTCGACTAACGAAAAGTCATTCCCCATTAGCCATTGTCGACCATCCTCAAAGGTGGTTTCGACAAACTGTAATCGTGGTAAGACACGTTGCCAAACCAACGCTTTACTTTCTGCCGTATTCGGTAGCCAATTTCCAGTACGAAACGGGGAAATAAAGTTTTTATGCAATTCAATGGCAAGATAATTCAGCCACTGTCGTTGTTGCCAGTATTGCTTCGAATCATAGTCCGCAATTAGCCGGTGCTCGTGACTAGCAAGATACTCCAAAATAACGGCACATTCTGTTAATCGAGTTCCATCATTCAACTCTAAAACAGGTACATACGATTTCGGGTTAACATCGTTATAATCACCTTTTGACCACGTTTTTTGATCCAAATTAACGCGTCTTAATTCAAAATCCAGCTTCAATTCTCGTAATAAAATATGTGGCGCCATGGAACTTGCTCCAGCAGCATAGAATAATTGCATCATCATTCGCCCTTTCTGTTTCAATTAGTTCGATAATTATCGAACTAATATCCAAAAAATAAAAACGGTAACTACGAAACATCAAAAAAGTGCGGTAAATATTGTTCAAATGTCGTTTCGTTAATGGACAACATCTTTGTTTGTCCAACTTTGCGTGTATTAGTCAAACCGGCCTTTCGTAATGCCTTAAAATGGTAAGACACCGTTGATTTAGCAAGGTTCAGTTGTTCACCAACCTCACCACACGTCATCTCATGACCGTTTTCATGAAGAATCCGGAGAATGCTAATGCGGTGAGGGTCACTCAGCACTTTGAAGATTGTTGCTAGTTTGTCGTCAATTGCTTGTTGTTCGATATTCATAGAACAAAGATACAGCCAAAACAAATTTATTTCAACTAATGATACCGCTATCCCAAAAGACTTTTCTGTTATTGAGAATCAGCTTATTCTATCATTAGGATAGATCAAAAAGGGAGATGTAGACCATGCTAAAACTTTTGCAATATCTCGTATACCCTAAAGAATCCTCACAGACACAAACGCTAAACAATCGCCTATTAAACGGACTATTGTGGGCCGCGGTGTTAAGCCTTCCCTTCACACTAGTCAGTTTGGCGTTAGATTGGCCGGCTGGTAGTCTCAGCCACGGCACTAGTCTCTTAGCTCTGTTAACCATTTTAATCTATACGTTTGGCGGGGGTTCAATTGGAAAACTCATTCGTAGCCAAGATCCAAATGGCACGCTTAAAAATCAAAACACGACACGACGCTGGCTTATTCTCAGGTCGGCGTTTGCCGGGATTGATTTAGCCATCTTCTTTTTCTTATTCACTCTAATTTTCAATCCAATAACTGGCGACACCAGCGTTAGTCGCTTACCCTTCAACGCACTAATAGATTTAGGTACGGGCCTAGCGTTTGCGCTCTTGGCGTATGCTGTTTCCGCATCTATTGCGAGTGACAAACGCCGTCATAATTAAACCTTTACTACTAAATAAGGCATAGAAAACGTTCAATTGTCCGTTTTCTATGCCTTATTTATTGAACGATACAATCACAATTGATTCCAAACAATATCGTCAACACTCGTATACCCACTGTCATCATTAATGCGACTACGCACCTCAGCCATCGTTTCCATCGTTATTAACACTCATCGCGTTAATCTGCCTATAATTTTTCATTTTAATCACCCAACACCATATCTACCGTACGATTAAAAAAACTTAAAATTTAAACTTGTTTCACACTCTATTTTACAATTTTCTAAAAAATCAATCTGTCGGTTTGCAATTACGTGGCAGGCGCTTCTCATAGTGTGACCACGCCGACCAGATTTTGACGATGTGCTCACGTTTACTGACCGTATATACAACACGATGCTGATTATTTATACGACAAGAATAAATTTTTCTGTTGTGAGGAACCATTAATTCCCAACCGTTGAGTTCACGACTATACGGGTTTTCTTTCAAGATTTTAACAATAGCCATGTAGTTTGCAAACAGACCAGCTGCAATAAGCAATGGTTCATCATCATTTTTAACTTTCTTATGAGGAATAACAGTAAATGCCTTCACGGTTAGTAAGCGTTCTTGGGATCAAAATCACTTGGCCCTTCATGATCCATTCTGTCTTTGACAACATCTAAAACACCATTTTCTTTCAGGAAAGCCAACTCTCTGTCTTTCTCGTACTCTTCATACTGAGCCTTGCTAATGATTACCGCACCATTGTTATGAACATGGTTCTTTGACTGGAGCGTTATTTCAACAGGCTGATTGTGAGCAACGACATCATTGACGACCGTGTAAAGCTCTTTGCGTAATTTAGTTGGTGTGTATGTTTTCATTTTTCCACACTCCTCGAATTAATAATAGCACTTTAACGTACGCTATGACGTACGTCAATTTATTTGAATTTTAAATCGTCACTAACTACTCAGAATACCAGTACTTAACTGAGTATTGGTTCTGAAAAAAAGCGCCACATCGCACTCCTTGTGTATGTGACGACTTATTTATTTTACTTTTCTCGGGCCCAAACACCTCAATGAACTCGACTGCCTGGTATTGACTAAAAGTCTGATGACCGATCAACATTCAAGCGTATTTTATTTATCCATTTCTGTTCTAATCTCATCAACAGTGGGCTCAAATAACTCGTCAAGCGTACTATCTAACGCAATGGCAAGCTTTGCACAAAGCAACAAGCTTGGATTGTAATCCCCTTTTTCAATAGCAATGAGTGTTTGTCGCACAATTCCAACTTTGAACGCCAATCCCTTTTGCGTAAGTCCCTGGGCTGTTCGCAACGCTTTGACATTATTCATGAATCTTGACCCGGCCAACAACGTACATTAGTAAGCCAAACAATATTGATTCAATAAGTACCATTAAAATGACTTTACCAATCGGATCAGCAGGAGCAGTAAATGACAGGGAATTGAGGAAAATCATCCAGGCTGTCATAAAAACAAAAAAATACACAGCCTGTCCTAAAGTCCGTAATTGTAAATGATGAATAACTTGCTTTTTATTAAGATCATTGATCACCTCAGATGTAACACTTTCCGCATGCCAAAACCGAATAATATAAATAAGTGAATTTAACATCATTAGCACAGTTATTAGAATTGTCCCACGCGAGACTAATCCATTATCAAAATAAATATCCATGACCAAACTAACCGCCATAATTACCGCAGTTAGATAAAACGACAGTATATATAAACCAGCTAGTCGCTTATTAATATCGGTCATTTGTCGCTCATCTCTCGGTGTTAAGTACCCAACAAACATTCTTTTAATCATATTGACGCCCTCTCTCAATGTAAAATATATCTTACATAGCAATATACGCCTTGTAGACCGAAATGTAAAATATATATTACTTATCCGTTTTGAGTACACTAATTTTAGCAATAAATAAAACATAGCAAACGGACAACTGGTGAACGTTTGCTATGCCTTATTTAGAAAATACGACTCAGCATAAATTGTGACTATCTTTGTTCATCAACATTATACGATCGTCGAAATTATATTTGTTTTGAAAATGAATATAAATTAACTTTTTCGCATTTATAATAATTTGGAATTGTACGACTTTTAACTAAGAATCATGTTTAGCAGCTCACTGATAAAACATTGAAGTTAATCCAAACAAAGTTAATCCAATCAACAAAATCACAAAGTATCCAACATACATTTTTTCATGTCTATTTAACTTATTTTTTGCTTGATAGGCGTTCTGCATGCAGTATAAAAAAACGAGTAAAAAACTGTAACCTGCCAAGCCAAACAACGTATAAGCTGTAATCGTACTTTTGAGCACTTCATTCATTTTTGAGATAAAAGGTAGAATTCCAACTACAAATAAAGCGACAATTGTTGGAACGATGGATATTGTCTTTTTCATCTTAATATCACCTTTGTTCTATAGCCAACGTCAATTTGCACCAATAACTTTAACACTATGATTCGATAACCATATTTTATCTTACACATTTATATCTGTCATTTATCTAGACTTTAAAACTATCATTTCAGCATAACCGCAACGAAAGTTTTCAAAGTCAGACAAAAAAGTCGCTAACCACAATTTACACGTGATTAGCGACTTCATTTTATTTAACTTCAATCTCAAACATCCCAATCAACTGAGCGGCCTGATACTGGCTCACAACCAGTCCGCTAGCTAAGTTGGCGCTCATACTCAACGTGTCAAACTCCGCCTCATGCCAGTCGAAGCCCTTCAACCGTGTTTCGACAAAGTCCGCCCCAGTTAGTCGTGAGCCATCGAACTTAACGGTTTTCTTAGCTCGGACGGCCTGAAACGCACTTTCTAACAGATCGCAATTTAAAAATTTACTGTTTTCCACGCGCATTTCGCTGAAGTTTGCGTATGTTAGTTTGCAGGCATCAAATGTCGCATTCTTCATCACGGATTCGCTAAAGTCACTGCCAGCTAACTGCAAACTCTTCAGGTTGCAATCGAACCAACTCGTCTCACGCCAAGTCGCATTTAAAAACTGACTGTGCGTCCAGGTTACGCGGCTAAAATCGCCGTTATCAAAGTTTGTTTGATCAAACGTGCAGTGGTCAAAGCTCGCATCCATCAGTCGAATCGGCGCATTGGAAACTGTGAAATGACACTTCACATAATGGTGATCTGGTTCTACATCGTCCAACGACAATGTTTGGCCCTCGACTATATTTATGTCTGTCATTTCTGTCTCCTATCTACTTATCTGACTTCCGTAAACTCAGCTTTTCAACGTTCAGTACTTCATCAATCCAGTCGTCGTAAAAGCCTTCCTCATGACTAACCATAATCAGATTGCCCCGGAACTTGTTCAGGGCATCAGCCAAGGCATGCTTGGTTTCATCATCCAAATGGTTGGTCGGTTCATCCATGATTAGGAAGTTTGATGGCGTCAATTCCATGACAGCCAACTTGACCTTCGTTTGTTCACCACCAGAAAGCAGGTTCATCGGCTTCATGACGTTAGCTGCGTTAATCCCAGCCGCACCAAGTTTAGTCCGAATCGTTTTCGGCAGCATCGTCGGGAATTCATCCTGAATGATTTGCAAAGGTGTCTTGCTATCGTCGTCCCACACCAGATCCTGGCTAAAATAGTTCACCTTGGCAGATGGTGAGAACTCGGCTTCACCAGACAATGGTTTTAGCTGACCAAGAATGGACTTGATCAAAGTCGATTTACCGACCCCATTGAACCCGGCAAACGCAATCTTCTGACCAGTACCCAACGTAAACGTCACAGGTGCTAACAGTGGATGCTCATACCCAACAGAGATTTTACGAACCACCAATGCGTTTTGCGAACCTGTGTCCAAATATGGAAAGTCAAATCGTGCCTGCAATGCATCTGACGGTGGATCGATCCGATCCATATGTTTCAGCATCTTCTCACGCGATTTGGCCAAGTTAGAGTGTGAACCAGCCTTAAACTTAGAAATCAGCTTTTCGTTCTTTTCAATCACGACACGCTGTTTCTCGTAAGCCTTTTCTTGCGCCTCACGCTTCTCTTCCTTCTGCTTCATGGCTTTTTTGAAACTACCACGATACTTTGTGATCTGACCAAACGAAACGTCACAGATGGCGTTTGTCACAGCTTCCAAGAAGTCATAGTCATGTGAAATGACCATCGCGGCACCTTCAAAGCCATTCAGATAATCTTCCAACCACTGAATGTGCGACACATCCAAGTAGTTAGTCGGTTCATCCAACAGAATGACATCGGGATTTTCCAGCAACAACTTAGCCAAAATAATCTTTGACCGTTGCCCACCAGACATTTCTGAAACCACGTGGTCCTTGCCGATTTCGTTCAGCCCTAAACCACTGATGACCCGTTCAATTTCAGTTTCAACTTCGTAAAAATTACGTGCTGCCAGTTCGTCTTGAATTCGCCCAGCCTTTTCCAGCAACTTGTCATCCATGGATTCCGCATAATCTGCGTAGTACTTCTGCATTTGCTCATCCATGGCGTACAAATCAGCATAAGCCGTATGCAAAAATTGAATCAGCGTCATCCCTTCTGGAATGTCAGCGTACTGATCCAAGTAACCAATACGAATATTTTTTTGCCACTTAATGCTACCTTCGACAGGTAATACCGTACCCGTTAAAATCTTAATCAATGTTGATTTACCGGCACCATTCTGCCCGACAATCCCGAGATGTTCACCTTTCTCTAATTGAAAGCTGGCATCTTCATATAGGTTTTTATCGGCGAAGCTCATCGATAAACCAGATACTTCTAACAAACTCATTTCGTTACTCTCTTTTTCCCTTAGTCGTGCTGTGTCCGATAGAAAACCGGCATGTCCAAAATGTCCATCCCGGCCCTTTAAATTGCGCTTTTAATTTCATCTAGCAACCGTTTGACACAGTCTTCTTCATATATACAGTATTTAATAATATAACACACTCGTGAGGGCTTTTACCAACGTGGCGTATGCTACAATCGACATAGAATAATTATTGGGAGGCTTCCGCCATGAATGTGCGCACCATCAGTCAGTATCAAATTAACGTTAGCGATCCACAACGTGCTTGGCGTTTTTATCACGAGGTCTTCGACATGCCTGATGATGTCCTACCTGACGGCACTGAAACGGTCACGGTAGCTGGCAAACCACTGACTTTCATTACTGTACCCAAACATGAAGCCCACAAGGATGTTGCCCAGCCAGATTTCATTCTTCACGCCCATGACCGGATCAAGGATGTTGTCAGTCACTTACAAAATTACTGGGTACCCATTATCGCTGGACCGACACCGAATCGCGATCTTCAAGCCATTTATATTAACGATTTTGAAGGCAATTTAATCGAAATTTTGGAGCGCGCCAAGTAGAATTGAGTTAGTAAAGTTGCTGTTCATTGTTCGTCACTCGCGATAAGGAGGAACGTATTTATGAAACCAGTTAAACACGATTACCATCGTTTGTTCAAACCACGCCGCTTCGGTTGGGGATATGATTTCAATACCCGCAGTAAGGGTGGTCGTATGCTAGCTCGTGCAACCACAATTGCTTTTGTACTTTACATGGCCATTAGCATTCGCCACGGTAAGTGGGCTGAAGATCACCAAAAGTAAGTTTGACTGATAGCTGTTATGTTAATCGTCATCGTCAGACCGACAGCTTTGATTCGTGTTTGAATGTTATTACGATTCCTAAAGTAATCCTTTGTGGTAAAATATGTGTGTAGAAAAAAGGCTACCGGTGCTGGTACACCGATAGCCCCTCAGTTGCCGCTTTAAGAGCGGTGGCCCGTTTTCGAAGTTTAATTCAAATAGCACAAATTAAGCCCTGTCTGACTGGTCAAAGTTTCCGAGGGCTTTTTTTTGCGCCATCATTACATAAGTAACGCAATGATTTGGATAATCAAGCCTATCAGCAGTACCACAAACGTAGCAGCTGCTAACATCAGCGTCAATGTATCCTTTTGATGCATAACCATTTTCTTTCCGAGTAGAATTTCGTATGCTAGGTCAGCCATAGAGCATCACCTCAAATCTGAAAACAAACCGCCTCTCTTTTAAACCTCAACTAAGTTTAATTAGTACCGGACCGCTAATGGAGTTGCGACAGTTTTTGTCTATTAATATCTTTGCATTTGCACGTTTAAACGCATTTCGACTAATAAGCGGTTCAAATAAAACATTCTTTAAAATGGTCTACTCAAATGGCTCATTATCCGCTTAACACCTAATCGAATCGCTTTTCTTCTCTGTTTACAAAAAAGCATCAAGACTAAAATGTCTTGATGCTTTTACTATATAAGGAGAGTGAAGGATTTGAACCCCCGCGCCACGAGTGACCTAACATTCAAAAGAACATTTCTCTTCAACCAGACTTGAGTAACTCTCCACAACAGTTAATAACTTATCACAATATTATTATTGTTGCAAAACTTTTTAGCATATAATGGTAAAGTAAATGAACATATAAAGAACCACGGGGGATTACAATGCAGTTCAAACAGGTATCAGCAGATGAATTCATGAAATTTGAGGCAAAGCATCCACAGGGAACTTTTTATCAAACAAAGTATCAAGCGGAAGTTTTGTCTGAGCGAGGCGCGGAAACTGGTTTTGTGGGCGTTACAAACGATGATGGCACGCTCATCGCTGCGGCAATGTACAGTCAACGAAAATTACGCGTAGGCTACTTATTCGAAGTAACCGCTGGCCCATTAATGGATTATGATGACAAAGCGTTAGTTAGCTTCTTTGCCGATCAAATGACTGCGTACTGTAAGGCAAAAAAGGGACTTTTGCTGCGCTGGCTACCCAGAGAATTTGTTAAGCAATTCGCCGATGATGGTCATGTCGTTAAGCAGATGCATGAAAACACGGTGCCAGACTTAAAAGCAGCCGGCTTCTCTTACACGCCGGTTACACCAGTCGGAGACGATGGTCACTTTTCTAAAATCTCGCTGGGCTACCAATTCATTAAACCGCTTAGCGACCTTACGGAAGAAACGTTACGCAAGTCATACCGCAAGCCCGTTAAATCAGCTTTAAAGAAGGCTCCTGCATATGGTGTCAAACTTCGTCAGATTGGTTATGACGAACTTGGTCAATTTCAAAAGTACACGACGGCAACTGCCAAACGACGTGGATTTAAGGACAAGCCGCTAGATTTCTATCAAAAATGTTATAAGACATATGGTGACAACATTAAATTCATCTTTGCCGAACTAAATTTGCCTGACTTCATTCGGGAACAGCAAGACACCATTCGGAAGATCCATGAAAATATTGCCAAGGAAGACGCGGCCCTCGTTGAGTACCCTGACAGTAAGTCGCATAAAACTAAAAAAGCTCAGTTTGAAAAACAAATCGCACCACATGAAAAACACATCAAAATTGCCGAGGACTTACGTGCGCAATATGGTGACGTTGCGGTACCCGCAGGCGCAATGTTTATCATCCAACCTCAAGAAATTGCGTATGACTTTAGCTTTACCAATGAAGATTTCAAGATTTTCTTAGCACCCTATGTGATTCAAGATCACATGTTGACCCTGGGTGTGCAAAAACACATCACAAACTATAATTTCTACAACGTTACCGGTACCTTCGACGGTCACGATGGCGTTCTGCGTTTCAAACAAGGATTTGACGGGTCAACCTTTGAAACAGTCGGCGTTTTTGAGCGACCTGTTCGACCAGTGTTATATAAGTGCATCACTACCCTGCAACACGTTCTTGGTCGAGACTAATACCGCAAAATAAAAAGTCACCAATCACAATTAATTTCGCAAGTATCTTAGCGAAACACTGTGACTGGTGGCTTTTTTGCATTATTTTGTTTCATTTGCAGCGTCAGAGTTGTCGTCATCCGGCGCATCATCCGCCAACTCTTCCGCCTTTGGGGCCCGCACTTTAACAGGGTGTTCCAAATCATTATCCCACCACTGTGCGGCGCCATCTGGTGACACGACGAGTTGCAGGGTGCTACCTGCTGGGTATTCGTAGATGCCAAACACCGCTGGTTGCATCTGTAAAATCAGGTTGAAATCAATCGGTGTCATCTCCGTACTCAACGGATCTGTGTCATTCTCCGCAAAGAATCGCCAGCCGTTATCCGCATCTGCGACAGCGTCTTCACGAATCGCATACTTCAGCGGTCCCTTGCCCTGTAAAATCGTGTTGGATACCAAGCTGGCACCTGCGTTTTTCAATGGTTTCGCAACAATATCATGTTCATTATCTGCCACGTGACTTCCCCCTAAAAATGCGTTTCGACATTACTCTTTCCACCAGTATACGCATTCCACAAGCAAAGTTACAGTGACTTTCAAATGACAGTTTAGTGACCCTTAACGACAGCCACGTCATCACCAGCGTCGACATTCTTCACAGCATCTACCTGAACGTCGTCAACGTGATCCATATTGGTCACGACGACCATTGTCGTAGCGTGTTTGCCAGCATCCCGAATGGCTTGAATATCTGCGTCCAAGACAGGCTGTCCCGCTGTTAATTCATCACCGACCGTTGCCAACACTTCAAATGGTTTGCCATCCAGTTCAACGGTGTTGATGCCTACGTGAACCAGAATCTCCAGACCGCTAGCCGTCGTAACACCAAACGCATGCTTAGTTGGGAAGACCATCGTCAGTTTGCCAGCCACCGGACTAACAATTGTGTTTGCACTTGGCTCAACGGCGTACCCGTCACCCAGTACCTTGCCAGCAAACGTATCATCCGCCACATCGCTCAATTTGACCAACCGGCCCGTCGCAACTGCCGCAAACGTTGTCGTGGTCGTCTCTGCGTCATCCGTTGGTGTAAACACATCGACAGCGTTACCGGCGGTCTCATCCACACCGGCCGTCGCAACCGCTGGCACTTCACCGCGATAGATGGATTCCAGCGCGTCTTCAACAAACTGAACCTCAGTGCCGACGATAATCTGCACATTGTGTTTGTCCAACACATTAACCGCTGGCACCCCAGCAGCTTTAATCGCCGGCTGATCAATCTTGCCAGTGTCGTTTAACTTCCAGCGTAACCGCGTCGTACAATTACCCATCTGTTGAATATTATCTTTACCGCCAACAGCTGCCCAGATGCGGCGGCCTTGACGTAAGTACTTATCGTCTGTGGCACCAGCAACATCAGCTGTGTCATCATCAGCCAACGCAACGTCGTCTTCACGGCCTGGCGTCTTTAAATCAAAGCGTTTAATCGCAAAATCAAAACCAAAGTAGTAAATGCCGGCCATCACAATGCCTTGGACCAGCAACATCAATGGCAGATGCGCTAGCGGCATCCGTGTGCTCAACAAGAAATCCACGAATCCTGCGCTAAAGGAAAAGCCAGCGGTCCAGTGCATTGCCGCCGCAAACGCCAAGGATAGCCCGGTGAAAATAGCGTGCAGCACATACAGCGGCCAAGCGACAAACATAAACGAAAATTCTAATGGTTCACTGACACCAGTGAAGAAGGAAGCAAACGCCCCCGCCAACATCAACGAACCAGTCTTCTTTTTGTTCTGTGGTTTAGCATTCCGATAAATTGCGTAAGCACCGGCTGGCAGGCCGAACATCATGACAGGGAAGAACCCTGCCATGTACATTCCGGTTACCCCTTTAACACCAGTACCTGCGAGCCACTTACCCATGTCGTTGATACCAGCAACGTTAAACCAGAATACAGCGTTCAGCGCATGGTGTAGCCCCGTTGGAATCAGTAACCGATTGAAGAAACCATACAATCCGGCACCGACCCAGCCAAGCTTAGCAATCGATGTCCCAAACAACACGAGTGCGCCATAAACGGCTGGCCATACAAACAGCATCACCAGCGTCACAACCAGCATTGTTACGGCAGCCAGAATCGGAACACACCGTTTGCCTGAGAAGAAGGATAAGGCCATTTGCAACTTAGTTTCATGGAACCGATTATAAAGTGCAGCGGCGATTAGTCCTGCAATAATTCCAATCAACACATTATTGTGAATTGCTGTAAACGCTGGATTTACAGCGCCCACCTTCATGTGTAGTAATGTCGCCAATTGTGTTGGGTTTAACATATAATCTGGCACAATGTAGGCGACCAATCCAGCCACTGCGGCCGCGCCATCTTGTCGTTCCGACATGCCTAGCGCCAGACCAATCGCAAACAGCAACGCCAAATTATCCAAAATTGCGGTTCCACCGTTAACCAAGAACACACCGACAGTTGTTTTACCGCCGATCCAGTTCCCAATCCCAATCAATAGCGCCGCAGCGGGCAGCGTGGCGACCGGCAACATCAATGACCGACCAATTCGCTGAAAGTAATCCTTCATGTTCATCGCACTCCCATATCAATTCTGTATATCTGTTTTATACCAATGTGAATAGTTTACATTTACAGAATTGATATGCAAACGTTCAAGCGCCTGCATTGACCTATACCATTCTTCAAACTTCAACTGTACCAATTGTTTTCAACAACGAAAACTTTTTCAACTTTTTCTTTCAATCCAATTTTGCTTTCATTCCTTCAAGACAGCATACCAATTACGCTTTTCACGTTACTACAATCACTTTTTCAATTTTCATCGACAACTCTAATCAACCAGTGTCCGCCAGTCACGCGCGTAAATGAATCCCATCGCTTTTTCACCGGTGTGGACCCCAATCAATGGCCCAATAATACTACTTTCAAACGTCACTTCGGGGAACTCATCTTTAGCCGTTGTCAGCCACTGTGCCTTCAGTTCAGGATTATTCGCATCCACGATGCTGACACGCATTGGATAGCCTGCATCAGCCACGATTTGCTTAAAATTCGTCCGAATCGTCTGAAAGGCACGCTTCATTTGCCGTTCGCGGCCGGTCGCCACAATCTTACCTTCTGGTGTGAAGGCCAGCATCGGTTTGATCTGCAACATGGTTCCAATCAGCGACTGCCCGTTGGAAATTCGCCCAGTGCGCATCAAGTGGCGCATGTCGTTCACCACAAACATCACCTTTGTCGTTTCACGTAACTTTGCCAGCCGTGAAAAGATCTGAGAGACGCTAAGCCCTTTTTCAGCCAATGCAGCAGCCAGTAGCACCTGATTCCCGGCGCCGGAGCAGGCGATCCGTGAATCCCACACATGCACATCAATGTTTTTAACTGTTGGCGCATACGCCTCTACATTTGAGATAAAGCCCGAGATACCGCTGGATAGACCAACGATAATGGCCGTGTCATAACCGTCAGCCACCACTTGATCCAGCACACGCTGAACTTCACCATTCGAAGCCTGTGACGTCGTCGGTGTGACATGTTCCGTTTTCAACATCGCATAGAACTTGGCCGAATCCAGATCCACGTTTTCGTGATAAACATGGTTACCAAACAACACTGGGTCATTAATAACATAAATGTGATAACGGTCGAGATCGGTCTGACTGATATAAGCCGAACTATCCGTTAGAACTGCAATTTTCATTGTTTCTCCCAACTTTGCACGAAGTATTATCTTTAGTATACTGCAATTCAGTTTTTCAAGTCTTCCAAGTAGTTGTCAGGTGTTAATTCAATTTCACGCCAATCACTGCTACCAACACGCCGCAGATAAGCGAAAGCAAACCGTACCAAACGGCCAGTTTCAAACGCTGGTCGTGAGCTAACAAGACAATTTCATTAGCCATCGTCGAAAACGTGGTGAAGCCGCCAAGCACCCCAGCACCAACAAGAACCTTTATGCCAGTGCTTAAACCACCGCTCATCACCCAGCCCAACATGAAACTGCCACTGACATTGATGATAAATGTCGGCCACGGAAATCGTGAGGGCACGCGACCGCTGTGTTCCAGGCGCCAGTGTGAAATTAGTTGGGACAGTTGCATGACAAGATATCGCCCTGTCGCACCAATCGCCGCACCGCCACCAGCCAGTGCTACTAAAATCCAGCTAAACATTATCATCACCGTCCATTCGGTCGCCTAGCAATCGATCTGCCAGGCGCTGACCACTCCACGCGGCGAACACTCCGCCACCAATGGAAAGGAGGACATAAACAATCGGGATCATCATCTGACCAGCGTCGAGCAGTTTCACGATTTCCAACGAAAAACTCGAAAACGTCGTAAAGGCACCAATCATGCCAGTCCCGAGCCCTAAGATAATCTGGCTAGGCAACGCAAACCGGTTTGCCACCCAAAAGTTGATCATGGCGAGCAAGAATGCCCCGACAATGTTGATACAAATGGTGGTGCCGAACCAATTCGTTGAAAACGGCCACCACAGTTCTAGCATTTCGCGTAAGGCGCCACCAATAAACGCAAATCCGGCAACTGCTAGGATTCGTTTGTACATATCGCACTCATTCCTTTAATTCGAATATCATTTCAGATTACTGATATCTAAGTATTTTAGCAAGCCCATATACACAAGAAAAAGTATAAAAACTCAGTACAAGATTGTTGAAAAATGGCATACAATTGGCATACAATAATTTCACCACATGAAGGAAGGTGTATGCAATGAGCGTAGCAACCAAAGAAGTTAAGGTCCAAGCTAGAGTTGTTCCGTCCGTTCGTGACAAAGCTAATGCTGTATTACAGGCCAGAGGAATTACAATGTCACAATTCATTCGGACTATGGTTACCAGTGTTGCAGAGGGGCAGTTGCCAGAAGATTTCGGTATTCCAAATAAACAAGTGATGAGCTCCTTGTTAGAAATGGCCGATGATTTGAATGGAAGCAAACCACTTCCAGTTGCACATTCACGCCAAGAATTGGAGCGTGAATTAAACGATGAGTGATGTCATTCGAACTTCTCATTTCAAATCGCAATTTAAAAAAGTTAAAAAAGATCCTCGGTGGCGTCCTATATTTCAACAACCACTGAGGATCGTGCCAAGTGAGAATCGATCACCTTGGCAATACATATTGGATTGTTTTTCGACGATGCTCCAATATCCGCTTATTTTTACTCCCACTCCATAACCTTATCTACTGAACAACGTCAAATTATTAAACACCGTCTAAATTTACAGTTATCGCATGATATTGAAATCAAAGGCCTCGATCTACACTTTGATGGACACAATGGCGATCACTTACTGATTTACGCGCGTTCGCAGAATGTTACATTTCTAATTGATATTGGGACTCATAGCACACTATTTTAGTTTTGAATCTATTTTTAACTTCTGTATGTCAAATGAACGACCGTAAATAGCGATGCCAAGTATAGTCTTAGAGCCCTTAAAATTGCTCGCAAATTCGAGACTCTGTCTTTTGTCGAGCCATTAACTACCATAATCGGTGAAAATCATGGTTTTACAGAAGGCTGGAACTCTATTAATACGAAGAATTACCTTCTACAGTCTTGGGCAATTAGCCAATTTACAAATAACATAACTGTCGCCGATGTAATTAAGGAAGACGTTAAAAAATATCACATAGAAATTAATCTCACTGACTTAATTGATGGCCAGTGACTTGAATCGGAACACTAATTGACTCGTTTATCTTTCAGCATGTAATAAACATTTCGACTATCATTTACGTATGTTAAGGCAGTACCCATTTTTCGGGTATTGCCTTTTTTTCCATTTTTTAAAGGAACAGTCGCAAAAACGTTTAGTGGCGGGCGTTTTAAGACGAGATAAAGGAGTTGAATGCTAGTGTTTCACATGCTACGATACAAATGAAAAATTCAGTACACTTTGACTTGTCACCTGAATTTCGAACATTTTTAGACACATTGAATTCCAGAGATCGAATGGAAATTTTATCGAAAATCACGCAAATTGAAAGCATCGGTCTGCAGGTGTCGATTTCGAAGAAATGGGTTAAAAAAATTGGACAGAATTTATATGAAATTCGAATCAGGACTAAGTTTAATTCACAACGGGCACTCTATTTTTACCTCACCAAATCTCAATACATTATTGTAAGTGGTTTTACCAAGAAAACTCAAAAAACACCACGTCGAGAAATAAAACGGGCAAAAAGTATCCGCAACAGCTATACGAAAGGAAAAGATTAAAATGGAGCTCAAGTCAATTGATTCTCTTATTGATGAGGATTTGAAAGAACCTGCAAAAAAAAGACTATTTGAAGAGGCTCAAAAGCGTAACAATGCTGCCGTTGAAATCTATGACTTACGGAACCAAATGAGATTAAGCCGCCGCCAACTTGCTAAAAAATCTGGCGTTTCTAAAAAGGTCATTATTCAAATCGAACAAGGTCAAATGATTCCTAGTGACGAAAGTATGGAAATCATGGAACAAGTTCTGCGAAGCCTTGGTAAAAACAGCAATTCGCCCCTCGCCTATCAAAAATGAGAACTTTTCTCAAAAAACTTATTGACACAGTTTTACTGTTCCTCTACACTAATTTCATAAAGACAGCTTAAGAAAAGGAGTTAGTTGCGATGAGTCAAAACGTTAAGAACCAATTGAATACTTGGCAAAGCCGGTAATCAGATTGCTTAACCACCATCTTGCATGGATGCAATCTGAAGTCAGATCACTTCGATTGTATCTGTGCCGACTAACTTTGATGTGAATTCATCACCGAGAGCGCACGGATTTTATAAAACCTGTGCGGGCTCGGTGTTTTTATTTTTTAGGGCAGCTCGCAATTATTGCGAACTGCCCTTTTTGTATCCGAGCGTGAACAATTTCGGGGTTGAAGTCTAACATCTTTCACATCAAAGTCAGTCACTATCTAGCTAGCACCACATTCTGTTTGAAAAGGGAGTTATTTCTATGAAACGCATGTATGGTCTCATTGCCATTATTCTAGTTTTTCTCGGTGTCGCCTACTTCCAGGAAAGTAAAGAACAAGCGGCCCAACAAAAAGTACCCACAGTCGGGGTATTACAGTTACTTACCCACCCTGCGCTGGACGCCATCAATCACGGAATTGATGATAGCTTAAAGGCTCACGGGTACATCCCCGGCAAAACGATTCACATCGACTTTCAAAATGCCGAGGGTGATCAAAGTAACCTGCAATCCATGAGCGCCCGGTTTGTTCACGAACACGTCAACGCCGCGGTTGGGATCGCGACTCCTTCTGCACAGGCCTTGGCCAATGCCACTAAGAAGACGCCAATTGTCTTGGGTGCCGTTACCGATCCTAAGGGGGCTAAGTTGGTTGCCAACAATAAGCGCCCCGGTGGCAACATCACTGGTGTCTCGGATCAAGCTCCACTGAAACAACAACTCGGTTTGATCAAAAAACTGACACAAAACTTGAAAACACTTGGCATTATCTATACTTCCAGCGATGATTCAGCCACCGCGCAGTACAAGCAGTTTAAAGCACTGTGCAAAAAGGAGAACATCACGCTCAAGGTGTACTCCATCTCTAACACCAATGATTTAAACCAAGTCTCACAGACCATGGCCGGCCAGGTTGATGCCGTTTATGTTCCAACCGACAACACGATTGCCAGCGCCATGCAAACACTGGTTGCCAACACCAATGCGAAGAAGATTCCGGTCTTCCCAGCGGCTGACACGATGGTTAAACAAGGTGGCCTTGCTACTTACGCCATTAACCAATACAAGTTAGGCCGTTTGACTGGTGACATGACTGCATCAATTCTGAAACATAAGTCAAAGCCAGCGACGACGCCAATCAAGTACGTCCGTCACGGCGACTTAACCATCAACCTTAAAACAGCCAAGCAATTGGGCATCACCATTCCAAAGTCCTACATCAAAGAAGCACAACAGAAAGGGGAACTATTCAAATGAGTTTAATCACATCAGCTATCGGACAGGGCCTACTATGGGCCGTCCTGGGGCTTGGCCTCTTTCTTACCTTTAGAATTCTCGACTTCCCTGATATGACCGTTGAAGGCACCTTTCCACTAGGCGCCGCAACAGCCGTCGCCCTTATCTACCGTGGCATGAATCCCCTGTTGGCGACCCTTTGTACGTTTCTAGTTGGGATGGTCGCCGGTTTAATTACGGGATTACTTTACACAAAGGGCCGCATTCCGATTTTGTTAGCCGGGATTTTGGTCATGACGGCCGCCTATTCCGTTAACCTGCGGATTATGGGCCGCGCCAACCTCAGTTTGCTCGGTAAGTCCTCCCTATTTAAAAACGACTTTTTAGCTTCACTACCACAATATTTCGACAGTGTCTTCGTCGGTTTAGTGGTCATCATCGTTGTCACTCTGCTCCTTGTCTTCTTCCTGAACACTAACCTTGGTCAAGCGTTCATCGCGACCGGTGACAATCCGACCATGGCACGGTCCATCGGGATCAAAACAGACCGCATGACGATTATGGGATTGATGATTTCAAACGGCATGATTGCGATGGGCGGCGCCTTAGTTGCCCAAAACAATGGGTACGCAGACGTTAACATGGGCATCGGGATCATCGTTATCGCATTAGCTTCCATCATTATTGGTGAAGTAGCGTTCGGTGACCTTTCCCTCACACAACGTTTGGTCGCGGTCACACTAGGCAGTATCCTCTACCGCTTCGTGTTACTGATCGTCCTCCAGTTAAACTTCTCGGCCAACGACCTCAACTTGCTATCCGCCATTATCTTGGCCATTTGCCTGTTGTTGCCACGGTTCCGCAAGTTCTTCCACTTTGACCGCCTGATTGAAAGGAGTGTTCGCGATGAACGCAACAACTAATGAAACTGCTAATGAAACGATGAACGCTGATACAGCAACCAAAACACCACTATTGGAATTAAAAGACGTCTCCACAGTGGTTAACGCACACACTGCTAACGAAACGAAGATTTTAAACGGCCTGAACCTGACCGTTTACCCCGGCGATTTCATTACCGTCTTGGGCTCTAACGGGGCCGGTAAATCCACCCTATTCAACGTTATCGGCGGCAATTTGAACGCTGACGAAGGTGATGTCTTACTGCATGGCAAGTCAATCAAACGTGAGAGTGAAGAACAACGCACGCGTTTTCTAGCACGGGTGTTCCAGGACCCTAAACTAGGGACCGCACCGCGGATGACCGTCGCCGAAAACCTTCTGTTAGCTAGCAAACGTGGGCAACGCCGTGGACTCGTGCCACGAGGCTTGCGCAAGCATCTCGATGAATACAAAACCATGGCTTCAACCATGAATAACAATCTGGAAAATCGTTTGAACACAGCAACTGGCAGCCTTTCTGGTGGACAACGGCAGGCGCTTAGCTTCTTGATGGCCGTTGAGAGTAAACCGGAACTACTGTTGCTGGATGAACATACCGCAGCACTGGACCCCAAAACGTCCCAACAACTCATGACGGCGACTAACGATAGAATTGCCGCCGATCACCTCACCTGCCTGATGATCACCCACCGGTTGGAGGACGCCTTGAAATACGGTGACCGTCTGATCGTTCTGAACGCCGGTAAGATTACGTTTGACGTTCGTGGCGAGGAAAAGAAACAGCTTACGCGGGAACAGTTATTCAACTTTTTTGAGGATTTATAAAACATCACAAATAAAAGCTACGATGAAAGTGAAAAATTTCATCGTAGCTTTTTTGAACATTGAATGCCTAGTGCTTATCGTCTGGTGTAAATTCGTGTATCCTAGAAGCAAGTTATCACACGAATTTCGCTGATTAATCTGCGAGAATTAAACTAAGGAGCTGAACAAATGCAACCACTTGTCACCATCATCGTGCCCGTTTATAAAGCGGTCGATTACCTCGATCGCTGTGTTGCCAGTCTGTGCAGGCAAACATACGAAAACATGGAAATTTTGCTGGTCGATGATGCATCCCCCGATGAATCTGGCACTTACGCTGACTTTTGGGCTTCCGCCGATGGCCGCGTGCGTGCACTTCACCAGCCGGAAAATCAGGGTGTGTCAGCAGCCCGCAACCGTGGCTTAGACGAGGCCAATGGTGATTACGTCTGTTTCGTTGACAGTGATGATTGGTGTGAACCCGATTATATCAGTCACTTTGTTACTAATATGACTGAGCAAAAAGCGGAATTGGCATGTTGTGGGTACTTTGCCGACGGCGGTTTGATCAAAGCCACCGTCAACAAACCACTGTCTCGTCACCTCACCCAAGGCGAAATGTTGCAAGACATCATCAAACCGGGTGGCGACATTCGTGGCTTTCTGTGGAACAAGTGCTATTCCATGGCAATCATTCGCGAACGCCAATTGCGTTTTGACACTGAACTCTCCGTTATGGAGGATCAGTTATTCAACGTGACTTACATTCGTGATGCCAACGTCTTCTGGTACGATGCGTACCAAACGTACCATTACGTCACCCACGGTACCAGCGCTAGTCACAACCTGTCTGCCAAGACGTTCGCCTCCGAAATGGCCGCACTAGATAAAATTAGCGATGTGATTCAGGAATCAGATTTACGTTTGTCACTACAAAAGTTGTTGGCATCGAACCGAACTTCGTTGAACGACGCATTTAAGAATAAAGAATAACCTGTAAATAGAACATGCCACCTAACCGTTCTGACAACATGATGTCGGCTGGTTAGGTGGCATATTATTTTTTACGAACTCTATGTTAATAAATCATATCAAATCTAGTAATTGTAACGTTCATACAATTTTGTTGCACTGAATCGTTTCAAAAAATTTTATTGCTACAGGAACTTGTCAGTTCTTAGACTTGCCATGTTTGAACCGTCGTGACGCCCCAACAACTGCGCTCAATCCAATCATTCCCAACAGACTCTCGCCAATCAAAGTGGCAGTTGAGGCATCACGCTCACCAGTTCTCGGCAAGGTTGTCTTGAGCGCACGTTGTGGTTGTCGGTTCTTTTGAGGCTGTGTTGCGGCAACCGCATCAATCGTAACGTCATGGGACAATTGCACTTTTTGAGTTGGGACCAACCAATTAATGTTTTGCGTAACGATTGGACCAAATACTGGTGACACATTGCCCTGCGCATTTGGAACTAGTTTAGGTTCAGTAGTCAGTTGTTGAGGTGTTTCATTAACTGGCACTGATGGTTCCTGTTCGACAGTGGGTGTCGATACAACTGGTGTATTAGGCGTCACATTATTCTTCTTCGGGACCGTTGGCGTCGGCGTGTTTCCCGGAGTCTCATCTGGTTGTGGAACAGGATTCGGTTCGTCTGGAGGTGTGACGGGTGGGACAACCTGTGGTTTAGCGGGATTTTTCGCATAGACCACGTTGTAAATTAAATCCTGACTGTTGTTATCAACGCTCTGCGCACTTGTTTGATTCAAATCAGAATTTGGCGCAGTTGTACTAATAACGTGATAGCCGGCTACTGTGGGATTTGAAACTTCTTCAAAGCTAGCAGTTCCTGTTTGCCAACCGTCTCCTACTGGTTTTCCCGTGCCCGGATCAATTTTAGCATCGGCTGCAGATTTTGTTGTTGAATAATAAATTGCATCCGTCTTTGTCGCTGAATCGTAAACTGTTAGGAAATTGAGTGGCGTTGCTTTTTTCTGCGCTGCAACTACATTTCCTTGCAGGTCAACATAGTTAATGGTTTCATCGACTGTTTTACGGGCACTGATCGCATAGTTCGAAGAATAAACATAGGTCACCACTGCAAGCTTTCCATACGTAGGATTATTCAGGAAAATCGTCTTTTCCCAACCACGCCAATCTAATGCAGTATAAGACTGATAACTTTCGTCGCCTGCCTTAAAATGGAAGACTTGTGTCGTTGTTGGCGTTTTTGCATATTGATGATCATCCGTTATCGTCACATCAATATCCCCAGCATCCGTTAATTGAACGAACTTGGCGGTAACGCCATCATCATAGTCCATTGTTCCTGTCCAGCCTTTGCCAAACAACGTTAACTGACCTGTCTGATTTGTCGGCAATTTTGTTTGATCAAGCGTGTACCCGCTAATCGTGGCTGGCGTATCCGTATATGTTTGCCAAGCCAGTCCTTGGGATGTGACTGCCGGTTTAATGGCCGTTCCAGTTTCGTCAACAAAGTTTGTTGTCGCCGTAACTAATTTTGGCACCCACGTATAATGATCTGCCTCAGAGTAGGTACCGTCAGCCCGCCACCGAGCCATATACGTCGTGTAATTCATTTTGTTAAAGTAACTGACGCCGTAGTCTTGGTTTGCGTATTCGAATCCGTATTTTTTTGAAATGACGCGCTGACCCAAACTTAGCGTATAGGTTTCAACAGGCGTGTACGTTTTCGGCATTAATTCATGAATATAGACCGTTCCATCCCCATTACGATTGGTTGATGTCACAATCAAGCCACCATCATTAATCGCAATCTGATCAAACGTATAATGTGTCGGGTCAGGATCTAGCCAAGTGTAAGAACTAAAATAGGCAGGATCAGTGTATTTTGTTATTGTGTCTGCCGCAGTTGATGCTGGCGTCGCCGTAGCATCCACGCGCGTAATTTCTTGTGGTTGTGAAGTTTGGTGATACACATTGGCAGCCGATGATTTTGCCTGTGTTACAACATGATCATCAACGTCGCCAAGATTGGTAACGTTAACTTGTTTGTTAGGATTAGAGGTAGGCGCTACGTTAGCTACACTATCAGTGCTGTCAGCCGTCGACGCAACGCTTACAGCCGCTTTGTCAACTGACGCAGTAGCACTTCGATCATTATTATCATAATTAGACGAAACAAAGCTGGCCACAGATTCAGTCGTTGTATTATTGCTTGCCTGCGTCTTAGGTGCCGAAGAATTACTTGTCAGTAACGTATCAGTTGCGGCGCTACTTGTTAATGGAGCCACATTCGATGCAGCGGATGTGGCCTGACTTGTCGCACTCAATGTCACCTGAGAGTCGGCTAATGATGCTACATTTCCACTACTAACTTCCTGTGTGACCACGCTTGGCACTTCGTCCGCTTTTGCAATAGCAGTTCCCGTTCCAATAACTGCTAGTACTGTCGCCGCCAATGTAGTCCATTGTTTGCCATCTTTGTACATTTTGAAGTGTGTTTTAGTTTCCAAAATAATACCCCCTCATTTTTCAAAAATTGAGTCACTAGATCATGTGCAGTAATATTTTTTCTATCGTTTATTCAGACTCATCGTTGCTGTAATAATGGGTTGAATTAACAATCGTACTTGTAAACGTTGTAAAGTCGTTATGTAGCTGTTTGACACCAACCATCCCCATTGTTTTAATGACATCGCGGGCAACAAACTGAGTGTGATCGTTGACACGTTGCATTAAGTGCTCACCTTTACTCGTCAAATGAATGTAATGCCGACGTCGATCATCACAGTCCGCAACAACTTCAACTAGCCCTTTAGATAACATGCCGGTAACTTGGGTTGAAATTGCCCCTTTGGTGATGTGATTACGTTCAGCCAAATCAGACATTGTTTGTCGCTGACCATTCGAGATTTGAGCCAATAATGAAATACTGCCCCAGTCTTCACCGAATTCTTGAACTGACTCTTTTAGCATCTGTTCAATCGCCCGGAAATTTGTTTGATAATCGTCAGCCAATATCTTAGCAACTCGATCCACTTCTTCCGGCTTTGCCTTCATAGCCCCATCTCCCCAAAGAATATTCCGGAAAATAAATAGCTTTATAAAATCATTAAAATTAGTAATATTAGTGACTTTATGGGTCTTAAATGCCTGACATGACTGGTTTCCTATTAATTCGAAATAGTTTTAGTCTTTCCATTTTTAAATATGTAATTTTCAAAAGCATTGCTCGTCTTTAAATTTAGAAATTAAAAAACGTCATCACATGATGTGACAACGCTTATTAGACCTATACCTTTTGTATAAACACTGTTTTATGTCTTTATATTTCGCAAAGTGATACAATGTACACAATTTAGTAAATCATTATTTTATATGTCATGATTTTTACTAAGAGTCGTGACATTAGTGATAAAAAGCCCGTCAATATTAGGAATCGACACAAAAAGACCGCCAAGAAAAGTTATTTTTTCTTGGCGGTCTTTTAACATTGTTTAGTTATGTTTCAACAAAACATACATATTTCACTTTAACGAATTAACCAGATTCCCCACGCCACATCAACAATCGCAATGACAACAGCAATAGCTAACATAGTTGGCAGGCCCAGGATTAATGACAATAGCAATAAAATCACATCAATTGTCATGATCACGACGAAAGCGGCAGTGGTCAGTCCTTTACGTTGACGCTTGGGTTGGCCCGTCATTTGGGCTGACAAACGCAGATCCTCAGGCATTTTTTCTTCCGATGTGGATGTTTCTGGCGTGTAATCGAAGTGTTCCAACGGATCTTTATCCATAACGGTCACCCTCTTATTTTTGATGCTGTCAGTTTAACCCGAAAACAAAAAAATAAGATGAATCGCGTCCCATTTCACGCATTTTACGCTCTTGTTAACGTGTTGGTAAGTTAAGATAACACGTTTAAATCTCCGTACAAAACTACGCTTCTTCGCCCCACCACAGTTTGACCAACGCTTGCGTGCCGTCGTTACCCAGATGTTGGTCATCAACCAACTGTTCGTAAAGCTGTTTGGCCGCATCAGTTGCTGGCAGGTTCAAGTGCATTTTATCGGCTTCATCCAGCGCAATTCTCAAATCTTTTAAAAAGTGTTTCGCAAAGAAACCAGGCGTGTAGTCATGCTTGAAAATCCGCGGGACATACGTGTCCATCGACCAATTATCCGCACCACCCGCACTCAAGGTTGCCAACACGTCCGGTAAGTTTAGCCCTGCCGCCTTGGCGTAAACTAGCATTTCGGTCAATCCTGTCATTGTGCCCGCAATCATAATCTGGTTGGCCATTTTAGCATGTTGACCAGCGCCCGCCTCGCCAAACCGGTGGACAGACTTACCAACCTGGTTAAACAACGGTAGTACTTTATCAAACGTGGCTTGATCACCACCCACCATAATTGTCAGAGTGGCATTCTGCGCGCCAATATCACCACCAGAAACAGGCGCATCCAGTGCTGTTACATGGTGCGCTGGCGCTGACTCCGCGATACGTTTGGCAAGGGTCGATGTACTCGTCGTCATATCCACAACAATACTGCCAGGTTTAACACCTGCAAAAATCACGTCATCGTCAAAATAAATGGTCTCAACATCTTGTGGGTACCCCACCATGCTAAAAATCACGTCACTTTGTTCGGCAACTGCTTTCGGATTGGACGCCCATGTTGCACCCTTTGCGACCAATTTGTCAGTCTTAGACTTTGTTCGGTTGTAAACCGTTAGCGTATTGCCAGCATCCAGCAGGTGCTCTGCAATCGCGCCGCCCATAACACCTGTCCCAATAAACCCAATTTTCATATTCGTCCTCCTCACATCGTTCGTTTACAGACACAGTATACGTCCTCAAGTCGGGGGTAGGTCAATCAACAGCGTGCGGCTTTTTTCAAAAGAAAAACAACCTACTTCATTTAGTAGATTGCTTATCAAAAATGCTTAACTTCAAACGAATACTTATTTCAACTTGCGTGGAATCAGATTCCGAACGCCACCCTCCGGCACCTTCATATCGCCATAATAACGTGGAATCAAATGAATATGCGCGTGAAACACCGTTTGCCCGGCATCTGCCCCTAGGTTCATCCCAATGTTATAAGCATCGGGTTGGTAACGTTCGTCCAAAATCTGCTTCATTTGAACAACAAGGTCATCGATGGCGTTTTTCTCATCCTTAGTCAATCCCCACCAATTCTCTACGTGGCGACGTGGCACAATCAAAGTGTGACCCGGATTAACCGGTTTGATATCCCAAAACGCTTTAGCGAAGTCGTTTTGCAGAATAATATCCTTATCCGCTTTTTCGCAAAACGGACAACCAGGTAACGTTTCAAACTTTGTTTCCAAAGTGTTCCCCTCCCGTAATGTTTTTTTCATCGTGTGTTTAGGCAACGTGCTTACGGCTCAAACGACGAGCACGGCGGCGACGGTGATTGCTGACCAACAACAGAACCCACAAAATCCCGCTGATAATGATGATAATCGTCGTCCACAGTTGATAACCTTTCACGTGCTCAGCAAAATATTCTAACGTATCGTCGTGGCAATTAGCACTAGCTTGGGTCAACACCTGACTACTAATCAAGTTGACGACAGCATCACTAGCAGCAGTTCCGGCTAATCCAATTGACGACGCTTGCTGATTCACATCATCGCGAACTGCACTTCGCATAGCTGCCGTGTTGAAATCCAAACTTTCACCAGCATACGTTTCCCGTGTACCAGTCTTTAATGTGGCTTTTATCAAATCGTCTGTTGCTAAACTCGTTGGCAAGTTTTTAGCTTGCAATTGACTGGCTATTTCTGCATGCACCCGACTGATGACGGTTGGTGTTTGAATTGCCCCTTCCATAAAGGTGCCGCTTAACACGGTCAAACGGACGATCAGGGCTAACACAAAGATGAGGCCAACCAAAAAGCTCAGGAATCCATGGGGCTTTTTTTGCTTAGTAAATCCCTGTGATACTGGTTGTTGTGGTGATTGCGGTATCGAGCCACGTTGCTTGGCATCATACCGTTGCGTGCGACTCATTGGTTGTTCTTGATTGTTATTTTTCATATTGCTAGTTTAGCACATTCTGCTGAAAATGCCCTTTTCGCAAACGTTAAGAATCGCATAAGGACGGCATTATAAATTTAAAATTATCATATAAGAAAATTTTCAACAGTCCGTTTGAAACCCCCGCTATACTTTAAAGCAATTAGAGAGAGTACTACGAAAGAGGGAATTCATATGCATGAATACAAAACAAATCGGGCATTCCGAACGCTCGTTAACGTTGGCATCATCGATCAAATTGGTAGTGGTTTATACAGCATCGTCTTTTTAATCTACGCCGCCTCGCTACCATTCAAAACACTGGCGGTTTCTGTAGCCTCCATTGCGTGGGTCATACCCGCCTTAGCAAACATCTTTACCGGATATTTAGCCGACCGAACGTTTAATAAACGACACGCAATGTGGTTCTCGTATTTTGTTCAAACCATCTTATTTCTGATCATCGCATCACTGATTGGGCGTTCAACCAAAGAAGGTATTTTCTTCTTTATCATGGCATTGGATATCATAGCCCGCCTACTTGGTGATTACGGCAATAGTTTATCCACGCCACTTATGAAGCACATCGTCGCGCCAGAACACATGAATGAAGCCACTTCAATCGGCACCGCCATTGGTAGTTTGGTTCAGATTGGGGCCTCAGCGCTAGGTGCCACACTAATCGTCGCACTTCACCATCAGTACGATCTGTTCGCCTTACTTGACGCACTCACATTCTTAGTTGCCGGCGTAATCTTCTTTATCGCTCGTCATCAATATGATCAAGCCGAATCTGACGTTCATAAATCTGTTCTGACCGCTAAAGCGTCTCGCTTGGCAGAAAGCAGTGAAGCAAAAGAAGGCTTTGGCACTAGTTTCAAATTGGCAATGCAAGAATTTACGCAAAACCCTTTCTTATTATTTATGATTGTTGCAGGGTTGGCCGTCAACCTACTGGGAACCGCCATCGATCCATTATCAAACTTGATTTTTCTCCACATGAGCAGCTTTTGGTTTATCAACTACGGTTACACCATCGCCCTGCTCGACATCGTCTTTTCCGTTGGTTCTATTGCGGGGGCAGTGTTCGTTAATGACATGCTTAAAAACACGTCAATGGTCACCCTCCTGGCAGCCTCAATGGGACTGTTAGTACTAGTTGCGATTGACATGTTGACCCTCCACAACCTATGGATTCTGCTGGTCCTTTTCTTCGGCACAGCTTACTTACTAGGCAAAATCAATCCACGCTTCAACGCAGTCATTATTAACACTGTGCCAGATGATCACCTGGCAGCTACCGGTGGCGTCATAAGCACTGTCATGATGATTGGTGCCCCCGTTGGTCAATTTGTCTTCCTGACATTAGCAAATGTTATCAGCATTCCTGTATCCCTCATTATTTATGGCATTAGCTCACTGGTTGTTACCATTCTGATCTTAGTCCGTGGCGCTGGTCGTTTGACTAAAAACGATCCCACGACTGCTCGGTACAATGAAGCTCATGTTTAATTTTTCATACTAGGCAACCACGGTGCAACAGGATTATGAATCTGACTTCAAACAACTTTCGCGAACGTCGCAGCTACGCTCAAATATCTTCGCGTGAAACATGCGCATATGCTAGACAAGGAAGTCAACATTGATACCGAGCCGTGAAGGTTACGTTAATTCGGTGCTTTACCCGAATTTAGGTTACGGACGGTCGCAAGTACAACAACCATCAAATTTTCAAACCCGAAACACTTGACCTTTAACCGTAGCGCTTCTATAGTGAATGCTAATTCAATAAAATAACTAACTTGATGAATAACATTAGAAAAGGAGTGGCTGCATGTACACCGTTCAAGAAGTCGCCAAAAAGCTCGGCATGACGACCTATTCAATTCGTTACTACGATGATCATGGCTTGTTGCCTTTTGTTAAACGTGATGAAAACAACAATCGGCTGTTTGACGAGGATGCCATTGAATGGGTCAACTTAGTCCGTTGCTTCCGCTCGACAGGCATGCCGATTGCCGAAGTACACCATTACATCGATCTGATGTTGGCTGGCGATGAGACAATTCCTGAGCGTTATCAAATGATGTTAACGCAGCAGGTTCGTGCCCAAGAACAGTTAGCTGACAAGCAGCGTCAGCTTGCGAAAATCAACACTAAGGTTTCCCATTACGCCAAACTAATGAATAACGATGCTCCCGATGATTACGTTCCTAATCAAGCACAACCTGATGATAATCAGGTTTCTGTGAGCTAAATTAAAGATTAAGTGCCGCACTTTTACGTGCCGTACTTAATCTTTTTTATTATTTCTGATAATTTTTCTGTTATAGTTCATCCCCTGTCACACTTGCTTTCATCCTTATTTTCAATATTCACATAACAAAAAAGTGATAAAAACCATTTGACAGTTATAATAGTTTTGCTTATATTAATCATTAGAGAAACAAATAACATTACACAATTCCATTACTGATTAAGCAAAATTGTGAGACATATACGACCCTAATGTCGTTTGCAAAACACACTCACAATTTCCACACGAGGAGGACCGCACATGCTACACATTTACACGATTGGTTCATCAACTTCATGCCGCCGGGCCGTTAAGTGGCTCAAGGATAAAAAGGTTCCTTTCCAAGAACATCCTATCGACACAACAGATAACTTATCCGTCAAGACCCGTGAAAAACTTTCGACAAGCACGGTTAAACAATTCTTGGCCGCTAGTGAAAATGGTTGCGATGAATTATTAGCCCCTCGCTCATTAACCATGCAGGAATTATCCAAAGTGATGGATCTGACTAGTTTAGGCTTAACGGAAATGATCAACGTCATCGCCCAACATCCAAAGATGCTCCGCTGGCCGATTGCGTTTGACGACCACCGTCAAATCTTACAAGTCGGCTTCAACGATGACGAATTTGGCACATTTATCCCACGTAAACTTAGAAAAATGGAACTTAATAATATCCTCTCCCGTTTGAACGGGTAAGAGAAAAGGAAAGTCGCATTAATTGTGGCTTTCCTTTTTTATTTGCGAATAAGCACAATAAGACATGTGTTATCTTTGCGCTGTGAAAACGTTTCATTAACGGTCAACCCTAGGTATGTAAGCAAGGAGTCTAATAAATGTCCTTACAACAAAAAGCAAAACACATGTCAACACGTCATTATAAATTGTACAAGTCTGGCAAGTTTTGGATCACTGCCAGTGTTGCAGTATTTGCCATCGAAGCTGGCGGCTTAACACAGGCCGATGCAGCGACCACAGTTGCCGCTTCGACAATTGAAATTGCACGATTGGCAACTCAGCCTGCTCCTGACCAATCCTCAACAGCTACTTTGACGACACCAAATCAACAGCAGAGTAGCCAATCACCTCAAAACTCACAGGTGAATAGTCAAACAAGCATGACTACGGCCAGCACAACTACTAGCCAAGCAAAGTCTGGGGCAACTGAATCTTCAGCCACTTCAACAAGTTTGATTACCTCATCAGCCGCCTCTGAGAAAACATCCGCTATCATCTCTGATGAGGCCAAAACACCTGCCATTTCGCCCATTAATAGTGAAGAAACAGGGGCATCGTCTGTTACGGCCACTTCTGAAAACAGTCAGTCATCTTCAACACAAGCAACAAGTGTCACCAGTGCTGCCGAATCAAGTGACACCAATGAATCCACGTCAGTCTCAAATCGAAATGCAACGCTGATGGCGGCTAGCATTCCCGTAACAACAAACGCCCAAATCATGACGACCACAGCAACGATAACCGCTGATTCTACTCATGCGGATTCAGATGTCGTTGACATTGAAGACGCTCAGCTAAAGCAGGCCATGTTGAACGCTTTTCAAGTAACCTCAGGTGAATTAACTTATGGTGACGTGCGCCACATTACGTTTGTCCACAGTAAAAATGAAATTACAATTCTCCTGATACCGACAACTACTGTGAATCCAATCACAAGTTTAAAAGGACTTGAAGTATTACGCGAATTGCCAGAAGGCTGGGGTGTTCAACTGTCGGTGTACCTTAAGCCCGGAGTTTCTTTGGTACCGCTCACAGGACTCCACATGACCTCGGCTTTTGACATTCAACAAGATGGGGCCGGTAATTGGACTGACGCTGATATTGCGGCTTTGAACTCGCTGACGTTTGGGGGACTTGACTATTACTGGGGTATCGAATTCGCTGGGAAAACAACCATGACGAATACCACCGGCTTGCGTGATGACCAAATCCTAAAATTAGATCCAATGTTTACCAAAGCTTCACAGGCAAATCCAGACGGCCTGTTTCTGTCCCTATCTAATCAGCGTCTTTCAGATTTTTCTTACTTTGCCAAATTTTCAAACGTTCGTATTTTTTCAGTGAATAATTATCGTGTCTATACCGATCCAATTCATATCGCTCAAACTGGTGACGACATCAATATCGTGAGCCAGACCATTGGTATCGATGGCAGACCCATTTTAACTGGCTACAAAACTTATAATAGCGATACCCCCATTGTGACGATTGATGGCGATCATTACGTTATCAGTGGCTCAAAACAGTATGCCAACATTGGTTACATCATTATTTCCAATCAGTACGGTGTCAGTGGCTACCCAATGTACACAGCCGTGGAGTACGCCAATGGTAACACCCTGCTTCAAACGGGCATGGAATATTATCGAACGACATGGGGCAACGTCAGCGTTAATTACGTTGATGAAGACGGCAATGTTCTCGCAGACGCACAACACGTTAACGGTGATGTCGGCCGGGCTTATGCCACTACGCCTAAACCAGTAGCTGGCTATAGTGTTAGCCGCATTGACGGCAATGCTAACGGAACCTTTACCACCGAATCACAAACGGTCACGTATGTTTACACCAAAGATATCGTTAAGGGTGCTGATGTTCTGGTCACTTATGTGGACCAGCACGGCAATGAAATTGCCCCATCTGAAAAGTTAACGGGAAATATCGGGGACTCCTTTACGTCGTCGGTTAAGCCCGTTGATGGTTACACATTTGACCACGTTGAAGGTAATGAAACCGGCGTATTTACGGATGAAGATCAAACCATCACGTATGTTTATACCAAAGACGCCGTTCGCGGCGGCGATGTTATCGTTAAGTACGTTGATATAGACGGCAATGAAATCGCCCCAACACAAACGCTATCTGGCAATGTTGGTGACACTTACGAAACGGCCATTAAGCATCTAGATGGCTACACGTTATCAACAATTGACGGTAACGCAAACGGCACATTTACGAATACAGACCAAACAATCACGTACATTTATGTGAAAGAAGATGGGCAAAATCCATCTGACAACAATAATGACGGTGATGGGAATCCAGACGTTGAAGTACCAGATTCCTCAAATGACAACAATAGCGATAACCCAACGATCTCTGAAGTACCAGATTATTCAAGCGATGTGCTTGGCGGCGAAACTGCAAAGTCAGTGACATCGAGCAATTCAACTAGCTTACTCCAGACCTCTGTTAGTTCTTCCTCCGCTACATCTAACTTGTTAAGCTTTGTTTCTTCTCAAAGTCAGCAGTTACCACAATCGGAAACAGCTAACAATGCAAGTCAGACAGCCGATAACCGCAGGCAAGAATTGCCGAATACAGGCATGCACGAGACTCATTTGGCAGCGATGGTAGGTGCCATACTGCTAGGTTTGCTGGGAACAATTCCTTTTTCTAGCAAACATAAACACGATTAATATCCCCAATTGATTGCAAAGCGAACACCCCAGAAGTGAGTTATCAAGACTCATTTCCGGGGTGTTCGCTTTAGTTTCAATTAAGTTATGCCTTATGCATCTTGGCGTGTGGCCGCAATGTCAACTTCACGGATATTAACTTCTTGCGGCATGTCGTACATAAACTTCACAGTTTCAGCGACACGAACGGGATCAAGGGTGATACCACCCATCGTTTCCTTCCAGCTTTCGTAATCTGACAACGCAGACTTGCTGGTCACATGCGTCAACAATTCCGTTTCAGCAGCGCCGGGCGCAACCATCATGACACGCACGTTTTCGGCTGCACTTTCTTCCCGAATGGTTTCTGACAAGCCGTGAACGCCAAACTTGCTGGCAACATACGCCGCATGATTAACGAACGTTTTTTTACCAGCCAACGATGACATGTTCAGAATCGTTCCATGATGACGTTCACGCATATCATTTAAAACAATTTGAGTGCCATTCAGCACGCCCATCACATTGGTATCCAACATCGTTTGCCATTCTTTACGGTCTTGGTTTTGAACGTTGCCAAGCAACATCAATCCGGCATTGTTGACCAACAGGTCGGTCTTGCCGTACTTGTCTTCGGCCTTACGAATGGCTTTTTCAAACTGATCGTAGTCCGTTACGTCGACCGTGTCGATCATGACATTATCCATGTCCTTAGCAACTTCAGCCAATTTTTCTTCGCGACGGCCCAATAGCAACATTGGATAGCCATCGGCAGCAAACTGTTTGGCAATCTCCTCACCAAAGCCAGAACTTGCACCAGTAATAACAACTAATGATTTCATTTTTAATAATCCTCCAAAATTCCTTTTATCAACGTTTGCAAGTATAATGGGCACATTGACAAAAAGGAAGTACGCACCTTAACGTAACTATGAATTGGAAGGATCAACTTAATTATGCAATCACGTCCCACTACGACTCATCCCCGTTACAGAAACGAATTCGACGCCACGATGCAATTGATTCAGGGAAAATGGAAGATTATGATCATGTATGAAATTGCAGAAACGGGTACCAGCCGGTTCGCCGACTTACAGCATCACATTCGCGAAGTTTCCCACAAGACCCTCACGAATCAGTTAAAGGCACTCGCTGATGACGGTCTTATTGAACGCCACGATTTTCAAACAGCCCAGCCACATGTGGAATATACATTAACCGCCAAGGGCCAATCAATCATTCCATTGCTGGACGCCATTTGCGACTGGGGCGACACTCACATCGATCACGCGCAGATCGAACGCTCACTGTGTGACGAATAATCGCTAACGCGGATAATTCGTTTGCGGTGTAAATCGTGCTTGCCACAGGAAGTCCGTAACCGCGCGATCCACATGGGGATTTTGATGAAGCAGGTAATGAATGACGCTAATCCCGCCAACCAAAGTTTCACTTTGATAACCATCTACCCGTCCGGCCAACATTTCACCCAGTTTGTGGTCGCCCTTAACGGAAACGCCCAAATCACCACCGGTGCCAAACAAATCACCGGCAATATTTAACACTTGGATGTGCCGCGGAAAACGATCCGCGGCTTTTTGTTCTGCTTTACTAAACGTCGTCGCAATATTGACGAACTTAGCGGTATCAGGATAATCTTCACGTTTGTCTGCCGCTTTGCCGGTCAAATATTGATAAACAATGTTTGCCCCAGATGAATGACCGACCATGTTGACAGTACTTATATGTTCACGTTGCTTCAGCATTTTCATCACACCAGTTAGCTGCCGTGCCTCACGTGACGCGTGGTGGTTATCCGCAAAGAGCACAAGAATCAGTGGATTCCGTTTACCCAGTGGTCCACGTTTATCAATGGTCGCTTTACCACTCTTAGCGACGTGAATCGTCCACACTGCCTGACCAATATCATAACGTTCAAGGCGCGCATTCATTGGTCCAAACGTCAGCCAGTTACTGTAATCGCCAGAGACAAAAAGCGTCGGTGTCTTACTGTAAGAAACCTGAACATGACCCAGTTGCTTTTGTTCACTCGCTTCCCAGCCCATGACGATGCCAGCTAGTACTAGCACTGCGCACAAAATACCGATCAGCCAGCGAATAAACCGATCCTGTTTGGCTGGCCGCTGCGGCACTGCATGTTTTTGTTCACCCATCGGAAACATTCCCCCATTTAATGGCGTAATTATACCGCACCAACTAAACGAAACTATGAACTGTCGCGGGTGCGCTGCGAATCATTGGTGAAAATTAATATTTTGATTGTTAGTCAGATTATTTTCACTTTAGTGATGCTAGTCAAACATGATAGTTCAGTCGTTGAATGCCGCTTGCGGTTGTCGACCGTGACACGCCGTCGTGGGACCGGTTCAAGCCCGCAGTTCTCGGTCTTTCACGGCTTTGTATCACTGTCGACGCCCTCCAGCTCAGCTCATATAGTAGTCAAGTAGTGTACCCACGCTAATCTGAGTTCATTTCTAACAAATTGACGAGTTTAATGACCTGTCCGACATCAAAATGAACACAATAATCTACAGTAGTGAAGCTGGCGCAAAACAGAGTTCCGTGTCGGTAATACTTGGCGGCCAGGGTTTAGGCCGCCTAGTATTACCGGACGAGTTCAGAGACGAGTGGTTTGTTCGGCTCTGAATCGAGGTAGAAGACTCTGGGCTTCAGGAGGCTGAGACCGGTCCCATGGAACGGCGTTTTGCGCCAGCGTAACGGCATCATAACTAGCAAACCGCTGTTGAAACGAAAAATTGACCTACTCCTTTAAATTAAGGAATAGGTCAATTTTTTCACTCTGAAATGAGATCATAACGCGAAAGCACTACATTTCGGCAATCTTTGAATCGAGGTACCGGCTCAACTTTTCTTTAGGATAATAACCGGACACCTTTTCGACAGCCTTACCGTTCTTGAAAATCACTAAGCTTGGCACGCTCATGACTTTGTACTTTTCCGCAATTGCTTGGTGGTCATCAACATCTAACCGCAAAAAGTTAACCTTGCCATCATAATCGTCTTCTAACTGGCTCAATACTGGCTCTAACATTTTGCAGGGACCACACCATGGTGCCCAAACGTCTAACACGGACAGCCCGCTAGTCGTTGCCGTATCAATTTCCGTTTGCGTTGTTACATTTTGTGCCATGACTTGCCTCCGTAAAAATTCATGAGGCTAGTATACGCAATCGGACCATCCGTTTGCAACTGTCACTGGTTGATTGCACCAACGTTACTTTTTAATAAACCTGACGCCACATCAACTGATTGTGTTTGACTCCATCAATCGTTTTAGTTCCGGCCAACTGCATCGTGATCTGCAATTCGTGGTTGAAGTGCTGCATGACGGAACGAACCCCGGCGACGCCACCAAGATTTAAGCCGTAGAATAACGGGCGAGCAAACGCCACGAGGTCAGCCCCGCTTGCCAGCGCCTTAAAAGCGTGCTCACCGCGACGAATACCAGAGTCAAAAAGAATCGGCACCTCATGGTTAACGGCTTTAGCGATGGCCGGCAACACATCGAAGGATGCTGGACCACCATCCAATTGACGGCCTCCGTGATTGGAAACCCAAATCCCTTTAGCACCAGCGCCGATGGCCAACATGGCATCATCCGGTGACTGAATACCTTTAACAATGACCGGTAATTTTGTATAGCTGGCGATGGCATCAATGTCGGCTAAACTCAGTGTCCGTTTGGCCTTAGCATAAATTTCCATGATGTTTAACCCTTCGCCGCTGTTGTCACTGGCAGAGTAGTCTGCCAAATTCACCATGGGTAACGGGAACGAGAAACCCGTCTTCACATCGGCTTCACGATAACCGCCAAGTGATGCATCAGCTGTTAAAATAATTGCTTTGACACCTGATGCAACTGCCTGATCTAAAATCCAGTGGTTAAAACCATTATCATTACTCATGTATAACTGGAAGAATTGCGGACCACCATGACCAGCCTTAGCAATATCTGCCACCCGCTCATTTGCGTAAGTCGAAATCGACATGATGCTGCCTTCATCAGCCATCGCCTCAGCGGTTTCTGACTCACCGTTAATGTGCAGTAATCCATGTGCAGCGGCTGGCGCATCAATCATTGGCGTATTAAGTTCCATGTCCCACAGCTTGGTATGCAAGTCTGGATTTTCAAGATTGCGAAGTACCCTGGGGACAATCTGGGCGTGGTCAAACGCCGCGGTGTTTTCACGCATCGTCCACTCTGTTTCTGCCCCACCCTGAATGTAGCCAAACGCACCGGGTTCCATGCGTGCCTTTACCAGTGGTTCCAAACTCGCTAAATCATTGATTTCAAGTTCCTTTTCGTCCGTGCTTGCCTGATATTCAGCCATCGTTTTATCCTCCTGACCGTGCTAACCATCATAATTTTCAACATAGTAATGGTAAAACAAAAGGCCATTCACACGGGTGAACAGCCATTTCAAAATCAAATTTATTATTCAGTTTTTCACTCATCGTTTGTTCGGTTAATAGCCTATCCAAAACGTTAGCTGTCGCGCCGCGTTTGCCGAGACAAACGGCGTGATCGTCGTACGTAATGAATGATTAAAGTGATCACAACGGCAATCAGGATAATGAGACCAAACAGCGTTGAAGAAATTTCGATGTTAATGGCCGGAATGGAGATGAATAGCTTAATCGCAATCAACGCAATCAGCACATAAGCCATCGTTTCTAGCTCGGGAATCTTGCGCATCAAGTTCATAATCACTTCAGCAATGCCTCGCATACACAGGATCCCAATTAAACCACCAATTAAAACGATGACAGGATTGTTTGAAACTGCAAGCGACGCAAGCACTGAATCAATCGAGAAGACAATGTCCATGATCTCGATCTGGATGACAACTGACCAGAATACAGAAATATGACCGATGCGCCGCGGTTTAGCGGACGTTGCGTCAGCATTTGCGGATTGGCCAACTGGATGTCGTTTCCGTTTGGTAATCAAGTGATGGAAATAGCGGTAGACCAGATAACATAGGTACACCGCCCCTGCCACCTTGATGATCCAAAACTTGATCAGATACGTCCCAACACCAATAATCAAAAATCGAAATAGATAAGCACCCCAAATTCCATAAAATAACGATTTTTCACGTTCTTTTAGGTTACTCAACGAGGTCGTTTGAGCCGCCAAAACAACAGCATTATCAACTGACAGTAAACACTCAATTAAAACTAATGAACCAATGATCAACCAGTCATTACTACTGGTCAATACCGCCGCCCAGTTATGGCCGTCGAAAAACGGTCCGTATAGTTGGCTTAATAGGTGTAACAACGATAAAGTCCTTCTTTCTTGCTCATAGGAGCGCTGCCGCTATCCAAATCTGCAAAAAGCCTCTGGCAACGGTGCATTAATTGTGACGCGTTTATCACTAAAAGGCAATATCAAACTTAATTTAACCGCGTGCAAAAGCATCCGTTGGTATGAAAAGCTTTCGGCATTCGGTTGATACAACGGATCACCAATAATTGGATGCCCATTACCGGCTAAATGAACCCGCAACTGGTGCGTCCGTCCCGTTTTGAGTGTTAATGACACTAGACTCGCCGTTGACGTAGTATCGAGCACTTCATATTGCGTTAGTGCACTCTGGGCATTTTCTCCATTAATCATTCGTTTGCGCCGGTCTTCAGGATTACGGCCAATCGCATCGGTAAACTCCCCAGTCGCTTGTTCGAAATGACCACTCACCCACGCCTGATAAGTCCGCTGAATGTGCTTATCGCTGATCTGCCGGTCTAGAATCGGGACAACTAATGGCGTTTTAGCCACAATCATCGCGCCGCTCGTCGCCATATCCAAACGGTGAACCATCCAGGGTTGCACCTGTTGAGGCGCCAACTGTGTCGTCAAAAAATTCATCACAGTCCCTGCCTCATCCGTACGATTTGGGTGACTTTTTACACCGCTTGGCTTATTGATTACTAATAATTGATCATTTTCAAACAGAATTGGCAACGTCAGGTGATCATCGGGAAGGTACGTTTGGACCGGTGTTTGCAACTCGTCGGCGCGGACTGTGAGTGTGACCACATCACCAGTGACAACGTGTGTATTGTAGGGACGATAGCTGTTATTAATGCGCACATCTTCGCGCACTCGCAGATAATGTTGCAACCGTTTAGGAATTAACCACAAACGGAGCAACTCACGAATATTCAATCCTGCTTCTTGATCGGTCACAACTAGTTGCGTTATCCATTCATTTTGATTCACCGTTGCCAACAGAAGCACCCTCCTTCTTCAACATTAACTTTCCTGCTGCACCATTAATTGTCAGTCAAATCAATTGTCTGCCGTTATGCTGACCGAAAACGCCGTTCCATGGGACCGGTCTCAGCCTCCTGAAACCCGGAGTCTTTAACCTTGATTATGAGCCGAAGTACACGTCTCATAAGTCATCCCGCAACACTAAGCGGCCAAATTCTCGCCGCCAAGTGTTGCCGACATGGAACTCTGTCTCTGGTCAGCTCCACTACTGTCACAAATAAAGTAATTACTTACACACCCCATGGAGATTTGCGACGTGGAATATGAAACTTGCTACTATATTAGCCGGAGGGCGTCGACATTGATACTGAGCCGTGAAGGTGGTGTTAATTCGGGATGGTGTTACCGAATTTACACCACGGACGGTCGCTAAGACTCGCGGTTCTCACGAGGCTTGGCGGCGAGGTGAAAGACTCCGAACTTGGGTGGCTTGAACCGGTCCCACGGCGAGCGTGTCAATGTCGACAACCGTAGGCGACATTCGATTAATTTTACTAATATCCGATGTTAATAAACCGTTCTTTTAGTCTAACCCAGTTGGAAACAAACCGAGCGTTTAATTTCACTTACTTTTTGTAAGTTTTCGAGTATAAATCTGTGCATTTTTCAAATAGCAGTCTTAACATTCTAAATGAGCACAAGATATTTAATGAATTGGAGATGCACGTTATGGCAAAAATGATTGCTGGGCAAGCATTAGTAAAGGTATTGGAAGACTGGGGTGTTGACCACGTTTACGGAATCCCTGGTGGTTCTATCAACCATACAGTCGAAGGCCTATACCTTGAAAAAGATAAAGTACAGTACATTCAGGTTCGCCATGAAGAAGTCGGCGCCATGGCTGCGGCCGCTGATGCTAAGTTCACCGGCAAGATTGGGGTCGCCTTTGGCTCTGCGGGTCCTGGTGCAACCCACCTCTTCAACGGACTATACGATGCCAAGATGGATCACGTACCTGTTTTGGCCCTCGTTGGGCAAGTTGGTCAACCTGTCATGAACACCAACTACTTCCAAGAAATGGATGAAGACCCAATGTTTGCGGATGTTGCTGTCTTCAACCGCACAGTTACTACAGCAGAACAACTGCCTTATGTTGTAAATCAAGCGATTCGTGAGGCTTACCGAAACAAGGGTGTTGCGGTTGTAACGATTCCTGAGGACTTATCTGCCAAGGAAATCGACTACGAAGCGGTTAAGACACCAGTAACAGTATCTAACACGTATAAACAAGTGATTGATCCAAAGGCTGTGAATGACACTTTGGCGATGATCAAAGATGCCAAACACCCTCTGCTTTACATTGGGACAGGTTTAAAGGGCGCTCGTAAAGAATTGGATGCCGTTTCTGAACGCTTTAATATTCCTGTCATTTCCACTGTACCGGCAACTGGTGTAATGGAAACGGATCACAAGAACTATCTGGGTACTAACGGTCGTTTGGGTGGCAAACCCGGATTTGAAGCCATGCAACACGCTGATTTGGTTCTCTTCATTGGTTCCGAATATCCGTTTGCACGCTTCTGGCCGAAGGACGTCAAAATTGTCCAAGTCAACGATAATTCGTTTGATATTGGGAAAGTTGTTCCAATCGACTACGCTGTGATTGCGGATGGCAAGACCTATCTGCAAGCGCTACTCGACACTGGTGAATCACTGCCTGAAACAGACTGGATCAAGGAAAACCGCATCAACCGTCAAAACTGGTTGAAGTGGTTGGACGATCGCGCCAATGATGACAGCAAGGGTCTTGAACCCGAAGCCGTTATGCGTAAAACACGCGAACTCGCTGGGCCAAACGACACGTATGGTGTTGATACTGGGAATGTTTCTGAATTTGCCGTTCGTGGCGTCAAGATGACAGAAAATCAGAAGTTTGCTATTTCTGGACTGTTTGCCACAATGGGCTATGGCATTCCTGCCGGTTTGGCCGGTGCCTTAAGTGTTCCGGATGGACAAGCATGGAGTTTTTCTGGTGACGGTGGCTTCTCAATGGTCGTTCAAGACCTGATCACTGAAGCCCGTTACGAATTGCCAGTCATCAACATCGTCTTCTCGAACCAGCGTTTCGGATTCATCTGGTATGAACAACAAGAAACTAAGCAACACTTCTACGGTGTCGACTTAACCGATGCTGATTGGGCTAAGGTTGCTGAGGGACTGGGCGCTGTGGGCATGACAGCCACTAATCTTAAGGAACTAGATGCCGCATTTGACCAAATCAAACAATTGAAGGCCGCTGGCAACAAGAAACCAATCGTCCTCAATGCTGTAATCGATCCAAAAGATCCCGTAGCCGCAGCATTTATGCCACTTGATCCAAAGCAATTCGGTCAAGACACAGTTGATGAATTCGCCAAGCACTACGGTATCGACACGAAGGCACAACCTTCTCTCGGTGAGTTACTGCGCGGTGAATAAACCTAGTTTAAAATTTCAATGATAATAATCGTCACGATGTTCGTTGAGACTTGCGAACATCGTGACGTTTTTTAGTATCATTCCTAATTTTCGCGCATTTGTCCTAGAAGCCCTCTTTTATCAATGAAAATCAGAAATTCAGCCCATAAATTCGCGGTTTTGGCCCCACCAGCAAACACAAAATGTTATAGTTAACTGGATATCTTTTTGAGGTGAGTGCATGAGTTACACGATTCACACAATCGAATCTGCCGATTATCAGGCCGCCGCTGAACTTTTAAAGGCGGCTTTTGCATCGTCAAAAAAGACGATCGACTTTGATGACCAGTTAGCCACGCTCCGTTTGGAACGCACTTATCTGCCCACATTTGAGCTTGTCAGCAAAGATGCGTATGACAACATTGTCGGGTATGGCACGATTTCAGATGCCTATATTCAGGGCCAACCAACCGCCAAATTAGCCATTCTGAACCCATTGGGCGTGCTACCTGACTTTCAGAAACAAGGCATCGGCCGACAACTGGTTGATGAGCTTGAACATCGCGCGTTTGTCCGCGGTTACCAAGCAATTCTGACTACAGACTGCCCAGACTACTTTGCCCTTTTTGGCTATGATTTAGCCGACCATTTCGACATTCGTGACGCTCAAACAGCAGCAAGCAAACTGAGTCTTCGCGAGTTGCGGCCTGGAGCGTTGCGGCATACAGCCGGCCTACTGATGTACTCACCGGCTCTCAACCATAAAACTGTTGATGACAAAAACATCGATACTGTTGAATAAAATGATTAATAAAGTAGGGAGTTTTGAACATGGCAAAAGTGACAGTTGAAGAAGTAGCAGACCATTTAAGACAGACCATGGGCCATGTCGCCACCAATGAGAATACGTTATTGCGGACACGAGCGGCTGCCCACATTGGTGCTTACCAGCTAAGCCTGACTCAATTACAAATTCTGCAATTTTTACTTCAGAGTGATGAGGCCGTCACTAACAGCATCTTGGCTGACCACTTTGCCATCTCAAAACCCGCTGTTACAAAAGCGCTCCGTAAGCTCAACAAAGAATTGTTAGTTGATACTAAAGTTAGTGAAACAGATCGTCGGGTCACGACATTAGCGCTCACAGGTGATGGCGTTACCTTAGCTCGTGAATACCAGGAGATTGACCGTGAAATTAATGAAACATACCTTGGCATTGCACAAAAATTCAGCAAGGGAGATCGCAAAACAATCCTCAAATTTCTCGAAACTGTTGAAGGTAGTTTAAACCAGGGACAACCTTTCTAAATCATTGCTCATTCTGATTGAATTCGTCACAAACATTGCTGTCAAACATAAAACATTCAAAAAGATTGCTTAAACAATTCGTTTAGGTAATCTTTTTTGCGGACTCATTATTAAATTGTTCATCTTTTCCCCATCCGTTATGACCAGAATTGTGTTTTTAAGCCCCACTGTCGGCCGATAAAAGATAAAACTTGCCACTATGTGTGATGGATGATGTCATCGCCACTCATTCGAATCTCAATTGTATACAAGCCAGCCCCATGCAATCTATAAGTTTTGGGAATCGAACGTCTAACACAGACTTTATTAGAAAAAGATGATAAAATAAGAATTTGATTAGATATTCTTTTTAAATTCGAGGGCATAACATGCGGTTAATTCAAGCGTTCCTATCATTTTGGCGCAACTATACTAATTTCCGTGGTCGGGCAACGCGGATAGAGTTCTGGGGCTGGCAATTTTGGCAAGTTATTTTTATGCTGCTCTTTTTGATTCCAACGACTTATTCTATCCGCGACTTCTTATCTTCAATCGATGCTAAGCAAAACGGTTTATCATTTGGATTATTAGTAACCGTAGCAACTTCATCCTTGCCACTCCTCCTACTGCTAATTGGCTATGCTGTCATCGCTTTAATTCCTTCTTTAGCCTTATTTGTACGTCGCCTACACGATGCCAATCGCTCTGCAGGTTGGCTGGTTTTAAATGTCGGTGTAGATATCGCTTTGTTAATTACTTACACGATCACGCGTAGCCTGAATGCCGACATGGCACTCATTTTTGCGAGTGCTACGGCGACGATTTTTGTTCTACTTAGTACCGGCTTCATTTACTTGTTACTACTGCCAAGTGAAACAAAGCATAATCGGTTCTTCCCTACCAGCGTCACGCCGCCCACCGCAACACTATCGTTATAAAGGAACTCGTTTGACCGTGCTGTCATTAATTTTATTAAGGTTCATCACGTTCGTGTTTGGACTGTCATACGACCCGCTCACCCGTGGTACAATTTAGAGCAGAGTTTAGCTTGAATTTTCTGGAGGTGGCGATAATGTGGCGCCAATATCTTGAACCAATTCACGTGGCAGTCATTTTGTTCCCACTTTTAGCGATTGCCATGGCCGTACCGCTATTTGCTTACCACTATCATCGTTATGGCGCGATTTCACGTTGGCAGGTCTTTGTAAATTATAGTTTCTATTTTTATTTACTGTGCGCCTACTTTCTCATTATTTTGCCGTTACCATCGCGGGCTTCTGTGGCCGCATTAACGACACCAACACACAACTTTCATCCCCTACTGGTGTACTATACTTTTAAAGCCACCGGGTTCAGCCTTCATAACGCCGCAACTTGGATTCCAACGTTACACACAGCAGGATTTCAACAGCCTTTTTTCAATCTCATGCTGACCATTCCGTTTGGCTTTTATCTCCACTACTATTTCAAACGCGGTTTCTTCACAACCATTATCTTGTCATTTTGTTTAAGCCTGTTCTTTGAAGTCACTCAACTAACTGGTTTGTACGGCTTGTACGTTCGTCCCTACCGTCTATTTGACGTTGACGATTTACTCCTTAATACGACCGGTGGTTTCATTGGCTGGCTGGGTGCCCCATTGTTTTCTTGGTTACTGCCTAGTAAGGAGCGAATTGAAACAGCAAATGCCAAACGTGCGCATCAGGTTGGTTTGTTACGAAGGTTCACAGCTTTCGTCATCGACATGCTGTTCGTCGGTACATTCACCGGCATTTTCATGATTGGTGGCCTCGCCTTTGATCACGATCCAAACATGTGGCTGTTGCTAGTATTGGGGTTGTTGCTCTTTGTGTTCATTCCACAGGGGCTTTTCAAGGGTACTACAATTGGCCTGCGCGCTGTCTACCTGCAAGTTAAGGCAACCAACTGGCGCACCGCATCATGGTTACAGGTGATCATTCGAAATTTGGTTATTTATATTCCGCTTATCTTAATTGGCCTTGGTCTACAGCATATTTTTAATATTCACGGTCAATTAACGTCGTTTGGACTAATTGGTACGTTTACAGTATTGATGATCCTCATCTTCATGGTGGATATCGTTCTTGCAGCACTAATGCCAACGTATCCACTATTATTCGAGCGTCTGAGTCACACGACAACCATATCTTCGTTTGTTACTGATGAGCAACCAACTGCTCCCGTCCGCAAACAATCGACACCTAGTTCACTAAAGAAGAACTACACAACTCGTTCTGAACGCCATCAATCACGTTAAGGAGTTTCCATGTTTTCATTATCGCAAGTGACTAATTTTCTAATTTTCTTTCCAGCACTTATTTTTATTATGGCCGTAACCTTGGCTATCTTTGGTTATCGTCATGATCCCCGACGTCTCTTGAATTCTTGGTATCTCGTCGTCGGAGCCGTTATTTTACTGGGCATGCCAATTATTTTATTGGCATCACTGTCAGACACTCACCATATTGGCTGGCGGATTCTCAGTGGACTCGCTTTCTTGGCCCTCACGCTTGGTTTATTTGATTGGATCATGTTGATCAACTGGCATTTTCGACCATTACGACGTCATTTTCGCGCGTTAACCATTTTTGCGATCATCCTTGGACTTGCGCTGGCTGTCCTCCCTTTTATTCCAGCTCACGTCTGGCCTACCGACTTACTGACACCAATGAAGTACGTCAACACGGCACTCACCCTGTTGGGTGCTTACATGTGTATTACGATTGCTGACTTCCTCGTGGCCACTTGGACTTACCCGCGTCAGACAAAACTACACGGTGAACATTACGTGATCGTCCTTGGCAGTGGATTACATCACGGCGATCAACTGTCTAAACTATTAAAATCACGTGTGGACACGGCGATGCGCGTCGGCAGTATTGCCAAAGACGAGACTGGTGACTGGCCAATTTTGATCATGTCCGGCGGTCAAGGCGCTGATGAATCCGTCAGTGAATCCTCGGCCATGGCTGCCTACGCGAAGGAAAACGGTTATCCCGCCGCGGCTATCCGTTTGGAAGAAAAATCAACCAGTACGTTTGAAAACTTTCAATATTCACTCGATGTCATTCATGAGCCACACCCAACAATCGAATTCGTGACCAATAATTTTCATGTCTTTCGTGCCTCAGTGTTCGCTGCAATGCTCAAGTTAAACAGTCGTGGCATTGCTGCGCCAACACGGTCACATTACTATCATCGCGGTCTCATTCGAGAATATGCAGCCCTGACGTGGTTACACAAAACACGCCATCTATTAGCGCTGATTCTGATTATCGTTCTAACAATTGCGATTCCATGGTTCTATGGATAATGGGACTATAAATGATTTTATTCTGAATTTTTGAGGCAAATTATGCTGACACCAATTGAAATCAATAACAACTTTGAGTGGGTCGATGTCCAGGATGAGACAGCTGCTGAGCACCGGCGCCTCATTCAGAGTTACAAGCTAACCGAAGAAATGTACGGGTACGCAACCGACCCTAGTGAACGCGCCCGCATCGAATTTGACAAGGAAGCAGGCATTTCACTGATGATTTTTAATGTCATCACTGATTTGCCTGATGATTCCCCTGAAGCAGCTACGGCGCCAATTGGTTTTCTATTTAAAGGCAAACGGGTGTATACGTTTACCAGCGGTACCACGAACTATGTGCATAATCTGGTTATCAATTCCAACTCAGCGTTAAAACTGCCACCCATCGAACAGCAACAACCAATCGATGCCATTTTAGGGTTGATGTACAAATTGACAACGACTTATTTGGACAAAATCAATCGGATTGATCGGCGGCGGGCAGAAATTCAACGGAGTTTGAAAACCAATCCTGAACACAGTGCCATTAACGAACTCATGGACCTTGAGACAAGTTTGGTTTACTATCTGACTGCGTTAAAAACCAACACAGACATGCTTAAGGATCTGCAACGGACCCCAGTCGTACCGGTCAATGCAGATCAAAAGGAACATATTACGGATATACTAGTTGAATCTCAACAAGGACTAGAAATGGCACAAATGGCTTCCGATGTGGTTGAACGTGTGTCAAACGCCTATTCAAACCTTATTGATAACAGTCTGAACAACACGATGAAATTTTTGACAGCTTACTCCATCATCATGACTGTGCCGACCATCGTTTCTGGTTTCTTTGGTGAAAATGTTGCGTTGCCGTTTGAACACAATCCCTATGGCTGGCAAATCACCATTCTGATCATGATTGCGCTTGGCGCCGTTGTTTATCTCATTTTGAGACACTACCGTTTTTTTGACCGGTAGATGATACTTTTCGTCGCCACAATAAAGAAGGAGCTGTGACACAAGTCTGGTTTGAGAACGAGCATTAACGTAAAACTGACCTATTCCCGAACTTGGGGAATGGGTCAGTTTTGGGTTAAGCGGCATTCTCAGGACTTTGGAGCGCGATATTACTCATATTATTCGTCCCCAATAAACTTATGTCACAACCTCTTTTTTATATTATTAAATTAATTATTTCTGAACGACAATCTACTTACCATCACACTATCGTACCGATGTCGCTTGCAGTTCATCAGCCACATCGTAAAAGACTGGTTTCTGCCACGCCAACATGTCATCAGTTAGCTGCAGCTTTACAATGCTTTCTCGATTATATGGTTCAAAGTAGTACGTGCGACTCTCGCAAACTGCTGCTGCACGATAGACAGAATACGTTTGCTGATGGTCTGTGTTTCTCGGTACCGCGACACCATCCAATAAGTGCCAACTACTGATAATGGCGTCGTCTTCATTAAATGGTTGATTGGCTCGCTCCTTGAAGTAAGCCGCACGAATAAAGCGTGACGAAGGACTGTATGAACCAGGTGGAATGGACTTACCCGATAAGTTACCGGTAGTGACCTTGGCGGTGTTTAACGGTACCTGCCCCGCCAGAAATTCGGGGGTAAATTCCATGTAGTCAGTTAATCGGTCAATCTGCTTTTCGAAATTGGGTACGTTTGTCAAAATTCCCAGTGGGTCATCGACAATGCGCATTGGCATAATCGTCGGCTCAATCGCTACCATTCGTCCAGTGCGGTCAGCCACTGCAAAATGCAGTTCCGACTGGCCATACTTGCGGTCACTGTATGTGTCAGCCATAAGCTCGACCTCGTCAATATGCGCTTCAATTTCCGCCACAGACCGAAAGTTACCCAGCAGCCAGAAGGCAAACTCATAAGGCGCCAGTTGTACTTTGTCAGCACGTCGCTCAACAGCCCGTTTGGAACCATTGGCAAACGTCAATTTCTGCGCTGTCAGTCCCCATTCATTCACCCCATCTGACATATCGATGCGATGCGACAATTGAAAGGCGCTGCCGACAATCGCATACTGATTTTTATGCACACGATGGTCAAAATCGCTTTGCCACTCGTAATTCCGGGGCACAAAAGCTGGTCTTACATCAAGCGTCGGCCAATCCATCGTCCGTGATAGGACGTGCGTACCATCACAGGCAATTTGAAAAATACTGGTACACATATAAAGTTAAACCTCCAGCTTACTAGTTTGACGTCGATTACGGCTCAGATGCAAGTACGCAATAAAGTGAAACGCAATGCCTGCCAACAGCAAAAGTCCGCCAACCCAATTGGACCAAATTGAGGTGACAATCGCTAGTCCATACAATGCGATTGACCGTAAAGGATCCATTTTAATACCGCGATCAAACACAAAGTGGTTCTTGTCCATCATTTGTTGATGGGTGTACAGATAGCGATACATCAAGTAGTAAACGGAGGAGATGAATAACGCCACTGCTGAATAAATCATAAACGACACGCGGATGTCCGCAGTATTTCGTTCTGCAATGGCTGTTGCTACCAGGCTCATTGGATAATCCAACAATGTGACACTAAACATTGATAACAAATTAATCAGGTTCAAATTTCGATCAATCACTTTCAAGCTTGCGAAGTAATCGTGGTGAAAGAGCCATAACGTCCCAACATAAAAATAGGAAACTGCATACGCCAAAAATTCAGGCCATTGCTTGGCAATTGCCGCTGCTAAATGACCCTGATGATAGTCTGGAACATGAAATTCCAATACAAGAATCGTAATCAAAATGGCGAAAACACCATCACTAAATGCTTCCAAACGTGCTTTAGACATCATCGATCAATTCGCCCCGTTTTCTGATTTTACAACATAATGGACACGATTATCTTCTGTCCTGCGAGCGTACAAACGTTGCGTATGATCTTCATCAAAATAGCCAAGATCAAGCATTGTGTTCCCGTCAATCGTGGCTTGACCATGATACGCATCCAGCAAAAAGCCACGAATATTGAACGCTTCCGCCATCAAGGCATCCGTGCGTTCAACAGAAGCAGCTAGAGTGTAACCCTCATCCAACATCAGTTTGATACCAGACACTTTCAAAAACGTGTCATAGCCATACAAGCGCGATGTATTACCATCTTCACGCTCTTTAGGCTTAATGTATCCCTTTGATTCCCAATAACGAAGTTGACGAGTCGAAACATCTGTCATTTTACTAATCTGGCCAATACCGAAAATCAAATTCGCCGTGCCAAAAATTTTACCATTACTGGTGTCGCGCAAACTTGTTCGCGCCATCCACCCACCTCCTGGTTAATGCGTGTTGCCAAAATTTATTATGGCGTCCGCAGCGACATTACTGTCTTATTCTTCCGGATATAATTCCTTAGTCATCTTACGGTGCCAGATGTTAGCTTCCAAAAATGGTTGACCGTAAGCTTCAAAACTCTGTTTAGCATAAAAACTGATGGCCGTTTCCTGTGCTTCTAGATATAACGTCTTGAAACCATTTTCCTTGGCATCAGCAGTAATCTGATTAATCAGCGCGACGGCGTAACCACGATGCCGTGCCCAATCAATGGTTGCAACCCGTTGAATCTGAAGTAGATCATCATCTAAGGCTTTGACCCGCGCCGTCACGACCGGTGTGCCATGATCGTAACCAACATAATGCGTGGCGTCTTCGTCATGACCGTCCAACTCTAATTCCTTATCAATGCCTTGTTCGTCGACAAAAACGGCTAAACGGACGGACACAGCATCTTCGTAAACTTTGCCATCTGTTCCCTTTAGCTGTTCAATATCAAGTTCTGGCTTTTCTTCTTTCTTCTTACCCCAGTGAAATAAATTCATTAATTGCTCCTTAGTTATTCTTTTATTTATATTGATGTCGTGGCTGCTACATAGCCAAAACGTGTCACTGTCGCCCAGAAGGCTGTGCATAACCCGAAGCTGACGAAAACCAAGCAAAGACCGCTTGATTCTCGGCTGCTTCATAGCCATAACGCGCTCTCAGCCCTAAAGCCTGTGCACAACCGAAACTGACGATTGCGCAGGCAAAAAACGCCTGCACACTCGCCACTTCCTGTTGTTGCTCGGCTTCAAACCCGAGCTGATCACGCTCACTTCTCGTTATACCCCAACACTGTAATCTTCTGATCATCGAGGGCGAGGCGGGTCACACTGCCGTTTTCTGGACGGACGCTGAGATCGTACTTGCCGCCACCGTAACGTTCCATCAGACTGAGCAACGTATTGCCGTGACTGATAACGAGTACATTGTCGCCATCGGAGAGATCGTCGTTTTCACGAATCAAATCGAAACCACGATCGATTCGCTGCCAGTATTCGTCGTTACTTTCGGCATCATGAAACGGATCTGCCTCTTTCATGAGGTCCTTCGCCTTGGCAATCGAATATTTTTCTTCGATTTCTTTAAACCCATTTAATCCATGTGGACGGCCGACTTGGTCCCACACATAATTCATGTTTTCGCCTTCAAACGAACCATAGAACTGTTCGCGGAAAAATGGACTGCTAATCGGCTGTTTGACATTTGAAACATTATTTTCAGTCAAGATTGTTGCCGCCGTTTGTTGCGCCCGTGTTGTGTCAGAACAATAGGCCGCAGCAAACGACACATTAGCTAGCCGTTCACCCGCTGACTTGGCGTCTGCTAGACCCTTGTCGGTCAACGGTGAATTGCTCCACCCTTGCAGTTTGTTATAAATATTAAAATAAGTTTGTCCATGACGGACTAAATACAGTGTCACTGATGCCATGTTAATAACCCCCAAATTTTAATGTTTTCTAGACTCTATTATACACGACGGTACCGTTGTTAAGTAAAATTGACGGGCTTCTTTGCGGAACGTAAACATTCTTTAGCCGGTTAAAGTTTGCGTAAGGTCAATTTGCCAATAGTGAACAGCCATTGGCTGACGTGGTAAACTATGTCATATGCTTTTTGACGAGTAAATTTAAAAAGAGGACTTTGATTCATGCGTAAGCTGCAAGCAAAACTTAACACCCGAATCGGTTTGTTCTGGCTTCTGGTCTTTGTCTTTTGGGCCAAAACAATGTTGGCATACGCGATCGATTTTCACATTTCCATTAGTGATCCCGTTCAAGCCTTTATTGTCGCCATCAATCCGATTGGAACCAGCCTTCTATTATTCGGCCTCGGTTTCTATGCACGGCGGGCGCGGTTCTTTTATCCAATCTTGACGTTAACCTACATTTTAAATACTGTCTTACTTTATCTAAACGTGATTTACTTCCGTGAATTCACCGATTACATGACAGTTTCGACAATGACCGGTTACGATAAAGTCAATCAAGGCTTATCAGGCAGTTCGCTCGCCCTGACCATGCCCCATGATGTCCTTTATTGGCTGGACTTAGTCATTTTAATTCTGCTGTTTGCCTTTCGTTGGTTGAAGTTTGACAAACTAGCACTGCCGAAAAAGACCGGCTTCGCCGTGACTTCGTTTGCTCTTATGTTTATTACATTCAACTTATCTGTCGCTGAAATGGACCGTTCTCAATTAATGACGCGGACGTTTGACCGGACATATGTGGTTAAGTACCTCGGACTAGACTTTTTCACCGCTTACGATGGTGCTAGTGAATGGCACACATCCTCAATGCGGGCCGCGGCCACCAAGTCAGAACTAAAGGATGTCACTGACTTTACGCAGAAACATTATGCCGCGCCAAATAAAACGATGTTTGGTGCCGCTAAGGGCCGCAACGTGATTGTGATTCACCTTGAAAGTTTCCAACAATTTTCGATTGACCAAAAAGTTAATGGTAAGGAAGTCACACCTTTTTTAAACAGCATTTATCACTCTAAGGACACCTATGCGTTTGATAATTTCTTTCATCAAGTGGGTCAAGGGAAAACGTCTGACGCAGAAAACATGCTAGAAGCTGGTACGTACGGTTTGCCACAAGGATCGTTGTTTGCTCAACTGGGCAGCGACGAAACTTTCCAAGCCGCACCAGCGATTCTCGAACAGTCACCCGAAAAGTACACCACTGCCGTTTTCCATGGTAACGTGCCAACATTCTGGAACCGAAATAACGTATATCCAAATTTGGGCTATCAATACTTCTTCTCACAACCGTATTACAATCACAGCGGTGATCGTTCCATGGGTTATGGGTTGAAGGACAAACTGTTATTTGACGACTCTGTGAAGTACCTTCAACATCTGCAACAGCCGTTTTATGTTAAATATCTGACCGTTACGAACCACTTTCCGTTCGAATTAAACAAAGAGGATCAAGATCCAAACTTCAAAACGACTGATACCGATGACTCCGCGGTTAATAACTACTTTGTCACGAACCACTACTTGGACCAATCCGTTGAGGAACTGTTCAACTTCCTGAAGTCCTCGGGACTGTATAACAAGTCAATGATCGTCATCTATGGGGATCATTACGGGATTTCCAATTCAGAAAACAAGAATCTCGCCAGTGTCCTTGGGAAGGATCCAGACAACTGGACCAATTTTGACAACGCCCAACTACAACGTGTGCCATTTATGGTTCATATTCCGGGCAATGGTCATGGTAAGATCGAGCATCAATATGGTGGTGAAATTGACGTTGAACCAACACTGCTCCACTTATTGGGCATCAACTCCAAAAAGTACGTTCAGTTTGGTACCGACCTCTTCTCCAAACACCATGATCAAGTCGTGGCTTTCCGTAACCAAGACTTTGTGACGCCGACTTACACGTCTCTTTCCGGCACCATTTACAACAACAAAACTGGTCAACCTGCTAACCTAACAGCTGCACAGAAGAAACACACAGACGCCGAGCAGGCCAAGGTGACCAAGGAACTAAGCCTGTCTGATTCATTGAATCAAAAGAACCTATTACGATTCTACAAACCAGATGGTTTTACCCCAGTTGATCCTAGTAAATATAAGTACACGAAGGGGTTACAGAAAGCCGAGCAGATCGAACGCGATCGCGGTGTCGGTAGCACCTCGCTGTACAGTCAAAATGGCAATAAATCAATCGAAGGGTTATACCACACGGATGCCCCTGAGGTTGATGACAAGGGTCGTTGATCCATTTCAATACCATAAAAATACCCATCGCAAACGGAAATCATCCATTGCGATGGGCATTTGTTTACCTCTAAATTGTCGGCGACATAACGTTCTTGATGACAACCGTTACGCTGACCGAAAACGCCGTTCCGTGGGGACCGGTCTCAGCCTCCTTAAACCCGGAGTCTTTAACCTTGATTATGAGCCGAAGCCCACGTCTCATAAGTCATCCCGCAACACTAAGCGGCCAAACCCCTGCCGCCAAGTGTTGCCGACACGGAACTATGTCTTCGGTCATCTTCACTCATGTAGTAGATTATTAATCAACAGCCCATTTACTGTTAGATAATGATTTCCGGTTATGTCAGCTGGAGGGCGCCAACATTGACACCGAGCCGTGAAGGTAACTTAAATTCGGTGGTTTGCCCGAATTTAGGTTACGGACGGTCGGAAAGACTCGCGGTCCTCACGAGGCTTTAGGGCGAGGTGAAAGACCGTGAACTTCGGGTTTGAACCGGTCCCACGGCGAGCGTGTCAAGGTTGGCAACCGCAAGCGACGTCCAGCAATGACTCACATCAACCTAAATCGGTAACTAACGGGTCGGAAACGTTTGAAGGGCAACCGAACCGCCGAAAAACAACCCATTCCCAGTAAACTCTGGGAAATTCCGTTTGGCATTGCGGCCCCGCTCACCTGTCAGTAATAAAATGGTGATGGCAATAAAGATAATGGCTAGGATAACAGTCATCCACCAGTCAAACATCCCCGGTTTCCCCATTGTCTGGGTGCCACTACTCATAAACGCAAAGCTATCAACGCTAAAATGGAACAACATCGGCCACCACAAAGCACGTGTGTACAAATACAAAGCGGCTAACAAACAACCGATACTGGCTGCCGACAGCGCCTGTTCAAATGTAGCTGACCAGCTTTGCCCCTGAAGTGCGTTTGGCAAATGAAATAAGCCAAACAAAATACTGGTAACGGCCACAGACCAACCAAACTGATGACGTGAAAACTCAAACGCACGCATCATGAGACTAAGCGTAGCAAAGCGAAGTAGCCATTCTTCCGCGACCCCAGGTTCCACACCGTTTAACATCATCTCGAAGGTCGGTGACTTCATGTGAAAGTCGAATTTCCACAGCGTTCTAAACGATGTTCCTGCATCAAAACTATTAAAAATGACGTAGCCAACACAAAATAATGCCAGTAAAACGATGATCCACCACTGCGCCGTTCTGGAAAACCCAAATCGTGGCAGACGGAATCCCCAAACTTTCATTGCAAAGCCCGTAATAACCACAAAACTAAAAGCACCGACAAAACCAGTGGTTGCCAAGTCTTTTACTACTGGCGCCAATGACTTTTCAAACGCCATGACCGCAATTTCTGGCGCAGCCACGATGACCTCAAACCCAACTGAGAAGAGGACCACAATCCGGCCAACCAATGATTCAATGCGGCCGTATGCAAACACACCGATAGGAATATAAACCAGCAATGACATGATAAAGACTACGATTGCAGCAGCATTAGCGTTAACGTGCAACCGCTTCACACAGATGCCCGCCAATACCATAAGTACCAATGAAACTGTAACCGTCTGAACAAATACTTGACCATAGTGATTGAAACGATACAGAAAACGTTTAAACCAATGACGATTTGCTAATGTTTCCTCGCTTGGAGCCAACAAAATCAATCCTAATAAATTTAATGCCAGCATCACATCCAGTAACACCGCCACCGTAGTTCGATTTTGATGGAGCACGACACACCTCACAATCAAAATAAGCTCTTGAATGATTACCTGCACGAAAAACCAGCGTCGCAATCCTATGTTTGTCGTTAATCCCTGTCTCGCCATATCAGCTCACCTCCGCGTTCAGCAATTTAGTGTTATTCGATGACCGAAGTTTTCCATCATTTATTAAAGTTTTATCGGTCACTTTAATTTCACTGGAATTCTCTTATGATTTTATAATCATATCACTAAAAACATATCAACGTGTTGATGTGAGGCAATCATAATAAGTGATTAAAACCGTGATGATGAGAAGGAATCAATCTACTTTTTTGTGGAACGCATTATTTACCGCCAACAGTTGAAAACAACCGGTCATCTCACAATCCTGTTATGACAGAAGTCAACATTTAAACGATGTGCAAGCTTGCAACTATGTGAGCTGGAGGGCGCCAACATTGACACCGAGCCGTGAAGGTAACTTAAATTCGGTGGTTTGCCCGAATTTAGGTTACGGACGGTCGGAAAGACTCGCGGTCTTCACGAGGCTTTACGGCGAGGTGAAAGACCGTGAACTTCGGGCTTGAACCGGTCCCACGGCGAGTGTGTCAATGTTGGCAACCATAAGCGGTCAGATAATCACCATTTTCCGGCGCACAAAAAAACACCAACACGCTATGAATATCCGCATTGATGTCTTTTTTATTCGAAGGTCGGTAAGGATGCGCCAAGTTGTTCAATTAACTTGATTGCATCATCGATTTTTTCAATTGAAATGGTGTCGCCTAAACTTTCAACTGATTCACGAATTGACTTTTCAATCTTGTGATGCAAACGAACACCCTTATTGGTTAAGAAAACCAATTTGGTCCGGCGATCATCGGCTGTCGTTTTCATTTCAACCTGATCATCCTTTAATAGCTTACCAATTTGCGTCGACACAACACTCATTGAAAATGGCGTTTCCTTGGTAAGCTGCGAAACGGTGATCCCTTTGTTTGCAGCGATTCGTCTCAACAAAACGGCTGTTTGTAAATTAAGACCGAAATGATTAACAAAATTAATTGCCGCACGATTAGCAACATAAACTTCGTTAACGTAGTGATCACACAATACTGCAACCATTGCATCAACATTTTCCTGATTATTCATTGGTTCGGACATTACGAGAACCCCTTTTCTCAAAAATTACTGTAATAAACCCAGTTGTCTTTGATCCACTTATAGCTTTGCCCAAGTGATTAAAGTTAAACTTATGAAATGAATTGTACTTAATTGTAGTTGAGAAACCTAAAAAATACCATAAACTTATTAATATTATACCCATTTAACCAAATTTATTGCATAAAAAGAGGAACAATAATGCCTAAACTTGGCGTTATCGTCCCTTCTTCAACTAAAATAAATTCATTTTACGTTAATTTGCTCATGATGCTCTGACCACGGATAGGCCTTAACGACACCAACAACTTTGCTCTTAGGTACAAATCCATAGTACCGACTGTCGTTTGACACAGCGCGATTATCCCCGAGAACAAAATAACTATCCTTGGGAACTTTAGTGACGCCAGCATTACGCGTCCAGTTTTCATCATAGCTAAGTGTTTTTAGATTAAAGCCTTTGTAGTCGTTACCGTTATGTGGTAAAGCCGTTAGTGTACCAGCCTGTTGTTGCTTTTTAGTGATATAGCTCTGGGAAACAAACTTCCCGTTCACGTATAACTTCCCATCAGCGTGATAATCAATCGTATCCCCAGGCATTCCAATAATCCGCTTAACATACATAACTTTAGTATCAGTCGCCTGTGGGTCCACACCGTAAGCCTTAAACACGATGACCCGATCATGCTTTAATGGCGCCTGCTTAAAGGCCCACACCCGCTCGTCATTCTGAAGGTTAGGCAACATTGAGGGCCCATCGACACGTACGTGCGCAATCAGCAGCCATTTAACTAACATTGCAATGGCAAAACCAATTAAAATTGGCCACACCCAACTCATAACTTTTTTAATGTGAAGCACATCCTTTCACAGGGCTTTTACTATAGATTAAAAAGACATTAGTAGATATTATTATAGCCGTTTTTTGACCGACATAAAGTGATAAAAACAATAATTGTTAAAATATCGTTTTTATCGACTATTCGTTGGGTAAATGAACCGACGTACTGTGCACTGGACCACGATGGTGTGGATCGATAGCAAATGAAGCGGCGTGGACAGCCGTAGCCGCTTCACCAAATCCCGTCGCAATTAAGGCCACTTTACCATCGTAGCTGGCCGTATCACCAGCGGCGTAGATGCCGTCAACACTAGTTTTCATGCTACCATCGACAGCCACTTGTTGCCTGTTTTGATCAAACTGCAGGTCCCAGTTTTCAAACACACTGTGATCTGAGATAAAGCCATAATTCACAACCAGATCATCCACAGTAACCGTTCGATGATTGTCTGTTTTCATTTCTTTTAAGTCAACTGTCACCTGCTTGCTATTTGCCGTCAGTCCACTCACGAGATAAGGCGTAACTGTTTCAACACTGGATTCATTTAGCCTAGTCACACTGTGTGGCAAGGCCCGAAATGAATCACGTCGGTGCATCAAATACACATGATGAGCTACCGGTTCTAACATCAATGCAATATCAATGGCCGCATCTCCACCACCGGCAATCATCACGTCATGATCCTTAAATTGAGCGACCTTCGGCACAAAGTACCAAAGATTACGCCCCTCAAAAGCCTCTGCGTTATCCACAGCCAGTTTGCGCGGCGTAAAAGCGCCATTACCTGTAGTCACTAAAACGGCCTTAGAATGCGTCACATCCTTGTTGGTCGTGATCGTGAAATCACCCAGTTGACCACTCACGTTCGTCACTGTTGTTTCCGTCTTTATCGTAACAGGAAATTCACTCGTTTGTGCCACTAATCTGTCGACTAATTCTTGGGCGGTTACGTGGCTAAAACCGGCCACATCCAAAATCCGTTTTTCCGGGTACAACGTGGTTAATTGGCCACCAACCTGGGGCAAGCTTTCAACAACTTGCGTTTTTAACTCCTGCAAACCTGCGTAAAAAGCGGCAAATAAGCCCACGGGACCACCGCCAATAATTGTTAAATCATACATTGCTTCATCCATTATTAAATCCTGTCATTCCTCTTCAAAAGTGGGTAATTTTAGCTGATGTTGTTGTTCAAACAAACGGCCAATGCGCAACAATGCCAATTCATCACCTTTACGAGCGGTGAACTGAATGCCGATTGGTAATCCTGCGTCAGTCACAAATGTTGGCAAACTGATAGCCGGTTGTCCTGTTAAATTAGCCTGTTGTGTAAATGGCGACAATGTCAGCGCCTGTTCAAAATAATCCCACAACAGTTGCAAACGCTCAGATGATTTCATCCGCATCACATGATCGATCTGGGCATCTATATCTGGATCCACCAAGGGATTGTCCAAACGTGGTGCCGGGTAAGCAGTCGTTGGGGTGAGATACAGATCATACGTATCCAAAAAGTCATTCATCTGTGCACTGGCTTGATCCCATAGACCCATTGCCTGACTATACTGTGCGCCAGTGACACCTAGCCCTGCCTGATAGATCAGCCACGTCAACCGTTCCATATCGTCTGGCCCAACCGAACGTCCTAAGGCCTGATTAACAGAATCAAACATTGCGGCGGTTTCAGCACCGTTCATCATGTAGTAAGACCGCATGAGTGCCGCACCATCCAATGGATTGCTCTTTTCGACCACTTCGTAGCCCTGTTCCCGTAAGAATGTCACAGCGTCTTCAACCGCCTGCACAGCCGCCTTAGAAACAGGCGTGCCAACGGGTGATTTTGTACTGTAAGCAATTCTCAGATGAGCTGGCTGATCCCAGAGTTGCGCAGCGAACCCTTGTAGGTTAACCGGCGTACTAAATGGTGCCTCCGGTTGGTACGTTTGCAACCAGTCTAATAGGGCAGCCGTATCACGAATTGAATGCGTCAACGCAAAGTTAATGGACGCGCCGGCCCAGCCACGCCAGCCATCAGGACCGACAGGCACTCGCCCACGTGTGGGTTTCAATCCAATCAAGCCAGAAAACGAGGCTGGAATGCGGATTGATCCACCACCATCATTACCAGCTGCTAGTGGCACATACCCGGCTGCAACACTTGTCGCTGCGCCACCAGATGAACCACCAGGATAATAGTCGCGATCCCACGCATTTCGCGTTTTACCATACAGCACCGGATCAGTAATGTTTTTGAAGCCAAACTCTGGCGCATTCGTTTGACCGATTATAATAAAACCGGCATCCTGCAATGCGGCAACAAAGTTATCTGTTTTGCCCGCAATCTCCTCTTTGAATAGGCGTGCACTCAGCGTGGCTGGCTCGCCTTTTAAATTTTGTCCGAGATCCTTCAGCAACAATGGTACGCCTAAAAAGGGCTGACCGAGATCCTGCAACTGGCGGGCCTCCGACAGCGCTTTTTCACGGCGCGTGTGAACGACTGCATTCAAGTCATCGTTGGTCGCTTCGATCCGTGCAAAAGCTGCTTCGACCAAGGCCTCACTGGTCACTTCGCCATCGCGAACCCGACGTGCTAATTCCAATGCATCTGCCATGACAATTCGCCTCCAAACGTTTGTTGATTGTTAGCTAAATTATACCGCATTCCATGTTTTGCATGCGATTTTTGAGTGACACATTGAGGATGTCTTAATATGTGGTGAGGTACTTTATCGTGCTTGGCCTGCGCTTACGGTTGGCAACAGTGACACGCTCGCCGTGGGACCGGATCGAGCACGAAGTTCACGGTCTCTCACCTCGTCGCATAGCCCCGTGAAAAACCGGGTCTCTGCGACCGTCCGTGATGTAAATTCGGAAAAACCATCGAATTAACATCACCATCACGGCTCGGTATCACTGTTACCGTCCTCCAGCTCATATCCTAACAAAATACAGACGCACATCAGTTAACAACAACTGATACTAGTCTGCACAGTCATGACATAAATAAAAATAAGGCCAAATGACACGTTTAATATGCATCATTTAACCTTATTTTTATTAATAGCGACAACAATTGTTATCACTCGGCACGCTTACCTATGTAAGCAACCACGTTGAAAAACTAGTTTTCGCCTTCCAACTTCTTTGCATCTGCATCAATCGTGGCAAAACCAGATTCTTTTGATTCTGACTTTGGGTTCTTAGCACGATCTTCTTCGGCCTTTTCGATCAAAGCCTTACGTTCTTCCTTACTCAATTTAGCCATGATATTCGCCTCTTTTAAATGGAAAAGAAACGGGCGCCATTAAGTCCCACGCATTGTGGGGACGGCTCGTTGGTTTCATTGTAGCGCTTTTATCAGATTTTGGTAAACTTTGTTTTATTCAAAATCACCGTTCGGTTCGTTTCAGTTCAAGCTGTAGCTCACCCGTCGTCTCGCGACCCAACATGAAGCCCTGCCCCTTCAAGAGCATGACGCTCTGAACATTGGCTGATTGCACGGTTGCAATAACCTTTTGAAGATTGAGCTCATCAAATGCAAACGACAGCATATGACTCAGCACTTCACTCATGACACCCTGACGCTGAGCAGACGGCAATAGTTCAAACGTAATTGCTGCGTTTTTGCGATCCACTGTAAAAGAATCGAACCCAAACGTCCCTAAAAATTCACCCGTCCGCTTGTCACCAATGCCCCATACCAACGCGTCATTGTTCATAATCTTGCTCATGACACGGTTAACGTGAGCAGCCGTGTCCATGATGGTTGCATCAACATCTCGATTGACCAGCCTTGCTATATTAGAATCATGCCGCAATTCAAAGACTTCCTTCACCTTGAATGTGGTTAGCCAGTCTAACTCATAATGTTTGGTCATGATTGGATGATACTTTTCAAAAATCATGGTTCGCCTTCTTTCTCATGACGCTATTATACAAATTTAGGCTAGTAAAGTCAGAATTAAGGGTTGCTTTACTTTTTATTGCGGGGTCGCATGGTATAATTCTGCTAAGAAATGTGAGGGGAAACATCATGTTAGTCGCGTACAAAAAGTTTTGGCAACAATCATTTCATATTAAGGGTGTTGCGACCCGGGCCGAATTTTGGTGGGCCTTTCTGGTTAACTTCTTTTTTGAAATCCTGTTTCAGGCCATGCAATATCTGCGAGCCTTTGATTTCAATGACCATCCGTCAGCCCGGGTGGGGACTGGAAATCCTCACCTTACCCACTGGCTGTTTGCCGGTGGTGAGAACAGTGTATTCGCCAATACGTTTGTCATTCTTGCCATTATTTTCATGTTGGCAACGCTCATCCCCAAATTCACCATTGCGGTTCGTCGCTCCCACGACTTCAATTGGTCAGCACATTGGTTGATTGGCCTGTGGATAGTCCGTTTGCTACTCTTCTTAACTACCATGTACGAATTGATCTTGTTAGTCGTGAACTACCAGAATGGTCACGTGAACGCTGCCATGGCCAATTTTGAGTGGGGATTTCTGGCATTACTGATATTCTTCATCCTCGAACTCATTGAATGGAGATTGCTAGCCAAGAAGTCCAAACGACCTAACCGTTACTTAGCTGACCCAACGCCTACGACTAATCCCAACGATGATGGTGGCGACTCAAAGACGGTTAACAGTGAAACTGAAAGCACAACTATAACAAACGAAACAACGGGCAAATAAGCCCTTTAGTCCGCCGTTTGGCATGCCAACTTAAATTAACGGTATAAAGAGACCACAATTCTGAAACAAATCGGAATTGTGGTCTTTAAATTATTCAGCTTGTTTACCCGCAGTGTCATCGCGTTAATCGCTACGATCACTGTACTCAAGGACATCAATACTGGCAGGCTTGTTAAACATTTCAATTTGCTGCAAATTATCTAAGGCGAAGATCAAAACATACCGGTATGTTTTAGAAGTAACCCCACAGAAAAATAACAACACTTAAATATGATGGTCACCGCTAACCGTTGTGCTGGTAATAATAATCAACAAAACGGCTTCACAGTGAATAAAAAATCCCCTCACGGGTGACACACGGGTGACAGATGAACTATCATAACTCATCTATCACTCGTGAGGTGATTATTGCCAGAATATGAGATTTATTTTTTATAGACCATGTACTCAAATAACTACATCTTCGTGTGGATTTAAATATCCCTAACTTCAAGCCCAGTGTGATGCCTTATCTACCTTATTTCATTTCGGCTGTCTTTAGTAAATCGTCACGGTGTCCCATCGTAGCGAGCTTACTTAATGCTGCTGATGGCGTGTGGTCAAAAGCCTTTGATCCATTCATTTCGGTACCCCAAACACCAGATGAAAATGGCGTTTTGTAATTGCCCTTAGACATGTTTTTGATAGTAACCGTATATTTGCCATCGTTTTCTTTAACAGTCGCCTTTAGGAACTTTGAAGTCTTTTTGTATTTCAGCTTACCGTCATTTGCTTTGACTGACTTCACAGTGCTTGCGTCCGGAGCCGCAAACAATCCGATTTTATTCGTAATATTTATACTCTTACCATCTTTAAAGTCTGCCTTACTTAATTTGGTTCCATCTGCTGACATTGGGGCAAAATACCAACCCTTTGATCCAGATGCGGCGTGCATAAAGGCAAAATGCAAGTATGTTGAGTCTCCTTTCAACATAGAGACCTTGAATGACACAGACTTACCAGGCAAGGTTGCTCCAACAACCTTCTTGTCCTTACTATTATAGCTTCCAACGATGGCACCGGACGTCTTACTCATATCGTTTCTTTTCATTTCAAACGTCGTGGCATGTGTCGCATCAGCTTTGACATTTGTAGTACCGACAGTTGCTAAAGTCATTGGTAGCACTGCTAAAATTAGGCCCGTTGCAATCTTGTTTTTCATAATAAAAATATCTCCTTGCCTATTAATTATATTTAAATACTTTCAAAACTACTGATAGAAATACAATAGTATTCTCTACCTTCCAACCAAATTATCTTTTTCGAAAATTAGGAATATTTAATTACAATTATTTAATCCCCCCTTGAGTACATATGAGTATTCGCAGCGACTAAGTCCTATAAACGCAATCACCAAATTGATGAGACATTCACGACTTAGGGGCTCATTAAGACCCATAGCATCCCTCCCAAGTGATAAAAGCATATTAGTGAACCTGATTGATATTAAATCCACTAACATTTTTTGGCAAAGAAATGTACTCGATATTCACCTATTTGAACGAATTACACCGAGTCCAAGATTTAGAGACATTGGTTACACAAGGAAAAACTCATAATTCCATGAGGATGACAGAAAAAGAAGCATTTAGTCTCATAAAAAGACCACAATTCTGAAACAAATCGGAATTGTGGTCTTTAAATTATTCAGCTTGTTTATTTACCCGCAGTGTCATCGCGTTAATCGCTACGATCACTGTACTTAGAGACATCAACACTGCCCCGAGCATTGGGCTCAAGATAAAGCCCAACGGTGCCAGGACCCCTGCTGCCAATGGGATGGCTAAAATATTATAACCAGCCCCCCACCAGAGGTTCTCTGTCATCTTACCAGTTGTCTTACGAGCTAAATTCAAGAATTCAACAACATCGTTAGGGTCGCTGCGAACCAACACAACGTCGGCCGAATCAATCGCCACATCTGTGCCCGAGCCAATCGCCACACCAATATCTGCACGCGCTAAACTCGGCGCGTCGTTAACCCCATCACCAATCATCATGACGGAACCATTTTCCTGATACTGACGAACAATTTTCTCCTTATCCTCTGGCATCAATTGCGCTCGCACTTCGTCGATGACCAATTGTTTGGCAACCACTTGAGCCGTTTGTTCGTTATCACCCGTTAACATAACGGGCACGATGTGTTGCTTTTTTAACATACTGATCATGTGTTTGGCAGCTGGTTTAATTTCATCCCCCTGCGCCACAAAACCAGTTAATCGATCATCTACAAGCAAATAACTAACAGAATTGCCTGAACTAGCAAGTTCATCAAACTGCTGGTGGTCGTAAGCTATTCCCTGCTGGTTCAGATATGTGGCCGAGACAATGTCCATCTTATGACCATCTGCCCGGCCCTGCACGCCGACACCGGTAATCTGAGCAATGTCACTCACTTTTACCGCTGTAATTTGGCGGTGTTTGGCCGCGTTCAAAATACCAACTGCTAATGGATGGCTAGACCCATTTTCCAGACCAGCCAACTGGGCCAATACCGCATCATCGCTCACGCCATCAATTAAACTGCCAACAGCATGCACCTCAAAGTTTCCTTCAGTTAGAGTCCCCGTCTTATCCATCAAGGCGTACTTCAATGTCTTGACGCGTTCCATTGCATCACGATTACGGATCAACAAACCATTACGGGCAGCAATAGAAGTGCTTCGGGCAACGACCAGCGGAATTGCTAAACCAAGCGCATGCGGGCAGGCAATCACGAGCACCGTCACTGCCACGGATAGTGCCAGCGCCAAATTACCGATGAATAGCCATGTCACAAAGGCTACAATGGCGACCAATAATGCTGCGTAAAACAGCGTTCCAGCAACTTTATCAGCCATGTTTTCCTGTTCTGACTTCGACTGTTGCGCATTGGCCACCAAATCCATAACTTGCGCTAAATAACCTGAATCGCCGGTTCCGGTAATCGTCATTTCAAACGTGCCATCACCGTTGACTGAACCGCCAATAACTTTATCATCGGCCTTCTTCTCAATCCGTTTGGCCTCACCCGTAACCATGGCTTCGTTAACACTAGTGGTTCCACTTACCAACACACCGTCAGCCGGAATCTGTTCACCCGCTCTTACTGACACATGATCACCCACGGCCAATTCGTTGACTTGAACATCCTGTGTCTGTCCATTGACGATCTTGTGTGCAGTGTTCGGTAAGAGTTTGGCCAGTGAGTCAACCGCTGAACCGGCATTCATCACTGCGTTCATTTCAATCCAGTGACCTAGTAGCATGATGTCGATCAACGTTGCCAATTCCCAAAAGAAATTCATCACCATAGGCTTCACGTCGAACACATTGTTCGCGATTGTGGCATAAATACTGTAAATGTACGCAACAGAAATACCCATAGCAATCAGCGCCATCATCGCTGGCTTGCGCGTTTTCAATTCGTCAACGGCTCCGGAAAAGAATGGTGCCCCACCATAGAAGAACAAAATGGTCCCGATTAACGCCACCACCCAGTCAGAACCTGGAAACGACAACTGGAACGGCAACCGTGCGCCCATCATTGGCGTTAATAAAATGATCGGAATCGTTAAAACTAAGGACACCCAAAACTTCCGTTTGAGATTACCCATGTGCATCATGCCATGACCAGCCATCTGCATATCATCCTGATTCATTTCGTCGTGCTTCATTTCATGATCCATCGACATGTTGTTCATCATGTACCTCCCTTGACGCTTTTGATTTTACGTTTACATTTGTAATCGATAGGTACAGTTTACAATCGTAAACGAAAATCGTCAAGTCATAAGTTTCATAATTTCATGAAAAAAGGAACTGGTTGGCTATTACACCAAACAGTTCCTTTTCGTAAAAAAATTTAATTAAGCTTCCTGCTTCATGGCATCGCAGCCATCTGGCAAACAATCACATGCCACCGTCTCCGGCGCCGTCTTAGCTTTTTCCGCCAATTGAGCTTGCAGGTCAGCAATGTTTGCCTTGCTGAGCGTCAGATCATCAATCAAGTCAGCTAACGTTTGACCGACTTTCATCTGACACAGGTGGCCAAACAAAGCGCGTGTTGCACTATCCATGGCATCTTGTTCAGCAATCAACGGCGTATAAATGAACGCGTTACCGTCTTTTCTCGTTGTGAGCGCCTGCTTCTTAACCAAACGCCCCAGTAGTGTCTTAACTGTGGCTGACTTCCAGCCCATCTTGTCAGCTAAAATTTCGGTAATCTGGCGGCTGTTCGATTCACCTAACGTCCACACAATTCGCATTACTTCCCATTCCGCATCGCTAATTTCAAGTTTTACTGTGGCTTCCATGTTGATAACCACCTTTCGTCATCTTTAACTAGTTCCGATGAGTAAAGTTTACACTTGTAATCGTGTTTTTTCAACGATGTTGTTTTGTTGGTATGAACACATGGGTTTTAATTTTATGATGAATTAAATTCACTTTAGATTGAAAAAGTTGAGTTTTATTTATTCAATGACATCCTTTATACTTGGCAACAAGTAAAAGAGAGGGAGCGACAGTTATGAGTGAATTATTTGCAGATCGTGCCGCCATTGGCACAGAAAGTCGTTTGGCACAGTTATTTGGTGGGCAGTTAGGTCCAGACGGAATTAAATTTTCCGCTGGCAATCCCAACCCTGACCTGTTTCCAACCGCACAAATGCAAAACGCCTTTAACACCGCCATCGATACTGCGGGTAACCACTTATTTGAGTATCAAGAGGTCGCTGGCCCCGTTCACCTTCGTCAACAACTGGCCAATCGCGTTCACCAAACGGCTGGTATCAATGCCACGGCTGATAATGTATTGGTCACCCAAGGCGGCCAACAGGCCATTGATTTAGTAGCCAAGTTGCTGCTCGACACTGGTGATGAAGTCGCTGTCGAAACACCTACTTATGTTGGTGCCCTTGCTTCGTTTGATCAATATGGTCCTACTTACTTAGATGTGCCAATGGAAGACGACGGTATGGATGTTGATGCACTCGCCTCATTGTTGAAAACCCATCCCAATATCAAACTGGTCTACACAGTGCCGGATTTTCATAATCCCACCGGTGTTACGATGTCCGTTGCCAAACGGAAGCGGTTGGTTGAACTAGCTGAAGAATATCACTTCTACATTCTTGAAGATACACCATACCGCGATTTGCGGTACCACGGTCACTCATTGCCGGCTATTAAATCCTTTGACCGCCATGGTCGTGTTATTTTCATCAGCAGCTTCTCAAAAATTTTAATGCCAGGTTTGCGTACCGGTTGGGTGGTCGCGGATGAAATGGTCATCAATAAACTGCGTCAACTGAAAGAAACCAGTGATCTTGAATCACCAGCCATTATGTTGCATGCTGTGTCTGCCTTTTTGGATAACAACGACTTAAACCAACATGTGGCTAACATGCTGACTACCTATCGCAATCGACTAGATGCGATGCTTAACGCACTGACCGAATTCATGCCAGACACAGTTAAATTCACACGCCCTGATGGTGGTTTCTTCGTTTGGCTGACACTGCCAGAAAATGTCGACACACAAGCATTGTTACAGGATGTTGTGATGCCGCAAGCACATATCAGTTACGTTCCCGGTCAAGTCTTCTTCGCTCATCAAAACGTACACAATGGCCTGCGGTTGAACTTTTCCGGTGTTGATGAACAACAAATCACTGCTGGCATTCAACGACTGGCAACTGCACTGACTGAAAATACTGTCAAAGTGCAGTAAGTTTTTCCGCCCTCTCTTTGAATCATTCAAAAAACAGCGTCCAGATTATCAACTTTTTGATAGTCTGGACGCTACTTTTTGTACATAATATTCGTCCGTTACGCCGACCTGCGACGCCGTTTCCGTGAGGACCGGTCTCAACCCGCAAAAGCCGCGGTTTTCAACCTCGATTCTGAGCCACAGTACGTCTCAGAAGTCGTCCCACAATACTAAATGGCCAAGCCCCCGCCATTAAGTATTGTCGACACCGAAACTCTGTCGCCGGTCAGCTCCACTACATAACCAAAGCCCGCTCTAAAGATTTTTAACTATCTCACATATGGGAACAACTCTAGCGTTGTGAAAAATCACAGGAATTTCCACATCTAGACAGCATTACCAGAAACTAGACAATGTCTGAACGTGGTGTTGTCTGTTTTAGTGGTGACGTGGTGATCACTGCTATGTGAGCGAAAGGGCGGCAACATTGACACCAAGCCGTGCATGTGATGTTAATCTGAGTGATTTTGCTCAGATTTACATCACGGACGGACGTCAAGACTCGCGGGCTTCACGAGGCTCGACGGCGAGGTGAAAGACTTCGGTTTTTAGAAGGCTTAAACCGGTCCCACGGCGGCGTGTCAATGTTGCCAACCGGCAGCGAAAGCTGTCACGACAGCCACAATCTACCGTTGCTCACGTGCCAAAGCCAACTGAGCAATTTTTTTGATCAAGTCAACCGGCAGCGGTTTGTCTAGTGGCAGTTGAATAGCACCCTTGCTAGTATGAAAATCACTTAACTCCGTTTGCATCAACGCAATCGGTTCCGCGCCAGGATACAAACCGGTATGGTGCTTCATATTCGCAAAGTGAATAATGTTACGTTGACCATAAAATGTTGGCATACCGTACGAGATTTTCTCTTGTGCATTAGGCAACTCTGCCTTCAACAATACGTATAATTCGTTCAATCGCGCCTGCCGTTCTGCTGGCTGATCCGCGATATATTGTTCGATCACCGTCATCTTTTCCTCGATTCCATGCCTAGGCATTAACGATGTCCGCTTTTAATCCGGCTAACTGACTTGCTGGTCGTTTCTTACCACGACGAGCCCGCAATGCAGAAAGGATCGACACAGTGTCCACGACTTCCTGCAACAAGGCACCAATTAATGCGGGCACAACTCCAGTAGCCGCAATCAACATCAGGCCGACACAAACGAAAATCCCGATCAGCACGGATTCTTTGGCAATTCGCATAGTATCCGCGGCAATGATACGGGCACTCACTACACGACTCAAATCATCCTTCACGATAACAGCATCAGCGGACTCGCTAGCCGCAGTCGACCCGTGGGCTCCCATTGCAATGCCGACATCAGCGGTTGCCAGCGATGGTGCGTCGTTCACGCCATCCCCGACCATAATGACTGGTCGTAAATTTTTCGGCACTTGTTTGAGCGCAGCAATCTTATCCGCTGGCAATAACTCAGCGTGAACGTCATCAACGCCAGCCTGCTTTGCAATGGTCATGGCGCCTTGTCGTTGATCACCCGTCAACATCATAATATGATCCACACCCAAGCGACGCAAGCAATTCATGGTTGCCGGCGCTTCGTCTCGCATGGTATCCATAAACGTAATGGCACCCAAATATTTACCATCGCATGAGACATATACGGCAGTTTGCTGCTGTGGCGATAACTTTTCTTCGGTCACAAAGCTAAGTTTGCCGACCTTAATAAGATGATCATCAACCTGTGCGCTCACGCCGTTTGCTGTAGATTCCGCCACATCGCTAACGGGTACCAAATGTTGTGCACCAACATGTTCAACCAATGATCGGGCCAGAATGTGGCTCGAGCCCTGTTCTACACTAGCCGCTAACTGCAACAACTGATCATTTGTAGTTGCGCCTTCCGGTATCACTTGATCAACGCTTAGAACACCATTCGTGATCGTCCCAGTTTTATCAAACGAAATACTACGCGCATCAGCTAGTTTTTCAAGAGTTGTCCCAGTTTTAACGATGATCCCGTTGCGTGATGCCCGTGACATCCCAGAAATTAGCGCAGTCGGTGCCGCCAAAATCAATGGACATGGCGACGCAACTACTAACACTTGCGCAAAACGAACTGGGTCTTTAGAAATGAACCAGGCAATTCCTGCAATCACATAAGCAATCAATGTAAATGGCACAGCGTAGCGATCCGCCATGCGCACGAAATGCGCCGGCCGTGCTTCCGCTTCACGAACTAATTGAATAATCTTTTGGTATTGGCTATCAGCCGCCAGTTTGTCAACCTGAACCGTGATGGTTTGATCTCCATTCACTGCACCAGACATCACTTCATCTCCAACGCCCTTTTCAACTGGCCGTGCTTCACCGGTCAAAGAAGATTCGTCAAACGTGGACGTCCCAATAACGACATGTGCGTCAGCCCCAACCATTTCGCCGGGCTTGATTAGCAAGCGATCGCCAACCTTTAATGAATCAACGTCGACATCAGTGATGGTGTCATCTGTCACGCGGTGCGCAACTTCGGGTGTTTTATCCAGTAATGCCTGCAACTCACTGTTCGCACGCCGTGATGCAAAATCTTCCAACGCATCACCGCCAGTTAGCATAACTAAAACAACCAACGCGGCCCAGTACTCACCAACAGCAAGTGTGGCAACCACCGCTGTAATTGCAAGGAGGTCGACGCCATATTTACCACTGCGTAGCGTTCGAATCATCCCCATCAACATTCCAAACGCCATTACCGCCCCTACGATTGTAATCAACCACTGAGCAGCAAGCGCTTGATGTGCGATAAATTGCAACACTAATGCAATGACGGCGACCGAAATGATCAAACTCAGTTTTTGCCGGTTTTTCATGGGTATCCTCTCCTTAGTTGTGTGGTGATTGTTAATTTCATTATATTAGAATCATTCTAAATAATCAATAAATAGCCTGTTTTTGTACTCTATTTATTCATAAAATATTTCAACCTCAAATTGGTCTCAATAATTATTAAGAATACGGTTATTTCGACACTGTTGTTTTCAAAAAGAAGCGCAAGAGTGTGCCAAATGCAACTTGTTAACAGCTATGCTACAAGACAGGGGAACAGGTCCCTGTCTTATACGGCGATAATTATCTGCAACATAATAATTATCAAGCAATCATTAATAAGAGACAATTTAAATGCTTATACCGAGACAATCACTCAACAATATAAAAATCGCTTAAAACCAATCGTGACGCCACTTACTTTTTCTCTATCTTCGCCGTCATTTACTTGTTATTTATGCGTAAATGGGCTATAAATGTTGTAACGCACAAAATTAAATTAACGGGTGGAATAAAATGACTCCTATGAAGGAAGACTACCTAAAAATGATTTTTGAATTAGGTGGCGTTTCTGGAAAAGTTTCAAATAAACAATTATCGTTGAGTCTCGACATTGCGGCGGCGTCAGTTACTGAAATGATCAATAAATTAGTGGAAGAACGGTTGGTGTCACACACACCTTATGCTGGGATCTCACTAACTAAGTCTGGTCGTAAGGCAGCTGAGGAACTGGTTCGTAAACACCGTTTATGGGAGTGTTTCCTATTTCAAAAATTAGGCTACACTTTGGCAACAGTGCATCAAGAGGCGGAAAAACTGGAACACAGCTCAAGTGATCATATGATTGATGCACTTGATGCCTTTCTAGATCACCCTGGTCACTGTCCACATGGCGGTGCCATTCCTGATCAGGCTGGTAACTACGAAGTCGGCAGCCGGACAACGCTGGACGAAGTTGCAGATGGCACAAAGATTCGTTTGGCACGGTTCGTGGATAACCACGACTTGCTGGACTACTTGGAAAGCCTCAACTTCTCTATCGAACAAACGTACACGATCAAAAGTCATGCACCGTTTGAAGGCCCGTTGACGTTAGCGAAAGCCGATGGTTCTACTGTTGATGTCAGTTTTAAGGCCGCCAACAATATTTTCGTTGATAAATTATAATTGAATAGTTTTCCAAAAAGGCGATTTCAGCACGCAAAAACGTGGTGAAATCGCCTTTTGAGTTTTGTTTAAAATAAACCGCTACTTAAAATAATAAATAGACCAATGATGATGAACAGACATGGAATCAACCATGTACCAAACCGTTCAATGCCATGAGCGATAGCCTTCGTTTGAACCAAACGGTTACTTAACCATAGCCAAAAAGCCGTCATCACAATAAAGACGAAAACAATTGTGACCATTCGCCACAACGGTTGATGTACAAAAAACGGGATGTAGACGCTTAGATTGTCCCCACCATCACCGACGGTCACACTCCAAACCAATGCCACGGAGAGTTTGCCAGATATTGCGGAAACAGTACTGGCTTCCTCCGCCGTGGCTTCGGTTACGGCTTGTGGCCGTTTGACCCATTTCCAAAGATTGACAACCCCAACAGTCAACGGTAGCAGTCCCAATAAACCGACCCACTTTGTTGGGACTGTCATGAAACCTAAACTAAGTAGCCAACTGGCCGCAACCAGTGACAGAATCCCGGCATACTGACCAACAATGACGATCGTCCGGTCACGGACCGTGCGCACGATTCCCCAAAACAACATTAACAGAATTAAATCATCTGTATTCGTGACCAAAAAAGCCACGACTGCTGACCATATCAACGCCATGCTCATCACATCCGTTTCCGGTCAGCACGGCGTTCGTCACGTCGCGCATGTCGCTTAATCGTTGCCCAGAAGGCCGGTGAACGACGTCCCAAAGTTAAGGTATAACTCAGGCTGGAACTAGCAGACAAGGCCCATAGAACCCACCAACCACCGCCGTGAATTCGTCGAAGTGGAAATAGTTCCTCGATGACGCCCTGAAAAGCTTCCTTAGACACCGCCACAATGGCAAGTTCCTCGTGTTTCAGAATCGCTTCAGCAACCACTTGAATCGCTAAAATCAACGCCCACCCGATGAGGTAGTGAAGCCCACCACGTACTTCCACGCGATCTTCTAAATTTGACTTTTTTATCGGACGAATCGTGGCAAATTGGCCTTGATACACACCTATTACGGTACCAAGTATCAACATCCCCAACGCGATGATAACGTTGACGCCGCTATATTTAAACGTCACGCCAAACATAATTAATGAAAAAATCGGAATTAACCAGTATCGCCAGCGTTTAGGGCGTTCAAACCCAAACTGACCACGGATAAAATAAATTAATAATAGTAAACTCAAAATCACTGTCATCATGATGAATGTCCCACCTTGTCAATTGCCTCTCCATTATTATGGTTTTCGACAAGCGCGTCCATCTTTTTTATTGGCTATGATTATTTTGTTATTTTGTCACAGCGTCATTTTCTAGTTACGTTATTTAGTGTGTTCAAACCACTGAATGGCTTCATTGGCGACTCGCGTGGGTTGTTCTCGTTGGAGAAAGTGTCCTGCTTGCGGCCACAATTCCTGTTTGAATGGGCCATCCATAAACGATGCCATTGAACTAGCTTGGTGATAATCAGTGCAACCATCGGCCCGACCGATTATGTTTAACGTTGGCACTGCAATTCGATCATTTCGTTGTACCCGTTCAGCTAACGGTGCGTAATTCCCATCCGTCGGTGCATACCCCCAGCGAGACCGATACATATCGAGCGTCACCGCTGCCCAATCTGGATTGGCAAATGTTTCTTCAAAATCAGCGTGATCCGCATCAGTTAGTTCATATTGTGGACTCCACGATTGCCACATGTGTTCGGCAAATGTTAATGGATGATTGCACACGTAACGCTCACCCTGTTCCGTTGTCATGAACCACTGATACCAGAAATTTTGAATTTGATCTAGGGATAGGTTTCCAAACGTTTGCCACCCCTCTGCGAGGACTACACTACTGCGAACAATGGCCGTCCCCCATAGGTTGCTCATCATTAACGCTGTAAACGCGCCCCAGTCTTGACCAATCAACCGCACTTGCCCCAATTGCAGTACATCGATCAAATCCTTAATATCTTGAGCCAATGCGAAAAAGCTACCGGTCCGGCGCGTTTGTTCATGTCGAAAGCAAGTGTGGCCAAATCCCCGCAGTGACGGAACAAACGTCTTGTAACCTGCTTGATGTAATATCGGCAGCATTGCATCCCAAGTGTGCCAACTATCCGGCCAGCCGTGGAGTAATATCAATGGCTGGCCATCACTAGGACCACTGATGTTAACGGCCATGTGCAGATTTTGTGTATCAATTATTTTTTCCATTCTAAATTGCCTCCAACTTGTGCAACGTTCTCTTTTTATTTAGTATAAGAACAAATTAGTGTTCATAAAAATTGAACTTTTTAAACTAAACTATTGAAAATATTGAATCACATTAAAAGGACAAAAAAGTGATAGTTCTCTTTCATGTCACCGCTGGAGGCAATACTTATGGATATTCAGTACTTTCGAACATTTAAAATCATTTTGGCGACCGGAAGTTATTCGGCTGCCGCTACCGAACTTAATTACACGCAATCAACAATTACTGCGCAAATGAAACGACTGGCGAGTGTCATCGGCGAACCCCCCTTTCTTTTTCGTGGTAAGACACTACGTTTATCCCCAGCTGGCAAACGACTGGTTCCCCTTGCTGACGCTATTTTAGCGAGCTATCAACAAGTCACCGACTTGGCAACACCACATCAACTGAGTAGCTCACTGCGTTTGTCGGTCCCGGAATCGTTAATGTTGTACGGTTTGAATCCGATCCTGCAAAGTTTTGCCGCACACAATCCCCTCGTTGATCTCACCATTAACAATGCAACCTGTGTTCAAAACCGCAAACTGTTACTATCCGACCAGGCCGACGTTGCCCTAATGCTGTGGCCATTATTTAAGCCAGATCCACAATTATCAGTCATCGACTTAGGCGAACAACGCTGTTCGCTCGTTGCGGCCAGAGATGCGCCGACCACACTGGAAGCTATATTGGCACAACCGCAAGCTCACTTCGTTATCAATGAAAAACAGTGTGGCTACCGACGGGCGTTTGAACAGTATCGCCGTCAACAATATTCCGAGACACATATTCAAACGATGGAAGTCTGGAGTTTGGCAGCCATCAAGCAAACCGTAAGCGCTGGTCTGGGCTTCAGTTTTCTACCAGATTTCGTAATCCAGGACGAATTAGCAAATGGACTGCTAAAACGTTTAACTCCGAACATTCCCACGAAACTACACATTCAGCTATTGTTCCGTAAAAATTGGCACCCTGCCACTGTTGAGCAAATGGTTCAGACCATCAAAAGCCAGCTACCAACCGCTATCCCTGCTACTGATATTGATTAACCTTGTCACTGGTCTATTCGCATTTGGCCTGGACTAACTTAATAAGAAAATGAGAAATGAACGGTAGGACTTGAGTAAGGGCTTTCATTCGTCTATTATTGAGAGTGTAAATAGACACTTTCACAGTGTTAAATCTTATTTTTCGGGGGTTACAAGATGGCTACAAAGAAAATGATTCTTGATTTGGACACTGGTGTTGACGATGCCCTGGCTATTGCTTATGCGGTTGCTTCACCAGAAGTTGATCTGATTGGGATCGTTTCATCATACGGAAACGTACTGGTTGATAAATCAGCTGAAAATTCACTGGACCTATTGGAATTATTGGGTGCCACTGATGTGCCTGTCTTCTTGGGTGAATCACACTCAAGCACCACGGATCACTTTGACGTGATGGAAATCAGTCAAAAGATTCACGGTGTCAACGGAATCGGTGAAGTTAAGGTGCCAAAGGCCAAACGTGCCGTTGAATCTGAAGGCGCGGTTGATTTCATCATCGATGCTGCTCATAAATACGGTGACAACTTAATTTTGGTTCCAACTGGCCCACAAACCAACTTGGATGCAGCCATCACTAAAGACCCTGAAATCGCTAAGTTAATTGGTAACATGACCTTTATGGGTGGTGCTTTGACGGTTCCTGGTAACGTTACAGCCTTCACAGAAGCTAACATTAACCAAGATTCAGCCGCTGCCGACCGTGTCTTCCGTTCACCATTGAAGTCAACCATGGTTGGCTTAGATGTTACCCTGCGGACGCTGTTAACAAAGAAGGAAACACAACAATGGCGTGACTTAGGTACGGTTGCTGGTGAAAAGTATGCCGACATCACCGACTACTACATCGACGCCTACTACAACTTGGACATCGACAAAAACGGTTGTGCCATTCATGACCCATTGGCCGTTGGTGTTGCCATCGATCCTAGCTATGCTAAGTTGATCGATTTGAACATGAAAGTTACCCATGATGACCCAGCTAACCCTGCCGATGTTGGCCGTACAATCGGTGACACTGCACGTTTGAACGACCCAACAACCAACATGAAGGTTGCTGTGGATGTCGACAAGGACCGTTACCTCGCCCACTTCATGGACTTGTTAACCAACTTGTTCGCCAAACACTAAAATTAACTAACATCGCCTTGTGCGATATTAAATATCCGAAACGACTCCCCCTCAATTGGCGGAGTCGTTTTGTCTCACACATCTTCCTGTGAACCTGTAGCTTTAAACAGATCACTGCCCTTACGCCGATTGGAATCGCCGTTCCATGGGACCAGGTTCAACCTGCAAAACCAGCAGTTTTCACCTTCGATTCTGAGCCACAGTTCGTCTCAGAAGTCGTCCCACAACACTAAGCGGCCCAGTTCATGCCGCTAAGTGTTGTCGACACGGAACTCTGTTTTCAATCAGCTTCACTCCACTAGTGAAGCGCTAAAATACCAATGAAATAATGCGTACAAAACATCGTTTGAGAGTAAATGCTGTTCATGCGGAAATTTCGATCACGTTAGACATAGGCGTTAATATTGATACCGAGCCGTGAAAGTAACGTTAATTCGGGAGTGTGCCCGAATTTAGGTTGCGGACGGTCCCACGGCGGAGCGTATCAATATCGACAACCGTTCACACTATCTCGTAGACGGCCGATTCTGAACAAAACTTTTGGCGTGATCAAACGGGATAGCGTAAAATAAAAGTATTAATTTTATCAATACAGGAGAGGTATCATGACACATAAAATTTTAAGTGCCCTCAGTTACCTAAGCATTCTATTTCTACCCGTTTTATTTCCACTAGTCGTTTGGATTGCAGCCGCTGGACAACGCGATGTAACAACACATGCCGCACGTGCCTTCTGGACACAGTTATTGCCAACATTGATGGCTTTCGGAATTTTCTTCTTCGTGGCTGTTTACGGACTAACCATCGGACCAAACGCTGGGATGGGTTGGTTAACACTCCTTTTTATCGGAGCATTTGGTCTTGCGTCATTAGTATTGTGGTTTTATAACATCGTCATGGGCATTCGTGTCCTGCTCGACTAGACTGTTCATCCACGATTGAGGACTAAACTTTTATCCGAGAGGCTAACCATATGAAATCAAGTTCAAGCACAAATACCCGCAACCTTGTGTTGGCTGCGTTGTTTATTGCGATTATCATTGTTCAGGTTTTGGTACCCTTTTTAGGTTACATTCCCTTGGGACTCACTGCACTGGGCATTCAAATTTCAATCATTCAATTTACCGTCGCGATTGCCGCAATTGTCATGGGCCCATGGTGGGGCGGCCTTATCGGTGGCGTCTGGGGTCTAGCGTCACTCATTCAGGCTTGGACGACAGTCTACAACCTTGGTGCCTTCCTATTTCGTAATCCTGTCACCGCGATTTTGCCACGAGTAATGATTGGAATCGTCGTTGGGTACATTTTTCAAGAATTGGCGGTCAAACGACAACATCGTGGTTGGGCATTAACTTTGTCAGGCTTCATGGCTTCATTTACCAATACGGCGTTAGTTGTTATTTTCTCATGGATTACCATCGTAATGTTCCACATCTACTTTCCTGGTATTCCGCACAGTGGCACCTTCACGTGGATTTTATTATCACTGGTTGGCGTCAATGGAATTGCGGAAATGATTGCCGGCATCATTATTGTGCCAATCATCGGTGGAGCCATTTTAGCCGTTCGCCGCTCACGCTAATTAAGAGCTACGTTTGTTTGCTGACTAAACTTAAGCGTATTTTTAAACGTCGGTCGCTGACTTCTCACTAAGGTTTCATTTGAAATATGAACCGGTTTCAGCTAAGATAATTGCGTAATAACATTATATCTGGGGTGCCATTTGGCTGAGATAAAACCCATTGAACCTGATCCGGTTAATACCGGCGAAGGGAGATACGTAACCGGAATCCGTGTAAAAACGGGTTATTTTCAATACGGAAATACGACCTCTCACATCAGGCTCGACGATTGTGAGAGGTCTTTTTTTGCAATCATCGGGTTATTTTGCGGGCAAGCAGCATCCTCAACACGGAGGGAAAGGCAATGCAACAAAAAGCAGCACATTCTAACCGGTGGCATTTACGCGATGTCATTTTGATCACCATTACATCCATTTTTATGGGGATTATTTTCTTTGTCACAGGCTTTCTGTACAACGGACTGACACTAGCCCTAACGCCACTTGGTATGGCGCCGTTTGCAAACGACATTCTGTTGGGCCTGTGGACGATGGCCGGTCCGCTGGCAGCATTCATGTTGCAAAAGGTTGGTGCAGCAACGATTGGCGAGCTTCTCGCCTCAGCCGTTGAAGCCATTATCGGGGGTCAATGGGGCCCAAGTACACTGATTTCTGGTTTTGTTCAAGGTTTCGGGTCGGAACTTGGATTTACGTTCACCCTGTACCGCCGTTATGACATGGCGAGTTTATCGCTATCTGCCCTGACGACCGCGATCGTGACGTTTGCTTGGGACTTGGTCCGTTCCGGTTACGCCGCTTATCACCCGTGGATGATTGTCGCCTTGTTCATCACCCGCTTCATTTCCATGTGGGTCTTCGGCGCCCTGCTGGTTTCTGCAGTCACAAAGTTGCTTGACCGGTCACATTTATTGGACCGTCGTCACGCTTAATAAGCACCGCTAATTCTTAAGAAAAAGAGCTTGTCTGCATGTCAAAGATTAATTTGAACGATGTTACATTTCACTATGAACCCACATTACCGCCTGTCATCGAGCACCAAAACTTAGCGTTTGATGGCGGTACCTTTAACCTGTTGACGGGGCCGTCTGGCACTGGGAAATCCACGCTGCTCAAACTGATTGCCGGATTATATCCCGCATTTATGGGCGAAGCGACCGGAACTATCACGGTTAATGATCAGCCGGTAGTAGATTTGCCAGCTTCCAAACGTGCTCAACTCGTAGCGATGATGTTTCAAAATCCCAGTCAACAATTTGCGATGGAAACGCCACGCAATGAGTTAATTTTTACACTCGAGAATTTGCAAGTTCCCGCTGATAAAATGGACGCTCAGGTTAATGACGCACTGGATTTTGCTGGCGTCACGGATTTCGCTGACCGAAAGTTCACCTCATTATCCGGTGGAGAGCAACAAAAGGTCTCCCTAGCTGTGATTGTTGCGCTGAACGCTGAGGTCATCTTACTAGATGAGCCGTTTGCTAACATTGACCCAGATGCCCGTTTATTTCTGTTAACGCAACTGACCACATTAGTGAAAAAATACCACAAAACAATCATTGTCGCAGATCACGATTTATCCGATTATGAACCACTCATTGATCAACTGTATATTTTTGACGGTGAACGTCACCAAGTCCATCAAGCTGACTCCGGTGAGGCACAGACAAGATTCGCCGCTTTTGAACAACGCCAACATCAGCCTGCGCCCATTGCCCTACCAGCCGCTGAACTATCGCCTGAGTTCACACTAGATGGCTTCACAGTGGGCCACCAAGCACCACTCATTAACGATGCCAGCCTGAACATCCCCCAAGGCAAATTCGTTGTGCTCACTGGCGCAAACGGCACGGGCAAGTCAACACTGTTTGATGCACTGGTAAAATTGCAAACTTACACCGGTTCTCTCCAATGGCAAGGACAGGAAATCAGCAAATTGCGCGCTCGAAAATACGCACAATACGTTGCCCTCGTCTTTCAACAAGCCGCAAGTCAGTTTCTAACCATTACTGTAGCGGAAGAAATTGCGCTCAGCCTTAAATATCAGCAAACCGCAGCTTGGACGCAAAATCGTATTAACGCGACATTGGCTTCACTAGATTTATCTGGTCGCGATGATCAGGTCGTGTACTCATTAAGCGAAGGGCAAAAGAAAAAATTACAGGTCTTACTGATGTTGATTATGGATGTCCCCACACTGTTGTTAGATGAACCGCTGACTGGGCTAGACTTGGTTTCCGCTCACACCATCCTTAAACTATTACGCCATGCTGTAACGGAAGAGCATCATACAGTGTTGATGATTACACATCAACTCACTGATGTCAGTCAATATGCAGACTATCATCTTCATCTGAACAACCATCAACTTAGTTACGAGGCACGCCTATGAATCCAACAATTTTATTATGTCTTGTACTCTTTGTCGGTGTAGAAATCTCCTTCACTTCAGTCATTTGGGCAAACGTCGTTATCATCGCTATTTCTGTTTTGGTCATGTTGTGGCATCGTGCACCGCTTCTCTCTTATGTTCGATTGCTGCTTGTTCCCTTAATTCCAGCAGTCGGCATCTGGTTCTCCATCCGGTACTTTTCAACGGTTCAGAGCGTCCATTTTGCCTGGGTAATGGCAACGCGGATTTATGCGTATGCTTTTCTTGGCGGATTATTCACCCTCTCCACAACAACAGAAAAGACGCTAGCCTCACTTGAGCAAAACGCACACATTCCCACAACGTTTGTCTATGGCATGCTTGGTGCCTTTAACTTTGTGCCAAAGATTCGCAGTGAAGTTAAAATCATCCGTGCCAGCGCACAAATGCGTGGCATCGATCTTCACTTCTGGTCACCACAGTTGCTTTTCAAGTCAATCGTCGCCGCTCTTAACTGGTCGGAGAATCTCGCTGAAGCCATGACGTCACACGGTTTTACCGAGAATGCCCCACGCACACACCGGACCGTTATTCGGATTCCCTGGTGGAATTATGTCGTAACGGTGATTAGTATTGTTGGGTTACAGGCAATTTTATTCAGTCCGCTTAAATAGCATAATCGCTACGAGAAAAGACCACTAAAATCAGTGGTCTTTTCTCATACTTTCGATGTCAATTAGCATAAAATGACATAGATAAAGAAAAGGGAGATTATGAAAAAATTTGATTACGACACACTCAATAACCTCGTTTTAACCCCTGAAATGGTCAATAAAATGAATCAAATTTATGAGCTTCGTGGTCAAATGGCCAACCTTCGTTTAAAGAATCCGGCTGTCCTGACAAGAATGACCAAGGTTGCGAAGATTGAAAGTACGGATGCTTCCAATCGAATTGAAGGCATTTACACCAGTCAAACACGTCTTAAAAAAATAGTATCCCAAACAACGACGCCACAAAATCGATCTGAAGCTGAGATTTCAGGCTATCGAGATGTTTTAAATCTCATTCACACCAATTTTCGAGAAATCAATCTCACTACTTCAAATATCCTTACACTTCATAAACACCTTTTTCGCTTCACTGAAGATTCATGGAGCGGTCATTTCAAAGATATTAATAATCAAGTTCTTGAAACCACTGAAAATGGCGAGACCACTGTCCGTTTCAATCCACCAGCCGCGCATTTGACCCCAAATTTAGTTGATGAATTATGTCAACAATTTTCAGAGGCGGTCGACCGAAGCAAATTGCCCGTCCTATTACTTTGCGCCGCATTTACATTTGATTTCGTGACCATTCATCCATTTCGAGACGGTAATGGTCGAATGTCTCGCCTACTGATGCTATTAACGTTATCGCGAGCTGGTTTTACAGTCGGCCAATTCATCAGTTTGGAAAAATTAATTGAAGAACAAAAAGACGCTTGCTACGCTATCTTGCAAGAGAGGACCGTTGGTTGGTCGGAGAATAGCAATAATTATGGTCCCTTTATCAATTTTTTCCTGAGTGTTGTTCTCCAGACATATCGAGATTTTCACGATCGGCTAACGCCCTTACCAACTGACTTCGAAAAAATCACACCTAAACGCGATTCACGTTCAACCACTAAGCCCAAACGCCTCACGCCACAATTACTAGTGATGAATGCTCTTCAAGAAGCACTCATCCCCATTAACAAGCAGCAAATTATGAATGCAGTCCCTCAATACAGTCAGAAAACGATTGAACGTACACTGAGGCAACTCGTTGATGCTCACTCGGTTAAAATGTCTGGTCGATCCCGTGGGACTAAGTATCAGTTAGCTTAAATGCCTTACTACTTTGAAAACAAAGTGGCCTTTTTCTATGTAAAAAGAGCACCATGAACACCAACTCTCGCTGATGTTCATGGTGCTCAATTTTCGTGAAACCTCACTGTCTTTCAAACTAACAATAAATTTTTGACCGTATCAATAGGCCAGAATAAGAATCGAAAAACAGACGATAATCACAATCTCTCCCAAGAATTCTGCTGTAATCAACGCTTCTGGTTCAATAAAGATACTCTCGGTGGTTATAGTACTTGCAGCTTTACGTAACCTTGTTCTGTTTATCCAGCTGATTACAAAATACGCGATTAGTAATAGATTAATTGATAATCCCCACACCACAAGTACAGACATCGGCGCGTCAAGCAAAAGGAAGCCAACTGCCACTGACAAAACAAGCAAAATCCTTAAAACCTTTGCCAGTCTACTAAACATTGAAAACACTGGTCGAGGAGCAAGCGTCTTTATTTTCTTGTAGTATTCTCGCACAGTTTGTTTTTGAGCTTTGTGTTTACGATTGTGCTGACTGATCAAATGTTGGTCGATGGCTACCCAAAGAAACAGATAGAGTGCCACCACTAGAGCATTAATCACGAGAAAATTAAAATATTCGATTTTATCCCTCTTTTTCTGCGGACATTTTATCTTTTTAAGCCTAAGTTCGTTTAATTCAGGAAATCGACAACTTGGAGTGCAATCAACACTAATGGGGGAAGCAAAAAAAAGATATAAAAGATCATCTCGATCAAAATTTGCTCTGGCTTGACTGTGAAGAAAAAAGTTTTGGAAGCGTTGTTTTCGTGTTGTCTAATGTATTTCACCGCGTGCAAACGATACCCACAATAGATGAGCAAGAAAGCAAACAGGAAAAACACGTCACCAAAAGTGAGCATTGCACGGCCCAGACCCCAAGCAACATTGGTAATCATTAAAATCCAATTGATAGCAATAAAGGCTATGCCGGCAACACCACAAAATACGAAAATAAAGCGTAACCATCTTGAGGTTTTGTCTGGAAGTTTCCTTTTTAGCAACCTGTAATATGCATACGTCGTTTGCCGTTTTAGTCCATGAGTTTCCTCATTTTTTTTGCGCTTTCTTTGTTCTATCAGCTGAGATACCACTAAAGTTAGAATTACGGCCATTTGTATGACAGCTAAAACCATGTGTCAAGACTCCTTCTATCCCACTGCGCAAATGCTTACAAATCGAAAATCAGGGAATCGCTGATTTGAATGATAACTAACGTTTTAACCCGGCCTTGACGTTTTCACGGTTGCCGCGTTAATACGGAATACTCATAAAAAGCAGAAAGATGTCGATGCCCAACGATATTGCTGCCAAAACCGGTAAAATCAATACCCAACCTTTAGAAATCAATTGAGCCGTTTGAGGAACGAATATATCTGGCTCACCACTATGTTGACGATTATATTCCACTTTTGCACGGACGCTTTCCATCTGTATCATCCATTCACAAATGGCGCCAAACATCATTGATACATCAATAATTAACAAACATATTCCAAACCAAAATGGAGAACTGAAGAGAAATGTTGCTGAAATCAATGCAAGTATAAGCACTATAAATATCGATATTAAAAAATAGACAGGCATTTTTTTAACATTAGTGAATATTTTAGATATCGCTTGTCGATCATATTTTTTGTAACTCAATGCGGATGTTAGGTTTTGCATCTTTGCAAATCGAGCAAATTCTATTCTTGTCTTTCGACGGTTCACATAAAAAATAGCATTCCATGTAATAGCAAATGCCATTGCTAATATAAAAAGACTTAAGTATATGTATATCATTAAGATCACTTCCAAATCAAAAGTATGAATGTCGTTAATGACGATTCATCATTTAAACCCAGCACGTACTTTTCAACGGTTAGGCCATGGATTAACTGAAAAAGTATCGCCAACAACCAAATAAAACTGCTAGCCACAAAACATAGAAAACTAATTTGAGCGAGATAAACCTTCCAGTCAATCGATATTCTTTTTCTTCATTTTTTGTATTAAGCTGTTTTACCTTGTAATGAAATTGATACTGATTTGCAAAATAGATACTCAGCATAGTCAATACAGCTATTACGTTTACAGACTGAAGAAAATTGATTAAAAATTGAACGTCAACAAAAGAATTGAAAAAAACAAGCCACACTGAAACCACGAAGCTAATTAAAACTAGAACTACAGACATTGCCGCCAAAATTGCTAGCCTTTTTGATGACCTTGAATCTCTACCTAGTTTTCTCCTGTACGCATTAACCTTTACATTGTAAATTCTCTTTTCATGAAGGAAATTAGCTATTCTATGATTTTCAAGAACTACTTCCAACATGTAGAACGTTAGAAGAAATATCATTAGTAAAATTAAAAACATCATATTAGAAGTTATCATCTAGTTTCAGGCCCTTTCAATCAGCTTCCAAGCGACATTAATAGCAAATCTTGATACTACGTCTGACTTTAAATCCAAAAACTATAATCATCACATTCATGTACTTCAAATGGCAAGATCATCAAGACTTGGCATAGACCCAAGAAGAAAAGTAAATCAATTTGCGAAATCAATGTAAAGTAAAACTAAATCTATTCCAAACAAGAGCCCAGAAAGTCCGGAAAAAATTAAAACCCACCCTCGCTCAATCAGCACATTGGGTTTGCCGACAAATATTGCCTTCTCCTTTGGATGTTCCTGATTGTATTTGATCTTGGCATGTAAACCAGCAAGGTGCAATTTCCAAGCAATAAATGATGTAATTACTATCAGTAAATCAACAATGAGTAGGAGCAAAAAGTATATGTTGGGCGCCTGCCAAAAAAATACAGTTATTATCAGCAAAGTGACAATACTAACGACCAACAGCAAGTAACTTCTAGCAAGTATTTTTTGTGCTTTATTGAAGGTCTTATCAGTAACCGCCTTGTCATATTCAAAGTATGTCAAATCCGACTTCAATTCATTCTCTTGAGAAAAAGAAGCAAAGTCCTTTTTCGTTTTTTTATGATCCAATCTAAAAACAACAAGCCAAATTATTGCTAGGATCATAGAAAACACAAACAAAACTAGATAAAGAAGCATATATCCTCCTAGTAGCAAGAAAAGATGAACAAATCACTTTGTCCATCTCTTTCACTAATGCAATTCTGTTTTAAACAATTATTATGCACTCGCTAAAGCCATCAAAGACCCCATTGCTTTGAGTAACAGTGCGCCAATTTCTGGCGCACTACCAATCAGTATCCCTAACGCGACTGTGCCAATTAATGGCAAATTCCAGTTCTTTTCTTCTAATTCATCGGTTGCATTATTATACGTCACAACCTCCGGCGTTGGAACAGCGACATCAATTGGATGGAAACTAATTGATACCAATACTTCAAAGTCCACCGTAACTTCGTGACCATCTGTATCCTGCTTGGCTTAATTATAAATATCTTAGATTATTGCTAATTAAAACTGATGTGTACACACGAATTAACCTACCAATATCTTGTCGATTCTCCGGGCCTTGTCCATACGTACTCTCTTTTTTGAATGCGAATTTGTTTCGGCGGCATTGTCAAACTGACCGTCAACATAACGATTGCGACAATCACACCATAGATCAATGTGGCAACACTCAGCGCGTAAGGCGTCAGCAACGTACAAGCAGCTATTTGACCGCCTAAGACTCCAATTTGAAGCAGCGTTCGCCAGTCCTTATACCATTTTTTGGTTCTTACCGGCGTCACAATAATTTTTGTCTGAAAGAAAAATTGCGTGTCATGCACGTGATTAATACATAGATCGCATACAAAATAAACAATGGTCAATGTGCAAAAAATCACCGCTACTGCTTGAAAGGCAGTATTTAATCTTGTGACTATTGAAATTGCTAAAAGAGTGATTGGTAACCATAATAAATTTGCTATATACCGGTCTCCAAAACCGCTTGTTGCATAACCATAATACATATAATAATTTCTGGGTGGCAAAATCAACTTATTGCTGTGTACAATCCTTCCAGAAAGGGGTAAGCGAGAACTACAAGCTGGGAATAATAAATACAAAAAATCACTAAAGATACTGACGGCCACGGTTGAACCATCATCCAGATTAAGAACATTCCAAAATCCGAAAAAACGTTGGCCAATGACGGTCCGTATCACATAATCAACATCCAGTTCGTGGTCTCGTATTTTTGCCTTTGTAAACATCCGTTTCTCCATTCCGTTTGCAAAACTTTGTTGAAGCAAATGAGCATCACCATCACGTATGTAATGATAATGCTCATAAAGGCATTTATATATTATTTATGCAACTCTTGCCGCTGACTAATCCGCTAATTCTTACGTATTACTAACTGAGTCTAGTACGATTCACCGGTATAATCTTGCATCAATGATTTGAATTCGTCATCTGATGTATCGAACTTCCACTTATGGTTAACTTTTGTCATTTTGATATCTGAATCATCCGCTTGGCGAATTGGCAACTTAGTTAATAACTCAGGAAATTTTTCATAAACTGCATTTTTTGCGCCAGTCTCTACGTCATCTGGTGAAAGACTTTCGCTATCATCTGCTTCGTCATCGTCCTCATTGCTTTGATCAACTGCATCCTGAGCTGAGCTCTGAACGTTATCAATAACCTCAGACAAAGATGTCAACTTAAGCACGATTGGCGTCACTGTAATCTCCGCACTATTTGGCGTGACTGACTTAATAGCATAAACGGCACGAGCTTTTTTACCATTCACATCTTGAATGTCACTAATCATTTTATTTGACGCATCATCCGCAATTGGGGCATCGAAGGCATCTTCAAGATACTTTCGGGTAGCACTTTGATACTGTTGCTTGTCAGTTTTTGCATTATTAGCAACTAACTTATCATAGTATAAATTCTTTTTATTTAAGAATACTTCTGATATATAAGCCTGTAAAGCTTTTTTGGGCTCAGCCGTCTTATCCTTATACTTCTTCGGCGACATGGCAAGTTTGGTCGTTGACTCCTCTTTGCCGCTATCGGTCGTTGGTGTTAACTCAAGTGTGTATTTCTTACTCTTGTCAACATTAAACACGATATAACCCGTTGTTGTTGCACCATGATGCAACTTTTCAGTACTAATTGTTTCAAAAGAGTCGCCATCGCCAGAACTGGTAACCATTGTGGGCTTAACCTTGTTCTTTTTTGAATCCCGCAAAGCAAAGTCTTCATCACCCATCAACGTTTGCGCTTTGCCATTATTTTTCACCTTTAGCTTCAAAGCGAGATAGGCATGTCCCTTAGTCGGCGCTGAAACGTCACTCGGACGAACATAGGTACCCGATTGAATTGTTACCTCATCACCATGTGATGGTGAACTCTGACCTGATTTCGTTGAGCAAGCCGTTAAGAGTGCTGCCAGCAACACTGCTGGAACAATCAGTAACTGTTTGTGTGTCATAATATTTCCTCCTATTGTGGTATGTGCGAAATCTCTGCTAATATTGTTCAAAATTGACCAATATTATTGGCTTAACGAATCCTTTCTTCTTTGCGTGTCAAAATACCCTCTGCAAATACGATATGTACGAAAGCCAAGTATTATTGTCCGAAAATAAGCAAGATAAACAGTATTATCAGTTTATCGAATTTCCACTTAAGGTACAACATAAATTTTATCGTTAAATTAGATAAATTGTATGCCCAACTTATTGCAACGCGACATACGCACGACATACAGAGGCACAATAAATTAATCAAACCAGATTACACGTCAGGAAAATATTCAAAAGCTAGAAATTTAAATCTATCACGCATCTTAGACTACAAATAAAGATCCTGACCATACGCCATAATTTCACGTAATCAGGATCTTGTTAATTTCAGAAAAGCGTATCTATTCACTTAAAATATCGATTTAAAAACGCTTCTACATGCTGTTGATAAACCGCCGGATCATGTTTAAACGACGCTGCGTGTTTAGCACCCTTAACGACCCACAATTCCTTTGGACCGGCGGCAGCCTTGTAGTTTTGGTAGACCATTCTCGTTGGCACAAATGTATCTTTGCTACCATGAATGAATAGCATCGGTCGCTGATTGCGTTTGACGGCGTTCACTGAACTGGCTTCCGAGTAATTATATCCGGCGCGCACCTGACTGATTGCACTCACGATAGGCACCAGCGGCCATGACGGGATGCCGTACATCGACTTCGCCTGATAGTTAATTTCATCCTTCACGGAAGTGTAACCACAGTCTTCGATATAGGCCTTTACCTGCTTAGGCACGTCGTGTTCGCCACTGACCATCATGGTTGTCGCACCGCCCATAGAAACACCGTCCATCAGTATCTGGCTGTCTTGTCCGTTCTTTTCAATAACTAAATTAATCCACTTCAAATAATCTTTTCGATCCAGCCAACCGTAGCCAATGTATTTACCCTGTGATTGTCCAGCGGCCCGATCATCAGGAATTAAGACATTGAAGCCGAGGTCGTGAAACATCGTCCCATAGGCAGACATCTTTTCTTTGTTGCCACCGAATCCGTGGGCAATAACTACCGTTTTGTTGGTCTTCTGAGCCGCCGGTAAGTAGTTAGCGACTAATTTAAGGTTGCCTGGTTGACCAGTGATGGTCCACCGCTGTTTCTTCTGTTGACGGAACCACTGATCTTTTTGATACAGTGGTTCCGTCTTTTTCATGGGCGCATTATTGATAAAGGCCTTGTGACTGCGCACTTCGGCGACTTGAAAGAAGTATGAGCCAGCGCCAAGTAACCCACCAACAAGCAATAAAACGACTACGATTAGTGTGATCCACAACGCTCGGTGATGTTTTTTAACTGGCTGACCGCTATGACGCATCTGATGTTTAGTCATTAGTTAACCCCCTGCTCTAATTGTCTAACTTTAACACGATTCCCCACCTGACACAACGGGCGTTTGTGCACCAGGACTGGTATAATAGCGGTAACATTGTTGGTAAACGGAGGGATTTCATGAAGTACAAACAGAACTGGAATTTGGAAAACATTTTCCCTGGTGGCTACGATTCACCGCAGGCAAACGCACGTTTAAAGGAATTAAACCAAGATCTTGGCACGCTGGCAACTGAATTGGCCGCCCTTGACCTTGCAAAGGATGTACCAGCATACCACGGTCTGTCCGATTATTTGAAGCACCGGGAGACAGATATCAACGGTTTAATGGAACTCAACGTGTTCTGGACCGCCCACCAGTCCGCGGATTTCAACAATACCGCGATTGGTCCCAAATTGGCACAAGTCAGCGAAGCATTCAGTACGTTTAAGGATCTGGAAATTTCGTTTGGTAAAAAATTGGCCGAGATTAATGACGATGACTTTAAGACACTGATTGCTCTGCCAGACTTCAAGGAGATTGCCTTTAACCTCACCGAGGACCGCAAGTTAGCAGCTGAACAACTGGACGAAAAATCCGAAAGTATTATTAATAAACTGGCAATCGATGGTTTTACTGGTTGGAGCACACATTACGACACCATCGCCTCACAAATCAGCGTACCGTACACCGATGACAATGGTAAAACGCAGACCCTTTCAGCAGGCCAAGCGCTAAATCAGCTGACTGGTGCGCCGGACAACAACACACGTAAGAACATCATGTCTGCTTATGAAAAGGCGTGGGGCAGCCAAGAAGCCGTTGTCGGCGACACCTTGAACCATTTAGCTGGCTTCCGTTTGCAAAACTACAAGCTGCACGGTACCGATGATTTCTTGAAACACCCATTGGAATTGAACCGCATGAGCCGCCAAACATTGAAGGCAATGTGGAATGTTGTTGAAGCTAACAAGGGCATGTTCATCCCCTACATGGATCGTAAGGCAGCCTTGCTGGGCAAACAAACGTATGATTGGCAGGATCAAACCGCACCAATCATGGTCGACGGTTATGAAAGCAAAGCGATTGACTACGATCATGCGGCTGACTTCATCGTCGCTAACTTCCGAAAGTTCAGCCCTAAGATGGCGGATCTTGCCCAAACCGCGTTTGACAACCAATGGATTGAAGTCGAAGACCGCCCTGGCAAACAACCTGGTGGCTACATGGAAGAAATCCCTGAACGCCAAGAATCACGCATTTTCTTAACCTACACTGGCACACCCGATGATGCTTCATCGGTCGCCCACGAAATTGGCCACGCTTTCCATTACAGTGTCGTCAAAGACCTGCCAGAAATGCGCCGCAGTTACGCAATGAACGTTGCCGAAACGGCTTCAACGTTCGCTGAACTGGTTGTGGCCGACGCTAACGTTAAATCTGCCACCAGTGTTGGTGAAAAGATCAACCTGTTAGACACCAAAATGAATAATCCTGTCGCTATGTTCATGAACATCCGCGCCCGCTACCTGTTTGAAACAAACTTCTATAAGGAACGGTTAAACGGACAAGTGACCCCTGAACGGATGGATGCTTTGATGTTAGCCGCTCAAAAGTGGGCCTTCTCCAACCATCTTGGCACTTACCACCCACACTTCTGGGCCAGCAAGTTGCATTTCTACATCGACGAAATACCGTTCTACAACTTCCCTTACACGTTCGGTTACCTCTTCAGTCTTGGTATTTACGCGAAGGCTCAGGCAAGCGGTGGAAACTTTGAGGACCAGTACATCGCCCTCTTACGTGACACGGCCAACATGTCGACGGAAGACCTCGCTAAGAAGCACCTCGGTGTTGATCTTACCAAGCCGGACTTCTGGCAGTCGGGAGCGGATCTGGTTAAGAAAGACATTGACGAGTTCCTCAAACTCTCCGATGATTTGGTTCACTAAATTCAAACAGTTTTATATGCCGTTACGATGTGCTGAGACGCCGTTCCATGTGGACCGGTCTCAACCCCGCTGGGTTTTCGACCTCGATTCTGAGCCACAAACCGTCTCAGAACTCGTCCCACAGTACTAAATGGCCAAAATCTCGCCATTAAGTACTGTTTACACGGAACTCTGTCTCCGCCCATCTCCACTTAAATAACAAGGATTATTGCAAACTGCTATATAAGCCCTTATTAGTCATCTGATTTAAAATACTGGTGACACTGCAATCTTAGCTGAAGTGCGTCAACAGTGATACCGAGCCGTGAAGGTAACGTTAATTCGGTGGTTTGTCCGAATTTAGGTTACGGACGGTCGCCAAGACTCGGATTCTCACGAGGCTTGACGGCGAGGTGAAAGACCGTGAACTTGCGGGCTTGAACCGGTCCCACGGCGAGCGTGTCACTGTTGACAACCGTAAGCGGAATTTCAATTCAAAATCCACATGACTCAAGGAGGTTATCATGTCAGTCACTGCGTTTTCGTTTCCATCCACAGACCGCCGGCACGAACTGGAAGCCCGCATCTGGACGCCAGATGATCGGCAGCCCGTCGGCACCATTCAGATCGTGCACGGTATGGCAGAGCACATCGACCGCTACCAACCGTTTGCGGAATTTCTCAATGCTCACGGTTGGGTCGTGGCTGGCGATAACCATCTGGGTCATGGTCATTCGGTCGGCCATTCACCACTCGGATATTTTGGCAAACAACAGCCGATTGAACATCTCATTAATGATGAGTTTACCCTGACTAAACGACTGCGTCACGACTATCCTGGTCTCCCGCACGTTATCATCGGCCATTCCATGGGTGCCATGATGGTTCAATTATTCTTAACACAATATGGTAGCTGGGTAGACGCAGCCGTTGTGATTGGCTCGGCCGTTGCCCATCCGATTCTAGCCGTCATCAGACCCATAGTGGCCGTTCTCAACAACTTTGCGCCCCGCCAACCTAATCACACGTTGGACAGACTGGCCTTCGGTGCTTATGCCAAACGGTTTCCTGAGGATTCACCCTTTCAGTGGCTGTCGGAAAATCCTGTCAACGTTCATCGTTACAACAATGATCCATTGTCCGGTTTCACCTTCACCAATAACGGCTTCTCCGTGCTGTTTCGAATGACAACTTTGTCAACCAAACGGCAATGGCATCAGGGCATCCCCAAACAACTGCCAATTCTATTCACCAGTGGTAAAGAAGATCCCGTTGGTGGCTTCAGTTTGGGACCACGCCGTCATGTCCGTTCGCTAAAACGAGCTGGTTTTACCGACGTGACACTCAAATTATGGCCGCACATGCGTCACGAAATTCTCAACGAACGCGACCATGAGCGGGTCTATGCGGTACTATTAAAGTGGATCGAAGATCATACAATCTCTGTAGAAAGGAAGTGAGAATATGTTCCCTGAACGTTTACGTGCTATCCGCCGTGGTCGTCACATCACACTGGACCAGTTGGCGGACGCACTGAGTCAGAACCTCTCACCAAACGAAAAGCCGAACACTGCTTCACAAATTGGTAACTGGGAGCGTGGCATTCGGACCCCTTCCTACATTGAAGTGCGCAAACTTTCCGAATTCTTTGACGTCTCGCTGGATTACCTGACTGGAAAAACGGAACTGGATGAATATGATTTAGGCCGCTTATTTCTCTCCGGCAAACGGCTGACGTTTAACGGTGAAACACTTAGCAGCCAAGACCGTTATGAAGTGTACCAATTGATTGAAGGCTATCTTCACGGTCGGCAAACACGCCGTCCAGATGTCCCAATTGATCACCAAGAAGAACTTGATCTTGGTTATGACGACGAAAAAGAATAGAAAGGCAACCGCGTATGAATCCAAAACAACTTCGCAAACTTAAGCGCCAGGTTCAACAGCAACCCAAACGTAAAGCAGCTCCTTCAACGGATGCAAATGGCTTACGACCCGACGCTGGTGCGCACAACGATTATATTGTCGAAATGAACCAATTTCGGGACCAATTTAACGGTTTGGGTGAAGCTGTCTTTCTGATTAATCAGGTGTTGGAAGCTGACCGGTTGTTGTCGCGCGGACTGTTACCGCAGCCGCTTCCAGAACTATTGTTGCCAGACAATTTCCAGGACACCGTTTATCAGCATGTCCTGAAGCAATATCCGATTGGTGACAAACGTGGCGACAAGGTGTGGAATGCATTTTCCAACGCCCTGCCACGTTTGGACGCTGCCCTTCGGAACTTCCGCGACTACCTCGAAGATACGTATGGCATGTGGGCTTACATCTCCGCCCCGTTTGTTAACGACCTGAGTCAATACCTCGATGGTCGCCCAACGCTTGAACTCATGGCCGGTAACGGCTATATCTCAAAGGGATTGCGGGACAAGCAACCTTCACAACAGATTTTCACTACCGACTCCAAGGACTGGACGAAAGAAAACGAAACCGGTAAGCACCCCGTGACCGAGATTGAACAACTCGATGCCCTCAGTGCCATCGAAAAGTACGGTGACCAAGTCGGTGCCATTGTCATGTCCTGGTCCCCAGATGGACAAGATATCGACTGGCAAGTCCTTCAGAAAATTCGTCAGCTGAAAAAACAACCTGAGTTCATTGTCATTGGCGAACAAAATGGTGCCACCGACTCCAAGACATTTTGGCAAAACGCTGATCTGACGGAAAGTGAACCTTTGAATCGCAATTTTAGCCGATTCGACCTCATTCACGATCGGGTATACATCGTCAAATAAGCCATTAAACGAGGTATTTATGAGTAAAACATTACGTGACGCATTGTCCTTTTTGGCTGGTGGTATTTTCCTGTTAGCCTTTGGCATCTGGGATAAGCAATTAGCCAGTGGTGCGTTTGGGTTCGTGTTATTGCTGATTGGTCTGTATAATCTGTACAACTATTGGCATGACAAACAAAACGAAAATAAGTAGCTAAATAATCAGCAGAACTCATTCAAAATTGATATGAGTTCTGCTGATTATTTTTGTTGTCGAGTGTCTGTTTATTGTATTTCACTACTATAAAATCGAAAAAATCCTCTATTGAAAAATAAAGCTTAGTTCGTTTGCGTATGTTGGAAGTAATGACATGTTTAAAACGGAGAATTGCCTGTGAAAAAACAAAAACATACTAAACTATTTAACAGAATAAGAAGAATGACAACTAAAGACAATATTAGAAACAATCATTTCTTTAACCGGGGGTATACTCGTTGATGAATTGGTTTTTAAACATTTTAACGTAGGACACACTTTTGATCTGCTGAATATCCTTTTGCGTCCATTAGTTTCATTAGTTACCATCGTCGGTATCATGATTGCTCTCACCCAACTCAACATCACAAAAAGTTCGTACCAAGACTCACTCAAAAATTCCCAACTAATGCTTAAAGATAAAGAAAACGTGTATACATTGGAAGCCTCGAAATACTACAATCAAGAGCTAAGAGATAGTCTCCTATTTACAATTTCACGATACAAAAGAATTCTCAAAGAATTGCAGTATGATGATGCGAGAGTTAGCGACTCCAAACAGGCGATACGGGAATTTGCAAGTATTAATTCAAATATGAATCTAACGCTTCTCAAGATGAATCACTTTGCATTTTACTTTAAAGCGAATATGATTAATAAGGATTATGTACGAACCGAATGTACTGTAACGTTAACAACATTTTACCAGCTACCAGACATTGAAAAGGTGCTCATTGCTTACAGCGAAAAGACAGGACTAAAAGAATTTAGGCATATACTAACTGATTAGGAATGGTGAACGTGGAGGTCACGATTATGACTCATCAAGAAGAACAAAAACAACTCGATATTAAGAGAATCCTTGAATCTCCAACTGCGCCAAAAGAGTTTAAAGAACAGCTCATAAAACGTGGATTAGACGGCACACTTAAATATTATCAAGAGGAAAATTGGCGACAATTCGAAACAGCTGACATTTTCTCAAATCGCAATGGACGCATTGACGCGTTAATTCATGCACTTAATCGATCCTCTAAATAGTCATTCTTAAATCAAACTCATTAAACCGACCGATGTTTTAAAAACAGTCGAATACTTCCAGAAAATCAAAGACGATGTCAGAAATTGAAGTTAATCACCTTCAATTTCTGACATCGTCTTTTTCGATCATGATTTCTAACTTTTTAACTAATTTTGACGGTACTTTCGGACGCCAATAAAGATAAAGCCGCTTACCATCAAACTAATTCCCGCAATCGCCATCAACATTGAGTCTCGCTCACCAGTGTGTGGTAATGTCACTAGTTTGTCAGTTTCAGAAGCCGATTGAGACTTTTGAACTAGCTGAGTCACTTTAGTTACTGCGTGAACAACAGCTGGTGCAGTCTTTTGCGGCGTTATCGTCTCCGGCATCGCTACTTTAATCGGTGTTGCCACTGACTGTGGTGCACTTGGTTGTTGCGGTTCTGCTGGCTTCGGCTTTTCAGTCGGTACAGCAACTGGTACATAGGTCACCTCAACTTGTGCTGGCTTCCCGGGTATCGTCACCACGGTCACTACTGGCGTATAACCAGGCACTTGTGGCAACTCACTGACTGGAATGTTTTGACCTGGTACCCCTGTAATCTGTTTCACTGGTACATTCGGAAGCGTGTGTCCATGCTGATCAACTGGCACTACAGTCACGTTCTCAACGTAGTAGTAATTGACCGCATCATTCGTCACACCGTAAGTCCCACTGGCATTACTTGGTGTCGCAACCAACGTGTAACCCGCCACATTAGCTGGTACAGCTTGATAACTACTACCAAACGGACCACTTAACGTCACCGAACTCGTAATCGGTGTCGTCGTCCCTTGCAAGTAGTAGTTCACCACGACCGTTTCAGTCTGCGGTGTATACACGACGTTCACATTACCCGGTTTATCCGGCACATTTGGTGTCTTCGTAACGGTGTAACCAGGAATAGTCGGTAGCCCACCATGTGGCGATACCGGTTCACCCGGCGTCCCCGTGCCTGTCGGCGGTGTGACGCCCGTAATTGGCGTACCCGCTGGGGTAACAGGCACGGTCTTGTAATCCACGGTGTAGTAGTAATCCACGGTTGCCCCACTTGCCGCATACGTACCACTGGCATTAGTTGGGGTTGCCTCTAAGGTATAACCAGTTACGGTTGCGGCCTGACTAGTATAACTGCCGCCAACATTTCCATTGAGGGTTTTACTGTCGGTAATCTTAGTCGTGGTCCCTTTCACGTAGTAGTTAACCGTTACGGAACTCGCCACTGCATTTGCTTTGTAGTAGAAAATCACATTTTGGGGTGTGCTCTCATAGGTACCGGAAACTGTCTTATCACTAGTTAACGTATAGCCGCTGATCGTTGGCGCGGTCTCAGAATACTTATCGCCCACGGAACCCGTGGCAGACTGTTTCAACGTGCTTGATCCTGGTACAACCGTTGTCGTGCCTTCAAGATAATACTTAATTGCGATTCCAGACTTGAAGTTGAGGTCCAAAGTTAGACTAGAAGCCGCCTTTTTATCATCCTCGTTGTTTAAAACATCTCCATCAGTCTGCGGATCATCCGTAATAAAGGACAGTGGCAAGGCCCTATTCACGGTGCCCGCCTTCGCATCCGTCTTCAACTTCACCACAATCGATCCGTCAGCCTTAACCGTGATCGAATCAAACCCATCAGGCAAGTCAACTTGCGTACTGGTAAAGGTACGGTCACTCCCATTGGCAAACGTCTTTAACTGATCAACCGTAATGCCTTGATTGTTGCCTTCCTGGACCTGCGTTTTAATGTCAGCAGTTGTGATTGTAAACGACTGAGTCTTGTTGCCCAAGACATCCGCCAAGTTAACTGTTTGTTTCACGGTTTGCCGATTGGCCAATTGTTTGTTGATGGTCAGATGCATGAGGTCCCCATACTGATCTTTCAAGCTGGTGACCTTTCCCAGCTCATCACTCGTCCAGTTGGGATCAAATCCATTCCCATACAACTGTTGTTGCAGGTCATGTTGTTTTGCCGGGTCGGTTGGGTCATACGTCAATTGCTGGGTCTTGGTGTCGTACGTCCAACCATTATCATTCAATGTCTTAGCGTTGGCAGCGTACCAACCGTCCCAATCAAAGATAGCCGAACCCACATTTGTTGCCGGATCAACCTTTGTCTGATCACTGACGGAAGTGGACTGAGCTTTACTCAAGTCAATCACCACCTGCGCATTGCCGCTTTTATCGTAACCTGCGACTGCTGTTACACCGGTCTTGTCATTTTCAACGTTGCTGGCAACGTATTGTACCGTTGTCGTGGTATTCAAAGGTGTCCCTAAATAAGCATCTGGTGCTTGCGTATCATCCGGTGTCTTATTGTCTGCTTTCAATGGGTTCGGTGTGGTCCCTTGGAAGTTTAAACCATCAGTATTTGTCTTTTGAGTAGCGTTGTAAACGCTGCTGACACCGTCTTTTCCAGTCTTAGTATCCGGACTAAAGACAACCCCTTTATGATTCAAATCACTCAAGGCAACTAATGTCTCAGAAATATAGTCTGGTTCAACTGTCGTATTACCCTTGCCGACTTCCGCGGTAGCCGTCATCGTCTTCGTATTGTTAGTTTCAACCAACATATTCAAATTCGTTGCATGTGCCGTTGACGTTGGATCACTGGTTGGCGTCATGTCAGTTGTGGCACTGCCATCGTTATCCACTTCAATACTATTCTGCATGACCGTCTGAAGCCCAGTCTCACTGACGTTCACGGAACCATCCTTGGCATAAGTAATGACCACCGTTGAATTCTTGTACCCCGGTTTCAACTGGTCATTTGGGGTTTCTTGGTTATCAATAGTCACCGTATCGCCAGCAGTCATAACACCAGTATAGTTAGATGCGGATTGCTTGCCATTAATGTCAATTATTGTGTACGTCAGCTTACCCGCGGCATCAATCTGAATCGCTGCCGTGGACTTACCTAGCAACGTAATTGTCTGTGAAACCGTGTTGTAGTCCTTGCCGTACACCGCATTCGGCTTCACTTGCAGGAAGCTTTGATTGCCACCAGCAATCCCATTACCAAAGAAGCCCGCATAGGTCTGGTCAGGTACAACCCGATTCGTCGTATTGTCTGTCGTGTCTTTCACACCGTTGTAGTCAGTCTTTGCGACTCGTTGAACGAGTGTGATCTCACTGACATAGGATTTACGGTAATCCCAACCGGCCTGATAAACATTACCGGCACTGGTGCCGTCTTTAGTCGTCTGATTACCTGCAACAGCAGTCGTAATCACACTTTGTGCATCGCGGATAAACTGGTAACTAAAGGAACCATCACCATTATCAATGACGACTAACTTCGTAAACTTTGATGCATCCTTGGCATTATTATTGATCTGCATACTTGGATAGGTGACTAAAACACCATTACCTAAGGCGTTAGCACCGGTTAGGTTAGTCGTATAATCAACTTTGCCACTACTGTCCTGACCAATGGCAGCCATTGATCCGCCGTCATTAGCGACTTGATTACCGGTCCGGGCATCATCGATTTCGATCTGAACGCTGGTAATCTGTCCCAAATCTGGCGCTTTGGGATTGGCATTTCGTTTAATGGTAATTACCGCATTGGTTGCATCGGCATTACTGTAATGAACTGTCCAAACGGTTGAACCATCCGGATTCGTCGTTGTTAAGACCGGCGTTAATTTGTCGGTCACGGTACTGGTATTTTCATAACGATACGTATCGCTAGTGGGATCGCCTACCGGACTCTCACCAGCTTTAACAATTGGATGTAAGGCTTTTTGCACGGCCGCGTAACCGGCTTCATAAGCTGGAATGGCAACGGCTTCTTCATGCACATACGCATAGTTGACCGTATCTTGAATGACCTTTTGCGCGTTGTTGATTTCACTACTGTCCGTGATACTGCTGCCCAAATCATCACTACTGATCGTGCTTGTCGCATCGACAGCATTTTTTAACAAGGTCGAAGTTGAGACCGGTTTAGTCGTCGCCTGTCCATCTTTGTCTGTGGCTGGCACATCCGTCTCAGAATACGGAATGATATTGCCATCTTTATCAACACCATTGGTCATATCAGCATTCAAGGTAAAGCTTCGCCCATTAGTCCCTGCAATTAGCCCAGCATCTTTTTGACTTTGAGCAGTTTGGATATCCCACGGAATTGGCTTGCCTGCATGTGCATTACCACTTTGGATGACATGTTCGTCGGCTTCTTCAAGCGCCTTGGCGACCATGTTAGTTGGTTTTCCATTTTTATCTAGTAATGGATTACCCTGCTTGTCTAAGAAGAAACTCTTATAGAGAATACTAAAGACTTTGTAGTAAACATATGAGTTCTCTTGGTAGTACGCATACTGTGTATCTGATAGCATTCCGTGATTTGTAGCTGTTGGTAAAATCTGCGACTCCTCAGATAGATCCCCAGTTTCGCCTTTGTTAATCAGCAATTGGACATCACTTAAGAAATCCATCTTCGCTTGATTGGCTGTATCCCAGGCCACTTGATACATATCATTTTGAGCAGCCGTCGCAATCCAGTCCGCATTGGTATCGCTATAACCCTGCGACTGAAAGTCCGTCCCAACGATGGCAGGTTTTGAAGTTCCACCTTCTGTGTTGATGCCATTAGACGCCGTGTTGTACGTGTAGTTCTTACCCGTTAAGACCGAATAAATTGCCAAGTCTAAGGGAGACCACACACCATCACTAGTGCCTACATTTGAAGAATTAACCGGAACGTTACCATTCCCATACTTAAGGAAATCGTAGTCCCTCCCATTTTTGGTTTCAAATCCGGATAAATATGCCTTAGCAGCTTGATAGGAAAATAGATATATTTTAAATTGGTCATCTGTTCCTGCGTATAATTGTGGAACCAAACTCTTTCGTGCTGAATAAACGCTAGACGAATAATCCAAAGCTATCTTTTGTCCATTCAGTGCATCTTGCGTAGCTTGACTAAAAGCCTTATTAACAATATTTTGCCATTCATCATAATATGCTGTGACAACTTCAATAGCCAATGACTTTTCCAAAGTTGTTAAATTATCAAAACTAGGTGTGCTTCCCGAAACAGATGTCGCAAAATTACTATCTGTTTCAAAGACCTTCAGTACATTAGCAAACGTTATAAAACTTGCTTGATTAATGTATGATTTTTCAGCAGTCCCTCCTGGAAGAGTATTCCAGATAACATCTAATCCAACCGGTGCGGTCTTCTGAGCAACAACACCTCTTGCGGCTGCCCCTGCTTCGTCCAACAAAACAGCCCCATTAAAACCACTATCTGCAGTGTTATATCCAATTGCTTTTTCTAGTGTGAGTCCCGCGTCAGTATTACCTGTAAACCACGAAATTGCTGTGGCCTGACCAGCTTCATATGCTTTAATCAAATTAGGATCACTGGAAACGTTTGTTGAAAAACTGTTTAACAGTTTAACTAAGCTTACGAAACGATCTGTAATGTTACCTGATGAGTCCAAAGTGTCATCATTATATCCTTGAGTACCATAAGACAAGCTATCATCCGTATTATCTCGACTCTTTACTAGCCACAAGTAGTACGCTTCACTTGTTAGACTTCCCCTTACGAAGTTTCCTATCGTATCCAGATAGCCCTGCTGTGCCGTGTCATTACTAAGTTTGAGATCCGCATTATTCGAGGCAATATACATATATGCAGTGCTACTAGATATTTGTTTCCAAGTCAACCTGCTTACAATCGCGCTGACCCAATCATTAATGACCGTCTTGACCTGCGAATCCGCGGCATCCTTTTCTTCTACGCTTGCCGAATGCTGAAAAACACTCAATTCAGAATCAAAATTCGGAACTCCAGTTTTTGTCCCAATCCAGTCAGAGAGTGCTCCATCCTGTGTGAATGCCGCACCACTCCAAAATCCAAACTTCAACCCTGAAATTGCAGTTTCTGCTCCTTGCTCATAATTAAGTACGTCTTCTATTACTGAATCGTTTACCGTTATTTGAGCCTTTTTTGTGCCAGCGCCTCGAATTGTTTTCTTAGCTTGTTGAATATCATCGCCAGAGGCTCCCGCTGGCAAATCAACAATCAGTGTTCCATCTGTAGAGATGCTGACTTTTGTGCCTTTAACAAACTTAGTTGGATCAATCTGCCCCAGTGTTTGTAGTGTCTTAACGGCTGGTGCAACTGTCAAAGCTTGGTTGGCCGTTGAAGCTGCTTTGGTTGTGACACTGGCGGGTGTAACAGCAGATAGTTGTGTGACTGATTGACTAGTCGAAGTGCTGGTTGAATCAGTCTTTTTTGTTTGTGCAGAATCCGTTGATGCGGTTGTTTGACTTGCCTGTACGTTACTTTGAACTGTCTCTGATTGTGGGATTGCTGATGAAACGTCTGACGTTTTAGGAGCTGAACTAGCCACTATCAATGGAGCAGCGGTTAGTGACGTGGCATCAGTCTTGGATGCACTCGGCTGTTGGCTACCTGATTGAATACTACTTGCAGTCACAGACTTCGTTTCAGTAGAAGTTGAGGTGGAATCAGTAGTTGAGGAAACAGCATTAGTTGTGTCAGACTTCGATGCAGAATTGGCACTCGTCGCTGAATTGTCAGCGGTTTCATTTTTGACAGTCTTAACCGCTGTGCTGGTGTCCGATTGTGCCTTTGAACTAGTAGCAGTGGACGTCACTTTACTTGGCGCCGTTGATGAACTGGCCGAAGCAGCGGATTGATTGCTGTTCGAAGCCGTCGAGGAACTCGCCAATGCCGCACTTGTTTGGTTAGTCGATGAAGTTGCATCTGAGCTAGATTCAGCAGCGGTTGTTTCAGCTGTCGCTATGCTTGTTTGTGACACAGTTGTAGCCGTGCCAAGACTCAACCCAACAATAGCCGCAAATAACCAAACCTTGCCGGCTTTATACATCTTATAGTGAGGCACTTCACTCATATGTAAAAATTTACTTTGTTTCATATTTCTCTCCTGCCGTCAAAACTGCTTATTTTGCTGTTTCACTGTGACGTTCTGTATCCGAGGTTGAGCTTGCCGCATTGTCAATGAGTTGCGCAACCAACTTCGTGAGCGACAATTTGTGCGTCGTTTTGAGTTCTTCAATCTGTGCCCATTCAGTTGGCGTAATGGTGATATTGAGTCGTTTGTTTTCAGCTTTAATCATTGGAATGACCTCTTTGTTTGTAGTTTACAAAAATAAATTACCATCAGAATAATTAAGTGTAACATTATTAAATTAACCATAATTCTTTTTGGAAACGAAAACAATAGGCACAGCGGACTTCCGTTGCGTTATTTTGCTAAAATAAACTCAAAATGTTTATCCACTTCAATTTGTAATAGTGAAACACCTTTTATCCTCATAATCCTCATCAGGTGGCCCAGATTATGGTATTCTTTTGATAATTAGTTTTTGTAGAAGAGAGGTAGTCTGCTTGATTAACGGCAGCATTATGCGTGATGCACGTAAACGTCAGCATTTGTCTCAAGCTGGGCTGGCAAAGGGAATTACAACTCAAGCAACAATTAGTAAACTTGAAAATGACAGTGTCGCTCCCAACAGTGAAATTATGACAAAGCTCGTTCACCGATTACATCTGTCCATGGACGACATTATAATTGAAGACGAGCAGACACCGGAACAGATATTAAAGCAGGCCGATCAATGGGCAGAGGTTTTTGATTATCAAGAAACTATTGACCTGCTGAATCGCGTTGATCGTGACTCATTTTTTACTGATGAAGATAAGTTACACTATAGTTTCTTGAAAATTAACGCCACGATGTGGTTAACTCACGATTTCGACGCTAGTATTTTTGACTTTAATCGAGTCCTAGATGAAGTCACAAACAAAAAACAGAATATTTATGCGTTACTAGCGGTCTGTCAGCTTGGCACCGCCTACCTTTCTAAAGAACAGCCAAAGCAGGCGGCTTATTATTTTGATCAAGTGGCATCTTTACTCGACGGAATAGATACAGAGAAATATCTTTACTGGACATTATTTATACTAGATAATCTCTCAAACTTTTGGTCGAAACAAAAACAGTTTGATAAAAGCAATGTTTATGCAAACCGTGGTCTAACATTGGCAAAGAAATATCGAACAATTTTATTTATGGAAACACTTAGTTTCACTCTTGGAGAAAACATCGCAGTCGTAAAGGGATGGGATAACAAAGAAGCACGCCAACATCTAATTCAAGGTTGGTCATTTGCTTGTTTTCTTGATGATCAAGTTGTCCTCACTATTATGGAGAAAGTAATGCGAGAACATCACGTTACTGGTGACTGGTAGCTTCCTATAGTACAGTTTGATTTGCGTAAACGAATTTAATGATAGATAAAACGGCGTTACGATTTTGCATATCAGAAATGCAAAGTCGTAACGCCGTTCGTTTAGTCTATATTCGGTTCTAGAAATCTAAAGTTGTGCATTAATTTTAGTTAGTAGCTCCGCTAATAGTTGCTGCTCCCCGGGGGTTAACGACCCAATTGTCCGGTCAGCTACCCCTGCTTCAAATTGATGAATGGTTGGATATAGTGCTGTGGCCTTCTCTGTTGGAAATAACCGCCGAACTTTTTTGTTAACCGCGTCCGGCCGTTTCTCAACGTAACCTTCCACAATTAACTTTTGAACGGCTCGAAAACTAGTCGTGCGGTCCACTGCCATATCAGCTGCCAAAGCATCAAAAAAGAGCCCCGGCCGTTCACAAATCCGCAGTAGATATTGAAAACGATTATTGTTCAGCCCTTGAGATGCGAATTCGTGATTGGCACTCGCCGTAGCACGCCGTGAAAAGGTACCAATTTGTCTTAATTCATCAATCATTTTTAAACTCCTTGTTGCATTTGCAATAAAATAAAACTATACTAAATGCCATTAATAACGAAAGAAGTAACACTATGTGGCAATTAAAACGGTTCTCCGAGCTCACTCCAAATGAATTATACGACATCTTCTATGCACGAATCCAGACCTTTGTGGTCGATCAAAACCGAATTTATCAAGAAGTTGATGAACATGACAAGGCAGCACTACATTTAATGGATTACGAAAATGGTCGTCTTGTTGCATACGCACGAATTTTCACAGAAGAAAAGCACGTGACGTTTGGCCGCGTGCTGTCGATTCCTGAAGTTCGTGGACAAGGTTACGGACGGTTGCTACTCGAACAGATCATGCAAGTATTGAATGATCACTTCAGCGATCTCCCCGTCGAAATTGAAGCCCAAGAACAGGTTCAGGGTTTATATACAAAATTTGATTTTCACGCTGTGGGCGATGTGTTCTTATTCAACCACACACCACACATCAAGATGGTTCACGAACCATTGGCAACTACTCATGCAACTCAATTGGCTGCCCATCAGGGTCGTGAATAAACGTCATTGCCTTCCCAGTGAACTCGTCATGACGAATCGGTTCAGACTTTACACCCAGTTCAGCTAACTCAATCACCGTTTGCGACACATCCTTCACCATAAAGGCAATGTGGCGTAAACCAAGCGCCTCTGGATACGTTAACCGTGCCGGACTGTTTGGACGCACAAAGAGTTCCAACTGAACGTTGCCAGCACAAAGCATGATCACGGTATCATGTTTAATTGGACGGTCATATTCACTGACCATCTGAAAACCAAGCTTCGTGATGTAAAAATCCTTGGCCTTCGTGTAGTTTGAAACGACGATTGCGATGTGATGCAATGTGCTTAATTCCATGTGTGCCCTCCTCTGTGTGCGGCTTAGCGATTACTTGTGCTCAGGTCGCACTCCTTACCTATTAGTGTAGCATACTCGCCAACTTCTCCCTTTTTGAATGCTTAACTCAAGCACTCAAAAAATGGGCAAAAAAAAGCTTCTATCATAAATGATAGAAGTTAGTTTGGCGTGTCTGGTATACCTCCCAGACTTGAGGGGTTCTTCAATCACGAAGAACTGAGTACCGGCACCCAATTAGTAGTCGGTGGGTGGGCCGCCGTGTTCCACAACACGAACGATCAAGCACTCCTTATACGAAGGAAAAACGTGCCCCCGGCTTCGATAGCCACTAGCCTCCGCAGAGGAACGACATTACTGCCGTCTGGCTGATCTCGACTCATCGCATGTAAATACACTAACATCTTATTGAGATGAATGCAAATGTGAGGGACGCAGAAGTCAGAATTTTATGGCTGAAAGTACATATTTAATATCTGTGTGGATTGAGGCTGGCTCATTGAGCTAGCAGCATGTCCGTTACGCCGACCGGCAACGCCGTTCCGTGAGAACCGTTTCAGCCTGCTGAAAATCGCAGTCTTCAACTCGACTTCGAGCCAAAATACGTCTCGAAGCTCGTCCCACACACCTTGATGGGCTAAGACCGCGCCCATTGAGGTGTGTCGACACGGAACTCTGTCGCCGGTCGACTCCACTCATCTAAAAAGTGAGTAGGTGTGTTGATACCAGCAGTCATTATGGCCTGCTGTTAACGTAAAAAACGAGCAGTCGTCGTATACTTTGGGAAGTTGACGAGTGCTCGTTAACGCAACACACCACCGCTTTTGCGGATCGGTAGGATGTCATCTCCAGTGGCATCCTTTTTACGTTGTCATTATAACATGTTCATCCTAAAAAGAGTCAGTACAATTGGATGATTCATGTAAAAACAAATCGTTCAATCGACTGATATAACAACATTTATAGATGCTATCATCTTACTGACTTTCTCATGAAAGCGGCATGGAAACCTCATCTAAATCGAGGGAACCGTCGTGCCTGATTTGCTATAATTTTTGTTACCGAGAAGTGAAGACGGTTTTGAGAGTGCTCACGAAGCGCGGGAGAAAGCGAGCAATAACGTAAACAGACAGACGTGAAGGTGAACTTTGCCTTTACGTCTGTCTGTTTGGGTTATGCACAGCTTTCTGTGCGTCAGTGACACGTTTGGTGATCTTTTTGTCCGAAAGAAGATGGTGCTAATGGGGTAAGAATTTTTTACCGTATTGCCGCAGAATCTGATGGAAAGGAGTTACCTCGTGTCCGTAAAGGATGCACTGCAGCTAGTGTTGGAGTTTGCCATGTTCGTTGTGGCCCTCCTTGCACTGGTCGTTCAGTTAATAGCGGTCATTATGGCCTGCTGTTAACGTAAAAAACGAGCAGTCGTCGTATACTTTGGGAAGTTGACGAGTGCTCGTTTATCGTTCACACCACCGCTTTTGCGGATCGGTAGGATGCCATCACCAGTGGCATCCTTTTTACGTTGTCATTATAACATGTTCATCCTAAAAAGAGTCAGTACAATTGGATGATTCATGTAAAAACAAATCGTTCAATCGACTGATATAACAACATTTATAGATGCTATCATCTTACTGACTTTCTCATGAAAGCGGCATGGAAACCTCATCTAAATCGAGGGAACCGTCTCGCTTGGTTTGCTATAATTTTTGTTACCGAGAAGTGAAGACGGTGGTGACTCTGGCGTATTTATACGTCTGAAAGAAGATGGTGCTAATGGGGTAAGAATTTTTTACCGTATTGCCGCAGAATCTGATGGAAAGGAGTTACCTCGTGTCCGTAAAGGATGCACTGCAGCTAGTGTTGGAGTTTGCCATGTTCGTTGTGGCCCTCCTTGCACTGGTCGTTCAGTTAATAGCAGTCATTATGGATTGCTGTTAACGTAAAAGCGAGCAGTCGTCTCAACTTTGGACAGTTGACGATTGCTCGTTGATCGTTCACACCACCGCTTTTGCGGATCGGTAGGATGCCATCACTAGTGGCATCCTTTTTTACGTTGTCATTATAACATGTTCATCCTAAAAAGGGTCAGTACAAGTGGATGATTCATGTGACAATAAATCATTCACTTGGTCGTTCAGTTAATAGCAGTCATTAAGGCCTGCTGTTAACGTAAAAAAACGAGCAGTCGTCTCAACTTTGGACAGTTGACGATTGCTCGTTGATCATCTAGCGCCACCGCTTTTGCGGATCGGTAGGATGCCATCACCAGTGGCATCCTTTTTACGTTGTCATTATAACACCTCCGTTTAGCAAGATGTCCAACAAAGTTTGCCCACGACGTACCCTCTTTGCTTGGCATTCTAGTCGTTTGCAAGTATAGTAAGACTACTATGACAAACTTCCTGACTTCCACCCGCCTGGCGTGGGTACTTGAATTTATTTTCCATCCACTATCCTTTTTAGTGCCATGGACCAACCAATTTAATTACTGGGGCTATGTGGTGTTATTTACTGTCCTCTTTTTAGAAAGTGCCTACCTGTTATTCTCATTCTTACCAGCGCAGTCGCTGCTGTTTGTCGCCGGAGCAATCTCTGCGAACCGGTCTTCGGTACTCAACATCTACCTCTTGTTGATTGGTTTTGTGGTGATGACACTGGTCGGATCGACCATCAAATACCACACCGGTATTCGCATGAAAGCGCGCGCCGACGCACATATTCAACAAAAGCGCGATGAGGGTAAGTCGCCAAGTAAGACCATGAAGCGACTGTCTCAATCCGAGGTCTACTTTGAGAAGTACGGTGGTAGCTTCCTAATCATTGCACGGTTTGTTCCTATCGTCGGACTTTTCATGCCACTCATTGCCGGTGAAACCAAGATGGATCAACGCCAATTTCATCTATTTAACACAATTGGCGTCGTGGCTTGGATCTTGATCGCCACACTAGCGGGATTTTTCTTTGGCAAAACACAGTTTGTCAAAAACTACTTTACGTTTATCTGCATTGGTATTGCGTTGCTGCCGATTATCCTTCACGAAGTCGTTCGGTTTGTGCGTGAATGGGTCGATGCGATTCGTGACCTTAATTGAGATATTTACTACCTTCACGGACGGCCAATGAACTCATCTTGGATTGATGGTCAGCTATAAATTGACGTACCCAACCCGGATTAGTTTTACTGTAATCACGTAACGACCAGCCAATCGCTTTTTGAATAAAAAATTCGTCGGTCGCTAAATCGGCCAGCATCATCTCACTTAAATACGCTTCATCCGTTAACGTTTTAAAGCCTAACTGCAAGGTAATGCCCACCCGGCGTTGCCAGAAGTCAGGCTTTTCTTTATACCATGAACCAACTTCTGCTAACCAGTCTGGATGACGTTTGACAACGCGGCCAATTACGCCACGAATAGCGTCGACACTATCCCACCAAGGTTTAACCGTAATATAGTCACTCAGCCACGCTAACTCATCCTGTGTCAGCCGAGTGACGTTATGCTGCATCATATCAATGGCAGCATATTGATACTCACGCTCTGGCAGCGCGTATAGTGTCGCAAACTGCCGTCTCAATGCCGATAACGTTAACTGCTTACTATCAACAAGCAGGCTGTGTTCCTGTTGCCTACGTTCTGGTGACTTAACCCCAGCAAACAAAAATTTGTTCTTCATGTATGCGGCCATCCCCTCAGCCGTCTCGGGATCACCCTTTAAAAAAGCTGTTATCATTTTTCAAGCCCACCTTATGTAAACGGCGGGTATCGGTGAAAGACCACTTTTCACTAATACTCGCCGCAATTGAAACCTTTATTTAATTGTGAAAACTAATCCTCGGCTTCTTTTTCAGCATCAGCCGTTTCTAGTTTTTCAACCTGTTCACGAAGCCAGTCAGTAATCTTGGCACTCACGGAATCTGGATCGTCCAAAAACGCCTGAACAGAACTGGCCATATCAATTCGCATCTTGGACACATTGATGGCTGGCGAATCGAAAATCATATACAGATTTACTTCACGTTCATCGTCAGGATCAAGCATCTTATCAATCTCATTCGCATAGGCAAACGGCAAATTGATCAATGAACTTTCTAAACGAACATTCATTTCAACATCGTGGAAGCCGGTGATATCAACCCGTGTTTGAATTAACTTACCAGTTGCGAGTTGTTTCTGTGCAAAGGCAATGCTGTCAGCCATGACGCCTTCTGGATCATCATTCAGTTTGTCAAACGTGGTTGTGGATGAGGTTGCCACATACGTTTCATCTTGCAATGCCTGTAAAAAATCGGCAACTTTTTCTTCCATGGTTATTTTCTCCCGTTCGCTTGTTTATTTGCTTTGCGCTCGACCCAAATGCGGTTGTTTTCCTCGTAGTTGCGACGGAATCGTGCGCCCGCCACAAAGGCTTCGAAGTTGGTAATTAAACCAATTACCGCAAACAGATCGATCATCACGTTTATGAAAACCACCCCGTGGCCCGTAAACGTCTGTACCACCGCTAAGAGTAGCACAGCTGTCAAAATAATCAGAACGAAAGACTGCGGATATACTGAAAACCGCCAGTTAAGTGCAAACATAATGACAGGGATAGCGACGAAGACTAACATGATGCCTTCGTTTGCCAGAAAATGTGGCCACTGCTGGCTCGCACTCTTGCCAAAGCCAAAGTAGACCCCCGCATTCACAATCGTGTAGAAAATCCAGGAAGCAATCGTCAAGCTGACGACACGTACATCTCTCATCTAGACAAAAACCTTTCTATGCCAACAAATCGACCAATTGTTCTTTCGAAATGCCGACGAAGTATTTTGCCAGGTCCACGTCTGCCAAAGCAGATGCTAAATCGTCACGGTCATACTTCACGCCCGTCAGTTTGTCAGCCAGTGCAGAAACATCTTCTGGTCCGAAGAAATCCCCGTAGAACTTGATGTTGTTGATCTTACCATCATCAACGTTCAAACGTGCATCAATCGTCCCGTAATCAAAGTGCTGACGCTTCTTTACCGTAAATTCTGGTGACTTACCGTAAACCCAGTCCCAATTATTGTAATATTGTTCGTACAACTTGTCGATTTCTTTCTGATCATCATCAGTAACCTTGACTTCACGGTCCTTGATGTCAGCGAGGTCGTCAACGTTAAACAATTCTTTCAATAAAATATCACGGAACGTTGGGACATCAATATCTTGATACTCTTTGTCCAAGTATGGACGTAAATTGGTAACCCGTGAACGAACGGACTTGATCCCCTTTGAAGCAATCTTATCTTCTGGCACATTAAGTGCATGCGTCACAACATCAAGATCCACGTTAAGCATCAACGTACCATGTGAGAATGTCTTCCCATTACGGGTGTACATCGCGTTCCCAGAAAACTTCTTGCCATCAACGAGAATGTCGTTACGACCAGAAACTTCAGCGGTTGTCGCACCCATTTTGTGTAAGGCATCTACGATTGGCTTTGTGAAAGATTTGAAATCACCAAATTCTTCACTGTTTGAGTCCACCACGAAGCTGAAACATAAATTACCTAAATCCTGATAAACGGCACCGCCACCAGACAGCCGACGGGTTACCCGAATGTTGTGCTCTTGAACGTACTTCTGGTTAATTTCTTCCTGAGTGTTTTGATTACGACCAACGATGATACATGGTTCCTCATAGTAGAATAGTAATAACGGTTCATCAAACTTCTTGTTGTTCATCAAATATTGCTCGGTGGCTAAGTTCTCGCCAATGTTGTGCGATTTCATCGAAACATAGTACATAACGTTAAATCCCCCTAAGCATCTTTTTTATTGGTGATTCACCCAGTACAGCGGTTTGTATCAACTTATAAATAGATGAATCACGCTTTCACCAATGATGTTAGCACTTTCTGAAAGCGGACACAATCGTTAATTTGACAGTGTTTCGTTTTGTGATTTCACAAACTTTCTGAATGTTGAATATTACCTTTCATTTGACCAGGTCATTAATTATTGGCAACCAAATAAGTTTACATTTAGTGCCCATAAATTAGTAAATCGCTTACATTATGACTGATAAAAGGTATAATAAAGATAAGGCAAAAGCAGTAGAGTTCCTGATTGATAGAAAGGTGGCACACAGCGATGTTACAGCAATACAAAAATATTCTTGCCCCAGTTGATGGTTCGAAAGCCACTGAACCAGTTCTGGAAAAGGCAATTGAGGTTGCCAAACGCAACGATACGCACCTAGACATCCTGAACGTTTTGGAGGTTAACCAATTCTCGGACAGTTATGGTGGCGCTGTAAGTGGCGATGTCATCTACCGGTTGGTTGAAGACGTTCAAAACCGTTTGGAATCTTTGAAACAACAGGCTGAAAAAGCTGGTGTTAAAGATGTCGACATCCATGTTCGTTTTGGTAATCCAAAACCTGTTATTTCGCGTGAATTCCCTCACGACCATGGTAGCGAATTGATCGTCATGGGCACGACCGGCTTGAACGCTGTTGAACGGTTGATGGTTGGTTCTGTTACCAACTATGTCAGCCGCAACGCAGATGTTGATGTACTGATTGTTAAGGTTAACCAGAAGTAAGATAATTAAATTATGATTTTATAAAAAGAGCAGGTGTTCTCAAGTGAGAACTAATCTGCTCTTTTTGTATTTTCGATAAATTAATCGTAATACATAGTCTTTTGACAATTTTTGAACAATAAGCCCTTCTGCACAAGAATATGGGTAGAAGTCTGTATTACCCTATTTTTGAAATTGTTTCTACTGAAAAAGGCAACTAAAACTAAAGAGACTGAAAAAAGAGAAAACTGCTACAGTAGCGTTGTGGAGCCAGTGAGGGACAGAGTTTCGTGAGAGCAATACTTTGTGGATGGTTTTTATCCACTTAGTATTGCAGGACTACTTTTGAGACGTTTTGTGGCTCAAAATCGAGGTTGAAGACGCCGGTTTTAAGGAGGCTGAGACCGGTCCCACGAAACGGCGTCCCTCGTTGGCGCAACAATGCGGCTCCTAGCAATAAAGCATTGGTATACCCGTTTTAAGCTCCCTTTTAGTTTCGCTTAAGTCCCCTTTATGCAAGCAGGTCTATCGTAATCAACAATGTTCAAGCAATTATTAATCACACGTTCTTGTTTGAAACTAAACGATAGGAAGTGACCTTATGCGCAAGTTTGTTAAACGATGGAACTGGTGGTTAGTCGCCATTCTTGTCCTCGCTGCCGGACTCTACGGTTGGAATATCTGGGAGGCCGGCCAGGCCAACGATTTTTACACGGCCGCAATCGTCAGCATGACAAAGAGCTGGAAGGCCTTTTGGTATGCCAGCTTTGATCCGGCTAGTTTTATTACGGTGGATAAACCACCGGTTGCACTCTGGTTCATGGCAATCAGTGCCAAAATATTCGGCGTTCACGGCTGGAGTGTCGTGCTACCGTCCGTCCTGTTTGGAATTGGCTCGGTCGGTCTGATCTACGCCATGGTTAAACCTTACTTTGGGCGTTTGGCAGGTAATTTAGCAGCACTTTTCATGACGATCACACCAATTGTCGTGGCCGATTCGCGGACCAACAACATGGATGCGACGTTAGTCTTCTTCCTATTACTCGCAGGTTTCCTTCTACAACGTGCCGTTGCCAAACGGAAAACGTGGCTCGTAATCCTTTCATTTGCACTTATTGGCGTTGCCTTCAACGTCAAAATGTTGCAGGCGTTTATGCTACTACCCGCGATGTATTTCTTCTACTGGATTGCCAGTACGGTTGGCTGGAAGAAAAAAATAGTCCATCTGGTGATGGCAACGATTGCCTTAGCAGTCTTCACGTTAGCCTGGCCAGTCGCCGTTGACTCAACCAACAAGAGTAGCCGACCCTACATTGGCAGTTCATCAACGAACTCCGTTTTAAACTTAGCCTTTGGTTACAACGGTTCACAACGTTTGCTCGGTCAATCGACCGGAACCGGTAGTCGCTTCCCAGGCATAGGCAGTAGCAGTAAAGGCAAATCTGGTCAGGCGCCAACGGGTACTATGGGCAAAACGGGCACCCCACCCTCAGGATCAAAGACCGGCACTAAAGGCGTGGCGCCAACGGGTAAAAAGTCTGGTGGTCAGATGCCTGGTGGTTCCAAAGGCGGCGCGCCAACTGGCATGACTGGTGGCAAACAAGGAACCGGTGCTGGCGCAGGTGGTGGTGGCGGTGCCTTCAACATCGGTAGCGCAGGCCCATTCCGTTTGTTCCAGCAAGCACTTGGCGGTCAGGTCAGTTGGTTCTTCCCGCTAGCACTTACCGGCTTAGTCGGCGCTTACCTATATGAAGCCGACCGTAAGAAACGCTGGTGGCAAACAACGCGTAATCAACAACAGCTCTGGTACTGGGCTGGTTGGCTCGTACCAGTTGCCGGATTCTTCAGTATCGCTAGTTTCTTCCACCCCTACTACATGATTATGCTCGCACCACCACTTGCCGTTCTGGGTGGAATCGGCATTGCCACGTTTGTAAAATCCGTCAGAGAAGGGCGTCAGCCTTGGCAGCGATACATCTTCGCCTTCGGACTACTCGCCACAGCAGCACTGCAAGCATGGTACGTTTACAGTTACTATCCGTGGTTAAGCTGGCTTATTGCTGGCGGATCTGTCATTACAGCAGCGTTGATTGCTTTCGTATTCACGAGCTGGCGTAAGGTCGCCGTTACCAGTACGTTTGCGATTGCCTTGCTGTCACTGGCGCCAGGATTCTGGTCATTAACACCAACTATTGCTGGTGAATCGGCTGCCATTCCAACAGCTGGCCCCGACTTATTGACGAGTGGTGGTAACAGCGGTGGTATGGGTAACGAATCCGCAAATACCAAACTGATTAAGTATCTCGAAAAACACAATGGCAACGCCAAATATCTGTTTGCCACAATGGATTCAGGTACAGCCGCGCCCTATATTATCAAAACCGGTAAGTCAGTGATGACGATTGGTGGTTTCAACGGTACCGATAATGCAATCTCGCTTGCCAAGTTTAAACAACTAGTCAAGGCCGGTCAGGTCAAATACTTCTACGTCTCCGGCAAGAGTACTAGTGGTAGCATCGTGAACTGGGTTAAGAAACACGGTACCAAGATAAGCGCCAAAACTTACGGCGGTACAAGTGCTAGTTCCATGATGGGTGCCACAAGCACATCAGAAGGCAAAACAATCAGCAGCGCCAGCAAAAAGACGACTAAGCCAACGGGCAGTACTCAAGGTGGCCAACCTGGTGGTCAAATGCCATCTGGCATGAAGAAACCATCAGGAACAAAGAAACCTGGTAGTGCTCAAAAACCATCAGCCACAAAGAAAACGTCTGGAACGGCCAAGAAAATGGCCAAACCGTCGCAAAAACCGTCCAGCAAAACTGGTTCGTCCAAACAGGGTCAGCCAAGTACTGGTGGCATGGGTGGCAACGGCGGTACGTTGTACAAACTGAACTAAGGAGGATGACAACCATGACGAATACTTCAAATCAACTTATTTCTATTGTGATGCCCGTTTTCAACGAAGAAGCGCTCATTATGAAGACGATTCGAACCGTTCAAGGGTTTGTCAGCCAACAACCTGAACGCTACGAAATTATTTTTGTTGATGACGGTTCAAATGACACAACAACGGATAAAATTCGTAAGGCAATCGCCTTCCATCCAGAGATGCGGCTTGTCCGTTTCTCCCGTAACTTTGGTCATCAGCTAGCGATTACAGCAGGTATTCGCTACGCTACTGGTCAGGCCGTCGTGGTCATGGATGCAGACTTGCAGGACCCACCGGCTGTTATTGCCGACATGGTGTCAGCCTGGCATCAAGGGGCTGATGTAGTATATGGCAAACGGCAACAACGCGATGGTGAATCCTGGTTCAAGAAAGTCTCGGCTAAAGCCTTCTATCGCATTCTACACAGCATCACAAACGTTGACATTCCAGTTGACACCGGTGACTTCCGTTTGATGGATCGCAAAGTGGTCAACGTCCTCGAACGCATGAATGAGGATGAACCCTTCGTTCGCGGCATGGTCAGTTGGGTCGGTTTCAAACAAACCGCGGTGGAATACGAACGCCAACCACGCACAGAAGGTGTCTCCAAATACCCGCTTCGCAAGATGATTCGCTTAGCGATGGATGGTATCACATCGTTTTCAAATCTACCCTTGAAGTTTGCAAATTGGACAGGCGGAGTTCTATGTGCGGCTGCTGTCCTCACCTTAATTGCAGCTATCTGGACAGGTTTTACCGGAACGACACTCCTGTTGGCGGTCGACCTGCTGATAGGTGGCCTACTGCTGCTCAGTATCGGCATTCTGGGGCAATATCTCGGCCGCGTGTTCAATCAGTCACGTGAACGTCCTTTGTACGTTGTGGCAGAAACGATGGGTTTTCCCAGCGGTGCTAACAATCAACACAGTGTGGCCCGGACAATCCCAGTTAGTCAGGTCCAAAAGATCAGAAAACAATCCTAACTAAATGATACAAATAAGGGTTCCAAACATCATTAGCAAGTGCTAACGGTGTTTGGAACCCTTTTGAGATTGAATTTTACTTTATTGAGAGGAGTGCGGGCGGCTTCGGCATCACTCTCTCTAAAACGTGCACCTGCCGCCCAGAATCCTGTGCATAACACGTAAGCCAATGCATTCGGAAACCCACCGAATGTCTCGTCTTACCCGTTATTGCTCGGTTTCTCCCGGGCTTCGGCATCACTCTCTCTAAAACGTGCACCTGTCGCCCAGAACCCTGTGCATAACACGTAAGCCAAGTCATTCGCAAGCCCACCGAATGTCTCGTCTTACCCGTTATTGCTCGGTTTCTCCCGGGCTTCGGCATCACTCTGTTATTCTTCTCCCAGTGTTTGCCAGTCTTCGGCCCAGACGAGGCCCATGACTTTTTCGCCAGTATGGACACCGATGGAAGGCCCAATATGAGCAACCTCAAACTGAGGATCTTTGCCACCGTCCGTTTTCAGGTTCTCACTGGTTAAATCACTCATCCAAGTGGCACTGGCATCGGGGTTGTTCCCGTCAATCACGCCAACACGCACCGGATAATCTTCATCGCCCAATGACGCTTCAAAATCACGCTTAACTTTCTGGAAGGCACGTTTGGCCGTTCGTTCCTTCGTTAAGGCCACAATTTTAGCATCTTCAAACGTCAGAATCGGTTTGATCCGCAATAAGTTCCCCACGAAAGCGGAACTGTTCGTAATCCGACCCGTCCGTAACAAGTGACTTAAATCGTCCACCACAAAGTACACATGGGTCGTCTCACGTAAATGTTCAAGCACTGGCAAAATTTCAGCAGCATTCTTGCCAGCCTTAGCCATCTTAGCAGCCAGTAAGGCCAAACAAGCTTCACCTTCACTAGCCATTCGCGAATCAAACGGATAGACTTTGATACCTTTGACAGTTGGTGCATAGGCTTCAAGGTTTTGTAGGAACGTCGTGATACCACTCGACAAGTGAATACAAATCACTTCGTCATAACCTTCTTTAATTAGTTCATCAAACTGCTCCTGCATTTGCATCATTGTCACTTGGGCAGTAGATGGCATCGCCTTTTCTTCGCGCATTCGTTTGTAAAACTGTTCACTGGTAATATCAACATTTTCTAAGTAGGTTTGGGTGCCAAAAATCACCGTAATTGGCACCACTCGGATACCAGCGGCCTTCGCTACTTCAGGATCTAAGTAACTGGCGCTGTCCGTGATCACAGCTGTTTTCATCCCGCTGCCTCGCTTCATTTTTATTGATTGCCACTAAATTTCTCGCAACCATTTGTGTACATTCATCATACCTGACTTGTGACCATTTTTCGAGCGAGCAATCACTTTAGTCGTCAATATCGTTCACGTATTGAACGCCAGCAGGCAATGTCGATGACCGCCCAACGATTGCTGGATAAATTGGCATGGTCGGAAAATCCTTTAAGCTAATCCATTCAAACGTGTGACAACCGATGGTAAAACGTCCGTTTGGCAAGTTTCCTAATTGTGGACTGTCGAGTAAATGAACGAAATTGACCTGTTGCCGGACATCTTTTGACGTACCAAACTGATGCTCCATCACCCATAACAGACGTTTTGGCCTCACATCGATATGCAGCTCTTCCCGATATTCGCGCTCAATCGCCGAAACAGAGGACTCACCAAACTTAACTTTGCCGCCAACTAACGCAAAATACGGCTGACCATCGTCATCAATACTACAATGAAACAACGCTTTGTCCCCTCGGACTAACAGTCCACTCGCGCGCACGTTAAACGTTCGTTTACTACGCCTAAACAACAGATCGTCAGCTTCTTCGGTCATTTAAATTCGCCGTCCGGGTTCTCTAAATAAGTAAGTTCAGACACACTCCGTTTTTCAAAAACATTCAACAGTTTGTCCATGCCATCCGCAATTTCATGCTGAAACATTTCGTCACGGCGCATCCAGCAAACCTTTCCTTCATCAGATGATCGTAGCTCACCTGAATACGAATCCGTTCTGAATAGGGCGACAACATAACGTCCATGTTCAGTCATAAATTCTTTAATCCCACAAAAAACGGGATTATGAATGTCGAGGCCTGTTTCTTCCTTTACTTCTCGAATCGCAGAATCTACAAAACTTTCGCCGGCTTTCACATGACCACCCGGAAATGTGTAACCAGGCCAATCAGGATTTTTGCGATCCTCAACCAAAATCTGGTTGGTTTCGTTATCTGACACCAATACCATGTTAGTCAATTCAACTTCTTCGGTCTTCGCCATGTTACCCTCCTCGTTTGTCTGTGCGTTTTTGACAGCGTGGCTATATTATCTTGCTAATACAGTGGTTTTGCAATCATGAAATTTTGCGAATGAACGTTCTTTTTATCTTCTGCTTTGGTTATAAACACTAAAGCTCCATCAGATTTTTTAAGATTCAAAAACAGAAATGTAGCGGAGTGGAAGGGAGCTAAAACTGAAAGGAAGCCGTGAAGGTGCTGTTAATGAGACGGTTTGAGTCGAATTTACTGCACAGGACTGTCGTGAAGACGTGCCCCTTCGGCTTCACGGCGAGGTGAGAAACTCGCATCTCAGGGGTTCGAACCGGTCCCACGGCTGGAGTTCAGTTTTGGCAATCGAAGACGTCATTCATCCACCATTCTGCGATTGAAAACAAAAAAACAGGGTTCACGCAATCCAAACGGACTGTGTGAACCCTATTCATTTATTGGGGCACCCTGATCCATCTACAACCAGAATCTATGCGACAGTTACCCCAGAAATTAAACAAAATGCCATCTCAAAATTGGACGAATTGGACGCTGAAATTGTCAAATCCAGCCCAAATGATTACCAGCCCAAATTCAAGTAAAGCTAGTAAAGCTCGTTTCACACAAAAAAAACAGGGTTTGCATTGCTCCGAGTGGAGTACGCAAACCCTGTTATATCAATGTTTAGACTACTTAATGTCTTTCCATTGCCATGCATTAACTTCTGGTAAATCAGTACCTTCATCACGGATGTACTGGTTGTGTTTAGCAACCATGTCGTCCATGTGTTGACTGAATTCGCCGGCCTTTTCAGCAAAACTAGTTGCATTGATGGCATCCTTAGCCAAGTGGAAACGGTCCAATTCGTTCAAGACACGCATGTCAAATGGTGTAGTGATGTCCCCATTTTCACGGTAACCGTGGAAGTGGATGTTGTGGTTATGACGGTCGTAAACCAAACCACGCAATGTGTTTTCGAAGCCATGGAAAGCAAAGATAACAGGCTTGTCAGTCGTGAAGTAACTGTCGAATTCTTCGTCAGTCAAACCACGGTTGTCTTGGTCGTCACCCTTCTTACGTAGCTTCAATAGGTCAACAACGTTGATGAAGCGAATCTTCAAGTCAGGGAAGCTGTCGTGCAATAAGGTAATTGCAGCTAAACTTTCCATTGTTGGTTCAGTACCAGCTGCTGCAAAGACAACATCTGGTTCTGCACCATCATCGTTAGAAGCCCAAGGAATGATACCTAAACCGTTGTTAACAAGTTCCGTAGCTTCGTCAATGGAGAACCACTGAGTCCGTGGGTGCTTGGAAGCAACAATCAAGTTGATAACTTCGCGACTTTGCAAAGCCTTGTTCATAACAGCTAATAATGAGTTAGCGTCAGCTGGCAAGTATTCGTTAACCAGTTCGTGACCCTTTTCAGCCATATGACCAATCATACCAGGATCTTGGTGAGTGTAACCATTGTGGTCTTGTTGGAACACAGTGGAAGTGTTGATGATGTTCAATGATGGGTAGTCATGACGCCAGTTTTGTTCTTGCGCCTTACGTAACCACTTGTAGTGTTGAGTCAACATTGAGTCAATAACACGCGTGAATGATTCGTATGAAGCGAAGAAGCCGTGACGACCAGTCAGAACGTAACCTTCAAGCCAACCTTCAGCTTGGTGTTCTGACAATTGTGAGTCAATAACTTGACCAGAATGTGCGACATTTTCGTCGTTTGGTTCGTGAATGTCTTCCATCCATTGACGCTTGGAAGCATCCCATAGACCCCACAAACGGTTTGATTGAGTTTCATCAGGACCAGTGATCCGGAAGCTCGTTGGGTTTTCCTTCATGATGTCACCAGCAAAGTGTGACATAACTTCCATGTCCATCCGTTGCTTGGAGTTATCCTTCAAGTCACTTTCAGGAACGGCAAACTTACGAACATCATCCATCTTCAATGGTTCTGGGTGAATCCCACCGTTAGTGATAGGGTTCATAGCCATACGTTTGTCACCCTTAGGTTCAACTTCTGACAATACTTCTTTAGGAGTACCGTCTTCGTTAAATAATTCTTCAGGCTTGTATGACTTCATCCAGTCAACCAACATGTCTTTGTGTTCCATGTGGTTTGCGTCCACCGGAATTGGAACCTGGTGAGCACGGAATGAGTTTTCAATTGGGTCGCCGTTCAAGTCCTTCTTAGGACCAGTCCAACCTTTAGGTGCACGAAGCACGATCAATGGCCATACAGGTAATGAATCGTCGTTGTTGTCACGGGCATTCTTTTGAATGGCCTTGATTTCTTCAACAGATGCATCGATGGCCTTAGCCATGTCTTGATGAGCCTTCTTGTGGTCTGAACCATCAGTTTCAACGAAACGAGGGTTCCAGCCCATACCTTGATAGTACTTAGTCAAGTCAGCATCGCTCATCCGTGAAAGGATAGTTGGGTTAGAAATCTTAAACCCGTTAACTTGAATAATTGGTAATACAGCACCGTCGTGGATTGGGTTGATGAACTTGCTTGAGAACCATGAAGCAGCCAATGGGCCAGTTTCTGATTCCCCGTCACCAATTTCAACAGCAGCAATAACGTCAGGGTTATCTAAGATAGCACCAACACCGTGTGAAAGAGAGTAACCAAGTTCTCCACCTTCGTGGATAGAACCTGGTGTTTCAGGAGCAGCATGTGAAGCAACCCCACCTGGGAATGAGAATTGCTTGAACAAGCGTTGCATACCTTGTTCGTCACGTGTGATACGTGGGTAACGTTCAGTGTATGAACCGTCAAGGTAAGCGTTTGAAACCATAACTTGACCACCGTGACCTGAACCTTCGATATAGAACATGTTCAAGTCATACTTCAAGATGGCACGGTTTAAATGTGCGTAAATGAAGTTTTGTGGAACGATTGTGCCCCAGTGACCGATTGGCTTAACTTTAACGTCTTCTGCCGTCAAGTCGCCCTTCAATAATGGGTTGTCCTTTAAGAACAACTGACCAACTGAAAGGTAGTTAGCCGCACGCCAGTAAGCGTCAACTTTGTCTAAGTATTCTTGTGAGTCGTAATCAACTGCCATGAATATTTACACTCCTTCGAGATAATTTTTAATAACACGAAATTTGCTGTGAAATCCACCGACTTTTTTACCGGTCAATTTACAGTTACTATAATAGACGCTTTTAAATAAAAGTCAACCTTTTAGAAAATTGGTACGACCCAATTACCGTGATCGAATGTTTCTATTGGTTAGTTTGCCTTTATTTGCATATCAAAAAGCGGCATTATAGGGATCGGTTCCTCGCTAATCCGCCCCAATGCTAACAAATTAAGCCTTAAATTGAACCTAAAAAACACTGAGAACTTAATATTCTTAGTGTTTTCTAATAACTCGTATTTAATTTAGTCTGCATCCAAATCCACAAAGTTGTTGTATTTCATATACTTGTAGTGAATTCGCATGTTTGACACTTCAAATGGGGTCCCATCATCCAAGAAAAAAATCCCGCTCATCACACCGACTGGTTCAGTTGGCTTCAGCGATAGCAATTCCTGATCCTTGTCGTCCGAAGGCTCGGCTTCAACGGTCATGAATGATTTGGTGACTGAGACGTGTTTGTTGTCTTCCAAATAATTAAAAATCGAACCTGATACAACCGTTGTTGACAGTTCTGGCATTATCTTAATTGGAATAAACCCTGTCTCAATCATCACTGGTTGTTGATCAAGTGATCGCAGACGTTTAATTTGATACACAAAATCATCGGCGTTCAAGAATAGATCCTGCTGTAATTCTGGTGTTGCCGGAATCACTTGAAAGTCGAGTAACTTAATGCTCGGCTTCTTGCCATCCACTCTCATTGAATCCGTAACCCCAAGATTCCGTCCTTCGTAACTGAAAACAGCCTGATTTTTAATGTACAATGGGTTCACAAACGTACCAGACCCACGCTTTTTAAAAATAATTCCCTGTTGCGCCAGTACATTAAGTGCTCGCTTAACAGATGAACGGCTCACCTCGTATGATTCACTCAAACTCCGCTCGTCAGGCAGCCGTTTATCTGGAAACTGATTATCGTTAATGCGACGTTTTAAGTCTTGCATTACATTTTTATAAACTAAGTCTGCCATCTCGACGCAAGGTTCCTTTCTCTTGTATACTACTCATTGAGAGTATACCAGAAAAATATTGGTCCGGCCAATTGTGTTTTAGGTTCGTACCAATTTTTAATCTCTTGGAGGTCCAATTTAATGGCTAAGAAAAAAAGAATTCAGAAAACCCTCGTCGAAAAAATCTTAGATAAGGCGAAGATTCCATACAAACAAATAGAGTTTGCCACCCACCAAGCTGGAGACGTTGCTCAACTGGATGTTGATCACGAAGATTATGATGAGCACAATATCTATAAAACACTGGTTCTAACCGGCAACGTGACTGGTTCACTGGTCGGTGTTGTTCCGCTTGACACCCACCTGAGTTATAAAAAGTTGGCGGCAGCTTCTGGTAACAAAAAAGTTGGCATGGTGCCATTGAAAGACTTGCTAAACACCACTGGATATGAACATGGCGCTAATACGCCAATCGGTATCTGGGAAAAATACCAATATCCCATTTACTTCGACACGGTTGCACAAGAGCAAGGTGAAATCGTCGTTTCATCAGGAAAAATTGGCCGTTCTGTTCAGGTCGATGCTACGGCTGTCGCAGAATTAGTTCACGGTACATTTACCGATTTAGAGGAAGAATAGGAATAACTTAATGTCATTTAGCACGTTAGGTCAGCAGATTTTAATCAGTCTGCTGACCATCTTCTTTTACGGGTTAGCACTACCGCTTTTGTTTAGTTGGGTGCTAACACTGATCAATCGAAATACCAAACAACAGCTCGCCACTTACTATGGTATGAACGCTCAAGTCTACCTAGGATTCCTTGGTATCATCGTTCACGAGTCTAGCCATTTAATCATGGCATTATTATTTGGTCATAAAATTACTGGTTTGAGGCTGATTAAATTTGCCCATCCGGACAGACAAGCCACTGATCCAGAAGCGTTAACCCTCGGCTATGTCAATCACCGCTGGAACAGTGGCAACAGTTACCAAACGATGGGAAACTTTTTTATCGGCTTTGCACCAATTATCGGCGTCAGTGCCGTTATTTTCGGACTCACCGCTTGGCTATGGCCAACGATGTTCCACAACTGGGTAATGTTTGCAATGCACCCCAGTCTTAACAATCTGTTTCAACCGGCAACAGCCGATGGTAATCTATTAGTCAACGCGGGACGTTGGCTAATCTGGGCAGTATTAGTAACGAATCTTAGCGTTGGTGGGTTTGATCTCAGCAGTGCTGACTTACGAAATTCCGGTGCAGGCGTCTCGTCCTACATCGTGCTCCTCGGCTTAATTGGCTTAAGTGCAGGCGTCTTAACCAGCACATTTACAGAGTGGTCTCGTGCCCACCTGGTGCCCGTCTTCTTTGCACTTAGTCTGGTTGTTGTGCTTTCAGCAGTCGTAAATTTAGTAACTCGTTGGTTAACTAAAGATAAATAAAATGATTCTTCTACCAAAACTAAAAACACGCTGATTTCCAGAAAATGGAAATCAGCGTGTTTTTAGTCTCTGGTCAGTTACACTTCAAAAGGTTAGGCTTCGCCGTTCCACTCTTGTTTGAATTCACGTAAAAAATCAAGCATCACCCGTTGGCGTTGTTCTGCCATTTTTCTTGCGGTAACCGTATTCATCTGGTCTTTAATAAGCAACAACTTTTCATAGAAGTGGTTAATCGTGGTGCCATCCGCTTTGCGGTATTCTGCCTTGGTCATATCGTGACGAGGTTCAATCTCCGGATCATACAGTACCCGGTCATGATGTCCACCATAGGTCAATGTCCGAGCAATCCCAATCGCACCAATGGCATCCATGCGATCGGCATCTTGAACAATTTGACCAGCCGGACTCAGCGCCTGATGTTGCCCAAGATTTTTGCTGAATGACATGTGATCAATAATTGCAAAAATAGCCGCTACATTGTCCTCATTCACATCCCAGCTTGAAAGTTGTTCTTTCAACGCCGCGTGGGCGGCCTCAGGATCTTCAACAAGCTTATCATCAATAACATCGTGCAAATAGGCCGCTGCTAAAACAATAAAACGTTGTCCTGTTTGTTCGATTAATTCAATTCGATCCGCTAACTTTGCGACCCGTTCTAAATGGAAAAAATCATGTCCCGAACGATCGCTACCAAGTTGCTGACGTGCGTAAGACTCAATTTTATCCAATTGTGTTTGCTCTGCTGGGGTCAGTCCCTCTGCCATACTGTCGCCTACTTTTCGCGAATAAAATCGCGTAATTTTTTGATGGTGCCACGCGAAAAATTCAACTCGTCACCGTTACTCATCGTAACATGCCCCAACGTAAAGTTGACGGTCTGAATATGTTCTGTATTCAGAATATAACTTTGAAAGCCATTAAAAAAATTGTCTGCTGTCAGATGACTAGCTAATTCATGAATACTGCCATTCACCTCGTAACGGTTATTTGTCGTGACGACCGTAACTTTTTTCAACCGACGCACCTTTTCAATATATAACAGATCATCTTGGCGCAACCGAATTAAAAAACCACCGTTCTTGATTTCTAAATAAGCCGGCTGGTTCGGATGGACCTGATTCAAATGATCCTGAATCGTCACTAAAATTTGGCGAAGCTGAGGTTTAAACTTCTCAGCATCAAACATAAATTCCTTGGAAAGAAATCCTGTAGGCATGGTCATCGACGTGATTGTTTCAAACGCACGATCCTCACGAATAGAGACATAGACAATATAGCCTAAGGGGTCCACCTCGCGAATTCGTCGAGCCAGTTCAATACCATCAACCGCCGCATTAAGCTGAATGTCCAAGAAATAAATGTTTGGGCCCGGATGGTCAGTGGACATGACCCAGTCAAGTAAACAGTCGAAATAATATAAATTAACTTGCTTTGCGAACGGTCTGATTCCGATATTCATTCGGAGTCAGGCCGTTTAGTGTTTCTTGCGGACGACCATTGTTATACCAGTCGATCCCAGCGTCGACTAAGGCGACAAGTTCTTTGAACGTGCCGGCCGGTCGTAGATCAAACCATTCATCTTTGATATGACTCCAAAAGGTTTCCATGGCGCCATTATCAATAGGTTTACCACCACGAGACATACTGTGTGTGATGTGATGTTGACGTAATTCTAAGTCATAGATTCGAGCTGTATACGCAGAACCACGGTCAGTATGTAACAGTGGTTCTGCGTCTGGGCAAGTTTCTAAGGCCCGGTGTAATGTGATAGTCACAGCCGCCGCTGTTTCTGTGTCACTAAGATTATAGGCAATGATTGAATGGTCATAGAGGTCTTTAATGGCACTTAGTTTCACTTTGTTAAGGGTATCTATGCCGTACTGTAATTCAGTGCAGTCGGTAACCCATCGTTGGTTTGGTTCGTTAGCGGAAAACTTACGGTCAAGGATGTTTGCGGTAATGACTTCAGCTTTCTGGGACTTACGGTCAACCTTCGCTTTACGAATTGAAGCGGTCATGCCGTGAGCATCCATCAAGCGATACACACGCTTGCGATTAACGTGAAACTCAGTTTCACGGTTAATCAGCCGTGTCATTCGTTGTGAGCCATAGATGCCATAGTCACGAGCTTCACGTTCTTCAATGAACTGCCAAATGACTTCATTATCAAGCTCACGTTGATTAGGCTTTCGGTGTGTCCATTTGTAATAGGCGGCGCGCTTGATACCTGTAAGGGCACAAAGCTGTTCGATGACATAAGGTTTGTGCGTTCGTGGATTAGTTTGTTCAGACAATTCCTGAATCGCCTGATAACGTTCGATTCGGGTTACTGGGTGTAACCAATCTATTGATTCCTCCTTTGAATCTCCCGTAATTTTTTTGCCAAATCTTCACGTGTTTCTAAGAAGTCATTGCGCTCTTCCAGCTCTTTGATGCGCAACTCTAAACGCTCTTTTTCGCTTAGCTCCTCAGGTTCACGATTTAGTCGCTTTCCACGACGATCCTGAAGCGCATTAATCCCATCCTTCTCGTATTTACGTACCCATGTGTAAACCTGTTGATAGGACACGTTAAAATGATTGGCAGTTGTGTGATAATCCTTCTCATGAGCGAGGGCATATTGTGCGATTTCAATACGTTCTTGATAGCTGGTGGTTCGACCTTGTTTCATATGGGTTGTTTGTCCTTTACTAGTGGCTTTGATTTCCTTGCCATTAGTATACTGATTTACCCACCTTCGTAAAACAGAAGTAGAACTAATCTGATACTTTTTAACGATATCTAGTTGAGACAGTCCATTGACTAAGCGATCATGAACTGCGGCATTCTTTGTATCTTGCGAATACCGTTTCCATTCATGACTTGGTTCAAGCGCTTTAAAATCTTCTAATTGTTCAAGGTCAAGCCACTTTTTAAGTGTTACAAATGCGATTCCAAAGTCCTTGGTGAATGCCCTCATGCTTTTGCCTGAGTGTTTGAACTGATAAAGAGTGTCTAGCTTTTGTTCAAGACTATACGAACGTCCTTGTTTTTCCATACAAAAATCCCCTTAGAAATAGATAGACGATTTATTATTTCGTCTGTCTACTCTAAGGGGACAATAACACAGCCAATGTTGCTAACACTTTTTCCGGTCGCCCTTCACTTTCAATCGGAATGTCCATATTTAATTCTTTAAGTTCGTTTTCAAGGCAAGTTGTCAGCCATAGTCGTTCCTTTAAATTATCTTCACAAACGTAAAGAATCATGACGATTTCTCCTTTGTTTACCTTGTTTACATCCCAACAATCGTGCTTACGTTTATCGGGCCTCGTTATTTTTTACGTTGCCAATAAACTCTTAAATCAATATACGTTGTATCGCCACCAACTTGTCTTCATTTTATCAACTGAAAACTATTCATCATTCTAAAAAAGCGAACATTAGTTCAAAAACGTCTAAACTATCGTTGCTCATATCATTTGCCGATACGATTACTGGCCTACTGCGGACCAATGACCTCTAACGCTCTGATCACATCGTCAAGTAAACTTTGTTACTACGATTCTAACGAAAAAGCGTCGCCGCCGAACCGGCACTTGAAGGTAGCTCCTAAAAGACTACTTCCACACGGTCGTGACAACGCAAATAAATTTTCTGATTTGTCATGCTAAATGCTGTCCCGCAATTGATTGTAATGCACCCGCCCGCTCAAATGCGCACGGCAAACCCATTTTAATCAATTTGCGTCCCAAATTATCAGCAGACTGTCAGTTGTTCGTCAATTTAATTAATGAATTTGTATCACACGTCTTTTATTTAAGCTGAGACGGCCGATATTCTGACTATTTTGTCATCTGCAAAATTTTAAAATTGACACCCCCAGAATAGCACTCTACACTGACAGCGACAGGATATTTAACCTGCAAATTGACAAGTCTTCCAACTGCAATTTCATCTGCCTAAAGGGGGCATTGAACCATGCAATTATCCCCAGTAATTCACGTATCTCATCTTCAAAAACGATTTGGTAAATTTCAAGCATTACACGATGTCTCGTTTGACGTACAACCTGGTGAAGTATTTGGGTTTATTGGTCCAAACGGAGCCGGAAAATCAACAACAATTCGCACATTACTTGGTCTATTAAGAGCAACAGGTGGTACGGCCACCATTTTTGGGAAGGACGTTTTTCGCGACGCGGTCAGTATTCATAAAAATATCGCCTATGTTCCTGGCGACGTTTATTTGTGGCCTAATCTTACAGGCGGCGAAATTATCGACCTATTTCTCCGGCTCAGTCGCCAGCAACATTCTAAACGAACGGATGATTTAATTAAGGCGTTTGGACTCGATATCGGTAAGAAAGCACGCACCTATTCCAAGGGGAATCGGCAGAAAGTTGCCCTGATTGCTGCCTTATCGCAAAGGGCCGATTTATATATCTTCGACGAGCCAACATCTGGCCTCGACCCGCTCAATGAGCAGGTTTTCCAGGACGAAGTAAAAGCCTTAAAGGCGGCTGGCAAAGCAATTTTGCTATCTAGCCATATTTTGTCGGAAGTTGAACAAATGTGTGATCGTATTGGTATCATCCGTGAAGGTCAAATTATTGAAACAGGTACGCTCACGGAAATGCAACACTTGACCCGCACGCAGATTTCAGTGACTACTAAAACGCCATTGACCGACTTAAGCAATCAACCTGGTGTTCATCAACTCAAACAAACTAATCCAACTACTGCAATTTTTGCGGCCGATTCAGACGCCATGACTGCAATTACTCAATACTTAGCCGATCATCAAATTCTAGCGTTACGAAGCACCCCGCCAACTTTAGAGGATCTATTTTTACGCTATTATGGTCGTGAAAATGAGCAGCCTGTGAACTCAACGACGGGAGATGGTCCTGATGCCTAAGCAACCGTTCTTTCAAGCAGGCCAAATCTTACGAATCAATCTTCAGCGCGATTGGCTTAAGTTGTTGATTTGGCTGATTGCGCTAGGAGGTTTATTCGCAAGTATTGCAGCCAAGTTCAATAACCTATACGGAAGCAAAATCGCCATTGAAAAAATTACTGCCACGTTAAACACACCGGCAATGATTTCACTTTTTGGGCGTCTCCCCCATGGCCCGTACAGTTCCGCTGATGTCTTTGCCGGCGAGATGACGGTTTTTATGGCCATTTTCGGAGTCATTATGAACTATTCATTAGCCATTGCACTGACACGTGGTGACGAAGATAGCGGTGTGACGGAACTGGTATCAGCGCGCTACGTCGGCCCTTATGCCACTATGATGGCAGCAATTAGTGAATTAGTGGTTGCAAACGGCCTGTTAGCGCTACTTTACGCAGGCGGCCTGCAAATTGCTGGTTTAAATGGCACTAATACGGGTGGCAACCTTGTTCTTGGTGTCAGCCTTGGACTCAGTGGTCTGATGTTTGGTCTGCTTGCTATCGTTTGTGCACAACTAACATCTAGTAGCCGTGCTGCAACAAGTCTTGCTTACCTACTCTTTGGCATTGTCTACCTTGGGCGCATGTTAACCGATGTTTCACATCCCCGCTACACATGGCTTTCTCCACTTGGTTGGGTAGAAAAGTTGCAAACGTACCGCAACAACAATTGGCTTCCGGCCATGTTAATGCTGCTCACTATCGTTGTTTTCATGGTTCTCGCAATCATGCTTCGAGCGCGCCGGGATCTTAACGCAGGTATTTTGGCCACCCGGCCTGGTCGGAGGCATGCCAGCCCTTTTCTTCGCGGGCCAATTTCACTAGTGGGCCGGTTGGAGCGCAATACTATCCTAGCTTGGGTAATCGGTCTCTTTATTTTTGGCGCGATGTACGGTTCCGTTTTTAACACCGTCGCTGACATTCTCAAGTCGAATCCAATTACGGTAAAACTGTTAGCTGATCCTCATACTGCCGCGTTAGCCACTACTCAAGTTTTAAAATCATTTATTGCCCTGCTAATGATCATTTTCACTGTTTGTGCAATCATTCCCGGTCTACAAATTATTTATCGAATCGCCACGGATGAGCAACGGGGAATGCTTGAAATGCTGCATGCCCGGCCCGTTTCCCGTCTCCGGCTTAGCGTGGTTCTCAGTCTTTGGGGCATCGTCATCAGTTTATTAGCGCTTGTGGCAGCTGTCGGTGGTTTGGCCGTTGCAGCGAACATGGTGTTAGACCACCCCTTGGCTAACAAACTATTTATTCATGGCTTGCTCGCCAACATCTCGCCGCTACTCATTTTCTTAGGTGCCGGTGCGTTACTCGTTGGTTGGCTGCCTAAACTACGCAGTCTTGTTTGGCTCTACCTTGGTGCAACCTTTGTGATGAACTACTTCGGTCGCTTATTTGATTTACCTGAGTGGGCAACCAAATTGTCACCATTTGGATTCATTGGTCATGTGCCCGCTTCGTCGCTGAACTGGTCTGTATTCTGGTGGCAAACTGGGATAGCCGCGGTTTTATTTGTTGTTGGACTGATCGGATATCAGTTGCGTGATCTGAACAGTGCCAACTAACTATAAAAAGTTAAAAGCTGCAACTCATTGTTAATAAACCTTCAACTCTATGTTGAACACAAAAACGCTTCATCCCGTCGTCACAACAAAATGACGGGATGAAGCGTTTTAGACTAGCACAATGTCCATATATCTATCGTTAATCAATACCTAGTCAACAATTATTCTTGTGGCAATTGATAGGTCAAATATTGATCGAGAAATTGCTTAACATGCTGTTGATAGGCTGCCGGATTAATCCAAAAGCTTTCAGCGTGCGTTGCATCCTTCACGACCCATTTTTCCTTTGGTCCCTGAGTCGCATCGTAATTAGCCGCCAGCATTTCAGCAGGAACGAAAATATCTTTTTCACCATGAATGAAGAAAATTGGCCGGCGATTACGTTTGAGTTGCTCAGCCGATGAAACCTGCGTCAGGCTAAACCCTTGTTTGCGCTGATTAATCGCGTTCACCGCTGGCAAAAACGGGTATTTTGGTAAATGGAAATTTCGTTTGAGCAAGTACACCAACTCGTCATCAATGCTGGAATAGCCACAATCCGCAATGATACAACGCACTTGCTCTGGGAGGACTTCCCCACTCATCATCTCAACCGTGGCACCGCCCATTGATACACCAAATAAGACGATCCGCGCATCCTGACCAGTGTCTTCGATAACGCGCTGAATCCAATCCAAATAATCCAAGCGGTCCAGCCAGCCAAACGTAATGTAGCGACCAGCAGACCGGCCATGCGCCCGATCATCAGGCAATAATACGTTATAACCTAACTCGTGAAACATTTTCGCGTAGTTGGCCATCGTCTCGCCGTTGCCCTTGTAACCGTGTGAAATGATCACCGTGTCCGTCGTTTGTACATCTGCTGCTAAATAAGTAGCTGCCAATTTATGCGCGGCATCATCCTCGTGCAAATGCCAAACCTGCGTTGGCTGATTACGTAACCAGTCAACATAACCGTAGTAGGCATCCGCGTATTTCTGTTTCTCTTTCGAAGTTTCAGGAACCTTGTTTACGCGGTTGAAGGCATACCGATACAGTTGTTCTGAAATGCCGGCAACACCCGTTGCAATCACAAATGGCGCTGCCAAACTAACCATTGTTCTCTTTTTCACTGTCAATCTCCAATCCCTGAACGCAGCACCATTGTCGTTTGCACACTACTTTGACGAATGCTTGTGCCTGCCGAGCCAGCAGTAACTGATTAATACGGCCAGTACACAGGTAATCACACTACTAAGCCAGCTTGCCAATACCTGATTCCAAGTGCTCCAATAGCCCGCGCTCACTAAACTAAATACTGATATTAATTGCAATTGTTGCGACCAGTCAAACATTAACCGTCCAACAGCAATAAAAATAGTTAACCCAAATGTCGCTGCTAGTGTCCACCACATTGTCGCCATACGGCTTACCTTATAAATACCAATGACCTCATAGATCACCTGGCCACTTAATATCAGTGGGAACAGACCTAACTGCATTCGCCAGTACTGGCGCCACGGGAAGACAATGTTATGTCCTAAAAATAATGTTCCAGTAGTTAGTAATATCACCTGATTAACGACCATCAGTGCTATATCAACACAAAGCGTCATTAAAAAGAGGTTTTGCCAGCGTTGTTTGCCCGTCACATTGCCATTTTTCTTTTTTGCCATGCTAATTAAAATGCCGGATACAACCCATGATAAAAAGAACACAAAAACACGTGTTTGCGCTAATATTGGCACAACTGTTGCGAACTCAACGCCGTGTAATGACGCGAGCCAACCGGTGAGCCCAAGTGGCAATAGGATGTCACAAACGCATAGTAGCCAAACTAAACGATTGCGTTTTAATTGCTTCATCACAGTGGTCATTGTTGTCACAATCTGCCTCCGGCCCTTTTACTAACAATTTATCAGTAAATGGCGTATAATTTTTTGTTGGACTTTAATCATTTTGAATGATTGGTTCAATCTATTTTAGCGCTAACGCACCTGACTGTGCCAACTTCACAATTGACTGAGGCAGTCACTGTCCTCGTTAGCGTCACTTATCTATTTCATTGTCAAAACGATTTTTATGACTGTTTACATAAACGTTGTTCACAAGGAGGCTTTTTCGTGTCCAATTCATCATCCGAATTTAAAGTGGTCGATGCCAATGGCAAACCCTATAACCGTTTGCTTCTCATCATCACAATGCTTATCGGGACGTTTAGCACATTTATCGTGCAGACGACCCTTACCACCGCATTTCCAACTCTAATGCGCACGTTCAATATCGATGCCGATTCCGTTCAATGGTTGACCACTGGATTCATGCTAGCGATGGGCATCACCATCCCTATTTCCGCATTTCTGTTGCAACGTTACAGTTCCAAGGCACTGTACTTAACCGCGATGGCCATTTTCTTTGTCGGTACCTTTATTTGTATGATTGCGCCAACATTTGGCGTGCTTCTAGCCGGCCGTTTGATTGAAGCCGTTGCCGTTGGTATCACCGCGCCAACGTTTCAAACAACAATGCTGACAATCTTCCCGCCTGAACGTCGTGGGTCGGCCATGGGCTTAGCCGGAATTGTTATCGGATTAGCGCCTGCCATCGGACCTACCCTGTCTGGGTGGTTATTGCTCAATTACTCTTGGCGAGCATTGTTCGTCGTCATTTTGCCATTCCCAGTCATCGTCTTCACCCTTGCTATCTTCACCATGCGTAAGATTTTTCCAACAAAGAAAACCAGTGCGGATTGGGTGTCAGTCGCACTGTCCACAATCGGTTTTGGGAGCATGCTTTACGCATTCAGTAGTGTCGGATCCAGCTCGTGGACGGCGCCGAAAGTGTACATCACCTTAATTATCGGCTTTATTTTCGTTGGCTTATTCATTTGGCGGTCACTGACGATCGAAAATCCGCTACTGCAATTACGGGTGTTCAAATCACCAATTTACACCCTGTCCGTCATTGAAGTAGCCGTTGTTAACATGGCCATGATGGGCGCCGAAATGGTGGTGCCGCTCTATATTCAAACAGTTCGCGGTGAATCAGCCTTTCACTCTGGATTGATTCTGTTGCCCGGAGCGTTAATGATGGGTATCATGAGTCCCATTACCGGTCGCATATTCGACCGCATTGGAGCCCGCCGTTTGGCAATCACCGGGATGTTCTTACTGACGATTGGAACAGCATTCTTCGTCACATTGACGGAAACAACCCCGATCATCTTCGTTACCATCCTGTACACCATCCGAATGTTTGGGATCTCAATGGTCATGATGCCAGTGACGACAACCGGGATGAACGCCCTACCGTTAAGCCTCATGAGTCACGGAACCTCTGTTAACAACACTGGACGTCAGGTCTTCTCGTCAATGGGAACGGCCATCCTCATTTCTGTATTAACAAACGTGACCAACTCTAATATGCCAGCTAAATCGTTGCTGCACAGTACACCACTCACCTACGGTACACACGCATTATCCGCAACGCTGGCAGGTTATCATGCAGCCTTCCTCACTGCAACGATCTTTGCATTAATTGGTCTCGTGCTAGCCTTCCGCATCAAACCGGGTAACTTAAGGAGGCGTGGATAATGGTCATTATCGTATTAATTATTGCAACACTTGGGTTATTTTGGGCCGTCGTGCTTCTCAATGGTCATCAATTACGCCGCTGGCTAATTGGCGGTTTTCTGATTTTATTCTTGGGCATGATTGGTTTACTGATAGCAAACGACAATTTTCAGTACGGCATGGTAAAGACTCATCAACGAACGACATCAACGTTGGTCTCCAGTATTCCGAACCAACCCGCTAGTGTGCCTAATGTCCTTCTCTATCAGCCATTAGGAAATGGCACAGAAAAGGTCTATCTGTACCGGACCAACACGTCGCAAGCCAAACCGCAGGCAGTGCCAACTAAGCATGTCAGTTCCAAACTAAAAATAGCGACGAGCGATCAAGCAACTTTAACCGTAACCACCTCTCGTTGGCAATATCGTAACGATTGGCAACATGCGCTGTTTGCATTTTCTGGCGAACAAAACCGTGTTGCCCACCGTGATTACACGTTCCGTTTGCCACAAACGTGGTTAAGTCTTAGCACCACTGAGGCCAAACAACTTGCCAAGATTATGAAATCACCTGTCCGACAACAAGCGATTAAAACAAAGGTTACTGAGCAGGTAGCTAAGGCAGTTAAACAAGATCCTAAAATGTCGGCTTCACAACGTTCTGCATTAATTCAGAAAACGACAATCGTCGTGCTTAAAGCACAACTAAAATAAAAATCATTTAAAAAGAGTGGCGGCTTAGCCTAACTAACGGATTGATAAACTGTTAGTTACGTTAAGTTGCCACTCTTTTCTTATTCTTTTTGGAATCTCTGCGATAAGTTCTGCTGGAAACGACTACAACGTTCCCATAGCCGCTAGTTCCACCAAGTTTTGATCCGGATCACGAACATACAACGATGTCATCGTCCCCCTTGCACCATGGCGAACCACAGGGCCAGTTTCGATAATTAAATGTTGCTGATCTGCCCATGTGACTAAGGTCTTCGGTGTCTTATCCGTCATGAGACAAAAATCACTGCTACCAAACGTCGGGTGCGCAGCTACCGGCAAATGAGGGTGCGCTTGTATCTGGAGATTAATTTTCTGATTTGAAGACAGTCGAATCGCTGTCCGACCGTCTTCAAATTGTTCGGTGGTCAATCCTAACCGATCCCGATAAAATTTCACGCTCCGATCAATACTGGCCACCGTAAGGACAAAATGATCAATTTCAAACGCACTCATTTTTTATCAGCTTTCTTACGGCTACCAGCACTCTTTTTAGTGTTGGAAATATTATCTTTCTTATTGCCAATTTTTCCTTTAGCCCGCAACTGATCAAGATGTTCATACAAAATGCCTTCACGAACCCCATTTTCTGAGAAAATGACGCGGCCGGCATCCAAGAATCGCATAATTGTGACAATTGGCGTAATCCCTGCTGCAATAATATCCGCGCGATCTTTTGAGAGACCAGGAATAGCCTTTCGCTCCGCCAAATTATGTTCAATAATTTCCGCATAAACATTGTCAACTTCGGAAACACTCATGCGAAAACCGTGAATATCCTCAAAATCAGCCACATTCTTTTGCTTTCGCCGAATCTTTGCCAAAGTTCGGTTTGACCCGCCCAATGCGACGAGGGGCAAATTCTGCCCCCGTTGAAGCCACCACAGTCCATTAAACAATCGCTGAACAGCCGTTGACAGTCTAAATAAGTCAACTGCGGCGAGCTGATCCAAGCCGTGCTTTAAAAAGGTTTCTGACAAGTTAACTGATCCGAAAGGCAAACTCACTAAATTTTGTTCTCGTCCATTTTGAACCAAAACCAATTCACAAGAAGCCCCACCAGTATCCATAATGACGCAGTTAGTCACGGGTAACGTATTGATCACCCCTAGGTAGTCATAATGGGCCTCTTCCGTGCCAGAAATCACTTCAATGTTTAATCCATGAACCTCTGAGCGAACCCGATCTAAAAACACTTTCTGGTTGGATGCATTCCGGACTGCCGCCGTTGCCACAGCTTTTAACGTGAGGTTTGGGAGTTGTGAATACTCTTCATAAAAGCCCTTCAGTGCTTCAATAGTTCGATCCATGGGGGCTTGTTGTAATGCGCCAGACTGCCCCATGTCTTCTGACAAACGGACAAACTGTTTGCTCATTTGGCTACGTTTAAAACTACCATCGTCGTTGATTTCCGTAACTGTCATGCGACACGAATTGGAGCCTAGATCAATGACCGCAAAATTTTCCACAATTACCCTCCTTGTCAAACTCGTTCAACGTTTAATCTCAAACTACTCGTCATCAGAATCATCGTCATCTGTGGTGGTTTCATCCAATGGTCGCATCAGCGGCACGAATGGCGTCTGCGGTTGACTGGTTGCTAACTTAGCATCTGCCTGTGATTTGCGAGCAGCCTCTTTGATTAAGCTATCTTGAACATCTAATGGTGCTAAGCCACGTCGATCCACCTTTTGCCACGTACCATCTGCATGCAACACACGCGTTTTGACATTATCATGCCACATTTGATCATAAATGTGACCCACCCGTTCTTTAATGTCATCCTGGAGGATGGGGAAGAGTAGTTCTACCCGACGGCTAATATTACGTGTCATCAGATCAGCTGATGATAAGTACAATTGATGCTCGCCATTCGCATAAAAGTCATAGATACGGCTGTGTTCCAGTAAGCGGCCAACGATAGAATGAACGGTAATGTTATCAGATACACCAGGCACACCAACTTTTAAACATACAATGCCGCGGACAATCAGGCTTATCTTAACGCCAGCGGCCGAGGCGTCATACAATTTCTCAATCATGCCCTTGTCGGACAGTGAATTCATCTTCATCTTGATGGCCGCCGGTAAACCAGCCTTAGCGTTAGCAATTTCATCATCAATGCGATCATACAAAAAGCCACGTAACGTCGTCGGCGCAATGGCCACCCGTTCAAAATGATCAGGCTCACTAAAACCGGACAACATGTTAAAAATATTTGAAGCGTCAATGCCCATCAATGGATCCGCTGTAAACAGCCCCATGTCAGTATACAAGTGCGCCGTCACATCGTTGTAGTTCCCCGTCGCCATGTGCATGTATCGTTTGATGCCATCGGGTTCCTGACGAACGACTAACAGTAACTTGCAGTGCGTCTTTAAACCAACTAGTCCATAAATAACATGACAACCTTCGCGTTCGAGCATTTGCGCCCACTTCACGTTATTTTCTTCATCGAACCGTGCTTTCAATTCCACAAGCACGGTAACTTGTTTCCCATTACGTGCGGCCTGCGCCAAGTACTTAATGATTGGTGATTGTGAAGAAACCCGGTACAGCGTCATTTTAATGGCTAGCGTGTCTGGATCCGTCGCCGCTTCATGCACAAACTTTACGACTGGATCGAAACTATCATACGGATGTTGAACGAAGATATCGCGTTTTTTAATTTCGTCAAACAAGTTATCCTGTCGCAACGCTGGTTGAATATAACCGGTGAACGACGGATACATCAATTCACTGTGCCCTTTCACCTGCTTAACTAGCTTGCTCAAGAAACGTAGATCGATGGGACCTTTAATGTCATAAACGTCCTTTTCTCGCGTCTGCAAATCGTGAATCAGTTGTTTTCTCAACTGTTTGGACATGTCAGCTTCGATTTCCAAACGCATAACTTGTGTATGATCACGGACAGCTAGTTCATGTTCAACTTCCTTTAGCAAGTCGCTGGCATCTTCTTCGGTTACGTCAAAGTCCATATCTCGAATAACTCGGTACGCACGAGCTTCTTTCACTTTAAAGCCAGAAAATAGTTCACCTAAAAAGTGCTTGATGACTTCTTCTAACAAGATAAACTCATTCGTGCCAGGCAAACTGACCACTCGGTTAAATGTATCCGGTACCTGAATCGTCGCAAAACGATGTTCCTTTTTGCCGCTTTCTTCATCTTTAGTGTTCTTAACCAACCGTAAGGCAATGTTTAAGGTATTGTTGCTAATAAACGGAAATGGTCGAGAAACATCCACTGCCATTGGCGTCAGCACTGGGTACAACACTTCACGGAAATACTGCGTCAAGAAACTGACTTGAGCAGAATTCAACTCGTCATACTGACGCAAATGAATGCCAATTGTTTCCATCTGGGGCACGATCGAACGATTTAACGTACTGTATTGTTTCTCAACCAATTGGTGAACCTTTTCACTGATTGCTTCCAGCTGTTCACTAGGTTGCATCCCCGACACATCTGGTTTGGTGTAATTAACATCCTCCATCTTACGCAGTGAGGCTACACGAACCATGAAAAACTCATCCAGGTTACTTTGAGTAATCCCAATAAACCGCGCTCGTTCCAGTAACGGATTGTTTTTATCACGCGCCTCTTCCAATACACGGTCGTCGAAGTCAACCCAACTTAGCTCACGGTTGACATATAAACTTGGATCTGAAAAATCCATCCTTATCCCTCCTGTTGGTTCGACTCTCATACATGCTTGCTTATTTGATTCACACTAAACGCCTGTCGTTTCATCGCTATTAACCAACACCAGTAATCTACACTAAAATCGACCAGTTCTTCTCAAAATCGGCGTCATGCCGTAAACCTCTTCAAAGAATTTACGTTTGCCATTGAAAGTCCAAGTCTCCAACTCAATGTCATCATTAGCGGTGGCATGGATGATAATTTCTGGCTTCTTGATGGAAACGCTGATTTTAGAAATCTTATGCAGGCGACTGTCATCTAGCGCATCTGCCAAACGTAAAATAGCCGCCAACTTAACCATCACTAACCGATTATCCATTGTGATGTTAAAACGGCTCAAATCAGCCGATACCGTTTCAGAACTGTGATACCGGGCAATGGCTGCCACCTCGACCTGTTCATCAGCGCGCAAGCCCAACATTTCGGAGTGATTGATAATGTACTCGGAATGAAAAGCATGTTGCGTACTGTCAATGAATAGACCACTGTCTTGCAAAATAGCGGCCAACTGAAGTAACAGGCGCTCACGGGAACCCAACCCATGAATCTTTTTCAAGCGGTCAAACAACTGAGTTGCAAATAACACGACAGACTGTTGGTGCCGCTCGTCGACGTGAAATCTACGAGCCAACTCATAAGCGGCCCCCAACATAACCTGACTAACTGCATCGGTATTCCGCGGGTGTTTCTTCCGACTCATTTCTTCATCTACGACACAGCCATCGATCACTTTAAAGTCAGTTAAGTGAATAGACTTTGTGTGCAAATGATTGAAGACCTCATCCAGTAATAGAAAGAGTGGTAACACCTCATTAACTTGATCAGCCGGCAGATTGTTTTGATTCAACATGTCCTGTGGTGTCATTTGTACAACTGACTGGAATTGTTTATCAAAATCTTTGCGACTTAACTGAACGTACCGTTTTCCCTTAGGGATGAGATTCTCCAACAAATTCAGCTTGGAACCCATCAAAATCACCTTATCAAACGGCTCATCGGGTAAGTACTGATAGAGACTCACTAGCTTTGAATGCAAATAATCGCTAAGAACTTCCTGATAGGATTCCACTTTATGCTCCAAATTTTGCAACTGGGTCGCAACTTGAAGCGGACCTAGGAACAACTCCCGGGTTAGCGTTAAATGTCCATCAACAAACATCATGAAATGCACCATACTGGCACCAACCTGCATCAACACGGTTCGACCACTAATGAGCTCGTTGAAATTTGGCAACAACTGCGCTGCTTCATAAGAAAACAGCGATTCCTCATTGACCGTCATAAAATGCAAGGTCACGCCCGTCATGATGTAGATGTGATCACGAATGTAATCAATGTTCTCCGCTCTGGTAATTGTATGTGAGGCCACCAGGCGATAATCCGTCACGTTATAGTCCTTCAGCAACTGTAAGAAACGCTGAAGAATCGTAACAACTTCGTCAGACCGTTCCGGGTCAATTCGTTTCCCCGCAAACAAATCGTTGCCTAGATGAATGGGTGCACTGACCCGCTCAATGACTGCCTGTCTCTTAACATCAACAATAATTAGCTGCATGTCCTGCGCGCTAATCACCATTGCGCCATATAAACTTCCTTTGGCCATGACATCCCCCTCTTGCTTATTTCACGCTTTTTTGTCCGTTTGCAAATGATTCAAAATTTCGTGTAACTGTTGCTTTTGCTCGTCGGTAACGGTTGGATATTCTGGCTTTAAGGCCGCCAATCTAGTCGTTAAAATATCCGAAACAACCATCCGTGAATTCCATTTAGAATCTGATGGAATGATGTACCACGGATTTTCCTTTGTAGCCGTGTGATTCAGCATATCTTCATAGGCTTTCTGGTAATCATCCCAAAAGGCACGTTCTTTAATGTCAGCTGCGGAAAATTTCCAGTTCTTATCAGGCACTTCAATGCGTTTTTCAAACCGACGCTTCTGTTCATCGCGCGAGTAATGAAGGAAAAATTTCACCATGATGAAACCATTGTGTTTTAAATATTCTTCATAGTGTGTGATGTCACGAAAACGTTGATTAAAAAAGTCGTCCGTGACGTCGCTAAGCTGATTAATACCAGGCAAATGCTGGCCCAACAGAATTTCCGGATGAACCCGGCTAATCAACACATCTTCATACTGAGAGCGATTGAAAATTTGAATACTGCCGCGACGTGGGAGTGCAGAAGAAATTCGCCATAGATAATCGTGGGCCAACTCATTACTTGTTGGTTGCTTGAAGCTCACAACTGATGTGCCTTCTGGATCTAGACCGCTCATCACGTGACGAATCATGCTGTCCTTGCCGGCTGCATCCATCCCCTGTAACAGCACGACTACACCATAGCTAGACTGTGCATATAAACGAGATTGAAGATCTGCCAGCTTAGTAATGTTATCAGCCAGCTGAGCCTTGATTTTATCCTTATCCGGTACCGGGCTTGGCAAACTGGTTGCTTGATTCTTTAAATGAAGCCGTTCGCTACCATCAAAACGATATTCACTTTCATAATTCATCCTACCCACTCCCAACTTTCTTGCTAAAATTCTGGGCAATTCTCTTGCTAACTTTATTTTACTGGCTTCCCTAACAAAGTTAAATCAAATTAAGCAAAAACACGCCCCTTTTTGGAAATTGACGAAAAACTTGTTCTCGATTGAACAAACTATGCTACCGTTATGATGTAAGTTTGTTTGATTCGTTAGTGTTCGTTTTCCTTACGAATTAGACTGAAAACACGGTGGCATCGTCCACAAATACGGAGGGTTATCATGATTAAAATGGTTGCTTTGGACTTAGACGGCACTCTACTGACGAGTGACAAAAAAATCAGTCCACGTAATGAAAAGATTCTAAAACAACTCCATCAACAAGGCATCAAAGTGGTGCTCTGCACTGGCAGACCAATCAATGCTATTTGGAAATACATTGAACAGTTGGGACTTACTAATGAAGACGACTACACCATCACATTTAATGGCGCATTAGTCATTCAAAATGTCGGTCACCAAAAGCTCTTTCAACAAGGCATTAGAAAGGAAGATTTATCCTTACTCCACGAATATTGTAATGAACACCACTATCCACTCGACGTCTTGGACTTTGAACAAGTTTGGCCACTGGCTGACTTGCCTGACTCCTATTACGAAAAAATGCTCAACGCCGGGTTAACCTTTACTCACCGCGATTTCAAAGACTTACCAGAGGGTGACTACAGCAAGGCTGTCATGTCCTACGACGCAGACGTACTGGATGATGCCGTTGCGAACCTCACACCGGCAATGAATGCTAAATATCACGCAGTTCGCTCACAACCAAAAATTCTTGAATTTTTGGATAAAGACATGGACAAACACGTTGGTCTTAGCGCACTGCTAAAGCACTACAACATGACGTTTGATAACCTGATGTCATTCGGCGACGCTGAAAACGATCTAGGTATGTTGAAGGCGGCCAAAGTTGGCGTAGTTATGGATAATGGCAAACCCGAAATCAAAGCGGCGGGAACCGACGTTACGGGTAACAACGATGACGACGGGGTCGCTCAATTTTTAGAAAAGTTTGCCTTCTAAAATTGCTTGAGCCATCTCCTCGTACACTTAACATACGTAAAAAAATTGGCTATGTTCGTTTGAATTGAACATAACCAATTTTTAATAGGCTGTCACATATCTTTATCTAAAAACATAGGAGGTTTATATGAAAGTATTACTTGGGTTAAAAGGCAGCACGGATCCCGCACAATACCGCAACCGGCTCCAGTATCATCCCGATGTGTTCGAATTTTATTTAGATCAGCATGACTTGACCCCAGAAGGCCGCGCTCATTTGCAGGATGCCATTGATGACGCAAAGGCTGTCACGTCACGGATTGTGATGCACCAACCGATGCGATATGGCAAATGGTTCAACGAAATGGTCACGCCGAAAAAAGAAATGCCGGACTTATACCACTTTCTGCGGTACAGTTCCGACACATTGCTAGATTTAGCCGTTAAAAACGACATTCAGTTATTACTGCACGGTTCTTATTCACGGCAAACGCAGCATTTCATCGACCTGTATCCCAATTTTGAAACAGCTCAACATGTTGTCTTCGAACGTTTGGATGAATACGCCAAACAAGGCGGCAATCACATCATGTTCGAAAACTCTATCTCGCCACTATTTTTCTATGGTGATCCTCACATGGATCAAGTTATTTTCGATCGTAACTACAGGTTGGCGTTTGATACCAGCCATTGTTTCATCAAGAATCACGGCAGCAATGCCGTGTTAGCGGCATCCCTAGCGAAACTGGGTAATCATGTCGTTCACTACCACCTCGTCGATTCAATGGGCCTAACGCACGATAGCCTAACGCTTGGGCTTGGCCGCATTGACTGGGCTCGCGTATTGCCTTTGCTGAATCCTAAAGCATCCAGCATTTTCGAAATTAACCTGGCAGATCCTACCAAGGCTACCGAAATGCTCAACTCATACGACTACCTAAAGCAAATTGCAGCGAATTTAGAGTAGCATCGAAAACATTGCAAACGCATTATTCGCAAAGTGTAAGCCAATGTCGAAGCGGATATCTTTCGTTTGCACATAAGTTGTCGCCAAGATAGCGCCCATAACGAAGTATACCCAAGCATCTGGTGTCCACAAATTTGTATGCAGTTGGGCAAACAGCAGGCCATTCACGATGATTCCTAGAACTTTCACCCACCGTTTGTTCAACTTCATGAAGAAGTAATTAAAGAACAGGCCACGGAAAATGAGTTCTTCCAAGATTGGTGCGCCAAACACACCAAAGTACAAGGTTAGCCACGGCGTTGTCTTAAACATTTGTTCAATGGCCTTCTGATTCTCCGACGACTTGCTGTGAATCAGTCCTTCTGCCACGATCAACGCAATCAGTGCGATCACCATCAAACAAAGCACCAGCCATTTGTGACGACGGGTAGGTTGTTGATCAAAATAACGCGGTTCACGGTTAGCTAATCCATTTTTATAGGCTCTCCATAACGCCCAGAACACTAGAACACTTAATATTGTGGTAATTACGCCCAACGTGATTTGAGCAGTTACACTCGTCAATTTTAGCACGCTGGGTAGTTGTGAAGGCGTTGCCGCCACTTGTTCAAGCAGGAACAGGCCAAACATTGCGCCGGCTCCCATTAGATATCTTCTGATACGGTCTGCTGTCATTTATCGTCACCACTTTTAATCCATTTATTAGGCATATCATAGGCAGTATGTTGCGATGAGTGCAAGGAAAACTGCCTTGACTAATTTTTATATTAGCAAACGTAAACACGCTGGCCTCTCAAAAAACTGAGAAGTCAGCGTGTTTTTTATCATACTGTTTGAAGTTGTACAAACTTTACTACCGCCTGCGGTTGTCAATATTGAAACGCTACCGTGGGATTGATTCGAGCCTGTTGAACCACAGTCTCTCATTTCGCCATGAAGCCGCAACCCACGTCTTCATGACCGTCCGTGCTGTAAATTCGGGAAAACGCCGAATCAACAGCACCTTCACAACTTGGTTTCAATATTGACGCCCTTCGGCTAATCTTCACTAGAAAGGCCATCTACGAATTTTTTTATATTCAATTAGCCGTTTTCTCTTACGTTGTATAACGCTAACTGGCTTACACTATCGCCGGATTGCTGTGCCTCCGTCAATGCCGTTCTCAACAAACGCGTCGGAACGTACGACGATGACGTCGTTGGCTCATAATCGATTTTATAAGCCTTAGCAGTTCCTGAGGACGTTACGGGAGCGACCCAAATACGATAATGACTTCCTGCGCGTAAGCCATCAAAACGAACCATATTTTGTTCTGATGTACCAGACAATGCTGCACTAGACAATCTTAAGGTGATCGGGGCTGACCATCCTGCCGGTGCCTGTCCACTTGCTAAGCCAGACGGCAAGTCAGTCGGCGTTTTTGTCAGCGTGTAGTTGCTAACTGTTTCTGTGCTGATCTTTTTGGCAGGTGCTTTTTTAGGTGTCGTTTTTTTAGTTGAACTCTGTGAAGCCGATTTTGATGAATCTTTCTTGGATGTTGCCTTTGTTGAACTTGACTGCACTTGGCTAGTGGCTGGCCTCGACTCTGCCACCGGTTTAACGGTCAGAGCGCCGACACCAATTGCTGCCAAAGCAACGATTAAAATATAGATATAATTGCGGGGCCGCATAAAAACCTCCTCAGGGGGTTGCTGCTTAAGAACAGAACAATAACTTTAATGCATAATTATCGCCTCAAACGGAAACGGTGTCAAATTTGCACAGTTTGCGCGCAATTTTGCCAAATTCAGAAAATACGGTCAATTGAGTGCGTCAGTAATCTTCGCATTAGTATCAAACTGATATTTTAGACCACTTACTATCGCGACTGGAATACCTGCATCACGCTGTCCCATCTCCAATCCAGCTGCAGCAGCAACCATATCACACAATGTTTCTACGGCGGGTTTTGTTAACATATCTTTGGGACTCGTGGTTTCTCTTAACGGTTTTAATCCATAAACACCAATAGCGATTTGTGTTGCACCCTTTTTGTCAGGTCGTCCATCGCTATCCGTAATGACAACAGAAACGGGCACACCAAACGCCGTCGTGAGTGTCAATGCAATTTTTTGCGCGGAAATATCAGGAAATTCCGGTAGCAAGATGGCCTTTTCATCATCAATTTTATCTACACCTGCACTGGTTAAAAACAATCCGTTGGGTATTTGACCACCAATAAAATTATTTGTCACAGTTAATCGTTCAGCGGTTGTGTCACCCGTTTCGTTTATCATAAGTTGGATTAAGCGAGCATCTTTACGTGGAATCCGTTGATGAATCTTCTGTGCGTCAATCAAGGGCGCAACATTTTTTAACATGATCTCTCTATTTTCAGTAATCGATACAATTTTAGAAGCAACGCAGAAGACGTCATGCTGTTTAACAATAATTTGGTTTTCATGGACTGCTTTTACAATGAGCCGACCAATATTATCTTCGACTCGAACTTGACCTATATCTTTTAAACCAATTACTTCCACCACATTACCGTCCTCCTCAGGCTGTGTTCATTCAATTTCAATATTAAAAAATTCATTGAAAAGACGATAACTAATAAAAGAGAGCAACTAAATTATTTAGCATGTGCAGCGCGATGCTAAATTTAACATTCTTAGTTGTCACATATGTCGTGGCAAAAAGCATCCCCATTACGGTGTAGACCCACATCCCTGGTGAAAACAGTGACGTGTGAACACTGGCAAAAAATAAGCCGTTGGTAATAATGCCTAAACCTCTTATCCATGGGTTGTCCATTCCTTTGAAAAAGAACACAAAAAATAGTCGTCGAAAAAGCAGCTCCTCAATTATTGGTGCTAAAACGACTACACCGTATATATTGAGAATTGGAAATTCCGTAATAGCCTTAACAACCATTTTCTGGTTTTCTGATTCAGGTGTCTTTATAAAATGTTGTACGATAATGAATACGATCAAGATCAGGACCATTATCCCAAACATCAACCATTTATGATTGCGAGTAGGTTGACGTTCAATATATGCATTACCGTAATATCGTCGTGCATCGTCGATCGTATACAATTCCAGCCAAACAAATAAAATTGAAGTAATCGTCACCAAAACAATAAACAGCCATTGGTAATCTCTAGATTCCGATACACCTATTAATTCAGGCATGTGTACTGGAAGCTGTGACGTTTGATACAAAAATAGCATCACCCAAATGGTGATAATACCAATGACATAACGACTAATTCTTGCTTTCATAAATAACACCTGCCTTATATCATCATTTATAATCTTTTTAATTATTTTACAACGAATGCAGTGTTTACACATGAAATGGCACTCAATGAAGTTTGAACAGGATTCTTTGTAGATGATAAAGGTGAAAGTACGAAATCGTTTATTTAATATTGTTGCTGTACTGATCATTACCCTCAGACTAATGAAAGCCTCTGTTTGCTTAAATTTTGCACTTAAGTCCACATGTACATCGCAATCTGAGCTGAAGGGCGTCAAACATGAATGCAAGTCGTGAACGTGGCGTTAATCAGGCGGCTTTTATGCCGGATTTACGCCACAGGACGGTCGTGAAGACGCGAACTTCGGCTTCACGACGAGGTGAAAGACGGTGAACCTCCGGCTTGAACCGGTCCCACGGCGGCGTTCATGTTTGACAACCGCAAACGTCAGCTTAACCATTAACTGACCCCCTGCATTAACAAAATGAGTACAGCAAAAAGTCGCTACCAATCTTTCATCGGTAACGACTTTTTCAAACTTCATTTATTTCAAAGAATACTGAATCTTAGTAAGCACCGCGAGTCTTAGTTTCAACACCCTTACCGTCGTAATCCTCTTCCAAGATTTCCTTCAATTCAGAAATCAGAGGTTCCTTAGGGTTGGCAGTTGTACATTGATCTTCGTAAGCCAATTCTGCTAATTTGTCGACAGTTGCATCGAAATGCTTCTTGTCCACGCCGTTAGCCTTCAAGCTCAATTCAACACCGACACTGTGTGCCAAGTCGATAAATGCTTGAACCAAAGCTTCAACTAATTCTTCAGTTGTGTCACCCTTCAAACCAAGGTAACGAGCAGCTTCAGCGTAGTCTTCGTCAGCACGGTAGTATTCGTACTTAGGCCACATAGCCAACTTAGTAGGCATCTGGGCGTTGTAACGAATCGTGTGTGGCAAAGTGATGGCGATACATAGACCATGAGCTAAGCCGAATTCCCCACCAAGTTTGTGGGCAACAGAGTGGTTAACACCCAAGAATGCGTTGGCAAAGGCCATACCAGCTAAGGTTGAAGCATTGTGCATTTCTTCCTTGGCGTGAGCGTCACCGTTGTATGAAGCGGTCAAGTTGTTGTAAACCAACTTCAATGCTTGTAATGACCATGGCTTTGTGTAGTCTGAGGCCAAGCTTGAAACGTATGATTCAATGGCGTGACAGAAGACATCCAACCCAGAGTAAGCAATCGTCCGCTTTGGCACAGTCATGATGAACTGAGGGTCCACAATGGCAACATCTGGTGTCAAAGCGTAGTCAGCCAATGGGTACTTAACGTGAGTCTTGGAGTCAGTAATAACAGCGAATGGTGTTACTTCTGAACCAGTACCTGAAGTTGTTGGGATAGCAACGAACTTAGCCTTGTTAGGCTTTTCAAACGTGTATGTCCGCTTACGGATATCCAAGTACTTCTGCTTAGCACCGAAGAAGTCTGCATCTGGATGCTCGTAGAACATCCACATGTTCTTAGCGGCATCAAGTGGCGAACCACCACCGATGGCGACAATCGTGTCAGGCTTGAATTCGTTCATCAAACGAACACCGCGGTCAACCGTGTCTGTTGATGGGTCTGGTTCAACCTGGTCAAAGACTTCGATTTGAATACTTGCGGCATTTGGACGTTTGCGAAGACGATCGCGGACGATGTCAACGTAGCCGTTCTTAACCATTGAAGGTGAAGCAACAACGAAGACTTTTTCGACACCTTCCATATCAGTTAAGTAACGAACAGAGTTCTTTTCAAAGTAAACTTTACTTGGAATCTTAATCCATTGCATGTTATTTCTCCGTTTGGCAATCGTTTTAACGTTGATTAAATCAAATGATGAAACGTTGTGCGAAACGGCGTTCTTACCCCATGAACCAGTTCCTAAGGTCAAGGAAGGAATCATGTTGTTGTAGATGTTACCAATCCCACCAACGGCGGAAGGTGTGTTAATCAAGACACGGCTAGCCTTCATGCGAATACCGAATTCGTTCATCAAATCTTGATCTTCACTTTGGAGACCGGCTGTATGGCCAAGACCACCAAAGTCTAGTAATTCTTCACAAGTCTTCAAAGCTGCTTCACGTGTTGCTGCCTTGTAAACGGACAGAACTGGTGATAATTTTTCAGCTGACAATGGGTAATCAGGACCAACACCATCGATTTCAGCTAACAGCACTTTAGTGTCTTCTGGGACTTTGATACCAGCTAACTTAGCAATTTCGAATGCTGACTTACCAGCGATAGGTCCTTTAACACCGTGCGTAACTGGGTTAAACATTGCATCGGCCAACTTCTTCTGGTCAGCTTTCTTGATTACAACTGAGCCCAAACGTTTGAATTCAGCCATTACATCATCGTAAATGTCAGCATCGATAACAGCTGAGTTTTCAGAAGCACAAACCATCCCGTTATCAAACGTCTTAGATAAAGTAATGTCGTTAACGGCACGTTTGATGTTAGCAGACTTTTCAACGTAGACAGGACCGTTACCAGGTCCAACACCTAAGGCAGGCTTACCAGTTGAGTAAGCAGCCTTAACCATGCCAGGACCACCAGTAGCTAACGTTGAGGCAATGCCATCGTTGTTAATCAACAGGTTCGTTGCTTCAATAGATGGTGTTTCGATCCATTGGATCATGCCCTCAGGGGCACCAGCGGCAATCGCAGCATCGCGGACAACCTTACCAGCTGCCACACAAGATTTTTGTGCTTGTGGGTGGAAAGCAAAGATGATTGGGTTCCGTGTCTTAACGGCAATTTCTGCTTTGAAGACAACCGTTGAAGTTGGGTTAGTAACTGGTGTGATACCAGCAATAACACCAAGTGGTTCAGCAACTTCAGTGATTTCTTCAACATCATCTTCACGGATGATGCCAACAGTCTTGTCATCCTTGATCTTGTGCCAAATATTTTCTGAGGCAAAAATGTTTTTAATTGCTTTATCTTCAACAACACCACGGCCTGTTTCTTCAACAGCTAGCTTAGCTAGTTCCATGTGTTGGTCCAAGGCAGCCATGGCCATTTCGTGCACGATGTGGTCAATGCGTTTTTGGTCAAAGTCGTCCATTTTGGCTAATGCTTCATGGCCTTTGTCGACTAACTTCTGAATCGTTTCTGCGATATCAGTTGTGTCTTTTTCAGCCTTCTTATCAGTTTTAACAACCATTGTTTGATTTCCTCCATCAATTTAAAGGTTATTGTTACCTCTTTCACAATTAGTATCATATCACCATGTAAAAACTTTGCAAGTCCTTTTGCTCACAAATTAACAAATAAAATTATGGTAAGCGTTTACATCTTTATTATCAAGGGATTTAGTCCCGTAACATTTTTTCTAATAGCACTTTTTTAAATTTTAAAAGCCATTGTGAATATTTAAACTAGTTATCAAATTCATGTGCGGTACTGCGCTAACTTACATAAATATTGCCGCAGTAGTCGTAAAACATAAATAGTCGCCGTAAAAATCTTAACGATCTTTACGGCGACTATTTATCTCATAACGAATACGATTTACTTCTGAACGGGGCTAGCAAAACAAGGTTCACATTTTAAACTAATATTCTGATGATTCATCTGGTGTCGGCACATCCATCCCTCGATCTACCTTAGAACGACCAGTTGCGTAATCAAACTGAAAATCAGGCTGCACGTTGAAAATGTAAACATTAAAATTCAAACTGCCATCCGTTGAAATCGCCTGTAAATGGACGCCATTAGCCATCTCGTTATCTCCTTGAAAAATGGCCTGGGCCTGATAAATAACCTTCTTATTATCACGCAGTGCGTTGCGCACCTTGCTTTCGTAAATCGTTTGTAGCGTTTGATTGCTAAAAGCCGTTTGGGTGAACAAGTTCTTTGGATTGTTCTGATCGCCCGATTCATTGTTTGGACTGTACTCGCCATCCTGATCGATTCCGCCTGATAGTGAATAGGCAATCAAATGACCGCGATTAATAATGGCTTGACCGTTGACCATCTTTTGATGCCAGCCTGAGGGTTGGACATATTGTCGAACCCTCAGCGAATCGTTAGCCACGTTGCGGGACTCTAAATAGGCTGTGTTAGCCGTTGACGTCCGGTTTTCATTATCCAGTGCACTGTAAATCACATGATTACGTTGCCAATCATTCTTGTTTAGCGTACTGCGATTATGGTTGACTGCAACCACCGCAGGTTTACCCGACGCATAAGTTAGCTTCGCTAAAGCAGCAGCATCCGTAGCTTGAGTACTTCCCTGCTCGGATGTTTGTTCATGACTGGATTGAGTCGTCTGTTGTTGACTTTGATTGACTGGCCCGCTGGCCTGACGACTCAACGTAAACGCCCCAAAGACAATTGCGACAACTACAGCCGCTACTACAGCATATATTACATTCTGGCGATTTCGCATGTTTTCTCCCCGTCTAGTTTAGTTATCTTTGTATTTTATTCTACCTAATAAATGGAATTGACGGGATACATTGTGCAAAAAAGTCTGAAACATAACTGCCCACCTCTTGTTTTCACAAAATGTCAGCAGGTAGTTTCAGCAAGCAGTTTCAGCAAGCAATTTTTCTTCAGCCACAAAAGGTCTTGCAGATGAAAAATTGCTCTAAACGCGAGACATCACACTGACTTTTGCTCATCCAACACAAATAAAACGTTCATGGGAAATCACCCACAAACGCGTTATTTGTGTTACCTGAGAAAACCGAAACGTGTTATGTCCCGCTCTCCTATTTCTGTTCAACTGGCTTGGGCTTCACGATCTCTTTCGTGAGTGCCAGTAACTTCTCTGACTTCATCTTATCTAATACTGCATTAACTGCGATCTTCATCATTTGATCATTCAAATTGGTCGCCGCGTCCGTGCTCAGCGTGCCCTGCAGACCGGCCAGCATAAGGTCAATAAACGTATCATATGCGCGCTTTGGGAATAAGCTTGTAGTAACTTGATCCATCCCCTGGCGAATTGTATCCATCGAATACGTTGGTTTTAGCAAACCTATCAACAAAATATCTGCCACCTGCATCACCTGATACTTCTTCTTGACCGGTGCCAAAATAATGTTGTGTTTAACGTAATTATTGATCATTGCCGGTGTCACCGAATCAACATCCAGTGGCCCCAAGGTGTCATTAACATAAGCGACAACTTGATCCATATAGAGATCAAACTTTGGTAGCTCATCCCACTTAGGTAGTTTAACCTCCGCAAGGTGTTGTTCCCACTTGTGATAGTCATTAAAAGAATCAGCCATGCTCATTGTCCTCCTTAGACACTTTGACTAGTTATGCTCTAAGGATAGAATAACAGCTTCATCTAGTTTTGTAAACTAGATGAAGCTGTTATTTGACTATATTATGGTTCATTCACATCACGAAAGGCAATGTTGATATTGCTAGTTGCTTCAAGTTCATCATAATAAGCAGCCATTGTCGCGTCATAATACGGTGTTACCCACAGTGTTGCAATTCCGAGTGAAATCCCGCATAACAGCCACCAGCCAATAAAGCTTAATTGCATAACAAAGTATTCCCACTTATGTCCGATCATCAACTGACGGCTGAGTGCCAAACTCGTCCAGACCCCCGACCAGATGGACGCTTGTGGATCACTATCGTGTAAATCTTTATAAACATAAACTGATTGTGAAAACATCAAGGCAAAAATAAATCCTGGAATGATTACTAACACAAATCCGATTCCGATTATAAAACTTGCAATTATCCCCATTGCCAGCAAGCCAAAGATAGCTGCTGAGCCGATAACCCGAAAAGCATCAGTCCCGGGATTTACCGTCCGTTTGGGATTACGAATCCAGTCTAAGAACGTATAAGTGACGCCAAGATTAATGCCCCACGCCAGCACACTCAAAATAAATGGCCAAAATGACATATGAACATTCATGTTTGTCATATCAGCATAAAAGTTGGCCTGATGCGTCTGATACGAGCTACTAAACCATGACAAAATCAGTGGAATAATTACCAGCAGAATTGCCCGTCCCCAGTGTCCACGCAACAAGTCCTTTGCATCTTGTTTTAACTCAGCTCTTGTTTTCATTAAAAAAGTACCCCTTTCAAATGACACTGTTGGCATGACGCCAACAAAGTCCCTGAAATAAAGGTACTTGAAAAGTTGCTTAAACACAAATTGTTTGTCGCTATTATTATTTTTATGCGTTTAAGCATGTTATGCAAACTGTTCACGATTTTCAGCAGCCAGTGCAACATAGTAGCCTGTCACTGTTAATTGATAATACGGTGCTAACCAAATGAAACCAACCCCCAAGGTAACAATACTCAACAGAAACCATCCGAGAAAACTCAACTTCAGTTTGAATAGCTCCCATTTATGACCAATCATCATCGACTCACTTAGAGACACGCTGTTGATTACTCCTGACCAGACGTTCATGTTCGGATCTGCTTCGTGTTGATCCTTATAAATATAAACTGACTGCGAAAACATGAGCCAAAAGATAACGCCAGGGACGATTAAGAGACTGCCGATCAAGATAACAAAACTCATAAACAGTGCCTGCACTAATAACGCTAACATTGTATTTATGGATAATCCAAATACGTGAGCTGGTAGTGACTGGTTGATTACATCCTTATCTCTTACCCAATCTAATAGTGTATACATGACCCCGATCGATAACGCTACCGAAACAATGGTAAATGACAAACTGGGCTTATCAACAAAGAAACTATTGCTTGGCCATTTGAAGTTACCATACAGATAACCCCATGAGATCAATCCCAAAATCACTGGCACAATCGTCAGTTTAATTGCACGTTGCCAGTTACCACGCAACGTCTGACGTGCATTTTTCTTCAATTCAGAATTGGTAAGCATGACGATTCCCCCGTTCTGATAGTAAACTTAGCAATACATTATTTTTCTATAATATATTCTTAACCAATCCAAAATAAAAGCAAAACGTCTTGCATAATAGCAACGTTTTGCTTTTATCTTTTTAGCTATACCAATTAGTTAACTTCTCAATTAATCGTTACCCTCAATCAACGTATCCAACACTCGATTAATATCGTCAAACTGATAGCCCTTACCATATAAAGTTCGCTTAGTCCGATTCAATCGTTCCCGATCATCATAGCGACGATTCCGCTGCCAGACCTTCTTAGCTTCATGGGTCAATAAGTCCGTTTCTGTATCTTCGTCACGTGTGAGTTCAATTTGATTCATCACTTGATCAATGGTTTCGCGTTGAAAACCTTTAGTCATCAGTCCTTGAATAACCTTTTGCTTTTGCGTCGAAAACGGCTTTCGAGCGTAATGTTTTGCTAGCTTTTCAGCTACAGCCACGCCATTTTCGACCAATTCGTCGTCCTTAAATTCAACCAATGCGTTATCAATCAGATTTTCGCCGATCCCCTTTTGACGCAAATGTTGACGAATAACGATTGGCCCCTTGTCCGATGTATTGCGCATTGTGCGAACATAAGCACTTGCGTAAGCTTGATCATCCAGAAGATTGAACTCTCGTAACCGCTCCAATGTGGATTCAATGACATCATCATCAATTTCCAGCGTTTTAAGCTTGTCCGTAACTTCTTTTTCAGAGCGCAACTGACCGGATAAGTAGTCTAGCGCTCGATTATAAGCTTTAGCGACATCATCTGCTGCAATAATTTCCGTTTGTAAGTCTTTATCGATGACCATTCCCTTAAAAATTCGGTATTTGATCATGACTGACTCACTGATAGGAAAAGCATATTTACCGTCTAAATAAACGTTGTAACGACCAGCACGTTTCTGCGCTTCAATCATCGTAACTTCGTTTTTAGTCCGACTGGTTCGCGAACTATGCTCAGTCGGCGCCTTCTTGTATTTAGCCAAGAGGTCGGCCGCAATGTCAGCGCCGTTAGTTGAACTCGTATGTGGTTTGGAACGTTTTGATTTTGGTACACCAACATCGCCAATTAAAATTGGTTTATTTTCGTGATCGCTCATTGTGGCCTCCTTGTTTACCAAATTTGATCAAACTTTTTTCTATTATTCACTCCGCAGTATTGGTACTTAACCGTGATACTTCCCGATTCCACCACCACGCAATCCCCAGTAAAAACAAAGCAATGAGAACCATGACGATATCTTGCCAATCACGACAAACCCAAATAACCGCACCAGCAAACATAGCCGCGCACGTTGCGTTGCCGAACAACAAGCGCCAATGTTCGTTTGCACGATGAGAACCATAAGTGGCTAACATCATCGCAGAACCACCTAAGAAAAACCACAGCCCAATCGTCATTAGTAGTGCAAATTGCCAGCCAATCAACTCGTGCTTTAAGTATAACGTCACGACAGCGGCGATTAAATCTAAACCGACAAATACAAAATAGTGAATATTAATGAGCGCAATGCCTGCCGTCCGTTTGTGCCGGTCAATGCCTTGCTGGTAAATCGTAAAGTAGATCCAAAATAGTGACACAATTATGAGGAAAAACGGAATCGACAACCAGTCAAAATGGTGAACATTGACAACTTCCGTAACTGCGATAATTGCTTCACCAAACAGTAGCAGCGTAAACAACGAATACCGTTCCGTCAGATGTTCAAACATCGCTGGAAAGGCGGTCAATCTGCCTTTCATAAAGATTGGCGCAATGTTGGCATAAATCATCGACAAAATATAAACAACCTCACGAACACTGTAGGGCGCCCACGGAATAATCGTAATGGCACCGATGACACTAGTGATAATCAAAATACGCGCCAGGCCGTAAGCCACCTTCAGTTGTCGTGGATCCGTTAAATGACGACTGCGTAATAAGTACTGAACTGCAATGCTAAACAGTAGCAGTGAGGTTGCCCCGGGAAAAGCAATCTGCGTGGATGCAAAATTCGGTGTCAGCGACTGTGACAATACAATCACGATAAACATGTCAAACAGCATGAACACGCTGTGTTGAATGTTCTCTTGAAAAAAACGGTTAACCAACACCGTTTGATACGTCCACACCGTCCAAAACATAAACACCATGACAGCAAATTCGACCAAATACAGTGCAGGAATGATGTCATGGTGTACTAAATGTAGAACCGTCGTGATGCGACTAATCGCATAGGCAAAAATCAAATCGTAAAACAGCTCGATATTACTTACTTCTGAATGTTGACGCAATTCTCTCATGAACTACACCTACTTTTGCGGCTGAACAGCAGATGATTCGCCCATAACTTTCTCTTCGTAAGCAATAACATGAGCAGGATACTCGGGAAAGTCAAAACCAAGTTGATCTGCAACAATTCGCGCTGTTTCAATGAACAGTTGGCTGGCAGTTTGCAACGATTGCCATGTTGCCGCCGTGCTATCCAAACGATATGTTCCAATCAGCTTATCGTAGTCCTCTGTCGGTAATTTATCCTTTAGTCGACTGTCATTCTTACCAACACTGATCTGAAAGTTAGTGTTAACGCCCACTGACCATTCCAACATCTTTAAGAGTTCTGCACGGACTGGCGTTTCCATATATTGGTTGGCATACAACAGCTCACCACGTTTGAGTCCCTTCATGACGTACAAGCTGACCCAGAAAAACTCATTTACACAATTTTGATAGTCCTCTTCCGTTGGTTGAGCAATGTGAAAGTCCCAGTCAGAAGTCTCAGATTGCGCCTGAACCGGATGATCCTTGTCAAAAATCACGGTATTCAAGTGCTCAGCCGCTAAATAAGCTTCCATGTCCCCGACACAAGCAATCTTGAGATCTAGACGATTGCCGTCCGTAAACTGCATTAAATATGGATACCATGGCTGCATCGTGCCACTAAACAGCGCGCCCGTTGGCTTTTGCATCATCAATCGCTCGCCAAACACATTTAGCCAGTCATCATTTTGCCGAAACGGTGTCGGGTCCTTTACAAAATAAGTAATATCAAAGTCTGCAAACTGATCCTGGTGGGCCGCCGGATTGTTACGTGAACCCTCCATGCCAATCGCCCGAATATTATCGTCCTTCTCGGCAACGGACTGAATCAATGTCATCATTTCTTGTGCGCTACGCTGTGTCATGATGTTCCTCCTTACAACCCCAAACTCACGGTTACTCTTATGAGCAATTATAGCGCAGGTTTTGACGCAGGTCTTTGATTAGCCCTAGTTAAACATACGCAAAAAAGTACGTTTGAAACGAAAAAAGATGATTTTATCAGCAGGAAATGTGCTGGTAAAACCATCTGATAAACCATTACCTAGAAAGCATGTTTAAACTAGTTAATTTCAATATTGTGATTACGTTCTTCATTGGCATCCGTCTTAGGCAACTTGATGGTCAATACACCGCCATCGTAATGCGCTTCAATGTTGTCACGATCAACGTTTGGCAAATAGAACGAACGATTTACATTACTGTAACTACGTTCATGGCGAAGTACACGCCCATCATCATCTTTGTCCTCACGGTCGTTTTCATGTTCAGCTTGAATGGTCAACGTATCATTGTTGTATTGCAAGTTAATGCCGTCTTTTTTAAAACCAGGCAACTCGGCACTTACTTCGAAATCCTTGTCATGTTCAACCACATCGGCGCGCATTGAGCCACCGTGACGTGTCATGTCAAACATGTTGCGTGGGAAACCAAAGAAAAAGTCGTCCTGAGGGTCGTTAAAATCATCATTTCTTAAATCGTAACGCATATCAAAAGCCTTCCTTTTCAATAGTCTTAAATGGTTATTCCCATCTACACAGATTATATTAGTCAGTATTGGTCAAACTTTCAAGTGGTTTGACTTATTATTTCAAATTATTGCCGTCCGTGTACAGGCCAGTTCGTTTGCTTGATGCGGTCGCGTTTCGCAGACCGAAAACGCCGTCCCATGAGGAACCGTTTCAGCCTCCTGAGAACCGGAGTCTTCAACCTCGATTCTGAGCCTCAGCCCGTCTCAGAACTCGTTCCACACTACTAAATGGTCAAAGTACGCCCATTAAGTAGTGTCGACATGGGACTCTGTTTCCAGTCTGCTCCACTCGGCTACACAGCGGTTTTCACTGTACTGTTGTGTCTTGCTAACAAATTTTGAAACAATAAAAGACCGCGAACTTTTTATGAATTCGCGGCCTTACTTTCTATACTGTTTAGTAGGTTTCATCTTCAACCAAACCACCGTTTGGCTTCAACTCATTTACGCCCAATTCTTTACCCAAAACAAGTAATGCGTCTTCACGCGTCTTGATTTGATCCATATCCCAAATTGCGGAATGAATGGATGAATCATCGTAATCAAATTGTTCAAAGTAAATATATGGGTCTGAGTTACGGTCTTCTGAAGCTGCGATAATCTTAGTCGAGAAGCCATGCGCCCAATCCCGATCGTCTAATTTCGGAAAGTCCTTTACTGAAATAAAGCCCTTGTCTGCAATAATATCTAGGGCTTTCTTAACGTCGGCATCGTCATATTCAATGTTGGCATCATTATATTGTCCGTTCTCGTCTGCCATCATCAGCATCTCCTCTTTATTTATAAATCCAGCATAGCACTGTGTTTTTTAAATGGTAAGCGAATTCACTCTTTTATGCTGGCCATCCTAATATCTGTCGTTCCAGCAAATAGAGGCGCCGTTTCATGGGACCGGTCTCAGCCCGAAAGGCACGGTCTTCGACCTCGACTTGAAGCCTAACCCCGTCTTCAAGCTCGTCCCGCACTCACTAAGCGGCTCAACCCTTGCCGCTAAGTGGTGCCTTCACGAAATTCTGTCTCCATTTGCCTCCGCTATGTAATGTTTGGTTTCTTTCAACATTTAGATAAAAGTCTAAGCTTATAATTGTCGGTTGCTCGTTACTATAGAAGCGAGAGGGTGTCAACATTGAAACCAAGTCGTGAAAGTAACGTTAATTCGGTGATTTGACCGAATTTAGGTTACGGACGGTCGGAAAGACTCGCGGTCTTCACGAGGCTTTACGGCGAGGTGAAAGACCACGCTTTTCAGGGGGCTTGAGCCGGTCCCACGACGGAGTTTCAATGTTGGCGGCCGTAAGCGACAGCATAAATGACTAAACATAGAAGACAAAACGTATTAGAGCAGTGTTTAAGGTCAATAATGACAACTTAATCGTTACTTATTTGCGAATAAGCGCGTAAAGTGTTTTGTTCTCTATAGCTGGCGCGTTATAATTGTGGCAGACTTTTGAAACAAGAAATGGGGAATATTCCGTTGGATAGTGGTGAAATAATTAGCAACTTAGTCATTATGCTAATTACTTTTGTATTTGCTACCTTTTTCGTGGCGGCTGAATTTGCGCTGGTGCAAACGCGGCCAAGTGTTCTGGAAGAAGAACAGGACAAGCGCGAAAAGACGTCAAAGAAGATCGATGTGGCCACCAGAATGGTCCACAACTTAAATGAATATTTATCAACAACACAGGTTGGTACCACGCTGTGTGGGATCATCCTTGGTTGGATCGGTGAAGAAACAGTAACAACGATGTTGGTTGACCTGTTTGGTATCGTTAACCTCAATTTCAACACAACCTTGGCACATGCTATCGGTTCTGTTGTTGGGATTATCTTGCTAACTTACTTTGAAGTGGTTATCACCGAAATCGTACCAAAGAACATCGCGATTGACCGGCCATTCCAAGTTTTGATGTTGGTTGTTACGCCTTTGCGTTATTTCCATGTCGCTTTCTACCCATTTGTTTGGTTATTAAACACTTCGGCAAACGGCATCGTGAAAATGATGGGGATGAAACCTGCTTCTGAAAGTGACGAAGCCTTCAGTCAGGCTGAAATCCTGAATTTGTCACGAAACGCCGTCTCAGGTGGTGAGCTGGATCAAGAAGATTACGTGTTCATGCAGCGAGCGTTTGAAATGAACGATAAAGTTGCCCGTGACATCATGATTGACCGCACACAGTTGGAAGTCGTTGACGTCACTGACACCGTTAAAGATGCCTTGCAGGTCTACCTGACTGAACAATTCAGTCGCCTTCCTGTCGTTGCTGACGGTGACAAAGATAAAATTCTGGGTTACGTCTTTAACTATGACTTGATTCGTCAAAGTCAGGTCGATGATTCCATCAGTGTTGCGAAAGTGTTGCGGAATATCATCACGGTTCCTGAAACCATGCCAATCCAAGATGTTTTGAAACAAATGATCAACAAGCAAACGCCAATCGTTGTGGTTGTTGATGAATATGGTGGTACTTCTGGGATCGTTACGGATAAGGATATCTACGAAGAACTATTTGGCACTGTTCATGACGAGATCGACGATGTTTCCGACGAATATATCTTCAAGCAAGACGATGGCTCTTACCATGTTTCCGGGAAGATGACGTTGTATGACTTTGAACGTTACTTCCAAACGGATATCAAGAAGTTTGAAGAGTCAGAAGTGGTTACGCTGACGGGTTACATCATTGAAGCAGACCCTGATATCAAGGCTGGCGACAGTTATCAAATTGGTGACTTCCAGTTTACCGCTCTTGATTACGAAAACGCCTATATTAACTGGTTTGAAGTGATTCGTAAGCCCGTTGAAAATGATGAAACAAATAGTGATTCCGAAGCACAAGATACAAATGAAGACTAATTCTTTAAAGTAAAAGACCAATCAAACGTCTGCAAATGACGTTTGCCTGGTCTTTTTTGCATCCAATTTATTTCAAAATCCGTTTCAACATGGCATCGCCGATATGTAAATCTTCGCTATGATAATGCTGTGCACGAATTCGAACCGGATCACCACCATGATAATATTCATACATTAACTGCCGTTGACCAAAACTTTCCCCACTAACATCCCAGCTCAGGTTAAGTAACTTAGCACGATACTCGGCCGACATTAATGTGCTACTCATCATTTCATCCAACACGTGTCCTAACTTTCCATCAAAATCACGGCCGTCCGGCACACCCATCATTGATCCTGCACCAAGTTTTTGAATTGTTGTTAACGCTAATTCGTACATTTTCGGCAACTGAGCACGAATCGCAAGCAACGGTTGCAAGTTTGGGCCAAATACACCTCTGTCATCCATTGAACCGGTTAGTTCTGAATTAACCAACGCGCCGCGAACTAACTCCAAATTAGCCGTTAGGTTGCCCAACATTTCCTGAACGTTTAAATATTTGTCAACACCAAGACGCTGTGCTAGTTCAATGGCCAGGCTCGTCACAAATTCAAGTTTGACCGACCCTCGCGCCTGGTCCTGTAATGTTGTGTGCTGAAATAAGCCACTTTCTGTAAAGAATTGATTTGATTTTTCTACATCCTGAAAAACAAACACATCTGACCAAGGAATAAAGACATCTTCAGATATGATGTAAGCATCAATTTCATCAAAAGCATTACTCAATGGATAGTCAAACTCACTATGATCTGGTCGATTAAAAGGCTTTCTGCAAATAATAGATAATCCATCAGAATTGATTGGCAACCAAAACGCCAGTGCATAATCCTCATCTCCCGGCGCTAACGTTGGTGTGTTAAAGATTAGCAGTTCGTTAGATAGCGGTGCTAAGGTGTTTACCATCTTAGCGCCACTAACGTAAATGCCTTCATTAGTAACTTTGCTGGCTTTCATTCCTGTAGCGCCCTTTGTGACTTCATGCAGTTCTTTTGAACGATCTATCTGCGGGTTTTGCAACGCATGAGATACAAATACATCAGACTGTTTGATCCTGGCACAGTACGAATCAGCATTGGATGAAAAGTTGGCGTATTTATTGCATCCCAAAAACTTTGTGTGCGCAGCAAAAGCTGGTATTCCGGAATCAATAAAATCTGGTGTCCGACCCAACATGCCATATGATTGGATCGCAATGTCTTGATATACGCACCGTTTGGCCGTCAGATCCTGAATCGTATGCGGTGTTTTAAAGACAACGTCGTATTGTTGCCCATCTTCCGCATACATATGCGTCTCTGGATGTGTTTGCTGTAAGCGATAATAAGCATTCACATATGATAACGTCTTAATAAAAATAGGCTCCTTAGACGGGCTATCCAGTTTTTTACCGTTTAAATAGACTGACCGACCATCATCTAAATCTGATGCTAACAACATTGAAAACTCCCCCAGTTTCAATTTTTCTGTGTTCATGCATATGTTTCTGCTATTTGTTCCTTACACGATAGTCCAGTTCAGCCAACTGACCGGCACGTGATACGTTCACTAATTCAAAGGTTTTTGCCTGCTCACCCGGTTGCCAAAGCTTTGGACCAGCACCAAGAAACGTAGGTGCAACAAACAATCTTAGATCATCGATAAGTTCGGCCTGAATTAAGGCACCGACAATCTCACCGCCACCCACAATCCAGATTGCCTTTCCTGATTTTTGACGCAATTGGTCAACGAGTGTCACAACATCTCCCTGATAAGGCTGCACGCCGTCTGCTGCGGCAATATCATGATGAGTGAGAACAATACTGATAAGATTCTTGTAGGGGTATGTATCCGAATGATCAATCACATAGTCATATGTAGTCCGGCCCATGATTAAGGTGTCAATTTCACCCATCAAACGGTCATAACCGGCATCCCCGTCAACAGCCGTATTTGTTAACCATTCTAGTCTCCCATCAAGACTAGTAGCAACGTACAAAATTACAGGTCTCATTTTTCTTGAACCTCCTGCAAGTCTGACGCAGTGATACCGAACATCTTCATCAAGAACTTTGGCACACCATCTTCATCGACGGGAACAGTTGTTGTCGCCGCCTGATCAATCACTACTTGTGGAGAATCAGCCATCGCAACGCTGGTCTGCGCCTCGCTAAACATCGGCGCATCATTGAGCCCATTACCGAACACAATAGTATGCGCAGCGTCGATACGTAACTGTTGTTGCACTGACCTGAGCGCAGTTGCCTTACTGACACCCTTGGGAATTAACTCGATGTTCCACGGATTTGATGCTGACAATGAGAATAAACCAGTCTCGGCAAACGCCTGACGCGCTAACGCCAGCTTGTTGTGGTCGTGTGACACTGCTAGGCCGTTTGTAATTGTATCAGCAATCGTTTTTACATCGGCGATATCGTTCAAGTAAATCGTACCCGTGTCAACGCCGCGGCGTAAGAATCGCATGTGCTCAATCGCCTCGTGTTCAGTAGATGTGTGAAAAGTATCCTTCAAGTTGAACAAACGGAGCGTTAACCCGTAGCGCTCACAAATTTCATACGCAGCGATGGCGGCATCCGAACCAAGCAGCGTTTGATGAATCTGCTTACCTTGCGCAATTACGGCGCCATTAGAACAAATGACGTTCATGTCTGGACTCAGCTGATTGCCAATCGACCGCGCCAATGCAAGCAATCGTCCACTAGCAATATATGTTTCGTGACCATCCGCACGAAGTTTGGCAAACACCGCCTTCGTCAGGGGTGACACAATTTGGCTCTTCGGAATTAACGTGCCATCAATATCTGTAACAATTAAATAATGTGTCATTAACAATTCCTCCGTTAACACCATTTTACGCCTGTTCATGATGCGTCTGGAAGCCAGATTGCGAATCGTCAAGACTGGTTTCAAAAAAATCCTTGCTGTACACTCAACTTAAATCAAAAACGAGGAGCACCTGAGCATGACGACATTAAACATTCGCTACATATCTATTGAAGGAAATACTCGCAGTTTCGTCAGTCACCTTGCTGAACATGCTGACAAAAAGCATGAAGAAAATGCTGACAAACCCACACTGAAGGTTGAAGAAATCTCTGAACAATCAGATTTTATCGATGAAACCGAGCCCTACTTTGCGTTTGTCCCAACCTATCTAGACGGCGGCAACGGCATCGACAACGGCGTTAAAGAGCTAATGACAAATGTCCTTGGTGAATACATTGCCTATCATGATAACCGCAAGCAATGTTTAGGCGTGATTGGTTCTGGTAACCGTAATTTCAACGAACAATATTGTTTAACAGCACGTCGCTATGCCGACAAATATGGCTTCCCGTTTTTAGCCGATTATGAGTTGCGCGGAACGACCCGCGACGTCACCCGCATTTATGATTTAATCGTTAAAACGGCCATTCAAGCAGCCAAATAAAAACATCCTGAACAATGGGCACTTTCTCATGTGCCACACTGTTCAGGATATTTTTCATTTAACGAATCATTATTTCGAAATTTTAGCTTGTTGTTTAACCCGTTCTGAGTGTGCACGCCAATAAACGGCAACCAACGCAATCATCTGTACGCCACCAACCGCCATGAATAAAACGGGGAATGTTGCATAATCTAGCATAAAGCCACCAAATAGCGGACCCAATGCACGGCCAAATGCAATCGCCATGTTTGCAAAGCCCTGATAGCGGCCGGCTTCACTAGCAGGCGCTTTAACTGCAATCCAAGCCGGCAAGGCCGGATGACCAATCATTTCACCAAACGTAAGCACGATCATAGTGATCACAAACATTGCGTAGGTCCGGGCAAAAATTAGCATAAAGAATGACGCTGCGAATAGGGTGATCCCAACAACAATGACGTTTTCAATCTTAAATCGCTCACTCCAGCGCGTAATTACTGGCTGTAACAACACGATAATGACCCCGTTCAAGGTCCACAACAGACTATAATTCAACACAGGAATGCCTAAATTGGTCATGTGAACCGAAATCACACTTTCCCATTGTGAGTATGCCAGGTTAATCGCCAACAACAACACTAAAATCAAGGTAATCAAAACAGTTGGCCGTGAACGCTTTGATGTGACATTGGTCTTAGTATCCTTAGATTGTGACGTTGACCTGTTCGTTTGTGTTTGCGGTTTAACATTAAAGTGTAAGGCCACGACAAGTGTCAACGCTGCGTAACAAATGGCAGCAATGATGAAAACTGTCGTAATACCAAACTTAATGGCATAGCCGACAATCAACGTCCCAATCACAACACCGATATTCATTGACACGTAAAGCATGTTAAACACATGCCGTGTCGAGGTAGACTTCACCCACGTGGCCAGTGAATTCAAAATGGTCATGTTGACGCCGTCGCCGAACCCGACGACTAGCAACAAAATGCCATATATCGGCCAACCATGCCAGAATATCAAGGCGACCACAGCTAAAGTAGCCAATGCTGCTGACAGTACTCCCGTTTGATATGGTTTCCAGTGATCAAATAAATAACCGCCGACTGAATCACCGACAATCATCATCAAGGACATACCTAATAACACCAGTCCCGATAAAGTAAGTGATTCATGAAGATAATTATGTAGATAAATCGTCGTCAGTGGCCATAAGAAACTCGCCCCGCTGTTATTCAACATGGATGCTACAAACAACCAGCTAAATTTAACTTCTGAACGTTGGGATGACAGAAAAATCCACTCCTTTGAGTTCGTTTGTCCTACTTACTTCATTCTATCACGACGCCTATATTAGGTCGCCTATGAACGGCTAATTGATATTTCTTCACAAGAATAGTTATGTAAGTTGCTTACTTTAAATTCGTATATTGCCGTTTTATAAAGTTCGTTTCGTTTACGTTTAAATTAAAAACATGTAAAAAATTTACAAATGCTCATTTATTCACTTTAAATTCAACCGTTTGCCTGCTATGATGTAAACGTAAACAAATAAGGACACATAAAGGAGATTGCTTCATGAAAGCTGCTGTTGTTAGAGAACCAGTCGACGGATTTGTTGACGTTAAAGATGTTACATTACGTGATTTAAAACCTGGTGAAGCTTTAGTAGATGTTGAATACTGCGGCCTTTGTCACACTGACCTTCACGTTGCTGCCGGTGACTTTGGTGAAAAGCCTGGCCGGATTATCGGTCATGAAGGTGTTGGGATCGTTTCTAAGGTTGCTGATGGCGTTGATGCCGTTAAAGTTGGCGACCGTGTATCTATCGCTTGGTTCTTCAAGGGCTGTGGCCACTGTGAATACTGTCTAACTGGCCGTGAAACACTTTGCCGTAACGTTGAAAACTCTGGCTTCACCGTTGACGGTGCGATGGCTGAACAAGTTATCGTTGACGCTAACTACGCCGTTAAGGTTCCAGATGGCTTGGACCCTGTTGAAGCAACTTCCTTAACTTGTGCCGGTGTTACGATGTACAAAGCAATCAAAGTTGCTGATGTAAAGCCTGGCCAATGGGTATCTGTTGTTGGTGCCGGTGGTTTAGGTAACTTGGCTATCCAATACGCTAAACACGTATTTGGTGCCCACGTCGTTGCCGTTGATGGTAACCCTGACAAATTGCAAGCTGCTAAAGATGCCGGTGCTGACTTGCTGATCAACCGTCACGATGGTGATGTTGACAAGCAAATCCAAGAAAAGGTTGGCGGTGTTCACGCTGCCTTGGTTACTGCTGTTACTACTGCAGCCTTCGACCAAGCCGTTGACTCACTCCGTCCTGATGGTAAATTAGTTGCCGTTGCCTTACCACAAGGTGACATGAAGTTGAACATTGCTAAGACGGTTCTTGATGGTATCGTCGTTGCTGGTTCATTGGTTGGTACTCGCCAAGACTTGGCCGAAACATTCCAGTTCGGTGCTGAAGGTTTGGTTCACCCAATCGTTAAGACTCGTAAATTATCAGAAATTAACGACATGATCCAAGAATTAATGGACAACAAGGTTGTTGGCCGTAACGTCGTTGACTTCGTTCATAACAAGTAACCAGTGCGAACAACCGCGGTAGGAAGCGAGCACTAATAGAAAATCGGTTGTTGGCGCATTTTGCCAATGATCGATTTTTGATTAGGCACAGCTTGCTGCGGTGGCGAACGCGACGATGCTAAACCAGTGCGGACAAACCACATTCAGGAAACACAAACAAGATTTTAAAAAATCATATACATCCTTCCTTACAGACAATTCAGGAATATCCCCTTCCAATAAGTGTATTAGTTCGAATTCTCTTTTATGTACATATTTATGTACATAAAAGAGACATGAGTTATAAATACGTCTAAACTATCTAAAGGGGGTCTGTTTCATGACAGTAAATATCTCTGCAACTAGTGTCAGCGATTTTCGAAAAAACTTTAAATCATATGCTGATGACGTTAGTGATCTTAATGAACCGCTGATTATAACGCGCCCTAAGCAAAAGAATGTCATTTTAATCAGCGAACAAGAATATAATTCCCTAAAAGAAACAAACTATTTATTAGCAACATCTGCTAATCGAAAAGCGCTTCAAACTTCTCTAAATCAAATTGATCGCGGTCAAGGACACATTCTGACACCTGAGGAATGGGAGAACCTCCAAAATGATTAAGTTCAATATTGTTTTCTCCCCAATAGCTTGGAATGAATACGTCGCATGGCAACAAGAAGACAAAAAGACACTAAAACGAATCAATAAGCTTATCAATGATATTCAACGTCGGCCTTTTGCTGGTTTGGGAAAACCTGAACCGCTAACATATGAATTATCAGAAACATGGTCGCGGCGAATTGACAAAGAAAATCAAATTGTCTATAGCGTGACCGATACGGCCATAACCATCTTCCAGCTTAAATATCATTACTGATCGTTTAAAATTAACCTATCTTGGCAAAAAATGTGCTACGCCTATCTCGAACATCGTTATAAAAATAGCAATCATCATTGCAGGTGGGAAAACCGTTAATGTAAGTACTAACCCTGTTACTTTAATGGCGATATCAATAATCACAGCCCGGTCCGATAACGTATACAGCAGTCCAAGCGACAGATCGTCGTTTGCCACATTCACTGAATGTGAGATTGCCATGTTACTGAAGGTCACAGCAAGAACGACCACGCCGTAGAATGCTTGCGCCGTGGGATTATCAAAATTGTCCGCGACTAAACTGGTCGTGTATGGAAATAAAGAAGCAAAAAACAACATTAGTAGCGTGTAAATAACCGTTTGAGCATTGATCAATTTTACTTGTTGCCAATTATTGTGATGGGTCATCCACATGAGGCCAATCCAAAAGAATGATAAAGCATAGGCAAAAAAGTTAATGCGTAAGTCCCACAAGCCAGCAGGTGTCACACTTGCTGGCTTTTTTAATTCCAGTACTAGAATGGTCATCACAATTGCAAGAACCGCGTCCGTAAATGCAGCCAATCTATCTTTATCCATAAATACCTCCTACATGGTTGCCTTAAACTGTACTTTAAGGTGTATTGTGCGTTTGTAAATGACCAGCAAAACCGTTTGCTAGAAAGGAAACTCAAACTATATTATGAATCAACAATCCATTATCCTCTATTTCACTAGTTCCGGTACCACCCGTCCAGCGGCAAACAATATTGCGCAGTTGACTGGTGCGAAAGCATTCGCCGTCCAGTCAACACCACCGTATCCCCAAGGATACGATGCCGTTGTTGAAGTTGGCAAACATGAACTGGACGCCCAAATCCATCCCCAGCTAGATTTAACTACTCTTCCAGATATTACATCTTTTAAGAACATTTTTATCGGCTTTCCAACATGGTGGCAACAACCACCAATGATTATCCATTCTTTATTTGATCAGTTGGATTTTAAAAATAAAACTATCATTCCCTTTACTACAAGCATGAGTACGCCTATCACCGACTCAATGCCATATTTGCAAAAAATGGCTGCATCCTTTAGTGGCATCACCGTCGTTGATGGTATTCGCTACACAAATGACAAGGCACTTAGAGACTATCTAAAACAACACGAATTACTTTAATTAACACTAATCGTTCTTTCAAACGGAGGTAAGACAATGAACTTATTAATTTTAGCTGCCAATGGACAGATTGCCAGAATCGTTGAGCATCGTATTTTGACTGAGCCAACCTTTAAAGATATCAATCTGACACTTGGCTTACGCAATGTCAGTCGTTTAAACACTTTATCAAATAATCCGCGAGTTCGGTTAATTGAAGTTAATCTTGATGATACTGATGAAGTGAAAAGTGCCATGGCTAATCAGGACATAGTGTTCTCTGCCGTTGTTGACCACGATAAAAACAATCGACCCACAAAGAACATTATCGCTGCTGCCAAAAAAACGGGCACGAAACGAATTATTTCGACCAGTCTATTGGGCCTGTACAACGAAGTTCCCGGTGAGTTTGGTCAGTGGAATCAACAAATGGTTGCCAGCGGTTTAGTCACGGCAATTAACGCTGACAAACTGTTATCAGAATCAGGCATTACTTACACAACGCTTCGTTTGCCTTGGCTAAACGACCGTGATGAGGTTAATTATCACATTACAACGCGTCATGAACCTTACGTCGGTGTTTCCGGTTCGCGCCAAAGCATCGCTGATGTCGTGTTGAAAATTGTTGCCGATCCCACTTTTGCAGCAAATGATAGCATTGGAATTGCTGATCCAGCCACTCAAGGTGAAAATCGGCCTGTTTACTAAAATAAACATCAAATGAAAATACGGATTGGTTAGCCGTCAAAACGAGGCTAGCCAATCCGTATTTTTGTATCCACACTCTAGATATTAATGAGCTGCTACATATTCATCCAATTCTTTCAGGTAAAGCGCCTTTTGTTCTTTGCTAATCCATGAGCTTTCAAACGAATTCTTAGCCAATTGAACGACCTGTTCCTTCGTTAAATCAAATTTGCTGGCAATTGCATAATAGTTATCGGCAATATACCCACCAAAATAGGCTGGGTCATCCGAGTGAATGGAAACTTTGACACCTTTTGCCAATAATTCAAGTACTTCCTTGCCCTTCATTTCTGGGGAGATAAAGGCATTGGACAGTGGACAAGAGGTCAGCCCAATATTTTGTTTCTTTACAAAGTCGACTAAATCCGGATCCTCAACAATATTCGTGCCGTGGTCTAAACGTTCGACACCAATGATTTCAAGTGCCTGTCGAATATGCTCGATAGAATCCTTTTGATCAATATCCGCGTGAGCAGTTAAATGCAGACCAGCGGCAGCCGCATCAGCGAACTGACGTGCAAACTTAAGGGGCGGATTGTTGTGTTCGTCAGAATCCAAACCGACACCCACCAACTGATCCTTGTACGACAATGCTTCAATCAAAGTCTGTCGAGCAGATTCACTAGTAAAGTCACGCAAGAAACACATGATCAGTGCTGCATCAATATTCAATGCCCGAGCATCAACGATTGCACGATGCAGTCCGTGAAGCACCGTTTCAAACGCAATCCCACGACTTGTATGAGCCTGTGGGTCGAAGAACATTTCCACGTGCCGAACGTTATTAGCGACAGCTCGTTGCAAATATGCAAAAGCTAGGTCATAGAAGTCTTGTTCTTTTTGTAAGACATTCATTGCTGGATAATACACGGTCAAAAACGAGGCCAAATCGTCATAATCATACGTTTTTTGAACTTCTTCCACGGTCTGTTGACCGATATCGATATGATTTCTTTGTGCCAATTTCAACTTCAAATCTGGTTCCAGTGTTCCTTCAATATGTACATGTAGTTCCGCTTTGGGTAAACCACTAGTAAATTCACGGGTAATTGGCATTGCTTGAAATCCTCCTCAAGAATAAGTTCGCGTAATGGTAATGTTAATTATCATATCACAATTTTTTGTCGTGTAAATACCGTAAAATACGAACTATATCATAAAGATAATTATAAGTGTGCATATTTTAAACTAATATTGTTGATTCTTTGTTTGCATATTCTTAAATCATCTCTGAAAATTTCACCTGTATTATTTCACTACCTTTTTACTTCATTACCATACTTATGACATAATAACAGGAACAAATAAATGCCGTCATTACGCGGTTGCGCCCATTAGGTGCTACCCAGTTTCACCAAATCATGCGACACTTTGCTCATTAAGAAAGGAGCACCTTATGGAATTAGCCACTGCATTAAAAGCTGCTCGCCAACGAGCCAATTTATCACAGCAGGCCGTTGCCGATGAGCTTCATATTTCACGTCAATCCATTTCGAAATGGGAAACTGGCAAAACGTTGCCGGATATCGAAAATCTAATTCGGTTAAGCACTCTTTTCGATTTGTCTTTGGACGATTTAATTAAGGGAGATACCACTATGATGACAAAAATTTCGCATGATTCTAAAGTATTTATGATTGTAAAAATAGTGCTAGCAACAATTATCCTGACAATCATCTTTGCATTAACCGTCGCTTTCTCACTCACTCAATTTACGCCTGGAACTGTTCATCCTATTTTAGCCTATGTCCCAGCCTTATTGAGTTTTTTCGTGCCTGTCGGTTCACTTCTTTATATGCTCATTAATATTCGTAAACAGCCCAGTCGCGGTATGAAAGTAGCTCTTATTTTAGCTTTGGCCGGTGTACTTTGCTTATTTGTCTTACGAGTATTGGCCTACTTTTTTCAATTACCGTACGTGATGTCCATCGGTTAAATTTACCTGAACCTTCATTTGATAATCTGGTCTATAATTACCGTAATTGAAACTAACATCGTAATCGTTATCAAACGAAGGAGACGCGTGCTTATGAAAAAGTTGCTATTCATCCTCAGTTTAGGATTTAACGTTTTATTGGTCTTTCAAATGAACTTAGCGCACCAACGGCTTGAAGCATTCCGGCAACAACAGGCCGAGACTGACAGACGAAACGGATTGTCAAACTCGCAAACAAAGGATGGCGAGTAACATGCACGTTTCAGACGATATGATTCGACCTGAATTACAACGGTTTGGCCGCATTGCCCGTCGAGCAGTACCTTATTTGACGCCAACTAAAATTCACGTTATCAATGCCCTTGCAGGCGCACAACGCGGCATTGGTCGCAAATCACTCAATTATGAACAGCACTTTATCGATCGTCCAGATGGTAGCCAACTACGACTCTGTGTGTATACATCGTTGAATCGACCACACAATGTTCCCGGCATTCTCTATTTGCACGGCGGTGGTTACGTTATGGAACGACCCGAAACAGAGGCGTTTGCCATTCAACGGTTTATCAGTGCTACAAACGCAGTCATTGTTGCACCGGATTATCGCTTGGCAAGTGAAGCACCTTATCCGGCCGCTCTAAATGATGCCTACCTTGCCTTAAAATGGTTGCAACAGCACGGTGCTGAGTATGGTATGCGTGACAATCAAATTATGGTAGCTGGGGCTAGCGCCGGTGGTGGCCTGACTGCCGCGTTGACATTGTATAACCGCGATCATGGTAATGTTGGGATTGCCTTTCAAGTGCCACTGTATCCCATGCTTGATGACCGCATGGTAACAGAGTCGTCGCAAAACAACGATGCGCCCGTTTGGAACACATTGTCTAACAAACTGGCCTGGCAGATGTACTTGGCCAATCAGTTCGCACCAAACGAAGTTCCGATCTATGCTGCACCCAGTCGGGCAACTGATTTTCACGACCTGCCTGCTACGTGCACGTTCATCGGCGATGTTGAACCATTTTATGATGAGACAATGCAGTACATACAGAAACTTAAGGATAGCGGTGTCCCAACCTTTAGTAAGGTAATGAAAGGCTGTTTCCACGGTTTTGATATGGTTTGTCCAAACTCGGCATCGGCCCAAGAAGCGGTTCATTTCTTAACTGAAACACTGCAATACGCCACAACTCACTTTTTCCAAAAACAACCTGAATAAAAACGAGTAAACCTCGTGCAATTACTGTTGTTTCAAACAGTGTTGCACGAGGTTTACTCGTTTAATGACTATTTAATTTATTACGCTGGTTCATTCATTGGCGCTTCATCAATAACAGGCGCATTTTGAACCCAGTCATGCGGACGACAATTAACGATCCAGTTCACACCATATTCATCAGTGAACTCGCCTCGTTTGCCGCCAAAATAAGCGTTCGTATATGGTTCAGTCACACGTACTCGACCAGAGTTGGCCACATGCTCGAAGAATTTCTGAGCCTTAACAACGTCTGCGTTATCATCTGCGTTAAATTCCAGTAAAATCGCAATGTTTGTCGCATGTTGTGGCTGGTTCATGAAGTCGTCTGCACATAAAATTTCTGAGCCCATGACTTCAAAGCCACCATGCATCGTTGAGTTATTTAAATCAGTATCAATTAAATCTAAATCCCGCGCTGCGTTCTTTGTTACCGGAATGCGGAATAGATGGTCTGCGCCAAAAACTTCATGGTAATAGGCCATCGCTTCTTTAGCGTTGGGGAAGTGGATATATGGATGTAGTGAAGATGCGATAATCGGTCCCCCATTTCAAATGTAAGGACAGTATAGTGAACAATTCCGCCGCTGTCAATTTGACAAAACGATTATTTATGTTACACACCAAGGTCAACAACATTAAATAAGTATGCTAAAGTGAATATATAAAACACGTTATAAACGTTGATTTATCAAGTGATAACAACGATTCATACCATTATTACATAGATTTTAAGTCACGAAACTTAGGGGACGATTTGATGAAAGTACTTGGTATCTTGGGCTCACATAAACAGCATGGTGTGACCGCCAAGTTGCTCGCCACAACTTTGGCCGCGGTACCCGATTCTACTGAAACGGAAACAATTTATTTGGAGAACTATGATATTCACCCAGATATTAAGGGCCAATCCAATCCGGTTCTGGATGAACTCACTGAGAAATTGCTGGCTAGTGACGTCTGGGTGTTTGCCGCACCAACTTTTTGGGGCGGTTTATCCGGTGTGACAAAGAACTTTTTGGACTGTTTACGTTGGCGTTTGGTTCGCATCGATCATGTCGGTGATGCCCACCCTGCCCGCTTCAAGAACAAACACTACCTATCAATCACTGACTGCTACATCAGCCCAATCAACAACTTTTTCACTGGTATTACTGACGAAACGTTCAAACAGATTGACCGCGTCATGTCTGCCGCCGGGGTGATTAAAATTCATGAAATCGTCTGCCCTAATACATTTAAAAACGGCGACCACATTCCCGAAAGCAAACTTCAACTCTGCCGCAAATGGGGCGCCCGTCTACCACAAAAATCGAAACGAGATGATAATACAATGAAGCGCTACGTTGAACTTTTCTGCATGATTGCCGTGATGTCCTTAATTACGATGGGCATTCAACGTGCTCTCAACGGTGTCCTCACGCAAACTAACTTCTGGATCAACTGGGGGACATTTGTCGTTATTTTCTTCGTTTTGCTAGCCATCATTCTCCACACGGTCACTTTTTTGGTTCACCGCCGGCTGTAAAAATTACAGGTATTTTTATAAACGTTCAGTTAGGGCGTTGTCTTCAAATTATTGAGGACAGCGCCCTAACTGAACGTTTTTTTACTATTTATGAAATTTTGAGTTCTCAAAGTATTGCCATATTCTGAACCACAATCAGCTGAATCTGCGGAAACATTCTCACGTTAACTCATCAATTAATTAAAATTGATAGGACAAATTAACACAGGTGTCTCATTCTTGTGTACAGTGTTCGGCAAGGATGATATACTGTGTCGGTTGCATAAATGAGCACTTAATAAACGTCCGTTTAGGCGCGGATTACATATCAAAAAATGTTGCCCAGGCCAGCTTTTAAAATTGGTCATCGGCATATACCTTGAGGAGGCCTTAACATGCTCGCCAACCTGGCGTCACCACAAAAAAGTGCGGTGCCAATGGTGTTTGAACGCCATGAACAAAAATATGTCATGGATCAGTCCACCTATCAACAATTACTTAAAAAATTAGGCAATCAAATTCGCATGGATCAATATGGTAAACAGACGATTTCTTCCCTGTATTACGATACCGAAGATTACATGTTTGCCCGTCGTCAGCTCGACAACAGTAAGTACCGTGAGAAATTACGTTTGCGTGCTTATGGCGACCCTGTTGATCATCATCAACCTGCCTTTGTGGAATTAAAGAAAAAAGTCAATGGTGTCACTTACAAACGGCGCGTTACCCTGCCTTATAATCAGGCTCATCGCTATCTTGCCAGTCGCAGCGGTAGTATCAGTCGCAATGACGATATGAACGCACGCGAAATTGACCGTTTTACGCACTCCCATGAATTATCACGACAAACAGCAGTTATTTATGAACGCACAGCGTACAGTACGGCTGACGGTCTGCGACTGACGTTTGATGAAAATATTCGTTGGCGCTCCCGCAATGTCAATCTGATTAACCACAATCAGGGCATCCCTTTGCTGGCCTCAGGCATGGTCGTCATGGAAATTAAACTACCACGTGCACTGCCCTTTGAGTGGAGTCAATTATTCGCCTCCCTCAAACTTTATCCACAACCATTTTCAAAATACGGCCTGATCTATAAATACGGCATTCAGGGAGGGCAACAATGCTTATCAGTTATTTAGGACCCAAACACCACCTCGTGACGTTTGAACAGATTTTCATCACGACATTAGTCACATTGATTCTTGGTCTTATCGTCGCCTTTGTTTATATGTACCGGAATCACTATTCCAAACACTTTATTTTCTCGATTGCGTTACTGCCGATTCTAGTCCAATCCATCATCATGATTGTTCACGGCAATCTGGGCGCCGGGATTACTGTAGCTGGGGCCTTCAGCTTGGTTCGTTTCCGATCGGCACCGGGTAATGCTCGGGAAATGGTCACCATTTTCTTTGCCATGACGATTGGGTTGGCAACAGGCCGTGGTTACCTGCTTTATGCGACTTTTTTCACCATCGTCGTCAGCTTAGCGATGTTGTTGTATACGATGCTCGACTTTGGCGCCAGCAATCAAAACGAACGGTTAATGAAAATTACCGTGCCGGAAAATCTCGATTACGAGCATGAATTCGACGCCATCTTTGACCGTTATGCGAAAGAAGTCACCCTCGATAATGTTCGAACGACTAATTTGGGGAGTCTGTTTGAACTACAATATCGACTCGTGCTTAAGAAACCAGATCAACAAAAAGCCTTTATCGACGCCTTACGGGAACGCAACGGCAATCTTGAGATTTCCATGCGGACAGACGTCACCAGTAACAATTCGCTTTAACATTTAGGTTAGGAACCACCGTTTCAAGAGGAAGTACCAAGGAGAACAGTTATGAAAAAAGCACTATCACGGGATTACATTGTCACGGAAGCCTACCACGTTGCTGAACAGGACAGCCTCCAAAAACTATCTCTGCGCGGCATGGCCCGTCATTTAGGTGTGCAACCGCAAACGTTATACCATTACTTTCCAAGTCTGGATGATTTAAAAGCCGGTGTTGCGGATTACGGCCGTCAGCTCGTTGAACATGAGCTCTACACTAAGCTCGTCCCTGTTTCTGGCAAGGATGCACTTAAGGTTTTCGCCATCACACTATTTTCGTTTGCCCAGGATCACCCATCCTTCCAGGAAATGTTAACGACGGAACATCACGGCTTTCGTTCGCCACTCAAACTCGAAGACGCACCAGCTGGCGCAATCGTAAATATCCTGCGCGATATTTTGACACCAATGGTTGCTGACGAGCAGGAACGTGAGCGAATGATGCGGTTCTTTTTGAGTACCCTGTTTGGATACGCCAAACTATCATTTAACGGTTTCTTCCCACAAAGTGTTAACGCAGAAGCAGACCTGAGTGACCTTATTGATATGGTCACTCAGGTCATCCCCAATGGATCGAAATAAATCACGGAGGGTTTTGAACCATGTCTAAAAAAAGCCGCCCACGCGTGGCGCTCATCAGTTTAGTCGGTCTCATTCTAGTCTTGCTGGTGGGTACGTTTACGTGGCTGCATTTTAATTCCACGCGTCAGTTACCGCTGGGTTCACGGCAAAAAGTCGAGCGCTTGCCGCGTGTCAAAATCAAGGGTGCTGTCTCACAAACAGTCGATAAGAACCCCACCGTCCGTTTTTCTTTTAAAGATCGTAAAACGGGTGTTCAAGAAGACGGCTACGCCACCATGAAGTGGCAGGGTCAAAGTTCGCGCCGTTATCCACAGAAAAACTGGAAAATTAAGTTTTATAAAGATAAGTCACTGAAACACAAACTAAAGTGGCGGGCCGCACCGGGGTGGAAAAAGCACAGCAGCTACGTGTTAAAGGCCAACTATATTGACGCCACGCAATCGCGTAACGTCGTTAACTCACAGTTATGGTCAGACATGGTTGCCACCCGGTCTGGTGCTCCAAAACAGTTAGCTGACTCACAAAATAACGGTGCCATCAGTGGCTTCCCTATTGAAATGAAAGTTAACGGTGACCGCTGGGGCCTCTATACACTTAACACGCCTAAAGATGCCAAGCTGTGGGGGCTAGATAAACATGACCCTACCAACATCGCCATCAGCAGTAATGAGTGGGGTAAAGCCGACATGTTTTGGTCCGACAAGGTTCGTTACAACGCGACCGGTTGGACCCCTGATGTGCCTGATTCATTAACTCGTCAGCAAAAGCAAGACTTTGAACGGTTGGTTCACTTCGTCAATACCAGTGATACGCAAACGTTTAGACAACATGCTCCTGAATATTTAGACGTTAATTCCGTCATTGATATGTATTTGTTTGCCAACCTTATTCACGATCAGGACGGCCTTGGACGCAACCTTGAACTGCTCACTTATAACGGCCAGATTTGGCATGCCACCATGTACGACCTCGATTCCACTTGGGGTCTGTACGAAAATGGTCGCCACATTTATCCGTCGGGTGAATCTGTATCCCATAACTATCCGAACCACGGCGATCTCAAAACGGCAGAAGGTAATCGCCTGCTACAACAAGTCGCCCAAGCCTATCCGGAACGCGTTCAGTCGCGTTGGCGTCAGTTACGCAAATCCACACTGACACCAACTAAGGTTAATAATGAATTCACAACGTTCATGACCACAGTTGGTGACCCTAATTATCAGGATAATTTCCAGCGTAATCCTGGGATTCCATCTAAAAAGATCACGAGTTTGATGCAAATTCGCAGTTCAGTAAATCGTCAGTTTAAGGACTGCGACGCACTTTTCAACGACTATACGAGTAACGTCAAACGACTGAACTTCAATTACGTCGCTCCAACGCCGACTGAATCCGAAAAAGCCAGTTCTCGTGCAAAGGCTAGTTCGGCGAAGGCTCAGTCCGAAAACAGCCGCAATGACGATAGTAGTGACGTCAAACTCCCATAGCTAACTCTGCCTGCCTAAGGTGTAAACTATTGTTGAATGAAGTGCTGATTGAATCACTATTTATCGGCATCGTTAAACATGCGGAAGAAGGCACTATTATGCAGTATCAAGGCGCACAATTGGCACATTATGTAGATCGACCCAGTCGCTTTACGTGCAGAGTCGAACGAAACGGCGAAACCATTGAAACTCATTTAAAAAATACCGGTCGCGGTGCTGATCTGCTGATTCCCGGCGCAACTGTTTCAATCGTGCCAGCTAAGAATCCTGAACGAAAAACGCACTGGGATATGGTCTCTGTCATCAAACGCACTGACCATGGTGACTTCTGGGTCAATGTAGATAGTGCCATGCCAAATAAGGTAACTAAGGAAGCGGTAGACGCTGGTCTACTCACCTTCCCTGATTTACCCGGCACAATTACAGAATTTCGTCCTGAAGTGCCGTTTGGCGATTCCCGTGTCGACTTTAAAGGTAAGACGAGTACGGGACAAGAGTTCTTTGTTGAGACTAAGGGCGCAACGTTAGAAAGCCACGGTATCGTCGGCTTTCCGGACGCACCAACGATTCGGGCAGTGAAACACGTTTATAATCTTGAACATGCGATTGACGAAGGCTACATGGCCTATCTTTTCTTCGTCATCCAAATTGATAACATTGACGTGCTCACCCTCAATCATCACATGGCGCCCAAACTTACAGCTGCTATTAAGGCGGCTGTACCGCACGGGGTTAAAATTGCCGCCTACTGTTCAAAAGTTGATGAAAACGGCATGACATTGCACCGACCGGCTGAGTTTCGGATTGATGAACCATTTATTGATCCGCAGGTGGAGATGGGTTTGATTAAATAGACATGAAATAACGCAATCACAAATTAGTGACTGCGTTATTTTTGAACTTTCAGAGCGATTTCATCATTTGCTCGCTATCGACGTCTCTGAATCAAGATTTTTAATTAGCGCAAACTTTCGATCACCAGACATCACGGTAATGAATCCAATGATGCAGAATGCCACAAATATTAGGCTATTTGCCGTCCAATTAATCGTTGAATCCGGCTTGCTCCCAACACCACTAACCAGTGTCACGAAAAAGTCCCATGAAAAATGAAACAGCATCGAATTTAACAAATTACCAGATTTTATATATATTGCACCTAAAATCATACCAAGCCCAATTGTTTGAAGTACTTGGGCTAAAGTACTGTCAAGAGACTGATTATGCAGATTCCCTAAGTGGTACATTCCAAACAAAAGACTGCTAATTGACAACGCCCAGATTGCGCGAAATCGTATTGATCCGGACATATGTTGACCAATGTATGTCAACACCATACCACGCCAAATAAATTCTTCGGGAATTGCCGCAATCAATCCGACTGTCAGAGCTTCCCATGCTCTCGTTGGGTGGTGTAATGCTATCATTAACACCGAAAAAAAGATAATAACGGTCGCCAGAACGATAAGTTTACCAATATTTTCTCGTTTAGACCGTGCAATCATTATATTTGCCTTCAGCAATTTTAGATTCAGCACGAACGCGATAAGAAATTCCAAACCCTTATAAATAACATTTTCAATCCAGAAATGGTGTGTGAATATCATGCCAAACAACGGGCTAGCAATGGCCTCATCGAACAATTCAATAATCAAAATTGTCACAATCATGCGAAGCCAAATGTGATCTTTTAATGCTTGCTTACTTGCTAGTAAAATTTTCTCCATACTGTATCGCCCTGCTTTACATTTAATGGTGATTGTCTTAGAAGTTGGCTTCGCATTGATATAATTTTTATTCCACCAAACAATATATAATCGCCTAGAGCTACCTTACACAAGCTTCGGAATAAAATAAACTTCAACGATGTCTAAGTATCTTAGCACATTTCGAAAGCGCATTAGATCAACAAATGACATGGTTGTTTTTTCGAGCAAAATGAATTTCTTTTAACTCGTCTATTAAATTTTGGATCATAATAATGACCCCCATTTTAACTTAAAAACTGAATTTTTAGCGCAAAAGACCAATAAGCCTAATACTGTAGATTCCAAAACTCAGATCCGCCACAGACAATATAGCGATACAGCCATTCTGCAAACGTTAAATTAAAGTATTCACTGCCCCACTCTGCTGGATAACTCAGATAATGTTGCCCGGCTTTTAGTCTATCAATATTAATGTTAATTAAGCCGATGTCTGTAAGATGGATAACGCCAACAAGTTCGCCTTTGTTCCTGCCCGTGAGTCCCGTTTTTTTCATCAATGAATAGTTCTCGACGATTTCTTGGCAGTTGAGCACATGGGCCCATGTTAATGGACCATATTCCGTTTGCATGTTAAAAAGGTCCAGCCCATTTGTGGCTGACAAAAAATCAATAAGGTCGCCTGGAAGATCAAACTGCCGCAAACTCTGGATATCTTCTTTCGTGGCTCCGGGCCACATTTTAAAACGACAAGCTATTGGTGCTCCTCCTAATGTAGGTACCAAATAGGCGTCCTTGGTATTATTTGTCAACACATTAATCGTGTTGATAACATTTGTCACAGTTTGATCCATTCAAACACCTCAAAATTTAATCTCTGGATTACCGATAATGCTTAATTTATGCAACACATTGTAAAAATTCTAAAATTGCTCAATGCCATCATGGCCCTTATGCGGCTTTTGATAGTATGTATTATCATACAACAACATTTTTTCAGTTTAGCGTTATCGTCCAGTACTTTTGCATCATCTGGCCACTCGCTCGTCGTTAAATATGCGCCATTAACATTTTTAATGATGCCTTGATTAACCGTCGGGAATCACTTCTGATGGAATTCCAACCATTTTGCTGGCACCAATATTTGTTAGCGACCATCCTGAACCCTTGTTAATGCCGTCATGAAACGAATCTCTGATTAAGTAGTATAAAAGACTGCGTTTATGTATTTCAAAAATTCCATTTTTGCCTGCACTCACATTATGAGTATTCTAGCAAAATCAAACTAGGCAACAGAAAAAACAAACAAATAATAAACATCACTATAATATGTTACCCAGTGATTTACATAAAGATCCACTTTAAAGCCCACGTAAAAACGAAAAAACACGTATAATTAAACCTGTAACTCGCAGGATTTAATCGGAGGAAATATGGCAACCCAACTTGATTCAACTTTACTCAAACAGGTGGCTGATGCCTTACCAGACATTCGGTCACGGCAGATTACTGCCACGCTTAACCTATTGAATGATGGCAACACAATTCCGTTTGTCTCACGGTACCGGAAGGAAATGACCGGCAGTCTTGATGAAGTGCAGATTCGCACCGTTCAAGATACTTGGAACCATTTCGAAAAACTGGCTAACCGGAAAACGGAAGTCATCAATAGTATCACTGAACAAAAATCCATGACACCGAAGTTGCAGCAACAAATCACCGCTGCGACAACAGTTCAGGAAGTTGAAGATCTATATCTACCCTACAAACAAAAACGACGTACCAAGGCTACTATCGCTAAAGAAGCCGGTTTAATGCCGTTTGCCAAATGGCTACTCGGCTTTCATAAAGAAGCTGTTGAAACGGAAGCAACTAAATATATCAACCCAGATAAGGATCTCCTTGATGTTGAAGCTGTTCTTGCCGGGGGTCACGAAATCCTGGCGGAAGCCTTTAGCGAGGAAGCCTCATTCCGTGAATTTATCCGTGACTATACGCGTAGTCATGCAAAATTAACGACAACGGTTAAGTCAAAGGGTAAAGAAGCCGATGAAGACGGCGTTTATCAACAATACTATGAATTCGAACAATCCTTCACGAAGATGGCAGCGTACCAAACTTTAGCCATTAATCGTGGTGAAAAAGCTGGTGTGCTACGTGTGAGTCTCGACGTTGATACTGACGCCATCATGAACTTCTTCCACTTTCGGACTGTCGGCCATCGACAAGGCCCGGCAGTTGCGGTGATTGAAGATGCTTACGCGGATACTTACAAACGGTTTATTGGTCCTGCCATTGAACGTGAGCTGCGTAATGAATTGACTGATGCGGCTAACGAACACGCTATCAAAGTGTTTGGTACCAATCTGTATCACTTGTTGATGCAGGCACCAATGAAAGGTAAGATTGTGCTCGGTTTTGACCCTGCCTACCGGACTGGTTGTAAGCTCGCCGTCATGGACGCTAATGGGAAGTACCTCGACAAGCTCGTCATCTACCCACATAAACCTGCTCCTGCCAACAAACGTGCAGCCGCCGCTGGTGAATTCCATGATTTTCTTGAAAAATATCAAGTGGAAATGATTGCCATTGGTAACGGTACGGCCTCACGTGAATCAGAAATCTTTGTCAGCGATGTGTTAAAGGGCATCAAACGCGATGTCGAATACGTCATCGTCAACGAAGCTGGGGCCTCCGTTTATTCTGCCAGCCAAGCTGCTCGTGATGAATTTCCTGACCTACACGTTGAGCAACGAAGTGCCATCAGCATTGGCCGTCGTTTGCAAGATCCGTTGGCTGAACTGGTTAAAATTGACCCGCAAAGTGTTGGTGTTGGTCAGTATCAACACGATGTTCCTAACAAAGAACTGTCTGCTCAACTTGACACTGTCGTCGAAACGGCCGTTAACCAAGTCGGCGTTAACCTCAATACCGCTAGTTCAGAATTACTGGAACACATTTCTGGTCTGAACAAAACGATTGCCAACAACGTGGTCGCCTACCGTAATGAAAATGGGCGCTACACGGATCGTCGTCAGTTGAAGAAGGTGCCTCGTCTTGGACCTAAAGCCTATGAACAGGCCGTTGGTTTCCTGCGCATCATCGGTGGTAAGAATCCTCTGGATAACACAGACGTCCATCCGGAAAGTTACCCTGTCGCTAACGAGATCCTGACACTGACCAATACAGATGTTGATAGCCTGGGCTCCGATGAATTCAAACAGGCTACCGCTAAGCTCGACAAACATGCCATTGCCGCAGAAACCGGTGCTGGTCTAGAAACAGTCACCGATATTCTCGACAGTTTGGCTAAGCCAGGTCGTGACCTGCGTGACGATATGCCTGCCCCACTGTTACGTCATGACGTGCTGACCATCGAAGACTTGAAACCTGGCATGGAACTTCAGGGCACCGTCCGCAACGTCATCGATTTCGGTGCGTTTGTCGATGTTGGTGTGAAGCACGACGGCCTCGTCCACATTTCCAAACTGACGAAACGCTTCGTCAAGAATCCGGCCGAAATCGTCTCCGTCGGTGATATTGTCACCGTTTGGGTCGACTCTGTTGATTTGAATCGGCAACGAATTCAGTTAACGATGCTGAAGCCAAATGAAGAATAGAAGCTAGAAAGGAACCATCAACAGGCTCAGAAAAGCTGTTGATGGTCCCTTTTACGTTAAATGGCGTAATTACTCAGACAGGCATCGGCTTTTGTTACGCCAATGCTCGCCGATTGGCTAGATAAACCAGTACAATCAATGGTAGCGTCAACACCATAACTGGATAGAGCCATTTCCACGGCAAAAAAGCCGTGATTAATCCCGCTAGCATCGGTCCGCCTGACATACCTAGGTCCACACCGATATAGAATGTACTATTCGCTAATCCGCGATCCGAGGCCGGCACCAGCGTCAACGCTTTAGCCTGACAAATTGAAAACATCAGACCATATCCACCAGCAAATCCAAATGTCCCAAGAAACAACATAAATAAATTATTTAAATCGGTCAGCCCGATTAATCCCAGCAAATTCAGTCCTAAACACAGCCAAATAAACCTTTTAAACGGCACGTGATCAAACGCATCACGCAACACCATTCGCATAACTAACAAAATAACGGCGTATGTCGGAAAGAAAAGTCCGGCTGGTACCGCAAAATGGCGATGGGCAATGTAGCTCACAATGTAAGTTTCTGTTGCGAAGTACGGCAACGAAAACAACATTAGAATTACCATCACGGGTACAGCTTTAGGTTGAACGAACTGCATTTTCTTCTTAGTTGGCGTGGTCGTTTGCTTCGTTGGGCTTGGAAGGCCTCGATTGCCTACAAACTGAATGACGAACAACATTAAAACGCTAAACACTGATGCCAACCAGAAAACACTTTGGTAACTATAGTGTTGATATAAATAAACACTAATCGCGGGTCCAATAGCCATCCCCAAAGCACTAGCTAATCCATAAATACCCATTCCAGAACCAATCCGGTCCGCTGGCAGTAGGTCCGCCATCCATGTGGCCATGCATACTGAACATAATGTATAGCCAAGACCATTAATCACTCGAAAAACCATGATCAACGCCACATTAGTAGTAAACGTATAACCTAAACTCGCCAATAAAATGAAGACGCCACCAGCTAAAGTTAAGTAATACTTAGAAACACGATCAGTTAAATTGCCCGCTAGTGGCCGTAATACTAGTGCTGTTAGGTTCATTGCCCCGGCAATCACGCCAGCCAAAATGCTGTTAGCCCCAACATTAGATGCAAAACCAGCAATAATCGGGTTAATCAACATTGGACTCATTAAATAAAAAAAGCTAGCCGCTAAAACTAATTTCACATCTTTTGTATATAGACGCGTTTTCACGCTAAATCATTCCCTTTCCAAGTTGGCATTAGCTCGACGCGCTAATGTTAAAAAACATTGTCGTTCTTCCGGTGTAAACCCAGCAAATAGTTCCTCGCTTGTTTGCCACCCATGTTTATCTAGCTGAGCATATTTAGATGATCCAAGTGGCGTTACCTGCACTAGTTTTGATCGACCATCATTAGGATTGGGTTCCAAAGTGACAATTCCCAAGGTCACCATATGTTTCACAATCACCCGTGCAGTTTGATGCTTAATTCCTTGATAATCTTTGAACATTGCGATTGTCTGATTAGGATTTTCTGCAAAATACTTCAACGCATCACCTTGACCCAGAGTTAAATTCAAATCCTGGATATGTAAATTTCGACGTTGTTTAATTCGCCGGGCCAACTGTAACAGTTGCCGTGAAATCATTTCATCTTCATTCATAAGATCACCTCATGGACGAATTGTACAGCATACTGTATATTTTCGTAAGCACTAATTTATTTTCAAAAAAATTAACTAAGATCATTTTTCGCTAACAATTACTAATACTGCGAAAAAAGCCATCGACTTCTGAAAGTGGTCAAAAACATACTATGATTTACCTATAAAACAAATAGGACTGCCAATGCTCAAAATGAGCTTCTGGCAGTCCTATTTGTTCCTACATATGAAAACGTGCTCGAGAATTACCTATCATCACTAACACTGCAATGACGCACAACATTGTGTATATCATCGTGGCAAATACCCATTCGCCACCGTTTAACGGTAATATAGGTGCGCCGTTTAAATACAAATAAAAAAAGGCAATTATCACCATCTGAATAGCGCGGGTGCTATTTGAAACTAAGCCCAGTACCTGAGCAACTAAGGCAAGTTGAATCCCCCAAATAATTAGTAAGAATGCTGAGTTTGCCGACAACTTGGTCAAAATAGGCAAGATTAAAACAACTGCTAATATCACACCGGCAAGACCTTCTTGAAATAGGGCCTTCGATTTTCCGTTTGGAATCGTGCGTAAGAGACAGTTAACACCGGTTTGCTGTCCTAGAACGCCAAGCTGCGAAAACAGTGGTACAGCCATCAAAAATAATAGCGGTAAATTTCGTTGAGTTGCCTGCATAGCATCGCCACTCCAGCTCAGTAACCAGACAATTAAGATCATTACCAACCAACTACTGTGCGTTGTACCAGTTAGCAACCGAAATTGAGTATAACCTGGCAACTTCATCAGTGCCGTAAATCGATTCTGCGAACGATTAAAACGTAGCGGTTTTGTTCTTTGTTGTGGTCGTCGTTCAATCAACATGCTGGCCAACAGAACCAACAACAAGCTAGCACCAACAAGTATCGCCATATTCAAAACGTCCGTACCCGTTAGTTGAATCGTTGGAAACGTTAAATTAACCTTACCCGTATATTTAGCCGTGGAACTTCCAATCACACGTAGCAATGTTAGTGATTGGCCCGAGGTTTGGGCAATTGCAGTCTTAATATTGCTGACTAAATACTGACTCCCAGACAAATTGAAGATTCGTTGAATATGACTTGGTGTTCCCTGATAACTAGTTCCTGAAGCATAGATCACGGCGATAAGCGCTAATAATCCTGTTGTGCCAAACCAGCCTTTCAGTCCCGGCAGTGTTTCAGTTAATAACGTCAATGCTGCCACGAAACATAAACCTGGAATAATGATTACAAACGGCATCAAAAATTGCCTAATATTAACTGCCGAAAAGCCATACTTCAACCCAGAGCCCAATAGCGTAAAGCACATAACCGTCAGTAAAAAAATCAGTAAAAACGCTAAATTACTCACGAATTTCCCAAAAATATATTTTAATCGGTTGCCTCTCGTCGTCATCATAAGTGTCATGACACCATTCACCCTGTCGAAAGCAATTGTATCTCTGAGAAAAGCAACACCAATCAATGGCAAGAAGAACCCCATGATGAAACTCACACTGACAGGTATCCACGTCGCATTATTTGCTTGTGCATATGTATTGGGATTGATAATAAGTGGTCGCATCGCCCCTGAGCTCTTCGGAAACATGAAGACAACAGAAAAAGCAAGTGCAACACAGATCCCCCAAAATGATGCATGACGGCCTTTCTCGTGGAATGTTGCCGCAATGATTGCCCTCATAGTGGTATCACCCCGTTCAATGCACCTATGTATGCCTCTTCTAGAGTTGGAACAACTAAATGAGCATCTGAGTGGCCAACTTGGGCAGTGATTTGTCTGACATTAATGCCGTCAATTCCTTGAACTAAAGAAACTAGCGAAGCTTCATCATTTGAAACCTGTCCACGCTCAGACATTGGGTATTCCCAAACGTATCCGTCACTCCGCCTCAACAATTCGTTAGGTGAGCCATGATACATAAAATGCCCCTGATTTAAAATGAGCAGGTCATCAGCAATCGCTTCAATATCTGAGACGATATGGGTCGAAATAATAATCAATCGTTCCCTTGCCAGTTCGGCCAATAAATTTCTTAAAGCTACACGTTCTTCGGGATCTAATCCAGTCGAAGGTTCATCAGCTATAATAACCAGCGGATCATTCAGCAATGTTACAGCAATTCCAATCCGTTGCTGCATGCCTCCTGAAAAATCTTTCAATTGTTTATTGCCAGTGTTTGCAAGATTCACTTTTTCCAATAAAGCGTGAATTTGTGTCTGAACATCCCTATGTGACATTCCTTTAATATTCGCAATATATGCCAAGTATTCATTGGCCGTTAAATTAGGGTAAAACGGCACTTGCTGAGGTAAATAGCCTAGTACTTGTCGCATCCGTCCCGGCTTGCGAACAATGCTCTGCCCGTCAAATCGAACATCCCCGCTTGTCGGTTTAACTAACGTCGTCAGTATTTTTATAAGTGTCGACTTTCCGGCACCATTTGGTCCCAACAACCCAATGAGACCACCTGATTTAAGCGTTGCATTCAATCCAGAAAATATTTGTATCTGACCAAATTTCATCCCTAAATTGTCTAATTGAATTTCCACTTGCATCCCCCTAAATATGAAAACAGCCTAGAATAGCAGATTCTAGGTTGTCTATTATCACTTATATAACATGTTTCACTAATAGTACATCAAGCATACCATTGACCTCGTTTGAAAATAAATCAGAAATTTAGTCATTTGCAAGTTCTCTGCGTAACCCTTCGGTCAGCACATGCGATAACACAATGTGCCGTTCTCGAGCTTTATCACGTAAACCTTCAGGAATTGTCACAGTCACCTTCACCTTTTAAATCCGGCACTTTAACGGCGAAAGCGCCGTCCTCTTGATGGTGAAAAATAGCGGGATAAAATACTTCATGAAATGGTAACTGCCGTAATCCGAACATCTACCAACCAGTTTTGAAAATTTTGATATTAATAAAATAATCAATTCTTAACTGTGTCAATACATTTCCCGTTGATTTTAACTTCAATTTTAAACATGCATAATTTGGTAACTATTTTCTTCAGTTAAAAAATTGTCTCTGTTTCCAAAGAACACCCCTCAATACTCACAGTCAATTTAGATGTACGTGACATTGTTTGTACTTTTAATTAAAATAAACCCTTATTAGCTTGTCGTTGCTTATGTGGAATTCATCATGACCTAATTATTTCAAGATTCTAATCGTGATACTACCGTCACATTTTTGCTAAACTAAATAATCATATAACAAACAATGGCACTTTTGAGTATCAATGACGCTTTATAACACCTTCTAATACTCGATGCCGCATAATAACGTACATAACTCCACCTATAATCAACCAAACTAAGTCAACGAATATATCATGTGTCACCGGAACGGAATTATTTACCATTTTGCCAATAGTGGCTCCAAATGGAAAAAGCATACTGAAGTATTTGAGCCAGGCGGGATATAAATTAAGCGATACTAAGTTTCCACAAACAAGTACCATTACTGAGGAAACACCATTAGAAAACAAGTATGGATTTTCCAATCCCCAGGCCGCTACCCAACAAGTTATGCCAACAATGATTCCAGAGATAATTAACGGTATCGAAAGCAGGATTGCTAACAATACCAATTTTATCGGTGCCGATAAAAGCACCAAAATAAGCAAACTTAGGAGTGTTCCAACAAAGCTTACCAAAAAAGCGGTTATGACTTTTGAGTACCAATATTTGAGCGAACGAGATGCATTGGCCAGCACAAATAAATCAATGCCTTGGTTGTTATCTAGAACTAGAAGAGTTGCAACCGTCGAAATTGCCAAACTTACACCATTCACTAAAACCGTAGCGATGGCTACCCGCCAGCGGATTGAATTACTATACTGACTGCTAATTAGGACCATTAACAAGAGATCAGCGAGTGGCAGTAGCAAAAAGTATACCAACCTAGTTCGATTGTTTGTCATGGATGGAAGATTTTGTAATTGTATTCTTATTGATCTCACCTACAGCACACCTTGCTTTCTATACGTTTGAATCAAGCGCCCAGATAATCGCCAAGCAAGAACAATCCAGAGCACACTACTCGTGATGAACTGCACCCATAAAAAGTTACTGCCGTTATTTAACAACCGATTCACAGGAGCAGCTATCGGGATAATCCATTGACCAATTGCTATTAGAGGCCTGAAAATGGCTGGAGTCCCAAATAGCCCAGACAAAACCAGAATTGGAATGGTTACCAAACCTTCATACACCAGTGCATTCCGAGTAAGCACAAAAAAACTGCTGATGAATAAATCCATGATCACGGCACCGCACCACAAACCGACCATATTTCCAACAATGGCCCAGCTTAAATTGCTATGCCCTGTTTGTGTTAATACTGCCATCAAAAAGGCAATTGGAAACGAGAGCAATCCAAAACTTGCTGCAGGCATGACTAGAGCCGCAAGTGATATTCTTTCATCTGTTCTACTATTAACTAAATATTTCAAAGTTCCTTGAAATCGTTGAAAAGTAATACTCCCCGCAGCTGTCGTTGCTGATGACCACAATCCAAAAACACCGCTTCGAAGCCAAATTGTAGTGTCACCAGTTTGATGATTTGCAAAAGCGACAACATATTGCATTAAAAAGATGGAAATCGTACTTGTCACGGTAAGCCAGAAAAAATATTGGTCTTTGGAGTACAGTCGGAGGTGAAACCAAAACAGTCTTAAAAATCTCAAGAATCTTTCCTCCTCAAACTGGGTGCTAATGCCAAATACGACTCTTCAAGAGTGGCAGGACGATCAATATGATGCACATTTGATTTATTAACAATATCAGAAACCGAACCAGTCATTGCTATTTTACCGCCACCAATCAACAGTATTCGTGTTGCCAATTCTTCAACTTCGCTCATTGTATGACTAGTCAGTAATATTGCGTGCCCGAGCTCCTGCAAATGATGAATCGTGTGCCGAATCTCATTGGCGATTTCAACGTCCAAACCACTTGTGGGTTCATCTAGAAGCAAGAGCTTTGGATCGCCAAGCATAGCTCTCGCAATGTGCAATCGCTGCTTCATGCCTTTGGAAAAGGTTCTGACGGCCTTGTTACCCACGTTACTCAATTCTACAATATCAAGAACTCTGGCGATTTCTCTCGTCTGCTCCCGAAAAGGAATTTTTTCAAGATCAGCAAAGAAGTGAAGATTATCATTTGCGGTTGAATTTCCATAAAAGCCTAAATCTCCTCCGAATGAAACTCCTAATTTTGCTTTTCCACGATTGTCTTTTACATTTTGTCCGTCAATATAAATATCGCCAGAAGTAGGCAGTAAAAAGCCACTAATCATCGAAACTGTCGTGGTTTTACCAGCTCCGTTAGGGCCAAGCAGGGCTACGATCTCCCCAGCATTAATTTCAAATGAAACATTGGAAACCGCCTTAAATTCCTTCTTATTTTCTTGATATGTTTTCGATAATTTAACGACCTTTAGAATTGGTTCCACAAACAACTACCCCTTAAACAGTTTATTTTATTTCTGAATACATTTTTTCGGCCTGTGTTTTTTGACCATTTTTGTAAAAGGCGGCAATCAAAAGCTTCTTCACATGCTCACTCTCATGAAATGCTCCATCTGATTCATATTGTGCAATAGCATTTTGATATGAACTTACAGCGGATGCGTATTTATCATTTAAATAGTATAGATATCCTAAAGTAGCCTGTGCCTCAGCCTCATAATTTGGAGAATACTTCTGTACAAATTGAGCGTTTGACTGAAGCAACAACAATGCATCGCTCTTTTTATGCTGCTCAACAAGCAACTGAGCCATATTCATTTCCACCTGACTACGATAGCGATATGCCTCATCCGCCAGCTGATCATTAGGATCATAGCCGTCAATCTTACTTAATTCATCAATAAGTATACCTGCATTAGTCAGTAAGTACTTGGCCGTTACTAATGAATCTTTTGAGTTTTGCATCACGATGTAAAGTGCATACAAATTATCAGCCAGTGCCATATACACATTTTTGCGCCAACCTGATGGTAACTGATCAATTCCACCTAATAATTGGTCAAAACCGACAAGCGAGTTCTTCCAATTTTCCGTTCGCTTAAGTAAATAAGCCTCTTTACGGTGGAGTGCAACAATTCTTTGCTCCACTCGATCAGTATTATTACTAGCTAGATCAAAGAAATCAACGGCATGTGCGTCAGACTCAGCTGCAAAAAGTGAACCTACTAGGATCAAACTACGATAATCAGTTAATTTAAGCAGTTCCGGTATTCGCTTTAATGTTTCTGTATATGCACCATCGAAATCCCCACTGATCAGTACATACATATCCAAATAAATCGAAACTGTGTCTAAATCTATTTTAGGAAAGTCAGCCTGGAGTATGTAATCTAAATTTTCAGGCAGACTATTATGCATTTTTCGTACGTATCTATATGCTTCCAGCGGAGATTCAGCTTTTCTTACTCCCAAGTCATTCAAAATTGCGGGAGCCTTGATGGTTCTAGGCAAATGCACGTTCTGTAGGAATTCTTCGTTAGCTAGATTGATGCGTGCTTGAAAATATTTAGGAGTTTCGTCAAAGTCCGTAACTCCCATAACAGATTGAATAAAATTGTACAATTCTGTTTCACTTAACTTCATAATTCATTTCCTCCAGAAAAAAGAGATAGCTTGCGCTATCTCTTAGCTTTAAAAACCTAGCCATGATTCCAGCCTTCATAAACTGAACCCATGATTACGTGTGCAGGCTTAGCATCAATTCCCTTAACAAATTCTGTTAATTCTTTGTTTTTGGATTCTGCCATAGTTTTCATCTCCTTGAGGGAAATAAATATTGGATAACTAATATTTGATTAATTGTCTAATTAAATTGTAATCCGTTCATTCCGATTATGCAACGATTAAGGGACTTGTGTTATGAAGCGATTTTTTCACAGCTAGTTACTAATTACGTAATTGGATACTGTGTGGAAATCTTGCAGTATTTGATTGCATTAAATTCAAAACGAATTATAGAAATAGGAGAAATGATTTTGATGATCAAGTAAAAATCAAGTCACTATTTCAGGTTATAATGACATTTCTGTATTTTGACATATGTACTTTTCCGCTTATTTTTCAACCTAGAAATGAAGTTGGCATAAATAATCATCTATGAATAATGGCCGTTCTCAAAATGTAAAAAAAGAAGTGATTAGAATCACTTCAACAGTTGCTTGAAACATTTTTATTGAAAATCAGTTGTGTCATTTATGATAAATTCTACATTCGTCGCATGAACACTGTTGACACTTTCCGTTTCTATACCAGATGAAGCATGAGTCGATGCACTCACTGGTGCACTAACAAATGTCAGAGTTAGAACAAGGGATAAAACGAATCCGAATATTTTCTTTTGCATTTTAATTAATACTCCTCTAATTTTATATTATTCATTTTGAATATAATCGTAATCGTCGTACAATGCAATCAAAGGACATCAAAAATATGATAAATAAAAATTTGTTTAAGCAGCTACGAACCAAAAATGGATACACTCAACGCTCACTCGCACAAGGAATTACGACACAAGGAACAATTAGTCAAATTGAAAAGAATGCGGTCGAACCATCACGAAAAATTTTGACTGCTTTGGCAGAAAAACTCAACGTGCAACCAGATTCACTCATAGACGTTTCTCAAAGGCCATCAATTCTCACGGATTTACGGTCTGCAGATACTTTATACAAGAACTACCAGTATCAAGAAGTTCTGAATCTATTGAGCCCCTATGAGAATCAAAATTACGATATCAATTCTATTCAGCTACACCTGATTTTTCTGTTGACCGCATCCCGTGTATGGCTTCATCAAGATTACGATGAAGGAATATTTGGGTTCAACAGAATATTGCAAGATCCTAACTTTTCTATTTACTCTATCCTCGCAACCGTCGAGCTGGCAATCGTCTATTATAAAAAGGAAAACTTTTCGCGTGCTGAATTCTATGCCGATTCCGTTTCCAAAATGTTAGAAAAATTGGAAGAAAATGGTAAGGTTTCTGAACCTGCATGGTATGCCATCATTATGGAAAATATGGCGAAATATTACTTGAGAACAGGCGATTATGAGCAGAGTGTTAAGTATTCAAATACAATCATCTCGTTTTTGAACAGCATTAATTCTTCATATGACATTGACAGCGCTTATTTAACACTTGCCAGTGCAGTCTCAAAGATTGACGGAGATAATGATGTTGCCAAAGGATACTTATTACAAGCATGGGCCTTTGCAAAGAATTCAAAAAATAAACAGGTGCTGTCAAATGTATTAAGAGAAATTAAACGCCTAAACATCAAGGTTTATCAGTAACTAGAAAATAATCGGATTATATATCTACAACACTTAATTGTGAAAGTCGATTATTTCAATTTTTATAGTAATAATCAACTGAGCGATCAAAAAGATTTCAACGAGATAAAACACATGTAAACTCTCAACAGGTTTTTAATTACGCCACTTTACCTTAATTAGTACGAAATGCAGCCCGAGTTTAACAACGGATATATCAATCAGTATCACCTTGCGAATAATACTTGGCCTGTTCAGAATAAAGCTGATGATACAATCCATCATTAGTCATTAGTTCGTCATGAGTGCCGTTTTCAACAATTTTACCTTCGTTTAGCACCAAGATTCTGGAGCTAAACTTTGTAGAACTCATTCTGTGTGATATATATATTGCCGTCTTTCCAGCAACGAGCTCATTAAAATGCTCATAAATTTCCGCTTCAGATATAGCATCTAATGCAGAGGTAGGTTCATCTAATATAACAATTGGCGCGTCCTTGTACCAGGCGCGAGCAATCGCAATTTTTTGCATTTCCCCACCTGACAGTTGGACACCTTCTTTGTCGATCTTAGTGCCAATGCTAGTACTCCCTTTATGATCCAAAGACGAAACCTTATCCCAAACACCAGCCAATTTCATCGAGTGTTCGGCTCGTTTTGTATCCACAATCTGTGCAGCTGACACATTTTCGTCAATTGAAAAGGCTGATAGAGAAAAATCCTGAAAAACAACCGAGAAGAGCTGTCTGTATTCTTCCGAATTTAAATCATTAATATCAACACCATTAATACGAATGCTACCCTTGGTAGGAACAAGTAATCTAATAAGCAATTTAATCAACGTAGTCTTTCCGCTGCCATTTAGTCCAACTAAAGCCAACCGCTCCCCAGCATTTATAGTGATGTTGATATGATCCAAAGCATTTTTTTGACTGCCAGGGTATTTATAAGTTACGTCCTTAAATTCTATTTTATAACCATGAGACGCATCCGGCAGATTTTGATTCCCAAACTGATTGTTATCGTCCCTAAATCGCATGAATTTAATGTACTGATCCATCGTTGTAAATGATGCTTCTCGGTTTCCCCATGCACCAGTGATACTTGATAATGTAGCCATAACTTGCTGTAAGTACCCAACATAGATTACGACGCTGCCTAAAGCAATTGCACCAGTAGCACTCTTCATAGAAATTAATAGATAAAGAAAACCAACCATTGCATAAGTGATAATCGAATTGAAACCAGCTATTTGTGTCGCCTTCACTTGATAATCGGTATCGACTTTTAGTTGTTTATAAACATTCTTTCTGGCATCAGCAAGGGTTTTCCCCTCATCGTCGTACATGCGAAGTGTTTTACCAAAAATCGGTTCTCTAAATAAAATTTCATTATAATAATCGAATAATCGGTTGAACTGTATGTTGAATGCAAAGAACTTCTTCATCACACGGCCTTCAGCCTTGGCAATTGGTGTTGAACTGAATATTGGCAGTAACACCAGGATAATAATTGTGAAAATAAACAATGGTGAGTTCACGAAGGCAGTTATATGATTGTCATTCGCTCCCGTAGAACTAATCATCACAATTAAAGAACCACCAGCAATAATAATTGTTGTAATAAATGATACAAGACCATTAAGAATTGTCGAAATGAAAATTGTAAATCCTCCCGTGTACATGAATCCGGTTTTGACAGAACTGTAGAGTTTTCTAAAGTTAGGATTTATGAAGCTGGAATAATCAATGCATAGGAGCTTTTCAGCCATTTTTTTATTTGCATTTTTTAAAATGAGGTGCGATCCGGATTGCGCCATTATGGAGAGATATTCACTAACAAAATTTAATACTAATAGTGATAGCAACAAATAAATCGTTGTCATCACTGGGCGTTGAAAATCAACACCGTTTTTCAACAACATGTTAATGATTTGACCGATAAAAAAGATATTTACAAAGATGCTGGCCGTAGAAACTATGGAGGACCAGAACTGAATCGCAACAATATGAGGATACAACTGGCTTGAATACTTCGCATACTCAAGGAGTCGTTTTATGGTCTTCTTAGAAGTTGATGTTTTATTCTTCAACATTCTCATCCCCCTCTTTATAGTATTTGCTCTGAACATTATATAAATGGGCGTATTCTGAATTGTTTTGCATTAAAAAACTATGTGTGCCAGAGGCAATCAGAGATCCATCTTTAATAAAAAATACTTTTTTTGCAAACTGAGTGGAAGCAAGCCGATGAGAGATGAACATAGAAATCTTGTTTTTTGTTATTTTATAATAGCGCTCGTATAGTTTACTTTCTGCCAATGCATCCAGTGCCGCAGTTGGTTCATCAAGAATTAATACCTGTGCATCTTTATATAAAGCTCGTGCTAGCATTAAACTCTGTGACTGCCCGCCAGATAGACTAACACCACTGTCATCTACATATTGAGTTAGACCTGTATCAATACCGTCTTTAAGATCAGAGACTTCATTTGTGAGCCCTGCGGTTGTTATTACTTCATCAACAGTTTTTTTTGAAAGATACCCCATGGTAATATTCTGTTTCACTGACTCTGCGAATGTGGCACCCTTCTGAAAAACAGGTGCAAAACAACGTCTGTAACTTTTCATGTCTACACTCTTACTGTCGATATCATTTATCAGTATTGTTCCACTTGTTGGTATCAATAATCCCATAATTAAGGAAACGAGCGTCGTCTTCCCAGCTCCATTGAGCCCCACCAAGGCAACTGTTTCATCCTTGTAAATCGTAAGGTTAATATTTTTTAAAATAATTTTTGGATCATTGGAATAGTGAAAGCTAACATTTTTTAATTGAATCTTGTTAATGGCTCCGTCTAATTTGATATGTTGACTTGAACGTTGTTCGCTATCTAACCTATCGACATAATCTAAATATTCACGGCCTATTGAGACATCAGAGTTAGCTAAAATTAATTGAGAAAATTGTGTTGCCCCTTTTCTGGCGGTTGCACTTAGCGTACCAAGCACTGTAAAAAAGAAGGTAAAGGTTGGCAACGAAATGGCATGCTGAGAGGCTTGTATAACCAGCGGTACATAAACAAGAACTAATTGAAGAAAATCCAAAGTACACACGATTCCGACTGTTTTTATTTTTTGGAAATTTATTTTTTGCTGAGTTGTAAGAACCTTTTGATAAGTTTCATCAATTTTTTCAAGATACTGTTTTTTTAAGTTATAGAGCCGAACATCTTTCGCAGCGTCAATTTTAAACGCCTCCTGATAAAGATAATTCTGAATAAAGTTTGAATCATCAAGACTCGCCTTTAATTTTTTTTGCCGTTCGTTATTCATTAACGAAACAATTCCTGTAAGCAGTGCGGAAAATAGAATCACAATTGGACTCCACCAAGTGATTTTGAGCGTAATTAATATGATTGTGATTACTGAGGCCAGTGTTGCACTAAAATTGACAAAACTTGGCCAAAGCACGTCGACCCCCGTATCATCGTCCTCATATCCATGTTTAGAACTGGTTCGACGTGCTTTTTGCAAAACTGTATTTATCGAATCCTCGTACGGTGACGTCAAAAAACCGGCTCCATCCTCAACAGTAAGCTGCATTCGCAAATTTGCGTTTTCCCATGTCATCCAGGTTTTATATGTGCCACTTACCCACAATAAGCAACCTAACCCAAGACATAAGGCGAGCACCATCAAAGAAAAGAAGGGAAAACTAAATTCTTTCTGCAGTGCCCAAACGATTAACGTTGGCACGCTTCCCGTCGCTACCAGAAGAATTACATTAATCAAAACATTCACAGGCAAGGCATATTTCAGTTTCGGAAATTTAATCTTTGCCTTTTTTAAATACCATTTAATGTTTTGATAAATCGTGAATGATTTTGGATTTATTTGCATTGTGTTTTACCCCACAATCTTAGCTAACTAATAGAATTCTTTCCCAATCGAGACGTGCTGGAGCGTTTAGAGACATTAAAGTTAAAATAATTCCCCCAGAACCATTTAATATCCCAAGATCATCAAAATACTGAGCGTGACTATACTTTTTTTCTTTAAAAACGTAATCGTACTCTTTAAACAAAAGTTTATTATCAAAATTTGCCTTCGATAATAGTCGCAGACCGATCTGTTGCTTAAAGTCGTTTAACACGGTACTGTGTGTTTCCCGTGTCATCGCATTTAAAATTAATAGTAATCCGGAAATACCATGACAAACTGTTGGGGATTCCAACTTAAGCTCACTAAAGTCAAGTTGTTTCAAGGTTGAGAAGTAATCAGTTGCCACCCTTTCCATTGCACTATTGTGTTGTTTTCTCGATGCCATGAACACCGCTCGAGCAATCCCTGGATTGCCGTAACACCAGCCCGATCGCTCGAGGTTCTCAGTTTTAAATTTTTTTTGCTCTATAGCAGAAACAGAAGCTTCACCTGACCAGGGTGCCTCGATACGCTTGTTTTGTTCAAAGATCTCTTCATAAAAGCTGAGACCCCTTTGCAAAGCACCGGTTCGTCCGACAGTGGAAAGTGCAGCAAGTGGACCAGCGAGCCCATGAGAAATTCCCAGATTCACATATCCGTTCTTGTAATAATTCCTACGTGCACTATCAATAATATGATTGCCACTGATTGTTGAATTAGGTATTTTTTGATTGGAGAAATCAAATAACCAATCAAATAGTTGACCTATTCTTCGAACGTTATCTGTATCCTTTTTAGAGTTGCCAAACTGTGTTAAGTATCCCAGACATGATGATAGACCCTGAATTAGATCATAATCTTTCTCGAATAAACCACGTTTTTTTATTCCAAGCTCAGTTTGTTCAATTTGTGCAGCGGTCAACTTTGAATATAAATCATCAAATTGAACCATGAAAGAACCCATTGATTGTAGTACCTTATTAGCCAACTTTAATGAATACGCCACACCCGTTAGACCGTAGCATAGCGATATATTCATTTTTTTTTTGCATTTTCAATACTTCTATTTCTTTTCGAACATACACTTTCAGAGCATCTCTTACTCGTTCATCGTCGTGAAGCTGCAAATATGTGCTTAAAACAATCACTACAGACGGATAACTATCCAAAAACAGTTGTCTTCTTTCATCGTGCGAACCATCGCTAAGGCTCAAGACATCATCAGTAGATACGAGGGTCTCGACAAATTGATGAATACATTTGTTACTTAATGCTGCACTATTTATGCTCAAATTGATCCACCACTCTCTCTGAACAATTTAGTTTTATTTAAAAGATAGGCTAAGAGATACATGATTCGTTCTTCTTGCTTGCGACTGATAAGCAGTCGATTACAATGCATGTGAATGAGACTTAAATATGTCATGTCATTTACTTTCGATTTTTCAATCATTGAATCTTTTGCTTTATCCAAAAATAAATCTCGAGGCAACCGTCCATTCTCAGGGTGATTAGTTCTATCAAGAATGTTCCTGATTAACATCTCACTCTGATCATGCAATTCTTTTCGTGCTTGCTTAAAGAAACGTCGATTAATGGGATTGTCAAATTGTGAGACTAGCTGTTCTTGATGATTAAGATCCAATCCTAAAAAATTAAGATAATCAATAATGGTCATTATTGCCGTAATTGTCTTATTACTAGACACAGGCAAGCTCCGCAATATATCTGTGCTGACTTCACTGTCAACTGTGAAAACATGTTCAATTGCAGGCATGAAGTTTATCCCACCATATCGTTCAATTTCTCTTTGATAAGTGTCAAATTCAATACGATCAATCAAACCACTATCAATGAGAAAATGTGCCCACTTATTAATTTCGGACATTAGTTCAGTTGGCTTCGTTCCAGATTTTGACTTATAACGGATTCGTAAATGAATACCGTCTTCATCTTTGTAGACGAGATAATGATTTTCCGATATTAACCCCCTATTTTTTAGTTCACCAGTAAACTCGTAAAGGTGATTTGAAATAATTTCAGTCAAGTGATTACTAACACCGTAAAGTTTGAAGAATGTCCATTTGTCACCCGGCATAAACATTCTTTGAGGGGAAGTACTGTTTATACTTGTATAATGTCTTTCGGGAACTTTGAGATCCAAATTAACCTGATTAGGATCAAATGAATAGACATATTCACGAGCAAAATTATCAATCGGACGTAAATATTCGGACAAACTGGCCTCCCCATATTTGCGGATACTATCGACTATCTCATTCAGTTGATAATCATTACTTAATCTGATTAACAACCGCGTATCCCCATGTTCCAAATACACACAGTCAGGTACATCCCATTTATTAATAAAGGCGAGGATTGCATTCTTAATATCTGATTCTCGCTGAATATTAGAAAGCGTACTATTATTCAAGTTCCACCTGCGTTTGCTTATCACAATTTGGTTATAACGTAATGCGGGAAAATAAGGATATTGGGTCGAACTATTGATTAAATTTGAAATAAAGAAAGGATTATCAATCCTATACATTGAACATTCCAGTAAGAAACGTCCAATAGGTGAAAAGATTTGATTACTTTCATAATTAATCATGCTTGATGCATAAAACGTTAAACGCTTTCCTGTATTCTTAGATACGAAGAAGAAACACTTTTCATCCTTAATCATCTCAATTCCAACCAAAATGTCATCTAATCGAATTTCTTCTTTTTTATTTGATGCACTGGCTCCAATCACCGTTTCAAAAGGTTTTGCACCGCTATTTTGCGAAACATTCAAAAAATGTGGGTTTTTAAATAGTTCTACTAGTTCGACTGGTAATGCATCTGAGCGTCTTACATGGCTACCATTGTCGTTTGCTTTAAACCTTCCGCCTGCCTTTCCAGTTTGGTCGGAACCTGTATTTGGAAGAATTTCATATAATTCTTCTCCAGTAATACAATCAGCACACTGACGCGTAAAAACTTCAAAACCTCTGTCAAAATTAGAAGAATAGTGTACATGGTGAACGTTTTTTAAGTTCACCATTTTTTTTTGCTGTAAAACGGCTTCTTCCATGATTGATCTCAAAGAGGCAGTCGCGATTTCTTCTTCCCGACTATTCCGATAATTTATGTCTGAGGTACCTTTCACATATGGCGAGCCACAGCCCTGTTCAGGATCCAAAACATCTAATAATGGTACGAGTCGAGCCTCACCATATTTTCTAGCAAATGTGTCTATATAAGCCTTTAATTCAGGAAATCGATTCTGATAGGGAGTCATTGCGATTATGCCATTTATGTCTGATTGAATCTTTTCCAAATCTGGCACCTTTGCATTGGACGCTGCACTGAACAAATCGACTTTCAAGTAATTCTCTGCCTTACAAATTGAAGACATTTCCCTAATTATCCTTTGATAAAGCTGTATCCCTTCTCCAACAGCGGTCGTTTCATATTCCTCAATAAGGCGAGCAACCTTTTTCAGTTGCTCGTTCTCGGAACTCATTTCTGGTATGTTTGATAGCCAATCCATCAATCGATTAAAGTCATTGGTATTTACAATTTCAGGTCGTAAATTCGTCAATAAAAACTCACAGTCTATGAGCTTTTTTAATAACGTGGTTATTTGGCATTCGGATATTGTAGAAAATCTATCTTTCAGAATGTTTAGTGCTTGCATTAGTGTTATTTCTTTTTTGCAAATCTCTTCAATTTGAACAACGATAGGCAATTTCTTTATAAGTGCTTGTTTTGTGCCATTGATATGGCGTTCGTTGCCCCACCCACTCGTGTACTCCAATATAACGTTGTCACCACGGTTAATTGCTAGAGCGTTCCATCTTATTTTTAAATACGGCAGGAGCATCTTCTTATTGCCTAAAAGATTACAGAAACTGGACAACCAGCTATAATCAACTACAACATTTTTATATTGCTTTGGGGAATTTAGATTTTTATTTGAGTTAGTCTTATTTTCAAACGTCACTTTGGCGAATAATCCTAACGGCGTTGCACGTGTGGACATACGATTTATAAATCGAGCCAAGCTAGACATAGTATGTCTAAAACCCTTGCTTTTCCAATTCTCAATTTCTATGTTCTGAAGACTTTTATACAAAGAAGGGCTGCCAATTAACAAAGCCTCTTGAACTATGGAACTTTTTGAAAGCTTAATCAGATGTTGAATCATTTCCTGATTATCATTGCAAAACGTTGACCAAAAGGTGCTTTCCGGCATAATTGGTGTTCGTACCATATATTTTTGCTCAATTGTGTAATGCATTTTCTGCTATTTCCTCTCAATTAAAAAAACCGATAAGCTTTTCTCAAGCTCATCGGCCTCTTGAATAGCCCGACAATCAAAATTTTTTTTGGGGGAACTAAGTATTCGAGTTGTTAAGCTACCTTTTTGTCTACAATCACTTTGCTAATCGCCTGATCTCCAACTGTTAGAACATGTGGTGGACAGCAAGCTGAAGCCGTTACACCATCAGTAATCATTTGGTAATCGGATTGTGCATCGAATGGATGCGTTTCACTAGTATTACAACAGGCAGTTGCAGTTACACCATCAACAACATTACCGGCACCATCGCTATCAAGCTCAATAGTTTGAATGCCTAAATCTAAATCAACACTATCTTTGCTCATAATAGAGACCTCCTTTATTTGTTAAAACAAAGTGAGTAATTTCATTTCGTTTTAATAACTTAATCTTACATCATTTTGCAATCGTTTACACTTTTTTTCAATTATAAATCCAATATTTGTTTTCCATTATCGTGCCAATGATCGTTTTTATACATGTTTTAAGAGAATACTAGAGAGTTTAAAAAACACTTAGCAAAAAATAAACAGACTCATGAATGCGGTTGATAATAGCTAAGAGTTCACATCCTAACCACGAATTAGGAACATAATTTTATTTGATAGCTTAATAACCAGTGGTTTTCTTGGGCTACTTCTTTTCTATCGAGGCATGAAATTCGTGTCCTTTCGAACTGCCAATCTTATTCGCTCACTAAACCCAGTGTTTGTGTTGTTGCACTCGTTGCCCTTCTTCAAAATCAATATATCCCTACCGTTCATACTCGGTGGCTCAATGATTATTCTATCTATCGTTTGGATGTCGTTACCATCAAAAGAAGATCAATAAAAAAGAGTTTGAGACATAACTCAAAATAAATCGACCAGAGAAAAGTGATTTTTGCTTTTCTCTGGTCGATTTCATTATATTTTAAATAGACTATACGCAAATAATGTCGTAAATCAAACTTTTGATTTCCTTTTAGTTGTTTTCAAGTTCTCTGCGTAACCCTTCGGTCAGCACATGCGATAACACAATGTGCCGTTCTCGGGCTTCATCGCGTAAACCTTCAGGAATTGTCACAGTCACCTTCACTTTTTTGGTTTGTTGCTCCCGACTACGATATTCATTGAGATCCAATGGCACAATTACTAGTTGGTCGCCTGGAACGAGTGGAATTTCAGCAACATCAGTTGGTTCTGGATAATGTTTTTCAGAAAACAAATAGCCGCCAATAACGTCTTGGGAACTGTGAAACGCTGTCATCATATCATCGCCATACGTCACCGCACCTTTTAAATCTGGCACTTTAACGGTGAAAGCACCGTCCTCTTGATGGTGAAAAATAGCGGGATAAAATACTTCATCCTTAGACATAATTACCTTCCTCCTTTAAATAAATCTTTTAACCCCGCCTCAGACAAAACCAGCCTAACGTAGCTTTTGGGCAGCTTGCTTGGGCTCATTTTAATAGGGATCTTTGTACGTTGATACTGTTGCGTCATGAAGTGGTGATCACCGTGGTCAGCACCTAACGCATCTTGCCAACCATATTTTTTTAACAGTCTAATCAATTCTCGACCTGTTTGTGGAAATTTAGATATTGATGTCATAATCTAATCTTCTTTCAAATTATACGTACTACACGTTTATTTTTCAATTATTTAAGCACGTATTAGGAATGTTTTCGATTCATATCTAAACATACGTAATTTGATCAACATTTTCATCTGGGCAATAAAAAAATGCTGTCCATTTCTGAACAGCACTCAGCGAACTTTTATTTATGATATTCAATAGAAACTCTCTTTGTACCCTCAGGCACGTGAACCTGTACCGTCCCGCGTTCAGACACACTCACATGCAATCTCTTGGCATCATCCGTTTTTACCACATAATGCTGACTGCCGTAGTTAAAAACCGGTAAGTCTACCCGGTGACCACTTACTGTCTTTGGCAATCGAATGGTCGTTCCATTAGGTTGTGCAGCCATCTTCACATGTGGATGACTAATGGCTTTGCCGCCTTCAAAGACCACTGCCTGATGTGCATAGATAGCTTTCAGATGATGCACACTGCGTTTGGGCGCGTAATCGAAATAATTCGCATCCGTCGCAAACTGTTCATAGCTATTGGCACTCACCTTTGGCGACGATACCCCGGCATAGACGAATCCGGTCACCATCGTGAGTAACAGTGACAATCCTACAATCCAACCCTGCCAGTTGAAACGTAATTGCGTGCGATCAACTAGGATGACAAAGGCGACCAGGACAAAGAAACTGATAAACGTATAGAACCGCCATGGATGCTGAATTAGGTTGATCGGCGTATGTTCCAGAAAACGCCATGGAAAGAGTTTTGTTGTCATCCAGAACAGAACCGTGCTTAAAATCGCCAGTGTTTTGCCAAACCGATCGAGATGACGAAAACCGATCCATAGCGCCACAAGCGCCAACAAGACAATCGTGCCCAAGGTCACGCCGTGCGTCAACAAGCCCGTTTTCGTGACATTGCCAACACCAAAGACGACTGCGACGAAGGGCGAAATCGCCTGTTTTGCCAGCGAACCGATCAACGGTGAGGCCACTGTTACTTGTTTCGTAGTACCAAGCATCCCCAGTAGTTCTGGCAAACTTAGCAGACCGGTTACTACTGCCGTGAGTACTAAATCCAGCCATGTTTGCCATCGATTAAGGTTGCGCCAACCAAGCGCTAGAACAACAACGACCATCCCCGCTGCTAACAAGGCTGACAAGACGTGCGTGTATACAAGCATCGTCGCGCCCAACGTTGTCAGCAACCACCCACGTCGGTGTTCAGTCAGTGTGAGATATAGGCCCAAAAACAAGATGGGATACCACATCATTGACTGTGCTTCGGGCAAGTCGAAACGCACGGTTTCATTAAAGACCATGTAACCAGACAGGTTATACAATATGGCGAATAACCATGCCCCAGAGATTGGCCGCCGTGCTGCTCGCAGTTTTAGAAATACGCGCATACACCAGTATGAAATCCAGCAGCTTGCGACGATATAAAAAGCATTGCCCAAGTATAACGCCATAATCCCTGGTAGCCCGATCAACCTCAATATCGCATACGGATACAGAAAGATATATGGATAAAAGATTTGAATGCCAAGGCCAGACCCACGAAATGTGTATGTGCTAATCGCATTATGCCATACGCCATTTTTTGCGGAGAGATATAACTCTTCGATCCGATTTACGTGGAATTGTTGGTCCCAGCCACCGAACAAGTGATTATTCAATAAAAACGGCAGCTCCACTGCTATGGCGACGAGTACAAACGTTAACCATAACCAGAGTTGCCGGTGTTCTCTGGCCCAACCATAGAAGCCAGCCGTTCGTTGATGCTGACTTCCTTGTGCCATTAATGATTCACGATAGTCCACAATGTTCACCCCAAAATTAAAAATAACGTTGGTATCTTACCATAGTTAAAGTGAAGACAAAATGAACACCGCATGAGAATCCGTTATTGATGTGTAACTTTCTACAACCACGTTTGTTTTATCTTGAAGAAACTACCACGAATTTCACCCGCTAGCTTAGAACGTTGATGAGCAAATTTAAATTTACCTTCCAACTCAGGTGGTACTGGAGCGCCTACTGCTAGCTTGATACCAACAGCACGTTTGGGCTTTTCACCCGTTTTTTCGTACAGCACATTCAATACCATACCGTTTTCAAAGTAAAATTCTGGCCAGTACAGATCATCGTCTTCATAAATGGCGACTTCCAGTATTTTCTCACTGAACGTTAAATCGCGTTCGACCTTGATTAGCTTTTCAAACCAGCCTATTTCTTTCTGCTTTTCACTGGCTGGGTAGGTCACGTATTCAAACTTATATTTGTTCCAGAAATAACGGGCTTCGTTTGCCCGCAAACCTGCCAGTGCATCGGCGACCGGTGAACTTTCCAATCCAACTGGCGAAACTTCTTTAAAATCAACTTTGTATGCCATTTGCATAACCTCATTAACTGATGTTTTTAAACTGAATCATGCTCATAGTTTATCGCCGTTTCGGACTGATTGACAGTTTTATGACCGTCTAATCGTTACTTTAAATAGCTAGTGCTCCGATTTCATGGCATTAATCTTAGAAATGTATATCCCATCTACCACTAACACAAATATAAATACAATAATGCCTGTTATGGCAGGCCAAATCGCGACTGATGGCCATGTGTCATACATACGCGCATGCGTATACATCGATGCCCTTGAAATTGGACCAAAAATAAGACCATTGCCAATCGTCCCAAGTACAAAAACTGTCCCACCATAAAGTGAGGCTTCTACAGACTTTTCCCGTAACAAATCACCAAACGAAAAACCAATTGTTTGTAGTAAATTTGAACTAGCTGACCTTTCAGAGCTAGAAATTATCGTTAGGGAGATCGTGTTCGCTAATATTATAAGAAATGGTGTACCCAAAAACATCACAATGCTTTCGATAATTTCGCTTAAATGCCTTTTATTTGCTACATTAGCTAAATCAAAAATTAAATAGGTAAAAAAAGAACACAGTAAAGAAAAAATGAATAATGGTAGCACTATAGAACGCAAAAAATCTCTCTTTTTAAGTACACTCCAGTATGCTGTTTCAAAGGTCCTAAACGCTTTAAACAATGGATTACTAAATATCAACCGTAGCAGTCTAACTATAAGTGGTAACAAAATAGAGGCCGAACTGTTGATAAAAATTATTAGAAGTATCAAAAACAAAATCAAAGACTGCTGATATGCCTCTACCAGAAACTTACTGCCAAACATTTTCTGAAGGTTTTGTGGATTTCCAAGAAGTGCACTGTATAAATAAATTAAGCCCCCAAAAAAGATTAAACAAAATATTTTGTTAAAGAGTGATAGTCCAAACTTGTTTTTCCTCTTTAGATTTTGTTTTATGTTCATATCGTGAAAAATACGTCTTGCATCAATAAATCCCATCAGTCCAACCACAATACCTAAAGAAATAACTGTCGCCAAAAATGAGCTCAATTGAATCCGCATATTAACAGCTGGAAATTCACGCATTCCTTCCGTGGTCCGAATCCATGCGTACCAAAAATCTACAATAGGGTATGCAAAAACGTACCCCAAAATTCCTCCAAGCATGGCCGAAATACCCATTTGACCGCTTATTAAAACAGAAAGTTGAAAAGGATTAGCGCCTAGCATGGACCATAATTGGTACTCATTACGAAACTTGTTTATAAGAAGTCTTGTAATTCCCCCAAGGATTAAAATCAAAGTTACTAGACCGAATATGACGGGAATCGTAAAGTAAAGTACCGGATTATAAATTCCCTTATCAAGTCCGGCATAAACTGTTGAACCAATACCAATAAGTGTAAATCCTAAAACAAACCCCGCCGTAGTAAACATCACAAGTGATCCTAACCACGTTTTCCAAGAATGACGAAATTGCAAAAAGATAAGTTTAATCATCCCATTTACTTCCTTTCAATTTCTGCAAGAATCTCGGAAGCACTGGAACCCGTCAAAGTCTGCCGAATTTGACCATTCTTCAACACAAGAGCTTTATCCGTCATTGCCGCCAAATCCACATCATGTGTAACCATGATTACACATGCACCTTCATCAGCCAATTTTCTAAGAATATTAAAAATTATTTGCTTAGATTCAGCGTCAACGGCCCCAGTGGGTTCATCGGCAAAAATAATTTGCGGGTGAGTTACAAGCACCCTTGCAATGGCAACTTTCTGTTGTTCTCCTCCAGATAGAGTATCAACAAAGCTTGTTAGTTCTGCATTAAAATTCATTTTTCTCAGCATTTCTTCAACCACTGATTTATCAATAGATTTCCTTGAAAGTCTTAGAGGTAAGCTAATATTTTCAAAAACTGGAAGTGCTGGGACGAGGTTATACGATTGAAAAATAAAGCCAATCTCACTACGCCGCATTTTTGCCAAATGGGACGGTTTTAAACTATAAGGATCAACGGAATTAATCGCTATAGTTCCAGAAGTTGGCTTCAACAGTCCCGACATACATTTAAGCAAAGTGGATTTGCCACTTCCTGACGGGCCCACTATGCTCAGAAATTCATTAGCTTTCGCAGAAAAAGAAATATTATCTAGTATGTCTACAGTCTTTGATCCACCAAGTGAAAAATTCTTTGAGACACTCCCCACCTCTACCCGACCTTTACTCATAAAACAATCCCCCTAATTTATTGTTTAGCATATCAATCAAGTTACTCGTAGGGCTCAATCACTAACTACTATGTGTTTTTAACTCTCACTGTGTTATTTATTTCCTAAATTAATGCCATAAATTTAGTTTCATTAATTTACCCAAGCTTATCATATTCGGAAAATTTGTTTGACTTACATTTTAAAACAAAGGCGATCAGTCTTGCGCAACTTGTGTTAAAACAATTCAATATAGAAATTACCTTCACATAAGATTCTGGTCTAGAAAACCAAAAAAACACTGACTAACTATGCATACGCCAAAGTTGGTCAGTGTTAATAAAGCCTTTCTCCTTTTACTGGTGCCGATCATCTTGTAGCTGACGCATCTGTTTGTCCAGCTTCTTCTGCGCCTTCATGGAGCCACGATCGAGATCGCGTTGGAACTTATAGTCATCGTACTTCTTAAATAATCGTGTCATGTCATACCCTGCCGGATACAAATCGGCCGCTTTACCTAGTCGAGTTAACCGCCGTTCCGGAATCGTTTCAAACTGATTATTGACGTAAACAGTCACCGTCTCGGCTTGCTTGTCTTGAGCATAGACGAGTCCTTGACGACCATCCGTGTTAAGACGCACCCGGTCCCCTTGTGTATAAGTAATTTGCTCACGTTTTTCAACGTGTTGAACGGCTTTCATCTGGTAAATATCTGTCCGATAATCATGGTCGGTTAGATAATGATCTGCTTGCTGGATAATGTTTGGATTCAATTTCAAACGACGGGCCAGCCAAAAGGCATTACTATCGCCAACCTCGTTCATCAATAACTGATATTTCGGCATCAAGGTCGCCTCATCAAACGCCATCGCCGCAGTGGTGAAGGCAGGATGCTGCTGAGCATACCGTTTGATTTCACCATAATGCGTTGTGACAACGACGAGTGCGCCATGCTGATACAGATATTCAATCACCGCAATAGCCAGTGCTGCCCCTTCATTCGGTTCAGTCCCGCTACCAATCTCGTCGAGCAGAACTAAACTGTGTGGTTTAATGGCATTCGTGATGGCCGTTAAATTAGTCAAATGACTCGAGAAGGTGCTCAACGCATTCTCAATGCTCTGATCATCTCCGATATCAGCAAACATCTGCTGCAAGATTGGCAATTCAGTTGTATCGGCGGCTGGCACCTGTAGTCCACATTGGGCCATGATGATAAAGAGGCCAATTGTCTTTAGGACAACCGTTTTTCCACCGGCGTTTGGCCCGGTAATAATCAAACCACGATGGTCATATCCCAACCGGACAGATAGTGGTACCGCATGTTCGCCCAATAGTGGATGACGGCCTTTGTCGATTCTCACTTGATCGCGCTCATTCAGATGTGGGCGCACACCATTGATTGAGGCACTGTATTTGCCGCGAGCCATGATTTCATCTAACGCCGTGATGACGTCTAGATTACGTAAAATTGTGGCTTCATATTCACTAACGCGACCGTTTAAGCCGGCCAAAATTTGATAAACCTCAGCTTCCACGCCACTCGTTACTTCGGTCAGTTCACTATTCAATCTGATGGCAGTTTGCGGTTCAATGTAAATCGTCGATCCCGTCGCAGAACTACCGACAACCGTACCCGGAACCTGATTTTTAAACGTCGCTTGGACGGCTAGCACAAGCTGATCGGCTTTGGTGACTGGCAAACGTTCCTGAAGCATCCGCGCGTATCGCTGACTCGCCTTTTGGACAACCGCCTGGACCTCTGCCTGAACATCGCGTTGGTGCCGCCGTAGCTTTCGCAGATTTCCCGTTGCGTCATCAATGACTTGATTGTTATGAATAATGTTATAAATATCGTCCGCCAATTCGGTCACTGACGTTAAGGCGTCCGCGTAACTGGCTAATGTCGGTGCAATCGTCGCGTTACGTTTGAGCACCGTGGCTACATCAGCATTACCACGCACAAAGTCGGCAACTTGCACGAGTTGTTCGGCCGTCAGCAAATAACCACGGTGCAGCTTAGTTAATAAATTTTGGACAGTATCCAGGCTCAGAAATGGCAAATGTACATTAGCATCAAGTAACTGCCTAGCCTCAACCGTTTCTGTTTGCAATGCTTGAACTTCAGCTAGGTTCGTTAGGATGGTCATGTGTTGCAAACGTGCTTGTGCTGCCTCACTAGTCGCAAGTTTGGCAACCTGCTGGCGAATAACGTTAAAGTCCGTTTTTTGATAAGTTTCTTCATTCATGATGGTTTGATTCTCCTACAATTCCGCATTCGTGCCGGAAAAAAGTGCACAAAAAGACCGTGCTTATTGCGTTTCAGCAACTCACACGGTCTCCATCATGGATTTAACTCCATTTTGTTTGGCGTGCGAGTGTCCTAACCTTTAGTCCAGCACAAACTAACCCTTGTTTCGGGTTCGTTCAAAAACTAGTTACTAAAGATTAATCACACTCATACAGCCCAACCTCGTTTTAATTGATACAAATACGGTAACACACGTCACGTATAACTACAACTGGCATGATCTAGGCTCTCAGTGGTACATTATTATTGAATCATTAATCATACATAATATTCACAGGAGGAATAACTATGCCAACTAACGATAAAGAAACCGTCCTCGGCCTTTTCAGTGAATTCAAACGGGCTGTTGCCACTGCTAACGAGCAAGAGAACAATCGCCAACACTTATTAGAAATCATCGATCAATCCAGTGAAAAGTTGGCTCGTCAACAACAGACGCCACAAAACGAAGCACGCTCTGTCTATCAGAACATCAACACGATGTGCTTGGCTGATCACCTTAAACTAACTGCCGATGAAGGCGCGGCCCTTAAAAAGATCGGTGATGCTGCACAACCTAAATCCGCTTGGCAAGGTTTGAATAATTTTAATACAGCCAACACTTGGCCAAGTAACTAAAAAGTTCGAAACAAATTATTACCCTTATTTTGTTGATCGTAGTAAAACAATGTTCAAATATAATCATTTTGTGCAATTTAACTACTCTCAATGAAACGAGGTCTAATTATGACAAAAAAGGCGCTTGTTTTAAATCTACTCATTTTGGTGACAGCATTAACAACAATCTTCGGCACATTGTTTATCGGAGACAATAGCTTAATCGTCCAGTTATCTTATATCGCCATTCTGGCCGAAATGTTTGGTTACTACACAATCTTTGACGATGGAAATTAATTTTTGTTGCAATAAGACACGCTTTTTTGTTTACAGGTGAATGTTTCGACAGATATACTGAGCGTAAAATGAGTTTACTTGAATGGATCCGCTGAAATGAGGCCCCATTATGGAGACTAAAGATTTCGTTTTACGTTTGCTAGTGCTCTTCACGCTTGTTATTGCACTATTTGGAACTTTTGCAATCGGGTTTGACAACAACATCGTCCAAATCACATACATGGGGTTAAGCCTGGAAGTTCTAGGCTATTACACACTCTATAAGAATAATCACAAAAACTGATTCACTATCATGACCTTAGTCTTAAGCCCTGATAATGAACCAGTTTCTTTTATTTCATAAAATTAGTTTGTTACCTTTTCGCCAGCCTTGGCAACCGCGGCCATTGCAACTGCATTGATCCAGTTTAATGGCTGGTCAAAGTTTGGCTGGAACAGCATGTCAACCATGGATAAGGTTTCAATGGTCATTTCTGTTTGAATAGCCATGGAAATAACGTTGGCTGATTGTGAAACATCGTGATCACTGTAGAAGGCGCCACCGAGAACTCGGTGTGTTTCAGGATCCCACGTTAAGCTACATTGCACCGGTGTGGTACTCAACATGAAGTCTGGGCGGTAGTCCTGTTCAATCGTCACGGAGTCCACATCAACGTTGCGAGCCTTAGCACCCTCAGTTGTTAAACCGGATGCAGCAATTGTCTTGCCAAACAGCTCAACGGCTGATGAAGACTGCGTGCCAAGGTATTTAACCGTTGGCTTCTCGATGTTGTGACCGACTAAGATACCTTGGCGAACCGCGTTAGTAGCTAAAGGAATGTAATCATTCTTGTGCGTTGGGTTGTAGTGAACGGCAGCTGAATCACCGGCAGCAAAGACGTTTGGTAAGCTCGTCTGCATGTATTCGTCGGTCACAATGGCACCGTTTGGTAACATGTCGACCTTGTCCTTCATCAAGCCGGTATTTGGACGGAATCCAGTACATAAAATGGCAATATCGGCAGTGTAACTTCCCTTGTCGGTGGTAACCGTTACTTGATCATCCCCGCTGAAGCCAGTCACCATTTCGCCCAATGCCAGTTTGACACCGTGATCCGTGTATTCTTTTTCCACACGATCCGTGATGTCCTTGTCAAAGTTCTTCGCCAGCACTCGTGGCAAACCATCGATCAAGGTCACTTGCTTTCCCGTCAATGCATATTGTTCTGCCAGTTCTGCACCAATATAGCCAGCGCCAATTACAACGGCGCTCTTGATTTTACCAGCCAAGTTCTTCAGTTCATTGGCGTTCGTCCAGTTCTTACATAAGTAAACATTCTTGTTATCAATCCCGTCGATTGGCGGAATAACGGGCCATGAACCCGTGGTGACAACCAGTTTGTCATAAGCGACCTCGCTGACTTCGCCTGATTCCAAATCCTTAACCGTAACGGTTTGATTATCCGTGTCGATGTCGGTCACATCATGTTTCATTTCCATGTCTGCACCAAGTTTAGCCAAGGCTTCTGGACTTGAATAAAACATCTTGTCTGGGTCTGACACATGACCTCCGACCCACAAAGCAATCCCACAGGACAAGAAGGACAAATTATCGTTTCGTTCGTAAACTGTGACGTCATAATCCGGGTGTTCAGTCAAAATCTGTTGAGCGGCAAACGTACCTGCATGTGTAGCACCAACGATGATTACTTTCATGGTGAAGGCCTCCAAAAAAATTAAAGTTGAATTTATATTGTGTACAATTTAATTTAAACATATCAAAGTCGAATGTCAACGCTTACACACCGTTGCAACGGTTCTTCACAAGTGTCGTCAGCTTACGCAATCACGTTTAAAACAAGTTTGTGAAATTAATTCATGACGTGTTATAAAATCCACCATTGTAGTGAAACTTTTCCAACTACTATTTCGATTTTTTGTCGTATACTAACGCTGAAAATACTACGTCACACCATACCAAAGAGGTCATGGACATGCGAAAACTTCTACAAAAACGAGCAAGTTTCATCACACTAATTATCATCTATGGTTTATTAGCTATTTTTCTGTTATTTAGATCAACTAAACAAACATTACTACCACTAATCGGGGTCTTGGTGATTGGGGCCGCTCTCACAAGTATCGGCGCTATTTGGATGGATAATCATCAAACTAATTTTACAAAGGGATTAGAGGTTCCGACAAATTACACGTTGAGTTTTGATTTATTATTATTAACTTTCGCTATTTGGCCAGGTTTTCTAAAACCAAGTTTAGCAACTGGCATCGGCATACTATTTTTCTTAATTGGCGTAGGAAGTCTATTCGTACCACAAAACCATCTGATGGGCATTCGCATCCCACCAACCTACAGGTCACCTGAAATGTGGCATAAAGTGAATTACTTTGGCGGATGGCTGATTGTGGCGGCTGGCTATACGATTATCATCCTCGGTAACTTTTGGCCGGCTAAGACCGTAACGTTTATGTTGACAACCGTGGTTATCGCACTTGTGCTCACGATTGGTTATGCTTATTTACCGCAACGACCGAAAACGCCGTAATAGTTACACGAAAAAAGCGTACTGTATTCTCACTCTCGAGCATACAGTACGCTTAAATATTGTTAAACATTTTACTTTTACTTGCAGGCACAGATTTTAAAACAACCAATGCAAGTCGCAACTTTTTTATAAAGTGTGACGTTTAAAGATGTGACCATGCTTAGGATCATGTCCTGCATGTGGTTCAGCATCAATAAAAATAATTTCCCCTTGTTCTGGGGAGGCCATTCTTACAATTCCTTTCCAACACGTCTTTCCATGCCAACATTGATTCCAGCCTCTTTCATGCCACCACGAAAGTCCACGTCAGCGTATTTACCATTCAACCAAGGATTTTCATTTGCCAACAGCTTAAACTGAATTACACCATCGCTCCCCTGTGAGAAACTAACTTGATCGCCTTTATGCACATTAATTTCCTTGGGAATCGCAACCACAAGTGAGTGTCCGCTCTGTCGGACTTTAAAAACACCTAGTTCTCTATTTTCCATAATGTGTACCTCCGATTTCAGTCGTTTGAAATCATCAACTCATTTACATAAGTAATTATATACGTAGATACAAGTATCTACATGCATCACTTTTGCCATTCATTAATTTTCTTTGTTGAAGGAAAAATGTCCGAAACTTACAATTTAAAAGCGAAAAATAGGCTACTTAATGTCGTCTGTTCTCTTCGCATTCCAAGTGAACACAAAAAGCGAATGCAACTTCGAATAAGAGTTACACTCGCCTTTTTTCAATCCACATAACATATTTTATTTTTGATCATCATTCAACCGTGACTCCGGCGTTGGATACGTAATCTTCATCACTGCTGGCATGATAATCGGAATCAAAATAACTAGTAACAGAATCCCGACAATCACATCTAGTGCCACTTGAATCAACGTCATCACACCAGACGGAATCAGCGCTGCAAATGTTCCACTCAGGATAATTCCCGCTGAAATAACCACGGTTCCAATAATTGTCGTCGCCTTGAGCATCTTGGCATCGGTAGAAATTGGCTGATGCAGGAACTCACGGTACTTCGCCATGAGGAAGATACTGTAATCAACACCCAGTGAAACCAACATAATGAAGGCAAAGAATGGTGTGTTCCAGGTCAACATGCTTTGACCAAGGAATGCCTTCACCAGCCAGTGTACGATGTTCGTTGCACCACTGTAAGCGATCAACAAGGTTCCCTCAATCGCGATTGGTTGAACCAATGAATGGGTAACAAACATCAACGCAATGAAGATTCCAGCTAACATAATGATGGCGGTACGACTGAAGTCTCCAGCCGCCATTTCATTGATATCATTGGTTTGCGAGGTACTACCACCAAACGCAACCTTGGCATTATTCATCGATGTTCCTTTAAGAGCGCCACGAACGATGCCTTCCAACCGTGGCAAACGTTTCATCGCAGTCTGTGAGCTTGGATCGTCCTTAAGAATGACCGTCATCTTTGTGATCTTGCGATCCGGCGAGAAGTACGTCTTAAGGACCGGGGCAAACGTTTTGCTCTTTAACTGCGCATCTGGAATATAGTAGGTTTCTGCTGCGCTGGCATGTTGCAGACCACTCAAGTACTTATTCGCCTGACCAGACCCTGCGGAAATCTTGCTGAGCCCGTCTGTCGCGGTTCCTAAGCCATTGGACAAACTAGCTGTTTGACCGCCAAGTTGTGACAGTTTCGAAGCCATTTCCTGGTTTCCACTCGCAACTTGGTTAGCGCCACTGACTAGTTGACCAGTATTGCCATTGATCGTACCCATCGCGCTGGCTAACTGATTGGTGCTACTACTCAATTGTGAGAGACCACCGCACAACTGCGTGATTGCTGTCGCAGACGCCGGCAATACTTGATTCGAGGCTGCGTTCAACTGACTAACGGCTTGCTGCAATTGTTGCGTTGACCCTTGCAGGCTCTGTAATTGACTAGCAACGGATTGATCACTGCTACCAATGCTTTGTGCATCAGCACCAATTTTGCTTAATGAACCTGCCAACGTTTGTTGCAAACCAGCACTGGCCTGACTCTGCTGTTTCAGTGCTGCATCAATCGTCGCCGTGACAACTTGTTGTTGCTGAGCGTTTAAGTTAGCACCTTGGCCCTGCATTGCTGCAACTAACTGACCGGCGTTAACATTTGGCGTGCTAATGCCCTTCATCGCATTTTGAATGGCACCTAGTTGACTGCCAATATCACTGGCTGAACTACCGATGCTAGTCAGGGAATTCGTTACGCCACTGGTCGAACCAGTTGAAGCAGCGTTAACCTGATCATTCAAACTGCTGATGGCCTGATTCAATTGTGGTAATGCCGTCGTTAACTGTTGCAATTGCGCCTGTTGACTACCACTAGTACTATTTTGAAGCTGTGCGTTTAATTCATTCACACCTTGAGTCACTTGGTTAATCCCGGAACTCAACGTTGATGTCCCAGCAGCAACCTGTTGTGAGCCAGTTGCTAACTGATTAGCAGAATCAACGCCACCACTGATATTAGCGCCGTCCAACTGCTGTTTTGCTGACCCCAGGCCACTATTAATTTTGTCCAGCCCCTGTTGTGACTTAGTTAAACCACTGGTGACCGTCGCCATCTGGTTGCGAACATACAGTGCCTTAATGGCTGAACCACCAGGCTGTGACGCGGACAAAACCGTTTTAACGCCGGCTGAGTTCTGCAATTGTTTGGTCAAACGATCAATAATTTGGAGCGACTGCTCATTGTTTAAACGATGATCACTCTGAATGTAAATCGTTGTCGGTTCAGCAGTCCCCTTTGAAAAGTGTTTTTGAACCACTTGAAAACCACGTTTAGCAGGGACATTGTCAGCAATTTCAACGGTATTGTCATAATCCAACGTACCGTGGCCCATTAAGGCTAACGGAACCATCACGATCGCCATCACAACTAGTGTCAAAATCGGACGAATCATGGCCGTACTGCCGAGCGCGTGCCACAGCTTGCTGTCACCTTCACCGGCTGACTTACGAACCGGCCAGAACATGTTTGGTCCGAGAACGGTCATAAAGAACGGATTCAGTGTGAGCAAAACTGCTAGCAACACGACGACCCCAACGGCAATGCCGACCGCCGAACGATACAGGGAGAACTTGGCAAACGCCAACACGGACATCCCGATTAATACAGACAAGCCGGAGTAAAGGATAGTCCGACCACCGATTTTGATCGCACTGGCAGTTGCATCATGCGGATTCTTGCCGTGCGCCATTTCCTGCCTAAATTGATTGTATAGGAGAATGTTGTAGTCCGTTCCAATCCCAAACAGCACAATGATAATGAACACTTGCGTAAAGTTTGAAAACGGAAAGTTGAAGTGCTGGACCAAGTTTGTAACCACGCTAATGGATACCAAGCCCGATACTGCGACGGTTAATAAAGAAATAATCGGTGTGATCGGTGAACGGAAGACTAATAGCAACACCACGAAAATGAAAATCGCCGCAATTACCTCAGTCTTTCGCACCCCAGCCTGAGTGGCATCCGAAAAGTCTTGGTTCAAAATATCTGAACCAGTGACATAGGTTTTCACACCGCTCGTTTTAACCGCTTTCGTCAATTGATCACGGATTATACTTCGCGTGTGCGTTTTACTCAACTTAACGTTTAACTGAACCAGCTGCGTTGTCTTGTCTTTGGATACCAACTGTTGTTTAGCGGTAGCACTGTCTTGAGCAGTTGTAATGCCCTTGATCTGATACTTTGACTTATCAGACTTTAGCTTATCAATAGTCCGTTCAATCGCAGCATTCTGTGCGGGTGTCAGTTTATCATCACCATTACTGAACACCGCGACAACTGCCGTCGTATTTTTCTGGTCGCTACCCCACTTTTTCTGCATCTGCGTAGCGCGGACACTTTGATATGTACTAGGAATCTTAATTTGGCCCTTGTCGGCCACCAGCTTCCCCGTATCAGGCGTCATCATGATGGCAGCTACTAAAACGATCAACCACCCTAGTAATCCCCAAACGTGATTTTTAGTCATCCACTTCATGTTCTCTCTAACCTCCTAAAACTTACCGAGCTGCGGCATAACCCGAAAGCCGTTCCATTCGGAAACCCACCGAATGTGACGCCTTCCACGTTATTGCTCAACTTCTCCCTGGGCCTGAGCATCACTCTTCGCTTGCAACCATGGCGTCCAATCGATTGTGATCAGTTTGCCGTCACGATGCGGGCACAACTCATTGAGTGTGGACGCAGCCAACTTGTCGCGATAACTCTTCTCGGCCTCCGCAAAGATTGCCAACGCCTCTTCCTTGGCATCCCCAGGATTATGCCCCTCATCCAAACGTCCCATGTGATAACAAGCATCAAACGACGGATCCTTGGACATACCGAAAACATGATCGGCAAGTCCGGATGAAACCCCGAACGGATCAGTTCCCTCAATCGTGTTAAAAACGTCCAGCATCGTAATTTGATCCGGCTCGCGATTGATCACGAAGCCACCATCTTTCCCAGAAACAGATCGAACTAAACCGGCCCGTGACAGATGCTGAATAACTTTCTTGGTATATGAATCTGATAGTCCCAGCCGTTGTGAAATCAAAGTACTGTGTAATGGTATTTCACGTTTTTGAATCGCCAAGAGCATCAATACACAGATGGCTTGTTCCAAACTTGGTTTAACTTTCATTGCGATATCCTCCAGAAATGCACGTTTATAAACACGACATTCGGTATCCTTTTTATTAACAGGATATATAATATCCCGTTTAAAAATAAATACAAGATTAAATTTTAATTTGGAGTTTGTTCATTACTCATTGATTCGCTATACTGACAGCATTAGTAACCGGTTTCAAAGGCAAAATAAAAACGAGGAAAACTATGGCATTCGTCACTGAACATTACATTTTGGCCGTGGATCAAGGCACCTCTGCATCGCGGGCAATTATCATCAACAAAAATGGCCGACGGGTTACCGCGGCTTCCCAACCATTACCACAAATCAATCGCCATCCAGGATGGGTGGAACACGATCCGAATTTACTGTGGAATTCCGTTCAATCAGTAATTTCGTCTGTCTTGATTAACGCTGGTATCCATCCGGACCAAATTGACGGTGTCGGTATCGTCACACAACGTGAAACGACCATCATTTGGGATCGAACAACTGGTGAGCCAATTGCACCGGCCGTTGGTTGGCAGTCTAAGCAAACGGACGATGTTACCCGGCAACTCATCAAAGATGGTTACGGTGAAATGATCCATCAAAAAACAGGACTCTTTATTAATTCTTACTTCTCAGCCGCCAAAATTCGTTGGCTACTTGATCACGTCGAGGGTGCGCAAGAACGCGCTGAAAAAGGTGAGCTCTGTTTTGGCACGGTTGATTCATGGTTGGCATGGAAATTATCAGGCAGTGCACTTCATGTCACTGATTACTCCAATGCCAGTCGAACAATGCTGTTTAACATTCACACATTGGACTGGGATGATGAAATTCTCAAGCTGATGAATATTCCCCGTGCCATGTTGCCTGAGGTCAAATCATCTTCTGAAGTCTACTGTCACACCCAAAACTATCAATTTTTCGGTGCCGAAGTCCCTATTGCTGCCCTCGCTGGTGACCAACAGGCCGCTTTGTTTGGTCAGATGGGCTTCGATAAGGGTGTCATCAAAAATACGTATGGTGCTGGTGCCTTCATCGTGATGAATACGGGTGATGAGCCGTTGATTTCAAACAACGGGCTGCTCACAACCATCGCCTACGGTCTAAACGGCAGTGTGCAATACGCCCTTGAAGGCTCTATCTTCGTGGCCGGTTCAGCGATTGGCTGGCTTCAAGATGAAATGAAAATGATTCCCGACGAGCCAGCCGCCAAACGAGCCGCGTTAGCCTCAACCGATCACGACGAAGTCTACGTAGTCCCCGCTTTCTCTGGCTTGGGTGCTCCCTATTGGGATGACGCGGCTCGTGGTGCTGTTTATGGAATTACCCGCGGGACAACTCAAAACGATTTTGTTAAGGCCACCTTACAATCGATTGCCTACCAAACACGTGATGTAATCGAAACCATGCGAAAAGATACGCATCTTGCCATCCCCCGTTTGAAGGCCGATGGTGCCTCATCACGAAACACTTATCTTATGCAATTTCAGGCTGATATTCTCGATATGGAAATTGACCGCTCCGCTGATGAGGAAACAACAGCACTTGGTGCAGCCTTTCTAGCAGGCCTCGCCGTGGGCTTTTGGGATAATGTCGATGCCCTCCAAGCTATTTACCAACAGGGCAAGACCTTCTCCCCTAATATGCCCGAGGACCACCGTCAACGTTTATATCAAGGCTGGCAAACAGCGGTCAAAGCAACAGAATTGTTCAAACTATAATTAAACAATGAATTTCAATTTTCTAAACTGTTGGTCCATCTTAATAATGGATTCAGCAGTTTTTTAGTGGCATTTTGCAGAAGAATACTGAACTGTTGACTGATAGCCAGTCGATTGCGCTGTTATATGAGCCGAAGGGCGGCAACATTGACACCGAGCCGTGAAGGTAACGTTAATTCGAGTGATTTGCTCGAATTTAGGTTACGGACGGTCGTGAAGACGTGAACTTCGGCTTTACGACGAGGTGAAAGACGGTGAACTTCCGGCTTGAACTGGTCCCACGGCGAGCGTGTCAATGTTGCCAACCGTAGGCGTCAGCCTCTCACCTAAAGATAATATCGAATCAATCACCAGACCTTGTAGAAAACTTTTTTCACCAATGTTTTCCATAAATGTAAATTTTTTTGAAATTCATTTTGGTGGACCAGACCAATGCTAATCGTTGATATGATAAGTTTTCATAACTAATTCACGGCCTGAACCTAATGAAACCGGTTGCTCACGGTGGTGCATCGCGCTAGATATTGTTATATAATGAACCAGTCAACGACAGAAAGCGGTTACGTTTTCTGTCAATACAACCCTACATTTACAGGCATTTAAGGAGTGAAAACCGTGGCAACAGAATACAGCTCATTGTTTACTTTCTTTGGTGGTACTGGTGACCTTGCCAAACGTAAACTGTACCCATCCCTCTTCAAACTTTACGTTCGCGGAAACTTAGGCGAACATTTTGCCGTTCTCGGAACTGCTCGTGATAGCTGGACCGACGACAAATTCCGTGAAGTCGTAACACAATCCATTAAGGATGACCAACCGGATGCAGATATGCACGCGGCAGAAATTTTCGTGTCACATTTTTACTACATTGCACACGATGTTACGGATAAGGCGCACTACGCTGTGATGAAGGACCTCGTTGAAAAGCTGGACAAACAATACAGCATCAACGGTAACCGGATCTTCTATCTGTCCATGGCACCACGCTTCTTCGGTGAAGTTGCCCTCAACTTGAAGTCAGAAGGTTTGCTCTCTGAAAATGGTTCAAACCGTTTGGTCATTGAAAAACCATTTGGTACCGACTTCACGACTGCTGAAACTTTAAACAGCCAATTATCCGGTGCATTTGACGAAACTCAAATCTACCGAATCGACCACTACCTTGGTAAGGAAATGGTTCAAAACTTTCAGGCTTTGCGTTTCGGCAATACGCTTGTTGAATCTCTGTGGAACAACCGTTACATCGACAACGTTCAAGTGACCTTAAGTGAAAAACTTGGTGTTGAAGACCGCGCCGGTTACTACGATACTGCTGGTGCATTACGTGACATGGTTCAAAACCATATCATGCAAATCGTTTCTCAATTAGCAATGGAACAACCTGTTTCATTCACTGACGCTGATGTTCGTGTTGAAAAGATCAAGGCATTGCGTTCACTCCGGGTTTACAGCCCAGCCGAAGCAGCCAAGAACTTTATCCGCGGTCAATATGGTGCTAACGATACTGAACCTGCCTACCGTGATGAACCAAACGTACCAAAGGATTCACACAACGACACGTTTGTTGCCGGTAAATTATTATTCGACAACTACCGTTGGTCAGGTGTTCCTTTCTACGTCCGGACTGGTAAGCGTTTGGCTGACAAGTTTACACGGATCGACGTTGTCTTCAAGAAGCCTTTGATCGACATCTTCGCCTTCCCACAAAACCGTGATAACTCATTAGCACCAAACGTTTTGACCATCTGCGTTGAACCAAACTCAGGCTTCTCTCTCCAATTGAACGCCAAGACTGCTGGTCAAGGTTTCGAAACGGAACCAATCCATTTGGACTTCCAGCAAGATGTTGCTCAAAAGGAAGAAACTCCAGAACCATACGAACGTTTGCTGCATGACACCTTGAAGGGTGACCAAACTAACTTCGCCTCATGGGATGAAGTTTCATACGCATGGAAGTTCGTTGATGTTATCCAGAAGTTATGGGATTCAGAAACACCAGACTTCCCTAACTACATCTCCGGTTCTATGGGACCAGCTGCATCAGATGAACTGTTGCAACGTGATCACCGGGCTTGGGTATATCGCTTAAACCGTTAATTTAAAACATTAAAAGCCACATCGCAATTTTTTGCAATGTGGCTTTTTGTCAGTTTCAGACTTATTTAACTGAAAAATTAATTCTGCGAATAAATTGCCTTCAAGCCAGCAATATCACCGCTCGTTAATTGTACACGGCCCTGCGTTACTGGGTACATGACCGAATTCGGATCACTGCTATGATCAAGTCCCAATGCGTGGCCCACTTCGTGAATGGCCACAGCATCGTTGTATGAACTCAAATAGGCTGTATTCAGCTTGGCACTTCCATGATTTGTTGCGTTAGCACCACTAAAATTCGTTTGGTAAATTTCTGGACCGCCATGACCTACCTCAACTGCACCATCGCTGGCTGCTTTTGAAACTTCATGATAGGTGCTAAACGTTAACTGGTTTTGTCCACTCCCCGCGTGCCCGGGTTTAAGGGTAACGATACCGGTTGCATTATACGTTTGCACGGCAGTATCAAACGCCAAGCGCACTGCTGGCGAATCGGAGGCCGCGTATTCGTAATAGTACGTCGGTTGCAAATGAACATTGCTGACAATCGATTCAACTGGCGTAGCGTCAGTGGTAGTCGAGTTCGCTGTGGATGCCGCGACATGTGGCGATGGTTTGGTACTAGCCGATGTGGACTGCGAAGCCGTAGAGTTCTGAGCGCCAGCATTGGCGTTCAAAGTGACGGCCGTAAAAAAAGTATTTACTTGATTATGGATTTTTTGAAATGATCGCTGAATGTTAGCTGGACTTACCTGATCAGCCAACTGTTTTTCCAATGGCGGATGATTTTGTAAAAACAGTGCACCGCCAATGATAACAACGACAAGGCCTACAAGTCGTCCCAAATAATTCTTGCGCATAAATAATAACCTCGCGTGAGCCAAACTCACTTTCCAAACGAGACAAATTCCTTAAACTACCCACAAAGTATAAAGGCTAACTACAAAGCCTTTCAATGTTATTGCTATTGATTAACAGATGTTTAAAGAATGAAGTCATCTGATTTGCAAAACGGAGCTTTGACACAAGTCCGGTTTGAGAACGAGCATTAACGAAAAACTGACCCATTCCCAAAGTTCGGGAATAGGTCAGTTTGAGGTTAAGCGGAATTCTCAGGACTTTGGAGCGCGATATTGCTCGCATTATTCGTTCCAAATAAACTTATGTCGCAACTTCGTTTTAGTATTTGATGTTTTTATTAAATCAATTGCCCAACGACTGGTTTATCAGTTAACGTTCTTTTACCGTGCGGAGATTTTTTGATCATTTCCGTGAGGTCTCTGCCGGCCGTCAGACCGTGGTGTTGTCCACCCTGCCAAGCAGCAACATTCGTCAGATCATAAACAGTGCCATCCACAGCCACATAGGCCTTATGACCATCTTTGCCATCAAATTGCTTTAGTTCATCCACAGTGAAATTTTGCATTTGTAAGCGCCTCCTTATGTTTGCATTGAGTATAGCACCTCAATTAACAAACGCGGTAAATTTTGATTAGGTCTTTGTAGATTAAGTGCTGTCGCAAACGCCGTAAGTTGCTGAAAAGAATGTGTCTGCACATGAGGGCGAGGACTTTGCGAGACCAAATTTTTGCTGCTATATTGTCGCAAACGCGTTCACACCCCCAAAAGCCTGTGCATAACACAAAATAACCACCGCAAAGACAAAGTACGTCTTCACGATGGTTATTTTACGTTATTGCTCGGCCTTTACCCGGGGGTGTTCACGCTCTATTCATTTCCCTTTTCCGGATGCCTCTGCAAATAAACAACGTGGGTGTTCAAGAATTCATCCAAACCGTGTTTACCATCAGCACCGCCAACACCGGACTCCTTCCAGCCAGCGTGGAAGCCTTGAATAGCCTCAAAGTTGTAACGGTTGATGTATGTTTCACCGTCTTGCAATTCGTTGGCAGCCTTAGCGGCGTTATCCAAGTTCTCAGTGAAGATAGATGACGTCAAACCTAGGTCGTTATCGTTTGACATCTCAATGGCTTCATCCAACGTCTTAAAGGTGACGATTGGGAGTACTGGTCCAAAGATTTCGTGCTGGATAATCTCAGAATCCTGCTTAACGTTAGTGATAACCGTTGGTAAGTAGTAGAACCCTTTGTCGATGTCGGCTGGGTGACCACCAGTAGTTACTTTGCCGCCAGCCTTGACCGCTCGTTGAACCATACCATCAACGTTATCCAACGCTGCTTTGTTGATCAGTGGACCCATGCCAATGGTTTCATCCTTGTTCGGGTCACCGACCGTGATCTTGCTCATCTTGTCGGTCAGCTTCTTAACGAATTCGTCTGCAACGTCCTCTTGTACATAAACTCGTTCAGCGTTGTTGCAAACTTGCCCATTGTTGTCGACACGTGAATCGATGATGGCTTGGACAGCCAAGTCAATGTCTGCATCCTTGCAAACAATGGCAGGCGCCTTCCCACCTAATTCAAGTGAGACCTTAGCTAAGTGGTCAGCAGCATCGCTCATGACTCGACGACCAGAGTCAACGGACCCAGTCAAACTGATAATGCCAATCTTCTTGTTCTTGGATAATTCACTGCCAACGACTGCCCCAGGACCAGTGACAAAGTTAACAACGCCCTTCGGTAGACCGACCTTGTCACAAATCTTAGCAAACGCCAAAGCGTTGTTTGGTGTATCGGAACTTGGCTTGATCACAATGGTGTTCCCAGTTACCAAAGCTGGTCCCATCTTCCGAGCAATCAGGAAGAACGGAAAGTTCCACGGCAAAATTCCGGCAGCGACACCAATCGGCTGTTTGGCAATCATGATGTTTTCATTAGGGTTGTCAGATTGAAGAACTTCGCCTTCATACATCCGTGCTGCGGCAGCCATGTAGTCAAAATAGTCAGCTGAAAACATGATTTCCGTTTGAGCTAAGGATTTAATCTTCCCTTGTTCTTCCATCAAAATGGAAACTAAATCGTCTTCTTGGTTCCGAATTTCTTCAGCAATCTTGTGCAGATATGCACCACGGGTTGCGGCTGGAACCTCTTTCCATGACTTTTGTGCTTCAAACGCATCATCAATTGCTTCACGCGTTTCTTCAACCGTTGCGCTTGGAACGGTTGAGATTGGTTGTTCATCGGATGGGTTAATGACAGTTAGTGTGTTACCCGATTTCGAGTCAACAAACTGACCATTGATATACATTTGATAATGCTTTAACGCAATTGCTTCAGACATAATGTGCTTCCTTTCTGCCTTGTCGCTTGTGGCAAGGAAACCTGAAAACGTCTTTTGAATGTTGCTCGGTCCTTACCAATCTTCGACCTCACTCTCCTGGCTTATACTGATCATCAATCACCAAAACTGGCTTGATAGTCTTACCGCTACCGGAATCGGCATTGGCCTCGTTAATTTGCTCAAATGGATAGAACTTTTCCGTCTTGTCGAAGTCAAACATGCCCATCTGGTAGAACTTGATCAAACGAGGAATGTCGACTTGTGGAATGGAATCGCCCATGTTGACCCCAATGATTGAGCGATCGTTTGTGCAAAGATCGTTCCATGTATCTAGGTCAATGTGGTTAGCTGTAACAGCAATAGTCGCGGTGGTTCCGCCCTGGGCGAGTGCCTGAATGGAATCTTCCATAACTTTCGTTACACCAGTGGTATCAACGGCGTAGTCGACACCTTTGCCATCCGTCAGCTCCTTGATTTTAGCAACGGCATTTTCGTTCTTGCTATTGATTGTGTCGGTTGCGCCAAGTTCCTTGGCTAATTGCAAACGTGAATCGACAACATCAACGGCAATGACAGTAGTACAGCCAGAAATCTTACCAGCCATCATGGCTGCCAAGCCAACGGCACCAGTCCCGAAGACAGCGATAGTTTCGCCAGGTTTTGGTTTCAATGTGTTCAGAACAGTCCCACTACCAGTTACATAGCCGCAACCTAAAGGTCCAAGACGGCGCAAATCCAAGTTCTTAGGAACCTTAACCGCGTTACGTTCGCGAACAACAGTGGTTGTCGTAAATGATGACTGATCAAACATGTCACTGACACGATGACCATCCTCCGTAAAGTGATCACTACCATCCGGACGAACACCAGATAAATTATTCGCTGCATAATTTAGACAGCGGGTCGGCATCCCCTTCAAACAGTTCTCACAGTTACCACAACCGTAGAATGACAAAACAACGTGATCACCAACCTTGAAGTTCTTAACTTCTGGACCCACTTTTTCAACTATTCCTGAGCCTTCGTGTCCCAAAACAATTGGGTAGCCAATTTCAGCATCACCTTTTCTTAAGGCTTCGTCTGAATGGCAAATGCCACTGGCAACCATGTGAATTTGTAGGTCATCAGCCTGCATTTCGGATAACTCAACATCATCCTTGATCACAAACGGGCCACCCTTTTTTTCAACAACTGCTGCTTTAATTTTCATGATGTTTTTCCTCCAAATGATTATTTGGTGAATTATTGAGCAAATGAGCTCGCCAAGAACAACTTCAATTAAGAGCAACTGTAATAACATCTTTATGTGCTTGTTTATCTTTCCATGCACATCGTTGATATGTAATTATAGCTACTTTGGAACGTTCCACGCCTTCATGGTATTTCGAAATGTAATCGGTTTCAACCCCTACGTGCATAATTCAGTGAAATAAAATCGTTTATTTTAAGTATCTTTGAGAATTACTGAGCAAAACAAATTGATTCTCAAAATCTAATTAAAAATCATGTTTAACACCGATTTACGTCCGTCTTACTGCGCATAACTGTGCCAAGTTTTTAACTATTGAGCAACCAAATAAAAAATCGAATTTTGCAATTGTAAGCTGACCGCACAAACCCTTTTCTTACCAAATTAAAAACGATTGGAGCATAACACTGACATTTGCTAATCTAACATAAAATGGATGTTCACGGGAAAATCACCCATAAACATCCATTTTTCGTTGCCTGAGAAAGCCAAACCGTGTTATGTCGCGCTCTCTGTTTGCATATTTAAAATTTAATCTGCTGCTTCATATAATCTTCATAACTTGTTGGTTTGCGTCCAAGTAACAAGCGTAGGACATTCGAGTTGCCATCGAGTCCCCACTTACTATACGTATCTGCTAGGTGGCGAAAGGCATCTCGTGAATAAACATTTTGAATGCCTGCCTGATTAAGAAACTCTGTCATATCGACACGCTTGGCAACGGCATGCTCGCCTGTTAACCGATTATACAATGCTACTAGATCTACCGGTGAAGCGTAATCCGTACCTACCAATTCATACGTGGCTTTATTATGCTTCTCGGGATTTTGAGCAACTGCTACGACCACATCGCCAACATCTTCCGGTGCCACATAGGAAAGTTTGGTATTGATATCATAAAAGATATTATAGGCACCAGTTTCGTGAACCACGTTTGGATTGAAATTATGCATATAGTGCATCGGTTGCAAAATCGTGTATTGATAATCCTTAACCATCCCGGTATAAATCATGTGCTCTTCCACATCACGTTTCATCAAATGCTGACGTAACGTAGATAGAATTGGATGAGTAACCGAAATAAAGATAAATTGCTTGTGGGCAGCCGCCAACTGGTCCGTCAAATATCGGCCAATATCCGCCTCTTCCGCGACAAACAAGGGGGGAATTTCCACGACACTGTCGACATCCGCAATCAACTTATCAATTTCATCTGCACGGGTTAAATCTGCAACGACCCCTTCACGAATACCCGGCAAATCTTTCACGGCTGGATTAATGTCCGTCGCTTTTACGTCGAATCCAGCGGCCACTAGTTTGTCCACAATCACGCGACCAGTGTGGCCAGCTGCTGAGGTTACTAAAATCATCATGCTTACCTCCTAATGAACTTTATCAATGTCATTTTTCCTAATTAAGGCATCCGCAAAATTGCCTTCACTGTGGTTCCGTTTAATGAGTCTTCAAAGGCCTGATTGACATCTTTTAGGTCGTAAAACTTAACCAGTTTATCAAACGGAAAGTCACCTTGTTGATACAACTGAATCAGTTGGGGAATAAACAACTTAGGCAATGAGAATCCTTGTAACACACCCGTGACTTGACGCGCCGGTACCAGAATGTCATTCATCATGCTCAAGTCAGCATGCGCTGCGCCGCCAATAATTGCAGTGTGCCCGAGAATACCTGTGCTACGGATGGCTTGTTCTGGTAGCCCATTAGCAGGAGCGGAAACAACAGCATAATCTACACCACCATCAGTCATTTCTTGAATCATCGCTGGCACATCATCAACTGTCTTGCTGTTGATGATATCTGTTGCCCCAAGCGCTTTGGCTTCTGCCAGCCGCGTATCAAAGATATCAACAGCGATGATTTTGGCAACGTGCATCGCCCTAGCCGCCATAATGGCTGCATCGCCGACCGTTCCAGTACCGAACACTGCCATTGAACTGCCAACTTCGGGTTTAAGAATATGCATAACGGTACCAGCCCCCGTTTGTAAGCCACATCCCAATGGTCCAAGCAGGCTAACATCAACGTCCTTGGTTACTTTAACAGCGTTTCGTTCCTGAACCTTCGCATAGGTACCAAACGATGATTGCTGGAAAAAAGACGTTACTGGCTGACCGTTCAAGGTAAAACGACTACCACCGTAGTAATCAACGCCGCCAAAATTCAATTCATCTGAGCGTTCACACGCATACGGACGACCGGCCAGACACTGGCGACAGTGACCACAGCTAGCATACGAAATCGCCACATGATCACCAACTTCAAATTCACGTACATCTTCACCGACCTGCTCGACAATGCCGGCACCTTCATGTCCCAAAACAATCGGAAATTCACTGCGTCCCATACCGGTTTTGGCACGCATAATATCTGCGCCACAAACGCCGACCGCAACGATTTTAACTAATAATTGATCACCATGTAACGTGTCATCTAATTCAACGGGTTCAACAACTAAGGATTCACCTTTAGCTGGCGCAACAGCTGCTGTAATTTGCATGATTTGTACTCCTTATCTTTGCTGTGTACACAAATTGACCATCAAATGCTTTGTAAGTTATCTCACATGAGTATCGTAACAATTTTGAGATGAATTTCGCTAGAATCCGTTTTTATTTTGATCATTTATTTGCTCGTGCAAGCATTTTAGTTTGTAAGGTCACTTTACTATCAGCTAATAGGTTCGCATATTGGGCATTTTGCCAACGATTCGGTGTTCCCACCGCGCAAAAAAACACCAGTAGCAAAAGCAACTGATGCCATCAACAATCATTTATTCAATTACTAACAATAACAATCTTAACTACTCGATTTCAATAACTCGTTCTTGATCACCAAGCGTGGTTAGAAACGTGCCATCATTACGACGCGATTCGACAATTCTTCCCTGATAAATCAAACTATCAATGTCGAACTGAAAAAAGCCACTACCCAATTCCAAAGCCGTCATTTTATAATCGCCAAGTTGGTCATCATGATACTGTTTCTTGTTTGTTAATGAAGCCTTTAATTTCTCCACGACTGCTATTTGCCTCCTAAGCACAAAAATGTCTTAACAAAATCATTTCCGTTATTCTAAAGATACAAATTGAAGATTAAAACTGCCTTGCAATAATTCAAAAATTATCGAAAAATTTGAGAACCACACGTTTAGTTTAGTGGGTAAATTAATTAATGGCAACAGTTATTTACGACACTGAGGTGGAATAATGAACAAAGAAGATCTTTTAGAGCCGTTTGAACGGCGACAGATTAGGATTTTGCAGTATCTATACCGTAATAATGGTGAGGCCAAAATTTCGGAAATTGCGAGCGCGTTACCTTTTTCAAGCCGAAATTTATTAATGGACGACCTGCAAGCCATCCAAATGGTGCTGAGACCTTCGCTAACTCAATATGATATTTCCTTTAAATGGAATGACGAAAAAGTTCACTTGCATATCAACGGTCAAATGAGTCTGAAAACGCTCATTTTTTCGTACTATCGCCAGACACCCAAAATTAGTATTATCGAAAATATCGTTCTCAATCCCAATCTAACAAGCATTCAGTTAGCTACGAAACTCAACTTCAGTGTGGCCACTCTTTACCGTAAGATTGCCGAACTCAATGATCTTTTAGCGCCCTTTCACGTCAAAATCAATCAACTGCAACTCACTGGCCCAGATCTCGCTATCCAACATTTAATGTATGAACTGCTGTGGAATGTCTGTCCAAAAGACCAGTACGTTTATCGTCGTTACTTGCAACGCAACAGTCCTTTAGCGGAAACAATGCATCGTTTATTAATCGATGGGTCTAATAAATATCTCGCAGCCGACGGGCCTCGCAAACTGTACACTTGGCTACTGATTATTCGGCTACGTAATCGCCATGCCAACACGACAATGACCTTATCGCCCCTCGCTCGCCAAGTCTATAAGACCATGGTGGGTGCGCCTCATTTTCAACAGTTGTGGCGGCAACTACAGGATTCGATGCCGACGTTTATGCAGCGAATCGAGAAGACAGAACTGGAGCAAAGTTTATTGATTTTTTGTGTTGCTCATGAAGTTTTCCCCATTGACGACGCCTTTTGGCAACCCGCTGTGGATATGGTGAATCCCACCGATTCCTTAGCTAGTACGGCGCAAACCATCCACCAAGAACATGTTCAGCCAATGCTTAATTTAGACACGCCAACCATTACGCGATACAGTGTCGCTACTCTCTATCGTACATTGGTCAACCTGACCGTTTGTGCTGGTCATATCAACGTTATGCGTCCAGATACAACAACGCGTTACTACAAACGCCTTCATAATGAATTAATCATTCGTCAGGCCCACGAACTCACTCGCGTTATCGTTTCATCCATGGCAGACAAATTTCAACTTTCTGTCGATCCAGGATATGTGCAACAGCTTATGGTGCTACTGCGTTTAACGTTGAGACAGCGATTTGCACCGACCTACCGAATTGGCGTCGACCCGGAAATTGGTGAGATGTGGCTTGAACCCTTTATTCAAATTTGCCAAAACTACTTTAATCAGACACTTAGAACAACAGTTGAGGTCTTTGACCCAAATAAACAATATGACCTCTATTTATCTGACCATTGTCCTGATCAGCCTGTCATTCAAGCTACACAAACGTACATTTTGACGGACCTAGGATCCGAAGATGATTTGAATAAAATAACTGAATTACTCCAAACCACCCCAAATAATCGAGGCCTAACTGGGCATCCCCGCGAGCTATCGGCAACAACTCCACCATGCCATCGAACACCCAAGAACGTACTTTAATCGGCACAGAATATCATAAATTCATCATTTTTCTAGGTATATCAATTTTTCGCCAATCGGATTTCTCGTAAAAATCGAACTGACCGTGAAGTTTGAGATATTATCCTCTCATTTCTCTCGTACGCTATTTTCAAGAGTAACTTGAGAGGAAGATAGAATTATGAAAAATTCTCGATTAATAAACTGGCTACTTGTGATGTTCACCGTGATGATCGGCTTCATTTTCAACACTCAGACCGCACAAGCCGCCACATACGGCAACGAATTCATCACTAGTGGAACAATTACAAATGGGCCCAATTTTAGTTATGCCAGTAACGTCAATGTACGCTACGACTGGGCAGTGCCAAACGACGTTCATATCGCTGCTAACGATCAAATGGAGATTCAATTACCTGACGCCCTTCGTGTCTCAAAAGAATCAACTTTTCCGCTGCTTGCAGATGATGGCACGGAGCTGGGAAGTGTCGACATAAAAACCGATGGCACAATGGTGGTTACGTTTAATGAAACTGCAGCAACCCTGACTAACCTTCATGGCACCATTACCTTCTCGACCAAACTCAATGCGGCGACAGTCGGATTAGGTGAACAAAACGTGCCATTTGAGACTAACAATGGCACGTTAACAAGTCCAGTGATTGTCAGTCCATCCACAAATAACTTGTCTAAAAAAGGCAGCTTCACGACTGACAGTAACGGCAATCCAGCAATCAAATGGACTATTTTGGTTAACCGTAACGAATTACCGATGGAAAATGTAAAAGTTTCAGATATCATCACTGATGCCGGTCAACAATTGGTTCCTGACAGCATTACTGTGTCTAATGGACATTGGACAGACCCCACCACACAAGCAAGCTATAAGCGTGATGAAACCCTGACTGCTGGAACAGATTACACAGTATCAGTGACTGGCGACAGTTTTGAAACAACGTTTGCTAAACTCGACTCACAGATGGTTGTCATTGATTACCTAACAACGTTTAAGGATCCGGCAGTTGCCTCAGATGGCAGTTCTATCTTTAAAAACACGGCCACAATGACCTGGGGCGGCAACAACGGTAACGGCGCCAATTCTGAAAAAGCTACCGCCAGCGTGAAACAAACTGCTGGTTCTGGAACAGGCAGTGGTTCAGAGAATAATAACTCTGGCGAAGAATCAAATAGTAGCTCAGATAGCAACAACTCCAATGAGAGTTCTACTAGCGAATCCAGTAATGCCTCTGAAAGTTCGAATAACAGTTCATCAGAAAATAGTGACAGCAGTTCTGTTGAAAGTAATGACCATTCGGACAGTCATCACGTAGATACTAATCACACCAACGAAAGTTCAACGGATAATTCTGTAGTTGCTTCTAACGATTCAAGCGCCAGTCAGCTAAATTCTAGCAATCAATCTTCGACATCTGACAATCGTGACCAAACAGTAATTGCGGGCCCATCAAATTCGTCATCTAACGGTCAATCCGTTTCAACCAAAGGATCTGCAAAACAGAAGGATTCGCTAGCAGAGGGCTTGCCACACACCGATCAGCAAATCAGCATTTCACTAATTATTGTCGGTGTTATTTCGCTCACCGGTCTCATTATTTACCGGCTACGTCAAAACTAAATTAGTGAAAAAGAGTCGATAACAGTCACAATTAGCATAGAAATTAAAAGTCTGAGTCATTTTGCTCAACTTTTATTTCAGCAAAATGGCACCAGGTAGTTTCGGTAAGCAATTTTTCTTCAATCGCAAAAGTTCATGCTGATGAAAAATTGCCGCAAACGCGGGACATAACACTGACTTTTGCTCATCTAACATAAATCCGGCGCTCATGGGAAAACACCCATAAACGCCGGATTTATGTTACCTGAGAAAGCCAAAGCGTGTTATGTCCCGCTCTCTCATACTAAAGGTTTTAATTAACTTCCACAGAAAGCGCAATGCCAAGTCCGCCGCCAATACATAAACCGGCAACGCCTGTATGTTGATCGGCATGCTTCAAGGCATAAATCAGTGTCGTTACGATCCGAACGCCAGTCGCCCCAAGGGGATGACCGATAGCAATCGAACCACCGTTTGGATTCAATTTAGCCGCGGGAATCTTCAGATCACGGGCAACGGCCACACTTGGCGCCGCAAAGGCTTCATTCAGTTCAAACAAGTCGATATCCGACACCGTCTGATGCTGTTTGGTAAGCAACTCACTGACTGCTTTAACCGGTGAGTAGCCCATTGTTTGTGGGTTGACGCCAACTTCTTGATAACCTTTAATAGTCGCCAATGGTTTCAAACCTAACTCGCCAGCCTTGCTTTTACGCATCAAAATCATGGCAGCAGCACCATCGTTCAGTGGCGCCGCATTGCCAGCTGTGACGGTACCTCCCAGTTCAAAGCTCGGTCTAAGTTTAGCCAACTTCTCGAGACTGGTGTCTTCACGAATCGTTTCATCGCGGTCGATAACGGTTTCCCCATGCCGATTTTTAACGCTTAATGGCAGCATTTCATCGGCAAACGCACCATCGTCACTGGCTTTGGCTGCGCGCTGGTGTGAGGCCAAGGCAAAAGCATCCTGTTGTTCGCGACTAACGTGGTACTGCTCTGCAACATTCTCGGCAGTCACACCCATCGGCTGATTTGAAAAGGCATCCGTCAGGCCGTCATGCTCCATGCTATCAACCATTGTTGTATCACCAAACTTAGTCCCCAACCGCATACCATTCGTCAGGTAAGGTGCATTGGTCATGCTTTCCGTGCCAACTACTAAGACCGCATCGGCATCACCCATAACAATGGCTGATTGACCCAATCGAATCGCTTTTAAACCTGATCCACAAACTTCATTCACGGTCATCGCTGGGCTGCTTTCCGGAACGCCAGCGTTGATCCCGATTTGACGACCAACATTTTGCCCCGAGCCAGCCTGTAGGACGTTGCCGACAATCGTTTGGTCAATGATACTGGGATTAACCTTTGCCCGCTTAATTGCAGCCTTAGCCGCTAAGGTTCCTAATTCAACTGCACTAAAGCTGGCCAATACGCCGCCCATTTTTCCTACAGGCGTGCGCACAGCACTGACGATAACAACGTCGTCCATGAGTCTCCCTCTTTCTACTCCGTTTGACTGCTTCTTTTTCACAAGTAAACTCAAGTCTAACCGATGTCGAATATTACGGCAATTATTTAAGAACAATGACAAACGATTGTAACCAAGTTTTATAAACTGTCAGCGTAAATTTATTTCACAACTAATTTCATTAAACGAACCCCTAGCGGTTGAAAAATGTAAGCGTATCAACTACCATAATAGCTGTAATAGTGTTGCTCTTCACAATTGTGGAACATCGTTGACATAATGGGATTGTGCCCATAATGATAATGATTTTCACAATAAAACATAACAAGGAAGGTTTATCATGGCAGATCAAAAAGCACAAATTGGTGTTGTTGGTTTAGCAGTTATGGGTAAGAACTTGGCCCTAAACATTGAAAGTCGCGGTTTCACTGTAGGTGTATACAACCGTTCACGTTCAAAGACCGATGACATGATGAAGGACCACGGCGACAAAAAGTTAGTTCCTAGTTATACGATTGAAGATTTCGTTAAGTCTCTTGAAACACCTCGTCGGATTTTGATGATGGTTAAAGCTGGTGCCCCAACGGACGCCGTTATCCAAGAATTATTACCATTGCTCGACAAGGGTGATGTTTTAATCGATGGTGGGAACACTAACTTCCACGACACCATGGCTCGTAACGCTGAACTGGACAAGTCCGGGATCAACTTTATCGGCATGGGTGTATCCGGTGGTGAATTAGGTGCCCTTCAGGGTCCTTCACTAATGCCTGGTGGCCAAAAAGCCGCTTATGACTTAGTTGCCCCAATCCTTGAACAAATTGCTGCAAAGGCACCTCAAGATGGCAAGCCATGTGTAGCGTACATCGGCCCTAACGGTGCTGGTCACTACGTTAAGATGGTCCACAACGGTATCGAATATGGTGATGAAGAGCTGATCGACGAAAGCTACAACATCATGCGTAACGTTGCCGGCATTTCTGTTGATGAAATGGCTGACATCTTTAAAGAATGGAACAAGGGTGAATTGGACAGTTACTTAATCGAAATCACCGCTGACATCTTGACTCATAAAGATGACTTAGGCGACGACAAGACAAAGCCTATCCTTGACATGATCTTGGACCGTGGTAACAACAAAGGTACTGGTAAGTGGAGTTCAGAAGATGCCTTGAACATCCAAGTACCACAATCTGTTATTACTGAATCCGTTTACGCTCGTTACATCTCAATGATGAAGGACGAACGTGTTAAAGCTTCTAAAGTATTACCAGCAGCTAAGAACCAAGGCAAGGCTGAAATCGGTGACAAGAAAGAATTCATCGAAAAGATTCGTCAAGCTTTGTTCTTCAGTAAGTTAATGAGTTACGCACAAGGTTTCGAACAATTGCGTGTTGCTTCTGAAACTTATGACTGGGACTTACAATTTGGTCAATTAGCACAAATCTGGCGCGCAGGCTGTATCATCCGTGCCGGCTTCCTTCAAAACATCACTGATGCCTTTGACAAGGATCCTAAGCTGACTAACTTGTTGTTCGACGACTACTTCAAGGACATCGCTGCTAAGTACCAAGAATCAGTTCGTGACGTTGTGGCAATGGCTGTTAAGGCTGGGGTTCCAGTTCCTAGCTTCTCAGCTGCCATCACTTACTACGACAGTTTCCGTGCAGAAGTTTTGCCAGCTAACTTGTTGCAAGCACAGCGTGACTACTTCGGTGCTCACACTTACGAACGTACTGACCGTCCTGGTAACTTCCACTACACTTGGTACGAAGAACAATAGACTTCGGATTAAATGTTGTGAGTGATCTATTTGTTTGAATTCATTTAGATTAGACAAAAAATCCTGTTCATAGTTAAGACGTTAAAATCTTAGCTGTGAACAGGATTTTTATTTATTTAAAATTGACCATCAATTATCCTCGAGCTCGTCACTAACAGTCATAGCCGCATGTAAACCAGCATTTCTACCGGAGTAAAATGCATAGCCAACGCAAGTACCTGGCATGTTGGGACCATAAGTATCGCCAACCAGTCCTGTCGCATCATTACCAATTGCATATAGGCCTGCAATCGCTTGACCATTATTATTAAGCACTTCATTATTAGGGTTTACCTGTAAACCACCCATTGTACAGAATGCGCCAACGTTTAAAGAAAAGCCGTAGAAGGGTCCTTCATTGATTGGACGCATGTACTTCGGATCTTTTCCGAACAATGAATCTTGTCCTAACTCACAATCCTGATTGTATTTCGTCATCGTCTGCATTAGTTGTTCAGAGGGAACACCCATCTTTTGTGCCAATTCTTCAATAGTATCTGCTTTGAAAATAAATGGCCTTTCTTCGACTACGGCCTCATCAATTTCATCCTTCAGTTTTGTCATTTTTTGGCCACGTTTAACATAAACGCCTAAACCCATGAAGTTTCCGGATTTGGCCATTTCGTCAATAACTGCTGTATCAAGGATACTAAACACTTTGTTTTGCGTGTAAAGCGCATTCCCGGCAAATGAAAAGTTATAGACTACGGCCTCATCTACAAAGCGTTCACCATTTTCATTCACCCAAAGCAGTGGTTGTTGCCCTGCGGCTGTGTTCATTTCGGAGCTCATAAACTTAAAGGCAGGGACGCTGGGGTCTTTTAGGTATCCACCAAACAACATAGCAGTTCCTGTTCCGTACTTACGTGCACCAAGGTTCCAAGCCATTTGAAGCCCATCCCCAGTACCTTTGCCAGAACTGACTGTAACTAATCGTGATGTATCATAATGAGTCATTTTCGACATCATTTCAGCATTATTCAGATAACCACCCGTTGCCAAAATAACGGATGATGTCTTAACAGACTCACTGAGATTATTGGCTAAATTTTTAATGGTCACTCTAGAAATTTTGCCATTTTCCTGATCAATATTAGTCGCGGCAGTAGAAGTCAGAACTTCAACACCAAGCTTCTTTGCCTGAGGAATTAAGGCGTCGTTAATAACGGCATTTCCCATTCCTTTGTATATATGCCATGTAGCCTCGCCATCACCCATTGCTTGGACGCCTTCATACTCAACGCCTTGTTCGTTCAACCATTTTACAGTATCGGCACTATCATCTACGTAATTGCGCCAAATTCTGGAATCTGCTCGATATTTTGAATAGGCAACTTCCTCTTTTAAAACATCAGTTCCCGAAACAGTGATTCCTTGCTGCTTTTGTAAGTATGAATCAACGGCAAACAGTCCTTCTGTGTAATTACTGCTGCCGCCCGTGTGACGTCCCTTTTCGAGCAGTAAAACACTGGCACCATTTTGTGCAGCGGTCAACGCCGCACTCGTTCCTGCCGCCCCTGTTCCAACAACGACGACATCATAAGCATCTTTTTTGGTAATATTTGGCATGATCAGCCTCCATAGTTGTTTGTTCATTCTTGAGCAATTAGTGCTAAATGATTTATAATGACTTTTTAGCACGCTTGCATTACAACCAAATATTAACTAGTTTTCCCTTAGCATTAAACTGAGGTAATTGTTCGCCAGGTCAACTTTTGGTTCTACTTTAAATTCGGAGGTTTGTTCATGGAAATCGAACGATTAAAAACTTTTTTAAGCGTTGCACAATATGGCAGTTTTCAAAAGGCTGCGCAGGATATTGTTAATAGCTATACAAATACGGTCGCCGAAATTCAACAGGTTAAGCAGTCTAGTCCTGAAGTATTGCGAGTGGGTTATTTTTCCGCTTTTGAACAACAGTTATTGCAAAATGCAATCTTTAAGATGCTTCAAGACAATCCACGAATGCAGGTGATTATCAAAGAAGGTAGTAATGAACACCTGACCCGCATGGTTAAAAATGGTGATCTTGACCTTGCTCTCTCCATTAATTATGGGCAACCGTCAGTGAAATCCACTGCTCAATTACAGACTAAAGCTATCTTTTCTGAAACTATGGTTATGGGTGTTAGTACTCTCAATCCCCTCAGTAAACAGACTGCTCTCGCTTCTGCGGATATAAAGGACGTCCCGATTCTGTATTATAGTTCTGAGAGCTCTACTTTTTTGTTGGAAAGTTTCTTGGCCAGCTTTCCGTTTATCCAAGATTATGAACAAATTCGGCGTGTCGCCAGTGTTGAACAGATGAACATCTTAGTAGCTTTAAACAAAGCGTTCGCTTTTTATCCTGAAGGACTTATCCCTTCAACCCTAAAGAACGACCACATACGTTTTCTACCTTTTGCTGATAAATCAACGCAATCTTACACGATCGACGCCGTGTATAAAAATGTTCACCTGTCTCATACACTAAAGCGGCTACTAACCGAACTATGCAACTGATTTATGGTCAGTTATGTGCTTGTGTTTGACACAGATATGTTCAAATGAAATTTACCCTACCACTTCGCATTTGTTCAAAAACATGATAGACTGTACTCACACTGATAGTTAAATGTAACATATTCGTCAGAACCCCGAAGAGCTGCCACTCTTCGGGGTTCTTTTTTCGAATAATATGTACTTAAACGGACGGGTTAGATTAGTAGTCGATTACCACTTATCATTTCGATCCAACCACTGCTTAAATAAGATAAGCAACACGCCGACAACAAGCGGGCCCACTATAATAGTCATAAACATTTGTAACATATTCGTCCTCCTCTCACCGTTTTTATGCGATGAGCCGGAATCGACTACAATAGAGATTTTACAGGAATACTTGCCTTAATTGGATTAGAAATACAGGTGAGTTTTGAGCGTAATGATTTTATTTCTCTCGATGACATGCTTAGGTTAACTTTAAGTGCAAGATTGGAAATGGACGTCCCTGATTATCCTCAGCATCACGGCTCGCAATGTGAAACCCATTATGCTGATAAAAAGATAATGCATCAGGATTTTGTTCGTTAACATCTACTGTTTGAATGTGTTCCTCATTGATCAAGCGTTCCAAAATTTGCCTTCCGTAGCCCTGATGCAGACAACGAACATCCAGGAAAAGCATTTCAAGTTTGTAATTCTTAGTGCCAGAAAAACCAATTAGTTCTTCGCCATGAAACCATGTCAATAAATTGACTGCATCAAAGTACACTGGCAACATTCGTTGAATCTGGTCAATATCTGCCACCTTCAAAAATTTATGCGTTGTTACAACCGTTTCACGCCACAGTATAGTTAGTGCGTCATAGTCTTCTGGCCTGGCATGATGGGAAATAATAGACATTTTGTTTCTCCATTCAATTCTATTTAACGCTACTAAAATAACCGTTTGGAAATTACTGTGCAACTTGTAATTTTCAAACGGTCATTTTCTTTATCTTTCAAATCTCAACTTTTTAGAAACGTTTGCTACGCCCCAACACTGTCTTAATGGCATTTAAGAGCTTGTAACGCCATGGAATCAACACTTTGGAGAATTCGCCGATCATTTCGTCAGTGTAGCCATTAAAACCTTGTTTGAATTCAAACACACCGTCACTACCATCGAAGAGTCCGGCAACACCCAAGAAGTTGTACGTCGGAATCTTTTGGTCAACAGCGGCCTTCATCATGGCATCTTGCAACATGAACGGGCCTTTGAAAGTCTTGAATTCTTCGTTCGTGTAACTAAATACATAATCGATTTCTTGTGGTTGAATCACAAACATCGCACCGGCAACATTAAACTTGACAGGATAACGTTTTTGAAGATCTTTTGCGACATCAATTTTCTTTTGATGGTTAGCCTTTTGACGTTCAAGATCATCGATTTTGTTCTGTTCATAGCCCTTGTTTTTCGCCCTAAGTGCCGCGATTTTATCATCAGTTGACTTAATCTTTTGTTGATAAGAATCAATGTATTCATTCGAGTCGATTTCAGCTACGACAAAGCGAATTTTATCGCCAAACTCACGGTACACGTTTTGATAGTAATCAAGTGACTTGTCCGGGAAGTGCAATCGTTCAGCAGTCATTGCCGTATCCTTCTTGAATTCTGGCAGTTCATCGAAGGAGATATCTCTTAATTTAACGCCAAATTCTTTGGCCTTTTTGATGTTATAACGCGTTTTCTTATCGAAACTCTTTTCAAGCGTTTGTTCCGTCATGTCACGGACATCTTTTTTGTATTCATAGTGCGTAACATGCGTTGCTTCGTCATAACCCGCAGCGTGATAGTCTTGGTAGTCGTAACCAAGCCCTTTAAACAATGCTGGCAAAGTTTCAAAGTGACTCGCAGTAAGTTCACCCGCGTCGTTGTACGTTTTAACTGGTAAGTTGGGAATTAGACGCAAGAACATCCCGTTTTGTTTGCGAACGTATTCTTCGACTGCTTCAACAAACGCAGACAAGTTAGCTTTTGTTTCAGAACCTGGCATAAACAATGGTCCACCATAGATATCAAACCGATAACCAAAGTGAATCTTCATGCCGACCAATAATCCGGCCACAATGATCTTATCGCCGTCGACAAGACCCATGTAAGTCGCTTTGTGCCCTTCTTTCAACATCAGGTTACCCTGTTCTACAGATTGATAAAACGAGCCGTAAGGGCACTTTTCTTCAAACGCACCAAATTCTTCAGCTGATAATTCGCGTACTTTTTGCACCATTTTCACACCATTCCATTTTTTTGACACTAAAAAGGCATCGACCATCGATGCCTGTGAAGGAGAGTAAAGGATTTGAACCTCTGCGTCATTGCTGACCTCACAACCGAAATCGTGTCCCTTCAACCAGACTTGGGTAACTCTCCATTTTTAAAACTGTTAAATTATGCAACTATATGAGTCCACGTCAACAACACAGGCTTGTCATCAACCGGAACTCACAAAGGAGAGTAAAGGATTTGAACCTCTGCGTCATTACTGACCTCACAACCGAAATTGTGTCCCTTCAACCAGACTTGGGTAACTCTCCATAAGACCTTAAAAATACCGCCATAAAAAAATATAACCCTGTTCCAAAGAAGATTCAAGGTAATTTCACAAACGTCAGACAGTCCTTACTCAGGGTGAGAAAACATCTTCATCTTCGCTCGAGCACAATATGATAGTACCGCACAACTTTTTCAGATGTTTAAGATCGACAACGCCTTTACCAAACTTCAAAGTTTATTTATTATTTTGTTAATGTTGGGTATTCCCCCACACCGCCAAAGTAGAACGTGCGTCAAGGTTTCTGAAGTATTCCGTAAGTCATTATGCAATTGACGGTAAAAACAGCCACGACCTATAATATCAATTAACACTTACATTTCGAACATACTGAAAGACAACAAATAGGACCCAAACAATGATTAATAATCTCGCATCGCAAAAACTAACAAAAACAACCCATGCGCTTGGAACTCGTATTGTGTTAACGGTCATGGGTGAAACGGATGAAAAGGTACTGGATGACAGTATTGCGCTCATTCAGCTGTACGAACAACAGTTAACCGTTAACGCCCCTGTCTCCGAAGTTATGGCAGTCAACAACGCGTCCGGCAAACATGCTGTGCAAGTGTCTCCAAGTACGTTTGCGCTCATCAAAACCGCCGTTGAGCAGAGCCGCCAACATTTTGGCTTCAACGCTTTAATTGGACCACTCGTTAAACTTTGGAAGATTGGCTTTGCTGGGGCAAACGTTCCCAGTGAAACAGATATTTCCAAACGGCTGGCACTGTCTAATGCAGCAAACGTCGTTCTAAATGACGCCGATCAGAGCGTATACCTCACTGAGCCAGGGATGGAACTGGATCTAGGCGGAATTGCCAAAGGCTACATTGCTGATCGAATTCGCGATTTATGGCGTGCCAATGGCGTGCAAGCAGGCATCATCAATCTAGGCGGAAACATTGAATTTGTCGGTACTTCGCCTAAACGCGATAATGGTCAATGGCTAGTTGGTGTTCAGGCTCCAACAAAAGCTCGTGGTGAAGATCTTCTGACTGTGCTGATGCCAGCTGGTTCCGCCGTCACGTCAGGCACCTATGAACGTGTCTTAGTTAAGAACGGTCATCGTTACCACCACTTGTTGAGTCCTGAAACCGGTCATCCCCTGCAAACACACGTCAGCGGTGTCACCATTTTTGCCCGTGACTCAATCACATGTGAAATAGAAACAAAGCGGCTTTTCTTCGCCGGTAAACCAATTCCAGGTTGGGGAGAAGACCGCGACGATATTTACGGAGCAGCTTTCGTTTACGATGATGACACTGTTGATCTAGTGATCGTTCATCATCGTTTAAAATTAATTGAGTAACAAAAGATAATAATAGGGGCAGCATTCACATGATTACTTCACGTGAATGTTGCCCCTATTTGAGTTCTATTTAATTTGCCGCTTCAGCATCCGCCGCCAGCACTTTAGTTAGTGTTGCTTTCAGTGTTTGCTTCATCTCATCAAGCTCTTCAGGCGTTGGCCGATTGTCGTCACTGAACATAACGTTACGATCTAACCACCAAACTGGCCCCGGTGTTGTCGTATCGCCTTCTCGACGAGGAAATAGGTGCCAGTGAACATGGGTATCGCCATTTCCCAATAACTCATAGTTCATCTTTTCAGCATGGAACGCGTCGTAAACGGCCTCCGCTACCAAACTCATCTCGTGCAGAAATTGTTCTTTAAAATCGCGTGGCAAAAAATGTAATTCTGTCTCATGTTGTTTGCATAGAAACAAGGTGTATCCCTTAAAGTGCTGATTGTCGCCAATTACCACATACCCTGTTGATAATTCAGCAACAAAATAGGGATTAGTCCCATCCTTAATCATTTGAATTCGTCTGCAAATTTCACAGTTATCGTGCATCATTTCATCCACCCTCTATATAATGTCGATTCTCTCCCCATGAGACTCGCAGTTATGCCATCAATTACTTTCTCAATCAGTAAATTAGCACATTTTCAAATACTAGGCGAGCTCAAACGAATTTCTTATTCAATTATTAAAATTAAATGAATTAAGCTAAAATTGGACAAATTCCGATCATTAATATAGTATTCAATACTATATTAATTAATTCGATATTGTTTCAAATACGACTAAGAAGGTAAATTCTTGATGACAGAAGAAAAAATTGCTTTGCTCGTAGATTCGGCCTCGGATGTGCCTGAGCATATTTTTACACAGTATGAAAACATCGTCGCTGTACCAATGCAGTTAATGATCGATGGCAAAACATATTCCGACCGTGAAACCATTGAGCCTGATGATTTTTATCGTCTACAATCCGCGGCTAAAGAACTTCCTAAAACTGCCAGTCCCGTGATGGGAGATGTCATTAATCGCCTTGCAGAACTAAAAAGTCGCGGTTTTACCCATGTCATCGGAATTACCATATCTGGTGCACTGTCGGTAACCAACAGTCTCTTCAAACAGGTCGCGGAAACACAAGACAGTGTAAGAATGGTGGTTATTGATACTAAAAACATTGGTGTTGGTAGTGGTCTGTTTGCCGACTACGCAGAATCACTGATTGACCAACAATTGCCATTTGACACGATTATCGACAAGCTCAATGCTTCTGTGCCAAAAAGCTCTGTCTACATTTACATTCCAACATTAAAATATCTAAGGGCTGGTGGTCGAATCGGCCGTGTTGCCGGATTCTTTGGTGCGGCACTTAACATTAAACCAATTATTACTTGTGATTCAGATGGCGTTTATACAGCTATTGCCAAAGCACGCACAGAAAAGAAGGCTGTCCAGAAAATGGTCGAACTGGCTACTCAAAAAATTGCAGCCAACAAAAACGCCCGTGTTGCCGTAGCTCAAGGTCTCAATGAACCGCTATTAAAACAGGTAACAGGGGATTTACAAAACCGCTTTCCATCACTTAATATTGAAACAGGAAACATTTCCCCTGCCCTTGGCGTTCATACTGGTCCCGGACTTGTCGGTATTGCGGTACAGGTGGGTTAATGTCAGAAAGGACACCCCATTAATATGTCAAAGCCACTGAATCAATCATTCGAAAATAATAATTTGATGATTCTGCCACATTGGTCAGACCTGCCTGGATTCGACCTTCATCTTGACCAGCTGATTGAACTCACAAATGGGTATTTAAGGCCCATTACTGGCGATATAGTGACTAAAACAATGATGCATAATTACTTTAAGGCCGACGTTTTAGTCGCACCCGACAAGAAAAGCTATCATAAGATTCATTTGGCAGGTGCTATCATTGTTGGTCTCTTAAAAAACATTTTTTCGCTCGAAGAGCTTAGAGTTGCCCTTCAATACATCATCGACAATGAGTCACCGCAAAAAAGTTACGATCACTTCATAACACTGTTTAATCGAGAAGCTGCTAACGACTCTTTCAAACATTTTCGTCTGGCCGAACAGCAACAGCAAGAAATGTCTGCGGCAGAGGTTATTCGTTATGACGCACTGGAAGCCTTTCTATTTTGGCTTTCCGCTAAAAAGGCTCTGCATCGTGTAATTGATGCTAATCAACAATAAAAACAGACTAACCTTAGTGGCGAGAAATGATTCGACGGAATCGTTTCTCGCCACTTTTAGTTTCTGTTAAAGTGGTGGTGAAGTTGACAAGCCGTGGTAGTTTTTGGCGCTTTGACGTCGTAATAAAAAATGGCAACTTCACCGGTATGATCCAAATTTGTTCTTAGTCTGTTGGCCTTCAGGTCGTGTTTTGAAAATTAAATTGATCATATTAACGTGGAACAACTTCAGAAAGATGGTGAATCAAATGACAGTCGCATTTGGTCTTGATGTTAGTAAGGCTACTTCGGCAGTAGCCATAGTGAATGATGGTGTCACCGTTAAACAATTCAAGATTGATAATAACTGGTTTGGCTTTCAAAACTTACTCAAAGAGATGAAAGAGTACGCAAAACCGCAAATCGTGTTTGAAGCCACAGGTGTATACTCTCGTCGGGTACAGCGATTTCTAGAAGATAATCATTATGCTTATACGCGTTTGAATCCATTGGCTGCCAAAAAGCAGTTAGATAGCCTACGGCCAAATAAGACAGACAATAACGATGCTTTGCATTTAGCTCAAACACAGCTCGTTATAAAGCGTCGATTGGAATATTACCAGAAGCCGGTTTACCACGACTTGATGGACGATAGTCACTTCTATGAACAACTCAATGAAGATGTCGTTCGTGAGAAGAATCGATTACATCGTAGTTTACAATTAACTTTCCCGGAAATAGAATCTTTGCTTAGTAGACCGGATGGCGAACAATACTGGAACATCGTGCAGCGTTATCCACACCCCGATCTGCTTGAAGAACTCAGTCCAGACGGATTAGGAAAAATAATCATGGAAACGACTCCCAAGAATATTTCTCTAAATCGCGCGATCATGGTCGCAAAGAAATTACTCCATCTAGCACAAGCATCGTATCCAGCGGATCGCGTTGAGGCACCGTCGGTGTCGCAGACGCGCTACCACGCTAAACGAGTCAGCGAACTAACCCGTCATAAACAACAGCTGATTAAAGCCATGACAGCGTTAGCTAAGTCCCTTCCAGAGTTTGATATTTTAATGAGTATCCCTGGATTTGCGGAGACAACCACTGTGTTATTAATCGGTGAACTGGGCGATATTCGGCGTTTCAGTAGCTCTAATAAGCTCAATGCCTTTATTGGCATTGACTTACGCCATTATGAATCCGGCGAATTCGTGGCCGCTGACCATATCAGTAAGCGTGGTGACACATTTGCCCGTAAGCTACTATTTCGCACAATCAGTAATATCGCGACGGTCGCTCACTACCATCCGAATCATATTAACGACTTTTATCAACGCAGAAAAAAACAATCTCCTCAGTCAGGGACTAAGAGGATTGCCATCGCTGCGATGGGTCGCCTGTTACGAACGATTTACCATCTCGTGATTACGAATCAGATGTATATATACGGCGTCAAGCGCCAATCATTCTGATTACGTCTATAGTGTACTAGCCTTACTCAAAAAATAAAATGGCTAAGGTCTATTTAGTGTACTCAAAAATCGTATTCCAAACTGTTCAAATCGCAAAGAAACCGTTTTGAATCCCTAAGTTCAAATCAATTCAAAGACATAAATACTGCTAGACCTATATTAATACTTGACTAGAGGTAGAAAAAACTGATTTTCTTCTGTGCTCACGCGAGTTAACGTGTAAGTCATCAAGAAAATCAGTTTTTTATTTATATTTCAATCGGTCGACTGTCATCTAACGCGTAAAGAATTTTGTGCGTTACAGGTAATCCAGTCATGTTTGTCAGCGCAGCGGCGTAAAGGTTCAGTTGACCTCGGTAACGCTCAACTAACTTTTTGAGCCCCTCATCCTGATGCGCAGGATCAATATAATCAGTCTTGTAATCAAATAACGTGACCTCGTCATCCTTGATATAATAACCATCGATAATTCCGTGAATGAGCACTTGCTCTGCCTTCGTCTCATCTTCTGGCTGATGAATACCCTGATATAACTGATAAGCAGGTATTAGCAAAGAAAAGGCCGCTTCACGATGAACCTCATTCGAATGTTCAATCACTTGCTTGCCTAAATCACTGTGAAAGAAGCTTTCAATCTGCGACAAGTTGATTTTCAAAGCCACCGCATCAGTCAACACATGATCTTTAACCAATTGATTAACAAGATTCTGCAAGTCTTCGGGACTTGGTTGACCAGCGCTTATGTCTACTTCCTGCAGAACTAGGTGGGTCGCCGTTCCAATCTCAGTAGGTTTCGGTGCCGCGACCGTTTGCATAAACTGTGGTGTTCTCAATTCGTTGTTAGTGACCCGTGACCGCGCCTTGGCTTGATCGTCTAATTCCAAAGTACCGAACTGATTCTGATCGGGTTCCTCGAACAATCGCTTCAATTCTGAGACAGATTGGTAAGCAGTCGTTTTCGTTGCGGCTTCGTTTGCATAACTAAAAGACAATACCTGCTCTAACGCATCAACGTTAAGGTCGCCAAACTTGGTTTGTTTGGCCGTTTCACGTAATTCATCTAAGTAGGTTTGTTGTTCGTCATCCGCGACTTGTAAAATGCCGGCAGCCTCTAAATCAGCCTTCGTTTTTAAGACAAGTTCAAAGCTGTCCGCTCGCGTTTCGTTCACAACCTCAGACGACAACGGAATCACAAAATCATCCACTCCTAATTGTTTGGCCACTGACGGCAAACGTAAAAGGGCCATCCCAATCCAATCCATGAAGTTCTTAGTTTCCGATCTTAATGTCGTGTTTAATGTTAAGGCCGCATTGTTAGCGGATTTTTGCCAATGCTTTAATAGGTCATCCTGATCTTTATATGTGCCAACCACGAACAAACGTTGTTGTGCCCGTGTTAGAGCAACGTATAGCACCCGCATTTCCTCAGATAAAGTCTTTTTGAGTGACTCGCTGGCAACCAATTTTTTCTGCAGTGTATCTATCTTCAAATGACAACTTTGATCGTACCACGTGATTCCAATGCCAAGATGGTCGTCCAACACCACCGCACTCCGCTGGTCCGATAGATTGAAGCCGTGGGACGCGTCCATGACAAATACCACTGGAAACTCTAACCCCTTGCTACCATGGATTGTCATTACTGAAACTGCGTTGTCATTGCTTGCCGTACTAACCTCAGCCAAATCCTTATCGCGTTTTTGCATTTCCGTAATGAAGTGAACAAACTGGAAAACACCCTTAAAGCTGCTGTTTTCGTAATCAGCTGCCCGTGCGTATAGCGCGTGTAAGTTACTTGCCCGTTGTTGTCCACCTGGCATTCCAGCCACATAGTCAAGGAAGCCAGTATCTTGATAGATGGTCCAGATTAATGTTACCAACTGGTTCTGACGAGCAATATCTCTAAAGTGATCTAACTGCTTTAAAAAGCGGTGCAAACGTTCGTGGACACGCTGACCGAAATCACCAATCTTATCAGGTTCTGATTGGACACGTTGTTCAAAATTCAGCAGAGCTTGGTAGTAATCACCTGTTTTATTTTGAATGCGTAGGTAGGCTAATTCATTTTCATTTAAACCGACAATCGGAGAACGCAAAACAGCTGCTAACGGAATGTCCTGGTAAGGGTTATCAATAATTCGTAAAAGTGCCATCATAATTTGAATTTCAGTTGTTTGAAAATAATTCGCTGTATCGCGGACTTCTAAAGGAACCCCCAGCTTAGCAAATTGCTCTTGAAGTAACAGGTTGTTGTTACGAGTTGGGACCAGTAATGCGACATCACCATACGTCATGTCCCGATTGGTGCCTTGCTGGCGATCAAAAATTTGTGTCTTTTCGACTACCATATCACGAATTTTAGCCGCTACCATCACGATTTGACCTTCTGCGCGATCATTAATGGCCAAAGCATCAGTGACATCCTCTTCGTCATCGGCGCTGTCCGTAGAATCATCGTCAGTGCCGCTCTCGTAAATCATAACCTGCGTTTTTGGAACATCCTTCTCCGGATAATCCTTTGGTCCATATTGCAATTCAGCATCCCCGGCATAATTCATTTCGCCAAGGGATTCATCCATTAACTGTGAAAAAATCAAATTTGTAAAAGCATCAACGTTCTTCATCGAACGAAAATTATCAGCCAGAATAATCCGTTCACCATCGCTGTTCGGCTTTTGGGCCAATTGATCATGAGTATCAAATGTATTATATTTTTTCAAAAATAACGTTGGATCAGCCAAACGAAAGCGATAAATTGACTGCTTCATATCGCCCACCATGAACATGTTTCCATGACCAGTCGTCTGGTTAGCCACTGATTGCAAAATCGATTCTTGCAGCTCATTGATATCTTGGTATTCATCAACGAGTACTTCATGATACTTTTTCGTAATTTCTAGATGAACACTGTCGTCTTGCAAAATTTGATATGCAAAATGTTCTAGGTCGCCAAAATCAACCAAGTGTCGTTGCCGTTTTGCAGCCGCAAAGGCAGACATAAACTGCTTGACCACCTCGGCAAGTTGCGCAACTAATTCGCTTGCATGCTGGTTAACTTCTTTAATGTCAGCTTCGTTTAAAACAAAATAGCGATCAATAAGCTGCTCTAGACGTTTTTTTAAACCGCCCCGTAACGTTTTTAACTGATCATGAACGCGTTGATCATCGGCTTCTAATTTTCTCAATCCAGGTGCCCGACCAGTGTCAACACTAGCCAATTCATCTCGCAATGAATCCCATTTTGTCGCCGTTAATTCATCTTGCAACTTTGTAAACCGATCGGTTAAGGGAGCTAAAACCTTCTGCCACTTGGCAATATAGTCATCACTTGAGAAACCGGCAACAATGTTATTAGCCGTTTGGATATCTGCCAAACACTGTTGAATTGCGCTGACCACACTTGGCTGAATATATTGCTGCGCTAAATCACTTCCCCAAAGACTACCATCTGATAATTTGTACTGATTGACTAAACTCTCCAGCCACGCATCTGGCTTAGCTTTAGCAGTGGCAAACGTGGCGAGTCTAAAGACTAGGTCCTGTAATCCCTCATCATCACGATCGTTAGAAAAATTGCGGGTTAACTCAGCGAATCGACCATTATTATCGTTTGCGTATAAGGTTTCACGCAAATCGCCCCAAACATCTTCTTTTAGTAACTGGGCTTCCGTTTCATCGGCCAGCTGACGAAAAACCGGATCAAGTTTAATGACATAATAGTATTTCTGAACCAGTCGCAAACAAAATGCGTCTAGGGTGCTAATATCGGCGCTGCCAAGAAGATTTAACTGATGCAACAACTGACGGCGACGTTTGTTACTGTCGGCATCCTCGCCGTCAGTTTTATTTATTTCACGCCTTAATGTGGTTTGAATACGGTCACGCATTTCTTTAGCTGCTGCATTAGTAAACGTCACCACTAGTAAATTGGTAATATCTGTATCATTACTCTCATCCAACAATTTGGTAATCACACGTTCGACCAATACCCGCGTTTTCCCAGAACCAGCCGAAGCTGAAACTAAAACATTGTGGCCGGCATGATGGATGGCGGCGTCCTGAGCCGGTGTGAAATTTAACTTAGTTGTTGCCATCTTTATCAGCCTCCTGTTGCTTTGGATCAATCCGATGAAGGACATCTGCTGGTGTTAACTTATCCAACACGTGATAGCGGTTTTCGGGTAGCATTGCGTCAAATCGCATAACCGCGGTGTATGGTGAATACTGCAACCCCGTCTGTTTGCGCGCATTTTGGAATGGATTGAGCTTATCCGATCCGGCGAAAATCTGATTGCCTGCGTTAACAATGAGTTGTTCCTCGTATGACAATAAATCATTCAGTTGTTCAGCAGTAATGACCGTCTTAGCCGTCGCGGACAATGTTTTATCTTTTTTTAGAGCCAGTGGATAAACCTTTGAGTGACCACCATCTGCAATGTCCTGATCTAAATTCGTCAGAATTACAGGATCAGCAACTAGCACACCCTGGTATTTGTGAGCTGACAGCAAGGCATCACTGATAGATGCCAAGTCATTTAGGTCCAAACGCTTACCCTTACCCAGTTTATTTAGCGAAATACCTGCACTTTGAATGTGTAAGTATAAAGCTCCTGCTAACGAGTTTAACTGACTGGGGCTCACTGAATCGGCATCTTGGCGAAGGGCGTCAAGGTACGTCAACATCTGCATTGATAACCCATAATAGGCTTGTTCAAAATCAAATGTACGTCGTCCAGATTTATAATCCACAACACTCAAGTATTCTTTACTGCCAACATTCATCCCATCAACCCGGTCTATTTTCCCACGTACGTTAATGTGGCGATCCCCATGCAGTTTGAATGACAGAGCCGGCATTCCAGAATCCGCCCCAACATGGCCGAACAATACTTCCGTAGCTAATGTTCGCATCGGCGTAATTTGCTGTTGTTGCCCGATAATCGTCGCCATCCGTTTGATGGTTTCAATTAACTGATTGCGAATATATCCCATTCGGTGAGAACTGTTTAAAATGGCAAACTGCGGTTGGTCATTGACCATTGGCATCACTTCACTTACGAGATCATTGATGGCAGATTCACTCAGCTGACTTAAATCTAGTTGCCGACTGACCACTAATTTCATCAGCTGATCCAGCGCCATATGAAAGTACTCTCCAGTGCTAGCGGCAGATAATTCGAATTCATCTCGTTCATTTAAACGTAGCCCAAACTTAAGAAAGTACTCATACTGATTTCTATAGAATGTCTCAAGCTGTGAAATGGAAGTATTTAACTGATCACCATAAAGTCCTTGTACAATATCGGGCCGTAGTGGTTGTGGCGTATTTCGGTAGTCTATTCCCGCTAGTAATTGATCCGTTAACGTCTTAACGGAGGACAATCTCAACCAGCGGTACACGAACACCCATGGCTTTGGCAACGGCAATTGGGTCTCTTTGGCTTGATAACTGACCTTAATCAAATTAGTCAGTGCGAATCGTGGCGACCCAATAAACGGTTGCAGTGCACTAGCTTGTTGCGTTGCCACATTTGGAGTGGCGGTGTAAGTAACAACAGGCAACTGAAAGTGGTTCACAATGCTCGTGACGTAGCGTGATGGTTGAAGACCGTTCTCGTCAGTCCCCCCTTGCGGATAAGATAAGATCAGCTGCTGGCAGCCTGTCAGAAATCCCATGTAGTTAATATATGGATCAAACGTCATTCGTGTACCCGCGCTTAACGTTAAAAATTGATTATCTGCGAGTTTAGGGGCTAATCGATCTCGATCACCATCGGTTAAAATACTGCTTTCAGCAACCTGATCTGGCATAACATCATCAGTGGCCCCGATTAAGAAAACAACCTGATAATCATTTAGTTGGACAATTCCCGTTTCTGAAATTGTCACCTGGTCTAAGGTTGCCGGAATTTGCGTATAATTGGTGCCTTCGAATCCATTCAACAGCAACGCAGCAAATTCATCGATATCAAAATCAGCAGTCTCTCCTAACAGACTTACATACTCGTCCAAAATGCCGGTAAATGTATTCCATGCCTGCTCATTGCGGCTTGCGCGATCTAAATCTCCGGTGTCAGTAGCCGTTACCCGCCAGGAATTCAGGCAGTCGATCACCCCATTATCAGCTAAAAACTGATACAAAATTTTGGCTGCCTCGGTGCCATTAGTGGCCTTATCTAATTGTTTGAAAAATGGCGGCAAGACGGTCCCAATGAAATGGTGAATAACGTTTATTTGACGTTGAACCTCAACGTCTGCTTCCGTTAGGGTCTCATCATCGACATGTTGTAAACGCCAATACGTCCAATCTTCTTTTTCAACCCAACGAGAGCCCTCAATACCGGTTTTCAATACCCAATTTTCCGTTAGCGACAACGCTTGTCGAAAATCTTTGACTGACATTGCCTGCCCCGATGTACGGGGAATTAACAGCTCCGTTTTTAACAACCGCATCACATCTTGATAACGGTAATAATGGGCACGTACGTCAAATAGAGCACTGATTAATTCAATCAGTGGATGCTTGTCCATCGGTTTGTCTGAATCATCGAAATAAGGAATTTCCATCTGATCAAACACTGGACCAACAAAGTTTTCATACGGTGCTAAATGTCGGCTCAACACTAAAAAGTCACGATAATGATACCGTTCAGGCTGTTGGGCAACCATCGTTCGAATTTGGCGGGCAACTTGGTTGAGTTCGTCCAAACGTGTTTCAGCAGTGAACACACGTAAATTCGTTTGTGCCGAGAGTTGATCAACCGGCAGGCGTTTAGCGGGAACACTGGCGACCCAATAGTCGTCTAACTTAGCTAATTCAGTGCTTACCCGCAATTTCTTAGCAGTCGTATCTAGCTGAATCTGAACCTGATTTTCACGAGCTAACTGAACTAGTTTCAAATACGTTAATGACGGTTCATAAAATAGGTCACCCAATTCAGGCGTTTGTTTCGGGGCGTGCTGCATAACCAGCGAAACGGTGACCGAAGCAGCCTGTTTCATCATTACGGTGACTAATTGTTGTTCTTGTGCAGAAAAAGTGGCGTATCCGTCTAAATAAATATGGGCGTGTTTAAGTTCATTGCCTTGCGCCAAAAAATCAGTTAACTGGTTCACTAGGTCAGCATTATCGACATAATTACCGCTTAAGGTCTCTGTATATGCCTCGTATACAATCGCCAAGTCATGTAGTTTGCCGCCTAAATCTGCCTGTTCACTAGTTTCCAAAGAACCAGCAATATGTTGCAAATCCGCCGCGCTAACCTGACCGACCTTTAACTCAGAAAATTGGCGAACCAACTGATTAATAAAACCGGTTTGGTTAAGTTCACCGGCAAAAACGGTTAATTCAGTCTGGTGTTGCGCAATAATGTGATAAATTAGCATACTTAACCCAGCGTTTGATAAGCGTGGTAGTTGATAAGTCGGCGTGTTTTTCATAAAATACCAAGCTAATCGAGTGAACGAAAATACTTGAATTTGGCCATTCGCATAAAGTGACTGTCTTGTCTTATCCGTGGCTTCTTTCAGCGCATTTAAAACGCCAACCTCAGCATTGAACTTAATGTGGTTAGGCACCAAAACGAAGTATTGATCTTTTGGATGTTCAGCCATGGAGACACGCATTTGCTCAATCATTTCCTGACGATGATCAAATTTGGCCTGACCCAAAATAAAGTTTAATGACACGTTTTTTGCCCCTTTCTTCTGCGGAACTAACTTGTTGTGTCCATTTTACCCGAATCTGATTCTCGGTGAAATAGATGGACAAACATTTGTTCGATTTAAATTTTAATATCAAAAATAGTAATTAATGGTAGCGCTTTCATTAAACGTTTGCTATACTTCTAAGTGAGGAAGGAAGTTGGCCTTTAATGAGTTTAAAACACAGTTTGGACTACGCGTCCGAATGGTTGGTGTTAGACATCATGAAGTCACTTCACCGTGAAATGGTATTGTTCTGATAAACATCGTCCAGGGAGCGAACATCCCATTACAATTAGATGCTTAGACGAATGGCCAGTGAGTGAATCATGACCACGAAAAAAAGCGTTGGCCTTAGAAAGATTCCTTCCTAAGAACCACAGGGTCAGTTGGATGAAGTTGTTCATCAGCTGATAACAGGCAGGCGGCAACCTAGAATCCGCCACCAATATACGTGACTCCCGCGGGGTCGCACAATTAAACAGCCGGTGTGTGACCGGCAGTAATCCGTGAGCAAGGATCAACTTGGCAACAGCGTCATGAGATGTTTGCGATGACCGGATGACAGAGAAACCGTCCATCTTAACTGATGGGCGGCTTTTTGTGCTGGTTTAAATTAAGGGCTCAATGCCGGCGCATAATTAGCCACCAAATCAATTGACAGGCACAAACGAAAATAACAACTATCCCTAAGATTACCAGTGAAATAATTCGCAACGCAGGCGTTTGTGTCACACCTGCCCCATCCACCGTACGTGTCATGACGACTGCCACTGCGCATCCAAACAGAAAGTTCCAGATAATAGTCACCAACCACCACAATCGTTTCATCGCTAACCACCCCGAACATCAATGTTAAAAATGATGGTTCTCGGTGATCCTCCTAGTCAAACTAATAACAGCTTGTAACAGCAGCAAAATGCCTGCTGCAAAACAAGCAAATCGCATGCCAAAATTTAAGTCGATCTGCGACTGCCGCGCGGCAATAAGGTTTAGCACACCTATCAGTATCGTTGCAGAAACAAGTCGCGTTCTTCTAATCTTGAATATAAATAACAACATTGCCACAATCACAATCAACCCATCCATCATTCTTAGACCAGCAATTGTGGATAGCTGTGTCATCCGACTAGTTACCAAGATAGTTTCTGCGATTACGATCAAGACTTTTGAGAACTTAGCCGATATCGTTGTCACTGCGGAAACATTCATCAATGCGTCAACAGACGTTTGATAGACGACTGCCGCTTGTTGCAGCAATAAAACATCTGGCAGATTGCGCCCTGTCTCCCAGTTAGAAATAGCCTGACGTGAAACATTTAGTTGTTTAGCAGCCTCAGACTGTGTGAGCCGTAATTGATTACGTGCCCTCTTTAAATTGGCCGAGAGAATTTCACCTTTTGTTTGCATCATCTTCACTCCTAAAAAGTACCAGTAGCTTGCTGCATTGACGAGCAAGGAACGCTTGCATCCGCATTAACACAGTGTTTGTAAACCAACATAAAATCGTAATTGCTAAGTTATACATTAGCATTGATGTGAATAGACTTGTACCAATTTTTTAATCTACGAGTATCTGGTATTTCAAAGAAATTGTCCACTATCTCAGCGACAGAACTGTCAACAGCAAGCGCATTAACTAGATGGCTGCATTTGAAACTTGAACAGAAAACTTTAAACAATACTTTGACACACATAGTAATTGGTGATAAATTATACTCAATCAAACAAACAACTACTGGAGGTGCATTCATGAAACCCGAAATTTCTAAAGACATTATTCGGGGGCACACGACGACCATCATTCTTAATATTCTTAGCCAGGGCGACAGTTACGGTTATGAAATTGCTAAGGCCGTCCGTGAACTGAGCCACGATGCATATGAATTAAACGAAGCCACTTTATACACTGCATTTCGCCGCATGGAACGCAATGGTGATATCGAAAGCTACTGGGGCGACGAGACTCAGGGTGGCCGCCGAAAATATTACAAATTAACTGAACAAGGCACCCGTCTACTCACCAAAAATGTCGCAGACTGGGCGTTTGCCAAAAAGATTATTGATGACCTGATTACTGGGAGGATTGATGACAATGGACACAATTGATACGATGGTTAACCGGCGTTTGGATGAAACGTTTAAGGCTTATCCTGACACGGAAGAAATGCATGAATTACGTGAGGAGTTGGCCGCTGATCTGAGTGAGGCCGCTCATGACAATGAAAAAAAAGGCGCCACCATCACGGACGCCGTCAACAGAGCCTTTGAAGGATTAGGCAATCTCGACGACTTAGTGGATGAAATTAACGCCGAAAAAAATGCCACTGATCAAGATACTCATTCCGACGATGCTAAACAAACGTCACATGAGCATGCCTATAGTCATGGTCATCACATCGATATTGCCGATGGCAAGGTGATCATTGATGGTGGTAAAGTGCTCAGCATCGATGATAACGGTATTAAAGTTAACGGTGGTAAAGCGGTAAATATTGATAGCGATGGCATCAACATCAATAACGGTACGTTTACTGTCACAAACGACGGTATTCGGATGGGTAATCTTGTAATCGACAATCGTGGCATTCACACGGACGGCGGCAAAACAGTTGCCGGTTCGTTTACGGAAAAGAAGCAGCAATCACATAACGACAAGTTCGATCCCCATGCCAATGACGACACATTTTCAAACTTCGACCAGCAATTTAATGAACAAGAACCGGTCGATACCGAAATCTACGTGGACAGTTTAGCACTTGCCAACGAACAACAATTTTCTGCTGATCAAGTTCAGCGAATCGACTTTAAGTATGCTGACAGTAGCGTCCGAATTTTAAGCAATCCCGATGATGAGCACATCATCTTCCGGGAATACATGAACCGTGCTAATGACAGCTATCTCGCACAAACTAAGTTGGAGAATGGTACCCTGTCAATTCATAATGGATCACGGCCTCACCTGTTACCACTGCGGGTTCGTGTTCAACTACTCATTCCAGCATCCTTTGCAGGTGATTTACTGGTTAGCAGTGCCTCAGGTAGCGTTAATTTCAGCCATACCGGCGCTCTAAACCAGGTTCGTTTAGAAGCAAACAGCGGTTCAATTCGCATTAATGGTGCTCACTTTAAGGATTTGGATGTCAACGCATCCTCTGGTTCCGTTCGCATCAAGCAAACCACTGTTGCGGGACTATTACGTGCTCGTGCTCATAGCGGTTCAATTCGTTTGGCTGACACTACGGTTGCTAAGTTCGATGTGGACTCACACTCAGGTTCTGTCCGCGGCACTGACTTGATTGGTGCCGGTGCTTTCAACGCCAATTCAGGTTCAATTAACCTAAGTTTCAGCGATCTCACTGGCAATCTTGATACCACGGCACACTCCAGTTCAATCAAACTAGAATTCGCTAAGGGTATCGAGTATAACTTTGACTTGGACGCCAAAAGTGGTTCTATCACCGGTCCCGATAATGCTATCTACGATCACAATACGACTAACTTCAAAGATGGTGCAGTTGGTAACGACCCACATTTCTATGTCACCGCAGCAACAAAGTCCAGTTCGATCCACGTTTCTTAGTATTATTAACTGGTTAATTGTTTCGATGTCATCCAATCAAAATAACCTAAAACATCGAGAGCGGGACATAACACGTTTTGGCTTTCTCAGGTAACGCGAATAAGGCATTCATGGGTGTTTTTCCCATGAATGCCTTATTCGTGTTAGATGAGCAAAAGTCAGTGTTATGTCCCGCGTTTGCGGCAATTTTTCATCCGCATGACCCTTTGCGGTTGAAGAAAAATTGCCTGTTGACGTTTCATTAGAAATTGAGTTGAGGCGTTATGTCCCAGTTTCGATGTTTTTTGCACTTTATTTAGTTACTTCAGGAACACGCACTAAATCACGTTTGATCAGTTCCTGTGCGATTTGAACCGCATTCAATGCCGCCCCTTTAAGTAGGTTATCGGCAACGACCCACATGTGATAAGCGCCCGTATTTTCCCGGTCTGCTCGCATCCGGCCGACAAACGTTTCGCCATGACCAGCAGCGTTAATCGGTTGCGGATAAATTTGATGCGCCGGGTCATCCTGCAGTACAACACCCTTTGAATGAGCCAGTAGATCCTGCATATCTGATACAGCTGGTGTTTGATGCGTTTCAAAATAAACACTTTCGCCATGGCCAATTGGTACGGGTACGCGGACACAAGTTGCAGACACCTTGAGTTCCGTGTCGTTCATGTCGCCACGCAAAATTTTCTTAGTTTCGTGAATCATTTTCCACTCTTCATGCGTGAAACCATCTTCCTCAAACACATCAATCTGTGGCAACAAGTTAAACGCCAATGGATAGTGCTGTTCAGCACCCTTGACGGGTAAGATGGCAGCCGTCTCTTCTTCGCCTTCATGACGTTGTTGGGCCTCATCGAATAACTCGTTCATTGCCCGTTGACCAGCACCAGACGCCGCTTGATAAGTCGAAACTAGGACTTGATGTAACTTATACTGACGATCAATCGGTGCCAACGCAACAACCATTTGAATAGTACTGCAGTTTGGATTGGCAACAATACCATGATGCTGACTCAACATTTCTGGATTCACTTCAGGCACGACCAATGGTACATCTGGCTCCATCCGAAAGGCACTGGTGTTATCGACACAAACGGCCCCTGCTTTCACCGCTGCTGGTAGCAATGCTTTGGAAACTGAACCGCCAGCTGACGACAAGACGATATCGATACCTTTAAACGAGTCTGTTGTGGCTTCTTCAATCGTATAAGATTGGCCACGAAAGATGCGTGTTTGACCAGCTGAACGTGCTGACGCCAACAGCACCAATCGATCGACCACGATATCAGACTTTTCCAATTGTTGTAACATCCGTGTGCCAACTGCACCAGTAACACCAAGAATTGCGACATTAAATGATTGCATTAAATTGCTTCCTTTCAAGTTTCACTCCACTCGATCATTTAGTTAAGCCGAAACATCAACCGATAATTTGTTGGCACGATAAGCTGCCAGTCGTTTTACGGCTTCCTGAAGTTTGTCCATATCGGCGGCGTATGACAAACGAACGTGGCCTTCACCGCCAGGGCCGAAACAACTACCTGGGACAACAGCAACTTTTGCCTGTTGGGCAACCTTGAGCGCAAAAGCGCGGTCATCTTGTTCCTCATCTGCCGGTATTTTAGCGAACACATAAAAAGCACCGTTTGGTTGAGCCGTTGTAAATCCAAGTTGATTGAGCGCTTGTACCAGAAAATCACGACGTTCGTGATACTGTGCCTTCATGTCCGCCGTGTCTGCCGACCCATGCAGCAAAGCATCAGTGGCCGCCGCCATCATTGGTGTCGGTGCAGCGGTTACCAAAGCGCCATGTAGTTTGGCAATCTGCTGAGTAAGGGCCGCCGGGGCCGCTAGGTAGCCAACCCGGTAACCTGTCATGGCGAACGTCTTGGAAACGCCATTAATCACGATTGTCCGCTCTGGTAATAATGTGGAAATAGATACATGAGGCTGGTCGTAGGCTAATTCACAATAGATTTCATCAGCCAACACGAGCAACTTATGTTTACGAATCACTGCGGCCAATGCTTGCAACTGCGAGTCGGTGTAAGTGACACCAGTTGGATTGGTTGGATAATTCAAAACCAGCATCTTTGCACGCGGATGGGCAGCCAATGTAGCCGTTAGCCGAGCCGGTGTCAATACATAGTCATCTACTGAGGTATCAACTAACACTGGTGTAGCGCCATCGATCTGGGCAGTCGTAATGTACAACGGAAAAATTGGTGTTGGAATAATCACCTCGTCGCCCGCTCCCAAAACGGTGCCCATCGCCGCCGCAATCGCCTCTGTGGCCCCCACTGTCACCAATATTTCCGTTTGGGGATCGTAAGTGACCTGATTCAATTTAGTTAAGTATGTACTAATCGCTTCTCGTAGCTCCGGTAACCCAGCAGCTGGTGCGTAATGAGAGCGATTCTGATTGATTGCATCGATGGTCGCCTGCTTAACATGATCTGGCGCGTTAAAATCTGGTTCACCAAGCGTTAATTTCAGAATGCCAGGAATATCCTTTATTTGATTATCAAACTGACGAATTGCTGATGGCACAATTTGGTCAAACACGGACCGTGTCATCCCCGTTAACTGAGCTTCTAATTCTGGCATATGCATTCTCCTTTGACCGCATCAATTCGCGGTATGACGCTAATCTAAAACCTGTTCCAAACCAACCTTTAATTCCGTTAATGTTGTTACTTTACTCAATGCTAACTTGACGCCGACCATAAATGACTCACAATCATACGTGTCCTGCCGAATCGTCAGCGCTTCGCCCGTTCCGCCAAACAACACTTGTTCATGTGCTAGATAACCAGGCAACCGGACTGCATGAATCGGAACGTTATCGACAATCCCACCGCGCACACCATCCACGCTGCTTTCAGTATGATCGGGATCTGGCTGCTGTTGCCGACCGGCAGCGATTGCATGAGCTGTGGCAACGGCCGTACCGGATGGTGCATCCCGTTTATCAGCATGGTGCATTTCAATAATCTCCGCGTTTGGAAAGTATTTAGCCGCCTGTTTAGCAAACTGAGTTAGTAACACCGCCGACAATCCAAAGTTTGGAACGATCAACCCACCTAGATGAGCCGAGGCAGCTAACGCCTGCAATGATTTTATTTGTGCTGTCGTTAAGCCACTCGTGCCAACCAATGGGACTAACCCGTGTTGCAAGGCTACTTCAACGTTGTGTTCAACCACAGTTGGGGTTGTAAAGTCTAACCAAACATCTGCCTCAGGCAACTCGTTTTCCGTAGTGGCAACGACAACTTGGCTTGGCAAATGTTGTGTGTCATTCCCGTCTGTCAGTGCGGCATGAGGATCAAACACGCCAGTTAATTCAAACCGATCATCGTTTAAAATTGCCTGGCAGCTAGCAGTCCCCATACTGCCACGAAAGCCAGCGACAATAACACGAATCTTTGACTCACTCATTTTCTATACCGCCTCCGTGTTTTCTGCCAACGGAATATCGCTTAGTTGGTGAACGCCTAAGCGTTGTGCCAAAATGGTTTGCTCAGTGTCATTCAGAGGAACGATTGGCAAACGTGGGTTACCAACTGGTAGTCCCTGCGCATTTAAAACGGCCTTGACTGGTGATGGTGATGGATACATGAATAACGCAGCCATCTTTGGCATCAAGTCACGTTGAATATGGCCAGCACGTGCAACATTGCCTTGTTCTAGTGCGTCATATTCCTGTCGCATCGCTGGACCATATATGTGACTGGCAACGGAAATGACGCCAGTCCCACCCAGTGCCTTCACTAATAACGCTTGGGCATCTTCACCACTGTATACAGCAAAATCTGTTGGCGCATCATTAATTAACGCCGCCAAATCTGCATCGCTACCACACTGTTTTACACCGCTGATGTTCGGCACTTGTGCAAGTTGGAGAATCGCTTCGTTAGTCATGTTGACACCAGTTCGGCCAGGAATGTTGTAAATGACGATCGGTTTAGTAGCGGCTTGAGCAACCGCCGTAAAGTGGGCAACCATTCCCCGTTGATTAGGTTTGTTGTAATAAGGGACAACGACCAACGTTGCATCAATCCCGTCAATCGCATCTACTTCCCGATTAAAGGCAATCGTCGCAGCTGTATTATTACTGCCTGTCCCAGCGATAACGACACCTCGACCAGCCACAATCTGTGCAAAACGGGTATAAAGTTCAATCTTTTCTTCGTGCGTTAGCGTCGGCGTCTCACCTGTCGTCCCACCAATGACAAAACCGCGTGAACCAGTTTCAATGAGCATATTTGTTAATCGCGTTAATGCGTCGAAATCAATATGATCATCTTCGGTAAACGGTGTGATAATCGCTGTTAATAAATCATTTTGTTCAAACATTTTAAATTCCTCCTTGTCAATGAGAGCCATCCGGATTCAACCGAATCCGAGCATCACTTTCTTGTCATCCGTTCCTCCAAAAATTCAGTAATGGCGGTGACACCCTTGTTAATAGCGGACTCGTCCGGCGTCATTTTGGCAGAGTGCAACGGCGCGTGACCATCTACGCCTAACCAAAACATCGTGCCAGGAAATTGATGCAGCATATATCCGAAGTCCTCGCCAGTCATGGCCGGCGCCGTTTCAATAAAGTCCACGTCTGGCGCATTTTTCATAAATTGAATAAATGGTACTGTCAGCCGTGGGTCGTTTTCTACCGGCAAGTAACCGCCCTGATTCAGTTCAACATTGACTTCGCACTCGAAACTCGTAGCGATGCCATTGGCGATTGCCTGTAGCCGCTGGTCAATGTGTTCAATCATCGCTTGCGTTAGTCCGCGAATGGTTCCTTCTAACCTGGCACGGCCAGCAATGACGTTGCGAATACTACCAGCATTCAGTTTGCCAAACGTCACCACGCCCCCTTCAATTGGGTCAACGCTTCTAGAGACGACGGTCTGCGCTTGCATGATAAAACTGGCGCAAGCCACTACCATGTCGTTAGCCAAGTGCGGATAAGCCGCGTGCCCGCCTTTGCCAACAAAATCCACGTTAATTTCAGTCGTGCCGGCAAATAGTGTGCCATTGCGGCATCCAATCACGCCTGCAGATAGCTCCGGATTGACATGCAAGCCATAAAACTCATCAGGTCGCCATTCGCCAGTAAAGGCGCCAGCTTCAACGGCCAACTTGCCACCGTTGTCGTTTTCTTCAGCCGGTTGAAAGAAAAATAATAAGTCATCTTTGGGCTGATGATTAGCAAAGTAATTGAGCACCCCTAGGGCCACCGTCATGTGAATATCATGGCCACAAGCATGCATCTTGCCGGGATTTGTCGAGGCATATGGCAATCCTGTCGCCTCTGTAACTGGCAAGGCATCAATATCAGTGCGGTACCCAATACACCGTTGCGGCTTACTTCCTTGAACTTTAACCATCAAAGCAGTTGGCAGACTTGTTATGTGATGAATGGTCAACCATTGCTGAGGCATTATTTCGATGACTTGCCGTAAATATGCGGCTGTTTGAGTTTCGTGCAGTGCCAACTCTGGAATTTGGTGCAAGTGACGGCGAATATGAATTAAATCTAACGTTTCAGACATGCAGTACCAGCTTTCTTTCAGTCAAACGTGCTAGAGCTTTCGTAACGAATCTTGAAGTTTCGTTTTAGCCTGCGTTTTCGCATCGTTAACTTTAATTACCTTAGCTGGAACACCAGCAACAACGGTATTAGCTGGCACATCCTCAGTTACCACAGCGCCAGCACCAACTACCGCGTGTTCCGCAACATGAACGCCCTCAATAACCACTGCATTAGCCCCAATCAACACATCATCATCGATGCGCACGGGTTCTGCAGAAGCTGGTTCGATTACCCCGGCTAGCACCGCGCCGGCACCGATATGACAATGTTTGCCAACGATTGCACGCCCACCAAGCACGGCACCCATATCAATCATTGAATCAGCACCAATCTCTGCGCCGATGTTGATCAACGCACCCATCATAATGACAGCGTGATCACCAATCACCACCTGATCACGAATGATGGCACCCGGTTCAATGCGGGCGTTAATTTCACGTGCATCTAATAACGGAACCGCTGAATTAGTGGCATTAGTTTCCACATGCGTTTGCGCAATCACATCTTGGTGTACTTCAAGAAATGGTTTTACTACCGGCCAGCTGCCAAACAACGTACCAGTATGATCTTCCATAAACGCTTCAATGCCATCTGGAATCGTCAGTTGACGTAAGTGATCGCCACTAACAGTGACCTTGACCGGCGTTTGTTTCTTAGCGGTCGCTATCGTATGAATGATTTGTGTCGCATCTAATTCTGCCATGTGAATCCTCCTCAATGATTGACTTACCGAGCTTCGGCGGCACTCTTTTAAACGTGCACCTAACCTCTGAATCCTGTGCATAGGCTACAAGCCAAAGCATTCGGAAAATCACCGAATACTCCGTCTCGTTTCTTATTGCTCGGATTCAACCGAAGTTAGGCATCACTCTTCCTAAACGTGCACCTGTCGCCCAGAAGCCTGCGCATAACCTGAAAGGCGTTTCATCCGGCAGCCCACCGAATGCTACGCCTTCCACGTTATTGCTCAACTTCTCCCAGGGCTTCGGTGGCACTCTTCTTAAAATCCTCATCTAATGCGAGCATGTCGCGGATAGTTTCGCGTCGGACGACGACGCTGGCTTGTTTGTGATTGATAAAAATGACGGCTGGACGTGGATTACGATTGTAGTTGCTGGCCATCGAGTAACCGTATGCACCGGTGGCTAAGAGTGCAATCACATCGCCTGTTTTCGTAACGGGCAACGTCGCTTCATTTACTAGAATGTCGCCGGACTCACAATATTTACCGACAATATGGATGGTTTCTTTAGAAGAATCTTCAACATGATTAGCCAATACCGGCTCGTATGCCGCCTGATACAACGCTGGTCGAATGTTATCCCCCATGCCGCCATCAACGGCCACGTATGGTAACAAACCGGGGACACGTTTGTTTGCGCCAACCCGATATAAATTGATTCCTGCCGGACCAACTAACGACCGGCCAGGTTCAATCCAAATCTCCGGCATTTCTAGATGATGATTGCCTAACCTAGCCTCAATCGTCGTCAACACAGTATCAAGCTGGTCCTCCGGTGATTGTGGATCGTCACCTTCCACATATTTAATGCCGAACCCGCCGCCTATATTTAGCACCTGGGCGGAATAGCCAAACGCATCATGCCAATGGGTCAGCAATTCAATCAGTTTCTCGGCTGCCATTACAAAGCCGGTACTCTCAAAGATTTGCGATCCAATATGTGCATGAACGCCACGAACCTCTAGATGGTCATCCGCTAAGGCTTCTGTCAGCGCTTGATCCGCTTGACCAGAACCAATGTCGAAACCAAACTTGCTATCGACCTGACCCGTTTGAATGTACTGATGTGTATGGGCACTAACGCCGGGGGTCACTCGAATTTGAATCGCAATGGTTGCGCCCCGTTCTTGTAGCAAACGTTGTAATAAATGAAGCTCAACAAAATTATCAACAATAATCGTGCCAAGATGATGATCCAGTGCCATTGTCAGTTCATCCACAGACTTATTATTCCCGTGAAAACTCAGTCGAGATGCTGGAAAGCCGGCCGCAAACGCCGTTGCCATTTCGCCTGCTGACACAACGTCCGCATGTACGCCAAGTGGCGCCAACAGCTGATAGATTCCCTTCACGCAGAAGGCTTTCGACGCGTAACTCACGATGCCATCAATTCGATGGTTAGCAAACGTCTGTTGAAAGGCCTTCACCTGGCGAACGATATCCTGCGTATCGTAAGCAACCAGCGGTGTGCCAAACTGCTCTGCCAGTTTGACGGTATCCATACCGCCGATCATTAAATGATTTGTCGTTGACTCAACTGTTGTTGTCATTTTTTTGCTCCTTTTAGTTTTTAGAAGTTATGTGTCTGTTCAAACGGTTATGCGCTTTGCCTATACGGCGATCATCTTTGCAAGGTAAACTGAAAGGCGTCAACATTGACAACCGAAAGCACAGACACATAGCACGAAAAAGGGGCTCATTTGCATAGGTGCGTACGCAAAAGAGTCCCGAAAATAAATTCATTTCGTTTCTGAATGTCGTAAGCGCCCCGCGATGAATTTTTCATCACGACAGTTTGCTGATTGTTCATCAACATCCCAGCCAAAGCGATGGTCAATCGTCCAGCTTCGGCAACCGCCCCTTTCATCAGTTTCTATGTCGTGACCCGACTCCGCTGATTACTCTTGTTGGTTGCAACCTCTTTTCACATTTAATTTTAATGAGCATATCGCTCTTTTCATAACCCGTCAAGTCCCCATTTGAATTTTATATTTCCAAGTAAAACGCTGTACCAACGCGTTTACATTTATTTTCATTTAGCTATTGTAATTGAAAACTAATTCGCTATAATTGCCAGTAATCATAGAAGAGGTTGCGAAGATTAAAAGTAACTAAGAGGAAATCGACGAGGTTAACGACGCTTAGTGAAAGGATGATTCGCCGAAACTTTGACTGACTCGTCTCAGTTAGGGTTGGGACTTGGGTTAACAGCCCAAGGACTGTCGCAACTAACAAAAAAGTTGCGGGGCGCTATCTACGACCATACATAACCGGTACTATATCGATTACGTTCGATTAGACTAAGCGCACCCAATGACCTCGTTAAACAAAGTCATTGGGTGCGCTTTTTAAATGTAATCGTGGGTGTGAATGATTTCAGTGTCGATTCCCCTTCTAACATCAAAACAATGGTCAGTTTGGAAAAACGACCGTGGTAAGCGAGGTTAGGATCGATGAAAGTAATTAAGTTTGGTGGCAGTTCTTTGGCAGATGCGACGCATTTTAACGACGTCATACAGATTTTACAAATGGATAGGCAACGCCGCGTGGTGGTCGTTTCAGCACCCGGCAAACGAAATGAGAACGATGAAAAAGTTACCGATTTACTGATTGATTACGCACGTGCGCATGGTAAAACACAGCAGTCAATCGGCCAGCAAATCATCGACCGATATCAAGAAATCGCAACAGCGTTTGATATTTCGGCAGCTCAATTTAAGCCACTGGCAGATCAAATTTTGGCCCTACCAACGACATCATTTCGTGGCCCAGCCTTTAGAATGGCTGCGTTTAAAGCCCATGGGGAAAAGTTAAACGCACAGTTACTAGCGCTGGTGTTAAATACGCAGGGATTAGCCGCTCGCTACGTTGACCCACACGAACTTGGCTTAATTGCCACGCAGGAGCCAAACAACGCGACCATTTTGGCCCAGACATACACACACCTGGCCGTGGCCCGTCAGGAGCTGCTAGCGGAAGATAAACTATGGGTCGTCCCTGGTTTCTTTGCCTATACAACCAGCGGTCAACTTGCAACCTTTTCCCGTGGTGGCTCAGACATCACAGGTGCCATTCTTGCTCGTGGTTTGCATGCAACTGAATACGAGAACTTTACGGATGTCGACTCCATCTACGCCGCGAACCCCAACGTGGTCGCTAACCCAGCCCCAATCACTAAGATGAGCTACGTTGAGATGCGTGAGCTTTCATATGCCGGTTTCTCAGTGTTTCACGATGAGGCAATTATTCCTGCCATTGAAGGTCAGGTACCCATTTGCGTAAAGAATACCAATCATCCCAGTGCGCCAGGAACACTGATTGTACCAACGAATCAGTCACAGCCTAAACGATTAATCACGGGTGTCGCCAGTTCCAAACGGTTCGCAGCGCTCTACCTGCACCGGTATCTGTTGAACCGGGAAGTTGGCTTCACATTAAAGTTGCTCAAGATCCTCTTCCGCTACCACATTAGCTACGAACACATGCCTTCAGGAATTGACGATTTAACGATCATCTTCGATCGCAATCAAATTCCGACAGATGTCCTCCCTCGTTTGCTAGCAGATATCAAAGAAACGTTGCAACCAGACCGCCTGCAGTGGATCGATGATTACGCGATCTTGATGGTGGTTGGTGAAGGTATGCGCAATCAGGTCGGTGTCATTGACCGGATTTTGCACCCGCTAGCCACTCACCACATTGGTGTTCAAATGATCAACCAAGGGGCGTCACGAATTTCCATCATGATTGGTGTTCGCGAAGCGCAGGCTGATGACGCCGTTCGCCTCATCTATAATGACTTCTTTAATCAACCAGTTAGTTTGCCACTTCGTCAACCAGCACAGGAGGTTACCCATGGTTAATTTAATTCGGGTTCATGGTTCTGAAAATAGTTTTTACCTGCTTGATCAACGACAACTTAAACATGCCCTCACCTCAGCTGAACTCAGTCATTTGGCGCAACAAGTCAACGACACAGCACCAGCAGGGCTGGGCAAAGTAGACGGCGTCCTGGTCGTCAGTGACAGTCGTCATCCCAACGCAATTGGCCGAATGCAGGTATTCAATCGCGACGGCAGCCAAGCAAGCATGTGTGGCAACGGCTTACGAACCGTCAGCCGCTATCTTGCAGAACAAACGCATCAAACGGACTTCCAAGTTGAAACAGATGCGGCTGATTTACCAGTTCATCAAGTGACTCCGTTTGCGCCAGATGTGCCCGCGTTTAGTGTCAGCATTCAACCCATCAGTTTCGATGCTGCTTCGATTGGTTTACATCAAATCCCGACAACACCACTTCTAAACGAGAACAACTTGTCGTTTTCAACAAATTCATCGGCAACCTTTTCCGCTGTGGCCGTGCCAAACCCGCATTTGATTAGTCTCACAGACCATAATCATCCCAATGCGTTAACAACCGCCTTTTTGGGCACACTCGGGCAACAATTAAACGGTCAAAACCCGTGGTTTCCTGATGGCGTCAATGTCAGCTTTGGTTGGGAAATCAATGACACTACCCTCTTTGTGCGGACGTTTGAGCGCGGCGTTGGTTTTACAAACGCCTGTGGTACCGGCATGTCGGCCACATCGCTAATTTGGGTACTGACTCATCCAGCCGCTCAGCTTGACCAACTCCTGACCATCTATAATCCAGGTGGCATGGTTCAAACGCGCGTCCATCACCAAAACGCCGCGTACACTATCGACCTAATCGGCAACGCGACCTTCACTGACTATTTGCGTTTGAGCGAAGCTGACTTACACGCCGGCAACCTTGCCAGTGCAGAGGTTGCCGCAACTCAAGAAGAGACCGCCTACCACCAATTCGTGTCCCAGTTACCACATTGGTCATTTGGTGATGTCCGTCCAACTGCAGATGAACATTAAGCTTGCAAAAAAGGGGACCGGTTCCGCAATCTAGCTGCGAAACCAATCCCTTATATTTATTCTCTACAGAATTGGTGACAATAGGCGTGAAAATGTTTGTTTGAACTTACGCCAATACGATTGTTGAGCAAACGTCTCATATGTCGTCAGTTCACTGACGCGCATATCGGCTTCAAATAGCTTAGCCAACTCCGCGGTCACTTTAGGATCATACAGAAAGGCATTGACCTCAAAGTTTAGTTTGAAACTACGGAAATCTAAGTTCGCCGATCCAACAGAGGCAACCCCGTCATCAACGACCATCGTTTTAGAATGGATAAAACCGTTGCGATACTTGAAAATTTTGACGCCGTTTCGAGACAACTGCTTTGCGTAATACTCGGTTGCCCGGTATACAAAGGCATGATCTGGCTTGCTTGGAATCATAATGCGGACATCTACACCACTGCCGGCCGCGACTCGAAGCGCATCTAGAACGGAGTCATCCGGAATTAAGTATGGCGACTGAATCCACAGCCGTTTACGAGCTGAGTTAATCAATCGTAAGTAGCCCATCTTAATCTGCTCTTTATCAGAATCGGGACCAGATGAAACAATCTGCATGTTGGTTTCACCCTTCACCTTGGTGATATGGAAGAAATCGTTGGTAACGTTTAACGGTTTGGTACGACTGGTAGCGTTCCAATCACGAATAAACCGTGACTGAAGTCCGTAAACGCCTGCCCCAACAATGCGAAGATGCGTATCACGCCAGTAACCAAACTTTTCTTTACGGCCAAGATACTGATCGCCGACGTTAAAGCCACCGGTATAGCCAATGGCTCCATCAATCACAACAATCTTACGGTGATCACGGAAGTTCAAACGAAAATCCACTAACGCACTACGCGTTTGCAGGAAGGGATATGCCTCCCCACCCGCGGCTCGCAACGGATCATAGAATTTAGGCCGCACACCCATTGAACCCCATGAATCGTATAGCACCCGCACAGCCACGCCAGCTTCCGCCTTACGAATCAACAAACGCAACAGCTCGTTACCAATGTCGTCATTATAGATCGTATAAAACTCGATATGGATACTCTGTTTAGCCCGTTCGATGTCTTCAAACATCTGGTGGAACAGCACTTTCCCATCAGAAATAATGTGCACTCGATTATTACGAGTTAAAAAGGCTTGATCTGACTCGATAAAAAGATTGACCGTACCTAACGCGGTGGCAGTTACATCATCCGCGTCATTTCGCTCTGATGACAACTCCGCTCGCTGGAGCGCTAGCTGCTCATCAAGCTGTGACTGCTCTTGTTCCTGAATTTGAAATAGTCGATTCTTCGGCAATCGCCGACCGACAAAGGCGTAAGCAATGAAACCGATGATCGGTAAGAACACCAGCACCAGCAGCCAGGCCCAGGTCGCTGAAATATCACGCGGTTCACGAAACACGGTAATGAACGCCAACACCGCGTTTACATAGATAATTGTTTCAAAAATAAAATGTGCCCAGTTCATCTGGATTGGTCCTCCAATACGCGTAAATGCTAATTTCATCTTACTCATCTTTAGGAAGCAACGCGACCCCTTTTTGTGGAAATTTGCTCACAAACAACTTATTGCTTTCTCATAATTTTTGTAATGCGTATAATAAGTCAAACAAAGTAATTTAGGAGGCAACACACATGTGGTCCATTTCAGGCGTCTTTTTGCCTCACGGGATTGGGTATTTCCGTTTGCTTCGACAAGCTTTGGGGCATGATTCGCGGAGTACCATCATTCTGCTCCTCATCATCGTTATCATTGTCGCCATTTATCTTCATCGGCGACATTAAACCTGTGTAAATTGAAGTACAAAATTAGTTCTTTCAAGACTGACCGTTACAGCAAACAGGGACGCCGTTTCATGGGACCGACCCAAGCCCACAAGACGGTCTTGGGTCTCGATTCTGAGCTCATAACCCGATCTCAGAAGTCGCCCTGCAATACTAAGTGGTCCAAGTACGCCCACTAAGTATTGCTACCACGAAACTCTGTCCCTGTTTGCCTCCACTCACATTTCAATAAAAGCTCCGAATAGTAATTTATCTCACACGCAATTCTACACAGTGATAACGTTAATTTGATGCAGAATGTGAGCGAAAGGGCGTCAACATTGAAACGAAGCAGTGAAAGTGGTGTTAATTCGAATGGGCTTCTCGAATTTACAGCACGGACGGTCGCCAAGACTCGCGGTTCTCAGAGGCTTGGCGGCGAGGTGAAAGACGGTGCACTCCCGGCTTGAACCGGTCCCGCAGCGAAGTTTCAATGTTGACAACCGGTAGCATAAGCCCATCACCGAAAAATCAAATTAACAATAGTTCATAGAAAGAAGGTTAATTAACCTTGAAAATTATCCGCGCCAACATAAAACCCTTTGCCTGGGGGATCTTCTGGGCTGTCTTTTCAGCGGCCGTAATGGCTGCCGCCAGTTTGTGGCAACCTAAATTGCTGCAAAACGTGATCAATGCCATCATCGCCAACAATAATCATAAAATACTAACGATTGGGATCACATTAATTGTCATCGCGCTCGTTGGTTTGATTGCCGGTGTGTTGAACACCATCTTCTCCGCTAAAGTAGCCATGGGAATGGCCGCATCGATTCGGGAAATGGCCTATCGCAAAATTCAGGCATTTTCTTTTAGTAACATCGAACGTTTTTCAGCCGGCAGTTTAGTTGTCCGGTTAACTAACGATATCAATCAGGTACAAAACCTAATTATGACCGTCCTCCAAGCGCTGATTCGAGTTCCCATCATGTTTGTCGGTGCGCTGATTCTCGCGTTGAACACGCTGCCACAGCTTTGGTGGATCATCGTGATTCAGATTGTCCTTGTTATGCTTGTCGTTCTTAGTACGTTTGGTCGAATGGGACGCCGCTTTGGTTTAATGCAGACTTTAATCGACCGTGTCAACGAACTGGCTAAGGAAAACTTAACTGGAGTCCGCGTGGTTAAGTCATTCAATCAAGAAAACAATGAACAAAAACGATTCAATACTGTCTCTGACAAACTGAACGACCAAAATATTGGCGTCGGTATTCTCTTTTCATTAATGATTCCCGCCTTTATGTTGATTGGGAACATGGCAGTGGTTGCCGCCATCTACTTCACTGGCGACATTGCCCAAACACATCCAGGTGCCGTTGCTGCCATTGCGTCATTTATTAATTATCTGATGCAAATCATGTTTGCCATTATTAATGGTGGTATGATGCTCACCTTTTCCGCTCGTGCAATGGTGTCCTTAAACCGGTTAAACGAAATCATGAACACTGAGCCAGACATCGTTTATAAGAAGGATGTGCCGGAGCAAGACTTAACCGGATCTGTTAAATTTGACCACGTTTCCTTCACTTATGATGGTGATGATCAACCAACTCTGTCAGATATTTCGTTTGACGTTAAACCCGGCGAAATGATTGGCATCGTTGGTGCTACTGGGGCTGGTAAGTCCACCCTAGCTCAGCTCATCCCCCGTTTGTTTGACCCGCAAAGCGGTACGGTTAGTGTTGGCGGCGTTAACTTGAAAGACGTCAATGAACGTTCACTACGTAAAACAGTCGCCTTTGTACTGCAACGGGCCATCCTATTTTCCGGTACTGTGGCGCATAATCTTCAGCAAGGTCTCAAAAATGCCTCAATTGCTGATATGGATCGAGCCAGCAAGATTTCGCAAGCTGCTGAGTTCATTGACCGTTTGCCAAATCGCTACGATGCTAATATCGAGGAACGTTCCAGCAACTTTTCTGGTGGGCAAAAGCAACGATTATCCATTACGCGAGGCGTGATTGGCCGGCCAAAGATTTTGATTCTGGACGACTCCACATCTGCGCTAGATGCCGAGTCAGAAAAGCTGGTTCAGGAAGCTTTGAACCATGAACTAAAAGGCACAACTACGTTTGTCATTGCAGAAAAAATTTCATCAGTAATCAACGCCAACCGCATTTTAGTCCTCGATAACGGGAAACTTGTAGGTGAAGGCACCCATCAAGAATTAGTTGCTAATAACCACTTCTATCAAGAAATTTATGAGACTCAAAAGGGAAAGGGGGAAGCCTAATGTCAGACGTTGGTCGCTCAATGCGTTTCTTCTATCATTATCTGAAACGTTATAAGATTAGTTTTACGATCGTTATTATTGCTATCATCGTTTCTACCTACTTTCAGGTTAAGGCCCCTATTTACCTGGGAAAGGCCGTCACTGAAGTGAACCCCCGAGATTGGACAACAATCTCGGGGGATTTATTATGACTAAATTTAATTTAGAGTTACGAATTTCTATTGTGACACAATATTTAACGGGTATTAGTTCCATTCAATTGGCCAGAAAATACCATATTGCCAACAATGAAACGATTCTCCTATGGGTTCATCGCTTTAATCGTTTTGGCATTGCAGGATTAAAACCGAGACCTATGAACTTGGAATACTCTAGTGAGTTCAAGATAGAAGTATTAAACTGGAAACAACAGCACCAAGCTTCGCTTTCAGAAACAGCACTACACTTCAATCTCTCTTCACCAAGTACTATCTGGAAATGGCAAAGAAAGTTTGATTTAAAGGGACTCAGTGGCCTAAATAGAGTGAGAGGAGATCCAAAGACTATGGCTAAGCATAAGCATAAAAAAGTAACCAAACCCACAACAGCACAAATTCAAGCACGCCACGATAAAGATGAGTTAAAGCAACTCAAGCAAGAAAATAAGATGTTAAGAATCGAGAATGAATTCCTAAAAAAACTCGATGCCTTAGATCACGAAAAATCAGCTCACGCGAAACCGTGACCTTAATTGATGATCTGAGGCGAGTCTTCAAAACGTCGATTAGTTTTATCCTCAAAGCCGTTAAGATACCACGTAGCACGTACTATTACACTAAGCACAGCCAGGGACGAAAATATGATGATGACCAGGTTATCCAAGCCATTGATGAAATTCGCCAAACAGATGCCAAGTATACTCAAAAATACGGTTACCGTCGCATAACGTTAGTTATGCATGAACAGGGATTTAAAGTTAATCACAAACGCGTCCTCCGAATTATGAAGGAACAAGGCTGGACATGTCAGGCCTTTAATAAGCAAACTCGTAAATATAACTCATACAAAGGAGTTGTTGGTAGAATCGCCAAAAACAAGTTACACCGGCGATTCAAGACAGATCGACCATATCAAAAACTTGTCGCCGACGTTAGTGAATTTCGATACGGTCAGATGAGTCAAAGTGAACGAATCTATTTAGAGCCCATCATGGATTTATTTTCGGGTGAAATTTTGGCATTTAACATTAGCGCACATCCAACTCTTGAGTTTGCGTTGAAGCCACTAAAAGAAGCATTAGATGGACTACCTGAGCTTCCTTATCGAACAACGGTACACACAGATCAAGGATTTCAGTACCAACATAAGCAGTGGCAAAAAACGCTTAAAACTCATCATACCTTTCAGAGTATGTCCCGTAAGGCGACTTGCTTAGATAACGCCGCCATGGAATCATTCTTTCATCTCATGAAAGCAGAGATGATGGATGAACACTTCGAAAATCCAGAGAGTCTCGCGCAAGCGATGACTGAATGGATTGAGTTTTATAATAACCGTAGAATCAGGACCAAGCTAAAAGGCAAGTCACCAGTACAATACCGAGAACTTGCCAATCAGTTAGTAGCTTAATTTAGTTGTCCAAACTTGTGGGTTCACTTCACACCTCGCTGGCTAAATATGTATTTGGCCTAATGCATGGCGTCAGCAATAAAGGTGATTTTGTTCATTTTGTTTGGCTGCTTGGCCTATTCTATTTCATCGGTGTCCTAGGAACATTTGTCATGAACATCGCAATCACCTACATTACGGGCTACTCAACGAACCGCATGCGCCGTGGTTTGTTTGGCAAACTACAACGGATGACGATCCGATTCTTCGATTCCCATCAAGACGGTGACATTCTCAGCCGTTTCACCAGTGATTTGGATAATATTTCCAATGCCCTTAATGAGGCTCTAGGTGAAATCATGGCCAACATCGCGTTGATGATTGGTATTTTGATTATTATGTTCCAGCAGAACGCGCAAATGGCATGGGTCACCATCGCCTCAGCCCCTGTTGCTATCATCCTGGCTACCTTTCTCATTAACCGTACCCGCAAGTATACCGATATTCAGCAAGATGAAGTCGGCAAATTGAACGGGTATATCAATGAACAAATTGCCGGTCAAAAGGTCAACATTACTAACGGTCTGCAACAGGATTCCATCGACGGTTTTCTGCCTCACAACGAAAACGTTCGTAAGGCCACAACACGGGCGCAAACGTACTCAGGCATGCTCTTCCCACTGATGCAAGGCATGTCATTAGTCAACACGGCGATTGTTATCTTCGCCGGTAGTTGGATAACAATGAACTCAGGCATGAGCCGGGCCGCTGCCCTTGGTTTGGTCGTTGTCTTCGTCCAATATTCGCAGCAGTTCTATCAGCCAATCACCCAAATTTCAACACTCTACAGCATGTTCCAATTAGCTGTTACGGGTGCCCGACGTTTGAACCAGATGTTTGATGAACCGGAAGAAATCAGACCAGAAAAAGGCGCCATTATTCCTGCTGGCTCCACCAGCGCCGCACTAAATAATGTCCACTTCAGTTACGATAAGGGTCGTGAAATTCTGCATGGCGTTTCCATTGACGTTGAACCAGGTAAAATGGTCGCTCTTGTCGGTCCTACCGGTTCTGGGAAAACAACGGTTATGAACCTGTTGAATCGGTTCTACGATGTCGATTCAGGGACTGTTTCTATTGATAATAAGGATGTGCGTCAGGTTGACATGACAAACCTGCGTGACCACGTCGGAATCGTCTTACAGGATAGCGTCCTCTTCTCTGGCACCATTGCCTTTAATATCAAGTATGGAAAACCTGATGCCACTGATGAAGAGATGATTGCAGCGGCTAAGCAAGCCAACATTCACGACTTCATCATGTCGCTAGACGATGGCTACGATACCAAGGTCACGGACGAAAATTCCGTCTTCTCGACGGGACAAAAACAACTGCTTAGTATCGCTCGGACCATCCTCACTAACCCATCATTATTGATCCTTGATGAGGCGACTTCAAACGTTGATACCGTCACTGAAGCGCGCATTCAAAAAGCGATGGATGCCGTGGTTCAAGGTCGCACGAGCTTTGTTATCGCTCACCGTTTGAAAACCATTCTTAACGCTGATAAGATTGTGGTGTTGAAAGATGGCAATGTGATTGAGCAAGGAACTCATCAGCAGTTGCTCGATGAGCACGGGTTTTATTCGGAGTTGTATCATAATCAGTTTGTGTTTGAATAAGCTATTTAGATTATCTTCATAAAAAGAACCAGCGAATACAATCGCTGGTTCTTTTTCCATAGTGTAAACATTTTTCGTGACATATGTTTACTCCTCAAACTGAGGGCTTGCCGTATCATGCTGAACATCCCCGGCCCGCACCATTGTCACCGTCAGCGGTTCTTCAAACCCGTTGCCGACAAAGGTTGCTTCACCCACGTTTTGTTGGGCCAATTCTTTCCCAATGTCATTAACAATCGGTAGTTTACTCAATTCGTCAATCGTCGTTACACGGTGAACCAATAAATTGCCAAATTCACCTAACAATTGACTCGGTAGATCGAGCGGGCTCTGCGTTGTTAGCATCAGATACAGTCCTGCTTTACGGCCTTCTCTGGCAACTCGCGATAATCCGTCTTGATCAACCCAACCGACGTGGCTGGCAGCATCGGTCAAATAACGATGCGCCTCATCTACAGTCAGAACAATCGGCACAGTGTGTGGCAAGTTCGTTTTAATCGCCAGCAACGTCGCAGCCAATGTGGATACAACCAGTTTGCCAACTTTAAGATTGCTTCGTAGCGCTGATAAGTCGATCACAAGAAAACGGTGTTGGGATTTCATGGCAGCAAACATCGTCAGTAAATAAACCACATCGTACTGTGTCTTAACTGAAGCGTCCACATGCACTTGTTCTGACCGCCGTTTTGGTCGGGGCAAACGGAACAACCGTTGCATCGTCGGATCAGCCAAGAACTTCCGAACGGCTGCCAGCACTGGTACTAGTTGTCGTTGGCGAGGACGATCGTACTGTTGACCCAGCAAACTGAAATCGGCTTCGGCGTCACTAGCGGGTTGGACGCATTCTTCCAATAATTGGTCAGGTAGCAAGCGAATGTCATATGGTCGGGGGAAATCGTGCAGTCTTTCTAATTGTGCCTCATAGTCCGTCCAGGAAACGCCCACCTTCACGTAAGGTGTCTCCTGGTGTAAGACGTTATAAGCAAGCCGCAGACTCGTCATCGCAGCGCTCAACATGGTCACGACGATGTCGTCATCAATGCCAATGATTTCCGCCAGCTGATCAGCCGATAGTTTGGCAAAATCAATAAAGGCGTTATCGCCTAATTTGCCAACTACCGCATGTGGCAAATGCGCGTATTCGCCCGTGGGGTCCAAAATGATCCCCGTTTGATTCTGGCGCATCAGTGCATTCAGCAAGGCCACTGCCGATGTCGACTTGCCACTGCCCGTTTGTCCCACAATTAACAAGTGTTGGCTAAATAATCGGTTCGCCTCAATCACTACTGGTTCAGCAGAGGGGCGCCGAACGGCAAAACCATCTAAATTGGTTGTTCCTGTCATTTGACTATCCTTTCTGTACCAGAGAGTGTAAATCCGCCCATAAAGCTGGCATCCCACTGCTGTTGATTCTTAACCTTCTTACCAAACTCATCGATCAGCGCATGCAGTTCCTGATATTCGTCCCAGTTCAGTCCAGCGTCCGCTTCCACCAACGTTTGAAAATCACGATATTTTTTTGGCACATCTAGGCCAAGCCAGCCAAAATGACGACGGGCATACGTGTCGGCAATAAATAGCGGTTTATGAAAGCCATACAACATAATGTCATCTGCGGTTTCATTACCGAGACCCTTTACGTTAAGCAGTTCTGCCTGCAACGTCTCTCGATCTAAGGCTTCAATCTCCGCCACGTTGTCATCATGAGTACCAGACCACTCAGCAGCGGCCATGATGTACTTTGCCTTGGTGCGATATAGTCCTGCTGGTTTAATGATGTCGGCCAATTTTTCTGGGGTGCAAGCTCGAATCTTAGCCGGATCATTGTCCGTTGCCGCTAATAAAGCGCGAGCTGCTGCATCCCCATTATTTGCACTGGCATTTTGAATCAGAATGGCTGCCCACATCACCTGAAATGGCGATTGTGCCCACAGTGCTTCCGTCGACATCCAATTTTGACGGCCCATATTTGTTTCTAAAATGTTGTATAGTGGTTTTAAATTCATATCTTATTCCTCTAATGGTATTTTACCTTATTTTGAATTTTGACGAAAAATGGAGTTTTAGTCATGTCAGATCTAATTCGTATCCGCCCCGCCGCAATCGGTGATTATACTGTCCTTGAAAACATCTATTTATTAGACCGCCAGCAGGAGTTTCCCTGGGTCGCCAATCCACAACTGGCAGACTTTGAGCGCGACAGTCATCACGAAATGATTATCGTCGCCACCATTGATGAGCGCGTGGTTGGTTTCTTGTCATTTTATCGTTTAGCCAATTTTATTCATTTGCTTTTCATTGACCCAAATTACCGTCATCAAGGTGTTGCCAGTCAACTCATTGACTACATGCGCACACAAGCAACTGGCCCAATGCAGTTAAAAGTCGTCATCGCCAATCAGCCTGCTCGTGATTTCTACGCACGATTACAATTTCGCGAGGTCAAACGTGATAATCTAGCTACCCCGCCAAACATCACCTTGGAAGATACCCGATTAGACCGTTATCCATTTATCCCTCACAACTAAAAAAGCGTCAATATAAACGGTAAGTCCGCTAACAAACGAAACACCGCGTCAGATCAACGTTAATCTGATGCGGTGCTTTTTTATTTAAACTCTCAGACCCCACTAAAACGCCTAATTTAAACACAATTGTCAACGGTCGAAGACAGATAATTGCGCAAAAGAACGTCGGTGAATAGAATGATTGCATTAAGTGAACGCGTTCAGTGAATCAATCTATTAACTCATTAATCCATGCAAAACAGTCGTTAAATACGCCCTGCCAGATGTTACTAAGTCAAAGTTACCGCGACTATAAGCCCAGGTCGCCATGATTCCCCGCACAGATGTATATAACTGTTGAAATGCCAACTCCGGATCGTGGTTTGCCAATTTTTGTTCATCATTTAGCTGTTGCATTAATTCTCTTAACGTATTAAGCATCTTCCAGTCACGTAATTCGAACTCTTGGTTTAATGTTTCCTGAAAGAATGAGGTAAACACCAACGTGACCACTTGCCAGCCCTGATCCGCAGACAATTGCAACTGAAGCATGCTGAACGCCAAAATACGTTCTTCGACCGTTGCTGACGGATGTTCTGCTACATAAGCGCCATAGTTTTCTCTCACATAGTTGGCCAATTCGTCATAATAACGCTCACGAATAATGTCTTCTTTGGACGTGTAATGGACGTAAAACGTGCCTGAAGACACATTAGCCTCACGTGTTATCTGACGAATCGTGGTCTTCGCGTATCCTTGCTCTTTAATCAATTTTACCGCCGCCTGAAAAAGACGCGTTTTGGTTTGTTGTTTCTGTTGTGCTCGACTCACTTTAGCAGACACGCTATTCATCCCTTTCACTGACCTCGTTCACTAAACATGGTCATTATAGCATGTCATTATTCTCCTGCCTGGTTATCTACGTTGTTAAGGAGCTGATTTTATGAACGAATTTTGGCAAACATTAATTAGCAGACGATCTGACCTGATGAGTGCCATTTGGCAGCATATCCAAATATCGCTGGTATCCTTGCTGATTGCTATGGCAATTGGGATTCCACTCGCTTTATTGGTTGTCCGTCATCACCGCGCGGCTAACGTGCTCACTCAAATCACCGGCGTTTTTCAGACTATTCCGTCGCTGGCCCTACTCGGATTATTAATTCCTATCGTCGGCATCGGCACAGTCCCAGCAGTTATTGCGCTAGTCGTTTACGCCCTGCTACCGATTTTCACGGGCACGTTAACTGGGCTCACGGGCATCGACCCGTCGCTTGAAGAAGCAGCCGATGCGTTTGGCATGACACGAACTGAAAAGTTGATCCGCGTCGAATTTCCACTCGCTATGCCAACCCTTATCGCTGGCATTAGACAAGCGCTGGTCATGATTATTGGCACGGCTACCCTAGCGGCCTTAATTGGCGCTGGTGGCCTAGGGGACTTCATCTTGCTGGGGATTGACCGCAACAACAATAGCATGACCCTTATTGGTGCGATTGCGTCGGCGTTACTGGCAATTGTGTTCAGCGGCATTATTTTCATTTTGCAGAAGAGCAAGTTGCGCTATGCCGTAGCAACCCTTGCCCTGATTATTTTAGTCCCTTCCGGTGTTGGTCTTTATCATGCGGTTCAACCCGCACCGCAGACCATAACGATTGCCGGTAAAATGGGCTCTGAACCGGATATTTTAATTAATATGTACAAAGATATGATCCATCAAGTGGATCCACGCGATAAAGTCGTCCTCAAACCTAACTTTGGTCAAACAGCCTTCTTGTTCAACGCCCTCAAGAGTCAGCAAATTGACATTTACCCTGAATTCACTGGCACTGTGTTGGAAAGTTTGGTCAAACCAACGAAAAATCAAAAAGAAATTGGCACACCGCCTACTCAACTTTACCAGTACGCTAAAAACGATCTTTCTCAACAGTTCCACATGACCTATTTGAAACCGATGGCTTACAACAACACTTATGCCGTTGTAATCAAAAAGAGCTACGCGAACGCGCACAATATTAAAACAATTGCTGATTTACAAAAGGTCGAGGGTAACTTACTTGGCGGTTTTGATCTTGAATTTTTGGATCGCACAGACGGCTATAAAGGTCTGCAAAGCAAATATGGTCTCAACTTCAAAACGCAATCAATGGATCCTGACCTACGATATGAGGCGATTAATAGCGGCAAAATCAATCTGACAGACGGTTACTCCACTGATTCTCAAATTCGCCAGTACCGTTTAGTGGCTTTACAGGACAACCGACAATTATTTCCGACATATCAGGGTGCACCATTAATGAATACGACGTTTGCTAACAAGAATCCTAAAATTATTGCGGCACTCAACAAACTTGCTGGTCACATCAGCGAACGTGACATGCAAGAAATGAACTATGAGGTTAATGTTAAACAACAATCCGCCGCCAGCGTGGCCAAGCACTATCTGACGACTCATCATCTTTTAGGAGGTGCACGATAATGGCAGATACTTTAATTACGTTTGATCACGTCAAAAAAACTTATGGCAACAAGCAAGCGGTCGACGACGTGTCCTTCACAGTCAACCGCGGCGAAATTTTCGTCCTCGTCGGTGCCTCTGGCAGCGGTAAAACAACCACTTTAAGAATGATCAACGAGCTACTGGAACCGACCGATGGCAACATTTATTTTAATGGCCAACGGATCAAGGATTACAACGTGCGTGAACTGCGTTTGCAAACTGGCTATGTCCTGCAACAGATTGCCCTGTTTCCTAACATGTCAGTCGCTCAAAATGTCGCCCTCATCCCCAGCATGAAAAAGCAATCCAAGGCTGACACAAGCACGCTGGTCGATCAGTTACTCAACGATGTCGATTTAGATCCGCAAACGTACCGTGATCGCATGCCAGACGAGTTGTCCGGTGGCGAACAACAGCGGGTCGGCATTCTGCGTGCGTTTGCTGGTCAGCCACAGATTGTCCTGATGGATGAACCATTTAGCGCCCTCGATCCCATTTCGCGAACCCAACTGCAGAATCTAGTCATCGACATTCATCACCGACTAAACAGTACCGTTGTGTTCGTCACCCACGATATGGATGAAGCACTAAAGTTAGGTGACCGCATCGGCGTCATGCGCTTAGGCAAACTGTTGCAGGTTGGTACACCCGACGAAATTGTTCGTCATCCGGCCGATCAATTTGTCCAACGTTTGTTCGAAAATTCGATGGCTCATGATGTGTATCATGTGTTACTCAGCAAACTTGCTGTAATGGGATATTTGCAAGACATTAATGACTCGAGTACGTTGGCAAGTGGCGAGGACCGCGTCACGCTAAATGGTGACCAAACCGTCAGCGACGCGCTCACGCCCTTAGAAAGCAACGAAACTGTGTTAATCCAGTCCGAAGGCGGTCCCACACGATTATTAACCCGTGATCAGTTATTCAAATTTATCGGTGATTATCGCAGTCACTAACACATCGTCAGTTAACCCTGTGATATCGTTTGGAGGTCTTATGATGTTAGCTATGGTTTTGAATCATCCAGGAGATGAACACTCCTTTCACGCAGAAGAACGTGCAATGCCTTTGTCGACATCCACTCATAGTGTGTTGAAAATTATGGCTTTCGGTCTAAACTATGCTGAATTACTCACACGTAACGGTGAGTCGCCAGACGTTAGGTTTCCGCGCGTCATTGGCATCGAAGCAGTTGGCACAGTTTATGACACCAAGGCCGGCAGTGGTTTTCGTGTTGGTCAAACGGTGATGACGCTCATGGGCGGACTCGGTCGTGAGTTTGACGGCAGTTACGAAGAATATGCCCTCATCCCCAACCATCAGCTGTACCCATTGCCAATTAAAGACTCGTGGACACAACTCGCAACCATTCCAGAAAGCTTCTACACCGCCTATGGCTCGCTTAATCGTCTGCGCCTATCCGCCGGTGCTCACTTGTTGATCCGTGGTGGCACCAGCAACGCCGGTATCGCCGCTCTGTTATTAGCAAAAGCGATGGGCTACACCGTTTCAACGACTTCACGGGATTCCGGTAAACTACAGACGTTACAAGACTTGGGTGCCGACGAAACTTTGCTCGACCAGGGGAGCTTGGACACCACAATTTCGTTTGATGGCATTCTGGAATTGGTTGGCACCACAACGCTCCGAGATTCTCTGCAACACCTTGCCACTACGGGCACAGCCGTTGTCACCGGTGGTCTTGGTGGCGCATGGTCATTACCTGATTTCAGTCCGTTTGAAGTACCAGGCTACCTCACCAACTTTCAATCGACAAACGTTGACGCTCAGTTGTTGAGTCAGGCCATCGCGCTCATTAAAAACCATCATCTACAATTGCCTATCGCCCAAACGTTTGAACTAGCAAATATCGCTCAGGCGCATCAGGCCATGATTAATTCTCATAAGATTGGCAAGATTGTCGTTATTGCCAATCATGAGTAATGACAATTCCAAAACATCCAGAACGATAAAAATGACTTCTTCTCGCAATTCCGAGAAGAAGCCATTTTTGATTCATATGCCAAATTTTAAATTGTTATGAGCGTTACTTAATCGCATCTGGATCCGTGAACGTGTTAACCACTTTCCCGTTCGCAAATACATAGTAAGCGCCTGTTTGACCACGTTGTCCATTTTGCATGGCTTGTTTTGAGAAGCCATCAAAGTTATATGCCGTTTGACCATTGATGGTGGATGCCCCGAGGTACTGATAGGCGGTATCTCCATTGTTGGTCCCATATTGGCTGACCAGCGTGTTTAAAGCTTGTGCCTGGCTCGTTATTACGGCCGAGGCTGAACTAGCTGTACCGGCCTGTGCTGCGCCTTGTGATGAGGCAGCCGAACTCTGAGCTGGTTGTTGGCTACTTACAGCTTTTGAGCTGGCAGCAGCACTGCTACTTACGGTAGCGCTACTACTAGCAGCTGCTGTGCTAGACGTTGAAGCGCTGCTATCATCTGTCGTTGAGGAAGCGTTATCGTCCGTTTGACTTGATGTCGAGCTTGCTTGTTGGGCATCACTGGATGAAGAAACTTTCTTTGAGGTAGATGATTGTGTTTTGCTGCTCCGAACTGATGAACTATCCGATGACTTAGATGTTGCTGATGATGAGCAACCGGCCAAAACTAAGGCCGATAAAGCAACCACACCGAATTGAATAACCTTCTTCATAAATAACTCCCTCCAGGATTTCCCTGCGAACTGAACTCATAATGTAGATTATAATTTCAAACCTAGTTCACATGCAAATAAACTTGAGGTAATTCTCATTTTTTAATCTTTTCTTTGTTTCACTAAGCCAATGGATCCCAGCTTGGCAAAATTGTTGGTTCAGTCGTCAATAAGGCCTGCTGATCAGGCGTCAGATACTTTTTATTAACGACCACTTCATAAACGTAATCATTAAACCAGTCAGCACTCATGACGAAGTAGCCATCGGCCCCGTTTTCTTTGCCCCATGAGTTTTCAACTTTCCAACGGCGTGGTTGATCATCGACGACATCGACACCCGTTAAGGTCATCGCATGAGAAACTTCACCCTGCCCCGTGAGCAAACGATTGGCTTTACTCATCTGAGAATCAACGTTAAACAAGGCGTCCGTTTGGAACAGTTTGCTATCCAAATACCCGGTCTTCCGGTCCATTTGTTGTAACACGTCGTTACCAAACCAAACGGTCTCACCATCTTTTAACTGCGCCGTTGCAACCCTATTAAGTTCATCCATCGGCACGTTTAAAAAGTGAATGGGATTGCCACTTTCGATATTGTCTTGGGCCGGCATTGCGTACAGTTTGTTGTATGCCTTATCCGGAGAATTCGTCACCACGACATAGTCGTTAAAGTCGGCCGTGAAGTATTTGCTCAAGAAATCCTTCGGTGTCAAGTCGCGATCAATGTGATATTTTTTGTCGTCATCAGTATATTCAAAGTCAAACTTTACCGGTGGTTCACCAAATGCATAAGCTGCCATGCGGTAGACTTCGCGCAGCATTTGTCGACGGGTCTCTTCAAGTTGTTCCTCACTAGCGCCGTTGCTAACCAGTGTACGTAGTGTAACAGCGTCCTTACGCTCTTTAGTGTTCAATGCTAATTCAATTTCTGAGCTGTCTTCAGTATTGTGCACTTCAGGCATCACATAACTAGGCACGACGCCGTACTTTTGAACTAAACCGGCAGCCATATTCCATTGGCCACCATCGGTACCGGCCATCGACATTAACTGTTGCACTTCACGGTCATCGATTGGCCGTGTGGCGTCCTCAATCATCTTCGTATAGAAAGTATTGGCGCGTTCTACACGATCCCAGAAAAACAAATAGCTCTGGGATAACTCGAAATCCTTAATCTTATATTGCTTGGCCATGCTGTGCCGCAACGTATTGAGCGTTGCAAACAACCAGCAACGACCAGAATGCTTTTGATTGGATACTGCACCCGTATCAACTTCGATTGAAAAAGCGCGGTTCAATCGCGTTGCCGCACGATTATCCCAACTGGCTGCCTTAACGCCATTTTTCGTAACAGCACGTTCTAAGACGGTCGCTTGTGGTTGCTTGGCGTAATCCGCTTGTAAGTCTGCAATCGTGGCCGCGTCTAAAACTGGTCGTGTTAATTCTGCTTCACTCATTTCCGATGCCTCCAAAAATTAGAATAAAATAATTTTACTCCTTAATGAGAAAAAGTCTAATCAACTTTTCACATTTGACTATCCTTACCAAATTAATCGTTGCCTTAAACCAGTTTTTGATTTTTTCAGTTTTCAATGTCAGCGAACAAAATAATAGTAACCGTTTTCTTTATAATCACAACATTGCTTTAATAAATGCGGGTAAAACGTTAAAAACTCGCGTCAACCATTTTCATTACATCATAAGTCAAAAGTTTGTATAGTTCACATTTTGTTCTAAAAGATTTTATAAATATATTTATTTATGAGTTTTTAGTGAAATAAAGCGAACATTATAACACTTGAGACTCGTTTTCAATCGTGTATACTGGTTGTTGGTTAGACATTGCCAATCATTTTCAAAGCACGATTAGTAATGAGTAAACGACGTCAGTACAACAATCTATCGGCGCAGATATTCCTTGTTCACGCTTTCCAATATCTGCTTACTATTCAGTTTACGAAAGGGTGTTTCATTGTGGATGTAAAGTTTCAAAACGTTTCGTTAGCATACGACAACGTAAACAACATTTTAAATAACATTAGTTTTACCATTCCCGAAGGACAGTTGACCTGTTTGCTCGGCCCAAGTGGCTGTGGCAAGTCAACAACCTTGAATTTGATTAGTGGTCTGCTCTCGCCAACCGGTGGTCAAATTTTCTTTGGTGATCAGAACGTTACGAAAAAAGACGCTCTGGCACGCAAAGTGGGAATGGTTTTTCAGAACTATGCACTTTACCCGCACATGACCGTGTTGGACAACATTTGTTTTCCAATGAAAATGGCCAAGGTTAAGAAAGCAGATCGACTCAAACGAGGGCGTGAACTCGCGGCATTGGTCCATGTTGAAACTGAATTATCTAAGAAACCCAACGAACTGTCTGGCGGTCAACAACAGCGAGTAGCAATCGCCCGCGCTCTAGCAAAATCACCAAGCATTTTATTACTGGACGAACCCCTCTCTAACCTCGATGCCCGATTGCGGGTAGAAATGCGTGAAGAGATCCGCCGCATTCAAAAAGAAACTGGCGTGACCACCGTTTTCGTAACCCACGACCAGGAGGAAGCCATTCACATCGCCGACCAAATCATGGTTCTAAACGAAGGCAAAATTCAACAGTTCACTACGCCTAATCGCCTTTACGATCAACCTGACAACCTTTTTGTCGCTAAGTTTATTGGATCGCCAATCATTAACACCATTCCGTTTGCGAACGTTCGTGACGATTTTAAAGCCGTTGTCCCTACTAGTGTCTTTTCGGACGGCGTTACTGTTGCCATTCGTGCTGAAAGCATCGTTCCAGCCACGGATCCACATGACCACTTAACTTTGCTACCGCTTAGCGGCACTCAGGTTCAGTCCAACCGCTTTGGACGTGAAACAAGCCTTTCCCTTAATTATGGCGGTCACACAATTATTGCAGATGGTTTTCGAGAACAGGATTTAGGCCGCAATGGCAAACCGCTACAGTTCGCCTTGAGACCACAAGGCGTATTCGTCTTCAACCAGTCAGGTGAACGTGTTTGGCCAGAAACTATTGCGACAAACGTTTCACCGATCAAACCAACCGAGGTAATTCACGCATGATCAAACAACATCCGACAATTAAGTCAACGTTGATTGCGTTCGCCTACCTTGCGCCAATGCTGATCATTACGTTGGTGTTTAATATTTATCCCATCTTTAAATCTTTTGCGATGAGTTTTTATACAAAATACGACTTCTTTACCGATAAAGTGAGCGCTCTTGGATGGGCCAATTATAAGTTTATTTTTTCGGATCCTGACTTCTATCTGTCTGTTCGTAACACGCTGATTTTTGTCCTCGGGGTCGTGCCATTTTCCGTTCTCTTGTCACTAATTATTGCCCTCTTGCTACACCGCGTTCGTTTTTTGGCTGGCCTATTCAAAACAGCCTATTTTCTACCTTTTGTTACCAGCACAGTTGCCATCTCGTTAGTCTGGCAGTGGATTTATAACGATCAGTACGGCCTGCTCAACGCCTTCTTAAGCCATTTTGGTGTTCATCCTATTGACTGGTTAAATGATCCTCACTGGGCAATGCCTGCGTTAATTATCATGACCATTTGGAAAGGATTGGGATTCAATATCATTCTTTTCCTCGTCGGCTTGAGTAATATCGACAAACGTTACGATCAGGTAGCACAAATTGACGGCGCAAATGCCTGGCAACGTTTCATTCATGTCACTTTGCCACTACTTTCACCCATGACTTTCTTAGTCAGTGTCACCAGCGTCATCAGCGGGTTCAAAGTATTCGACGAAATTTTTGTTCTATTCGGGGGCTCGCCAGGTCCGGGTAAATCGACGCTCACCATCGTTTTTTACCTGTACCAAAAATTTTACTCAGAATGGAAATATGGCATTGCGGCCGCATCAGGCGTCGTCTTATTTTTACTTATTCTAGTCGTCACCATCATTCAATTTTGGTACAGCAGAAAACACGTGCACTATGCGTAGTCGATTGTTCAAAAGGAGCTTCGCATGACAAAAAAGCGAATCAGTCAGGCTTTACTCATAATTATTTTGACGTTGGGCGCCATTACGATGTTAGTGCCCTTCATCTGGATGCTCTCAACTGCTTTAAAAACAGCGCCGGAAACAGTTAAGGTCCCGCCAACTTGGATTCCAAAGCACATGCAGTGGCAAAACTTCGTCACTGCATGGCATGCTGCCCCATTTTTAACATATTTTATCAATAGTCTCATCGTCACCACGGTCACCACGATTGGCCAGTTATTTACCACAATTTTAGCTGCCTTTGCATTCTCCCGGCTTAACTTTTATGGCAAAAACTTTCTATTCGCACTCTTCTTGTCGACCATGATGGTCCCTGGTGAAATGTTGATTATTCCAAACTTCGTTACCTTATCAAAATTTAGTTTGATCAACACCTATGGCGCGTTGATCATCCCCTGGTTAGCCAGTTTCTTTGCCGTTTTCACTTTACGTCAGACGTTCAACGCCATTCCAAACGAACTCTATTACGCTGCCAAGCTAGATGGCTCCTCAGACTGGCACTTTCTCTGGACTATGATGGTGCCACTATCCAAGTCGGCCATCACTGCAATCGGCATCTTGGAAGTCATTGGCAGTTGGAATTCATTCATGTGGCCACTTATTGTGACTAACACGGCTAAAGTACGAACGCTTCCCGTTGGTTTGAATGCCTTCACCAGCGATGCCGGAACACAATTTCAACTCCTCATGGCTGCATCAACATTTGTTATTTTCCCGATGATCATCGTTTATCTGTGCCTACAAAAATACATCATTGCCGGCATTAGCAAATCCGGTCTTAAGGGTTAAACCGCTTTAACAACTTTGCACCGAAAGGGGTGTTGCCATCGAGAATCAGGTGTTTGTATCGGGAATGTCACTTCTGTTTGAGAAAGGATGAAAAAGATCATGAAGACCCATAAAGGTTTGATGCTGCTGGCAACGCTAGCTGCTGCAGCCGGTATTACATTAACGGCGCTGCGACCTGCACATGCCGCCGATACTTCGACAAACCGAACAAAGATTACTTTTTGGAGCGGTTTAACTGGCCCTTATCAAAAGAATCTCAACACAATCGTTAACGACTACAATCAGTCGCAGACTAAGTACCAAGTTGTCGCCACCTCGCAAGGTGACTACACCCAAATGAACCAAAAGGTCATGGCCGCAGCCAAGTCGCACAGCCTGCCCGTTTTGGGCATGACAACCTATACAAACCTACCTGATTATCAGCACCATGGCTTTATCGATAATTTAAACCCAATGTATAAAGGCATGTCGTCAAAGGCGAAAAACGACATCTACCCAGCTTTCCTATCTGGATCAAAGATTGGTAAAACTTACTACTCAACACCGTTTTCGAAGTCAACACGCATTATGTATGTAAACAAAGATATCCTGAAGAAATATCATCTGAGCATTCCTAAGACTTGGGATCAATTGAAACAAGACGGCACCAAACTGAAGAAAGATGGTATTTATGCTTACGGATTCGACAAGAGTTTTGATATGGAATGGGAAGGTATGGCGCATGCAGTTGGTGTCACACCTGTCTCCAGTACCGGCAAAGTTCAGGTAGCCAACAAAAAGTCCATTGCAGCCGCCAATTTTGTTCTAGACATGGTTAAGGATGGCACGGCTAAATCAGCTGGCTCAGATAATTATTGGACTAAAAACTTCGTTAATGGAAAATCAGCTTTCTACATTGGTTCTTCCGCTGGTTTAACCCAAACAAAGTTGCAAGCACCTAAGACGTTGAACTGGACGACTGTGCCTGTACCCTCATATGAAGGTAAGAGTGGCACGGAAGTTGCAGGTAACGACCTAGTTCTATTTAAAGGTGCAAACACCAAGCAAAAACGTGGCGCTTACGACTTCATGAAGTATCTGCTTAAAGCAAAAACGGCTACTAAATGGGCTAAATTAACTGGTTATGTGCCATTATCAAAATCGGCAACTAACTCCGCAGATTACCAAAGCTTTTTAAAACAACACCCTGAAAATAAAGCAGCTGTGGACTCATTACCAAAAGCATTCGCCCAACCTGCCTTTGCTGGTTTCGGTGAATACTACAACGACAAAGGTGACGCATTTAACAGCATGCTCACTAAGAACACATCCGCAAAAGACGCATTAACAAAACTTGCTAAGCAAGCAAAACAAATTACTTCAGCAAACTAATTTTTCCAAACATTATTACATTAAGTACTACTTTTATCCCAAACAGGACGGCGTTTGTGTCAGAACGTCATCCTGTTACATAGAACACTACTTTCCCCCACATATGCCAATATCTGCGTTTATATTAAGAGGCTAATCTATGACTACTGTTCGATTTTTAAACGGTTTATCCACCATTGGCGGCAACATCATGGAAATTGCCACCGAAACGTCCCGTGTCATTATGGACTTCGGTATGACTGAAAATAGCGAAGAAACAGATGCCGAAACGTTGACTGCACAACACAGTTTACCTGCACTTAGTGAGCTGTTTCAGAATAATCAGAAACACGTCTATCAGCATGAAGCCATCTTTATCAGTCATCTGCATTTGGATCACACCGCAGCATTAGCCTACCTGCGTAGTAACATTCCTGTTTATATCTCTCATGAATCGTATCGACTGTATCAAAACCTAGCTGGCTCTGGTCTGGCAATGACTCTCGGAATCAATCTTCACGCATTTGAATATGAACGCCCCATTCAGATTGGTGACCTCTCTGTAACGGGCTTTGCTAGCGACCATGACGCTTTCGGAGCTGCTGCCCTGCTAGTTAGTGACGGCCACCACACCTTTGGTCACTCTGGCGATGTCCGTCTCCATGGTCCTCATGTCGAACGTGTCCATCACTGGATAAATGCTTTTCGCTCAGCTCATCTGGACCTCTTTATGCTCGAAGGCACTAGCTTTAGTTTTGAGCCAAAGCAGAATTTGGAATTCTCCGATCCCGTCAGTGAAGATGACGTTCAACATACTTTTGGACAGCTAATTCAAAATGATGAGCGTCTCCTTGTCATCAATCCGTATCCACGAAACCTTGAGCGCTTATTACGCTTTAATCAAACAGCAAATGCGTACAATCGTCCTGTCGTTTGGGAATTGCCATACGCTCGCTTATTAAGCAGCTTTTATCCTGAAGCATTGATTCACGTTCAAGAAACAGACCGACTTAACAAACAGGACTTTGCAACCTTAATCCCTGTTTCCATGTCCACCATTCAGCATGAGCCAGACCGCTTTTGTCTACAGAATAGTTACGCTAATTTACAAGTATTGTCTCGTTGGCCAAGATTCCTCTATTTGCACAGTAATGGTGAACCACTAGGTGATTACGATCCTCGTTACAGGAAACTACAGGAATTTCTCGCGCAACATCACGCCGAATATCAGTACTTGGGCAGTTCGGGCCATGCTACCCAGAATGCACTCATCGCCATTGCTAAAAACGTTAATGCGCAAACTACAGGTATTTGGCATTCATTTCATCCAGAAGCGGCCGTCGCTGCCATGTCAGAATTAGATACCCACCTTTTTTTACCAAACTATGACGAAACTTACTCGTTTTAAAGGGGTTCTCCATGAAATTAACGATTTTATCTACTAGTGACATTCACGGCTATTTTTACCCAACAGATTTTCGAAACGCCAATCAACAATCTCCATTCGGTCTAGCACGAGCTGCGGCAGTCATTGATTTGGTAAAAAGTCAGTCAGAACCAGAAGATATGGTGTTAACCATTGAAAACGGCGATTTTATTCAAGGTTCACCACTAACCTACTACCTAAATCATTTCGATCAGCCATCCGCACCCTTACTTAGCAAAGTTGCCAATAACGTTAATTACGATGTCGGTATCTTGGGCAACCATGAATTTAATTACGGTCGAGAATATATGGAACATGTGCTTTCAAAACGCAACTACCCGATCTTGTGTGCAAACATTTTGGATGAGCAGGGGCAGCCCTATTTCGGTAATCCCTACAAAATCTTCACTCATAATGGGCTTCGAGTGGCCATTTTAGGGCTTACAACCTCTTACATTAGCCACTGGGAACCACTAGATCACGTGCGCGGTTTATCCTTTGTTTCCGCATTACAAACAGCAAAAAATTACGTGCCTAAGCTTCAGCAATTAGCCGATATTGTCATTGTGGCCTATCACGGCGGCTTTGAACGCGATTTGGAAACAAATCGACCAACTGAACTAGAAACTGGCGAAAACGAAGCTTCAGCGCTTTCTGAAGTTCCTGGCATCGACGCTCTTGTTACGGGACATCAACACCGTGCCATTGCGACTCACGTTAATGGTGTGCCAACAACACAACCAGGATATCGTGGCGCTTACGTTGGTCAAATTGAGCTCACCCTGAGCGATCACGCCATAACTCATAGTGAAGCTTCGCTAATTAAAACTGCTGCAATACAGCCACGGACACAAATTAATGAACCACTGGCGAAGAGCGAAATAGCGACGGAAGAATGGTTAGACACGATTGTTGGCCGTTTAAAAAAAGATGCTCACATTAACAACCCGATGATGGCAAGATTACATGGCCACCCTTACCTCGACTTCATTAACCAGGTTCAGATGGAAGCCGCTGGAACCGACCTTTCCAGCACCGCGCTATTCACCAATGAGGTAGCAGGGTTAGGCCGTGATGTGACAATGCGTGATATTGAGATCAGCTATCCGTATCCAAACACCTTGGCTGTTTTAGAAATTACCGGTGCGGATTTACGTGCAGCTATAGAGCAATGTGCACATTATTGGCAGTGGGACGGTCAACAAGTTAATGTCAGCAAAGATTACACTGATCCAAAAGTCCAGCACTACAATTACGATCTATTTGCCGGCATAAATTACACGATTGACGTAACCCGGCCACTTGATGATCGTATTACTGAACTGAGCTACCATGGTGAATCAGTCAAGAAAACAGACCGTTTACACATTGTTCTCAATCAATATCGTGCAATTGGCGGTGGAGAGTTTCATATGTTCTCTGCTGATAAAATAATTAAAACTGTGCCAATTGACATGGCCGAACTAATTGCTCGTTATTTTTCCAAGCGTCAAATCGTCTCTGTAGTGCCCACTAGCACTTATCGAGTAGTAGCGAATACAAAAGTTTTGTGAGCAACTTAAAAACTCTCCCACCGAAAACTAACGGTGAGAGAGTTTTTTTCTAGCTATCTTTAACTTAGATTTCGCATCATGTTAGCAAAACCACTTTCTTCCATAATTGAACGATCATTAACCATCTTTTTGACAAGAGCAACTTTACGACCCTTCAATTTAATCCGACCTGAATCACCTATCTCTGCAATACCAGTCGTTGGTCCCAGTGAACAAACTGTTCCCAAAGATTTGTAAGTAAAGTCAGATAATGGGGTCCCGTCAATCGATGCCTTAATATTCTGAGCAGTATGAGTAGCTTGCGCAATAGAAATTTGCCCCGTAGTTGGATAGAAGCGTCCACTTGCTGGATCAGGAACCGCACTACTATCACCAATAATAAACACCTCAGGATGATCTTTCATTGTCAGCTGGCTTGTCACTGCCACTCTGTTTCGTTTCTGGTCAAAGTGTGAATCACTGATAACATGGCTACCGCGAACCCCCGTAGTCCAAATAATGGTATTGGCTTCGTAAACGTTATCTCCACTGATGACGCTGTGATCCGTCACTTCGTCAATTGGTGTAGAAGTATGAATTATTGCGCCATGATCCGCTAGAAATTGTACGGCAAAATCAACCAACTTCTGATCGAACATTGGTAAGATTTTTGGCATTGCTTCAAGACAGGTAATTTGAATTTTATCTGCTGGCAAGTGATACTGTTCAACTAGTGACGGCATGCGGTAAACTAATTCTCCCAGCAGTTCGATACTCGTGAATCCAGCACCACACACGATAATGTGTAGGTCACGTTCATCGTGTGAGTCATTGTATGCTGCCAAACGCTCTTCGAGGTGTTTTCTAATCGCTTGGGCACTCTCAATATCTTGAAGTGGTAATCCGTATGTCGCCGCTCCCTTAATGCCAAAGTCCTCTGACTCAAATCCAAGTGCAACAACTAAATAGTCGTACTGTAATGGAGTGGCTTCTTTTTCTAACGTAACCGTTTTATTCTGGGTGTCGATTCGTGTTACATTGTCCTGCTTGAATGTCACATCCTTAGGAATAGCTTTCTGTATATCAAAGGTGATGTGCTCTGCTTCGTTTGTGCCAATTGCCACAGTATGTAAGGCAGTGGCTTCATAGTGATATGAATTTCGATCTACTAATGTTATGTGCACGTTTGATGTGCCACTTAATTCGCGGACTGTTCTTAATCCAGCATATCCAGCGCCTAATACCACAATCTCTGTCATAAATGTGACCTCCCTGTGTTTTTACTTCTCAAGACTATTATAAAAGCAATAGCATTTAATTGTCCTAATTTACGCTCGCCATTTCTGTTTTGCACAATGTAGTTAATCGATAAACTTGAAAAATAAAAAACGCCTCAAAGAAAGAGACGTTTTACGCTGAAAGCTTCAATTAAAAGATGCCGGATAGGTGACTTGAACACCTGACCCTCGGTTTACGATACCGATGCTCTACCAACTGAGCTAATCCGGCAAATAGCACATCTGTTAGTATAACGGACTTTTTCACTAGCTTCAAGGCTTAATCAACGCATGACTATCATTTATTACTGAAAGGCACCGCGCCTTAATGAGGCACCGTTCACGACACAAAAAAACGCCAATCATCAGATTGACGTTTTAGTCGCATGGCGACGACCTACCCTCGCAGGGAGCGATCCCCCAACTACTCTTGGCGCGACGAAGCTTAACTTCCGTGTTCGGCATGGGAACGGGTGTATCCTTCGTGCCATCATCACCACACTCTGAGCGTTATCCACTCAAAACTGAATCATGATCTTCTTTTCTTTAACCGGACCACCACTTCGTGGTTAAGTCCTCGACCGATTAGTACTAGTCCGCTCCATGTGTCGCCACACTTCCACTTCTAGCCTATCTACCTCATCATCTCTGAGGGGTCTTACTTCCATATAGGAATGGGAAATCTCATCTCGAGGCGAGTTTCACACTTAGATGCTTTCAGCGTTTATCTCATCCATACATAGCTACCCAGCGATGCGCCTGGCGGCACAACTGGTACACCAGCGGTATGTCCATCCCGGTCCTCTCGTACTAAGGACAGCTCCTCTCAAATTTCCTGCGCCCGCGACGGATAGGGACCGAACTGTCTCACGACGTTCTGAACCCAGCTCGCGTACCGCTTTAATGGGCGAACAGCCCAACCCTTGGGACCGACTACAGCCCCAGGATGCGATGAGCCGACATCGAGGTGCCAAACCTCCCCGTCGATGTGGACTCTTGGGGGAGATGAGCCTGTTATCCCCAGGGTAGCTTTTATCCGTTGAGCGATGGCCCTTCCATACGGTACCACCGGATCACTAAGCCCGACTTTCGTCCCTGCTCGACCTGTCTGTCTCACAGTCAAGCTCCCTTGTGCCTTTACACTCTACAAATGATTTCCAACCATTTTGAGGGAACCTTTGGGCGCCTCCGTTACCTTTTAGGAGGCGACCGCCCCAGTCAAACTGCCTACCTGACACTGTCTCCCGCCACGCTAAGTGGCGCGGGTTAGAGTGGCCGTATAACAAGGGTAGTATCCCACGGTTGCCTCCTTCGAGACTAGCGTCCCGAGCTCTACGGCTCCTACCTATCCTGTACAAGTTATACAGACACCCAATATCAAGCTACAGTAAAGCTCCATGGGGTCTTTCCGTCCTGTCGCGGGTAACCCGCATCTTCACGGGTAATATAATTTCACCGAGTCTCTCGTTGAGACAGTGCCCAGATCGTTACGCCTTTCATGCGGGTCGGAACTTACCCGACAAGGAATTTCGCTACCTTAGGACCGTTATAGTTACGGCCGCCGTTCACTGGGGCTTCAATTCTGAGCTTCGCTTACGCTAACCCATCCTTTTAACCTTCCAGCACTGGGCAGGCGTCAGCCCCTATACGTCATCTTACGATTTTGCAGAAACCTGTGTTTTTGATAAACAGTCGCCTGGGCCTTTTCACTGCGGCTACACTTGCGTGCAGCACCCCTTATTCCGAAGTTACGGGGTCATTTTGCCGAGTTCCTTAACGAGAGTTCACTCGCTCACCTGAGGATACTCTCCTCGACTACCTGTGTCGGTCTGCGGTACGGGTAATTAAACTCTAACTAGAAGCTTTTCTCGGCAGCGTGACATCAACGACTTCCCTACTTAAATTTCGGTCCTTGTCACAGCTCAATGTTAAAGAAACAAGCATTTAACTCATCTCACACCTCACTGCTTGACCGGACATTTCCAATCGTCCGGATCGTTTAGCCTTCTGCGTCCCTCCATTGTTCAAACAAGTTTAACTAGTACAGGAATCTCAACCTGTTTTCCATCGACTACGCCTTTCGGCCTCGCCTTAGGTCCCGACTAACCCTGGGTGGACGAGCCTTCCCCAGGAAACCTTAGTCATTCGGTGGATCAGATTCTCACTGATCTTTCGCTACTCATACCGGCATTCTCACTTCTATGCGCTCCACCAGTCCTTACGATCTGGCTTCACCGCCCATAGAACGCTCTCCTATCGCGCCACTTACGTGGCACCCACAGTTTCGGTAATATGCTTAGCCCCGGTACATTTTCGGCGCAGAATCACTCGACTAGTGAGCTATTACGCACTCTTTAAATGGTGGCTGCTTCTGAGCCAACATCCTAGTTGTCTGTGCAACTCCACATCCTTTTCCACTTAGCATATATTTAGGGACCTTAACTGGTGATCTGGGCTGTTCCCCTTTCGACGGTGGATCTTATCACTCATCGTCTGACTCCCGGATAACACATCAATGGCATTCGGAGTTTATCTGAATTCAGTAACCCATGACGGGCCCCTAGTTCAAACAGTGCTCTACCTCCATGATGATTCATCCGAGGCTAGCCCTAAAGCTATTTCGGAGAGAACCAGCTATCTCCAAGTTCGTTTGGAATTTCACCGCTACCCACACGTCATCCCAGCCTTTTTCAACAGACACGGGTTCGGCCCTCCGGTGCGTATTACCGCACTTTCAGCCTGCACATGGGTAGGTCACCTGGTTTCGGGTTTACTTCAACATACTTAGTCGCCCATTTCAGACTCGCTTTCGCTACGGCTCCGGTCTTTCCACCTTAACCTTGCATGTTAACGTAACTCGCCGGTTCATTCTACAAAAGGCACGCTATCACCCATTAACGGGCTCTAACTACTTGTAGGCACACGGTTTCAGGAACTATTTCACTCCCCTTCCGGGGTGCTTTTCACCTTTCCCTCACGGTACTGGTCCACTATCGGTCACTAGGGAGTATTTAGCCTTACGGGATGGTCCCCGCAAATTCCGACGGAATTTCACGTGCTCCGCCGTACTCAGGATCCTGAACTGAGGGACTTTGATTTCGTCTACGTGGCTCTCACACCCTATGGCGACGTTTCCCAACGTCTTCGACTATCAAGGTCTTTGGTAACTCAAATGTTCAGTCCTACAACCCCAAACTGCAAGCAGCTTGGTTTGGGCTGTTCCCCGTTCGCTCGCCGCTACTTAGGGAATCGATTTTTCTTTCTGCTCCTGTTGCTACTTAGATGTTTCAGTTCACAACGTCTACCTTCAACTAGAGTATGTATTCCCCTAGTGATAATCAGCGGTTAAACTGATTGGGTTTCCCCATTCGGAAATCTCCGGATCAAAGCTTACTTACAGCTCCCCGAAGCATATCGGTGTTAGTCCCGTCCTTCATCGGCTCCTAGTGCCAAGGCATCCACCGTGCGCCCTCTATAACTTAACCTAACAGTTCATACGAACTGCGGTTATGAGTTTAGCGATAAACAATTTAACTTGTTAAAAAACTCAAAAACGCGGTGTTCTCGGTTTAAATAATAAAAAGAATCATGATTCAGTTTTCAATGTACAACGTTTCAGGTTGGTCACTTGCGTGACCGATTGGAGGATAATGGGCTTGAACCACTGTCATTCATCTGCAAGCAGATGCCGCTCTCCCATCTGAGCTAATCCCCCATGTCATCGTCTGACATGGTGTGAGGTAAACCCCTCAAAACTGAACAACGTTTCCACTAATGTGTAAGGTTCCGATTTGTTTCCTTAGAAAGGAGGTGATCCAGCCGCAGGTTCTCCTACGGCTACCTTGTTACGACTTCACCCTAATCATCTGTCCCACCTTAGGCGGTTGGCTCCCGAAGGTTACCCCACCGACTTTGGGTGTTACAAACTCTCATGGTGTGACGGGCGGTGTGTACAAGACCCGGGAACGTATTCACCGCGGCATGCTGATCCGCGATTACTAGCGATTCCGACTTCGTGTAGGCGAGTTGCAGCCTACAGTCCGAACTGAGAATGGCTTTAAGAGATTTGCTTGGCCTCGCGACTTCGCTGCTCGTTGTACCATCCATTGTAGCACGTGTGTAGCCCAGGACATAAGGGGCATGATGATTTGACGTCGTCCCCACCTTCCTCCGGTTTGTCACCGGCAGTCTCATTAGAGTGCCCAACTTAATGCTGGCAACTAATCATAAGGGTTGCGCTCGTTGCGGGACTTAACCCAACATCTCACGACACGAGCTGACGACAACCATGCACCACCTGTCTTTCTGTCCCCGAAGGGAACGTCCGATCTCTCGGATTAGCAGAAGATGTCAAGCCCTGGTAAGGTTCTTCGCGTAGCTTCGAATTAAACCACATGCTCCACCGCTTGTGCGGGTCCCCGTCAATTCCTTTGAGTTTCAACCTTGCGGTCGTACTCCCCAGGCGGAATACTTATTGCGTTAGCTGCGGCACTAAGGGGCGGAAACCCCCTAACACCTAGTATTCATCGTTTACGGCATGGACTACCAGGGTATCTAATCCTGTTTGCTACCCATGCTTTCGAGCCTCAGCGTCAGTTACAGACTAGGTAGCCGCCTTCGCCACTGGTGTTCTTCCATATATCTACGCATTCCACCGCTACACATGGAGTTCCACTACCCTCTTCTGCACTCAAGTTATCCAGTTTCCGATGCCCTTCTCCGGTTAAGCCGAAGGCTTTCACATCAGACTTAAATAACCGCCTGCACTCCCTTTACGCCCAATAAATCCGGATAACGCTTGCCACCTACGTATTACCGCGGCTGCTGGCACGTAGTTAGCCGTGGCTTTCTGGTTAAATACCGTCACTATCTGAACAGTTACTCTCAGATACGTTCTTCTTTAACAACAGAGTTTTACGAGCCGAAACCCTTCTTCACTCACGCGGCGTTGCTCCATCAGGCTTGCGCCCATTGTGGAAGATTCCCTACTGCTGCCTCCCGTAGGAGTCTGGGCCGTGTCTCAGTCCCAATGTGGCCGATCAGCCTCTCAGCTCGGCTATGCATCATTGCCTTGGTAAGCCGTTACCTTACCAACTAGCTAATGCACCGCGGGTCCATCCTAAAGTGATAGCCGAAACCATCTTTCAAGCGAAAACCATGTGGTTTTCGTTGTTATGCGGTATTAGCATCTGTTTCCAAATGTTATCCCCCACTTTAGGGCAGGTTACCCACGTGTTACTCACCCGTTCGCCACTCACTTCAATGTCTCGTCAATCTGGTGCAAGCACCGTCAATCAAAAACCGAAGTGCGTTCGACTTGCATGTATTAGGCACGCCGCCAGCGTTCATCCTGAGCCAGGATCAAACTCTCAAATTAATGAGTTATTTGAAATAGCTCTTGTTTTGTTGTTACTTGGTTATAAAGTGAATTGACTTCACAATTGTAATTGCTTCGAACTTTCGTTCAAAGACCCTACACATTTGATTCGTCGAAACGTTGTTCAGTTTTCAAAGATCTACATCGCTGTCATGCGACAACTTAATTAGTATAACATGCTGTTTCTAATCGGTCAAGCAAGAAATTAAACATTTTTTTGAAATCCGTTTAGCAACTTGACGACCTCTCGTAGCAGCAAGTAATAATATATCAACAAGTCGAACATCGGTCAAGCGTTTTGTTCAAAAAAATCTTGCTTGAATTCAAACGGACAACTTCTTTCATTATATGTGCGATCAAGTTTCATTCAGATTAATTCAATATCCTCGACATACAGAGGCGACTAAGAGACTAAAAAAGTATTCACCATGCCAAACCGATGGTTTCGCATGGTGAATACTTTTTAAAAACTGAGGCTATTGGGAACACTACTAAGTAAATTCACTTGTCTGCCGTCCACGTTTTGTAAGCCTGATTTATATTAAATCGTTTGCTAGCAGTACTCGTCCAAAATGGGACTTTAACCACACCAGCAACCTTTTTCTGCTGTACAAAACCCCAGTAACGACTGTCATTAGAAACAGAACGATGATCACCCAGTACAAAGTACATCCCCTTCGGAACTGTTGACGACTTTACCTGCCAATCATGCTGCTCGGCCAGCGACGACAAGGTCCAGTTGCCAGTCCCTTGGTTACGTTCGGTTGCACCAATGTAGCTCTGATTGATTTTACGATTGTTAACGTACAGGACACCATTCTTACTTTCAACCGTGTCACCCGGCATGCCAATCACCCGTTTGACATAGTCAATGTGTGAGGTGGCGTTAGGATCCTCACCTTGCGCATCAAAAATAATCACAGAGTTATGACGAATCGGAGCTCGGTTGAACATTGCCACCCGCTCACGATCCTCTAAATTAGGTTGCATCGATGGACCTGCGACATATGCGAACTGAAATAATGTCGCCTTAATCACGAACGCCACAATTACCCCAATCAACAACGCCGTAATAACACTTACAATGCTCTTTAAAGTTTTCATCAATCCTGTACCAACCGTTTGATAGTTTTCGTTTAACTCTCTAGAAATTTATTTTAGTCCACTTGCGGCACAATACAATTCTTAATCTCAAACTTAACTGGACAGGACAATTTTTTTATTCCTAGTCAACGTGCACAAAAATTTTACGCAATCGTTCCCTCAACACTCTCAATATCCGGTTTACCATCGTAAGCAACCATTGCCTCAATTGCGACCGTAATGCCACGCACATCATCCGCCAATGACAACGAAGGCACATTTGGACGGCTCACAACCTGCTCGGGCAAAAACGGAATGTGCATGAATCCCGCCTTCAATGCGGAAAAATACTTGTCCCGCATGTACTGCACCTGATACATGATGTGATTGCAAACGTACGTCCCTGCCGTTGTCGATACTGTACTTGGCACACCGACCTTGCGAATGGCGCGTGCCATTGCCTTAACTGGCAGCTGAGTAAAGTAAGCCGTCGCACCATCACTTTGAATCGTTCGGTTGATCGGTTGAAAACCATCATTGTCCGCAATTCGGCCATCGTCAAAATTAATGGCAACTCGCTCCGGTGTGATAGCGAACCGACCACCAGCCTGCCCAATATTTAAAACATAATCTGGGTGTTCATGCTCGATGGCGTTCCGAACAACTGTTGCACAACGATCAAACACCGTTGGAATTTCTAGCTTCACAATATCGGCGCCCGCAATTTGTGCTGGCAATTGCTTCACTGCTTCAATCGCTGGATTGATTTTATCCGTGCCAAACGGATCAAAGCCTGTCACTAAAATTTTCACACCGATGCATCCCCCTTCGCTTGCCATTATCTTATTTTTTCTGACTGATGGCGTTGTTATGCATCATTCTAATCATCTGCCAACTATTTTCAATAAAAAACGCTAACCTCCAATACAGAGATTAACGTCTCTCACTCTCGTAAAAACTAGTTTATGTTGTTACTTTCTTACGATCGGAGATACCTACGAACACCGAGAAAAATGAATCCTGCCGCCATCATGCCTAACCCGGCAATAACCAGCGCAAACGAACTTTGCTGGCCCGTACGTGGTAAGACCTTTACCTGCGACTTGGCAGCTACGCGCGCAGAGGTATGAACCTCTGGAACCAATTGAATAACCGTCATCTTAACAGTCGTTTGCTGTGCTGAAGTCGTTCGCTCAACCAGTTGAACTGGAACCGGCGTTGTCACATGCACTGGTGGTACAGTCTGTGTGTCCACGGACTGCATCGGCATCGGCCCAGGTGTGGTTATCGGCGTGTAAATCACCTCTACCATGCCTGGTTGACCCGGCACCGCTGGTACAAACGTGACTTTGTAGCCAGGAATTTGAGGGACGTTTGAAATCGGCTGTCCCGGAACCCCAGGCTGTTGCGTCGGCGTCGTGCCAGGGACTGGCTTACCATCCGGCGTTTTGGACACAACCGTCACAATGAGCTCGTAATAGTAGTTCACTGCGCCATTCGTCACACCGTACATGCCGCTGGCGTTGGCAGGCGTAGTAACCAACTTATAGCCGCTAACATTGGCCGGTGTCGACTGATAATCGCTGCCAAACGGTCCAGACAGCGTGACAGAACTTGCGATTGGGGTCGTTGTCCCTTGGATATAGTAATTGACCATAACGGTTTCCGTCAGCGGCGTATAAACGACATTGACCTGTTCCGGCTTATCGGGCACGTTCGGTGTGGTTGTTCTTGTATAGCCCGGAATCGTTGGATATCCACCCGTTGGCGCGACCGGTTGTCCCGGAGTACCTGTGCCTGAAGGAGCTATCACATTTGGAATTTCATTGCCGTTGCCGTCTACCGGAACAATGGTGTAATCGACAGTGTACTCATAATTAACAGTGTTACCAGCGTCTGTATAAGTACCAGCGGCGTTGGTTGGCATTGCGACTAATGTATAGCCCGGAATTTGGGCTGCATTCGTCGAGTACGTCAAACCGACACCCCCGTTTGTTGTCACGGAATTGGCAATCTTGTTTGTAGTTCCAACCACATAATAATTAGCTGTAACAGATGCATTTTGTCGATAAACTACCGTCACAGTTTGTGTACCATCGCCAGTCAAAATGTAGCTAGTTGGTTGACTGCGCTCGATTGTATAGCCCTCAACATCTGGCTGGTCAATCGTTATTGCAGCGCCCTTTTTCTTGTCAGTTATATTGATTGTTTTTTTACCCGTCAATTCATTGCCATTCTGATCGACATACTTAACCGTTACTTTAGGCGTGATTGTCAGTGTACCATCAGTCAACTTGGCTAATGTTGTGGCATCAATCGTAAAGTTTTTGTTTGCCGCGGCTAAATCACTGATTCCCTGAGCGCTCAGTTTAATATTATGGTCACCAACTTCTTCGCTAATGTCGTTGTCTCGTCCAAAATCGTCTTTTGTCCACTTAGGTGCCGTTAACCAGCTCGGTAGTGTCACTGGATATGGCGTGCTAGGATCATCTGCACCATAAACTTTGGTTTGTGACCCGATGCTTCCATTAATCTCGGCCTGGGCGTATTGCCACGTAATCTGGTCAGCAACCGGATCACCCGTTTCAACACCCCAGTCGTAATTAATCGCATATGACGCACTGCCATCAGCATTCGTGGTAATCTGTAACGTTTTATTATTTTGGTCCGTTGCACTCACAACTACATAGCCTGCCACTGCCTGCGATTTAGCAACAAATCGACTGTTTAACGCCTGGTCGGTTTCAGTTGGATAAACGGGTTGTGATTCCTTAGGTAAGTCCGCTGGTAATCCACTAGACTGTTGCTTTAAATCATTAACAAGCGATAATTCCAAATGAATCCCAGAAGCCAAAGGCGAGTCTCCAACAGTACCTAATGTCAATACAGCACCTTTTTGAACATTGCTCTTGGCAACCGCTGTATTTAACGTGGCCACAATATGTGCAAAGGTTCCATCGGCACTCAAACTAATGGTTACGCCGGTAATATTCTTCCAGTTATCAGTGTCAACGTATAAATTACCCTTTTCCAAATCTGATTGTGATGATTCTGAGGTTAATGTTAATGTTTGACCACTTGCTAACAATGCCAACTCTTTCACGCTCAGAACCGTACTTGGAACATCAAACGTATATGTTTTATCACTAGCATCATAACCGTCTCCGCTTTTCGCTACATTAACAGTCGCTTTTTTTGTGAAATCGGCTAGCTTAAGCGGCGCGGTTTTTGTTTTCACATACAGTGCATTATGCATTGCTGGCATTGCGCTACCCTTAAGCGTTTGTGTGTCCGTTAACCAACCATTCATGTCGAAGCCGTCTTGATACGTATTTTGTAGGAAATCCAGATCGTCAGCCACAGTTTTTGGCTTATAGATCACAATTAAACGCTTAGCATCTTTGTTAACTATCACTGTAGTTGTGTAACTTGTAGCTGTGTTTTCATCAGGCTGGAAACTAACTGTTTGCCAATTAAAATCTTTAGCTGCACTGCTTAAATCAATTGTCGCCGTTATTCCGTCAGACGTTGATGCACTTGGTACATCCGTCAACGATGGCGCCGTATTTGTTACATCCCACACACTGCCATAAGTCTTCGCGTAAAGATAGGTACTAGTGTTACCGCCAAACGTCAATTGTACGTCGTTAAAATTAATCGCAGTTGGATTATTCGTTGCAATACCGTTGATCAACTTGTAAGAAGCACCTTGATAGTTTGCCGTGCTAGCGGCGTTAATTGTGGCGGGAACTGTCGCATTGTACGTACTGCCTAAAGCCAATCCGTTTTGAGTCACAGCAGACTGTAACTCCTGCCCCGCCTTAACATAAGCGACATTCACACTGCCATTGCCGTTCTTAACTGTCGTGTCAGCACCACCGGCCGCTGCCTGATATGTAAGTTTCAGATCGGCCTGCATATTCATGTATAACGTCAAATTAGCTAACGGCGTTTTGTTAGTAGCATCCCCAGTATCAGGAACATATTGGCCATTACTATCAACCGTGAATGGCAACACTAACTTAATTACATTTTTGTTCGTCGCCTTATCATAGTTGGCTGTGGCCTTATCTGGATCAAACATCACGGTTACAGATCCATCAGCGTTCAGCGTAATTGACTTAACACCATTAGGTAGAACCATTCCATTCATGGTTCCCTCATAAGTCTTGCCCGTAGTACCAGCAAAATGTTCAATAAACGCAGTCACAAAACCATTCGGATCATTCGACTGAGTGGCATTTACGATGTCAGCATTACTAAAGGTATATTGATGGTCGGCATTAACCTTCGTTGCATCTGATGTATCAACATTGACGGTAAGGCTGTTTTCACTCTTTGTCTGCGCACTAATGACCAGATTCAGGACATCGCCGTACTGGTCAATGAGCGCGGGAGCTGTCGCATCACGAGCATCTGACCAGTTAACGACGTACGTGCCGGCCTTTGCCATTTCGCTAATTAACGCTTTCTTATCAACGACTGTAGTCGGTACATAAGTGAGCGTCTGATTCACAGCATTATAGGTCCACCCTGCAGGCAAATTAGTAACGCCAGCCCACTCAAAAATTTCACTGCCGGCATTGCTAGTCGTTACCTTGCTTGGATCAAACGATGTTGTTGACCGAATATTGCCGTTGGCATCTTTACCAAGAAAGATTGTAACCGTTGGTCCAGCCACTGATGTATTCACCGTCATCGTTGTTTTCGTAGCGGTATTCGACACATTGGTCGCAGTATATTGAATCGTCGCCGTTGAATTTTCGGCTGTTCCGTAGTCTTTAGTATTATCCGTGGATTGTGAATCAGGCACATATCCGTGGTATTTCAACCCATCAGCATTATCTGCGATTACTGTTACAGTACCATCCACATTTTTGCGGTCATACGTACTCTTAATACCGTTGGTGCCAAACTTAGGATCCGCTACGAGTACGACCCCTGCGTGAAGCGCCTTGCCAAGAACCACGATTGTCGTTGATGAAAACGATGGTTCAACGTTTTTTCCTTCTGTTACTATCGCTTCAGCCGTGGATTGGGTGTTTGCCACGTTGAAATCATTAATCATCTTATCCTGAAGGCCGATTTCAGTAATTGTAATAGCATCATTTGCTGTACGCGTAATGACCACCTGTGAGGGCTTCTCGTTAGCCATTGCATCTTGATTCGTGATTATGACTTGGCGATCCTGCGTACCGAGCGTTCCTGATCCGTTTGTTGCAGTAACTTGACCATTAACGTCATAAACGATATAGGTCAAACTGCCATCGCTGTTTATCGTTATGGCCACTTTAGAACCATCAAGATTAGTGACAGTCTTGTTAATAGGATTGTCAGTACCACTCGTATCTGCCACCGTCACGAGTTGAACAGTACTGTTACGAACAACATTGCCATCCTTATCATTACTTTGAAAGAAACCGGCATACGTTTGGTCGTCTGTTAACTTATTATTTTTTCCGCCTACGATGTCATTTTCAAACTTGGGGTCAGCTACTTGTTGAACCAACGTTATTTGACTAATAAACGACTTTTTGTAGTTCCAACCGGCCTGATAGAGTGTTCCGGAATTGGTTCCGTCACTCGTAATTGCTGTACCATCGCCACTTGGTGTTACTGTTATTATATTTAGCACATCACGGACAAACTCATAATCAACTGCCCCAGAATCGTTGACACTAACTGAAATAGTTGTTTGCTTCAAACCATCGTTTATAACATTGGCATTTAATTGAACACTGGTATAACTAACACTATCCTGGGTAGCTTTTTGCATTCCGCTATCGTTCAGAACAGTCCCTTGGTTATCATAAACGGCGACATCCAGTCCCGTCACTGCCCCTTTATCCGGATTCGTTGCATCGGCCGCTCGCTGGATAGTAGCCACCACGCTGGTGCCATCAGCATTACTATAATGAACTTGCCAAACAGTCGAACCATTGGGATTAGTTGTCATCAGCACTGGTGTCAGCACATCCGTTACGGTACTTTTATCTTCAAATTGATAGTTGTCTTTAGTTAGATTGCCTAAGGCCGGTTGGCCCGCGGTTGGTGTGACATTCAGGTTCTTTTGAGCTGCCGCATAACCCGCTTCATATGCCGGAATCGCCACCGTTTCTTCGTGAGCATAAGCGTAATCAAGGCCATTTTGGATGACTTTTTTTGCATTATTCTGATTATCACTGCTAATTTGGTCACTTTTAATCATTGTCGTGGCCGATGGTGTTAGCATTTCAACACCGCTAACAGGCGTGCCATCAGCATTTTCGGAGTAAGATTTTGTATAAGTTACATCAGCATTTAGTGTGATATCACTGTCGTTAACTGTAGCGGTTAGATCAGGATTATTCCTTTGTGCCGCTGTCAAACTTTGTGCGATTGGTTGACCATTATGAGAATCACCACTCTGTTTTACATAAGTATCAGCATCAGCAACGACCTGCGCGATAATGTTAGCAAACTTGCCAGCCTTATCAGTAAAAAAGCTCTTATAAAGTGCACTAAACACTTTGTAATAAACATACGAGTTGGTTTTGTAATAATCATATTGAATCGCGGACAATATACCTTGGCTCATAGCGGTCGGTAAGAAAGTAGCCGCACTGTTCAATTTTGATAAATCACCCGTGTTAACAGCCAATTGAATATCCGCCAAAAAGTCCGTTTTAGCTTGGTTGGCAGCATTCCAAGCCAATTGGTACATATCGTTTTGTGCCGGGCCACTAATCCAATCCTTTGTTGCTCTCGCCTGATATTTCGAATCCACAATCGGGTTATTCGCAGGTGAAATGTTATAGGTATACGTCTTCCCTGTTAATACAGAGTAAATCGCTAAATCTAGTGGTGAGACAACTTGACCCGCAACCGGTGTGGTCGGGAAAACGCCGGCATCGGGAATCGGTGTGTTACCAGCGCCATTATTATTTTCATTAATAGGCTGGTTATTATAGTGCCCGCTTAGGTACGCTTTCGCCAGAATATATGCATTTACAAATAAGGCCAATTGCCCCTTCGTTTTCGTGCCCGGAATGGCTTTGTAAGCGTCTGGTGCTTCCGTTTCAATGGCCGCAGTGGCAACGGCACCGCTAACTGAATTATCCAGGGCTAACGCCTTGCCGGCTAATGCGTCAACGGTAGCCTGTTTGAACCCCTGTGCGACCACATTTTGCCAGTCAGCGTAGTAATCCTTAAACGCTTGGGTGTAAATCTCATTTTCCAGTGATGTTACGTCGACAGCATTACTCAAGGGATTGTTACTAAGCATTGTTTCGACCGGATCGAGAAATATAGCGTCATTATTACTGGTTTTACTAGCTGTCCATGATACCTGAGTCATCCCAGCATTCCCCATGTTAGCTGCGACCTCGTAAATCATTGAATTATCCCAGTTCATCCCCAACTTGGCATCCCCGACAAACCAGTCATAAGCAAAGTCGAACCCTAAATTGTACATATTAGCCTGATTGCCAGAAAGTTGGTTAAGATTCTTAGCGACATTCAGATCATTTTTGAGCTTTACGAACGCCTCCTTAAGGCCTTGTGGCCCAAAATAGCTACTTTGGGTTGAATTATATTCAACTTTAAGTAGCCATAAATAATAGGCTTCCGCCGTTAATTGACCCTTTAAATACGCCTTAATCGTATCGGCATAACCATTTTGCTGGTTAGCCGACGCATTGACGCCCAGTTTAACAATATCGTTGGCGCCATTAACATAGTCCGCACTTTGAGACAGTGTCGTCCAGTTAACCTTTTTCAATTCATCGATAACCCAGGTCTCGACAACCATTTTTGCATCAGCAATCATCGCCGAAGATGCCACACCGTTAGCACTGGCCAGCTGCGACTCTATCGTTGAATAGCTGACATCGCCCAACCAATTCTTGATATCTACCCCGTTATTATCGGTTTCCGGCGCATAGGAAGCGGCAGTTAGCGTGGCCACGGCAGCACTTTCACCAGCTGAATAATCGTCTGTTGTGGCGTCTTGTGCCGTGATTTGAGCCGGATGGATGTGTTGAGCTTCAACATGCCGTTTCGCTGATTGAATGTCTGCACTAGATGCTCCGGCTGACAAGTCAATCTTGACCCCGTTCGAAAACGTTTCAGTCGTTTTTGTTCCAGAAACGACTTGTTTAGCACTCACTGAAACAACGGCTTGGCTGTCGGCCATCTCCTGCCAAATAGCGCTAGTGGATCGCTGTCTAGACACTGATTTAACTACCTGATCGGTGGATACGCCACTGCCCGCATCACCGCTGTTTGTCACCAAACTAGCCTTTGAATTACTGGCAGTAGACATTGTCGCTGGATTGTTAGCGACCTCGTTTCGGCTTCGGACACCGTTTTTCCCTGCAAATGATGAAACACTGCCAGCTGCTATCTTGCTTTCGGCACTAGCGGCTTGGCTAACCGCCATAGAGACACTGGATTGCCCCTTCTTTGCTAAAAAACCATCTGATCGAGCGCTCATCGTTGCGATGGTAGATGTGGTATTTTTGCCTGTATCGCCAACCGATGTGCCACTATCCGCATTACTAGCAGCATTTGCTGAACTTCGCGTTTGAGCAAGTTCACCTGCACTGGAAGCAGATAGTGTCGTAACACTGGCATACGCATTGGGAAGCGCATTCGTTGCAACCCTTTGCGTTAAAATCTGTTTGCTTGTGTTATCGGCCAAGACCGTCTGGCCGGTTATAATCATTGCCGACCCAAAACCGACCGCAATGATGTTAGCGAACAACCACGCCTTACCCGCCTTGTACATTTTGTAGTGTTCTCGCTCTCGCATATGTTGGAATTTGCGTTTTAGCATAAATGCCCCCTGCAGTTTAATCTGCATTTCCTCAAGGTTTCCTTACCCAACTGAAAACTCCCGCTAAACAGCTACCTGGCGCATGGCACGTTCCGAGTCAATTTTGCGTGGCAATCTGGCCAAACCGTGGTCATCGAATTAAATTGACCTTCGTTTATTACTGGTTGAATCTGTGTTGATGGCGACTCTAAAAGGAGGAATGAAGCTAGTTTTACCGGTGTTTCAATTCAGTTACACGGTAGTTCTTCTCAAACATTAATTCAACATCCTGTTGACAATTTATTTATTAAATTATTAATATAAGGAATTTTATACAGATGCTGTTAAATCAGATTTAACAGTGTGTTCCACAATGGGATAAAAATATTTATATTCAAAAGCTGAGATTCTTCTCAATAGACAAAACTTGGCGTTCTTTTGGGGTAATCAATTTTCAAAATACAAAAAAGGCGTTACAAAGTATATCAACCACTTTGTAACGTCACTTTTCAGTTATTTGCGTTAGTCCTCATCGTCATCATCTTCGTCATCTAGACCAGTTCTGGCATCATTGCCTAAATATGCCTGTAAATCAGCGATAGTCTTTCTACTTTCAAAGAGTAGCGTTGTCAAATATTGGGTTAATGCGGGCCGATCCTCTTTTTCCGAAAGCTTAATTGCCCGTGTCACAAATAAATTGTTTGTTTCAAAATCATGAACAAAGTTGTTAACCAACCAAGAGGCTGTTTGATATTTATTTTGACCGGCTTCCTCCAACATCGCATATTCAGTAAACGCTGAAGTCGTGCTTGGCACAATTTCACCCTCAGCCAACAATCTTTCGCCCAGTTCATCACGTTGATTTTGAGTTGTCTTCATCAACAGATTAAATTCTGGCTTTAAGGAAAAGCGTTCAGGTCCCTTAACGTACCATTTTGCCTGTTGTAACTTATTGGCGAGAACCACTAGGTTTGCCACAATGTGACCAGCCATTGCACCGGCCGTTGGCGTGTGATGATCAATGTCTGATTGCTTTAATTCTGCTTGATAACGATCTTCTACTGCTGTTGTCATATTCTCCACCCTCAATTTGACTTATTGTTGAGCAACTTTCACCTTTACGCCCTTAACTTCATAACCTAACTTTGTAACAACGTCGGCCAAAGCATCGGCACTCACAATCTTTTCATCGAAATTCACCTTGACCTTAGCCGCGTTGAACAACACTTTGACATCTTCAACACCCGCTTGTTTGGCCAATGCGCCTTGAATCTTCTGCATACACGATGGGCATGACAACGCGTCTAACTGCATAATTGCTTTACTCATTTGAATAACCTCCATCTTTGTTTGATTACCACCAGTCTAACCGGCTAATAATGATTAATAATTCATGCCCATCAAGTCTGCCCAACTAATTGATTGCGGCTGGCGACTTGATTAGCTTAGCTGGTTTGTTTGACGCCATTATTTGCTTTGGCGTATAGCGAATCAGACGCATTGCGTTAAGAACAACCACTAGAATACTGGCTTCATGAACAAACATGCCACTGGCCATGTAAATGTAGCCGAAAATTAGACCAATCAATAAAAATACTACTGTACCAATTGCAATGATGATATTTTCCCGAGTATTGCGAACCGTCTTTTTTGCCAATCCATACGCGTGAATTAGCTCGCCAAACGACGACTGCATCAAAACGATATCGGATGTTTCAACGGCCACATCAGTTCCACCGCCCATCGCGATGCCAATGTTGGCAGTCGCAATTGACGGGCTATCGTTAATACCATCCCCGACAAACGCCACCGTATGACCATCATCTTGAAGTTGTTTAACAAACGTCACCTTTTCTTCAGGCAACAAGTTTGCATGGATCTCATCCATACCAAGCTGACTGCCAACCGTTTTAGCTGTTAGTTCATTATCACCCGTAAGCATCACTAGCCGTTCAACGCCCATCGCCTTTAACTGGCGTAAATCATCTTTGACACCGTCGCGAATGACATCTGCAATGCCCATAATGGCTTGTAACGCACCATCCACGGCCACTAAAACAGTGGAGCTACCCTGATGTTGAATTGCGATCAATGTTTTCTGCTGAGCATCGTTCAAAATCACGCCTTCAGCATTCATTAGCGTCTGATTGCCAACTGCAACGTCGTGATTCTCTATTTCAGCCGTCATCCCTTGACCTTTAATCGTATTAGTTGCCTTGACGACCAGACTATCACTAGCAAGTTCGTGCTCGGTTACGTAAGCCACGATTGCACGTCCCAAAGGATGATTCGATTCCCGTTCCATCGCTGCCGCATACGCCAACGCGTGGCTATCCCCGTACGTTTGAACACTGGCAACTTCAGTTTTCCCTTTCGTTAACGTGCCCGTTTTATCAAACACCAAGGTGTCAACTTTACTAAACGTATCAACCACTTCGCCACCCTTGATCAAAACGCCATTCTTAGCGCCATTACCAATACCAGCGACGTTTGAAACTGGGGCACCGATTACCAGGGCACCAGGGCATCCCAGAACCAGCACCGTAATCGCCAGTTTGAAGTCGCGGAAGAATATTCCCACAAGTAATGCGAGAATCAAAACAGCAGGTGTGTAATACGTGGAAAAACGGTCAATAAACTTCTCTACATGGGATTTGGTATCTTGAGCATCCTCAACTAATTCAATGATCTTGGCAAACGTAGTATCGTCGCCGACTTTGGTTGCCGTAACTTGAATAGTCCCGTTATCGACCATTGTTCCTGAGTAGACCAATTCACCCGGCCTCTTAGTGACCAATTTTGATTCACCCGTAACACTGGCCTCATTCAGATAGGCACTGCCACTGACGATTTTGCCATCCACTGGCACCTGAGCTCCCGTTTTAACCAACACGACGTCGCCTTCGTCAACAAAATCAACATCCGTTTCGTCTACACTTCCGTCAGGTTGGACAACTTGCGCAGTCGTTGGTGCCATTTCGGTAAGCGACTTGATTGACTTTCGCGTTCGCGCTAACGTTTTTTCTTCCAGGAACGTTCCGAATAAGAATAGAAAGGTCACGATTGCAGATTCATCAAATTCTCGAATAACAAACGCACCGATGACCGCGATGCTCACCAATAATTCAATACTGATTGTTTTAACTCTCAGTGCCTCCCAGGCCCTGATGATAATCGGTGTTGCCGCAATAATTGAAGCGAGAACAAACGCCGTTGTGTCTAACCACGTTTGACCGGTAAAGCGACCGATGAAACCCAGAATAATTAAACCAGCCGTGATCGCCGTGATTTGGTTCGTATGGTGCTGAATCCAGCGTTGAAATTTCATAATGTCTCCCCTTTTCGTTTGATGATGAATTCAGTATAGGTGGAATTTCGTAATAGATAATTGACGACCATCAATAACGACAAAAAAAGACTAAATCCGAAATTAATCGAATTTAGCCTTTTTGGTAACTCATTTTAAAGCTTAGTGTTGCTTGCGACGAAAACCGAACAAGGAGAGCAAACCAGTTAATAATGCTAAACCAGTGCCCATTGCTGCTGTCGTAGCGAGTTCGCCAGTATGTGGCAACTCTGCTACAGCAGATTGATCAGTTTCATCAGTAGTTTTTGTTGTTGGTGCAGATGTTTCTTTAACGATAGTCGCTGGTATACTCTGTTGAGCAACTGGTGCTACAGTTTGTGTCGTTGCTACAGAGGCCACTGTGTTCTGAGTTGCAACCGCGGTTGACGTTTGGTCAACGGTGTTAGCAACTAAATGAACTGTCTGCGGTGTGACATCGTTCAACAAAATCCAGTCACTTTGACCTGGTGCCAAATGATAGCCCGCAGGAATCATGTTGCCAATGTAAACCCAGTTGCCAGTGTAACCCTGAATCTCAGTGGTTGTGATAATTTGACCATTATCATCATCCGTCATAAGCAGTTCGATTGGGTCCCAAGGACGATCTGATGATACAGGTGTCGTCGGTTGGTCAGTGGCCGTTGGCGTCAACACTGGTTGTGTTGGCACGTTTGGCGTTACGTTTGCGACCGTAGCTGGTTGTGTAGGTTCAGTTGGTGTCGTTTGTTCAGCTGGCACATCAGGTGTTTGGGCCGGTGTGGTTGGCTGATCAACTGGCGTTGGTGTTTCAGCAACAGTTGATGGCTGCTCCGGTGTTGTAACAGGCACTTCGGGAGTTGTAGCCGGCCGCTCTGGCGCCGTTGCTGGTGTTTCTGGAGTTGTAGCCGGCTGCTCTGGCGTCGTTACTGGTGTTTTATCACCAGTAACTGGTTGTGCTGGCTTAGTATCTGGGGTTTCAGTGCCTTCACTTGGCTTACTTGGCTTACTTGGCTTACTTGGCGTTGTGACTATAGGACGATCCAAAACTGTAACATACGCCGTAACATAAACTGGGTCACCGTATTCAAATACAACTTTTTGTTTGTCTGACTTGTAATCAGTAGAAATTCTCCCAGAGACTAATTTTAGCATGTCAAACGTCATTTGAGTGTTCTCGGCCGTAGTACCGCCCACGAAATTATCAGATTCAGTCCAAGTGTCCCCAACATAAAGGGTCAAATCTCTCAAATCAATTTCAACAACATGAGTATACACAGTTGTTGACGCCCCATCTTTGGTAGTAATAGTAACCGGATAAATACCTGGTTTGGTGATATCTACCTTGCTGGTATCAACAGACACTGTTTCATATGCAGCATGTTCCAAAGCGACATCGTCAGTTGAACTGGTTTTCCCTTGACTATCCGTAACGGATACAAAATTTTGTTCTCCAGTATAGTCCTTATCGTTAACCATAATATCAACGTCTTGACCAGCAACTACACTTTGACGCACATAATCAAAGGTAATGCCCTGATTTTGTGAATCATTGTATGTGCCTTCCTGCAGATTCTTGCCTTGCAAGACATATTTAACCTTATCAACAGAAATCACTTTCGGCGCAGTTACTGAATAGCTACCAAGAACAGTCCCACCATCGATTTGCGTCTCAAACAAGGATTTTTTATTTTCATCCTCGAAAGTTACTTTAAGAGGTGCTGCTTTCGCCTGGTATGCAACATCATGTGACTGTTGTCCTGTCAGTGTATAAGTGTATGAGCTGGGCGACCCATCGTTAAGTTTAACAAAATCAGAAGCAGTGATGTCTTTTTTATTACTAATTAATTCCTGTTGTAATGAAGGTACGTTAACCGTTACGTTAGACGAAATTTCCGGTCTGATATCACTCTTTACGTAAGTCATAACACCCAAGCTTGCGCTCACATCACTTACTACAGTCTTAGAATCAGAATCAACCTTTTTATTCTCATCAACATTTATTGTCGTGGTCGTACTTTTGGTGGCGGCAGTGTAATTCAACCTGATAGAAGGTGCAACTTCATACGCTACAGGTATCTGGTACGAAGTTTTAGGCAGGTTGGTCCCAGCATCTATATCAGTAAACGACCATGAAAGTGGATGCGCATCAACCGGCACATAACCAGGTATAATTGGAAGGACAATTGGCTTATCCTTCAACCCAAACTGCACTGGTATATTTGCCAACGTTCCCTCGGTATCTAATGATGTTTTCTTTGGATCATTTACATCAAAAGGAATCACAGTATACGTGACTGTGCTTGGAACGTACCAAACTTTGAATGAATTAAGTTGATCTTTCTGTATTGCAAAAGTTGCCGTATTTCCTTGAAGTGAGTAATCATATTCTGCACTTGCGTCCGAATATTTATCCTTATTGGCACTTTGTAACAATGTATAACCTGGAATCTCTGGCACATCTAATGCGTTAGATTGTCCATCCGTAAAAATTTGCTTACCAATGTTAGCAGGACTTTTACCATCTCCGACACTCATTGGAATCACTTGCAGAAATGTTTTGTTAGGAACATTACGTGCGTACACAAACACAATATCAGGATTCAAAACTTTAGCATAGCCAGCTGCGTTTTCCACCGTTTGGTCTTCTGCAATGGTCTTGCCATCATTCAAAACATAATTTCTTTCAACAGTGCGATCATAATGAAAACCCTCAATTTCGGGATTAGAGTACGCATATTGATCGCCAATCGAATAGTGATTTGTTACTTCAGGTAGCAAGTTATTTCCGTCTTCATCCTCATACTTAACGTTAATAGCAGCTTTCGACGTGTACGAAAAGCCTTCATACTTCATCCCTTGAATATTGAAAAAGTTACCGGAAGATGCAGCCATGGCGAATGATAGAGGTTCATACCCACCTTTGCCATCTGATGTCAGCCAAGGTGTAATATCTAAAGTCCACTCTTTCAGCGGTTGATTAGTCGTATCGTTGTCAGCAACCCCTTGAGTACCATACTTCACAGTCATAATATGCTTGAAAACATTGTTTCCGGCCGCATCTACTAATGGATTGCCGTTAGCGTCAAACTGTTGTACAGGTGCGTAATCAATTTCAATTGGCACTTCTTTGCCATTAAGTTGAGTAGGTGTGCGAACTAATAGTGCGCCAGCAGACTGGTCAGTTGTAGTATTCACACCAGTTTTAGGATCAATATATTCACCAGTATCATCTACGTGAGTTGTAGGCGCACCCGCAATGTGTATTCCAAATTTTGCATTTGCTTCATATTCTGGATGATAATCAATCCCCTCAGGCCCACCGTATGTTGCTGCTACACCTGATGCATCAGTATGGACAAATGCACCATAGGCTTCCCCGCCAGATATTTTCTGACCTGTTCTGTCAAGGGTTGGATCCGGCAAAAAGTCAGAATGAACATCTGTATCGTCACCATTAAAGTAAGTATCTACCTTAAACCCAAATGCATTAGGCAAGTCAGCAATACCAAGAGCTCCACCTTTACCACCGACCTGATCGGTGCCGCCAGGATGGAAAATAAATGAAATACCATCTGCATCGGTCACTTGCCCTGGATTATCAGGATCCGGAGCTGGAGAGGTCATACTGATACCACCGATGACCTTAAAACCAGCAGATGGATCAATTTGATTTCTTAGAGTAATATTGCCTGATTGACTTTTACCATCAGTTAATTGAACAACACCACCAATGTAAGTAGCATCCCCGTTGGTTTTGAAATACTTATCAAAATTATCTGAGTGGATGTTAATGGTCTTGCCATCCGTGTCTACAGAATCGTTAGATTTTACATCATCCGAATTGGTTGCATCGGAAGCGTTTGATGATGTTTGATTGCCATTAGTAGCTTTAGTTGAGTCTGTTGGATCAGTAGAAGTAGCGGGATCATTCGCCAAGAAATTTAGCGCCGTAGCCTTTGCAATTGATGCAATTTGCGTTGTCCCCTGAGATTTAGTTGATGACCCATTCACAGATGCACTAGAATCCACTTGCGATTCTTGACTGGCCTGCGATGTAACAGACTGTACACCTTGACTAACTTGTGAAGTCTGTGATGCCTGACTTGCCACAGAGGTTACTGCTTGTGCATCTGATTTTACTGAACTTGAGCCATTTGCTGAGTCTTGAGACTGTTGGTCGCTGACCTTTGCGTCAGATTTAGCAACCGAAGCGGTTGAGGTTGCGCCACTTTCGTCTTCATTTGTCGTGCTTTTGACCGCGCCTGAGTTTGAAGCCACATCGCTTTTAGCAGAACTGGCAACACTTGTAGATTCGCTAGCTGTTGAGGCTTTTTCGCTACCGGCTGATGTTTGTGAAGCCGTAGCACTTGTGGCCTGACTAGCCGGAGCACTAGCAGGCTTTTCAATTGCTGACTGTTCCGCTGCTGGTACATTGTCCGCGTGAACAGTGGTCGTCATTGCGCCCACGCCAAAAAAGGCAAGTGCAACTGCGGCGAATACCCAGTTCTTGCCATCTTTATACATCCGATAATGCAGCTTCGTTTCTGGTTGCATATGTTTATAACTCATTCGTTTAAATACCCCTCAATTTAAAACCTTGTTGTATTTTTACTCACCAATGAATTCTTTGGCGATTAGCTAATCTTGCATGGGAAAGAGGTCTGCGATGGTTGTTTGCAAACGAAGAAAGTCATGCATAATCGATTACATTTATATCATTAAATTGTGTAAGCGTTTTAGTAGCTTAACCTTTTAGTAATCAAATTTATTCTGTGGGTATTTATACCATACAAACGTTGCTTTTAAAAGGCAGTCAGGTTGCGCTTTTTGCCGCTTTTGGAACAACCAATGTTTCAGTTTCCACTTCTGCACTACGGTTAAAGAGTGCTTTCATCGCGTAACAAGTGCAATCGTTTGCCTTTACTAATAATCATTTTTGTAACTATACCAATTTAGTCAAAAAATATTTAAATAGCTAAAACAATTTGCACGTAAAAAAACGATCATGAGTTTCCTCGCAATCGTCTTTCCGCAATACCTATTCGATTAAGCTTCTTGTTTGCGCACATAGTAGGCAAATCCTGCAATAACACTGAGCAGAACTACGCCAAGCATCGCTAGTAATGAAGCTGATTTTTCACCAGTCTCTGGTAATCCAGTCACACCATGTCCTTCTTGCTTAGCAGGTTGACCCGCAGGACGACCGTTGGCAACAAGTTTTTGTGATGCTACAGGAGTAACAGCGACAGCCGCATAAGAACCATTTTGTGCTGATACAATCGGCGTTTCAGGTTTAGCTGGACGCGCTGGTTGATTTGGCATCGTTGGTGTCATTGGCTTGTTTGGTACGTTTGGCATTACTGGTACGTTCGGTACAGTTGGTGTCGTAGGAATATTTGGTACTTCAGGGGTCGTTGGTACATTTGGAATGTTTGGCTGACCCGGAGTTGTTGGTACGTTCGGAATATTCGGCACATTCGGCGTCGTTGGTGTATTCGGAATGTTTGGTACATTCGGTGTCGTCGGTGTGTTGGGAATATTTGGAATGTTTGGTGTCGTTGGTGGTGTAACTGGTGGTACCTGTGTGTCTTGGAACTTAGCCAAAACAGCGACAGGCTTGTCAATTGCATGATCCAGAACGACAACTTTCAACAACTCAGTGCTCAATTGATAACCAGTTGGGGCGACCGTTTCCTTGAAGTAGTAAGTACCAGGCTTCAAGTCAGTAACGGTTAACGTCCCGTTGGCATCCGTCGTCAAGCCTGTCTTAATAACATTCTTGTCGGCATCGAGCAGTTCAAACGTTGCATTGGCCAACACGTGACCATCTTCGGCAGCGACTTTCGTCAGTTTGATACTGCCTTGGTAATCAATCTGTGAAGCAGTTACGTTACTTTGACCACCACGAGTGGTGTCCGCAATAACAAATTTCGTTTCATCAACATTGTCGTTGATCAGGTAACCATCAGGTGCGGTGATTTCCTTCAAGTAGTAAGTGCCAGGTGCTAGACCAGTGATAGTAAAGTTACCATTTGCATCAGTAGTGAGTTGACTAACTTGCTTGCCATCCATTGTGACTTCAACAGTCTTCTTATCACTATCAAGCAATTGGTAAACAGCACCGGCAAGTTTGTCACCCTTACTGTTTGTCTTGGTAAACGTCATTGAACCTTGATAGTTTGTTTGATCACCAGCAAATGTAACAGATTCCACATCACTAGCTGGGCGAATTATAAAGTACAAACGGCTACTGAAGTCACGGTCATCAGGTGCTGAAGTTACATGACCATTTTTGTCAACCACCGCAGAGGTGCCGTCAACACGTGAGAATTCCAATCCTTGTGGTTTGTTGACAAAGTTTGCACTGCCCATACCTTTATTTAGTTCAGGTTGCAGGTCTGGAGTGTCGTCACGCAAAATATAACCGTCGGCGTGGGCAACTTCTTTGAAATAGTAGTTACCAGGTTTCAAACCTTGCAAGAAGATTTGACCATTAACGTTGGTTGTAAATACTGTCGTCCAACCTTTGGTGTCTTCTCCTGCTTTAAAGTAATAAACATTGTGCTCATTACTTGGATCAATACCATATAACTCTTCGCTACCATCATCTACGACATAGTAGAGGGCAAACTTCGTACCCGGCAACATTACCCGTGTACCAACGTTTGTAACGTCTGGTTGACCGTATTTGGTCATCTTAACAGCACCTAACCAGTTCTCAAACGTTCCTTCATCAAGAGCAACATCATGATTGCTCTTTTTAATAGAGAAATGAACCAAGTTTGAATTCAAAATGTAGCCATCTGGGGCTTTCATTTCTCTGAAGTAGTAATCACCAACTGGTAAGAACTTAGTTTTAATCAAACCGTCAGTACCAGTCGTGATTGTCTGCTTCCATACATTATCAGAGTCATAAACATAGAAGACTGCACCAGCTAGTGGTGCTTTCGTATCAGCAGATACTTTCCTCATAAAAGCGTAACCTTGGTAGTCGATTTGGTTAAGAGAAAGTTCGGTCTTTCCGTCAATCAAACCATTTGCATCAACTGTGAAACTAATGACATCTGGGTTAAGCATGTAACCATCAGGGGCTGTGATTTCAGTAATCGTGTAAGCACCAGCAGCTAACCCTGATAAACTAACTTGACCGTTTACAAACGTGAAAGTTGGTTTTTCACCGGTAGTTGTGTTCACCAAAGTATATTCGGCGCCATCTAGGACGTTCCCTACATGAGTACCATACTTAGTGAAGACAAGCTTGTTTTGAACATTAGTTAACGTGGCATTGGCTGAATCGTCTAACCACATAGCATTTTGACCTTTACGATCAGCGACAACGACTTTGATTGGTGTTGCATCAAGAATGTAACCGGACAATGTTTGCTTTTCAACAAAGTAGTATGTGCCAGGTTTCAAATCCTTGGTTGTAATCATACCGTTTGCGTCGGTGATTAAGTTAGCCTGTTCAACAGTCTTTTGATCTCCATCTAACAAGTCAAACTTAACACCCTGCAGAGGACCGTTGGCACCAGTCTTGGTCAACTGCGCATGGCCTTGGTAATCAATCTGGCTTAGGCTTGCGACAGAAACTTGACCATCTTCATTCACAGCAAACGTCATCGAAATACCATTTGTTGCATATCCTGTTGGTGCAGTGATTTCAGCCAGTGTGTAATTGCCAACCGCCAAACCGATCATCGTAAACTGACCATTCAGAGTCGTATACTGTTTTGCTTCTTTTGTGGCGTTGTTCGTCAGTTCATAAACAGCACCATCAAGCAGTTCGTGTTTGACATTGTACTTGGTGAAAATTAACTGGTTTTGAACGTTAGCTAATACCGTTTTGGCTGAATCGTCTAGCCAGGAAGCCGTTTGATTCTTATTGTCCTGAACAACAACTTTTTGCGGTGTAGCATCAAGAATATATCCAGAAGACGTCTTTCTTTCGACAAAGTAATACGTTCCTGGCTTCAAATCTTTAGTTGTAATCACACCGTTTGCATCGGTGATTAAGTTAGCTTGCTCAACGTTTTTTTGATCTGCATCTAATAGGTCAAACGTCACACCTTGCAGAGGACCGTTTACGCCAGTCTTCGTCAACTGTGCATGACCTTGATAGTCAGTTTGGCTTAAACTGGTAACTGAAATATGACCACTGTCGTCAACCATAAATGTCAGTGGCGTACCATTCGTAGCATATCCGAAAGGTGCAGTGAATTCAGACATCGTATAGCTACCGGCCGCCAAACCAGTCATCGTAATTTGACCATGCACGGTCGTGTACTTGGTAACAGCTTTAGTCGTGTTATTTGTTAGCTCATAAACAGCACCATCAAGTAAATCATTTTTTGCATTGTGCTTGGTGAAGACAAGCTTGTTTTGAACATTAGTTAGAGTGGCTTTGGCTAAATCATCTAGCCATGCATCATTTTGACCTTTACGATCATCAATAACTACTTTAATTGGCGTCGTATCAAGAATATAACCGGACAATGTTTGCTTTTCAACAAAGTAGTATGTGCCAGGTTTCAAATCCTTAGTTGTAATCACACCATTTGCGTCGGTGACTAAGTTAGCTTGTTCAACAGTCTTTTGATCTGCATCTAGAAGGTCGAACTTAACATCTTGCAGAGGGCCATTGGCACCAGTCTTGGTCAACTGTGCATGGCCTTGGTAATCAACTTGGCTTAGGCTTGCAACTGAAATGTTGCCATCAGCGTCCACCGTGAACGTTAGTGGTGTGTTATTTGTCGCATAACCCATTGGTGCTACTAGTTCAGTCAGTGTGTAACTGCCTGTCTTCAAACCTGTAAACGTAATTAGTCCGTTTACATCCGTGGTGAATTGTTTTGATTCACCAGCACCATTTAATTCGTAAACTGCATTGGGACCTTTAGTACCTTTGTCAGAATTCAAGAATTTAGTAAACGTTACTTTGTTTTGGTAGTTCTTGTAAGTTGCTGACAAATCATATAACGATTTGTCGTCACTAGTCACATCCGCACTAATCGTAAATTTGTAAACTTTGGTATCACGAATGTAACCATCTAATGACTGAGTTTCAACAACGGTGTAATCACCACTGCTCAAATTCTTAAACGTTGCAATTCCGTTTGCATCAGTCGTCGCAGTTTGTGTACTACCATTTCCAGTTAACGTGTAGGTAACACCACCCAACTTCTTGGAAGTGTCATCCCCATCAACCTTAGTGACCTGAATCTGACCACGATAGTCAGTCATGGTGAAATAAAATGTACTGTCCAGCTTTGCAGAAATAGTAAATTTCTGAATCATGCTGTTCAAAATGTAGCCGGCAGGGGCAGCAACTTCTTGTAGCGTATAGTCGCCGGCCGTCAAATTATCAATGACAATCTGACCGTTACCATCCGTTGTCCAAACATCATTCGATGTCTGTTTGCCGTTGGTATCCGTGGTCAATGTTTTAATAACCTTACCGGAAGCATCTTTCAGAACGAAAGTTGCACCAACTACTTTGCTATTATCGTTACCAACCTTTGTCAGAACAACATGGTCAGTATAGTTGATAACATGGTCCGTTTTGTCTACAGGATTTGTATATTTTACATTATCGAGACCATCTGCGGAGTTCGTGTTAACTGTAAATGAAACAATGTCGGCGTTAGCATCTGGATTGTAGTAACCATTTGGTGAGGTTGCTTCACGAACACAGTATGTCCAGCCAGCATTTAAACCGGTGAAACGAACTAATCCGTTTTCATCAGATTTAGTATTTGTAACATAGACACTGTTTTTCGCTGCATCTAAATAATAGAGATCGAATTTAGCGCCAGCAATCGCTTTGCCATCAGTACCCACCTTGTGTAATTCGAAGGTGCCTTTACTGTTTCTTTGTGTATCAAAGAAAGCAATCTTTTGTTCGTTTCCAAACGGATTATTTCCGTCAGACTTTGGAATGATAATTTCTTTAGTCTGTGGATCTGATTCATTCAAAATGTAATCAGCAGGCGCTTGCGTTTCAACGAAACGGTATTGCGCTGGCAGCAAGCCGTTAACAACGATTTTTCCATCGTTAGCTTTCTCGCCGTCAACACCAGTAACCAAATCGTCGTATACCTTACCCTTAGAATCGGAGTAAGTACCCCACTTACCGTTTTTCAAAACTTCGAGTTTGAAGTGAGCGCCATTCAAAATGTTACCCGCTTCATCCGTCTTAGTTAATGTTGCCTGACCAAGATGGTTCCAAATATTGCCTAAACGATCTTGATCATTTTTGGTACCTGATAGCATCCCGACACTAATTGTCCGCGTGCCATTTCTTAAATCGTCTGGTGTAATGTACTTATCAGAAGGATTAACTTCTTGAATGAAGTATTCAATTGGTGTGACTCCGTCAACATGATAACCAGGAATGTTCTTAAAGGTAACAACACCATTTTCATCAGTCACACCTGTACGCAGCAAAGCACCACGAGCATGATTAGCGTTTTCTTCATATAAGTTGAAGGTAATACCAGCCAGCTTTTGACCATCTGTCGTTTTCTTGGTTAACACTAAGTTATAGAAGTAACCAATCGCCTTAGCTGAACTTTCAGTGACAAAGAAATCGTCATCATCGTGATCACCCGGTTGATTTGGAGTAACGTTATCACCGTTTAAGGTAGCACCGTTTGAGAAACGAACTGTCTGTCCTTGATCGTCCTTGCTGAAGTACAGCTTGGATTGGTATTTCAAAACATAAGCGGTACTAATTGTATGGAGAAATTTAATCGTTAATGTTTCTTGACCAGTTGTAGTGTCATGGGTCAGAACAACGTCATAATCAACGCCCTGTTTCAACTCGTGATTATAGTCAGGCGTGAGTTTCGTTTGTTGTAACAGTCTTTTTCCATCACCATTTGGGTCGATGATAGTATGACCGCCTTTAACGACATTCTCCATAGTATTAAGATCACTCGCCACAACTCCATAAATATGAATCGTTGATGGATCAATACGCTGATTAATTGTTGGTGTATCGGTGAATACCGCATTAGTAATTGCTGATTGGGATCGGTTAATATCCACTGTCCAATTAGCCCGGTTCGAACCACTATCTTGATTGTAGTTACCTGTCTTACTAATGTATGGCTGGCCTTGATACGTTGACGCCTGACCGTGAACAGATAATTTTCCATCATTATCAATTGGATAAGCAGTCAACGCAATGTTGTTATACATATTGTCAACTAGAATGCCTTTAACGTCAGTATCATATTCAACTTGGTAGGCTAACTTAACACGTGAATCAGTGCCCGTAACATCCCCAGGCTTTGGTAACGGTGTTGCATCACTCCCAAAGTCAATCACGATTTCAGTTGTGGCATCTTTATAATCACGCAGATTATAAAGTTCGCTACCTTGATAATTCTGAAAGCCTTGATAAGATGTCGTGCCCGTCATTGGTGTGATTGAACCATCTGCATTAATAATGCCTTCAATAACAAAATCACCAGTGGCCATATCAACATGACCTTTGTAAGCATGAACCGTGTAATACTTCGGATCAGTTTCGCCTGGAATAAAGTATCCCTGTGCAGCGATAGAACCCTGAGTCACTTTGACACTACCAGGAACAAAATTTTGCTTCTGGTAAATCGGGTCAAGCAATTGATAACTCTTGTAATCTTCCGCATTGTAGTTGGAAATCACAGTCCAATGAATCTGTTTTGTTTCAGGATTGTAGACCCCATTTTTACTACCTTGATATGCTTCATCATGCGAAGCTTCGAAGTGATTATCAGCATGGTCTGTCACCGGGTTATTGGTCGTAACGTCTGTCCAAGTTCCCGTTGCGTCGTTAGTAAATTTAAAATTAGTGTTAGGTAACGGTGTCTTGACACGGGCAACATCATAAACAGTCTTGTATTCAACTGTAAATGTGTCACTTGTTGTTGCATAGTCTCCGATTAATTTAAGTACAAACTGAGCATTGTTACTTGTATCGCCTGTAGCAGTCAGTGTGTAATCAGTGCCTTCAATCAATTCCTTATTATTTTTCGTCACATCTTGAACAAGAACTTTAGGTTGAATGGTTGTGTTCGGCATTGTTGCTCGAGGATCAAATGGTTGACTCAATCCAGCTAAAGCAGCTGTATCGGTCAAAACATAATCCTTCATGGTGTAGTTACTTTCATTAATATGGATCTTCCAAGTCGCAACCTTAAGGCCACGATCTGGTCCACCATTTTCAACATCCTTGATTAAGTTGTAACTGTGAGTCGTAACAGGCTTTGGCGTTTGATTATCATAACCGGTAACCTGTGCAGTATTTACAATATCTTTAACATCAGTTGAGATAACTTTTGATCCTTGCGCAATCTGCGTTTGGTATACCATGTTAACTGGAAGATTGAAGCCATCGTTAAACTTAACCGTAAAACCAGAACCATCGGTATTTGGTGTCAACGTGTATAGACTTGGATCAACTTGCTGATTCGTATACTTGAATGGCTGATCAGCATTGTTAGGATCGTATTCCATAACCCACATATGAAATGAATCTTTGACAAACGTTTGAGGCGCGCCAATGACATCGGTATATAAAGCTGTGTTGCCATTTAACGTATCCGTGCCGTGATTGTAGGCAACCGTCCAAGTGTAAATGTGGTGTAGCTTGTCATAATCAGGATCGTTAGGATGATCATTTGTTGCAATTGCTGGATCGTACTTATAGAACAGACCTTCATAATGAGCAATGACACTTGCAGATGCAGGTAAGACATTATCGCCTTGTTCATCGTCACGTTGGTCAACTGTGTTATTTAATGTGGCATCACCCGTTCTAATATTGCCATGAGTATCTTTGGGTTTAGCTGCATCATTAATGCTGGTTGTGTAAATCAATTCATATGGTGTTGTGATTTGCTTTAAGAAAGTAACCTTGCCGGTTGCATCAACCGTATAATCAGTGCCGGCAACTAACTTTTCACCAAGTTTGTCAGAACCATCATCATTTTTGATGACCTTGCCCTTGAGATCAACTTGAATGGCATAAATCTCAACTGGCTTCTTTGCATTGTCATAAGTTACATTTTCATCAAACTTTTCAGTAATTGTAGTGTTGGTCATCGTTTGCATATTTTTGTTCATGTAAACGGACCAAATAATGTTGTTTGGATCTAAGTTTTTATCAGGCCGACCAGTTTTAGAAATACTTTGATCAGTTGCCGGATGAATAACTAAGATATCTTGATCCGTTTGACCAGGTAAATGTAATTTATCACCTTGTTGACCAGGATTAGTAATAACTTGGTCGTTAAACGTTGCCTTGAAGGAAAGCTGTCCTTCAAGTGATTGAACCGGATTGTCGTCCGTTTCATCGTGCGTATGCGGATTAAAAAATGTCAGGGTGATTTTCCCATCTGTCCCTACTGTGTAAGTCCCATACGTTGAATTCTTATCAGACGAATTGGCATTTTGAATGTTGCCCGTCTGACCCGGCTGAGTGTCTACGATTTTGTAACCACTAGGCAATTGATACGTGAACGTGTCACCAGTAACTAAATACTTCCAAACATCATGATCGATTTTAAATGTCATATGACCATCAATACCAGTTGCTAGCGTAATATCTCCTGGCTGAACAGGATGACCATCGTTATCGTGATAAGTTAGGTTAAACGCCGTATTTATTGTGGCTGCCTTTTCATCATTAGTAGCATTATCACCGTCTTTGCCTTGCTCATCGAGGATATATGCGCCTAGGTCGTGTGCACCATCGTTAGGATTCTGATTGGCATCATTGATAGCATTACTGTTTTTTGATGGATCATTCGCGGAGTTATTCTCGCCGTGATAATACTTGTCCGTGTAGAAATCTGTTTTATTAACAGACTCTGGTGTATTTACAGCACTTTCTACGATTGCCTTGTTGTTGTCAGGATTTGCATCCGTGTTATCAAAATAATTGGCTTTATCCACAGTAACTTCAGTACTGTCAACCTTAGTCTGTGACTGTGGCTTTGCCGTTCCTGTGGATGAATCACCCGGACCGCCACCACCAGAACTGGTGTTATCCGTAACTGGTTGCGGTGTCGAACTGCTCTCACTGCTGGCGGAGCTGGTCGAACTATTAGCAGTGTTATCAGTCTTAGGCGTTGTTTGTGTCTGCGGCGTTTCTACAGTGCTGGTATCCGTATTGGTCTTACCCTCAGATGACGTCGTAACACTACTTGAACTTGCATTGCTTGTGCTCGGTGTATCAGTCACAGAAGGCTTGCTAGTGCTTGTTACAGACCCGCTTGAATTGCTAGAAAGAGCAGTAGACTGAGTACTAGAAGTCCCCGAAGCACTACTTGATCCCGTCGAAGAGCTTGCCTGGTTAGTTACAGCCTCTGTCGTATTCTGTTTGGCACTGTTTGCGTCACTAGAAGCCGCGCTCGGTTGACTCCCTGCCGTGCTACTAGCTGCTGCAACCGCCGGCGTCGTATCCGCCTCAGCACTGATTGTTTTGACGGTTGTGACACTGAAAAAGGCACTTGCAATAACTGCCCCCGCTAACGCGTATAGACGTTTCCTCAAAATAATGTTCCCCCACGAGTTATAGTTAAATCATTTAGCATGAATAAAAATACGATTAGTCAATGTTTTTACTGATTATTATTTTAATAGGTAAACTAAAAGTTACAGCGTCATTTATAACATACTTTCCAATGCTTTAAAACCGCGTCACTGTAGGGATTGACGCCCACATTTTCTTTTAATTATTAGACCGTTCCACTTTAGTAATACGTTTTACTTAAAACGTTGTTTACGAAACCCTATTCTAGTGCAATCGTTTGTCTTCACGGCTTATTGTTTTAGTCACTATACCAATTTCTGATTAAAAAAATTCAATCGCTTACATATTATTAATCTTAAACAAAATGTAATGGTTATATTTCCACATTCGTAATATGTAACTAGTTCACTATCTACCAAATTTCGCTTTTATGAACCGGTTAACCTATTTTCAAACAGTATTTCTCCAAAATGGTGTACACTATTATGCAATGTCATCTCTTTATGACTGTTAGGAGGTCGAGCGTAATCGTTAAAAATTCTGCCATTCATAAGTTATCGCCCTTCAAGTCCTTATCCACTGAGCAGGGCAAACTGAAAACGAAAATCGAGGACTTTTGCAACTCGCATATTCAAGCCGAGGATAACAAACCAGCTATCTTTACAATTCATGGCGACGCCGGCACTGGGAAAAGTGTTGTTTTAAGTCAGCTATTCAATGATATTCAGACCGCTGCGCGCACAGATTCAACCAGCCCATTGTTTGATACGACGAATATTTTTCTCGTGAATCATCCAGAAATTCTCAAAGTCTATAAAGAACTAGCCGGTCAACTCCCTAACTTACGGAAAAAGGATTTCGACCGGCCGACTTCGTTTATTAACCGCTCACATAAGAACGGTCACCACAGTGATATCGTTATTATTGATGAAGCTCACTTACTGCTGTCCAAACCGGACAGATACAATAACTTTGATCAGCAAAATCAGCTACTAGAGATCATTAAATTAGCGAAGGTTATTGTCTTAGTGTTTGATACGCATCAAGTCTTAAAAACCAAAAGCTTTTGGAATGAACAACGTTTGCAACACCTGATTGCACCATACCCACATGCTGATTATCAGCTTCACCAACAATTCCGAATGCACGCAAATCAAGCCGTCATCAATTGGATTGATAATTTGACGGCACGCCGACTTACACCTGTGCCAGTAAGTACTAAAGACTTCGAATTGCATATATTCGATGACGCCCAAGCGATGTACGACCGTATCAAACAGGATGATCAACGTGTTGGCCTCTCACGAATCGTCGCAACGTCTGGCTATCCTTCTAGGCTCGATGGTGGCAAACACTATGTAACAGAAGGACACTTCAAATTACCGTGGGATCAATATAATTATCAAGCCACTTCATGGGCAGAAAAACCAGAAACCATCAATGAAGTCGGTTCTATTTACACTGTCCAAGGCTTCGACCTTAACTATGTTGGTGTCATCCTCGGTCCGCCGTTTGATTACGATCCAATCACTCAACAAATGACCGTCAACACGAACCGGGTGACAGATCCCGAGGTCTTCAAACGTCGCGATGATTTAACAGACCCACAGGCAATTCAGCAAATTAAAGAGCAGCTGACGTTAAACGTGCTCAATGTGTTAATGAAGCGTGGTGTATACGGCCTTTATATCTACGCAAGTCAGCCTGCGCTTCGGCAACGATTGTTGAAATTAGCGTCGTCAAAATAAGCTAATCAATCAAAATAGACGTTTTGCACGCAAAAAGTTTGTGCAAAACGTCTATTTTAGTTACATATTGAAAAATTAATGAGCACTTGAATCTAGTCTAGATTGTCTGGCAACTTTGTTACAGCAATTGCATATTCCATACGTTGCCGCGCTGTCAGCCGAAGCATACCGCTAATGGTAGCCACAAGTGCACGCTACACCTTTTAAAAAACTCCGATTCAAGACTTCGCTAATCATCTTGCAAATCTGTCGTGATCTCATTACGGCCACGGCCTTTGGACTGATACAGCATCCGATCTGCTCGATCGTAAAGATGGTCAGCTTCGTCGTCGCCATCTCTCAATTGGGCCAAACCAAACGACATCGTAAATTGAATCCGTGATCGCTGATAAATGACCGTCTTGTTCTCTGCATTAACCTGAATTTCACGGGCTAACATCTGTGCCATTTCCATCGTCATTCCAGTCAGAACCATTTCAAATTCTTCACCGCCCACGCGATAAACAGAAATGTCCTTATCATTGCCAACATATTCATGAAGCATGTTACCGACCGTTGTTAACACACGGTTTCCGCCAAGATGACCGTACGTGTCATTAATTCGTTTGAATCGATCAATGTCCATCGCTATTAAAATCAAAGAATCCTGATCCTGTTTTGATGTCTTGTATGCCTTATTAAAAGTGGTTGCAAACGCAGCGTAATTGGCTAGCCCTGTCAGTTCATCGATAGTTGCTTGATGAACACGTTGCACGTAGGAACGATTATCTCGATCCAAAAAGATAATCGCGAAGTATAACACGATATCCAGCACCCAAAAGATGGCAATTTGCGTGTACATATCGGATAACGTAATCCGCTGTTGGATGGGAAAGTGCATCACGTACACGAGTAACCAGAACAGTGGAACCAACACAATGCTGGTCACGACCACGGTTACCATCCGTGATGTCCATAGTCGATGCCGCGCAACACCCAGTAGCCAAATAATAACAGCGTAAAAAACTAGAAACAGTAGGGAACGTTCCATCTGAGTACCGCCGATTAAAACGATTCTGGTTAGAAACTGAAGAGCTAACACGATGTACGCTGTTTGTTGCCCAATGAAAAAGACAACGTACATCAACAACAACATCCGAATGTTAACAAACGCATAGTTGGGCCCCACATGAATCGTAGCGTATTCGAAATAGATGCCAAGCAGACCAAAGTAGATCACACTGAGCACTTTCAACCGGCCTTGTTGATAATTCAACGAAAATTTAGGATCATGTCCAGGGTGAACCCAAATGCGGCGGACGAGAATTTGGAACAAGAAAATGATTCCCAGTTCAAAGAACAATCCCGTCAACAACGGATTTAGATTCCAGTGCGTCAATGTCATCCCCAGATCTCCTTTCGTTTTAATGCAGCGCTTTTTATCGCGTTATCGTTTCAACAATTATTAGACATCGTATTCCGTCTCTTTAATACCAGCATTCATCATATCGTAAGGATTGTGCATCGTATTATCGTCAAACTCAGCCACCCCGATAACAAGCGACAATTCCATCATTTCTAACGCCTTGGCGCCGTTGGCAGCCTTGGTGAAGTTATCCCGAATCCGCCGAGCAGCGATACGTGCCCCGGCTGCGTCCGTAAACATCAATGTTCCCCATGTTGGCGTCACGGTGTCCAAAATGTACCCAATATCATTATCGCGGGTTGATTGAACGATTGTATCCGACACCAGACGAATCAGTGCATCCATCTGTTCATCGCCCATCATCCGTTCCAGTTCGGAATAATAACGCACGCGGATAATGATTGTCGTCACCGGAATCTTAAAACGAGTGTGCGTCTCAAGGTATACGTTAGCATCCTCGATATAGGAAACTGTGGTGCGCAAGTTTGTTTGGGCATCAAACGCCCCACGTTCAACCATATCAGTCGTCAATTGCTGATTCTTCTGTTGTAGCTGACGTTGCATCGCAGTCATCCCATAAAAGCTCAGTGATAACAGCAATGGCATGAATAGCCAAAAGACTAGCGCCAGGTTAACCGTGTGATGCTGAACCACATTGAGGTATATCATCACCAGTCCCTGAATAAACATAAACACAAGATTTAAGGTGAGGCCGGTGGTTAAGCTAAAGAAGTAGGTCGTCATCACCAGCGCAACACTGATGCCCAAATAGAGTGTATTCAGCAATAGGCTACTCGGCGTTGCACCGAAAAAGACAGCGGTAATCGCAATCAGTCCCAGGAAGGCCAACAAACAAGCATCCGCCATCAAACTAGCGTTATTTGTCTGATGATTGTTTTTCATAAGAACGGCCTCCCTTCCCAATTCGTTGACCGTTCTTGCGGAACATTAGGAACAGCGCATACGCGATGACCACAATCATCAAGAATGCCAAACCAAGGTAAATGGCTAGTGCTGAGTGTTTATGAATCGTTTGTGTAACAGTCGGTTTAGCTTCGGCATTCTTATGCTTCTTAAACCGATAGTTATAGTGATTATTGTCTCGGTCAACCAAAATAGCGTCCCCAGTGTACTGTTGAATGTTGCGTTGGAAATTAATCTGCGTTGAAGCCATTGCCACATCACGACTGTGCGCCGCAGTAACAACCAGCACACCTAACCGTTTGTTCCATGGCGACCGCAAGAGCTGGTTCGTACCAACAGTTTGACCATAAGCCGACTCAATACTGAGTTTCTCGTTCGAAAGGAAACCAGTAAACTTTTTGTTGTATCGGAAGTACAATTTGCTATTCAACGACTTAATAAACTTATTGTTTGCCGGTGTTCCAAACGCAATGACGTGGTGTTCGCGAAGAACAGACTTAGACGGTGTCTTCGTGTAAAACTGAATTGAACCAGTGTTACTTTGAGCAAAATTACCAATCAAATTAAAAATGTTCGTCATGGTAGTAAAGTCACTATCGCTCAGTGTCTTTGGGCGCACGATGGCTAAATTATTGAATGACTGATTTTTAATAAACAGGCTTGGATAATTGCTAAAGAGGATATCTGTCACCGGTTTGGACTTAATGTAAGCCCGCGAGTCCGGTTCCACGAATGCCCATGGTGTCTGCGCATTATCGCTATCACTTTGATCCTTCATTTCGAGATCGAACGCTACCCGAATAACAAAGCTATTACCCAGCGACTGGCCGGTTGGCAGATTAACAGTGAGTTGATCATTATCGGCATTGGCCGCAGTCAATTTTTTACTGCCAATCGGCTTACCGTTCACATAAACAGTAGCCAGTGAGCGTGTGAAATCAAGGTTCTTTGCATACCGGAAGTGCACCCGGATCTTGCTCCCGTCCGCATTCGTCCGGTCCGTCGGCAAATTAACGAAATAAGTGCTCTCCTGATGTTTCGGACCCGTGATTTGATCGCCAGTCGACGTTAATTTACGGCTGCCTTGATACTGCAGATCCGACGTAAATGTTTGGGTAGCTGCGGAGACATTTTTAGTATCTGCGCTGGTTTCCTTCATCAACTCAGCGTTAGCAATGAACCGCGCGGCCTTCTCCAAGTCTTTGCCGGTTGCAGCGGTGACTAAAAGCACATGTTTGTTCCCGTCATAAATCGTTTTAAGCACCGCATGTTTGGCAACATTTTGACGACTCACAGCCGCCTGATATTTCTTGGGCAGATGCTGATAAGTTGCCATGACGATTTGATAGTCAGCTTTCTTAGCCTTGCTCGTATCAAACGTAGTCACGGGAATTTGGTTATTCTCGGTAGTAATTACCCGTGCATAACCGGCTAAGGCGTACATGCTAGCTGTCAACTCATCATTAGTCGCCTGCTTGGGCACTGAAATGACCGAGTTGTGGTTCACAATGGTATCCGGTCCGCTGAAATGGTCGTAGAACGATTTAATGGCCGTTTCTGGATCCTTCAAGACGTAGCGGAAGTTAACGTTTGCACCGCTGTATAACGTGAACCAATTAGCTGGCGTTTGCGCTACCTCCGCCTTGCTACCGTCAGAATTCAAAAATTGGCCGCTGATCTTAATGTTGTTCGTCCCACTAAGCAAACGGGTCGGAATGTCGACACTCTTCGTTTGTAAACCAGACTTATTTTCTGGCCTGAACGAATAAAATTTAACCCCATTAATCGAGACGGTGATGTCAGATGTATCGCCATTAGTTAACTGGCTAACCTGATAGTTTAAATTCAGTGTTGCCTGTTTAACGTCCCAGTAATCCATCTTGATAAAGTACGTATTGGCGGTAATTGAATTGCCGGACAACGTTGTGGTGCTGTTTTGAAACGGCTGCGTGTACGTTTGTTCATCAGCGGCCTTCGCCGGTGTTATTGCGATGACCAAACTAAACGCGAGTGCGAATACCAGCCACAGTAATGAAAATCCTTTACTGGTACCGCTTTGTCTTGTACCATTTCGCTTGTTTATGAAAAACCTGCTCTCTAACATAACCCACCATCCCGTAAGCGGCTACTGCAAGCCACATTTGACTATATGTGATGTACATCAAGATAATTATGAGAACGTTGCTAAAGTTCATCTCGCCCTTCTCCGTTGTGATTGTAATGTACGTACTGGCAACGAAGAGGACAATTGCCAGCAACCATAACGAATTGCTGAACCCCTGTAAGTTTGAATGAACCTTGCCAGCTACCGAAAGGACAAATACGGTATCGGATAAAACTAGCGACGTCATCAGGAGAAAGTAAATGGACAAAAAGTACAATAAATCGAAACGAATTGGCCGGCCGCGTTTAGTAAATAGTAAATGCGTGTTTTTTAGGATGACGTAGATATTTCCCTTAACCCACCGCGTTCGTTGGTGGAACCAGACGGACAATGTTTGTGGTTCCTGCTCCCAGGTAACTGCCTTAGGCTGAAACTTGATGTGGAAGCCCTTCATGTAAATCCGAAAACTAATTTCCGTGTCTTCGGCTAATGCTTTCACATCCCAGCCACCAACATCTTCGAGCAGTGACCGACGAATGACGTAATTTGTGCCCGGAATCGTGCATAAATGAAATAACTGTTGTCGCCCGGCCTGCGCCATCCATTGAAAGGATAGCGTCTCGATGTTAATGAAGCGTGTGAGTAACGTGGCATTACGATTGCGCGTCCGAAACTTGCCAATCACTGCACCCAACGTATCATCAGCCATTAACTCGGCAACCAGAATTCGAAGCGCACCACTTTCTGGCGTGTTATCCGCATCATAAATGGAAATGACATCGCCCTTGGCAGCGGCCAGACCAATATTCAGGGCGTTTGACTTCCCTTTACCACCATTGGTCTTGTCTGTATTGATAACGTGAACCTGGCGATGAGGGTACCGCTTTTGCAAACGACCCAGCAATTCTGCCGAATTATCATCCGAATTGTCATTAATGATGATGATTTCGTAACGATCGTGGGGATAATCGAAGTTTAATAGTGACTCAACTGTCTTCACGATAACAATACCCTCGTTGTGAGCAGGAACCATCACCGATACAAACGGCACTTTTTCCGGCAGTTCACGCGCGGGTGTTTTTACCTGGCGTAGATAATTGACATATCCTGCAATGACCAAAATGATATTTACGATTAAAATGGTCCAAATTGCCAAGATCGCAATAAAGAGAAAAATATCGAGAATGTTAATGATGGTCCCTCCTTTCAAGATGCCAAACTGACTGTGCAAAGTTTGCCGCTACTTCTTTTTAAACATGCGCCAGTACACCTGACGACCAACAATATAAAATGCGAGTAAGACGATTAGCGACACAATCATGAAGAAGAACAGGAAGACACCATCCACGCTAAAGAATGTGTTTAGCGCCCCTGTCGGCGTAACTGGTGTTGGTTTAGTCTGTTTTGGCGGATTGTACGTTGGTACCACCGTTAACCGCCCGTTTAAGTAATAATTGCCATTACGATAGTGAGCCCGCTGGTTGGCAACCGTCGTGGTGCCACTAAACTTGCCAGCGCTTGGATCCAGCCAACTAACCTTGGCAGCACTCACGCGTTTGACTAGCCCCGTCAAGTCCTTTTGGCTATCAGGCATTGTCATGGTAATTGCTGTGGGCGATGAAAATGAGAGATTTGTTTGAGCCAAATTGGTACCGTTGTGGACAGTCTCTAATGACTGCTCTTTGAGTCCATAAAATGTCCGTTTGTACACACCGGCAGTATTATCTGCATCGGCGTTTTTAGTTTCAGAAGGGTTGCCCGTTAGAATGACATTATTGCTATATGACAACGCAGCTGGCCGACAGACCAAGTCTTGATTCCAGTAATTAGGAGTGCTCATCCCAACCGGAAACACCTGCCGGGCAATAAGCCGCCGGATCTGCGTTTGCATCAACTGTGTCAGTTCCGACTGAGTACTGGCCTTGGGATAATATACAACGGGAGTTCGCAAAAAGATGACGCCGCCATGGTTTTCAACCCACTGCAGCTCACTCGTAAATCGTTTGTATGCCGGCAAATCGGTATTAACGGAAATACTGGTTGTACTGATGGCAAACGGAATCCCGTTGTTCTCTAGATCTGTGGCTAGCTTGTGTAGTAAATCCATATTCGTAAATGGCGTCACGTCTGTAATCGTCAGCAATGGCGCATAAGTAGCCGTGTGACCAAAGAAACGGGCAATTAACCGACTGGCAACAACGAAGCTCAGGCCATTTGGTGTCAGATAAGGTAGGTACGCACTGTTTTCATTGATGACGCCGTACGGTACTTTTTGGGCATTTTGACTTTGTGGCACTAAGGTCCCGAATGTCTTCACTGTCGGTGGCGTCTGTGCCGTCACGGCCAAAGACTCACTAAAGGATAATAATTGCCGGGCCGATGACGTATGATCGCTTAACCAGTATTGCTGGTGATAACGCGGACGAAGCGCCAAGCCAAGCGACTGCCGTTCATCCTTTGCCATTGACGGTCCAATGTGGAGTTTTAAACCCGTAAACGCCGCCCGATCATGAGCAAAGTGACTCGTTGTCAACTTGGCCTGTGACCAATTCACCATTGTAATAACAGCTTTAAAATGAAGCCGTTTGATATCACCAGTATGATATTGATCGATGCGAATCGTATGAACTTCTAGGTTCAATGATGTCAGCAATCGCTGCACCGCATCGATTTTTGCTTGATCACCCTTGGCGCGATTTTCGCTATCGTAAGCGAGTAATACACGGGGCGCATGGCTGACTTGACTGGCAGAAACTGTCACCGGTACTGACGATAGCAGTCCCAAAAATGTCAGGGTCAATAGCAGAATGGCACCAAAACGTTTCTTCATCGCTGCCCACCCCGCATTTCAAATACATGCCAGAGGCGGTGATTCAACAAGTCAGATACTAGTAATGCCAGCGACAAGTCCGTACACAACGGCACCATAAACAAGTGCTTTGCTAAGTCCGCATCGCCATCACCAATCACGGATGCAATAAAGGTCATGAAAATAATAGCCATGTTCGCAATGATGAGCGCCAGTCGAACAACCATCTCTGGATCACCATCACGAATGCCATGATAGGCGCCAAACGCATACACCCCGATGAAAGCGAAGGCAATTAGCACATAAAAAGCGAACGTTCGTGGGAAAAATGCGCCCATCATGGTGGAAAAGCCCGTAAAATAATGTGTTTGCGCATATTTTGGCTGACCGGCCGACTTGGTGTAATCACTAACTGCCTTAACCTGCGTCAACTGGCCATCCTTAGCGGCCAAATTCAGCAATGCGCCAAATTCTGACGGATGAGTCAGTTCATACTTCAAAATCCACATGAAGCTGAACTTATCCGTAAAGTGCTTTTGCATGTACTTGCCATTGACGTCAATTGGCGAATATCGATCAAAGTACGTTTGCCCTCGGGTCAACGCAAACTGACTGTCAATGCCACCCTGCATCAGTGCTTTTTCAGGATCCTTGGCCTTTAACAACACACCACGGGTCATCGATTGATATTCGTTAATATTATTAAACGTCTTTGTGATCAGTGCATAGGTTGCTACTCCAGACGCTAAAATCAGCACGGTGCCCAAAATGACGTACAACTTCTCGGCACGTTTGTGAAACACAAACAACAAACTTAGCATCGTCAACGCAAAGCCTAGTGCCAGCGGCGCATTTTGCTGTTTGTTTGTAATCAAGACCACCGTGCTGATAAAGAAGAGTAATACCATCGGCCAGCGCCGTTTGAAACGGTGACGTGCCAATAACAAAATCGAAGAAAACGAATAGAGCATGGCCACAAACATTCCTGGTTCTGCGAAGAAGGAATTAAAGTACAGTGTGTACGATGAATCGGCAAAAACAAACACGACCATTAACGCAATAATATAATTCCGCCACCGCTTCGAAGGAAATGTTAGCGCCTCGGTTAAAAGGTAGATACCTCCTAGAAACAGCACGTAATAAATCAGTCCCATAAATCGAATGTCAAACACTTTGGTACTATAGACCAACATGTTTAAGCCAATCGCCGCCTTAATGAACAACGGCTGTGAAGAAAACAAAGCAGCTGACGACTCGTTAAAGTACTGCATGATGCCATATTTTTGAATCATGTATGTAAAAAAATAATATGGTTTACCAGTTAAGCGATAGAGGCCGTTGACGTAGATGGCACGATCAAAATCGCCGTTGTTAGCGTAGCCGTTAACCGGTGGAATGAATAACAGGTACGCCACGATCAGTGCTGACAAGATCACTGCCAACGCCGCTGGTGAAACATGCGACCGAAACCACAATAGACCTCGTGTCAGGCCATGCCGCAAATGCGCGCCCATTCAATCACCCCTTTCTCTCAAACACCGTTATTAGTGGGTGACGCCATCCATTGCCACCAATGCCATTAGGTTGTTAAACGAATATGCCGTATTGGTACTTTCATCTCCGAACCCGCCTGCTAGTGGTGATGCATCATTTTTAACCTGCATCGCCAACAATTGTTGCTGACCGGCAGCTTGAAGCGCCTTTTGACCGCTTGCGTTACCAATCATCATGACTAATGCGTAATTGGCAGCAGACTGATCAGTTGTTAACGCGTGACCATGCTGGTCATACTGGTTAACCAGTGATTTATGCTTTGTTTGCTGTAACAACCACCGTTCGCTGGACGGTTTCAAACGACCAATTTGAGCGACGTGCAGTAACGTCACTAAGCCTTCTGTGGTGTTAATATTACCAGTCGTATATTTTTGTGTGTGATAATTGTACCTTCGTGCGTAAAATGGCATCTTGCGGCTAATAAAACCGCCTTGAACCAAACGCAACTGCTTTTGATAGGCTTTAGTGTTGCCTTCTAACTGACGCAACGTCAAAAAATCAAAGTATGACAGCGTACCGGTTTGAGGGCGCTTTTTAGACTGCGGATCGTAAAAGTCTGCAACATGTCCTTGTTTCAAGGCCTGTTTTTGCTGATGATGCCACAGTGACTTGATTTCACGCTGATAATGCTTCGTCTTAAAGGTTTTATCGTACTGGATCAGGGCCCCGATAATCCGCAGGTCATCAAGCGTTGCGTTCACATTTGAGCGCTTTTTTGTCCGTGGGTTATACCGATAGCTAAACTGATTGTGAGCGTAAAAGATCGTTTTCGTTTGCTGATAAAACTTAGTAAATGCTTCTCGCTGATTCGTGAGTGCAAGATGTTGCAAATACAACCCGGCTGACTCACTCAATAGTTCATTGCCACTAGCAGTGTCGCCACCCGCATTGACTTGATCATTTACGTTTGTTTTAACACCCTGCTTGGTAACCAGCTTGGTTGTCACAAACTTGGTCAGTGCTTGATGAGCAGATTCCAGCGATTGTGCATCGGTATCCGCTTGAACGTTTAGCAGTGGGCCACTAACCATCAGTAAAACAAGTAAACTAACAAGGGTTAGGTAACGTCGCCATTGAGTCATATTTCTGATGCCGCCTGATCACTGTTCTTTGGTTCTTTCCGGCCACGCTGTTGTTCCTGTGCCACTGCGATTTGAGCTACTTGATTCAAATAGTTAAATGGCTCATCATAATTGGGCTGAAATAACATGTCGACAAATGATAAATCATCAATCGTATTCTTATTCTGAATGCAAACAGACAATGTGTTCGCGGACTGAGCAACTTCATGTTCACACAACAACTGACCACCAAGGATTCGACGAGAATCCCGATCGTAAACTAACGCAATGGTCAGTTTGGCCGTTGATGGCATGTATGCAGGTCGATAATTACCTTCGTAAGTCGCCGTTGCTGCATTAATCCCCTGTTCTTGCGCGTGTGCCAGCGTGCTCCCGGTCGTTGCTAGCGTGCTCCCAAAGATTTCCATTGCCGATGTCGACTGTGTACCCATATATTTCAGGGTTGGTGTTAATAGGTTCAACCCTACTAAGGTTCCCTGGCGAACAGCCGTGGAAGTCAAAGGTGCATACAGATTTTCGTTCGTTGGATTAAAGTGCACCGCACATGCATCCCCGGCTGCAAAAATATGAGGATCAGAACTTTGCATATAGTCATTGGTCAAAATGGCACCATTCGGTAACATGTCAACCTGCCCGCTTAAAAGGCTGGTATTAGGGACAAAGCCAGTGGCAACAATCGCCAAATCGGTGGGATATTGCCCACTTTTCGTCTCCACAAGAATGCCATCACCTGATGGATCAGCGCTAAATCCAGTTACGCGTTCGTGCAAATGTACATCGACTTCGTGGTCAACAAGACGTTGTGTGATATTTTCCGACAACATTTGATCAACTGAATGAACCAAAATCTGTTTATGATTCTGAAATAAGCTGACAACGTGCTCCGTGCTAGCGTAACTTTCCGCTAACTCCACGCCAACATAACCCGCACCCACGATGGTAATGTGTTTGTTTTCCGCAGCTGTTTTATAAATCTGCTTAGCTTGATCATAGTCTTTACACAACAAAACGCGGCTTGAGTCGATTCCCTTCAACGGTGGAACTACCACCGTTGACCCGGTCGTCATAACTAGTCGATCATAGTGAACTGTTTCAACATCTTTACTAATAAGATCTTCGACAACCACCGTTTGCCGTTTTGCATCAATTTTGAGTACATCGTGTTTCACGTGAACGTGGGCGCCTAATTTACGTAGCGCTTCAGGGCTTGAATAAAACATGTCTTCCAAACGTTGAACACGGCCGTCCAAATATAGTGAAATCCCGCACGACAAGAAAGAGATATTGTCATGCCGTTCATAAACCTCAACATCTAAATCCGGATTGGTCACTAGCATCTGACTAATAGCAGCGGTACCTGCGTGTGTACAACCAACAACAATAACTTTCATGAAAGTTCATCCCCAATTTTTAATTAGTAACTTATGACTCTCATAAAGAAAATTACGGTAATGCGGCTATCATAGTCGACTTACCTTAAAATTAACTTTATAAAATGTTTGGTAGCTCTCTTTTTAAGCTGTCAAAACATTGATTAGCTTGATTAAATCAACGATTCTAAACGCTTGACCACAGTTAACCAGCAACTGTACCATAGGTCAAGTAGTTCACCATAATTAACTCAAGTTTGTATTTTCATCATTAACTTGAGCTGCTAATATGTAGGTCTTACGTTTGCAATAAAGGTCGCCTTCGGTTGTCAACATGGAAACACCGGCGTGGGAGCGGTTCAAGCCTCAAAATGCGAGTCTTCGCGACCGTCCCCGTGCTGTACATCAGGAAAACCACCTGATTACAGCACCCTTCACGCCTTAGTTTCCCTGTTGACGCCCTTCGGCTTACATCGCAAACATTTAGGCTGCCGTTAGCTAGAAACGGGTTTGTTAAAAAAGTAACAGCTTATTTCTATAATATAAGTGGAGGCGACTAGAGACAGAGTTCCGTGTCGACAGCACTTAATGGTGCGGGTTTGACCATTTAGTGCTGTGGGACGAGTTCTGAGACGAACTTTGGCTCAGAATCGAGGTGGAAGACTCTGGTTTTCAGGAGGCTGAGACCGGTCCTCATGGAACGGCGTCTCTGGTCGACGCAACGACAATGGTGTCACAAACAAGAACTGCAAGTTCGACCAAATAAAATACAAAGGATGGATGAGCATGTTTCGTTTCTTTATACAACCTCAATTGAATATCGCTACCAATTCAATTATTGGTTATGAAATGCTCTTAAAAGAGCACACGCCAGACGGTTGGCGTGTCCCAACATCTTTTGACAGCATTACACCACAAAACTGGACGGAATTATTTGTGGCCTCGACTAAACTCTTGTCGCTAAAGATTCATTCCGTGTCTGTAAATCTAGATCGCCGTCAGCTGATGAATGACGACATTGCCAAATCAGTTATTGATGCCCAGGAACGTATGCGGCCAATGCGGGTCGTCGTTGAACTGACTGAACGGGTTGGTAAGGTGCCTTTCACAAACGCCGAGTTAATTCCCCAAATTCAGCAATTTACCAATCGTGGCATGGATTTTAGCCTAGATGACGTTGACAGTGGCGACAATCACTACAACAATATTAAAGACCTCCTGCCTTATGCCGATGAAATTAAGTTTGCTCTGCAAAACTTTAAGCAGGGACTAATGTCGCCCAATATTCGGCAGGAATTAGACACTTGGCTTGGCATTACCCATCAGTATAATCAACGTCTAGTATTGGAAGGCATTGAGGATGAAGTTGGCGACGACATCGCCAACGAAATGGGCATTAACATTCGCCAAGGTTATTATTACGGCAAACCACATTTATTAGCTTTAGGTCAGGATAAATCATTCGCCTAGTTTTGTTAATGGGGCAATCAGTTCCGCTGGTCTAACAATACAAAACACACCTATGTGTATTACTTTAAAAAATAAAACGTTATTTTACAAAAATTTAGGCCGATAGCGGTCTAATTCGCATGAATATTTTAAAAAATCGCCTTCCCTAAAATTTTAAGGAAGGCGATTTTTGAAACCGTAATATCATTACTTTACGACAAAAATGTAAATGTCAGCGGGTGACAGTCCAATCGTGAACTTAACACCCTTAGAATAGATTGGATCAATGGAACTGGAACCACTCTTAACGCTCTTTGTTTCCTTACCGAATTGTTTCATCACACTCTTAGAATCCGCACCAACACCGTTTGTTAAAAGTGCAAAACTCGTGCCAAACTGCTTTTGGGTAGCCTTTTGCTTAAATGCCTTGGTCGGTACGATCATCGTTGCGCCGAGAACTTGACCGTTCTGAACGTTCATTCGAATGCGGTAGTCTTTGGTCGAGACAACGTCACTAACGCCATTTGCAGGTGTTTTAACGGGTAACAATTGTCCTTTAGCCTGCTGTTTGGCCGTGGTCATCGCGGCTTGAACATCCTTTTGCAAGGCACCAACTTGAGCAGCAGCCTCTGGGGTTGGTTGTTTCTTCAAACTTGCGGCAGCCTTTTGTAGTGCCATTGCTTTGCCCTGATCAGCTTTGCTTAATTTAGAACCCGTTAGTGCCTGATTGAACGATTTCTGCAAGGCTTGGTAATCAGTCAATGACTTAGCGGCTGAGACATGGATCGTTTTGCGCGAACCATTAACGGTCAACTTAACGGACTGGCGTTTGGTCGTTGTGGGTACCTGAATGACAAACGTCCCATTATGCACAGTTAATGATTCTTTTGTGTGACCGTCGACTTGATAGGTCACCTTATTAGCGTTGGTGTGTCCTTTCACCGCGGCAACCATGCCATCCTGATGATACGTTTCATGCGTGGTTGTCAGTGACGCGCGCCCACAACCAGCCAAGGTGAGGACGGAAGCCGCAGCAACAACGCCTAATATTGTCTTTCGTTGCATTACGATTCCTCCCCTTCGCTCATGCTGATGTTGCCGGCAAACTGACTATTGTAGAGGTCAGCGTAAAATCCATTAGCGGCCATCAACGCATCATGGTTACCTGTTTCAACAACGGATCCGTGGTTCATAACAATGATGTTGTCAGCGTTTCTAATTGTCGATAACCGGTGTGCAACAACGAAACTCGTTCGATTTTGAAGTAACTGTTCCATGGCGTGCTGAATTTGAACTTCAGTCCGCGTGTCAACGGAACTCGTCGCTTCATCAAGAATCAGAATTTCGGGATCCGCGACAAACGCCCGGGCGATCGTTAATAACTGACGTTGCCCCTGAGAAATGTTCGACGCTTCTTCATTCAACACCGTTTTGTACCCTTCTGGTAATTTACGGACAAATTCATCAACGTGAGCCGCTTTAGAGGCGGTCATAATCTCTTCATCCGTAGCGTTTTCACGCCCGTATTTCAAGTTATCCCAGATTGTGCCAGTAAACAGCCAAGTATCTTGAAGCACCATCGCGAAGTGTGAGCGCAAGTCCTCACGCTGAAGATCACGGGTATCCGTACCGTTCAAACGAATTGAACCACCCTTAACGTCATAAAAACGTTCCAATAGGTTGATAATGGTCGTCTTCCCAGCACCGGTTGGTCCAACAATGGCGACCTGTTGACCCTTCTTAACAGCTAAGTTGTAATCAGTCATCAGCAGTTCGTCATCGTAACCAAACTGAACGTGATCAAGGGTCAGCAAATTTGGATCATCAGGCTGTGCGGGCAAGTTTGACTGTGTTTGCTTCATTTCTTCTTCATCAAGCACATCAAAGACCCGTTCAGCTGATGCAATCGTTGACTGAATCGTGTTCAGTAAGTTTGCCAACTGCGAAATTGGTTGTGAGAATTGCTGCGTATATTGGAGGAATGCCTGCACATTACCAAGGGTGACATTCCCGTTAGCAACTTGGATCCCACCGACAATCGCAACAAACACGTAACCAATGTTGTTCAAGAACATCATCAGCGGCATGATGATTCCAGAAATAAACTGCGCTTTCCAAGCCGCTTTATAATACGTTTCGTTCTGTGTCTCGAAGTCCTTGATGGCATCGTCTTCCTTATTGAAGCTCTTGACCACCTCGTGACCTGAGTAGTTTTCTTCAACTTGGTTATTGATCAACCCAAGGCTTTTTTGCTGTTGACCAAAGTAGCGTTGTGACTTCGGTGCCACAACACCAACAACGACCAAACTGAGCGGAATGGTTACCAATGCGATCAACGTTAATTGCCAGCTAATTGTTAACATCATCCACAAGGTGCCGACAAACGTGACCAAACTAGTAATCGCTTGCGTCAGACTCTGTTGCAGCGTGCTGGCGATATTATCCATATCGTTGACCGCACGGCTCATAATGTCCCCGTTGTTATGCGTGTCGTAATACTTGATCGGTACTAAACGCATCTTGCCTTTAAACTCACGGCGTAACTTGTACACAGTCCGCTGAGAGATCCGCGTCATAATGTACTGCTGCAGGAAGTTGAACAAGGCAGAAGCCAAATACATAATCAACACAACAACGATAATATTGAAGACTTTTTCGAAGTTGATCGGGTAGTGACTCATGGCGATGCCGGCCTTTTGATGCGCGACACCCGTCATAATTCCTTTGTAAATTTCGGTTGTTGCTTGACCCAAAATCTTTGGTGTACGAATTTGGAACACAACCGCCGTAATGGCAAATACAAGCACCATAATCATGCCAAACCAACGATCTGACATGTATTTCATTAATCGAATAAACGTGCCGAAGAAGTTGTTAGGCTTTTCAACTAAACCAGGGCCTGATCCCGGACCGTGTCCGTGACCGCCAGTTGGTCGTGGTGTCTGTGTTTTCTTTGCATTATCACTCATTACAGACCCGCCTCCCCTTCACGTAACTGAGACCGCATAATTTCTTGATAAACTTTGTTGGACTGTCGTAATTCTTCATGCGTGCCTTTGCCGACTAGCTTCCCGTTATCAAGCACTAGAATCAAATCCGCATCAGCCACTGTGGCAATCCGTTGCGCGACAATCACAACAATACTCTGTTGAATCCGTTTGTCCTGACGCAGTTGACCACGCAATTTAGCATCAGTCTTAAAGTCCAAAGCGGAGAAGGAATCATCAAACACATATGTGCTGGCGTCCTTCACTAATGCACGGGCAATGGCTAACCGTTGACGTTGACCACCAGAGAAGTTTGCACCACCCTGTTCAACATGGGCGTCCAAGCCACCCTCCTCTTTAACGAAGTCGGTTGATTGGGCAATATCTAACGCTTGCCAGATTTCATCATCTGTCGCGTCCTCTTTACCAAACTTCATGTTGTCGCGAATAGTACCAGTAAACAACGTTGCCTTTTGCGGCACCATCGCAACTTCACCATGAAGTGTCTTAACGTCTTGTTGCCGCACATCAACGCCATTCACATTGACGCTTCCTTTTTCAACATCAAAGAAACGAGGAATTAGATTGACCAGCGTTGTTTTACCAGAACCGGTACCACCGATGATGGCCACCGTTTGGCCAGCTTTGGCACTAAAGTCAATGCCGCTTAAAGCAGGCTGTTCCGCGTGACGATAACGAAATTCAACGTTATCAAACGCCAGTTGTTTGGCTTCGCCAGCGGCTGGAGTAGTAGGCTGCTCTGGATCCTTAATGCTGGAATCCAGTGACAAAACTTCCTGAATCCGCGTTGCCGAAGCGGCAGCACGAGGCAGAAAGGCCATGACCATTGCGAGCATCATGAAACTCATCAAAACTTGCATAGCATACGTCATGAAGGCAATCATGTTCCCGACTTGCATCGCTTGTGAACTGATCAACTGACCACCAAACCAAACAATGGCAACGTTGGTTGCACTCATAATCAGTGTCATCACAGGATAAGCAAATGCCACAATCGTGTTAACCTTAATCGAATTGTCCGTGTAATCCTGGTTGGCTGTTTCGAAACGGTCCTGTTCAAACTGATCCTGACGGAAAGCTCGAATAACGCGAACACCAGTAAGACCTTCACGAAAGACCAAGTTCAAACGGTCTGTTTTCGTTTGCATGGCACGGAACCGTGGAATCGCCAGGCCCATAATCAAACCAATACAAATTAGTAAGACAGGAATTGACACCACGAAAATCCATGACAACTGGTGACTCTTGTTATAGGCCAAGAAACTCGCACCAATCAGCATAATCGGTGCCATAATCATCATTCGTAAAGCAATCATGGCAACGTTTTGAATCTGGACCACATCGTTGGTTGTTCGTGTGATCAATGATGACGTTTCTACCTTGTTAAATTCATCATTGGCAAAGTTCATTACTTTGCTATAGATGTCACTCCGCAAGTTTTGACCTAACTTTTGTGAAGAACGCGCTGCTAACAACACGTTCAACACCGCGGCCGCGACTGACAGTAACGAAAAACCAATCATTTCAAAACCAATTTTCCATATGTAACTAATGTCACCCTTTGCCACCCCGTTATTCACAATATCTGATGTCAAACTGGGTAAGTTTAGGTTGGCTATGACCTGAATAATCATAAAAAATACGGCACCAAGTACCGCCCATAATGAAATTCGGCCCCTAGCTATTTTTAGCATTTAGCACGTTCCTCCTCGTTCATAAGCAAAGATGTGACGATGATTGACACAAAATAAACCTAGCTATTATACGCCAAAGAAAGGCGCATTCTCTAAGTTAATTTACTCAAAATAACTGTAAATTAATTCATTTTTATCAATTGACGTTATATCTGCTATTTCGTCCGTAACAATCTATTTTTCGCACGAAGTAGAGTGAGTATATCACTTATTGTTTCTTATGGAAACTTTTTTAAACTGACTTTTCAGGAATCTTTATTGAAAACAAGATGGTCCGGCTACTGACTGCTCTTGATTTGAGCGCAGTCAGTAGCCGGACCATCTTAATATCCTAAAAAAGCACCAAATGATGCCGTTTACTCAATGCCAACACGTTTGAAAATCTCATCAACATACCGCAGATGACGTTGCACATCAAACACAGCAGTCACTTCGGCCGGCGTCAAATATTGGTTGACGAAAGTACTGGCCATCGCCAATTGCTGAAATGTTTTATCGGTGGTCATTGCCTGTTGCGCCAACTGTTGCACATGGTCGTAAGCTGTTTCACGACTAATGTCTTTGTCAATTAGGGCTAGTAGCAATTGTTGACTGAACACCAGGCCACCACTGGATTCAATGTTGTGAATCATCCGGTCCTCATTGACGACCAAATTCGTCATGATGCGATTAAAACGGTTCAGCATGTAATCTAACAGCTCAGTCGTGTCCGGTAAAATGATTCGTTCGGCTGAAGAGTGCGAAATATCGCGTTCATGCCACAAAGATACATCTTCAAAAGCCGTAATCATATGCCCACGAATTACCCGAGCCAAACCCGTAATGTTTTCTGAGCCAATTGGATTGTGTTTATGAGGCATCGCTGAAGAACCTTTTTGCCCAACGGAAAACGGCTCAGCCACCTCACCAATTTCCGTCCGTTGTAAACCACGAATTTCCGTTGCAAAGTTTTCTAAGCTAGTCGCAATGAGTGCCAATACACTCAAATAGTGTGCGTGAAGATCCCGTGGCAACACCTGACTGGTCACAGGCTGTGGTCTTAGCCCGAGTTGATCACAAACATCCTGTTCCACTTGTGGGGGGATATTTGCAAAAGTTCCCACTGCACCACTCAACTCACCCACAGCCATTTCATCAGTCACTACTTGTAAACGCGTAATGTCACGGTTAATTTCATCTACCCACCGTGCTAATTTAACGCCAAACGACATCGGTTCCGCCTGAATGCCGTGTGTGCGTCCCATCATTACCGTGTGACGATACCGTTTTGCCTGCTGGACCAACGTGTCTTGTAACGTTTGCAGATCTGTCATCAATAAGGCATTAGCGTCTTTTAATTGCAATGCCTGGGCCGTATCCACAACATCCGTGCTCGTCAGACCATAATGAACCCACTTTCGTTCATCGCCCAGCGATTCGGATAACATGCGTGTGAATGCCACCACATCATGATGGGTTTCTGCTTCAATTTCCTGCATTCGATCAACGTTTATGACGGCATGCTCACGCAAGGCATCAACATCTGCCTGTGGGATCTTACCTAAGTTTGCCCACGCCTGACACGCAGCTACCTCGACCTTTAGCCATTGTTGTAACTTATTTTTCTGTGACCAAATTTGGCCCATTTCCGGTCGCACGTAGCGATCAATCATGCCATTTCCTCAACTTTCATATCAGCTTGCCAAACATCTTTCAAAACCATTGTCTGTTTACGATCTGGTCCAACAGATAGCGTTGCTAATGGTAAACCAGTTAATGACATGACACGTTCCACATACTGGCGCGCATTCTTTGGTAAGTCATCCACTGTTTTACAATTTGTGATATCTTCCGTCCAGCCAGGCAGGGTTTCGTACACTGGTTTGCAACGCAACAAAGCTTCCCGTCCAGCAGGATAACGATCAATTGTTTCGCCATCCAGCTCATAAGCGGTACAAATTTTTAACTCTGGCAAACCGGTCAGAACATCTAAACAGTTTAACGCCAAGTAGTTTAAGCCGGATACACGTTTGGCATGTCGCAAAACGACCGTATCCAGCCAACCAATTCGACGAGGCCGCTTCGTGACTGTCCCATATTCGTGGCCAACCTCACGAATGTGGTCACCTTTCTCGTCATGCAATTCCGTTGGAAACGGACCATCACCAACTCGGGACGTATAGGCCTTTGCTGCACCAATGACGGCTGAAATTCTAGTGGGCCCGATACCTCCACCAATAGTGACACCACCAGCGACTGGGTTAGATGAAGTTACATATGGATAGGTTCCATGATCAATATCTAGCATTACCCCTTGAGCACCTTCAAATAGCAACCGTTGGCCATTAGCCAGCGCATCATCAAGCACTTTTGAAGTATCGGTTACATATTTGGCGAGCCTTTCGGCATAACCCTGATAAGCCTTTAGTAATGGTTCAAACGCAATCGGTCCGGCACCATACAATTTGGCCAGTAGCTCATTTTTAGCTACGACATTGCGAGCGAGTAGTGTCTTAAATGTTTCTGGTTCCAATAAATCAGCTACTCGAATGCCAATTCGTGAAGCTTTGTCCATGTAAGCAGGGCCAATACCCTTATTCGTTGTTCCAATCTTACTGCCTTTTTTACTGGCCTCTTCTAATTGATCTTGCAAAATGTGATATGGAAAAATCACGTGAGCACGATCAGAAATTCTTAAGTTATCGGTACTAATGCCACGTTCATGTAAGTAATCAATTTCAGCTAACAATGTTTTGGGATTCAGCACGACGCCGTTGCCAATCAAACATTGTTTATCACTTTCAAAAATTCCCGAAGGCAATAGTTGTAGCTGGTACTTTTCGCCGTTAAAGGTAATGGTGTGTCCCGCATTATCGCCACCTTGGTAACGTGAAATCACGTCAGCCTGCTGACTGACAAAATCGGTAATCTTCCCTTTACCTTCGTCGCCCCATTGACTCCCAACAATCACTACTGCTGTCATTATGTCACCTCAAATTTTATTTATCGAACAACAATGAGAACTATAACAGGTAAAGTTCGGATAATCAACTAAAACTGTATAATCTAATTATCAATAAATTTATTGTTCTTGTTTTAGCGAATTTTAATTTGACAGTGAGATTTAAAACGATTACTGTATCTCGTGTTGACGAACTTTAATCAATAAATGACAGAAAGAGGTTTTCACCTTCATGGAAATATTTGATTATGAAGACGTTCAGTTGATTCCCAATAAATGTTTGATTGAGAGTCGCTCTCAGGCGGATCCAAGTATTACGTTCGGTGGGCATCACTTCAAGCTTCCTGTGGTCCCAGCAAACATGGCAACTGTCATCGATGAACAGTTAGCAACCTGGATGGCCGAACACGATTACTTTTATATCATGCACCGCTTCGATCCAGAAACCAGATTACCTTTTGTTCGGAAAATGGCTAAAAAACATCTCATTAGTTCCATCAGTGTTGGTGTAAAACCGAACGAAAAACAGTTTATCGATGATTTGACCAGTGAAAAGCTAACACCAGACTTCATTACTATTGATGTCGCCCACGGTCATGCCAACAGTGTTATTGAAATGATCCATTACATTAAGAAACGTCTCCCAAAGACATTTGTGATTGCTGGTAACGTGGCAACACCGGATGCCGTTCGTGAGCTTGAAGACGCTGGCGCCGATGCAACAAAAGTTGGTGTTGGCCCTGGTAAAGTCTGCATTACGAAGCTGAAGACTGGTTTTGGTACCGGTGGTTGGCAGCTTGCCGCAGTTCGCTGGTGTGCAAAGGCCGCGCGCAAGCCAATTATTGCGGATGGTGGCATCCGTCACAATGGCGATATTGCTAAATCCATTCGCTTTGGTGCCAGCATGGTTATGATTGGTTCGCTGTTTGCTGGTCATCGTCAGTCACCAGGCCATGACATCATGATTAACCACCGCCACTTTAAGCAATATTATGGTTCAGCCTCTGAAAACCAAAAAGGTGGCCGTAAGAACGTTGAAGGAAAAGATATCTTAGTCGATTATCGTGGTGAAATCAGCGATACCTTAACTGAAATGACAGAGGATCTTCAATCCTCCATTTCATATGCAGGTGGAAGTGACCTTATGGCACTAAAAACCGTTGACTATGTCATCGTGCGCAACACCATTACAAATGGCGATTAATTAAAGCTCAAAAAGGGCGCTGCCAAGTTCTGATTAAATTCAGAATTTGGTAGCGCCCTTTCAATTCAATTTTTTTGATTTCGATATTGAATGTCAAACACGTCAACTAATCCGTGAGACAATACCCTTGTTTCACAAGGTTACTTCTTTGGCTTTGCTGCTGTAGTCTGGTTCTCCGCAGTAACTACCGTTTGTTCCCTTTCCGGTTGTTGATCATGTTCCGGCCGTAAGAGCAGGTTTAAGATAACAGCTGAGAAACTAGCAATCACAATGCCGTTGCTTAAAATAAGTTGAGCCGTTTTTGGCAGGTCTTGGAAAATTGCCGGTTGAACCGTAACACCTAGGCCTAAACCAACAGAAACTGCAGCAACAAGGATGTTTTTATTGTTATGAAAATCAACTTGACCGAGCATCCGTACACCCTGCATTGCAACCATACCGAACATTACAACCATCGCGCCGCCAATAACCGGGGCTGGAATGATCGTGGCTAAAGCACCAATCTTCGGCAATAACCCCAGTGTCATCAGAAAACCAGCTGCATAAAACACTGGTCGACGACTCTTAATTCCAGATAATTGAACCAACCCAACATTTTGGGAGAACGTTGTGTATGGGAACGTGTTGAACAAACCACCAAGGGTAACTGCCAATGCTTCTGCCCGATACCCTTTCTTTAAATCTGTTTCCGAAATCGGCTTGTTCATGATATCCCCTAGCGCAAAGAAAACACCGGTTGATTCGACCATTGACACTAATGAAATCAAAATCATCGTCAGAATCGAAGAAATCTCAAAGTGTGGAACACCAAAATAAAATGGCTGTGGAAAGTGGAACCAGCTGGCCTGCAAAACTGGCTTTAATGACACCATTCCGAACGCTCCGGCCGTCAGTGTACCAACCAGCAAACCAATCAACACTGCAATTTGGCGAATAAATCCACGACCCCAAACGTTAGCAGCAATGATTACGGCCACTGTCAGAAAACCAACCCCAAGGTTCAAAGGTGAACCAAAGGTCTTTGCAGATGCATCCCCACCGCCAAGGTTTAGGAATGCGATGGGTATTAGTGTCAATCCGATAACGGTAATGACTATGCCTGTAACCAATGGCGGAAACAGGTGTCGGAGCTTTGCGAACACACCGGCGATTAGAAAAACAAAGATTCCGGCGGCAATGATGGCACCATACATAGTTCCAATTGAAAAGTGCTGACCAATCAAAATTAATGGTGCTACCGCTTGAACAGCACATCCGAGAACGACTGGTAAGCCGATCCCGAAAACACGATTTGTAAGCAGTTGGAGTAACGTTGCCAACCCACTCATGAAAATATCAATTGAAACCAAATATGTCATTTGAGTTGCATTAAAATGCAAAGCGCCACCAATGAGCAACGGAACTAATACAGCGCCTGAGTACATTGCTAGTAAATGCTGAAGTCCAAGCATGGCAGCTTTGGATTCACGTGCCGTTGTCGTGGATTTACTGGACATTAATTTGCTCCTTTTCATGGCTGAAAACGACGTGACCATTATCAAAACTTGCGATACTTGCCAAGGCGAGCAACGGGATGTGACGCTCCACGATGAACTGATGACCACGTTGGAATCGTTTCTCAATCACCACGCCAACACCACCAACCGTGGCGCCGGCAGCTTCACAGATATCCAGCAGACCGTTAACAGCTTGACCATTTGCGAGAAAATCATCAATAATCAGTACCTTATCATCAGCTGACAAAAATGATTTTGAGATTGAAATTGTATTTTCAGTTTGTTTCGTAAAGGAGTAGACAGTCGCTGTGTATAAATTATCCGTCAGCGTCAGGCTCTTGTGCTTACGTGCAAACACCATCGGAACACTAAGAGAAAGACTAGCCATCAGTGCTGGTGCAATCCCGGATGACTCCACGGTTAGCACTTTAGTGATCCCCATATCGGCAAAGTAGTGAGCAAATTCATCGCCCATAGCCTGCATCAATTCGGGATCTACCTGATGATTTAGGAAACTATCAACTTTTAAAATATCTTCACCGAGGACGCGACCTTCGGCATCAATGCGTTCTTCAAGACGTTTGATAAACTTCTCCTCCATTTTCTGAGAACAAAAAAGCTTCCCTTGCGGATATCGCAAAAGAAGCCGAGGATACATTGACTTAATTTGCTTATAGTCCGGAGTTTAGGGCTCTGGGTAGAGACAACCATCCATATCATGGTTATATATAAGCTTTGTTCGTATGCTAATTAACTTGTGGTTCATAGATTATCACAGGTTTGACAATCGTGCAATCACAGAACTCACTTTTTCATTTCAAGTATCACCTTACGAACGTTTGCGGAACCAGTGAATTGCCCGAAAATCCATCGCCAATGCCATTACGGCAAGAATAATCATGATACCGCCGACAATGTCCATGCCGGATAGCGAAATGCCAAGGAAAATGATGGAAAAGACGGTTGCTGATAATGGCTCAAACGCATCAAGCAAGCTCGCCGTCGTTGGTAAAATATGCTTCAAACTAATCGCAAACAAAATGAATGCCAGCAAGGTTCCAATAACAATAATCACGCTCATCAACAACCAATCTGTCGCCGCCAAATGAACCGGATTCGACCACACTGGACCAAACACGTTTAGCGATAAACCGGCGACCAGTAAACCCCAGCCAGTTGTTGCAAACGAACCGTATTTACGCAATAACGTTCGTGGCAGTAACGTATTGGTGGCTACGCCAATGGCCGACAATCCGCCCCAGAATAGCACAGCGCCGGACACTGCCAATGTATTGAAATGACCGTGGGTAATAATCAGTAATGTCCCACCAAATGCCAGTACCATCCCGATGACTTCAGAACGCGTTGGCAGCTGATGATGAAAGAGGATGTAATAAAAAGCAATCACAAATGGGCCTAAAAATTGCAATATCGTTGCGATTGATGGATTTCCTGCGTGAACCGCGTTGAAATAAAACAATTGAACTGGAATAAGGCCTAAAAGCCCATACATCACTAATTGCAGTGCATCCCGTTTGTTACGCCAAATGGCTACCGATTCCCCCTGTGTCAGACTAACTAAAATCATGATCAGGCCAGCAATCGTCATTCGCACCTGACTCACCCACAGTGGCGTAATCGCGTGATTGCGATGAAATAGCGCGCTGGCGGCCACGCCTGAAATCCCCCAGCAAATTCCTGCCGTACATGCCAAGGCAATGCCCAAGGCCTTTTTTGGACGCGGCGTCACTTTTGCCTCTGTTGAGCCAGCCGTCACTTTTGCATCAACATTCGTTGCTTGTGTTTCCATTCAGACACTCCGTTTCAGTTGTTTTTCCATGTTGTACCAAATCTCATCAGCGTGAACTGAATCAGCCACGCCAACGTTAGTGAAACCATTCTTCTCATAAAACGGAATGCGGTCTTTTAAGCAAGTTAATGCCATGGATGTCCGTCCTGCCTGCGTTGCAACGTTGGCCAAGACCGTCAGTAACTTGCTGCCGATTCCTTGTTCACGAGCAGTCGGCGCCGTCGCAATTGTAAAAACCAGTTGATGACCGCCCTGAGGTAAATTTTGCAGTGTGTCCTCATACATCCAGTCCTCAACAAAACGTTCTTTCACAGCCGGCCCAACAATGAACCCCAACACATCACTGTTGTCAGCACGGGCAACTAAGAAGGTGTCAGCCAAAACAGCCAACCGTTTGCGATACGTTTCCAGTGAAGCAGCTTCAGCCGCATTAAACCCAGCCTGTTCAATTGCCTCAATTTGTTCTAAATCGTTTACTGTTGCAGGCTCAATCTTCATACTCAATCCCCTTTGCTCTCAGCTCAAACGACTATTGATTATCGCTAATCACTTGAGTGCCATACTGCAGTAGCTGAGTGGCATAATCACGCCCACCCTGTTGCTGCCTAATTTGACTTTTTAACGTGCTTAGCTGATCAGTGATAACCCCATCAGCATCCATGTTCATCACTTTTATCATCGAATCACTATCGTTCACAGTCCACGCAAACACTTTTTTGTGCTCCCGATGAGCGCCACTGACAAACCGATCATTCAAGGTCGTGTACTCCATCGTGTAAAAATCTGCTTTTGTCTGCGGCACGCCAATAAAGTTAAACGGCAGAATGTATCCCACCGTCAGCGCTGGCCGTTGAGTCTTCAACTGTTCAACAACACCATAGTCCAATGAATGAATGATGTCATGATGAGCAAGCAGTGAATCCCCGTAACGTTTTATGAACCGGTTAACGAGTTCCCGCCTATTCTGGCCGGCATTCAACTTGATTTCAACTAACAATTTTTGGTGCATTTGTTGCGCAGCATGAAGATAATCATCGAAGGAATCAATCTTTGTCTGATGCCCATTTTCATGAATCGTGGTATTTGTTAAACCGGTTAACGTTTGTTTGTCGACCGGTTTATTTTGACCAGCCAAAGTACTTAAATTCGGGTCGTGCATGACGACAAACTTATGATCACGTGTCTCTTGAATATCCATTTCAACGTACGTCGGGTGTTCCTTGTGCGTTTTCTTTAATGCCTGCACCGTGTTTTGCACGCCATTGCCGTCGTCAACGCCTCGGTGAGATAACGTTTGTGGATCTACGACCAATAATCCGGCAAAATAACTGTAACCATAGCCTGCAAACACAATGGCAACAACTGTGAAGGCAATTGGCACAGCCACCCGCCACCAAGGCTTCGCCTTTACTCGCGGCAAATCTGGCAGGCCATCAAAAGCGTGGACATCATAATCTTTCATCAGTTGCAAACTCAGGTCCAATACCCACACAGTCGTGAGGATTGAAATCGTGTAGTTGACCAGCGTTAACAAATTAAAGTTAACAATCGCAGCGCTCAATGCAGTTGTGTGTCCTTGAGTATCAAACCACCGTTGCCCAAAATAAAAACCGCCTAACATGATGCCATACAGAACCGAAATGCTGGCGATAATGCCAATGATCCTCAATGTGATCCACCAAAAACGGCCCCAAGTTCGTTGCCACGATGCACGAACCGCCCGCCGAACTGTTTGTTGCTCAAACATCAACATTGGAATAACAAGAAATAATCGGTTTCCAAAATAGAAAGCGCCGACATACAGTAGAACCAACGCTGCCACTAACAGTGGTTTGGTCATGATGAACTCAACGATAAAGTCGGGAATTTGAACCTTTGCCAGTAACGGCGTACTGATGAAGTTGCCGCCAAACGGAACAATTAACAAGAAGTACAACAAGAAAAAGCCAAACGTACCGGGTGATAAACGTGGCAATCTATGCCATAACTGAGCAACCAACTGGCGGATAGTTGGTCGTTGATCCTTTCGCCGATAAGCCACCATCAACAGTAAATAAGCAAACTGCAAGTAAATTGCCAAAACAATCAATAACAATAGCAGGAGCAGACTAACCATCGCCCACGGATGGTCCTTTGCTACTGAAACGGCGTTCGTATACGACAAATATGGAATATTACTCCAACGTAAAATGCCAGCACCCAGCCAAGAAAATACCGGAATTAAAATGGCATATACAATAATTGCTGTAAATGAATAATGTTTAAAGAAGTACCAAAAAGCGCCTAAAAAACGCCAAATACTTGTTCGCTTCGTCCCCGTCATAGGTACATCCTCTCTAATGAATTTACTTGTTTCATGATAATCTTTTTTATAGCTGATTTATTATTCGTTTTGTGTGTTAAATACCACTTTACTGCTAATCACACGGTGACAAAAGAAAATTCCTCGTGCAACTAATAAAGTTGCTTGAGGAATTTTTGCTAACCAGTGAATTAGTTTGCTATTTTTTAAATAAATTGAGATACAGTTGTTCTGCAAACGGCTTCACACTGTGTTTCGCACGAAATGAATTACTTAGCATGATCAGACCATTCTGCCCATCCTTTGAAACAATCGACATTCCTTGATAACCGTAGCCCAGCCCGTGATTAACTGCCGCACCATACATGTTGTACGTGCCACCACCGTAAGTACTACGACTACCAGATTCGTATAACTGGTTCACAGAAGTTTTGGAGATTAATTTACCCTGCATAATTTGACTGATCATAACGTACAAATCACGCACCGACATCGCTATGCGTCCGGTTCCCAGCTCGTCATGCCACATTGCGTCCGGCGTTACGACTTCCTTACCATAGTCCACATTGTCAGTTTTAGTGCCCGCGTAAGATACGGCAACATGGGAGTTGTCAGACGGCATAAACACAGTTTGACGCAAATTAAAGCGCCGAATAACCTGCTGATTGAACAAAGCCTCGTAAGACTTTCCCGTCAGTTTAGTCAGTACTCCTGCCAAGATATTGTAGTTCACTTGCGAATAACGCCACTGATTATAAAGCTGTGAATTAAATTTTAAGTGATGTAAATCATAATCCACAATTTGCTTATCCGTTTGTGGCGTAGTCGGGCCTGGTGGTCCAGGCAAAGTCAATCCAGAAGTCATGTCCAACATTTGCCGAATCGTAATTTCGTTGCCGTGTGGAACATCTTTATAAAATTTACTGATGTGGTCAGAAAGTGACAGGTGGTTTTGCTGCACTTGTTGCATGACCAATGCCCCGGTGGCTATTTTCTGAATTGAAGCGATAGCATACGCCGTATCTGCACCATTCTGCCGTTTTCGGGCTGCATTAGCATTTCCATATTGACGTTCAAATACCACTTTCCCGCCACGAACGACAAGAACGGAACCGACAAAATCAATTGATTGCATCTTTTTATCCAACGAATCGGCCTGTGTGTGGTCAATTGCCGTCGGTATTTTAGCACTCTGCCATTTCGCAATTGGCTTAACAGCAGGTTTTCTTTTGTACACTGGATGTGCCACTTTCGTTGATCGTTGCACCTCATGATACAACGTCCCCCACGCTAAGGTGCTGACTAGCAGGACGATGAGGACTACAAACCAAATTCTTTTTTGTTTGAACATTTTCCTCCCCTTTCCTACTACGAATCAACATTTTCCTATCGGTTTATTATATCAACAGTTCACTGTCATGCCATAATTTTCATACTTCGATATGAACTCACTATTAAAAATTTAATTATAAAAAGCATATGTTTTTGCTTATGAACAATTACTTGTTACGATTCAGGTACTATCGACGGGTAGTCATTTTTAATTGATCATGATCGATTCAGAGTGATGCCGAGGCCCCAAAACATGTGGGCGTCAGGTAAACATTTAGCAATGTGTTGCCCACTTGGGCCGCGAAAGGAGACTACGTCATGTCTAAAACAAAAGCGTCAACGCAATCCCCCAAAAAGGTGTCAAAAAAATCACCATCTGAATCTCGAGCTAATTTCAAACGCAACCTGCGTCGGTCCATTTATGTATGCGGTGCCACACTAATGCTACTTAGTGCCTCAGTGCCAAGTGGTGTTGCTTTAGCTGACACCATCAACGAACCACAAACAACCCGTCAGGCTAGAGCTGGCTTAGCTGACGTTAGCTTGCTATCCAATGGTCAAATGACTACTAATAAAGCTAACCCACAAACGAAAAACGCTCAAGGAAATTATGACCTCGACCTTAGTTATACCGGGACAGGGGTCGCCAATGTCGGTTTAGCAACGAAAAAAATCATGGTCTTCGGACTGGCACCTGAACTTCGTGGAAAGGTTGTCGGTGGCGCAAACATTGCCGTAGATGCAGCCTTAACGGACATTAACCTGTCCAAGATTCCAGGCGTTAGTGCCGAAGTTGCCTTGGTTCAAACGGCCCTGTCCCTGTTAGGTACTGGCTCACCTGAATTACTGGCCGTGCAAAATGCATTGAACCGCTTGACCAGTGCACAACCATTAGGTACTTATCATGCCAACGTGGCTGGTACCGTGACAAACGACCGTATCACGGCCGATGTTACAGATGGCTTGGGCAACTACGTTAAGAGTCAAACTGGCTTAATTATCGCTGACGTGCAAAACGCACTGAACGCATTGCCAGCCTCTAACCCGCTAACAGCAACCTTGCGTGGGGCATTGCAAGAACTACTTAACGTATTAAACCCGATTATCGGGGTATCAAGCAACCTGCTGAATAACTTACTGAATGTTAACTTGCTTGGTCACACTACCGCACGTTTGACAACGACTGTAAGTGAACCAACCGCGGCCAACACAAAAGTTTACGGTGTTCTATCCAGTAATGGTGCCGTGGACATTGACCTGCTAAGCAGCGAAGGTGATGCTGTTAACCTCCAATTTGCAGTCACACCCCAAAATCCGCTGGAAAATTATACGGTCGCCACCCCAACGTTGAATCCAGCAACAGCCGGTGATACCAGCGTTTCTGGTAATGCGACACTGACAGAACCAATTCCTGATGGAACCACGTTTAAAGCGATTGCCACACTGCCTGGTGGTAGCACGGTGACAGGCGATGTCGTTGTTGACGGCAATCACGCTTCGTTCAACGTGGATACCGGCAAGTTAACGGCTGGTCAAGAAATATCCGTCAAGTTGCAAGCAGTTAATGGCACCAACACCAAGACCGGTGGCGCAGCGAGCGTGGTCGTCCATGATGTTGACCCGACTAACCCGCTGCAAAATTACACGGTTAATGTACCGAATCTTGACCCTGCTACGGCCGGCGATACCAGTATTTCGGGAAACGTTGACATTTCAGAACCTATTCCGCCTGAGACAACATTTAAAGCCATCGCAACACTGTCTGACGGTGTTGAAAAGGAAGCTAACATCACTATAAATGGCACCACTGGCACGTTTACAATTGACACTGGTGCATTGAACGCTAACGATGTAGTTTCCGTTAAAGTACAAGCCAAAAATGCTGGCTTTAAGAAGGATGGTCTGCCTCGGTCAGTAACCGTTCAAGCGGAAGATCCGTTTAAAGACTACACGGTTGCCGCACCAAGTGTTGACCCAGCAAACGATGGCGATGCAATGATTAAAGGGAACGCTAATTTAAACGAACCTTACCCTTCCGGCACGACGTTTACCGCTATCGCAACACTCCCTGGTGGCATTGAGAAAACAGCAGAGGTTAGTCCAGATGGTAGTTACACAATCAACTCCGGTGGATTAACAGAAGGTGAAGACATTAGCGTTCGTATCCAAGCGAAAAATGGCGCCGCCACTAAGGACAGTACTGGCACTGACATCACCGTCGGCAAGGCCGTGGTCACAAACCCAATTGCTGATTACGACGTTGCGACACCGACATTGACGACGCCTAAGAACGGTGAGACAAGTGTTTCTGGCACAGCCACATTAACGGAACCAATTCCTGCGGGAACAACGTTTAAAGCGGTCGCAACCCTGCCGAGTGGCCGACCAGTCACCGGTGAAGTTACCGTAATTGACGGTCAAGCCACGTTTACCATTGACACCGGTTCACTACGAACAGGGCAAGAAATTTCGGTCAAACTTCAAGCAGTCAACGGCGACAACACGAAGGACGGATCACCAGCAACGACAACTGTTGTGGCTAATGCCTTTGACGACTACACCGTTAATGCACCTGAAGTGAACCCAGCGAAGGCCGGTGACACAACGATTACTGGGAATGCCAACTTGAACACACCTTATCCGGATGGTACGACTTTCACAGCCGTTGCTACCCTTCCTGGTGGTGTTCAACAGACAGCTGAGATCAAACCTGATGGTACCTACACGATCAATTCGGGTGCCTTGACAGCAGGGGAAGCCATTAGCGTCAAGATTCAAGCTAAAAACGGTGACGCAACCAAAGATAGTACACCAACAGATATGACTGTTAGCGAAGCCGAAAATCCATTGGCTGACTACGAAGTGGCAACACCAACATTTATCACACCTAAGAACGGCGATACCAGTGTTTCAGGGTCAGCTGTACTGACAGCGCCGATTCCAGAGGGCACCACGTTTAAAGCCATTCTGACATTACCAGACAACACGACTAAAACGGTTAATGCAAATGTTGATGGCGTCAATGCGACGTTTACAGCTGATACTGGAACATTAATGACCGGCCAAGTGGTATCTGCCAAACTACAGGCAGTTAACGGCGACAACACAAAGGATGGAGCTGAAGCCTCAACAACTGTTGAAGCAACTAATCCGGCCAATCCACTGGACGGTTACACCGTTAATGCACCAACTGTTAACCCAGCCAAGGCCGGTGAAATTACCGTAACTGGTAATGCCAACTTCAATACGCCAATTCCTGATGGGACAACGTTTGAAGCCATCGCTACCCTACCTGGCGGAAGTACAAAAACAGCTACCGTTAACGGTGACGGCTCCTACTCAATTGACACTGGGACGCTAACAGCCGGTCAGCAAATCAACGTGAAGATTCAGGCAACCAACGGCGATAACACCAAAGATAGTTTGCCAACAGGTATCGTTGTTGACCAAGCCGACCCAAGTAATCCACTGGATGGCTATACCGTTAACGTTCCAACTGTTGAACCGGCAGTAGAAGGCAACACGACAATTGATGGGAATGCCAACATCAACACACCATTCCCAGAGGGTACAACATTCAAGGCAGTTGCGACCCTACCTGGTAACATTGAAAAAGAAGCCACTGTTAGCTCAGATGGGTCCTTCTCAATTGACTCCGGCACACTGATTGCAAGAGAAGAAATCAGCGTTCGAATTGTGGCGATGAATGGTGAAAATACCAAGGATAGTTTGCCAGTTACCTTCTTCGTCGGTAAGTCTGATCCGACTTTCGAAGATCCATTAACAAACTACAACGTCACAACACCAACGCTGAATCCGGCGAAAAATGGCGACACCAGCGTCTCTGGATCAGCCACATTAACCACACCAATTCCTGATGGAACCACGTTTAAGGCCATTGCTACTTTACCAGATGGTTCAACCAAAACCGTCGACGCAACGGTTAACGGCGACAAGGCCACATTCACAGTAGACACAGGTGCCTTATCTACTGGCCAAATCGTATCTGTCAAACTGCAAGCTGTAAACGGAGATTATACGAAAGACAGTTCCCCTGCTTCCGTAACTGTTGAAGCCGGTGACCCAACCAACCCAACGAATCCATTGGATGGTTATAACGTTGGCGCCCCAACCGTAAACCCTGCTAAGGGCGGTGACACCAACGTGACTGGGAACGCACACATTACAACACCAGTACCAGACGGCACCACGTTTACTGCGGTCGCAACACTACCAGATGGCTCGACAAAAACTGGTACTGTGAATCCTGATGGTTCCTTTAACATCGACACTGGTGCCCTGACACCTGGTCAAACGGTGAATGTCAAGATTGTCGCTACCAATGGTGACAATACCAAGGATAGTGCACCCGTTTCAATCACTGTTAGTCAGCCAAATGTAACGAATCCACTGGATGATTACAATGTGGGGACACCAACCGTTAATCCAGTTAATACCGGTGACACTGCCGTGACTGGGAATGCCAATGTCACAACACCAGTACCAGATGGGACAACGTTTACCGCAGTGGTGACGTTGCCTGATGGCTCAACCAAAACTGCACCAGTGAATGCAGATGGTACCTTCTCCATTCCAATTGACGGTTTAACTGATGGTCAAACGCTGTCCGTTAAAATTGTGGCTGCTAATGGCGACAACACTAAGGACAGCACACCAGTGAGCGTTACAGTTGGTAGCGGTCAACCCAGCACACCCGGTAACCCAGGCACTGGAAACAGCGATGGGTCAGGTAACGCTGGGGCGGGTAACACCGGCGGCTCTGGAAACACTGGTTCTGGTAGTGCCGGAAACGGAGCTGGTCAAGGCTCTGGCGGACAAACATCCACCGGTAACAGTGGGACAGGCGCAACCGGATCTAATTCCACGGGCCCTGGCACTACTTCTGGTACCACCGGGCAAACGGGTCGTTCAGGATCATCCATGACTGGTCAAGGCGGTTCAGGTTCCGGTAACACTGGCTCAACCGGTTCAGGATCGACTGGTTCAAAAACAACCGGCTCAGGTATGACCGGTACAACTGGTACCAGTGGGGCCGGCTCGAACGGACGCTCTGTAACAAGTGGTACCGTTAATGGACCACGTGCCATTGCTCCTCAATCAGGTAGTGGCACCACCTCAGGCCGTTCAGGGTCTCAAACGACTAATCAGACTCAACGTGATAAATCAGGCGTTCTCCCACTGACAGATCAGCAACGTGCCACAGTTGCTTCAATCCTCGGTGCTGGCTTACTGATTGGCGCAATTGCCGCCGCTTACCGCTTCATCAGAAAACGTTAGCCTCAGACAATAGCGAGCTACAGACATTAATGTATTAATATTCAGAATTTCAAAAGCAAGTCATCTCGGCGTTTAGACCACATCGCTGAAATGACTTGCTTTATTTTGATAACCCCTAGGACTAGATTAAACGTGCTACATTAAAAAATAAGGGAGCAACTCGACATCATGGAAAAAACAGATTGCAAAATGTACGCTTGGGGCAACATCTTCAAACTGACAGTAGAAAATCAGGATAAGGTTTTACCTATCAGTGTTAACGTGCACCCAAGAGTGAATCCAGAAACCGGTGAAGTCACCTTTTTTGTTGACCCGGAGGAATTCGCAAAAATGGCTCAGCACGGATTGCACTAACAGCACCTGCTTAACTAACTCATTGCCAGCGGGTGCTGACCAAAATAATGCTTAATCGTGTTCACTTCATCCACATATTCTGGTTTGATCATGCGACTTTGAACCGTTGGCAACTCAATCAGCACAGCAATATTACGCGTTGCACGTGCCTCAACAACTAACTCATCAAGAATGCTTATCATTTCGTTTAAATATTCCGGTTTCGTCCTAACCAGTACAAATTCCATAGCTTTTTCAATAATATTCTCATCATCAAACATGCTTAACATCCCCTTAGGATTGCTGCAAACTAGGTATTCGCTTTATGACTTCCGTAATCAGCTGTTGACTCAGCAATAACCAACCGCCAGCCAGTAGTACGGAGCCCACAACATCAGTAGCAAAGTGATTGCGCAGATACACACGGGCAATCATTAATATAACCAACCAGATGACCGCAATTATTGTCGCAAATAATTGCGGTTTAAATTTCAAATAATGACCAAAAACCAATAATAGCAACAGAATCAATAATGTACTGGAAAACACATGCCCACTGGGAAAGCTAAAGCCGTTATCTGCAACTAACTCATGTGTCGGGCGCACACGACCAACCATGTACTTAACCAGCAATGCGATTGCATTACCACCGAAATAAATAAGGAAACTGATACCAGCGGCGATTCGCTCTCGTTGCCACCACAACCACAGAATCAATGCGAGTGCAGCAATCGTGGCGACTACTGGACTACCAAATTTAGAGATTAAAACAAACAATGCTGTCTTCGAGGATGTTTGCCAACTGGCGAAGGAGGTTGCAAACCCTTGGTCAACGCCAGTGATAAACCCTGACTGTAGCTTGACGCTCTCTGCTAACACCGCAAAGATAACCAGTAAACTAATTGACGTCCACCAACGCCATTTTGAAGAAGACGATGCTTCTAACAGACCCATTTTTTACAACCCCTACCCACTTTTTAAGTGCTATTTTTGTTCACGTGTAATGTAAACCGGACGTTGCTTCACTTCCAGATAAATCTTAGCAATATACTTTCCAGCAATCCCTAGGCAAAATAGTTGGATGCCACCAATCATTAAAATGATGGATACCAATGATGGCCAGCCAGCAGTCGGATCACCAAATGCCAACGCTCTAATAACGATGAATATCAGTGAAAAAATGGATAACACAAACGATGCCCCGCCAACCACTGACGCAATCGTTAGTGGTTTATCAGAAAAATCCATAATCCCTTCAAAGGAATAACTCACCAGTTGTTTGAAAGACCAGTGTGTTTCACCGGCCACCCGCTCTTGATGGTCAAACGTCAAAACCTTGGTGCGAAAACCAACCCAGTTGAAGATGCCCTTCGAAAAGCGGTTCACCTCTGGCATGGCCAACACAGCGTCCACCACTTTACGATTCATCAAACGATAATCACGGGCACCTTCTGGAATCGGTGTTTGTGAAATACGGTTGATCAGTTTATAAAACATTTTAGAAAAGAACGAACGGACAATTGGTTCGCCCTTTCGTGAATCACGCTTGGTTGCAACCGTGTCGTAGTCGCCACTGTCTAAATACGTGATCATTTGCGGCAACAATTCCGGTGGATCTTGCAGATCGACATCCATCACGCCTACATATTCAGCATCCGCATTTTCCAAACCAGCGTATAATGCCGCTTCTTTTCCAAAATTCCGCGAAAATGATAGAAAGTGAACATGCTCTGGATCACTCACTTGGAGCCGTTCCATTTCAGTCAATGAATCATCTGTCGAACCATCATCAACAAACAACAAATCCCATTGACGACCTGCATATTCGTCTACATAGTTACCAAGAATCTTTTTCAACCGCTGATAAAATAGCGGAATTGCTGCTTGTTCGTTATAACAGGGCACAATAATCGTCATTTGTTTCATATCCAAGACCTCCTATCATTTTGTCCGCACCTTTTCAGGTGTATAAACCGGCCTTATTCAGCCTGCGAACGGGCCTTCAATGTTGTATACAAAACTGGCACCAGCGAAATCACCACGATTGCCAACATAATCAATTCAAAGTTCGCTTTAACCACTGGGATATTACCAAAGAAGTATCCGGCACCAATTGCGACTGTGACCCACGTTGCGCCGCCGATAATGTTGTACTTAGCAAATGTCGGATAGTGCATTTTACCCATTCCTGCCGTAAATGGAATTAAAGTCCGAATGATCGGAATAAACCGGCCTAGGAATATAGCAACGTTACCGTGACGTTCAAAGAATGTTTGTGAACGTTGTAGGTACTTAGGCTTGATCCATCGTTGCATACGTTTGCTACGCATGGCCCAGTGCCCAAAACGTTTGCCAATTTCAAAGTTCACGAGATCACCCAGAATGGCTGCCACGGTCAATATGCCAATCATCAACCATGGGTTCATGGCACCAGCAGCACTGGCTGCCAATGATCCGCACAGGAACAAAATTGAATCACCAGGTAAAAATGGCATTACGACCAAACCAGTTTCAATAAAAATAATCATAAAGAGCGCGACGTATACCAACACACCATGTGCAGCCATCAAACTCGGGATAATTGTATTAATATGCATAATCGATGCTAACAAGGCTGTTATCATAAAAAAACACCTCTCCTTCCCCTGCTATGTTTACAGAATAGCGGGAAATGAGAGGTGCATCTATCTACGGTTCGTGAAGATTAAATGAGTTTTTCTCAGATTGCGTTCGTTTAAGTGATTACTTCCTAAATGTGATGGTAAACGTTGTTCCTTGTGGATGATTATCCGTCACAGCAATTTTGGCATGATTTAATGCAACCAATTGCGAAACAATGGCCAGTCCTAAGCCTGTGCCAGGTATTTTACTTGAGCGTGCCTGATCGACGCGGTAAAAGCGTTCAAACACATGAGCCTTGTCCGCGTCACTAATACCCGTACCTTGGTCGCTGATGCTTAGTGCTGTTGCGTTATCCAGTTCAACAACAGTAATATCAATCGGCCGATCGTCAGGTGAATATTTGACCGCGTTGTCTAAAATGGCCAAAACAATCTGCCGAATACTATCTTCATTGCCCAATGCCTCCGCATGTTTCGGGAGTTTCAATGTGATTTTATGCGCCGTTTGGTGTTGATAATTTGCCACGACTGTTGTTAATAATTCGGTTAAATCAAGTGGTTTTAGATCCAGTTGCAACTGATCATTACGGCTAATCGCCAATAAGTTTTCAACTAAATGTTGCATCCGAAGCGATTCTTCATCCAAATATTTAAGAGAATCTGGAACGATTTCGGGATGCTCCGTCCCACGCCGGCGAATCAAACTAACGTGCCCACGAATCCCAGCTAGCGGTGTTCGCAATTCATGCGAAGCGTCCGATACAAATTGGTGTTCACGCTGCATTCGATCGTTTAGCGATGTTAACAATTGGTTGAAACTAATGGCTAATTGGTTAACTTCAGTAGGTGTCTCCGGCACTGGCAGCGACTGCTGTAGCTGGCCCGTTTCTGCGGCACGCTCTCGTGCTGCTTTAGTCAGGTTGGTCAGCGGTTTAGTGAGACGACGTGACATTAATAAAATCAAGGCAACGCCAACGATTAAGCTTAATCCAGCCACCAGCAAAACAGCTTCAAGGACAACACGAACCATGTGCAAAATGTAATTCATGCTTAACCAGATTTGATAGTAAGCACGATGGGTTAACTTACTGCGGTAATAAAACACGCCATGACCATCAACGATTTTAACCGCCGGAAACGCCGAGATACGTGTTACTTTCGCCTTTAGATACTTTTGAGTATTGGGTGAATAAAATGTGTCTTTAACCTTTCCGCTCTTAGTGATGGTTTGAATTTTAACGTAAGTATCCGACGTATCTTCCTCACTTGTGGCCTCCCAAGCGTCCCAATTTGGTGACTTATGCACAAACGAGTCTTGTAGCGAATCAATCATGTTAACAGCTTCCGCTTCACGATTTCGAATTAACAGCGTACTAACTACGCCCGCTGTCACCATCACATTCAAGAGTGTCGTCACGAGCAGGATGACAATGTATGTGCGAATAATGACCCACGCATTTGAATTACGGTTAATATGCAACCTTGCCAATAACCTTTTCATTCTTCTTCCCTTAGCGTGTATCCCACGCCGCGAATTGTATGAATCAATTCTGGCGTATGATCACGATCCACTTTGTTCCGTAAATACCGAATGTAAACATCGACAATATTGGTCTGCCCAACAAAATCAACGCCCCAAACATTGTCCAATAATTCGTCACGAGTGACAGTCTCCTCTTTATGTTGTAGAAGATACAGCAACAGCGTATATTCGCGCTGTGTCAATTGAACATGACTGTCATCACGGGTGACCTGATGCGACTTTGTATCAAGCTTAAGGTTCGCAATTTCATAAACTGGGGCTACTTGCAACTGCTGGGCCTCGTGTCGAAAAATTACACGCAGCCGCGCCAATAACTCTTCGATTTCAAACGGCTTTGTGATGTAGTCATCCGCGCCATTATCCAAACCGGCTACCTTATCACCAACGTAATCACGTGCCGTCATAAAAATGACTGGTAGCGTGGCTGTTTGTTTGCGAATCCGACGAAGAACTTCCAACCCGTTAAGCTTTGGAATCATCCAGTCCAGTAAGACAACACCCAGAGTATCTTGATGTTCAGTGAACTCTGTCATCGCCTCTTCACCATCAGCTGCCACCAATACATCATAATTTTCAAACGTCAATTCCGTTTTTAAATACGAACTAAGGCTGTCTTCATCTTCAACAATCAATACCTGATTTTCCATGTTCATCCCCACGATCATTAAAATCTATTCTGATGATGCGCTCACAAACGAGCATGGGCAAACGAACACTTTCGCCGCCTGATACTCAAACCCATTGCAAAGACCGTAGCCATTGAAACGAGCACGCTGATTCGTTGTAATGCCGTCCCAGCGTAACCAACGGCCACATTTCCAGAACCCGTGACATTTAGCTCAGTCATACCTGTGCCACTTTCTTTAGTGGCTACAAAGCGGTGATCCAGCGTATTCACCGCCTGCATGCCTTTATAATAAACCAATGGCAGACTTATTTTAGCGTGTCTTTGAGAATCGTGGACAACGTAATGAAATTCAACATGCCCATCAGAACGTGTTTGGATACTTTGACATTCGATTTGATTTTAGTTAAATTAGATCAAAAACAGGAGTTTTTAATCCATGAAAAGCTTTGCACACCATTATAGTAGCGACATCTCTCGTGAACAATTTGAACTAATCCGGACAGATCTAGAAGGCATACGTAAGCGGACTAAGCCAAGAAAGGTTGATTTATATGATATCTTTTGTGCCCTGCTTTATACCTTGAAAAATGGGTGCGTTTGGCGCGATTTACCCAGCGATTTTCCTAAATGGGAAACCGTCTATTATTACTGGTTACTTTGGACTAAAACGCCATCTCCTGCTGGTATCACTCCTCTGGATAAGGTTTTAAAAAAATTGTCAGCCAACATCGGTTGGCTCAGAAGCGTTCAGTTTATACATCGTTCATCATTCTAGATGCTCAAAGTGTCAAGAATACCGATCCTGCTGAAAGTAGTGGCTACGATGGTGGTAAAAAGGTGAGTGGGATTAAGCGCCATCTTGCTGTAGATATCAATGGGCTGCCGATGGCAGTCCATGTGACAACCGCCAATGTTTCTGAGCGTGATGGCGCCAATGCGCTACTGGCGTTAAACAAATCACAGTTTGACCTGGTTCAACGAGTAATGGCCGATGGTGGTTATACTGGTAACAACTTTGCTCAATCAGTTCAGGCAATGATTAACGCTGAAGTCATTATTGCTAAACAGAGTGACCTTAGGCACGGTCAAGTGACCCCGCAACGCTGGGTTATCGAACGCAGTTTTAGCTGGCTAGGAAAATATCGGCGCCTCTGGCGCAATTGTGAGCGAAAGCTGAACACCAGTAAGATGATGATTAGCTTAGCCTTCCTGCGAATACTCTTGAAAAGATTCTAAACACGTTCTCAGACGCTTTGGCCGCTGTAACGGTCACATCTTCGTTATTGTAAACGAGTGTCCGATGTTTGTTAGACAAAATTTTATTGTATGACAACGTCTTAGGCAGGTATTCATGACCAGCGCCAATGTAATATGAATCGATCTTGTTGAAACTACTCTCCGTTTCGACTCGTTGTGGAGATGCGGCCACTGTTTTCATGCCTAATTGCAGGCCTAATAATACAAGGACGCTGATGCTCATTGGCACAATAATGTTGGCGGCTCTCTTAAATGACAGACCATGTTGCAAATCAGACAAATTGTAGCTAACTAATAAACTAATAATCGAAAATAAGCGCCATGGAAATTGCAGCGTATTAAACATTGTGTGATTTAATAAAGCCCACGGGAACACACTAGTGGTCATTACCAACATAGCTACAGCAATAACCGCCAAGCGACGGTTGTGGTGTTGCCTTAGTGCCATTCCTAAACCAACAAAACTGCCGATAAAGATGACTGGTCCAACATTGACAGTGTTGGCGTGAAACACCTGGTTTGTCAGCGAATTTATCACCAGATTTATGGGAGAGACTGCTTCTTTTGAAATGTAAACAAGCGGCGTCGACGTCACTTGAAAAGTTTGCGACATTAACTGTTCGCCAACGGGAATGAGATAGGCTGACAGTAAAAGAATCGCTGTTACGGCGGCAGCGCCAACAGCTAAGAGCGTTCGTTTGGTTACAAACGACTGCCAGTGAGTGAGCGCGTAAACAACACAAAACAACCCCATCATTTCGAGTGATAGCATGTGAGAGTAGCCCACTGCCGTCATGCTAAGTGCAAGCCACAACCATGCCCGTTTGTCGCCGTGATTCAACTTCACTAAGCTCGCCAAAACCAACGGGAAGAAAACCATTGCCATTGCCTCACCCATGTCTTGCCGACTAAATAAATCTTGAAGATGATAAGTACTTAGACCATACAGGAGGGCAAACATAACACTGCGCACACGTGAAAGACCCATTTGGCGACCAGCAAACTCTGTCGTCGCAAATGTTGCCCACAAAATTCCAATCAATGTTCCAAAGTAAACTTGTGCGGAGCTAAAACCAATCAGTCTAAACAGCGCTGGCACATACAAAAACAGGGTCGGATAAAACAAACTCGCCGCATACCCATAACCGCCTGCGAAGTATGTATCAACGCGCGGTAACAAGTCACCATGCTTTAACGCCTCATACAGACTTTCAATTCGGTTTTGATGAAAATGATAATCTCCTGTCGCAAACACCTGGTTTCCATGAACCAGCGCCGCAAACAACATCATGCTTAAGATTACAAAACCCACTTCAACAAGCAACGTTACCTGCCACCCAGATTTTTTAATCATTTCGCTCATCTCTTTTTAAATAGATTTGCCAACTGCGACTTGTATCTAAGCTTAATTTGAGCGCGCCAGGCTTAAAAGTACTTAAACCTGAAAGAAACATGAGAGAATCTCAGAAAAATTTACCAAGAGTATAACTACTTTTATTAATCCTCGCGATTTTTTCATATCGTGCTTGCGTATGTTAGATGTAATCAAATAAATTGACTTAGTGAGTTTTACAAAATATGGTAAAGAGGTAAGACGTAAGATCTGACTAATGGAGGCAGTGCCATGACCAAAAATAATTTTGAGCCCATTACGACGCGACTCTCTAGCAAAGGCCAGGTGGTCATCCCTGCCGAAGTCAGAAAACAACTCGGGTTATCTGTTGGGGATCAGCTTTCTGTCGATATTGACAAAAATAATAATATTGTTTTGAAAAGCCGACCGACCCCTCTCGAGTGGCACGACCTCATCAAAAATATTCCTATTGGGGATGTTGATATTGATAAAGAGGGGCATTATGACCCTCAAAAATCACCACACTTTGATGAATGGATGCGTGAAAAATAATGACTAACATCCATCCAATGCAGCTCTACATTGCAAACGTCCCTTTCGATGAAGGTCATATTTCAAAAGTTCAGCCAGCATTGGTTATTGAGGTAACCGCTCAGCGAGTGATTGTTTTTAAAATCACCAGCCAGTATTCTAATAAGTCAGATCTTATACAACAGTTGTATTATCCAATCAAACAATGACAATTAGCAGGGCTAAACGAGCCATCCTATGTTGATACACATCGGGCTTATGCTTTAACACGTGAACGTGTTTTTGCACATCGTCCAATCGGTGTACTGACCTTGCTGGACGTCGTTAACTTATCTACATTTCTCAAACAGCAACACTTTCTTTAGCGGTTTTATTTCTACCGTAATCAGCTTTACCAATCCTTACGATTTAACTACTTGTATCCGCCAGTAGAAATGCTAGAATTTGGGCACAGTTAACGAACTGCGTTAATTGACACGTTTAAAATTTAGGAGGGTTCCTCAATGGGACTATTAACTGGACTGGCCATCTTACTGATTTTTGGGCGGTTCATCGGCAAGGCTGTTTTCTGGATTTTGGGTACGCTGGTCGTGGTCGCAGGATTTGTTTTCTTCGCCCACATCGCTATCTGGTTAGTGCTCATCTTCTTAGCCATCGGCGGACTGTCGTTTCTTGGCCGCAGTTTCTAACGCAAAACTGATTTGATTTAAAACACAAAATACAACGCCACGGTCTTTGCCAGTCCATATGCTGGTTGAAACCGTGACGTTGTTTTTCGTTAAGATAGATTTCATGCATTTATCGTCCCACCCACGTACAATGAGGGCATTCGATATTATCAAACTGAAATTGGAGAATTAACTTATGATTGAATTTCGCTACGATACACAATGTCTAATTGATGGTCACGACCTTGACGAAGATAAAATCGACGCCTACATTAAGGCTCATTTCAAAGGTGACAGTTTGATTGCCGTTGGCGATAGCAACCTCATTAAAATTCACTTCCACACCAACGAACCATGGGACATTCTAAAGTACTGCGCCTCACTAGGTGAAATTTTCGACATTGTCGTTGAGGATATGGATCGGCAATCACGAGGATTGAAGGGATAACCGTCAGTTTGAACAGTTGAAAATAGCAGTTGCCAGAACTAAAAACTGACAACTGCTATTTTGTGTTTATTCGACCGTCCCTAAACTAACTATTTGTGTGAAGCAAAAACTCGTTTAGCGACTGCGACTGCATTTAACACCTTTGGAAACCCAACGTATGGCAAGCACTGGATGAAACTTTCGACAACTTCCTGCTTAGTCAGCCCAACGTTAAGGCAGCCATTAATGTGCACCGCTAATTGTGCGGCCGTGTCTCCCTGCGTCAATAAACTCGTGACTGTAATCATTTCACGCTGCTTGAGATCGAGCCCTGACCGCGAGCAAATGTCACCAAACGCAAATTCTTCAATGTACGTCGCAATATCTGGCGCCACATCCGCCAATCCTGACATGACATTTGTCGCCGCTTCTGCATCAACCTCCTGCAATTTTGCTTGGCCCCGTTTCAAACGACTATTTTCATTTTCTGGCATCAATATAAGCTCCCTTTCCTTTAAGATTGGGATAAGCCTACTATCTGGAGTTAACTCCATGTCAACTAAAGTTTTACACTTTCTCTATGGTGACAACTGTTCTAGACCAAAATTATCTATAGGTGGGAAAATATGTACAGTATTGGTGAGTTTTCAAAACTAGTCGGGATGCCGATCGATACGTTACGTTATTATGAGAAGCTCGATCTCATCACGCCTGCTCGTTCTCACACCAACAAACGTGAATACTCTGATGCGGATATTCACTGGATGGCGTTTATCAAACGACTTAAAAGCACCGGCATGCCGATGAAACAGATTCAAGCCTACGCTCAGTTGCGTGATATTGGTGACGCCACCATCGATGAACGGCTGGACCTCTTAGCCAAGCAGCGACTACGTTTGAAAGGTGAACAACAGTTGATCCAGCAACATCTCGATTTTTTAGATCAAAAAATCGATAGCTATCACCAACGAAAACAACAGCTCAATCAAAACTAGGTATTAAACAAAAACTCGGGGGAATTACATGCTCATTTTTATGCGCCGTTTGATTGGTATCTATGCACTTATTTATCTCATTTTGCCTTGGTTCAACGTCCGCAAAGGCGGTTGGGCCGGCGCTATTACAACGGTTATCGGTTCACTATTCCTGTTGGCCGCAGTGGGTGATTTCCCCACTAACGCAACGATTCCATTCTTAGTAATCGGCATGGTGTTGATTTCAAGTGGCGCGCTAATGGCGAGTCGGCGGCTATTTGGTGCCGATGTTCATTGGTCACACCATCTAATTCGCCTCGCCATTGAAATAGTCTTGCTTGTCCTGTTTATCATTGCCAGCTAAATACAAAAAAACTTCTAAACTAGCCTGGTTGACTAGCTTAGAAGTTTTTTTGTTCGTTTAAATTAACCAAATCTAAACTTGATTCCATAATCTGTTGATCACTTTGTAATTCAAATCGATTTTGGATAGGTTTGTACGTGATTTTCATGTGCTCATCTAAGTAGACTTCTGTCACATCGGTAAAGTAAACCGGCCCCAGGGACGTTTGAAAATGCTTAGTAAAAGAACTGGGCACCTTCGTCTTTGGGCAAATGAACAACTGATACATTAACCCATTTTCCTTTAAATACGGTGACAGCGGACCAATACCGTCATCCAAATCCAGCAAAAGTGCGTCATCGACTGTCATTTTTTCCGTAAGTTTTGTTTGTGCCTCATCTGAAAATGTAAGATCCATCATTTATCCCTCCGCTTTAATCATTATTAACATTGAATCGCGACCAACGAATCGCGTCTACTGGGCCACTTACCAAATGGATAGCGTTAAGCAAGATCCCTTGCCGTTCAAAATCACAGGCAGCGGCCACCTTTAAACTTGACTGATTATGCATCGCAATTTTCAAATCAATTCTTTTGAGATGCAACTTTTCGAATCCATAACGAGCAAGCCGGTCAACGCAGGCACACATAATGCCATGGCCTTGCGCGTCCTCACTCAGCCAGTACCCAATTTCAGCCGTCCGATTGGCCATGTCTAATTTAACAAAACTAATCCGCCCTACCAACCGGCCTTGACAATAAATGCTAAACTGCTTGGGTTGCTGACGGTCGGCCAATACCGCAGTATGTGTAATACGGTCTTGGTCCGCTAACGTTGTAACTTTTAACGCCCAAGGTAACCACTTGCCAAGATACTGCTGATTTTGTGTGATTAGTTGAAAGTATGCTGGCGCTTCACTTTGCGCTAAAGAACTGAGCTGAAGTTGATCTTTCACACGTAACATCATTACTAATCATCTCTTCGTTAATTTACGATTTTTAAAATTTCCTAGACTAGGCCAGATCATTAAACGCTGAGTTGAAGGCGCTGTTCAAGAAAATTATGACCAGAATCCGTCACCACCAACGCTCGCGCATCTTTGCCACGGACCAAGTACTCATGATCCAACAGAAACGTCAGAATGCCATGACCAACTGCGCCCCCAACGTGATCTTTACGTTCGCTCCAATCCAGGCAAGGTTTACAAAAAGCACGTTTTTTCTTCATCAACTCGTCTAAGTTCAAATTAAAAGTGCTTGATAAGAATGTTCGGCCACTTTGTGTCACGTTAAAATTCGCACTTTCCAAAGCGATGGCGCCATTTTCAATTAGTTTATCAGTAATGGCAACGCCAATTCGACCTGCCACATGGTCATAACATGTTCGGCAATAATATAGTTTTTTATATTTCAGACTCTTGTTTAGAGAAGCGACTTTCTTCTCAGGCGCAACCGGACTCAGCGTTTCAAACAGTGTTGCGACGTCTGATCGAATCAACGTGTAGTAATGAAAGCGCCCGTACTTCTCCATTTTAAGCCAGTTAAGACCGACCATTTTTTGCAAATGATATGTCGCTGTTTGCGGCGTGATCTTAGCAGCCAAGGCCAGTTCATTGACTGTGTGAGCTCGGCCATCCATTAACATATCCACCATTTTAACCCGTGCCGAGTTACTAAAAATTTCCACGATTGCTGCAACATCTGGTGCCTCATTCATATTATCACCGCCGAATTCCATATTTCGAAGATCATCGAGTTGACCTCATGATACATTAAATTTCAGTGAGAAACGACATTTTTCACCAAATTTAGTTAATTCGGAGGTTGATAACCATGAAACCCATTCTTGAAGTTTCTCATTTATCAAAAAAATATGGTTCCTTTACAGCCGTTAATGACATTTCGTTTCAGTTGCAACGCAACCGTTGCATTGCTTTATTAGGCACAAATGGTGCAGGCAAGACAACAACCATGAAAATGATCTACGCAGCAGCATCCATTACTCGGGGTAGGATCACCGTGGATGGCTTCGACGTTAAAAAAGCGCCCTCAAACACAAAAAGGGCGCTTGGCATTGTATCTCAAGAGGACTTATTGGATGGTTCACTTACGGTTTACGAAAACATGATTGCTCACGGCCTGTGCTATGACATCCCCAAACGTGAGCTGAAAAAGCGAACACAGAACCTGCTAACGTTTGCCGGTTTAGCAAATTACGATGACAAACAAATCAGTGATTTGTCTGGTGGCATGCGGCGCCGTTTGGTGCTGGCACGCGCTCTTCTCAACCATCCCAAAGTAATCATTCTTGATGAGCCAACAACCGGACTAGACATTCAGTCACGCCATGTAATTTGGAAAAAATTGGATCAATTAAAAAGTGAAGGCGTTTCTTTGTTGCTCACCTCTCACTACATGGATGAAGTTCAACGGTTAGCTGATCAAGTATTAATTATTCACCGTGGCAAGATTCTCGCTTCTGGTGCCCCAGATACGTTGCCGGCAAAGTACGGTTATCAATCACTAGAAGAAGCCTTTTTGGCACTTACCGATTTTCACGAGGAGGATGATCACATTGTACAAGCTCTCTCTTAGATCCATCAAACACGTCATTCAACGCAATTACATGAGTTTTCGAAAACTCTTCAAAGTATCTGTGTTTCCAAACTTGCTTGATCCAATCCTTTATCTGATTGCAATGGGAATTGGCTTAGCAAACTTTGTTGGCAACGTTGAAGGCATGCCCTACTTTCTGTTTGTCACATCAGGCTTAGTCGCCGCCACCAGCATGAATGCAGCAACCAATGAGGCCACGACAAATGCGTTTATTCAGATGCGGGTTGAAAAGACTTATTACGCCGTTAGCATGACACCTGTTAACCTGCAAGACATCATCATTGGTCAAGCCATCTGGGCCGGTATTCGCGCTACCATTTTCGGCACACTATTTTTGATTATCGCAGGATTTTTAGGTGCTATCCATAGCTGGCTAGTTATCTTTGTCCCATTTCTTTTATTCTTGAATGGCCTCTTGTTCGGGTTACTGGGCCTGATCTTTACATTGCTTGTTCCTAATCGCGACTATCTTAATTACTATGCCATGCTGGTCATTCAACCAATGTACATGTTTTCGGATACATTCTTTCCTGTCGCCAATATGCCACGTTGGCTTCAACCATACTGCTGGCTATCGCCCCTATACCATGCCGTTAAGGTTTGTCGTGGCCTTATGCTGGGCAATCCTACCGGTATTTGGTTTCACTTGGGTTGGCTACTTGTGGTCGTCATACTAATTGCCGGATTACCGATTTATCTCGTGCATAGGCGATTGGTTTACTAAAAGTAATTTCAAACATTTTCACACCTCTGCTTCTTTAAAAACCTAGATAATATATTTTGCAAAAAATCAGTGACACGTCTTGATATTAAAGGATTTATAGTCACACGAAAACATCATGTAGCTGTTATTAAAACGGCATGAAATCCTCATCAAAGTTGAGGATTTCATGCCGTTCGCTTTGCTATAATTTTGATTACCGAGAAGTGAAGACGCTTTTGAGAGTGCTCACGAAGCGCGGGAGAAAGCGAGCAATAACGTAAATAGACAGATGTGAAGGTGAACTTTGCCTTTACATCTGTCTATTTGGGTTATGCACAGCTTTCTGTACGTCAGTGACACGTTTGGTGACTTTTGGTGTATTTTACACCTGAAAGAAGATGGTGCTAATGGGGTAAGAAACTTTTACTGTATTGTCACAGAATCTGATGGAAAGGAGTTACCTCGTGTCCGTAAAGGATGCACTGCAGCTGATGCTAGAGTTCGCCATGTTTGTGGTGGCACTTTTGGCATTGGTCGTTCAGTTAATCGCGGTCATTATGACTTGCTGTTAACATAAAAAACGGGCAGTCGTCTCAACTTTGGCAAGCTGACGATTACTCGTTTGTCGTAAGCACCACCGCTTTTGCGGATCGGTAGGGATGTCATTCGCAGTGACATCCTTTTTTACGTGTTCATTGTATCATCAAAAATACTGTTAAAAGCAATTTTTTTAATCAGTAAATAGTCGGTATAGGCCCTCTCCAAAATAACTCTATAATTTTAGGGATGATTTTAAAAAGTAGAGTTCTTTCCAGAATTGGTACAATTTACCTCATTAAAAAGGTTAACACTTGTCGTGGTCATAACGCCGCTCACGGAAGTGCTAACCTTTTTAAATATTGTTACTTTTTAATCCCCTGAATTACATACGAAGACATCCACGGGCCACTCCACCAACCATTAAAGCCGGCCGACTTGAGCTCAATATCCTTAAGCCCCAAATCTTGTAGCGCAGCTTTATATTCACGGTCATTGTGATTCGTATCAACAATGACGAGCCGGCCACCTGGTTTTAACGTTCTAACTGCTTCACTCAAAGCAATTTTGCGTTGAGCAGCCGGTTTAATGTTATGAAAAGCGAAACTAGAAACAACGAAATCATAAGCGTTGTCGCCCGTTGGCAATTTCGTCATATCACCAGTCAACAACGATGTTCGGTCAGCGACACCTGATGCCACCAAGTTAGCTTGCGTTTGTTCACTGCCATTGTTGGACTGATCACGTTGACGCCACAGATCCACACCAGTCGCATGACCATGCGCACCAAGACGCTGGGCAAACGCAATCAGAACCGCACCATGACCACAACCTAAATCGAGCACTTGAGCATCCTTTGTAATTGACATGTTCGACATGATTTTTTGCCAAATTATGTATTTCCCACGAAGGGTAGTATGAAGAAAGATTAAGCCACCAGCAAACATGATGATTCCTAGGGTTAACGTTACCCATGAAGTTGGATAACTGTGTGAAAATGCCCAGTTAATAAGTATCAGGATACCAGCGATTAAGTACATTATCGGCACAAATGGTGCGTCAATCCCTCTGGTGATGCGTGTATGTGTTGGTTGATTCATGTATTTTCCCCTTCAAGTTCCTTTTCTTCAACAATTTTTACAGTGTAGCATGGATAGTTTACCTTGAGAAGTTTAGGACGCACCAATTTTTGTCTAAAAGCTATAGCCCTTTTTAGACAACGGTAGAAAAGTAATCTGGAGTAGATTGGGATTTTGACATCCGACAAGTCCAATCGATAAAATAATATAAATAATAACTTTTAAATTATAACTAGTGAGAGGTTCCCCTCATGAAAAAGAATGCTTCGCTAAGTGCTTTTGGCTTTTTCACATTAACGGCTGCCATGCTTATGTCCGCCGACGAATATCCAGCCTTTGCTCAGTCGGGACTGATGGCGACCCTATTATTAGTTGTCGCAGGAATTTTTTGGTTTTTACCGGTGGCACTAGCCTCTGCCCAAATGGCGACGATGCCTGGATGGAGTGACGGTGGCGTTTACACCTGGGTTAAGGGCACACTAGGGCAGCGAGCCGGTTTTGTGGCCGTCTTCTTTCAGTGGTTGCAAATCACCGTTAACTTTATCACCATGATTTACTTCATCATCGGGGTAATGGCCTATGCGCTAAACTTGCCGGCCCTTAACACCAATCCTTGGTTAAAGCTCGCCGCTTTTCTCGCGATTTACTGGGTCATGACTGTGATTCAGCTAAAGGGCATCAATGATACCGATCGGTTGGTAAAATGGACGTTTATTCTTGGGATTATTCTGCCGGCACTCATCCTGTTAGTTTTCAGCGGTGTCTACGTTGCCACGGGGCATCCCCTTCAGTTTGCAACAACCTTATCGACTAACAGTTTCACAAGTGGACATCCATTAACGTTAATCGTGCCTTACATTCTTGCGTTTACTGGTATTGAAGCCTCTGCTTCTTACGTTAACAATCTCAAACGACCGCAGCGCAACTATCCGATTATTATGCTGACGCTGGTCGCCTTTGCTATTATCATCGATTCATTTGGTGGCCTATCCGTAGCCGCCGTCGTGCCTTTGAAAGACCTGTCGCTTAACCAAGGTGTTATTCAGGCCATCAATAGTATGGTGGCCATTATCCTCGGACCGACCTTTGCGCCACTGGTAAAAGTCATCGGCTTGCTCATGGCAATCGGTATGCTGGGCGAAATCAGTTCTTGGATTGTTGGCCCTGTTAAATCGTTGCTGGTCACGGCTGAGGACGAAATTCTGCCAACAACGTTTAACAAAGTGAACAAACATCAGGTACCAGTACATCTTGTTCTCTTGCAAGGCATCATCGTGTCCATCATTGCTTTTGTGTTAACGGTTGTTATCGGCGGCAACAACGGTGCGTTTGCCATGGCGATGGCCCTCACTGTTATGCTCTATCTTGTCACGTACTTGCTGCTATTTGCCGGTTTTATCGTGCTCAACGTCACTGGCAAAAGCCGTCAAGCTGCTTTCAAACTTCCCGGTGGCCGCGTTGTCTGTTTGATTATTGGCGTAATTGGGTTCATCACTTCTGCGCTAGTGTTTGGTTCAACATTCTTCCCGACTGCCAACGCACAACTTCCGGCCCTCACTTATACGCTCGTCATGGGTGGTTTTTTCTTGCTCATTCTTGGAATAACTTTGTGGCTTTATTCCCGCAGACGGACTGCCAAGACTCAACGTTCATGGCACATTCGTCATCTTAAACACGATGAGGTACCGCGTTTCACACAAATTCAAGGACGTGGTGAGCACACAATCGATCCATTGGATAAATAGCCCGCCCGCGACACAGATACTTCCCGTTAAACTTTGCAACCCAAAAACTGCCATGCCCAATTCAATCCAGGCGTGGCAGTTTTGTTTATTATTATCTTCAATTGAGTCAATCGTGGGACGGAACAAAGTCGTTTTTGAAATTGAGAGGACACTCACTTCTCTGTCAGTGCGCTGCTTTCCCTGATCATCCCAACTAATTCCTGCGGTTGAACATCACAGTGATTAACATCAATGGTGTTCCAGTGCGTTTTGTTCATATGGTAGCCGGGTTCGACACCCCTAAGTTTACGCGCGAATTCACCGTGTTCAGGACTGAGTTTTAGATTAATCAACAAATGATCATCCTTGATGAATACCATCGCGAGGATTTTTCGATTCCGATGATGGCGAATGATATTCCAATTGATTTTTTCATGACTGCTACCACCATTAAAGGGATGGTCAAGAAAACCACCAGTTTCGTCTATGACAATCTGAATAAGTTCTTTTTCAGTCATGAAATCTAGCCCTCACTTAGTTAATTCATCCGTTGTCACAATGACCTCACCCATCTTGGAATTAGCCATCACATAATCCTGCGCAGCTGCAATATCATCCAGTGTAAACACCTTCGAAATTGGAATACTGATGTGATGCTTCCGAATCAGGCCAAATAGCTCATCGATCATCGCTTGATCAAAGTCATTTGAATCGTATGCCGTTAGATATTTATCAACCATTTCAAACGGCGAAAAGTCTTTCATTTCCCATTCACCGGCCAGCAAGCCAATCACACAACAAATTCCTTGGCTCTTCACGTGTTTGACTGAATCGCGCATCGTAACGGTTCCGACTAAATCAACATTGCCGTCAAACTGCTTGTCCGTTTGTAGCTCACCGTCTTTGTCCAATACGGCTTCATCGGCGCCATTCTCCGTAACGTCAGCCAACCGTTTAGGTTTCCGCGTCGTTGCCGCCACGTTTAGATCCATTGCCTTTGCCAGTTTGATCATCGCTAACCCGACCGCCGTCGTGCCACCACGAACGAGCATCGTATCACCGGCACTCAAATGCAACGATTTAATGGCGCCAAACGCCGTCACGAAGGTTTCCGGATACTGAGCCAAATCAACCCAGGAGCCATCAAAATCAACGGTGTACAGCTGTTTGTTCGGTACCAAAGCATATTCCTGCTCGCTACCATCGAATTCCCTGCCAAAGCCACCGTTCAGTGTGATGACTTTCTGACCAACTGTGAGGCCAGAACCTGGCTTAGTATCAGCAACTTCACCCACTGCCTCAACACCGATGACACGTGGAAATTTAACGCTTGGCGAGCCACCTTCACGCGTCAACACTTCATAGCGATGCACACCAAATGCGTGAACCTTAAGGACTGAGTGTTCTGCATCTGCGACAGGCATTGCCCGGTCAACAATCTTTAACACATCCGCATGGCCCGGTTCGTTAATCACAACTGCTCTCATATTACGTTCCTCCTAAAATTAACCTGTTTCGTTTTGTCGTTTTTCAAACTATAATCAGTGTAAACTGTTACGTAACGTACAGGTCAAGGAATAAGAGGTAATAATGCTAACAATTCGAAAATTTGCGGAACTCGCTGATACAACAAGACGTACACTCCTGTTCTATGACGAGCAAGGCTTATTCAAGCCAGCGATGGTCGCAGAAAATGGATATCGTTACTACAATTATGATCAACTGTATGATTTGACCTTCATTCTGGAACTGCGAAAACTAGGATTATCTGTTCTGCAAATCAAAAACTTACTTAACGCTGGTCAAACACCGAGCTTAGACATTCAGCTACAGACGTTAAATCAAACCATTGACGCTAAAATTCAACGTTTGGACACGCTTAAGCAAACGCTAAATCAACGTTTTGCACCTGAGCCTGCTCGCGAAACGGCCGCTCTCAACAAACCCGTGATCGTTGATCATTCTAACCAGGAATACTGGCGCTCGATTCAATCCGTGACCTGTACCGAAGAAGAAATCAGTCAATTGTATCAAGACTTCTACCAAAAAATCGGCACGCTGAAGCTGATCGACAAACGCGAATCAGGCTTCATGACCACATTGCCTGGCTGCATCGCTGATGACTATAAAACGGCCTCTTTTTGTATTATCAAAGCCGTCAGCCCCGCCGTTCCCAACAATGTCGCAACAGTTAACCGACCAGCTGGCGAATACGTCTCCGTCAAAACATTCAATACGACAGCAGATGTTTGTCACTCACTGAATATCTTACATGACTTCATTCAACTCCACGATCTCAAAATCGACCGGACACTGTGGCAGTTGAATCTCGATGAACAGTTGTCTAGTAAAGCAGGATCGTCATACATGTTGCTTGAGTATCGACTGCTTGCTTGATTGATTTGGGTACATTGGGCAAGAAAGTTACACGTGGAACATAAGCACTCGCATTTAGGAGGTTTTCTCATGTGCACCGCAATCACACTTCAATCCGTAAATGACCACGCGTTTTTCGCACGAACCATGGATCTACCGACTACTACGCCATGGCGGCCAATTTACCTACCTGTTGGATTTTTGTGGCAACCATCTACTGATAATCCTGGTAAACCACTGCCAATGGCGGTTATCGGCGGTGGTCGCTGGACGCCGGGAAATCATTATTTAATGGGTGATGGCATGAACGAAGCTGGCCTTGCCTGCGCTGAACTTTACTTTCCGGTTGAAGCTCACTATGCTTCATCAATGGTCGATGGCAAACTGAACATCACGCCACAGGACTTCATTTACTGGGCGCTAACGCATCATTCAATTGCCGAATTGCGTTTGGACTTGCCAAATATCAATATCGTCGCACAAAAGTGGTATAGCGAGAATAATTGGCGGCCATTTCATTGGTTACTGACTGATGTTGCAGGCAATACGGCTATTTTGGAGCCGCGGGGCCACGGGCTAACGCTGACTGAAGCACCACTTCATGTGCTGACAAACACGCCAAACTATCCGGCGCACATTGTCCGTTTGGCCAAAACCCTTGGCATTGATCCCAAATCCTCGGTTGATGTCTTCAAACAAGCGTGTCGCTCTTTCGATGGCGACTTACACCACACAAATTTACCAACGGACCGTTTCCAACGCACCGTCATTAACTTATGGCGCCAAGATGCTCCGCAAACGACACTTGCCGCTGAACATCAGTTACTCACACTACTCGACGACGTTGTCATCCCCCGAACGCCTGAACGCTTGCGGCGCAGCAACATGGACTACACGCATTATGAGGACGTACTGGACTTGACCGAACGCACCATGACGTTTAAATCCGTGCGGACCGGTGAAATTCATCATCTTCATTTAGACGACATAAAAACGGATAGCCCCCAGCAAGTGGTTGCTTATCCGTTTACGTAGTTATTTGTTAATTAAATATTGTTAATCGCGCAGTAATTCAATGATTTTAGGATCCTTCTGAAACAGTTCAAGGAGGCGACGTGAACTGCCATTAGGTTCAGCCCGACCAATTTCCCAGGCTTCCACAGTTCGTGGCGAAATGCCTAACAAATGGGCCATTGTATTTTGCGTCACATCTAGCCGTTTGCGCAGCTGCTTAACCGTCTTGGCATCAAAACGCGGTGGCACATCGATAGTGACCGTGTGCACTTCAACATTGTTAGGTTCACCTTTGAAATATGCCTCAACTTCGGCCAAGTTCTGCATGATATAACTTTCATCCTTATCCTTACTCATCTGATTCATTTACCTCCCTTATCAGACTAATCATCTTTCGAATCTCTTGTTTTTTTGCATCGCTCAAGGATTCTTGCCGATTCTTTTGATACATTTCTAAAAAGATTACCTGACTACCTGCAACCACGAAATAAATAACTCGGTAGCTACCACTTTGACCTTGATTACTGGCTATTGACGAGAATCTGAGTTTATAGGCACCACCAGTGCCACGAATGATATTACCTGGAAATCTTCTACCATTATTATTCTCGGGACTACTATTAAAGAAGTACGTGATGTTTCTCTCCAGTCGACCTTTATCAAGCAAACTCAAGTTTAACTGCTGCCATCTCTTTATAAAAAGCTTTGGGTAAATAAAGTGAATCTTCTCATGTTCCATCCATACTCCAGTTCATTGCCGAAGTACGATTATAGAATATACGGTTCAATCGTACCTGTCAATTAATAAAATTCACTGATTCACTGCTACTAAAACCAGTTACATTAACATACGCAGTTCAAACCAATATGTTCGTTTGAAATATAATTTCCGTACAAATATTTACGCTTGAATGATGGCCGATATCGGACGAAAAAACCTGCTATCATTTACAAAACAGCATTTAAAAGTAAAGGGTCTCACATGAAGATAATTATTTCACCAGCTAAGAAAATGACCATTGATTCAGACAGTTTCGATATTTCATCCTTGCCACAATTCCTACCAGAAACGCAGGAAATTTTGCAAACGTTGCGATCAATGGGTTATGAAGAACTGCATCAGCTTTGGCACTGTAGCGACAAAATCGCGCAACAAGCCTACCAACAATTACAGCAAATCAATCTCAAACATCAGTTAACACCTGCACTGGTGGCTTACTCTGGCATTCAGTACCAGTACATGGCACCAGGCGTGTTTACGGCGCAAGCATTGCAATACGTGCAGGATCATTTGCGGATTCTATCTGGTTTTTACGGGGTGCTACGTCCGTTTGATGGCGTTGCGCCCTACCGCCTGGAAATGCAGGCGCCCCTCCACGTGACAAGCTACAAGAATCTGTACGACTTTTGGGGTGACAAACCTGAACGTGGTCTGGACCTGCATCATGAACCGTTAATTAACCTCGCCTCACAGGAATACACAAAAACGGTTCAGCGTTATTTAACTCCCGCTGAACCGTTGATCAATGTTGTCTTCGGCCACCTCGTTGACGGCAAACTAAAAACCCGTGCCACATTTGCAAAAATGGCACGGGGTGAAATGGTTCGTTTTTTAGCTGAAAATAATGTTCATGATCTTAGTGATTTGAAACAATTTGACCGGTTGAACTACCGGTTTGATGCCAAACGTTCGGACGAAACGACTTTCGTCTTCTTAAAACAAGACTGATTAATGAGTCATCACGTAAGGCACGTGAGCCGCGGTCGGAACCTGATCCCATGCCACTGGATATCCCGCACCATGGGCACAAAATACAGAATCTGGTGTATTTTCAAGATCACTAACCGGATGATAATCTGCGTCGGCGATCACTTCATCCGCATTATGACATGGACGGTACCCATCAACGACACATTCGAGCTGCCCCAGACCATGCGTATAGGCTTGGACAGTTCGGGCATAATCTTGCATTTCAGATACCGGCGCCACACCGCTTAGAACGGTGTTGGCGCCGTTTGTCATGGTCGTCTCGAACGACCCATGCATCCGCTGAATATCGGTCATCGCACGGCCAACATTATCACCATCAACCGTCAAACGGAACTGGTACCAAGGCTCCAGCAACTGGTCACCATCGTTTGCTAACAGCATCATGAGACCCTGACGGACTGCGCGCCACGTTGCCTCACGAAAATCGCCGCCAACTGAGTGCACGATGCTAGCTTTGCCTGTGATTAACGTAATGTGCATATCCGTCAGCGGTGCACCAGCCAGAACGCCTAGGTGCTCTTTAGCCTGTAGGCTGGTCAACACTTGATGCTGCCAGTTCTTGCCGAGGACATCGACCGGGCAGTCTGTGTCAAACGTCATTCCGCTCCCCGATTTGGCCGGCGTCATCTTTAAATGAACCTCCGCGTAATGACGCAATGGTTCAAAGTGGCCAACGCCCTCAACTGGTTCAGTAATTGTTTCACGATACAAGATGCTGCCTTCACCAAAACTGACGACGAGATTAAAACGAGTCTTTAATTGCTCCTGCAAGACTTCTAACTGAATTGGACCCATGATTTGAACACGAATTTCTTGAACCTGCTCAGACCAAGTCACATGTAATTGTGGGTCCTCGTCCTCAAGTTGGCGCAACGCCGTTAAACAAGTATGGGCATCCACACCATTCAGCTTGACCGCGTAGTTCAAAACCGGTTGTAGCAACGGCGCTGGACTATTTGCGGCAGCACCGAGACCTTGACCTGGCCGCGTATCGGTTAAACCGAGAATGACACCGACGTCACCCGCTGAGATTTCAGAAACCATCTGACTCTTGCCACCATTATAAACACGTAATTGGTTGGCTTTCTGATTCGGTAAGACCTCTGCCTTCGTTTTCAACACGCCGCCGATCACGCGAATCCAAGTTAACCGTTCGCCCTTTTCATCGTGAGAGATTTTGAATGCTCGCGCGCCAAATTCTGCCGCTGGTTCTGACTCAAGCGTCCAACGTGACAGACCATCCAACAATGTATCAATGCCGGTCATCTTAAGACCTGATCCAAAGAAACAGGGAAACACCTCACGTCGCTGAATCATGTGTTGAATCGTTGATGTTGATAATGGTGTCCCGTTTAAGTAATCGTCGAGGATCGTTTCGTTTTGTAATGCAACTGCCTCGGCGGTTTCTTCTGGCATCGAATCGACATCGCCGTCCCAGTCAAATGGCAGACAACCGGGCGCTAATTCCGTTTGTAAATGTTGGAGAATCGCCTCACGGTCCACGCCATCTGCGTCCATCTTATTTACGAAAATTAGTGTTGGCACATGATACCGTTTTAATAAACGCCACAATGTTTGTGTATAACCCTGAACACCATCAGTAGCTGAAACGACCAGGATTGCATAATCAAGGACCGGTAAAATCTGTTCCGTTTGCGCGGCAAAGTCCACGTGGCCGGGACTGTCCAGTAATGTTAATGACAAATCACCATAGTGGAGGTTGGCCTGATGCGAAAAAATAGTGATCCCACGCTGCTTTTCCAACGTGTCTGGATCCAAAAACGCATCCCCATTGTCCACACGACCTAATGTGCGCACGGCACCAGTTTTATAAAGTAACGCCTCCGACAGGGTCGTTTTCCCTGCGTCCACGTGAGCCACGACGCCAGCAACAATGTGTTTCATGTGGTGACCTCCTTGTCAATTGATGCCATACTTCGTTCCTTCAACTATAACTGAACAACGACGTTAAACCAACCGAGCACACCAACGATTCAGAGTGGCCGCACAAACTCAGACTATTCTACTGTTCATTCTTATATCGATCGATCACTTGGTTACATGCAGCAATAATTTCGTCACTCTCAGGCATATCTTTAAAAAAGACCGGTACGTGATCAGGATCGCGTGGTTTAATTTTATTCACGCCATAAACAATACTATTGGCTGGTACATCTTTAGTGACAATCGCACCCATTCCAACGACTGTATTATCACCGATGATGATTGGTCCAACAATTTTGGCACCATCAGCAACAATTACATTTTTGCCTAACACCGGATTGCCTAAATGCTCCCATTTTTGAGTTGCTTTGTTGTAGGTTTGATTAGCACCAATTGTGACATTCTGAAATATGACATCGCCTTCTGAAAGCTTTGAAGCGACCACTGTACAGCCTTTCCCGTTGTGGGCAAACAGAACACTTTCGTCGATCTGAAGGCCATTGATTTCGCAGTTATATTGAAGCTGCAACTGTTCGGCCGCTTGCCGACGAACATCTTTGTCTTGTGAAAAACTATTACGTTTAAACAATGTTTTAAAATCATCCATATTTATACTTCCTTTAATTACCATATTTTTATTTATAAATACAACCTGTATCTATAAATATAGAATACACCATTTTAAGTGATTATCAATCTTTTTTAGTTACCTCATGTAATTAAAATCCATATTTTTGTTATACTGAAACTATCAACTATTGAGGAGCACGTTTATGAGTGACAAAAAAAGAGCACCTCGAAAGACAAACCGAGAGCTCACAGAAAGTATTTTTAAGGCAACCGTGACTATTCTTGACACAGAAGGCTATGAAAATGTCACGTTTAATAACATTGCGCGCCTGTCAGGCACTGGCCGACCGGTGTTATATAGACGATGGCACACACCGTTTGAACTACTGCTAGACGCGGAAAACTACTTTGATGATAGGAACATTACCTCAGAGGCTGATATTGATTTTTCCGGTCGCTCACTAAAAGAAAACATCATTGATAGTTTGGCCCACTTCGACAGTTCACGACAATTTATGAGAGCAGTGTTGATTGAGTTAGGCAAAAACAATCCCGTCGTTAACGAATACTTCGTTAAGTTACACAAGGAACAACTATACATCATGGAAAGAATCCTCAGTCAGGCTGAACTTGACGGTGAAATAAAGCATACTGTTACAGATAACGTTAAACTGTTACCATTTAACCTGTTACTATATCAAGCAATGGTCAACCGGAATCAGTTGTCCCTAAACTACATAACTGACTTGGTGAACACAATTGTTTTGCCAGCAATAATGGCGCAACAAAACTAATTAGGAGAGTTAAATGAACGAAATATTAAAAGCGCAATTCTTCGTCGATGACCTTTCAGACGATCAGAAATCTGTGATTACAAATATCAATAACTACATCAAACAGGGTCTTACCACAAAACCATCTTCCGTTGCCATTATTGAAGGTGCGGCCGGCACCGGTAAATCAGTGGTTCTCATGGAATTGGTTCGCCAATACATGACGGATAATCATTACAAGACATCATTAGTTGTTAACCATCCTGAGTTGTATAAAGCCTATCAGGATATCGCGGAATCGATTCCCAACATGAAGGTCAACACAATTCGCCGACCAACATCACTTATTAATGATGCCCAAAAGCACAACAAGAAGTATGACATCATCTTTGTTGATGAAGCCCACCTTTTATATTCAAAATCCGAGCCCTACGCTCATTACCGCGGTCAAAATCAGCTAACTGACTTGATGAACTTGGCCAAAGTGGTCGTCGTTGTTTATGATTTCGACCAAGTATTCCAATCAAAAATGTATTGGGATCGCGATTTATTACTGAAAACTATCGGTAACCATCCCCACAAAACGTTTGATATGAACTTCCAGTACCGCATGGTCGCTAGCGATGAGCAAGTTGCCTGGATGGACGATTTGACCGAAGAAAAACCGATGAAGCCGTTCCCGATTAACAGTGACTTCAAGTTCAAAGTGTTCGATACCGCCGGTGAGATGTTTGAAACCATTAAGAAACGGAATAAAGAAGTCGGGATGAGCCGGATGGTTGCTACCTCTGGCTTCCCCCGAATCGACGGCCGACACAACGTGGAAATGGATTCCTTTAGTTTGCCATGGGATGAATGGGACCCTCAACGGACACACTGGGCCAAACGTGAAGGATCGATTACCCAAGTGGGTACGATTTATACCCTCCAGGGTTTCGACCTTAATTACGTTGGCATGATTATCGGTCCGTCGTTTGGTTACGACCCCAAAACGGACACAATGACAGTGATTCCTGAAAAATATTCACATAAAGAAGTCTTCAAGAAACGTAAGGACATGAAGTTCTCACGTGACGAGTACAAGAAGTTCATCGCTGACGTGCTGAATGTGCTGATGAAACGCGGGAAGTACGGCTTGTACTTGACCGCGTACGATGATGCGCTGCGGAAACGACTTGTGGATTTGTACGAAAATGGTAAATAGTGATCAGCAAAAAGGGCGGTGCCGATGAGCAATTGATGTTCATCGGTATCGTCTTTTGATTATGTTCAATGTTATTAAATAGTCATTCGACGATAACGTCCGTCAAACTCTTCTCGAGCTTTTTGCGTATAGGTAGTCACAAAGCCTGTTTTGGCCGCTGTATAAGCGCCTCGATTATGTTTGAACTTCTTCTCCAAACTTAATTTGAGCTCGCCATATTGCCTTGCTATCTCAGTGTGGGTACTTAAATAATCACGAAAATAGAGTTCTTCCCAGTCACCAGCTGGCTTGATATGCAAATGAAAAACTTTCTCGGCAAACCCAGCTGGGGTGTACCCCTTGTTAAGGTCGAGTGTCCCCTCGTCGTCATTTTTCGACATTGCATTCCATGATGGTCTTAAAATTCGCGCTATTGCATCTAAAGAATACGGTTGTGCTAGTTCCAATAGAATATCAACTGTCGGTTTGGCAACTAATCCAGGAACCGACGTGCTACCAATATGATTAATTCGATAAATAGGTGCGTCACTTAGATGGTCCAGAAGTATCTTCTTTTCGTCCTCATACCATTGTTTATAGTTGGGGTTAGACTCCTTTAAGATAATTGGAAATTGTTTCCATGAATCGTGTAGGCTCATATTTTCTAAGTTCTTCAACTAACCCATCTCCATACTCATAACTTGCCTTTATGATTACCTTGCAAAACGGTCTAAATTCATTTAGTCGATTTTGTCTTCTTAATCGCTGATTATTTAGACTTGTTACTCATCATTGTTTCCTGACTATCTCGCGTTATATCTACCTTCCCGCCATCAGGTTGTACCATTCCTTCAACTGTTGGCAGCGTAGTCTTATCAGATTCTTGATAATAAACATTGTTTTGGCTGGTGTTGCTCCTTGAAAAATTGGTCGTTCTTTCACAGTTTGAATCGTTAGGCTGATTAGTTTGTAAACTAGTCTGACCGTTATATATTTTAGTAAAGTTAGAGTACTTGTATCGATATTTTTAGCCACTGAAAAATGATACTTTTCATCCTCAACACATTGATTTTACAGGAGGATAATTACCTTGAGACTTTGGCATGAAGCGTTAATCAGTAAACTACCTCGACAGCAACTACTAGGGCAACATCGTGAAATAGCAGCGCTAAGGGGAAATGGCTGGGGCAAAAAACACGCAACCGTCAATTATGTTTTTACTCATTCGCCATACAAGTTATATCAATTCCACATGCTGGTCATGACTGAAATGAAAAGGCGCGGCTACAAACCAGATCCTAAGTGGTGCAATCCTGCATACCGAGGGCAAAACTGTCCTCCCTATAGCAACTTAGAAAAAGTTCCGTTAACATCGCCAATTTATCCTGAACATAATGATGCCTACCTGCGGGAATGTCTAAATAACCTAAAGGGAAAAGGCATTCATTTATAGATTCCAAGTTTGGAGAACCAAACTTTCTAACCAAACATCATCTGAATATCGTTGTGAAGCTTCCGTATTTCATCAGAGCTAGGTAACTGCCCTCCATCAAGAATATATTCAATTGCACCATTAATGACAGAACCCAAAATAACTTGTTCAAAATCTGAAAATGAAAGTTTTAGGCGATGCCGAATCATCTCCAGATTTTCATTTGTAATCTGTTCGGTCAATCTTTTTCGATACTTTGGGATTCGCATCAAAGCTTGTAACGGTGAAAACCATTGAGCTCGGAGCTGGACTAATTGCGGTTGCAAATTCTTAATTGCAATCTCTAAGGTCAAACTATTCGCAATTACTTTTTCACGCAATTGAAAACTTTCATGAAGCCAATCCAGAATCATTGTGCATAATTCATCAGCAACGGCGTATTTATCGACATAATGCGCATAAAAAGTTTTCCGGTTAATCATTGCTCGTTCTGAAATAGCCTGAACTGTCAGCTGTTCAAATCCTTGTTCATTTATCAGGGATACGAAAGCTCGTCTAATCAACTCTCGTGTCCGTCTAATCCGTAAATCTGTCATAAGTGCTCCAATCAATTTGCATCTTTACGTTCCGATAAGTAACATAGTGTCCATTATTGTTTCCTAATTCCCATTATAGCAAACTTTGACCATTCTTTAATGCAGGAAAATTAGTTAAACTATTACTTGCTGAAAGGAATGATTATTATGTTTGAAGTATTTAAGCACAAGCGAATTTGGTCGTATTTACTCGTTATTATTGGCATCATTGCCTTCTTCTCATTTGCACAATTTGGGCCTCGAACCAGCGTGAAAGTTAGACATATCCCAGTTGCAATTGTAGATGAAGACCACTCATTAGCCAGTGAAAAGATTGTGGATAAGCTACAAAATCAAGGGACAAAGAAAAATGCCGCCATACATTGGGTGCATGTCGCCAATGTATCAAAGTTGACACAGGGCTATGCAGACGGAAGATACTTTGGTGCCGTAATCCTGACGAAACATTTTTCAAAAAGCCTGACCAGTCAAACGAACTGGTTCAAGGCCCAAGTAATGGATCAAAATCTCCGGACTATGGCGGCACAAAATAACGCCTTTACTACCACAGATACTTACATTACTCAACGAAATGCAACTAACAATCTATTGGCAATATCACCTCAAAAAGCTGAGATCAAATTAGAAGTGAGTCAAGGCAACAATATGACTGCAGCGAGTCTTTTAACAACTGCACTCCCAAAAATGGCAACAGCATTGAATACCATGACCAGCACCAAGTTCATCGCCATTGCCACTAAAGAAAATGTAAAACTCACACCCACACAATTAACCCAGCTTCAAAAGCCTATCAAATCAACCATGATCGTCAAGAATAGAGTTTCAACCAGTAGTATTTCTGGAATGGCACCATTACTTACAACGATTTTACTTTGGATTGGATCTATGATTGGGAGCCTCTTGATTAGAATTGAACACAAAAAGCGGGACGAACGTTCTACTATGGGCGGTGGTATGCACGCGACTACAATTACAAGTCAATGGATCACCGGCTTACTGTTCAGTGCCACGTCTGCTGGTTCACTATATTTTTTCAGTCACATCTGCTACAAAGTGCCAATCCCACATACTAGTGCTTATCTGCTCACCGCAACAGCAATTGCATTCGTCTTTTTCCTAATTCAAAGCGCTGTCATCAACTGGCTGGGCATTCCAGGTGCGCCACTGATGATTATGACTGTCATGTTGTCAACAGCAGTAGTTACCTACCCGGCAACTATGCTAAGCAACTTTTACCGAACATGGATTTATAGTTGGACCCCAATTAGGTATGCTCAAAATATCTTAATTAACCAATTATATTTGCACGGTAAGGGAACTATGAGTACGTCAATTTTGATTCTTGGCGTCTACGCTACCTGCGGTTTGATGTTAATGTATCTTTCCTCCAAAAAAACAGCTAAACAAAATTAAAACAAAGACAATTGCCGGTGAAAAAGCAATTGTCTTTTTAATTAAGACCGCATCACTTATGATACGGACTACCCGAGTTAATCATAAATGCCCGGTAGATCTGCTCGCTCAGCACTAGACGCATCAGCTGATGTGGCAACGTAAACTTACCAAACGAAATTTGTGCGTTCGCACGCTTCAAAACGGCAGGTGTCAGCCCTAATGAGCCGCCGATAACGAACGTTATGTCAGAATGTCCGTACGTCCCTAAGTCTGCTATCTCCTTGGCAAACGCCTCTGATGTCCGTTCCTTGCCTAAAATAGCCAACGCATAGACATATTCTTTATCTTTAATATGATCCAGGATTCGCTCCCCCTCTTTAGCCATAACCGTATCCATTTCGGACTGGCTTAAAGATTCGGGAGCTTTTTCGTCCGCAACTTCGACAATTTCAAACTTGCAAAACTTAGACAAACGTTTCGCATATTCGGCAATGCCCTGCTTAAAATACTTTTCTTTCAGTTTTCCAACACCAATAATCTTGATATTCACGTGTATATACTCCGTTTCCAAATTTTGTTTTCATCCACAAGCTCATCTGTTATGAAAAAGTTATCCACAGCTTTTACTTTTCCTTAACTTTCTTTACCAAAAATAATCGATTTTGCGACGCTATGTGACGCTGTCATTTTATCCTGTGAATAAAAGTTATCCACAGTTATCCACAAGGTGTCTCTACACGAACACACAGCCTGTAATCATTGATAACAAAGGGTTTTAAAATCGAACAGAGGTTTTTATAGCCACTTATCCACCGCACTTTTTTGACCTGTGGATAACTTTTCCCACTGTTTCGAAATCCTTAGTTTTCGGCATTTATCCCCAATTCACAAACTTATCCACAGTTTTCCACATAGTTATCCACACCTGTGCAAAACAATTTTTTCATTGCATTTTCCGAAACGAACCACTTTATTTTTCATAGCTTAGTTTGTTCGGAAAACGCAATGTTTTTATGGGGCAATTTGCCGAAAATAGGTAATGTCCCAGGAAAACATTCGGTTTTCCAAATTGGACACCAGCTAACTAAACGATAACTACAGAATGCTGTTTACGTGACGGTGATTATTATGCAGAATTAATCCTGCATATTTACACTTTATTCTGTATAAAGACAGTTTATCCACACCACGTTTCGTTGTTTTATCCCACATTCTGTGACTTTCTCGTTTTCAAAAGTATACATTACATTATTCATTTGTGGATTGTTTACCACCTAATTATAGATAAAAAAAGCTTATAAATACACCCATACCAGTCGTTTAGCATAAATAGACAGTAATCAAATTTCCCAGGAAATGATTATCATGATTCAATTTGAGTTTGTGAAATCCCCGAAGACACAAAAAAAGAGCAATTGTTTTCCACAATTACTCTTTAAAAGATCTACTTACTTGAACTGCTTAATTGGCTCGTACTCTCGCTTAACGTTATCGTACCGGTCTTTTGTTGACCATCACGATAGTATTTCACGGAAACTTTATCCCCAATTTTATGGTTATAAAGCACATCACGCAAGTCTGCTTGTGACGTTACCTTGGTACCATCTATCTCGGTAATAACATCGTACTTCTTCAAGCCAGACTTTTCAGCAGCCGAATTATTATAAATTTTAACTAGCACAACACCGCCAGTTACACTGCTTGGCAGCTTCAAAGTATTCTTCTGGCTGGTACTGTCGACATTTGAAAGATCCACAAGTCCGACACCCAACGCTGGACGAATAACCTTACCATTTGTAATTAATTGATTAATGATCGACACAACTTCGTTAGAAGGAATCGCAAATCCAATCCCTTCAACCGACGTACCACTTGAAGATGACGCCAGCTTCATCGAGTTGATGCCGATGACCTGACCAGATAAATTGATCAGAGCTCCACCAGAGTTACCAGGGTTGATTGCTGCGTCCGTTTGAATAACGGTCGCATCTCCAGTTTGATTACCAGATTCATCTTCTACCGGCACCGTTCGTTTCTTAGCAGAGATAATCCCTTCGGTCACTGATGTTGCATACTGTGACCCAAGTGGTGACCCGATGGCTAAAACAGATTGTCCAGCTTGAATCGCAGTGGAATCACCGAATTGAGCAACCGTGTTGATGTACTTGGCATCCACACGGATAACAGCTAAATCGGTCGTTGAGTCCGTGCCAACTAGCTTACCTGAAATCTTCTTCCCGTTGCTGAGAATGATTTCCAGGGCACTGGAACCAGAGACCACGTGATTGTTCGTCACAATGTAGGCATCATTTCCGGATTTCTTATAAACAACCCCGGAACCTTCACTGGCAGTTTCCAAAGACGATTTGCTAGATGAGGAATCCGAATTATTACCATTCGAATTTGATGATGAGCCACCACCAAAGATACCGTACAAACCTTCGCTATCACTTGATGACGACTGCTTCTGCATGTTAACCACCGAAACAACTGCGCCCTTAACCTTGCTAAAGGCCTTCGTAGCATCGGAATTGCTCTTTACAGTGACATTGGCTACCTTAGTCGTCCCATTTTTATATGACGTATCGCCATTATTATTGTTATTTAGGGCAGAGGCACCCCCATAAGCAATACCGCCACCTAATAATCCGGCAACTAAGCCAACAATGCCGACCTTCACTAAACCTGAATTTGATTTGCGTGGACGTTGTGGTCCTTGCCCACCTGTTTGCTTATTCTCGTCATTATAATCCATAGGCTTTTGCGAAAATTCGCTTACCTCCTCTAAAAATTGATTACTCTACAGAGACCATTATACAGTTTCAACTTAAAGCGGGCTTAAACGGATGCCTCGCAAACCCATATTTTTTTCTAATGATGACTATTTGGCTTAATTATTGTTTCATTTGCAAACTGCCAATGACGCCCTCCCGTTGGCAAGTCTAACTTTTCCGTTTTATTTTTAAACATAAGTGGTGTAGCATTCATGCCATAATAAATGAGGAGCAAATTAACACATGAGTGAAGCTGAACCAATTTACAAAAACGGCGTTCAGGCCACACTAGCCGTCATGGGCAATAAATGGAAACCGCTCATTTTATGCCACTTAGGGCACGGGCCCATGCGGACGGCCGATATTCGTCGCAACGTCACCGGCATTTCGCCAAAAGTTCTGACCGAACAACTACGTGAGCTGGAACATGACGGCATCGTCACCCGGAAAGTATTCAACGAAGTGCCGCCGCACGTTGAATATCGCGTGACCGAATACGGTAAAACGCTGAACAACGTGCTCATTGCCATGTCGGAATGGGGCGAAGATCGAATTAAGATTCTTCAATCGCAGGGGCAAAACGCCTCGTTGCTCTTCCCCGATCATGACGGCTATGAAAATTAACGCAAACAACGGTTTGATTCGACGTTTACCACGCGAAATCAAACCGTTGTTTTCTTTTGTCTTTACCCAATTGTCAACTAACCATTACACGGCCATGTTACCAATCATGACACCACCGACCACGACCAATAGCAGACCAACAACCGTCCATATTAAGCCTCGAGGAGTGCGGTGCTCACGTAAAATGAAGATGCCCCCAAGTGTTGCCAACATAACGTTCATTTGTGAAAGTGTGAAACCAGTCGCCACACCATTCCGTTGCGCCGAAATCAGATACGTCAACGCAGCAATGGAAAAAACAACACCATCAATCAAGCTAATCCACGTAACCCGTTCGCTCAAAATGTGCGGGCCAGCCGTCACAAGCGTCAGTACAAGTGCCATCAAGGCCATCCCCAATCCTTGTGGTAAGAATCCTTGCCATCCAGATACGTTTGCCAAACGTGGAAAGGCTGAGTATCCCACATACCCCAGGGTGGATAGCGCAAAGATCAAAATTGTCACCCCAAGAGATGGCCGTTTTTCATCCGTTTGTTTGGCACCATCAACTGTCGTTAGCACAATGCCAACAACAATAACCACTAGCGCAATGAAGCCGATCAATAATTCCACAGATCCTGACCATTCGCCGAATGCCAATACCCCCAGTAACGACGTGCCGACTAATTGCAGCCCCGTAGAAATTGGCATCGCCTTCGAAACGCCGATTCGCTGAAACGCCATGTATTGCAGATACTGTCCAAACGCCCACGAAGCACCAGACAAAACGGTCAACCAAAACTGACCAACGCCAATTTCCGGGCGAATGAACAGCCACGTGATGACAGCCACAATAAAGGTGCCAAACGTCGTGCCAATAATCTGGTTAACGGGCTTCCCACCAATTTTAGTTACCACGATTGGCAAAATGCCCCACGCAATTGCCGGAATCAATCCAATTAAAATACTCACAATCAAAACCTCTCTTCTGTCGATGCGTCAGCCTTACACTGGCCGCATTTTTTATCTCATCTGAATTCCTGAATACTAGCCCTTACCGTTCTGGAATGATGGATACAGCGTCATCCCACCATCAACAAACAAGGTCACACCGGTAACGTAACTAGATTGATCAGACGCCAACCACGCGGCGGCCGCCGCAACATCTTCTGGATCACCGATTCGTTTCATTGGTACCATTTCTAGCGTGTCCTTCATTTGTTGTGGATCAGCAAACTTAGCAGCGTTGATTGGCGTGTTGATGGCTCCAGGGCCAATGGCATTCACACGCACCCCACGATTGGCATATTCCATCGCAATCGTCTCATTGAATAATTTCACGCCACCTTTTGAAGCAGCGTAATGGGCAAAGCCAGGCCACGGAATTTGTTCATGAACAGAGGACATGTTGATAATGTTGCCCTTCTTATCGTTCTTCACGAAATAATCCAGCGCTGCGCGTGAGCCTAAGAAAACACCCGTTAGGTTAATATTCAACACACGTTGCCAATCTGATAGTGGCATTTCGTTTGTCGAAACACGGTTTTCCATCCCCGCGTTGTTAACCCATACATCAAGCGTACCGAAGTTATTTAGCGCAGCATTCAGCAATGCCGTGGCACCGTCTTCTTCGCTAATATCTGCTTGAACGGCTACTGCGTGGCCACCATTTTCTTCAATCAGTTTGACCGCTTCATCGGCACCCGTTTTATCTGACCGATAGTTGATAACAACTGACATGTGCTCTTCGCCAAACCGTTTAGCAATTGCCTGACCAATACCCTTTGAACCGCCTGTTACAACCGCTACTTTATTTTTTAAATCTGAATACATTTCTTCTTCCTCCGAATCTGCTTGTTAATGATCTGAACTCTGTCCGACCATTTAGTTCCTTACATTTTCTTCTCAAAGCCTTCCATCGGTGCGACCGAATTCGTATAGTCCACAACCGGTGTGTGATCATTGCTAAAGTGCATAACTGAGTAAAACGCACCTTTTAAATAGTGCTGCATCGCCACTGGGATACCCAACTCGTCCATTTCAAACGGTGAAATCCGGTAGCGAATACTATCTTCATCATCCCCAGCAACCTTTTCGTACCATTGCGGTTCACGAATCATTTCACGACCGATTGCCGCAAAACTAGCGCCAGCAGCCAACACCTTTTCAGCATCATCAGGCGTTTCAATCGAGCCCACACTGATCAATGGTTTACGGCCATCTAACTGCCGAATTATTTTGTCCAAAATCGGTTCCTTATCTGTTGCGTCATTCAACGAAGTCCGCCATGCAGATCCCATTGAGGTGTGTACGTAGTCAATTGGTGTCTCACTCAGCATTTCGACAAAAGCCATCGTGTCATCCAAACGAATACCCGGCTCGCCGATTTCTTCCGGCGAAATCCGATAACCTAGCAAAAACTTGCCATTCGTTTCCTGGGAAATAACTTCGTGAACGGACTGAATAACGGCTCTTGCAAAGTTCATCCGTTTGTCCCGATTGCCACCCCAACGGTCTTCGCGGCGGTTGGAATGCGGTGAGTAAAATTGTTGCAGTAGATACGTGTTAGCGCCATGGAGTTCAACGCCATCGAAACCTGCTTCAATCGCCCTGTGAGTCGCGTCGGCAAATGCCTGAATGATTGATTCAATTTCCGTTTCAGACAACGCTCGTGGTGTTTCCGCATCTTCAGGACGATTAGGTTTCACCGCACTGGCACTGACTGTTTGCGTACCGCGTAAAATCTGTGAATTTGATTTTCGCCCGGCATGAAAAATCTGTAGCACGGCCTTAGTCCCGTTCCGTTTGATTGCACGAGCCATCTCTGCCAATCCGTCAATGTCGCTATCATCTGCAATCGATAGCTCACCTTCAAATCCCTTCCCACCAGGCACAACATTGGCAACCTCGGCGACTACCATGCCAACACCACCCGCGCGCATTTTATAGTAGTCAATTTCTTCATTAGTCACATGACCATCATAATAACTGGACATTGTGGTGGTTGGTGCCATCACCACGCGGTTTTTAATCGTGACGCCGTTAGCAAACGTATATGGTTGTTCAAATTGATAGTTCATAGCTTTTCTCTCCCTCTGTTTTCTTGAATGATTCATAGTTTAATGGCTGCCATCTAAAACTGAAATAAGGCACTTTTTAGTACCATTAAATTGATCTGTCAGTAGCTGCTTCTCGACGATGTTTCCCCCATTCAGCCATTAATAATAAAAACGGCCGCGTGGATTGACCGGCTTTTGTTAACCGACAGCTTAATCCCCGATGTGTCGTCAACCGGAGTTGAATCAGACCATTTCGCCATAAACTACATAGTTGAAAGACAAACGAACACAAATTACGTTTCGGTAAGTGTTGATATAAATTCAGTAGCGATTGTGGACCATCCAGCAGTGCTGTCACAATCAATGGTCGACATGTGCCAGCTAATACGCTGGTTGTATAACGGAGCCCTTTATCTTCATCACCCATTAGCCATCCTCCAATTCTTCAAGTGAATGACGCTAGTGTACTGACTCTATATGGACAAAAAAAGAAGGCACTTTTGAGTACCTTCCAAAAACCATTTCAATTTAACCAACTTGATTCAAAATATCTGCGTAACCGCTATGATCAGGATTTAAAATTTCAACGGGTTCGCCAGCTTCGTTTAACTGCTCAATCCGCTGTTCACCCCAAACGGACATTTGAACCAGAATACCACCCAGTGTTTTGCCAAACGCCGTTAAGTCATATGTCACACAGAACGGCGCCTTCGTGCCATGAACATGGCGAACAATGATGCCATCGCTTTCCAGCTCACGCAGTTGTTGGGTCAGCACTTTTTGTGTGATGTCAGGAATTTCACGTCGTAACTCACTGCTACGTTGTTGACCCTTGCCTAAATGGCACAAAATAATCGGTTTCCACTTACCACCAATCACTTCTAACGTTGCTTCCACACCAATATTGTATGTCTTTGCCATTCTTAGACCTCCTCAACCGTCATCGGTTGTTCACCAGTCTACAGGCTTCAACTTCACGTGTGAAGTAGGTACTTTTGGGTAACCTAGCCATGAACCTAACTGAAGTGTTCAATTTGCTGGCGACTAGCTGGCTTAAAAAGTTTTTCACTGATGATTACAATCTAACCTAATTAGAAACCTGACAGTGAGTAACGTATACTTATGGTACTGATTGTTTCAAACGAACACTACTGGAGGTTCATATGTATAAAACTTTAATCTATGACTTTGACGGTACAATCGGCGACACATTGCCAATTTGCATCGCTGCTTTCAAAAAAGCGGTAACCCCTTTTTTAGATCGGGATATTTCTAATGAAGAAATTGTCTCAACGTTTGGTCCCAGTGAAGAAGGTACGATTCAGGCTTTAATTCCTGATCACTTCGACGAAGGAATTCACGCCTATTGGCAAGCCTACAAAGAACTGCAATACATGGCTCCTAAAGCATTTGATGGCATTCAGCAATTACTTGATGACACTGCCAGAGCCGGTTTTCAAAACATCCTTGTTACTGGTAAAGCTCGCACCAGCGCCGACATTTCACTTGAACAATATGGACTTACAAAAGATTTCAAAATGATTCTGACAGGTTCTCCAAAAGGACCTAACAAACCTGAAAATATTGTCAAAGCCCTGAAAGAAACTGGCACTGATGCGTCTGATGCTCTCTACGTCGGTGATGCGCCAAGCGATATCACGTCCGCTCACGCAGCTAACATTAAGATTGCAGCCGCACTTTGGGGCAGCATTATCGAACCAGAAAAAGTGGCTGCGTTAAAGCCCGATTATACGTGTCATAGTGTGGCTGAATTCCGGAAAATTGTGTTACCGGAATAAGTGCACTAATTATCGTTTAAATGCACAATCATTTTTTTCAGAAGCGTGAGCAATAATGGAAAACGAATTTCAATTGGTCGATGACCAGCAATTAATTATCGTTCAGCAAATGTATAAACTTGCCTTTAAACAGTTGTTCGAAAAATATCACGATAAATACACTAATCCATACATGGAAACGCTTGAAACCTTGCGAAAAAAGTCCGAGCAACCTAATAGTGCCTACTATCTGTTTCGCTTACACAAAAAGGACGTGGGTATGTTTCGACTCACTACCGATTCTTCCATGTCACTGGGCAGAATTTCACCATTACTTATTCTGCCCGATTTTCAAGGACACGGTTATGCTCAGAAGATGTTGAAAGGTGTTGAATCTCAATTTCCATCTATTCGTCATTGGTCTCTTGATACGATTAAAGAAGAAAAGAAGTTAGTTTCTCTATATCAAAAAGCAGGTTATACAAGATTAACAAACAAAGAAAAAACTATTAGCGGTAGCATGCACATCATTTACTTTACGAAAGACATTTAATAACACAAATAGCGGACTAACCAAATTTATTTTGTTTGGCTAATCCGCTATTTGTTTCACGTGAAACGGTTCATCTTTTATTTACACGACAGTGTTTTTGTCACATTACTCTCGGAAAAAGTTGCAGATTAAAGCAATACTGGCATAATTAAAACTATATCTGAATTATTTCAGTCATTATGGGGGAAAGCATGGATAAAGATAATCATACGGGTTCTACATCTGAGATGCCGCTATCAAAACGGCATCACATGAAAATTCCGTGGAAAGATTTGATTGAAGATAGTGATGTTGAAGCCCGCAACGCCAGTTTGCAAGAACGAGCCTCCATTGTAGGACGAATCGGCATCACAATGCTGTCCTGTGGTACTGGAGCTTGGCGGGTCAGAGAAGCAATGAACACCGTTGCTAGATCTTTAAAACTGACCTGTTCTGCTGACATCAGTTTGATCTCAATTTCGTACACCTGTTTCAGCGATGAGCACAGTTACACACAAGTGTTGTCGTTGCCTAGCACAGGCGTTAACACCGACAAATTAAACATTCTAGAGGAAATGGTCAAGAACTTTAATAATGATTTCTCGTTCTTACCCGTTAAGAAAATTCATCAGTTCATTGATAAGGTTCAACAACGACCGAAACAATATTCACCATTAGTTTCTGGTTTAGCCGCCGCAATTGCCTGTGCGTCATTTATCTTTTTGCTAGGTGGCGGTATTCCTGAAATGATCTGTACCTTCATTGGCGCTGGCCTAGGCAATTTTGTTCGCGCCCTGATGGGTAAACATTCCATCACAGTAATTGCTAGTATTGCGGTTAGTGTCGCCGTCGCTTGTCTAACTTACATGTTTGCTTTCCGAATTTTCGAAATGTATTTCCATGTTTTGGCGCTACACGAAGCCGGCTATATTGGCGCGCTCCTCTTCGTTATTCCAGGATTTCCGTTTATTACCAGCATGCTGGATATTTCTAAGCTAGACATGCGTTCTGGTCTGGAACGGCTAGCCTACGCAATCATGATCACGCTGGTCGCAACATTAGTCGGTTGGTTAGTGGCCACAATCTTTGGATTTAAACCTGCCAACTTCTTGCCCCTTGGATTATCTCCATTAGTGTTAATGCTATTACGTTTGCCAGCCAGTTTTTTCGGGGTCTACGGGTTCTCAATCATGTTTAACAGTTCTCAGAAAATGGCAATCACTGCTGGCCTAATCGGTGCGGTTGCAAACACCCTTCGTCTAGAACTGGTCGAACTGACTAACATTCCACCGGCATCGGCCGCATTCTTTGGTGCACTTGTAGCGGGTTTGATTGCTTCAGTGGTTAATCGGTTCAATGGTTACCCACGAATTTCTTTGACTGTGCCTTCGATTGTTATCATGGTTCCTGGCTTGTACATTTATCGGGCCGTCTTTAATATTGGCAGTAATCAAATTGCAGTTGGCTCCTTATGGCTGACAAAAGCGATTTTGATCATTATGTTCCTGCCATTGGGATTGTTTGTGGCACGAGCCATCCTAGATAAGAGTTGGCGGCATTTCGACTGAAAAACACCTTTATTTTCATCAATCAAAAACAGCTATCAATCTTGGCATACTGACATGCCGAGATTGATAGCTGTTTTACTGTTGTCACTTATTCAAACAAAAACTGTTTCATGTGTAACTTTTACAAAGTCATCAAATTCGTCGCTGAATCAGGATCCGTATCCAAAATACGGAAATCGTGTTCAACACCAAAATCATGTTCTTCCATCATGGACGCAACCGTTAAGTGCGCCAACGTTTTCATGTTGTTTTCTTTACTCAAGTGGCCAAGAAAAATTCGTTTGGTCCGGTTTCCCAACACCTGCATCAAGGCATTAGCACCATCTTCGTTGGACAAGTGACCCGTATCACTCAAAATCCGTTGCTTTAGTGGCCACGGATACCCGCCCATTCGCAACATTTCCATATCGTGATTACATTCAAATAGATAGGCATCCGCGTTTTTAATCACACCAGCCATTCGTTCAGACACGTACCCCGTATCCGTCAAGATAACAAATGACTTCCCATTAGAATGTAATTCGTAAAATTGAGGATCCACAGCGTCGTGTGAAACTGGAAAACTTTGAACATCCAAGTCACCCATTGACTGAATTTCACCAGCCTCAAGATCAAACTTTTGATCCAACGGAATTTTACCAACCTTGCCAGAAATAGCTTCCCACGTTTTTTCGTTTGCATACACGTTAATGCCATATTTTCGCGCCAGAACACCAACACTCTTGGAATGGTCTGTATGTTCGTGCGTCACAAATAAGCTGTCGACATCGTTCAAATCACGCCCAATTTGATGCATTAGTTCATTAATCTTTTTCCCGGAGAGTCCGGCATCGACTAAGACCTTATGCGTGGGCGTTTCGATATATGTTGTGTTGCCAGTACTCCCGCTGGCCAGCACACTAATCTTCATTTCGTCAGTATCTGTAGATACTGCGTTTAAGGAATGCGGATTACTTAAATCAATCACAGAGCCATCTCCATTATTTATGTCCAAATAAAAACTACCACTCATCGTAACATGAAATGCGTGGTAGTTTTAGTGCTGCAATCATATTTTAATTTCCGCTAGTCGCTGTGTCATCTTCATTGTCCACGGTAATGCTTGATGTACTGCTACTTGAGGAACTGCTGCTATTAGTCACTTGAGTTGTTGAATCTGTCGATTTCATAACAGCGCCGGTAAACGCGTTGACTCGTTTGATGACCACGTTATCCGTATTCTTCGACTTCAGGGCAATAAACCAAGTTGGCACGTAAACGTTATTATCCGATACGCGTAGCAAACGTGAGTAAGCTAGTTTAGACCACAACACCTTCGTACTGTTTGGTAACTCATTGTACTGGTATAACCAAATCAATGCCTTTTGTTGGCTGATGGTGGTTGTTTTTTCGCGAAGTGGTTCGGCCTGAATTACATAACTCTGTGTGTAACTGATCACCTGATTTTTAGCACCGATGCGGAAACGTAATTGACCAGAAGGCGCCATAATCGTGCCGGAGGGAACTTTCTGAACATAGACTACTTCGTTGGCAGAAACTTTAGAAAGTTCCGCGCTATAAACATATTCATCTCCAGCGGTGACGTTGGCATTGCTCTTAACAAACCGGTTCAATTGCGTTTGTGGCTTTTTAGGACTAACCGTCAATGTCTGATGCAGATAGCTGGTCATTTCAGTAGCGTTAAAACGGAGATCCTGGTAGGTTAAATTATCAACACCTGCGCGCAAACGTGAGAGGCCAGACTTTGCGGATACATAATAACCTTCCGCCTCTTTAGACGAGGGAGTAGTAAACGTAATGCCATCATTTTTCATTTCACGAAGAATGGTGGTCGCATTATTCGCGTTTCTTTGTGAGGATTCCGTTACGGTTGAATCACTCTTCTGCCAAGTTACAAACAAAAAAGTATTAATGGCTACAAAGGCCACAATAAAAATCCATTGAATTCTGCGAAAATCCATACTGCCCCTCCTTCCTACTGTGTGCCGCCGCCGTTAAGCAAATCCGTATATAATTGCCACTTACCACTCGTGTAAACGTAGTAAGTCGGTTGTAGATCCACAACTTGTTTGGAATCGTAGTTATTTTCCCATTGATAGCCGAGCACAATATCTTTAATTTTGTTTTTCGAAATACCAGCCGCCTCAAGTTGTGCCATCACCGTCGATGTTGCTGGCAACGTCACGTTACTATTAGAATCTGTTGGCAGTGGCACCTGAAGATTGGTCAACGTAAAGTCAATTTCTTCGGTACCAGACTTTTTGTTTTTGACCTGAACAGCTCCAAAATCCGTTTGATTAAAAATTGGGAATCCTTCAACAAACGAACGGTAGGTTACTTCCCGACCATTGTTTTCATTGTCAAAATACCGCACTGAATCTAACGGCATGCCCGTGCTGCTCAATCCAGTAAACGAAGTCTTTAGGTTTCTGCCTAAATCGCGAGAAATCGAATTCTTGGCGTTGTAGTTTTCAAACATGACCGCGCCCGTCTTATCGTTCACAGTCATCCGTTTGTACGCACCGTCAAAATAAATCGTGTGACCATCATGACGCTGGACACTGACGGAAGTGGCCTCTCCAGAATTCAGTAACGACGTAACAAAAAAGTTAGCACTCTGTTCACCAATAAGGTAACTGTACTTAGGAATATGAACCTCATTAGTATAGTAAGTTAGCGTATGATCCTTTGACGTAATTTGCTCAACTGGATAGCGTTTGTCACCCTCGGCAATCACATGACGAACCTTGCTTAATTGCTGTTTGGAAACGCTAATTTTATAAATCGTTAGATCGTTGTCATTTAGCAGGTACAGTTCACCTGGCTTAGTCGTTGAAAACAAAATCCGTGAGAACTTAGCGGTAGGCGACATAAGCAATCGTTGATCATAAGAACTGTTAAAAATGGAGCGGCCAATATTGTCTGCGTAACTTAACTGCACCGTGTTCTTTTGATTCAACAATTTTTGATAGGCATTTTTATCCTTTTGACTAACCTTGCGAAAATTCGTCATGCGCCAATTCTTAACTTCGTTTTTAACGGTGGTGACCAAATTGATTTTGGGATTATAAATTGATTCAGCGTGTCCATGCGAATCCGTCACGATTACCTGCGTTGGCAAGTAAATATCGTCAATGGAACGTGTCGATACTGTTGAATGAGTCGACCGGGTCGATGACGTAGCGGTCCTAGCACGATCAAAGCGGGCCGGATTAATCCAAATTAGTAGTGATAAAACAATACTGAGTCCGATCAGCAACGTTAGTGCGACCGGTAATAAACCATTTCTTAGTCTAGTCCACATCCCAGTCATCCTCCTCAAATTGCTCGAATGGCAGTGAAATATAGAACGTGGAACCCTTGCCTTCGGTACTATCAACCCAGATTCGACCGCCCAGCATCTGAATAACTTCCTTCGAGATGGCTAGTCCCAATCCTGTACCACCTTGAGCACGGGAACGGGCCTTATCAACTCGGTAAAATCTGTCAAAGATGTGGGTCAGATCCTTATGTGGAATACCTAATCCCTGATCGGAAATACTCATAATGACCTGGTTGTGTGTCTCTAGTAAACGACAAGTAATCACACCACCATCTGGTGAGTACTTGATTGCGTTGTTCATGATATTATCGACCACTTGGGTAAATCGATCAGTATCGATTTCAACCCATAAGTCTTTGTCGGTAAAGTCACGCTCGATTCGATAATGCTTTTCGGGATTATCGTCCGTTTTTATCATCATGTCAAAACGATTCAAAATATAGTTGAACAGTTCGTTCAAATTGACCGTTTCCATTTCAAGTTTAGTGGTCCCAGAATCCATTCGGCTAAGGGCTAACAGATCATTGACCATCCGGATCATCCGTTCCGTTTCATCTTGAGCGACCTTCAAAAAACCAGGTGCGACTTTTTTATCTTCCCAAGCGCCATCGACTAAAGCATCGATGTATGAGCGAACGGAGGTTAACGGTGTCCGCAATTCGTGAGACACATTCGAAACAAACTGCTTACGGTCTTCGTCTTCCTTCTGCTGTTCAGTTACATCATGAAGAACACAAACCAGCCCTGAAATGAACCCAGATTCACGTTGAATCAAAGAGAACGTTGCATGCAAGATCAGGTCACGGCCCTCTTCTGACAAATCAAGAGCGACCTCATCCTGGCTTTCCAGCAACTCCCGGAGCGTATACTGATCACGAATATGCAGAATATCTAAGATAGATGTACCTTCTGCTTCTATTTCATCAACGTTCAAGAAATCGCGAGCCGCCGAGTTGATGATATTAATGTTTCCGCGTCGATCAGTGGCGATAACCCCATCACTCATATGTGCCAGCACTGAATCCAACCGGCGTCGTTCAGCTTCTGTGGACTCCTGCGCTTCTTCAACACGCACGGAAAGGTTATTAACCGCACTGGCTAATTGACCCAGCTCGTCAGTTCCATAGACACGAACTTGACCAGAATAGTCACCTTGCGCAATTTGAACCGTTTGTCGTTTCATTTCGTCAATTGGGCGGGTTATTGCCCGGGAAATAACAATCGACATGATCAACCCTAAAATGATAGCGACCGCCGCTGCAGATAGGTAAATCAACGTGATGTTATTAATGTTCTGATAAACACCTTCTAGTGAGGCACGAATGTAAAGCACCCCAACCAGCGTGTTCCCGTTATTACCCGAAGAACTTAACAATGGCACAATCGAAACATAGTATCGATTATTATCGCGGGCATCGTAAACATCACGTTGATAGGAACGGTTGTTGTAAATTGCGTTCTTAACGTTACTATCCGTAGTTTTCTGACCAACAATCGTTTGATCATTGACGTTACTGGTACCACGGACTGTTCCTTTATTATCGATAACGCGAATTTCAGTAATATTTGCGTTATTAACCTCAGATAAAATGCTACGGATTCTCGTATTGGCAGCTGTAGTATTACTGCGCATCAACTGGTCAGATAATGAATTATCAATATAAGCTGACAATTGAATCTGTTGTCTAAACGTACTCAAGTTCTGCTGTTCCAATTGGCGTACGAAAAAAGCCCCGACGACTTCCAACGTAATCAATAGCATCAGGGCAAAAATGAGCGCAATTTTAAAATTAATTGATTGGAAAAAACGAATCTTTTTGTTCACAATCCAAACTGCTCCTAGTTTTTAACTTAATCTGTTTCTGGGTTGCGTAAGTAATAGCCGACACCCCGGCGGGTAACAAGCCATGCCGGGTGACTTGGTGTATCTTCAACCTTTTCACGCAATCGTCTCATCGTAACATCAACAGTCCGGACATCACCAAAGTAGTCATAGCCCCAGACTGTTTGTAACAAGTGTTCACGTGTCATAACCTGACCGATGTGCTGAGCAAGATAGTATAATAACTCAAATTCACGGTGGGTCAGTTCAATGTCATCCCCACGTTTGGACACCATGTAGGCATCTGGATCGATTTTTAGATCGCCAACTTCAATTGAGTTGGATTCATTTTCCGCAGCGGCGGAGTTTTTAACAACTGTATCCTGCCGGCGTAAATTGGCTTTCACACGGGCAACCAGCTCACGGTTTGAGAATGGTTTCGTAACATAATCATCGGCACCCAGTTCCAAGCCCAAAACCTTATCGATTTCAGAATCCTTGGCCGTAACCATAATGATTGGCGTTGTGTACTTAGTCCGAACACGACGGGCAACTTCCAGCCCATCAATTTTAGGCAACATTAAATCAAGCAATATCAAATCTGGCTGTTCATCATCAACTTTGGCAATTGCTTCTTCGCCATCAGCTGCCGTGACAACGTCGTAGCCCTCTTTTTCAAGATTGAATTTGATAATATCAGAGATTGGTTTTTCATCATCAACAACAAGAATTTTACTCATGTAAACATATCCTCCATTGGAGTTAAGTAATTGAATACGAATTTCATGTAAAACGTCGCTCAAGACTATGAGCAACCTCTTCTATTATATCACAGCCACTAAATTGACTAACGACGTACGCGTCGAAGTGGAATTAACCATATGATGACGTTTAAAATCATGGATAACAACGCAAACGGTGGGAAAAAGAACGTAATGATGATCACCAAAACATTAATGATCAAGGACCACTGGTTTCTTCTCTCTGAATCGGCCGATGTGCCCGCTTTAGTAGACAGTTGATTAGCATGTTGAACAGCGTGGTTCAAGATAATAAACGAAATGTTAAAAGGCAAGACAATCAATGCGTATAACATAGCGCTCGGCCTAGCAAAGATGTCCGTCCCATACCACGCCGTTACCGCAGGGATTAAGGACATCCAGAACAGCAAATTCATATTTGCCCACAAAACATGTGCATCCGTTTTTTCGACTGCGGCAAACATCTGATGATGGAAGTTCCAAATTTCGGCAATCATTAAAAAACTAGCGACGTACACGACAAATGGCATTCTCATCTGCCACAACGCGGCCCAAGTGTGTTGTTCAGGCAATTTTAAATCCAAAACTAGAATGGTAATAATGATGGCAACAACGCCATCAGTAAATGCCTCTATTCGTGACTTTGACATGAGTTTACAACCTCCACATCAGAGTTTAACAGATTCAGCGCACTTGTCATTAGTGATCCTGTTGTTGGCGCTGATATTCATGTGGCGTCAGCCCAGCATAGTGTTTAAATACCTTGGCAAAATGACTCTGATCACCAAAATGAAGCCGATAACAGACTTCCGTTACGCTCTGCTGCAGTAACAGCGTTTTAGCTACGGTCACCTTACGCATCAAAATATACTGTTTCAGCGTCCACCCCGTTTGCTGGTGGAAGTGCCGGGTAATGTAATCTGCGGACAATTTCATCCGTTTGGCAACATCCACAACGCGCAGACGGGTCTCTATATGTACATTGATATCTTTCACAATCTGATTCACGAGGTGATCTCCACCGAGACGAGAACTATGAACACGACGCCGCTCAAACGCCACTACCAGTTGTCCTGCCAATTTTGCGCTAGTCATATCATCGTTGCGGACATCCTGCCACCATTTACCGACAAGCTCAGTAAAGTGTCGCAAACGTCCATTTACTGTCAGTTGATGCCCCACAAACAGTCCTGCAATCAATGTTAACCCAATCAGGTGTTGGGGTCTCGGCGTAACTTTGACAAAATGCGTTTTAACAAAGTTGCTTAAAACTTCCCAGTTTTCCTTGGCAATCGCTTGAATCAACGTTTGCGCCGGTTCTACGTGAAACGATTCAAGTCTAGCCTCGCTGAGTTTCGGTACCATCAACGGCGATCTGCCCAGCAAGCCGACATATAAACAGAGCGCACATAAACGTAACTGTTGCTCATCCATATCCGAAAAACCAACACCACAAACGATGACACCTAACTCTGCCTTGAAGCAGAAGGCCTGTCGATGCTTGACTGACGTATGCTTTAACATCGTTATTTCTGTTTGTTGTACTTCTTGAACGGCCGCCTTGATTAAGGCACGATCGAGGATATCAAGGTCATTATCTGTGACATTTCTTTTTATGTGTCCAAGTTCGTCCAATTCAACCAGTTGAATCTTCATTAATTTAGCAATTTCTGATTCCAATAAACGTTGCTTACTAGTCATCTTTTTTGCCTCCATATCCACGACGGATTTCAACCATTAAGTCGTCTTTATCATATCTGAATATAAGCGAACTAATTACACTCTAAACAGTTGGTAAGGGTCAGTAATAGACGTCAGTGATTGATTACATTTAGGGGGCTTTAAAATGTTCAATATTGATGAAGTACGTTTGCAAAAACAAACAAAGCAGGAGGCCGTTAAGCATACGATTGAAACCTATTTTCAGGCATTGGATGGGGGTATGGATGCCGCTACGCTAACAAGTCTGTTCTGTTCAGAATCCTTTTTACGTTTCAAAAGTCATGAGCGTGCTGGTCATGCGGCCATTCTAGAAATGATTCAAACCTTACTAACAAACCCACAACACCTAACCAACATGACGATCGACGTCCCTTCACTAGAATTAGTCGCACTTGTCCACGGTCATGTAGTTATCCAAGGAACTGATAATTATTCAGAACCTTATAGCTTCACGATGACACTCGTATCGGACCGCCTGATCCGCAACCAGGATCACAATCGTTGGTTGATTCATCGATTGAATTATCAACCTGTATAATTTGCACTAAAATTGCCGCTGTAGACGAATCACTACGCCTGCAACGGCTTTGTTTTGTCATAATCTAAACTTTTTCTGAAAAACCTGTTGTCAGGGTTTGGAGCATATGATACTATATAAAAGTTGAATTGATATGGATCGCTAGCTCAGCTGGCAGAGCAACGGACTCTTAATCCGTGGGTCCAGGGTTCGATCCCCTGGCGATCCATCAAAACAATTAACCACCAATCACGCTGGCTCAGCCCGTGATTGGTGGTTTTTTTCTTGTTCTCATAGATTATTGAAAAGTATTGGACAGCATGAAAGTGTTACCAAATTGCCCATGAACGAAATCCTGAAAATCTAAATCTAGGTTCTTTGAGATATAACAGCAGTTTACGTTTGCGAAATCTCCCAAACTGTCCATGATACCGTCATTAGAAAGATAGTGAGTGCTTCCAGCCAGCACTCACTACCCGCGTGGGATAGATGTTATACGATAGGCTAGTCGCTAATTGCGATTAGCCTTTTTTATTATGTCGTAAGCCTTGGCAAACAAAACTACTGAATGCATTCCAAAGATAGTCACATGAATTGCTACTTAACTAAAATCAACGTTAACTAAGCGACTTGATACATCCCATAATTTATTTGACGCTTTTAAATCCATTGCTTGTTTGGCAGGTTTATCTAATTTCGGTTTGCCCCATATTTCCATTAAACCGGTTGGCCCATAAAAGTATCCACCCTTAGCTTTCGGTGACGTAGCTGCAAATAAAGCTGATCTAGCCCCCTGACTGGGAGTCTGAAGAAAACGAAAAATTAATCGAGTATACAACGTTTTTCCTGGACCATTTTCAATTAAGTTAGTTGCAACACCACCGGGATGAACACCAATACTTGTGATTCCCCAACCATTTGCGAGACTATGCTTTTGTAATTCAGAAGAAAACATCAAGCAAGCCAATTTAGATTGAGAATAGGCAACGTCAGGATTATAGCTTTGTTGAGATTGCAAGTCGTCAAAATTTATTCTACCAGATCGGTGTGCCATGCTGCTAACGGTAACAACACGAGCATTTCGGGTTCTGCGCAAAAGAGGAAGTAGGTGCGCGGTCAGAGCAAAATGGCCAAGATAATTCGTACCAAATTGCAGTTCAAACCCATCTTTTGTGACCTGCCTATCCGGTACTGCCATCACGCCAGCATTATTGATTAAGACGTCCAGTTTTTTTAATTTCAAATTGAGTGCTTTGCTAAAACTTGCAACTGAGGATAAATCGGCCAAATCAAGTCGTTGAAACTCAATGTTTGCCTTCGGATATTTAGCCTTGATTTTTTGAACAGCCTTGGATCCTTTACTTACGTTACGACCAGTTATGATGACATTTGCTCCAGCTCCTGCCAAAACTATCGCAGTTTCAAATCCCAGTCCTCCTGTGCCAGTAACTACAACATTCTTGCCCTTTTGAGAACCAATATCTCTTTGTGTCCATCTCTTTTTACCGTTTCTATTCTCTCTCATATAACATTATCCATCCTTTTCACGTTACAGTTGTAACCTCTTGACGTTTGCAATATACTCTGGATATTAAGGCGCTTCAAGCCTATCAGAGTGAAACGTTACAGACTGGAGCGAATTGTAATGCCAAATAAATTTAACGGGCATAGAAACGCAATCACGAAAGAAAGCATTTTTACAGCGTTAATGCAATTGATGGAGAAAAAGGACTTCCATAAAATATCTATTACTGAAACCACCACTAAGGCCGGCGTTTCCAGAATGGCATTTTATCGAAACTATGAAACTTTAGAAGACGTCATAACGGACTATCTTGATGCTTTCTTCAATGAGTACGAGCGACAAATATCCTCGGTGGGCATAGAAAACCCTCACGATATCATATTAATGTTTCTTTCCGATTTTAAATCTGAACAGCAACTGCTGGTGAACTTAATCAAATGCGATTTAACCTTTCTTCTTCTTGATAAATGTAATTCTTTCCTAGAACAAATTTGTGAAAAATCCGTATGCGATAAACTTTATTCTCCAACAAAAGAGGTTTTTACAATTAAATTTTTATGTGGCGGTTTTTTCAACCTATTAATTGAATGGGCGTCACACGACTTCAAGGAAAGTGAAGAATACTTGGCGGATTTGTTCAGTGAATACTGCTAACAGAACGCATCGTTTAACCAGTTTCGGAATAATTGAATAAGTTCGTAACTTCTTATTCGGTGACCCATTTAATTAAACAACACATGTAATTTTAAAAGCGCGTGATCAATTTAAACTGATCACGCGCTTTATTGAAAAATTCTAATAAATCATTCCGTCAAACCACAGTCTATTCGGTATGTCCGATTTTATAACTCAAATTTTGGCTAACATACCTCTGGTTCGTTTGGTATGCCTCATTGTCAGTTGAATCCGTATCTGAATTGCTATCATCAGAGTTATCAGTCGAATCTGAGTCGCTATCCGAAGAATCTGAACTGGAATCGTCGTTATTGCTGGAGTCTGAATCACTATTGGAATCCGAATCATCATCCCCTGGTGCCGACGTATCACTAATTTTCTTGGTAGCATGGATGCTCTTAATCTTGCCAGCGCTACCAGTACCATCAAGTACTGCCACGTACTGGAAAACCTGCGTATGTGAGGCACCACTGTCACCATAAAACTTATATTTCACGTTATAGGTTGCCTTTGTTTCAGCGTTCTTATTAGGCACTACGTGGAAGTCTTGGACAGTGAAGTTTACACTACTGATTTTTTTGTCATTATTGTAGTTCTTGGCCATGCTAACAATATCTTTGTACTGTTGACTCGACGTACCATCGTCAAACAGAGAAGCAAGATCAGAAGGAACATCACCACTAGCCGATAGTAAATCCATATCCGTAAAGACGTCAGAAATTAAATTGTGAGCATCGTCATGAGACATCACTCCTGGGAAACTGACAGATACTTCCTCATCTTCGTCTGAGTCACGAATTTTGCGTTGATTAGACGTAGCCTTCCCACCGTCGCCGCTGTAAACCATCGTTAATTCCATGTCATTAGACCACGGAATGTCCTGAAGATACAGAGAGCCTGTATTATCCAGGTTGCCATATGATTTGTTGTTGATCCTAACCTCAGCGCCAGGATAACCTTTTGCTGTGAAGGAAATCGTCTTTAACTCTAGATAAACATCGCTAGCATTACTTGGCGTAAGCCAATAGTTACCGTCATTTTTCATGTGGTGCCCATGAACATTTCCCTCAGCCGTCAATTCGTACTGCCCAGCAATATACGGACCAAAGCTATGCGAAACGCTCGTCATTGTGGTTTTGTATGCATGTTGACCGTTGACAGTCAATTTGATGTTCGGCTGATTGGTACGTAACTTAGCCGAAAAAGTTTTGGCCTTGATTTTATATCGTGGGAATAATAACCATGCCCGTCCAGAAGGGGTAAATGAATATGCGCCATCTTCGGTCACACCGTTATTTTTGAGTTGTGACTCAAACTGCTCCATCCCTGAGGGTTTATTTTTCAATTCCTTGATCAAGGGTTGCAAACTTTTGTGACTCAGTTGGAATTGTTTATCAGAAACCGCAAAGTTTTTTGCTAAATTCTTATCGTTCTTTTTAACAGAGGTCATTGCGCGCTTCAGTTGATTATCTTGGGAATAGTAGTTTTTGCCAAACATATATCCACCGGCTAAGATAATAAGCACAATGGCGGCCGTAATCCACGGCCATTTTTTTGTTTTTTTAGTTCTTCGCGTTGGTGCTGAACTGACAGCTGACGGTTTAGGCTTAGAGGCAGCCTGTGACTGAACAGGCTTGCTTGCTGCTCTAGTGCCAGTGTAAAGCACACTATTGCTCTGGCTGCCTGACTGATTTGGTTGATTGAAACGATTACCAGACTTGGGAGCAGCTGACGCACTAGCCGGCTGGCTGGCTTGACTTTCGTTACCGGCATTCTTTTTTGACGCTTTATAGTTAGCAATGTTAAATCCACAATTGCCACAGAAAACAGCGCCTGGTTTTAATTTTGCACCACAATTTGGGCAGAACTGTAGTGAATCTTGTTGGGCCATGAGTTGATCCTTTCGAAATATTTAGTTTATATAATTGGTGTCATACAAGCGGTCCACTGCTTGATTGTAACTATCTGTTGTATACACCTTTTTTACATTCTTACTGGATGCCGCTGCATCGAAATCAAATGTAGGCTTATGCTGATTCAGTTTACGAACATGGTCTCCGGAACTGTAAATATAGCGAATAATCTGGTCTCTATTATTAAAGTTTTTCCTTTTCAAATTACGTGAAAAAATCATGTTTACAGTTTGTCCAGTTTCTGTAACACCTTTTGTTGCCTTGTCTGACTCACCGAGCGACTCCATAAGATTAATCTGGTCGTTGTCGTTTTTGGGGTTTCCCTTCTGAATATCTGCAAACTCATTTGGCAAATATAGTTTCCTTAAAAACTGCCCATGCTTATAGTCGATTTGCAGTTGGGAACCTTTTTTAATTAGTGGAAAACGACTGGCTAATAAGAAATGAAGCGCCGGTCGCTCTGACGAAATAGTAATTGTAAATACGTCAACTTCATGATCATTAATCTGGATATACGTCTTGGGATTAAAGTGAAGAGCGTAATTTTCGGGACCATTATCATAATTATGTGGCATTGAGTAAATGTCATAACGATTTCCATAATATTGTTTAGCTCCGAAAACTCCTGCCCCAATAAGCACGATTAGACCAACAATCAATGCGACTAGCTTTCCCCTAGTGAGTTTCCCATGTCGGCGGGGGGTTCTAGTTTGTTTAGTAGCCTGTTGTTGTGTTGCTGATCCTTGACTCATCATTACTTGCTGAACGTCTGTCCCATTATTGCTCGGAGCCGCCTCTACGCTATTTGCTAAACTAGCATATTCACGATTAGCCGCCCCACAATAAGGACAAAACTTTGCCGTTTTAGAAATCTGTTTGCCACAATTTGAACAAAAGACCTTATCATCCATTTATCTATACCCCACTAGAACTGTTTAAGCAGCGACATCAAACTTGATAAGGCAGACTGCGCGGCAATATCGGCAACGATGAAAAGAAGTACATTAATGACAACTGTCGTTAAAATCGCTGTGTAAGCGGAATCAAAACTACCCGTTACACCTTGCTGTGGTGCAACAGACAATAGACAGCCACTCAACAAGATGAAGAGTTGTAAGACGACTAGAATGGCGTAAAAGCCCACGCCATTCGTTGAATTAACAGCAAACGAATCAAGAAATTGAACAACAGCTAAAACTAAAATGCTACTTGTGTAGTGAGCAAGTCTATTCGTGTAGCCTAAGAATGTTTGATCAAGATTGTGCGTAGCATAGTGGCTAAAGCAATAACTCACGCCAACAAAAATGGCATAAATTACCAAGCCAACAAAGATGAATTGCATCCAAAATGACGACTTAACGCCGCTTTGAGTGCTGGCACCAAAGGCTCCTAGCATTGAAGAACCCATTTGTTCAACCCGCTGAATAACGGTGTTGAATGAAAATGCGTTAAGCAAAATAATAATTGCAAAATTGATTAATCCAAAATACTGTCCCGCACTCTTGTCATTATTAAATGGTTTTTTCAACGCATTCCATAACCATTGAAAATAATTCGTTGCATAGCCCTGAACGGCCGCAACAGTTTGGTTAGATTGTGCAGGTGCAGGCGTCGGCGCGGCTTGGGATTGACTTGGTTGCGCTTGTTTAGCAGCCCCACTCTTTTGCCCCTCAACTGGCAAAACGAAACCACACTTGGTACAAAATTTATCATCAGGAGCTATTTCGGCTCCACAATTTGGACAATACTTCATTGTCCATCCCCCCTTTTTTGGCTAAAAATTGGTACATACAAAAGATCTTCGTTAATAACGAGTTGCTATTATTGAATTAAGTTTGCATAATTAGCATAAACTCCAAATTTAATGTCAATATTACATGTACTTTATATAAGATATACCAGCATATGTTTTATGTAAAATATAAATAGTTCATCACTCAATTATAAAAAGCTTCAACGCATCAGCTCTTTGTTATTGTCCCCTTAGAGTAGACAGACGAAATAATAAATCGTCTATCTATTTCTAAGGGGATTTTTGTATGGAAAAACAAGGACGTTCGTATAGTCTTGAACAAAAGCTAGACACTCTTTATCAGTTCAAACACTCAGGCAAAAGCATGAGGGCGTTCACCAAGGACTTTGGAATCGCATTTGTAACACTTAAAAAGTGGCTTGGCCTTGAACAATTAGAAGATTTTAAAGCGCTTGAACCAAGTCATGAATGGAAACGGTATTCGCAAGATACAAAGAATGCCGCAGTTCATGATCGCTTAGTCAATGGACTGTCTCAACTAGATATCGTTAAAAAGTATCAGATTAGTTCTACTTCTGTTTTACGAAGGTGGGTAAATCAGTATACTAATGGCAAGGAAATCAAAGCCACTAGTAAAGGACAAACAACCCATATGAAACAAGGTCGAACCACCAGCTATCAAGAACGTATTGAAATCGCAAAATATGCCCTCGTTCATGAGAAGGATTATCACACAACTGCCAATCATTTTAACGTGTCCTATCAACAGGTTTACACATGGGTACGTAAATACGAGAAGGATGGGATTCATGCGCTTCAGGATCGTCGTGGAAAGCGACTAAATCGTGAACCTGAGGAGCTAAGCGAAAAAGAGCGTTTAGAGTTGCGCATCAAAGAGCTGGAAGAGCGCAATGACTTCTTAGAAACACGTGAAGATTTGGCAAAAAAATTACGGGAGATTCAAAGGAGGAATCAATAGATTGGTTACACCCAGTAACCCGAATCGAACGTTATCAGGCGATTCAGGAATTGTCTGAACAAACTAATCCACGAACGCACAAACCTTATGTCATCGAACAGCTTTGTGCCCTTACAGGTATCAAGCGCGCCGCCTATTACAAATGGACACACCGAAAGCCTAATCAACGTGAGCTTGATAATGAAGTCATTTGGCAGTTCATTGAAGAACGTGAAGCTCGTGACTATGGCATCTATGGCTCACAACGAATGACACGGCTGATTAACCGTGAAACTGAGTTTCACGTTAATCGCAAGCGTGTGTATCGCTTGATGGATGCTCACGGCATGACCGCTTCAATTCGTAAAGCGAAGGTTGACCGTAAGTCCCAGAAAGCTGAAGTCATTACCGCAAACATCCTTGACCGTAAGTTTTCCGCTAACGAACCAAACCAACGATGGGTTACCGACTGCACTGAATTACAGTACGGCATAGATACCCTTAACAAAGTGAAACTAAGTGCCATTAAAGACCTCTATGACCATTCAATCATTGCCTATAATCTTAGTGACACAGAAACAGCGGCGGCTGTGACTATCACATTACACCGGGCCTTAGAAACTTGCCCAGACGCAGAACCACTGTTACATACTGACCGTGGTTCTGCGTCTATAGCTCGAATCTATGACTTAGAATTACGTCAACATCACATCACACACAGTATGTCTCGTGGTGGTAAACCTATTGATAATGGCGCCATGGAAACCTTTTGGAGTCATATCAAAGATGAATGGTTTGATCTACGACCGGCCGGCACGTTCAAAGAACTTGTCGCCTTAGTCGACGCTGGAATCGACTGGTATAACAATGGTCGTCCGCAAGAAACACTAAACGGCCTGACTCCGAATGAATATCGGAATCAGACCGTTCGCAAAGCAAGTTAATTTATATTATTTCGACTGTTTACTTGACTGGGTCATGTCCACTTTGACCGACGTGTTGAAGCTTTTTAACTGAGTTCATTTCACATGTTTTAAAAAGGAAACCATTTAATTAATCTGTTCAGCATACATTGATCACAAAAAGTTTTTAAACATCCATAAATACAATAATTCTAATTTCTAGCCGACCTCACAGAAATTGACATATGACTTTTGCCGTTTGAGCTTCAGTTATATTAAACATTCGTCGGTTCTTTTTGGACCGTGTCAAAATAATTCATTTTTTCCTCAGTCCACTTTTTTTCATCTTCTGCACCAATTTTCCGAATAGTCTTGGCGGGCGTTCCACCAACAATAACATTGTCAGGAACGTCACTCACTACAACTGCCCCAGCCGCAATAATCACGTTATTGCCGATGTTCACACCTGGACAGACTTTCACGCCACCACCAATCCATACGTCATTGCCAATGGTAATGGAATAACCATACTCTAATCCCATATTACGAACATCAGCCGCAATGGGATGCCCGGCAGTGTACAGTTCAACAGACGGACCAAGCATCACATTATCTCCGATATTAATCGGCGCAACATCCAAAAACACTGCATTATAGTTAGCGTAGAATCGACGACCAACATGCATATTCTTGGTGTAATCCATATGCATAGGTGCCTCAATGTATGCATCTCCCGAAGGACAGTCTATCAACGTCTTCAACATCTTATTACGACCATCGTCATCATCCGGATCCGTATTATTATATCGATAAATCATTTTACGTGTTTGATGTCTCATTGCTACCAATTGATCGTTGTCAGCATTATATAAGCGCCCAGACAACATTTTTTCATAATCTGTATCCATAATAAGATCCTCGATTCTTTAAATTAATTTTTGCGTCGATTGACGTTCAATAATTTTAAAAGGCAAGTATTTCATTTTAATCGTCGCATCATTGAGTAAGTAATTTACACCTTCTATGCCCATGTTATAGAAGGACTGCGTAACACTTGTTATGGCCGGTCTTACATAATCAACCAATTCTGTACCGTCAAAACTGATTAGGCTCAAATCATCTGGAACCCTATAGCCTGCATCTTTCACGGAATTCATCATTCCTATAGCAACAACATCGCTCGCGCAAATAGCAGCCGTTATGGGTAATTGATTTTCAAACTTAGTCAATGCATTCGATCCATCCTCGTAGAGGCAATCACCAATTTGAATATGCTTATCGTTGAAGGGTATTTGGTAATCATGTAGACACTGTTCGTAACCACGAATTCGATCACTAATTGAGCCATGCTGCGGAATACCAATGAGGCCAATACTACGATGCCCTTTTTTAATTAAAAATTCGGTGGCTTTATAACCCATTTGGTAGTTATCCGACGTTACATAAGGAAAACGCTGATCTTTAACTGCTGTTGACAAAAAGATACTCGGAATCGTCGTATCGGCTAAAATGCTCTTAACGTGTTCATTTAATTCAAGTGAAACTAAAATAATCCCCTTCACTGCACGTTCAATCACTGTCTTAATGGCACGTGATTGAGAAGACGAATCATTATTGCCTGCATATAGAATAAACACATCAAAATCATTTGCAGCTGCCTGATTTTCAATAGCCGTAATAATACTCGAACTAAAATTTGACTTTGTATCTGAAACAATAACTGCAATTACGTGACTTTGACGTTTAACTAGGTCAACAGCAGCAGTATTTTTAACATACCCAAGTTGTTCAGCAACATTTAATACATGTTTTACGGTATCGCCGTTGTGTTGTCCCTTGCCTGATAAAATTCGCGACACGGTGGCGATTGATAATCCCGTCTCTCTAGCGATGTCTTTAATCGTAATACGATTATCTTCACTCATTTAAACTACCCTTTGCTTAAAATAAAATTTTTAGATCATCTTACCGATGCCAAGTCTCATGTTCTTTTGATTTGGTATCTTTTTTATTTTACTTCACAAATTGTATTTCAGGGGTTGTAAACGTTTACATTTGAATCTACAATACCACTGTAAGCGTTTACATAAAACAAAATGTTTTTAGGAGATGTTCTTTGTGGAAGGAATTACACATAACACTGCTACGAAAGTTGACGTACAACACCCGCAGCAACATCATTCATTACCGAATATATCAATGAAGATTATGTTTGCAATCACCTTTGGCTTTATAGGTGTCAACATGGCCTTCTCCCTGCAAACTTCACAAATGAGTCGAATTTTTCAGACCTTAGGTGCCGACCCAAATAAACTTGGTCTATTTTTCATCTTACCGCCACTTATTGGAATGATTGTTCAACCTATCCTTGGTAAGTTTTCCGACGGTTTTTGGTCACCAAGATTTGGTCGTCGTATGCCAATTTTGATGGTTTCTGCCCCATTTGCAGCAATCGTCCTTGCATTACTGCCAAATGCTGGTTCATTCGGCTTTGGTTATGGTTCAATGGCTGCTCTAATTTTTGGTGCCACAGCCATTCTGTTGATGGATCTCTCAAACAATGCTTGCATGCAACCATTCCGCATGATTATAGGTGATATGGTTAATGAAGATCAAAAGGATCAAGCCTGGTCATGGCAACAAGCTTTCAGCAATATTGGCGGCGTGCTTGCTAATCTGTGTCCCTTCGTCTTAACTGGATTTGGAATCGCTAACGTTGCTAAACGTGGTGTCGTTCCCACATCAGTCAAACTCTCATTTTACTTAGCCGCATTTGTACTATTACTGACATCAATTTATACAATCGTTTCTGTTAAGGAATACGACCCTATTACATACGCTAAGTATCACGACTTTGATTACAAAGAAAAGAAACAAAAGAAATCCTTTATTACTCTGATGAAAGAAGCACCGAAAACATTTTGGGAAGTTGCCTTCATTCAGTTCTTCGCTTACTTTGGCATTCAATATCTATGGACTTATAGTACCGGTACTATCGCTCAAAATGTTTGGCACACCGCCAATGCTACCTCTGCAGGCTTCCAGTCAGCTGGTAACTGGTACGGAATTTTAACATTTGTTCAATCGATTGTTGGTATATTGTACGGCTTCCTCGTGCTGTCTAGAACAAGTCAGTACAAACGCCCCTTCTGGTATCGTATTGGATTACTGGCCGGCGGTTTAGGAATGATTTGGACTGCCCTTACTCACAACCAATATGTTTTAATTTTTGCTTTTGTGTTAATCGGAATTTGTTTCCTGACTATGCATGCAGAACCATTCGCTATTTTCACCACTTCAACTGATGGTCAAGATGATGGCGCCTACATGGGACTGTTCAACATATTCATTTGTCTACCGCAGATTGTGGCATCGCTAGCTAGCTTTGTACTCTTTCCAATGGTTGGACACTCGATGCCCGCAATGACTATCATCGGTGGTATCGCCTGGTTGATTGGTGCTGCACTTATGGGTGTCATTCATGTTGAACATCCAGCAGAAAATTAAAGATTGATGCATTAAGATCAAAATTTTAGGAGTTTTAAACATGGCAAACACTAAACTTACTTTTTCAAATGAAAATCAGATAATCAACATTAAGAACGCAACTGAATCTTTGCAACTGTCCATTTTAACGGACAGCATCATTCGTGTTTTCGAAAATCATAAAAAGGCAACTAATTCCTATGCCATTGAGGGGAATAAGTTTAAGCCAACAGACTACTCTGTCGAGCAGAATGGCAATCACCTTGAAATAACCACAACTAATCTTAAACTAAAAGTTTACAAGAATTTAATGCTAGATGTTTACGATGCTAATGATCAGCCGTTAATTATGGACTACCGCGGCACTCGTCAGCCAATCGATAAGCATATCGATGAAGCTCATAAAAAAATCGTTCGAGCAGAGGGACACGAAGTCTCCGCTGTGAATAGCGCTGAAGATTCCTACTATGAAATTGTGAAAACATTAGCAGATGATGAACAGTTTTATGGGTTAGGTGATAAAACCGGTTATCTCAATAAAAGAGGCTATGAGTACGATAATTGGAACATGGATGAGCCGCGCCCGCACATCGAAACTTTCACTCATCTATATAAATCAATTCCAGCTCTATTCGGTCTAAAGAATGGGCATCCTTATGGAATGTTCTTTGACAACACTTATCGTAGTCATTTCGATCTTGGTAAAGAAAATCAAGGTTACTATTTTTACTCAGCTGTGGATGGCAATATTGACTACTATGTTTTAGGCGGCAAAACTTTAAAAGACGTCATTTCAAACTACACATATTTGACCGGTACGACGCCATTACCTCAACGCTGGATGCTTGGCTATCAGCAGTCACGTTGGGGATATAGTATGAGTCAGGCCAAAGTAGAGGAAATTGTCGATAAGTTTGAAGAATACGATCTTCCCTTAGAAGCAGTCCATTTTGATATCGACTATATGGATGGCTACAGGGTTTTCACTTGGGATAAAAACAAGTACAAGAATCCAAAAAAATTGCTTTCTGATTTACGCAAACGTGGTGTTCGTGTCATTCCAATCCTCGACCCTGGCGTAAAACAAGACGATAATTACAATATCTACCAAGAAGGTGTCAAAAACGGATACTTTGCCAAAGGCACTGATGGCAGTATATATATCAACCGCGTTTGGCCTGGAAAATCAGCATTTCCAGATTTCGGTAATCCCGATGTCCGTCAATGGTGGGCAAAACACTGTAAATTCTTGTTGGACAATGGTGCAGCTGGCATCTGGACAGATATGAATGAGCCAGCAACATTTGATGGCGACATGCCAGAAGATGTTGTAATGACCGACGAAGATAAACCTTCTTCCCTCAAACGAATGAACAATGTTTATGGTCATAACATGGCTAAAGCAACGTTTGAGGGGATCAAAAACGAAACTGGCAAACGTCCATACGTTATCACTCGTGCCGCTTATTCTGGGACCCAAAAATATTCAACTATTTGGACAGGCGACAATCAAAGTATCTGGTCACACTTACAAATGATGATTCCACAAATGAGTAATCTTGGATTAAGTGGTTTTAGTTTTGCAGGTACAGACATAGGTGGCTTTAGTGCTGATACTACGCCTGAGCTGTTAACCCGATGGATTGAGGGTGCCATCTTCTCACCATTGCTTAGGAACCACTGTGTTCTTCAAGTTCGAGATCAGGAGCCATGGGTTTTTGGCGATAAGGTACTAAATATCTATCGTAAATTCTTGCGTTTGCGTTACCATTTCATTCCGTACTTATACGACTGTTTCTCTCTAGAAGCTAAGAATGGATTACCAGTATTTCGTCCATTAGTTCTTAATTACCCAGGTGACCCGAAAGTCCGCAATCTAAATGACGAATATATGGTCGGCAATCAAGTCCTAGTCGCTCCAATCGTTCAACAGGGTCAAACTAATAGATCTGTTTATCTTCCTGAAGGTTCTTGGATTGACTTGTTTACCGGCGTTCAATATACCGGTAATACTAATATTCTTGCAAATGCACAACTTGATCAATTACCTGTCTTTATTAAGACGGGGAGCATCTTACCATGGGGTAAGGCAGTTAATCACCTTGAAGATGCACCAGCAGACGAAATGACCTTTAGATTGTTTGGCGCCCGGGGTAGCTATGTTCACTATCAAGACAATGGTGAAGACTTTAAATATCAAGATGGTGAATATAATTTATATAACATCAAAGTGTCCGACAATGGTCACTGTTGTATTGAATTAACCAAACATGGCTATAAGCCCATTTATCGGACAATCCATGTTGAAGCAAACGGTAAGAATCTTCTGTTTACGTATGACGACACAACAAAAACATATGTAACTAAATAGCTAATTCTAATCATTTCTAAAAACACCTTTTACGCGACCAATCATAGCCGCATAAAGGGTGTTTTTAATCGTGCCAATGACTATTTATGTATACCTCATGACTTCTAGGAAACTCACGTTTAAAGGCCTGTCGCAATATCACCTTACCTTCATGATTATCAAACGAAATGTATTTCGTTTCATTTCGGTACCCCTGCTCAGTCACAGTCAGTAAGTGCTCCGACCGTTCAATCTTTAATGAGCGATCTTTTTTACGCGTTAACAACACAATTGCGATATTTTTGCCAGGTTTGCATACCTGTTTCAGGATATTTTCAGCCTGTTTAACTGGAATTAAACGCATCATCCTCGCTCCTTCAAAAATCTTTCCAATTCGTCAGTGAACGTTCGTTTTTGTAAATCAGTCGATATGAATAGCACAGTTGCTAATTGGTTGTTAACATAAAAGGCCACCCGAGCCGAACCAACCGTGCCCAAATTTAGACGAAACTCATGAATGGAACGCCCGTTAATTCGCTCATGAGCGGCAATTTTAGTTTTGCTCATACCGCTATTGATCTCTTCATCAACAGCTTCTAAAATTTCTGTTTGCATCTGATGCTGCTGGCTTCTGAACTTCTTGAAAAAAGACTTGCAACCCGCCTTGTCAAATACCACTTGCATCTTAAACCACTTCCTTCAGTTAAGGCATATCAGCTCAGGCCCTCCTAGACTATCGAAATTACGTCACTTTTTCATTCACAACAAGTTGATAAAAAGAAAACGCGGAATTCAGATTTTGAAATAAATCGGAATTCCGCGTTTTACATTTATCGATTTTCTAAAAACATTCGCGCACTACAGTTCCTAGTTTACTTCATCTGTCGTCGCTTAATTTCATCCAGTTGATAACTGTACACCTGGTGCGGTTCGTCGATTTTACCATCACGCTGTTCCAAAAAATCTGACGGAATATCGTGATCCGATAAAACTTTAACAACGCGCCGCATATCCCCAGTGAACCACTCGATGTTGTCCTCAACATATGGTTGTGTGCTTAAACCAAATTCATACACGCGCAACGGATTAATCACAACCAGTAACTTTTTCTTGCCCGATTCGGTGATGCGATTAACGTGCCGCAACAATTTTTGTGGAGTCATTCTGTTCACCCTTCCTGTTATCCAGTCTAACAGACATGATGATAATCTTTCTTTGATTTTGCTTGAAAATTCAAACGGTTAACATAAAATTAATGACCATTTATCCTGTCAAACTGACCGTTTGTCAGTAAAGACATGACAGCGACGCAATTTCTGCGTATGGTTAATTCAACAGAAGGGAGTGCTTACGGTGAAAATAAATTTTGAAATCATTTCAACAATTTTAGAACCATTCATCACCATCCACGCCGCTGAGAAAACGCCACAGCTTGTCCAATTAAGTGATGAAATTCAACAATTATCTAATTCGCTAAATCTAACTGGCTACCGCGACACCAAACGTAAAATGATCTCCGTTTTAGAGATTAATCGCATTCAAACCAGCGGCAAACGTGTTATTTGTCAGACACTCGATGGTGAGTACGAACTACACCAACGTATTTATGAGCTCGCCAGTACGCTACCGCATAATTTATTTATTCGAACTTCAAGTAGTGAAATCATTCGCATAGCCTGGATCAAGGAATTTGTTCTAACACCAACCGGGATGTACCAAATCATTTTACGTGACGGTCAACAAACGTACACTTCACGAAGATACACGCGTGAAATTAGAAAGGAGTTGCTCTCATGAAAAAATTAATTAGCTATCTTCTCCGGGGCATAACCATTGGTATTACAACTGGTTTCCTAATCAGCTTAACCTTTGCATTTATTTATCAGAGCAAAGACTACGCGCCTTCCGCGCCCACCTTCATGTCACATTTCTCCTCATCTACCTCAGCCACCGCCGTTTCTGCATTACTTTGGGCCTTGATCGGATGTGTATTCGCAATTTCTAGCTTGGCGTTTGAAGTAGACCAATGGAGCATTACTAAACAAACAATAGTCCACTTTCTAATTACCTATGTAGGTTTCACCCCGCTGGCCATTCTCTGTGGTTGGTTCCCTTTAAACTTCTTCTGGCTTTCGTTTTTCACCCTCATTTTTGTCATCGTTTACTTCATCATTTGGTTGACTTCCATGATTACGGCCCGTCACGAAGTCCGCGCCTTTAACGCAAAATTACATGATTGAAACCTGTAATCACCATAATTCTCCTGTCTAAACAAAACAAATCGGAGCTAACATGCAAAATATCGCATTTACTAATATCGTCTTGGCACTTTTTGCACTATATGCCGTACTCAAACGTCAATTGTCCCCACATCGAATCCAACTCAATTTAACGCTGTATCTTTTCTTGATTTTGTTTGGTGTTGCTTCAGTTGCTGATGCCATCACGCACGATCATTTGATCATTACAGCAGGTGCAGGACTATTCGTTTTAGGATCCTTAATCAGTGCTGTCTTATTTGGTTATCTGCGAACACTTTCTTACCGCCTGTGGATTGATAAAACTGGCACAGTCATGAGACAAGGCAACTGGGTGACGATTGCCTTGTGGATAGTTGGTTTATTCATCCATTCTTTAGCCGGCCTGACTTGGCACGGCAGTAATGCAACCATCTTGTTGTATCTTGGCATCACATTACTGGTTCAACGCGGACTAGTTTGGTTACGTGCTAAAAGACGATATCCAGAAGCAATGGCTAAAACTATGACACTACATGAAAACCGGCACGCAGAACGTGAACAACGCCACCAACGTAAACGTGCGGCACGAATTGCACGTCATCAACAATGACTAAAAAAAGACTTGAGAACTCGACCAATTAGGTCAATTCTTCAAGCCTTTTTAGATGACTAAACTGTATTTCGGTTTCACGTGTAACATTTTTAAGATTTTCAGCTATTAGTGCGCTTCCGTCAGTCAATCTCATCATTTAGAATTCAATTAAGTGATGCTTAATCGCATAACGTACCAAGTCGACATGAACATGAATATCCAGTTTGCGCATAATATTGGCCTTGTGTGCCTCGACAGTTTTTGTCGAGATAAACAGTTTGGTAGCAATTTCCTTATTCGAGTATCCGAGTGCTATCAGCGGCAGGACCTCTTGTTCACGTTTTGACAATGCTTGATAACTTCCAAGCTCCACAGCAGTGGCATCCGGGTTAATTTTATCGATATCCGATGCCGTCATTTTGATATTATTATCGAGATATTTCTTCCCGCTCGCAATAACTGTCAATCCGCGAATAACCTCTGTGTCGGGTGAGCTTTTAAGCACGTATCCCATCGCACCATTTTTGATGGCCTGATTAATATAAGTTCGTTCATCGTGCATTGATAAAATCAGAATTTTAGTCTTGGGAAACGCGGCATGCAAACGTTTCGTTGTCACCAAGCCATTTTCACCGGGCGGCATACTGAGATCCATGACCAATATGTCAATGCCACCCTCTTCTACACGCAAAGATGCTTCAGTTCCAGTTGCGGCCTCGTCAACCACCCTTAACCCCGGCTGTTTATTGATTAAATAAGTCAGGCCAGAGCGTACAACCGCATGATCGTCTGCTACTAAGACACTAAGCATCCGGAAGACTTCCTTCCATCACTTTAATCGGAAACTTGACGGTAATTGTGGTGCCAACGTCAAGTTTTGAGTCAATTTCAAAAACACCGTTTAACGCTTTAATTCGATCTGCCATATCGTGTAACCCTAATGAATGACCGTTAAACGCTTGGTGATCGGCCACTTCAAATCCAACACCATTATCAATAATTTGCAGTGATACATAATGTTGATGTGCCACAAACAAAAGGAGAACTTCAGTCGCCTCAGCATGTTTCAACACATTATTGATGGCTTCTTGAGCAATTCGATATAACGTATTTTGAACCGCTGGGGTTAAATTATCGCCAGTCGCATTGCCAGCCACCGTAATCGTAACACCAGTCGCCGTCTCAATTCGTTCCGCCAGTGTTTTAAACGCTTCGACTAGCCCAAAGGCATCCAACACCGATGGCCGAATGTTGATTGCCATGTCCTTTACTTCACGCAATGTATCACGTAATTGTGCTTCAATGATTCCTGTCCGTTTGTGCATCACGCTGGCACACTCACAACAGCAGGGTTCGTTTAATTTACGCACGCCCATTATAGCGGCGTAGACGCCCTGTGCAATGCTGTCATGGAGATCTGCAGAAATCGTTTTGCGCGCTTGTTCCTGAGCATCATTGATCGCACAATTCTGTTTGCGTCGGTCAGCCAGCATATTCACGCGATCGATGGCACCACAACTTTTAAGTGTCAATGCAAATGTGTTAGAAGCGGCATCAAGCACCGTGTAAGTCATAGCATAATTTGTGAGTTGACTGTCGGTGCACTGAGACAATACAGGCATTGAAAAGTCTGTCGTTGAATTCATCACCTGACAACGTTGACAGCCGCTTCGATCACGATTACGCCATAACGTTGCTTGAACAATTTCAATCAAGTACTGAGGCGAAAAGTTTAACTTATTCTCCAAAGTTTGTGCCAGGGCATTACTGGCAATTAATTCGTCGTCCTGAAAGATCAAAATTGCCTCAGGTGCCTGTTCAAAGTAATTATGAATCAATTGATCTTTATCAAACACAAAATAACCCCCTTCAAACACACATTAAACGACTGTTACCATGCTGTTTCGCACACTAACTAAAATCGCTCAAGAGGAGAGGGCTGAACTCCGATAACATCTAAACCTTTTGATTAGAATAGTTCACTATTTCACAAGAAATGAACTATAATCCCCGAGCACGACCGTCTTTATACGGTCACATTAATATAAAATAGCTTAACATATACAGACTATTTGTAAACGCTTACCGAGAATTAAACTACTCTTTTTATTGGGTTGCGCACAGTTTAAAAAACTCTAGTAATCACAGATGACACCGTCTATGTATCGTTTCTCTAAATAGATACGTGGCCAACAAAAACAGCGATGATCTACTCCAAATCAGAGGTGATCATCGCCGTTTTTATTTGCTGTCTGTTCTGCTAGTTACTACATTGTTGTTTAAATTGGCATTTTAAGGCCGCCAACTTCACCTGAACAACCTCATTGCGGTTAATCCGGGCAAAGGCCAAGGTCTCGTCTAACAATTGCTGAATTTCCGTGGCATCATGCCGCAAGTTAATTGCATTTTGTGCGGCCAGAAATTTAATGCGCGGCAAGTAATATGTCACCCGCTCGTCACAGCAAATTTTCAAACCTGCTTCAATCAGCCAATTACTGCGCCGATAGTTTTGCTGAGCGGCATAAAATTCTGCCGTAAAGAAAATGAGCGTCAGCACCCGAAGATAGTATTGGTTTTCATCTCCCAGTGCCGTGTGTTGATTTAGCCGAATGTACTGATACACCTTGTCAAAGTAAAATGACGCCTGCTTTTGCTGCTGATGACGATCATACATAATGCCCGATCCCAAAAAGGCCAACTGCGTGAAAATCGTTTGATGCTTTTCATCCAAATCATTTAGAATTTGCGAAAAGTCAAAGAGAATGTCATCTGGCTGCCGATTAATCAGGGCATTTACAATACCGCGCAAATAACACAACTGCATCTTACTATTCAGCGCATCAATCTGTTTGGCATCAATTTTGGCGAGATGTTTGAGTACACCCTGATAGTTTTCGACCATCAATTCGCGCTCAATTGCATCTAACTTTGTTTGTAACTCAACCGCGGTCGACTTCCCTTGATATAAGTCGTCTACCGTCATGCCCAAACGAACACACAGTTTACTCAAGATCGACAAGGCCGGCACACGACGATTACTTTCAAACTTACTCAAAGTAGCCTGCGTGCAAATTCCCTGGCACAATTTAACTTGTGAAATTTTAAGGGCTTTGCGCCGCTGAACAAACACTTGTGTCTCCATTTTGGCACCTTTCTGTCATCGTTTAATGTGGGACTTCATTTTGGAAGCGCGTCACACCATTTTATTCATGAATGCCCAATGCCACTTTGGCATAACGGGTCATCATCCCCATGTTCCATGCTGGCTCCCACACGAGGTGAATATCACATTCAGTAACACCGTCAACTGACAGTGCCGCTTCCGTGATGGCATCATCTAACATATTCCCCAGCGGACAACCCATAGTGGTCAGCGTCATGGCGATGTCACAATGACCGTCAACAACTGTTACGTTGTAAATGAGACCTAAATTCACCATGTCGATTCCTAATTCGGGATCAATCACGTCAGCGAGTGCTGTCATAACCGCTGTTTCCGTCTTTGATAATGTCGCTGCTTCTCTTAACATTCGCTGCCCTCATCTTTTCATTTCAATAGTCACAAGTTCCACTAACCAATCGACCCTTCCATTTCGAAACTGATCAAACGGTTTAATTCCACGGCATATTCCATCGGTAACTCTTTAGTAAAGGGCTCAACGAAGCCCATGACGATCATTTCAGTGGCTTTTTCTTCGGAAATACCACGGCTCATCAGATAGTACAATTGTTCTTCAGAGATCTTAGAAACCTTTGCTTCATGTTCCATTGAAACGTTGGCATTATTGATTTCATTGTATGGAATTGTGTCTGATTTCGACTGATCGTCCATGATGATGGTGTCACATTCCACATGCGCTAGAGAACCGTCTGAATGTTTGCCAAACCGCACAGTTCCTCGATAGTTTGTCGCGCCACCTGTCTTTGAAATCGACTTTGAGACGATTGAACTAGAGGTGTTTTTCGCGTTGTGGATCATTCTGGCGCCGGAATCCTGCAAGATGTGATTGCTGGCGACCGCAATGGACAGCATTGTGCCCCGAGCACCTTCACCGTTCAGGTACACACTCGGATATTTCATTGTCACTTTTGAACCGAGGTTACCGTCAACCCATTCCATCGTGGCATTCTCAGCGGCAGCTGCACGTTTCGTCTCAAGACTGTAAACGTTGTCCGACCAGTTCTGAATCGTTGTGTAGCGACAATAGGCGTCTTTTTGTACATTCACCTCGACGACTGCTGCATGCAAACTGTCCGAAGAGTAGTTCGGCGCCGTACAGCCTTCAACGTAATCAACCTTGGCGCCCTCTTCAACGATAATTAAGGTTCGTTCAAACTGCCCGGAGTTCTCCGAATTCAAACGGAAATAGGATTGAATTGGCGTACTTGTTTGCACGCCCTTAGGCACGTAAATGAAAGAGCCACCAGACCAAACCGCGGCATTCAACGCCGCAAATTTATTGTCCGAGGGTGAAACCAGTTTACCGAACCATTTTTTGAATAAATCTGGGTATTCCCGAAGAGCAGTGTCCGTATCCGTAAAGATAATACCTAACTTGGCAAAGTCGTCACGCATATTGTGATAGACCACTTCAGACTCATACTGTGCTGATGAACCGGCTAAGTAATTCCTTTCAGCTTCTGGCACACCCAGTCGGTCAAACGTTTTCTTCAAATCTGCCGGTACGTCATCCCAATCACGATACTTTTTATCCGTCATTTTTTGGTAGTAGTGCATGTTGGCCAAGTCCAATCCCGATAAGTCTGGCCCGTACGTTGGCATCGGCAAGGATTGATAAATTTTGTAGGCCTTCAAACGATAATCAAGCATCCATTGCGGCTCATGTTTGGCCGCCGAAATTTCACGGACCGTGGTCTCAGTTAACCCGCGCCCGGTGGAGTAGGCAGGCTTAATATCATCATGAAAGCCAAACTCGTAGTCTTCATCTTTTACTGGTACTGCAGTCGTTTCTGACATTACGCCTCACCGTCACTTTCTTCTTGTTGATTGCTCAATAACGCTCGCTGTAACGCCCACCAAGACAGCGTTGCACACTTAATTCGAGCTGGAAAACTAACAATACTGGATAAAATTGCTGCATCATCCAATTCGTCTAAATCTGCTTGATCATGCTGTTTGCCCATAACCATATCAGAAAACGTCTTCGCCATTTTAAGCGCTTCATCCTTAGTTTTTCCAAGAACCGCATCGCTCATCATACTAGCCGAGGATTGGCTAATCGTGCAGCCCTCTCCAGTAAAGCCAATATTAGTAATGACATCGTCCTCATTTAAATCAATATCTAAATTAATAACATCGCCACAGGTCGGATTTTTCACAGTCATCGTTGTCGTCGCATCGGTCAGTGCATGTTTGTGATGTGGATGGTCAGCGTGGTCCAAAATGACTTCCCGATATAAACTATTCAGCTTTGATAAGCTCATGACTAAAGAACTCCTTTGTTTCGATCAGTGCGCGAATTAAGCGATCCACATCATCTTGAGTATTGTAGATATACAGGCTAGCGCGGGCCGTTGCCACTAAACCGAGCGTTTCCATCAGTGGCTGTGCACAATGATGACCAGCGCGGACGGCAACACCTTCCATATCCAGTGCTGTGGCAACATCATGAGGATGCAGTCCCTTAATATTGAATGCAATAACGCCAGTATGTCTCGCAGGATCATGTGGACCGTAAACCTCAATCTGACGATCAGCGGTCAACTGAGGTAGCAAACTGTTAACCAATTGATGCTCATGTGCCTGTACATTGGTCATCCCCAAGTTTTCTAAATAATCGATGGCAGCGCCTAATCCCACTGCGCCAGCGATATTTTGAGTGCCAGCTTCAAACTTCCACGGCAATTCATTCCAAGTGCTTTCGTACCTGTGAACAAAATTAATCATCTCACCGCCAAACTGATACGGTGGCATTGCGGCCAACAAATCCCGTTTACCGTACAAAACACCGATTCCGGTTGGCGCCATCATTTTGTGACCAGAGAAAGCGTAAAAATCAACGTCGAGCGCTTGAACGTCAACAGGCATATGTGGCACCGCTTGAGCACCGTCGCAAACCATAATGGCCCCATGTTGATGTGCCATTTTAGTCAGCGCAGCAATGGGATTGACCGTTCCCATTACATTACTGGCGTGAGCCACTGCAACAATTTTTGTTTTATCCGTAATCTTGGTCTCAGCGTCTGTCATGTCCAATTCACCGGTTGGCGTCAGCTCAATGTACTTTAACGTCGCATGTTTGCGCAAAACCAATTGTTGCCACGGAATGAGGTTACTGTGATGTTCCATAATGCTAATCACGATTTCATCGCCAGCCTCAATATTGGCTTCGCCATACGTACTAGCGACCAAATTAAGACTGTCCGTTGCGCCTTTCGTGAAAATTACTTCAGCAGGCTCAGCAGCGTTGATAAAGTGAGTCACTTTATGACGAGCATCTTCATATGCGGCTGTTGCACGTTCTGCCAGCGTATGAACGCCACGATGTACATTGGCATTATCTGTTTGATAAAAGTGTGTCAAAGCGGCCACAACTTGATTAGGCTTCTGGGCCGTTGCCGCATTGTCTAAGTACGTTAATGGTTCATTATTAACCAGCTGATCAAGAATTGGAAAGTCGCCACGTAGATCACTTATATCAGTTTTCATCAGTCAGCTTCCTTTCAATCGTCGTAATTAGTTCCTGCCGAACAGTCTTGGCTGGAATCGCACTCAAAACGACCCCGAGAAAGCCGCGAATGACCAGCCGCTGCGCTTGTTGTCTGTCGATTCCTCGACTCATCAAGTAATACAGTTGCTGTTGATCAACCTGACCTACACTAGCGGCGTGACCCGCCAATACATCATTTTCATCAATGAGTAGAATTGGATTAGCATTTCCGCGCGCTTCGTTTGACATCATCAAAAGCCGGTTTTCTTGCTCAGCCTTAGCCCCTGAAGCACCGTGAATAATGTCACCGATACCATTAAAGACCAACTGTGATTGTCCCAAAAGAACCCCGCGTTGCAGAATATTACCAACTGAATGTTTGCCGCGGTTGGTGACACCATTATTGATGCCCATCTGCGCCGTACCATCTGTTATGGCAATCATTTTCGAGTCAGTTTCTGCGCCTTCGCCTAATAAATTAGTATCAATGTTACCAATGGTATTGCCATCATTGAGTAGCCCCACCGCCCAGTCAATGTTTGCATGAGTGGCAGCCAATCCACGACGTTCAAAGTAAGTCTCCGTTTTAGGGCCAAACGCATCAAGGGAAGAAAAACGAACCCGACTGTCTTCAGCAGCGTCAATTTCAACAAAACAATTTGCAATGTTTTCCGCTTCACCAACCGTTGATAGATGTTGGGTGAAAGCAAACTCACTACCCGCTTCAGCAACAATTAAAACGTGCGAGATCAACGGGTGGTCAGTCTTCATGCTGTCCTGAATGATATGCGTTTCAATTGGTTGGGTCACCACGACCCCACGTGGTACATATACAAAGATACCGCTTGTTAACATTGCCATATGGTAACTCGTCAACTTTGTTTCATTCGTTTTAATAACATTAGTCATTAAATGCTGTTTGACCAACTCTGGATATTCCCGCATGGCATCGAATAGATCCATCACTAGGACACCTTGCTTAGTGAGCTGGGCTGGCAACTTAACTTGTGTGGTTGTTTGACCAACCTGAACGATACTAATTTGTTGATCATCCATTTTTGCGGTAGTTGCATCCAACTCGGATTGAGCCAAACTGGCTGACGATGACTGCCAATGTATTTTCGTAGACGGCATCAGTTGCCAATCCCTGTAATCAAATCGCTGAACCCGTGGCATCTTCAACGTTGGCAGCTGGTCTATTGCTACTCGTCGTTTGTCGGTCATCCATGTGGGTTCATCATGCTTTGTCACCATGTCTTCAACCAGTGGCATTGTTTCTTGACTCATGATCACTGCCTCCTAGTTTTCATCCACAAGGTCAACATCCAGGCCAAATTCATCACGGAGACCAGCATAACCTTCATCTTCAAGTTTCAAGGCCAGGTCTGCACCACCAGTTTTGACAATGCGCCCACCCATCATTACGTGAACAACATCAGGTTTAATGTAGTTTAGCAAACGTTGGTAATGCGTAATGATTAAGGCACCAAAATTGTCGCCACGCATGGAGTTCACACCCTTAGCAACCACCTGCAAGGCATCGATATCCAATCCTGAATCAATTTCATCTAACAGCGCAAACGCTGGTTTGATCATCAATAATTGGAGAATTTCGTTCCGTTTCTTTTCCCCACCGGAAAAACCTTCGTTTAAGTATCGCTCCGTCATTGCTTCATTCATATCAAGGAGGTCAAGATTCTTATCTAATTCCTTTAAAAAACTCATCACTGAAATTTGGTCATCCTTTGGACGGCGGGCATTAATAGCAGCCCTTAGAAATTCAGCGTTAGTAACGCCAGGTATTTCAGCTGGATATTGCATTGCCAAGAACAAGCCTCGACGGGCACGCTCATCGACTGGCATATCAAGGATACTGTTGCCGTCCAATAAAATATCACCTTGTGTCACGTGGTAGGCAGACTGCCCCATGATGGTTTCAGATAAGGTCGACTTCCCCGTTCCGTTTGGTCCCATGATGGCATGAATTTCACCAGTACTCATGGAGAGATTAACACCCTTCAAAATTTCCTTAACGGTACCACTTTCACCGTCTTGTACTTCAACATGCAAATTCTTAACTTCGAGTGTTGACATTCTCTTTGACCTCCATCGGTTGTGTTCTTGTGATTAATTTCATGATCTCAAATATCTAAAACAAGTATATTCTGGAATATTCCTGTCGGTATATTAGGCATCTCCCTAATATTTATGAAAACCCTTTCGTGATAATCTTTAACCATTATCCACACAGAAAGGGCGTTATCTTATGGAAATACAGGTCTCGGTCAATGAACAGTTAACCGTTCATTGCATGGATCACCTTGAAAAACGAATCTCTAGGCAACTTCATCGTCTAGGAATCGAACCAGGTACTGTCCTAACCGTCGTGCGCCGTTATCCATTTCACGGTCCGGTAATCATTGAATTCGATGACCAACGTATCGGTGTTCGGGACGCTGTGTTGCAAACCTTAACGAGGCACTAATGTCATGACAACCGTTGCACTATTAGGTAATCCGAACACTGGCAAATCGACATTTTTCAATCGTTTGACCAACCAATATGCCAATGTTGGCAATTGGGCGGGCGTCACTGTTGACCAGACATTAGGGAATATTCCAAAAACAAACATTAACATTGTCGACCTACCTGGCATTTGCTCACTAACCCCGATAACAAAAGATGAGGCCGTCACCGTAGACTATCTGCTGGACAACAACCCGACTGACGCCATTTTGAACATCGCCAACGCGTGTCAGCTCAAACGAAACCTTCTGTTATCTATCGAGTTGTTAGAACTCGGCAAACCACTAATATTAGTCCTCAACATGATGGACGAGCTTTCACAGAGCAACGTTCACTATGATCTCGACATTTTGTCGCACCGTTTGGGTTGCCCCGTACGCGCGACTGCTGCTCGACAAAACAGTGGTGTCGATGAGGTTCGTGCCTGTTTATCTAACCAAACTACAATAACCACTTCTGATCCGCTGAAATTGGATTATCCTAGAGTCATTTCAGCAGATATTCGCGATGCCACAACACAATTGGTTAAAAAACATCGACTCTCACAAAATTTTGCTCGTTGGTTAACTATTCAATTCATGAGCGACAACGATGCAGTGGTTAAATATGTTGATGAACATCGTCTAGACACATTAACAAAGGGAACCCAAACGTACCGCGAGCATCATTATGCAGACCAAATCTTTCACGTGCGACTTACTTTCATTGAAGACACGCTCGCCGCGGCTACAAGTTTTACTGAAAACCGTCCTCAAAATACCGTTACTACAAAAATTGATCGCTGGGTTACACACCCAATCTTAGGATTGCCTGTTTTCATCGGGATCTTCTGGTTCATGTTTAAACTCTCGTTTGACTGGATTGGAACACCAATGAGCGATTATTTAAACACACTCCTGTCCGGACCACTCTCTGAGGCCACAAATCATTGGCTAACTGTCGTGGGTGCCTTACCCTTTTTAAGATCACTGATTGTCGACGGTATCATTGCTGGTGTCGGCGGCGTGCTTACGTTTATTCCCCAAATTTTTGTCCTGTTTGCCTGCATTACAGTGTTGGAAGATTCAGGTTATATGAGTCGTGCCACCCTAGTCACTGATCGGTTAATGCAGCTCATTGGCTTAAACGGCAAGGCATTCATCCCACTGATCATTGGCTTTGGTTGCAACGTAACCGGCATCATGGCCACGCGAACGATTGAACAACCCCGTGAACGTCTCGTGACGACCTTAATCGCGCCATTTATGAGTTGTTCCGCTCGACTACCGATCTACAGTCTGTTTGTTACCGCCTTCTTCAATCAACACCAAGCTGTAATCGTTTTATCCCTATATTTTCTCGGTATTGTGATTGCGTTAGCCATGGCTAAATTTTATCAACTGGTCTTTAAATTAAAAGACGCGAGCAACTTTGTTGTAACCTTGCCAAATTATCATCGTCCTCGATTAGACCTCGTCATTGCAGGTGCTTGGCAAAAAGGCAAAGGTTTCGTCAAGAAAACAGGAACCGTTATTTTTGCCGGCACAGTGCTTGTTTGGCTGTTGTCTAACATTGGTCCACACGGATACGTTATTAACATTGACGCCAGTTTTTCAGCAATTATTGGTCATTGGTTGCAACCGGCCTTTGCGCCACTTGGCATTACTAATTGGCAAACAATCAGTGCACTGATGACTGGGGTGCTCGCTAAAGAAGTCATTAGTTCCAGTATGATTGTCCTATTTCATTTAAGCGGGCAAACCAGCTTAGTGACAACATTCAGCACACTGTTTACGCCGTTATCCGCATACAGTCTGTTAGTTTTCATTCTGATTTACGCCCCATGTTTCGCGACGCTCGGTGCTATTAAAACCGAAACGGGTTCTGTTAAATGGGCCATCTATTCGTTAATTTCAAGTACTGTTTTGGCCTACGGATTGTCGCTAATTATTTTTCAAGTTGGCTCGTTAGTTTGACAATATTTGAAATAATTCTTATGGGAGGTTAGGTTATGTCCGTTTTGATCAATGTGCTGATTTTCGTCGCTATCGTCCTCATTGCGGTGATCATCGCCGTTCACACCATGCGACAGTCAGCAACCAAACCGCCCTGTGAGAGTTGCGAATATGCCTGCCCGGCAAGAAAATTGATGCAGTACCGCGGACCACGTCATTAACAGTTATACCAACTAAAAGTGATAGAAACTAAATTGCATATGACTTCCATCCAAAACAAATACGATCCTGATTTGCTCAAAGAACAAAATCAGAATCGTATTTTTTAATTATTTAACTTCCTTTTCTTTAGTTAATCTATCCGCCTCGATTGATGGGCGCGCATCCTGTTTTCGCTCTGGGAACCAGCGGAACATTAACTGATTGAAGTAATCAGAAGCATAACCGATTACAAAAATTCCCAGCGCCATTGAAGCGAACAACTCAACCACAAACAACGGCCAATTTTTGATCGTGACGTTTGAAACAATCAACATAAATGTTCCCCACGTGATTAGCCAGGCCGGCACCATTGTGAACTTCATGATCGTGCCCTGTAAGAACAAGACGGCAAAGGTTAGCAGGCCAAACATAATCGCTGTTGGCCAAATCGATGAAATCCAGCTTATTTGGAGCAGGCTAAAGGCCAGCAACCCCCAAACAATGCCACATACAAAGCTTGCCAAAATATTCCAAATCTTGTCTTTTGGAAAACCTGCGCCAAAGAAATACGAAACTGCGACGAATGCGGCTGCACCCATCCACAATGAGCCATAGCTCATGATCAAGCTGTACACTAGCGTAAAGAATCCCACTCCAATGGCATCAAACCATACTTTCCTACTGATTTTCATATGAATTCTCCATTCGTAGTCAATAAAGAGAGCGGGACATAACACGTTTTGGCTTTCTCAGGTAACGCGAATAAGGCGTTTATGAGCGTTTTCCCATGAATGCCTTATTCGCGTTAGATGAGCAAAAGTCAGTGTTATGTCCCGCGTTTGCGGCAATGTTTCATCCGCATGACCTTTTGCGGTTGAAGAAAAATTGCTCGTTGACGTTTCATTAGAAATTGAGTTGAGACGTTATGTTCCAGTTTCCTGTAAAATGAGACTATTAAATTTTACCAGATTTACTGAACTGGGTGTGTCAAACGTGAAGATTCAATTTGAACATCTTCTGGATTGCCTTTAGTGCCTGGTTTCATAACCACTTCACCGGTCGTAATCGCACCAACAGGACAAACTAAGTTACATAGGTGACAACCGACACATTTGCTAGTGTCAATGGATGGACGACGTGTCTTAATATCCCAAGTAATTGCCTGGTGAGCACCATCGAAACAAGAAATATAACAACGGCCACAGCCAATACATTTGTCCCAATCAATCTTCGGATAAACTTTGTAATCACGATCCAAATCTTCGGCAGGGACAATGTTCTTGTTGGCAACACCGATCAATTCGCTTAGATGTTCAACGTGCTGATCTTCCATGTAATGCATCAAACCATTCTTCATATCTTCAACGATTCGATAGCCATATTGCATAACCGAAGTGGTCACTTGCAAAGTTGTTGCGCCCATCAGAATGAATTCAGCCGCATCTTGCCAGGTTTCAATCCCACCAATCCCAGAGATTGGTAATTGTTCCAAACCAGCGGCTGTCCTCAACTGTTGTAGGAAACGAAGTGCAATTGGTTTAACAGCCTTCCCTGAAAATCCGGAGATTGAAGACTTACCATTCACAATTGGCAAACCAACTTTGCGATCCAAATCAATGTTGGCCACAGATTTAACCGTGTTAATCGTGGCAATCCCGTCAGCACCACCGGCCATGCTGGCCTTGGCAGCAGGAACCATGTCCGTAATATTAGGCGTCATTTTAGCCATCATTGGCAGATCTGAACCACGTTTAACCGCTGCACAGTACTTTTTAACCAGTTCAGGGTTAGTCCCAACATCGGAACCCATTTCGTGAGAGGTCATTTGAGGACACGACAGATTCATTTCGATCATGTCCGCCCCAGCCTCAGTTACCAGCTGAGCCAGTGTTTCCCAGTCCTCTTCGTTTGTCCCCATGATGGAGGCAATGACAACCTTGTTCGGGTAGTCATCCTTCAAATAACGTAAATCGTGAAGGTTTTCCTCCAACGAATGCTCAGCGATTTGTTCCATGTTTTTGAATCCAACGAAGGGTGTTCCTTCTTTTGTCAGTTCATCAAACCGTGGTGAGACTTCATTGATTTTAAAGTGTTTCGGACCAATTGTTTTGAAAACAACTCCGCCCCAGCCTTCGTCAAAAGCCTTAGCACACATCTCATAACAGTTGTCGACAGGTGAAGAAGACAGGAGGAACGGGTTCTCAAAATGAACTCCTAAAAATTCCACTGACAGATCTTTGCTAATCATTATTTGTTACCCCCTAATAATGCCTGATCAATTTCTTCGGCAACTTCTTTACCTTTACGAACGGCCCAAACGACGGTCTTGTCACCTTGCGCAATATCACCAGTAAAGAACACTTTTTCGTCATCAGTCTTGTAACCGGCATGCTGAACTTCACCATGATCGGTATCTACACCAAGGTTGTCTGTGTTAACTTGTTGACCAACGGCCAGAATAATCAAGTCGGTCTTAATGGTCATTTCACTGTCTAAATGACGATGCTTAAAGGTGACGGTATTGCCATCTACGTCAGTTGGAACGTAACCGTCCACAATGGTGACACCAGCCTTCTGAGTTGCATCAAGTTCCTTCTTAGAAGCCTTGAATTCATCAAATTCTTCATAAACAAGATCCGTTACGTTTTTAACATCCAACCGCTTTAAAGTCGTCGCAACATCCATCGCAACGTCCCCACCACCGACGACAACTGCGCTGGCAGGAATGTTGTCGATGTCCCCCTTGGCTTCCTTAACACGTGCTAAGAAATCAACGGCAGTTTCAACATATGGATTGCCTTCAAACATTGGTAACATCTTCGCTTCACTAGCACCTACGGCAACAACAACAGCGTCGTGGTCAGCCTTTAAGTCAGCCATCGTGACATCTTTACCAATAGTGACGTTGTACTTGATTTCTGCGCCCAGATTGACGATCCGGTTGATTTCAACATCGACAATTTCATCTGGTAAACGATATTCAGGAATACCATAACGAAGATAACCGCCGGCCTTTTCATTCTTTTCGTAAATGTCGACTGCATAACCTTTTTGAAGCAGCGTTGCCGCCGTTTGTAACCCAGCAGGGCCACTGCCGACGATAGCAATGCTCAACCCATTTGAATCGCCTTTGCGAAGAATGTCCATTTTTTCTTGTTCTTCGTAGTCAGTCACAAAGCGTTGGATACCGCCAATATCAATTGGGCAATCAATCCCAGTCCGCGAACAAGCAAGTTCACAATACTTTTCAGTCGGACAAACGCGAGCACAAATCGCACCCATAGCGTTATTTTCACGAATCGTTTCAGCAGCACCCTTCAGATTTCTGAAACGAACACTACGGATGAAACGTGCTGGATCGGTGCCAGCAGGACATGCTTTAGAACATGGCGCATCATGACAAAGTAAGCACCGCGCAGCTTCTTCCATCACCGTTGTCATTGTGTAACTAGGTGCTTCCTTTTCGTATTTTGTACTCATAAGATGTAACCCTCGCTTATTTATTATTTAAACGTTCACATTGTTCATGCGTTTACATCTTTGAGATTATCATCGGCACTAATAACCGGCAAAAATCTTGGTATACGCTAAGGACTCATCACGGTTAGAGCCCTCTTTTTATATGCTTATGTATATAAGAAAAGTAAGTCTTGGCAGATTTCCCAATACACATTAGTAACTATTAACTGTTATCAGTTGCTTTAGAAACACTGCTGTTACTAGCCTCGTTCGCGTTCATCAACAAAATGACGATTGAATTAAACGGAATTTAATCGGCTAATATCTCTTTTTACCCAGTATTTCTATATATTTTTGGAATAAAATATTAGTTTTATTTTCATTCGTATAAGGAGCTTCTAGCATTGAAAATATAAAAAGGTCACAGAAATAACTAGCCAATTCGCCCTGTTGTCTCTGTGACCTAATTCATATATTCAACCGTTGGATTATCTCGCCAATTACTTTCAGTGAGTTGCTGACGGCATTATTTTACAAACATTGGGATAGGTTGTTGTGTTTTAACATCGAACAATCCTTTATCTGAAATTTTAATCGCTGGTGAAACCAACAACGATAGCGTTGAAAATGACATAATTTCATTACTGTTTTGATATCCCAACTGTCGCATTGCTTGACGAACGGTGGCCAATTTCTCTCCCAATTCATCTATTGGTTCACTGCTTATAATGCCACCAATTGGTAACGATGTGTTGGCAGTAATTAGACCGTTTTCCGCAACAACATAGCCACCGTGGTCATCGACAAGTTGTTGATGAACCGCCAACATTGAAGGAATATCCGTCCCCATAATCATCAAGTTATGATGATCATGAGCCCATGTTGCCCCTATAGCACCACGTCCTTTAACGCCATTTTCGACAAAGCCAAATGCGAGTTCACCATGACCCGAATAACGATTTTGAACCATCAACAGAGATAAATTATGTTCTTGCCATTGCACTTGCCCATTAATGACTGACAATGAAACTTGGCCACGCTTAGTAAAGGTGCCAGTAGCACTAATTTGGACCGTGTTAACCACAACCTCGTCACGTTGCGTAGCCGTTTTAATTAACAAATCTGATTCTGTTAATACTGGCACATGGACAGAATCTGTAATAGTCGAGTCAAATGATGATCCTTCATTTGCATCAGGAGCAACAATATCCGCCACTGCGTTGCCATGCAAAAATACATCCTCAATAACAAAGTTATCTACGTCACTAAGAACAACAAAGTCCGCTATCCGACCTGGCGCAATGGCACCACGATCCCAAAGTCCCATCCGACGAGCTGGTGTATAAGTGGCCAAGTAAATTGCCTCTTCTGGCGCCATACCGAATTTAATTGTTTGCTCAACCAGCCTGTTAAGGTGTCCACTGCGCAAATCGTCAGCCATCACGTCATCTGTTACGAGTGCAACATGTTCATAAAATTGATGTTCAATAATTGTTTTCACTATCTCTGCAGATAATGACTTTTGTTGAATTTCAATGAACATACCGTTAGTTATCTTTTCAATTAAGGATGAAGACGTCTGAAAAGTATGATCGGATGTAATACCACTATTAATAAAATCAGCCAAATCCTTGCCACTCACTTTGGGTGCATGGCCTTCCAATGGCATTGTCGGTCTAATATTACGGCATTTCTTAATGATTTTTCGAATCAGTGACTGGGGCTGTGCTGTAATCCCTTTAAAGTTCATGGCCTCGCCCAAACAGATAATTTTAGGATCGTTTAATAATGTAGCAACCTCGTCCAGTCCAATAATGCCACCAGTTGTTTCCATTGCCGGCGTTGTGGATGGAACTGAAGAAGGAATGGCATAAAAAACTGAAATGCATGAGGGTTGACGCATGAATTCTGACAGGCCATTGATACCAGCAACGTTGGCAATTTCGTGTGCATCTGCAATTACTGTTGTCGTGCCAAACTTAACGGCAGCACGCCCAAAGTTTGTGGGAGTAGCCATTGAGCTCTCAATGTGCATATGAGCGTCAACCAATCCCGGAATAATTGAAAAGCCCTTTAGATCAATCGTCCGCTCGGCCACAATATCAGGTAAATCTACACCGATCCAATAAAAGTTGCCGCCTTTAACGGTGACGTCCACATTGTTAAAAGTCTTTGTATAACTGTTGTAAACTCGGGCATTTTTAATCAGCAAATCAACGTTTGTCATAATGTCTCCTAACCTTATTGTTTATTCATCAATTGATTCCAACGTGTAACCCACTGGGCCAAATGATGATTAACATACGCAAAGTTGAGGCTTTTAGCCCGCTTAGCAACCGTGCCAACCGTTTTATTTTCTGCGTCTTTAACGCTTAATTGAACAGTCTTATTAACCGGCGCGTTGTTTAATGATTGTGGACTGGCAACTTTTTTTTGAACCGTTGCACTTAAACGGGCATCGATGTACCGATAATCTTTTTCGGTATTATGACTACTCTTCAAAATTGAAACCGTATCATAGTTAGCCAATGTTCCTGACGCCGGCACGACATATTTTAATTGTGGGTTTGCCTTTTGGACCATATTGACAGCGTAGTCACCGACAACTGCTGCATCAATTTCTCCCGTTTTAAACATATTGGCAATGTCAGAGGATTGTGAATATGTTTTAGTTACATTAGGTTTCAACTGTGACAACGCCTTAAATGCTGCCTGACCATTATCTTTTTCAACCGCCGTACCAGCGTGCTCGCCAGCAAGATAAATCATCGCGGGGCCAAACGTCGTCGTAATATCAGGAATGGCCAGTTTATCTTTCAGTTTTGATGACCATAGTTGTTTCCACGAGTTAATCGAAATTTTTTGAGGATTATACATAATGCCAACACTGTTCAACGTGTATGGCACACTGTTGGTCTCTTTTGCCAATTTTTGTTGAGCAGGTGTAAGCCGTTTGAAATTCTTTAGCTTGCTGAAATCCAATTTCTTAAATAAGTGTTTTTGATTCCCTGACAACGCGTTATTTTGTGATAATTCAACCACATCTACGCCACTATTGGGATTGTGTTCTAACTGTGTCATTCTAGCGTTGCTGTCACCAAATTGTGTTCGTAGCGTTACGTTATTTGCCTTCGCAAACGGCGTCAACACGTCGCTATTCATCTGTTTTGTAGCTAATCCGAACGTTGAAACGGTCATCGACTCATCTGCTTTCGCCGTTGCATCGAAGAAGCCAACCGTCAATCCACCTAGTAACAACGAAACGGTTATTTTTTGCCATAATTCCTTGTAGTGTGTCATCAAATTCTCCTATTCTGCCAATGCAATGAGTTTGTCGGACGGTAATGTCAGTCGTACTGCGTCTCCTAATTGATGTGTGGCCTCTTCTGAATCTACCTTAATTTGGCCTAAATGGTCTGTCGCTACAACATAGCGATACGTGCGGCCAAGATATGTTTTATCGCAAATAATGCCATTAAGACTGTTCTGTTGAGTATCAGTATCCATACTGGTATCAAGTCGAATATTTTCAGGTCGAATGCACAGACGTACGACTGGTTTAGTTGCCTTTTCGGCCATGTAAAGGTGCGTTTCACCGCTTAAATACTCATTTGAAGTCTCCTGCCGTGTTACGTTGAAGAAGTTTTCAAAGCCGATGAATTTAGCGACAAATGTTGTTGCTGGATGGGCATAGACAATCTGTGCCGACGCAATTTGCTCAATATGACCACCATTCATGACAATGACGCGATCGGAAATTGCAAAGCTTTCCTCTTGATCATGCGTAACGAAAAGTGCTGTTATGCCTAATTTTTGCTGTAGTCGGCGAATTTCCTCTCGTAGGGACAACCGCAGTGCCCTATCTAAATTGCTTAGTGGTTCATCCAGTAACAGTAATGTCGGGTTAACAACTAAGGCTCTCGCTAGTGATACACGTTGTTGCTGACCACCGGAAAGTGCGTGTGGGCGATGATTAGCTAAATCTGTTAGCTCTGTTAGGGACAATATCTCGGTCACACGTTTGCGAATAGCTGTTTTGCCAATACCGCGTTGTTTTAAACCGAATGCAACGTTTTCAAACACACTCAAATGAGGAAATAAAGCGTAGTTTTGGAAGACCATGCTCATATTACGTTTGAAAACGGGGACCGAGTCAATTGACTGCTCATCAATCGCAACATTCCCACTTGTTTGACGCTGCAGTCCCGCAATGATTCTTAAAGTAGTCGTTTTCCCACATCCGCTTGGACCAAGAATCGAAACCAGTTCGCCCGCATTAACTGAAAAATTGATATCTGTCAGCACTTTTTTACCATCCTCATACGACATTGATAAGTGCTTAACTTGCATTGCCTGCATTATTTATTTCTGTCCTTTCTGATTCAGATGTTCGTTAACCTGTGTTAAGCCATTCATCCGCTCCATCAGCCACATCATGAGACCTGTCAACAACATTAAAATCACTGACACTGCTGAAACCGTTGGATCATAGTTGTTTTGCAAGTAATTCAAAATAGCAGTTGGTAACATTGTTAACGATGGGCCGTTCAAAAATAGCGTAATGGGAATGTTATTGAATGAATTAATAAAGCACATGATGAAAATAGCGAGGAGCGTGCCTGAAATATTCGGAATCACTACCCTAAAAAAAGTTTTTATTTTCGATGCTCCGCTTAACCAGCTGGCTTCTTCTATAGTCTGATCAAACAACAATAACCTAGCCGTTAACATTCTAATTACATATGGCACGCTGAGTAAAAAGTGCCCTGTGATAAGAACTGGCAGTAGCGGCAGCTTGATTCCAATAACTAAACTTTGAAATAGTGCAAAGCCGATAACTATCTCTGGAATCAGGGTCGGGGACAGAAAAACTGTCTGAAACCAGTTAGCATGATGAATACCACGGCGTGTTAATGCATAAACCGCTGGCGTTCCAACCACAATTGCTAAGAAACTTGCAGTAACAGCGACTGCAAAACTTGTTTTGAAACCTGTCACAAAGTCAGGTTGTGACAATATGTTGGCGTACCATTTCAAAGTGAAACCCTTTATCGGAAAAGTAATAGCTGCCTGTGAACCAAATGAAGTGACAACAACTAAAACTAGTGGGAGCAACAGTAGTAGCAACATCAAGTAACCATATAACGTCAATAACCAGTGCTTTTTTCTGTCTCAAACTTCGTTACCTCCCGAAATCCGCTTAGTAATGACTTTTGTTATTGATAGACTTGCTAAGGCAATCAATATCAGCGTCAATGCCACAATACTTGCGGCCCGCCAATCCCCCAGTGTCATGGATTGCTGATATAACAACGTCGACAAAACTAAACTACTGTTACCGCCTAGTAATTGTGGCGTCGTATAGGCTGTCATTGCGCCGGCAAAAACTAAGATACTGCCAGTCAGTAGGCTGGTCGTTAACTGCGGCAAGGTAATTTTGAAAAACCGTGTTAACGGACCTGCACCTGACATTGCGGCCGCCTCATCAATTGATTGATCCAGTGATACGATTGGGTCAATCAGCATCGTCACCATGACAGGGAAAAACAAATAAATGAGTCCAATCACAATAGCTGTATTCGTATATAAAATGCGAACTGGTTGGTGGACAATATGCAGATCCATTAACAATGTGTTGACTAGCCCGTTACGTCCAAGGATTAGAATCCAAGCGAAGTTTCTAACGACCGCATTAGTGAGCATTGGAAACAAAATGACAAGCGACAGTAATTTACGAACTTTCATTCTTTGGTGAGCGATCCAAAACGCAAATGGAAATGCTAAAACTAGCAAACCTAAAGTGGTTACAAACGCAATGCCAATCGTTCTGAAAATAATTTGCTGGTTGTATGTAGCCTTTAAAAATGAAAAATATGTTTCATTACTTTTTACTCCGAAAATCACTGGTAACACCAACTGAACAACTGGAAAAATCAAAAACAATATAATCCCAACCAAACTCGGCAGTAACAGTGCCACACTGATTCGTCTATCCTTCACGATGTAAAACCTTCCTCAAAAAATTGATGAAGTCATCTTATCATCAGTAAACGAACGATGTTAGGATAAAAGCGTTCCATTGAACGTGTTTTGTGCCTGGCTATAAAAAAATTAATTGTACTGGAATTCCGCTAACTCGCACTCGACTTAATAGAGAATCGTCTGCTCTGGCCATTTTTAATAAATATATTTAATTGGTTTTACAAATTTGTTTGCTAACCTGCCAGCCGTTTGGTCAGCAATTATTAAACTTTTCATTGACACGTCATGAAAAATAAATTAGTATTCTAATCAATCTTTAATTCAAGGAAGCTTACTAATGATGACAACAACTGTCAAAACTACATATGCGTTTTATTTTTGGTTTTTTGGAAATTCATCCAATTAGCCATTATTTAACGTGGCCATGCGGATGGATAAAGCATCTGCGTGTATGGTCATCAGTTGTTTATCGATGATTTAAGCCCCCAGGTGTTTAACGACACGCTGGGGGCTTTTCTTGTTTTCAATTCAATTATCACTGTCATCGAGCCAAAGTTTAGAAAGGATATTTTATATGCAAACACAACAACGAGATCTCACACAACGTTTAAACACCCAGCTACTAGCTATCAAGCCAGATATGATCCACAGCTTTGACCACGAAGTTAGCGACATACCCAACATCATCAAACTAACATTAGGCGAACCGGACTTTAATGTCCCTGAACACGTCAAACAGGCGGCCATTAAGAGCATTGAGGACAATGATTCCCATTACGCGCCAGTTCCTGGGACCGCAAAGTTACGCGAAGCAGCTGCACATTTTTTAGCAGATCGTTATGGGATTCAGTATGATCCGCAAACAGAAATCGTTGCTACCGTTGGCGCAACTGAGGCTATTTCTGACACACTCCGGGCCGTCACGAATCCTGGCGACAAAGTGTTGCTTCCAGGGCCAACCTTTCCCTTATACGAGCCAATCATCAAACTCAACGGTGCCGAAGTTATCCCCATCAACACAGAACCTAACCAATTTGTCCTCACACCCCAGCAACTGCAAGCTGCTATCAATGAATATGGTGATGACATCAAGGCTATCATGCTAAACTTTCCGTCTAACCCAACGGGCGTCACCTATACTGCCAATCAAATAGAAGCCTTAGCGGATGTGCTTCGAGACACCAATATCATTGTGATTTCCGATGAAATTTATTCTGAATTGACATATGGTCAACCTCACGTTTCGTTTGCACACTACCTGCCGGAACAAACATTAGTCTTAAACGGTGTGTCAAAATCACATGCGATGACAGGATACCGTGTTGGTATTCTCGCAGGCCCGGCAGCTTTAATTGGCAGAATCAATTTAATGCATGCCTTTACGGTAACGTCAGCCTCTAATCCAGCTATGGCAGCAGCTGCTGAAGCGTTGGGAACAGAACAGGGCCGTCATGATACCGAGAATATGAAGGCAGAATACAAACAGCGTCGTGATTTCGTATATCACACCATGACAAGGCTGGGTTTTACCATCCCTAAACCGGCAGGCGCATTCTACATCTTCGCGAAAATCCCCGAACGTTTGCACATGACTGATTACGATTTTTGCCTTTCGTTAGCTCAAACCAGTCAAGTGGCTGTCATTCCAGGAACAGCGTTTGGACCCGGCGGCGAAGGCTACCTGCGCCTTAGTTACGCTGCCTCAATGGCAAACTTAAAGACGGCCATGGCCCGTCTCACAACTTATATGGAAACTCACTAAACCTTAAGGATTAAACGGAGGTCACTCACATGACAAAAATCATTATGTATTCAGTCCGACCAGACGAAATGGCAGCTATCAAGGATCACGCGAAACGTGAACACCTTGAAATTCACACAACGACGGATGCCTTATCTGCGTCAACCGTTGACCAGGCTAACGGTTTTGACGGGATTGTTATCCAACAACGCAATCGCATTGACGATGATCGCGTCTACCAACAATTAGCTGACATGGGGCTTAAACAACTGACGTCCCGAACAGCCGGTGTTGACATGATTAACGTGGCAGCGGCCCATAAGGCCGGATTACTTGTTACCAACGTTCCTGCTTACTCACCACGCAGTGTCGCCGAACACGCCCTCATGCAAATTTTCCGTGTATTACGGAAAGCGCCATTGGTTGATGCTCAGGTCCGCGAAAATAACTACTCTTGGGCTGGTTTACAAGCTAAAGAAATTCACTCAGCTACCATCGGCATTATTGGTGCTGGGCGAATTGGCGGTACTTTAGCTAAACTACTGCACGCTCTTGGTGCAACTGTTTTAGCTTATGATGTGGTTGAACGTGAAGCGTTAAAGCCGCTCGTGACCTACGTTGATAAACAAACCCTATTGGCAAAATCCGATGTCGTCAGTTTGCACGTCGACTTGAATCCAACTTCGGAAGGATTAATCGCCGCAAACGATTTTTCCCTTATGAAACCAACAGCAGGCATTGTAAATGCTAGTCGCGGTTCAGTCATCAATACAAATGACTTAATAACCGCTCTTGAAACCCACCAACTTGCGTTTGCCATGCTCGATACAGTAACTGGTGAAGAGAAGATCTTTAATGCCGACCATCGACAAGACGGGCTCGACTCACAACCTAACATTGCCAAGCTGCATGCCATGAATAACGTGATCATCACGCCGCACATCGCCTTTTTCACTAATATTGCAGTCCAGAACATGGTTGATATCTCATTGAACGATGTTCAGAACATTCTTGCTGGTCGACCAACGGAACACAGCGTTGAATAATCAACCTAACCATTAACTAAGGAACCTGCCGATGAAAATACCCGAAGAAACATCTCCTGCACTTTCAGCAACCGACCTAAAGACCACCATCAAACATGAAATGGCTCAATTCAAACCATTTATTCTCGCCATTTTAAACGGCACTAGTCTGGGAATCATCATTGCCCTTATCCCGGCAGCATTAACCTCTCAAATCATCCCATTGTTTGGAACAAACGGCCTTACCCGTAACCTGTTAATGATGGTCACCGTCATTCAAAGCCTATTGCCCGTCATTGCGGCTCTCGCCGTTGGTCACGCCTTTAAATTTGATGTCCTTGATACTGCTGCACTTGGCTTTGCCACGTTTGTATCTGCCGGCATCCTTAAACCTACAAAAACTGGTCTAACAATAGCTGGTACCGGTGCCATTCTTAATGTTTTGCTTGTACTAACCGTTACAGCAAGTTTTATCTTTGTCATTCATAAACATTTGGGGCAACTACGCTTAATCCTGGAGCCAACCTTAGTCGTCCTTATCTGTGGCTCAATTGGCCTGCTTACCTTGCCTGCTATGGTTGGCATTCAAACAATCATCGGACAGCTGGTCTCTACAGCCACAACACTGACGCCAATATTGATGGGTGCCATGTTGGGCATGATTTTTGCACTCCTCATTGTGTCTCCACTCTCGTCTGTTGGCATTGCAACGGCCATTAGTTTGACCGGAATTGGTTCTGGTGCAGCTAACGCTGGCATTATCGTAACCAGCTTCGCTTTAGCAGCCATGGGGGCGTCCGTAAATTCGTTTGGTGGCACAATTGCTCATTTTGTGGGTTCACCAAAAATTCAGATGGCCAATATGCTAGAGCATCCGGTGATGTTCATTCCAATCCTGCTGGGTTCTGGTATCATGGGCGCCTTGGCAGCGATATTGGGCGTCGGTGGAACTGCGTTTTCCGCTGGCTTTGGGCTCTCCGGATTAATTGGACCCTTGACTGCATTGCAAACTACCGCTGGCACAAATGTCGGCCTGCGCGTACTACTGGCATTCATTATCCTGCCAATCATTTTGGCTTTAGTCTTAAAAGTAATCTTCGTAAATCAACTGCATTTGGTCAAACCGGATTACCTGAAATTACCACTCTGATAATGACTTGAAAAACCACATCCGCAAAATGGATGTGGTTTTTCGTAATATAATTTCGCCTATTCACTATCCTAATGCATTTCTTTGACCATGAAACGATCCGTTAAAATTTTAACAACCTTTGTGACTGGCATTGCGTAGTTATGTTTGACCCACCAATGTAACACCATAAATGTTCCGCCTGAATAATAAGAAAGATCATAGTCCTTTAGATAATTTTCACCGTAATAATCATGGACAAACTTGGTAAAATACGCCGTTTGTTTGTTTAAAATTGGGCCATCTAATCCAGCATGCAACAAATTCTTCATAATCATTGGATGCTGGACAAAGTAAGTTAAATAAACAGTCAATAGATCCGCCAAATTTTCATGCTTATGATCCGTGACATCCTGCATAAATTGCGCATATTCTCGTTGAATAAAACTATCTAAAATCATATCTTTACTCGCGTAGTTACGATAGAACGCTGCCCGTGAAACGCCCGCCGCATCAGTAATCTGGGTGATCGATAAATCGTTATACTGGTGCTGACTCATCAATTCAAATAATGCGGTTTCTACCTGTTGTTGTGTACGTAAACTTTTTTTATTCATTAACACCACTTAACTTTCTATATTGAAAAATGTAACCGCTGTCATTATACTAAAGATAGTTACAAATGTAACGATTATTATATTGAAAACTGATTATTTCATTTTAAGAAAGGGTGGCATTTATGTACTATTCAAACGGGAATTACGAAGCATTTGCACGTCCAAAGAAGCCTGCCAACGTTGACCAAAAATCGGCTTATATCGTTGGTTCCGGACTAGCCGCACTGGCAGCAGCATCGTTCTTAGTTCGTGATGGTCAAATGCCTGGCGACCATATTCACGTATTAGAGGAGTTGGCCCTCCCTGGTGGCAGTATGGATGGTATTTGGAATGAACAACGTGGCTACATCATTCGTGGTGGCCGTGAAATGGAGCCTCACTTTGAAACATTGTGGGACTTATTCCGTTCTATTCCTTCTTTAGAGACTAAAGACGCTTCGGTACTTGATGAATTTTACTGGCTAAATAAAGAAGATCCCAGTTACTCAAAGGCTCGTGTCATCGAGAACCGTGGACACCGTTTAGCAAATGACGGTCAACTCACCCTCTCTCAAAAAGCAATTAAAGAATTGATTGACCTTGCGCTCACTCCTGAAGAAAAACTGCAGGATAAACGAATTGATGAAGTCTTTAGTGATGACTTCTTTAATTCCAATTTCTGGCTTTATTGGTCAACGATGTTTGCGTTTGAAAAATGGGCCAGTGCGCTAGAAATGCGTCGATATGTACTCCGCTTCGTTCATCATGTCGACTCCTTATCAACACTTTCCTCATTGCGATTCACGAAGTACAACCAATACGAATCACTGATTTTGCCACTAGTTAGCTATTTAACAAATCACGGCGTTCACTTCCAATACAATACCGTTGTGAACAACATTTTAGTTAACCGCGTCGGCAACGATAAGGTTGCGACAAAGATTGAAATGACAGTTGATGGCAAACCGCAAGATCAGCAATTGACTGAAAATGACCTTATTTTCGTAACCAACGGATCCATCACTGAGAGCACAACCTATGGCGATAACACGCACCCTGCGCCAAAGGAACATAAGCTTGGTGCTAGCTGGCAATTATGGAAAAACTTGGCTGCCCAAGATCCTGATTTCGGTCATCCAGAAAAGTTCTGCGAAAACATTCCCGCTGCAAACTGGACGATGTCCGCTACGCTAACCTTTAAAGATGATAAAATCGTTCCGTTCATTGAACACGTTAGCCAAAAGGACCCTCACAGCGGTTCCATTGTCACAAGCGGACCAGTCACCATCAAAGATTCCAACTGGATTCTGGGGTATTCAATCAGTCGTCAACCACACTTTAAAAAACAAAAGGGCAACGAATTAATCGTCTGGATTTATGGTTTGATTTCAGGCAAACCGGGGAACTACGTCGACAAGAACATGGAAGACTGTAACGGGATCGAGCTGTGTGAGGAATGGCTTTACCACATGGGTGTTCCTGATGACCAAATCGTGGACATCGCCACAAACTCTTGCAATACCGTGCCAACACACATGCCTTACATCACCACTTACTTCATGCCACGTGCACTAGGTGACCGCCCACTTGTTGTGCCTAAGCACTCCAAAAACCTTGCCTTTATCGGCAATTATGCTGAAACGCCTCGTGACACTGTCTTTACTACTGAATATTCCGTAAGAACCGCCATGGAGGCCGTTTACACATTGCTAAACGTCGATCGTGGTGTTCCAGAGGTATTTGGCTCTGCATTCGATGCCCGTGTACTCATGAATGCTTTGTATTATCTAAACGACAAGAAACCATTAGCAGAAATGGACTTGCCATGGAGTCAGAAGGTAATCGCCAAGGAAGCTGTCAAAAAGGTTAAGGGCACTTATATTGAAGAATTAATGAAAGATGCCAAATTACTTTAATCCCTTATCAATAACAAAGTTTTAATCAGATGACTCGTTTCACGTGGAACGAGTCATCTTTTTTAATCCACCTTTTTCGTTTATTAGTGTATAAATGCTAAATTCCACAATGAATGTTCGTATTTTTAAAGATGATCTCACTACTCGATGATGAAAGTTCGGGTTTCACAGAATCGAAATACAATACATATATTTCCGAACTTTTCAAGCCTGAATCCCACTAATTATTCGTGATAGTATGTATAAAGACTAGTTTTCTTTTTCACATTTATAATCGGGGGTTTTCTTATGCAGCAACACCGCACATTCCGAATTAGTTTAGGTTGGCAAATTGGCATCGGGTTAGTTCTAGGAATTGTCCTTGGCGCACTTTTTTATCATTCAAAACCAGCCATTACCGCATTTACCAATATTGGGGCAATGTTTATTGGTCTAATTCAAATGATTGTTCTGCCAATTGTGATTTCCTGCCTTACAGTCGGCATCGCCAACATGGGTGATATTCGTAAACTTGGTCGTATTGGTGGCAAGACATTGCTTTACTTCGCCAGCATGACAACCTTAGCAATCATTTTAGGTCTAATTATTGGTAACATTACCCGAACTGGCAGTCTTATCAACATTCATGACCTGCCAAAAACGGATATCTCCCAGTACGTCAAAACGGCAAAACACGCGTCTGAAGGCGGCATTTGGGCGACTGTACTTAACATTATCCCCACTAATTTCTTTGCCGCTTTAAGCGAAGGCAACATGATGCCAGTAATCTTCTTCTCCGTATTTTTTGGATTAGGCACGGCCGCAATCGGCGAACCCGGCAAGATCATCGTCGATTTTCTCAACGCCGTGGCCGCCGTTATGTTCAAAGTTACAAACTGGATTATGCATCTCGCACCAATCGGCGTTTGTGCCTTAATTGGTGCCACCGTCGCACAAATGGGATTAACTGCGCTGGCCCCGCTCGGATTGTTCATCTTAGTTACTTATCTGACCATGATATTCTTTGTCGTTGTTGTAATGGGGCTAGTTGCTAAAGGATTCGGGATCAACTTGTTCGAGTTACTCAAAGTGATTAAAAACGAAATTATCCTTGCCTTCACCACAGCTAGTTCTGAATCAGCTCTTCCGAAGACAATGGACAAGCTCGAACACTATGGTGTCAGCAAGGGAATTGTCGCCTTTGTTGTTCCAACCGGCTATACCTTTAACTTAGATGGTTCCGCCATTTACCAATCCTTAGCGGCATTATTCCTAGCTCAGGCTTATCATATCAACTTGTCGATTGGCCAACAAATCACCCTGTTAGTGGTTCTAATGATAACTAGCAAGGGAATGGCCGGTGTGCCTGGCGCTTCGTTCGTCGTGCTACTAGCGACAATCTCAACCATCGGTGTTCCCGTGGCCGGGCTAACATTCATTGCAGGAATTGATCGAATTGTCGATATGGGCCGTACAGCCGTAAACGTGGTCGGAAATTCTTTGGCAACTGTTGTAATTAGTAAGTCTGAAAAGGAATTTGACAGCGAAAAGCATACCGACTATATGGCTAAAATTTCGAATTAACGCTAAAAACACATTATAGATGCTACAAACGTTAGGTTACGTGCTGACTAAAAGCGCATAATCTAACGTTTTTTGTTGTGTTTTTTTAGCCATTTTTAATGCTTCATAAGATTGGTGACATTCCCTTTAAAGTAGCGATGTAAGCGGTTAAAGTTCAGGCCGAGAACGTTTTACTAGCTAAAAATAATTTTTCGTGTTAATACTTACGTACTAAATTGTTTCTTGACTAAATTTATCGTGTATAATACCTGTTATTAGTTCCGAAACTAGCAACATCATGTCGTTTGTACGCATTTTTTATTAATTATGCGTTAGAAAGGTACAGGTACAGATTTCTATGCATCGTCACAACTTTAATCCTCAAGTAACTCATAAAGTTCATTTCAAAATGTTCAAATCAAAGCATGGCTGGTTAGTTGCCGGTGTGACGATGCTATCGTTTGCTACTGCCAACCTTGTCGGCATGAGTCAAGCTAGTGCGGACACCACGTCAACACCAAATAATAATCAGCAAATTACTGAAGTCGTTTCAAACACTGGAAAAAGTACAACTCCCTCTTCAGATACCGCCTCACAAGCAACGTCGTCTACGAGTGAAAATTCACAAAATAGTGCGGCGTCTATTAGTTCACAATCAAACGACTCAAACGTAGTTAATCATTCACTCGCAAACACCAGTACTGAAAACAATCAGTTAAGTAAGACTCAAGCGGTTAATGAAATCACGCTTAATAGTCAGGCCGCTTCTGTAGACACTCAAGCAACTAGCTCAGCGGTGGCTCACGGTACTTCTGCGGATGTCACCACAGCCAAGGCAACAAGCGACTCTAGCGAATCCGCAGTTGACACGCCCAGTGCTGAAAGTATGCCCTCTTCTGCACCAGCACAACAGCCAGCGTTTGTTGCGAACGTTTCACAAGCAACTAACCGTGCAATGAACTTGGAATTCGTCAGTGAGGATCCCAAATCTTCAGACGAAACTGCTAACAATGTCACTGTCACTTTTCAGAATGTAGATGGCTCAACGAAACAGGACACCATCACTAAAGGTGGCACCGCTGACGATATGGCGGACCCTATCATGAACGTGCCAAATGATGGTCGTGGCGGTACTGAACAGTTTGACGGCTGGTTCTACAAAACTTCTGATGGCATCAGTGGCACTAAGTTCGACTTTTCACAGCCCGTATTTAACAATGCCACGATTGTGCCCAAGTTTACGCGACTATTTAATGTCAAATTCAACTATCCAAGAAATAACGGAACGGATACTGAAGGCACCGATGCAACCGAAACAGCAGCGGAAAACACGACTATTTCAGCACCAACAAAAGTCCCAGTAGCCAGCAACGGTCAACGTTTTGTCTACTGGTACGATGCAAATACTGATGCAAATAAAATTCATCTGGCAAAAAAAGAAGCACCGGACGCATACGTGTTCGGTGTCGACAAAGTTACCCATGATTTTGAATTAAATGGTTATTTCGCTGATGTTCACACCGTGACTTTTCATACAGACGGTGCCCCCGTTGATCCACAGTTAGTTCCAACCGGATCCTTAGCTAAGCAACCAACTGTCAGCCGTCCCGGCTACAAGTTCATCGGTTGGACAACTAAAAGCACTGGGGTTAACAGTTCAAACTACACTCAACCTGGCAATGCCTTCGACTTTTCAACAATCATCAATAACGATACCGACTTATACGGCGTCTGGGATCCGCAAGAAGTTCATTACAACATTGTGTACTGGATTGAAAAGCTCGACCAAAATGGTCAACCATATGCCACCCCTGATGACAAAACAACGTACGATGTCATTGGCAAAGTGCAAGCTGATGACATGGCACTGACGGACTCAAAGGTCACTTTGACTGGCTATGAACGAAACGAACATTTCAATCAATTAAAAGCAAAAAGTGATCCAACGGCCGCCATTAATTTTGCAACTTTTTACCCAGTCAGCTCGGCCAATAAGTTTGCCCATGTTGACCAAAACGTTCAGATCCTTGGTAACGGTCAAACCAATATCAATGTTTACTATGCCTTGAACTCTTATACGTTTAACTTTGATTTTAAAAGCAATCACTATACTTTAAATAATCAGTCAAACACTCCCATTTATACAGATGATTTATACGTGGTGCAAAACAATAATACAAACACCAAATCATATGTGCTAACAGCAAAATATGGTCAAGACATCTCTGCCGTCTGGCCGATTGTTAACGGGAATGGACAATATTATCCTTATGGCCCAAGATACAGCAATTATAGTTATGATGCTCACTTTGCTGGCTGGACAGGTGGTGCTGCACGTGTTCTGTGGGTCACAAAACGTGTCGCACTAACTCAAGACATGTTAACCAAAGCTACCACTGGCGATGGTTCCGTCATTAATATGACGCCAGAATTTTTAACTGAAGGAAACTATAACCTTTCCGAAACACATTACTATTTACAGTCCATCGTTCAACAACCAACTTCAACAAACATTTTCTACAATAATAAGTACTATGATTTGCTGACAAATTACGAAGATAATTTCATCATGTCTGGAACTCAATTAAGTTCGAAGCAAATCCCGGGAACACCCGTTATCGCACATCAAGCAGCCATCGAGGGAGTTCCTGACGACAATGGCACCGAGATATTTAACCTGTACTACGATCGTCAATCCTACACGTTGTCTTTCGATGATCAAACACCTGGCGACAAAATTAGCACACACAGCTTTCTGTTTGGTGCGTCAATCTCCTCTGCCAACTTCCCAACGCCTTCACGTGCTGGCTATGTCTTCGATGGCTGGTATGTTGATGCCAACGGGACACAACCGTTTACCCAAAATGGGCAACCAGAATTTTCAACAATGCCCGCTCGTAATGTCACGTTATTCGCCAAATGGACTGAGTCAACTTATCACATCCACTACTATGCCGATTACAATGACATGATTAACGGTAAAGAGCTAACTAGTTTGGCACAAGTTTACGCCCAAAATGACGAAGCCAAGACGCCAGCGACCTATAACGCAAGCACGATTGATCCTGACCGTGGCCGCTTTTTAAACTGGAACTACATGGTTGGTAGCTCTGCTGTTGCTCTTAAAAATGGTCTCTTAATTACCCGTGATTACAACGTTTTTGGGTCCTATGACGCTGTGCATTTCAATATTGCTTATCAAGTCGGTAGCGATCATAAATCTCCAGTTTCTGACAACAGTAAATATGGTTTAGGGACTACCATCCGTTTGGCAGATGAACCAGCTAATTGGTCCGCAAATTCTGACGAGGTCTTTCTCGGATGGTCATACACGGATCAAGATGGCAAAAAGCACAACTACTTACCTGGCGACTTCGTCAAAATCGACCATAACTTAGTTAATGTAAGTGCCGCCTCTGCTGATCAAACGTTAACCTTCACCGAACGGTACGCAACCAAAGAATCAACCATCAGCGTTACCTTTGTACCTAACGACCCAGACAATCAAAGTATGCCTAACCAAGTTATTTCGGCTGAAAAGAACAGCACCGTTCGTGCCTTAACACAAAGTTCACTCAATGTTTTCAACTTGCCATTACTCGGTTGGAGTACTTCTGAAACAACCACTGCTACGACTATGCCAAGCCTTAATGACATTGCCACTGGAACCAATAACGTCACATTATATGGACATTGGCTCAAAGTTACCCTCAGTGGTTCAAAAGTCTATGACGGTAAAACGACCGATGACAATCAACTTGATACTCAATATACTGTGACCTTAAACGATGTCAGTGGTAATGCGACCACATTGATGAATAGTGGTTCCTTAACATCAGCAGACTTCACCCGCACAGCAGGTAAAGATGTTGGGACTTATGTGTTGTCACTAAATCAGTTTGGCTTTGATGCCCTCAGACAAGCAAACCCAACGTACGACTTTAGCAATGTTAATCTGAGTGAACTTCCAACTGGCAGTTTCACTATTGTGCCAAAAAAGGTGCGCGTTACACCGAAACCGGGTTCAAAGGTTTATGGTCAATCTGACCCTAGTGATATCTTCAACGTGAATACACCCGAAGCACTGAACGGTGATCCTAACATCGGTATCGTAATTGGCGATGACAATATTTATCAGGTCAAACGAACCTCGAGCGCTGACGGCAAAGATGGCGTTGGCACTTACACAATTTCTGTGTCTGCTGCAGAAAATCCTAATCCAAATTACATCTTGGTGCCTGGTGATTCTGCGACATTTACGATCACGCCACGGCCAATTCTGGTCACAGCAAACAACGCCACGAAAGTATTTGGAAATGATGATTCAACATTTTCAGCAACAAGTAGCGCAATTGGCGGCAACCCGGTTTCTGGCCTTGTAAACAATGATCAATTGAATTACACAGTTTCACGTGAAACAGGAGAAAAACCTGGCAACTACAGAATTTCTGTTACCAATGGCCTTAATTCTAATTACATGGTAACAACTGCTGATGGAACGCTGACAATTACGCCAGTCGTGACAGTATCTTATGTTGACCAGGACGGCAATCAACTGGCGACTGTGCCTGCTAAGACGGTTAATGACCAACAGGTAGGAAATACCATTTCAATTGACCAGCCCACTGTCGTTGGGTACGAACTTGTACCTAGTCAACCAACTAGTTATACGTTAACGGATCAGGGAAACCAGTCGATAACCGTTAAATACCGTCAAAACACGACTGTCACTGCTAATTATTACGTCAACGGTACAACCACTAAAATTGGTGATTCAATTGTCACGAATGGTGCCGCAGGTTTGAATTATCAAACTTCTGCTGCAAACGTTGATGGCTATACGTTAGTAGCCACACCTGATAATGCCCAAGGCATCTACGCCCCAACGGGAAACACTGTTAATTACTATTACACCGTTAATTACACGGCTTTGCCAGTCGACAGTAAGGGTAATAAAATCGCTAACGGACTGCTTGGCACAGGCACACCTGGTCAATCAATTCAGTCTAGCGTTAACCTACCGGCAATTCCGGGTTATGCATTATCAGAAACAATGCCCACTGTTCCTGATACCCCTGGAGTCACCGTTAACGTAGTCTACACACCACTGTCAGAATCGGTGAACGTTAACTATTACCTTAAAGGCACGACTAACAAGATTAAAGATTCGACAATTATAAGTGGTGATTTCAATGCTCAATACGTGGCCCCTACCGCCCAAATTACTGGATACACACTTGATGAAACGCCGGCAAATGCCACTGGAACGTTTGGTACAACAAACAAAGACGTTGATTACTTCTACACGGCCGATACTGAATCCGTGGAGTCTCGCTATCTTGTTCAAGGTACAGAGACTGCACTCACAGATCCAACTATAGTAAAAGGTGCCTTCAACACTCAGTACGCGGCAGCTTCTAAAGATATCGTCGGTTACAAATTAGTTGGGACGCCAGCAAACGCTACTGGCACATTTGGCATTACTAACGCGCCAGTTATTTATGAGTATGCGCCACTTCCTGAATCAATTAGCGTTAATTACTACCTTAAGGGCACTACGAATAAGGTTGCAGCATCAACGATTGTGAATGGTTTCTTTGATGGCAAGTACTCGGCCGTAGCGGCCAAAGTTGACGGTTATAAATTAGCCATTACGCCTGCAAATGCCAACGGCACGTTTGGTACAAATACTGCTGAAGTTAATTACGAATACGTGCCCCTCCAAGAAACAATTAGTGCTAACTATTACATTTTGGGCACAACCGACAAAATCGCTGCTACAAAGATTATGAGTGGTAATTTTAATAGCCAATACACAACAAGTGCCGCACAAATTGACGGTTACACGCTCAGTGAGAGACCAGCAAATGCTACTGGTCTCTTCGCCACGACTAATGATGATGTAAACTACTATTACACCATCGACTATAAAGCAACGCCAACAATCGGATCATCTTCAAGCTCCTATGATGGCGCCTCAATTTCATCCAAGTATGTGCCGACATTGCAGATTCAACCAGTAAGTACGGCATACAACGGCACTGTCCCAAATGTCACATTAGCCGCAGAAGATTACACCTTTACCAATGAATCTGGCCAAAATGTTGACCCAACAGCCGAAAGCAACGTCGGTCGATACGCATGGCAGCTTACTGCCACTGGCATTCAGTATGTACAAAAGCAGCTTGGAACTGCATTTACACAAACTGATTTAACTAATATTTCAGGTCATTATGAAATTACACCAGCTAATCTAATTGTGACCACTACTAACAATACAAAGGTTTTCGGCGAAAAAGACCCACAACTGACTGCTACAATCACTGGAACAATGGGTAGCGACGTGATTACGGTTTCTACCAGTAGAGATGCTGGTGAATCCGTCGGCACTTACAACGTCTCATCGTCAGTAAACGCAGATTCACAAACCTTGCGTAATTACACTATTACCAATACCGACGGAATCTTTACGATTACACCGGCCGTAGCAACTGTATCGATTGTTAAATTTAGCAAAGTTTATGATGGCACTGCCGAATTACCAACAATCCAATTTCAAAGTGAACAAAATCTTCAAATGCCAACAAATTTAAATCGTGACGACTTTGTTATCACAAGTGTTATAAAAGGCAGTTCTGATCTGATTCAGGCTGGGACTTATCAAGTTCAAATTACTGCGTCAGGCCTGAAAAAGATTCAGGATGCCAATAAAGATTACACTATCAGTAGTGTCCATCCAGGTACGTACTTCATTAACAAAAAGAAGCTTTCTCTCAAAGCCACGGATCAACACAAGGTTGTTGGCGATCAAAACTTGGACCTTTCATTCACTGCCGCTGGGCTCATTTCATCAGATTCAGTGAAAGCTCATGTTGAAATTGCATCCAACCCAACTCCCATTCGAAACGGTCATTATGAGCTACTGGTTATTGTTGATAATGAAGACGAGTTAACCAACAATTATGATGTGGCAACCGATCCTGGATCCTTATATGTGTCAGTTAAGCCGGTATCAACTGCAGATATCAAGATTGGCAACACACAGAAAGTTTATGACGGTCAACCAGCAGTGGTTCCGAATAACCTATTCGCATTAACAATGCCAGCCTTCATGCAACAAGCAGCTTTGACTTCTGATGATTTCGATATCAGCCCAATTACAGGCACTACAGATTTGACTGGGGCAGGCACATATACAATTCAATTGAATAAGATTGGCCTCACTAAATTAAAGACACAAAATATCGACTATTCATTTGATGGCGTTACATCTGGTCTTTATACAATCCAAAAAGCTAAAGTGAACGCCGCTGAGTTCAAACCAGTCGTTGCCGATAAAACGTATAATGCTCAGCCCGTCCCATCAGTTTATACAATCAATGTTCCAAACCTCATCAAAATGCCAGCTAGCTTAACTGCAACTGATTTTACAATTTTAGCGTCGACTGCAAACAACCAAGACGTTGGTCAATATTCCGTTTCACTATCTGAAAGCGGATTGGCAAAATTCCGTGAAGCTAATTCTAATTTGGATATTATTGGTGGCCCGGCTGTTGCAACATTCAAGGTCACACCGGCTCCACTAACTGTGACGATGCATCATGCTGAAAAAACGTTTGGTGACCCAGATAGCTATGCCAGCGATGTTGTTGGGTGGTTAGATTCAAACCCTTACGAGCTCGTTTACACGCGTTCTAATATGAACGAAGACAAAGGAACTTACGATGTTAATGTTGCCGTTAAAAACGCTCAAAATTACACGGTAACGACGCTTGGTGCTCCGCTAACCATCAAGTCATACGCTGATCTCAATGTCACTGATATCACGCTGACACAGGGAGATACTTGGAATCCAAGTATGAATTTCGTCAATGCTAAAAACGATCATGGTGTCCCCGTTGACTGGCAAGAATTCATCATGCAAAACGGGATCGTTAAAAACGCAGATAACGTCAACACATTAAAACCTGGCGTTTATACAGTTATTTACATTTTTGGTGATCCTGTCGTGAAAACGGCGACAGTAACCGTTAAGGGACCGGCAACTAATGTCCCCGAATCGGCCAACGAGAGCCAGCGTTCGCAAGCAAGTCAACAAGACAATATTTCCGTGCAGAGTCAGGCTTCCGCAACAAGTCACCAGGAAAACACTTCATCATCGGTTCATGTGTCACAGCTCAGTCAGGCCGTTCAAGAATCGGCAATGGCATCGCGCGTCTCTGAGCAGCAAAACAATAGCAAAACAACACAATCGCTTGTTCAGCAGAAAGCTCAGACGCTTAAGTCACGTGCGGCTACAGATGCTGTGACCAGCAATGTGAATAGTAAAAGTATTTCTGTAAAAGATCCATCCGTCTCAGAAAGCTCTGTCACATCGAAACCCACGTTGGCTAGTAAAGAAAAAACGACCGAACTCCCGCACACTGGCGAACATGCCAATACTGTAGCAGCAGAAGTTGGTTTAGGCTTATTAGGAACGTTGCTAGCACTTGCAGGACTTAAGCGACGCAAACGTGACGAGGATTCAAATGATTAATTAAAGTTTCCTCAGCCGACTTAAAAAGACATTGCCTTCGCGCATGGTATACAACTGCCAGTGCACGGGACAATGTCTTTTTATATGTGTCTTGTTTTAAACGGATTATTTCCCGGGTAATATTCTTTGTTTGGCATTTTCTAGCCGGCGTCAAATATATTCATCCATCTGTACCGTGAGCCAGAATACTGTGGCAAAGCAAACGTTAAACGGATATCCTAAATTAATCAGCCTTGAAAAACGATCGTAATTTGGCCTAAGCAGTAACGCCCCGTTTGACCAGCGCTGGAATCGTCAGCATCACGATAAAACTAAAGATGTACAATCCCGCCAAGCTCCCCATGACAATTGGCAAGGTAAAGTGTTCCATAAGTAGGCCAATTGCCACCGAGGAGAATCCCCCGATTGCACGGCCTACATTCACAATCACATTATTGGCCGTTGAGCGAATCGTGACCGGATAAAGTTCACTGATTACGGCACCATAACCACCAAACATGCCGTTTGAAAAGAATCCAATCAGCGCACCGGCTGGCAGAATTGTCGCTGTCGTTTTAGCTAGTGTGAAGATATAAACCGAAATTGCTGCCCCAATGAGGAAAATGCCAAACGCCCATCGAGGTCCAATGTTATCTAGTACATTACCAAAGACAAACATCCCCATGACCATGCCGGCAATGGTTGCTATCATCCACATGGCGGATCCTGATACCGATACATGAGCCTGCTTTTGCATAATTGAGGGCAACCAGTTCATCAACCCAAAATAACCAGCAATTTGAACCACTGACATCAACATGAGTCCAACCGTTTGGTATGCCCTGCGTGGACTATTGAACAACACCAGTAGGTTAACCGACTGTGTGTTGGCACTTCGTTTAGCCTTTAAAAATGCGGGTGTTTCGTGCACATGACGCCGAATAATGACGGTCAATGCAACTGGAATTAAGCCAAGGAAAAATAATGCGTGCCAGCCCAATGTTGGTAAAATGACGGCTGCCAGAACGGCCGCCAATGCTGCCCCAATTTGACCGCCGATAGCAGCTACCGAAGTCATCCTGCCAATCTTATTGGCGGCAAACCGTTCCGAAATCAGTGCAATACCCACACCGTACTCACCACCAGCGCCAATGCCCGTTAAAAATCGGAATAAATAGATCCAACCAATCGAGTTTGCAAACGCCATAGCCGTGGTCGCAATGGCAAAAATAAAGACCGTGTACGAAAAGATTTTTACCCTTCCGTACCGGTCACCTAATAATCCAAATAGTAAACCACCTGCCAGCATACCCAGGTTAGTCACTGAAGAAATCATTCCTGCCTGACCTGCTGATAGATGTAGTTCTGTGATAATTGAGCTTAATGCAAATGACAAAAACATCACATCCATATTTTCCAACGCAAAACCGGCACTGGTGGATGCAATAGTCCATTTCTGCTGACTGTCTGTATGGATCGCAGAAGCTACTGGTGCTTGATTCATCACAATTACCTCCAAAATGAATGCTCACTGACATTCGTTATTTTTTCTTGTCGCTTATCATGCCACGTCGAAAAATAATTTGCAAGTGGGCGTTTCATATAACCCGTATCACCTAAAAATTCCCCCTTGCACGCCGATGAAAAAAACAGTATCATAGTCTCCAATTAAACAAGCGCCGCTTTAAACCAATCCTGTGAGGTTGGTAAGCTAGCTCAAATTCAATCCGATATTATGGCGAAGTGTATGCCATTCATGGATCGTCTGAACGGTTAGCCGGGCAGATGATCCATTTTTTTGTGCCCAAGTGGTCGAAAGGAAGTTTTCATGAACGCCAGCGCAAATTCGATTATTGTCGCTCTTGATGTAAGTACGACATCGTCAGTCGATCAATTGCTTGATCAACTATCACAAACGGATGACCGGCCTGCAGTAAAAGTTGGTATGGAACTATTCTACAGTGAAGGAACTGCGATGATTCGCCATATTCAACAATGCGGTTTTGACATCTTCTTAGACTTGAAACTACATGACATTCCAAATACTGTGGAACGGGCTGCTTACCAACTCGGACAACTTGGTATCCAGTACACCACAGTCCATGCGTTAGGTGGTGGGACCATGATTGCTGCAGCCAAACGGGGGCTCCAGCGAGGTGCACAGCAAGCTCACGTGACACCGCCAAAATTATTGGCAGTAACTGAGCTAACATCCATCTCAGAAAAGATGTTAGTTAATGAGCAGCACGTCAGCTTACCAATGACTGATCAGGTTCGCCAACTCGCTCAACTGGCTGACGCGTCCGGCGCAGATGGCGTCATCTGTTCCCCACAAGAAGTCACAACGATCAAACCGTTTGTTAACGATGACTTTCTGCTGGTTACTCCCGGCATTCGGCTAACAACAAACCCCGCAGATGATCAGCAACGTATCATGACACCTCGGCAAGCTGCCAAAGCTGGTAGTTCCGCCATTGTTGTTGGCCGCCCGATAACACAATCTTCACAACCCGCAAACGCTTATATGACAATCAAAAAGGAGTGGCTAATTCATGACTAACGTAGATAACACCTCAAACGCAAATAAAACTGATCTAACTGAAACGATCATCACTGAATTACTGGCTATCAAGGCCGTTAAGGTCTCCCCAAACCAGCCATTTCAATATGCTAGCGGGATGATTTCGCCAGTCTACACAGACTTGCGCATGATGATCAGCTATCCCGAATTGCGTCAGCATATCGCAACAGGTCTCACAGCCTTAATCAAACGCCAATATCCAGATGCAACGGTCATCGCTGGGGTCGCTACTGCCGGTATTCCCCATGCTGCATGGGTAGCCGAGGCACTTTCACTGCCATTGATTTACGTACGGTCTCACCCAAAGGATCACGGGACTGGCAAACAAATTGAAGGGGCATTATCATCCAAAGATCACGTTGTACTTATTGATGATCTCATTTCGACCGGTGGCAGTGTGCTTGGCGCGGCAAAAGCGGTCGGTGCTACTGACGCCAGCGTAGACGGTGTCGTTTCTGTCTTTAGTTACGACCTGCCAGATGCAACAACTAATTTTAAACAGGCGAAAACATCATTGACGCCACTGTTGGACTATCACCTACTACTTGAGCATCTCACCAACCACCATGAGTTAAGTGCGGTAGACTGCAAATTGGCCAAGGCCTGGCATAATGATCCTTGGCACTGGCAGCCAGTATCCATGTAGCTCAATACTTGTTGACAACACAACTCATTATATTCAGGAGGTTAACATGTCTATTACACTTGCAGGTGTGCGTTTGAAAAATCCAGTCATTGCGGCCAGCGGTACAGTCGGTTACGGTCAGGAACTGGCCCAAAAGACTGATCTCAATGCGCTTGGTGCCTTAGTAATTAAATCAACGACCGCTGAACCACGAACAGGCAATCCTTGGCCAACGACAACTAACACAACTGCTGGCTGGCTAAACGCCGTTGGGTTAAAAAATCCCGGCATTAAAAATGTCATGGCCGAAAAACTGCCTTGGCTTGCCACTCATTATCCTGATCTACCAATCGTTGGCAGCGTCGCCGGCGGTAGCATGGACGAGTACGTTGAGGTTGCAAAACAACTAACCACGGCGCCAAACGTTAAATTCATTGAGGTCAACGTTTCCTGCCCTAATGTCGATCATGGCGGCCTCGCATTCGGCACAGATCCGGTAACTGTTCAAACCTTGACCGCCAAAATTGTGGCCGCCGTGGATAAACCAGTGTTTGTTAAACTCACACCGAATGTAACGGATATTGTCCCGATTGCTAAAGCAGCCGAAGCTGGCGGTGCCACAGGTCTCGTCCTCATCAACACTCTACTAGGCATGGAAATTGATCTTGCAACGCAAAAACCGCGTTTGGCACATGGCACTGGTGGCTTATCTGGACAAGCAATTCACCCGCTAGCCGTCTATATGGTGCACCAGGTCCGCCAGGCATCCACACTGCCTATCGTCGGCGTCGGTGGCGTTTCTACCAGTAAAGACGCTGTAGAACTCATGCTAGCTGGTGCAAACGCCGTTCAAGTCGGGGCCGCCACGTTTCATGACCCTGCATCCTGTGCAAACATTGCGGCGAACATTCCGGAAACCCTAGCTGAATACGACTTAACTTGGCCATCAGCAACCTATTGATTTCCTTGACGATACCAGTGTGTGACAACTGTACGCGTAAACATGCCCAATAGAATCAGTACAAGTAACGTTTTAGGAAATATGCCACCAACGACAACGTAACTGACACTAATCCAAAACATCATTTTTGTAGAACGGATCTCTTCTAAATCATGCGTTTTAGGTGTCATATGTGACTCATGTACAACTAGTCTAAACAGTAAATACTGTAATAGGTCCACTAACACTAAGACAGTTGCAAAGGTTATGACAACGATACGATTGAAAAGTTCCCGACTTAACCAAGCAGTCACAAAGGGGATTAACGATATAAGTGCCAGATAGTAAAAGTTCATCACAATCACCCGAACTGAAACTTTTTCCAGGGCGCTAAATAATTCCTGATGTAACATCCAGTATTGTGCAACAATGGCAAAACTAATTAAAAAAATAACGATTTGGCGAAAAGCAATACCGATTAAAAGTTTAGTGGGATGCTCTGGCACCACGACGCCCAACACCATAATGGTGAGCACCACCGCAAATACACCATCTGATATCGCAACGAGACGTGATTTTGAATTTTTAAACATCATTTGCTGAACCCCCTTAGGCCTATTACACCACAAAACAGTGCCACCCACTGATCAATTTTCAGGGTGACACTGTTTCTTTGTACCTATAGTTAGAGGTTTAAAATACTAATGTGTTTCATTCTGATTGAGTGACTATGACTAATTTTTACAGTCACAAAAACGCGGTTCATTAGTCCACTCAATGCTAATTAAGACTAAATCCTCTCTTTACACCTGTTTCCGTTTGTCACCACGATGCATGAACACAATGATGGCTGGCAGAATCGTCAGTGCACTAATCAGCGAGAACCCAGTATCGATCACCGTAATTAGTCCAAACGACTTCAGCACAGGGAAACTGGCAAAGATAATCGCGGAGAAGCCACCAATGACTGTCATACCAGACACGAAGATGGCCTGTCCAACGGATGACACAGCACTGATTGTCGCGTCCACAGTCGACTTACCCCGTTTTTGTTCTTCTCGGTACCTCTCCAGAATCAGAATCGTAAATTCAGTCCCAATCCCGAGAACTAGGGAACTTAGAGAAATCGTCAACGGATTGTATGACGTGCCCATCAACCACAATGTGAGCGGAGACAGTCCTAGCACTAACAGAATCGGTAAAATCGGATACATAGCGAATCGTGGATCGCGATAGATTACAAACAGAACGAGGAAGATAATCGCGATTCCGGCAATAATAATCAACCAGTGATTAGCTGTCATATTATGAATTCCCGTCAGCATCATGACCTCAGCTCCGGCCGGCGCAACGTGAATTCCGTGTGGTGCATCAATATCCTTGGTAATTTTGTTCATCAATTTCAGTTGGTCGGCGCTCGACAAATTCTTGTTGATCTTAAATTGCAGCGTTGCATAATGCTGATTATTACTCATCAACACCTGCTTCATAGAACTAGGTAAACTGGCAATACCGCTATTCAAGGTTCCTTGTTTTGTATCGGTTAATTGTTGTCCGCTTAAATTCAAACTAGTTGGCAGGCTCGTAACGTCGGTCACATCATGATATCGTCGTTGTTCTTGCCGGCCAAACTGATCTGTATACTGCATCACCCGCTTGTCACGAACGTCGTCGGCCCTCACCAAATAGGTAATATAAGTGGTTGAGCCAATTTGTTTTTGCAGATATTTCGTGTCCTTAAGCGCAGTCATCTGTTGTGGAATCATCTTGGTCATGTCAGTTTCGGTGTTGATATTATGTTCCACCGCAAAGCCTGCGCCGCCTAGTAATACGCCAATAATCAGCACAATAACACTGTGTTTGGTCACAAATGCCGCGTAACGCGCTAACACCTTTGCCAAACCAGATGGCTGACTCAGTTTGTGAGGTTCGTCAGCTTTTACAGGTTCGGCATGCCGATCAAAGAATGGTAACAAACTAAACATCAAAATTAGTTCCGTCAGATAGGCGCTGACAACGCCAATAGCCAACGTTAGCCCGAATTGTTGCATCATCGGCGCCTTCGACAAGAACATTGTCAGAAAGCTAAACGTCATGACAATCAACGCAATCCCGACAGCTGGTCCCATCTTGCCAATTCCGGTATTCAAGGCGTCTTGACGATTATGTTGTTGTCTAAATGTCTCTTCATAACGATTTTGAAACTGAACACCAAAGTCAGTCCCCAAACCGATGATAATAGGTAATGTCGCCATCGTAGCCAATGTCAGCGAGATGCCCGTCCAGCCCATGAAACCAAACGTCCAAATCAAACTAACAGCGACAAACAACAGTGGAAACAATCGACGGCGAACGCGGAAAATCAGCGAAAGCACGATCACCATTACAACGACGGCAAGACCAAGCATAATCATCATTGCTCGCGTTACTTGAGTTTGAACCTGACTAGTGATTGCTGGTGAGCCCGCCAAACGCACTTTTACACCATCTTGAAAGTGTGTTTGCTTGATGGCACGATTGATATCTCGCGTCATTTTAACGTACGTACTCATGTCTGTTTTATCGGAAGTATTAACCACTACTAACACGTGGCGGCCACCCTTCGGCAATAATTGTTGCATCTCTGAAGGAACCTTGCCGTTGTTCGAAAAAATCAGCGCATTAAGCATTGGTGTCGACATTTTTTCAACACGAGGCACCTGTGCCATTACTTGACCAGTCAATTGTTGGCGCTGCCCTGCTGTCAGCAAAGACATCATGTAGGTTTGAATCTGCTGTTGTTGCTTTAGATTCAACTGACCGGTCATTTGACTGGCTGCGGCCGGATTTGCCGCCAATGCTTGCTTTTGAGTAGGTGTCAAAATAGTTAACGTATACTGTTGCACTTGCTGTTGCTGCGCTGGCGTCAAGGACTGAGCGAGCGTTGACTGCAACTGTTGTTTTTGTTTCTTAGATAAACTGTTCATCAGTTTTGTCTGCGTTGATTGGCCAGATCCATTTTGATCCGTGCTCTGTACTGATGAGGCGTTGCCGTTCTTCAACGTTGCGTTTAGTACATTCACAACGTTAGTCGTTCCGCGAACGTTATCAATCTTGTTCAAACGTCCATCTAAACTATGGATTTTCTGCATTGTTTCATGTGAAATAAGTTTATCCTGGTGCCCTGATAACAGAATATAAGCAGAATCACCGCCAAAGTTTTTCTGATAGGTCTCTGTATCCTTGTAAACTTGCGATTTCGTGTTCACAAACACATCATTGCCCATATCCATCTGCACCTTAGGCAAACCAAAGCCAAGGAAAACAGTGATGGCTAACATGCCGACAAGCAAGACTACCGTGTGCTTTTGAATGAATTGTCCTAGCTGTTCAAATTTTCTTTCCATACGTCTTGAGGTCCCTTTCTCTCAAAAAAGTGACCTCAGTATAACCAGATAAATTAATTGCGAACAGAAACAAAAAGAACCAAGTATCTCAAAAAAAGACACTTGATTCTTTTTGTTTTAATTACGTTTCTGGAACAATGCAAATTCGGTTTAAACCATCTGTCAGGAAAGTAACAATTTCGTCCTTTGGTGTACTCTGTTCCGTTGTCACCCAACGGATCATTAAATTAACAATGGCACCGGCAATTAAGCTAATCACCAAGTCCGGACGAGGAGAATCCTCAACTTGTTGAATGAGTGGATCATCAGTTTTTTTCTGTTCCGCCAGCTTTTCTTTGAGCGTTTGCTCTGTAGCCGCAGTCAACACGTAGTACATATTTTCATGCGAATTGGCGGTCGTTAAATTCCGAAATACCCGCTGGTTTTCTTGAGCAAAATCGACAATCTGTTCAACAAATTGTCGACTGGGAATCTGGTTATCGGTATCCATCGTTTCACGAACCATCCGAAACTCATCTTGTAGCAAATCATACTTGTCATGATAATACCGATAAAAAGTGCTGCGGTGGTTATGTGATTGTTCGCAAATATCGTTTACGCTAATTTGTTCAAACGGTTTGTGCACCAACAGAACTTGCATTGCGTCGATTAGCTCTTGGCGCGTCTTTTCCTGACGAAAACTTTCTGGTTTGATAGTCATACGTTTGGACCTCCTTGCATTAGTCAGCTAAAGATTATGTTTCACATGAAACGCCCTTTTTACTAACTTTGCAACCCTCGTGATGAAACTAGGCCCTAAAGTATGTTGCAATCGCGTCGGCAATTCTTTCACTTGCATGCCCATCCCCATAAGGATTTTTGGCGCTAGCCATTGCTTCATATTCGGCTTGATTAGTTAATAAATTAGTCATTGCCGTGTAAACATTTTCTTCGTCTGTGCCTACTAACTTCAGTGTGCCCGCTGTAACTCCTTCTGGCCGTTCCGTTGTTTCGCGCAATACCAAAACGGGCTTGCCTAAGGATGGTGCTTCTTCTTGGACACCGCCAGAATCCGTCATGATAAATAAGGCCTTGGCAGCTAGATTATGAAAATCAACCACATCTAGTGGTTCAATCAAGTGAATGCGTTCGTCATCGGCAAACACTTCATGTGCAGCTTCTTGAACGTTAGGACTGAGATGAACAGGATAGACCACGTCTAAATCTTGGCGCTCATCTACAACGCGTTTGATTGCTCGGAAGGTTGCGCGCATAGGTTCGCCCTGATTCTCACGCCGGTGCATCGTCAATAATACAAACTTGTGTCCTGCAGGAATTCTGTCCAAAACTTCATGATGATAATTCTGCGTGACTGTTTCGCCAAGCGCATCAATAGCGGTGTTCCCCGTGACAAAGATCTGACTAGCGGGATGGTTTTCTTTCAATAAGTTGTCGCGACTTGTTGTGGTTGGTGCAAAATAAAGATCACTCAGCACATCAGTCAACTGACGATTCATTTCTTCAGGATACGGAGAATACTTATCCCATGTCCGCAACCCGGCCTCAACGTGTCCAATGGCAACCTGGTGATAGAAGGCGCTCACCGACGCAGCAAACGTAGTTGTGGTATCGCCGTGAACCAAAATCAAGCGCGGTTGCTCCTGCTGAATAATCGTATCCAACTGGCTAATGACGTGAACCGTAATCCAAGTCAAAGTTTGTCCTGCTCGCATAATGTTTAAATCATAATCCGGTTTAATATGAAAAATCGTTAACACCTGATCCAGCATTTCTCGGTGTTGGGCGGTCACGACGACAATTGGCAAAAAACGGTCGTCCTGTTGCAAACGTTGCACTACCGGCGCCATTTTAATTGCTTCTGGCTGAGTTCCAAAAATCAACATTACCTTAATTGGCTGCTGTGCCATATTAAATATCCTCCCAATGACAAACTTTATAGGTTCACCATAACACGTTGGACTTAAAATAAACTTCACGTAATGTTTGATTAGCAGAAAAGTTGAAGGTTGAAGACCTATTTCAAAAATTTCACGATGCAGTCGACCTTTCGTTGTAACGAACTAACGTCAGCGTTTAAGAACCGCTTACCAGAGAGGACAACCACACTACACCTTAGGGCGATGCGAACAATCATCACTGACTGAATGTTTGCGCCATGTTAGTCACTTATTTATAAACCGTGTTGACTTTCATGCAATTAAACATATACTGAAATTGTGAAAGAAGTGAGTGGTCGCTCACCAAATTTAAATTATGCATTCTTCTACAATTATTAGCTTACAGAATACGACTATGTTCGCTATTCTTGAGTTCACTTAATAGCTAATGGCCGTTACTATTTCTTAGCCAGCGCCTGCCTAATTCGTGAGAGCCCTCAACCTATTTAATAGCCACGTTTCATCGTGCTTAATCAATAAACACCAATTGTCAGCATCTATGATAAGATTAACATTACATTAGAAACGAAACCGACTTAAGGGAGGTGAGGCACATTAAACGAGGTCAAACCTACCATGATGTGACTGACGACGTGGTGACGACCAATCACCAAACGAATATTCTGCCTAAAAATTATCGGTGGCATCGTGACCGCTGGTGGGAACGATTATGGTCCCTTGTCTTTCGTGGTGTGGCTAAGACATTTGCTTATGTTTATTGTTACGCTGCCTGGCATTTAACGGTGGTTAACCGGGGTGTCCTGAAACCATTTCGCCATCAAGGCTACTTTATGTATGCAAACCACACCCAACCGGTCAATGATGTGTTTATGCCTTTAATTATCGGTGGTGCTCAACGTTTTCACGCCATTGTCAGCCCCGCAAATTTCACACTTCCAATATTGGGACCTAACCTACCTTATTGTGGTGCCTTGCCAACCGCAACTACGACGAGTCAGACCATTCAGCTCATTAAAGCGGTCAATCAGGTAATGGATCATAATAACTATGTTGTCATTTATCCTGAAGCACACGTTTGGCCCTATTACACAAAGATTCGGCCGTTTTCAGAAACATCATTTAGCTTCCCCGTTAAAACACAGAAACCCGTCTTTTGTATGACGACGACCTATCAAAAACGTAAATTTAGCAAACGACCACGGCTAACTGTTTATATTGACGGTCCGTTTCGACCAACAGCAGGACAGTCAAGAAAAACTCAGCAGCATGAGCTTTGGCAAGATGTGACCCTGACGTTGAAACGGCGAAGTGCCGCCAGCACTTACGAATACATTCACTACAAAAGAGATGATTCATAATGAATATTTTATTCTGTGGCGACCACAGCGTGGAGGATGGCATCCTTATCGCAACATTATCGCTCATCAAACATGTGCGAGAACCCTTGCATATTTATGTGATGACGATGACATTACCATCGTCAAATGAGGCTCAACGTGAGCCTGTTAGTGAGCGATTGCTCACTTGTGTTCGCAACGAGTTACTTCATGCCAACCCACTCAATACCATTGAAGCAATTGATTGCACCACATTATTCAACCAAACACCACCTAGTGCAAACATGACGTCACGGTTCACGCCATATTCCATGCTCCGTTTATATGCCGACCAGATTCCACAACTGCCTAACCGTCTGCTTTACCTCGATGCCGACATTATTTGCCGCCAATCATTTGGGACATTCTATCACCAAGATCTTCACGGCGTTGAGTTTGTAGGCGTGCTTGATCATTACGGAAAATGGTTCTTCCATCATGAACTGAAAGTCTATGATTACGTCAATTCTGGTGTTCTCCTGCTTAACTTGGCCTACATTCGACAAACGCAACTGTTTGCCAAAGCCCGCTACATGTGTGAGACGCAGCAACGCTTCATGCCAGATCAAACTGCATTGAACAAGCTGAGCCGCACCAAACGGATTGCACCAGAACGATTTAACGAACAGCACCGTGTTCAATCCGACACTGTTTTTCAACACTTTACGACGAGTTTCAAGTTCTTCCCGTGGGTGCACACGTTTACGGTGAAACCATGGGAAGTTCAGCGGGTTCACCATGAGTTAGGCCTTCACGATTACGATGATGTCCTCAATAAATACCTTGAACTCAAACAACATCAGTAAGAAAGGAGCGACACACGATGCCTTCAGCAATTATTCCTGTCTTTTACGCCATCAGTGAAGATTTTGCACCCTATGCCGCTGTCTCGATCAAATCATTAACCTCAAATGCTGATTCAAATGATCATTACCAAGTCATTATTTTGCATCAAGGGTTGTCTGATCAAACAAAGGCCAGCCTATCCGCACTTAGTACGCCTAATGTAGCGGTTCGCTTTAAGGCTTTAACACAGTCGTTATCTGCTATTCAAAATCAGCATCAAAATTTTCTCAGAGCCGATTTCTTTACTTTAACCATTTTCTACCGCTTATTTATCGCCGACATGTTTCCGCAGTTTGAAAAAGCTATTTACATTGACAGCGATACGGTCATCCCCGGAAATTTGGCTAATTTATACGAGCTGCCATTGGCTAATAATTTGATTGGGGCCGCCCCAGACCATTCAATTGAACATGTGCCGCCAATGGTCGATTACATCACTAATGCACTTGGTCTACCTGCTAACGAATACATCAACTCCGGTGTATTGCTCCTCAATCTAACAAAATTACGAGAGGAACATTTCAGTCAACGTTTCTTGAAACTGCTGCAAACGTACCAGTTTGACTGTATTGCGCCAGATCAAGATTATCTCAATACAATGTGTCAGGGTCGCATCCGGTACTTAGACGAGGTTTGGGACGCCATGCCAAAAGACCCACAGTATGCGCCAGTGAAGAATCCACAATTGATTCATTACAATCTATTTTATAAGCCGTGGTATTTTGACCACATTATGTACGGTCATTATTTCTGGCAGTATGCGGATCAGACCTCATACAAAGATATGCTCCATCAACAATTAAACGACTATACAACTGCACAGCGAGACGCCGATCGAGCCAAGCTGACCACCTTAATGACTAAAGCTGGCCAGTTACCTGATACACCCACGACGTTTAAAAAAGTGGCCGCCACCGGTGTGCCCATTCGCGTATGATTGTTGCAGATCATCGCGACCAAGTCATTGATAACATTCGACAGGCCATTGCTGCGGGCCGCTTTAACGATAAGGTAGAGGTGGGTGATCCTATCTTATCAACTGAGGCCAAAACGCAAGCCGTCGATAACTACCTCAAACGTAGTCACACATTTCACTTTAAAATTGCCAACTGGATTGCGCGAACGTTTATGGCCATCGCAACCTGGCTGACTAACCGAACGACCACCGTTTCCGGTTGGGAAAATCTTTCCGGTCTAGCTAAACACCAAGGTGCCATCATCACCACTAATCATTTCAATCCCCTTGAAAACACGGTGCCGCGACTACTAGCTCGTCATGAGCACCGGCGCTTATTCATTGTCAGCCAGGACACAAATTTGGCGATGACCGGCGGACTCGGCTATTTAATGAATAACCTAGATATCATTCCCTTGTCCAAACGGTTGGACTATCTCGGTCGCGAACTACCAGCATTGATTCAAAAAACAACTGCCGCTGGTCACTTCGTTTTGATTTATCCCGAACAAGAAATGTGGTTTAATTACCGCAAGCCAAGGCCGCCCAAACGTGGCACGTATTATTACGCCGCCAAAGCAAACGTGCCCATCATTTCCTGCTTTACCGAAATTCGGTCGGAAAAGAAATTAGCAACGCCAGAATTTCATGAAACGAGTTATCATTTACACATTTTGCCGCTCATTTACCCTGATCCTAAACTATCGGCTAACGCAAATGCCACGCGCATGATGAACCAGGATTATGCACAAAAAAAGGCCGCCTATGAGGCAGCCTATCATGAACCATTATCTTATCAGTTTGAACCACAAGATATCGTGGGATGGATTCCGGATCATACCCAGCAATAAAGCCATTATTTCACTATCATTGACGATTGTACGATCCAGACGCAAATGTTAATTAACAATAATACCAAAGAGTGGTCATTACGAAATACTCGCGATGACCACTCTTTTTATAGTTTAAATCGTTACTTCTTCCAAGTATCCGTTAAGACGAATTATCAATTTACTTAACTACTGCGACACCTTAGCGATGCGTCCCTGTTCAATATAGACGGACAAAATCGCAATATCAGCAGGGTTAACACCAGAAATTCGACTCGCCTGAGCCAGCGTTTCCGGTTGAATTTTAGCGAGTTTTTGACGTCCCTCTGTCGCTAAGCCTTCAATGGCCTCATAGTCAATATTTGCCGGAATAGCCTTTGCTTCCATCCGTTTCAGCTTGGCAATCTTCTCTTCAGCCTTTTGAATATAACCAGCATACTTTAGCTCAATTTCAACCTGTTCTACCACACGGTGATCGAGTGGCTCAGCCGGTCCATCAATAAATTGCATCAAATCAGCATAGGTCACTTCTGGACGCCTCAGGAAATCGGCCGCCAGCACACCATCCTTCAATGGCGCATCATTATGTGCTGCCAACCACTCGTTAACTTGTGCATTGGGCTTAACGCGCACAGACTTCAAACGATTTAACTCAGCGGTAATAGCCGCTTTTTTGCTTTCAAACTTAGCGAATTTTTCATCATTAATCAGACCAAGATCGTGACCCATGGCCGTCAAACGCAGATCCGCATTATCGTGCCGCAAAATCAGCCGATATTCAGCACGGCTCGTTAACAAACGGTACGGTTCTTTCGTGCCCTTGGTCACTAAGTCATCAATCATGACGCCAATGTACGCGTCAGACCTCTTTAATGTGAAATCATCCTCGCCTAAAGCACGACGACCTGCATTAATGCCCGCAATCAGACCCTGGCCAGCAGCCTCTTCATAACCAGACGTGCCGTTCATTTGACCAGCAGTATACAAGTTTTTAATCAGCTTTGTTTCTAGCGTGTTACGCAACTGATAAGGTGACACAACATCATACTCAATTGCATAGCCAGGCCGCATCATTTCTGCATCTTCTAAACCCTTGATGGAATGTAAAATATGCTGCTGAATTTCTTCTGGCATTGATGTTGACAGTCCTTGTACATACCATTCATCAGTCCGTCGACCTTCAGGTTCTAAGAACAACTGGTGCCGGCTCTTATCAGCAAAACGTACGATCTTGTCTTCGATGGAAGGACAGTAACGCGGTCCGACCCCTTCGATCACACCTGAAAACATTGGTGCTCGATCCAAGTTTTCACGAATAATTTCATGCGTATGTTCATTGGTATAAGTTAACCAGCAACTAAGTTGATTTTTAACGTCAATGTACTGACTGTCTGGCGTATCAAAGCTGAAATGGTTAGGTTCCTTATCACCAGGTTGCTCTTCCGTTTCATCATAATGAATTGTTCCACCATCTACACGTGGCGGTGTCCCAGTCTTAAACCGTTCCAGGTCAAAACCGAGTTTCTCTAAATCTTCTGACAATTCAATGGACGGTTGTGAGTTGTTGGGGCCAGATGAATACATCAGTTCCCCAATGATAATCTTCCCACGTGAAGCAGTACCAGCGGTTAATACCACAGACTTCGCTTCATAGTGTGCCCCAGTTGCTGTCACAACACCGTGACAAACACCATCGTCGACCAACAAGGAAGTAACGACACCCTGACGCAACGTTAAATTAGGTTCCCGTTCCATCGTGTGCTTCATTTCCTCATGATAGGCATGTTTGTCGGCCTGAGCCCGTAAAGCACGAACAGCAGGACCTTTCCCGGTATTTAGCATCCGCATTTGAACGTATGTCTTATCAATGTTGTGGCCCATTTCACCACCGAGAGCATCAATTTCACGGACCACAATTCCTTTAGCCGGACCACCAACAGACGGATTACATGGCATAAAGGCCACCATTTCCAACGAAATGGTCATTAATAGTGTTTTATTACCCATTCTGGCCGCAGCTAGCGCAGCCTCAGAGCCAGCATGACCAGCGCCGACCACGATTACGTCATACGCTTTTGCCTGGTATGGCTTTCCCTCTGAAATCATTTCATTTTCCTTTCAAGTGCCAACTTATTTATAACTGTAGTTCTGGCAGTATGTTTCACATGAAACATGTTTGGGCAACTATTTGCCCAAACAAAATTGAGAAAATAATTGTGTCAACAGTTCATCCTGCACAGAATCACCGGTTATTTCGCCCAGCAGATCCCATGCACGTGTCATATCGATTTGAACTAAATCAACCGGCATACCCGCTGCGATACCACTCATAACGTCATCCAAGGCTTGTGATGCCTGGTTTAATAAACCAATATGCCGAGCATTAGTCACCATTACCGTCGTCTGACTGTTTTCAATACCGCCAAAGAACAGATTAGCAATCTTATCCTCTAACTGATCCATCCCAGCATTCGTCAGTACCGATGTCGCAATCACTGCGTCATCGCCAACTAACTTTTGCAAATCAGTCAGGTCGACTTGTTGCGGCAAATCAGTTTTGTTCAAAATGACGATTCGTTTGCTATCCGCCGTTGTTTCAATTAACGTGCGGTCCTCATCCGTTAATGGTTCACTGCCATTAATGACCAACAAAACTAAATCAGCAGCAGCCAACGCCAGTTTGGATCGTTCAACACCGATTTTTTCAACTTTATCCGTCGTGTCATGAATCCCGGCCGTATCAACCAGCTTTAACGGCACACCCTTCACGTTCACATATTCTTCAATGACATCGCGGGTCGTACCGGCGACATCCGTCACGATTGCCTTGTCCTCGTGAAGAAGGTGATTCAAGAGACTTGATTTACCGACATTAGGCCGCCCAACAATGGCTGTTGCCAAACCTTCACGCAGTACTTTACCCTGTTGAGCGGTACTGAGAAGATCTGCAATTCTAGCCTTTACATCCTTGGCCTTTTCCAACAATAACCGTGTCGTCATGGTTTCTACATCATCATACTCAGGGTAATCAATGTTCACTTCGACTTGAGCTAAAACATCCAAGATGTCCTGACGCAAATTGCGAATCAAGTGAGCTAAATCACCGTCCAATTGATTTAACGCAACCTTCATTGATTTGTCAGTTTTGGCACGAATTAAATCCATTACGGCTTCAGCCTGTGACAAGTCAATTCGACCATTAAGAAAAGCACGTTTGGTAAACTCACCGGGTTCAGCTAACCGAGCACCATGGCTTAACAGCAACTGTAAAATTCGGTTGGTAGCAACAATCCCACCATGACAGTTAATTTCAATAACGTCTTCACGCGTAAACGTCTTTGGCGCTAACATCACAGAAACCATCACTTCGTCAACTTCTTCGTTAGTATCAGGATCAATAATGTGCCCGTAATTAATGGTGTGACTAGCTACTTTACTTAAATCGCGGCCCTTAAAGACCCTTTCAGCAGTTGCTAGTGCCTCTTCACCACTCAACCGCACAATTGAAATTGCACCCTCACCAGGTGGCGTTGAAATCGCAGCGATGGTATCAAACTCGGTAATCGTTTGTGACATATAAACTCCCTTCTCCGCTGATTAATAAATTGCATAAAAAAAGTGCCACCCCACGCGTAAAAAAACACGTGGGCAAAGCACCTTGACTACTTTAACCAGTAATATCCATATCAAATGTTTAATTAATGTACCCAATATTAAAAGCGTCGGCTCTTTTTGTCAAGCGTTAGCGTGGGGCAACAACAACACCGCGTCGTGGTTCCCTGCCTTGTGAGAAGGTCGTTACATGCGCATTTTTAGCCAGCTGTGTGTGAATAACCTTCCGCTCATAAGCAGGCATGGGATCAAGCAACTCTGGTTCACCGCCCGCAATTACATCACGCGCAGTATTATCGGCCAACCGTCGTAACGTGCTGGCGCGCCGTTCACGATAGCCAGCCACATCAAGCATTAATTCAAAATGTTGCATGCCCTGCCGCAACATGAATGTGTTGCCCAGTACTTGTAGTGCGTTCAACGTGCGACCATGCCGACCAATCAATAATCCTTCTTGTTCGGTCATAAAGGTTATTGTTGCACCATGATGGTATGTATCGGCCTCGGCGTCAGCGCTAATACCAAGTTGTTCCAGCGCATCAAGCAAGTAATTAGCAACTGCTTCCAAATTATCATCCAAGCGTGCTTGATTAGCTTGTTGGCGAGCCTTCAACTCTGCCGGTGTCAATTGAGTGGACGCTGACACTGATGTGACCGAGTCATTCAAGTTGGCAGCCTGCGATTGAGTGCTCGCACCGCTCATCGCGGCAGTTGTTGAAACAGTCGAAGTGGTCTCCACAGATGCAACAACACTGTCGACAACCTCAGACGAGGTTAATGAACTTTTAGCGCGGGGATGGTCTCCCTCACGGCGTCGAACATCAGCAGTGGCATCAACATTTCGTTCAATATCCTCATCACGCTTAGCAGCCACTCGTTGATCACTTGGATGATCAAACGTCGGACTAGTTTTAGCATTTTTAAGTGGTTTACTTTGCGTTGTCCGTGATGAAGTTGCTCCCGTGGGCGCACCAGCCGATACCTTAGCCGATTGCGGCGTTTTTGTAACGGAAACTGGCTTAATCGTAATATCGACGATAGCCTCTTTTTTTAAGCGTCCAAACCAGCCATGTACCGGTTCAGATACAACTGTAATCGCTACTTTGTCACGATCAATTTGAATTTTTTTGAGTCCGTTTTGAATTGCTTCATCCACGGTCTTCCCCTGATATTGCGTCACAGCTATTCCTCCAAATAAATCACGTACCTATATTTTAGCATGGATTGACTAACTTTTTATTGAACATTCACATTCTGGTTACCGACCATTTGTCGCCAAAATGTTAGCAGCTAAAATCATTTCCCGGGTAATAACGTTACAACCCTATCAATAAGTTTTGCCGCAAGCTCAGACTTAGCCATGATTGGTAATTTTTCGGGCTCCTGATTGGGACGCAGGATAACTACTTGGTTGTTGTCAGCATTGAAGCCAATATCTTTTCGGCTCACATCGTTAGCAACCAGCATATCTAATTTCTTATCAGTCAATTTGTGTTGTGCGTTGGCCAATAGATGTTGGGTCTCTGCAGCAAACCCGACCATGATTTGTTTAGTTTTCTGCGTTGCCAATGTTTTTAAGATATCAGGATTCTTTGTAAGTTTGATTATCATCGTATCGTTATCGGCTGTCTTTTTAATTTTCTGGGCAGCCTCTTCAACTGGCCGAAAATCGGCAACAGCCGCCGCCATGATAACAGCATCCTGTTGATCCAAACGTTGTTGCATCTGGTTTAACATTTCTTTAGCACCAGCAACATGGACAATTTCGACACCAGCTGGTGCAGTCAAAGTGGTTGTGCTACTAACTAAAGTGACATCAGCCCCTTCATTAGCAGCCGCGGTTGCAATGGCGTACCCCATTTTTCCTGAGGAATCATTACTGATAAAACGAACTGGATCAATGCGTTCACGTGTTCCACCAGCAGTTACAAGTACATGGCGATGGCGCAAACGTCCCGTTTGTTGGGCCCATTTTTGCTTTACAAAATCTACAATCGTTGCCGGTTCAGGCAATCGGCCACGCCCTGCATACCCTTCCGCTAACATCCCTGTATCTGGTTGCATCACCATCACGCCATCGGCGGTTAGTGTTGCCACATTACGAACGGTCGCTGGTGCTTCCCACATGTGATTATTCATTGCCGGTACAACGATTTTTAATGATGTTGTGGCTAATAGCGTTGTTGAGACAGCATCATCAGCCATCCCCATCGCCATTTTAGCTATAATATTCGCCGTTGCCGGAACAACAACCGTAATATCCGTCCAATCAGCCATCTCGATGTGTGGTACATAGTGACCGGCACCACCATTGTCGTCAAACAAATCCGTCAATACTGGTTGTTTAGTCAGTGCACCAAACGTCAGCGGCGTCACAAACTTTGTTGCGTCTGTTGTCATTGCTACACGAACAATCGCTCCCTGCTTCATCAAACCGCGAACGACTTCAGCCGCCTTGTAAATTGCAATGCCACCGGTGACAAAAACGGCAATGTGCTTATTCTCGAGTCCCATGCTTTTCCTCCCGTTTCTCCACGTAATGATGGTCTTGACGTTGTGCATCATGCCAAGCCCGAATGACGTTAAAACCTGCCAAGAATATCGTAACAAGTAAGCCGCTGATTGGCACAAAGTAGACCAGCACAACGGCCACAATGAGACCACCATACAATGCAGTCGCGTTATACCCATTTAGTTTGCCAACAAACCGAATATGCTCGCCATTAGCTGGATTGGTCCGTTGTAAGTCGCGCGCCATTTTTGTATAAGATAGTGACCATAGCAATTGGACCACCACATATAGCCACTCTGCCAACCGTCTTTCTGGAAATTCCCCGACAAAGGCTGTCACATATGGGAAAAAGCTCAAAAAAAGCAGCCATACAACGTTGTCCCAGTAAACGATAGTCGTTATCCTACCAGAACCGTTAAATAAATCATGATGGTTATACCACACAATCATAATGAACAAGAAACTAATCACATAGGTCGCAAACTTAACACCTTGAGTCAATAAATCATGGACGTGAATACCGGCAGGCACCGCCAACTGTAAAACCAACAATGTCACGATAATAGCGATAATACCATCCGTAAAGGCAATTAATCGCGATTTATTAATATCCTGATGACGATTATTATTTCTCAGTGTTAATACAGCAGATGCCACACCTAACAGAATCTGGCCTATGATGCCGGCAATCGGCCACCATGGTAAAACCAGTAGCACGGCAATAACGATGCCAAAACGCCACAATAAGTTTTCACGAGAATTCCCCAATGCATAAAACTCATGACGTTGATCTGGATTGGCAACACCTAAGCTATATACTAACAACGAATAAGCGCCCATCCATACCAATGTTACTAAAATGAATAGACATTCAGGCCAAAAAGCTAACGGATATCGACCAACCCAAGCGGTAGCTAGAGGAAATAATGACATCACAAAAATCCATAGAGTATTGGCCAAATACACGGGAAATGTCACTCGGTGCGCAACATTAATAATATTATGATGAAAGTACCATGTCGCCATAATTAATAGAAAACTTGCGGTAAAAGCTGCAAATGAACCAGCCTGCTTTAGGACTGCCGCCAGCGTTGCCTGCTCAGGTGGTTCAATCTCAAGAATCAGAATCGTAACTTCAATCGCAATAATCGCGTCAGAAAATCCAGTGAACCGCTCTTTATTCATCGTTCCGGCCATCTCCAAATAGAAACTATTATCAGTTTAAGGTTCTTTATGCATAGACACCACTATAAAGTGCGGCAAACAACAGCCTTAACTAAAAATAGTTGTCCTCGGTAAATTAATTCGACGTGTAGCCAATATTCATCGCAAAACTTATAGCCGATAAATAATGAATGTCCGCAATAGTTTCATTTGTAACGTTATTGTAATCATTGACGGCTTGAACTGTTTACACCACCCGTCTATTCTATACATAGCGCACTCGGCGCACTTGCGCTAAAAACCACATTAAAAGCTATACAGATTGGAGTCATTAAAGTGACACAACAAGCTCAACCTTCGCAGGCTGACATCGCCCGAATGACGACCTTGTTAATTCATGGCCACCTCGCCGATATCTATGCATTACAGAAGGTCAACATGGACGTTGGTAATCTTCCCAAACTGGGTCTACGCGACATTCTACTGGTTACTCAGATTGGTTTAGAACCAGGAATCACATCTTCGAAGCTTAGCCACCTTTTCCGCATGTCGAGTCCGCTACTTTCAACGCGGATTACTGCTCTTATGAAACTCAATTTGGTCCAGCAAGTCGAGGATACAAAGGATCGACGGGTGCACAATTTAAAGCTATTAGCTTCAGGAAAAAAAGTTTATCAGTTTTGGTACAAACGAATTGAAGCACTGGCTATCAACATCCTGATGACTCATTCACTTGAAGACATGAATCAAATGGAAGAGCGCATTGAGTACATTCTAAAAAGTGTTCAGTCCAGCCTAATAAATTAGTTATTTTATAATCTTTTTTGCTTACAACAAGCGTAATTTTTACACGGTTCAAAAAAATCTGCACGCTTCATCAAATTGATGAGACGTGCAGATTTTTCAATCATTTATTGAATTAACGACGTCGTGACCGACGAGCCTTTTTGATTGCTCGCTGCTTGGCTTTCGCTTGATCGCGCTTAGCCGTTTCACGTTCTTCACGCTCACGGTTAATCTTCCAAGGATTCTGAATCAGCAATGTTTGACCAGCCTGGAAGGCGTTTGAAATTACCCAGTATAATGACAGCGCTGTTGGTACGGATACGGCAGTGAAGAAGATGATCACTGGCATCCCCCAAACCATCACGGCATTCATTGAGTTACTTTCTGGCTGACTCTTAACACTCAACCAAGAACTAATGAAAGTGAAGACGGCAGCAAGAATTGGCAAAATGAAGTAAGGATCGCGATCCCCAAGCTGCATCCATAAGAATGAACCCGTCTTCAATGCTGATGTCCGATAAATTGCTTGATACAATGCCCAAATAATTGGCATCTGAACAATCAGTGGCAAACATCCTGAAACTGGGTTATAGCCAACTTCAGCATATAATTTCCGTGTTTCTTCCTGAAGCTTTTGTTGCGTAGCCGTATCACGCGACTTGTATTTCTTTTGCAACGCCGACAACTGTGGCTGAATTTCTTGCATCCGCCGCATTGAACGCGTTTGATAAATCATTAATGGCAAAATGATGATCCGGATGATCAGGGTGATCATAATGATCCCCATCCCATAACCACCGAATACATGACTCAGCCAAATGATGAATTGACTTAAATTATACAGAATCGTGTGATCCCAAAATCCTGTACTACTGCTGGTGATTGGCTTTTTACCACACGCTGCCAAGAATAAACTGGCTGCAGCAATCATGGTCAGCGCTAATCGTCGTCGGCTTTTACGGCCGGAGCGTTTTCCGTTTGACTTCACGATTTTTTCCTCATTTACTTCATTCATTTTGATAATGCCTATGTTGCCCACTTATATTGTGCTGTAACGCTACTCTGCATCCAGCAACTTTGCCAAACGTAACGCATGCGTCAGGTTTTCTTTGATTTCGGCCATTGATAGCCCATCAGCTGAAGGTCGCGCGATAACTAAGAAGTCGACGTCCTGACGAAGCATTGGTTTTAACTCCAACAATGACTGACGAATTCGACGCTTAACCCAGTTACGATGGACAGCGTTGCCAATTTTCTTACCAACAGAAATACCAACACGAAAATGTGGCTGCTCTGGTTTATCCATTGTATAGATAACAAACTGACGGTTGGCAATCGAGTTTCTGGTTTCAAAGACCGTTTGAAATTCGCTTTCTTTTTTGATGCGGTATGACTTTCTCAATGGTCCGAATCTCCTCAACTAAAATGATTCAACGCCACAAAACCAACACTAATGGTCATCGTGGACTAAAAAAATAAAAAAGGTCACTGAAAAATATCAGTGGCCTGTTTTTATGCAGATAATACTTTTCTGCCCTTTTGGCGCCGACGTGCTAACACCTGACGGCCGTTACTTGTGCTCATCCGTTTCCGGAAACCATGGACACGTGATCGATGACGCTTCTTTGGTTGGTAAGTTCTTTTCATGTTGGATTGCACCTCCTTTGGATCGTTACGACACAGATACCTTAGTGGTGACGTGACGACACACTTGGATATCCAGCGTTACATATATGGTTGATTAGCTAAAAGCTAGCGCACGAGAAAACTCATGCAGTTCCTAAATATAATATCATAGACAGAGTTACTTGCAAACAACAAATTGTCGATTCCGGTAATTTGTGGAGCAAAAGTTATCCACAGATTGGCAAAACTAATCCACAGGTTCAGTGGATTTTAGATTTTAAAAAACGTTATTTCCACAGGATTTTAACAACAAAATACACAAATCCACAGCCCTTTGAAAAGTTATCCACACCCCCGATTTTTTCTGTGGAAAACTTTTCGAAAGCTATTGTTCTCAACGTTATTTAATAACAATCATCGGTGGAAAACTTGTTTCACAGAGACTAAATCCCGATTTTTCAACGCTCCTGTGGATAACCTTCACACAATCCTGTGGAACATTCGTAACTTGTTCTGTGGAACCTGTGGAAAACTCTGTTTGTTCATGCTAAAGTTGTCCTTGCAGATTTTGTTATTTTTATTTTCGTCATAAATTATTACTGTTTATGCATAATTCATTCTAGGAGGCTTCATCG